>NZ_WSEN01000001.1 GCF_009758255.1 Microbacterium sp. MAH-37
CATGATGCGTGCGATCCAGGATCTGGATCAGCAGCTCGCCGGCAACTGAGCCACGAGTTTCTGTTGAGGGGTCGACCGGTTTCCGGTCGGCCCCTCAATGCGTCGTGGAGGTGGGCCCGTCGCATGGGTAGTTGTCCCCATCGACTGCCTGTTGTGGGTTCTCGTAGGGTTGTTGTTGTCGGGCCGGCTGGTCCGGTCCATTCAGTTTCTACCGGAGGTGTTTTCGATGGCCGATTTCGGTGCGTCTTATGCGGAGATGGAGCAGGTGGCGTCGTCGCTGTCGCAGGCTCGTGATGACATTCAGGGTCAGCTGGACACCCTGAAGGGGCAAGTGGACAACCTGCTGGGTGAGGACTTCAAGACGCAGCACGCGTCGGGCAAGTTCGGTGAGGGCTACGGTGAGCTGACCACGGGCCTGAAGCAGGCTGTGGACGGTATCAACGACATGTCGGAGTCGCTGCTGGGCATGATGCGTGCGATCCAGGATCTGGATCAGCAGCTCGCCGGCAACTGAGCCACGAGTTTCCGCACGAGCGGCCGGTGCTTGACGGCGTCGGCCGCTCGTCGCATTCGAGGGGGAGTGAGCGGTATGACGGATGACAGGCTGAAGGAAGCGCTCGACGGGTTGCGCGTGCGCGTGCCCACCACGCCGGAGGATGTCGCGGCGCTGCGCGCCGAGGTGCAGGCGGCGGATGCCGCGCTGGGCGAGCTGCTGCGCCGCGCTGCGACGCGGGACGGAGCGGCGGCATGACCGACGTCAGGATGGACCTCGACCGCCTGGAGTCGACCGCGCACACCGCCAAGGGGCTGGCGACGACCTTCGACGACGCGGAGGATTTCGCGGACGACATCGGCGCTCTCACCGGTCACGGCGGACTCGCGAACAAGATCGAGGACTTCGGCGGCAAGTGGGACATCGCGCGCGAGGAGCTGCGCGACAACCTGCGTTCGCAGGCCGACTTCATGCAGGCGATCGTCGACACGTTCCGTGACCTCGACGACAAGATGGCCCAGGACGGGAAATAGGAGACAACATGAGCGTCCTTCCCGGCCAGCCGGCCGAACTCACCTCCCGCGCTGCGGGTCTCGTGGCCTCTGCGGAGGTCATCCTCAACGTCATCCAGGAGCTGCGCGGCATCGTCCAGGACGACGAGGGCAAGGCCGTCCAGGCCCTGTACGAGCAGAACGAGCAGATCTCGTCCGACCTGGAGCGGATCCATCCGCGCTACAAGGGCACCGCCGACGCGATCACCGAGTACGCCGTCGCCCTCACCGCCGCGCACGAAGATGCGCACCGCGCACAGGACGACCTCGACGACGCGCTCGTCGCGCAGAGCCGCGCCGATCGCGCACTCGAAGACCTCAACGATCAGGTGAATGCCGCGGACGACCCCGCGCCGGCACTCACCGACCAGGTGCCGGGCGCGCAGCGCGCCGCGGACAACGCCCTCGCCGCCGTCGGTTCCGCCCGAGCGCGGATCGACGCCGCGCGCGAGGCCATGGATGCCGCCGCCGAGGCGGCGATCCGCAAGATCGACGCGGCGATCGACTCCACGAACGAGGGCTTCTGGGACAAGGTCGGGGACTTCTTCTCCGACATCGGCGACTTCCTCGCCGGCATCGCCGACTGGATCGATGACTTCCTGCAGGACGTCGTCAACCTGCTCAAGAAGATCGCAGACACCATCGTCGCGATCCTCGGGGCGCTCGTCGTGCTGCTGCTCATCGTCGCAATCGGGGCGCTGTTCGGCACCATCGGTCTCATCATCGGAGCGGTGATCGCCGGCGTGCTCGCCGCCTTCCTCATCTGGAGCGTGCTGTCCGACGTACTGAAGGACACCCCGAAGGTGACTGAGACGGACCCGTACGCGGACGTGAAGGAGAAGGAGCTCCCCGACGATCCGAGCCTGGCGAACGTCCTCGACGGCGCCGGCGAGGTCGACGAGCTCGGGCTGGAGGACGAGAGCGTCGTGAAGATCACGAAGGTGCTCGGTCCCGATGGCTGGTACTACACGGTGACGCTGCCGAGTACGCAGGAGTGGCTGTCGCGGTTCGGCGACAAGGGCGCCGTGAACGACCTCGACAGCAACCTCGCGCTGATGCTCACGCCCGCGCTGCAGACCCAGTACGAACGTGCGGTGCTGGATGCCATGGCGCAGGAGGGGATCGGGCCGAACGACCCGGTGATGCTCGTCGGGTTCAGTCAGGGCGGCATCATGGCCGGACACCTCGCGGCCTACAACTCCGACTACAACTGGCAGGCGGTGGTCGCCGCGGGTGCGCCGATCGACCACATGCCCATCCCGGACGACATCGACGTGGTGTCCGTGCAGCACAACGGAGATCCGGTGCCGAGACTGGATGCCATCACCGGTGACTTCGACAGCATCGATCACGGATCGAACTGGACATCGATCCGGGTCGACCCGCCGGACGCGAATCCGGTCCTCGGCGTCGACGTGGGCGCACACAACGCGGACAAGTACTCGCAGACCTACCAGGACAATCTCGCCCAGGTGCAGGCGGATCATCCGGACCTGGCGAACTTCTTCAACGATGATGGGTACACCGACATCTCCTACTATCACTGGAGCGAATGAGTATGCGGCGATGGGATGCGGGTGGTCGACGGCTGCTCGCGGTCGCCCTGACGGGAGCGCTGCTGGGCGGTGGACTGGCCGGGTGCAGTGTCCTGCCGGCGGGCGGCGGACATACGGAGGAGACGACTGTGGACTATGGCGACGTGTCGGATGCCGTGACGGAGGCTGCGCCGAGGGTCGTGGAGGTGGACTCCCTGAAGCGGTCGCGCAACGGTTTCGGGTACCGGCTCAGCATCGGCCTGGTCACGGATTCCGCGGAGCCGTTCACGAGCGCCGAGCTGGATGCGGTCGTCGAGACGATCTGGACGACGCTGCCGTGGGAGCCGAACACGATCAAGATCGTGGCAGGCGTCACGACGGCCGACGGGGAGGATCCCGTCGACCTCCGTGCCGCGGCCGCTGAGCTCAGTCCCCTCGGTGCGACCAATGCGGGCCAGGGCGGAGTCAGCCTGACGGGCATGAGAACCCGTTACGGCGCCTGGACGGCTCCGGAGTGAGCCGCCCCGAACTGCGCTTCCGCCTCCCAGGCCGCTGGTTCTCGGTCGACCTCGCCGGAGGAGACGCCACCGCGGCATCCATCCGCAGGATCGCTAAGGGCGCCGTCGGCGCCGCCGACGACCTCGCCCCCGAGCGTGCGCGGGTGCGCCAGCAGCTGCAGGAGGCCGTCGCGGCCGGTGCGCAGGGCGATCTCCGCGCCATCATGTTCTCGACCGAGATCGCCGCGGGAACCCCGCTGCCGGTGACTCTGCTCGTCTTCGAGCCGGCCGACCTGCGGATGAGCCCCGCGATCGGCACCGCGCCCGAGACGGTGCTGAAGGTCATGGCCGAGGGGCTGAAGCGGATCGACCCGGTCGCGCACGCCTCGATGGTCGAGGTGCGCGGGCCCTCCGGTCAGGCGCTGCGCACGCACCGCGTCGAGGCCGTCCAGGACGGCAGCGAGGCCGACGGCACCCTGCGGCTGATCGCCGACTACTGGATCCCGGTTCCGGGCACCAAGCAGATGCTGGTGGCACGCTTCTCCACGCCTCTGGGTGAACTGGAGAACATGATGTGCGCGCTGTTCGACGAGTTCGTCGCGGCGTCCTACTTCAGCGCGGAGCATCCGCCGTCGCTGCGCGACGAACTGTTCGCCGCAAAGGGCTGACCTGCGCGGCGCTCAGCGTCCCGCGTCGGCGAGGTGACGGGCGTGGTGGTTCAGCACCTTCACCATGATGCCGCGGCGGCGCAGTTCGGCGACCGTGCGGGTCTCCTCGTCGATGTCGCGGCCCAGCGCGTGGATCGTCGCGACGACCAGCACGTCACCGGGAACCAGCGTGTCGATCAGGCGGGCGAGGCGATCGCCCCAGCTCTCCAGGATCTCGGGAGCCGGATGGCGGAATCCCTCGATCGGCACACCGAAGCGGGTGAGGTCGTCGCGCTGCTCCACGACAGAAGGCATGCCGTCGCGACTCACGACAAGTCCGACCAGCTTCGCGCCGTCGGGGCGGGCTGACCACCAGTTGTCGTTCTGCTGCAGCTCAGTGAAGCACTTCGGGCACTGGGCGGCCGCGTGCGGCAGGTTCAGCGGGCTGGTCAGCGCGTCCTCGATCGCCGCCGGTCGCCCGTTGGTGCTCGTCACGTCGTCCATCGCCGTACCTCCTCGTCCCATTCTGCCTGACTCCCGCCTGCAGGGCTGCCGGTCAGAGCAGCCCCAGGGCGCGCACGGCCTCGCGCTCGCCGGTGAGCTCAGCGACGGAGGCGTCGATGCGCGTCCGCGAGCGCTCGCCGATCTCCAGCCCCTCGATGACCTGCCAGCGCCCGCCGACGGATCGCACCGGGAACGACGACACCAGCCCCTCCGGCACACCGTACTCGCCGTGGGACACGACGGCAGCGCTGGTCCACTCGGTGCCGCGCACCCAGTCGCGCACGTGATCGATGGTCGCGCTCGCCGCGGAGGCGACCGAGGACGACCCGCGCACCTCGATGATCTCGGCGCCGCGCTTCGCGACGCGGGGGATGAACGTGCCGTCGAGCCACGCCTCCGCGTCCCCGACGCGCTCGGCCAGGACATCCGCCACCGGCCGCCCTGCGACGGTGGCATACGAGATGTCCGGGTACTGGGTCGCGGAGTGGTTGCCCCAGATGGTCACGCCGCGGATGTCGGCGACCGGCGCGTCGAGTGCGGCGGCGAGCTGCGCCCGCGCCCGGTTCTCGTCCAGCCGGGTGAGGGCGCTGAACTGCTCGGCGGGCACGCCGTCGGCCGCCGCGGAGGCGATCAGGGCGTTGGTGTTCGCCGGGTTTCCCACCACGCTCACGCGCACATCGGATGCCGCGTGCGCAGCGATCGCACGGCCCTGGGGCGCGAAGATCCCGCCGTTCGCCGCGAGCAGGTCGCCGCGCTCCATGCCCGGTCCGCGCGGGCGGGCGCCGACCAGCAGCGCGAGGTTCGCGCCGTCGAAGCCGACTGCCGGGTCGTCGGTGACCTCGACGTCATCGAGCAGGTCGAAGGCGGCGTCCTGCAGTTCGAGGGCCGCACCCTCCGCACCCTTCAGCCCCTGCGGGATCTCCAGCAGTCGCAGCCGGACATGCTGGTCCTGGCCGAGCAGGTCGCCCGCCGCGATGCGGAAGAGCAGTGCATAGCCGATCTGTCCGCCGGCTCCGGTGAGAGTGATGGTGGTCGCCATGGATCGAGCCTAGGACGTATGCGCGCGGCGCGGCGCGGGGTACGTTTTCTGCATGACGTTCAATCCGGATGCCGACATCTCCGGCAACAAGACGCGCAGGCGCGGGCGGACGACGGCCATCGCCGGCGGCGGCGCCGTCGGCATCGTCGCGATCCTCGCCCTGCTCGCAGGTCCGCTGTTCGGCATCGACCTGTCCGGCCTGGTCGGCGGGCTGCCCGGCGGTGACCAGCAGCCCGCGGCATCCGACGGCGGCACGCTGACCGAGTGCAAGACCGGTGAGGATGCGAACACGAACGACGACTGCCGCATGGCGGGCGCCGAGGTCGTGCTCAACGACTACTGGGCGCAGCACGTCGACGGGTACGTCGAGCCGACGATGACGGTCGTCGACGGGCAGACGCCCACGCAGTGCGGCACCGCGTCGAACGCGGTCGGCCCGTTCTACTGCCCGCCGGAGCAGGGCGTGTACATCGACCCCACGTTCTTCCAGCTGATGAGGCAGCAGTTCGGGGCATCCGCCGAGGAACTCGCTCAGCTCTACATCGTGGGGCACGAGTGGGGCCACCACATCCAGAACATCACCGGCACGATGGACAAGTACCCGAACAACGGCACCGGGCCCGAGAGCAACGGCGTGCGCATGGAACTGCAGGCCGACTGCTACGCGGGCGCCTGGCTGGGCGACGTCACCGAGCTCGAGGACGACAACGGCAACCCGTACCTGGAGAAGCCGACCGAGGCGCAGATCAGGGATGCGCTGAACGCCGCCTTCACCGTCGGAGACGACCACATCCAGGAGCAGTCCGGCTTCGTGAACCCGGAGAGCTTCACGCACGGCACCAGCGAGCAGCGCCAGGCCTGGTTCGCCGACGGCTACAAGAACGGACTCGGCGTCTGCGACACCTTCTCGGTGCCGGGGGACAAGCTCTGACTTCGGGCTAGGTTGAAGGGACGCAGTCCGAACGACCGGGGGGTTGAAGGATGGATCTGGACTCGCTGTATCCGCCGATCGAGCCGTACGGGACCGGCGAGCTCATCGTGGGCGACGGCAATCGCATCCACTGGGAGCAGAGCGGCAACCCCGACGGCAAGCCGGTCGTCTTCCTGCACGGCGGCCCTGGCAGCGGAACATCCGCCTGGCAGCGGCGCTTCTTCGATCCCGAGGTCTACCGCATCGTGCTCTTCGACCAGCGCGGATGCGGCCGCAGTACGCCGCACGTGAGCGACCCGGCCGCCGACCTGCGGTTCAACACCACCTGGCACCTGGTCGCCGACATGGAGCTGCTGCGACGGAACCTCGGCATCACGGCGTGGCAGGTCTTCGGGGGTTCCTGGGGCAGCACGCTGGCCCTGGCCTATGCGCAGACGCATCCGGACGCGGTGACGGAACTGGTGCTGCGCGGCATCTTCACGCTGCGCAGGCACGAGCTGGAGTGGTTCTACGAGGGAGGCGCATCGGCCATCTTCCCCGACCTGTGGGAGGACTACCTCGCGCCGATCCCGGTGCTCGAGCGCAACCGCCTGATCGAGGCGTATCACCGCAGGCTCAGCGACCCCGATCCCGCCGTGCACGTGCCGGCGGCGGTCGCCTGGACCCGATGGGAGGCCTCGACGGTCACTCTGCGGCCGGATGCCGCGCACATCGCCACCGCGATCGAGCCGGAGCACGCCACCGCGTTCGCCCGCATCGAGAACCACTACTTCCTGCACGGCGGATGGATGCAGGAGGGGCAGCTCATCGCGGGCGTCGACGCCATCCGGCACATCCCGGCCGTGATCGTGCAGGGCAGGCACGACGTGTGCACTCCGATGATGACGGCCTGGGACCTGCACACGGCCTGGCCCGAGGCGGAGTTCGTGGTGGTCGACGACGCCGGCCACTCGGCGTCCGAGCCCGGCATCGCCGCGGCGCTGCGCGCCGCGACGGACGGCTTCCGCCCCTGATACTGCTCTGACTCGCAACGGGTGAGACCGGAGCCCCAGAAGCTGACCCTCCCGATGTTCCGGTCGCAACGGTTGCGGGTGTTGTGGTGCCGGCACCCGCAACGAGTGAGACCGGAGCCGGGGGACGGGTCAGGCGCGCAGCGCTGCGAGGAGTGTCTTCACCAGCGTGCCGAGGCCCCCGTTCGCACGGAAGCGCGTCAGACCCTCGCTGACCGTCGCAGCTGTGCGTGCACTGACGAACCACGGCGGCTTCGGCAGGATGGTCACCCGGCCGCCGCCGTTCGCCACGGGCAGTGACCGCGGGAACGGGCGGAACGGCCCTCGGACCACCGAGCGCTCCACGCCGTCGAGCAGCAGCGCGTTGTGCACGACGCCCAGGCCGCTGCCGACGTCCTGGATGGTGTTGCCCGGGAACGCGCCCCACGTCATCGTCGGGGTGATGAACCCGAACGCGGTCCAGGTGTTCACCGCGATCGAGCCGTAGTGCAGTGCGGCGATCGCGCGTCCGAACCCGCTGCCGAGACTCTTCTCGGTCGCCGGATCGATGATCAGGTTGGCACCGAGCGTGCCCTGCAGCTTCGCGTTCGCATGCGCGACGGCACCGTCGAGGAACTCCTGGCCGAGCCCGGGCAGCTCTTCGACGCCCAGCACCGGGGCGAAGTACTCGGTGTTCTCCAGCGCGGTCGCGTCGTCGTCGGCGCCGATCTCGATCAGCAGCCGGTCGGCGAGCTGCAGCGCGTCGGGATAGTCCCCGGCCGCCTGCGACATCCGGGCATCCGAGTTCGGGTACCAGATCGGGCGGTCGGGAGCCGCGGCGTACGCGCGGCGCAGCGCGGCGCGGAACTGCTCCTTCTGCGGCCAGTCCGCCGACATCAGCACGACCTGACCGGCGATGCAGTTGTGGCCGCAGTTCTGCAGTCGCATGGTGGCGACGTGCTCGGCCTGGAAGGTGAGATCCGCGTCGGACCATTCGCCCGGGACCACGATGATCGGGGAGACGCCGCCGAGCTCGGCCGTGATCGGCTTCTTCAGCTGCGGGCGGTTCTCGCGTCGACGGCGCTTTCCGTTCGCGCCGGGGCCCCACACGATCGCATCGAACGTCGCCGCGGAACCGGTGATGTGCACGTGCACGAGGTCGTCGTGCCCGGTGAGGTAGGCGCCCGCCGCGGGACCGCCGCGCACGATGCGCAGCAGGCCGGGCTCGATGAGCGGCGCGAACGCGCGCTCGTACACCGGCACCAGGGCGTCCTGCGTGGGATTGACCTTCAACAGCGCGACGCGGTTGTGCGCGAGCAGCTCGTAGAGCACGTCCAGCACGGGGATCGAGGTGATGTTGCCGGCACCGAGCACCAGGCCGACGCCGCCGTTCTCGCCGGGGGAGAGCTGCCCGAGGCCGGCAGCGTGGCGTGCGGCGTTCGGGGTGATACCCGGTTCGAGCCACACCTGCCCGGTGAAGCCCTGCAGCAGGAACCTGTCCATGCCGGTCAGCGGGAATGCGTCGACCGCGACCCGGCCACCCGATGCGCGACCGAGCCGGATGCCGTCGAGCGCACCGCGGCCCTCGGCGATCTTCGTGAGCGTGTCGATGTACGCGTCCAGCGCGCCGAGCACGCTGTACGGGCCGCTCAGCCACTCCTCGCCGCGCAGCGGATGCGCGGCGTTCAGGCCCTTGGAATCCGCGGCGACGAGAGCCCAGTCCTCGACGTTCGCGGCGGTGCTGGTGCGCACAGCACGCAGCAGCGTCGCGCGCTGCGCGACAGTGAGGGCGGCCCAGGTGCGCGATCCCGCCTGCAGGTCGCGGATCGCGGCATCCAGCCGCTCCCGTTCCGCGTCATCGAGGGCGGATGCCGCGGGCGCGGCCGTCTTCGCGGTGGCGGGGGAAGTCATCATCGTCTCCTTCGGGGCCTTCGCCTCAGCCTACGCCGCGGTCCCGCTCTGCGTGAGACCGGGTTTCACGGTTTCGGTCGTTGAGCGAGGGAGCGCAGCGACTGGAGGGGTCAGATCAGCGAGAGCTCGCGCAGCTTCGACTCGACGTCGGCGTTCGAGGGCTCGACGTGGTGCGAGGCATCCGGGTACACGACCACGGGGATGTTGGTGCGGCCCGAGATCTCCTTGGCGACGTCCGCAGCGGCCGGGTCGGCGACCAGGTCGACGTACGTGTACTCGATGCCCAGCTCGTCGAGCTGCTTCTTGGTGCGGATGCAGTCGCGGCACCAGTCGGCGCCGAACATGGTGATGCTGTCGGAAGCGGGAGTCGTCATGTCTCCAGCGTAAGGCCGTGCAGCAGAGCGGGCGCTGGGAGAGGCGCGCCACAGGAACCCGTGAAACGATGGAGCATCGTATGCCCGCACGACAGGAGGGGACGCCGGTGGCTGAAGCCGTCACGGTGATCGTGCCGACGTTCAACGAGCGCGACAACGTCGCAGAGCTCGTCGAACGCACCGCGCGCGCACTCGAGGGCAGAGAAGCCGAGATCCTCTTCGTCGACGACAGCTCGGACGACACGATCGCGGAGGTCGAGCGGGTCGCCGCATCCGCGCGGATCCCGGTGCGCGGCATCCACCGCGAGCACAACACCGGCGGCCTCGGCGGCGCGGTTGTGCTCGGACTGCAGCAGGCGGCGCACGACGTCTGCATCGTGATGGACGGCGATCTGCAGCATCCGCCAGAGCTGCTGCCCGAGATCATCGCGCGACATGAGAAGGGCGATGCGGACGTCGTCGCGGCCTCCCGCTACATCGGCGGCGGCGACTCAGACGGGCTGGGCACGGCCGTGCGCTTCGGCGTCTCGCGGGCGGCGACCTGGCTGACCAAGGCGATGTTCCCGCGCCGGCTGTGGCGCAGCACCGACCCGATGACCGGCTACTTCCTCGTCGACCGGAGGAGCGTCGACGTGGACGGCCTGCGTCCGCAGGGCTTCAAGATCCTGCTCGAGATCCTGGTGCGCTCCGATGTGCGCGTCGCCGAGGTGCCGATGTCGTTCGGCGAGCGGCGGCACGGCACGTCGAAGGCGTCGCTGCGGCAGGGTGGGACGTTCATCGCGCACCTCGCGCGGCTGCGGTTCGGCAAGATGAGCCTGTTCGCGCTGATCGGACTGCTCGGCGCGGTCGCGAACGTCGGCATCATGTGGGTGCTGACCAGGGCGGGAATGCCGTACATCTGGGCGGCGATCATCGGCGCCGAGGTCACGATCATCGGCAACTTCCTGCTGCAGGAGCGATTCGTGTTCGCCGACCTGCGCGCGGACGCGCGAGGGGTATGGGTGCGATTCGCCGCATCCTTCGCGTTCAACAACGTCGAGGCCGCGGTGCGCATCCCGGTGATGGCGCTCATGGTCGAGAACTGGCACATCTCCAGCGTGCTCGCGACCGCGCTCTCGCTGGTGGTCGCGTTCTTCGCGCGATTCCTGTTCCACGCGCTGGTCGTCTACGCGCCGCGCGGGAGGAAGGCGGATGCCGCGGCATCCGAGCCGTCGACCGACACCGCCGGCCAGCGGATCATCCGCGCGATCGACGCTGAGGCGATGCGGCCGGGCGAGCTGTAGTCCCGCACGATGCGCGCGGCACCGCCTGCCGCTAATCTGTCGCCGTGAGCGACACCACGACGACCCGATTCCGGCTGAGCAGGATGCTGCCGCGCGACCCTGCCCAGCCGCATCGTGCAGCGAGCTCACTCGAGCTGTTCTTCGACCTGGTGTTCGTGGTCGCCGTCAGCATCGCCTCGGCGCAACTGCACCACGCGCTGCGTGAAGGGCATCTGCTGGACGGCATCCTCAGTTACCTGATGGTGTTCTTCGCGATCTGGTGGGCGTGGATGAACTTCACCTGGTTCGCGACGTCGTTCGACAACGACGACTGGCTGTACCGGGTGCTGACGATCGTGCAGATGAGCGGTGTGCTCGTGCTCGCCGCCGGCATCCCGCGCGCCTTCGTCGAGCATTCCTTCCTGCTGCTGGTCATCGGCTACATCGTGATGCGCATCGCGATGGTCGCGCAGTGGCTGCGTGCCGCGCGCTCGACCGCGGAGTATCGGCGCACGGCACTCTTCTACGCTGTGGGCATCGCCGTCGTGCAGGTGCTGTGGGTGCTGTTCCTGTTCGTGCCGTCGGCCTGGCAGCTCGTCGCGTTCGTCGTGCTCGCGGCGCTCGAGCTGGCGGTGCCGCTGCTCGCAGAGGCGCAGAACACGACGCCGTGGCATCCGCACCACGTCACCGAGCGGTACTCGCTGTTCACGCTGATCGTGCTGGGCGAGACGATCCTCGCCTCGGCGAACGCCGTGATCGGAGCCCTCGATGAGGTGGAGTCGCTGCTGCCGCTGATCTCGATCTCGGCGTTGACGCTGATCGCGGCGGCGTCGATGTGGTGGATCTACTTCTGGCCCCCGCACCACAGGGCCATCACGACGATGCGCAGCTCGTTCAGCTACGGCTACGCCCACTACTTCGTGCTCGCCGCGGCCGCGGCGTTCTCGGTGGGGATCGAGCTGCAGATCGACCTGCTCACGGGTGAGGGCCACGTGGCCCCGCTGGTCGCGGCGTTCGCGGTGGCGATCCCGATCGCGGTGTTCCTGCTGGCGATCTGGTGGATCGCGATCCGTGCGAACGCCGACCCCGTGGTGAACGCCGTCGTGCCCGGGGGAGCCGTGCTGGTGCTCGTCGACGCCGTGCTGCCGCTGCCGGTCGCGCTGACGACGGTGATCCTCGTCGCCGTGGTCGTGGTGCTGGTGATCCGCCGGCCGCTGCGGCGCTGAGACCGCTCCGCCCGAAACCGGGGGGTCAGGAGGCGCCGAGCACGCCGGCGACGGCGGCGTGCAGCATCGAGCCGCGGGTCTGGGAGTCGCCCCAGCGCACCAGGCTCTGCGCGTTCAGGCCGTCGACCATGCCCAGGATCTGCCAGGCGGCGCCGGTCGGATCCGAGGTGCGGAACTCGCCGGAGTCGACACCGCGCACGATCACGTCGCGGATCAGATCGCGCCAGCCGTCCATCTCCGAGCGCACCGCCTGCGCGAGCGGCTCGTTGCGCAGGCCGTGCGCCCACGCCTCGACCCACACCAGGGTGACGTCATCACGGGTGCCGTCGATCATGGTGTCGAGCAGCGCGTCCATGCTGGCGGTCGCGGTTTCGGGAACGGCGACGAGCGCGGCCACCTCGCGCCGCTCGTCGGCGACGATCCGCTGGAAGACGTCGGCGACGAGCCGGTCCATGCCGTCCGAGTAGTGCGCGACGAGTGCCGGGGTGACACCGGCACGGGTGGCCACCGCGCGCAGCGTCACCGCGCTGATCCCAGACTCCAGAGCGAGGGATCGGGCGGCCGCGGTGATCTCGGCGGCGCGCTCCTGCGGGGCCTTGCGGCGGGCGCGGGGGCGTTCGGCGGTTGACATGATGCGGTCAGCCTACTACTGTCATCCACAGTTATTGATCGCATGATCAATATGTCGAGGAGGACAGCATGGGATGGCGGATGCCACACGAGGGCGACCCGCACGAGCGCACCTGGATGGCGTTCCCGCGCGCCGGCGTCACGCTGGGCTCGGGGGCGGAGCACCAGGAGAGCGGCTACCGCGCGTGGGCCGACACCGCCCTCGCGATCGCTGAGTTCGAGCCCGTCACGATGCTGGTCGACCCGACCGAGACACACCGCGCTCGCCGCATGCTCGGTGGCGCCGTCGAGATCGTCGAAGTCCCGGTGGACGAGTTCTGGCTGCGCGACTCGGGCCCGACGTTCGTCGTCGACGATGAGCGCCCCGGTGCGCTCGGCGCGGTGGATTGGATCTTCAACGGCTGGGGCGCGCCGGCCTGGGCCGAGTGGCAGAAGGCCGCGCAGCACGCCCGCGTCGTCGCCGAGCAGGTCGGGGCCGAGCTTGTCTCCAGCCTGCTGGTGAACGAGGGCGGCGGCATCCACGTCGACGGCGAGGGCACGGTGCTCGCGACCGACACCGTGCAGCTCGACCCGAACCGCAACCCGCTCGCCGACCGGGAGCGCGTCGAGGCCGAGTTCGCCCGCACGATCGGTGCCGAGAAGGTGGTCTGGCTGCCGCGCGGCCTCACTGCCGACTACGAGGAGCTCGGCACCAACGGGCACGTCGACATCGTCGCCACCATCCCCTCGCCCGGTCGCCTGCTGCTGCACTCGCAGCCGGATGCCGCGCATCCCGACCACGTCGTCACCCGTGAGCTGCGCGAGCACCTCGCCGCGCAGACGGATGCCGCCGGCCGCTCCTTCGAGATCATCGACCTGCCGGCACCGGAGACGCTGCGCGTGGACGGCGACTTCGTCGACTACAGCTACGTCAACCACCTTGTCGTGAACGGCGGGGTGATCGCCTGCGGCTTCGGTGAGCAGGCGGCGGATGCCCGGGCGCGAGCCATCCTCGAGGACGCCTATCCCGGACGCCGCGTGGTGACCGTCGACGCCCGTCCGATCTTCGCCCGCGGCGGCGGCATCCACTGCATCACCCAGCAGCAGCCCCTCACCCGGGTCCGCTCAGTACGGCGCTCGTCGCTGCGCTCCTCGCTCAGGAGCCGGGTGTGGGGGGAGGGTGCTCGTGATGTTCGAAGTCACTGAGGCATCCATCGCCGACCTCCGTGCGGCGCTCGAGAACGGCACCGTCACCGCCGTCGACCTCGTCGACGCCTACCTCGCGCGCATCGACGCCTTCGACGGCCCGGACACCGCCACGGCTCTGAACGCGGTCGTCGTCCGCAACCCCGAGGCGCGGGCCCAGGCCGCGGCATCCGACGCCCGTCGCGCCGCCGGCGAGACGCGAGGTCCTCTGGACGGCATCCCGTACACGGCGAAGGACAGCTACCTCGTCGCCGGCCTCACCGCGGCATCGGGATCCCCGGCCTTCGCCGACCTGGTCGCCCAGCGCGACGCGTTCACGATCGAGCGGCTGCGCGCCGCCGGTGCGATCTGCCTGGGCCTGACGAACATGCCCCCGATGGCCAACGGCGGCATGCAGCGTGGCGTCTACGGCCGCGCCGAGAGCCCTTACAGCGCGGACTGGCTGACCAGCGCCTTCGGCTCCGGGTCGTCGAACGGCTCGGGCACCGCGACCGCGGCGAGCTTCGCCGCTTTCGGACTCGGCGAGGAGACCTGGTCGAGCGGACGAGCACCGGCGTCGAACAACGCCTTGTGCGCGTACACGCCCTCGCGCGGCGTCATCTCGGTGCGCGGCAACTGGCCGCTCGTGCCGACCATGGACGTCGTCGTGCCGCACACCCGCACCATGGCCGACCTGTTCGAGGTGCTGGACGTCATCGTCGCTGACGACGCCGAGCTGCGCGGCGACTTCTGGCGTGTACAGCCGTGGGCGCCGATCCCCGCGGCATCCGAGGTGCGGCCGGAGTCGTACCCGGCGCTGGCAACCGGCAGCGGTGCCCTGCAGGGCCGCCGGTTCGGCGTGCCGCGCATGTACATCAACCAGGATCCGGATGCCGGCACCGGCACCACGATCGGAGGCCCGACCGGTCAGCGCATCGAGACCCGGGCATCCGTCATCGCCCTCTGGGAGCAGGCACGGCGCGACCTGGAAGCCGCAGGCGCCGAGGTCGTCGAGGTCGACTTCCCGTTGGTCACGAACTACGAGGGAGACCGCGCCGGCGCACCGACCCTGAAGACCCGCGGCCTGGTCAGCGAGCGGTTCCTGCGCTCCGAGATCGAGGACCTCTCTGCCTGGGCCTGGGACGACTTCCTGCGCGCGAACGCCGACCCGGCACTGGACCGGCTCGAACTCGTCGACGGCGCGCGCATCTTCCCGCGGCCCGAGGGTGCGCTGCCCGACCGCTACACCGGCTTCGACGACGACATCGCCGAGTACCCGGCGTTCGTGCGCGAGCGTCCGCACGCCGCGTTCACCGACATCCCGTACCTCGAGGAGGGTGTGCGCGGTCTCGAGGAGACCCGCCGCATCGACCTCGAGGAGTGGATGGACGGCCTCGGTCTCGACGCCGTGATCTTCCCCGCCGTCGCAGACGTCGGCCCCGCCGACATGGACGTGAACCCGGTATCCGCCGACGCCGGATGGCGCAACGGCGTCTGGGTGGCGAACGGCAACCTCGCCATCCGCCACCTCGGCGTGCCCACCGTCACCGTGCCGATGGGCACGATGGCCGACATCGGGATGCCCGTGGGTCTGACCTTCGCCGGCCGCGGCTGGGACGACACCGCGCTGCTGCGCCTCGTCGCCGCCTTCGAGGCGACCGGCGCTCGCCGCACCCCGCCGCCGCGCACTCCCGCTCTCCCCGTCGACGGAGAGGAACTCTCATGACCTCGCCGTTCCCCCGCCCCGAAGACCGCCTGCAGATCGCCGTCTCCGATGCAGACCCGTTCGCCCGCGGTGCCGAGCGCGGCAGGCAGCTGCGCGAGACGCTGCCCGGCACGATCGAGGCGTACGACCGCCTGTTCCGCCTCGGCGAACTCGACGAGAAGACGGTGCGCGACGACGCCGAGCGGCTGCTCGACGCCGTCGGTGTCCACCGTCCGGCGCTGCGTGCGCAGATCGAGGGTGTCGCCGCCGGCGCGGATGCCGAACTCTGGCGCATCGCGGCGCTGAACGGCCGAACCGAGATCCTGTCCCGCAGCGTCGCCGTACCGCCGGGGGAGTGCTCGACCATCGTGCGCTCCATCCGCGATTCGGAAGGCCGTGCGCACACGATGGGCGTGCAGACCTGGGACTGGCACATGGAGATCGCGCCGTACTGGCACACGGTCGTCTCCCGCGGCGGCGCCCACGACTACGCAGGGCTCACCGAGTGCGGCATCCTCGGCAAGATCGGTGTGAACAGCGCCGGTGTCGCGCTGCACTTCAACATCCTCGGGCACCGGGCCGACCGGCCCGAGGGCATCCCGATGCACGTGCTCGCCGCGCTGGTGCTCGAAGAGGCGACCAGCGCCGCGCACGCCGTCGAACTGGTGCGCGATGCGCCGGTCACGAGTTCCGGCTCCTTTGCGCTGTTCGACGATCAGGGTGACGCCGTACTGCTCGACATCAGCCCGGAGGGTGTGTTCGAGGCGCCCGCGATCACCGAGGGCACCTGGCTGCGCACGAACCACTTCCTCACGGCCGAGCCGGCCGCCGACGAGAAGACCTGGCTGTACCAGCCGGACTCCGGTCAGCGCTGGGACTTCCTGCGCGACCGGCTGACGCGGGGAGCTGCCCCGGCGGATGCCGACCAGCTCCGCGCCGCGCTCGTCACCGGCGACGGCCAGCCGCCGGTGACCTGCGTTCCCGACCTCGCGCTGCCGATGGGGCAGCGCTGGGCGAGCCTCGCCACGGTCGTGCTCGACCCGTCCGCGCGTCGCGCCGACGTGCTCGACGGCACTCCGGCTGAGAACACCACCCGTCCGCACATCGAGCTCGCACTCTGACCTGATCGAAGAGGATCCCCATGACTGAGACCACCACCGTCTATCGCAACGCCGTCGTCTTCGATGGACTGGCGGATGCTCCGCTGCAGTCCGCGTTCGCGGTCCGCGGCGACCGCATCCTCGCCGTCGGCACCGAGGAGGACGTGCGCGCCGCCGCGGGGACGGATGCTGCGGTCGTCGACCTGGACGGGGCGTTCGCGATGCCCGGTGTCATCGAGGCGCACGCCCACCTCGCGATGTTCGGCCACGCACAGGGCAAGGTGCAGCTGCGCGACTGCACCTCGGTGGAGCAGATCCAGCAGCGGCTGCTCGAGGCGCGTGCGGCGAACCCGGACGCGGAGGTCATCGAGGGCGTCAGCTGGCTGTTCGACGCCCTCCCCGAGGGAGTCACCCAGCCGACCGCGGCGATGATCGACGAGGTCATCGACGACATCCCGGTCTTCCTGGACGCGAACGACCTGCACAGCACGTGGGTGAACACGGCGGCGCTGCGCGCCGCGGGCATCGACCGCGACACCGCCGACCCGATCGGTGGCGAGGTCGTGCGTGACGAGCATGGCGACGCCACAGGCTTCCTGCTCGAGACCGCCGCGATGGACCTGCTCGCCGACTACCTCGACGGCATCCGCACCGACGAGGAGGTCGATGGACACCTCGATCTCGCCTTCGACGCCTACCTCGCCGCCGGCGTCACCGGCGCCGCCGACATGGGCATGACCGAGCAGTCGATGGCGGCCCTCCGCCGGCGGCTCGACCGCGACGGGCGCCTGCCCTTCCCCGTGACCGCGCATTGGTGGCTGAGCTCCACCGGCGACCCCGCGGCCGACCTCGCCCAGGTGCAGCGCGCCGTGCAGCTGCGCGACGAGCTCGCCGCCACCGGCACGCCGTGGCTGAAGGTGGTCGGCGTGAAGTTCATCCTCGACGGCGTCATCGACGCCTGCACCGCCGCGATGGTGCGCCCGTACGCGGACGGGTCCAACGCCGACCCGATCTGGAGTCGCGAGGCCGCGACGCCGGTCGCGATCGCCGCGGACCGCGCCGGCCTGCAGCTCGCGATGCACGCCATCGGCGACGCCGCGAGCGCCCTCGCCGTCGACCTCGTCGAGGCCTGCGAGCAGGCGAACGGCACCGGCACCGGCCGGCGTCCCCGCATCGAGCACCTGGAGTCGGTCGCCCCCGAGACCGTCGCGCGGATGCGGGAGCACGGTGTCGCCGCATCCATGCAGCCGGTGCACTGCGACCCCGCCATCCTGGACAACTGGATGGCGGTGCTCGGCGACCAGCGTGCCGAGGACGGCTTCCCGTGGAAGTGGTTCCGCGACGTCGACGTCCCCGTCGCCCTGGGCACCGACGCCCCCACGGCACCCCACGAGGCTCTGCACAACCTGTTCATCGCGATGTCCGGCCGGTCCTCCATCGACCGTGCTCTGCCGCCGTACCACCCGGAGCGCGCATTCACCGCCGCACAGGCGCTCGCCGCCGCGACCTCCGGTGCGGCGCACGTCGGCGCGATCGACGACGCCTACGGGCGGATCGCCCCCGGCTTCTTCGCGAACATCGCCGTGCTCGACGTCGACCCGCTGACCGCCCCGACCGACGACCTGCTCACCGGCGCTGTGCTCCTCACCCTGGTGCACGGCGAAGCCGCCTACCGGCGGCGCTGACCCCCCTCTGAAACCCGAATGCCCCCTGCAGCGACGCAGGAGGGAACTTGTCCTGGAAGGACCTTCAATGTCCGAAGCATCCGCCGTACCCACCCTGCGCGCCGCGGCGCAGGAACCGGGATCCGAGTTCGTCGACGCGGCGAACACACCCGAGACCCGCGGCATCGAGCTCATCGACGACACGCAGCGCCACGGCCGCGCCCGAGACCTGTTCTTCGTGTGGTCGGCGCCGGGCGTCAGCGTACTGAACATCACCGTCGGGGCGTCGATGACCCTCGTGCTGGGACTCGAGATCTGGCAGGCGCTGCTGGTCGTGCTGGCCTCGAGCGTTCTGGCGATCCTGCCGGGGATCGTCGCGATCTCCGGACCGGCAGCCGGCACCTCGGGTTCGGTGATCCAGCGCGCGATCTACGGCATCCATGGCAACAAGATCGTCATCGCGTTCTACGGCTGGTTCATCTCCGGAGTGTTCCTCGCGCTGAACTGGGTGGCCGCCTCGTTCATCGGCGGCGAGCTGCTGGGGCGCTGGGGCTTCCCCGCCCCTGTCCTGGCGCCGATCCTGGTGGCCGTCGTCGTCTCGGCGATCACGGTGCTCGTCGCCGTGTACGGCCATGCGCTCATCCTGAAGGCGTACATGGGCATCTCGATCGGCCTGTTCGTGATCTTCGCGCTGGTGATCGGCTTCATCGCGCCCACACTGGACTGGGGCTTCTCGCAGCCCGCGCCGCTCGACGGGGTGCCGCTGTGGGTGAGCATCACCATCGCCTTCGCCCTGATGGCGTCGTCGCCGCTGTCGTTCAGCAACAGCGCTGACATGGCCCGCTACCTGCCACGGGAGACGAAGGCGTCGGGCATCATCGGCGCCACGTCGCTGGGGCAGCTGTTCCCCGCCGTGCTCATCACCGCGTTCGGCGTCGTGCTGGGAGGCTCGGTCGGCCCTGAGACTCTCGAGAACGGCATCGAGTACGCCCTGCTCGAGAACCTGCCGGTCTGGCTCGCCCCGCTGTTCGTGCTCGGCGTGCTGGTGAACTGCATCTCGCTGAACGGCATGACGACCTACACGGCGAGCATGGCGCTGCAGTCGATCGGCGTTCCGATCCGCCGCATCCCCTCGGCGATCCTCATCGGTGCTCTCGGCTGCGCGTTCACGATCGTGCTCGTGCTGGCATCCGACCTGATCAGTGCCGTCAACCTGATGCTGCAGTTCCTGCTGATCATCTCGGTGCCGACGATGGGCGTCTACGTCGCAGACATCGTGCTGCGCCGCAACAGGTACGACGGGGACGACCTGTTCGACGAGCGGCCCGGCGGCATGTTCTGGTACCTCGGCGGGTTCGGCGTCGCAGGGCTCGTCTCGGTCGTCGTCGGAGGCTTCGCGACCGCGATGTTCCTGTCGACCACGGTGTGGTCCGGCCCGTGGGGCGCGGCGCTCGGCGGCCTCGACCTGTCCGTGCCGGTCGGCCTCATCGTGTCCGTCGGGCTCTACGCCCTGCTCGCCGGTCGCACGGTGCGCGCGCAGATCGGCGCCTGACCCAGCCCTCCCGCCCTTGAATCGCTTGACGTGCGTCATCCGGCCACGGAATCGAGGAAGCCAAGCGATTCGAGCTTGCCAGGGCTTGTCGCGGGCAATGTTAGTGACTAACGTTGCCCGCATGGACAGATGGGCAAGGACGCATGAGGCTCTGCGCGCCGCGGCGCTGGAGCTCTTCGCTGCGCAGGGTTACGACGCGACCGGCACGGTCGAGATCGCCGCGCGCGCGGGTGTCAGCGAGATGACGCTGTTCCGGCACTTCCCCTCGAAGGAGGCGCTGTTGCTGGAGGACCCGTTCGACCCGCTCATGGCGGACGCCGTGCGGTCGCGCCCGTCGGACGAGCCCGCGATGCGGGCGCTCACTGCCGGTATCCGCTCGGTGTGGCAGGGGATGGAAGCGGATGCCGCAGACGCGTTGCGCGCCCGGCTGCGCATCCTCACCGCCGCATCCGGCTTGCACGGTGCGATCGAGCGCAACAGCGCCGCGACGACGGATGCGCTTGTCATGGCCCTCGTCGCGCGGGGGTCGTCCGAGACCGACGCACGGGTGGCAGCGACCGCCGTGATCGCGGGACTGGGCGTGGCCCTACTGTCCTGGGCGCGGTCCGATGAACCCGATCCGGGGGCTGCCCTGGGGGCGGCGCTCGACGTGCTGGGAGGGAACCTCGATGCTGCGCTTCGATGAGGTCGGTCTGGCCTTCCGCGGTGGCGATGGGGTGCGCGACCTGTCGTTCGATGTCGACAGCGGCGAGATCGTCGCCCTCGTCGGATTGAACGGGGCGGGCAAGACCACCCTGATGCGGCTGGCGCTGGGGATGCTGCGCGCTGACAGCGGCACGGTGCAGGTGCTCGGGCGTCCGCTCGACGATCTCCCTGTGGCTGCCTGGAGCGCGGTCGGCGCGCTGATCGAGGTGCCGCTCGCGTACCCCGAACTGACCGCGCGCGAGAACCTGCGCATCGCATGCCAGCTGCGCGGGGCCGACCCCGCGGCGGTGCCGAGTGCGCTGGATGCCTGGCTGCTGAGCCCGGTCGCGGATCGACGGTTCCTGCGGCTGTCACTGGGCACGCGGCAGCGGGTCGGTCTCGCGGCGGCGATGCAGCACGATCCCCGCCTGATCGTGCTCGACGAGCCCGGCAACGCCCTCGATCCGGCATCCGTGATCCTGCTGCGCGAGCAGTTGCTGCGACGCGCGGGCGAGGGGGCGGCGGTGCTGGTGAGCAGCCATCATCTCGACGAGGTGGCACGGATCGCCGACCGGGTGATCCTGATGAACCGTGGCCGACTGATCGGCGAGCTCGACACCGCCGGCGCCGACCTCGAGCGGATGTTCTTCGACCGCATCCGCGTCGACGACGAGCGCAGGGAGGCTGTACTGCGATGAAGGGTGCACTGCGCGTGGAGACGCTGAAACTCGTGCGGTCGCCGGTGGGACTGGTCGCGACGCTGGCGGTCGTCGCGGGGGCGCTCGCCGTGCTGGGCGGAATCACGGGGGCGGTCGCCGGTGGCAACCCCGAGGTGGCGGCGAAGGCCGGGCCGGCTGCGGCCCTGAACTGGAGCGGACTGCTCGCGGGCGCGGCGCAGGTCACAGCGGTCGGTGGCCTGATCGGCTTCGGCACGGTGCTGGCGTGGATGTTCGGGCGCGAGTTCACCGACGGCACCATCACCGGGCTGTTCGCACTGCCGATCGGCCGCGGGCGCATCGCCTGGGCGAAGCTCGTCGTGCACCTGGCATGGGCGGCGTGCGTCGGCGTGCTCCTGGCGGTCGGCGTGCTGGTGCTCGGTCTTCTGCTCGGCTACGGCGCGCCGGATGCCGCGACCTGGGCCGGACTCGGCAGGCAGATCGCGCTGGCTGTGCTCACCGGGCTGATCGTCGCGCCGGTCGCGTGGATCGCGACGGCGGCGCGCTCGGTCTTCGCGGGGGTAGGCGGAACGATCGCCCTTGTCATCCTCGCGCAGGTCGGCGCGCTCACCGGTGCCGGCGGGTGGATGCCGCTGGCCGCGCCCGCACTGTGGGCGATGAGCGCCGGCACGGCCGTGAACGCCGCACAGCTGCTCGTGGTCCTCGCCGTCCCTGTGGTCTTCACGATGCTGGTCTGCACTACCTGGTCCCGGCTGCAACTGCGCCGTTGACCGTCTGTCTGCCGCATCCGTCCGTCTCTCGAGTTGGCACCTGTTGCCGCCTGAGGCGCGTCGATGCGGCAACAGGTGCCAACTGAATGACGCGCGAGCTACGGGACGATGACGAGCTTGCCGCGGGTGTGGCCGGTCGCGCTCGCGCGGAAGGCGTCGGGGACCTGGTCGAGGCTGAACGTGCCTGCGATCTCGACCCGCAGCGTTCCCTCCTCGACCATCGTGGCGAGGCGCGCGGTCTCGGCGCCGTCGGGGCGCACCCAGATGTGCCGCCCGCCGTGCGCGACCACCGACGGGTCTGCGACGGACACCTGCGACCCGCCCTCGCGCAGCACAGCGAGTGTGGTCTCGAGCTGTCCGCCCACGAAGTCGGCGACCGCGTCGACCGTGCCGCCGGCCAGGGCGAGCACGCGCTCGGCGAGGCCGTCGCCGTACGCGACCGGCTCCGCGCCGTACTCGCGCAGGGCGTCGTGATTGCGCTCGGATGCCGTGCCGATCACGCGGGCGCCGCGGGCGACGGCGATCTGCACGGCGAAGCTGCCCACTCCGCCGGCCGCGCCGTGGATGAGCACCGTGCGACCGTCGATGTCTCCGAGGGCGTCGATCGCGCGCAGCGCGGTGCCGCCGGCGAGGGGGAGCGCGCCCGCCTGCTCCCAGGACAGGGAAGCCGGCTTGTGCGCGACGGCGCGGACCGGAACATCCACCCGTTCGGCGAACGTGCCCCCGCCGACGACGTCGGGACGCGCATAGGCGAGAACCTCGTCGCCGACCTGGAACTCCGGGGTGTCCATGCCGACCGCGACGACCACGCCCGCGACATCCCACCCGGGGATCACGGGGAACATCGTCGGCATGATCGCGTCGAGCCCGCCGGCCATGAGCTTCCAGTCCACCGGGTTCACGCCGGCGGCGCGCACCTCGATGAGGACGGATGCCGGGGACACCTTCGGCTCGGGCAGATCGCGCACCTCGAGGTCGTCGAAGTCACGGGTGAAGCGGTCGTAGACGGCGGCGCGCATGCGGAGGTCCTTACTGGTCGGAGAGGTCAGACGGCGGCGGTGGTGTCGTGCAGGGCGTGCACCACGGGGGCGAGCTCTGGCTGCTCCGCAGCCTCGCCGAGCACGCGCTCGAGCGTCTCGTCGTGGATCGGATGCGCCCTCTCGTAGAGCTCCTGCCCGGCGGCGGTGAGCTCGGTGTAGATGCCGCGGCGGTCGTCCAGGCACAGGATGCGGGTGAGCAGCCCGCGGTCCTCGAGGCGGGTCACCAGGCGGGTGGTGGCGCTCGGGCTCAGCGCGGTGGCCCGGGCGAGCTGCTGCATGCGCATGTGCCAGCCGTCCTGACGGTTCAGCGCGTCGAGCACGGTGTACTCGACGACCGAGAGCCCCTCGGCGCCCAGCGCGCGCTCCAGCTCTGCGTCGATGAGGTTGTGCAGGGCGGCGAGGGTGCGCCAGCCTCGGGCGCGGATCTCGACGGCGTCATCGGCGATGCCCATCATGCCTCCAAAAGTAGTTGCTTGCGCTGGTTAATTGCGTGTGCAATGATTGTGTTCATCCACGCAATATCCCGCGTTTGCAACTACTTTATCAGTTCACCACCCAGCAGGAGGCATCGGATGCCACTCGGACTTCTCGCTCTCGCCATCGGAGCGTTCGGCATCGGACTCACGGAGTTCGTCATCATGGGGCTGCTGCCCGAGGTGGCGGCCGACTTCGGAGTCACCGAGGCCACGGCGGGCTGGCTCATCTCGGGGTATGCCCTCGCTGTCGTGGTGGGCGCCCTCGGCATCACCGCCGCGACGGTCCGCCTGCCGCGCAAGCCCGTGCTGCTGGGCCTCGTGGTGCTGTTCATCGTCGGCAACGCGCTCACCGCGGTCGCCCCCGACTACGGCACGGCCCTCGCCGGCCGCATCATCGCCGCCCTCTGCCACGGTGCGTTCTTCGGAATCGGCTCGGTTGTCGCGACCGGCCTCGTGGAGCCCGCCAAGAAGGCCCGCGCGATCGCGATCATGTTCACCGGCCTCACCACGGCCAACGTCCTCGGCGTGCCGTTCGGCACCTTCCTCGGTCAGCAGCTCGGCTGGCGCTCCACCTTCTGGGCGATCTCGATCATCGGCGTCGTCGCCTTCCTCGGCATCCTGTTCCTGGTGCCGGGCAGCCGCGAGGGTGAAGTGCAGGTCAGCCTGCGTCGCGAGCTGAGCGCGTTCCGCTCCGGCCAGGTCTGGCTGTCTCTCGTCGTGACCGTGCTCGGCTTCGGCGGCATGTTCGGCGCCTTCACCTACATCGCCTACACGCTGACCGGGGTTTCCGGCTTCGCGGCATCCGCCGTGCCGTGGCTGCTCGTGCTGTTCGGTGCCGGCCTCGTCGTCGGCAACTGGGCGGGCGGGCGACTGGCCGACCGTTCGATCGACGGCACGATCGTCGCCTTCCTCGGTGCGCTGACCGTGGTGCTCGTCGCCTTCGGCCTGCTGGCCGGCTCGCCGGTCGCGACGGCGATCATCCTGCCGCTCATGGGCGGTTTCGGCTTCGGCACCGTGCCCGGCCTGCAGAGTCGCATCATGAACTACGCCGGCGGTGCGCCCACCCTGGCCTCCGGCGCGAACATCGGCGCCTTCAACGTCGGCAACGCGCTCGGCGCCTGGGCCGGCGGTCTCGGCATCGCCGCGGGTCTCGGCTACACCTCGCCGATCTGGATCGGCGCCGCCTTCACCGTCGTCGCCCTCGCTGTGATGGCCGTTGCCGCCGTCCTCGCCGCCCGTTCTCACACGGATGCTGCAGACGCCGCGTCCGTCGACGCCGCCGCGCTCGCCGCGGCCCACTGAAACCTCCATCGGAAAGAGAGAGCTCATGAACGCTCAGGTTCCCCAGATCACCCTCAACAACGGCATCCTGATGCCGCAGCTCGGCTTCGGCGTCTTCCAGGTGCCGGATGCGGAGACCACCGCCGCCGTGTCCGCGGCCCTTCAGGCCGGCTATCGCAGCATCGACACCGCCGCCGTCTACGGCAACGAGGCGGGTGTGGGCCGCGCCCTCGCCGAGTCCGGGCTGCCTCGCGAGGAGCTGTTCATCACCTCGAAGGTGTGGGTCAGCGACCACGGTTACGACAACGCGCTGCGCGCCTACGACGAGTCGCTCGAGCGGCTCGGCCTGGAGTACCTCGACCTGTTCCTCGTGCACTGGCCCACGCCGGCGAGCGGCCTGTACCCCGAGACCTGGCGCGCACTGGAGAAGCTGTACACCGACGGCAGGGTCCGTGCGATCGGCGTCTCGAACTTCGAGCCCGCCCACCTCGAGCAGATCTCCGGCGAGGGCCGCGTCGTGCCGGCTGTGAACCAGGTCGAGCTGCACCCGGCGCTGCAGAACCGTGCGGTCATCGCAGCCGACGAGGCCCGCGGCATCGTCACCGAGGCGTGGAGCCCGCTCGCGCAGGGCGCCGTGCTCGGCGACGACGCGGTGCTGAGCGCCGCCGCCGCACACGGCAAGAGCCCGGCGCAGGTCGTGCTGCGCTGGCACCTGCAGCAGGGCCGCGTCGTGATTCCGAAGTCGGTGACACCGTCGCGCATCGCAGAGAACATCGACGTGTTCGACTTCGAGCTGACCGCGGACGAGCTCGCCGCGATCGACGGCCTCGAGCGCGACGGCCGAACCGGCCCGCACCCGGACAGCTTCAACGGCTGAGCCTTCGAATCGCGCAACCTGCTGTATCCCGGGGGTGGAAGGCAGCAAGTCAAGCGATTCGAACGGGGGGAGAGGAGGCGTGGCGTCTGCGGACGCCACGCCTCCTTCGCGTTCCGGCCCTGCCACACCACACAGGCGGTAGCGTCGAGTCCATGGCATCCGACGAGCTGGTGACGCTGCTGGACGAGACCGAGGTGGTCGCGATCGTGACCCGCAAGCAGAACGGCGATCCGCTCGCGACGCCGATCTGGTCGATGGTGGTCGACGGCGTGCCGTACATCCGCTCCGCCTACGGCGAGACCGGATGGTGGTGCCGTCACGTGCGCGCCGGGCGGCCCGCGGCCTTCGCGCTGGGCGACGGGGCGGTCGCCGAGGCCGACCGTGCCGCGGCGCTCGAGCTCCCACGGGCCGACGTGACCCTCACCCCGATCGCCCCGGACGACGAGGTGCAGCGGGCGATCAGCGAAGAGATGCAGCGCAAGTACGCAGGCGCACCGCGCTCGTCGATCGACGTGATGCTGACCGACGGCGCGCTCGGTGCGACCTTCCGCGTGAGCTGAGTTCAGACCGGCAGTGCGATCTCCGCGAGCCGGCGAGGCCCCGCGTAGGCGTCGATCGCCACCACGCGGTCGTCGAGCACCGAGAACGCCATCAGCGACACAGCCCGTCCGCCGACCGTGACGATCACGCCCGCCCGACCGTCGACCAGCACCGGGATGAGCACGGCGTCCGGCATCGCGAACATCAGCGCGTTGCCGGCGACCGCCGCCGCGCCGCGGACGATCGTCGTCGCCGACGCACCGGAGTCCGCACGCAGCACCGCCCCGGGGTCGAGCACGGCGACGAGGGCGTCGAAGTCACCGGCGCGTGCGGCCGCGAAGAAGGCGTCGACCACGCGGCGCAGCACATGCGGGTCAGTGGCGCTCCCCGGGCGCTCCGCCCTCAGGCGCCGCCGCGCGCGGCTGGCGATCTGCCGCGTGGCATCCGGCGTCTTGTCGAGGATCTCCGCGACCTGTTCGAACGGCACATCGAACGAGTCGTGCAGCACGAACGCGACCCGCTCGGCCGGACCGAGGCGATCGATGACCCTGTCGAGGGCGCTGCTCAAAGCGTCCGCCATCTCGGCTGCGTCGTGCGGCGTGGCACCGGCGGGCACGACCTCGGGCTGCGGAAGCCCCTCGTCCAGCGAACTCTCGCCCCGGGCGGACCGCGCGCGCAGCTCGGTGAGGCAGATCCTCGACGTGATCGTCGTCAGCCAGCCGGCGAAGTTCTCGACGCCATCGTCGCCGGCGCGCGAGACGCGCAGCCAGGCGTCCTGCACCGCGTCCTCCGCATCCGCGCGCGACCCCAGCATCCGTTCCGCGAGCCGGATGAGGCGCGGACGCTGCTCTTCGAAACGCGCCGCAAGATCTTTCTGCTCGGACATGTCACATTCCTCTCGGCCCCGGAGTCACCTTAGTGAGTGCTGATGACGCGGCACCGGAATCCACCGAGGAGACATCGTGACAGACCCCGCAAACACCTCCGCAGAGCACGACGAGATCGTCGCGCACAAGGCCCGGATGCCGCATCCCGCCTTCCTGCTGGAGGGCGGACTGGACGCCCTGACCGGGCTCAACAAGGTCGCCCGCACCGCGGGCGTGCCCGAACCGCTGCTGCACCTGCTGTGCCTGCGGGCCAGCCAGATCAACGGATGCAGCTGGTGCGCCGTCGATCACACCCGCGAGATGATCGAGGACGGCGCCGGCCCCGAGCGGATCGCCGCGGTCGCCGCCTGGCGGGATGCGCCGTACTTCACCGCTCGCGAGCGCGTGGCGCTGGATTTCACCGAGGCGATCACGCGCCTGGCCGACCACCACGACCCGATCTCGGACGAGCTCTGGGCGCGCATGGCCGAGGCCTTCGACAAGCGGCAGATCTCGGCGCTGCTGTTCGAGATCGGCGCGATCAACGTGTGGAACCGCATCAACGCCGCGATCCGCCAGCCCGCCGGGCAGCGCTGAACCGGTCGGGGATGCCGCGCGGCTACAGGCCCTGCCCGGCGTCCCAGAGCCGCTCGGTCTGCCCGGCGAGCAGCGCGTCGAGTGATCCGGCCTGGGCGTCGGTGAGCGAGGCGACGTAGTCGATGATCCCGCGGCCGCGAGCCAGGCGATCCCTGTCCGCCGCGGTGCCCGGACCGCCGAGCCGCCGATGGTCGTCCTGGGCGAGCTCGACCAGATCGATCAGCCGGCGTGGTGCGCGGCGGGCGTCGGCGGGGTCGTCGAGCCAGGCCGCGAACCCGTCGACCAGGCGCTCGAGCACCGTGGCCTGCCCGCGCTGGTAGACCGTGAGGTCGGGGCGCTCCAGGATGAACCGCTCGTGCAGGAACTTCAGCACCGCGACCTCGTGCCAGGCGCTGCGGTCGAGGCTGACATGCCCGGATCGGATGTCGGGATGCCGGTGCACCTCGACGGAGGACTGCAGCCGGGCGATCCATTCCGTCGTGAACCGGGCGAGCGCGCGCTCGGTGGCGAGCGACCCGTCGAACGGCTCGGAGAGCAGCCCGTCGATCACCTCGGCCTTGACCCGGGCGACGGCCTCGCTGAACGCGTCGGCGTCCGCGATCCAGGCATCCTTCTCGGCCAGCCGCCGCCAGAGCAGCTCCAGCGAGTGCCCGGGAGTGCGGGCGTCGGCGCGCAGCGTCGTCGTGTCGAGCGTGCGCAGCAGGGCGAGATCGCGATGCCAGCCGCGGAACTCCGCCGACAGCGTCACGGCGTTCAGCAGGCCCGCGCGGTAGAAGTC
Source organism: Microbacterium sp. MAH-37 (assembly GCF_009758255.1). Lineage (GTDB taxonomy): Bacteria > Actinomycetota > Actinomycetes > Actinomycetales > Microbacteriaceae > Microbacterium. Next base: position 28,361 of record NZ_WSEN01000001.1, read on the forward strand.
GTCCAGGTCGTGCAGCGAGTAGGCGATGTCGTCGGAGAGGTCCATGATCGAGCACTCGACGGTCTGCTGGCCGCGCTCGATCAGCGGGTAGGCGGACAGCGCCGCGCGGGCGTCCTCTTCGTCGATCGCGTAGAAGTTGAACTTGCCCCCGCCGCCGCGCCGTGGACCGCCCTCGCCGCGCAGCCACGGGTACTTCAGCACGGCGGCGCGCACCGCGGCGGTGAGGTTGAGGCCGACGCCGGGCCGGTCGTGCTCGTCGAGGCGGGTGATGATGCGGAACGTCTGCGCGTTGCCCTCGAAGCCCTCCGCCAGGCCGAAACGACTGCGCGCCAGCCGGTCGAGGGTCTGCTCGCCGAGGTGGCCGAACGGCGGATGCCCGAGATCGTGCGCGGCGGCGGCTGCCTGCACGACGACCGGGTGCGCGCCGCCGAGCTCGGCCGTCGTACCTCCGGCCTCATCGTCTCGAGTGGACAGGTGCGTGGCGATCGCGCGGGCGACGGCGGCGACCTTGATGGAGTGCGTGAGGCGGTTGTGCACGGCGAGCCCTGCGCCGGTCTGCGAGATCACCTGCGTGACGGCCGACAGTCGCGAGTAGTACGGCGAGAACCGGATGCGCTCGACGTCGACGCGGAACTGCGGATGCCCCTCGGTGAGCTGGAACTCGTCGAGCGTCTCGGGCGCGCGTCGCGCCTCGCGCGGATCTTCCGTCATCCGCCCAGTGTGGCACGCGTGCTCGGCTCCGCCGCCGTGCGAGACGGGGTCGCCACAGCGAGACTTCCTCGTCGGCACGACACACCCGCCGGACGCGGCCGTGTCATGCGGAAGGTGAAGTCTCGCACCGGGGCGCCGACGTACTCCCGCGGGAGTACGTCGCGTGACGTCCGAGGCAGGATGCCGCCCCGCGGCGCGCGCGATTAGCATCGGATCATGTCGGACACGCAGCACGTCGCCCCCTTCGGGGACGGCGCCGGCTGGGGGCCGCCGCCCCGCATCGCACAGCGGATGCGGCTGATCGGACCGGTCGTGCTGAGCCTGCTGATCCAGGTGCCGGCGGCGCTGTGGATGACGGTGCGCGCTGGGCATCACGGGCCGCCCGGGCTTCTCACACTGCATCTCGCGCTCGCGATCGCCGGCCCGCTGGCGCTGCTCGCGGCTCGTCGGTTCCCCGGGCCGACCGTCGCCGTCGTCACCGCGTTCGCACTGACCGACTTGCTGACGACTCCCGTGCCAGGGCCGCCGTACATCGCTCTGGCCTTCGCGGTCGTCGGCGCGGTCGCGCGCGGCGCGATGGTTTGGGCCGCGGTCTCGATCGGGATCGGGTGGGCGGCGGCGCTGCTGATCGGCACTCTGATCGACCGGCTCTGGTTCCCCGGCGCGATCGTCGCGGTCACGATCGCGCTCGCTGCGTGTTTCGCGATCGGCGCGATGCTGCGCACGCGCGGCGCCCGTCGCGCCGCGATGCAGGCCGAGGCGCGGCGCCGGCAGCAGAGTGCGGAGGAGCGCGAGCGGGTGCGCATCGCGCGTGAGCTGCACGACGTGCTGGGGCACGCGCTGTCCCAGATGAACGTGCAGGCCAGTGTCGGGCTGCATCTGTTCGACAAGGACCCCGAGCAGGCACGGGCCGCACTGCAGAACGTGAAGAACACGTCGAAGCTCGCTCTGGAGGAGGTGCGCGGCGTGCTCGGTGTGTTGCGCGACGGCGAGGCTCCGCTGGTGCCGCAGGCCGAGCTCGCCGAGCTGCCGCGGCTGATCGCGGGACTGACGACACCGGGGCTCGACGTCGAACTCGACGACCGGCTGGGCACGAGCGCACCGAGCAGGGCCGCGCAGTTCGCCGCCTACCGGATCGTGCAGGAGGCGCTGACCAACATCGTGCGGCACTCCGGCGCCGCACATGCACGGGTCGTGCTGGAGCGACACGGCGAGCGGCTGGTCGTCACGGTGTCCGATGACGGGCGCGGCTTCGGCGGCGCCGACCCGGTGGACGCCGGGCACGGCGGCGTGCTCGGGATGCGCGAGCGTGCGGGGCTGCTCGGCGGCAGCATCCGATTCGAGGACGGCACGGACGGCGGCGCCGTGGTCGTCGCCGAGCTGCCGTGGGGGAGGGCGTCATGATCCGCGTCGCGCTGGCCGACGACCAGCTGCTCGTGCGCGCGGGGTTCCGCGCGCTGCTGGACGCCGAGGACGACATCGAGGTCGTCGCCGAGGCATCCGGCGGTGAGGAACTGCTCGCCCGCATCCACGAGACCCCGGTGGACGTGGTGCTGATGGACATCCGGATGCCGGCCGGCGACGGCCTCTGGGCGACGGAGCAGATCGCCGCCGATCCCGCGCTCGGCGCGGTGCACGTCGTGATCGTGACGACCTTCGAGCTGGACGAGTACGTGGCGCGCGCGGTGCGCGCCGGCGCCGCGGGGTTCCTCGTGAAGGACACCGAGCCGGCCGACCTCGTTCGCGCGGTGCGCGCCGTCGCCGAGGGCGAGGCGCTGCTCTCGCCCGGCGTCACGCGGCGGCTGCTGGATCGGCTGGCGATCGGGCTCCGAGAGCCGGATGCCGGAGCGCTGGACGTGCTCACGGAACGGGAGCGCGAGGTGCTGCGGCTGGTCGGCCTCGGGCGTACGAACGACGAGATCGCCGCCGAGCTCTTCCTCAGCCCGCTGACCGCGAAGACCCACGTGTCCCGCATCCTTTCGAAGCTGCAGGCCCGAGACAGGGTGCACCTCGTGGTGATCGCCTACGAGACCGGGCTGGTCGCGCCGGGCTGGCAGTAGTACTCCCCGCGGCGTAGGCGAGCTCACTCCCTGGGGCGGATTCACTCGAAGCCTCCGATCACGAGGCTGGATCCATCGGTCGAGATGCGGCCGATCGGATCGAAGGAAGGGCATCATGCTCGCAACATCGGCGGCCGTCGCCGCACACGCAGGCGTCTGGGGCGGGGCTCCGTTCTGGCCGTTCTTCTTCATCGGGCCGGTGATGTTCCTCATCATCGTCGGCCTGCTCATCACGCTCATCGTCCGCCGCCGTCGCTACTGGGGCGGCCCCTGGCAGGCCGCGCCCGGCGGGCACGCGCCGTGGGCGCAGGCGCAGGGACGCAGCGCCGAGCAGATCCTCGCCGACCGCTTCGCCAAGGGCGACGTCGACGAGACCGAGTACCGCGCCCGCCTGGAGGTGCTGAGGGCCAACCGCCCGGAGGCCTGAGCAGCAGACAGCGGATGCCGCTCCCGAGAGTTCTCGGGGACGGCATCCGTTCTTTTCAGCGGACCGGAACCGGCTCGGCAGGGCAGGTTCCGAGCACCCGTGCGACGGCGTCGTGCTCCGCCGGCGTCACCCACAGGCCGTAGCGGGTCTTCACCGCGACCTGGCGGGCGACGTACGCGCAGCGGAAGTCCCTGTTCTTCGGCAGCCACGTCGCCGCGTCGCCGTCCCGCTTCTGAGAGTTCGCGGCGCCGTCCACGGCGAGCAGGTTGAGGGGATCGTTGGCGAACGCCGTCCGCCGCTCCGGGGTCAGCGACTGCGCGCCCTTCTGCCATGCGTCGCTCAGGGCGACGACGTGGTCGATCTGCACCAGCTCCGAGGTGCCCTGGCCGCGGACGAAGGCGATCGTCGTGCCGGTGTACGGATCGTGGAGCGTGCCCGCGGTGACCCTGCAGCGGCCGTCACGAACGGGGTCGGCGAGTTGAACACCGAGGACGTCGTTGCGCGTGTCGCATCCGTTGTGGTCGACGTCGTGCCAGCGGGGGCCGAACTGTGCCCGGTCGTAGCCGGTCTTCGCGGCGCGGCCCTTGACGGGGAGAGCGGCGAGCAGATCGAGGGCGGTGCCGGGTGCCGCGGTGGGCGCAGGGGGCGAGGGCTGGGCGGCGGCCGGCGCGGTCGGCGCAGGAGCGGCATCCGTCGTCTGGTCGAGGAGTCCGGAGGCGAGCCCGGCGACGAGCAGAAGCACGATCACGACGACGCTGACGACGCCCGAGGTTCGGCCGGACCGGCTTCCCTGCGTCGTCCGTCTGCCCATCCGCTCCAGCCTATTCGTCCGGCCTCCCGCCCTGGCGCCGGCACCTCCGGCGGCATACGATGCTCGCGTCAGACGTTGTGTCAGGTGACGGACGAAAGGACGGAACGTGGAGAACATGCAGAAGGTGGCGGTGCTCGGCACCGGGGTGCTCGGATCGCAGATCATCATGCAGGCCGCCTATCACGGCAAGGACGTGACGGCGTACGACATCTCGGATGAGATCCTCGCCAAGCTGCCGGCGCGGTGGGAGTGGATGCGCGGGCACTATCGCACCGACCTTCCCGACTTCAGTGACGAGAAGTTCGACGCGGCGATCGGCCGCATCAGCACCACGACGGTGCTCGCCGACGCGGTCGGCGATGCGGATGTCGTCGTCGAGGCCGTCCCCGAGAACCTCGAGCTGAAGAAGAAGGTGTGGGCGCAGGTCGGTGAGGCAGCTCCTGCCGGGGCGATCTTCGCGACCAACACCTCGTCGCTCATGCCGAGCACCTTCGCCGACGCGACCGGGCGCCCGGATCGGCTCGCCACGCTGCACTTCGCGAACATGGTCTGGCGTGCGAACACGGGCGAGGTGATGGGGCACCCGGGAACGGATCCCGCGGTGATGGACGCCCTGGTCGAGTTCGCGACCCAGATCGGCCTGGTGCCCTACCGGGTGCGGAAGGAATCGCCCGGCTACCTGCTGAACGGTCTGCTCATCCCGTTCCTCGACGCCGGCGCACGGCTGTACGTGAACGGCATCGGCTCGGTCGACGACATCGACGGCATCTGGCGCAAGGCGACGGGTTCACCGCAGGGACCGTTCGAGATCTACGACGTGGTCGGCTTCAACGTCGCCTACAACATCCAGGCGAACAACCCGCAGCCCAGCCCGTTCATCGAGGTGCTCAAGCGCGGCATCGACAACGGCAAGACCGGCATCGCCGACGGCGAGGGCTTCTACACCTACGACGCCGAGGGCAGGAAGACCGGCGTCTCGCCGCAGTTCCCCGAGGCCTGGGGCGACTGAGCGGGCTCTTCACCCTGGCGGATGCGGCTCCCGAGAGTTCTCGGGAGCCGCATCCGTCCTTCGGCGATCGGGGTAGTCGCTGTAAAGCTATTTAGCTTGAGTGCTATATTGCGAACATGAGCGATGAGGTGAACAGCGTCTTCGAGGCGCTCGCGCATCCGACGAGACGGCAGATCCTGCAGGATCTGAAGGACGGCGAACAGGCCGCGGGCGAGATCGCGGCGCGGTTCGCCGTGAGCGGGCCGACGATCTCGCGGCATCTGCGCATCCTCCGCGGTGCCGGCCTGATCAGCGAGCGGCGTGACGCGAACCGCATCCTCTATTCGCTCGCCGAGGAGCGCCTCGCGCTGTCGGTCGGAGATTTCCTCTCCACTGTCTGCCCAGAGCAGATCGTGCTGCGCGAGGTGCGGCGTCGGCGAAGCCCGGCATCCGGTGAACCGGCGGCGGTGTCACCATGACCGTGGTGCGCGGGGTCCGGGCGCATCTGCGCCGTCGGCTGCTGGTCAGTTACCGGGTCGACCCGGAGGTCGCGCGGGCGATCGTGCCGGCGCCGTTGCGCCCGCAGCTGGTGGCAGGTCACGCGCTCGGCGGGTTCTGCGTGCTGGGCCTCGACGCGATCCGGCCCGCGCGGATGCCGGGATCGCTCGGCCTGCGCTCGGAGAACACCGCGCACCGCATGGCGGTCGAGTGGGATGAAGACGGCCAGACGCGTACCGGCGTGTACATCCTCGAGCGCCACAGCACGGCGTGGCACGCGGTGCTTCTCGGCGGCAGAGTGTTCCCCGGCGTGCACCGGCACGCGCGATTCACGATCGACGAGAGCGGGGACCGGTACGCGCTGACGATGGATGCCGGAGACGCGCACCTCGCGGCCGACGTCGAGGTCGGTGGCGAGTGGGAGAGCGACTTCTTCCCCACAGTCCAGGCTGCTTCGGACTTCTACCGATCCGGACGGATCGGCTGGTCGCGCGGGACGGACGGCAGCACTCTGGAAGCCGTCGCGCTCGCCGCGGACGGTTGGGTCGTCGAACCGGCCCGGGTCCACAGCGTGCACTCCTCGGTCTTCGAATCGCTGCCGCCTGGGTCGGCTGTGCTGGACCACGTCGTGGTCATGCGCGATCTGCCGATCCGGATGGATGCCTCCTGGCCGGCGGATGCTCGCGGCGTGCCGCGCAGAGCATCCGTCCGGTCGACGGGGACGCTCAGAGATCCCACTCCATGAACTGAGGAGAAAAAGGCTCAGCGCTGGTGCCTGCCGCCGCACGTATGCGGATGGTGACGTGAGTCTGCGGCGTGATCAGTTCACTCACCCGCATGCCTCCTCGTACGACCAGTTCGACGAAGCGCGCAGGAGAGTTCGCGGCCGCTTCGATCCTTCTCTTCAGATCCTCGATGTCCTGTCCGCGTTCGAGGACGAAGGTGGTGCCGTCGATGGACACCTCGGTCTGCGTCTCGAATACTGCCTCGTCCATACCAGGACTCTCACGCCGGTTCAGTACACAGCAAATGGGGTTGAAAGACTCGGAAGATTCTGGAAGCGCTTCAGATCGTGGGGATCGTTCTATGGTTCAGTATGGGCAGGCTCAAGTACGACGGAACTTCGGGACCGATCACCGTTGACGACGTGACTCTGGCGCACGTCAAAGTCGTCATAGCGACGAAGCTCCGCAGGCAGGAGAGCTTCATGATGACGTGGTTGCATCCGGAAGGTGAACCCGACGCCCGCATCACCATCTGGATCCACCCGGCCATCCCCCTGCAGTTCGGTTTCGACCGGTCCGAGATCCCTCAGTTGAGCACCACCCGGATCAAGGCGATGATGGCGCGGCTCAATGCGACGGGCGAGCTCAATCTGAATCTGCTCGAGGACGACGCCGACGCCTGACCGTTCTTCTGCTGCGGTGGCAGCCGGGTCATCTGGGCACTGTTCAGCCGCCTGACGGGTTCTCGAGCGGCTTGCCGTTCTCGCCGGTCGTCTCCTCGTCGAGCACCTTCCGCTGCTTGTACTGCTCGTCGGGTTCCTCCGGCGCCCCGCCCGAGGCGACATCCGCCTGCTCGTCGGGGCCCGGGGTGCCCTGCGTGTTCGTCGGGTCACTCATGCTCTCTCCTTTGCTCGGTCCGAGGACCGTAAGCGCGGGAGTCAGCACAAGGGAGGGGGTTGACTGCAGCGGCTGGGGTTCCGACACTGCGGTTGGTGCGCTCCCGCTCAACGCGCGGATCGCCTCAGAGCATCCACCGAAGCCGATGCAGAGGCCGGCGGACCTTTCTCACGCCTGAAAGCCTGGTTCGGGGTATCCGTCAGGTGGTGGACTGGTGTCATGGAGACTCGCGACATCCTGATGGTGCCCGTGTACTTCTCCTCGAGTTCTTCGGGAATGGTGCGCGGCTTCGCCGAGCGACTGCGGCGGCCGGTCTTCGACCTCGCCGTGCGCGAGGTCAGGCAGTCCGTTCCGGAGGGACCGTGGGTGCTGCTGACGCCGTCGTACGTCACGGGCAATCCCCTGAACGACACGATCCCGGAGCCGGTGAAGCGGTTCCTGTCCCGCCCGCGTACGAGGCGGCTGATGGTGGGCGTGATGGGATCGGGCAATCGCAACTTCGGTGCGCACTACCAGGCGGCGTGCCGGCACATCGCGCGGGCATCGAGGCGTCCGGTGCTGCTCGAGTTCGAACTGCAGGGCACGCTGGAGGACGTCGAGCAGGCCCGGCGGGTGCTCACCGTCGTGGATCGCCGGCTGGCGGGGATCACGCGGCCAGGACAGAGCTGACCCGGCCGGATGCGGCGGACCTAGGAGGCCCACGGCCTGTGCGGTAACCGGCGGCACATCGTCGCTTCGTCCTGCCACTCGTCGCAGATCCGACACCGTTCGTCGCAGGAACGCGCAGCACGGGGCCAACGCCGTCGCGCGCTCCCGACCCGCGTTCCTACCGTGTCAGCACGCGATGAAGCACACGAGAGCATGCAACGCGTCGTGCCGACGAACTCGAAGGAGAGTCAGTTGTCCACATACCGTTCCGCACCCCGGTCGATGGTCCTCGCCGTCGCCGGGACCGTCCTCGTCACAGGTCTGGTGACGACCGGTCTCCAGGGCGGCTTCGCCCCGGAGACCTCCTCCGTCCCGGGACATTCCCCGGGCTCCTCCAAGAAGGTCCTGCAGACCGATGACGCCCCCGCCGCGATCGGCCCGTACTCCCAGGGGATAGCGGCAGGGCGAACGATCTACGTCTCGGGGCAACTGCCCATCGACCCGAAGGTCGGGAAGATCGACAACAGCCAGTCGATCTCCGAGCAGACCGCCCTGTCGGTGCAGAACGTCCGAGCCGTGCTGAAGGAGGCGAGGCTCGATCTCGACGACGTCGTCAGCGCGACCGTCTATCTGTCCGACATGGACGACTTCGCCGCCTTCAACGAGGTCTACGCCGAGTACTTCGGCACCGAAGCCGCGCCGGCGCGCGCGACCGTCGAGGTCGCGGCGCTACCGCAGGGAGCAAAAGTCGAGATCAGCGCGATCGCCGTTCGATAGGAGATGAAGACCATGGAAACGCAGGACATGCAGACATCCGGATTCTCGCGCCGCAACGCGCTCAAGCTCTTCGGCGCCGGAGCAGGAGCCGTCGGACTAAGCACCCTCGGCCTCGCCTCGCCCGCGGGCGCGACGTCCTCCGCCGTCGTCCCCGCCGCCAACGACGCGGCGTTCTGGCGCAAGGTCGAGCAGATGTTCGTGCTCGACAAGCGCATCCTCTACATGAACGTCGGAACCGTCGGCTCGCCGCCGCGTCAGGTGCTCGACGTCGTCGACGCCGTCCACCGGCAGGTCGCGCGGGACGCCGAGGCCTCCTACAGCGATTTCGCGGACGTGCGCCAGACGATCGCCACGGCGCACGGCGTCGACAAGGACGAGATCGTCATCACGCACAACACCTCGGACGGCATGTCGAAGGCGCTGCTCGGCCTGAACCTGCGTGTGGGCGACGAGATCCTGACGACCAACCACGAGCACGGCGGCGGCAACACCCCGATGGCGATGCTGCACGATCGTCAGGGCGTGGTGATCAAGCGGGTGGAACTGCCGATCGGCGGCGAGCAGAAGGCCGAGGAGATCGTCGAGCTCTTCCGGGCCGGCATCACCGGCCGCACCAAGCTGATCATGTTCTCCGCGCCGACGTACCTCACGGGCACGATGCTGCCGATCAGGGAGCTCGCCCTGCTCGCGCAGGAGCACGGGATCCCCACGCTCGTCGACGGCGCGCACATCCCCGGGATGATGAACTACAACTTCCGGGAGCTCGGCGTCGACTTTCTCGCGGCATCGGCCGCGAAGTGGCAGTGCGGCCCCGGAGGCACAGGCATCCTCTACATCCGCAACCGCGTGAACGCGGCGAACCCGAACCCGCTGCCGGAGTTCTGGCCGATCGTGTCGTCTGGTTACCCGACCGACGGGTCGGTGGATCTGCGCCATCGCGACCAGTCCCAGGACATCGGCAAGTACCTGCAGTCCGTCGGAAACGGCAGCAAGGCGCTCAACGCCGGAGTGCAGAAGGCCTCCGAGGTCTGGGAGCAGATCGGGCGCCAGCGCATCCAGGAGCACATCGTCGGGCTCGGGGACTATCTCAAGGAGCAGGTCGTCGAGCGCTGGGGAGCCTCGGCGCTCTACTCGGCGAAGTCGGATGCCCGGCTCACCTGCGCGCTGACGGGGTTCAACCCCTTCCAGAACCCGGCCGATGTGAAGAACTCGCAGAAGTCCGCCGACTTCGTCGCTCGCCTGCTCGACGAGTACCGGATCGAGATCCGCAACACCTCGGTGGCGGTCATCGGCGACACGGTGAAGCACAGTCCGGTGCGCGTGTCGACGCACCTGTTCCACCAGCGGGACGACGTCGACCGGCTCGTCGACGCGGCCTGGAAGCTGTCCAAGCGGATGGCCTGATCCGAGGGGCCCAGCCGGCGCATCCGTTCCGCGGATGCGCCGGCTGCCCCGTCCCTGCACGTACGCACCCACCCGAAAACACCATCGCGTCTCGAGGAGGAGACCATGACATCCACCCCAGCCGCCGGCGACGGCGCTCGCGCCGCCGAGAAGGCGCCCGACACCCCACCCGTCGCCGTACCCGAGGCGGACCTCAAGCGGGATGCCCGCTGGACACCCCTGAAGATCGTGATCTGGGCGGCCATCGCGCTGCTCGGCGGTGTCGCCTGGACGATGCTCGCCTTCATCCGTGGCGAGACCGTCAACGCGATCTGGTTCGTCTTCGCGTCAGTGTGCACATATCTGATCGGGTACCGGTTCTACTCGAAGGTGATCGAGAAGTACATCACCCGCCCGGACGACCGCCGCGCCACCCCGGCTGAGATCCGCGACGACGGCAAGGACTACGTTCCCACCGACCGCAGGGTGCTCTTCGGGCATCACTTCGCCGCCATCGCCGGCGCCGGACCGCTGGTCGGGCCCGTGCTCGCAGCGCAGATGGGATTCCTCCCGGGCACCATCTGGATCATCGTCGGCGTCGTGCTCGCAGGCGCGGTGCAGGACTACACCGTGCTCTTCTTCTCGATGCGCCGCGGAGGACGGTCGATCGGGCAGATGGCGCGTGACGTGCTGGGCAAGGTCGGCGGGACGGCGGCGATCATCGCGTCGCTGCTCATCATGATCATCATCGTCGCGATCCTCGCCCTCGTCGTCGTCAACGCGCTCGGCGAGAGCCCGTGGGGCGTCTTCAGCGTCGCCATGACGCTGCCCATCGCGATCTTCATGGGGCTGTACCTGCGCTTCCTGCGCCCCGGCCGGATCACCGAGGTGTCGCTGATCGGCTTCGTGCTGCTGATCGCCGCGATCATCGGGGGCGGCGTGGTGGCCGGCACCGAATGGGGCCAGGCGATGTTCCACCTGGACCGCTCGGTGATCGCCTGGGGCATCATCATCTACGGCTTCATCGCGGCCGTCCTGCCGGTGTGGCTGCTGCTCGCTCCCCGCGACTACCTCTCCACGTTCATGAAGATCGGCGTGATCGTCATGCTGGCGGCTGCCATCGTCATCGTGCGCCCCGAGATCACGGTGCCCGCGTTCACCGACTTCGCCTTCACAGGTCTCGGTCCGGTGTTCTCCGGACCGCTCTTCCCCTTCCTGTTCGTGACGATCGCCTGCGGGGCGCTCTCCGGCTTCCACGCGCTCATCTCCTCCGGCACCACGCCGAAGATGGTCGAGAAGGAGCGGCAGACCCGGTTCATCGGGTACGGCGGGATGCTGATGGAGTCGTTCGTCGCGATCATGGCGCTCGTCGCCGCGATCTCGATCGACCAGGGCATCTACTTCGCGATGAACGCGCCGGCAGCGCTCACCGGGGGAACACCCGAGGCAGCGGTCGCGTTCGTCAACTCCCTCGGCCTGACCGGGGTGCAGTTGACCCCGGACATGCTGACCTCGACGGCCGCAGCCGTGGGGGAGGAGACGATCATCTCCCGCACCGGTGGAGCACCGACCCTGGCGCTCGGTCTCGCGCACATCATGCAGCAGATCGGGGGAGGTACGGCTCTGATGGGCTTCTGGTACCACTTCGCGATCATGTTCGAGGCGCTGTTCATCCTCACGGCCGTCGATGCGGGGACTCGCGTGGCACGCTTCATGCTGCAGGACTCCATCGGCGCCTGGGTGCCGAAGTTCCGTGACATCAGCTGGCGCCCGGGCGTGTGGATCTGCACGGCGATCATGGTCGCCGGGTGGGGTTACATCCTCATCCTCGGTGTCACGGATCCGCTCGGCGGGATCAACACCTTCTTCCCGCTTTTCGGCATCGCCAACCAGCTGCTCGCGGCGATCGCGCTGGCGGTGGTCTTCGCGATCGTGGCCAAGCGGGGTCCGAGCTACGTGCGCTGGCTGTGGATCATCGGCGTGCCGCTGGCGTTCACCGCGGTGATCACGATCACGGCGTCGATGTACAAGATCTTCTCGCCGGTGCCGGCCATCGGATACTGGGCCAACAACGCGAAGTACCGTGCCGCTCAGGCCACCGGCGACGGCAGCCTCGGCACGCCCGAGATGGTGGAGGCGGTGATCCGCAACACTGCGGTCCAGGGCACGCTGTCGATCATCTTCGTCGTACTGACGATCGTCGTCATCCTCGTCGCGGCCGGTTCTGCGATCAACTCGATCCGTCGGGGCCTCAGCGACGACGGGGAGGACGCCCCGGTGCCCTCGCAGCGCTTCGCGCCGGCGGGTCTGATCGCGAGCCGTTCGGAGCGCGAGCTCGAGGCGCGGTGGCAGGTGTACGACGCCGAGCGCGGTGTGTCGCGTCAGACGGGGCAGCACTGATGTCCGTCGATGGCCGGGGCTTGCCGTCCGCATCCGCCACCTTCGGGCGGCGGGTGCGGGCAGCGCTCGCGAGCGTCCGCTGGTACGTGACCGCGCTGATGGGCGACCGCGCCTATGCCGACTTCGTCGCTCACCAGCGCAGGAATCATCCAGGCGCCGATATCCCCACGGAACGCGAATTCTGGTGCGACCGGATGGCGGAGCAGGACCGCAATCCAGGCGCACGATGCTGCTGACTCGGCCCTAGGCTGAGGCGCATGACCGACCAGGCTCTGGTTGCGGGTGCATTCGGAGTGGTCGCGGGGGCAATGCTCGCCCTCGTGGCCCTCTGGATGCTGCGCCTCGCGCGAGGGTCGCGGGTTCTCGGTGGCGAGGCGGAGCGCGCGACGAGCCGCACCCTGCACCTCGCGGGCCTGGCCGCTGCAGAGCTGCGCTCCGACCGTGGGCCGGACCTCGTGCGTGCCGCCCGTCACCTGCGCAACCTGCTCGGAGTGCAGGCAGTCGCCTTCGTGACCACGGAGGGAGCGATCGCGATCGACGGCTCCATCAGCGGACTGGAGAATTCGGCGCAGCGGATCGCCGCCCGGGTCCGGGAGACGGGGCGCCGCCAGGTGTTCCCCCGGCGCAGCAGGGACGACGGCTCGCACGAGGCGGTCGGAGCGCCGATGACGGTCGACGGAGAGAGCAGGGGAGTGCTGATCGCCTTCGCCGAGACCGTGCGGGGTCCCCTTGTACGTGCCACCGGAGATGTGGCGGAATGGTGCGCGGCGCAGATCGCTCTGACCGAGCTGGAGGATTCGCGCGCGAGCCTGGCCGAGGCCGAATTGCGCAGCCTGCGCGCCCAGATCAGCCCGCACTTCATCTACAACTCGCTGGCGGCGATCGCGTCGTTCATCACCACCGATCCGGTGCGGGCCCGGACGCTGGTACTCGACTTCGCCGACTTCACCCGGTACTCGTTCCGGCAGAAGGGGGAGTTCGCGACCCTCGCGCAGGAGCTCGGCAGCATCCGCAACTATCTCCAGCTGGAGCGCGCGAGGTTCGGCGATCGGCTCGACGTCCGCCTGCAGATCGCGCCGGAGACACTGTCGACGGTGATCCCGTTCCTCTCGGTGCAGCCGCTCGTCGAGAACGCGGTGCGGCACGGCCTCGAACCACTTGCCTCCGGCGGGCGCATCGTCATCGCCGCCGCTGATGAGACGACGCACACCGAGATATCCGTTGAAGACGACGGAGCGGGCATGGATCCGCAACGGGTGCAGCGGGCGCTCACCGACCCGGCGGGAACGTCCCACATCGGCCTGCGCAACGTCGACACGCGGCTGCGGCGGCTGTACGGGAAGGAAGGCGGTCTCATCATCGAGACGAACATCGACGCCGGTACCATGGTCCGGATGCGGATTCCGAAGTCGCAACCGCTGCATGAGACGGACGCGCCATGATCGTGGATGTACTCGTCGCCGACGACGAGGCGCCCGCCCTTGCCGAGCTCGTGGCACTGCTCGAGATGGATGCCAGGATCGGCGCCATCCACGCCGTGTCCAGTGGCGCCGATGCGTTGCGCACGCTGTCGAGCGAAGCCGTGGATGCGGTGTTCCTCGACATCCACATGCCGGGTGTGGACGGATTCGATCTGGCTCGGGCACTGGACAGGTTCGCGGAGAGGCCGGCCGTCGTCTTCGTGACCGCCGATGACGCGCGGGCGCTCGAAGCCTTCGACGTGCACGCTCTCGACTACGTCCTCAAGCCGGTCCGGCCGGAGCGACTGCAGCGCGCGGTGGACCGACTGGTCGAAGATCGGCGGACGGGCGACACGACCGACGGCGGCGATGAGGAGACCGTTCCGGTGTCGTCGGGGCAGTCGGTGCGTCTCGTGCGACGCGGTGACGTGCGCTGGGTGAAGGCGGAGGGCGACTACTCGCGGCTGTGGACCGAATCCGGGGCCAGCCACCTGGTCCGCATCCCCATCTCCGAGCTCGAGGAGCGCTGGTCGGCGGCCGGGTTCGTACGGATCCACCGGTCGTATCTCGTGCACGCCGAGGCGGTCACCGAGCTGCGTCTCACCGGGCCACTGCCGGCCGTGGCACTGCCGGAGATCGAGCTGCCTGTGAGTCGCCGGCTGATACCGTCCGTGCGCAGCCGGCTGGTGAAGGCCGATGCACGATGAACGAGGACGGCGAGGATGATCGACCGCGTCGGGTGCGCGTCGCCTTCGATCCGGCCGTCCTCTCCGCGGATTCTTCCCGTACTCACGGCATCGCGCTGCCGGGGTCGCCGGTGCGGGAGGCCGAGTCGGTCTTCCTGACCGACCTGATGCGCGCGCAGCTGCGGCTGGCGGGCGCGTGTCTGATCGGGTTCATCCTGGCTTCGCTGCTGCTCACCGCCGCGATCGTGGTGCTCGCGAGCACCGTGGACCCTGTGTTGTTCGGGGTGCCCCTGTCGTGGCTTCTGCAGGCCTACGCCTACTATCCCGTCATCCTCTTCTTCGCGATCGTGTTCGCCCGCAACGCGGCGCGGAATGAGCGGCGGTTCCGGATGCTGGCCGACGAGGACGACGACGGCGAGGGCGGGGCACGATGAACGTCGTGCTCAATCTGACGGCCGTCGCCCTGGTGCTCGCCGCCACCGTCATCCTCGCGGTGATGGGCGTGCGCCTCAGCCGCACCACGGGCGACTTCTTCGTCGCATCGCGCAGCGTGCGACCGGTGTGGAACGCCTCGGCCATCAGCGGCGAGTACCTCTCCGCGGGTACCTTCCTCGGCCTGGCGGGACTCGTGCTGCTGGTCGGATCGGACGGGTTCTGGTTCCCGATCGGGTACGCCGCAGGTTACCTGCTGCTCCTGCTGTTCGTCGCTGCGCCCCTGCGGCGCAGCGGGGCGTACACGATCCCGGACTTCATCGAGGCCCGCCTGGAGTCGCGCGCCGTGCGGCGGCTGACCAGTCTGCTGGTGCTCGTGATCGGATGGCTGTACATCGTGCCGCAGCTGCACGGCGCGTCGCTGACGCTGCAGGTGGTCGCCAACGTGCCGTCATGGGTCGGCGCTGTCGTGGTGGCTGTCGTGGTGGCGGGCATCGTGGCAGCGGGCGGCATGAGAGCGATCACGGTCGTGCAGGCGATGCAGTACTGGGTGAAGCTCATGGCTCTCGCGATCCCCGTCGTCCTCATCCTCATCGCGCTGTCCGGACGGGAACCCTCACCGGAGACCGTGCTCGCCTTTCCCGTGCAGCTGGGTCCTTCCGCGACCGATCCGTACTCGACCGCATCACTGATGATCGCGCTGCTGCTCGGCACGATCGGTCTGCCCCACGTGCTCGTGCGTTTCTACACGAGCCCCGACGGAGGCTCGGCACGACGGACGACGGTGCTCGTGGTCGCGATGATCGGTGTCTTCTATGCGGTTTCCGGCACGCTCGGTCTCATCGCCCGGGTCGCCGCCAGCGACCTCGCAGAGGCGAGGATCGCCGACACCGTGGTGCTTGCGCTGCCCGCTCGGGTGCTGCCCGAGCCCATCGCCACGGTGGTCACTGCGATCGTGGTGGCCGGTGCGTTCGCAGCCTTTCTGGCGACGTCGTCGGGTCTCGTCGTCTCACTCGCCGGCGTGATCAGCCAGGACGTCTTCGATGGCTCGGTGCGGTCCTTCCGTCTCTCCGCGGCCCTCTGCGTCATCGCACCGCTGGCTGGCGCACTGATCACGGGTCCGGAGGCGCTGGTCTCCAGCGTCGGCACGGTGTTTCTGATGGCGGCGACGAGCCTGACACCGGTGATCCTGCTCGGGGTGTGGTGGCGCGGGCTCACCGCACGCGGAGCGATCGCGGGAATGCTCGTCGGTTCGCTGATCGTCGCCGGTTCGCTCGCCGCCTCGACGTGGCTGGGCTCCTCGGCATCGCTTCTCGTGCAGCCGGCGGCGTGGGCCATCCCGCTGGTCACGGGAGTGATCCTGCTCGTGTCGCGCCTGGACAGGCGGGGCGCTCCGCTGCGCACGGAGAGGTACCTCACGAGGCTGCATCTGCCGGAGCGTAGCGAGGAGGTCGGGTGAGCGAGGCGGGCAGGACGATTCCTGCCGCCGTAGCGATCTCTCGCTGAACGCGAGCCGTTGCACCGAGCAGGCAGCGGGAGGACGATGAGCCCATGAGCGTCATCGAGTTCGAGTTGGTCCGGGTGATCGAGGCGCCGATCGAGCAGGTGTTCGACCGACTTGCCGGCATCGACGGGTACGGGGACTGGATGCCGTCGCGCGGGAGCCTGCTGCGCCGGACACGGCAGACCTCGCCGGGGCCGGTCGGCCTCGGGACGACCTACCTCGACGAGACATCCGTGGGTGACGTCCCGGGCGATGTCGCCGAGTACCTGCGGCCCACCGCGGTCGTCTTCCACTGGTGGGATGCGACCTCGAACGGGAAGGTCAAGACCGAGGGGTGGCCGGGCTACCGGCTCGAGGCCATCGGCCCGCGATCCACGCGGGTGCGTCACCACGCTCGGATGCAGGTGTACGGGGCATCTCGCCTGGCGACGCCGGTCTATCGCTGGATGGCGCGTCGTGAACGCACGGCCGTGATCGAGGCTCTGCAGGCATCCTTCGCCCGCCCCGCAGCGAGCGTCTGATGCCGGAGGACGAGCCTCCGTGCAGGACCTGGTGATGAACCCGGCTGCGCCACTAAGGTCTTGATCGCGGCACGCCTTCGTGACACCAGCCTGCTCGACCGGAGAATCATGAAACTCAGATCACGCCATACGCTGGCTCTGGCGACCGCGATCGCCTTGGAGGTCGCGGGGCTGTTCCCGGCCGCCGCAGTCGCGGCCGTGCCCGTCTCTGCGCCGGTCTCCTCGCTCCGAGGCGCGGCGACCACCGCTGTACCTGCGGCGACAGCCTTCGTGACGCCGCTCGCGGGGAAGTCTTACACCGTCTCGGCTTGGCAGGGCCCGCGCTGCATGCCGATGCCCGGCGCCAGCACGTCGCACAGCGGCGTCGACCTCGCGACGAGGAACGGTTCGCCGATCTACGCCGTCGGCGCAGGCGTCGTCACCGCCACCGTGTCGGGGTCCAGCTCGGTCACCGGGCACATCGACATCCGTCACACGGTCGGCAACGTCACGTACACGACGAAGTACCTGCACATCTGGTCGGCGACGACCCACGTGAAGGTCGGCCAGGTCGTGAAGGCCGGGCAGCAGATCAGCTCGGTGGGCACGAGCGGAAACTCCACCGGCCCGCATCTTCACCTGGAGCTCTGGGAGCACCAGGCGGGCGGGACCAAGCTGCTCGATCCGGTCCCCTGGCTGAAGAGTCGGAGTGTCGACGTGGCCACGCAGGCCACTGCGATCACCGCCAAGACGGCACCCAGCACCTGCACCTACTACACGACCGGAGTGGTGAACCTGCGCGCAGGGGCATCGACCGCAACGGCCGTCGTCGCGAATCTCGCCGCCGGCACCATGGTCACGGCAGTGCCGGGCCAAGTCTCCAACTCGTTCCTGCCCGTCAAGGCGGGCTCACGCAGCGGATGGATAGCGAACTGGCTGCTCAGTCCGACTCGTCCCGTTGTCCCGGCGCCGGAGCCGACCCCCGCTCCGGCTCCGAAGCCGCCCACGACGGCGCCGAAGCCGCCCACGACGGCGCCGAAGCCGGCTCCGGCCCCTGCCGGAAGTTCCTCAGCCATGACCACGTACAAGACCACGGCCGCGGTGAACCTGCGGCCTACGGCGTCGACGGTCAAGAAGGCGCTGCTGACGATCCCGAAGGGAAAGAGCGTCGGCAGGATCCTGGCGTCGAGCGGTTCCTGGCGCAAGGTGACGTATGCCGGCAAGACCGGCTGGGTGCACAAGGATTACCTCAAGGCGTACTGACGTCTGAATGAAGGCTCCTGCGCCTCCGAGGATTGAGGCCTGGACCTACGAGCTCAACAACAGGTGCGACCGCAGGCGGATGCGGTCGAGAACAACCTCACTGGATCTGCGCAGGTCGAGCACCCCGCACACGCTCCGCGGGAGGCCCGTCTCGTCTCGTCTCGTTTCGCGTGCTCGACGATCAGGATCTCAACGGCACGCGCTGACTCAGCCAGGGGGAGCGCCAGAAAAACCGCCCCTCACCAGGCAAAGCAAAACCCTCGCGATGTAGAAGCTACGCGAGGGTTTCTGGGACCGTTGTAACGACGGTCCTTGTGGCTCCGACCGGCATCGATCCGGTGACCTTTCGATTTTCAGTCGAACGCTCTACCAACTGAGCTACAGAGCCTCACGGCACATCATGATCTGCCGCGTCTTAGACGAAGAGCCTCCTCGAAAGAAGGCTCATCGCTAGGAGCGACCCTGACGGGACTTGAACCCGCGACCTCCGCCGTGACAGGGCGGCACGCTAACCAACTGCGCTACAGGGCCATAACTTTTAAATTGTATCGGATGAGTGACCCCAACGGGATTCGAACCCGTGCTACCGCCGTGAAAGGGCGGCGTCCTAGGCCGCTAAACGATGGGGCCGAAGGTCTGCCTTGGGGGCGTTCCTTGCCGACGCTCAAGCATAAGCGAAGATCTTCCGAAAACGCGAATCGAGGGCGTGCCCTCTGTCGCTCGGGCGTGTTCAGGCGCATCATGGGAGGTGGCGAGCCGTGCCCGACGGCACCTGTCAGCGAGCGCGATGCCGGTGCAAGCCTGTTGCAGATGTGACGGATGTTGTTAGTGTTGCAGCTGTGAAACCGGCGAAAGGAGCCGTGTGAACGACGAGAGATACCCAGCCGATGCGTCAGCCGACGCCGACTGCGGATGCGCTCCGACTCCCGACGAGCGACGCAGCCTCTGGGCCCCCCACGGTGTGACCCGGCGCAATGCGCTGTCGATCGGTGCGCTCAGCGTCGCCGCGCTCGGCGTCTTCGGCATCGGTGTCGGTGCGTCCGCGGCCTATGCGGCGAGCTACCCGAGCTGGGATGACGTGCAGGCCGCCAAGGCCAACGAGGCGGCGAAGGCGGGTGAGGTCACCCGCATCCAGGGGCTGATCCAGAGCCTCACCGCCAAGGTCGCCGAGACGAAGGCCGCCGCCGAGAAGGCGGGCACAGAGTTCTTCGTGGCGCAGCAGAAGTACTTCGACGCCGCGCAGCAGGCGGATGACCTGCAGTCGCAGGCGGACGCGCAGTCCAAGCTCGCCGACGAGACGTCCACCAAGGCAGGGCAGGTCGCCACGCAGCTGTACCGCAACGGCGGCGAGGACTCCAGCCTCGAGCTCTTCTTCAGCGGATCGGCGGCGAACGCCGACGGGCTCCTGTCGCGCCTGGGCACGATGGACAAGCTCCTCGAGTACAACCAGTCGGTGTACGACAAGGCTGTCGCCAGCCGCAACTCCGCGCAGGCGCTCAGCGACAAGGCTCGCGTTGCGCGCGATGAGCGCGACCGGCTGCAGAAGATCGCCGAGCAGAAGATGATCGCGGCGCAGCAGGCGGCGGATGCTGCGGAGGCTGCACTCGCGGAGAGCCAGGCGAACCTGACCACGCTGCAGGCCCAGCTGGCCGCCCTTCAGGACACCACGGCGCAGACCGTCGCGGGCTACCAGGAAGGCGAGCGCATCCGCAAGGCGGAGGAGGAGCGGCGCCGTCGTGAAGAGGCTGCCCGCCTGGCCGCCCAGGGCGGCGGTGGCGGTGGCGGCGGCGGCGGCGGTGGCGGTGCCCCGAACTCCAGCGGCTGGGTGCGCCCGCACGGCGGTCACCGCAGTTCCGGCTACGGGCCGCGGCCCAGCCCCTGCAGCGGCTGCTCGAGCTACCACTACGGCGTCGACCTCGCGAACGGCTGCGGAGCGCCGATCTACGCCGCGCACTCCGGTCGGGTCGTGTACGCCGGCCTGAACGGCACGCTGCACTCCGGCTACGGCAACTACATCAAGATCGATCACGGCGGGGGCATCGGCACCGGCTACGGGCACATCCGTCCCGGCGGATTCGCGGTGCGCAACGGCCAGTCGGTCAGGGCAGGCCAGGTCATCGCCTATGCGGGGACCACCGGTTCTTCCAACGGCTGCCACCTGCACTTCGAGGTCTACCGCAACGGCCGCACGATCAACCCGATCCAGTTCATGGCGGCACAAGGCATCTCGGTCTGAAGCCCGTCCCGCACGAACGAAGAATCCCCCGGCCATCCGATGGCCGGGGGATTCCCGTATGTCTGGCGAGAGGTCAGTGCCCCTCGTTGGCGAAGCGCTGGATCGCCTCGTTCAGGATCCGCTCCGCCTCGGCGGCGTTGCCCCACTCGTCGACCTTGACCCACTTGTTGGGCTCGAGGTCCTTGTAGTGCTCGAAGAAGTGCGAGATCTCGTCCTTGGTGTGCTGCGGCAGATCGTCCACGTCGTGGATGTGCGCCCAGCGCGGGTCCTTCGACAGCACGGCGACGAGCTTGTCGTCGCCACCGGCCTCGTCGCTCATCTTCAGCACGGCCACTGGGCGCACGTTCACGACGACGCCCGGGTAGATCGGGTGGTCGAGCAGGACCAGCACGTCGAGCGGGTCGCCGTCCTCGCCGAGGGTGTCGTCGAAGTAGCCGTAGTCGGCCGGGTACCCGAAGGTCGTGTAGAGCACGCGGTCGAGGTGCACCCGACCGGTCTCGTGGTCGACCTCGTACTTCACGCGGCTGCCGCGCGGGATCTCGATGACGGCGTCGTGTGCGCCCATGTTCTCTCCTTGTGATGACGGCACCTGCGGATGCCGGAAGACGGTGGGATGCCGCGGACAAGCCTACTCCGGGCGACCGGGCCGCTACCGTGGGGATGTGGCAGAAGGATCCCTCGACCCCGCCGTCGCCGAAGTGCGCCGAGCCGTGCGCGCGGCGCTGCCCGACAGCGGCGCCGTGATCGTCGCCCTCTCCGGCGGTGCCGACTCCCTCGCGCTCGCTGCGGCGACCGCGTTCGAGTCGCGCTCGCGCGGGATCGAAGTGATCAGCGTCACCGTCGACCATGGCCTGCAGGAGGGATCGGCGGATGCCGCAGCGCGCGCCGCCTCCACCGCGGAGAGCCTCGGGATCCGGTCGCAGATCGTCCGCGTCGATGTCGAGTCCGCCGGAGGGCCGGAGGCCGCGGCACGGGATGCCCGGCACGCGGCGCTCCGTGCGGCCGCCGCGCGCGAGAGCGCCTCGGTGCTCGTCGGCCACACCCTGGACGATCAGGCCGAGACCGTGCTTCTGGGCCTGGCCCGTGGTTCCGGTGCCGCGAGCCTGCAGGGCATGGCGCCCCGTCGCGAGGACGAGGACGGCACGGTGTGGCTGCGCCCGCTGCTCGGAGTCCGGCGTCAGACCACGCGCGCCGCGTGTGCGGCATCCGGTCTGGAGTTCTGGGACGACCCGCACAACCTCGACCCTCGGTTCACCCGCGTGCGCGTGCGCGAGCGGGTGCTGCCCGTGCTCGAGACCGAGCTCGGCCCCGGCATCGCGGAGGCGCTCGCCCGCACCGCCGAGCAGCTCCGCGAGGACGCCGAGGCGTTCGACGAGATGATCCACGAGACCATCGAGGACATCGTCGAGCACGCCGAGGCGGGCATCTCGGTCAGCGTCGCGGCGCTCGCCGCGAATCCGGCAGCGCTGCGCAACCGCATCATCCGGCTCGTCGTCGGCAGCGAGTTCGGCGTCAGCCTGACCCGCATCCAAACTCTCGAGGTCGCGCGCCTGGTCACGGACTGGTCGGGTCAGGGCCCGATCGATCTGCCCGGCTGCGTCGCCCGCCGCGCCGGCGGTCGCATCGTCTTCACCGCCCGCTGACCGCGCAGCGCGAATCGTTGAGTCGAGTCGCGCGAGCCGCAGCCCGTGCTCCGGTCGCATTCCGGCACAGTGTTGTGCGCCCGGACTGTGCTCGTTTGCGACTGGAGGCGCTCGGGGCCGGGCGTTCGCTGTTCCGGTCGCATTCCGGCACAGTGTTGTGCGCCCGGACTGTGCTCGTTTGCGACCGGAGCGCTCGCGGGCCCGTGCTCGCGGGGCCCGACGGAGCTCGCAGAACGGAAGCGGCGGCCGGAGCATCTGCTCCGACCGCCGCTGAGGACGTCGTTACTTCTTGCCGCCGAAGAGGCCGCCCAGGATGTCGCCGATGCCGCCGCCGGAGCCGCCCTGCGAGCCTCCGCCGAGCAGGCCGCCGAGGTTGCCGAGGATGTCGCCGAGACCCCCGCCACCGGCACCCTGCTGCTGGTCGCCTCCGCCGAGCAGGCCGCCGATGACGTCACCGATGCCGCCACCGCCCGCAGCCTTGCCCTTGTTCGCGTTCGCGATGAGGCCGAGGACGATCGGCGCCAGCACCGGCAGCAGCTTGCCGAAGTCGATGCCGCCCGCGGTCTTCTCGGAGGCGTTCAGCGCCTGCGCGACATCCGTCTCCTTGTCGCCGAACACGTGCTTCACGATCTTGTCGCCGTCGGCGGCGTCGATGTCGTCGACCGAGGATGCCCCGGAGAAGCCCTCGTGCCGGCTCAGTGCGCTCTCGATCGCGGCCGAGCCCTCATCGGTCTCCGCGTTCTTCGCGAGCCCGCCGAGCAGAGCTGCGCCGCCCTCCTTGACGGCCTGCGCGGCCACATCCGGGCTGACGCCGAACTTCTGCGCGATGTCGTCGATCGGCACCTGCTTGAGGATGTCGTTGATGTCCATATCCTGCTCCCCTTGCGGGACGGGTGCCCGCATCACCGCTCACAGTAGTGCGGATGCCCGGCATCCGTCGCCTAAAATCGATCCATGCGCGCCGCTGAGATCCAGGACGACCTTTCAGAGATCCTCGTCACCGAGGAGCAGATCCGAGCGAAGCTCGACGAGCTGGCGGCGCGGGTCGCCGCGGACTACGCGGGCAAGGACCTGCTGCTGGTCGGCGTGCTCAAGGGTGCATTCGTGGTGATGGCGGACTTCGCGCGCGCGCTGCCCATGCACGCGCCGATCGACTTCATGGCCGTGTCGAGCTATGGCGCCAGCACCAAGTCCAGCGGAGTGGTGCAGATCCGCAAGGACCTCGACACCGACCTGCACGGCAAGCACGTGCTCATCGTCGAGGACATCATCGACTCCGGTCTGACGCTGAGCTGGCTGCTGGAGAACTTCGAATCCCGCGGCGCCGAGTCGATCGAGGTGCTCGCCCTGCTGCGCAAGCCCGAGGCGGCGAAGGTGCAGATCGACTGCAAGTACGTCGGCTTCGACATCCCGACCGAGTTCGTCGTCGGGTACGGGCTGGACTACGCCGAGCGCTACCGCAATCTGCGCGACGTCGCCGTGCTCGCCCCGCACGTCTACAGCTGAGCTGTCCGCCCACGGCGAATCCCAGCGGATGCCACAGGTTCGAGCGGTACGCTGATCGGATCATGGATGTCAAGAAGGTCTCCCGGAACCCGCTGATCTACGTGGCGCTGATCGGCCTGCTGCTGTTCGGCGGCTTCCTGCTGATCTCGAACCTCAGCGCACCGCAGACGATCACCACCCAAGAGGGCCTGAAGCTGCTCGAGGGCACCACCGTGACCAAGGTGATCACCACCGATGGCGACCAGCGCGTGGACATGGAGCTCTCCAAGCCCTTCAAGGACTCCGAAGCCGTCCAGTTCTACTACACGCAGGCCCGTGCAGACGAGATCGTCGAGGCCGTCAACGCGGCAGAGCCCAAGGACGGCTTCAACGACGTCGTGCCGCAGCCCAGCTGGTTCAGCGGCTTCCTGTCGATCTTCCTGCCGATGATCATCCTCGGCCTGCTTTTCTGGTGGCTGCTCTCGTCCATGCAGGGCGGCGGCAGCAAGGTCATGCAGTTCGGCAAGTCCAAGGCGAAGCTCGTCAACAAGGAGAGCCCGACGGTCACCTTCGCCGACGTCGCCGGTGCGGATGAGGCCATCGAGGAGCTCCAGGAGATCAAGGAGTTCCTGCAGGATCCCGCGAAGTTCCAGGCCATCGGCGCCCGCATCCCGAAGGGCGTGCTGCTGTACGGCCCTCCCGGAACCGGTAAGACCCTGCTCGCCCGTGCCGTCGCCGGCGAGGCGGGTGCCCCGTTCTACTCGATCTCCGGTTCGGACTTCGTCGAGATGTTCGTCGGTGTCGGTGCCTCCCGTGTGCGCGACCTGTTCAACCAGGCCAAGGAGAACGCCCCCGCGATCATCTTCATCGACGAGATCGACGCAGTCGGCCGGCACCGCGGCGCAGGTCTCGGCGGCGGCAACGACGAGCGCGAGCAGACCCTGAACCAGATGCTCGTCGAGATGGACGGCTTCGACCCGAACGCGAACGTCATCGTGATCGCGGCCACCAACCGACCCGACATCCTCGACCCCGCGCTGCTGCGCCCCGGCCGCTTCGACCGCCAGATCGGCGTCGACGCCCCCGACCTCAAGGGTCGCCAGCGCATCCTCGAGGTGCACGCCAAGGGCAAGCCGCTGTCGAAGAGCGTCGACCTCGAGGTCGTCGCGCGCAAGACCCCCGGGTTCACCGGCGCCGACCTGGCCAACGTGCTGAACGAGGCTGCGCTGCTGACCGCACGCTCGAACGCACAGCTGATCGACAACCGCGCCCTCGACGAGGCGATCGACCGCGTGATCGCCGGCCCGCAGCGCCGCACCCGCGTGATGAAGGACAAGGAGAAGCTCATCACCGCATACCACGAGGGCGGCCATGCCCTCGCCGCGGCGGCGATGAACCACACCGACCCGGTCACCAAGATCACGATCCTGCCCCGCGGCAAGGCTCTCGGCTACACGATGGTGCTGCCGCTCGAGGACAAGTACTCGGTCACCCGCAACGAGCTGCAGGACCAGCTGACCTACGCGATGGGCGGCCGCGTCGCCGAGGAGCTCGTGTTCCACGACCCCACCACCGGCGCCTCGAACGACATCGAGAAGGCGACCAGCATCGCCCGGAAGATGGTCATCGAGTACGGCATGACCACAGAGCTCGGACCGGTCAAGCTCGGCTCCGAGGGCGGCGAGCCCTTCGCCGGCCGCGACATGGGCCGCGGCCGCGAGTACTCCGAGTCGGTCGCCGAGCGCGTCGACGTCGAGGTGCGCGCGCTCATCGAGCAGGCGCACAACGAGGCCTATCAGGTGATCAGCGAGAACCGCGACATCCTGGACCGGCTCGCGCTGGCGCTGCTCGAGGAGGAGACCCTCGACCACAACCAGATCGCGGAGATCTTCACCGACGTGCGCAAGCTGCCCGAGCGCCCGCTGTGGCTCTCCAGCGACGAGCGTCCGGTGTCCGCGTTGCCCCCGATCGACGTGCCCAAGCGGTCTGAGGTCGGCATCGCCGCACAGGCCGCGGCTCCCGCCGGAACGACGCGGCAGAAGCCGCAGGCGGGACACACCCGACCCGCGACGGCCTGACGTGACCGTCGACAAGGGGCGCGTCGAGCGGCTCACCCGTGAGCTGCTCGAGGCGATCGGCGAGGACCCCGATCGGCCGGGACTGAGGCAGACCCCGGCGCGCATGGCGGAGCTGTACTCCGAGTACTTCTCCGGCGTCCACGACGACCCGGCCGCGCCGCTCGCGCACACCATCAGCGTGTCGAGGGGCCCTGCTCCCGAGACGCTGCCGTCGGGCGCGGTGCTGCTGCGCGGCATCCGGTTCCGATCGGTGTGCGAGCACCACCTGCTGCCCTTCGCCGGACACGCGCACATCGCGTACCTCCCGGGGGAGCAGGTCGTCGGCCTCGGTGCGCTGGTGAAGGTCGTCGAGATCCTCGCCGCGCGTCCGCAGGTGCAGGAGCGGCTCGGCGAGCAGATCGCCGACACGATCGCCGAGCACCTCGACGCACGCGGCGTGCTGGTGGTGATGGATGCCACGCACGGCTGCGTCACGATGCGCGGCGGGCGCCAGCCCGAGGCATCCACCCTGACCATCGCCGCACGCGGCGCGTACACCGACCCCGTCGCGCGGACCGAGCTGATCACGCTGATCGGCGCGGGGCCGGGCCCGACCACGTGGGGTGCGGAATGACCGGGATCTGGGGCATCCTCAACATCACGCCCGACTCGTTCAGCGACGGCGGACGCCACATGGATCCCGAGAAGGCGCTGGCGCACGCCCATCGGATGCGCGCCGAAGGCGCGAACGTGATCGACGTGGGCGGCGAGTCGACACGCCCCGGCGCCGCGCGTGTGCCGGTGGCCGAGGAGCAGGCGCGGGTGCTGCCGATCGTCGAGGCGCTGGCGGATTCCGGCATCCCGGTCTCGATCGACACCCTGAACTCCGAGACAGCGGTAGCCGCCGTGCAGGCGGGCGCACGGATCGTGAACGACGTCTCCGGCGGTCTCGCCGACGAGCGGATGCTGGCCGCGGTGGCGCCCACGGGCGCCGACATCGCCATCGGGCACTGGCGCGGACCGTCCGACGACATGTACGCGCGCGCTCAGTACGTGCGAGCGGCGCGCGAGGTGGCGGGGGAACTGCGCGAGCGCATCGCCGCGGCCGCGGCCGCCGGCATCGCGCCGTCCCGGGTGATCGTCGACCCGGGCATCGGATTCGCGAAGAGCGGTGAGCAGAACTGGGAGGTGCTCCGAGGGCTCGACGAGATCGTCGCGCTCGGCTCGCGGGTGCTGATCGGCACCTCGCGGAAGAGGTTCCTCGCCGAGACGCTCGCTGCCTCCTCCGCTCCGGTCTCATCCGTTGCGGGTGCGGCGGGCGCATCTTCCGTTCCGGTCTCAACTGTTGTGGGTACGGCGGGCGCTTCTTCCGTTCCGGTCTCAACTGTTGCGGGTGTGCCGGGCGCACCACCCGCATCCAGTGAGACCGGAGCAGTGGAACGACAGCGTCGCGACCTGGCGACGGCCGTAACCAGCGTGCTCGCCGCGCGGGCCGGCGCATGGGCGGTGCGGGTGCATGACGTCGCGGCGACGCGGGACGCGCTCGCGGTGCTCGGCGCCTGGGACGGCGAGTTCCCGGGGCGCTGAGCGAGCGAAGCGGGACGAAGGGCGTCTGTCATCGGACCGCCGTAGGCTTGGGGCGTGGACTTCATGGATCAGATCGCGCTGACCGGGTTGACCGTGTTCGGGCGTCACGGCGTGTTCGAGCACGAGCGCAGGGACGGGCAGGAGTTCACGATCGACCTGACCCTGCACCTGCCGCTGAGGGGTGTCGCGGCATCCGACGACGTCGCCGACACCGTGCACTACGGCGAGCTGGCTGAGAAGGTCGCGGCGATCGTGGCCGGCGAGCCGGTGAACCTCATCGAGACGCTCGCCGGGCGTATCGCCGACGCGGTGCTCGAGGACGACCGGGTGCAGGTCGTGCAGGTCACCGTGCACAAGCCGCACGCGCCCATCCCGCTGAACTTCGCCGACGTCTCCGTCTCGGTCACCCGGGGGAGGGGGCAGGCATGAAGCATCCCCGCCCCGACCGCACCCTGACGCAGCTGTCCGGCTTCCCCGACCCTCGGCCCGGCCGTGAGGCGGAGGTCGCCGTCGTCGCGCTCGGCTCCAACCTCGGCGATCGCGGCGAGACCTTGGAGCGTGCGGCCGAGCGGCTGCGCCGTCTGCCGCTGGTCGAGGAGGTGCGGATGTCGGCGCCGATCGAGACCGTGGCCGTTCATCTCGGCGGACCCGACCCGGATGCCCCGCGCTACCTGAACGCCGTCGCACTGGTGACCACCCGCCTCGCCCCCGAGGTGCTGCTCGGCATGCTGCACGCCGTCGAGGAGGAGGAGGGCCGGGTGCGCCGCGAGCGCTGGGGCGACCGCACACTCGACCTCGACCTGATCGCGTACGGCTCGTTCGCGAGCGACGAGCCGCACCTGCACGTGCCGCACCCGCGCGCCGCGGAGCGGCTGTTCGTGCTGGAGCCCTGGCTGTCGCTCGACCCGGATGCCGTACTGCCTGGCCGCGGGCGGGTCTCCGACCTCGTCACGGCACTGCACGCCGACGATGACGCGGAGAACGAGGGGAGCGCGCGGTGAAGCGCACCTCACCCGGTCTGCTCGCGGTGCTCGCCCTGCTCGGCTTCGCGGTCGGCTTCGCCGTCGACCACTTCCTCACGGTCTCGGGGCGGGCGACATTCACCCCGTCGATCTTCCTGC
This sequence comes from Microbacterium sp. MAH-37, assembly GCF_009758255.1. Classification (GTDB taxonomy): domain Bacteria; phylum Actinomycetota; class Actinomycetes; order Actinomycetales; family Microbacteriaceae; genus Microbacterium. The sequence continues at coordinate 56,660 of NZ_WSEN01000001.1, forward strand.
CCGTGCTGCTCGTGGTGCTCGCGGTCGTCGTCGTGCTGCTCGCCCTCCCCGTGCGGCGCAGCGTGCACGGCGGCACCCGCATCGATCCGTTCCGGGCGCTGCGCGCGGCGACTCTGGCCCGGGCCTCCAGCCTGCTCGGTGCGCTCCTTCTCGGGTTCGGCGCAGGGCTCGGAGTGTTCCTCTGGTCCCGCCCGGTCGCCCCGCCGGTAGGGTCTACAGTGGCGACGGTCGCCGTCGTGGTCGGTTCCATCGTGCTGATCGCCGCGGCACTCCTCGCCGAACAGTTCTGCACACTGCCGAAGGACCCCGATGATCGAGAGCCAGACGACCCCGCCGAGTGACCAGAATGAGCCCGGTGCGTCCGTCCCGCCCGTGAGTCCGCCGGCTCCGCCCGCACCTCCGGTGCAGCCGCCGGCTGCCGCGGAACGTCCGGACGTCCAGCCGCCGGCTCCGAGCGGTCCCTCCGTACCAGGGCCGCCTCCGGCATCCGCTCCGCCGGCAGCAGCGGCACCGTCTGCCGCACCGCCGGCTCCGCCCGCCGCGATCGTGCCGCCGACGCCTGTCGTCACCCCCGCCGAGCCGACCGCCCCGGCCAATCCCGTCTCCGAGCCCGCTGTGCTCGACGAGGGCAACTACGAAGCGCTGCGCACGCCGCGCTCCGAAGGCGCGCTTGCGCTGGACGGCGTCTGGCACCAGATCTCGCAGCGCTACGTCGCCTCGCAGATGGTGCAGAACACGCTGTTCATCGTGGTCCTGGCGGCCGCGGCCGCGGTGCTCTCGTTCGGGTTCGGACAGACCTGGGCCTGGATCCCGGCCGGCATCCTCATCGTGATCACGCTGGTGACGATGATCATTCTGCCGCGGCAGGCGAGGGCCATCGGCTACATGCTGCGCTCCGACGACATCGTGTTCCGCCGCGGCATCCTGTGGCAGCGCATGGTCGCCGTTCCCTACGGTCGTCTGCAGCTCGTCGACATCACGCACGGCCCGCTGGACCGCGCCTTCGGTGTGGCACAGCTGAAGATGGTGACCGCCGCCGCGACCACCGGCGTGCAGATCCCCGGGCTGAACCAGCCTGCCGCCGAGGCCCTGCGCGACACCCTCATCCAGGTCGCCGAGACCCGCCGGACCGGACTGTGAGCGCACCCGTCCCGCCGCCCGCTCCGGGCCCTGTGCCGCTGCTCCCCGACGGCGGCTCATCCACGCTCGCCGACGGCGAGTGGCACCGGATGCACCCGCTCACCCCGCTGCTCAAGGGCGGCCTGGTGCTCATCATCGTCGCCGGCCTGATCGTTTCGAACATGCGGGATCGCGTGATCGGTTGGCTGGTCGGCATCTTCGCACCCGAGGAGGCTGTCGGTGACATGCCCGACGGCGACCCGGTCGACTGGGTGCTGGCCAACAACCTCGCCTTCGTCGCACTGCTCGGCGTTCTCGTCGTGCTCATCGTCGTCATCGTGATCTTCTGGGTGATCTGGCGGTTCCACCAGTTCCGCATCACCGGATCGCATGTCGAGGTGCGCAAGGGCATCGTGTTCCGATCGCAGCGGCGGGCGCCCCTGGACCGCGTGCAGGGCGTGAACCTCACACGGCCGTTCATCGCCCGCCTGATCGGCCTCGCCAAGGTCGAGGTCGTGGGCGCCGGCACCGATGCGAACGTCGAGCTGGAGTACCTGGCGACGGCGAAGGCCGAATCGGTGCGGGCGGACATCCTGCGTCTGGCATCCGGTGCTCGTTCTGCGCGGCTCGCCGCCGCCGGCACGGCACCCGCCGCGACCGCCGCTCCCGGCTCGATGCGCCAGCAGTTCGCCTCATCGGTGAACTCCGGCGTGACCGACCTGATCGCGGGCGTCGACCTCGCGGACGTCGCACCCGAGAGCGTCGTGAAGATCCCGACCGGGCGCCTGGTGGGCTCGCATGTGATCAACGCCATCGTCTGGCTGGTGTTCTTCGGCCTGATGTTCCTCGCGGTCATGGCGACGGTCGTGATCTCGTCGCTCGCCGACGGCGAGGTGCTCCGCGGCGCCGTCGTGCTCGGCATCGGCCTCGGTGTCGGCATCCCCTTGGTCATCGCGGCGGTGGGCATCGCGTGGGCGCAGATCTCGCGCTCGCTGCGTTACTCGATCGCGCCGACCGAGAACGGCATCCGTCTCACCTTCGGCCTGCTGACGACGGTGACCGAGACACTCCCACCTGGGCGCATCTTCGCCGTCGAGGTCGTGCAGCCGCTGCTGTGGCGGCCGTTCGGCTGGTGGTCGGTGCGCATCAACCGGATGTCGGGCAAGAGCGCATCGGCGCAGCAGTCCAGCACCGCGCAGCAGTTCAACATCGTGCTGCCGGTCGGCAAGCGCGCCGACGTCGAGCGGGTGCTCGGCCTGGTGCTGCCGGATGCTCCGGCGTCGGTCATCCCGCTGATCTGGGAGCACGGTGTGCTCGGCCCCGTCGCCGGTGACCCGTACCGCACCACGGCCCGTCGTGCCTGGTGGACCCATCCGTTCAGCTGGAAGCGCCAGGGCTACGCGGTCAGCGACTTCGCACTGATGCTGCGCCGCGGCGTGCTGTGGCGCAAGCTGGCCGTGTTCCCGCTGGCACGGATGCAGGGGATCGCCGTCAACCAGGGACCGATCGCCCGCGCGCAGCGCGTCGGCGGCGCCCAGGTGCACTCCGTCACCGGTCCGGTCTCCGGGCGGCTGTCCGGCCTCGAGCGCGACGACACCATGCGTCTCGTGGACGAGGTCGCGCAGGCGGCTGTGACGGCGGCATCGCGTGACACCTCGCACCGCTGGGCGGAGAGCGCGGGCTGACGGAGCAACGCCCTTCGTTACTTCGTCTCGCGTTCGCTCGCTCAGCACGGCGCTCGTCGCCGGCGCTCCTCAGGCAGGACCCGGAAGCAGCTGCGGCGTTGTCGCGCCGGTCAGCCAGATCGCAGTTCGACCCGCTTTCCGCGATTCAGAGCGGCACGAACAGAGTGGGCGGTCAGTCCAACACCACCCGGTGATGGTCGGTGACCCGGGGCGACTCGTCGCGGGGTTTGCGCCCGGTGCTGTCGGCGACCCGCACGTCGATCGACTGCACGACCGGGTCGTGCAGTCCCACCATCCGCACGTCGCACACCAGGGCGCCGGCCAGGCACGGCACCGTCCAGCGCAGCGCCGAGGCGTCTGTCGCCGAGACCACGCGCTCCTCGAACGGCGCGGCATCCGCGATGGGCGCGCCGACCTCTGCGGCGGCCGCCTCCAGCTGCCGCGTTCGCACCTGAGCAGGCACGTCGCGGAGCACGTTGCGAGCGAGCGGACCCATCCGGCCCCAGGCATCCGTCTGCCCTGCGCGCAGCAGCTCGTCGATGCGGCGGGCGGCGGCGACGGTCTGCGGCCAGGGGTGCACGACGGCGGCCGGCGCATCGACTGCCCCCAGCACGTCGTGCAGCACGGCGCTCGCGATGCGTCCGGCCCCGAACTGGTCGGAGTTGCCGAACACCACCACACCGATTCCGGTGGCCGGGTGCCAGCGCATGTGCGATGAGAATCCGGGCAGGCCGCCGGCGTGCTGCACGATGCGGCCGAAACGGCTGTCGTGCTCGACGACGAGCCCGTAGCCGTACCCCGCGCCGTCGAGCTCCCGGTCCGCGAACTGGCTGATCACGGGGGCGATCAGCGTGTGAGCGACCTGCAGCTCGCGTCGCGAGGCGGCGGAGAGGACGACGTCACCCGCATCCGCGTCGAAGGCCGAGCCGAGGAATCCCATCCACGCGGCGATGTCCGTGACGGTGCTGAACAGGCTGCCGATGCAGCCGAGCGCGCCGGTGCCGACGTAGGGCTCCGGCACGAAGGAGCCGCCGTCGTCGAAGGTGCGGAAGCCGCGCGCGAGATCGGTTCCGGCGGGGTAGAGGCCGGCGGATGCCCGGGTGTCTGCGAGCCCGAGGGGATCCAGCATCCGCTCCCGGATGACGTCCTCGACCGGGCGTCCGGTGACCGCCTCGATCGCGCGGCCGACCAGCGACTGACCCGTGTTGGAGTACTGGTACTCAGTCGCGGGCAGGGCGGACAGCGTGAGTCCCTCGCCGACGAGCGCGCCGAGGAACTCCCTCGATTCGCCGAGGTGCTCGTCGCCCCAGGGGTTGTCCTCGGCGAGGCCGGAGCGGTTGCTCAGCAGCGTGTCGATCGTGATCCGCGCCTGGCGGCCCTCATACCGCGCCGCCGCTGCCTCGGGCACGTATCCCTCGATCGGTGCGTGCAGGTCGAGCAGCCCCTCATCGCGCAGGGATAGCGCAGTGGCGGCGAGGAAGCTCTTCGACATCGATGCGATCCGGAACACCGTCCCGGGGGCCGTCGCCGCGCCGTCACGCCTCGGCTCGCCATGCGTGCGCACTGCCACGACCTCGCCGTGGCAGGTCAGGGCGGCGATGGATGCCGGGGCGCGCCGCAGCGTCGCGGCATCGAGCCGTTCGGCCAGCGCCTCGTTCGCCCGCGCGGCGATCTGCTCGGTCGCGTCGCCCGCCGACATCAGGCGCTCGCCGCGACGGCGGTCGCCACCGGGCCCTGGGCTGCGCCCGCCGCACGAGCCTCGGCGGCCGCGCGCACCTCGGCGGCGAACGCCGAGGCCAGAGCACGACTCGCGCGCGTGTTGGCGGCGTCCACCGCCCGGGCCTCGGCGAGCAGCTCCGCGACCGGGCGATCGCCCTCAGCGCGGGTGGTCGGCTCCTGCCAGCGGGTGAGATCCTCTGCGCCCACCTCGGGGTGGAACTGCAGCCCGCGCACATGCGAGCCGAGGCGGAACGCCTGGTTCTCGACCGCGCCGCTCGAGGCGAGCAGCACGGCGTCCGGCGGAAGCACCGTGATCATGTCCTGATGGTTCTCGATCATGTGCGCGGCATCCTCGAGCGCGGAGAGCAGAGCATCCTCCGCGCCGTGCGACGACGGGGTGATCAGCGTGGCGCCGCGCTCCTTCGGCCCGAACGAGGCGCGCACCTCGCCACCGGCGACATGCGCGAGCAGCTGCCCGCCCAGGCAGATGCCGAGCGTCGGCAGGTCGGCATCGATCGCCTGCCGGGCGAGCACGCGCTCCTGCGCCAGCCAGGGCGCGCGGTCGTCGTCATCGGGCATGAGCCCTCCGCCGAGCATGACCAGTCCGTCGTAGCCGGCCAGATCGTCGGGCAGCCCGTCGGCGCCGAGGACCGCGTCGACGACGATGCCGTCCTCCTCGAGCCAGTGTCCGAGACGGCGCGGACCGGACGGCTCGGCGTTCACGACGACCAGCACACGCGGCGCCCGCGCAGCCGCACGCTGTGCGAGGTCGACAGCCGGGGCCACCGACACCGGTTCGCCGGCCGTGCCGGCCAGGAACGCCGCGTGATCGGCATCCGACGCCTCGAGCACGCGCAGCACGTTGCCGTGCGCGACCGCCTCGAGATCCTGCTGCGACCATCCGCGGCCGCGCAGCTCCGCGAGCAGGTCCTGGTAGCGGGAGACGTCCTCCAGGCCGCCGGGCATCGACCCGGTGCCGTCGTAGTCGGCCCCGAGACCGACCGCCTGCACACCGGCCACATCGCGGATGTGCTCGATGTGATCCGCGACATCCGCGATCCCGACGAACGGCGGCTCGCCGTGCTCGCCCGCGAGCACCCATTCGCGCCGGGCCTGCGAGACGAACGAGGGCACGAATGCGACCATCACGACGCCGCCCTGCGCGCCGATCGTGGCCAGCACGTCGTCGGGCACGTTGCGGGGGTGATCGCACAGCGCCAGGGCGCAGGAGTGCGTCACCACGACGGGACGGGTGCTCACCGCGAGGGCGTCGCGCATCGTCGTCGGCGCCACGTGCGACAGGTCGACCAGCATGCCGATCCGGTTCATCTCGCGCACGACGTCGCGGCCGAAGCCGGTCAGTCCGCCGTGCCGCGGCTCGTCGGTCGCGGAGTCCGCCCAGTCGATCGTGCGCGACCAGGTCAGGGTCATGTACCGGGCACCGAGCCGGGCGTACTGCCGCAGCACCGCGAGCGACCCGTCGATCTGGGCGCCACCCTCGACGCCGATCAGCGAGGCGATGCGGCCCTCGGCCATCGCCTGCCGGACGTCGGCCGCGGTCCGAGCGGCGGCGAGGCGGTCTGGGTACGCCGCGATGAAGCGCTGCACGAAGTCGATCTGCTCGAGCGTCGCCGTGACCTGCTCGGCTCCCTCGAGCTCGGGATCCACCCACACCGACCAGAACTGCCCGCCCACACCGCCCGCGGCGAGCCGCGGCAGGTCGGTGTGCAGCGCGGGCACCGGGCCGTCGAGGCCCGCCGTCGCGTAGCCGTGGTTCTCGCGCCGTGCCCAGGCGAGGTCGTTGTGGCCGTCGATGACGGGGATCATCCGTCGCTCCTGTCCGTGTCGAAGCTTCGCGAGGTGTTCTGCAGCACCCAGTCGAGGTCGACCTCGAAGCCGATGCCGGGCGCCGTCGGAACGGGAACCCGTCCCTCGTGCGCCGAGATCGCGGGGGTCACCACGTCGCGGGCGAAGTACTTGTCCGACCCTGACACATCCGAGGGCAGGGTGAAGTTCGGCAGCGACGAGATCGCGACGTTCGCGGCCCGGCCGACGCCGAACTCGTGCATCCCGCCGCACCACACCGGCACCCCGGCATCCGCCGCCAGGTCGTGCGCGGCGCGCGCGACCGAGAGCCCGCCCATCCGCGACACCTTGATGTTCAGGATGCGGCCGGCGTCGAGCGCGAGCATCGTGCGCAGGTCGCCCAGATCGACCACCGACTCGTCGAGGCAGACGGGGGTGCGGATGCTCTGCTGCAGCCGCGCGTGGGCGACGAAGTCGCGCGGGGCGTACGGCTGCTCGATCATCGTCAGCTCCGCGTCGTCGAGAGCGCGGAAGACCGCGGCGGACTCGTCGTCGTCCGGGTACGCCCCGTTCGCGTCGACGTGCAGGTCGAGCTGCGGATGCGCGGCGCGCACCGCGCGCACGGGCTCCACATCCCACCCGGGAGCGATCTTCAGCTTCACCCTGCCGTATCCGGCGTCCTGCTGCCGCTGCACCTGGGCGAGCAGGTCGTCGATGCTCGGCTCGATGCCGAGCGACACCCCGGCGACGACCTCGGCGCGGGTGCCGCCGAGATCCGCCGCGAGCGAGGCACCGTGGGCGCGGGCGTGCAGATCCCAGCCTGCGGCCGAGAAGCCGGCCTTCGCGAACTCGTGGCCCCGCACCCGGCACCAGCCCGTCTCGAACTCCTCCGGGGCGTCCCACTCGGCGCCGAGGGCTGCCGGCACGAGGTGCCGCAGCGAGATCGTCCACGCCGTCTCGGTCGTCTCAGAGCCGTAGAACGGATCCGCCGGCGAGGCGATCTCGCCCCAGCCGACCCGCCCCTCGGCATCCGTCGCCTCGATCAGGATGTGGTCCAGTCCCGTCTTGCGGTGGGAGCTGGTCTGGAATCCATGCACGAGCGGAAGGGACACCTCGAACAGGCGCAGGCGCTCGATCCTCATGCCGGTGGCTCCGCTCCCGTTGCCGGACCGGTGAGCGGCCCGGGGTGATACAGGCTCAGATCGCTGCCGAACCGGTCGCGCACCGCGAGCCGACGACGCGCGCCCTTGGCGCTCGCCGTGGTGAGGGTGGACAGCAGGTGGCAGACAGCGGCGACCGATGTGGGCGAGTCCGCATAGGACGCAGAGCCGGTGTGCACGCGGATGAGGGCGGAGGCGATGGAGGCCAGAGGCGCGTCCTCGCTGTCGGTGATCACGATCAGCTGGCCGCCGGCCTCGCGGAACAGCTCGCCGAAGCGCACCGTGTCCTCGCGGTAGCGGCGCATGGAGAACACCACGAGCACATCGCTGGCTCGCACGTCGGTGAGCACGGTGAGCGGCGTCAGCGCCCTGCCGTCGACGAGGAACACGTTCGACAGCGTCGCCGAGAGATCCGCTCCGAGCAGTTCGGCGTAGGCCGCCGCCTTGCCCTGCCCTCCGATGTAGCGGCGCCGGGCGCCCAGGATCAGGGTGGCCGCGCGCGGCACGTCGCCTGTGCGCGAGAGCTCGTCGAAGGTCTGCGCCAGCGACCGCGTCTCCGCCTCGATCACGCGCGCCTGCAGAGCCTCCGCCGACACGTTCGTGCGGATGCGCTCGCCGTAGCGCTCGCCGGGCGACACCAGCGTCCGGTCGTGGGCGTCCTCGTCGTCCGTCGCTGGTGGAACGGGCATGTTCGCGCTCACTCTTCCTCCTCGTCGAGGCGGCGCACCGCGAGGTGCGCGGCGGTTCTGTCGTCGATTCTCGTGCACGCGATGAGCACGCGACCGTCTGTGACGATCGCCCGCAGCGCGGCGCGCACGACCTCGCACATCTCGGCGTCCCAATCGGGCTGAGCCGGGACCGGCAGCCAGACGGCGTCGTCGCCGGCCGGTGACGGCTTCCCCCAGTTCTCGGGGCCGAAGTGCGGCGGCTGCCGCGTCCGTTCGGCGGCGTACGGGTCGGACTTGCGCTCCAGCGCCCACTCGACCATGATCCGGTCGGTGCCGGGGCGGCCGTAGTAGTCGTCCTCGTAGTCGATGCCCTCGGCGCCGAGCGTGCTGAAGTTGAAGTGTGCGTTGCGGGCCAGGGAGGGGTCGAAGGTCCAGCGCATCCGCCGCTGCCCCCAGGACCGTGCGACGTCGCGCTGGGCGTTCTTGAGCAGCCGTCCGACTCCGGTGCCCTGGTGAGCCGGGTCGACCACGGCGGCCTGGGAGTAGTGGAACTCGTCGCCGGCGCGGTCGACCCCGAAGAATCCGTAGGCGAAGCCGACCAGCTCGTCGTCGTCGGTGAGCACGCCGACCGCCGATCCGCCGTTGCGGACCAGCGCGCTGAGCAGGTTGGTGTTCAGGTGCAGATCGGGGGTGTCGTATCCGAAGACACGGGCGTACAGCTCGGCGGCCGCGTGCAGTTCCGGATGGCTGCGCAGCGTCGCGCAGTGGTACCGTCGCCCCGATGCGTCGTGCATGATACGTATCCTATATTCGCTGAACCCCGCTCCGAACGTCGAAGATATCCGAGGATCGCGGGGGAATCAATCATCCGATATGTTTCATAACAGCATGCGAAGGGGGTGCGATCGTGACGGATTCCTCGGCGGTCAGCGCCGACCGCCAGCTCGCACGGCTGCGCCGGCTGGTCGAGATCGAGTCGCCCTCGTACGATCGCGACGCGGCTCGCGAGATGACCTCCGTGCTCGCGCAGTGGTGGACGGATGCCGGTGCCGAGGTGCGACTTGTCGAGTCCGATGCCGGCCCGCATCTGGTCGCCGAGATCGACGGGGTGGGTGATCCGCTGCTGCTGGTCGGCCACACCGACACGGTGTGGCCCCGCGGCACACTCCGCGGTGAGGTGCCCTGGACCGTGAAGGGCGACGTCGTGCGGGGTCCGGGCGTCTACGACATGAAGAGCGGCCTGGTCGTGATGATCGAGGCGGTCGCGCGGCTGCGAGAGCGGCGGCACCGGGCGGTGCGCGCGGTCCTGGTCTGCGACGAGGAGGTCGGCTCGCCGTCGTCGCAGGACCTGATGCGGGAGTGCGCGGTCGGCGTCGCGGCGGCGATCGGCTTCGAGTCCCCGCATCCGGACGGTGCGATGAAGGTGGGCCGGCGGGGCAGCACCCGGCTGCGGGTGCGCGTGCACGGACGTGCCGCGCATGCAGCGCTGGACCCGGATGCCGGGATCTCGGCGATCGACGAGCTCGTCGACCAGCTCGTGACGATCCGCGGGATCGTGGCCGATCCGGGACTGGAGTCCGAGGTGCTCTGCAACGTCGGGACGATCAGCGGCGGCGGGCGTGCCAACGTGGTCCCGGCCGAGGCCGAGGCCGAGATCGGACTGCGCTTCCTCGACGGCGTCACCGAGGAACGGGTGCTCGCTGCTCTGTGCGCGCTCACTCCGGTGCGCGACGACGCTGTCGTCGAGACCACCGTCCTCAGTCGCCGTCCCGCGTGGAGCCCTACGGCCGCCGACCAGGGACTGCTCGCGCGGGTCGCGGCCGTCGGGGCCGGGATCGGTCAGGCCGTCGAGGGACGACCCGCCGCAGGCGCCGGCGACGCGAACCTGCTCGGCAGCCTCGGCATCCCGACGATCGACGGGTTCGGTCCGCGCGGCGGCGGGGCCCACGCGGTCGGCGAGCACATGCTGCGCTCGTCGCTCGCGGCCCGTGTCGACCTTCTCGAGGCCGTGCTCGCCGACGTGTGATCGGCGCTCACCAGGGGCCGTCACCCGGCGCCTCCGGCAGTGCGTACCCGCGTGGCGTGACCAGGTACACCGTGCGCCGGCTGCGAGACCAGGCGGTGTCGAACGCGTCGCGCGGATAGGTGCGCAGTCCCGCGTCCCCGCTGGGGCTCGCCGGGTCGGCGACGAGGACGTCTCCATCGGTGGTGAACCCGCGGATCACGACGAGGTGGCCCGTCGGAGCCTCGTAGTCGGCGCCGGGCAGCTCGGTGCGATCGGTGAACCGGATCGACGAGATCACCGGGATACCGGCATCAGTCAGTGTTCGCGCGTCGCGGAGGGACGGCAGCCGCGTCACGACGGCGTCGAAACCGAGGGTGCCCGCGAGCGCAGTGTTGAACGACCAGTTCCCGGTGCCGGTGTACGCGGTGTCGTACACCGCACGTGCGACCCAGGGCACGCGCGGGTCGGCGCCGTCCGCGGCATCCGCCGGCGACTCAGGCACCTCCGCGCCCCAGGCCGTGAGGACCATGGTCAGCGAAGTGGGTGAGCACCACACCGGCCCGCCGCCGCCCAGATCGTCGCGGGCGGGGTACGCGCGCTGCGAGAGCGGCCGCAGAGCGGCCGCGACGCCGACGGCACCCGAAGGCGCTCCGTCGTCCTCGAGAGGAGCGGGGCCGGCCGGCGCGGTGAAGCTCACCGCGGCCAGGTGCAGGGGCTCTTCGCCCAGGGCTCGCCCATCGAGGGTGATGCGCAGCTGCGTCGCATCGAACGGATGCCCGTCCGCGGCCTTCAGCACGTCGGTGTCCACGAACGGCGCGCCCTCGGCGGCATCCGCGGTGTGCGCCGTACCGCTCTCAGGACTGCGGCGGGCGCCAGGCTCACCCCATTCGGCGAGGAGCAGCCACTCCGACCAGGTAGCGTCGATGAGGCGTGCACGGATCTCGACGTGCGCCGCGACCCCGGCATCCGCGTTCCAGGACGCGACCGCCTGGTCGGCGGCGAAGCCGGGTTCCAGCACCGCGGACGTCCACGTGCGGCCCTCCCAGCCGCTCTTCGGATCGGCGCGCAGCAGACGGGTGCGCCAGGTCGGCGTCGTGAGCGGTGCGGCGGGCGACATCGGAGTCGGCATGGTGGCTCCCAAAATGTTAGGACCGATGATCTGTAACGGATCATCGGTCGCGCTGTGGCGCGCTGTCAAGGCGGCGATGGCCGCGGAGATCACGGGAGGACGGTCCTGTCCGGGGCCTGTTTCCCAGAGCAGCACGGGTATCGTAGGCTGTACGCGCGTCAATGCAGCCGCCGAGACCCTGTTCGCGAGATGTCGAGGATGACACCGCGATAATCCCTTCGATGGCAACGATCTGGTACGAATCTGTTGACCGGAGCGCCTGGCGTGCGGTTCTATAACTGAATCCCCAGGGGGCCGCCTCCCCACGGCTCCGCACCGAAAGAAGGACGCTGATGCGAACTCGTCACAGTAAATATCTGGTCCGCGCCTTGTGCGTGGCGGCGGCCGCCGCGATGGTCGTCGCTCCCGCCACGGTCGCGAACGCCGCAACCCCCACCGGCATCCACGCCGCCGACTCCTCCGCCCCGCCGACCGGCAAGTCTGATGCGAAGACGCTCCGGATCGCCACCTCGGGCTTCGTGGACTCGTTCAACCCGTTCACCTCGATCTACCTGACGCCGACGAACATCCTGCGATACACGTACGAGTTCCTCGTGCAGAACTCCCAGGAGGACGGCTCGCCCACCAAGGGCCTCGCCGACAAGTGGGAGGCGTCCGACGGCGGCAAGGTGTGGACCTTCACGCTGCAGGACGGCCTGAAGTGGTCCGACGGCGAGCCGATCACCTCGGCCGACGTGGCCTACACCTACCAGTCGATGATCGACGATCCCGCGCTCGGCGTCGCCAACGGCGGCCTGCTCGCCAACCTCGACTCGATCGAGACGCCGGATGACAAGACCGTCGTGCTGAACATGAAGGACCCGCAGGCGCCGAACCCCGGTGTCGAGATCCCGGTCGTGCCCAAGCACGTGTGGGAGAAGATCGACAACCCCGCCGAGTACGCGAACGACAAGGACGTCGTCGGCTCCGGGCCCTTCCTGCTGGAGAGCTACAAGGCGAACCAGTCGATCGTGCTGAAGGCGAACAAGGAGTTCTGGAAGGGCTCCCCGAAGATCGACAAGATCCAGTACATCTACTACACGAACTCCGACGCCCAGGTGCAGGCGCTGCGCTCCGGCGACGTGGACATGGTCACCGGCCTAACCTCGACCCAGTTCGAGGCGCTGGACGGCGTGGAGGGCATCACCACCCACTCCGGCCAGGGACGCCGCTACTCGGCGATCAGCTTCAACGTCGGAGCGAAGACCCAGGACGGCACGCCCTACGGCAACGGCAACCCAGCTCTGCAGGACGAGGCCGTGCGCCAGGCGATCCGCCTCGGCACCGACACCAAGACGCTGCTCGACAAGGTGCTCGGCGGCTACGGCGTCGAGGCCACCAGCTTCATCCCCGCCTCGTACCCGAAGTGGACGCTGCCGGCGGATGACAAGGTCATCATGAAGTTCGACCCCGACGCCGCGAAGCAGAAGCTCGAAGAGGCCGGCTGGGTCGCAGGAGCCGACGGCATCCGCGAGAAGGACGGCAAGAAGCTCGAGCTGCGCCTGTTCGCCGACTCGAGCGCACCCCTCGAGCAGTCCCTGGCCGAGTACTTCGTGCCGTGGATGAAGGACATCGGCATCACGATCAAGGTGGAGTCGTCCGACACCGACACCATCTCGGCCGAGACCACCAAGGGCAACTACGACATGTACATCAGCGGCTGGAGCCAGGGCGCGGACCCCGACTACCAGCTGGGCATCAACACCTGCTCGGGCCTGGCGACGGCCACGGACGGCACCGGCGGCACCTCGCAGGACGGCTGGTGCGACCCCGAGTTCGACAAGCTCTACCAGGAGCAGCACACCGAGCTCGACGAGAGCAAGCGCGAGGCGATCGTGCGCGAGATGCTGGAGATGAACTACACGGCGACCCCGCAGATCGCGACGTGGTACGCCAACAGCCTCGAGGCGTACCGCTCCGACCGGTTCCAGGACTTCTCGCTCATGCCGAAGAAGGACGGCATCATCGCGAACCAGTCCGGCTACTGGGGCTACCTCACGGTCACGGCCGTCGGTGACGAGGCCGCAGCGGCGGACAGCGGTCCGAACGTCGGCCTGATCGTCACGGGAGTCGTGATCGCCGTGATCGTGATCGGCGGCATCATCTTCCTCGTGATGCGACGCCGTAACAGCGCCGACGTCGAATGACACCGGCTTCGACAGGCTCAGCGACCCATGCGCCTGTGGGTTTCTGAGCCTGTCGAAGGACATGGCGACAGCAGAAGGAGACAGAGATGTCGAATGCGGTGCCGGCCACGGAGGCCGTCATCCTGGAGGAGCAGGGCGAGGCCCCGCCCCGCAGGATCCCCGCGCTGAACTACGCGCTGAGCAAGATCGGCGGAGCGCTGATCAGCCTGGCGATGGTGGTGCTGCTGGGGTTCTTCGCCTTCAAGATCCTCCCCGGCGACCCGGTGGCGTCGATCGCCAAGGATCGCATCATGACGCCGGAGCAGATGGAGCAGCTGCGGCACCAGATGGGGCTCGACCAGCCGCTCTGGCAGCAGTTCCTGACCTACCTCGGCAACGTGTTCACGCTGAACTTCGGCGAGAGCTACGTGTACAAGCAGTCGGTGTCCTCGCTCATCGGCGAGTATTTCTGGAACACGATCCTGCTCACCGGCACGGCCGCGATCATCGCGATCACGCTCGGACTGTGGCTCGGCCAGAAGGCCGGATGGCTGCACGGCTCGAGGTTCGACAGGATGACCACGGGCACATCGCTGGTGCTGTGGTCGGTGCCGACCTTCTGGCTCGGCCTGCTGCTGCTGATGGTCTTCGGTGGCACGCTGCACTGGTTCCCGACCGGCGGCATGACCTCGCCGAACCCGCCCGACGACGTGCTCGGCCAGATCCTCGACGTGATCTCGCACATGGTGCTTCCGGTGATCACCATGGTCGCGGTCGTCTACGCCCAGTACGTGCTGGTGATGCGGGCATCCGTGATGGAGGAGAAGACCGCCGACTACCTCGTCACCGCACGGGCCAAGGGCCTGCGTGACGACCTGGTGCGCAGCCGGCACGCGGTGCCCAATGCGCTGCTCCCCGCGGTGACGCTGGTCTTCATGCACCTCGGCGGCCTGATCGCCGGTGCGGTGACCGTCGAGACGGTCTTCTCCTGGCCGGGTCTCGGCAAGCTCACCTTCGAAGCCATCCAGGGCCCCGACCTGCCGCTGTTGCAGGGCACCTTCGTCGTCTTCTCGGCGATCATCATCGTGATGAACCTCGCCGCCGACTTCATCTACCGTGTGCTCGACCCGAGAGTGAGGCAGGCATGAGCGCCCAGACAGCCACCATCGCGCGCTCGCCGCGCAGCATGGCGTGGGAGCGTCGCAGCAAGGCCTTCGCCGCCTTCTGCCGCGAGTTCGCCCGCAGCCGCACCGGGATGATCGGCCTGGTCTTCCTGCTCGTCGTGATCGTCGTCGCGATCCTCGCGCCGGTCATCGCTCCGGCGTGGATGCTGGATGCCACGAAGCTGATCGACGCACCGCGCTTCGCGCCGCCGTCGTGGGAGCATCCGCTCGGCACAGACCATCTGGGCCGCGAGATCTGGGTGCGCATGGTGTGGGGCGCGCAGGTCTCGCTGATCGTCGGCTTCGCGGCCACCGCGGTGTCGATGCTGATCGGCACGATCGTCGGCATCGCCGCCGGGCACTTCACGGGCTGGACCGGCGGCCTGCTGATGCGCATCATCGACTTCTTCCTGGTGCTGCCCTCGCTGATCCTCGCGATCGTGCTGTCGTCGGTGCTGCAGCGCGGCGTCTGGACGATCGTCATCGCGATCGGCCTCACCTCGTGGGCGGGCACCGCCCGCGTGGTGCGGTCGCAGACCCTGTCGGTGGAGTCACGCGACTACATCGAGCGCTCGCGGGTGCTCGGCGCGGGGCACTGGCACATCATCGTCAAGCACCTGCTCCCCGGCGTGCTGCCGCTGGTGCTCGCCAACACCACACTCACGGTCGGATCGGCGATCATCGCGGAGTCGACGCTGTCGTTCCTCGGTCTCGGCGACACGACCATGCAGTCCTGGGGCGCCGTGCTGAAGAACTCGATGGACTACTCCGCCGCGACCGCCGGGTACTGGTGGTACGTGCTCGTCCCCGGCATCGCGATCGTGCTCGTCGTGCTGGCGTTCACCCTGGTGGGCCGTGCCGTGGAGAACATCGTGAACCCGACCCTGAGGAGCCGTTGAGAGATGCCCGACCTGACTTTCGACGACGTCTCGATCACCTACCGCACCTCGGAGCGGGGCGGCCGCGGCGAGGTGCACGCCGTGAAGAACATCTCACTGAAGCTGCCGGCCGGCGGCACCCTCGGCGTGGCCGGGGAATCCGGCTCCGGCAAGTCCACGCTCGCGATGAGCGTGCTGCGGCTGCTGCCGGCCAACGCGAAGCTCACCGGGCGCGTGCTCGTCGGCGACACCGACATCACCGAGCTGAACTTCGGCGCACTGCGCGCGCTGCGCTGGTCGGACGCGTCGATCATCTTCCAGGGCGCGATGCACTCGCTGAACCCGGTGCGCACCGTGGGCCAGCAGATCATCGAGGCGCTCGAGCTGCACATCACGGACGCCTGGCGCACCGAGAAGGAGCGCAAGGCCCGCGTCGCCGAGCTGCTGCGCGTGGTCGACCTCGCACCCCAGAAGATCGACGCCTATCCGCACGAGATGTCCGGCGGGCAGAAGCAGCGCGTGATGATCGCGATGGCGCTGGCCTGCGAGCCCGACATCATCATCGCGGACGAGCCGACCACCGCGCTCGACGTGATCGTGCAGAAGCAGATCCTGGAGATGATCAGCGAACTGGTCACCGACCGCGGCATCTCGATGCTGATGATCAGCCACGACCTGTCGGTGCTCGCCACCGCCTGCGACCGCATCGCGGTGATGCGCGACGGCGAGCTCATCGAGGTCGGCGAGTCGCTGCAGGTGTGCCTCGAGCCGCAGCAGCCGTACACCCGGCAGCTGGCCGACGCGTTCCCGACGATCGGCGACCCGGCATCCCGCCTGAATCCGGTCACGCGGCGGGAGCGTCCCGCGCATGACGGCGGGCAGGGGATGACGGACGAGGTGCTGCTCGAGGCCAAGGGGCTGAACGTGACCTACCACGGCCGCGGGCAGACGCTGCGGGCCGTGAAGAACGTCGATCTCGAGGTGCGCCGCGGCGAGATCCTGGCGCTGGTCGGGCAGTCCGGCTCGGGCAAGAGCACGCTGGCGCGCACGCTCGTCGGTCTGCAGCATCCGGATGAGGGATCGACGGTGCGCTTCCGCGGCCAGGACCTGCCGCGGAAGGGGCGCGCGCTGCGCGCGTTCCGCAGTGAGGTGCAGATGGTGCTGCAGGATCCCACGGCGGCGCTGAACCCGAAGCTCAGCATCTACGAGTCCGTCGCCGAGGGGCTGCGCGTGCAGCGCTACCCGGGCGACGAGGCCGAGCGGGTCGCGCAGAGCCTGATCGACGCCGAGCTGACGCCACCGGAACGGTTCGTGACGGCGATCCCGCAGGAGCTGTCCGGCGGGCAGCGGCAGCGCGCGGTGATCGCGGGCGCGCTCGCCCTGGGGCCGCAGATGCTGGTCGCCGACGAGCCGGTGGCCTCGCTGGACGCCTCGGTGCGCGGCGAGATCCTCGCGCTGCTGCTCTCGCTGCGCGATCGCCTCGGTCTCAGCGCACTGGTGATCACGCACGACCTCGGGCTGGCGTGGAACATCGCCGATACCGTCGCGGTGATGCTCGAGGGCGAGATCGTGGAGTACGGCACCACCGAGCAGGTGCTGCTGGATCCGCAGCACGAGTACACCAGGCGGCTGCTCGCGGCCGCGCCGACGATCGAGCGGACCGGGGCGTGAGCGGCACGGCCGTGGCCGTGGACCGGCACGCGTACCTGACCGAGGCGCCGTTGCAGCCGGGCGACCGGGTGCACTTCGTCACTCCTTCCGGTCTCGGCGACGCCGAGAGCCTGCAGCGCGCAGTCGGGTACTACCGCGAGTGGGGTCTCGAGGTCACCGTCGGCGAGCACGTGCTGCAGCCGCATCCGCGGGCGAAGTACCTCGCGGGGCCGGATGCCGGGCGACGGACCGACCTGGTCGACGCCTGGCTCGACCCCGACACGGCCGCCGTGGTGTGCGTGCGCGGCGGGTACGGGGCGATGCGACTGCTGGACGGGATCGACTGGGATCTGATGCGCGGGGCTGCGCTGCGGCGCGACGGCCGGCCGAAGCTGCTCACCGGGTCGTCCGACATCACCGCTCTGCACGAGGCGTTCCGCGTGCAGATGGACGTGCCGACGCTGTTCTGCCCGATGCCCGGCAACGACGTGTTCCGCGACTCCGAGGCGATCCGCGACGACGTGCGCCGCTGGCTGTTCGAGCCGTGGGGCGATCGCGGGATCGTCGGGCCCGAGGCGGAGGTGATGGTGCCAGGGCGTGCGGCAGGCCGGTTCACCGGCGGAAACCTCGCCCTGCTCGCCGGTGCGCTCGGCGCACCGGAGGCCGCTGTCGCGCCGGGAGGCATCCTGTTCCTCGAGGACATCGACGAGGAGCTGTACCGGCTGGACGGGTTCCTGCTCGCGCTGCTGCGGGCGGGCCGCATCGCCGCGGCATCCGGGATCGTCCTCGGGTCGTGGCACAACTGCGCGGTGCGCGACGGGACGGCGGACCTCGACGGGGTCCGAGCGCTGATGTCGGAGTACCTCGCCGACCTCGGCAAGCCGGTGCTCTGGGAGCAGGGCTTCGGACACGACCCCAACGCGCTGAGCGTGCCGTTGAACGTGGACGGCGTGCTGGAAGCCGGCGACGCCGGCATCCGCCTCGTCGTCGGAGAAGTCGGAGGAGAAGCCTGATGGCCATCGAGCTGCCCGCCCTGGACGATCGGGTCACCTGGTCGATCCGTATCGTGGACGCCGGGACCGGCGCCGTGCTCGCCGAGCACACGCCGGACCAGCAGTGCGAGACCGCGAGCATCGGCAAGATCTTCCTGCTGATCGAGGTCGCGCGCCGGCTCGCCGACGGGTCGCTGTCGGCGGACCAGGTCGTGCCGATCCCCGCCGAGCACATCGTGGAGGACTCCGGGCTGCTGTACCGGATGCTGAACCAGTCGCTGTGCGTGTACGACGCGGCGCTGCTGGTCGGCGCGTTCAGCGACAACCTCGCGACCAATGCGCTGATCGCGCTGTGCGGGCTGGACGAGGTGCGCGCGGTGGCCCCGGAGCTCGGCTACGCCGACACCGCGCTGCACGACTACATCCGCTCGGAGCGCACTCCGGACCTGCCGTGGACGCCGTCGTTCGGGACCGCCGCCGAGCTCGCCGACGTGATGCGCCGGCTGGGCGCGGGAGACGTGATCTCACCCGAGGTGAGCGACCAGGTGCTGACCTGGCTCGCCGCGAACGCGGACACATCGATGGTCGCCGATGCCCTGCTGCTCGACCCGCTCGCGCACGCGGAGCCGGAGTATCAGGACATGGTGCTGCGTCACAAGACCGGCAGCACCTCGTTCGCGCGCATCGACACCGGGCACCTCGAAGGGCCCGCGGCGAGCGTCGCATACGCCGTGGCCGCCAACTGGAAGGGGAGCGCGGAGGATCTGCGCGCGCCGGTGATCGACGCCATGCGCGCGATCGGTGAGCAGTTGCGCGCGCACGTCACAGGTCGCGATCGTGCCGACGCCGCGGTCTGAGGGCCTTCTGTTGAGGTCGCACTCCGCCCCGGTGTCGGGCCGCCGTCGGAGTTCAGGTCGCAGCTGGTCCCGCTCTTCGCGGGTCAGAGCGGGGCATACTGCGACCTGGGCGGATGCCGGTGGCGCGGGCGCCCGGGTTCGGCGCCGCGTCGCGGTTCGCGGCCGCGGCGCGGGGTCGAACGGCGTTCACGTCGCAGTTGGACTCGGTATCGCGGCCGCTTCGGCATCCGGGTCGCTGTTGGACGCGGCTCGCGCACGTCTCAGCGGTGCGAACTGCGACCTGGGCCGACGAGCACGGCGCGCCCGCAGCGTTAGCATCGACGGATGACTCGAAACGGACGACTCGGAGTCGGCATCATCGGCGCGGGCCGGGTCGGGCCGGTGATCGGCGCCGCGCTCGCCGGAGCGGGCCACGCGATCACCGGCATCACCTCGGGTTCCGACGACGACCGGGCGGCCGCGGTGCTGCCGGGCGCTCCTGTGCTCGACGCGACAGAGGTCGTGCGGCGCAGCGAGCTGGTGGTGCTGGCCGTTCCGCACGACCAGCTGCCCGGCCTCGTCGCCGGGATCGCGGAGGTCGGCGGCTGGCAGATCGGCCAGCTCGTGCTGCACACCGACCCGGCCTACGGCATCGACGTGCTCCGCCCCGCCGCCGAGCGCGGGGCGATCCCGCTCGCCGTGCATCCGGCGATCTCGTTCACCGGGACCACGGTCGACCTGCGGCAGCTGCAGGCCGCGTTCGCCGCCGTCACCGCGCCCGCGGCGGTGCTGCCGATCGCGCAGGCGCTGGCCGTCGAGCTCGGATGCGAGCCGGTCGTCGTCGCCGAGGAGGACCGCGCCGACTACGCCGAGGCCATCGCCACGGCATCCGAGTTCTCCCGCTCGATCATCGGGCAGTCCACGGCGCTGCTGCGCGGCATCGGCGTCGAGAACCCCGGCGGCTACCTCTCCGCGCTGGTGCAGTCCACGGTCGAGCGCGCGCTGCGCGAGGCATCCGACCCCGCACCGGACGTCAGGGACGTCTGATGGAGATCGCTCACCTCGAACCCGTCTCCGGCCTCGCCTGGAGCGTGTTCCGCGGTGGGCGCGCAGAGGTCATGCGCGCGCTCGGCAGCGAGCACGCCGACGCGATCCGGGCCTTCCGCGATCTGCAGGGAGGAACCTGGGAGGCGCAGATGCGCCGAGCGGACGGCGTCGCCGCCGCGCGGTTCGACGCCGTCATCGCGTCGACGAGACGGCTGCTGCCCGTCGAATCGCAGGAGCTCGCCTGGATCGCCGAGGGCGCCGGCATCCCGGAACGGGACATGTGGGCGCGCAACCTGCGCGGCGACCTGGGCAGGGACGGCACCGGATGCAGCGACCTCGCGCTGACCACGGATGCCGGTGTGCTCATGGGCCACAACGAGGACGGTTCCGGCGAGCTGCACGAGGCGATCCGGCTGGTCACGCTCGACATCGAGGGCGATCCCGCGATCACAGCCGTCTGGTATCCCGGGATGCTGCCCTCGAACGCCTTCGTCACGACCACGGCGGGCCTCGCGTTCGGGATGGACCATGTGCCGGTGGTCACGGCGAACACCGAAGGCGCCGGACGGCACTTCGTCGCGCGTCACGCGCAGCGCCGGCAGAGCGGCGACTCCGCGCGCGCCGCCCTGTCTGAGGTGCCGTGCGCCGGAGGCTTCGCCTTCGACATCGCCGACGCCGACGGGCGGGCCGACCTGATCGAGAACGCCGGAGGCCGGGTCGCGCGCACCTCGGGCGCGTACCGGCACACCAACCACCTGCGACTGATCGACGGCACCGCGGACGGTCTCGCCGTGCCCGATGACGACGTGTGGCTGCAGGAGAGCAGGAACCGGCTGAGCGTGCTGCACGGATGCGGGACCCCGGCGACCGCGGACGAGGTGTTCGCCGCTCTGCGCATGCCGGGCGTCCTCGGGCGCTCCGACGACATGTGGACCTTCGTGACCGCGGTGGTCGACACCGCGGCCGACGAGGTGCTGCTGGCAGGGAGCGGCGCACTGTGGCGCGGCCGGTGGAGCGCGTTCGCGCGCGGAGAGCGGGTGACGCTGTGACCATCGGCTTCGACGAGCTGGAGCAGGAGTTCCCCGGGCTGGCCGTGTCGGCGCTCGCCGCGGACGCCGACACCGGAGCGGAGGTGTTCCGGCACCACCCGGAACGGGTGCTCGACACGGCGAGCGTCGGCAAGATCTTCCTGCTGCACCGTCTGCTGACCGAAGCCGAGCAGGGCTCGCGCACCTTGGACGATCGGGTCACCCGTCGCCCGGTCGAGCAGTTCGACAACTCCGGCATCTGGTACCTGCTGCAGCAGCACACCCTTTCTCTGTACGACGTGGCGGCGCTCATCGGCGCCACCAGCGACAACGCCGCGACCAACACCCTGTGCCGGGTCATCGGGCTGGAGACGGTGCAGACGCACACGCGGGAGCTCGGCTACACGCACTCCGGACTCGACGACGTCGTGCGCTGGCCGCTGCCGCCGGGTGCTCCGCGCACGCTGTCCCATGCGAACGCGGAGGAGATGGTGCGCTTCGTCACGCGCACGGCACGGGGCGACGACCTCGGCGCCGCTTCCCGCGACCTGCTGCAGCGCTGGCTCGGAGCCGGCATGGATCTGTCGATGGTCGCGTCGGCGTTCGGGCTGGACCCGCTCGCGCACTATCTCTTCGACCGCGACGTCTGGCTGTGGAACAAGACAGGCACGATCAGCACCGTGCGCGCCGACGTCGGCCTGGTGATGTCTCCGGAGCGCCGGCTCGCCTACGCCGTGCTGGTCAACTGGGAGCGCGGCGCTCCGGCCCGCGATCGCGTGCTCGAGGTGATGCGGCGGGCAGGCCTCGCGCTCCGTGCGGAGCTCGAGCACTGAGCCCTCGCGCGGCGTGAGGGCTGCCGCATCACTCCGTTCCACGCCTCGCGGGACGCACAGGGGCGCCCCGGTAGACTGGAGGGCGACTTTCGAGGAGCCCGCACATGACCGACGCGACCGCCGCCGCGCCCACAGACGACACCGCCGAGGCGGATGACACCTTCGAGCAGCGCGAGGTGCGCCTCGCGAAGCGCGAGAAGCTGATCGCCGAGCGCACGGATGCCGCGGGCGGGGCGTTCCCGGTCTCCGTGCCGGTGACCCACACCATCCCGCAGCTGCGCGCCGAGTACGGTGACCTCGAGGCGGGCGCCGAGACCGGCGTCGTCGTCGGCGTGGCCGGCCGCATCGTGTTCAGCCGCAACACCGGCAAGCTCTGCTTCGCCACGCTGCAGGCCGGCGACGGCAGCCGCATCCAGGCGATGGTCTCGCTGGCCAACGTCGGCGAGGAGTCCCTCGCCGCGTGGAAGGAGCTCGTCGACCTCGGCGACCACGTGTTCGTGCACGGCGAGGTGATCTCCAGCCGCCGCGGCGAGCTGTCGATCATGGCCGACGACTGGACGATCGCGTCCAAGGCGATCCTGCCGCTGCCGAACGTGTACGGCGAGCTCAGCGAGGAGGGCCGCGTGCGCAGCCGCTTCCTCGACCTGATCGTGCGCGACCAGGCCCGCACCACCGTGCGTGCCCGTGCCGCCGTGAACGCCAGCCTGCGCGCGACCTTCACCGGCCACGGCTTCCTCGAGGTGGAGACGCCGATGCTGCAGGTGCAGCACGGCGGGGCATCCGCCCGTCCGTTCATCACGCACTCGAACGCGTTCGACACCGAGCTGTACCTGCGCATCGCGCCCGAGCTGTACCTGAAGCGCGCCGTCGTCGGCGGTATCGACCGGGTGTACGAGATCAACCGCAACTTCCGCAACGAGGGCGCCGACTCCACGCACAGCCCCGAGTTCGCGATGCTCGAGGCCTACCAGGCGTACAGCGACTACAACGGCATCGCCGACCTCACCCAGGAGCTCGTGCAGAATGCGGCGATCGCGGTCTCGGGCTCCACCACGGTGACCTGGGCCGACGGCACCGAGTACGACCTGGGCGGTCAGTGGGACCGCATCTCGATGTACGGCTCGCTCTCCGAGGCTGCCGGTCGTGAGTTCACCCCGCAGGACTCCCTGGCCGACCTGGTCGCGTTCGCCGAGGCGCACGACGTCGAGGTGCCCCCGCACGCCACGCACGGCAAGCTGATCGAAGAGCTCTGGGAGCACTTCGTCAAGCCGGGCCTGGAGCGACCCACCTTCGTGATGGACTTCCCCGTCGACACCTCTCCGCTGGTGCGTGACCACCGCTCCATCGAGGGCGTCGTCGAGAAGTGGGACCTGTACGTGCGCGGCTTCGAGCTGGCAACGGGTTACTCCGAGCTGGTCGACCCCGTCATCCAGCGCGAGCGCTTCATCGAGCAGGCCAAGCTCGCCGCCGGCGGCGACCTCGAGGCGATGCGCGTCGACGAGGAGTTCCTGCGCGCGCTCGAGCACGGCATGCCGCCGACGGGCGGAATGGGAATGGGCATCGATCGCCTGCTGATGGCCGTCACCGGCCTGGGCATCCGCGAGACGATCCTCTTCCCGCTGGTCAAGTAACGGCAGCCGGTCGAGCGGCGACCACCGCTCACCCGGCCCGCCGGGCGAGGCGCTCACCGCGTTCCATCAGCCACATCGGCAGCAGCGCGCTCTCGAGCACCCGCAGCAGCAGGGCGGTCAGACCGTGCCCGGGTTCGATCCGCTGCGACATCCGCAGGTAGGCGTCGGCGTGCGTCGACCTGCCCAGCGCCCACGACAGCCAGGCGGCGGATGCCAGGGCGCCGGGCTTCAGATCGCGGGGTGCGCAGGCGACGGAGTACCGCACGACCTCCAGTGCCCGGCGCAGCCGTGCGGGGTCGGGATCGCCGGCGCGGCCGAGGAAGACGTCCCCGATCTCGCTCGGCGTCCGGTCACCGTTCCGCGCGTGCCCCAGCTGCGCATCGAAGGCACGCATCCCGGTCGCGTGGTCACTGGCCCACTGCACGAGCACGGCGTCGCGCAGCGCCGGACGATGCAGACACCACAGCAGCGCGGCGCAGGCGAACGGCGGCGGGTCTTCCTCGCCCTCCAGCAGCATCTCGGCGAAGGAGGGGATGTCGTCCAGCATGACGGCCGCACCGATCGCCTGCGGATTCTCGTCGGAGCCGAGCTGCGAGCCCCCGCAGCGCACACGTTCCAGGACGGCGTCCAGATCGCGCAGCGCCATGCCGACCCGCTGCCGTGCCGCGAGGTCGGCCGGCGGCAGCTCGGTGCCGGTGTGCTGGTCGGTGACGACATCGACACCGGGCAGCTCCGGCGCCGACGGGATCCCGTCGAGCGGATGCAGCACCGGCTCCGGTTCGAGGTAGTCGCTCCAGCCCGACGGCAGCACGCAGAGTCCCTCGACGATGTGGAAGCCCTCCTCGTGCGCGCTGCCGAGCAGGTGATCGATCAGCAGCGAGTGCGGCAGCACGAGACCGTCGCGCGTGTGGGTGGCGGCCTCGTCGGAGTACACGACCACGGCGATCGCGTCGCAGCCGCGCACCTGTGCGAGCAGTTCGAGCACGTCGTCGACGTAGTCGCAGGGGGTGTCGTCGCCCGGCGGCAGGTCCATCCGCAGCACACCGGGCGCGCGCGTGCCGTGGAACGGCAGCACCACCAGGCTGCGCACCGGGGTGAAGCCCGCGAGAGCGGGGACGAGGCTGAGCAGTTCTGCGGCATCCGATGCCTTGATGATCGTGTCCATCCCCCGAGCGTGCTCGGAGTCGCGCACCCTGTCTCCGCGGGAAAAGCCTGCCTGTGCAGAGCTCGGGACGGATACCCCGGTGGGGAGTACCGGTGGAACACGCGTACGATGGAGGGGTGGACAGCTATTGGAGTGCAGTGATCTGGTCGATCCTTCCGACCATCGCCGTCTGCGCCGTGTTCTACTTCGTGCTGCGCGGCATCCTGCGCTTCGACCGCACCGAGCGCAAGGTGCACTCCGAGATCGAGGCCGAGGAGCGCGCGCGCCGCGGCCTGCCGCCGCGCGCGTCTTGACCTCGCGCGTCCTGACCTCGCACGCGTACATCCGCGGAATGACGCGGTTTGTCGGTGCCAGCCGTTACGCTGATCCGAGTGTCGTCGGCAGCTGACGGAGGCGGGGGAGTGATCAACACCAGCAACTGGCCGTGGTGGATCGTCGCCGTCATCGCCGTGATCGATCTCGGGATCCGCATCACCGCGATCATCGTGATCCCGCGCAACCGCCGCCCGACCTCGGCGATGGCCTGGCTGCTGGCGATCTTCTTCCTGCCCGAGATCGGCATCATCCTCTTCCTGCTGATCGGCAATCCGCGACTGCCGCGCGCACGCCGCCGCAAGCAGGCCCAGATCAACGCGTACATCGCCGAGACCTCGAGCAATCTGCGCTTCGGCACTCTGCGGCCCAACGCGCCGGAGTGGTTCCCGCCGCTGGTCACGATGAATCAGCGCCTCGGCGCCATGCCGCTCGCCGGCGACAACGGCGCCCACCTCATCTCCGAGTACCAGGAGTCGCTCGACGCGATGGCCGACGCGATCCGTCAGGCCACCGAGTACGTGCACGTCGAGTTCTACATACTCCAGGCGGATGCCGCGACCGACAACTTCTTCCGCGCCCTGGAGGAGGTCGCGGCGCGCGGCATCCCGGTGCGGGTGCTGGTGGACTTCTGGGCCAACCGCGGCAAGCCGAAGTACAAGCAGACCCGCAGGCGGCTGGACGCGATGGGCGCCGACTGGCACGAGATGCTGCCCGTGCAGCCGCTCCAGGGGCGTTGGCAGCGCCCCGACCTGCGCAACCACCGCAAGCTGCTCGTCATCGACGGGGACGTCGCCTTCCTCGGATCGCAGAACGTCACCGACTCGTCGTACAACCTGCGCAAGAACATCAAGCGCGGTCTGCACTGGGTCGACCTCATGGTCAGGGTCGACGGCCCGATCGTCGCGAGCGTGAACGCCGTCTTCCTCAGCGACTACTACGCCGAGACCGACCGGGTGCCGGAGGGGATCGACATCACCCGCGTCGAGACCGGCACCGGCGACCTGGACTGCCAGATCGTGCCCTCGGGGCCCGGCTACGAGGCGGAGAACAACCTGCAGCTGTTCCTCGGCCTGCTGTACGGGGCGAAGCGCAAGATCATGATGGTGAGCCCCTACTTCGTGCCGGATGAGGCGCTGCTGCTGGCGGTGTCCACCGCGTGCGACCGTGGCGTGCAGGTGGAGCTGTTCGTCTCGGAGGAGGGCGACCAGGCGATGGTCTACCACGCGCAGCGCAGCTACTACGAGGTGCTGCTGAAAGCGGGCGTGCGCATCTGGATGTACCGCAAGCCGTTCATCCTGCACACCAAGACGCTGACGATCGACGAGGATGTCGCCGTGATCGGATCGAGCAACATGGACATGCGCTCGTTCGGTCTGAACATGGAGATCTCCATGCTGGTGCGCGGTGAGGAGTTCGTCTCCGAGGTGCGCGCGGTCGAGGACGAATACCGCAGGCTGAGCCGCGAGCTCACGCTCGAGGAGTGGGAGCAGCAGCCGCTGCGCTCCACCGTGCTCGACAACCTCGCACGGCTCACCTCGGCTCTGCAGTAGTGATCGAATCGGTATGTCCGGATGCCGGGACGCAGGTACCGTGAAGGCATGAACCGTACGCGCATCCTCTTGTCCGCCGCCGCGCTCGCCGCAGCGGCCCTGCTCGCGGCCGGACTGTCCGGGTGCGCGCAGTCGCCTTCAGCGCCGGGCTCCTCCGCCCCGGCGCCGACGAGCACCACGGGCTCGGGGGCTGGTCAGGAGACCGACGACGCCGAGGCCGCATGGCTCGACGGCGGGCGCTCGTTCGCCGTCGTCACCTGGGGGTCGTCCACCTGCGTGCCGCAGACGGATTCGATCTCGGCCTCCGGTCAGGAGATCACCGTCACCCTCGTCGACCCCGACGAGAAGGCGTGCACCGCCGATCTCGCGCCCCGGGCGTCGCTCGCCGTCATCCCCGAGGGGGTCGACGTCACGAAGGACATCGACGTGACGGTCGTGAACGGCGACTTCACCGCCGACGCCGACCTCGACGCGCTGGCGTCCGCCCCCTCCGGCTCTACCGACATGCAGCCCTCCGCCGGCTGGTTCGACGATCAGGGGATCGTGCTCCTGACCTGGGGATCCTCGACGTGTCCGCCCGTGGTCTCCGGCGTCGAGGAGACCGACGGCGGCGCCACCGTGACCTTCGCGGACGACGATCGCGTGTGCACGATGGACATGGCGCCGCGCGTGACCGTGCTCGGGGTGCAGGAGCCCGCGGACGACGACGCACCGTTCACGCTGACGCTGGCCGGAGGCAACCTCACCGGCACCGTCGAGGTGATGGACTGAGTCAGAACCTGCTGGTGTCGTGCCCCTCCGGGAGCACGAGGAGCAGGCCGCCCTGGTCGATGCGGCAGCGGATGCGCACGGCCTCGCCGAACTCGTCGCCGTCGAGTTCGATCGATGTGGGCTCGGACATGGCCGCCTCCGCGGAAGTGCCGCGGAGGTAGCGGATCGAGGTGTCGCGTCCGCGCCGCTCGAGGACCCGGCGTCCGGCGCGGGTGCGCCGCAGCACAGAGTTGTCCCACCAGATCCGCCGCCACACCCCGAGCCAGCCGAACGGCCCCGTCGGCTGGATGACGGCGACATCCAGCGTGCCGTCGTCGATCGACGCGTCCGGCACCAGGGCGATGCCCGCCGGCAGCGCACCGCAGTTGGCGAACAGCATGCTCTGCACCTTGACCGAGTGCAGCCGGCGATCGTCGATCTGGTAGACCGTGCGGAAGGGCTTCGCCCCGGGCAGGGAGCGCGCGGCGCCGTCGACGTACGCGACCCAGCCGACCTGCTTCTTCAGGTTCGAGTTGGTGTTCGCGATCATCGCCGCATCCAGGCCCATTCCGGCCAGCACCACGAACGCGTGCTCCGAGGTCGACTCGTCCTCACGGGTCAGGTGCGCCCAGCCGATGTCGACCGGGAAGGTCATGCCGGCGAAGACGGCGTCGATCATCTTCTCGGGGTCGCCGAGCGGCAGGTCCAGATTGCGGGCGAACAGGTTGCCAGTGCCGCTGGGCACGATCGAGAGCGGAACCTCGGTGCCGGCGATCGCCTCCGAGACCGCGCGCACGGTGCCGTCGCCTCCGGCGACCAGCACAGCTGCGGCGCCGTCGTCGATCGCCGCGCGAGTGGCATCCTGCCCGGCATCCTCGACCGTCGTCTCATAGAACTTCGGCGCCGCCCAGCCGTGCCTCTTCGACGCGGTCTTCAGGGCTGTGCGCAGCCGCTTCTCGTCGACCTTGATCGGGTTGAACACGAGC
The DNA here is from genome assembly GCF_009758255.1 of Microbacterium sp. MAH-37. Lineage (GTDB taxonomy): Bacteria > Actinomycetota > Actinomycetes > Actinomycetales > Microbacteriaceae > Microbacterium. Next base: position 84,940 of record NZ_WSEN01000001.1, read on the forward strand.
GCGGCGTGCTGCTTCTTCCCGTCCTGCGTGCTCATGACGTCACTCTAAGGCAATGCGCCCAGCGCTCATCGCGAGGCGTGTCCCTGTTCGCCGCATCCCCGCGCCGGATGCGGCGAATTGCGACATTCCTCGGGGGAGGGAGGCCCGGGAGGAGCGCGTCCGCCCGCCGGTAGACTTGCTGGATGATCGACCTCGCTCTGCTCCGTGACGAACCGGAGACCGTCCGACGCTCTCAGATCGCGCGCGGGAACGCGCCCGAAACCGTCGACGCCGCGATCGAGGCCGACCGATCGCGCCGGGCCGCGATCACGTCGTTCGAGGAGCTGCGCGCAGAGCAGAACGCGTTCGGCAAGCAGGTCGCGAAGGCGCCCAAGGACGAGAAGGCCGCGCTGGTCGCGCAGGCCAAGGAGCTCGCCGAGCGCGTGAAGCAGGCGCAGCAGGCGGCCAACGAGGCCGCGGATGCCGCATCCGCAGCGCTCGACCGCATCGAGAACGTCATCATCGACGGCGTGCCCGCCGGCGGCGAGGAGGACTTCGTCGAGCTGCGCCGCGTCGGCGACATCCCGACGTTCGACTTCACTCCGCGCGACCACCTCGAGATCGGCGAGCTGCTCGACGCGATCGACATGGAGCGCGGCGCGAAGGTGTCCGGCGCGCGGTTCTACTTCCTCAAGGGGATCGGCGCGCGCCTCGAGATCGCGCTGATGAACATGGCGCTGGACAAGGCGCTGCAGAACGGCTTCACGCCGATGATCGTTCCGACCATGGTCCGCCCCGAGATCATGCAGGGCACCGGCTTCCTCGGCGAGCACGCCGACGAGGTGTACCGCCTCGAGGCGCAGGACCTGTACCTCGTCGGCACCAGCGAGGTGCCGCTCGCGGGCTACCACAAGGACGAGATCGTCGACCTGTCGAAGGGCGCCCTGAGGTACGCCGGCTGGTCCACCTGCTACCGCAGCGAGGCCGGCTCCTACGGCAAGGACACCCGCGGCATCATCCGCGTGCACCAGTTCAACAAGCTCGAGATGTTCGTGTACACCGACGCCGCGGACGCCGAGGCGGAGCACCTGCGCCTGGTGGCGCTGCAGGAGGAGATGCTGACGGCACTGGGCCTCTCGTACCGTGTGATCGACGTCGCTGCGGGCGACCTCGGCTCGAGCGCCGCGCGCAAGTACGACATCGAGGCATGGGTCCCCACGCAGGACGCGTTCCGCGAGCTCACCTCGACCTCGAACTGCACGACGTATCAGGCGCGCCGCCTCGACGTGCGGCACCGCACGGAGGAGGGCGGCAAGACCCAGCCGGTCGCCACGCTGAACGGCACACTGGCGACCACGCGCTGGATCGTCGCCCTGCTCGAGACGCACCAGCAGGCGGATGGATCGGTGCGCGTGCCCGAGGCGCTGCGTCCCTATCTGGGCGGCCTCGAGGTGCTCGAGCCGGTGCAGGCATGACGATCCCTCTTACCGGTTCCGGGGCCGACACCTGGCTGGTCGCACTCGACGTCGACGGCACGATCATCCTCGAGGACGAGACGATGAGCCCGGGCGTGCCCGCGGCCATCGGCCGGCTGCGCGACGCCGGGCACTTCGTGACCCTCGCGACCGGACGCAGCTGGGGCGGCACCCGCCCGCATCTCGAGTCGCTCGGACTCGAGCCGGAGTTCGTGGTCTGCTCGAACGGCGCCGTCACGATGCGTCGCGCCGGCGACGACTGGGAGCGCTGGCACGTCGAGACCTTCGACCCCACGCAGGTGCTCGGGCTGCTCGGCGAGCGGCTGCCGGACGCCCGGTACATGGTCGAACTCGGGTCGGGTCAGCGCCTGTTCACCGAGCAGCTCGACGACTGGACGCTCGACGGCGCCCGACAGGTGGCGTTCGCGGAGCTGTCCGCCGAGCCTGTCTCGCGCGTGGTCGTCGTCGCCCCCGGCCAGGACGAGGACTACTTCCACGACTTGGTCGCCGAGGTCGGTCTGAACGAGGTCTCGTACGCGATCGGCTGGACCGCATGGCTGGACATCGCCCCGCAGGGCGTTGACAAGGGCACTGCGCTGGCGCGCGTGCGCGAGCAGCTCGGCCATGCATCCGAACGGGTGCTGGTGGCCGGCGACGGGCGCAACGATCTCGGCATGTTCGGTTGGTCGCTGAGCGGCGGCGGCCGCGCGGTGGCGATGGGACAGGCCCCGGATGTCGTGAAGGCAGCCGCCGGCGAGGTCACCGTCACGGTGGAGGAGGGCGGCCTGGCCCTCGCTCTGGATTCGCTGCTCATCGCCGCGCGCTGACCCCACCCGCATCCGCTCTACCGCCGGCGTTCGCCCGGGTCTATGATTCGGCTGTCCGCCTCGCTCGGACGGACATCGTCTGCCGGCATGTGGGGTGCCGGAGTCGCGATGGGGGCGACGGATGGATGCTGGGGACCAGAGCACGACGAGTGAGGCGAAACCCCGCTTCACAGCCGCGCTGAAGCACCGCGATCTGCGCCTTCTCGCGCTCGCGTTCATCGTGGACGGCGGGGCGTCGTGGTCGTACAACGTCGTGCTCATCGCGTACGTCTTCACACGCACGCAGTCCGCCGGGTGGGTCACCGCCCTTGTGACCGTGCGCTGGGTGGTCGGGGTGCTGTGCGGCGGTTACGCCGGGGTTCTCGCCGACCGCTACGACCGCCGGGCGCTGCTGATGGTCAGCGCCTGGATCGCCTCCGTCGTGACGATCGGCATCGCCGTGATCGTGTGGCTGCAGGCGCCGCTGTGGCTTCTGCTGGTCGGGGCCGCCGTCCTCACCGCGGTGTGCACCCCGGTGCGCCCGGCCTCCGGCGCGCTCATCCCCGAGGTCGTGCCGGAACGCGACCTGGTCGCGGCGAACGCGCTCTTCGCGCTGCTGGAGAGCGTGATCGTGGTGATCGGTCCCGGCGTCGGCGGGCTGCTGCTGCTCGCCGGAGAGCCGGTGTGGGGAGTTCTGGTCAACGCTGCGAGCTTCGTGGTCGCCGCGCTCATCTACTCCGTGCTGCGGGTGCGCTCGCACGGGAGCGCCGAGGCCGGTGAAGGCTCGTTCCGGCAGTGGGTCTCGGGGGTGCGAACTCTCGGACAGCACCAGAAGGCTCTCGTGCTGACGGTGTTCCTGATCCTGGACTCGGCCGCCGCGAACTCGGCGAACGTGCTGCTGCCGGCACTCGCCGAGCACCTGCACGGCGATGAGGTCGGGTACACGCTGCTCCTGGCGGCCAACGCGCTGGGCGGCGTCGTCGCCGCGGGGCTGGCGCAGAGGCTGGCCGCCTCCCGGCGACTGGCGGCACTGATCATCGGGGCGATCTTCTTGCAGTGCGTGCCGCTGTGGCTGAGCGTCTTCGCGGGCTCCGTGCTCGCCGGCTCGGCGCTGCAGCTCATCTCCGGAATCGGCATGGTGATCGTCGACGTGCTGGCGTTCACGACGCTGCAGCGGGATCTGCCGCGCGACGTGCTCGGTCGGGTGCTCGGCACGCTCGATGTGCTGATCCTGGCCAGCGCGGTGCTCGCCTCGGTGCTCGCCAGCACGCTGTACGGCGTGTTCGGGCTGGCCGTGGCGTTCGGTGCCATCGGCCTCGGCTTCCCGCTGCTGGGCCTGCTCGGGCTGCCGGTGCTGCGCCGTCTCGACGCCGACGTCGCCCAGAGGGCGGATCGGCTGGCGCCGATCACGCGCACCCTCGATCAGCTCGACCTGTTCGCGGGTGCGCCGCGCAGCCTGATCGAGCACCTGGCCGAGAGCGCCCAGGAGCGCACCGTCCCTGCCGGCACGACGATCATCGCGCAGGGCGACCCGTCCGACGCGCTCTGGGTGCTCGAAGACGGCGTGCTCGCGGTGACCGCGGTCCGGGCGGACGGTCAAGCAGCCGAGGTGCCGGATGTCGAGGCGCCGGGCTACGTGGGCGAGCTGGGGCTGCTCGAGAGGGCGGTGCGCTCCGCGACGGTCGTCACGAGGACGGAGTGCCGGATGCTGCGCATCCCCGGTGCCGACTTCGCCGCGGCGCTCGAGGCCGCGGCGCCCTCCCCGTCGATGCTCGGTCGGGCCGGCGCACGGATCTCGCGCACGGCCGCCGCCCAGTAGTTCCCCAGGAGGGCGCGGGAGAATGATCCTCGGCGCATCCGGCGATCCGCGGAAACCGGATAGACTCGACGCCTGATCGTCCGGCCCCGGCCGGGATCGGGAGGGTTGTCCGAGCGGCCGATGGAGCTGGTCTTGAAAACCAGTGAGCAGAGATGTTCCGCGGGTTCGAATCCCGCACCCTCCGCAGCAGATCCGAAAGGCACCGATTGAGCGAGTCGAGTACGTCGCGGCGCCCCCTCGCCCGCCATGGTCAGCAGTCGAGTCCTTCGTTCGTCGGCCAGCTGCTGAAGATCGTCGGCATCTTCGCCGCTGTCGTCCTGGTGAGCGGCATGGCCGTCGTCGGCTACATCGGCCTCGGCCTGACCAGCACGGTGCAGGCGAACGCCGTCGAGCTCGAAGGCCAGAAGGCCGTGCCGCCGGACATCGGCGCCTACGAGGGCGGCTTCAACCTGCTGCTCACCGGTGTCGACACCTGCGAGCCGAAGTACGCCGAACTGTTCGGCAAGCGCTGCACGGGCAAGGACAGCGAGGGCACGCTCAACGACGTGAACCTGCTCGTGCACGTCTCGGCCGAGCCCCGGCGCGTCACCGCGGTCAGCTTTCCCCGCGACATGATGGTCCCGATCCCGTCCTGCGAGGCCGAGAACGGGCGGGTCAGCTCGGCGATGAGCAAGCAGCCGCTGAACTCCGCCTGGGAGTACGGCGGTCTGAGCTGCGTCGCCAAGACGATCAGTGAACTCACCGGTGAGGACATCCAGTTCGCCGCATCCGTGACCTTCGGCGGCGTGATCGAGATCACGAACGCCATCGGCGGTGTCGACGTCTGCCTCGCGAGTCCGATCAAGGACAAGTACACCGGCCTCGACATGGAGGCCGGCACCCACACCGTCGTAGGCCTGGAGGCCCTGCAGTTCCTCCGCACCAGGCACGGCGTCGGCGACGGCTCCGACCTCGGCCGCATCGGCAATCAGCAGCAGTACATGTCGAGCCTCGCGCGCAAGATGATGAGCAGCGAGACGCTGGGCAACATCCCGGTGATGCTGAAGCTGGCCTCCACGACGGTGAGCAACCTCACACCGAGCAAGTCGCTCGCCGACCCGATGAAGCTCGTGCAGATCGGTCTCGCGATGAAGGACGTGCCCTTGAGCGACATCGTGTTCGTGCAGTACCCGACCGCCACCGACCCGGACAACCCGAACAAGGTCGTGCCGGACGACGACTCGGCCGAGGAGATGTGGGCGGCGATCTCGGCGAACAAGCAGCTCGAGATCACGCACAAGAACACCAAGAACGACGGCGTCGTCGTCGAGGACGCTCCGGAGGCGACCACGCCGCCGGCCACGACGGAGCCCGGCGCGACGCCGGCGCCCGACGAGGTCGCTCAGCTGCCGTCGACGGTCAAGGGCAACTCGGCCGCGCAGCAGACCTGCTCGAACGGCAACGTCCGGCGCTGACCTTCTCCGTTCCGCGTGGATCTGCCGGTTTCCGGTGACCACGCGGCTAGGGTGTGAGTACCCTCCGACCCCGCGAGGGCCGGCAGGGGGTGCACCCGGTGGGACTGAGGCGACGGCGACCGATCCTGCGGCATGGACCGCAGCGCACGCCGAGGGCGTTCGGCCAGCTGATGTCGCTGCTCGGCATCGCCCTCGCCGTCGTGCTCGTGAGCACCGTGGGCGTCGTGGCGTTCGTCGCCACGCAGCTGGCGAGCACAGCGGCGGAGAACACCGTGACGCTCGACGACACCGCCGAGCTGCCCCCGGACATCGGGGCGTACGAGGGTGGCTTCAACGTGCTGCTCGTCGGCATCGACAAGTGTGAGAAGGACATCGCGGACCTGTTCGGCAATCGGTGCGACGACAAGAAGCAGTCCGGAAAGCTCAACGACGTGAACCTGCTGGTGCACGTGTCGAACGACCCGCGGCGCGTGACCGTGGTCAGCTTCCCGCGCGACATGATGGTCGGGCAGCCCGAGTGCACCGACGACAACGGCACCGTGCACCGCGAGACCAGCCGCGCGGCGATGAACGAGGCGTACGGACGCGGCGGCCTGAACTGCGTCGCCAAGACGGTCTCCGAGCTCAGCGGCGAGCAGGTCACGTTCGCGGCTTCCGTCACCTTCGGCGGCGTGATCGAGGTGACCGACGCGATCGGCGGCGTCGAGGTGTGCCTCGCGTCGCCCATCGACGATCCCCTCACCGGCCTCCACCTGCCCGCCGGCACGCGTGAGCTGCAGGGCCTGGAGGCGTTGAACTTCCTGCGCACCCGGCACGGACTGGTGGGCGGCAGTGACCTCAGCCGGATCGGAAACCAGCAGCAGTACATGTCGAGTCTGGTGCGCAAGCTGACCAGCGCCGAGGTGCTCGGCAACGTCGGCACCGTGCTGCGTCTGGCCAGCATCGGGGTGAAGCGCTCCGAGCTCAGCGACAAGCTCGACCCGATGCGGATCGCTCAGATCGGCCTGGCGATCAAGGACGTGCCGCCCGCGGACTACGTGTTCCTGCAGTACCCGGTCTTCGACGATCCGAGCAACTCGAGCAAGGTCGTGCCGGACGAGGCCTCCGCCGAGGAGATGTGGACGGCGATCGCCGAGAACCGGCCGCTCGAGGTCACGCACAAGCGCGGCACCCAGGAGGGAGTGGTGGACGCCCCGGGGCAGACCACTGCGCCGACCCCGCCGACGCCCACCCCGGGCGCGACCGACGGCGCCGTCGCGTTGCCGCCGAACGTCAAGGGGCAGAACGCCGAGACCCGGACCTGCTCGAACGGCAACGGGCGCTAGATGTTCTTCCCCGACACGTTGTGAACGTCTGAGGTGAGCGAAGACCTCCGGGACGATGTGGG
>NZ_WSEN01000010.1 GCF_009758255.1 Microbacterium sp. MAH-37
GAGACGAGGTTATTTGGCATTTGACAAGTGCACGCTGTTGAGTTCTCAAGGATCGGACGCATCTGAAGTCGGGTCTCGCGACCGTCTCAACAGAGCAGTTGATCTCTCCCACGCTCCTCGGCACGAGGCCGTTCACCCGGAAGTGAAGTGGAGGTGGTGTGTCCGCCGCTTGGAGGGGAGCTGGGCCTTCCGGCCTTTCGCTCAACCGCTTGGGGCGAACAGGTAATAATTTACGTGGATCCAGCCGTTCTGGCAAATCGGGCCACTCACCCCGGGCGTGTCGCGCCCTAGCCCGCGTCCACGTCGGCACTGTCAGGTCAGCCAGCCCTCGCGCGCCGCGTGCCATCCCAGCTGCATCCGTGTCTGCGAACCGGTGATCTCCATGAGCTCGCGGACCCGACGCTGGACTGTGCGCAGCGAGACTCCGAGGATCCGCGCGCACGCCTCATCGGTGTGACCGACCATCAACAGAGAGAGCACCTGCGCGCCGAGATCGTCGAGTCCAGGCGCCACGTCGACGTTCATGGGGATCGCCGCATCCCAGCACTTGTCGAACAGCGAGACGAGTCCGGTCAGCAGCGCACTCGGCCGCACGATCAGGGCGGCCGCCGATGCCCGCTCGGGATCGGCGAGCACCGGCAGGAACGCTCTTTCGCGATCGACGATCGTGAGCTTCAGCGGTACGCGTTCGGCAACGCGCACCTCCTCACCGCCCACCACAGCCTCGCGGAGGCGGCCCCACTCCCCGTCCTGCGCGGAGACCAGTTCTCGCTCGATCAGTACCCGGTACTGCACACCTCGTGCGACGGCCTCGTCCTCGACAGCATTGACGGCTGATGAAGTCACTGCGACCGGATTGCTCACCAGGGCGCACACTTCGCGCCTGGCGGACGCCTGAATGCGAGCGAACCCCTGTGCAACCTGCTCGGCACCGCGCATCACCTCGATGACCTCACCGAGTTCGGCAGCGGACGCCTCGGCTGAGGCGAGGTCGTACACCTCCTGCAGATGCGCGACGTCCCGCATGGCGGTGCGCAGGGCATCCTCACGCGCTCTCAGACCGTCGCCGATGGCGACATCCGGCGACACCGCGACATAGCGCGGCACCGGGTCATGATTCAGACGAGTGACGAATCCGAAGACGGCGAGCGACTCAAGAGCGGCTTCGGCCTCGTGCTCACCGACGGCGAGCCGTGCTGCCAGCACACCCGGCTCGAGCGATGTCACCGAGACTGCGACCCGGTATGCCGCGAGCAGGTGAGGGTCGAGGTCGATCATCCGCTGCTCGTGACGAGAAACCGCCTTGGCATGTTCCCGACGCATCCCTCCATTGTCCCCCAGGCGACGAGTCTGCGACTGTCTACTGGGCCCCTGCCCTCCGAAGCCTCCCGAAAGCGACAGATATGTCATGTCCACTCCCCCGATTGGTGGCCGTACTCGCGGTCGCCTCCACTCTCGCCGTGGCCGGCTCGACTGCCGCCACCGCAGCATCCGGCGACGGCGGAGCCGACGGCGCTGACGGCACTTCCGCCTCCCCCTCCGGTGATGCCGCTCGCACTCGCGTGACCCTCATCACCGGCGACAAGGTCGACGTCCTTGACGGGCCTGATGGTCGCATCCTCGTCGACGTCATCGCTGATGACGATTCGACCGGCCCCGTCGCGATCGAGCAGATCGGTGGCGACACCTATGCGGTGCCGGAGGTCGCGGATCAGTACCTCGTGGCCGGCGCGCTCGATCGGGAGCTGTTCAACGTGTCCGAGCTCGTCGAATACGGCTACGACGACGCGCACGGTGGTATCCCGCTGATCGCCCAATACGACCCGCGGCTTCGTGCCAAGCCCGCGCCTCTGGCCGGGGCGACCACGGCCCGTTCCCTGCCGAGCATCGGCGGCGCAGCACTGCAGACGGACGCCGACCAGGCAGACCTGTTCTGGAAGGGTCTGACGACGCATTCCCGCGCCCGCGGCGCCTCCACCGCCCTCGGCGGCGGCATCTCGAAGCTCTGGCTCGACGGGAAGGTCGAAGCGACGCTCGACAAGAGCGTCCCGCTCGTCGGAGCGCCCGAAGCCTGGGCTCAGGGCCTGGACGGCACGGGCGCAACAGTCGCTGTGCTCGACTCCGGCGTGGATGCCGGGCACCCCGACCTGGCAACCGCGATCGACGCCACCGAGTCGTTCGTCCCCGGCGAGGAGGTCACCGACCGCAACGGTCACGGAACGCACGTGGCGTCCACCGTCGCCGGTTCGGGAGCCGCGAGCGACGGACGCTACAAGGGGGTGGCGCCCGGTGCGAACTTGCTCATCGGAAAGGTGCTCGGCGACAACGGCACGGGCCAGGACTCGTGGATCATCGCCGGCATGGAGTGGGCGTCGTCGCACGCACGGGTCGTGAGCATGAGCCTCGGCGACAGCTCGCGCACAGACCAGACCGATCCGATCGCGCAGTCTCTCAACGCACTCGCCCGCAAGAACGACACGCTGTTCGTGGTCGCCGCGGGCAACTCGGGCGGAGTCGCCACCGTCGACAGCCCCGGCACCGCTGATGAGGCGCTCACCGTCGCGGCGACCGACGACAACGACAAGCTGGCCGACTTCTCGAGCCGCGGCCCGCGCGGCATCGACGACGCGCTCAAGCCCGACATATCCGCCCCGGGCGTGAACATCATGGCGGCACGCTCGCAGTACATCACGGGTTCCGGCTTCTACCGGTCGCTCAACGGAACCTCGATGGCGACTCCGCACGTCAGCGGTGCGGCCGCGATCCTCGCCGCCGCCCACCCCGACTGGGATCGCGAACGTCTGAAAGCGTCGCTCATGTCGTCGTCGAAGGAACTGGCCGCATACAGCGTCTACGAGGTCGGCACGGGCCGCCTCGACATCCCCAGGGCACTCGATGGCGTGGATGCCACCGGCTCGGTGTACTTCGGCAAGGCGAAGTGGGGTGAAGATGATCCGGCGCCGCAGACCCGCACCATCCGCTACTGGAACGACGGCGATGCGGCGAAGACCCTCACCCTCGCGGCGACGTCTGCCGACGGCCCCTCCCCTGTGACGCTGTCCGCGCCCACCGTTACGGTGCCCGCTCGTGGCACGGCGACGGTGGACGTCCGCTACGACTTCGCCGATCTGACCGCGGCCGGGCACGATCTCGGACAGGTGATCGCGACGGACGAGTCGGGCGCTCCCGTCGCCCGCACCACGACGGGGGCAACCCGCGAGGACGAGCGATACGACCTCGACGTCACGGTGATCGGCGCCGACGGAGAGCCGATCGCGGCCGAGGTCGACCTGTACCGGTACGGCACCACCGACATGCGGGCGCTCGAGAGCGACGGCGACACCGGAGCCGTCAAGACGCAGCGCGTGGCACCCGGGGTGTACTCCGCCATGGCCTGGGTCGAGATGCCGGTGGCGAACGGGCGCGCCGGTCGGGCCCTGTTGAGCGCACCGCACATCGCCGTCACCGACGACGACGCGCACATCACCCTGGACGCCCGTGACGCCCGCCCGATCTCGGTGCAGACCCCTAAACCGAGCGTCGAGCTGGGCAAGCGCATCGAGTGGTTCCACGATTCCGGCCTCGGCGGCGAACTGAGCACGTACTACTACTCACTCAGCGTCGACCCCAGCGTGCAGCTGTACGCGAGCCCGACCGGCGACGTCGCCGGCGGACGGTACGACTTCGCCGTGCGCTGGACGCTGAGCGCCCCGTATGGCGACATCCGCGCCTATGCCCCGGGCGTCACCGCATTCACACCGCAGTACCAGCAGGGGTCGCCGCGCCTCGACGGACGCGTGGACGTGCGCGCAGTCGCCGCGGGGACCGGAAGCGCGGAGGAGTACGCAGGCGTGGACGTCGGAGGCAAGGCCGCCATCGTGACGAACGACCCGTCAGTCACCCCGGGCGCCCGCGCCCAGGCGGCGAAGGATGCCGGTGCGACGATGCTCGTCGTCGTGAACGACAGGCCCGGCGTCCTGTTCGCTGCTGCAGGGTCGACGACGCTGCCCGTGGTGTCCGTCCCGGCGGAGCAGGGTGCCGCGCTGCTGAATGCCGCGGAATCCGGAGCCCTGCGTCTCAAGGGTGACGCCGTGCGGAACCCCGATTACGGGTACGACCTCGTGCAGCATCAGGGCGGCGGTATCACGGCCGATCTGGCGTGGACCCCCAAGCCGAAGGAGCTCGCCGGCATCCTGGACCGCTTCGTCGACGACCAGGTACGTGACGCTGCCCTGCTGCGGTACGACTGCCCGGACTACCTGATCGTCTGCCAGTCCAGCGGTATCGACGTGCGTACCCAGGACGAGCGTACGGTGTGGGTGACCCCCGGCACTGCCTACGTCTCGAACGCCGCCGACGTCAGCGGCTGGAACCAGTTGACGGGTCTCGTCTCGTACCCCGCGAACCGCACCACCACCCACACGTGGTTCGGCACTGCCAACCCCCACACGGGAAGTGGCTACGCCGATCCGTGGGCTGCCGGAACGCAGATGCGGATGCTCATCCAGCCGGCGTCCGGTGCCGGAGACATCGCCGGCAACGGCAGCGGCAAGCTCGCCACCCGCCTGTTCCAGAACGGGAAGCTCCTGCGCTCGGGCGCCGGCGCCATCCAGATGAGCGTGCCGGCCGCCACGGGCGTGCAGCAGTACCGCTACGAGCTGGACACCACTCGGGACGGAGCGATCTGGGCGAACTCGACGACGACGAAGACCGTGTGGTCGTTCGGATACGACCAGGCGGATGCCCGCGGCGAACTGCCGCTGGTGCAGATCGGCTTCGACCTCCCGACCGACCTCACCGGCACGGCGACGCTCGTTGCCGGCGCATCGCTGACGGTGGGCGTGCACGCCTGGCAGCTGCCCGATGCCGCGCGCGGGGGAACCGTCGCGAACACGACGCTCGAGGTCAGCTACGACGGCGGCTCGACCTGGACCGACGCCGTCGTATCCAACGGATCGGCGTCCATCACCCCTCCGGAAGGTGCGACGTCTGTTTCGCTGCGAGCCGCAGCAGGCGACGACCACGGCAACACGGTGACGCAGACCGTGATCCACGCGTTCGGACTGCGCTGACCGCGCGGCAACCACGGAAGGCCTCGCCCATGCGGGGCCTTCCGGCTTTCTCAGACGCTGACCTCTCCCGACGTCCGGTCGGTTCACCGCGCACGGCTCACGGGCGGTGCAGCGTCGTCGTTCCCGCTCGGTACAGGTCACGCAGGCCCGCGACGCCGTCGCGCTCGTAGGCGAGCAGCTGTCGCTGAGCGCCCGTGCCGTCGGCTCTGATCGCGTCGAGGTGGTCTCGGACTAACTCCTCCTCACCGAGTTCTCGGAGGACAGGTCCGATCGCATCCATCAGACGGGCGGTGATGTTCCATACGCCGTCCACCTCACCCGTCATCGGGTCGATCACCCGGGCATCCGTGCCGTCGCGTGCCGCCATCCACAGCGACGCGTCGATGCCGTCGAGCTCGGCCGCCGGCGCGACGGCGGCGTCGCCGTCGAGCGCGATCGCTCGCGTCAGCGACACCGCGAACACCGTGTCCACCGGCGTGAGCTGCGCGTCGAACACGCGCATCTCGACTGTGGGGAATCGTTCGGACAGCCGCACCGCCCAGGCAAGGGATGCTGCCTCCGGGATGGCGCGCAGCGCCACCAGTCGCTCGGTCTTGCCGCGGTAGTCCTCGTAGTCATGGAAGTGCGGCGGGCACCAGGACGAGGGAAGGCGGCGGATCAGGATGCTGCGCCAGCTCCGGAATCCGGACGGCACGCCGTGGGCGAACGGGGCGTTCCCCGTCAGGGCGAGCAGCAGCGGCAGCCATCCGCGCAATCGGTTCAGCGTCCGCACGCGCTCCTCGTCTTCTCCCGACTCGACATGCACGTGCAGCCCGTTGACCTCGTGCTCACGGGTGATCTCGGCGAGCTGGTCCGCGACCTCGTGATAGTGCGAGGAGGGAGACACCGCGAGCCCTCCTGGCGAGACGAACGGCGTGCCCGTCGATGCCGCGACCGCCCCGTGTTGCACGGCGTACTCGCCCAGCAGCCCACGGAGGCGGCGCAGATCCGCCTCCGCCTCCGTGAGCGTGCTGAGCGGGTCGGTGACGCATTCGAACTGGCAGGTCAGGTACTCCGGCATCACTTCGCCGCTGACGCTCCGGTCGGTGATGCGCTCTCTCGTTCCAGGACCCATCCCCAGCGGGACGAGGGTCCGGTCATCGAGCAGGACGAACTCCTCCTCGATGCCGACCCGAGCCACCTCGTCCTCCGATCACCCGGCCGCTCAGTCGCGGTCGGTCATCTTCCTGGCCGCATCCTTGGCGTGCTCCCCGGCATCCTTCACCGAATCCTTCACGGCGTCGCCGGCCTGCTTCGCATCGGCCTTGACCTGGTCCATCTTTCCCTCGGCCTCGAGTTCCTCGTTGCCGGTGAGCTTGCCCGCGCCCTCCTTGACCTTGCCGGCCATCTCCTCCGCGGTGTGCTTCATCTTGTCGGATGCGCTCATGATCTCTTCCTCTCGTGTTCCCTATGTTCAGGCCTTGTTGACTTCTTCTCGGGGCCCGGGCTCATCGCCTGGGACGGTGTAGTCGGGGCGTTCCGACTGCGGGGGCTGGTCGGATAGTTCGCCGCCCTCGCGTCCGCCGAACGGGCGCCCGTGATCGGCGTACTCCTCGCGCATGAAGACCAGCGTCCAGTCCGCGATCGTGAACCGCGCTCCGGTACGCAGGATCTCGGTGCGAGAGTCTCCTTCCGGAAGGGCGTTCATCTCGCCCTCGCCGTGCAGGGTCAGCACGTACTCGTCACGCTCGTCGTGGACGATGGTCGCGTGCACCGGGTCCGCTCCGTCGAGGACGAGATCGTTGCCCGCATCGGAGCCGATCCGCGTCTCGTCCAGCGAGAGCGGATGCTCCAGTCGGGTGTCCTCCCGCGTCACCCGCAGATGCGGGTCGCCCGCGCCCCACTCGGCGTGCGTCGTCATGGCATTCGCCGGTCTGCGGCTCATGTCCCGCGCCATCGCCTCCTCATCGCCACGCATGTCACCCTCCCCCGCTCATCGCGAGATCTGCTCGACGGTCTGACCGGTCTGCTGGGGTGCCATCGCCCGGGCGATGTCGGCCTGGGCGATGATGCCCACGAGCACGTGATCCTCGATCACCGGCACTCGACGCACCTGGTGCTCCTCCATCACCTCGAGGGCACGGCGCACGTCGTCCTCGGAGTCGACCATGTACGGTCGTCCCTCCGCGAGCACGCCGGCCGCCGTCTGTGCGGGGTCGCGTCCGTTCGCGATCGCCTTCACGACGATGTCCCGATCGGTGAGCATTCCCTTCAGCTTCCCGTCCTCCCCGCAGATCGGCAGCGAGCCGATCTCCAGATCGGCCATCAGTCGCGCAGCGGTCGCCAGCGAGTCGTTCTCGCCGATGCAGCGCGCGCCCGGGGTCATGATGTCCTTCGTCAGGGTCTCTTTCATCAGAGTCATCGCTTGTTCTCCTTTCGTGTGAGCACCGACGGTACGGAAGGAGTGCGCGCGCCGTGCAGGGGGTTGACAGGCCGAGCGTCAGCGTCCTCTCCCCCGAGTTCGTCGCGGACGTCGCCGAGAACTGGCAGTCCGAGTTCCTGCAGTTCTTCCTCTTCATCGGAGCCACGGTGTGGCTGGTGCAGCGCGGATCTGCGGAGTCGAAGCCGGTCGGGATGCCGCACGCCGTGTCGGCTGCGGAGTCGGAGTGACCCGCTCCGTCAGTTGTCGTGCTGCCTGTTCCCGCCCAGCCATCCGCGCCGGCGGAAGAGCCAGGCCAGTCCCACATCCGCGAGCACTGTGCCGACGAGCACCACAGCCCATCCGAACGGCACGTGCAGCAGCGGCATGTCCTTGAAGTTCATGCCGTACAGACCGGCGACGACGGTCGGCAGAGCGAGCAGCGCCGCCACCGCCGCGATAGTGCGCATGTCGCGGTTCTGCCTCGACGACACGTTGCTCTCGTGACTGGAGACCACGGCGTCCAGCGCCATGCGCTGCGTGGAGAGCAGATCCGCAAGTGCTGCCAGGTCGCCGCGCGCGCGGCGAAGGTACGGGCGGAGCGTCTCGTCCTGCTTCAGAAGCTCTTCGAGCTGGTCGGCATCGTCCTCGAACCCTCGCATGAACGCAGATGCGGCACGGTCGACATGACCGATGCGGCGACGCAGGCGGTAGATGCGCTCATAGTCCTCCTCGACGGTCGCGTCGAACACCTCGGCCTCGACGTCGTCGAGTTCGCGCTCGATGCTCGTCGCCGAATCCTCGTAGTCGCGGATGATCGCGGCGAGGATGCGGTACGCGGCGCGCAGCGGCGTGGTGCACGCCGGCTCGCCGTCATCCTCGACCAGCGACTGGAGTGGCCGAACGTCCTGCCCCTGCGTGTACTGGATCGACAGCAGCCACGAGTCCCCCACGAGCAGCACTGTCTCCGCGGGCCGGCGGACCACAGCATCGGGATCGAGATCCCAGGCCACGACGAGGAACTGCTCGTCGAGCAGCACGAGTTTCGGGGGCTGCCCGCTCCTCACCGCGTCCTCGCGCAGCACTGGGTGCACACGGAGACGTGACAGCGCCTCATCCAGTTCGCGCTGGCCGGGATCGACCAGCGCCACCCAGTCGAAGCTGCTCTCCTCGTGCGCCGCCGGATTCATCGCTCGATCATCAGGGATGCCGACGACGACCGGACAGGGGGTTGACTGCGGGAAGCGGGTCGCTGACAAGCCCCGCGCGGCCTACTCCGGCGGAGTCATGTCCTCCGGGATCATGGTGATGCCCCCGCTGCTGTTCGCGGAATGCGCCATGGCCGTGATCCACTCCGCGTGCAGCTCAGGCGGTTCCGGCTCATCGAAGACGAAGCGCAACGGGATGGACGGGTGCAGCCAGATGGTCGACCGGCCCGGCTCATCGCCCTCCGGATGCTGCCACGAGAGCGTGAAGCTCTCGTTGCGACGCAGCTTGGTCGCGATGACGACCTTGAGATGCGCGAGCGCACGATCCTCGACCGGAATCGGCGCGGCGCCTCCGCCGTAGTAAAGAAGCCCCATGACGCCTAACCTAGTGCTCAGTCGGAGGAAGGCGGTATCGGTGGGCAAGTTCATCTACGAAGGCGGCGTCAAGACCGAGATCGAGGACCGAGCACTGCTGCACCTGCAGCTCGTCATCACGGCGAAGCTGAGGCGCGGAGAGCCCTTTCCGTTCAGTTGGCGCGAGGATGCCAGCGTGGGAGGTGGCAGGGTCACTGTGTGGATGCAGCCCGCCAGCTCGTTGGTGTTCAAGTACTACGGCAGCCGGCAGCCGGCGATCAATCGTGGATGGGTGGAGGCGCTCGCCTTCACCGCGAACTCGCCCGGTGGGCTCTACCTCGTGCCCGAGCCGCCGGATGCCGGCGACGGACCGACGACCGACGAGCTGAGGGTCGGAGCGCCCGAAGAGTGAGGCTCGGGGTCCGGCTCGACGGTTACGGCTTCCGCTGGCTCCTGTGGGAGCGTCCGTCCTCGGACTGATCCCCGTCTGACTCGCCCGAGGGCGGAGCCTTCGTCGGGTCGATCCGGTGCTGCTCGCGTTTGCGTTCATGGCCCTCCGACGGGAAGTCGTCCTGCTCGACGGCATCCCGTTCGACGGCATCCCGTTCGGCGGCATCCTGCTCCGCAGGTGCGCTCGACCACTCGGAGCCGTCATCGGCGCCCTGCGGATGCACGTAGTCAGGGGTGAGACCCTGATCGCCCACGCCACTCATTCCTCGTCCTCATCCCAGAGCGGGTCGTCCAGCGCCTCTTCCCGGAGCCCGTCGTCGCGGAGCTCCTCCTCGTCGAGCTGGTCCTCGATCTCCTGCTCGACGACGCCGGGACCGGCCAACGGGTCGACGGACGGTCGTGCCTCTCTAGGGGCATCGAACGGATCGGACATGATGCTCCTCCTTCTGCGTCGCGGGCGACCAGTGTGCATCAGCGGGGGCATCGCCGGGTCCCCGTTGACAGGCGCACGCCGGGCGCGTACGAGACCGCATGCACGTCGTCAACCCCCTGGGGTGAGTGCCTCGCGCATGCGACGGTCGTGCCGAACGCAGAGCAGTGAGGAGAAGGCGATGACAAGGGACAGCGGCGCGACTGATCCGCGGCACGCGCATCGTGAGGAGCCGGCACCGCCGCAGCAGCAGGACCAGCCGGGCAAGACGCGCAGGACCGTCCCTCCGCCCGATCACGGCGAGGAGCACTACGTCGGCCACGGCAGGCTCGCCGGGCGCCGCGCGTTGATCACCGGAGGCGACTCCGGCATCGGTCGGGCGGTCGCGATCGCGTTCGCCAGGGAAGGCGCCGACGTCGCGATCGTGCATCTGCCGGAGGAGCAGAAGGACGCGGATGACACCGTGCGGCTGATCCGCGCCGAGGGAAGGCTCGGCATCAGCATCCCCGGCGATCTCCGAGACGAATCGTTCGCGATCGACGCGGTACATCGTGCGCTCGAGGAGCTGAGCGGCCTCGACGTCGTCGTGCTCAACGCGGCCTACCAGCACGACATCGACGGGTTCGCGGATCTGCGCACCGATGACATGCGGCGGGTCTTCGAGACGAACCTGCTCGGGACGATCGTTCCCGCGCGCACCGCCTTCCCCGAGCTCGAGCCAGGAGCGAGCATCATCGTGACCGCGTCGATCCAGGCGTTCCAGCCCTCGCCCGGACTCATCGACTACGCGATGACGAAGGCGGCACAGGTCGCCTTCGTGAAAGCGCTCGCCGAAGAGGCCGGGCCGCGCGGCATCCGGGTGAACGCCGTCGCACCGGGACCGGTGTGGACCCCGCTGATCCCCGCGACGGGATGGGATGCCGAGAAGCTGGCGAGCTTCGGCCAGGACACTCCGCTCGGGCGTCCGGCGCAGCCCGTCGAGCTGGCCGGCGCCTACGTGTACCTCGCCTCCGACGAGGCGACGTACGTCTCCGGGACCGTGATCGGGGTGACCGGCGGCAAACCGTTGTGAGCCCGGAGGCACGAACTAGCGCCCGGCTCGGGGCGGAGTCAACCCCGGTACGGGAAGGCGGATGACGTGCCTATGGTCGACTCCGACGAGAACGGAGGACGCCATGAACAAGGCGCAGATCACCAGGGCGGATGCGCACAGCATCGAGGGCCTCTCGCCCCCGGTGTTCCCGCGAGCGGGCGGGTGAGCACCTTGATCAGCGAGGATGGCCCCGCGCAACCGCGCTGGGAGGTCACGGCCATCGACGACGCGAGATGGTGCATCCACGACGGCGCCTGCCGGGCGAACGACGCGGACTCTCTCGTCGCCTATGTCGAACGGGATGCCCTGGGACTCCATGACGTGCTGTGGCTCCGCAGTCCGTGCCCTGCTCGGACGAGGTACCGGGACATCGCCGATGTGGTGGCCGATCTCGATGTCGTCGCGGGCGGTGCAGCGGCGCCGCGGCCCCGGAGGTCGGAGGCCCCCACCCGGATCGCGCACCTCTCGCCGTGGGAATGACGCCCTGGCGGTCCGCCGGCATTCGAATAGAGGCCGGATGCGACTGAGGAGAGTGAGCGCCGACGAGCCGGGCCTGCGCCGGGTGCGCCGCGGCAAGGGCTTCGAGTACCGGGACGTCACCGGGGCGCGCATCGACGACGAGCAGCAGCTCGCCCGCATCCGCGCCCTCGCCATCCCGCCGGCGTGGGCCGACGTGTGGATCTGCACGGCTCCGAACGGACACCTGCAGGCCACAGGTGTCGACGACGCAGGCCGCACGCAGTACCTCTACCATCCGGCGTGGCGCGCGCGTGCCGACGCCGAGAAGTTCGACAGGATGCTGCTGCTGGCGCAGGCGCTTCCGGCGGCCCGCCGCGGTGTCACCAGGGATCTGCGCGCCGAGGGCACCGGACGACGGTCGGTCCTCGCCGCTGCCTTCCGCATGCTCGACGCCGCGCTGCTGCGCGTCGGCTCCGAGCAGTACGCGCGGGAGCACGGCAGCATCGGGTTGTCGACGCTGCGCTGCGCGCACGCCTCCGTGACCGGAGATGTGGTCGCGCTGCGGTTCCCCGGCAAGAGCGGTCAGCCCTGGGAATCCGAGATAGAGGATGCCGACCTCGCCGCGCTCGTCGGAGAGCTGCGGCGCAGGCGCACACCGGCGGCGCACCTGCTGGCCTGGTCGGAGGACGGGGCGTGGCATCCGCTGCGGGCCGCCGAGATCAACGACGACGTGCGCGAACGCACCGGCGGGGACTTCACCGCCAAGGACTTCCGCACGCTGCACGCCACAGTCATCGCGGCATCGAGCATCGCCCGCGCGGGGTTGCGTGCGTCCCCTTCGGCACGCAGGCGCGTGACGGCGCAGGCTGTGCGGGAAGTCGCCGCGGCACTGGGGAACACTCCCGCAGTGGCGCGCGCGAGCTACGTGGATCCTCGAGTATTCGATCTCTACGATCGCGGCATCCTCGTGGACATCGGATCAGGACGCGGGGTCGAGGGTCAGCTCGTCGAGCTGCTCGGCGGCTGAGGTCACTGAGGTGTGCGGTTCTCGGCACTGACCATCCAGGCGTACTGCTCGAGCTGCTCCAGCACCACGTGCAGGATGTCCGCCGTGGTCGGGTCCTCTTCGTCGACGGCGTCGTGCACGTCGCGCACCGTGGACACCGCCGCTTCCAGACGCTCGGTGATCAGATTGATCGTCTCGCTCGTGCTGACCTCTCCCTGTGGGAAGGCCCACAGCGAGGTCGTCTCCGACACCGTCCGGCTGCGCCCGTCGGGCACCGCATGCAAGGCCCGCATCCGCTCCGCGACCGTGTCCGCGAGGGTGCGGGCTGCGGCGACGATCTCGTCGAGTTGCAGATGCGTGTCACGGAAGTTCTTCCCCACCACGTTCCAGTGCGCCTGCTTGCCCTGGAACTGCAGCTCCAGCAGGTCGACCAGCACCCGCTGCAGGCTCTCGGTGAGCTGCGGAGACGCGTGGAATCCGCTCTCGGTGTTCTGCTTGTTCGTTCGCTGCGCCATGATGCTCTCCCGTCGGTCAGTGATTGCGGAGCATGGAGATCAGCTCCGCCTTGCGCTTGCCGGAATACCCCGTGAGCCCGAGTTCCTTGGCTCTGGCCCGCAACTCGTCGACCGTGCGGTCCTCGTAGTCCTCCGCCGTGCCGCCGCGCTTCC
Source organism: Microbacterium sp. MAH-37 (assembly GCF_009758255.1). GTDB lineage: Bacteria > Actinomycetota > Actinomycetes > Actinomycetales > Microbacteriaceae > Microbacterium. The sequence goes on from NZ_WSEN01000010.1 coordinate 13,139, forward strand.
CGACGGACTTGCGGCCGTCACGGGCCGCCGCGTTGGAGATGCGGGCCGCCTTCTCCTTCGATGCTCCGTCGTCGCGAAGCTCCTCGTAGAGCTCCGGATCCTTCAGGCTGTTCGAACCGCGTCCGCGGGGCATGATGCCTCCTCGTCTCGATGTTCCCGTGGCGTGCCAGCATGCTCGTCCATTGCGGACGGCAGTAAGGGGGTTGACAGGCACGGCGCGGTGTCCTGTTCGAGGAGTCCGCGGGGGCCGAAATAGCATCGCGGGTCTGGTGAGTCAACCCCCGCGACGGCGGGTGCCGGCGGTGCCAGAGTCGCAGGGTAACGACGCAGCACGGAGCCTCCGTGCTCGCCTCACGCGAAGGAGTTCAACATGAACATCGCTCTCGTCATCATCATCGTCGTCGCGATCATCGTGGCCATCTTCTCCGGCCTGAACGCCGCGCTGAGCTGGCTGCTCTGGGTCGCTCTGATCGTCGGCGCCATCGCGCTCATCGCGTTCCTCATCCGTGTCATCGGCGGACGCAACACGAGCGTGTGAGCGGAGGGCAGATGACTTCCCCTCTGACTGCTCTGACGATCTCCTGCACGCTGAAGCCGTCGCCCGGCGAGTCGAGTTCTGAACTCATGAGCGGGCAGCTGGCGGAGGCGCTGGCGAGCCACGGAGTAGCGCACGAGCACGTGCGGGCCGTCGACCATCGCATCCTCCCCGGTGTCGGAAAGGACATGGGAGAAGGCGACGATTGGCCCGCACTGCGCGAGAAGGTCCTCGCCGCCGACATCCTGGTGGTGGTCACACCGACCTGGCTCGGACAACACTCGAGTGTCGCCCAGCGCGTGCTCGAGCGGCTGGATGCCGAGCTGTCCAGCACCGACGCCGAGGGGCGCCCCCTCCTGTTCGACAAGGTGGCGATCGCCGGTGTGGTCGGCAACGAGGACGGTGCTCACCACATCGTCGCCGTCCTCTACCAGGCCCTGAACGACGTCGGACTCACGATTCCGGCTCAGGGCTGCGTCTATTGGAACGGCGAGGCCATGCACAAGACCGACTACAAGGATCTCGCCGGCCCGCCGTCAGCCGTGCAGGCGTCGATCGACACGGCTGCGGCCAATGCCGTGCACCTCGCACGGCTGCTGAAGCAGGACGGATACCCCGCTTCCGGCTGACGAGCCATGCACGAAGAGAGGACATCATGAACGCGAACGCACCAGGAACACTGTTCAAGCTCAGCGAGACCGAGGAGATCGTCCGCCAGCCGGACGAGGACATCCGCGGCCGTGACGTCCGGGATCGCGACGGCGAGGAACTCGGCACCGTCAAGGATCTGCTCGTCGACGGTGCGGAGAACAGGGTCCGGTTCATGGAGGTCGCCTCTGGCGGTTTCCTCGGGATCGGGAAGGACACCACCCTCATCCCGATCGATGCCATCACCTCGATCACCGAGGATGAGGTCCGCATCGATCAGACCCGCGAGCGTGTCGCCGGCGCACCGGCCTACGACCCCGAGCTCGTCCGCCGGCAGGAGGACTACGGCGGCTTCCTCGAGTACTACGGATTCATGCCTTTCTGGGGCGGCGGATACGTGTATCCGGGGTATCCGTACTACCGGTGACAGATCGGTCCCTGAGGAAGGAGAGGGCGTCGACCTGATCATCGGAAGCGCAGAACGCGCCAGTGCCCCTCGGCACTGGCGCGTTCTCCGTCTGCGGGTCGTCAGTTCATCGGGGGCATCAGGACGGAGTCGATGAGGTAGACGGTCGCGTTGGCCGTGTGGACGCCGCCGCAGATCACGTTCGCGTCGTTCACCTTGAGGCTGTCGCCCGAGCCGGTCACAGTCACCTCGCCGCCCTCGACGGTCTTGTGCGCGCCGGCGATGTCCTCCGGCGAGATCTGGCCGGCGACGACGTGGTAGGTCAGGATCTTGCTCAGCGTGTCAGCTCCCGCATCCGTCTTGAGCGTGTCGATGGTCGCAGGGTCGATCTTCTTGAACGCGTCATCGACAGGGGCGAACACGGTGAACTCGCTGCCGTTGAGCGTGTCGACCAGGTCGACCTTCGGGTTGAGCTTGCCCGAGACGGCCGCGACCAGCGTGGTCAGCAGCGGGTTGTTGCTCGCGGCCGTCGCGACCGGATCCTCGGCCATCCCGGCGACGGAACCCGCGCCGTCGGGAACCTGCTCCGCGTAGGCGGCGCAGCCGGGGCCGACCAGGTCTGCCGCCGGATCCATGGTCTCCGAGGGCGCGGTTGAGGGTGCGCTCTTCGGCGACTCCGAAGATGGCGAGTCGGCGCTCGAGGAACATCCCGCGAGGGCGAGGGCTGTGGCTGCCAGCAGGCTCGCGGCGACGAGGGATGCGCGGCGGTTGAGTCGTGTGGTGGATCGCATGGTCTTCTCCTTTGACTGGTGCATGCCGGTCGGTTCACCGACTGTCAGAACTCGTTCGGAGGCACCCACGCAATCGGATTGGTCTCAGCGTCAGCGCTGGATCGAATCTGTTTCGGCTTCTGCTCCGAAGCACTCGTATGGGTACGAGAACAGATCGCTTCCGTCCGTGGATCTGGGCCGGGATCGCGGGAGCGGTCAGCGGTGCGGTCTTCGTCGCCGCTGCAGAGCTCGCCGCGTTCCCTGTGGCGCGGGAAGCGAGTCCGTTCCTTGCCGCAGGATCGTTTGTCATCGACGTCGTTCCGCAGTGGGCGAAAGAGCTCGCGATCGAGCTGTTCGGGGCCCACGACAAGCTCGTCCTCCTGATCACCCTCGGCTTCGCCGTCCTGCTCGCCGCAGTCTTGGCGGGGGTCCTCGAACGATGGCGGCGGTGGGCGGGGGTTGCCTTGTTCGTCGTGGTCGGTGTCGTCGCGCTGATCACGACCACGACCCGCGCCGAGGCATCGCCCCTGTCCTTCGTCCCGCCCCTCGTCGGCACAGCCGCAGGCGTCACGTTCCTGAAGTACTCCATCACCGCTCTGGGTCGGTGGCGGAGCCGTACGCCGCACGAGGAGGCGGGCACGGAAGCGGATCGACGTCGCTTCCTGATCCTCACTGCGGTCGGCGCCCTCGGCGCCGTCATCGTAGGAACAGGATCACGCATCGGATCCATGGCCACGTCGTCCGTCGCTGCGGTGCGGAAGGCGCTGAAGCTTCCTGCACCGGTGTCGACGGTCACCGTGCCCGCCGGCGCGGAGCTCAGCATTCCGGGGCTGTCGCCGCTGTTCACTCCGAACGCGGACTTCTATCGTGTCGACACCGCACTCGAGGTGCCGTCCATCGACCCCGGAGACTGGCGGCTGACGATCGACGGGATGGTCGACGAGCGAGTCCAGCTGACCTTCGATCAGCTCCTGGATCTGCGTTTGAGAGAGTACGCGGTCACTCTCACCTGCGTATCCAATCAGGTCGGTGGCAACCTCGTGGGCAATGCCCGCTGGCTCGGCGTTCCCGTACGAGAGGTCCTCGCTCTCGCCGCCCCCGAGAAGGATGCCGACATGGTCCTCTCGAGAAGCATCGACGGATTCACCGCGAGCACCCCGCTCGAAGCCCTGACCGATCCGAACCGCGATGCCATCCTCGCCGTGGCCATGAACGGAGAGCCTCTGCCGCTCGAGCACGGATTCCCGGTACGTATGGTCGTGCCCGGCCTGTACGGGTACGTCTCGGCGACGAAATGGCTCACCGAATTGAAGGTCACCACCTTCGCCAAAGACCAGGCGTATTGGACACCCCGCGGATACAGCCCGCGGGCACCGATCAAGCTCTCAAGCCGCATCGACACCCCGCGAATCGACAAGGCGATCCCCGCCGGTCCCGCGAAGATCGCGGGTGTCGCGTGGGCGCAGACGGTCGGCATCGAGAGCGTCGAGGTTCAGATCGATGGAGGACCATGGCAGCCCGCGACGCTGGCGAAGGCCATCAACAGCGACACCTGGGTGCAATGGTCGCTCGACTGGGACGCCGTGAGCGGCAACCACACACTGGCCGTCCGCGCCAGAGACCGCAGCGGCGAGCTGCAGGAACAACAGCGCGCACCGATCGCCCCCGACGGCTCCACCGGGTGGCAATCCACGCTCATCCGCGTGACATGAGGACAACGGTGCTGGCGCCATTCGAACACAGCACGCAGGGTGTTCCCCATCTTCTGGCTCCGTGTCGTCCGGATCCCGACGGCGACGAACCAGGCACCGTCAAGGATCCGCTCGTCGTCGGTCTGGAGAACAGGGCGGACGGACTACGAGGAGAGCGAGCAGATCGTCAGCAACCCTTCCTCGGCCGAGGGAGGCTCGAAGCCGTCGAAGTACGCCGCGGCCGTGGCCTCGTCCAAGACGAAGTCGTCGCGATGTGCGCCAGTGCGCGCAGCCAACCGCTCGAGGCAGGTCGCCCGGTCCGTGTCGAGGTAGTAGGTCTCGGGAATCACGCCGTGGGGCACCAGCAGGCCACGCCACTGGTCGCGCATCGTCCGCGACCAGAACGAGAAGTCGAGCACGACGTCACGCCCGTCGCGCACGAGTTCGAGCAGGCGCCGCTGCAGGCCGGCATCGATATCACGGTGAACGTCGTCGGCCAGCGGCATCCGGCGGATGCCACGCGACCAGGCCTCCCGGTCGAAGGACAGACGGACGAACCCCTCCCCCTCGAGCCTCCGCGCGACGGTCGATTTCCCCGACCCCGCCGGACCGCACATGAACACGACCCTCATGAGTTGCGCCCTGACAGGAGCTTCAGGCGAGTTCCTGCAGCGCCGCCGTCATCTCGCCGCCGGCATCGCCGGTGTTGACCGTTCCCTTCGGCTCGAACAAGACGGCGTGGACCTCCTCGTCCGCCTTCGGGCAGTGCTCGACGCCACGCGGCACGACGAATACGTCGCCAGGATTCAGGACGACATCACGGTCGCGCAGCTGGATCGTCAGCCGGCCGGTGACCACCATGAACAGTTCGTCGGTGTCGGGGTGCGTGTGCCAGACGAACTCGCCCTGCAGCTTGACCACCTTGACGTCGTAGTCGTTGATGCTGGTCAGGCGATGCGGCTGCCAGTGCTCCGTGATCGTCGAAAGGGCTTCCTGCACATTGCGGACGTCGTCGGTCATGGTTAGAGACTAGGGCGTGTCTGACAAAGGTTGATGGGATCGGCTGAGAGTCTGGACTGGTGTCGCGGTTCCAGTTGCTTTCTGACGCTCAGTGGTCCCTGATCGAGGGGATGTTGCCGAGGCCGACGGGTCGGCCGGGGCGGAAGTTCTCGGACGCGAGAACGATGCTCGAGGGCATCATCTACCGGTATCGGTGCGGGATCGCGTGGCGTGATCTGCCCGAGGTGTTCGGCCCGTGGCAGACCGTATGGACGTGGCATCATCGGCTCGCGACCGAGGGAACGTGGGACACGATCGTGCGCGCGCTAATCGCGCAGGCCGACGCCGAGGGACTGGTCGACTGGTCGGTATCGGTGGACTCGACGATCGCTCGCGCGCATCAGCACGCGACGAACACGACCCGCCCCACAGGGGGCTGGATCGAACTACACGAATCTGGGCGTCGAGCCGCCTGATCACGGCATCGGCCGCTCCCGAGGCGGGTTGTCGACGAAGATCCACCAACTCGTCGACGGCAACGGGCTCCCGCTGGTCACCGTGGTCACGCCCGGCCAAGCCGGCGATTCACCCATGCTGCTGCCGATGCTGGAGCAGCTCCGCGTGAACCGTCCGATTGGTCGTCCCCGCACACGCCCGGATGCCGTCCGGGGCGACAAGGCCTACTCGTCACGCGCGATCCGCTCGCACCTGCGCGGGCGCGGGATCAAGGCCGTGATCCCCGAACCGCGAGACCAGCAAGGCCATCGGAAGCGGCGCGGATCACGCGGCGGCAGGCCCGTCGGACTCGACGCCGACGACTACAAGAACCGCAACGTGATCGAGCGCCGCTTCTGCCACACCAAGCAATGGCGGGGCCTCGCGACCCGCTACGACAAACACGCGATCGTCTACCGCGCCGCCGTCCTCATCCACACCGCCATCGCCAGGACGAGAACATTGTCAGACACGCCCTAGTGCAGTCGGTCGAGACGGCGCAGCAGGATGGCCGTCTCGGCGGTGTTACCCGCCAGCTCGATAGCTGCTTCGTAAGCGGCTCGGGCATCCTGGTTACGACCCAGCCTGCGCAGAAGCTCGGCGCGCGTGGCGTGGAAGGCGTGGTAGTCGTGCAGCCGGTTCTCCAGCCGATCGACGATCGCGATGGCCGCTTCGGGGCCATCGAGCTCGGCGACCGCGATGGCTCTGTTCAGTTCGACGACCGGCGACGGGTCGACGGCGACGAGCTGGTCGTAGAGAGCGAGAACCTGTGACCAGTCGGTGTCGCGGAAGTGACGGGCTGAGGTGTGCACGGCGCCTATCGCCGCGAGGATCTGATAGCGACCCGGGACCTCACAGGCCGCAATCGCAGCCAGCCGCTCGCGCACCAGACGGTGGCCCTCGGTGATCAGTGCGGTGTCCCAGGCTCGACGATCCTGCTCGTCAAGGGGAACGAGCTCGCCGTCTGCAGAGACACGGGTGGTCCGGCGAGCTTCGGTGAGGAGCATCAACGCCAGCAGCCCTGTGACTTCACCCTCCTCTGGCATGAGAGCGTGCAGCAGGCGTGCAAGACGGATGCCCTCGGTCGTCAAGTCGGCGCGGACGGGCACTGCATCGGGGTCGGTCGCGAGATAGCCCTCGTTGTAGACCAGAAAGAGCACAGCGAGGACACCGGCGAGGCGTCTGGGCAGATCCTCCGCAGTCGGCACCCGGTATGGGATGCCTGCTGCCTTGATCTTGGCCTTCGCCCGAGTGATCCGCCGGCCCATCGCGCTCTCTGAGACGAGGAAGGCGTGGGCGATCTCGAGTACTGTCAGGCCGCCGACCAAGCGCAGTGTCAGAGCGACCCGGGCCTCCAGCGCCAATGCCGGGTGGCAGCAGATGAACATGAGCCGGAGCCGATCGTCGTCGATGACACCGGTCGATTCCAAAGGGCTGCTGTCGTGCATGACCAGAGCCTCCTTGTGCTTGCCCTCGCGTTGGTTCTCTCGTCGGAGTCGGTCGATCGCCTTGCGGTTGGCGGTGGTGGTGAGCCATGCACCGGGGCTGGGTGGCACGCCGTCGGCAGGCCATCGTGCGACGGCTGCTTCGAAGGCGTCGGCCGTCGCGTCCTCGGCGATGTCGAGGTCTCCGAAGCGCCGGGCAAGCCCCGCGACCACACGAGCCCATTCGTGACGATATGCCCGCGTGATCGCGGTATCGACATCGCTCATGCGAACGGTCGCACCTCGACTCTCCGATCGCAGATCTGCGACGCTTCGGCAGCGAGAGTCAGCACGATATCCAGATCGGGCGCCTCCCATACCCAGACTCCGGCGAGATACTCCTTCGATTCCAAGAACGGACCGTCACTGATCATCGGGGTCTCCCCCCGATTGTCGATGACCGTCGCTGCTTCTGGAGCGGCGAGGCCGCCGGCGAACACCCAATATCCGCCCTCGATCAAGCGTTCGTTGAACGCGCTGATCGCTGGGCGCCTGTCCATGCTGCCCGGGCTGCCCTCGTCATCGATCACGGAAACGAAATACTGCATCGCTCTACCCTCTCCTCGCGCGAACGTCGTCGACACCCGCCATGTCAGATCTACCTACGCCTTCATGTAGCCGCGTGCCTCGACGATACGGCCGCCCCGGACACGGATGAGGTTCACGCCGCGCACGCGGTCGTTCTTCCCCGGCCCCCAACGCAGGATCCACGGCGCCACGGCGAGATCACCGAAGATCTCGGACGGTTCTGGCGAGAAACCCAGGTCGGTATCCCCCGCGAGCTGAGACCAGCGTGCCAGGCAGGCTTGTCTCCCCACATGGCGAGCCCCGTAGGGAGCCGGATTCGTGTCCTCGATGACGCATTCGTCGGCGATCAGGTCATCCAGAAGCGTGGGGTCGTGGACACGAAAGGCTTCGTTGTATCGATCGATGACCTCGTCGATGGTGCGGTCTGGTGCATCTGTCATGGGGTCGCTCCTGGCGTGTTGAACAGCATTGATACGGTCACCGCCGATCAGTGGGTCACGTAGGACGGGGTACCGGCGGGTCGATAGGTCTGAATCATCACGCCCTTCGAGTCGGCGCGTGAGCTGACCAATTGCATCGAGACATCGCGGCCGGACTGTGCGAACAGCCGTTCCCCCTGCCCGACGACGACGGGGATCGTGATGAGTTCCATCTCGTCCACGAGATCCTTCTCCAGCAGCCATTGGATGAGCCGGCTGCTGCCGTGCACCTGCAGCTCGCCTTCGCCGCTCGCTTTCAGTGCAGTAATGGCGGCGAAGAGATCGTCCCCGAGGGCCTCGGTGTTCGCCCATTCCGGTGCCGTAAGCGTCTGAGATGCCACGTACTTCGGTTTCGCGTTCAGAGCCACGCCGATCGGATGCCGCTTCAGGTCATCCATTGTTCCCCAGAACGAGAGGAGGATGTCGTAGGTTCGACGACCGAACAGGAAGGCATCGGCGCGCTGGAAAGTCGCTGCGATGTGATCTCGCGTCGAGTCGTCACCCGCGCCTCGAGCCCACCCGCCCCTCACGAACCCGCCCTCGCGGTCCGCCGCAGTCGAACCGCCGTTACCCTGAGTTACCCCGTCGAGAGTGACCTGCGTGATCGTCGTCAGCTTCATTCTGTACTCCTTGGTCTCGGGACCCGCTCACCAGGTTCCCTTCACCAAGTCAACGAACGACACCGCCAAGATCGGACAGCGTCAGGAATGTTGGGTGGTCAACGTCCCTCCAGCTCGCCTAGGCGCATTGGCTTCTCGCCGAGTTGAGAAAACACTTGGAAGGAAGGGCATCCCGCAGGAGCTATGCGATCAGCCTCATCCGCCAGCCGACCAACGGTCTCGGGCCGAGATCAGAGTCACGTTCAGGAACGACCAGTCGCAGCATCGAAACCATACCGAGCCGCATACGGCGCCTGTCGCGAATCACCCGCACGGCCTCGCGGCGATGCGTGAACCACGACCAACAAGTTTGAGGTGGTGCCCGGCGCTGACACCAACGTCTCCCCGGAGGAGAACTCGACCGCCGTCACCGCCTTGATCGAGGACATCTGCGACCGGGCCCTTGAAGGGCGTCCGCGCGACCGCTGAGGTGGGCTTGGGTAGGAACGTCGCCCAACGCGGCCGTATTGAGCTCGGGATGCCCAGCAGCGCGTAACCCAGCGCGATTCGCTGCGCCCGGGCTATCCTCGCGTCATGCCCAACCGCGCAGAAGAGCCTGAACTGCACGTAGACACAGTCGCGGAGTGGGAAGCGTGGTTGAACTCGGGCCCCGACCCGAATGGGGTCCGACTACGACTGCGCAAGAAGGCGACGACCCGCCCCGGGATCACCTACGCCGAGGCGCTCGATGTCGCGCTGTGCTTCGGATGGATCGATGGGCAATCACTATCCGTCGACGCCGACTACTTCCTGCAGACTTTCACGCCACGGCGCCCGCACAGCATGTGGTCGAAGGTCAACATCGGGCACGTGACTCGCCTGATCGAGGAAGGTCGCATGCGTCCCGAAGGCCAGCGCGAAATCGACCGCGCGAAGGCCGACGGTCGATGGGACAGCGCGTATCGGCAGCGCGACCGCGACCTGCCGACGGAGCTGCAGGAAGCCCTGGACGCGGACCCGGAGAGCGCCAGAGCATTCGCAGCTCAATCGGCGCAGAACCGCTTCTCAATGGCTTTCCGGGTGTCCAACCTCAAGCGGCCCTCCTCGCGAGCTGCACGCGTGGCGGAGTACGTTGAGATGCTCAAACGAGGCGAGACACTTCACTAACCCCTGCCATGACGTGGCGCTTGCACGTCAGATGTCGTCCGTCGACGCGGCGACGAGCCGCCCGGGCGGGTGGAGCAACATAATCTAGACAGGGATGGCACGGCAGACAATCTCGGCGACCCTCTCTGGTACGGAGAGGAACGGAGAGTGCGACGCATCGAGCGCGACGACGCGGGTCGGTCCAACCGGGAAAGCTGCGTCAGCGTCGGCGATGAGTCGACGTTGTGTGCCGACGGGGATCACCGCGTCGTGCTCCGTAGTGATGTAGGTGCGTGATACCGATCCCCAGCCGGCGTCGGTCAGCGTGGTGGTGTCCGTGGCGATACTGAGCGGGGCGTCGGAGTTGAGCATCTCTATGGCTGCGTCGGCGGTTGCGAGGTCGACGTCCCCATAGAACGTGTCGCGAAGCTGCCCGCGGGCGACGACGTCGCCTGGGGCGACGTTGAGGCGCAGCGCACGCGCGACGACGTCGGGAAGGAGCAGCGCGGCGAGCGCTGGTGACTGGGCGTAGGCGATCGCGGGCGTGTCCGTCGCAGGCATGAATGCGGCGAGATAGATCGCTTGTGCGAACAGGTCGGGAGCCTGCTGTGCGGCCCGGGTAAGCACTGCCCCGCCCATGCTGTGGGCAACCACTGCAACTGGGTGGCCATGGCCGAGCCTGCCGATCTGGTCTACCAGGAAGTCCGCGGCGTGATCGAGATCGATGTCGGCGGCCGGTCGTGCGGCCCGCAGACCGTGGCCGGGCAGGTCGACGGCGTGCGCGACTCGCCCCGCCGCCGCGCAGTGACTCAACACATCCGTCCAGCACCATGCGCCGTGCCAGAAGCCGTGGACGAAGAGGATAGGTGTCGTTGACATGGGGCCTTTCGTATCGTGGGGGATCCGCCAATCGGATCATGACACCTATATTTGTACCTGTCAATCCGTATGCGTCTAGCCGATTTCTGTCATGATGGGTTTGTGACTCTGAGACACGCGCTGCTTGGGCTTCTCGAAGATGGACACGCCAGCGGTTACGATCTGACGGCCCGGTTCGAGAAATCCCTGCACGCCTATGTGTGGACCGCCCGACAGAGCCACGTTTACCCCGAGCTGAATCGCATGATCGCCGACCATCTCATCGAAGTGGTCGAGCAAGGCGCCCGTGGAAGACGGACCTACGCGATCACCGAATCGGGGAGACAGGAGCTGCGCAAGTGGCTACTGACACCGGCAGGCCCGCGCGGTGTCCGTGACGAGCGCGTCCTGCGCATCGCGCTGATCTCGGCCCTCTCCGAGGAGGACGCGCGCCGACTCATCCTCGACTACCTCGCCGACGCAGAAGCAGCCGAAGCCGAGCTTCTCGGCGTCGCCTCTGCCGCAGACGCCGAAGATCACCAGCGCGGGCGGCTGCGCTTCGGTCGCCTCGCCCTCGAGTACGGCATCCGCAGCTTCCAGGCCCAACAGGAGTGGGCCCGATGGGCGCTTGCGCAACTCGAGGTCGCCACGAAGACGTCAGAATCCGAAAGGTAGACGGCAAACCCCAATCGCATGGGGCAGGCACCACAATTGAGGACCTCGAACGCCCCGGCACGGTGCTCACCCTCTTGGTCGCCACCAAGCCGTCAGCTCAGCTCGCGGCTGCTCGTCGAACCAGATGCCAGCAGCGCGCACGCTGCTCCTTCTGGCGGTAGGTCTGAGACCGTTTGCGCCCCACCCCTCGATCTCGACCTGCCGAGCCGACAGCGGGAGCATTAATCGATCAGGACCCACGAGACTTCGTCTCGGGGGTCCTGATCGATTGGCGGTGACGGTGGTGTTGGAATTCAGGACATCGTTGACAGCTGATCGCGCGGATCCCGGTGATGATCGTTAACTGCTGCGCCGGGACATCGTTGATGATCCGGGACGGGTGATCGTTGACAGGTGAGTCGGGACATCGTTGACGGGTGAAACCGAAGAACCTCGTCATCGTCCGTGCCGTGCGCGAGCAGGGCCTCACGCACGCCGAAGCAGCCGCCCGTTACGGAGTGACCCGCCAATGGGTGCACACCCTCGTCACCCGGTACGACAAGCAAGGTCCCGAGGGGATGGCTCCGCGCTCACGCGCCCCTCACTCCCGCCCAGGAACGACACCGGTCGCTGTCCGCGAGCGGATCATCGAGCTGCGCCGTCAGCTCACCCGCGGCGGTGCAGACGCCGGGCCGGTCACGATCGGATGGCACCTCGAACAGGAAGGCACCCGCGCCCCATCGACCGCCACGATCCGACGCATCCTGCACGCCGAAGGGCTGATCACCCCGGCACCAGAGAAACGGCCCCGCAGCTCCTACATCCGCTTCCAAGCCGACCTGCCCAACGAGTGCTGGCAAGCCGACATCACACACTGGTACCTGTCCTCCGGCACCCGGGTGGAGATCCTCGACTTCCTCGACGACCATTCCCGCAAACTCCTGCACATCCATGCGGCCACCGCGTTCACCGACGGGATGGTCGCCCAGGCCCTGGCCCAGTTGATCGCGACCTACGGGGCCCCGTATTCCACCCTCACCGACAACGGGCTCGTGTTCACCACACGCCTCGCCCGCCACAAGGGAGCCCGCGGCGGGTTCGAGAAGCTCCTCGCCACGCACGACATCACACAGAAGAACGGCCGACCTGGGCACCCGCAGACACAGGGCAAGATCGAACGATTTCACCAGACCCTCAAGCGCTGGCTCGCCGCCCGCCCCTACCCCGACACGATCGAGGACCTGCAAGCCCTGCTGGACCAGTTCCAGACCTGGTACAACACCGTCCGCCCGCACCGCTCGATCGGCCGACGCACTCCCGACCAGGCCTACACCGCCCTCCCCAAGGCCACCCCGGCCAAGACGGGGCAGACCGAGTGGCGCACCCGCACCGACAAAGTCGACAAAGACGGGAAAGTCTCACTCCGTTATGCCGGCAAGATGATCCACCTCGGCATCGGACGCGCGCACGCCGGCAGCCACGTGCTCATGCTCATCCACGACCGCGACATCGTCACCAGCAACGCCGACACCGGAGAGATCATCGCCGAGCACACCATCGACCCCACCCGGCACTACCAGCCCGCCAGAACAACGGTGGCGTTGCCCGTCCTGCGGAGCGTCATCGGTCAGGCGCCGCCCGGACGTGACCCGCCGCGAGCAGCTGCGCAGATTCGTGCGCTGGCTGACCGGGAAGAACACCCAGGCTGAGATCGACGGCACCACGACGGGTCGGACCTTCCGGCGCGATACCGCCTGGTGCTGGGACATCCACCCGCGTCTGCGACCGGCCGAGACGATCCACCACGCGGTCATGGTCGACGGGATCTGGATCGGCACCTGGTGCCTGCTGATCGCGATCAGCGACGAGGGCGACCTGCTGGCCTGGCAATGGTGCGGACGCGAGAGCACCGCCGCATGGACCGCGCTGCTCGAACAGATCCCCTCTCCTGGGGTGATCGTCTCCGACGGCGGATCCGGGCTCCGAGCGCGCTGCGCACCGTCTGGCCCGAGACCGTGCATCAACGTTGCATCTTCCACCTGCAGATGAACGCCACAAGGCACCTGACCCGCAACCCCAGAACTCCCGCCGGCAAAGCACTACGAGGGCTCGTAATGCGGCTCAGCGAGGTCGACGACGAAGACGCCGCAATCGGGTGGCAGCTGCACCTGGAGCAGTGGTGGCAGACCTTCGGGCACCTCACCCGCGAACGAACCATGTTCCGCAACGGGCAATTCGGATACACCCACGACCGCCTCCGCAAAGCCTGACTCCTGATCAGAAAGGTCACCCGGGGCGGCGTCCTGTTCACTTGGATCACCCACGGCAACCCGCGCACCACCAGCCCTCTGGAAGGCGGAATCAACAGCCCCATCCGAGACCTGCTCCGCCACCACCGCGGCATGAGCGAAGCACACCGTCAACGCGCCGTCGAATGGTTCCTCGTACTGCGGCAGATGCCCCTCGACGAAGCCCTCACCCTCGCCCTCGCACCGCCGCCGCAAGTCCAGCCCGACCACCCCGAGCCGACCGAAGACCTTGACAGCCCACCGCTCTACGACACCGGACTCGACGTCGGCGAAGGACTCTGGCTCCGCACCGGATGGGCCGGCAGAGGCTGAACACGCCCGACCCCATCCACACGTTCTGGCCGATACCCCCCCCGGTCAACATCACTGAACCCACAAAAAAGTCCTGAGCCGCGACCTCGATGTAATCGAAGTCGCGACTCAGGACAATTGGCGGTGACGGTGGGATTTGAACCCACGGTAGGGGGTTACCCTACACAACTTTTCGAGAGTTGCACCTTCGGCCGCTCGGACACGTCACCGCGGACAAGCTTACGTCACGCGCGACCGTCGCGCGAATCGAGGCCCTTCATCCACGCCTCTATGCCGTCGGCGTCGATCGGCAGGGTATCCGACAGCACCTCGCTGCCCGTCGAGGTGACCAGCAGATCGTCCTCCAGGCGCACGCCGATGCCTCGCAGCTCCGGCGGCAGGGTCTCGTCGAAGGAGTGGAAGTACAGACCGGGCTCGACGGTCAGCACCATCCCCTCCTGCATCTCGGCGCCCTGGTACGCGGCGTACGACGAAGAGGCGCAGTCGTGCACGTCGATGCCGAGGTGGTGCCCGACGCCGCACACGATGAATCGGCGGTGCTGCTGCCCGTCGGGCGACATCGCCTCGTCCACCGAGACGTTCAGCACGCCCCAGTCGTGCAGGCCCTGCGCGAGCACCTCCATCGACGCGACGTGGAAGTCGCTCCACGGACGACCAGGCCCGACGGCCGCGAGTCCGGCACGGTGGGACTTCTCGACCAGGTCGTGCACCTGCCGCTGCACGGCGGTGAACGAACCGGATGCCGGGAAAGTGCGCGTCACGTCGGCGGTGTAGCCCGAGTTCCGCTCCACACCCATGTCGAGAAGCAGCAGCGCCTCGGGGTCGACCTCGCCGTCGGCCCGCACCCAGTGCAGGATCGGCGCGTGCGCGCCGGAGCCGACGATGGTCGTGTACCCGACACCGTTTCCGACGGTGCGGGCGTGCCGGTCGAAGGTGCCCTGCAGCCAGCGCTCCCCGCCCCAGCGCACGGCGGACGGGATCTCGATCACGGTCGCCGCGAAGCCGTCGACGGTGCCGTCGATCGCGGCGCGCAGCTCGGCGATCTCCCACTCGTCCTTGAACATCCGCAGCTCGGAGAGCGTGCGCGACAGTTCCTCCGATCGGGGCAGGTCCTGTACGGCGACGCCGGCGCGCAGCGTCGCGGCATCCGTCTCCAGCTCCTCGATGGGGCGGGTGCGCACGTCCAGTGCCTCGGCGTATTCGGCCAGTCCCGGCATCGGCCCGACCCACAGCTCTCCGTGCAGCGCCGAGCCGAAGAATCCGTCGTCGCCGGGCCGGAACGGCGCCGGCAGGTACAGCGTCGCCAGATGCCCGCCCGACGCGGGATCGAGCACGATCACGGCATCCTCGATCGCCGCGCCGACCAGCCACAGGAAGTCGCTGTCGGCACGGAACTCGTACGCGGAGTCGTTCGCGCGCATCGGCGCGCGCCCGGCGGCCACCGCGATCCGCTTGCCGGGCAGCGCGGCCGACAGACGCGCGCGGTGCGCGGCCGCGGCCTGCGCCGTGCCCTCAGTGAGGCGCGGAGTGCGGTCGGCCTCGCCCCATCCGCTCTGCATCGACCGGATGAATCCGGGTGAGAGCGTGAGCCGAGGCATCCGCGGGTCGCGTTCGGCGGGAGCCGGCATGGAGGATGCCACCGGGGCGTGTGCGTGGTCGAGAGTCATGGATTTCCCTTCTGAGGAGTGCGGTCAGCGGCCGGCGGTACGGACGCGTGAGTCCATCGCCGCATACAGCACGTCGACGATGAGGTTCGAGACGACGACGAACAGTCCGCCGAGCAGCACGATCGCGATCACCACAGGACGATCCTGCATCGCGACGCTGGATACCGCCAGGCTGCCGACGCCCAGCAGTCCGAACACCTGCTCGATGACGATCACGCCGCCCAGCATCAGTCCGATGTCGATGCCCAGCTGGGTGACCAGCGGCGGCATGGCACTGCGGAACGCGTGCACGTAGGTCACGCGCTGCTCGGTGAGGCCCTTCGCCCTGGCGGTGCGGATGTAGTCCTGCCCGAACACCTCGAGCATCTGCCCGCGGGTCAGTCGCGCATACACAGCCGCGACCACCAGCGCGAGCGTCAGCCACGGCAGCAGCAGATGCCACGCCCAGCCGAACGGGTCCTGCAGGAATGGCACGTACCCGCTGGGCGGGAACAGCATCATCCCCGCCTTCGACGGCAGGAAGTACAGCAGGTACAGCGCCACCATGCCGAGCACGAACGTCGGGAAGCTGATCCCGATGATGGCGAACGCCTGGCCGGCGCGATCGCGGAACGTGCCAGGATGCCGCGCCGAGGTGATGCCGATCGGGATGCCGATCGCCAGCCACAGCACGACCGCGCCGAACACCAGCGACATCGTCACCGGGATGCGCGAGGCGAGCAGTTCGGACACCGGCATGTTCGACCGGTACGAGTAGCCGAGGTCGCCGTGCAGCAGGTTGCCGATGAACTGCAGGTACTGCACGTAGATGGGCTGATCCAGTCCGAGTTTCACGCGGATCTGCGCCATCAGCTCCTCTGTCGCCTTGTCGCCGGCGATGATGCGAGCGGGGTCGGAGGGCGTGACGTAGAACAGGAAGAACACGAAGACGCTGAGCAGGAAAAGCACCAGCACGCCGAAGGCTATGCGCGACAGGATGAAGCGGATCACTTGCGGCCTCCCTTCGCTGCAGGCCGAGGCGATCGGCTGGACGGATCGAGGGCGTCGCGCAGCCCGTCGCCCAGCAGGTTGAACGACAGCGTGAGCGCCAGCAGCGCGGTGCCGGGCACCACGACCATCCACCACGCGACGAGGTAGATCGAGCCGTTCGCGGCATCCGCCAGCATGTTGCCCCAGCTGGGCGTCGGCGGCACGATGCCCAGCCCCAGGAACGACAGCGTCGCCTCGAACACGATCGCGGACGGGATCATCAGCGTCGTGTAGACGATGATCGGCACTACCAGGTTCGGCACGATGTCGCGGAACATGATCGACCACTTCGACGAACCGAGCGACCTCGCCGCCTCGACGAACTCGCGATGCCGCAGCGCGACGACCTGACCGCGGATCACGCGGGCGAGACCGGTCCAGCTGAAGAACACGATCACGGCGATCGAGAGTCCCAGGCTCGGGCCGAGCACCGACACCAGCGCGATCGCGCAGAGCAGGAACGGCACGCTCATCACCAGGTCGGTGACGCGGCTGAGCACGGTGTCGGTCACTCCCCCGACGAACCCGGAGACGACGCCGACGGTGACGCCGATGAGGGATGCCGCGATGGATGCCACCACGCCGACCAGCAGTGACACCTGCGCGCCGTACGCCAGCCGCACCAGGATGTCGCGGCCGAGCTGATCGGTGCCGAGCAGGAACTCGGCGCTCGGCGGCATCGGCATGCCCTCCGGGCTGAGCCCGGTCTCGCGGAACTGCTCGGTCGGGCCGTGCCCGGTGGCGGCCGCGATCAGCGGCGCGCAGATCGCGAACAGCACGATCAGCAGGATGACGACGACCGAGGCGATGCTCGCCGGGTCGCGGCGCAGTCGCTCGAACGTCAGCCGCCACGAGCCCTTCAGCTGCACGTCTGCGGAGTTGCGCGCCGCGATCAGCGCGGTGCGCGGGGTCATGACCTTCATGCGGCTTCTCCTCCGACCTCGACGAGGGTGCGCGTCGGCGCCTGCTGCCGCACCTCGGGGGCGGCGGCATTGAGCAGCTTGCGCGTGAACGGATGCTGCGGATCGCGGTACAGGGTCTCTGCATCGCCGAGCTCGACGATGCGCCCGCCGTCCATCACCGCGATGCGGTCGCAGATGTGACGCACCACGGCCAGGTCGTGCGAGATGAACACGTAGGTGAGACCGAGCTCTCGCTGCAGGTCCTCGAGCAGGTTCAGCACCTGCGCCTGGATCGAGACGTCCAGCGCCGAGACCGGCTCGTCGAGGATGACCAGCTCGGGGTTCAGCGCGAGCGCGCGGGCGATACCGATGCGCTGCCGCTGCCCGCCGGAGAACTGCGATGGGAAGCGGTTGTAGTGCTCGGGGTTGAGCCCGACCACCTCCATCAGCTCCTGCACCTTCTCGCGGCGCTTCTCACCGGAGGTGAGGCGGTGGATGCGGAACGGGTCGCCGATGATCGATCCGACCCGGCGCCGTGGGTTCAGCGAGCCGAACGGATCCTGGAACACGACCTGCACCTTGCGGCGCAGCTCGCGCCACTCCTTGTGGCCGAGACCGGACAGCTCCTGCCCGTCGAACGTCACCGAGCCGGAGGTCGGCGAGATCAGTCCCGCCAGCGTGCGTGCCAGCGTCGTCTTGCCGCATCCGCTCTCGCCGACCAGCCCGAGCGTCTCACCGCGGCGCACCTCGACCGAGATGTGGTCGAGCACCGTGCGGCTCTGCTTCCGGCGCTGCGTGAACGTCAGCGTGACATCGGATGCCGCGGCGATCACGCGCGGGGCATCCGCTGCGACCGGCACCGCGGCCAGCGGGGCGGGAGCAGGCGGCTCGGACGGCGCGTCCTCGAGCCAGCACTCCACCTCGGTGCCGTCGTCGTACCGGCGCAGCGGCGGCCGGGTGTGGCAGATGTCCATCACGTCCGGGCAGCGCTCGGCGAACACGCATCCGAGCGGCGGGGCGAGCAGGCTCGGCGGGCGGCCGGGGATCGGTGTGAGCGGCACGCCCGGCTCACGGTTGAACGACGACGAGCGCAGCAGCCCCGCGGTGTACGGATGCGCCGGTGAGCCCAGCACGCTCGCGCTAGTGCCCAGCTCGAGCCGGCGCCCGCCGTACATCACCATCACCCGGTCGGCGACGCGGGAGAGCACGCCGAGGTCGTGGCTGATCATCAGCACCGTCGACCCGGTGTCCTCCCGCATCTCGCCGAGCAGGTCCAGGATCTGCGCCTGCACGGTCGAGTCCAGCGCGGTGGTCGGCTCGTCGGCGATGATCAGCGCCGGCCCGAGCGACAGTCCCATGGCGATCATCACGCGCTGGCGCATGCCACCGGAGAACTGGTGCGGGTATGCGTCGAAGCGCGCACCGGCATCCGGGATCCGCACCTTCTCGAGCAGCTCGATCGCGCGGGCCTTCGCGCCCTGCGCGCTGATCCGCTTGTCGTGCGCGCGGATCTGCTCCACGATCTGCCAGCCCACGGTGTACTGCGGATGCAGGCTGGACAGCGGATCCTGGAAGATCATGCTGATCTCCCTTCCCCGCACCGACCGCATGCCGGCGGGCTCGAGGGTGAGCAGATCGCGGCCGCGGAACATCGCGGTTCCCGAGGTCTCGGCGCCGGGGATCAGTCCCATGATCGACTGCACGAGCACGGACTTGCCCGACCCGGATTCTCCGACCACGCCGAAGAACTCGCCCTGCTCGACCGTGAACGACACGTCGCGCACGGCGTGCACGGTGCCGTCCTCTGTCGGGATGTCCACGACGAGGTTCTGCACGTCGAGAAGTGGCATCGTTTCTCCTTCGGGAGGGCCCGGCAGCGGCGGATGGGAGCACCGCCGCCGGGCTCAGCGTCGTCCGACTACTTGGTCAGCCAGAGGTTGGTCCAGTCGCCGTTCTGGCTCTGGGCGTAGGGCGTGAAACCGGCCACCCGCTCGGAGTGGTAGTTCGGCTTCAGGCGGTACGCGATGCTGACGATCGGGGAATCCGCCATCACGGCCTCGTCCACCTGGTGCCAGAGCCTGCCCGACTCCTCGGCGGTCGACGCGGCGAGCGCCTGCGCAGCAAGGTCGTTCGCCTTGTCGCTGTTGTAGTCGACGTAGTTGTAGGCCTGCGGGGTGCCCGTGAACACGAACTGCGGCTGGAACACGCTGCGCGCGGCCCCACCCTGCCAGTCCGGCGACCAGCCGACGAGCGCGACATCCCACTTGCCGGTGGTGGCGTTCTCGACGTTGGTCATGAAGTTCGCGTAGTAGTCCGTCGGCGGCACCGGCGTCAGTTCGATCGTGATGCCCGCCTTCTTCAGGCTGGCCTGCACGGTCTGCGCGATGTCGGGCTGCGTGCCCACGTTGCGGTACGGCATCTTCAGGGTGATGCCGTCGGGGAAGCCGGCCTCGGCGAGCAGCTGCTTGGCCTTCTCGGGGTCGCCCTTGCCGTCGTTCGCGGGGTACGGGTCGTACTCCTCGTACCCCAGGACGCCCGGGCCGAAGATGCCGTTGGTGACGCCGGCGAGGTCCTTGCCGCCCATGGTCTGCACGACCGCGGTCTTGTCCATCGCGTACTGCAGCGCCTGGCGCACCTTGAGGTCGGTCAGGGCACCGTCGTTGTTCGGCGACTTGGTGTTGATCCACATGAACTGGTCCACGCCGCCGTTGGTCATGGTGGAGAACTTCTTGTCATTCGCCGCCTTCAGCTGCGTGATGTTCGCCGGGCTCGGGGCGAGGTCGAACAGCACGTCTGCGGAGCCTGCCTGCAGCTGCTGCATGGCCGCGTCGCCCTCGACGCCCATCGTCATCTCGATGCCGTCGACGTAGGCCTTGCGCAGCGGGTCGCTCTTCGCGTCCCAGGCGTCGTTGCGCTCGAGCACGAACTTGGCGTCCGGGCTGTACTCCTTGACCCTGTACGGTCCGGACGAGACGAAGGCCTTGCGGTACTCGGGCGAGTCCGGCAGGTAGTCCAGCGCCTCGATGGGGGCCGGGTCCGCAGCGTCCAGCGAGAGCATGAACGGGAAGTCGCTGGCGGGTTTGGTGAGCGTGAACTCGATGGTCTTGTCGTCGGGGGTCGCGATGCCCGCGATGTCGTTGCCCTCGATGAACTCCTTCATCGGGCCGACCTCGGGGGCGACCTTCGAGAAGTCCGCGCAGAACGCGGACATGCCGTCGATCAGGTCGACGAAGTAGCCCGAGAGAGCGCCCGAGATGAGCGGGTTGCACAGGCGCTTGAAGCCGCGCTCCACGTCGGATGCCACGATGGCACGAGCGCCGTCCGGGGCACCCCAGGTGACGCCGTCGCGCAGGGTGATGCTGTACTTCAGGCCGTCCGCGCTGGGCTCCGGAACGGCGGTCGCGAGGTCGGGCTGGAGCTGGATGCGCTTGTCGGCGTCGTCGCTGGCCTCGTAGCTGAGCAGCGAGCGCGACATCGCGCGCATGAAGCTGTACACCGGCACGTACGCCACCAGTTGCGGGTCGAGGTGGTCGACGTCGCCGTTGGCCAGCACCTTGAGAGTGCCGCCCTTGACGGGTTCGCCGTCCGAGGCGGTGCCGCCCGTGTTCGCCGTGGAGCAGCCTGTCGTGATCAGCAGCACCGCTGCGGCCGCGGCCGCCGCCGTGAGGATTCTTCTTCTCGCCATGAGTCGCCTTCGATTCTCGGGTGGGAGCCGCAGCCCCAGGCTCGGGACGGCGTCTCGCGGGGCAGCCTCGCCGCCGCGATACGTGACATATTACACATCACGCTCTAGGATGGGAACATGTCCGACGTCATCGCCGACCTCACGCTCGTCACCGCCGCGGAGATCGCCGACCGCGTGAGCATGCCCGCCGCCATCCGTGCGCTGCAGGACGTGCTGCGCGCGGGGTTCGATCCCGAGGGCGACCTCCCCCGCACCATCCAGGACGTGCCGCACGGCCAGCTGCTGCTCATGCCCGCCGCCATCGACGGCGCCGCCGGTCAGAAGTTCGCCACCGTCGCACCGGCCAACCCGGCGCGCGGACTGGAGCGCATCCAGGCGCTGTACATCCTGCTCGACGGCGAGACCCTCGCCCCCACCGCCGTGCTCGACGGCACCGCGCTGACCTCACTGCGCACGCCGGCGATGTCGGCCGCCGTGGTCGATCTGCTCGCCGGATCGGATGCCGGTGACCTGGTCGTCTTCGGCACCGGGCCTCAGGCCGTCCGGCATGTCGAGGCGCTGCAGGCGATCCGTCCGCTGCGCACCGTGCGGATGATCGGGCGGGACGCCGACCGCACCACGTCGGCCGTGCGCGCCGCGCGCCTGCTGGCGCCGGAGGCGCAGATCGAGGCAGGCGATGTGGCGGACGTGCGATCCGCCGACCTGGTGGTCTGCGCGACCACGGCGTCCGAACCGCTGTTCCCCGCTTCTCTGGCCCGCGACGCCGCGACCCTCGTCGCGATCGGCTCGCACGAGCCGCAGAAGGCCGAGCTCGACCCGGCGCTGGTCGGGCGCTCGCAGGTCGTGGTGGAGAGCCGCCGCGTCGGGCTGTCCGAGGCCGGCGACGTGATCCGTGCGATCGCGGCCGGAACCCTGCACGAGGGCGACCTGGTGACGCAGCACGAGCTGTTCACGGGCGCCGTGTCCGCGGCATCCGATCGTCCCCGCATCGTGAAGACCTGCGGCATGGGCTGGCAGGACCTCGCCGTCGCCCGCCTGGCCCTCTGATCCCGCTCCCACCCCTGGGGAATGTCGCAATTTGCCGCTTCCCGGGACGGGAAGCGACCATCGGCGACACTTCTGAGAAAGGAAACCCTGATGCGCTGGAGCACCGAGGACTGGCACACCGCCGGCGAGCCGTTCCGCATCGTGCAGGACGTGCCGACGCACGGCGCGACCGTCGCCGAGAGGCGCGTCGAGGCCATCACGGGCGAAGCTGACGGCATCCGTCGCTTCCTCTGCCTGGAGCCGCGCGGCCACGACGACATGTACGGCGGATTCATCACGCCGCCGGACGATGAGGGCGCCGACTTCGGCGTGCTGTTCTGGCACAAGGACGGCTTCTCGACCGCTTGCGGGCACGGCACGATCGCGCTCGGCGCGTGGGCGGTGCGCACCGGGCTGGTCGCATCCGACCCCGACGGCGAGACCGTCGTGACCATCGACGTGCCGAGCGGACGCGTGCAGGCACGCGTGCGGCAGAGCGGCGGCCGGATCGAGGAGATCGTGTTCCGCAACGTCGAGTCGCGGGTGCTGTCGCGAGGAATCCCGCTGCAGACCTCCCGCGGCGAGGTCACGGTCGACCTGGTGTTCGGCGGCGCCGTGTACGCCACGCTCCCGGCGTCCGCCGTCGGCCTGTCGGTGACGCCGTCGGACACGGCGGATCTCATCGCGATCGGCCGCGAGATCAAGTGGGCGCTGAACGAGCACCCGGCCGCGCAGCTGGCGGATGCCCGGCTCTCCGGCGTCTACGGGACGATCCTGTTCGACGATCTCGGCCGTACCGCCGACGGACCGCACCAGCGCAACGTCACCGTCTTCGCCGACGGCGAGGTCGACCGCAGTCCCTGCGGATCCGGCACCGCCGCTCGCGTGGCGCTCTTGGCCGCGACCGGCGAGCTCGGCGAGGGCGAAACGCTCACGCACGACTCGATCATCGGCACCCGCTTCCTGGCGACCGTCGCCGAACGGACATCCGATGGGGTCATTCCGGAAGTCCGCGGCAACGCGTACCGTGTGGGTGCGTCGGTCTTCGAGCTCGACGAAGGCGACCCGGTCGCCGACGGTTTCAGTCTGCGTTGAAGGGAAACGACATGCGCACAGGATCGCTCACCATCACCGGCGCACAGGTCTGGGACGGCACGTCCTTCGCGCCCCGCGACGTGCACATCGCGGACGGCCGGGTCACACCGGCCGCGGCATCGGATGCCGCGACGCTGGACGGCACCGGACACTGGCTCATCCCCGGCCTCATCGACGCGCATTTTCATGCCTATGCGACCAGCATGGACGGCTTCGAGAACGAACGGGGGCCGCTCAGCTACGCGGCGCTGAACGGGGCGCGGCGCCTGTCGCGCGCACTCGGTCGCGGCTTCACGACCGTGCGCGACGTGGCCGGCGGCGACATCGGGCTCGCGCAGGCGATCGACGCCGACCTGTTCGACTCGCCGCGCTACCACTTCACCGGCCCGGCGCTCAGCCAGACCGGCGGGCACGGCGATCCCCGCGCGGCGCACGTCGACGTGTGCTTCTCGCACGGGCACATGTGCGAGGTCGTAGACGGCGTCGACAACCTGCGACTCGCGGTGCGCAACCGGCTGCGCACCGGCGCGCACGCGATCAAGGTCATGGCATCCGGCGGAGTGTTCTCCCTGACGGACCCGATCCGCGTGCCCCAGTACTCGCAGGAGGAGCTGCGCGCCGTGGTCGAGGAGGCGACGCGCCGCGGCAGTTACGTCTGCGCGCACGCGTACTCCTCCGAGGCGGTGCAGCACGCGGTCGCCGCCGGCATCCGTTCGATCGAGCACGGCAACCTCATCGACCGTGAGACGGCCGAGCGGATGGCGGATGCCGGCGCCTTCCTGGTGCCCACGCTCGCCGCCTACGACGCCATGGACCGGCGCGGCGCATCCATCGGCCTGAACGCGACCTCGCTCGCGAAGAACACCGAGGTGCTGACGAAGGGACAGGATGCTGTGCGACTCGCGCACGAGACCGGCGTGCGCGTCGGCTTCGGCAGCGACCTGATGGGCGACCTCGAGGACGACCAGCTCGCCGGTGTGCGGCTGCAGGTCGAGGCATCCGGCGCCGCCGCGACGCTGCGCTCGATGACGGCGGTGAACGCCGAGCTGATCGGCGATGACGCGCTCGGACATCTCGGCGACGGCGCCTACGGCGATGCCGTGCTGCTGAGCGCCGACCCGCTCGCCGCCCCCTCGGCGCTGTGGGAGCAGGATGCTCGGGTCGCCGTGGTCCGCGGGGGCCTCGTCGTCGCGTAGCGCCGGGGTACGCCGAGCGAACGAACTGGCGACGAGTGCACCACTTATCGACGTCAACAACCGGTGCACTCGACGGCAAGGGGTCCACTCGCCGCCAGCGAGCGCGCTCGAGGCCCACCAGTTCGGCGTCCGTGACGAGCGCGGATCAGCGGGCGAACGCGCCCCAGTCCGTCGAGCGGCCGGCCTCGCTGAAGCTCTGCGGTACGTCCCAGGGGTTGTCGTCGCGCAGCGGCTCGGGCAGCAGCGCCTGCGGCGCGTTCTGGTAGGAGACGCCGCGCAGGAAACGGGTGATGGCGGCGGTGCCGACGCTCGTGCCGTCGCTCGTGGTCGCCGGGTAGGGCCCGCCGTGCTGCATCGCCGGGGTCACCGAGACGCCGGTCGGCCAGCCGCCGAACAGCACGCGTCCGCTGGTCTCGGCCAGCACCTCGACGAGCTCGGCGAGTGAGCCGTCCTCCAGCTCCGCCGGCCGCGCGTGAACGGTCGAGGTGAGATTGCCCGGGAACAGCCCCGCGTGCAGCGCAGGCAGGGTCGACAGGTCGGAGTACCGCACGATCACCGACAGCGGTCCGAACGACTCCTCGAGCAGCGCGTCGCCTGCGGCGACCAGCCCGTCGACGTCGACCGTCACGACGGTCGGGGTCGCGAAGGTCTGCCCGTCCTCGTCGGTGCGGGTCTCCCCCGCCGACAGCACGGTCACGCCGTCCGCTGCGAGCACATCCTCCCGGCGCTGCGCGAACGCGCGCCCGATACCGGGGTTGAGCAGGCGGTGTTCGGCTACTGCCCCCGCCGTACCCGTGACGGATGCCAGGTCGGCATCCTCCGGCACGAACAGGAAGCCCGGCTTCGTGCAGAGCTGGCCCGCCGAGCCCGACACCGAGGTCACGAAGCCGTCCAGCAGCGCCTCGTCGACATAGGTCGCGTACGCGGGGTTCACACTGCCGAGCTCGCCGTAGAACGGGATCGGCACCTCGCGCGCGGCGGCGATGTCGGCCAGCATCCGCCCGACGTGCGTCGAACCGGTGAACGCTCCGGCGCGGATGCGCTCGTCCTTCAGGAGCGCGACCCCGTTCTGCTGTCCCTCGATCAGCTGGAACACGCCGTCCGGCATCCCGGCACCGCGCAGCGCGTCGATGACGACGGCGGCGGTCGCGCGCGACAGCTCCGGATGCCCCGAGTGCGCCTTCACGACGACGGGGCAGCCCGCGGCGAGCGCGGCGGCCGTGTCACCGCCGGCGACCGAGAACGCGAACGGGAAGTTCGACGCGGCGAAGTTCAGCACAGGGCCGACCGGCTCCAGCATCCGGCGCAGGTCCGGACGCGGGCCGATGACGTACTCGGGGTCGGCGCGGTCGATCCGGGCGTCGAGGTAGGCGCCGTCGACGATCGTGTCGGCGAACAGTCGCAGCTGCCATGACGTGCGGCGCACCTCGCCGGTCAGCCTGGTCTCGCCCAGGCCGGTCTCGCGCATCGCGATCGCGATGAGGTCGGATGCCGCGGCATCCAGCGCGTCCGCGACGGCGACCAGCGCCGCCCCGCGGTCCCGCGGGCTGGTGCGTGCGAACGTGCGCGCGGCGCCCGCCGCCGCGGCGGCAACCTCGTCGATGGTGGTGTCGGTCATGATTCCTCCTGTGCTGTGCGCCAGCGCGCGACCTGTTGCCGAGCGCACGGGCTGTTCACCTCGAGAAGCCGTGCTTTCGGCAGGATGCCGTGCGCTCGGCGCCGACGGTCAGAACACGAACCCCTCGGGGAACGGGTCGTTCTCGTCGAGCATGTACTGGCCGAGCCCGGTGACCCAGGCGCGGCCGGTGATCGTGGGGATCACTGCCGGCTTGCCGCCGACCGTGGTCTCGCCCACCAGGCGTCCGGTGAACTCCGTGCCGATGAACGACTCGTTCACGAACGGGGCGTCCAGCGCCAACTCACCGCGGGTGTGCAGCTCGGCCATCCGGGCGCTGGTGCCGGTGCCGCACGGCGAGCGGTCGAACCATCCGGGGTGGATCGCCATCGCGTGCCGCGAGCGCACCGCATCCGAGCCGGGCGCGATGAACTCCACGTGGTGCACGTGGTTCGCGCCCTGAAGCACCGGATGCACGGGAGGCGCCTGATCGTTGATCGCGTCCATGATCTTCAGCCCCGCGGCGAGGATGTCGCCCTGCCGGGACCGATCGAACGGAAGCCCCACCTGATCGAGATCGACGAGCGCGTAGTAGTTGCCTCCGAACGCGACCGAGTAGGTGATCTCGCCGATCCCCGGCACCTCGATGCGCTCGTCCAGCCGGTCGACGAAGCTCGGCACGTTCTCGATGGTGACGTCGACGGCGCGACCGTCCTCCACGCGCACGCGCGCGATCACGAGCCCTGCAGGCACGTCGAGGCGGATCTCGGTGACCGGCTCGGTGACCTCCACCATGCCGGTCTCGACCAGCACGGTCGCGACCCCGATCGTTCCGTGCCCGCACATCGGCAGGAATCCGGATGCCTCGATGAACACGGCGCCCCAGTCGGCGTCGTCGCGGGCCGGCGGCTGCAGCAGCGCGCCCGACATCGACGCGTGCCCGCGGGGCTCGTTCATCAGGAACCCGCGCAGCCCGTCGAGGTGCTCCATCGCGTACAGGCGACGGTCGTTCATCGTCGCCCCGGGGATGCGACCGACACCGCCGGTCACGACGCGCGTCGGCATCCCCTCGGTGTGGGAGTCGACGGCCTGGATGGTGCGGCGAGCGCGCATCAGCTGCCTCCGTGGATCGTGCGGGTCCGACGGGGACGCCGGCATGCGGCATCCCCGTCGAGAATCATCACATGTGTCACGCGAGCACGGCTGCGCGCGCGGCGAGCGCCGCGAGCGCGCGCTCGGTGTCGGCGGTGACCTGCGCGCGCTGCTCGTCGCTCAGCGGTCCGCGCGGCGGGCGGGTGACGCCGCCGTAGGAGTTGCCGCAGATGTCCATCGACAGCTTGATGGCCTGAACGAACTCGGTGCGCGAGTCCCAGCGGAACACGGCGACGAGCTGCTCGTAGAGCGCCTTGGCCTCCTGCCACCGGCCGGCGGTGAGCAGGTCGTACAGCTCGACGGCCTCGCGCGGGAACGCGTTCGGGTAGCCGGCGAACCAGCCGACGGCGCCGTTGACCATGAGTTCGAAGAGCACGTCGTCGGCACCGGCGATGATGTCGATGTCGCAGAGCTCCTTGATCTCGTAGACGCGGCGCACGTCGCCGGAGAACTCCTTGATCGCGACGACCTCGGGAATCTCGGCGAGCTTCGCGACCAGCGACGGCACCAGGTCGACCTTCGTGTCGTAGGGGTTGTTGTAGGCCATGATCGGCAGGCCGACCTTCGCGACCTCCTCGTAGTGCGCGATGACCTCGCCCTCGTTGGCGCGGTACAGGGTCGGCGGCAGCAGCAGGACGCCGTCGGCACCGTCCTCGCGGGCGTACTCGGCCCACTGGCGGGCCTGGTGACTGCCCACCCCGTGCGCGCCGGCGATCACGATGCCGCGGCCGTCGACTGCCTCGACCGCGACGCGGATCACCTGGCGGCGCTCCTCGTCCGTGAGCGAGGAGTACTCGCCCAGCGATCCGTTCGGTCCGACGCCGCGGCATCCGTTGGACATCAGGAAGTCGACGTGCTCGCCGAACTTGTCGTAGTCGACGGCGAGACCTGCCGGAGCCGACGCGTCTTCCTTGAACGCGAGGGTCGTGGCGACGACGACGCCGCCGAGGTCCATGTTCTGCTCGGTCATTTCTGCTCTTTCATTCGTGGGTGTGCCGGTGCGCGGCGAGTTCGCCGATGCGCACCGAGGAGAGGACGGGTCTGCGGTCGAATCCGGATGCCGCGCCGATGATGTCCTCGACGCTGCGGCCGCAGGTGCGGCCCTGGCAGGGGCCGAGGCCGGCGCGGGTGGCGAGGCGCATGCCCCTGCTCGACGCGTCCGCGTATTCGCGGAGGGCTGCCGCGGTCGCGGCCTCGCAGCGACAGACGACGGTGTCGTCGTCGAGCCAGGCGGTCCAGCCGGGGCGGACGGCATGGGTCTGCAGGCGCTGCGCGAAAGCGCGCATCCGGCGGCGGGCGTTCAGCGGCTTGCGGTAGCGCAGGTCGGCTCCGGGGACTCCGGCGGTGGCCAGTCCGGCGATCGCGCCTTCGGCGAGCGCGGCATCCGCCCCGCCGATCCCGGTGATCTCTCCGGCCGCGTACACGCCCGGGATGCTGGTGAGCTGCTGCCCGTCGACCCGCACGAAGCGGTCGGAGGTGATCTCGCATCCGAACTGGATGGCGACCTCGAGTCGAGGCGTGAAGCCGTGCCCGAGGGCGACGGAGTCGCACTCGACGATGCGCTCGGTGCCGGCGATCGGACGCCAGTCCTCGTCGATGCGCTGCACGGTGACGGCTTCGACCGACCTCGCGCCATGGATGCGGGTGACGGCGCTGCCCAGGCGGTACGGGGTGCGGTGCTTCAGCAGGGTGGCAGCGTAAGAGCCGAGCTCGCCGGCCTTGGCGGCAGCGGTGGTGAGCTCCCAGGGCCTGCGGCCCCAGCCGCGCACGAGCGTGCCGGCCGTGGCGGCCTCGACGACCTCGACGACCTCGACGCCGAGCAGCGCGGCGCTCTGCGCGACCGGCAGCAGGAAGGGACCGGCGCCGGCGACGACGACGCGGGTGCCGAGGGCGACCCCGTCGCGCTTGGCGAGCGCCTGCACGGCACCGGCCGAGGTGACGCCGGGCAGGGTCCAGCCCGGCACCGGGAGCACACGGTCGTGCGCGCCTGTGGCCAGCACTACAGCGTCGGCCTGGAGGGTCTCGCCGCGGCGCTGCGCGTCGTCGACGGGTCCGGTGAGCGTGTGCACGCGAAGCGGCTCGCCTGCCTCCACTCGCCAGACGCTCGTCGACGACATGGTGCGGACGCCGGCGAGAGCCTGCTGCAGCTCGCCGAAGCGGCCGAGCTGATGCTGCATCCGGGGGTCGGTGAAGGCGGGGTGGTGCCGCCAGAACTGTCCGCCGACGCGCTCCCCCTCGTCGACGAGGACGACCTCGGCGCCTGCGCCGGCGGCGGATGCCGCAGCGGCGAGTCCCGCGGGACCCGCGCCGATCACGACGATGCGTGTCATGCCCGCACCTCCCGCTCGACGATGTCGCCCTCGCAGGCGGTGCGCTGACAGGCGCGGACGCCCTCGACGCCGTTCACCGTGATGACGCAGTCCTGGCAGATGCCGATGCCGCAGAAGATGCCGCGCTCGCCGCCCTGCGCGTCGCGCCAGGTGCGGTGACCGTTCGCGAGCAGGATGCCGCCGATGCTCTGTCCCTCGCGCCCGTCGAGCTGCTCGCCGTCGAAGCTGATCGTGACGGTCATGCGGGTACCCCCTCGGCGGTGCGTCCAGGTCGCCGTTCGGCAGGGATAGCGGCCGCCCCCGACGATTCAGGTCGCACTTCGTCCCGGAAAGACGTCGGGAAAGCGGGACGAACTGCGACCTGGACGGTGCGACCGCCGGTGAGCGGATGCCGGGTCATGCGGGCACCCCCTGCAGCGTGGAGCGCGAGGGCAGGAACGGCGTCGGGTCGAGCGGCGCGGGCGTGCCGAGCACGGCGTGCGCGATGAGCGCGCCGGTGGTCGGCGCAAGCCCGATGCCGGCTCCCTCGTGGCCGGCCGCGTGGAACAGGCCGGCGATGCGGGCATCCGCTCCGATTGCGGGGAGGTGGTCGGGTGCGTAGGGGCGGAAGCCGTAGTACGTGCGCAGCAGCATGGTGTCGCGGAGGAACGGGAACAGCCGGGTCGCCTTGTCGGCGATCTCCGCGAGCGGCTCGAGCAGTCCTTCGCCCGAGAAGCCGACCCGCTCACGGCTCGACCCGATCAGCACAGTGCCGCCGGGGGTCGATTCCACGACGGTGGAGGTCTGCAGCGCGGCGTCCCCCGAGCCGACCGCGCCGACGTAGTCGGCGTCGTAGACCTTGTGGAACACCCGCTGCGGCATCGGCGCCGTCACGAGGATCGTGCCGCGTCGCGGCCGGATGTCGAGCACCGAGCCGAACAGTGCTGCAGCGTCGCCCGCCCAGGGCCCCGCACAGTTGACGACCGCATCACCCTCGATGCTTCCGTGCGCGGTGAGCACGCCGCGCACGCGGTCGCCGTCGACGATGCCGCCTGTCACCCCGGTGATCAGGAACTGCGCACCGAGGTGCCTGGCGCGGGCGAGCATCGCCTGCGCGGCGAGGCTGGGCTGCACTTGCGCGTCGTCGGGGTAGTGCACGCCGAGGGCGACCTCGGGTGAGAGGTGCGGCTCGGCGTCGCGCAGCGCCACCTCGTCAAGCGCCTCGGCCCGGATGCCGATCCCGCGCTGCGTCTCCGCGAACTCTTCCAACGCGGATGCTCCGCCGGCGAAGGCCACGACGATGCCCCCTTTGGCCTCGAACTCGGTCGCCGGCTGGCCGGGAACGCGATCGGCGTCCAGCCGCTCGGCGAGCTCGCGCCAGGCGCGGTTCGCCTCGATCGCCATCAGCGCCTCGGCGCCGGGCTCCTTGTCGGAGACGAGGATGTTGCCCTCGCAGCGGCTCGAGGTCTCCCCCGCGACGCCGGTGCGGTCGAGCACGATCACCTCGGCGCCCGCCTCGGTGAGCGCGAGAGCGCAAGCGGCGCCGACAGCGCCCGCACCGATCACGACAACCCGCATCCGTTCGCCTCCTCTGCGCTCGATCCACGTTGTACCGTGTGACATATTACTCTACTTCGAGCAGAACGTCGACTCTCCCCGGCGCTGGATGCCGCGCGCCGGGAAGCCGCAGCGGAACGGCGCCGGTCAGGCCTCGTGCCGGCCACTCCAGATACCGCCCACGTGACGGATGTGGCGGCGCATCAGCGCCTCGGCATCCTCTCCCCGCCCAGCGACGAGCAGGTCGACCAACTCGGCATGCTCGAGCGATGTCGCCACCAGCGCGTCGCTCTCGGCGAGCTGCACGAGGCCGACCAGGCGGGTCTGCTGCCGCAGTTCCCGCACGGTCTCGACCAGTTTGGCGTTGCCGGTGCACTCCAGGATGCGCAGGTGGAACTCGGTGTCGGCCGCGAGGTACTCGTCGAACCGGCCGTCCCGCGCAGCGGCGACGATCCGATCGGCGGTTCCGCGAAGCTCGGCGACGGTCTCGTCGTCGAGAGTGCCGGCGACGACGACCATCGGCGGCGCCTCCAGCAGCATCCGCACCTCGCTCAGCTGACGGAGCTCGTCGGGTGAGACCTCGGTGACCTCGAATCCGCGGTTGCGGATCGGACGCAGGAAGCCCCGGCGGGCCAGATTCAGCATCGCCTCGCGCACCGGCGTCGCGCTGACGCCGAACTCGCCCGCGAGCGTGGGCACCGTGAGCACCTCGCCCGGGGGGATCTCACCCGAGACGATGCGTGATGCCAGCTGCGCTTCGACCTGCTCGCGCAGGCTCTCGGCCGGCGAGAGCAGGGTGGCGAAGCCGCTCACAGGTCACCACGGAGATGGTCGGTCATGTGGCATATGGTACCCGCACGACCGTTCCGGCCCACTCACCAGGCCGCGGCGACGTCCGCGTGGGTCTGCAGGATGCCCTCCGTGGTTCCGGCCGGCGCGCGGCCGATTCCGCACTCGGTCGCGACGCCGAATTCCGGCACGAAGGCGGATGCCGCGACGATGCGCCGCTGCGCTCCCTCGGCGCCGTCCTCGCGGTGCACCAGACCCAGGTAGAGCTCATCGACAGGGGTGAGACCGGCGAGAGGGGCGAAGTAGGCCTCGTCATCGCGCTCGATCGGCACCGGAAGATGCAGCCAGGTCAGGTCGCGACCGGCCGCAGCGATGACGGCGTTCGCGAAGCGCACCAGGTTCCCGGCATCCGACGGCTCGACGAAGTGCTTCTCGCCTGCGTCGCCGTAGCAGAGGTGCACCCCCGCCTCGACGTCCGCGGGGACCGCATCGGTCAGCGCGACCAAGCGCGACACCAGCCCGTCGAAGGGGTCGCCCTGCCACCAGGCGTCCATGACCTTGCCGTACCCGGATGCACGCTCGATGATGCCCATCTCGCTGGCCACGTCCCACTGGATCGCGAGGTCCTGGTGCGGGATCGTCGCAAGGATCGCATCGAGCTCGCGCAGGATCGCGTCTGCGTACACGGGCTCGATGGCGGCACGGTCATCGCCGGAGAAGTACGACGAGACGACGGCCAGCGGCGTGGGCAGCGACACCTGGAAACGGATGCTCCGGGCGATCGCGCCCTCATCGCGCAGCCTGCGGAAGATCTCGTACGACTCCCGTGCCGCAGCGGCGTAGCCGAGCGGCGGGAGCTCGATCGCGGCAGCATCCACGCCGTCGGCGAGACGGAGCGGGCGTGCGTCGATGCCGGCCTTGAACGGGATCGGGTGCTCGCCCACCCGCTCGATGCCGTCGGCCTGACCCAGGACGTCCGGCTGGAACATGATCCAGTGGAACCTCTTGCCGACCTCACCGTCGGGGATGCGGCGGAGCAGACCGCCCAGCATCTCGGCGGCGGTGCGCATGGTCTTCTCGGCGTCGTCGTAGTTCACGCTGCCGACGAGGAGCGCGCCTTGGGGCTTGGTCATGCGTCCATTATCCGCCGACGTACGCGGCGAGATTGCGCAGCGAGGCCTCGAGGCCGGCCCTGTGGTCCTCCGCCGAGATGCCGGAGGGCACGTTCTCAGCGCGGAACACGACCTCGGATGCCGCGCCGCGGGCCGTGACCTCCCACGTCATCCGCATGGTGCCGGCGAAGGCCGGGTCGTCCGAGACGAAGTCGAAATCCTGCACGATCCGGACGCCTGGCGTCACCTCGACGAAGGTGCCCTCCACGACATCCGTTCCGTCGCCGGCCTTGCCGGCTTCGTCACCGGCGTAGCGGAGCACGATGCGGCTGGTGCCGCCCTCGCGCAGGTCGTAGCGCTCGACACGTCCCATCATCCCGTCCGGCGGAAGCCAGCGCTCCAGCGCCTCGGGGTCGGTGAGCGCCTTGTAGACGCGCACCGAGGATGCGTCGATGGTCGTCGTCGCCTCGTCTGTTCTCGTCATGCGTCCACGCTACGGACCGGATGCCGCGGGCGCACCCCCACCGTTCGCCACGGACCTCCGTGGGTCAGGCGGCGTCGACGCGCAGCTGCACCGTGCACTCGGAGGGGTTCGCCACGGCGCGGACGCACTCCGCGGCGATCGGGCCACCGGCCTGGGTGAGCACGCCCTGCATGAGTCCGAGGTGCACCTGGCACAGCAGCGGACGGTTCTCGGGCGAGGCCGCGGCGTGCGGGCACGGGGTGAGCTCGACGGTCAGCTCTCGCTCGTCGATGATCGGGTCGAAGCCGCTCTCCTCGAGGTGCTCCACCAGCGCATCGAGCTGATAGGTGGCCTCGCGACCCAGCTCGGAGGCATCCGTGTGCAGCACGCGACGCATCAGGTCGCCGCGGCGAGCCGCTTCGTTGACCTTCTCGCGCGCCACCGGGCTGGAGGCGCCGGGCGCACCGGTCGCAGCGCTGTACAGCGTGCGCGGGCGGCCGCGGGTGGTGCGGTGCTCGGTCTTCTGGATGATGTAGCCGCCCTCGGCGAGCCGCTGCAGATGCTCGCGCACCGTGTT
Source organism: Microbacterium sp. MAH-37 (assembly GCF_009758255.1). Lineage (GTDB taxonomy): Bacteria > Actinomycetota > Actinomycetes > Actinomycetales > Microbacteriaceae > Microbacterium. The sequence goes on from NZ_WSEN01000010.1 coordinate 47,226, forward strand.
GGCGTGCAGGCCGGTCTCCTCGCAGATCTCCGCGATCGTGCGCTCGGCTCGCGTCTGGACCAGGTGCAGGATCTGCACCCGTGAATAACTCGAGATCGGCCCGCAGACGGGCCTGGCGGTCACCATGCCAACAGTATGACCCAGCCTCCTGAACGGCCCGAGAGAAGGGGCCGTGAATAATCGCGCCCCTATGCTGGGGCCATGCTCCAGGCTGCAGTGATCACGGTGTCGGATCGTTCGGCGGCGGGCCTGCGGCCCGACGGATCGGGGCCCGTGGCGGTCGAGGCGCTGCGCGCGGCGGGCTTCGCCTGCGACGACGCCCGCGTCGTTCCCGACGGAGCGGATGCCGTGGAGGCGGCTCTCCGGGCGGCGATCGCCGACGGGTTCAGACTGATCGTGACCAGCGGTGGCACGGGCGTCGCGCCCAGGGACGCCACGCCGGAGGGCACTGCTCGGGTCCTCGAGCGCGAGCTGCCCGGCATCCCCGAAGAGCTGCGCCGCGTCGGCGCCGCGCAGAAGCCGGTCGCCCTGCTCACCCGCGGTCTGGCCGGCGTCGCCGGCGGCGCGCTGATCGTCAACCTGCCCGGATCGCCGGGCGGGGTCCGCGACGGGATGCCGGTGATCCTCTCCGTCGCCGCGCATGTGATCGCGCAGCTCGACGGCTCTGACCACTGACCATCTCGGTCGTTGAGGAATGTCGCAGATGGCCGCATCCGGCCCGCTGATGCGGCAAACAGGGACACTCCTCAGAGGGAGGTCAGGCGTCGCGGTCGGGCCAGGTGCCGGCGAGCTCGACCACGGCGGCGACCGCGGCACGGACGTCGTCGGGTGAACCTCCCTGACGTCCGGCGACGAGTCCGGCCACGAACGCACTGAACGGGGCCGCCGGGCGGGCGACGCCGTTCGCGACGTCACGCGCGAGGTCGAGGATCAGCCCGATCGGCACGTCCTCCGCACCGAGGCCGAAGCGCTCGCGCAGGGCGACCGCCCACTCCTCGAGGGCCTCGGGCGGCAGGGTGCGGTTCTTCTCAGTCATGCGTCGTCTCCTCGATCCTCTGCGAAGGTACCGCGCGCAGGCGCGCCCGCGCGAGGTCGTCGGGGGTGTCGACGTCGGCGGTCACGCCGTCATCATCCGGCAGCAGGGTCAGCTCCAGTTCGCCGAGCAGAGCGCGGCAGGATGCTCCGGCGACTTCGCCGCCGAGATCGGCGAGCGCACGGCGGAGAGCCGACGTCCGATAGACACCGGCCAGCCACTGCGGATGCCCGTCGGCGACGAACACGGTGCCGGCAGTGCTCTCCGAGCGCCCGGCCAGCAGACGAGGCACGAGCTCGTCCGCCCGGGGCAGGTCCCCGGCGAGCAGGACGGTCCAGTCGCCGGCCTCCGCACCGTCGAGAGCCGCGGCGAGCGCCGCCACCGGCCCGCCGAACGGCGGATCCTCGCGGACCCAGCGCACGTCAGCGGATGCATCGAGCTCGGGCCCGACCGCGACGATCGGCCGGCATCCGGCATTCTGCAGCGCACGCGCTGCGCGGGCGAACAGGCTCGCGCCGCCGACATCGAGCAGCGGCTTGTCGCCGCCGCCCATGCGCGACGCCCGTCCGCCGACCAGCAAGACCGCACCGATACTCGCGGGGTGCGGGGCCAGGTCGCTCATGCCTCCACTATTGCGGGGCAGTGCTGCCGATGCCAGCATCCGCGTCGGGGATATCGGTGGGTGCCGCGCGCAGGGTGCGGGTCACATCCTCGGAGATCTGCAGAATGACGGACCCCGCCGCCCGTCCGGACCCGAGATCCGGCAGAACTCCGCGGTGCTGCCGCGCGACGCCCCGGCTCGGTGCGGTCCCCGCGCGTCACATCGTCGGAGATCTGCAGTATTCCGGACGCAATCGCCCGTCAGGAGCCGAGATCCTGACGAAATCCGCGATGCTGCCGCGCGACGACGTCCGCCGCGAGTCAGGCGAGGATCAGTTGCACAGCGTCGGCCACCGTGGGCGCGGCGAAGGTCGGCGCGGGGCCGGAGCTCGGCGCGGAATCGGTCGTGATCCAAGCGGTCCGCAGTCCCACGCGCCGCCCGCCGGCGACATCCATGTCGAGGCTGTCGCCGATCATCCATCCGTCGAGAGCGACGTCCAGGCGGCGGGCGAGCTCGTGGAAGATCTCGGGCTCCGGCTTGCGGACGCCGATCTCAGACGACACGACCCAGCCGTCGACGAGTTCGGACAAACCCGTGGCACGGATCTTGCCCGCCTGGCTGTCGACCATGCCGTTGGTCACGATGCCGATGCTCCAGCCCGCGGAGCGCAGGTCGATCAGAGCGGCGCGGTCCTCATCGGAGCAGCGGACCAGTCCGGGCATCTGTCCGCGATAGTCGGCCCAGACGTCTTCGGCGGGCACCGGCAGCGCGTAGCGCCGAACGATCCCCGCGAAGACCTCGTCCTTCGGACGGCGCTCGGCGAGCGCTGCGGAGATCAGGTCGCAGGCATCCGGCGCGAGCGACCAGGTCTGTACGAACCGCCGCGCCCATTCCCGGGCGGCGCCCTCCTGATCGACGAGCGTCCCGTCCAGGTCGAAGATCGCGAGCGGCACGGCCACAGCCTACGCCGGGGCCTCGCTCATGCCCCGCGGACGGCCGCCGAGGCGCATCATCACGCGGAGATCTGCAATGTCGCGGAGACAAGCGCCTGCAGGCATCCGCGATTCCGCAGATCTCCGTGATTGCACCGCGCGGGCGAGAACCGTCAGCCGGGGAATCCTCTCGACGTTCGTCTCGCTCATTCCTCGCTCGCTCGACGAGCACTTGAGGAGCACAGGGGCGCACTCACACCCCGGTGTGTCCCAGCGCCGCGAATCGCTCCCTGCCGTGGGCGGTGATCGTCAGCGCGCGGTCATCGCGACGTCGGCGCAGCCAGCCGTCGTCGATCATCGCGGCGAGGATGCTGTGCCCGAGCCGTCCGGCGATGTGCGGCGCCCGCTCGGTCCAGTCCGTGCACGGGCGCACCGCCGGCCGCGGGGACCGCTGCCACGGCAGCTCGAGGCCGAGGCCGTCACCGATGCCCGTGACATCCTCACCGGCCGGCAGCGTCCAGGCGCCGGCCGAGTCCGAGATCCAGGATCGCTCGACGGCGAGATCTGCGATGAACACCCCGGCGCGACCGGCCAGGTGGTCGTAGCACGACCGCGCCTCACGCATGGCCGCGCGCCGGTCGAAGGCCGTCGCAGAGTTCACCCGAGCCTCGCCGGAGAGCTGCAGCAACGCCTCGACCGCCGTCGCGACGGCGGGGTCGGCGAGGCTCGCCAGCCGCGCCCGCCCGCGCTGCTCGACGGTGATCAGCCCGGCATCCTGCAGCTTCGCGAGGTGCGCGCTGACCGTCGAGGGCGCCAGCCCCAGCCGGGTCGCCAGTGCGCCCGCGGGCAGCGGCGTGCCGCCGAACAGCTCGTGCAGGATGCGTAGCCGCGCCGGCTCGCCGAGCACGCGCCCGAGCTCGTCGAGCGGAAGGCGCACCTCACCGCTCATGCCAGCGGCGCCTGCGCTGCAGTCGGATCGTCGACGATCAGTACCTTGCGGTTGTCGTGGTCGCTGTACTGTGCGATCAGGCGCACCCCTGCGTCAGCCAGCCTGGTCATGATCCTGCCCAGTGCTCCGGGACATCAGCATCCAGCGGCACGACGACCGTCGGCTGCAGGACGACGTCCCGGATGCCGGCCGACTCGAGTGCCTGCACTGCGGCATCCCCCTCCGCGACGAGGTAGTGAGCGATGCCGGCCCACATGCCGCCGCCTTCGAGCGAGATCCCGGCCCTGCCGAGGATCGCGCCGATCCCGGCGAGCGAGGCCGCCCCGTCCGGCGCAGGAACCGTGATGTCGTACATGGTCATGTCTTCATCCTGGAACGGAATCGTTTCGGTGGCGGACGAAATGTGCCTACAGCAGCACGACGTCCACGAGGTCGCTCGCCTCGACGGCTGTCACCGACTCCGGCACGATCGCGTAGGCCTCCGCTCCGCCGAGCCCCACCACCAGGTGCGACCCGGAACCGCCGCTACTCGCCGACCGCACGACCGGACGTGCGGGGTCGCTGCGGTCGATCACCGCCGGAAGATACTGCCGCCGCCCAGGTGCGGAGCTCCACGCCTCGCCCGCCGGCAGTCGCCACACCACACGGGCGACATCGACGCATCCCTGCATCCGCAGCAGAGCCGGTCGCACGAACACCTCGAACGAGACCGCCGCGCTCACCGGGTTGCCCGGCAGCCCGAACAGCAGCATCCCGTCATCCGTCGCGCCGAAGCCCTGCGGCTTGCCGGGCTGCATCGCGACCTTCGTGAACTCCATCGCGTCGCCCAGACTCTGCCGCACCACCTCGTAGGCTCCTGCGCTGACGCCTCCGGAGAAGATCACCGCGTCGCATGCGTGCTGCCGCGCCGCCGCGACCGCCTCGGCCGGCCCGTCTCCGGAATCGTCGACGACGCGACGCGCGACCACCTCGGCCCCGGTGTCGGCGACCAGCCCCGCGATCAGCAGGCTGTTCGACTCCGGGATCGTGCCCCGGGTCAGCGGCTGCCCCGGCGGCACCAGCTCGCTGCCGGTGGCCACGACCATCACCCGTGGACGGCGGGCCACCGCGACCTGCGCGATCCCCACAGACGCCAGGGCCGACAGCTGCCGCGCACCGAGCCGGGTGCCGGCCGGAAGAACCTCCGCACCGGCCGCGACGTCCTCCCCCGCTGCGCGCACATGCGCGCCGCGGCGACGCGGTGCGGCGAGGACGACGGCGGATGCCAGGGAATCGGCCAGTCCGCCCGCGGTGTCCTCGAACGGGACGATCGCATCGGCCTCGGACGGCACCGGAGCGCCGGTCATGATGCGCGCGGCTTCGCCGGGCCCGATCGCCGGGTCGAGAGCGCTGCCGGCCGGCACGTCGGCCACGACCCGCAGGGACACCGGATGCGCGGGCGTCGCATCCGCGGCATCCGCGAACCGCACCGCGAAGCCGTCCATCGCGGAGTTGTCGAACGGCGGCACCGCGTTGCGCGCGAGCGCCGGCTCGGTGAGCACACGACCGGATGCCTGACCCAGCGGCATCCGCTCGACGGCCGGCGGCCTCAAGGCCGCGAGCACGCGGTCGAGCTGATCCTCGACGGAGCGGAGCGCCGTCACGGGCGACGCAGCCGGGCCGGGTCCGGGGCAGCGACCGGGTCCCAGCCGCGCTTGGGCGCACGACTGCCGCGCTGCTCGTCACGCGAGCGGTACACGATGTACGGCCGGAACAGGTAGCCGACCGGCGCCGAGAACACGTGCACCAGGCGCGTGAACGGCCACAGCGCGAAAAGCAGGCACGCGGTGATGACGTGCAGCTGGAACAGCAGCGGCACACCCACCATCAGCTCGGGATCCGGCCGGAAGATGATCATCTGCCTGACCCACGGGGAGATCGTCTCGCGGTATGCGAACCCGCCGCCGAACACCTGGTGCACGACGGTCGCCGCGGTGCCGAACAGCAGCGTCGCGCCGAGGAAGACGTACATCACCTTGTCCATGTTCGTGGTGGCGAGGAACACCGCCGCGACTGTGCGGCGCCGGAAGATCAGGATGGCCAGCCCAGCGAGGGTGAGGATGGCGGCCGCCGTCCCGAGCACCGTCGCGCCGATGTGGTACATGTGCTCGTCGATCCCGATCGCGTACAGCCACTCCCGCGGGATCAGCAGACCGACCACGTGACCGGCGATCACCATGAGGATGCCGAGATGGAACATCGGCGAGCCCCACTGCAGGAGCTTGTTCTCGTAAGTCTGGGAAGAGCGGGTCGTCCAGCCGAACTTGTCGTAGCGGTAGCGCCAGATGTGTCCCAGGATGAACACCGCGGCACACACGTACGGCAGCACCACCCACAGCACGATCTGCAGAGCAGTCACGATCACACCCCCTGATTCGAGACCGACCGGAAGGCCGGCATGGGCAGACTGAGGCCGACCGTCTCGGTCGGCGGGCCTTCGTTGACCAGCGCGAGCACCCGCTCCTGGGTGCGCTGATCCACCTTCGGCAGTGACAGCGTCACCGCGCGCACCACCAGCGCCCACGGACTGTCCATGCCCTCGAGTGCCGCGCGCAGCACCTCGATGCCCTCGCGGTGCGCGGTCAGCAGGGCGCTCGCCACCTCGGAGTCCGAACGTGCCGAGAACTCCAGCACCGCCGGCAGGTAGTCGGGCAGCTCCGCCGCATCGAACTCCCACCCCGCCGCGCGGTACGCGTCGAGGAAGGTCACCAGCGCGGTGCCGCGCCGGCGGGTGTCGCCGGTCGCGAAATAGCTCAGGTACAGCGAGCACTTCCGCTTCAGGTCGAAGGTGTTCACGTAGTCGCGCTGCCAGACGGATGCCCCGGCGTCGGATGCCCGGTCGATGAACTCCGTCAGCGGGACGGCCACGGCCGCCGGGAGACCTGCCGCGTGGGTGCGCAGCTGATCGAGCCGCGCGAACCACGCGGCATCCGGGTAGTCCAGCAGCAGCGAGGCGAGCATGTGCACGGTCCGGCGCTGCGCGCCGGTCAGCCGCACGGGGGCCAGCGCTTCGTCCGGCATCCGCCGTCGAGGCGTGACGTGCCCTTCGTCTCGTCGCTGCGCTCCGGATCCTGAGCGAGCGGAGCGAGACGAAGGGCGCTCAGGAACCGGGAGGACGGTGCTCATGTGCGGTCCTCCGGTGGGAACAGCCCGTCCGGATGCCCGTTGCCGTCCCAGTTCAGCAGGTTGACCCTGCCTCCGGTCGACGGACGATCCGCGGTCTGCCGGTCGGCGAGGGCGTGGAAATTCTCCACCGCGACCGGAACGGACTGACCGCTGGCGGCGCCGAACGGCCCTCCGCTCGCAGCACCTCCCATGCCCGGTCCGCCGTCGTAGTCGAGCGAGCAGGCCATCTCCTCGAGGTCGTGCGCCTGTTCGTAGTGCGCCGGCGGGATCACGTACCGCTCCTCGTACTTCGCGATCGCGAGCAGGCGGTACATCTCCTCGATCTCGGTGCCGGTCATGCCGACGGCCTCCGCGATGCTCTCCTCGCGCACGTCGTCGATGCTGACCCCCCTCATGTAGGAGCGCATCGCGGCGAGCTTGCGCAGCGCGGCATCCACCGGCGCGACGTCGCCCGCGGTGAACAGCTCGGCGAGGTACTCGATCGGGATGCGCAGCTTCTCGATCGCGGCGAACAGCGTGCGGGCGTCCTCGCCGTCGTTGCCCGAACCGGTGACCACGTCGACCACGGGAGACAGCGGCGGGATGTACCAGACCATCGGCATGGTGCGGTACTCGGGGTGCAACGGCAGTGCCACCTTGTACTTCTGGATGAGCTTCCAGATCGGGCTGCGCTGGGCGGCGGTGATCCAGTCCTCGGCGATGCCGTCCCGGCGCGCCGCCTCGATGACCGCTGGATCGTTCGGGTCGAGCAGCACCGAGCGCTGGGCCTCGAGCAGGTCGTGCTCGTTCTCGGTCGCTGCGGCCTCGGCCACGCGGTCCGCGTCGTACAGCACCAGGCCCAGGTAGCGCAGTCGGCCCACGCAGGTCTCGGAGCACACGGTCGGCAGCCCGACCTCGATGCGCGGATAGCACATGGTGCACTTCTCGGCCTTGCCGGTCTTGTGGTTGAAGTAGACCTTCTTGTACGGGCATCCGCTCACGCACATCCGCCAGCCGCGGCAGGCGTCCTGGTCGACGAGCACGATGCCGTCCTCGGCCCGCTTGTACATCGCGCCGGAGGGGCACGACGCCACGCAGGAGGGGTTCAGACAGTGCTCGCAGATGCGCGGGAGGTAGAACATGAAGGCCTTCTCGAACTCGGCCGAGACCTCCTGGCTCATCTTCTGCAGGATGGGGTCGTCCTGCATGGTCTCGATCGACCCGCCCAGGTCGTCGTCCCAGTTCGCGGACCACTCGATCTTCATGTCCTTCCCGGTGATCAGGCTCTTCGGCCGGGCCACCGGGGTGTGCTGCTCACCGCTGGGGGCGTTCACGAGCATGTCGTAGTCGTAGGTCCACGGCTCGTAGTAGTCCTCCATGCCCGGCAGCTTCGGGTTCGAGAAGATGCGCGCGATCTTCGCGAGGCGTCCGCCCGAGCGCAGCCGCAGCCGGCCGCGCTTGTCGCGCACCCAGCCGCCCTGCCACTTCTCCTGGTCCTCGTACCCGCGCGGGTACCCAAGGCCGGGGCGGGTCTCGACGTTGTTGAACCAGACGTACTCGACGCCGGTGCGGTTCGTCCACGCCTGCTTGCACGTGACGGAACAGGTGTGGCAGCCGATGCACTTGTCGAGGTTCATCACCATCGACATCTGCGCCATGACTCTCATCGGTACTGCACCTCCTGGTTGCGGCGACGGATGGTCGTCACCTCGTCACGCTGGTTCCCGGTGGGGCCGAGGTAGTTGAACGCCCAGGCGAGCTGCGCGTACCCGCCGATGAGGTGACTCGGCTTGAGCAGGATCCTCGTCAGCGAGTTGTGGATGCCGCCGCGCTGGCCGCTCATCTCGGAGATCGGCACATCCACCGTGCGGTCCTTCGCGTGGTACATGTACACCGTTCCCTCCGGCATCCGGTGCGACACGTTGGCCCGCGCGACCACGACGCCGTTGCGGTTGTACGACTCGATCCAGTCGTTGTCGCGGACCCCGATCTTCGCGGCGTCCTGCGGACTCATCCAGATCGTGGGGCCGCCTCGCGAGAGCGACAGCATGAACAGGTTGTCCTGGTACTCGGAGTGGATCGACCACTTCGAGTGCGGCGTCAGGTAGCGCACGTGCACCTCGGTGTGCGTGCTCTTCCCGGGCACCACATCGCCGAACAGACGATGCATGTCCAGCGGCGGCCGGTAGATCGGCAGCGACTCGCCCAGCTCATCCATCCAGTCGTGGTCGAGGTAGAAGTGCTGCCGGCCGGTGAGCGTGTGCCAGGGCTTGAGATGCTCGACGTTGATCGCGAACGCCGTGTAGCGCCGCCCGCCGTGCTCCGACCCCGACCACTCCGGCGAGGTGATGACGCTGCGCGGTTGCACCGACACATCCTGGAAGGTGAGGTGCGTGCCCTCGTGCTCGTCGGCGAGGAAGGCCATCTCCTGGCCGGTGTGCTTCTCCAGCGCCTTGAACCCCTGCACGGCCAGTCGGCCGTTGCTGGTGCCCGACATCGCCAGGATCATCTCACAGGCGCGCTGATCGCTGTCCAGCCGAACAGACCCGGCGTACGGCCCCGACTCGACGGCGCCGTTCACGCGCTTCAGCCGCTCGATCTCGGGCTCGGCGTGGTACGTGATGCCCTTCGTCGTGAGACCGAGCTTCTCAGTCAGCGGGCCCAGGGCCTTCCATCGCTCGGCGAGGTTCGGGTAGTCGCGCTCGACGACGACCAGCTTCGGCATGGTCACGCCGGGCACCCGCGGCAGGTCCTCCACCCGGCCGTGCGGCGTCGCCATCACGTCGGGGGTGTCGTGCTGCAGGGGCGCGGCCACGATGTCCTTGCGCACTCCGAGGTGGGTGCGCGCCAGCTCGCTGAACTTCTCCGCCAGCAGACGGAAGTACTCGAAGTCGGTCTTCGTCTGCCACGGCGGTGCGATGGCCGGGTTGAACGCGTGGATGAACGGATGCATGTCGGTGGACGACAGGTCGTACTTCTCGTACCACGTGGCAGCCGGCAGCACGATGTCGCTGAACAGCGTGGTGCTGGTCATGCGGAAGTCGGCCGTCATCAGCAGATCGAGCTTGCCCTCTGGCGCCTTGTCGCGCCAGGTCATGTTCACCGGACGCGAGTCCGGCGCCGCTTCGGATGCCCGGACCGCGGCATCCGTGCCGAGCAGGTGCTTGAGGAAGTACTCGTTGCCCTTGCCGGACGAGCCGAGCACGTTGGCCCGCCAGATGTTCATGACGCGCGGGAAGTTCTCCGGCGCATCCGGGTCCTCCACGGCGAAGCGCAGGGACCCCTCGTTCAGGCTGTCCACGACGTGCTGCGCGGGCTCCTTGCCCGCCGCCTCGGCCTCGTCGACAAGGTCGAGCGGGTTGCGATCGAAGGTCGGGTAGCTCGGCATCCAGCCGCGTTGCACAGACTCCACCAGGCAGTCCGCCGTGGTGCGGCCCTCGAAACGGCCGAGGCCCAGTGGGGATGCCAGCTGGTCGGCAGGCAGGCCGTCGTAGCGCCACTGGTCGGTGGCGAGGTAGAAGAACGCGGTGCCGATGGTGTGCCGCGGCGGGCGCCCCCAGTCGGCGGCGGCCGCGTACTGCTGGTAGCCCGTGATCGGACGCACCTTCTCCTGGCCGACGTAGTGCGCCCAGCCGCCGCCGTTCACGCCCTGGCATCCGGTCATGGTCGTCAGCGCCAGGAACGTGCGGTAGATGGTGTCGGAGTGGAACCAGTGGTTGGTTCCCGCACCCATCAGGATCATCGACCGGCCGCCGGAGCGGTCGGCATTGTCGGCGAACTCGCGGGCCACGCGGATCGCCTGCGCAGCCGGCACCGAGGTGTGCTCCTCCTGCCAGGCCGGCGTGCCGGGGCTGGCCGCATCGTCGTAGCCGGTGGGCCACTCACCGGGGATGCCCTCCCGGCCCACGCCGTACTGCGCGAGCATCAGGTCGAACACCGTGGTGACGGTCTTGCCCGCGATCCGACGGGTCGGGACGCCTCGCACGACCACGCCGGAACCGCCCGCGTGCTCCTGCCCCGGCTCAGGGTCGAGGTCGAACCGCGGCAGCCGCACCTCAGCGGCATCCCCCGCCCAGCTCGCGAGGTCAGTGACCGACAGCGGCGGGACCACGTCGCCCAGGTCGAGGTTCCAGCGCCCCTCGTCCTCGGGGCTGAAGCGGTGGCCGAGCGAGCCGTTCGGCACGACGGCATTGCCCGCGGCATCCATCAGCACCGGTTTGAAGTCCGCGCGCGACTGCGCGGCGGTGTCGCCGCCGAGGTCGGACGCCGTGACGAACTTGCCCGGCACCAGGCCGCCGTCGCGCTGCTCGAGCTCGACGAGGAACGGCGCGTCGGTGTACCGGCGCATGTAGTCCTGGAAGCGCTCGGTGCGCTTCTCGACGAAGTGCTCCCGCAGGATGACGTGGCCCATGGCGAGGGCGAGCGCCGCATCCGTTCCGGGGTGCGGAGCCATCCACTCATCGGCGAACTTCGTGTTGTCGGTGTAGTCCGGAGAGACGGTGACGACCTTCTGGCCGCGGTAGCGGGCCTCGGTCATGAAGTGCGCGTCCGGCGTGCGGGTGACGGGGACGTTCGAGCCCCACATCATCAGGTAGCCGGCGTTCCACCAGTCGGCCGACTCCGGGACATCCGTCTGGTCGCCGAACACCTGAGGGCTGGCGACCGGCAGGTCGGCGTACCAGTCGTAGAACGACAGCATCGTGCCACCGATGAGGTTGATGAACCGGGACCCGGCACCGTGCGAGACCATCGACATCGCCGGGATCGGCGAGAAGCCGGCGACACGGTCGGGCCCGTACTGCTTGACCGTGTACACGTGCGCGGCGGCGGCGATCTCCATCACCTCGTCCCAGGTGGTGCGCACCAGACCGCCCTTGCCGCGGACGCGCTTGTACTTCCGGGCCTTCTCCTGATCCTCGACGATCGACGCCCAGGCGTCGACAGGATCCGGATGCTGTGCCTTGGCCTGCCGGTACAGCTGGGCGAGCGTGTCACGGATGTAGGGGTAGCGGACCCGCGTGGGCGAGTAGGTGTACCAGCTGAACGCCGCGCCACGGGGGCAGCCTCGCGGCTCGTACTCCGGGGAGTCCGGGCCGACGCTCGGATAGTCGGTCTGCTGCGCCTCCCACGTGATGATGCCGTCCTTGACGTACACCTTCCACGAGCAGGATCCGGTGCAGTTCACGCCGTGCGTGGAGCGGACCACCTTGTCGTGCGACCACCGGTCCCGGTAGAACACGTCGCCCGACCTGCCGCCCTCGAGGAACACCGCTCGAAGGTCTTCGGAGACCTCGCCGGGGCGGAGGAACCGCCCCATGTTCAGCAGGGCGTCCGCGAGGGCCCCGTCTGTCGCAGGTTCACTCTCGGTGCGCATGGCGGGGGTCATCGCTGCTCCTTCTCCCGGGGAGGTCACGCTGTACTCAGCATCCTGCCCGCGGCCCAAGATCGTGGCAAGGGCTCACCGGTTTTATTCCCACGCCGGACTTTTCACCCCGGTTAGACACGGTGGAAGTGGTGGTGCGGTGGTCCCGGCCCCGCTACTCTCTGGCACAAGACCTCGGGAAGGGACTCCTCGATGAGCGCGCAATCCACGACTGTGCCGTCCACCGAAACATCGCTCAAGGGCGGATTCACCCAGGTGGTCCTCGCCACGCTGGCCTCCACGGTCGGGTTCTGGGCGTGGATGGCGATCGCCCCGCTGCAGAAGACCTACGCCACCGAGATGGGGCTGGACGAGGGCCAGATCTCGCTGATGCTCGCCACCCCGGTGCTCGTCGGCGCGCTCGGCCGCATCGTCGTCGGAGCGATGACCGACCGGTTCGGCGGGCGCAAGATGTTCACGTTCGTGCTGCTGCTCTCGATCCCCGCGGTGCTGCTGGTGGCGCTGGCCGGATCGATCAAGAGCTTCCCGCTGCTGCTGATCGCCGGTTTCTACCTCGGCGTCGCCGGCACGATCTTCGCGGTGGGCGTGCCTTTCTCGAGCGCCTGGTTCCCGCCGGAGCGTCGCGGATTCGCGAACGGCGTGTTCGGCATGGGCATGATCGGCACCGCGGTGTCGGCGTTCTTCACGCCGCGCCTCGCCGAGGCCATCGGATACTTCCCGACCCACCTGCTCATCGCGGCGCTGCTGCTGCTGATGGCGGTGCTGAGCTGGTTCTTCCTGCGGGAGTCGCCGGCCTGGCAGGCGAACGACGCCAAGCTGATCCCGAAGGTGATCGGCGCGCTGAAGCTGCCGGTGACCTGGGAGATGTCGTTCCTGTACGGCATCGTGTTCGGCGGGTTCGTGGCGTTCTCGACCTTCCTGCCGAAGTACCTCACCACGATCTATCCCGACGAGGTCGACGCGGTGGGTGCCGGCACCCGCACCGCGCTGTTCGCGGTCGCCGCGGTGATCGCCCGGCCGATCGGCGGTGTGCTGGCCGACAGGTTCGGGCCGAAGGTGATCGCGCTGATCTCGCTCGGCGGCATCGTGACGCTGGCGTACGTGGTGGGCCAGCAGCCGCCGGAGGGCATCGTCACCGGCGCCACCTTCATCATGATGGCGGCAGCGATGGGCCTCGGCATGGGTGCGGTGTTCGCGTGGATCGGACCGTCGACCCCGAAGGACAAGGTCGGCGCGGTCAGCGGTGTCGTCGCCGCCGCCGGCGGCCTCGGTGGCTACTTCCCGCCGCTGGTCATGGGTGCCACCTACAACGCCGAGACGAACTCGTACCAGCTGGGCCTGTGGTTCCTGGTGCTGGTCGGCGCGTTCGCGCTGGTCGTCGCCGGCATGCTGAAGGACGTCGGCAAGAAGAAGTAAGGCGGGGCTGGCCGCCCGCGGCATCCGTCCGCGAGATCCACGCGAGTTTCCTGCGGGACCCCGAGTTCTGCGTGAGACCCCAGTTCTGCACATGGGTCTCACGCAGAGGTCGGGGTCTCGCGCGGGTCTCGCGCCGGTCTCGTCAGCGCAGCACGACGTGCACGGTGCGCCAGCCGCCGATCGGCGCGTCGTGCGGCACGGGCGGATGCTCCGGAGCGGGCTCCATCACGGTCGTGGCGCGCAGCAGCTCGACGAGCACCGCGCGCAGTTCGGTGAGCGAGAGATCACGCCCGGGGCACACGTGCGGGCCGATGCCGAAGACGAGGTTGTCCGCGGCGTGCGCCTCGGGGGCGAAGGCGTCCGAGAAGACGCCGGGGTCGCGATTCGCGACGGCCCAGTCCAGCAGCACGGTCGCGCCCTGCGGCAGCTCCTGGCCGCTCGCGGTGGTGACGGGGCAGGTCGTGACGCGGCGGTTCGCCACGAACGGATCCTCGATGCGCAGGCACTCGTCCAGGATGGCGTCGACCTCGGCCCGCCGTTCCGGATCGTCGCCGATGTCCCGCATCCGCTGCTGCAGCGCGGGGTCGTCGGCGAGCCGGCGGACGACGACCCCCACGCAGCGGGCCAGCGACCCCAGGTCGCCGGCGGTCCAATTGCGCAGGATCGAGACGATCTCCGGTTCGGTCAGCCGGCGCCCTCGCACATGCTCGTCGGCGAGGCGCGCCGTGACCGTCCCCGGTCGCGCCCGGTGCAGTTCATGGCGGACGATCTCGTCGAACGCTGCGGCGACGTCTGCGTTGCGCTCCAGGTCCGGTTGCCGCACGGCGGCGTAGTTCTCCGCCATCCACATCCGCAGCTCGTCCTCGACGACCTCCGGCCAGCCCAGCCAGCGGCACTGCGCGCGCACGGCGAACACCTCACCGAGCTCGGCGATGATCTCGACCGGCTCGTCGCGGGCGAGTTCCCGCACGGCTTCGTCCGCCACGTCGGTGAGCATCGGCTCGAGGGCGGCGACTGCCTCCGGCGTCAGGTACTTCTCGATCACCGCGCGGAAGGCAGCGTGCTCGGCGCCGTCCATGCCGTTCGGCACGTGCAGGTGCGTGGAGGTGCGGCTCGAGAACCGCTCCGGATCGGTCGCCGCCGCGACCACGTCGGCGTGCCGTTCCAGCCTGATCGCTCCGGTCATGCCCCCACTATCCCCGCCCGCGCCGCCGCGCGCCAGCATCCGTCCCGTGCGCAGCCGCATGTCGCGAGGTCAGATATCGCGCCAGGATGCCGCGCCAGCAGGCTCGAGCACAGGCGCATGCGCTCGCTCTCCAGAAGCACCGGGCCCCTACCTCCCTCCCAGAGGCCATGCGCCTCCCCCGACGCATCAGCGGGACGGGATGATCCCGGAGCGAACCTTGGGAGGGGCCGCCAGGAGGGACGGGCTTGCCCGGCCCTCCTGGCGGAGGGTCCCACCGCGAGAGCGAAGGGATCATCCCGTCCCGCGCCCCGGACCTACTCCCGTCCTGTTCCCCCGTCCTTCGTCTCACTCGCTTCGCTCCCTCGCTCAGGACCCGGTTTCCCCGACATGTCCAATCCCCCGGATAGCCTTACGACATGGCATCCAAGCGCTCCGCTCCCCCCGCTTTCGCCTGCACCGAGTGCGGGTGGACGACGGCGAAGTGGGTGGGTCGCTGCGGCGAGTGCCAGCAGTGGGGCACGGTGATCGAGCAGGCCGCGCAGACCGGCATCCTGCGCCGGGTCGACGCGGTGGCGCCGACGGCGGCGCGGGCCGCGCGCCCGATCACGCAGATCACCACGACGGATGCTCCGCGCCGCTCCAGCGGCGTGGGCGAGTTCGACCGGGTGCTCGGCGGCGGCATCGTGCCCGGCGCCGCGATCCTGCTCAGCGGCGAGCCCGGTGTGGGCAAGTCGACTCTGCTGCTCGAAGTCGCCGCACGTGCGGCCCGCGGTGGCCGCCGGGTGCTGTACGCCAGCGCCGAGGAGTCCGCCGCACAGGTCCGGCTGCGCGCCGAGCGCACCGGCGCCCTGCACGACGAGCTCTATCTCGCCAGCGAGACCGATCTGGCCACGATCCTCGGCCACATCGACGAGGTGCAGCCCCAACTCGTGATCGTCGACTCCGTGCAGACCGTGTCGTCGTCGCTGTCGGACGGCGCGGCCGGCATGCCCGGTCAGGTGCGCGAGGTGGCCTCCACGCTCATCCGGGTCGCCAAGGAGCGCGACCTGCCGATCGTCATCGTCGGGCACGTCACGAAAGACGGTCAGGTCGCCGGCCCGCGGATGCTGGAGCACCTGGTCGACGTCGTGTGTCACTTCGAGGGCGACCGGCAGACGTCCCTGCGATTCATCCGCGCTCTGAAGAACCGCTTCGGCCCCACCGACGAGGTCGGATGCTTCGAGATGACGGGCAGCGGCATCGCCGAGGTGCCCGACCCGAGCGGCCTGTTCCTGTCTCAGGGCGCAGCTGAGCCCGGCACCTGCGTGGCGATCTCGCTCGAGGGGCGCCGCGCGCTCCCCGTCGAGGTGCAGGCGCTGACGATCGCGGCGAAGGGCCCGAACCCGCGCCGCGTCGTGCACGGCCTGGACTCGTCGCGCGTGGCGATGGTGCTCGCGATCCTGGAGCGGCGAGCGGGCATCAAAGCCGGCGAGGTCGACGTGTACGTGTCGACGGTCGGCGGGGTGCGCTTCACCGAACCGGCAGCAGATCTGGCGATCGCGATCGCCGTGGCGGGCTCGATCCAGCAGTTCTCCGTGCCGCGGACGGTCGCCGCCGTGGGAGAGCTCTCACTGGCGGGAGAGGTCCGTCCCGTCACGCAGGCAGCGCAGCGGCGCTCGGAGGCCACACGGCTGGGCTACGAGCAGGTCATCGACGACCGGTCGAAGTCCCTGCGCGCCGCGCTGACCGATGTGCGGTCGCGGGCGGCCTCCCGTCGGAGCGAGGACGAGATCCCGGCGTTCTGATCAGGAGCGATCCGCACGCGGATCGCTCGGCCCGCCGCGCGTGCCCTTGTGCGCCTCCTCGATGATGCGCACGTCGTGCACGGTCACCGTCTCGGCCATGAGCAGATCGAGGGAGGTGAGGAACAGTTCTCCGATCTGCTCGACCGTGGCATCCGGCCCGGGCAGATCGACGCGGAATCCCTGTGCCTGCAGGCCACCGCCGTTCGAGAAGGTGACTTCGGCGTCGAAGACGGCTCGGTAGGGGCTCACGCGTTCAGCGCCCTGAGCAGCTCATCCGGCGGAGCCTGCATCGGGTGCGGCCCCGCGATGTCGAGGAACACGGTCGTGATGCGCTCGCGATGCGTGGTGAGGAACGCCTTCAGCCAGGCCGCCGAGTAGATGCCGACTCCGGGCGGAAGGTTCGCCGGCTTGTTCTTCGCGTCACTGAACAGCAGCAGCGCGATCTCGCCGGTGTTCTGGTCGCGGTAGGTCCACACCTCGCCGCCGTCGAGCGGATTGTCCCTGGCGCCGGGCCGGATCAACGGCACGATCGTGGTGCCGTTGCGCAGCGCGAGAGCCACCGCAGCCATGTCCTGCTTCTCGAGCGCCTGCGCGAGCGCCTCGGAGCGGAACTCCTCGGGCGCCGGCTTCTTCCGACCCTTCTTCGCCATGCATCCAGCTTATGGGCGGCGGCGGGCGGGAAAGAGATGGGGCCCTCTCGAATCCTCCATTGGGGACTGGGGTACTCGAGAGGGCCCTCGCGGTCTTGATCAAGCCGATGTCGAAGCGCTGGGGACACTTATATCGACGCCACTGGGGATGGCATGTCCGGCTTGAATGAATCTCAAGACCACGGTTAATGGTATCCCAAACATCGGACGTCGTCACCCCTTCTGCAGGAGTTTCTCCACTCCGTCCAAAGGCTGCTCAGTAGAGCAGGATCTGCTCGGACTGGGCGCTGTCGAACCCGCCGATCGACACCGACACGTGGTACGAGGCGCCGCCGCCGGGGGCCTTCGGCCGGTTCTTGTCTCCGCAGGTGTTCACCGAGGACCGCGTGCGGTCCCAGACCACCGGCTGCGCGCTGTCCACGCTCTGCCCCGCCTTGAGCGTGACGATCATGTCGCTGGGGTCCTTCTGGCAGTCGGTCGACCGCCACCAGACGTCACTGCCACTGGAGACCGTGAACTTCTGCGTCGTCGACCCCACGTTGATCGTGCAGTCCTTGGCGCCGGTGTTCTTCAGGCGGATGGACAGTTGCGGGTTCTGCCCGGCGGCATAGGTCGAGGCATCCGTCAGCGCGTCGACCGTGACATCCGCGGCCGTGCACGCGACGATGATCGGCGTCTCGCCCGGCGTGGGCTCGACCTTCGGCGCGTCGCCGCTGGGGGAGGGAGATGCATCCACCTCGACAGAGGCGGACGTCGACGGCGAGGGGCCCGCCTTCGCATCCGCCTTCTTCGACCAGGGCTGTGCGATCGCGAGCCATACGCCGCCGCCGATCGCGGCGATCAGCACGATCGCCAGGAGGATGACGACGAGTCGCCGGCGTCGGTACACGGCGGCGGATTGGCGGGGCATGGTTACAGGCTAATTGAGCCGCTTGAGCATCCTCGTGTTGCCGAGCGTGTTGGGCTTGACGTGCGCGAGGTCGAGGAACTCCTCGACGCCGGCGTCGCCGGAGCGCAGCAGCTGGGAGTACACGTCGGCGTCGACGACCTGCTCTCCGATCGGCTCGAAGCCGCGGCGCGTGAAGAACTCGGTCTCGAAGGTGAGGCAGAACAGGCGTGACAGCCCGAGCGCGCGGGCATTCGCCTCCAGCTGCTCGACGATGCCGCGGCCGACGCCGTGGTGCAGCCAGTCGTCGCGGACGAGCAGCGTGCGCACCTCGCCGAGGTCCTCCCACATCACGTGCAGTGCACCGCATCCGATCAGTTCGCCGTCGGCCTCGGCGACGACGAACTCCTGCACGGCGCCGTAGAGCACGGCGAGGTCCTTGCCGAGCAGGATGCGCTGGTCCACGAGCGGCTCGAGCAGGCGATGGATGCCGAGGACGTCGCCGCTGCGCGCCGACCGGACCGCGTAATCACTCACGGATCCAGGGTACGCCGTGCGCAACTTCGGATGCCGCGCGCGAAACGCCGGGCGGATGCGGCATCCGCCCGGCGTTTCGGGGGGTGCGCTCCGAACTCGCGCACACGGGAAGAGGTCAGCTCGGGTCGTTCCAGGACCAGATGTCGTCGCCGCGCAGCGTGGCGTCGGCTCCGCCGTCGTCGTAGATGACCTGACCGGCCATGTGCGTGTTCTCGACGCTGGTCAGCCAGATCAGCAGGTTGGCAATCGACTCCGGCGGCTGGTGGCTGTTCAGCGGCATCGGCACGCTGGCGTCGACCATCGCGCGCCCCTCCTCGGTGGCGAGCAGCGGGGCCGTCATCGGCGTGATCACGGTACCCGGGGCCACGGCGTTCAGCGGGATGTGCGCGCCTGCCCAGGCCGGGGTGATCGACTCACGGCGCACCCAGCGCGCCAGTGCGCGCTTGGACGACGGGTACACGGCGTATCCGACCTCGGGCCCCTGTGCGGCAAGGCCTTCGGCGATCTCGACGGCCATCGCCTCGTCACCCGCGAGCGCCGCCTCGACCATCTCGGGCGAGTTCGGCTGCAGCGATGCCATCGACGACACGACGGCCGCACGCGGAGCATCCGACTTCGCCAGCGCCGGAAGCAGAGCTTCGAGCAGCTCGGTCACGCCGAAGTAGTTCACCGAGATCGTCTTCGCGATCGGTGCCGAGATGCCTGCGCAGGCGATCACGGCGTCGACCGTGCCGCCGGCGAGCTCGGTCGCCGCCGCGGCGGCATCCTTGCGCCCGTGCGAGGTGGACAGGTCCGCTTCGACGTCGGCACCTTTCAGATCGATGCCGATCACACGGTCACCACGGTCGCGCAGCAGCTGCGCGGTGGTCGCACCGATGCCGGAGGCCGAGCCGGTCACGACGTAGGTACGGGTCATGTTCAATCTCCGTTCTGCGATCCGGATGCGGATCGCGCTGACCCGGGCGCGGGTTCGCGCTCGGAGGGGGAAGCGCCGAGGGCGCTGACGAAACGTGCGAGCTGCGTGGCGAAGGCTGCGGACTCGGCCGGCGACCACCCGGTCAGCGCGCCGGTGACCATGACGATGCCCTGGTCCACCAGTCGCGTGTGCACCTCGATGCCCTGAGGCGACAGCTGGACGATGCTGGCCCTGCGATCGGCGGGATCGGGAACGCGTTCGATGTATCCGGCGGCGGCGAGCCTGTTCAGCTGCTTGGTCGCAGTGGGGCGCGAGATGCGCAGGGCTGCTGCGAGGTCGCTGGCCCGCGACGGCCCCTCCAGGCCGAGCATGTACAGCGGCGGCAGATCGACAGGATCGACCTGCACGCCGGCATCGGCGGCGACAGCCGCCTGTGTGCCTGCGGACGACCACCGCGCCATCAGGTGGGTGAGCGACGCCAGCAGGATCTGCTCCGGACTGCTCATATTGGCATCTTACGCCATTTAGTTGCCCCAGGCAATCACTTTCGACGATCCCCGATGCGACGAAGGGACGGATGCCGCAGCATCCGTCCCTTCGTCCGTCAGATCGTCACGATGACGTCGTCGCCGTCGACCCTGACCGGGATGGGCCGAAGGCCGACGCTCTGATCGGCGGGATGCCTACCGGTGAGGATGTCGAACTCGAAGCCGTGCCACGGGCAGACGATGTTCCGATCGGTCGGGTGGAACCCGGGTCCGCCGCTCTTCAGCCCGTCCTCTCCGCGCACGAGCTGGACCGTGCGAGGCATGATCTTGCCCTGGCACACCGGACCGCCCTGATGCGGGCAGACGTTGTACCAGGCGCGCACCTCTCCCGCGTAGAAGTAGAGACCGAGCTCGGTGCCGTCGACGTCGACGACGATCCGCTCCCGTGCCTTCAGATCCGCGAGACTCGCGACCGCGACGTCGCGGCGGACGATGGCGGCACTCATTCCGCCCTCCGGTACCAGATGGCCATGTCGAACAGGTTCACGTCGGCGGCGTCCAGCAGGGCGGTGACGAGCACGACCGTCTCCGTCGCATTGAGGGCGTCCTCCCTGATGGGCCAGGAGATCTTCCCCACCCGATCGGTCTTGGCCGAGAACAGCCGGGCGGCGGCGTAGAGCACGTCGGCGATCTGCTCGTCCGTGATGCTCGCGCCGAGCTCCTCTGCGGTGACGTGCCGCGTGAGCTCGCCGAGGCGGGTGATGACGGCGTCGAGCTCTGCGAGCTCGGGCGTGGTGGTGGCGGTGGTGTCAGCAGTCATGTCAGGAGATCCCGGGTCGGTCCGCGAGCACCTGCTCGGCGGAAGGCTTCTGTCGTTCGGTGGGGAGGTTGAACACGCGGGCGGCGTTCAGCCCGAGGATGTTGCGCTTGGCCTGCTCGGAGAGGAACGGCAGGCGAGTGATCGTGGACGGGGCGTCCCAGTCCCAGTGCGGCCAGTCCGAGGAGTACAGCAGCTGGGTCTCGGCGTTGAACGACTTCATGGTCGCCTCGAGCAACTCCATGTTGGTGCGCTCCATCGGCTGCGTCGTGTACCACATCTCCTTCATGTACTCGCTCGGCAGCCTCTTGAGCCCCGGCGCCTCGCTGGGCCGCATGAGCACCTCATGGTCGAGCCGCTGCATGAGGAACGGGATCCAGGCCAGGCCACTCTCCACCCACACCATCTTCAGCTTCGGGAAGCGCTCTGGCATCGCGTTGATGATCCAGTTCGTCACATGGATCTGGTTGTAGTGCGTGAACGACAGCGCATGCATGGAGAGGAAGCGGTTCAGCTGGGCGAACGACGGGTCTCCCCAGTGGTATCCGGAGTGGAAGGCCAGCGGCTTGCCGCTGTCCTCAATCAGCTTGTACAGCCGGGTGTACACGTCGGAGTGCACCGGGTTGTTGCGCGTCGAGCACACTGTGTAGCCGATGATCCCGTCGTTGTCCGCATACTTCTCGACGAGCTCCTCACACACCTCGGGGGTGTTGTACGGCAGGTAGAGCATGCCCTTCAGGCGAGGGTTCGGCGGAAGGATAACCTCGGTCAGCCAGCGGTTGAACGCGCGGCCGAGGACGACCTCGACCTCGTCCTGCGGGTGCATGCCCAGCAGCAGCATCGCGCTGGGGAACACCACCTGGTAGTCCAGTCCCATAGCGTCCATGCCGCGCCGCGCCGCGGTCACGAACGGATGCCCCTCGGTGCCCTCGACGGGCTCCTTGCGCCCCTGGTGGCCGATGCGCCCGCCGACGCTCTGGTGGGACATACCCGGCTGGATGTTCAGCAGAGCGTTGTTGCCGGCGAACCCGGCGTACTGGCTCATGCCGAGATCGCGCCAGACATCGTTGTCGATGAGCTCGAGCACCTCGCCCCAGAAGTGATCCTCCGAGACGTGCGCGTCGATGTCGACGATGAAGTAGTCGTCGTAGTTCTCCTTCGCCTGCTTGGTCGCATGGGCGAGCACATCGCGGGTATCGGATCGTCCGCCGATCTCGGCGAGCTCGCGGATGCGCGGCGCGTCGGATCGCGGCGTGGGCAGGTCGGTCATTTTCGTCCTCTCAGGGGGTCGGGTTCGTCAGCGAGGCGCCACGATGGCGTCGGTCGCGGTCGTCAGGAAGGCGTCCTCCTGCGCCTTGCGGGAGATCACGACGGCGCGGGCGGGATTCACGGCGAACCTCAGCTCGTCCCCCGCGCGCGGCACTTCATCGATGCTCAGGTCGGACGTCTCCACCCGCACGCGCAGCGGGAGCCCGTCGGCACGGACGAGCAGGTTGACGGCGCTGCCCAGGTAGGTGGTGCGCTCGACGACACCGGTGAAGCGCCCGACGTCGAACCCGTCTCGATGATCGATACGCACATGCGCGGCGCGGAAGGCGAGGTCGGCACGATCCCCCACAGCGACGCCGGTGGTGGCGGTTCCGGCGATGACGAGCGAGGTGCCGTCGACGCGGATGTCCGCGACGCCGTCATCGACGGCGATGACCTCACCGGGCAGGATGTTCTGGAATCCCATGAAGTCGGCCACGTACGCGGACCGTGGACGATCGTAAAGCTCGACCGGCGCGCCGTCCTGCATGATCTCGCCCTCGCTCATGACGATGATGCGATCGGATAGGGTGATCGCCTCCTCCTGGTCGTGCGTGACGTAAACCGAGGTCGTCTCGAACTGGTTGTGCAGCGCTCGCACCTGTTGCCCCATCTGGTATCGCAGTTTGGAGTCCAGGTTGGACAGCGGCTCATCGTAGAAGATGATCCCCGGTCGGGCGGCCAGAGCGCGCGCGAGAGCCACACGCTGCTGCTGGCCGCCTGACAGGGCCGTCACGGGCCGCTTCTCGAACTCCCCGAGGCCGACCGCGTCGAGCATCTCGCGCACTCTGTTCTGACGGTCCTGGCTGCCGAGTCTCGCCACCTTGAGCGGGTACGCCACGTTCTCGGCGACGCTCATGTGCGGCCAGAGCGCGTAGCTCTGGAACACCATGCCGACGCGCCTCTTGTCCGCGGGGACGAAGGTGCGCCGATCGGTGTCCACCACGATGCGATCACCCATGGTGATCCGCCCCGTGGTGGGCCGCTCGAGACCTGCGAGACAGCGCAGCGTCGTCGTCTTGCCGCAGCCGGAGGGGCCGAGCAGGGTGACGAACTCGCCGGAGCCGATCCGCAGATCGAGTCCGTGCAGCGCCGCTTTGCTGCCGTACCGCTTGGTGAGCCCGGAGACCAGAACCTCAGTCATGTCAGTCGATGCCTTCCCGTCGGGGAGTTGGAGGGCGGATTCCTACTTCTTGAACTGCTCGTCGATGAAGTCGAAGTAGGGCTGGTTGAACGCGGGGTCGGGGTTGGAGAACGGCAGTCGCTCGAGCTTGTCCAGCGACGGCGTGCCCTCCGGACCGGGTGCGTCCGGCGTCCATCCGTAGGAGCGGTTCTTCTCGGCCAGGGCCTGCTGTCCCTCGGGCGAGTAGAGCCAGTTGATGTAGAGCTGCGAGGTGTCCGGGTGCGGTGCGTCGTTGATCAGGCACATGCCGGTACGCGACATGAAGTTGCCGCCGTCATCCACCGGGAACACCATCTTGATCGGACCGCCCTTGGCCTTGGTGTCCTCGTAGAAGCCCTGGTACACCGCGATCCCGACCGGGAACCGACCGCTGGCCACGTCGGAGGCGACGTTCGGCTCGGACTGGGCGAACTGCACGTCCTGGTCGGCGAGCTTCTCGACGTAGGGCTTGCCCCAGGTGTCCTCGCTCTCCGGGACCATCAGCGAGGTGAGGATGTAGCGGATGCCGCCGGGGACCGTGGGGTCGCCCATCGAGAGCTTGCCCTTCCACTTCGGGTCGAGCAGGTCCTCCCAGTTCTTCGGCGCCTCGTCGTCCTTCACCATGTCGGTGTTGTAGACGAATCCGAAGTAGCGGAGTGCGTAGTAGGTGAGCTTGCCGTCGAAGTTCGTCGGGATCTCGAAGCCTTCCGGCCCGGTGCGCACATCAGCCTTGGTGCACAGCCCCGGCTGCGCCGCGACCTGTGGGGACTCCCCGCCGTCATAGGCGTCGGCGATGCGGTTGCCACTCTCCGCCTCGGCCTGGATTTTCGTGATGCTCTGCGCGTCCGGCTGATCCTGCGGAATCACCTTGATGCCCGGGAACCGGTCGGTGAAGACCTTGAACAGCGCTTTCTGCGCCGAGACGCTCGGACCGTAGAGCACGAGGTCGGTCTTGCCGTCCTCCATGGCCTTGTCGTACAGCTCGTTCATGTACTTGTTCGCATCGGCGGACGCGCCAGGGACCTCGATCGGCTTGTCCGGCTTGGCTGCGGCGCCTCCGCCGGAGCACGCGGTGAGGGCTGCGATGGCACCGGCGGCGAGGATCGCCGCGCCGATGCGGAGTGTCTTGCGGGAGAACGTCATCATTCTTCCTCTCGGATTGTCAGGGTGTGATGCGGGTGAGGGGGACAGTGGTGGCCCGTTCCGAGCGTCCGCGGACGCGAGGACCGAACTTCATCGCGAGCGCGGCGAGGCCGAGGACCGACATCGCGGCGACGAGGATGATCATGAACAGCGCCGCGCCCTGGGACATGTTCCCGAGCAGGAACTCCTGGAATGCGGTCAGCGAGACGGGCTGGAGCCCGGGAGGCGCGAGCAGCATCGGCACTGCAAGGTTGCCGGAGATGAACAGCGCGGAGAGGAACCAGCCGGCCAGGAAGCTGGGGATCACGAGCCGCAGCACGATGCTCAGCAGCACCCGCACCGACCCGGCGCCCGAGGTGCGGGCAGCCTCCTCGAGTTCGGGCGACAGCTGAGCGAGAGCACCCTCCGCGATACGGCTGGACACCGGAATCGTCGCGACCACGAGCACCAGGGTCATCAGGAACGCTGATCCGTACAGGCCGCGGAATGCCGGCACGTAGAGCACCGCGAACATGTAGGCGAGTGCCAGCACGATTCCAGGCAGCGCCCACGGGACCCACACCGCGAACGAGGTGTACGAGCGGATGAAGCCCGAGCGACGCGCGGTCACGTAGGCCGTCAGCAGCGCGATCGCGATGGAGCCGAAGCCGCCGATCACGGCGAGCCACGCCGTGAGGGCGAGGCTGGAGCTGAACTCCTGGTCGGTGAGCATCTGCACGTAGTTGTCGAACGTGAGCCCCGTGCTCATCACGCCGAAGATGGGCTGCAGGCTGCCGAGGATCATGGCGAACAGCGGCAGCACCAGATTCAGCAGCACGAACAGCACGACCAGCGCCGCGAGCACCCAGCGAACAGGACCGAGCTCCTGCGGCTCGCGCCGCGACGTCTTGCCGGTCAGGGTCGTGAAGCTGCGACCCCGGAGCAGCCACCGCTGAGCGAGGAACAGCAGCAGCACCAGGATGATCAGCACCAGCGACAGCGCGAACGCCTTCGTGTACTCGGCGGGCGCCTGGTCGCGGACGTAGTGGTAGATCTGCGTGGAGAAGACGAAGATGCCGGCCTGCCTCCCGATCAGCTGAGGGCTGTCGAAGGACTGGAACACCAGGACGGCCACGAGGATCGCGGCGCCGGTGATCGCAGGTCCGACCGAGGGCAGCGTGATCGTGAAGAAGGTGCGCACGGCGCCGGCTCCGCTGATCGCCGCCGCCTCGTCGAGCGACTGGTCGCGGTTCTTGAACGCGCCGAGCATCAGGAAGTAGGCGAACGGCATGTAGCCCAGCGACATGAGCAGGATCAGTCCGCCCCAGGTCTGGATGTTCATGAACGAACCGGTCGCGCCCAGCATCCGCGCCCACTGGTTGAGCAGCCCGTTCTGCGGGTTGCCCAGCATGATCCAGCCAAGGGTGTGGAACAGCGGGGGGACGAAGAGGTTGATCGCCATCAGCGGCGTGAGCAGCCGGCGGCCGGGGACGTTGGTGTTGGCGGCGATCCAGGCGAACAGCCCGCCGCCGGCCACCGAGATCGTCCCGCAGACGAGCACCAGCACGACGGAGTTCCACATCGTGGTCCAGGTCTCCTCGTCCTGGAACGCCGCGATGAGACCGCCGAGCGTGAAAGGCAGGTTGTCGGACGGGAGTCCGTCACGGAACGCGCCGATCACGATCATCGTGACGGGGAACACGAAGACCAGGGTGAGCGCCGCCGCGAAGATGGTCCATCCGCCGGCTCCGGTCACGGAGCGGCGCAGCGACGCACGCCGGTCGCGCTCGAAATCGATCGTCGCAGCCACTGCCACATCCCTTCGCGCCTGTCAGGCGTCGTCGGTTCTGAATCGGGTGAGGACGGCTTCGTCCTGGTGTGTGCCAGCGTACGAACCGAGGATATGAGCGATCTTCAGTAGTCGCTCCTAAGTCCTCGGTGCCCCATCCGACACTGTGTCGGACACCGTCCGACCGGGGCTGAAGGTCGCCCTCGAGAGGGCGGCCGGCTATCTCAACGCGGCCAGTGCGGCGTCGTTCTCCTCGGGGAGACCGACGGTGACGCGAACGCCTCCGGATGCCGGGAACGACCGGGCCAGCACGCCCTGCGCGGCGAACCGCTCCATGAGCTGCAGCGCGTCGCCGTACACGAAGAGGAAGTTCGACTGGCTGGGCAGGAACGAGACGCCGGCGTCGCGGAGCGCCACCTCCATCCGTTCCCGCTCGGAGACGATCACGGCGATGCGCTCCGCGGCGATGGCCTGTGCCTCCGATCCGAAGGCGGCGATCACGGCTGCCTCCGCGATGCCGTTGAGCGCGAAACCCACCGAAGTGCGACGCAGCGCCTCGGCCACCCGCGGTGCCGCTGCCGCATAACCGGCACGAAGGCCGGCCAGGCCGTGCGACTTCGACAGGGTGCGAAGGATCACGAGGTTGTCGAACTCGTCCAGGAGCGCCTCCGTCGCGTCGAACGGCTCGGCGGTGACGAACTCCCGGTAGGCCTCGTCGAGGACGACGAGCACGTTCGCCGGGACCTCACGGAGGAAGGAGCGGATGGCCTCCACACCGACGAAGCCGCCGGTCGGGTTATTGGGGTTGCACAGGTACGCGATCCGCGTGGCCGGGCCGATGGCCGCGAGCATGGCGGGCATGTCCATCGCACCGTCTTCAGCCAGGTCGACCGGCGTGCGCTCGGCCCCGGCGAGTCCGAGCGCGGCGGAGTACGCCTCGAAGGACGGCCAGCAGTACACGCCGTCGACGCCCGGCTCGCACACCAGCCTGGCCAGACCGTGCAGCAGTGAGCCGGAGCCGTTGTCGATCGCGATGCGCTCGGTATCGATCCCCATCGACTGGGCCACCGCGGTGCGCGCCGCCGTGCGGTGGTAGTCGGGATAGCGGTGCGCCGACCGGGCGGCGGCGGACATCGCGTGAAGGATCGGCTCGCTCGGACCCCACGGCATCTCGTTCTGCGAGAGGCGGATCGGCGGGGGCGTCGCACCTGCCGGACGATTGGGGGCGGCGAGCATCTCATCGATCACGCTGCGGAACTCGAGCACCATTGCGGTTCCTCCTGAGGGGCAACAATTGTCAATATTGAATATGAACAATATGCCCGCGACGGTTCGCTGTCAAACCGGCGACCCCGCACCGATCAGGACGGATGCTGCGCGACCCAGGCGGCACCGCGGTGGCGCTCCACGGCGGAGGCAGCCAGGGCGTGATCGCGGCCCACGACCGCCTCCGCGAAGTCGAGGTGGGTGCGGAGGCGCTCCGGCGTGCTGGGCGCCGTGGCACCCTCCAGCTCCTCGGCGATGATGTAGTCGACGAGGTTCGTGTACAGGCTGCGCAACAGCTCGTTCGGCGTGATCCGCGCGATGCGCGCGTGCAGCGCCCAGATGGCCGCAGCCGCCTGCGGCGTGTCCCACTCGGCCTCCAACCGGGCGGCGCGCTCCCTCACATCCGCGATGTCACCCTCCGACGCGAATTCGACGGCGTCGTGCAGGACGGTGCCGTCCAGCGCATCGAGCACACGCAGGCAGTTCGCCACCGTCGTCTTCTCCTCGCGCAGCTGGAGGAGCTGATCGCTGAGCTGCATGAACGGTGACCTGGCCGCGACGAAGATCCCTCCACCCGGACCAGGCTTGGCGTCCACTACGCCGCGGGAGCGCAGCAGTTGGATGGCTTCACTGAGCGTCGCCGGCGCCACCGTGAACCGGGCCGCCAGCTCCTGGCGCCGGCCGACGAAATGACCGGGCTTCCACCCGCTGGAGGTGATCTCCTGCTCCAGGGCTCTCGCGACCTGGACCGCGGCAGCGGCATTGGTGATCGTCATAGCTCTCCTTCGGTTCCGTCGACGACGTGCCACGGAGGCGGGCGTGTCTACATCAGATCTACACGATTCCGCGGCGGGATGACGGATGCCGGTCCCGCCGCGGAGCGGGTCAGTGCTTCTCGTGGATGAACGACCACGGCGAGGGGAAGACCCCCACCGGCACCTTGATGACCGCCGGGCGCCGGGCCGCGATGGCGTTCCCGATCGCGCGCTGCACGGCATCCGCATCGTCAGCCAGCGCGAAGTCGATGCCGAACGCCTGCGCGAGCAGTTCGAAGTCGGGGTTCGTCAGGTCGGAGCCGATGAAGCGGCCGCCGTAGGTGTCACGCTGGATGCGCCAGACGTTGCCGAATCGGTTGTCCTCGAAGAGCACGGTGATTAGCGGGATGCCGTACTTCTTCGCCGTGGCGAACTCCTGCAACGACCAGCCGATGCCGCCGTCACCGGTGACCACGACGACCGGGCGCTCCCCCGCGCCGACCGCGGCGCCGAGGGCGGTGGGCATGGCGTAGCCCAGGGTGCCCTGATAGCCGGGCCAGACATACGAGTGCGGCGCGTGCACCGGATACCCGTAGGTCGACACGTAGCCGATCTGGGTGAGCTCGTTGACGAAGATCCCGTCCTCGGGCAGCGCCGCCCTGATGGCATCGACGAACGCCATCTGGGGGGCGACCTGGGCGCGCACGCGCGCCTCGCCGTCCGCGCGCAGGCGCGCGAGTTCGTCGCCCCATCCGCTGCGACGCTGCACGCGCTCGACGAGCGCCTCCAGCACAGCGGTGGCGTCGGCGTGCACCGCGAGGTCGGGGCGGCGTGGCGGCGTGAAGTCGGTGCGGTCGATGTTCACCAGCGCCAGACGCGCGTCGCCGATGCCGAGCTGCTGACCGAACGGGGTGAGGAACCGGCTGCCGAACGAGACGACGAGATCGGCGGTGTCGCGGAGCTCCCACAGCGCGAACGCGGGCAGCGCATGCGGATCACGGGCGTCGAGGGCACCGCGGCCGTTCTCGCTCATGACGACGGGTGCGTCGAGCAGGTCGGCGAGCCGGGAGAGCAGGTCGAACGCCCGCTGCCCGCGGACTCCGCCTCCGACGTGGATGACCGGACGACGGCTGGCCGCGAGCATCGCGACGAGTTCGGCGATGCAGTCCTCGGGGGCGACCGGCGCCGGGACAGGGAAAGGGTCGCCGACCTCGAGGTCGGCGACGGCGTGCAGCAGATCGGGCCCCAGTTCGAGTGCGACGGGGCGCGGCCGGCCGGTGCGCATCTGCCGGAAGCCCTCGTGCACGAGTTCCGGGATCTCCTCGACCCTGGTGGGACGCGCCGCCCACTTGGTGAGTCCTTCGATCGTCTCGCTCTGCTTCGGGATCTCGTGCAGGGCGCCCAGGCCGGAGCCGACGAGGGTCGACGGGATCGTGCCGGCGAGGAGCATCACCTGCGAGGAGCAGGCGTAGGCGGTGGCCATTCCTGCGCCGGCGTTGAGCACGCCGGGGCCAGGCACGACCATGGCGACGCCGGGGCGTCCTGTCACGCGGTGGTAGCCGTCGGCCATGTACGTGGTGCTCTGCTCGTGCCGTGGGACGAGCAGGTTCACCTCGTCCTGCTTGCGGTACATCCCG
Organism: Microbacterium sp. MAH-37; assembly: GCF_009758255.1. Lineage (GTDB taxonomy): Bacteria > Actinomycetota > Actinomycetes > Actinomycetales > Microbacteriaceae > Microbacterium. The sequence continues at coordinate 76,987 of NZ_WSEN01000010.1, forward strand.
TCGGTGAGCCCGTCGAGCTGCACGCCGGGGATGCCGAAGACGGTCTCGACCCCCTCGGTGATCAGTGCCTGTGCGAGTGCGTCGCCGCCTGTCATCTTCGCCATGTGTGGCCGCCTCTCTCTGAAATGACTATATTGAATATAGTTCTACTGGCGCAGGCCTCACAAGTCGCCGCCATCCTGTCCGGACACGTCAGGCAGGGCGGCCTAGACTCGGTCGACGTGCGCGCCGTCGCGCACAGTGAGGTGGACGATGAATCTCGAGGCACAGGTGCAGGCCTACGCTGATCGGCTCGGACGACCGATCATCGTGTTCGACGTGGAGTTCAACGTGATCGCGTTCAGCGTGCACGACCGCGACGTCGACCATGCGCGGCTCGCGATCATCCTGTCACACAAGGGTTCATCCAGGGCGCGGGACTCGATCCGGGAGTACCGCGTCGGACAGGCCGACGGCCCGGTGCGCATCCCCCCGATCGACGGCGGGATGACCCGGCACGTCGCCCCCGTCCGCCACCAGGGCCAGCTGGTCGGATACGTCTCCTCGACGATCCCTGACGAGACGCCAGACGAGCAGCTCCTCGACGACGACACCATCCGCGAGGGGCGCGAGCAACTCGGCGTGATCCTCGCCGCGATGGCGCTCGGCCACCGTGAGGACGAGGACCGGGCACTCCGGCTGGTGACCGCACTGGTGAACGGTGACGCGGCGCAGCGCGCCAGGGCCGCCGACGAACTGCTCACCGGAGGACTGGTCTCACCGGTGCCGCACTACACGGTGATCACCCTCTCCGCGCCCGCCCCCGCGGATCCCCACACCGCCACGCTCCGCCTCGTGCTCGACCGTGCGCTCTCGGTCATTCCGGTCTTTCCCCGGCTCAAGGCCGTCGGCGCGGTGATCGAGGGCGAGGCGGTCATCGTCGTCCCGTACGAGATCGACCGGGATCGTCTCGACGCGCTACTCGACCTCCCCGCCTTCGCCGAGCTGCGGGCCGGGATCGGCGGCGCCCACTCCCCCCTCGCCGACGCCCACCGTTCGCGACGCGAGGCCGGGATCGCCGCACGCGGCGCCGCCGTCGACCCGGCCAGGGGACGCGTCGTGCACTGGGACGAGCTCGGGCTCGACCGCATCCTGCTGCAGCTGCCCATCGAGGAGCTGAGCGCCTCCGACCTGCCCGCCCCGATCCAGCGACTGCTGGACAACCAGTCAGGCCCGGACCTCGCCGAGACCCTGGAGGCCTACCTGGACTGCGGCTGCGACGCCCAGCGCACCGCACAGGAGCTGCACGTGCACCGCAGCACCCTGTACTACCGCCTCGATCGCGTGCGCGCGATCACCGATGTCGACCTGGCCGACGGGCATGTGCGGCGCGAGCTGCACACGGCGCTGCGCGTGGCGACCCTCGCCGGCCTGCGCTGACCTCACGCGTTCCGGCCGCCTGGCCGTGTCGCTCGCAATTAAATATATTGAATTGATCTCATAGTGCGGACGCCCCTCGGGTCCGACCCGCCGATCACGGAAGGATCCGCAATGAACGCACTCCTCGCCACGGTCTCCGCCGAGGCCGGGAACGGCCGCCCCATCCTCGACGCCGCTACGCGGGAGGTGATCGGTTACGCCCCCGAGCAGACCGTCGCCGAGCTGGATGCCGCGATCGCTACGGCATCCGCCGCGCAGCCCGCGTGGGCCGCACTCGGGCACGCCGAACGCTCGCGGCTGCTGCGCCTGGTGGCGGATGACCTCGATGCCAGCGCCGAGGAGCTCGGGCAGATCATCACCCAGGAGCAGGGCAAGGTCGCGGGCGCCGGAGAGGTGCACGGTGCCGCGCACTGGCTGCGCGCGGCCGCGGACACCGCGCTCGAGCCGCAGCAGCTCGGCGACGGCGCCGAACTGCACTACGTGCCGCTCGGTGTGGTGGCCTCGATCGGTCCCTGGAACTTCCCGGTGATGATCGCCGTGTGGCACATCGCGCCCGCACTGCGCATGGGCAACACCGTGGTCATCAAGCCCTCCGAGTACACGCCGCTCAGCGTGCTCGCGCTCGCCGAGATCCTGCACCGTCACCTGCCTGAGGGCGTCGCAACGGTGGTGTCCGGCGACCGCGAGGTGGGTGCGGCCCTCGCCGCGCACCCCGGCATCGCGAAGATCGTGTTCACCGGCTCGACCGCGACCGGCCGCCGCATCGTGGAGAGCTCGGCGTCGAACCTCGCCCGCCTCACCCTCGAGCTCGGCGGCAACGACGCCGGGATCGTGCTGCCGGGCACTGACGTGAACGCCCTCGCCGACAAGCTGTTCTGGGGCGCGTTCGGGAACACCGGGCAGGTGTGCGCCGCGCTCAAGCGGCTGTACGTGCACGACTCGGTGTACGACGAGACCGTCGAGGCCCTCGCCGAGCGCGCGAAGTCGACGCCGATGGGATCGGGGCACGACAAGGACAACCGACTCGGCCCGGTGCAGAACCCCTCGCAGTTCGACATCGTGTCGCGTCTCGTCGAAGACGCGAGAGAGCGCGGCGCGCGCATCGTCGCCGGCGGCGAGCCCGCCGCCGACCTCGGCCCACTGTTCTACCGGCCCACGATCATCGCCGACGTCGAAGACGGCGCCGCCGTGGTCGACGAGGAGCAGTTCGGTCCGGTGCTGCCTGTGATCCGCTACACCGACATCGACGACGCGGTGCGCCGCGCGAACGGCACGGAGCAGGGACTCGGCGCGTCCGTCTGGGGTCCCGATGCGGATGCCGCCGCCGAGATCGCCCAGCGGCTCGAGGCCGGCACCGTGTGGATCAACCAGCACGGCGGCGTGGAGCCGTCCATCCCGTTCGGCGGTACCAAGGCGTCCGGCTACGGTCTGGAGTTCGGCGTCGAGGGACTGAAGGCGATGGCGGCCACGAAGGTCATCCGCCGCTGAGGCGGTCACCCGCACACATGCCTGAGGGCCGGTCGCATCGGCGACCGGCCCTCAGGCGTCCCCGGATCAGACCGCGGCGGCGACCCGTGCGCCGCGCAGCAGCTCCCACAGCTCCGCCGCCGTCGCGGCATCCGCCTGCTCCCCGCGCCAGACCACCTGCTGGTCCTGGCGCACCAGGGTGAGCGGGAAGCGGTACTCGGCGGGAAGCACATCGTCGTCAGCCTCGACCACGCTGAGCGGGATGCCGCGCAGCTCGGCCTCGGAGGCGAGCTCCGCCGGTTCGCTCCCTGGCCGGGCGACGAGCGTGTAGCCAGGCGAGAGCAGGTCGTAGAACGACGTGCCGTCGGCAAGGCGGAAGTGCGGGGCGCGGCATCCGGGCACCGTCGACGGCGTGTACTCGCCCATCGTGTAGCCCGGCGCCGGCTCGTCGTCGTAGGCGATGACCGGCGACGCGTCGTACACGTAGCCGTAGTTCAGACCTGCGGCGGCGAACTGCGGTTCGTTCAGCGCGTGGACGGCCGCACCGAACGCGGCGCGCGCAGCCTCGCCCTCTGCCGAGTCCTCCTCGAGGTGAGCCGGCAGCGACGGCTTCGCCAGCTTCTGCTGATGGTTCATCGCGAAGTGCGAGACCTGCTCGGTGATCGGCCGGCGCTCGGCCTCGTAGGCGTCCAGGATGTGCTCGTCGGCCCAGCCGTCCAGGTGCGCGCCGAGCGCCCAGGTGAGATTCAGCACGTCGGCGATGCCGGCGTTCATCCCGAACCCCGCGAACGGCACCCAGAGGTGAGTCGCGTCACCGGCGAGAAAGACCCTGCCGTCGCGGAACCGGTCGGCGAGCAGGCGCCGCGCGATCCAGTCCTCCTTCGAGACGGCCTCGTACGCGAAGTCGTCGGAGACGCCGAGGATCGCCCGGATCGCGGCATCCCGGTCGACGGAGCCAGGAGTCGCGGCCTCGTCCGGCGAGAGATAGGTGTGCACGAGGAAGGTCTCGCGACCATCGATGGCGTACACGTGCCCGAGGCGGCGCGCGTTGAACGTGTAGTACCCCCAGGCACGCGGCTCGTCAGCGGACATCCGGTCGTACAGGTCGGCGGAGCGGATGCAGGTGGACTGCACGTGCTGCAGCACCGGGTCGCCGCTGAGCTTCGCGCCGATCTGCTTGCGCACGTTCGAGCGTCCGCCATCGGCGCCGATGAGGTAGCGGCCGCGGAGGGCGCGCTCGTCGCCGCCGTCGAGGTCCGAGACGACGATCGAGACGCCGTCGTCGTCCTGCGCGAGGCTGTGGAACAGCGTCTCGTTCAGCAGCATGACGCCGGGGGCAGCGGCCGCGTGCCGCGCGAGGATCGGCTCGAGGAAGGTCTGGTTGATGCGGTGCGGCGGCTCCGGCGTGTTCCAGGAGGTGTCCGGTCCGGTGTGCGACGTGTACCGCTGGCCGCTGGCCGGAATGGCGATCCGGGCGAACTCGCGGCCGGTCAGGGCGGTGCGGAAGGCGACGTCCTGCGGGTAGTCCGACGGGAGCCCTGCGGCGCGCACCTCCGCGGCGATGCCGAGGCGACGCAGGCTCTCCATCGTGCGCGAGGCGACGTGGTTGCACTTCACGTTCGGCGGTTCGAGGTAGGCGCGCTGCTCGACGACGATCACGGAGACGCCGCGCGAGGCGAGGTCGAGTGCGGCGACGAGCCCGACCGGGCCTGCTCCGACGATGAGGACGTCCGCGTCCGGTTGCTGGGTCATGCTCTCCCTCTCAGCTGGTGATCGGCGCGCCGAGGCGCCGGAAGTCGTACACGTCGAGCGTCACCTCGCCGGTGCGGAGACGCTCCATGTAGGCGTCCTCCTTGTCGGCCCGCTCCCTCGATGCGGACAGCACCTCGTCGTAGCGGCCCGCGGGCAGCACGACCACGCCGTCGCGGTCGGCGACGACCACGTCGCCGCACTGCACGATCCGGCCGCGGAGCGTGATCGACACCCCGATCGTGCCCGGCCACTTCTTGATGGTGCCCCGGATCGAGATCGAGGTGCTGAACGCGGGGAAGCCGAGTGCGGCGAGCTGCGCGGTGTCGCGCACCCCGCCGTCGATGATCAGCCCGCGGATGCCGCGCGCCTGCGCCGCCACCGCCATGACCTCGCCCCAGTAGCCGAACGGGGCGCCGCCGCCGTCGACCACGAGCACGTCGCCGGGCCCGGCTGCCTCGATGCCGTGGTGCAGGGCGAGGTTGTCGCCCTGCTGCGCGGTCACCGGGACGGCTCTGCCGACGAGCTGCGCGCCGTCCCAGGCTGGTCGGAAGGCGGCGTCCAGGAAGCAGTCGCTTCGCGAGGCCTCGTAGAGCGTCGCCGAGCCGAGCCGCAGCAGTTCCGCGGCATCTCGATCGAGGTCGATCACGAGTCCGCCCTCTGCAGATCGTGATAGCCGTACCGCGCCCTGGCCTCGGCGATCGTCGCGCCGCCGAGGGCCGCCTCGAGGATCGACTCCTCCCTGGCGTGGATCAGCTCGGCGGTCTCGAGCACCTGCTCCTCGATGTCCTGCGGGATCGCGACGACGCCGTCGGAGTCGCCCAGCAGGATGTCACCGGGTCGCACCGTGACGCCGCCGATCGTGATCGGCCCCTGCTCCTCCGCGACCTCGACCCGGTCCTTGCCGGTGCGCATGAAGCGTCCGCGGCTGTAGATCGGGTAGCCGATCGACAGGGCCCGGTGCGTGTCGCGGCAGACCCCCTCGATCACCGTGCCGGAGATGCCGCGGTGGTGGGCGACGGCGGTGAGGATGTCGCCCCACACCGTGCAGTCCACGCGGCCGTCGTTGTCGAGCACGACCACCTGTCCCGGCTGCACCTGGTCGATGAAGTCGCCGACCGTGCCGGCCGGCACCTGCGCGCTGACGTAGCGCACCGTGAACGCCCTGCCGACCATGTGCTGTCCGTCGGCGAGCGGGGCGATGCCGAGCAGACTGCCTGGCCTGGCGTGCTTGTCGAGGGCGTCCGACACGGTGGCCGTGCCGAGCTGGGCGAAACGCTGAATGAGGGTGTCTGACATGTCTACTCCGCGGTGACGCTGGGGAACTGCGAGTCGTGCATGACCTCGCTGACGTCGCGGCCGCTGCGCACGGCCTCCGCCATGCGCGCCTCGCGATCCGCGATGCGCTGCGCGAGTGCGACGACGCGCTCGGCCTGATCGGCGGCGACGAAGACCACGCCGTTGACGTCGGCGATGACGTAGTCGTGCGCGGCGACCGAGACCCCGCCGACCTGGATGCGCTCGTCCATCGCCTGCTGCACGATGCGGCCGCGGGCACTGATCGGAACGGCTGTCCTGGCGAAGACGGGCAGCCCGAGCGCCTCGCTCTCCTGCACGTCGCGGCAGGCGCCGTCGACCACGACGCCGGCGATGCCGCGCTGCACGGCCGCCTCGGCGAGGAGGCCGCCCCAGCACGACACGTCGGCGCGGCCGTGGTTGTCGATGACGACCACGTCATCGGGCTCGGCGATCGCGACGAGTGGCGTCGCGATGTGCGTGGCCGGTCCGGCTGCCGCCTTGGGCGCCGCCGTGACCGTGCGCACCCGGCCGGCGACCGGCCGGCCGGCCGGCCACATCGGCGGCAGGCCGTTCACGGCGCCCGGCAGCCCGAGGGTGTCCAGGGCGTCCGACACCGCGCAGCTGTCGAGCATCCGCAGCGCCGCGACGATCTCTGCCGTCGACATCTCAGGCGCGCTCCCAGGTGACGAAGCCCATCGCGTTGCCGGTGCCGGCCTCGGTGCGGTAGCAGGGCTCGTAGTCGACGTTCGTCACGCTCAGCCCGACCTCGTCGGCGATGCCGGCGACAGCGATCCAGTTGCGCAGCTCGGAAGCGCCGGACATCATCTCGGAGGCGGGCACCGACGACAGGTACCCCGCGTCGTGGTCGCGCATCGCCTGGATGAACTCGCCGTCGAGCTTCTCGTCGATGACGAAGTGGCTGAGGCCTCCGGAGGCGACCACGCCGACGCGCAGGTCGCCTGGGAACGACTGGATGGCGCGGCCGACCGCGCGTCCGAAGTCGTAGCAGCGCTTGGCGCTCGGCGGGTTCGGCTCCCAGAAGGTGTTGATGAAGATCGGCACCATCGGCACCACGGAGTCCTCGCCCATGAAGCGCTGGTAGATGAACCCGAATCCGTGCGGGATCGAGTGGTTCTCGTAGCGCCCCGCAGGCACGATCTCGGTCGCGCCCGTGTCGAAGTCGTCGGCCTGGGTGGACTGGATGATGTGCCTGCCGAGCGCGCGGTGCGTCGGGCGCATGATCGTGTGGTCGGGCACGTCACCCATCGCGGCTTCGGCCAGTCCGGGCGCCATCTCGTCGAGCTGGGCCTGGGTGAAGGGCACGTGCGCGACCTCGTCGCCCCAGAACACCGAGAACGGGGCGAGCCACTCGTCGCCGTAGGTCTCCTTGTGGTCGCTCGAGACGATCACGAGCACGTCCACGTCCTGCTCGCGGATGAAGCGGGAGAGGTCGTCCATCGACGACTGGCAGCTGTCCCAGCGCCGCCGCATCACGTCGTGGGTGATCTCGGCGGAGAAGTCCTCGCGCTGCGCGCGCAGCTCGTCGAAGCTGTACGTGCCGCCCCGGAACTTGAGGCCCTTGCTGCGGCGGTCGGCGACCCCGCGGGTCTCCCAGGCCTCCGGCGGCGCGGCCTTCAGCTGAGGTCCGTGCGAGGTGCCGAATCCTGCGACGATCTCGGTCATGGTGGATCCCTTCTCGTATGCGCCGTTCAGAGCCCGAACAGGCTGCGGGCGTTGTTCTCGAGCACGTCGGCGCGGCGGTCGGCGTCGAGCCAGTCGATGTCGTCGATGAGCAGATGGATGTCGTCGAACCAGCGCCCGGTCTCCGGATCGATCTGCGAGCCGGTGCCCGGCTTCTCCGACCCGAAGAGCACGCGGTCGGTGCCGACGGCCTTCATGAGCAGCTCCAGGCTGTCCTTGGTGTACAGGCAGGAGTCGAAGTGGAAGTTGCGCAGCTTGTCGAGGTACGAGACCCCGGTGCGCACCACCGACGGCAGGAAGCGGCCCATCTGATAGGGGATGGCTCCGCCGCCGTGGGCGACGATGACCTTGAGGTCGGGGAAGTCGGCGAAGATGTTCGCCTGGATCATGCTCCAGACCGAGACCGTCTCCTCCTGGATGAAGTGCAGGCTGTACGGCTCGCGGGCGGGGAACTTGCAGCCCGCGGAGTGCAGCAGCATCGGCACGTCGAGTTCGCAGAGCGCCTCGTAGAGCGGGTACCAGTACCGCTCGCCCATCGCCGGCGGCACTTCGGTGCCCTCGTAGGGGTCGGAGTTGACCATCGCGCCGACGAAGCCGAGCTCTGTGACCGCGCGCCGCAGCTCGGGCAGCCACTGCTCGACGGTGATGTACGGGCTCTGCGGGATGCCGGCAATGCCTTTGAAGCGTCCGGGGAACAGCTCGGTGGTGCGGTGGATGATGTTGTTCGTCTCGGCTGTGAACCACTCGACGATCTTCGTCGGGCGCTCAGAGTGCATGGCGTGGAACGGACGCGGCGAGATCAGCTGCAGGTCGATCCCCGCGCCGTCGATGTGGGTCATGTGCGAGACGTTGCCGAAGCTGGGGTGCGGCGCGTGGTACGAGGCGATCAGCTCGTCGTCGCTGATCACCGGGGGCTTGCCGCCGTGGGAACCGCGCGCGGCCAGCAGTGAGGCCTTCCACGCGTAGTAGGAATCCGGGGCGGTCATGTGGCCGTGGACGTCGATGATCACGGGGGCTCCTCAGTGCTCTGTCTCTGGCCGCCCGGCGGGCCGGCGCGGCGTTGTCTCGACGCTACGAGAGCGCCGGATGAGGGGGATCGGCGGGCTGGGGGAATCTCGCCGACGGCGATCCGACACGGTGTACGAAGGACGCCGGATCGCCGTCGGCGGGGCTCACTTCACGAGTACGTTCGCGGCGGCGCGGATGCGCACGAGATAAGGCTCGGCGGGGTCCTGCCCCGGGGTGTCGCCACCACGCAGGATCGTCGCCAGAGCGTCGTCGAGTGCGCAGACCGCGTCGGTCGGCAGGTTCGCCGTGCGCCACGCCACCTTGCGGTCCGGCCGCACCAGCAGCGCTCCGTCGTCGGCGATCTGCCTGGCTTCCCGCCAGGCCACGTCGTCGTCCGCGACGGCGGCGACAGTGATCGGCATGGCACCGCCGGCGAGGGACACGGCATCCCGCCAGCGCGGCGCGGCGGACTCCGAGGTGATCAGCGTCAGCCCCTCTCGCGCGACGAGGTCGTGCGACGAGCGCCGCCCGGTGTCCCCCTCTTTCGCCCCGTCCAACCAGACGTGCGGCAGGTGATGGCCGGGCCGAGATGTGGCGTGGAAGGCGATCGGGTCGGAGGGGTCGCCGGGCACCGGTGTGCCGTCCGGCACGAGCGCACCGGCCGAGTAGTGGAACCCGGCCTCGACGCCGAGCTGGCTGTAGTCGTGGGCGTTGTGGTTCACCTCGGCGGCGACCCGCTCGCGCATGGCCGCCCCCTCGGGGGTGTCGCTGACGAACGTCTCCAGGCTGCGGAAGCCGGCCTCCTCGTCCTCGCTGAAGCCCAGCGCCGCGGCGATCGGAGGGTGCCTGTTGGCGTTCTCGAGCGAGTGCGCCGTGTACCAGGCGACGATGGGCCGGCGCTCCGCCTGGTAGCTGTCCAGCAAGGCGTCGGGCGCCTGCCCGTCGAGCACCGCGGCGAGCTTCCAGCACAGGTTCTGCGCGTCCTGGATGCCGCTGTTCAGACCCAGTCCTCCTGTCGGCGGATGCTTGTGCGCAGCGTCTCCGGCGAGGAAGGTCCGGCCGACCCGGAACTGCTCCGCGACGAGACCGTTGTAGCTCCAGCGCGTCATGGAGTGCATCGTGATCGGGTGATCGGCGGCGAGCCCCAGCATCCGGCGGATCGATTCGAACAGCGCGGCCTCGTCGTCGGGATCGCCCTCGACCATCCAGCCGGCGACCGAGACGAGCCACTCCTCGGCGTTGCGGTTGTAGTGCGTCGGTCCGAGTGCCTGGATGGTGCCACGACGGCGCGCGCCGCCGGCCGGGTGCAGGAAGTGGCCGAGCAGCGCGTCGGGCTCCGACCACGCGGACAGGTCGAGGCTGACGTGGTAGTTGACCACCTCGCGCATGTCGCGCGGCCCCTCGAGTTCGACGCCGAGCAGGTCGGCGCTGTCGCGCCCACCGTCGGCGGCGATCACGTACTGGGCGCGGATGCTGCGCGCCTCACCCGACTCGACGTCGAGCACGCCCACGGTAGCGCCCTCGGCGTCCTGGTCGATCGACACGACCTCCTGCAGCTTGCGGATGCGGCCGGGCGCGGCGGCGAGCGCGTGACGGTACAGCAGCGGGTCGAGCCGGATCTGCGGCATGTTCGCGAACGTGCGCGGGCTGGCCGCGCGGTAGCGCTCGGCGTCGGGGCCGCCGCCCCAGGCGGGCACCTCGCCGATCTTCATCCCGTCGAACCGGCCGGGGCCGGTGGCGGTCGTGTACCAGACCGCCTTGCGCCAGCGGTCGTGGGTCGGCGTGGCGGCATAGATGTCGGCGGCGACGTCCATGTCGCTGAACGCCTCCATGGTGCGCGGGTTCAGCAGGTGTGCGCGGGGGAACCGGAACACGAAGTCACGGCGCTCGACCAGCAGCACGTCGATGCCGCGCTGGGCGAGCAGGATCGCGCAGGAGAGCCCGACCGGCCCTCCGCCCATGATGAGGACCTGAGTGGCGGCGGGCCACTCGTCCTCGCCGATCGGCGGCGACGCGACGTGGGTGCTCTTCTCGGATGCGGACACGGACTCCTCCTCGACTACGGGAATCCCAGGCTAGAAATCACTCGAACGGCGCCGATACGTGACCGCGGCGTGAAACTGCGCACGGGAATCCGACACGATGTCGCAAGGTCCGAGCCCTTGTCGGCACGTCGAAGGAGGGCGTGCCGTCCCCCTCGGAGCAGCACGCCCTCCTCCTCTCCGGACCGGGTCTCAGCCAGAGATCGTCGGGACGGTCACCCACTGCCAGTAGGTGAACTCATCCAGGTTCCAGTGCCCGCCGTGCCGCCCGCCGTTGCCGGAGGCCCCGAGCCCTCCCATCGGGATATGCGCGGCGTCGTAGATCGTCTGCCCGTTCAGGGCGACCATCCCGGCGCGCAGCCGGGATGCGAAGCCCAGTCCCCTGGCGATGTCGCGGGTGTGGATCGCGGCGGACAGACCGTAGTCGCTGGAGTTGGCCAGGGCGAGGGCCTCCTCCTCGGTCGAGAACCGGGTGATCGGGGCGACCGGGCCGAAGATCTCGGTGCGGAAGGCCGCGTTGTCGGCCGCGACCCCGTCCAGGACGGTCGGCGTGTAGAAGACGCCGTCGTGGGTGCCGCCCTGCACGATCCTTGCTCCGTCGACGACCGCCTGGTCGACGATGCCCTGCACCCGCTCGGCCTGGCCGACGGTGATCAGCGGGCCGAGCGTCGTCCCCTCTGCGAGGGGATCGCCGAGGCGCATCCCTGCCGCGGCGGCGGCGAGGCGCTCGACGTACTCGTCGGCGACGCTCTCGTGCACGAGATGCCGGCCGGTCGCCATGCAGATCTGCCCTTGGTGCCGGAACGAGCCGCCGATGCCGCTCGCGACGGCGAGGTCGAGGTCGGCGTCGGCCATCACCACGAAGGCGTTGTTGCCGCCGAGCTCGAGGATGACGCGCTTGAGCAGGCCGCCGGCCACCTCGCCGACGCGCCTGCCCGCCGCGGAGGATCCGGTGAACGCGATGACCGAGGTGTGCGGCGAGCGCACGACCGCCTCACCGGTCTCCGGGCCGCCCGGCAGGATGTGCAGCAGGCCGTCGGGAAGGCCGGCTCGCGCGAAGATCTCGGCGATGAGAGCGCCGCCTGAGAACGCGGTCTTCACATCGGGCTTGACGATCACGGCGTTGCCGAGGGCGATCGCGGGGGCGACGGAGCGGATCGCGAGCATGAGCGGAGCGTTCCACGGCGAGATGACGCCGACGACGCCGACCGGGATGCGACGGGCGATGCCCAGGGTGGACGGGTCCTCGACCGGCAGCAGGTCGCCCTGCGAGAGCGTCACCAGGCGGGCGGCCTCGTCGAGCTCGTCGATGGCCTTGTTCACCTCGTGCGTCGCCTTGGACGGAAGCGATCCGCTCTCGCGGACCAGCACATGTTCGGCCTCGTCGCGGATCTCCCGCAGCGCGTCGGCCGCCCTGGTGAGCACAGCGGAGCGAACCTTGTACGAGGCGCGCGCCCATTCGGCCTGTGCCTGGACAGCACGAGCTCCGGCGCGCTCGACGTCGGCCTCATCGGCGATGCCGACGGTGCCGAGCAGCCCGTTGTCACCGGGCGAACGCACCTCCTGGACGCCACCGCCGGGGCTTCGCCACCCGTCGGAGTAGATGCGTCCGTCCGCCGATTCCCGCTCCCAGCGCGTCATCACGCCCTCCTGTCCGTTCCGAAGTCGTTGCGATGCTAGCGGCCGGCGCTCTGCGCAGCCTCCGCGCTGCGTCGTGAACGGCGCGTGCGCGGCGCGACACCATGTCGCATGCGCAGGGTCACGGCCACAACTCCCCGTTCACCATGACCTCGACGATGCGAGGGCCGTCGTCCGCTGAACGGGTGAGCTCGCCGTCAAGCGCGGCCCGCAAGCCCGCGGCGCCCGACACCTGCTCGGAGGCGATGCCGTAGACCGCGCCCAGCGCGGCGATGTCCACCCCGCCGATGTCGGTGAGCGGGAACACCCCGGTGCGGCTCGCGGCTCCGCCGCTCTTGCGCAGCCCGGAGATCACCGCCTGGTACCGGCCGTTGTTCACCACCACGTAGGTCACGGGGATGCGGCGATGCGCCGCGGTCCAGAGAGCCGGCACGCCGAACTGCACGACACCGTCTCCGACCACCGCCAGCACGCGCTCCCCGCGCGCGAGGGCGACGCCGGCGGCGGCTCCCATCCCCCAGCCCAGCGATCCGCTCGCCGTCGCGAACAGCGAGTCGTCGTCCGCGCGCTGCAGGAACCGCAGCAGGGGCAGCGTGGAGGTGACGCCGTCGAGCACGAGCGTGCGCCGTGTGCCGAGCATGTCTGCAAGCACCCGCATCGCGGATGCCGCGCTGAACGCCTCGCCCTCGGCGTCATCAGGCACCTCCGCCCGCCAGCGCTGCAGCATCCGCTCGTGCTCGGCGCGCGCTCTGCCGAGGTGCCCGCTGCCTGCACCGTGGCAGGGCGCGGCGGCCAGGGCATCGTCGAGGTCGCAGAGCGCGGCGGCCGTGTCGCCGACCAAGGCGCCGGCCGGGGCGGAGCGGCGCTCGGCCTCTGCCGGATCCTCGGTGATGTGCAGCACGGCGACGCCGGCGGGCAGCACGGGCACCTCCGCCGAGAACTCCAGCGGAGTGGGCATGCCGGCGAGGATCACGAGGTCGCTGCCGGCGACCGCGGCAGCGCGGATATCGAACAGCCCGCAGTACTGCGGATGGTCGGTGCGGATCGGCCATCGCTCGAGATCGCGGCGCGACTCGACGTACACCGGCGCCCCGATGCGCTCCGCGATGTGCTCCAGCGCCGCGGACGCACCGCGGCGGGCGACGTCCGAACCAGCGACGATCACCGGACGCCGGCTGCGCGTGATCAGCCGTACGGCGGCGGAGATCGCCTCCGCCGCCGGGCGCTGCCCGAGCTGCGCCGTGATCCCGGTGATCTCGCCCTCGCCGCCGTGCTGCACGAGGTGGTTCTGCGGGATGGCGAGCACCGCTGGCTGCTCAGGCACCACGCGGCTGCGCCGCAGGGCGCGTTCGAGGTCGTCGCGCACCGCGTCGGGCCGCAGGTTCAGCCAGGTGTGACCGGCATAGGGCGCCGCTGTCACGAGCAGACGCGGCGTGGTGGTGAGCGCGCGCTGCGGGAGCGTCGCCGTGCTCTTCACGCCGACGACCACGGCGACGCTGCTGCGGGCGACCTGCGCGGCGTAGAGGTGGGCGAGGCCGTTGGCGAGCCCGACGTTGGTGTGCAGGTAGGCGACGCCGACACCGCCGGATGCCCTGGCGTAGCCGTCGGCCATCGACACCGAGACGGCCTCGTGCGTGGTGAGAACGAACTCCGGCGCCGCAGCCTCGCCGCGCTCGGCGATGGCATCGAGCACCGGGATCTCGCTCGTTCCGGGACAGCAGAAGACGTGCCCGACCTCCCATGCCAGCAGAGTGTCGAGAATCCTGGTCGCAGCGGTCATCGCGCTCCTCGGGCGTCGGCGTGGAGTCGAGCCTATTGGCCGCAGCGGCGAAGGACCTCGCGCATCGTGACCGAACCTCCGCGCGGGCCCTGCGACGCCGTGTCGGTCCGGATACAACGAAGGGACGGATGCCGCAGCATCCGTCCCTTCGTGGTGCGTGACCGTCAGTCCGTGCCGGTGGCCGCCAGGTCCGGCGTGGCGGAGATGCCGCCGCCGGTGTTGACGCCGACCGAGACCTTCTCGCCACGCGGGGCGGCGTCGAAGGTGAACTTGCCGTCGACCGCGTCGACCTTCACGTGGTCACCGGCGTTCAGCTCGCCGTGCAGGATCTTCTCGGACAGCATGTCCTCGATCTCGCGCTGCATGGCGCGGCGCAGCGGGCGGGCGCCGAGCGACGGGTCGAAGCCGATCTCGATGAGCTTGTCCTTCGCGGCATCCGACAGCTCCACCGTCATGTCGCGGTCGAGCAGGCGGTCGCCGAGCTGCTTGGTGAACAGGCCCACGATCTGGCGCAGCTCGTCCTTGTTCAGCTGCGGGAAGACGATGATGTCGTCGACGCGGTTCAGGAACTCGGGCTTGAAGTGGCGCTTGAGCTCCTCGTCGACCTTGCCCTTCATCCGCTCGTAGGTCGTCTGCGAGTTGCCCTCGACCTGGAAGCCGACCGGGCCACCGGCGATCGCCGACGAACCGAGGTTCGTCGTCATGATGATCACGGTGTTCTTGAAGTCGACCACGCGGCCCTGACCGTCGGTCAGGCGACCCTCTTCGAGGATCTGCAGCAGCGAGTTGAAGATGTCGGGGTGGGCCTTCTCGATCTCGTCGAAGAGCACCACGCTGAACGGCTTGCGGCGCACCTTCTCGGTGAGCTGGCCGCCCTCTTCGAAGCCGACGAACCCGGGAGGGGCACCGAACAGCCGCGAGACGGTGTGCTTCTCGCCGAACTCGGACATGTCGAGCGAGATCAGCGCGGCCTCGTCGTCGAACAGGAACTCGGCGAGCGCCTTGGCCAGCTCGGTCTTTCCGACGCCGGTGGGGCCGGCGAAGATGAACGAGCCGGAGGGACGCTTCGGGTCCTTCAGGCCGGCGCGCTGGCGGCGGATCGTGCGGGAGAGGGCCGCGATGGCCTCCTCCTGACCGATGACGCGCTGGTGCAGCGCCTTCTCCATGAAGACGAGCCGGCTCGACTCCTCCTCCGTCAGCTTGAAGACGGGGATGCCGGTGGCCTGGGCGAGCACCTCGGCGATCAGACCCTCGTCGACGACGGCCTTGGTGGCCACGTCACCAGAGCGCCACTGCTTCTCGAGGCGCAGCCGCTCACCGAGCAGCTCCTTCTCCTGGTCGCGCAGCGACGCGGCCTTCTCGAAGTCCTGCTCCTCGGACGCCTGCTCCTTGGCCTCGCGCACAGCGGCGATCTTGTCGTCGAACTCGCGCAGCTCGGGCGGGCTGGACAGGATCGAGAGGCGCAGGCGGGCGCCCGCCTCGTCGATCAGGTCGATGGCCTTGTCCGGCAGGAAGCGGTCGGCGACATACCGGTCGGCGAGGTTCGCCGCGGCCACGATGGCGCCGTCGGTGATCTGCACCTTGTGGTGCGCCTCGTAGCGGTCGCGCAGGCCCTTGAGGATGTTGATCGCGTGCGGGAGGCTCGGCTCGGCCACCTGGATCGGCTGGAAGCGGCGCTCCAGCGCGGCATCCTTCTCGAAGTACTTGCGGTACTCGTCGAGCGTGGTCGCACCGATGGTCTGCAGCTCGCCGCGGGCGAGCAGCGGCTTGAGGATGCTGGCCGCGTCGATCGCGCCCTCGGCGGCGCCCGCGCCGACCAGGGTGTGGATCTCGTCGATGAAGACGATGATGTCGCCGCGGGTGCGGATCTCCTTGGTGACCTTCTTCAGGCGCTCTTCGAAGTCACCGCGGTAGCGGGAGCCGGCGATCAGCGAGCCGAGGTCGAGCGAGTAGAGCTGCTTGTCCTTGAGCGTCTCGGGCACGTCGCCCTTGACGATCGCCTGGGCCAGGCCCTCGACGACGGCGGTCTTGCCGACGCCGGGCTCACCGATCAGGACCGGGTTGTTCTTGGAGCGGCGGGAGAGGATCTGCATGACCCGCTCGATCTCCTTCTCGCGCCCGATGACCGGGTCGAGCTTGTTGTCACGCGCGGCCTGGGTGAGGTTGCGACCGAACTGGTCGAGCACCTGCGAACCGCCCTGGGCCTGCTGGTTCTCGTGCGCCGGGGCGCCGACGGCGGTGGGCTCGCGACCCGGGGCACCGGAGAGCAGCTGGATGACCTGCTGGCGCACCTTGTTCAGGTCGGCGCCGAGCTTGACGAGCACCTGGGCTGCCACGCCCTCGCCCTCACGGATGAGGCCGAGGAGGATGTGCTCGGTGCCGATGTAGTTGTGCCCGAGCTGCAGCGCCTCACGGAGGCTGAGCTCGAGAACCTTCTTCGCACGCGGGGTGAAGGGGATGTGACCGGTGGGCTGCTGCTGGCCCTGACCGATGATGTCCTGCACCTGCTCGCGCACGGATTCGAGCGAGATGCCCAGGCTCTCCAGAGCCTTGGCGGCGACGCCCTCGCCCTCGTGGATGAGACCGAGCAGGATGTGCTCGGTGCCGATGTAGTTGTGGTTGAGCATCTTCGCCTCTTCCTGGGCGAGGACGACCACACGACGGGCTCGGTCCGTGAATCTCTCGAACATGCTGATACTCCCCTGCTGATGCCGGTACTCCGAGAGTAACGACCGCAGGATGCCCGTAAGCCCGTGTTCGCCGTCGGCATACCGCATAGGCCCCTGAGCCCGTCGGAAGGGGCTCTTGACGACCATATCGAGAGTCGTTATGTTAACGAAAGTCGATAACAACGATAGTCGTTATGGAGTCATCATGATCAGTCGCACCGGAAGGCCCTCGATGGCAGAGGCGATCACGCTGGGCCTCGTCGCCACAGGCGCCGTGAGCATCGCGATCGCCGCCGTGATGGGCACGATCGGCGCCGCGGCCGAGATCTTCGGTTCGCCGGTTCCCGTCCTGCTGCCGGTGCACGATGCACCGATGGGTTCCCTCGCGGATGTCGCGGGCGTGGCATCCGCTTCCTACGCCGAATCGGTCGTGTCGTTCGAGACTCTGGATGCCGGGACCCGCTGGCTGCTGTTCGGCGAGCGGGCGCTGCCCGCGGTGGCCACGATCATCGTGTGCATGTCGCTGTGGTGGCTGGGGCTGTCGCTGATCCGGCAGCGGACGTTCCGGAAGTCGATGGTGCCGGTGCTCGGCACCGCGGCGATCGCACTGGTGGTCGCGGGGATGGTCGGTCCGTTCCTCGGAACGATCGCGCGAGCCCAGGCGGTCGAACTGCTCCCGGCATCCGCCGACCAGTTCTACGCCTTCCTCTACGAACTCGACCCTGCGCCGATCGGCTGGGGCATCGCTCTCGCCCTTGTGGTCAGCGCATTCGAGGTGGGGCGGCGGCTGCAGCGCGAGACGGAGGGGCTGGTATGAGCACCGCGGATCGCTCATCTCGTGGCGCCCACCTCGGTTGGACCGCGATCGTCGGCGGGCTGGCCGTCCTGGGGATCGTGTCGGTCGCCGTGACGAGGCTGATGATCGCGTTCGGCGACGGCGTGAGATGGGAGGTCACGCTGCCGGAGAGCTACGACTCCCCCGCGGCCCCGCACGGGACATCCGTGCAGGTGACTCAGGGGATCGTGACGGTGCCGGATGCCGGGACCGGACTGCTCTCGCTGATGATCCTGACGGTCGTCGTCGCGGCGCTCTCCGGCATCGCCGCGATCGCCTGCTACCTCGTGCTGACCACTGAGATCTCACGCGGACGCACGTTCTCGCGCCGGGCGATTCGGATGCTGACCTGGATGGCGACGATCGTCCTGGTGGGCACCGTGGCCTGCTATCTGCTCGACTCGGCGATCGGCCGCGGCGTGCGCGCCGCTGTCGGCCTCGACGAAGTGGGTGGCTCGACGCCGCTGAGCTACTGGATGGGTTTCGCGATCTTCGCGGCGCTGAGCCTCATCACCTATGCGTTCCGCCGTGGCGCGGTCCTCCAGAAGGAGACGGAGGGACTGGTATGAGCCCCGCCGATACCGACGACGAGGACACCGGCATCCACTGCCGGCTCGACGAGCTGCTCGCCGCACGGGGGATAACGCTCACCGAGCTGAGCGCGCGCGTCGGCGTGAGCGTGGTGAACCTGTCGGTGCTGAAGAACGACAGGGCGCGGGCGATCCGATACTCGACGCTGCGCGCGATCTGCGACGCGCTGGAGTGCGAGGTCGGGGAGCTGCTGGTGCTTGCGCCGAAGGCGTGAGCACTATTCGGCTGCGAGCAGTCCTTCTGCCGCGGCGAGATAGCCGGCCAGCAGCGCGCGTGCGGTGAGGTCGACGGCACCCTCGTCGGGCAGGAATCGCGCGTGATGCAGCGTCGGCTGCGGGTCCTCGCCCGCGGTCTCGACGCCGACGAAGAGCATGGCCGAGGGGACGGCCTCGCAGAAATAGGCGAAGTCGTCCGCGCCGAGCGACCGCATCGGATCATCACCGGGAATGCCGAGTCTCGTGAGCCATCCGTTGATGCCGAACGCCAGGTCGTGGTCGTTGATGAGTGCCGGCTGCCCCTCGACGAGCGCGACCGTCGCGATCGTGCCGTATGCCTCAGCAGTCCGCTCGGCCATCGTGCTGACGGCGGCGAAGAGCGCAGCGCGGTCACCGACATCCGTCGTGCGCATCGTCGCGCGGATGTGCGCGTGGGCAGGAAGGACGTTGGCGACCCCGAGCCCGGCGTTCAACGTGCCGATGCTGATCAGCGCCGGTCGCACCGGACTGATCGTGCGGCGGACCACCTCGGGGACGCCGACGGCGATGTGCGCGATGGCCGCGACCGTGTCGCCGGCGAGGTGCGGATAGGCGCCGTGCCCGCCTCGTCCCTCGACGCGGATGTCGATCTCGTCGGCGGCGGCGTTGATGAACCCTCCGGCGGAGGCGACCGCTCCCGTCGTGACACCGGGATGCACGTGGGCGCCGATGACATGCGCGATGCCGTGCTGCTCTATGACGCCCGCCTCGATCATCTCCTGCGCGCCGGGAGGGGACGTCTCCTCGCGCGGCTGCAGCAGTCCGACCAGGCCGAGCGGCAGGTCGATGCGCTGCGCGGCGCGCATGAGCGCGACAAGAGCGGCCTGGTGCACATCGTGTCCGCAGGCGTGCATCGCGCCGTTCTGCGAGGCGAAGGATGCTCCGGTCTGCTCTGTGACCGGCAGGGCGTCCAGCTCGGCACGCAGCGCGATCGACGGGCCGGATGCCGGGCCCAGGCGGCCCACGGCACCGGCATCCGTCATCGGCTCGAACGAGGTGACGTCGCTCAGCGCGGCGACGAGGCGATCGCGGGTGGGGGCCTCCGCGCCGGACACGCGCGGATCGGCATGCAGCTCGCGGCGCAGGGTGCGCGCGGCGGGGAGCTCGGCGTCGAGGGCGGCGTTCCAGCGCGCTGCAAGGTCGGCCAGGTCGGCGGGGGTGGTCATCGCGGCCTCCTGTTCGCGGGTCGTCGGAAGGCGACGCCTGGGAGCCTATCGGGAGAGTCGGGGGAAACAGGACTACCGGGAAGCGACACCGGAATCATCACTCGACCCCGGCGACGCGCGAGCTGATCACCGCCCCGAACGCGTTTCGTCTCGATCGTTTCTCGTTCACCCACCGACTGGGGTCACCCTGCCTGGGAGGCGCCGTCCAGCGTCGTTACGTACCCTGGTGCCCATGAGCCTCAAGCGCCTTCTTCTCGCCCTGCCTGCCGTGGCCGTCGCCGTGTCCCTGGCCGCGTGCGCGCCGACGCCGCGGCCGAGCGTCGACGACGTCTCCGCAGGCATCCAGAAGATCGCGAAGACCGCGGGCAGCGAGAGCGTCTTCACCGACGAGATCTCGGATTGCATCGCGAAGCAGCTCGTCGACTCGAAGATCTCCGACGGCGCCCTCGCCACCATCGCCGAGGGCAAGGAGCCCACCGGCGCCGAGGATCAGAAGCTCATCACCAAGGAACTCGACGACGCGGCGAAGACCTGCGTGACAACCGACTAAGCGGGCACCAGTCTGCGGCATCCGTCATTCAGCGTCAAAAACCGGCGGGAATGGAATCCCGCCCCTAACGTTGACTCCCATGGCGCGCACCCGGCGCGCACCCGACTTGGAGTCTTCATGAGCACCACGACGACGCGCCGCGAGAAGGCGCCCGACACCCGAGGCCCGGTCCGCAAGCTGCTGACCTCGTTCGGCTTCCAGATCATCGCGGCACTCGTCCTGGGCGTCGTGGCCGGTCTCATCGCCGTGAACCTCGGCGCCAGCGCCACGAACCCGACAGTTCTCTCCGACACTCTCGGCAAGATCGGAAGCTCGTACGTCACGCTCCTGAAGGCCGCGGTCGTTCCGCTGATCTTCACCGCGATCGTCGCGAGCATCTCCAACCTGCGCCGCGTGCAGAACGCAGCCCGCCTCGCCGGTCAGACCATCCTCTGGTTCGCGATCACCGCGTTCATCGCCGTGATCATCGGCATCGTGCTCGGCCTCGTCATCCAGCCCGGCGCGCGCGCCGGGCAGGACCTCGAGACCGGCGATCCCTACGCCGTGGGCACCTGGTGGAACTTCCTGCTCGGCCTGATCCCGCAGAACTTCCTCGGCCTGACGGTCTCGACCGGCCCCGGCGCCGTTGAGGGCACGTTCACCTCGAACGTGGGCTTCAACATCCTGCAGGTGATCGTGGTCGCCGCCGTCGTCGGCATCGCCGCCCTGAAGGCGGGCAGGAAGGCCGAGCCGTTCCTCGCCTTCACCGAGTCGCTGCTGAAGGTCATCCAGCGCGTGCTGTGGTGGATCATCCGCATCGCCCCGATCGGCACCTTCGGACTCATCGGATCCGCGGTCGTCCAGTACGGATGGGACAAGCTCGCATCGCTCGCCTGGTTCGCCGGCGCCGTCTACATCGGACTCGCCCTGGTGATCTTCGTGGTCTACCCGGTCCTGATCAAGTCCCACGGGCTGTCGATCAAGCAGTACTTCTCGGGCGTGTGGCCCGCGGTTCAGCTCGGCTTCGTCAGCCGCTCGTCGATCGGCACCCTGCCGCTCACCGAGCGTGTCACAGAGCGCAACCTCGGCGTGCCCCGCGCCTACGCCTCGTTCGCCGTGCCGCTCGGCGCCACCACCAAGATGGACGGCTGCGCCGCCATCTACCCGGCCATCGCCGCGATCTTCGTCGCACAGTTCTTCGGCGTCGACCTGAACTTCTTCCAGTACCTGCTGATTGTGATCGTCTCGGTCGTCGGCTCCGCCGCCACCGCGGGCACCACGGGCGCGGTCGTCATGCTCACGCTGACCCTGTCGACCCTGGGCCTGCCCCTCGAGGGCGTCGGCCTGCTGCTCGCCATCGACCCGATCCTCGACATGGGCCGCACCGCAGTGAACGTCGCCGGTCAGGCACTCGTGCCGACCATCGTCGCCAAGCGCGAGGGCATCCTCGACCTCGACCTCTACAACGCGCCCCGTGAGGGACTTCCGTTCGCAGAGGACCTGGACGACTCGGATGCCGCGGACCGCGAGGACGCCGCACACGCGGCGCTCGCAGACGCGAAGCACGAAGCCGCCGAAGCGGCTGCGGAAGCCGAGAAGGCCGCCGACGACACGGATGCTGCCGAGCCGGCGTCCGCACGCTGACGCGTCCGACTGAACACAGAGCGGCGCCCCGGAGCATCCGGGGCGCCGCTCTCGTTTCGATCCGCGCCGCCGCCCCACGGATGCCTTTCGGAGGTAAGACGCCCGAGTACCCACGAAACCCATCCCTCGCCCGGTCGGCCTGGCCCGCCCCACCTGATCCCCGCCCGCGCAAGGATGCTTTTCCGCGGCAGAGCGCCCGCGAAACCACGAAACCCATCCCTGACCCGACCGGCGCGACGACCACGACGCCCACTCCGACCGATCCGAGCGCGCAGGGATGCATTTCGGCGGCACAAGGCTCGCGGGACCTGCGAAAGGCATCCCTCGCGGCGCGGCGCGGGGGAGGTCAGGGGACGCGCGGAACGTCCGCACGCCGAGGAGGGCACGACGAACAGGCGCGTCAGCGCCCCGAGGTGTCCGCCCTCGTGTCCAGCGCGAGCTCCTCTGCGTCGATCGCCGTGATCAGCTCACGCATGACCTCCTCGCTGAGGTTGCCTGCGTCCCGCTCCGCGATCAGCAGCTGCCTGCGCACATCGAGCCAGCCCTTCGACAGGGTCATGAACTCGTCATACGTCGGGCGGACCATCTCGACCTGCGCCTGCTCAGTGCTGTTCTCCACGCGCACCAGACGCTGCGCGAACGCGTCGAACGCGTCGACCCTGTCCTGCCCGTGCTGCTGCGCCCACGTCTTCCGCATGCCGCGCAGGTACGCCTTGCCCGCCTCACGGCTGCGCGCGCGGACGGCGGCGATCTCGGCGGCATCCTCCTCCGCCTCGGTGCCGTCGGCGACGCCGAGACGGCGGATCAGCCAGGGCAGCGTCAGCCCCTGCAGCAGCAGCGTCCCCACGGTGACGACGAAGGCGACCACGACGATCGCGTGCGCGGCATCCGGCTCGAGACCGGCGAGATCCGCGGCGGCGGCCGCCGTCGCGAGCGTGACGACCCCGCGCATGCCGGCCCAGGAGACCACTGCGTTGTCCCGCCACGACAGCGCCGGCTCGGTGAGCTCGGCGCGGATCTGCTCGGGCGACTTCATCGGGCGCACAGGGCGGGAGGGCCGCCCGGTGCCCGCGGCTGTGGCATCCGCCCGCTCCTTGGCGATATCCGCTCTGCGCTGCATCTCCGCGAAGCGGCCCGACTCGAGCATGTTCTCCCAGCGCCGGATGCGCACCCGCTGCCACCACTGCCCCCACATGCTCGCCGGGTAGACGAACGCGGGGCGCACGAGCAGCACCGCGACGAGCACGGCCGCGGAGAGCCAGAGCACGCCGCCGACGCTCCCCGAGCCGAGTTCCGCGATCGCGCGCGGCAGCTGCAGGCCGATGTAGGCGAACACGAACGACTCGAGCAGGAAGTCGGCCGACAGCCACAGCGGCTTCTCCTGCTGCCGGGTCGTGTAGCTGGTGCGCGGCGCGTTGAACCCGACGTACAGGCCCATCGCGACGACGGCGAGCACGCCGGAGCCGTTCAGGTGCTCCGCGATCGCGTAGGCGCCGAACGGTGCGAGCAGGCCGAGGGTGCCGTTGATGACCGCATCGTCGCTGCGCATGCGGACGAGGTGCAACACGGCTCCGAAGACCAGGCCGATCGCGACCCCGACGATCACGGCGACGGCGAACTGCCAGATGCCGTCCCAGACCGTCACGGTCCAGCCGGCGAGGACCGCCGCGAAGATGCGGAACAGGGTGAGCGAGGTCGCGTCGTTGATCAGGCTCTCTCCGGAGAGCACCGACATGATGCGGCGCGGCAGACCGAGCTTGCGGCCGATGGATGCCGCGGACACGGCGTCGGGAGGGGCGACGATCGCGCCCAGCAGCAACGCACCCCACAGTGTGAGCGAGGGCATGATCCACCACGCGACGAGCCCCACCACGGCGGTCGTGACGAGCACGAGCCCGATGCCGAGGCGCCGGATCTGCGGCAGGCTGCGCTTGAAGCTCACGAACGAGACGTCGAGAGCGGCCGAGTAGAGCAACGGCGGCAGCACCAGGATCAACAGCACGTGCCCGTCGATGTCGAGATCGGGCACCTGCGGGATCAGCGACGCGGCGAGCGCCACCACCGTGACCAGCAGCGGGGCGGGCCAACCCTTCCATCGGGCGATCGCCGCGACCAGCACGGCGCCGACGAGCACGTAGAAGACCTCGGCATCCATGCCGTTCAGGCTACGGCCGCTGATCCCGCGGCCGCGGGATCAGTTCCGCGCGGCGCGCAGGAGCGCGACGACTTCGGCGTCGGACGTCTGCGGGAAGTCGAAGTAGTGCATGCCCACCGCCATGAATCCGGCCGGCGCGCTCAGGCAGACGACCTCGTCGGAGGGGATGCTCTGCAGGGAGTCCGGCGCAGCGACCGGCACCGCGAGAACGACGGATGCCGCGCCACGCGCCTTCGCGATCGCGCAGCCCGCGCGGGCGGTGGCGCCGGTCGCGACGCCGTCGTCGACGACGATCGCGGTGCGTCCATCCAGGGCTGCTGCCGGCGCGCCCTCGCGGAAGAGAACCACACGGCGCTCGACCTCGGCCTCCTCGCGCTCCGTCTTCTCGGCGATTGCGGCCTCATCGGCGTAGAGATGCGCGTCGTCGTTCAGCACCCTCGCGCCGTCCTCCCCCACCGCGCCGATCGCGAACTCGGCATGACCTGGCGCGCCGAGCTTCCGCACGACGAGCACGTCGAGCGGAGCGTGCAGAATCGAGGCGACCTCCGCGGCCACAGGCACGCCGCCGCGCGGGAGCCCCAGCACCACGGCATCCTGTCGCGGGCGTTCGGCCAGTCGCCGGCCGAGCATCCTGCCGGCCTCACGTCTGTCCTGGAAACGATCCATGTCCTCCGGCCTACGCCGCTCGGCGCGCACGGTCAAGGGCGTGGGGTTCGCGAGGAATGTCGCAATGCGCCGCATCCGGGGCCGGGAAGCGACCATCGGCGGCATTCCCCGGAATCAGAAGCGCAGGAATGCCGGGGACCGATGCCGGGTTGCACCCTTCGATGAGTACTCCCGCGCTTTCCGTCCTCGACCTCGTCCCGGTGCGCACCGGGCAGACCAGCGCCGAGGCGGTGGGCACCTCGCTCGCGCTCGCGCAGCGCGCCGACGAGCTCGGCTATCGGCGGTACTGGTTCGCCGAGCACCACAACATGCCGGCCGTGGCCTCCACCACTCCCCCGGTGCTGATTGCTGCGGCAGCATCCCGCACGAAGAACATCCGCGTGGGATCCGGCGGCGTGATGCTGCCCAACCACGCGCCGCTCATCGTCGCCGAGCAGTTCGGCGCGCTCGAGGCCATCGCACCGGGCCGCATCGACCTCGGCATCGGCCGGGCTCCCGGCAGCGACCCCGTGATCACGCAGCTGCTGCGGCAGTCCGGCACCACCGGCGACGTGGAGCGCTTCCCCTCGCACGTGCAGGACATCGCTCTCATGCTGCAGCGCGACGGCGCGACCGTCCGCTTCACGAGCGGCGGCGAGTACGCCGTGCGCGCGACGCCGGCCGCATCCGGAACCCCGCAGGTGTGGCTGCTCGGATCGAGCGACTACTCCGCGCAGCTCGCGGCGTCCCTCGGCCTGCCGTACGTCTTCGCGAACCACTTCTCGGGGCACGGCCTGCAGCGCGCGCTCGATCTGTACCGCAGCGGATTCACGGCCTCGGAGTGGCTGGACTCGCCGCAGACCTTCCTCACCGCGAACGTCGTCGTCGCACCGACCGCGGAAGAGGCGGAGGCCCGCGCGCTGCCGCAGCTGCGGGCGATGGCGCGGATCCGCTCCGGCCGTCCGCTGACGCTGCTCGAGACCGTCGAGCAGGCGCAGCAGGGCGTGGCGGATGCCGACGAGGTGGGCTCCGCGGAGCAGCTCGCCGCAGCCGGCGCCGGCTGGTTCGTCGGCTCCGGCCCTGACGTACGCGAGTCACTCACTGCCTTCGCGGCCGAGCACGGCGTGGACGAGATCATGGTCTCGCCGGTCGCGGGCTCGTTCGCCGCCGAGCCGACGGATGCCGCCCCCGGCCGCGTCCAGACGCTGGAGCTGCTCGCGGGCTGACGCGCAGGGCGGGCGGTTCACCCGGCGAGCAGTTCCAGGGGCTGCACACCGGACTGACGCCTCGGGATGCCTTTCGGCGGTCACTCCTGCCGGCCCCGCCGCTCCAAAGATGCCTTTCGGCGGCCGGAGGTCCGTCGAGCGCCGAGACGCATCCCTGGACGTGCCCTGCTCGGCTCGCCCGCAGCCGCCTGGAGGACGGCGACTGGTCCTCCACAACCGAAGAACCGGCACGAGCCATCCACACCGACTGAGACGACGCGAAGCGACAGCGAGAGCGCGGAGCACGATGGTCAGAATGCGCCACCGAATCCAGCTCCCCGCACACCTCGGCACACACTTCAGCCTGCGCGACGCCCAGGATGCGGGCATCGGCGCCTGGCGCAGCAGCACGCCTGACCTCGCGCGCCCGTTCCGCGGCGTCCGAGCCACCGAAGCTCCGGAGACCTTCCTTGCGACGGCGGCGTGCTACTCGCTACGGATGCGTCCGGGTCACCGATTCGTCGGACGTACCGCAATGCGCCTCTGGGGCCTCCCGCATCCGAAGCGCTGGACCACGAAGGAACTGCTCCACGTCGCCGTGCCTCGCGAAATGACACCACCGAAAGTCACGGGCATGAAAGGACGGCGGTTGGACAAGCACCGTGCCCGCACCTCGCGGGTGCACGGGATGCCGGTCGTCGACCCGATCGCCGCCGTGTTCAGCACGGCCCCCGAGCTGACTGTCGTACAGATCGTCACCGCGCTCGATGCGATCCTCACTACCTGTGGCAACTATCCCGGCCTCCACACCCAGAAGCCCCTGGTCACGATCACCGAGATCGAGCGGCGGCTCCTGGAGTGGGCCGGATTCACGGGATGCGGGAAGGTGCGCTCCGCGCTGCCCTTGGCTCGGCTCGGAGTCGAGTCGCCGAAGGAGACCGAAACGCGACTCCTACTCGTGCATGCCGGGCTGCCCGAACCCGTGGTTCAGCATGAGGTGCGCGATTGCGGGCGGTTCATCGCCCGCGTCGATCTCGCCTACCCCGCGCTCGGCATCGCGATCGAGTACGAGGGTGACGGCCATCGAACGAGCAAGGATCAGTGGCGCGCCGACATCCGCCGGCAACGGGATCTCGAGGATCGCGGCTGGATCGTCATCCGGCTGACCCAGGCCGATCTGAAGCCGTCGGGCCAGGAGGACTTCCTCGCCCGGGTTCGTCGCGCGATCACATCCCGCGCCCGCTGAGCAGCGATCCTCAGAGATGTCTTTCGCCGGTGACGCGCCCTGGTGCCGCAGAAACCCATCCCTCGCCGTGCCGCCTACAGCCCGTGAAAGCCATCCCTCGGCGGACGGGCTCGCGGGGGGCGGGGGCGCGTCAGGCCTCCGGCTCGCCGCCGATCAGGCCGCGCAGCCAGTCGCGCGCCTCGACGAACACGTCGTCGGCGTAGCGCTCCGGGTACTGCACGATTTTGCGGTCGGCCCGGGGGTACGACCCGAGGAACACCACGCGCGGGCTGAACCGGCGGATGCCGAGCAGGGCGTCCGCCATCCGCTCGTCGTAGACGTGGCCGTCGGCGTCCAGCACGAAGCGGTACCGGCCGAGCTCGTCGCCGATCGGGCGGGACTGCAGCAGCGACAGGTTGATCCCGCGGGTGGAGAACTGCTCGAGCAGCTCGAGCAGGGCACCCGCGTGGTCCTCCGGCAGCTCCACGATGAGGGACGTCTTGTCCGCGCCGGTCGGCGGCACGGGGGTCGTGGTTCGTGTCACCAGCACGAATCTGGTCTGCGCACTCGCGTTGTCGCCGATGTCCTCGGCCAGCACCTCGAGCTCGTGATGCTGCACGATGCCAGGGGCCGCGATCGCGGCCTGCGCGGGCAGGCTCCCGTCGAGGATGCCGATGGCGGATGCCACGTTGCTGGCCGCCGGCACGTGCGAATGCTTCGGAAGGTGAGCGCCGAGCCAGCTGTGGCACTGCGCGTACGCGACCGGGTGCGCGGCGATCACCGAGACGTCATCGAGGGTCGTGCCGGGCGCCGCGACCAGCACGAAGTTCACGTTCACCAGGTACTCACCGACGATCCGCAGACCGGGCTTCGTGGCGAGGGCGTCGAGAGTCGTGGAGACGCCGCCTTCGATCGAGTTCTCGATCGCGATCATCGCGGCATCCGAGACCCCGGACAGCACGTCTCCGAGCGCCTCGCCGACGTTGTGCACCGGCTTCCAGTGGTGCCCTCGCGCCTCGGGCACCTGGTCGAGCGCCGCCTCTGTGAAGGTTCCGGCAGGGCCCAGGTAGCTGTAGGTGCGGCGATCGGTCACCCGGCAAGCCTAGTCCCGGGCGCGTCGCCGAGAACCGATCGTCACCGAACGTGCACAAGTCCGCGGTGCGGGGCAGACTATGCACATGAGCAGCCGTGCCGGCCTCCCCGCGGAGGAAAGCGACCTGATCGACGTCGACGAACTGATCGCCGCCTATTACGATCGCCACCCCGATCCGAACGTCTCCGCCGAACGGGTGGTGTTCGGCACCAGCGGCCATCGCGGTTCTGCTCTCACCTCCAGCTTCAACGAGGACCACATCCTCGCGACGACGCAGGCGATCGTCGACTACCGCAACGGGCAGGGCATCAGTGGCCCGCTGTTCCTCGGCCGCGACACGCACGCCCTCTCGCTGCCCGCCGAGCGCACCGCCGTCGAGGTCCTGATCGGCAACGGCGTCGACGTGCGCGTCGACTCCCGCGAGTCGTGGGTGCCGACGCCGGCGCTCAGCCACGCCATCCTCACCTACAACCGCGGCCGCGCAGCATCCGACTCCGGCCGCGCCGACGGCATCGTCGTCACGCCGTCGCACAACCCGCCGCGCGACGGCGGCTTCAAGTACAACCCGCCGAACGGCGGACCGGCCGACACGGATGCCACGGGCTGGATCGCCGACCGCGCCAACGAGCTCATCGCCGGCGGCCTTGCCGACGTGAAGCGCATCAGGCACGCCGACATCGACGACTCCACCATCGGCACCTACGACTTCCGCGACGCCTACGTCCGCGATCTGCCCTCGATCATCGACGTCGAGGCGATCAAGCGCGCGGGCGTCCGCATCGGCGCCGACCCTCTGGGCGGGGCATCCGTCGAGTACTGGGCGCTGATCCGCGAGATGCACGGCCTGGACCTCACCGTCGTCAACCCCGAGGTCGACCCGACCTGGCGCTTCATGACGCTGGACTGGGACGAGAAGATCCGGATGGACCCGTCGTCGCCGAGTGCGATGGCGTCGCTGGTCGCCAAGAAGGGCGATTACGACGTGCTCACCGGCAACGACGCCGACGCCGACCGGCACGGCATCGTCACCCCGGATGCCGGGCTGATGAACCCGAACCACTACCTGGCCGTCGCGATCGACTACCTGTTCTCGCACCGCGAGCAGTGGCCGAGGGATGCTGCGATCGGCAAGACCCTGGTGTCGTCGATGATCATCGACCGCGTCGCCGAGTCGCTCGGCCGCCGGCTGCTCGAGGTGCCGGTGGGCTTCAAGTGGTTCGTACCAGGCCTGCTCGACGGCACCGTCGCGTTCGGCGGCGAGGAGTCCGCGGGTGCGTCCTTCCTGCGCCGCGACGGCTCCGTGTGGTCGACCGACAAGGACGGCATCCTGCTCTGCCTGCTCGCCGCCGAGATCATCGCCGTGACCGGCAAGAGCCCGTCGGAGCGCTACGCCGAGCTGGAGGACGCGTTCGGCGCATCCGCGTACCAGCGGGTGGACGCGCCGGCGACGCCGGAGCAGAAGTCGGCGCTGTCGAAGCTCGCCCCCGAAGCCGTCTCGGCGGCGGAGCTCGCCGGCGAGCCGATCACCGCGAAGCTCTCGCATGCGCCGGGCAACGGCGCGGCGATCGGCGGACTGAAGGTACAGACCGAGCACGCTTGGTTCGCCGCACGCCCGTCCGGCACCGAGGACGTCTACAAGCTGTACGCCGAGAGCCTGCGCGGCCCCGAGCACCTCGCACAGGTGCAGGAGGAGGCGCGGGCCGTGGTCAGCGCGGCGCTCGGCGGCTGACCACCCGGGCGACGAGCGCCCGAACTCACCCATCCCGGGTCCTGAGCGAGGAGCGCAGCGACGAGACGAAGGGCGTGGCTGTCACAGCCTGCCTCTCACCACCGCGCTGATCCTGAGCGCCGTTCGTCTCGCTTCGCTCGCTCAGGATCCGCGCGGAAAGCGAGCGGAAGGGCGCTCAGGCCTCGGTTTTCGCGGCCAGCCCGGCCCCGGCGGCGCGGAGCCAGCGCGCCGGCTCCGCGAGCGCCGCCTCCGACGCCCCTGACAGCTCCGTCAGCGACACGGATGCCGCGAAGATCGAGGTGTCGGCATCCGCCGTGATCCGGCCGGCGACCACGGCCGCCGGCACGCCGGCATCCGCTGCGAGTCCGGCGACGAACGACGGCACCTTGCCGTCGCCGGACTGCCCGTCGTAGGAGCCCTCACCGGTGATCACGAGGTCGGCATCGGCGATCGCCTCGGCCAGTCCGATGAGGCGGGCGACCTCGGATGCCCCCGGGAGCAGCCGCGCACCCCACGCGACCAGCGCGCCACCGACGCCTCCGGCGGCCCCGGCGCCCGGTGTCTCCGGATCCAGCCCCAGCAGCGCGGCGAGCGCCGCGAGACCGGCATCCGTCCTCGTGCGATCGGCGGCGCCGGTGAGGCCCTTCTGCGGGCCGAACACCTCGGCCGCGCCTCGGGGTCCGGTCAGCGGATTCGTGACGTCGGTGAGGACGAGCGTCTCGGGCGCCGGGAGCAGCCCGCTGAGGTCGGCGTGCGCGATCGACGGCAGTCCGCGGGCCCCCTGCGCGACTTCCGAACCGGATGCGTCTGCGAACCGCGCTCCCAGGACGCGCAGCATCCCGGTGCCTCCGTCGGTGGACGCGCTCGAGCCGATTCCGAGCACCAGCCGCGACACCCCGTGGTCCAGCGCGGCGGCGATCGCCTGGCCGAACCCGGTCGAGTCGGCGTCGAAGGGGCGCAGCTGGTCAAGCAGTTCGATGCCGGAAGTCGACGCGAGATCGATCACGGCGGTGCCTTCGGGCGCCTCCGCCGTCGCGGGCAACAGCAGCCACGCGGTGTCGACAGGTGCGCCGGCCGGGCCGTCCACCGTGACCGGCATCCGCACGGCTCCGGGCACCGCCGCCGCGAACGCGGCGACCGTGCCCTCTCCCCCGTCGGCCATCGGGCGCATCACGAACTCGGCAGCGTCGCCCCAGCCGTCGGCGAGCGCGGATGCCGCATCCGCTGCCGTGATCGTGCCCTTGAAGCTGTCCGGGGCGAGGACGACGCGCATCACGCGAGTCCGGGGGTGCTGCCGCGCACGACGACCTCGAGGTCGAGGTCGGGCTGCTGCCACTCGGCATCGACCGTGGCGCGGAACGCCTGATAGCCGAGCTCGCTCAGCGGCACGCGCACGGTGGTGAGCTGCGGGGTGACGTCGCGGCTGACGGGCACGTCGTCGAAGCCGCACACCGCGATGTCGGCACCGACCGTGCGACCGGCGTCGCGGATGGCGGTCATCGCGCCGACCGCCACGACATCGCTGAGCGCGAAGACCAGGGTGCCCGGTTCGACGCCGTCTGCGAGCGCCGCGGTCATGCTCTCCGTGCCGGACTCGCGGGCGAAACCACCACGGTAGGTGCGCTCCACCGCGCCTCCTCCGGCTCCGAAACCCGCCTCGAAACCGGCGAGACGATCGTCAGAGGTGCGCACACCCTCGGCCGCGCCGAGCACGATCGCCCTGCGGTAGCCGTGCGCAGCCATCTCACGACCCAGCCTTTCCGCGCCGCCGCGGTTGTCGATCTGCACGCCACGATCGCCGCCGGGCCCGAACGTCACTGTGCGTGCGCCGAGTGCGGAGAACGCCGCCAGTTCGTCGGGTCGCTCCTGCTCGCCGCCCTCGCTGCGGGATGCGGCGAGGATCACGCCCTGCGGACGCTGCCCGCGCAGTGCGCGCAGGATGCGGTTCTCGCGCTCGGGGTCGCGCTCGGTGATCGCGATCGTGACGACGAGTCCGTGCTCGTCCGCACCGCGGGCGACTCCGGAGGCGATCAGGCCGAAGAACGGGTCGGCGATGTCGGCGACCAGCAGCGCGATCACCGGTGAGGTGCCGCGCGCGATCGACTGCGCGGAGATGTTCGCGGTGTACCCGAGCTCGGCGGCGGCCTGCTCGACGCGCTCGCGGAACGAGTCGGCGACCTTGCGCTCCGAGCCGTTCAGCACACGGGACGCCGTGGCCAGCGACACCCCCGCGGCCCGTGCGACGTCATGCAGCGTGGGAGTCGAAGCGCGCCCCGCGCGCCGGGTCTCAGCGGAGGTCATGGGGTGAGCCTATCGGCCGCCTCTGCGGCATCCGCTCGTCTTCTCGTGTCGCGATTCGTCGTCGAAAGCCGGGCGCCGACCAGCTCAGGTCGCACTTCGCCCCGGAAAGATCGCGTCGTAGCAGGACGAACTGCGACCCGAACGGATGCCCGCGGCGCGAAGCGGAACGAATCGCGACCCGAGCGGCGGCCGGGCCCCGGAACCGCACCGGCCTGTTCAGGTCGCACTTCGCCCCGGAAAGATCGCGCCGCAGCGGGACCAACTGCGACCCGAACGGATGCCGGCGACGCGAAGCGAGATGAACTGCGACCCGAGTGGTCGCCGATGCGGACGACGCTCACGCCGCGTCCGCGATCCAGCCGCGCAGGGTCGCCGCCTCGGCGGCGAGGATGCCTGGGTCGTCGTCGAGGACGAACTCCAGCAGCGCGTCGCGCGGCGGCACGGCCGCCCGGGATGCCGCCGAGAAGAAGCCACGCCAGAGCGCGTCGCGCTCGTGCAGACGCAGCCGTTCGGTCTGAGGCCACCATGAGAAGACGTGTGCGGCGCTGACGCGATCCTCCAGGGCCGCGTAGTCGGCGAGCGCCGACTCGTCGGATGCCGCGACGTTCGGCTGCCAATAGGTGGACAGGCCGGGAACCTCGGTGAGCAGGCGACGCGTGGTCGCTGCGGTGTCGGTGAGGGTGCGGGAGTGGTACTCCAGAGCGAGGGTGATCCCGCGGGCGGCGGCCAGCTCCGCGGCGTCCTGCAGCCGACCGATCACGAACGCCCAGTGCTCGGTCGTCGCCTCCGCCGAACCGGTGCCTCCGGCCCAGATGCGCACGCGGTCCGCGCCGAGCGCCTGGGCGCTGTCGAGCACGGGCTCGAGGTCGTCCTGCACGCCGGGGCGGAAGTACGAGCCGTACGAGCAGACCGCGAGCCCGGCATCCGTCGTCGCGCGCACCACCTCGGCGGCGCGCGCTGTGTCGCCGGGCGGCACGTGCACGTCGCCGCCCCACTCGATCACCTCGAGGCCGGCGGCGGCGGTCGCCTCGACGACCTGCTCGGCGGTCAACTGCCGGAAAGTCACGGAGCAGAGTCCTGGTCGCATGGTCATGTTCCTATCCTGTTTCGAATCGCGCAACTTGCTGCATTCTGGCTTGAGATGCAGCAAGTTGCGCGATTCGAAGGTGGTTCAGAGGTACGGCGAGACCGTCTCGGCGAAGGACTCCGCGGTGCGGGCGACGACCGTCGCCGGATCCGTGTCCCAGACCTCCTGGTTGAAGATCTCCACCTCGATGTCGCGGTCGTAGCCGGTCTCGACCACGGCGCGGGTGAGCGAGGCGAAGTCGATCACGCCGTCGCCCATGTAGTGCCGCGAGAGCAGCACATCGGCGGGCAGCGGGGTCTTCCAATCGCACACCTGGTAGGTCGAGATCCGGCCCTCGCGGCCGGCGCGGGCGATCTGCTCGTACACCTGCGGGTCCCACCAGATGTGGAAGGTGTCCACGGCCGCGCCCACGACGGACGGGTCGAAGTCGGCCGCCAGATCCAGCGCCTGACCGAGCGTCGAGACGACGCAGCGGTCCGACCCGAACATGGGATGCAGCGGCTCGATCGCCAGCGTCACGCCGGCCTCCTGGGCGTACGGCGCGAGCTCGGTGAGCGCGTCGTGCACCCGGGAGCGCGCGCCGACGAGGTCGCGCGAGCCCTCCGGCAGCCCGCCCGCGACGAGCACGAGCACCGCGGTCGAACCCTCGGCACCCGCCGCGGCGAGCGCGGCGGTCTCGTCGATCGCCCGCCGGTTGTCGTCGATGGATGCCCGGCGCTCGGACCCCTCGGGCAACGTGAAGAACCCGCCACGGCAGTGCGTCGAGAACCGCAGCCCCGAGTCGGCGAGCATCTTCGCGGCGGTGTCGAGGCCGACCTCGTTCACCGGCTCGCGCCAGAGGCCGATGGACTGCACCCCGGCATCCGCGGTGACCTTCAGCGCGGTCGCGAGGTCGGCGTACTTGATCGTGGCCTGGTTGATCGACAGGCGGGGGTCGACGGTCATGCGTACACTCCGTTCAGTCGCAGCATGCCGTGCCAGCGCTCGCGCGCCAGCTCGGGGTTCTCCAGCGCGAGCGAGGCGTTGGCCAGCTCGACGATGCGGGACAGGTGCGGCAGGCTGCGCGCGGAGTGCAGGCCGCCGACCATCTGGAACGCAGGCTGGTGGCCGTTCAGCCAGGCCAGGAACGCGACACCGGTCTTGTAGTAGAAGGTCGGTGCGGCGAACACCTGCCGGCTCAGCTCCTCGGTGGGGCCGAGGATGCGCTGGTAGGCGGCGTGATCCCCGGCATCCAGCGCCTGGATGGCGGCGGAGGCGACGGGCGTGATCGCCGCGAACGCACCGAGCAGCGCATCGGAGTGCTTCGGCTCCGCGGCTCCGCCGCCTCGCTCAGCAACCGGATCCTCAAGGCCACCGATCAGCCCGACGTAGTTGAAGTCGTCGCCGGTGAACATGCGCACGCCCTCGGGGAGCCGCTCACGCACCGAGATCTCGCTCTCGGCGTTCAGCAGGCTCATCTTCACACCCGCGACCTTGTCAGGGTTCTCCGCGATGATGTCGAGCAGCACGGCCGATGCGGTCTGCCAGTCGTCGGCTCCGAAGTAGCCGGCCAGCTCCGGATCGAACGCCGTTCCGAGCCAATGCAGCACGACCGGGGACGTGGCGCGCGACAGCACCGCCCGGTACACCCGGCGGTAGTCGTCGGCGGATGCCGCGACCCGTGCCAGATGACGGGACGCCATCAGCACCGGGCCCGCGCCCTGCTCCTCGGTGTACTCGAGCTGCGAGACGTAGGCGTCGATCACCTGGTCGAGCGAGATGTTCGTCTCGTCGACGTGGTCGGTGTTGACGCCGACCACGACCGAGCCGCCCTCCTCGCGGGCCACCTCGGCGCTGCGCGCGATGAGCTCGCGGGTGGCCGCGGCGTCCAGCCCCATGTTCCGCTGCGCGGTGTCCATGGCGTCGGCGACGCCGAGACCCCAGGAGTACACGTTGCGGCGGAACGCCAGCGTGGAGTCCCAGTCGATGTCCGCCGGCTGACCAGGAGTGTTGTCGGCGTGCACCTTCGGCACGACGTGCGCGGCGGCGTACGCGACGCGGCTGCGCAGCGGCGCGGTCGGGCGCTGGTAGCCGCCGGAGTCGTTCAGCGCGGCATCCGACGTCGCGCCGTCGGCGGCGAGCAGGCGAAGCGTCGTCATCAGAGCGACAGCTTCTCGATCGCGACCTTGCGGCCCTCGGCGCTGGACGCCAGGCCGGCCTCGGCGAACTGCACGCCACGGGCGCCGGCCATCAGGTCGAACGGGTAATCGGTGCCCAGCACGTACGACTCCAGGTACTCCTCCCACTGCTGGCGGAAGCCGTTCAGGAACACGTCGTTGGTGGGCACGTTCTGCCAGTCGGCGTCGTAGTCGTGGGTGTCCTCGAGGTCGGGGTTCCAGACCGGCTTCGGGGTGGCGTTGCGCGGCTGGATCTTCGCACCGAACAGGCCGACCACTGCCGAGCCGTGCGTGCCGTCGACCTGGAACTCGACCAGCTCGTCGCGGTTCACGCGCACGGTCCACGAGGAGTTGATCTCGGCGATGACGCCGCCCTCGAGCTCGAAGATGCCGTATGCGGCGTCCTCGGCGGTGGCGGTGTAGTGCTCGCCCTTCTCGTCCCAGCGATCGGCGATGTGCACGGCAGCCTGGGCGTAGACGCTCTTGACCTCGCCGAACAGGTTCTCCAGCACGTAGTTCCAGTGCGGGAACATGTCGGTGATGATGCCGCCGCCGTCCTCGGTGCGGTAGTTCCAGCTGGGGCGCTGCGCGGGCTGCCAGTCGCCCTCGAACACCCAGTAGCCGAACTCACCGCGGACGGAGAGGATACGACCGAAGAAGCCGGAGTCGATAAGGCGCTTCAGCTTCTGCAGGCCGGGGAGGTAGAGCTTGTCGTGCACGACACCGGTCTTCACGCCGGCCTCGTCCGCGAGGCGGGCCAGCTCGACGGCCTCCTCCAGCGACTCGGCGGTGGGCTTCTCGGTGT
Source organism: Microbacterium sp. MAH-37 (assembly GCF_009758255.1). Taxonomy (GTDB): domain Bacteria; phylum Actinomycetota; class Actinomycetes; order Actinomycetales; family Microbacteriaceae; genus Microbacterium. Next base: position 113,179 of record NZ_WSEN01000010.1, read on the forward strand.
AGATCGCCTTGCCTGCGGCGATCGCCTTGCGGATGGCGGTGGCGCGGGCCTTGGTGACGAGGAAGTCGGCGTAGATCTCCCACTTCGGATCGGCGAGGGCCGCGTCGAGGTCGGTGGTGTAGTCCTCGATGCCGTGCTTCGCGGCGAGTTCGGCGAGCTTGGCCTCGCTGCGGCCGACGAGGATCGGCTTGACGGTGACGCGCGTGCCGTCCGAGAGCTCGATGCCGCCCTGGTCGCGGATCGCGAGGATCGAGCGCACCAGGTGCTGCCGGTAGCCCATGCGTCCGGAGACGCCGTTCATGATGATGCCGATCTCGCGAGTCGCCATGTGTCTGTCCTGTCTTCAGTGGAAGTCGTGCGCTGCGTCGGAATGACTGGGTAAGCGCTTTCCGATATGAAAGCAGGTTTCTCCGCTGAGTGCAAGAAGCAAGGCCATGACGCTCGCCCGACGGCGTCACGCTGGGGTCTTCTCAGCGCCTGCCTCTGTTCAGGCGACGGATCCGGGCAGGCTCGGCAGGCTCGGCAGATCGTCCACATGGCGCGAACGCCACGGTGCGCGGGGAATGGGTTCAGATTCGACGGGATCTGCGATGGCGACCAGGCGTTCGTGCAACGCTGCGGACAGTCTTGCCTGTACGTCGGCATAGGCATCCTGTCCCGCGACGTCGACGAGCTCGAGCGGGTCGACCCTGCGGTCGTAGAGCTCCTGCTGCGGCCGAGGAGCGAGATGCCCGTCGCCGAACCCCTGTCGCGTGCGGCTCGCCTCGAGGTCGGCCGGAAGCTCGAGCTTGGGCCCCTCCCTGTAGTTGCGGATGTAGACGTAGTCGGAGGTACGCACGGCGCGCTTGGGATCATACGAGTCGTGGTACGTCTTGCTGGTGAAGACCATGCGCTCCGATTGCGACGCATCGACGTGTCCGGTCGTGATCAGGGACAGAAGGCTCCGCCCCTCGAGCTCGGCATCGTGAGGCCCCGCGTCTCCGGCGATCTCGAGGAATGTGGGCAGAAGGTCCTGATGGATGACGAGGTCCGGTACCCTGCGGGGGCTGACCTGCCACGCGGTGGGTGGTCGCACGATCAATGCCACGCCGGTCCCGGCGTCGTAAAGCGTGCTCTTCGCGCGGGGGAAGGCCGCGCCATGATCTGTCGTGAACACGATCATCGTGTTCTCATCGCCGATGGTCGACGAAATCGCATCGAGGAGCACCGAGAACCCCGCATCCAGCTGCGCGATCGATCCGTAGAAGTCGGCGATGTCGGCACGGGTGTCGGCGTTGTCCGGGAGATAGCCCGGGACGTCCACGCTCGCAGGGTCCGCCGCTGCGTAGTCGCTGGCCGGCCAGGGCCGATGCACCTCCCACACGCCGACGGTGAGGAATATCGGCTTCCGCTCCGATCGAGGAGGCAGCCCCCCGAGCCATGAGGACGCGGCCTCCACGACCTGAGCGGTTCGCGGGAGGAATCCCTGCCCCGGGTATTCTGCGAAACCCAGAACAGTGGGGTCGACGTTCTCGTGCTGAAGCCCGATGAGCGCGGTGTGATAGCCGAGGGGCTCAAGACGTTCGGGGAGCGTGGAAACGCCGGCACGGTAGCGCCATCCGTCATGGGCGAGGCCCTGAATGCCGTTGCGGTACGGCTGCATGCCGGTGAACAGCGCACCCCGTGACGGCGAGCACAGCGGCGCCGCGGCATGCGCGTCATCGAAGACGATGGACTGATCGGCGAACGCTGAGATCTGCGGCGCCGGCACAGCGGGCATCCCGTACGTCGGCAGCCATCTTCCGAGGTCGTGGCAGTGGAAGAGAATAATGTCCGGTTGCATCTCACAGGTCCTTCGATCGACGTCAAGATCATCGCCAGGCCAGCCCGGCGAAAGGGTGCGGATCCTGCGGCGTGAATCGTCGCAGGATCCGCACGCTCCGGCTATTTCTGCGGGAGATCCAGCTTCGTGACCATCTCCTCCAGCGCGGCCTGCATCTGCTTCATGCCTGCCTCGGGCGTCACCTTTCCGGCTGCGATGCTCTCCAGCCCCGGCTCGGTGATGTTCAGCATCTCCGACGCGAACGGATACCAGATCGACGTGGAAGCCCCCGGGAGCTTCTTCGCGGTCTCGTCGTACGCGGCCAGCGCCTCCTTCTGCGCCGGGTCCACTCCGTCGGTGGAGAAGTCGTCGCGGATCGGGATGCCGCCGTTCTGCGCGAACATCGACTGGGCCTTCTCAGAGGTCATCCACGTGATGTACTCGAGTGCCGCCTTGGCGCGCTCCTTGGGAAGACCCGCCGGAACACCGAGGAACCAGATCCCGGTACCGGGCGCGGCACTGCCGTCGGGCGCCAGCGGAAGCGGGGCGTACCCGAACTTGCCGGCCTGACCCGAGTTCGCCGGGTCCTCCAGCTGAGACGCAGCCGCGGCGACGAGGAAGCTCTGTGCGCCGTCGCCGTTCTGCAGTTCGGCGATCACCTGCGCCTGTCCCATCGTCGACACCGCTTCCGGCCCGTACTCCGCCAACTTCCTCATCCACGTCGCTGCCTGGACCCCCGCCTCGGTGTCGGCAGTCGGCTTCCAGTCGGTACCGGGATCGGCATACCAGGAGCCGCCGGCCGCCCCGAGAAGAGCCTGGAAGTCGAACGTGTTCGCCGAAGAACCGGGAATGCCCTGCGTGCGGAACACCATCGGGTACTTCGCTGCCTTCGCGTTCGCGATCTTCTCACTGTTCGCGATGACCTCGGGCCAGGTCGTGGGAACCTCCAGCCCGAGTTTGTCGTAGATGTCCTTGCGATACACGAAGATGTCGAGGTTGCCGGAGAACGGGAGGTCGACAACCTCGCCGGACTCGGCGAAGCTCTTCTTATCGGCATCCCACCGCGCCAGGTTGCCGAAGCTGTAGATGTGCGAGTCCATCTCGTACGACGGATCGATGTCCGTGAGCGGCTGCAGCAGACCGCTCTCGTTGAACTGCCCGAGATCCGCGCCGTTCACCTGGAACACGTCGAACGTGTGCTTCTGGCTCTGGATGTCATTGATCTCCTGCGTCTTCACGTCCGGGTTCGGGAACGGCCGCAGCTCGACCTTGTTGCCGGTCTCCTCCTCGTACGCCTTCACCAGCTTCGCGTAGGCCGGGTTCCACGGCGCCTGGCTGGTGGGGACGACGAGCGTCACGGACCCGGACTCGTCGGTCCCGCCTCCCCCGCCCAACGACCCCTTGTTGCTGCTGCTGCACGCGGTCACGCCGAGAAGTGCGGCACTGACCGCCACCGCGGCAGCCAGGGGGCGGATCCCGCGCCGGACCCGGAAAAGATGTGAACCAGTCATGATGTCCTCCTCATACTCAGGGGTGGGCCGCAGCTCACCCTTTGACGGCACCGGCTGTGAGGCCGGCGATGATCTGTTTGTTCGCGAAGACCGCGAGGATGATCAGCGGCACGGCCGCCACGGTTCCGGCCGCTGCGAGCTGCCCCCAGGTCACGGCGAACTCCTGCACGAACCCGGCGATACCCACGGTTATCGGCGCGGTCGGTCCTCCCGAGGTGAGAGTGAGACCCATCAGGAACTCGTTCCACGCCATGATCCCGACGAAGATGCTCGTCGCCGCGAGGCCGGGCCGGACCAGCGGCAGCATGATCCGGGTGAAGACGCTCGCCTCGTTCGCGCCGTCGACGAGAGCCGCCTCTCGCAGCTGCACGGGGATGCCAGAGAAATAGGACGCCATCAGCAGTGTCGCGAACGGCAGGTTGAACAGGCTGTTCACCAGAACCAGTCCCGCCACCGACCCGAGGAGGCCGACATCGTTCAGCAGCTCGTAGAGGCCGGGCACAAGGGTCGCCGGCGGGATCAGCGGGATGATGGCGGCGAGGGCGAGAGTCGGGACGCTGATCCACCTCGGGGGCGAAAGCCGCGCCAGCGCGTACCCGCTGATGCTGCCGATGAGGATGCACACGGCGACGGTGCCCACCACGATCCCGACGCTGTTGAGCAGCTGGATCGCGAACGTCCCATCCTCGAATATCGAGGCGAAGTTCCCCAGCCAGAACGGGAAGATCCAGTCGTGACTGGTGATCGCCCTGTTGGGGAGGAACGACAGCAGCACCAGCCAGGCGATCGGAAGGACCACGATGACCACCACGATCAGCAGTGCGATCTCGACGGCCACCTTCGGCCTGGCGCTCGTCCGGATCCGGCCACTCCGCGCGCTCATCGCCGTGCTCCTCGAAGAACGAGGGCAACCGTGAGCACGAGCACCACCGCCACGATGATGAGCAGTCCGAAGGCAGCCGCCTCCCCGAAGTTCAGATCCTTGAAGAACCACAGTTGGATGCGCTGCGAGACGAGTGTGGTGGCTCCCAGCGGACCGCCGGCGGTCAGCACGTACATCTCGTCGAAGACCTTGATCCCCATCACCATCCGGATCAGCGATACGGCCGCGATCGCGGGCATCACCAGCGGCAGCACGATCCGGAAGACGATCGCGCCCTCGGAGGCCCCGTCCACCCTGGCGGCCTCGAGGACTTCGGTGTCGAGCGCCTTCAGCGCTGCGTAGACGAACAGGAACACGATGGGCGACCAGTGCCACACATCGACCACGACCAGGCTGGCCATGGCTCCGGCGCCGGAGTTCAGCCAGTTCTGAGCGGGCAGACCGATCGTCTCGAGCACCTTGTTCAGACCACCGGCGGTCGGGCTGAGGATGAGCAGCCAGATCACGCTGACGACCACGGGCGTGATGATCGCGGGCCAGATGATGACGTTCCGCGCCAGCGGGAGCAGTGCGATGGCCCGGTCCACGAGGATCGCGACGATGATCCCGCAGATCAGGCTCCCCACGACGCTGAGGATCGTGAACACCACGGTGTTGATCACCGCTTGCGCGGCGAGCGGATCGGCGAACACCGCCACGAGGTTCTCGAACCCCGTCCACCGGAACTCGAAGCCTGCTGCGGTCAGCGTGACCTCGGAGAACGCCATCTGCACCACATGCGCGAAGGGAAAGGCCGCCATCGCGAGGCAGAACAGCACAAAGGGCGCCAGGGCGACCGTCGGAAGCAGCATTCGCCGGTGACGACGGCGCGGACGGGCCGCGATTCTGGGCATCGGGGGTGCACTGGACGTCATTGTTCCTCCGCAAGTCACTGCTTCGTCGACTACGAGTTCGGGTGCGGCCGCATCGTGGTAGATCGATACAGCATCGGAGATCAGTATCAGTCATGGGCATCCCGAATGCAAGCAGCGGACGGCACCCGCCTTCATCGCGGCGGATCTGACGACCGTCCCGTACCGAGGCGCGCCGACCGGGCGGATGCCGAGAGGGCGCCGTCGAGACGAGCCCTACGCCGTGATCAGCGCCGGATGCTCCCGCGACACCGTGCATCCGCACGACTCGCGGACATCCAGGTACGGGGCGAGCGGCAGCGGCGCCTGAATCGTGTCGTCGTCAACCGCGCGGATCAGCCATTCGGCGGCCAGCCGGCCCAGGTCCGCCGTTCCGACAGAGACCGAGGTGATGCTGGGAATGAACACCTCCGATGCCGCGAGGCTGTCGAACCCGGTCACTCCGATTCGGCCGAGCCCGAGCCCTGCATCATGCAGAGCACGAAGCACACCGTAGGCGATCACATCGCTGTGACAGATCACCGCATCGAACTCGGCACCGGACTGCAGCAGTTCTTCGGCCAGCCTGGCACCGCCGTCGATGCTGGTCTGCCCGTGCACGACTGCGGCCAGCGTCGCATCCGCGTGTCGCGACATCACCGCGCGCACACCGGCGATGCGCTCTCGGGTCGGCACCGCGGCCGCCGCGCCGCCGAGGTATGCGATCCGGCGGAAGCCGTGCACTCCCACCAGATGCTCTGCCGCCATCTCGCCGGCGGCGTACGCGTCGCTGCTGAGGGCCGGCCCCTCGTCCGCCGCGGGCCGCGTCAGCGCGAGCGTCGGAATCGGAAGATCCACAGCGGCCGCGCCCAGCGCGGGCACGTAGGCGAGACCCGCGACCGGTGATTCCAGCATCGTCGTGACCAGGCGATCCTGTTGCCCTGGATCATCGAAGGTGTTCGAGATGAGCGTCATGTAACCGGCAGCCGACGCGGCCTTCTCGAAAGCGAGCGCGATCGCGGAGAAGTACGGGTTGGAGAAGTCCGTGACGATGAAGCCGAGCGTCCAGCTCCGGTTGCTGCGCAACGAGGCCGCGTTGCGGTTGTAGATGTAGCCCAGCTTCTCCATCGACTGCCGAACCCGCTCGCGGGTCTGGTCGCTGAGCCGGCCCGTTCCGCGCACCACCATGGAGGCTGCAGCCCGTGAGACACCGGCGTCGGCAGCGACATCCTGCAGAGTCACGCGGCGCATGGGCCGAGTATATCCGGGCGAAAGTCCCCGACCGGATGCGGTCGGACGAAGTCGGCCATAGTGCGACAGAAGCAGATCCCGTGAAGATTCTTCATCTGGTAGATCGATCTAGCGTATAGTGGTCCGACGAGGCCTCACGGTCCTCTCAGTCGAAGGAGACCCTTGACATGACCTTGTTCCGCCCCGCCACCGATCTCGACAGCTACGCCGGACTCACCGCCTACGCCGGAGATCTGCACAACCACTGCGGGATCAGCTACGGCCACGGCTCGATCGAAACCGCCTTCGCCAACGCGAAGCAGCAGCTGGACTTCGCGAGCGTCACCGGGCATGCGGCCTGGCACGACATCCCGGCGGAGCCCCGCGACGTGCACGACTACCACATCGAAGGCTTCGCACGGCTGGAATCCCAGTGGGGCCACGTGCAGGACGTGACTGCCGCCGCCCATGAGGACGGCGAGTTCGTCAGCCTCCTGTCCCTGGAGTGGCACAGCCTCACCTACGGCGATCACTGCGTCTACTACCAGTCCGACCACGGCCCGCTGGAGGTGGCGCGGTCCCAGTCCCTCGAAGAACTGAGAGTACGTCTCCGAGACCTCGACGCGGCCGGCCTGCCTTCCATGGTCCTCCCGCATCACATCGGCTACGGCACCGGACACCGCGGCATCAACTGGTCGACGTACACGGAGGAGCTGTCCCCCGTGGTCGAGCTGGTGTCGATGCACGGCTCAGGCGAGGCCGAGCCCGGTCTGCGACAGTATCTGCACACGATGGGGCCGCGCGACGGCGCGAGCACCGCACAGCACGGACTGACACAGGGGCACCGCTTCGGCTTCATCGGGTCCACGGATCACCACAGCGCCCACCCCGGCAGCTACGGCTACGGCAAGGCGATGGTCTGGGCGGACTCGCTGACGCGCACCGGCATCTGGGACGCGATCCAGGCGCGCCGCACCTACGCCGTCACCGGCGACAGGATCATGCTCGCAACGGCGGTGGACGGGATGCCGATGGGCTCCGAGGTCAGAGCATCCGGCACGCGACGGATCGAGGTCGACGTCCTGGGCGGCGACCGGATCGACTTCGTCGAGGTGCTTCGGAACAACGAGGTCATCGCGGTCGGACGGCCCACGGCATCCTCGGAGGAGTCGGACTTCGACGGCGTTCTGGCAGTCAGCTTCGGGTGGGGCGAGTACGGCGTGGAAGTGGACTGGGACGTGTCGATCCGGGTCCGCGGGGGCCGCATCCTCTCCGTCGATCCGAGGCTGCACGGCGAGGACATCGTCGACCCGCTGCGCAAGGGCTCCGACGCTGAAGGCCCGACGACGCGGTGGGTGCAGGCGGACGACCACACGATCACGATGGCCACCAGGACGCGCGGCAATCCGACGGTGCTCACCGACGCCACTCAGCAGCTCGGCCTGCAGGTGGTCGGCGACGGGAACACCGTGCTCGAGGTCATCGCCAACGGTCGCACCGTCCAGGCGACCGTCGCAGAACTGCGCGAAGGCTCGAAGACCGCCTACACCGGCGGCTTCGTCAGCCCCGCGATCCTGCTGCACCGCGCGGTGGACGAGTCGGCTCGCACCGTCCGGATGGACTTCGAGGATGTCGGCGGCGACGAGGGCACGGACTGGTACTACACCCGCGTCCGTCAGGCGAACGACCAGTACGCCTGGAGCTCGCCGACCTGGGTGGACGCAGGCGCCGGATCCTGACCGGAACCACGCAGGGACACACCGATGACGAAGCCGAACATCATCTTCATCCTCGTGGACGATCATGCCCCGCACGCGATCTCCGCGTACGGAAGCCGCGTCAACACGACTCCGCACATCGATCGCATCGCGCACCAGGGCGCGCTCCTCGAATCGATGTTCTGCACGAACTCGATCTGCACCCCGTCGCGCGCGTCGATCCTCACCGGTACGTACTCCCACGTCAACGGGACGCCGGGGATCTTCGCGGAGTTCGACTATCGCGTGCCGACCTTCGTCGCCGGTCTCCGGGAACACGGATACGCCACTGCGCTGTACGGCAAATGGCACCTCGGCGAGTCGGCGTCAGCTCGGCCGCGGGATTTCGACGACTGGCTGGTCTTCCCCGGTCAGGGCGCGTACATCGATCCCCCGATGATCGGGCCGGACGGCGAGCGGACCATGCGCGGCTACGCCACCGACATCGTCACGGATCTCGCGCTGGACTGGATGTCGCGACGCGACGCGGAACGACCCTTCGCGCTGTTCATCCACCACAAGGCGCCGCACGCTCCGTGGATCCCCGATGACAAGCATCTCGACATGTATCCCGCGGGAAGCATCCCTGAACCCGCGACCTTGCACGATGACCACCGCACGCTCGGAGCGTGGTCCGAGCGCACCACGATGAGCGTCGCCGACGATCTGCAGGAGCGTCACATCAAGGAGCCGCTGCCGCCCGAGCTGATGGGCCCCGAGCAGCGCGAGCAGCGCGCCAGCTGGAAGTACCAGCGCTACATGCGCGACTACCTGCAGGTGATCCAGGCGGTCGATGACAACGTCGGTCGCGTGCTGGACAGGCTCGCCGCCACCGAGGAGGAGCAGAACACGATCGTCGTGTACATGTCGGATCAGGGGTTCTTCCTCGGAGACCACGGCTGGTACGACAAGCGGCTGATGTTCGAGCAGTCGCTCCAGATGCCGGCGCTGATCCGCTGGCCCGCCGGCATCGCCCCGCGGACGACCGTGCCGGACATCCTCACCAACGTCGACATCGCCGCGACGCTGCTCGATCTGTGCGGCATCGACGCGGCGTCCGCCCTGCCTGCTTCACAGGGACACAGCTTCGCCGCTCAGTTGCGCGGCGAGGCGGTATCCGATCGGCCCGATGCCATGTACTACCGGTACTGGGAGCACGACGACCCGAATCACCATGTGCCGGCGCATTACGGGATCCGCACCCGGACCCACAAGCTGATCTGCTACTACAACGACCCGCTCGGCGTCCCCGGCGCCTCCGACCGCAGGTTCCCCGTCGAATGGGAGCTGTACGACCTGGCCGAGGACCCGCAGGAGGTCCACAACGTGATCGACGATCCGAACCGTTCCGGCATCGTCCTGGAGCTGCGCGAGCGACTCGGGCAGCTCCAGGCGCACTACGGGGACCTTCCGTACAACGGTCCGGACACCCCTCATCCCGATTGGGGGGAAGGGGTTCAGCAGTTCAGTCAGTCGCCTCGCTGACCACCCAGACGACCCGTGATCAGGCGGCGACGGATGCCGGAACCGCGCCGCCCTGTGCGACACGGCGTCCGGCAGGATCGAGTGCGGCGAGCAGCAGGCCCGCCAGCATCCAGCATCCGAGCAGCAGCCACGGGAACGAGACGTCCGCGTCGGGGAAGTACGACAGGTCGCGCAGCAGCGTCGCACCGGCGCCCGGCGGCATCCACTGGCCGATCGTGCCCCAGGGCGCGAGCAGGAACTCGACCGGCACGTTCGCCGCGGACAGCGGGTTCGCGAACAGGATCATGGTGACCGCCCCGACGGCGATGCCCGCCTTTCCGAGCAGCGACGACAGACCCACGACCGTCGAGGCGATCGCCCCGATCGTGAGGGCGATGGCCGCGGCGTCCGTCCAGAAGTCCGCCTGCAGCGCCCCGATCCAGCTCTGCAGGATGCCGGTGAGCACGAGCCCGGCCGAGGCCGAGTACACGAGCAGGCCGACGATCCGGCGCCAGGCGCCGGTGACGGTGAGCGACAGCAGCACCCCGCCGAGGACGCCGCCGATGACCAGCGGGAACACCGAGACGGTCAGGCCGATGCCCTGCGGGTCCGCGTCGGCGTAGGGCGCGAGATCGGTGACGACCACGGTGACGGTCGGGATCTCGAACGCACCCTGCGACGGCGGCAGCTGCGGCGCCTGGCCGGCCATCGCGGCCTTCAGCGCCTCCCCCATCGTGGTCTGCAGCTGCTGAACCCCCTGCTCGACCTGCGCGCGGATCTGCGTGTCGATCTGCTTCTGGAGCTGGGCGGCCAGGCCGTCGAGCACTCCTGCGACCTGCGTGCTCGCCGCCGTGGCCTTGAGCACCTCGGGGGTGTCGGTCGGGGCGTCGCCGAGCACGATCGCACCGTAGGCCTCGCGCTGCCCGATCGCGGCGACGGCAGCCTCGCGGTCGTCGTAGCGGATCAGCTCGACGGCTCCATCGGCCTTTTCGTCGATGGCCTTCTCGACCTGCGTGACCGAGGCCTCCGGCCCGACGATCCCGACCGGGAGGTCCTTCGCCGACGCCGTGAGAGACGGCCACGCGAAGGCGAGCAGGATGCCACCGACGATCAGCGAGAGCCCGATCCCGAGGGCGATCGCACGCACCCACGGGGTGCGGGACGAAGCGGATGCCGTGGACATGATTCCTCCTAAAACGAATGTTCGTTCTTTTTATGATGCGCCCCCTGCCCTAGGCTTGTCAACGGAGGTCGGGATGCCGAAGATCAGCGACAGCAGGCGCGAAGAGCGACGTCGATCGATCCTCGAGGCCGCCCTGCGCTGCTTCATCCGCACCGGATACCAGCAGACCTCGATGGCCGACATCATCGCCGAGTCAGGCCTGTCGACGGGCGCGATCTACAGCTACTTCCCCAGCAAGCGCGAGCTGATCCGGGGTGTGGCCGCACTCGTGATCGGCGACCGCCAGACCGAGCTCACGGCCGCAGCATCCGAGCATCCGATCAGCCCGGCCGAGATCGCGACTCTGCTCATCGACGGCGTGCGCAAGCACGCCCCTGTGCAGGCGCTCGTGCAGGTCTGGTCTGAGGCGACAGTCGACGCCGAGCTGCGCGCGCTCATCCAGGAGACCATCGGAGGCATGCGCGCGACGATCACCGCGACGCTCGAGCCCTGGGCCCGTGCACACCCGGAGCGGCTGCCCGACGGCGTCGATCCCGCGCACTGGGCCCGCGAGGTGACGCCCGTGGTGATCGCGCTGATCCCCGGGTTCGCGCTGCAGCGCACGATGTTCGACGACTTCGACGAGGAGCGCTATCTGACGGGCATCCACACGCTGCTGCGCTGAGCAGCACCAGGGCACGCCGCGCAGACGTGTTCACTTGTGTTCACCTCTCCCCCGAATACACACAGCCGCTGTCACGATGGCGGCATCCGCTGTCATCCGGACCGCGGATCGTGATTCGAGGAGGAATCCCGTGCCCAGGAAACGGATGCGGCTGCTCGCCGCCGCAGCGGTCGGCGCGCTCTGTCTGACCGCCGCCCCCGCCACCGCCGCTCTCGCCGCCGGCGAGACCGGCGCCGACGGACTCGCCGGCGACGTGCACTACGCCAGTGATCTCGACTGGGTCTCCGCCACCAACGGCTGGGGCCCCGTCGAGCGCGACTACAACAACGGCGCCAAGGCCGAGCCCGACACAGCGCGGGCCGTCCAGTCGATCCGCGGCGTGCAGTACCCGAAGGGCCTGGGCACGCACGCCCCGGCCCGCATCGTGTACGACGTCGACCAGCAGTGCACGCAGCTGCTGGGATACCTCGGCATCGACGACAGCCAGTCCGGCAAGGGCCGCGTGGACTTCATCGTGAAGGTGGACGGCGCCGAGAAGTACCGCATGGAGCGCAAGGGCACCGATCCCGCCGCACGACTGAACCTCGACCTGAAGGGCGCGAGCACCGTCGAGCTCATCGTCGAGCCCGGCCCCGAGGGCAACGGCAACGACCACGCTGACTGGGCCGACCTGCGCATCAACTGCACCGACGCCTACCTCGCACAGCCGCTCACCATCACGCCAGGCGACGTCGATCTGTCGCTGCTGGCCCCCGGGGCGCCGGTCGAGGTGACCGTCGAAGGCGCGAACCCGCAGGTGCCCGTCACGGTCGGCTTCGCCGGCTCCGAGGTCGTCGTCAACGCGGACGACACGGGCCGCGCCACGGCATCCTTCGTGGTGCCGGCAGGGACCGCGGCCGGGGAGTACGCGATCACCGCACGGGCGGAATCCCTGTTCGGCGCGATCGCCGAGGGCAGCATCGCCGCGCACGTCGTCGAGGTCTCGGACACGGTCTACTACGTGGACTGCACCGCCGAGGGCACCGGAACGGGCACCGCGGAGTCGCCCTTCACCTCGCTCGCACAGCTCGCCGAAGTACAGCCGTTCCAGCCGGGGCAGTCGGTGCGCTTCAAGCGCGGCGCGGAGTGCGTCGGCACGTTCGCCCCGACCGGATCCGGTCTCGCCACCGCACCGATCACCGTCTCGCCGTACGGCGACGGTGACGCCGAGGCGACGATCAACGGAGACGGCGCGCTCGCCGGCATCCACCTGCTGAACGTCAGCAACTGGACGGTCGACGGCATGCACGTGATCAACCCGGGCACGCCGGATCAGCGCCGCGTCGGCATCCTGTACGAGATCAACGACGGCACCAAGCGCAGCGGGGCGGTCCTGACGCGAAACCACGTCGAGAAGGTCGCGGGATGGTCGGACAAGACCACGCTCGGCAACGCGTTCTCGCGGTCGGCAGGCATCTCGGTGCTCGGCGACGGCATCGGCTGGTTCGACGGCATCACCGTCACGGACAACGTCGTCAACGACACCGCCGCGGGCGGCATCAAGCTCTCCGCGCCCGACACCACCCGGCACTACAACGAGGACGTCTACGTCGCACGCAACGACATCCGTGCTGTCGGCGGCGACGGCATCGTGATCCACAACTCGGACAAGCCGGTCATCGAGTACAACTCCGCGATCGACCTTGGCCACGGCGAGTATCCGTTCCTGAAGGGCAACTTCGCCGGCATGTGGCCGTACAACTCGGTGGACCCGCTGTTCCAGTACAACGTGGTGGGCAACAGCGTCGGCTCGACCTACGACTCCACCGCGTGGGACTGCGACATGAAGATCAAGGGCAGCTGCACGTTCCAGTACAACTATTCCTACGGCAACGCCGGCGGGTTCTACCTGGACTGCATCTCGGGCTGCGGCACGGCCTCGACCACCACGAACACCATCCTGCGCTACAACGTCTCGCAGGACGACTGCCGTCTCGCCGGCTCCAGCGGCGGCCCCGGTCTGCACCTGATCTACAACAACACGTTCTCCTGCCTGAACAGGCCGTTCGAGGACGACATGAACGCGCCGCGCGAGGTGAGGAACAACATCATCATCGCCCAGGGCGGCACGCTGAAGACGACGAACGCCGTGTACGAGAGCAACGCCTACTTCGGCGGCATCCAGCCGGCGAGCACCGAGGCGAACCCGATCGTGGGCGACCCGCAGCTGATCGCCGCAGGCAGCGGCCAGCAGACGCGCGCGCTGCCCGGCTATCGCCTGGCCGTCGGCTCGCCTCTGCTGGGCGCCGGCACGCCGATAGCGGATGCCGGCGAGCGCGACTTCTTCGGCAACCCGATCCCTGCGACGCCGAACATCGGCGCGTACCAGGGCGAGGGCGTCGAGGTGGCGCCGCTGCCGTTCGGCGAGCTGGTCAACCAGACCGCGGTGGCGGCGAAGGCGAACCCGCGCAACGGTGCCGTGACCGCCGACCTGAAGGCGTTCTCCGCCGAGGCTCTCGCCGACGCCGGACTCGTCGTGGGCGAGAAGGCCACGGCGTTCGGCACGGAGATCGACTGGCATCCCACCGCCGTCGGCACGCCCGACGCGGTGAAGTCCGCAGGACAGCAGGTCGCGCTGAACGGCGAGGGCGACTCGCTCGTCATCACCGGCTTCTCGGCCGGCACTGCCGCCGAGGGCACCGCGACCGTGCATTACCAGGACGGCACCAGCGAGCAGGTCGCCGTCGCGCTGCCGTCGTGGAACGCGCAGGCCACGGATGCCGCGGACACGGTGCTGCTCGCGAGCGGCACGTCGTACCTGCAGCGCTCGAAGCCCTACATCGGCGGCACGCTCTCCACCGTGCCGGGCGCGGCCTCGGTCTTCGCGCAGCGGATCCCACTGTCGGGCAAGCCGGTGGCGAGCGTGACCCTGCCCGAGGGCAGCCCGGTCACCGGCGAGGGCCTGAGCCTGTTCTCGGTGCAGCTCGCCGGGAGCGCGGTACCGACCACGGCAGGGGTGCTCACCGAGTGCCGCGGGCCCAACGCGTGGGTGCACGTCACCGTCGCGAACGGTGCCGAGGGACCGATCGCCGTCGCGGTGGACACCGTGCTCGGTGATGACGTGAAGGTCAAGCTGAACCCGGGCAAGGACACGCGTGCATCGTTCAAGGTGCACGGCGCCCTCGCAGACGGCGAGGCGTCGGTGGTCGCGTCGACCGGCTCGGGGGCGCGCACGACGACGGCGGTCCCCTATTCCGGGATCGACTGCCGCTGATATGCACTGGTGGGGGCGGCTCCTGCCGGGGCCGCCCCCACCCGTATGCGGGGAGGAAAGACGCTAGGGTGAGCCGATGATCGCCGAGGAACGCAGAGAGCGGATCCTGCGGGAGATCGTGCTCCGCGGCCGCTTCGAGGTCGCGGATTTCGCGCGTCGCACCGGACTGAGCGGCATGACGATCCGTCGCGACCTCGCCGTACTCGCCGAGCGCGGTCTGATCCGCCGCGTGCACGGCGGCGCGGTGCTACCGGAGACGGCCGAGGCACCGGTCGTGGGGTCTCGAGGGATCGGCAGCTCCTCGCGGCCCGTCGCGACCGTCGGGCTGATCGTGCCGGATGCCGGTTACTACTTCCCGCCGATGATCCGCGGCGCCGGCGAGGCCGCGCACGCCGCCGGCATCCGCATAGTGCTGGGCACCACCAACTACGACCCTCGCGAGGAGGTGCATCAACTCACCCGGCTGGCGGCCGGAGATGTCGACGCGATCATGCTCATCACCGCCCGGCCTGGCGTGGACGACAGCACGACCTGGGACGCGATCTCCGGCATCAGCACTCCCGTCGTCCTCGTCGAGCGTTCAACCGAGGGCGCGCCGACGGCGCTGCGGATCGACTCGGTCCGCTCAGACCACAGCTTCGGCGCGGAACTGGCCGTGGATCACCTCGCCGAGCGCGGCCACGACGGCGTCGGGCTCCTCCTGCGCGAGACGGCGACCGCACCGTGGGTCGCCCTCGGGCACGCCCGCGCCACCCGCCGGCACGGTATGCGGACGGCGCCCGTCGCCACTGCGCCGTCTCCGCGGTGGGGCGACGGATCGACGTCCGAGGTGCTGCGCACCTTTCTGGAGGACTGCCTGTCGCACGGCATCCGCTCGGCGATCGTGCTGCCGGACGATCTCGCCGTCGCGCTGCTCGGAGTCGTCGAGGATCGCGGCCTGCGCGTGCCGGACGACTTCGCGATCGTGGCCTACGACGACGAGATCGCCTCGTTCGCCGGGGTCCCGCTGACGGCGATCGCGCCGCCGAAGCGCGAGGTCGGACGACGCGCGCTCGAGGCCTGCCGGCTGCGCCTGGAGCAGCGCGACGAGGCCCCGGCGCAGCGCATCCAGCTCACGCCGACGATCAACGTCCGCGAGTCGACCTGACCTGTGCGGGCGGACTTCCCGCTGCTCCGGTCCCACTCGTTGCGGGTGCCCTTTCACGCGGCGGACCGATTCGCATCCGGCGGACGACACGCCGCGTGCGGGTCCGCCATCCGCAGGTCCGTCCGCCATCTGCAAGGACGACCGGTCCCGGCACCCGCAAACCGTGCGACCAGAGCAGTGATGTCGCAGGCCGTACACGGGGCGCGCGTCACGCGTACAGGGCCTCCGACGCGAGGCGTCAGACGCCGAGCAGGCTGTCCTGCTGCCGGGCGTCGTACTCCGCCACCGCGCGCTCGACGCGGTCGACGTCGCGCACAGCACCCTTGTCGGCCGAGAGCGCCATCGCGGCGTACGCGCGCAGCGCCGGCGACACCACGCGCTCGCGGTCGCGCGGGCGGTAGCCACCCGCCGCGACCAGCCGGTCGCGGCGCCGCGCGAGCTCGTCCTCCGAGACCTCCAGCGTGATGCCGCGGGTCGGGATGTCGATCGTGATGATGTCTCCGTCCTCGACCAGGGCGATCGTGCCGCCGGACGCCGCCTCCGGCGAGACATGACCGATCGACAGGCCCGAGGTGCCGCCCGAGAACCGGCCGTCGGTGATCAGCGCGCAGCTCTTGCCCAGTCCGCGCCCCTTCAGGAACGAGGTCGGGTACAGCATCTCCTGCATCCCCGGCCCGCCCTTGGGACCCTCGTACCGGATCACCACCACGTCGCCGGCGCCGACCTCCTTGTTCAGGATCTTCGCCACCGCCTCGTCCTGCGACTCGCACACCACGGCGGGGCCGGAGAACGACCAGATCGACGGGTCGACGCCCGCGGTCTTCACCACCGCGCCGTCCAGCGCGATGTTGCCCCGCAGCACCGCCAGGCCGCCGTCGGCCGAGTAGGCGTGCGCGACGTCGCGGATGCAGCCCTCCGAAGCGTCCTCATCGAGGGTCTCCCAGCGTGCGGACTGCGAGAACGCCTTCGACGACCGCACGCCGGCCGGGGCGGCGTGCCACAGGTCGCGAGACTGCTCCGAAGCGGAGCCGCTGCGGATGTCCCACTCGTCCAGCCACTCGCCCATGGTCGCGGCATGCACGGTGTGCACCTGCTCGTCCAGCAGACCGCCGCGGCGGAGCTCGCCGAGGATGGCGGGGATGCCGCCGGCGCGGTGCACGTCCTCCATGTAGTAGATCTTCCCGGCGCCCGCGGCGTTCGGCGCCACCTTGGCCAGGCAGGGCACTCGGCGCGAGACGGCATCGATCTCGTCCAGCCCGAACTCCACGCCCGCCTCGTGCGCGGCGGC
This sequence comes from Microbacterium sp. MAH-37, assembly GCF_009758255.1. GTDB lineage: Bacteria > Actinomycetota > Actinomycetes > Actinomycetales > Microbacteriaceae > Microbacterium. The sequence continues at coordinate 130,250 of NZ_WSEN01000010.1, forward strand.
GAGCAGGTGCAGGATCGTGTTGGTCGACCCGCCCATCGCGATGTCCAGCGCCATCGCGTTGCCGAAGGCCGCGGGCGTGGCGATCGAGCGCGGCAGCACCGACTCGTCGTCCTGGTCGTAGTAGCGGTGCGCGATGTCGACGACCAGGCGGCCGGCGTCCTCGTACAGCGCCTTGCGGGCGGTGTGGGTGGCCAGCACCGAGCCGTTGCCGGGCAGCGAGAGGCCGATCGCCTCGGTGAGGCAGTTCATCGAGTTGGCCGTGAACATGCCCGAGCATGAGCCGCACGTCGGGCAGGCCGCCTCTTCGATGCGCTGGATGTCGGCATCCGAGATGTTCTCGTTGACGGCCTCGGAGATCGCGTCGACCAGGTCGAGCGTGCGGATCGTGCCGTCGACGAGCGTGGCGCGCCCGGACTCCATCGGCCCGCCCGAGACGAACACCGTGGGGATGTTCAGCCGCAGCGCGGCCATCAGCATGCCGGGAGTGATCTTGTCGCAGTTCGAGATGCACACCAGGGCGTCGGCGCAGTGCGCCTGCACCATGTACTCCACCGAGTCGGCGATGAGATCCCGCGACGGCAGCGAGTACAGCATCCCGCCGTGGCCCATCGCGATGCCGTCGTCGACGGCGATCGTGTTGAACTCGCGCGGGATGCCGCCGGCCGCGGAGATGGCCTCGGACACGATGCGGCCGACCGGCTGCAGGTGGGTGTGACCGGGGACGAACTCGGTGAAGCTGTTGGCGACGGCGATGATCGGCTTGCCGAAGTCCGAGCCGTTCACGCCGGCGGCGCGCAGCAGAGCGCGGGCGCCGGCCATGTTGCGGCCGTGGGTGACAGTGCGGGAGCGAAGAGCGGGCATCCTCCCATTCCGCCACAGGGCGCCCGGCGGTGCCAGACGGCGGTGATACTAGTAGTGGTACCACCAGTCAGGAGGACCACGATGGATGCCGACCAGCGGCGCCGCGAGGAGCTCGCGGCCTTCCTGCGCGACCGGCGTGCCCGGGTGGACCGCGCGGCCCTGGGACTGCCGGTCGCCGCACGATCCCGCGTCTCCGGCCTGCGCCGTGAGGAGGTGGCGACTCTCGCCGGTGTGAGCGTCACCTGGTACACCTGGCTGGAGCAGGCTCGCGACATCAACCCGTCACGGCAGGTGCTGGACTCGCTCGGCCGTCTCTTCGGGCTGCGCCCGGTGGAGCTGACCTACCTGCGCACGCTGGGCGGGCACGGCGAGCTCACCCCGGCGGCGGAGTCGACGGAGCGCGCCCCGGAGCGACTGCGCCGGCTGCTGGAGTCGTTCCCGTTCCCCGCGTTCCTGCTGGCGGAGGACTGGTCGATCATCGGCTGGAACCCGGCGTACGCGCAGCTGTACCCGCGCATCGAGACGCTGGATGCCGATGATCGCAACCTGCTCTGGCTGCTCTTCACAGACGAGTCGCTGCGACGGATGCTGCCGGACTGGGCAGAGCAGAGCCGCCGGTTCGTCGGCGAGTTCCGCGCGGAGGCGCGCCGATGGCTGGCCGCCTCCCGCGAGGACGGCATCGTGACGCGGGTCAGCGCGGCGTCCACCGACTTCGCCCGCATCTGGCAGGAGCGCGACGTGGCCGGGTTCGTGTCGCGCGAGCGCACGTTCCGGCATCCGCTGCTCGGGACGACCGTCTACGAGCAGCACGGGGTCGTGCCCAGCGAGTTCCCCGATCTGGAGCTGATCCTGTACGTGCCGGCTTCCTCCTGAGACCTCAGCTGGCCAGCGCGTCGAGCAGGTCCGCGAAGAGGTCGAGGTCTTCGGCCGACCAGTCGCGCAGGCGCTCGCCGATTCGCGCCTCGTACGCCGCACGGGCCGCGGCGACCCGCTCACGGGCGAGGTCGGTCGCCACGAGCAGCCGCGCCCGTCCGTCCTCCGGGTCGCGCACGCTCTCGACGAGGCCGAGCTCCTCGAGCTGCCGCACCTGCCTGCTCACGACGGACTTGTCGGTCTGCAGCCGTTCGATGATCGCGCCCGCCGATGTCGCCTTGCCGCTCTCGATCGCGGCGAGCACCTGGTAGCCGACGGGCTGCAGGTCGGGATGCACCGTCGCCGCGGCCTCGCGCCAGCTCACCCGGATGCGGGCGAAGAGTCGCCCCAGCTCCTGCTCCACGCGGGAGACGGCGAGGTCGAGATCGGACGGGGCGCTCATGCCGCCAGTCTATTTCGCCGGGTACGCCAGGACCCCGCCACCCGAGGGGATGACGGGGTCCTGTGCGGTTCAGGCCTCCGCGAGGATGCGGAACACCTTCGAGGCGACCTCGATCTCGCCGGGGTCCAGCTCGATCATCGCCGCACGCATCCGCTGCGCATGGTCGGCCCGCACCTGAGCGAGCGCGGCGGTCGCCTCCGGCGTCGCCGTCAGCACCCGCAGCCGGCCGTCGTGCTCGTCGGCGCGGGACTCCAGGAGGCCCAGGTCCTCCAGCATCCGCACCTGACGGCTGACGACGGACTTGTCCATCTCGAAGCACTCCGCGAGCTGGTGCGCGTTGGTGCCGCCGGAGCGGGCGACGAACGTCAGCAGCTTGTAGCCGGAGGGCTGCAGCTCGGGATGCACCCGAGCCGCAGACTCCTTCCACAGCGTGCGGGCCTTCGCGAACATCAGGTTCAGCTGACCCTGGAACTCCGCGAGCGCCTCGTCGACGTCCGCCGGATCCGCGGTGCGGATGGCCATGTCAGCGGCTCCGCTCCTCGTCCTCGCGTTCGAGGACGGCCACAGAACCCGTGGACGGCGCCGCATCCTCGGCGGAGACCGTGCGGATGCTGCCGGTGGGGGCGTATGACCCGACCTCGGCCTCGGCCACCTCGAGCGCCGACTCCTCGGCCCGCTCGCGCAGCTCCTCGGCGGCGTTCTTGGTCGACAGCGGCTTGTTCTTGATGAACGCGATCGCGATGATGCCGACCACGGCCAGCGGGACGGCCAGGAAGAACGCGTCGGCGATGCCGCTGCCGTACGCCGACTCGACGATGTTGCGGATCGAGTCCGGGAGGTCCGCCATCTTCGGGACGTCGCCCGAGCCGAGCAGCTTCAGCGCCTCGAGCTCCTCCGGGGAGGTGGGCTTGAAGCCGGCGAAGCCGTCCTTGATGTACTGGGTGACGTTGGTCGCCAGGACCGAGCCCATGATGGTCACGCCGATCGTGCCGGCGATCGTGCGGAAGAAGTTCACACCGGACGAGGCAGCACCCAGCTGCTGCGGCGGGGTGTCGTTCTGCACGATCAGGGTGAGGTTCTGCATCACCATGCCGAGGCCGGCGCCGAGCACGAACATGTAGACCGCCACGAGGGTGTACGGGGTGTCGTACTTCAGGGTGGACATCAGGTACACGCCGATGAGGGTGAGCACCGAGCCCAGCATCATCCAGCTCTTCCACTTGCCGAACCGGCTGACCAGCTGGCCGATGATGATCGACGTGCCCATCTGGCCGACGATCATCGGGATCGTCATCAGACCCGACTCGGTCGGTGTGGCGCCACGCGCCAGCTGGAAGTACTGCGCGAGGAACACCGAGGTGGCGAACATCGAGACGCCGATCGCGATCGACGCGAGGACCGACAGCGTGAAGGTGCGGTTGCGGAACAGCGACATCGGGACGATCGGTTCCTTGACGAAGAACTCGACGATCACGAACGCGACGAGCACCACGGCGGAACCGATCGCGAGGACGTAGCTGGTCATCGAGTCCCAGTCGAACTGCTGGCCGCCCATGGAGACCCAGATCAGCAGGCCGGCGACGCCGACCGCGAGCAGCACGACGCCGAAGTAGTCGATGGAGACCTTCTTGGCGGCAGGCTTCGGCAGGTGCAGCGTGAACTGCAGCAGGATCAGAGCGACGATCGCGAACGGCACGCCGATCCAGAAGTTGGAGCGCCAGCCCCACACATCGGTGAGGAAGCCGCCGAGCAGCGGCCCGCCGATGGTGGCGAAGGCCATGATGCCGCCGACGACGCCCATGTACTTGCCGCGCTCACGGGGCGAGATGATCAGCGCGACCGCGACCATCACCAGCGACATGAGGCCGCCGACGCCGATGCCCTGCACGACGCGCATGGCGATCAGCATGTTGATGTCGGTCGAGAAACCGGCGATCACGGTGCCGACCGTGAACAGCACGAGCGACAGCTGCACGAGCACCTTGCGGTCGAGCAGGTCGGAGAGCTTGCCCCAGATCGGGGTGGAGATCGCGGTCGCCAGAAGGCTCGCGGTGATGACCCAGGTGTACTGGGCCTGGGTGCCGCCGAGGTCGGCGACGATGACGGGAAGCGAGGTCGACACGACCGTGCCCGAGAGCACGGCGACGAACATTCCGACGATGAGGCCGGAGATCGCGGTGAAGATCTCGCGGGCCGAGCGCTTCTCGGCCGTGGAGTGTGGTGTGGAGTTCAAAGGGGATTCTCCTGCATAGAAAGTTGATCTGCGTCAACGATACATCAATCGTTGCTTTTTCTCAACTATTGCCACAGGTCAACCAATCCGGCGTGCCGGATCCCCTCAGAGCGCTGCCGGCGCCGTCGACTCCCTCTGATGCAGCACGGGCACCACCTGCACACGCTCGACCGGTCGCTCCGCCCCCTCTGTGAGCCGCGCGAGCATCACCTCGACCGCGCGACGACCGACATGCGGCTTCGGCGGGGCCAGCGCCGTGATGGGCGGGGACGCGTTCTCGGCCACCTCGTCGTCGTAGGCGATGATCGACAGGTCGCCGGGAACGGACAGCCCGTTGTCGATGACGTGCTGTTCGACGAGCAGGGCCTGGGGATCGGAATGGATCAGCATGCCGGTCACCCCCTCGCTTATGACCCGCTTCAGCAGGTCGTCGGCGAAGTCGATGCGCTCGGGACCCTCCATGTAGTCCAGCGAGGCATCGAGGTCGATCACCGACTCGAGACCGAGCTCCTCGACCGCCCTGGCCCAGCCCCGGCGCAGCTGCCACGAGGTCGGCGACTGGCGCGACGTCAGGATGCCGACCCTCCGATGCCCGAGGGTTGCCAGGTGCGACGCCGCCAGCGCGCCACCGAAGACGTGGTCGGTGGTGACCCACTCCAGGCTGGTCAGCGCCAGCGAGGTGGGAGCACGGCGTTCGGCGAGCACGACCGGGATCGGCAGGCTCTCCAGCCAGTTCAGCAGCGCGTATCCGTCCGGGCCCTGGTTCTCGGGCGCGACGATGAGGCCGTGGAACCCGCCGGAATCGATCAGCGACGCGATCTGGCGGCGCTGATCGGCTGCCTCGTAGCTCGCCCCGCGGAGCACCAGCTGCACGCCGAGCTCGGTCGCCGCGGCACGCGCGCCGATCACGACCTGGGGCCAGTAGTAGCTCAGCGACGGCACCACCATGCCCACCCGATATCGGGGAGCCTCGATCGTGGCGCGCGGCGTGACGGTCGTGTCGAGCCGGCTGCGCAGCGTCGCGCCGCCGTGCACGCGAGTCACCAGCCCGCGGTCGGCGAGTTCGCCGATGTCGCGGCGGATGGTCAGCTCGGACACGTCGAACTCGCGCGCCAGGTCGGCCACCCGCACCGCTCCGGACACCCGCAGCTCGTCCATGATCCGCTCGCGTCTGGCGATGCCGAACACGGGCTTCGATGCGTCGTCGGTCATCGGATCTCCCCTCTCATCTGCCACCGGCTCCCGAATGCGGAAGCGAACAACATGCGCGACATCGTGTCGATCCAGGATGCCGATCGAGCAGAGTCCCGCGTCGGATCAGCATGCGTCTCCCGTAATGATCAGGAATGTTCGATTGAGAACTATCACGTTCGAACAGGTTGCAAATGTTCGAGAATCAGTCTTCACTGAGAACACCGCACAACGCAAGCGGCTTCCTCACGCCCTCGATGGAGAGACACACATGGCCACTTCCCGGCCCCGGGCCCACGCGGTCATGAGCACTGAGGCCTTCGAGCTGCTGTTCGACGACAGCAGGCGCGAACGCTTCGCGGCCCTTGCCGACGTCCCGTCGCCGATGCACATCGCCGACCTCTCCGACCCCGCGCTCGGCGCCGAGCTCGCCGAGGTCGAGGTGCTCATCACCTCGTGGGGCGCTCCGCGCTTCGACGCCGCCATGCTCGAACGCCTCCCCCGTCTCCGTGCGGTGTTCCATGCCGCCGGCAGCGTGCGCCACCACATCTCGGAGGAGTTCTGGGACCGCGGCATCCTCATCACCACGGCCGCAGAGGCCAACGCCGTGCCGGTCGCGGAGTTCACCCTCGCCGCCGTCGTGTTCGCCGGCAAGCGCGTGCTGCCAGGGCTGTGCGCTCCCGCCCCCGGCGACGCCGCCTGGGGAGATCAGCTGCGGCAGCGGTCCATCGGCAACCTCGATCGCACGGTCGGCATCGTGGGGTACTCGCGCATCGGCCGCCGCGTCGTCGACCTGCTCCGCTCGCTCGAGGGCGTCCGCGTGCTCGTCGCCGATCCCTTCGCCGACGCCGAGGCCGTCGCGTCGGCGGGGGCGACGCTCGTTCCGCTGGACGAGCTGCTGCCGCAGGCCGACGTGCTCTCGCTGCACGCCCCGTCGCTGCCGTCCACGTTCCACATGATCGCCGCCGAGCAGCTCGCGCTGCTCCCCGACGGCGCCACCGTCATCAACACCGCCCGCGGCAGCATCCTCGACCACGACGCGCTGCTGGCCGAGTGCAGCACCGGACGCCTGGATGCGATCCTCGACGTGACCGACCCCGAGCCGCTGCCCGCGGACTCCGGGCTGCGCGACCTGCCCAACGTGGCGATCACTCCCCACCTGGCCGGATCGCTCGGCACCGAGACCCGTCGCCTGACCGACGCGGCACTCGACGAGCTGCAGGCGTACATCTCCGGCGCGGAGCCGCTCGACCCGGTACGCGCGGCAGACCTGGCGCGCAGCGCCTGACGCCCTTCGCCCGGCTCCTGAGCGAGGGGCGCCGGCGACGAGACGATGGACGCCCGCTCAGGAGCCGCGCACAGCGACGGCCGCCGCGGGCTCCTGGTCGAGGTCGAGAACGGGCCGCAGGCAGTGCCTGCTGTTGGCCCACACGACGTACAGCGCCGGCGCGGCGGTGATGCCGATCGCGATCGCCGGCATCGTCGTGAAGACGCCGAACTGCACCCCCAGCACCGCGAACGACAGCAGCTGGAAGTACCAGCGCCTGACGCCGAGCACCGCCGACGCGCGCAGCACGTCGCGCAGCCGGGCCTCCGGCACCTCGGCGATCGCGGCGAGGCCGAGCAGCCCGGTGATCGCGGCCAGCACGACGAGCAGGAGCAGCACAGGGACGACGAGCACGGCGGCATCCGTCTCCGCCAGCATCCGCACGTCGACGAGCAGCACGACGGCCAGCGCGACGACGATCAGGCCGATCAGCAGCGCCTGCCTGGCCGTGGCGCGCCAGGCGCGCCAGTAGGCGCGCACCACCTGGGTCTCGCCCTCGTCGTGGGCACGGAACGTGCCGAACGCCGCGGCGAGTGCCGGCGCCGCCAGCGGGGCGGCGACGGCCAGCAGCGGCCAGGAATGCACCGGATCGGTGGTCATCAGCAGCACGACGAGCGGCGCGGCCGCGACGAGCACCAGCAGGTTGACCATCAGCCCGAGGTAGAGCACCCCGAGGATGGACGCCCAGGTGTCGTGCACGACCCTCTTCATGCGCTCATCCCTTCATGCCGCTGGTCGCGATGCCCTCGACGAAGTACCTCTGCCCGAGCAGGAAGATGACCGCGATCGGGATGACCGAGATCGTCAGCCCCGCGAACAGCAGGGCGTAGTTCGTGTCGAACAGGTTCGACACGAAGCTCTTCAGGCCGAGCTGGATCGTCCACAGGTTCGGGTCGCGCAGGTAGATCAGCGGCCCCAGGTAGTCGTTCCAGGTGTTCACGAAGGTCAGCAGCGCCAGGCTGGCGATCGCGGGCACCGACAGCGGCACCATGATGCGGCGCCAGATGCCGTACTCGCTCAGGCCGTCCAGTCGTGCCGCCTCGCTGAGCTCCTCGGGGATCGTCTCGTAGTACTGCTTCATCAGGAAGACGCCGAACGCGCTGAACGCCTGGATCAGGATGATCGCCCACAGGGTGTTCGACACCTTGAGGTTCGACAGCAGGATGAACTGCGGGATCATGTACGACTGCCACGGCACGGCGATGGTCCCGATGTAGGCGAGGAACAGGATGTCGCGGCCGCGGAAGCGCATCCTGGCGAAGCCGTAGGCGGCGAACGATCCGGTGAGCACCTGCAGGAACGTCACGACGACCGACAGCACCAGCGTGTTGCGGATCCAGGTGAGCATGTCGGACTTCGACCAGATGTCGATGTAGTTCTGCCAGACGAATGTCTCGGGCCACCACACCACCGGAACCGAGAACACCTCGTTGGCGTTCTTCAGCGAGCTCAGCACCATCCAGGCGAACGGCGTGAGCAGGCCGATCGCGAACAGGATCAGCGCGACGTATCCGAAGAATCTGCCGATGCGGCGGCCGGTCGCCGGCTCGCCGACCCGCCGGGAGGGGGCGGGTGCGGGGGCCGGGTCGGACAGCCGGCGCAGCTTGCGCTGCCCGGTCACCATGAGCTGGGTCTCGGTCATCAGGAGTTCCTCCTCTTGTTCCAGAGGAACTGCGCGACGGTGACGAGGATGCAGATGAAGAACAGGGCGACCGCCGCCGCGGAGGCGTAGCCGAACTGGTTCTCCTCGAATCCCTTGCGGTAGATGAACTGGGAGAGCACGAGCGTGGCCTGACCTGGTCCGCCGTCGGTCATCACCAGGATCAGATCGAAGATCTTGAGCGAGTTGATCGTCAGCATGACCGTGACGAAGAACATCGTGGGACGCAGGCTCGGCAGCGTCACGTGGGTGAAGCGCTGCCAGGTGTTCGCGCCGTCCACCCTCGCCGCCTCGTGCAGCTCGCGCGGCACCGTCTGCAGGCCCGCCAGGAACAGGATCATGTAGTAGCCCATGTCGCGCCAGGTGCTGACGATCACGACGGCGGGCATGGCCCATTCCTTGGAGGTGAGCCAGCCGGGCGGGTTGTCGATGCCGATCGCGCGCAGCACGGCGTTGATCGGGCCGTAGTCGGGGCTGAAGAGCAGGTTCCACACCACGGCGATCGCCACGATCGAGGTGATGTAGGGGAAGAAGGCGGCGGTGCGGAAGAACGCGACACCGCGGAGCTTGTTGTTCAGCAGCAGTGCCAGTCCCAGCGACACGACGATCGTGAGCGGGATGTGCATCACCGAGTAGTAGATGGTGTTCCAGAACGCGGTCCGGAAGCTGCCGTCGCCGAACAGGCGCTGGAAGTTGGCGAAGCCCACCCAGTCGGCCTTGCCGAAGATGTTCCAGTTCGTGAACGCCATGTAGAACAGCACGATCACCGGGACGAGGGTGAAGGCGGCGAACCCGGCGAAGTTCGGCAGGATGAAGCTCCAGCCGATCAGGGTGTTCCGGCGGCGAAGCGCCGACCGGCGCTTCGGCCGCGCGGCCTGGCCGGTGTCCGGCGTGACTGTGGCGGTCATGAGGACTCTTTCGGGTAGTGCGGGAGCCGTGGTGCGGGGCCGGCCCTGGCGAGCCGGCCCCGGGTCGTCGGCTGCGGTCAGCCGACCTCGTTGGCGACGCGGTCCTGCGCCTCCTTGATGGCCTCGTCCACGGGTGTGGAGCCGGACATGATCGCGGTGTGCATGTCGCTCAGGATGCCCTGGACGGTCGCGGTCTGGGAAGAGGTCGGGTTCTCGGCGAGGACCTTGTGGGTCGACCAGGCGAACTTGGACAGATCGTCGGTCGGAGCGCCCTCGACACCGAAGTAGGTGTCGACGATCGAGTCGTCGATCAGCGCCGGGGTGATGCCGATGCCGGCCAGCACCTTCGCGGCGTCCGCGCTGGCGGCGAACCCGAGGAACTTCTTCGCGGCGGCGGCCTTGTCACCGTCGAGCGCGGCGTTCACGCCGAAGCCGGTCGGGTCGCCGAAGGTCACCGGGGTGTTGTCGGTTCCCGTCGTCGAGGAGTCCTTCTGCGGCGCGGGGGCGATCCCCCACTCGAAGGTGTCGGCCTCGCCGGAGGCCTGCTGCGCGATCAGCGTGCCGGTGTACCAGGTGCCCATCAGCATCATGGCGGCCTTCTGCTTGCCGAACTCGCCCTGGTAGGTGAGCTGGTTGGCGCTGGAGGTGTTGAAGTCGACCTGCGCGCCCTCCTTCTGCATCTTCAGTGCCCGCTCGTAGTACGGCGCCATGTGCTCGTACTCGCCGTCCAGGGGGCTGACGTCGTCCTGCGCGTTGGCGAAGCCCTGGACGGTCGACTGCCAGCGGTGCAGATACGCGCCCTTGCTGTCGCCCTTGGTCAGCTTGGCCGCGGCGTCGGCGTAGTCGTCCCAGGTCCAGCTGCCGTCGGGCTGGGCGACGCCGGCAGCGTCGAACAGCGCCTTGTTGTAGTAGAGCACCCAGGAGTCCTGGCGGTACGGCACCGCGTAGGCCTTGCCGTCGACCTTGTACGAGTCGGCGCCGCCGATGCCGTCGGGCAGCTTCACGTCGGAGACGTCGAGCAGCTGGCCGCCCTCCTGGAAGGTGGTCAGCGCCTTGACCTCCTTCTGCGTGATGATGTCGGGGCCGGAACCGGCGGCGAGGTCGGCGGTGACGAGAGTGTTGTACTCGGCCGCGTCGTACTCCTTGAGCTTGATCGTGATGTCGGGGTTCTTCTCGTGGAACGCGTCGGCGAGCGCCTGGAACTCCGGCGTCGTGTCGATGCTCCACGCCGACAGGCTGAGGGTGACCGGACCGGACGGCTCGGCCGGCGTGTCCGAGGACCCGCTGCAGCCGGTGAGGGCGAGTGCCGCGACAGCGGCGATGCTGCCCACGGCGAGGATCTTGCGGTTCATGCTGTGTGCTCCTTTGCGATGGCGGATGTTCCGCGAGGGATTCGGTGTTCGGGTGAGGGTTCTTTCGGGGTGCCGGATGCGGCGATTCAGTCGACGGATGCGGCGACGAGTGCGTGCGCGCTGCGCGCGCCGTCTGGCCAGGCGACGGTCACCTGCACGCCGTCGACCGCGACCTCCGGAGCGGATGCCGGAGCGGAGGCCCCGAGGTGGACCGCGGTCATGACCGGCTCGCCGATGCGGACCGGGAACTGCAGCACCGGGACGAGTGCCTGCGCTCCGAGCGGGCTCGCGCCGTCGCGCCGCACGAGGCCCGGCACGCCGTCGGCGGACAGCGCGATGAGGGTGCTCGCCACTCCGTCGGCGAATGCCGCGGCCGAGGCATCCGTGGTGGATCCCTCGACGGCGTCGGCCGCGACCGGCCATCCGCCGACGCGCAGCTCGCGGGGCTCGGCGCCGGGCTCGACGTCGTGCACCGTCGCGATGCGGACCTCCCAGGCGCCGCGCACGATCGACCAGGTGGAGAGGCGCCCGGCGAAGGCCACCTCTCCCGTGATGCCGGAGCCGTGCCGCACCTGGGCGGCGTCGGGGGCGATCCAATGCGCGTGCGCGCGGGAGCCGGCGATCGCGGTCTCGCCGTCGGAGTGCGCGGCGAGAAGTGTCATCCCGGCACGGTGCGTGCCGCGGCCGGCGGCGTCGACGAGCGCGACGGACTGCTCGAGGGGCTCGCCCCAGGCGCGGCCGTCGTGCAGCGGGGCGGTGACCGTGGAGTACCCGAGCCGGGCGTAGATCGGGGAGTCCCCCACCTCCGCGCCGGGCGAGGCGTGGTCGGCGCCGTGGTTGATCACGCGGACGATCCCGTCCGAGGCGGTGCCGGAGACGATCCAGCCCGCGGCCTCGACCACTCGCAGGTCGTCGGCGACGGCGGTCGGCAGCGGCCCGGCGGGCTCGGACCACACCGGGTGGTCGGCGGGAAGGGCCACGCCGAGCAGCCCCTTCGAAGCCCAGTAGGGCGACGAAGGACCGGAGTAGTTCTGCGCCAGACGGCGCCACGGGCCGAACCAGCCCATCGTCAGCAGGTCGTCGTCGTCGGGGCTGCCGTGCTCCTCGAAGTGCGCGACGATGCCCATCGCGGTGTCGCGCAGCGTTCCGGCCGGAGTGGACGGCACGCCGGCGAGCACACCCGCCCAGAACGGCGCGGCCGCGGCGAAACGGTAGATCAGGCTGCGGCCCTCGAACAGCGGCGCACCGTCGCCCCCGACCAGGTGCACGGCGTCCTGCAGATAGCGGTCGAGGGCGGCGATGTCGCGGCCGATGCGCTCGGCTGCGCCGAGCTCGCCGGCTCCCTGCATCCGAGACCAGAGCACGGGATAGAGGTGCAGCGCCCAGCCGACGTAGTGGTCGTAGCCGCGGTCGTCACCATCGGACAGCCAGCCGCCGGAACGCACGAAGGATTCGTGCAGGGCGAGGTCGGCGGCGATGTCGTCGGCGCTCCACGGTCCGCCGACCGAGCGCAGGAACGTCTGCACGGTCACGCGGAACCAGAGCCAGTTGTTGCGCGGGTAGGTGTCGTCGCCGACCGCAGGAGCGAGGTAGTCGATCACGCGCTGCTGGGTCGTCGCGTCGAGACGGTCCCAGATCCACGGGCGGGTCATGTCGAGGATGACGGCGATGGATGCCGCCTCGACCTTGGCCTGCGGGTGCTCGTCGAGGCGTACCCAGCGGTCCTCCGCCTCGGGGTCGACCCCGGCGACGATGCCGCGCGAGTAGTCCCGGATGAGGTGGTCGACGCCCTCGCCACGGGCACCGGCGATCCGGAATCCGGCGAGCAGGAACGTGCGGGCGAAGCCCTCGAGACCGTCGACCGCAGTGCCGTAGCCGCCGGCGTCTCCTGGCGGGGTGATGCGGGCGAAGTTCGGTGAGGCCCAGGCTGCGGCACCGCTGAGCAGCCGGTCGGCGAAGGCGACCAGCGCATCACGTGACCCGCTGCGCAGAGCGCTGGGCGAGGGCGATGAGGAACTGGTCACGGGATCTCCTTCGAACGTCGTACCGGCCCGGGCTAGCGGGCGTCTAGTTCAGGAGATTAGCAACCGAAATTGTTCAGTTCAAGGCGATTTGCGTTCTAACGTGAACGATCATGTTCGTTTCAGATTTCCCGCTCGGAGCGGCCCGGGAAGTGGTGAAGTAGAACCATGCGCGCAGTCATCATGCACGGCCCCGGCGACGTCCGGATCGAGGACGTCCCGGTTCCGGAGATCATCCTGCCCACCGATGCGATCATCCGCGTCACCGCGGCCTGCATCTGCGGATCGGACCTGTGGCCGTACCGCGGGATCGAGAAGCAGAAGCGGCCGACCCGCATGGGCCACGAGTACATCGGCGTCGTCGAGCAGATCGGCACTGAGGTCCGCGACATCAAGGTCGGCGACTTCGTGGTCGGCTCGTTCATGGCCTCCGACGGTGTCTGCGAGATCTGCCAGGCCGGATACCAGTCGCGGTGCATCCACGTGGTCGGCATGGGCTCGATCGGCACGCAGGCCGAGTACGCCCGCATCCCCTGGGCCGACGGCACCCTTGTGCGCGTGGATGGGACCCCGTCGGATGCGCAGATGCGAAGCCTGCTCGCGGCATCCGACGTGCTGGGAACCGGGTGGTTCGCAGCAGTCGCCGCCGAGGCAGGAGCGGGGAAGACCGTCGCCGTCGTCGGCGACGGCGCGGTCGGGCTGCTCGGAATCCTCGCCGCGCGCGAGCTGGGCGCCGAGCGGATCATCGCGATGTCGCGGCATGCCGACCGGCAGGCGCTCGCCCGCAGCTTCGGCGCCACCGACATCGTCGAGGATCGCGGCGACGCCGGCGTCGCGCGCATCAAAGAGATGACCGGCGGGTACGGCGCGCATTCCACCATCGAGGCCGTCGGCACGCAGGAATCGATGGAACAGGCGATGCGAGCGACGCGCGCCGGCGGCCACGTCGGCTTCGTCGGTGTCTCGCACGGCGTGACGATCGACGGCCGCGAACTGTTCTACTCCGGTGTGCACCTGCACGGGGGGCCGGCGCCGGTGCGCCGCTTCCTGCCCGACCTGATCGATCTGATCATGACCGACCGGATCGACCCCGGCACGGTCTTCGACCTGACCCTCCCGTTCGACGAGGCCGCAGAGGGCTACCGGGCGATGGACGAGCGCCGCGCGACGAAGGTGCTGCTCGAGTTCTGAGCCGAAGCCGGTCAGGCGCTCGCGCGCAGGATCAGCTCGGGCGTCGCGAGAGCGGGAGCGGATGCATCGGTGCCCTCGATCGCGGCGACGAGCGCCTGCACGGCCTGCTCCCCGAGAGCGTCGAAGTCCTGGCGGACTGTCGTGAGCGGAGGGCTGTAGTCCGCGGCATCCGCGACGTCGTCGAAGCCGATCACCGCGACGTCGTCGGGGATCCGGCAACCGGACTCGCGGAGCGCGCGCAGCGCGCCGAGCGCCATCTGGTCGTTGGCGGCGAAGATCGCGGTCGCGCCCGGCAGCCGCGTCGTCTGCGCGTGGCCGGACGCCGCCGACCAGTCGCCGCGCGCGACCGCGGGCGCCTCGACGCCGGCGGCGGCGAGCGCCTCGCGCCAGCCGCGTTCGCGCTCGGATGCCGCGTACGAGCCGGCGGGGCCGGCGAGGTGATGCACGACCGGATGCCCGGCGGCGAGCAGATGCTCGGTGGCGGCACGGGCGCCGGCGGCGTGGTCGGTGCCGATGATCGTGAAGCGCTCGTCAGGCGGGGAGTCCACGACGACGAGGCGGAGCCCCGCGGATGCTGCATCGCGGGCGAGCGCGGTGGCCTCGTTCAGCACCACGGCGCCGTCGACGCCCTGGTCGTGCAGCCGGTCGAACGCCGAGGAGATGTCGCCGTCGGCGCCGAGGGTCACGACCGTGAGCGCGTACCCGCGGGATGCCGCGGACTCGGCGACGGCCTGCAGCATCCGGGAGTTGCCGACCGTGGCGAGCGTCTGCGCGACCAGGCCGAGAGTGTGGGTGCGGCCGGTGCGCAGGGCGCGCGCGGCGCGGTTGGGACGGTAGCCGAGGTCGGCCATCGCCCGCTCGACCCTGGCACGGGTCTCGGGATCGACCTTCGGGCTGTCGTTCGCGACGCGCGAGACGGTCTGCCCCGAGACGCCCGCGCGGGCGGCGACCATGGCCATCGAGACGCGCTGCTGCTGCGGCATCCGACTCCCTTCCCTCCGATGTTGACGTTACCACGGCGGCGCGCTACCGTGTTGACGTGAACATCCGCACTCTCGGCGCCGGCGTCATCGCGCGCGACACCCGCCTCGCAGACGACCGCGAGCTGATCTACTACGACGACCCCGGCACGACGCTCCCCGCCGAGCGCAGCATCGACACCCGCGACCTCGACCCCCGCCCCGAGACCGCGACCATGCGGCAGGACGTGCTCACCGGCGACTGGATCACCTTCGCGACCAAGCGCCAGAATCGGGTGCTGATGCCCGGTGCCGACGCGGATCCGCTCGCGCCGCAGTCGCCGACGAACCCCTCCGAGGTGCCGTCGCTCTACGACGTGGCCGTGTTCGAGAACCGCTCCCCCGCCTTCGGCCCCGCCCTGGCATCCGCCGTCGGCGGCGCCCCGGCCGCGATCGATCCGCCTCGGGGGCTCGATGACCTGACCTCGATCGGCATCGGCCGCACCCGCACCAGCGTCGGACGCTGCGAGGTGGTCTGCTTCAGCCCCGAGCACGCCGGGTCTTTCGGCACACTGACGCCGACGCGCGCCCGCACCGTGATCGAGGCCTGGGCCGACCGCACCGCCGCACTGTCGGCGCTGCCCGGCATCGAGCAGGTGTTCCCGTTCGAGAACCGCGGCGAGGCGATCGGTGTCTCGCTGCCGCATCCGCACGGACAGATCTACTCCTACCCCTACGTGACGCCGCGCACGCAGCGACTGCTCGAGGTCGCTTCGCCCGATCTGTTCGCGCGCATCCTCGAGTCCGAGCAGGCATCGTCGCGAGTCGTGCTGCAGGGCGAGCACTGGACCGCGTTCGTCCCGTTCGCCGCGCGCTGGCCGCTCGAGGTGCAGCTGATGCCGCACCGGCATGCCACCGACTTCTCGGAGCTGACCGACGCCGAGCGCGACGAGCTCGCCCCGCTCTACCTGCACCTGCTGCGCGGCGTCGACGCGCTCTATGACACGCCGACGCCGTACATCGCGGCGTGGCACCAGGCCCCGGTGCGCGTCGGTCGCGACGCGATCCGGATGCGCCTGGAGCTGACCAGCCCGCGCCGCGCCGCTGACAAGCTGAAGTTCCTCGCCGGATCCGAGGCCGCGATGTCGGCCTGGACCGCGGAGATCCTCCCGGAGGACGCCGCCGCGCGCCTGCGCGACGCGATCGCTTCTGTTCCCGCCCCCTGACCCACGCCTGCCCGCGCCCGACCCGTCGCAGAATCTCGGAGTTCTGCAGAATCTCGGACTGATCCCGGCATCCGCCTCCGAAATACTGCAGATCTCCGCCTGAAGGAGAACCTCATGACCGCACTCACCGAAGCCCGCGACCTGTTCGGCGACCTCACCGGCGCCGAGCCCGCCGGCATCTGGTCGGCCCCCGGCCGGGTGAACCTCATCGGCGAGCACACCGACTACAACGAGGGCTTCGTGCTGCCCTTCGCCATCCCGCACCGCACCTACGCTGCCGCGCGACTGCGCGAGGACGACCGCATCCGGGTCTCGTCGACGTTCGCCGACGAGCCGGTCGAGGTCGCACTCGGCGACCTGACCTCGCTGTTCCCGTCGGAGGGCGACCTCCGCGTGCCCGAGTGGTCGGCGTACGCGCTGGGTGTCGCATGGGCACTGCGCGACCTGGATCCCTCCACCCCCGGCATCCGGGGCGTGGAGATCGCGATCGCGTCCGATGTGCCGGTCGGTGCGGGGCTGTCCTCCTCCGCGGCGATCGAGGGGGCCGTGGCATCCGCTCTGAACGACCTCTGGAATCTGGGCCTCGATCCGGTCGCGCTCGCGCGCGCCGGCCGACGGGCCGAGAACGAGGCGGTCGGCGCACCGACCGGGATCATGGACCAGATGGCGTCGATGCTCGGAGTCGCCGATGCGGCGACGTTCCTGGACTGCCGCACGCTCGAGACGCAGTCGGTGCCGACCGGCTTCACGGATGCCGGACTCGAGCTGCTCGTGATGGACACGCGTGTGAAGCACGCGCACTCCACGGGCGGCTACCGCGACCGGCGGGATGCCTGCGAGCGGGGTGCCGCACTGATGGGCGTGCCCGCGCTGCGCGACGTGACAGTCGACGACCTGCCGCGGGCGGCGGAGCTGATGGACGACGTGACCTTCCGCCGGGTGCGGCACATCGTCACCGAGAACCAGCGGGTGCTCGACACCGTCGCCGCGCTGCGTGCCGACGGTCCGCGCGCGATCGGCGACCTGCTCACCGCCTCGCACGCGTCGATGCGCGACGACTTCGAGATCTCGGTCGCCGAGCTCGACACCGCGGTCGACGCGGCGCTGGAGGCCGGCGCGATCGGCGCTCGGATGACCGGCGGCGGCTTCGGCGGCGCTGCGATCGCGCTCGTCGCACACGCGGACGTCGCCGCCGCGACCTCCGCCGTCGAGGCGGCCTTCGCGGATGCCGGATACCTGGCCCCGCACATCTTCACCGTCGGCCCCTCCGCCGGCCCGCGCCGCGACGCCTGATCGAGACCCATCCGGCGCCGTCCCTCCGCAGCTCCGGTCTCACTCGTTGCGGGTGCCTGCCCGGCCACACCTGCACCCATTGAGACCGGAACCGAGAGGTGAGCGACCATAGGATGGCGGGATGCTGATCCGCCCCGCCATCCCCGACGACGCGCACGGCATCGCGGTGGTGCACGTGCGGTCTTGGCAGGCGGCATACCGCGGGCTGCTGCCGCAGCCGGTGCTCGACGACCTGTCGGTCACCGAACGCGCGAAGGGCTGGCGACGCCTGCTGGAACCTCACCGTCGCGCAACTGGTCCGGACTCCCGCACGATCGTCGCCGACGTGGACGGCCGCATCCTCGGGTGGGCGTCGTTCGGCGAGCCCCGCGAGGACGAGATCGCGGATGCCGGAGAGCTGTGGGGAATCTACGCGCATCCGGACGCCTACGGGACCGGCATCGGCCACGCCCTGATCACCGCCGTCGAGCAGTCGCTGCACGACGACGGACATCCGGTCGCGTACCTCTGGGTGCTGGACGGCAACGAGCGCGCCGCGACGTTCTACGAACGGCACGGCTGGGTCGCCGACGGCGCGACGAAGGTCGAGGAGCGCCCGCACCTGCGCCTCTTCGAGCGCCGCCGCGTCAAGCAGCTCGGCTGAGTGCCCGGCCTCTTGTCCCGGGAAGGACTCGTCCTCCACAGACGTCCGACTTTCCCCTGTTCCGGTCTCACTCGTTGCGGGTGTTCCCCCGGGTACTACCCGCAACGAGTGAGACCGGAGCCACGAAAGAGGCTGTGGAGAACGGCTTCGAGCCAGGACATTACGCATCAGGGTGGAGCGCATGACGAAACGCCCGCACTGCCGCCCACTCTTGGAGACGTCTTCAGCGCCCCGTTCGCGTTACGAACGGGAGTGACATCCAGCCGTCTGCGAGCGAACGATCTCGACGCTCCCTTCATCGGCGTCCGCCGTGTCGTCGGCGCCGAGCGTGAGGGGACGAATGACGACAACCCGTACCTGGCGCAGGCGGCGCACCGTCGCAATCGCGCGCGTGATTACGCGCCACGCCTCACTCCGGGTCAGTTCCTCTCGCATGAAACCGCGGCCGCCTGGTATGGCGGTCCGCTTCCTCTGGTCGTGAACGATGAGGGCATCGTCGACCTTCACGACGCCGTGATCCACGTCGGCGTCTACGGGGCACGACCCCTGCCTCGGCATCGGGGCGTTCGCGGGCATCGCGACCGGAACATGCTCACGAACGTGCGCGTCGTCGATGGCGTGCCGGTGTCCTCACCGGCCAGCACGTGGGCATCACTCGGTCGTCTCGCGCTTCCCGATCTGGTCGCCTTGGGCGACTACTTCTGCCGAGTCTGGCGCGAGGGAGTCGGAAGGCCGGACGCCGGACGTCGACCCCTCGCGACGATCAACGAGCTTCGGCGTGAGGCCGAGGCCGGACGCCGCGTGGGTGTAGTCCGACTCCGCGAAGCACTCGACCTCATCCGAGAGGACTCATGGTCACCTCGCGAGTCGATACTCCGTGTGGTCTTGTGGCAGTGGGGTCTGCCGGAACCGCAGCTGAACCGCGATGTCTTCGATGACGCAGGGCGATTCCTGGGCTGTGTCGACCTCTGCTATCCGGAGCAGAGAATCGCGATCGAATACCAGGGCCGGCATCACGAGGCCCAGTCCGTGGAAGACGCGGAGCGGATCGCGCGCCTCCGCGCCGCGGGATGGATCGTGATCGAGGTCACCTCTGAACTTCTTGACGACCAGGACCGCTTGATCCAGGAGGTTCGCGAGGCACTGGCAGCACGCAAGTCGCATCGCTGACTCCGGTCTCAATCGATGCGGGTCCACCGACCCCGGACACCCACAACCGTTGAGACCGGAACCTGGAAGGCGCGGCGACCCCGACGCTCCGGTCTCAATCGATGCGGGTCCACCGACCCCGGACACCCACAACCAGTGAGACCGGAACCTGGAATGCAGGAGCGCTCCCGACAGGTCCGTCTCGAGGTCAGGCCGCCGCGACGGCGTCCGGCGTGCGGATCGGGTAGAGCCAGAAGCACAGCCAGGCCAGGGCCGTGAAGCCCAGCGGAACGACGGCGAGCATGATGCGGACGGCGCCGTCGACTGATGACGGTTGAGCGTCGCCCAGCGAGGCGTCGAATCCGGATGCGGTCAGCACCCAGGCCGCGACGATCGCCTGCAGCACCACGGAACCACGCACCACGAAGCCGTTCACGCCGAAGTACACGCCCTCGCGCTGATGCCCGGTGCGGGCCGCGTCGTCGTCGATGATCTGCCCGAGCATGATCTCGAGCAGCTGCAGCAGTCCGCCGACGCCGACGCCGACCGCGAGACCGACCAGCGCGGCCCCGAGCACCGACGAAGGCCAGAGGAAGCACAGCACCGCGACCCCGAAGATCGCCACCCCCACGAGCACGGCGGTGCGCGGCGAGGTGCGTCGCACGAACCAGCTCCATCCGACGATCGACGGGATCGCCGCGACGAAGATCGCCCCGAGCAGGATGCTGGCATCCCCCTCGGCCGCACGCAGCGAGTACCGCACGTAGAACGGGATCGCCGCGATGATGATCGCGACCGAGGTCTGCACCATCAGCGAGCCCAGCACGTACGGCACGAAGGCGCGGTTCGCGAAGGTGTACCGCAGCTGGTCACGCCACGGCATCCCGGCATCCGCCGAAGAGGACGCAGCGGCGGAGGACCGCTCCACCATTCCCCCGGCGAACGACCAGACCAGCACACCCAGGCACACCGCGCCGAGGATGAGCGCCATCGCGGGCCACCCGAGCGACCCGTAGATCACCGGGGCGATCGCCGTGCCGAGCACCATGCCGAGGATGCCGAAGATCTGCCGGGGCACGTTCCCCGAGGCCCGCTCCGCGGTGGTGCGGAAGATCTCGGGGAACAGCGCGGACACGTTCAGCACCACCACGACGAACGCCACGTCGTACACCGCCACGATCACGATGAACCAGGCGATCAGCCCGCCGACCGGCAGCGCCGGCGGCATCCAGATCAGCGCGAACGCGACCACGAGCGGCACGATCCCGAGTCCGATCCACGGCACGCGCCGCCCCCAGGGCGTGCGCAGCCGATCGGAAAGCGCCCCGACCACCGGATTCAGCAGTGCGTTCAGGATGCCGTGCGCGATCATCGCGACCGCGACCCATGCCGCGGGCACGCCCAGGTGCGCGACGTAGAAGTAGACGACGAACGCCGAGAACGTCTGCGACATCAGCTGGATCGGGAAGCCGGATGCTCCGAAGGCGATGCTCTGGGCTCGGGTCGGCGCGCCGTCGAGACGGCGGTCGCGGATGCCGGTGACGAGGGTCATGCCCGCTGCACGTCCCTCAGTTCGCGCCAGCCGATGCGCACCAGGCCCTCGTCGGCGATCGCCTCGGCGACCGCGGGGTCGGTGAGCAGCCGCAGCTCGTATCCGCGCTTGGGTGCCGCATAGTCGACCGTCGCGCGCAGCTCGTCGTCATCGACCATCGGATGCAGGAAGATCTCCGTGACTCCCGCCGGCACGGCTCGCAGCAGCTCGAGGAATCCCTCACGCACCTGCTCATAGGTCTCCTCGTCGTCGGCGCCCTCGCCAGCCAGCTCGAACGGGTGCGTCCACGCGCGATCCGGGATGACCACGCCCGCGGCATCCGCGGCGGCCGCCGCACGATCGATCAGCGGCTGCATGGCCGGGTCGACCTCGAGACCCGTGCCGTAGCGCGGCAGCCGGAACGGCAGCCCGTGTGCGGCGGCGAGCGGCAGCACCTGTGCGAGGAAGTCGCGTCCGGTCTCGAGGCCGTAGACCGAGCCCATGTGGTTGTCGAGATGGGTGACGTCGATGCCGGCGGCGAGCGCCGCCTCGAGCTGCGCGGCGATCTCCGCCGCGACATCCGCTTCCGCCGCCTGCTGCTCCACCTCGAGACAGGTGTGCGGGAAGTACCCGTCGGCGTCCGCGAGTGAGGAGCCGCTGCCCGTGAGCGGCCGCCACCGGTACCCGGTCCACTCACTGGTCAGCACGAGGTGCACGCCGACGTCGAGGTCGGTGCGGGATGCCGCGAACGCGGCGGCGTCTGGCGCCCAGGCGCACGGCATCATCAGGGTGGTCGAGTCGAGGTGTCCGTCCGAGAGCAGGCCGGTGATGGCCCGGTTCGCTGCGCGGCACATGCCGAAGTCGTCGGCGTTGAGGATGATCGCCCTGGCACCGGCAGGCAGGCCGAGGCGATCGGTGAGGGGTACGGGCATGTTCTCTACGTTCTGCTGGATTCGGGTGTGACGATGCGAGTGAACAGGGTGGCGCGCAGCGCATCGGCCGCCTCGTGCACGGCGCCGACCAGCGGGGCCTCGGCGCCGAAGGCGGACAGCGCGAACGACAGGGGGAGCTGGTCGTCGAACTCCTCGGCAGCGGCACCCACGGCTTCGAAGAGCACCGGGTGCGCGGCGTCGCCGGCGAGGACGATCAGCCCTGGATCGAGCACGAGCGTGATCGATCCGGCGATGAGCACCAGCCGGCGGGCGACCTCGGCGGCCATCACCCGCGCGCTCTCGTCACCGGATGCTGCGGCCTCGAGATGCGCGGGCAGCGGCAGCGACGGCTCGCGCCCGGCGACCAGTGCCAGGTCGGCGGTGACGGCGTGCCCGAGCACCGGCGCGCCGACCGGCAGCGGCGACTGCGGCAGGTAGTTCACCTCGCCGGCCATCCCGGAGACTCCGCGGTGCAGTGCACCGTCGACGATGTATGCGGCGCCGAGGCCGTCGTCGAGCAGGAGCAGAGCGAAGCCCTGCTGCTCGGCGCCGATCGGGCCGGACAGTTCGGCGAGCGCCGCGAGGTTCACGTCGTTCTCGATGCGCACAGGGCAGCCCAGTCGCTCGGCGAGCGCAGCGCGGAAGGCTCCGCCGTCCGGGCCCTGGTCGTCGCGGATCTCGCCGTCTGCGCGCACGATCCCGGGCACGGCGACGACCGCGACCAGCACCGGTGCGACCACGGTGGCACGACACTCGTCCAGCAGCGCGGCGATCGCCTCGACGCGATCGACGACGACGGGCAGCGGGCCGTGCGCCTCAGCGCGGATCGCTCCGGTGGCGTCGAGCAGGACGACGTGGATGTCGTGGTGATCGATGTGGATCGCGGCAGCGACGCCCAGCCGCGAATTCAGTCCGACGCGGGTTGCGGCGGGCCCCTTGGTCGCACGCTCCTTACCGGCGGATGCGACGGCATCGCGTGATTCCAGCATCCGGAGCACCTGCGTGACGGCGGTGCGTGACAGTCCGGTCTCCGCCATCAGCTCGGCCCTGGTGAGCGCGCCGCGTCTGGCCAGCGCCTCCAGGATCGCTCGTGCGTTCATCGTCCGCAGCAGGGTCTGGGGTCCTGCGAGAGGTCTGGTCAACGTGCATCCTCGCGTTTCGTCCGGAACAGTCTGGCACAGCGTCTCGGATGCCGCGACACTTCGTGTCATACCGGTGAGGACCATACTGGAGGCGATGAGCGAAGCACCGATCGTCCAGACCGAGTCCGGTCCTGTGCGAGGCATCCGCCGCGCACAGGACGCGGCATTCCTCGGTATCCCGTTCGCCGCGCCGCCGACCGGTCGGCGCCGGTTCCTGCCACCGCAGCCCGTCGAGCCCTGGGCCGAGGTCCGCGACGCGACCGCCTACGGAGCGACGCCGCAGCGCCGCGAGGAGCCGAACGCGCTGATCCCTGAACCGTCGGTCAAGGGCTCATCGACTCTGAACGTCAACGTGTTCACCCCCGCCCTCGACGGTGCGGCGCCCGTGCTCGTCTGGATCCACGGCGGCGGTTACTCCTCGGGCTCCCCCGCGAGCCCCTGGTACGACGGCCGCGCCTTCACCCGCGACGGCGTCGTGACCGTGACCGTCTCGTACCGGCTCGGCTTCGACGGTTTCGGCGTGATCGACGGCGCCCCCGACAACCGCGGCGTGCGCGACTGGGTGGCGGCCCTGGAGTGGGTGCAGCGCAACATCGCCGCGTTCGGCGGCGACCCCGCCAGGGTGACGATCGCCGGGCAGTCCGCCGGCGGCGGCGCAGTGCTGACTCTGCTCGGGATGACGGCGGCGCAGCACCTGTTCCACTCCGCGATCTCGATCTCCGGCGCCCTGGGAGATCTTCCGCGTGGCATCGTGGCGAAGCGCAGCGCGCTGCTCGCCGGGCTGGTCGGAGTGGAGCCCACGCTCGACGGCTTCCGGTCCGCGACCGAGAAGGCCCTCACCCGGAAGCAGTACGAGGCCTCGCTGCTCGGCAAGACCGGTCTCAAGGCGACGACGGCCGTGCTCTTCGACGGGTTGCCCTGGGGTCCCGTCGTCGACGGAGAACTCATCGAGCGCCCCACCGTCGACTCGCTCGCCGCGGGCGTCGGTGCGGACAAGCCGCTGCTGCTGGGCGCCACGGACGACGAGTTCACTCCGGCGATGGATGCCGCGCCCCGCGCCCTGAGGTTCGTGCCGGCCTCCGTCGCGCTGCGTCTGCTCCGGCCGGCGAGGGCGCTGCGCCGCTCCTGGCTCGTCGCGAACCGACCGCAGCGCCGCAAGGGCACTGCGGCGACCTTCGGCCGCTTCGTCACCGACACCGTGTTCCGCTCACTGGTCGTGCGGGTCGCCGAGGCGAGGGCGACTGCCGCCACCTGGGTCTACCGCTTCGCGTGGGCGTCCCCGAAGACCGGCTGGTCGAGCCACTGCCTCGACGTGCCGTTCTGGTGGGACTGCCTGGGCTCGGAGCGCGTCGCCGCGCTGGCCGGAGATCGTCCGCCGCAGGGGCTCGCGGACGACATGCACGCCGCCGCCGTCACGTTCATCACCGGCGACGACCCCGGCTGGCCGACCTGGCGGACCGAGCCGGGGACGACCCGGGTGTTCGGCGACGTGCCCCCGGTCTCGACCTCGGCCTATGACGACGCCCTGCCGCTGGTCTGAAGCGCTCGGCGGTCACGCGACCGCCGAGCACCGCCTCAGTACGGAATCGCGAAGATCTCCTCTCGCACCGATTCCGGAGCATCCGCCGGCAGCGGGACGAACTTGAGGAACTCCTCGTCACCGGTCTGCCGGCACCAGGCCAGCAGCTTCGCACGCAACTCGTCGCGCAGACGATCGAAGCGAGACTCGACAGCGAGGTTGCGCTGTTCGCCGGGGTCGTTCCGCAGATCGAAGAGCTGCTCGCGATACCGCCCCCAGCTGTACACCACGTATTTGTGATCCCCGCACCAGATCGCGCGACCGCGGGTGAGCGGCGGATCCGCACGCTCGAAGCGCGTCTCGGCGGCGATCACGCGATCCGACGGATCCTCCCCCGCATCCAGCGCACGAGGCCTGCCGTGCAGTCCGTGCGGCGCTGCTGCTCCTGCGGCGCGCAGCAGGGTGGGCAGGAGATCGAGTCCGGCCGACGTGAGGCCCGATCTGCCGCCGGGAACGACGCCGGGGCCGCTCACGATGAGCGGCACCCGGGTGCACTCCTCGAACAACGCAGTCTTCTGGTTCCACCGGTGGGCGGCGTCGCCGTCGCCGTGATCGCTGGTGAACACGACGAGGGTGGAATCTGTCAGGCCTGCCTCGTCCAACGCGTCCAGCAGCTGACCGAGGTATGCGTCGGCCCGCTCCGCGAGCCGACGGTAGGCCGCTCGGTACTCGCGCCACTCGTCCGAGGTGTAGGCCGCGGTGCCGTACACGTGCTGTGCCGCGTGCTTCTCGTGCCGAACGGCCTCGGACTCGAACGGTGCCGGGAGGAAGTTGGACGGCAACGGCGGCGCGTCCCGCACGTCGCAGCGCTCGACGTCGCCGTAGGGCATCGGCTGCCGCCTGGCGTACTCGCAGATCGTGTGCGGATCGTCGAAGGACGCGATCAGCAGGAAGGGATGTTCCGCCCCCTGGCGCCCGCGCAGCCAGTCGGCACACGCCTCGGCGAGCCCGCGATCGCCGAACGGCCGCACCACCTCGAATCCGGCGTCCGGCGGAGCGCTGGCCTCGGTGGCGTGCCACTTCCCCGCATAGGCGCAGCGGTACCCGGCAGCGCTCAGAAGGTGTCCGAGGCTGTCCGGACGCGCGCCCGTCTCCGTGGGCGACCGCTCCGCACGCCGGTTCCCGGCGATGCCCAGTTCGTGCGGCATCCGTCCGGTCAGGAACGACGCACGCGACGGCACGCAGAGCGGGAAGGTGACGTAGGCGCGTCCGAACTCGGCCGCCCGCGCCCGCAGCCGATCGAGGTGAGGCGTATCGGCCCATCCCTCGTCCCTGTCGATGACGTGAGCCCCGAGTTGATCGGCCATCACCACCAGGATGTTCGGCTGCGGCGCAGCGCTCACTTGCCCATTCCCAGGGTGAGCCCCTCGGTGAGGCGTCGCCCCAGCCAGAGGTAGATCGCGAGCATCGGCAGCACGACGATGCAGAGCCCGGCGAACAGTCCGCCCCAGTCCGCACCGGAGTAGGTCTGCTGCTGGATGAACGAGATGAGAGCCACGGGCAGGGTGTACTTGTCGGTGGACTGCAGCAGCGTCAGCGCGAGCAGCGTCTCGTTCCAGTGCGAGATCACCTGCAGCACGAAGGCGGTCAGGATGCCGCCCTTGGCGAGCGGCAGCGTGATGCGCCAGAACGTGCCGAACGCCGTGGTGCCGTCCAGCGCCGCCGCCTCTTCGAGTTCCGCCGGCAGCGACCGGAAGAAAGCGATCAGCAGGAAGACGGTGAACGGCATCGAGACACCGATGTAGACGAGGTTGAGCCCGATCAGACTGTCGGTCAGATACATCTCGTTCAGCATCACGAACAGCGGGATGAGGATCACCTGTGCGGGGATGCCGAGACCGAGCACGAAGTAGAGAGTCAGCGAGCTGGTGAACCGGTTCTCGACACGACCGAGATAGTAGGCGGCCGGCGCCGCGATCGCGACGGTGAGGAACGAGGAGACCCCGGTCGTCACGACACTGTTCAGGGTCGCCGTGGCGAAGTCGCCGACCGTCCAGGCAGTCACGAAGTTGGTCGGGTCGAGCGAGGTCGGCAGACCCCATGGATCGCTGAGGATCGAACGGGTGTCACGGAACGCCTGGATCACCATCCAGACCATCCACGCGACGTTGAGCACCACGAAGGCCCAGAGCAGCACCAGTCCGATGCCACGGACGATGCTGCGGTCGTGGCCGATCGCCGCTCCACGCCGACGCGGGCGATGCGGGCGCCCGGTCGGCGGTGTCACCAGGGTGCGGGTCGTGATCTCTTCGGGAAGCACCTGTGCAGAGGTCATGAGCACTCCTAGAACTCGATCGCGTCGCGCTTCATCACGCGACGGAGCAGGACGACGAGCACGGACACGAGCGCGAGCGAGAGGATCGCGGAGGCGCTGGCCATGCCGTACGCGGGAATGGACTCACCGGAGAACGCCGTGACGTACGTGTACACCGCCGTGCTCCAGGTCTGGGTCGGCGGGATGCCCTGTCCGGTGGATCCGCCGAAGATCCAGATGATCTCGAAGATCTTCACCGACGAGATCGTCCACAGCACCGCGCAGGTGCCGAACACGTCCCAGGTGAGCGGCAGGATCACGTACCGCAGGCGCTGCCAGGCGTTGGCACCCGCGAGCGCGCAGTCCTCGTAGTAATACGGCGGGATGCGGTCGACTCCGGCCATGAGGATCGTCGTGTAGTAGCCGGTCGTGATCCAGGTGAGCATCACCATGATCAACGGGAACAGGTTGTCCTGCGCCAGCCATGCGGGCGGGTCGGTGACACCGAGCCATCCGAGCAGGGTGTTCACCAGGCCGCCGGGATTGAGCACGAAGCCGGCGAGGACCCCGAAGATCATCGCGTTCACCAGGTGGGGGAAGAAGATCACCGATCGGGCGATCTTGCGTCCTGCCATGTCGCGCAGCACGAGGGTCAGACCGAACGAGACGATGAAGATCGCGGCGCCCACGACGAACAGCAGCAGCAGAGTGTTGCCGAACGACTTCAGGAACAGCTTGTCCGAGAACAGCCGGACGTAGTTGCCGAGGCCCACGAACTCCATCGGACCGGCTCCGGACCACTTGTTGAAGCCGATCCAGATCGCGTAGACCGCCGGTCCCACGAACAGCACGCTGTAGAACAGCAGAGCCGGCCCGACGAAGGGCACGAACAGCCGCCTGCGCGCCTTGTCGATGGCGTTGCCGCCGGAGCGGGATGCCCGAGAGGCACCCCGTCCGGCGACGACTCCAGGCATTGCTGCCGTCTGGGTCATGAGTTCTGCTTCCAGTAGTCGGTCTGACCCGACTTCATCGTCTCGACGAACTCCTTCGCGGAGATCTTCCCGAGGATGAGCTGGTCGGCGGCCGGCCAGAACAGCTTCTCGGAGTAGCCGGGGAAGCTTATGCCGTCGTTCTGCTGGTAGAACGCGTCGGCGGAGTCGAGAGCCGCCTTCACCGTCTCCATCTCGGGGCTGGTCGCAGCGTCCTGGCGGACGGGCAGGATCTTCGCGTCGGTGCCCAGCGCGTCCTGGTACTTCTTCTGCAGGAAGAAGGTCGCGAACTTCTGCGCGTTCTCGGAGTTCTTCGCCCTGGCGGGCACCGAGAAGCCGACGAAGTCGGCGCGCGCGACCTTCTCGCCGCCGTCGACCGTCGGGAACGGGAACGACGAGTACTCGAAGCCGTCTGCCGCGTAGGTCCCGGTCTCGGTCGGGATCCAGGTGCCGTTGAACAGCAGCGCGGCCTTGTCGCCCGCCCAGGCCTGCTGCTGCGCAGGCCACTTGCTGGCGTTGTAGCCGGGGATGAAGTAGCCGCCGTCGACGAGCTGCTGCACCATCTCCGCAGCTTCGAGCGCCTCCGGCTCATCCCACGCCTCGCCGGTCTTGTCGGCGGCGATCTTGTTCAGGGCGCCGGGGCCGGCGATGTGCACGATCGCGGCCGTGTACCAATAGGCGTTGTAGCCCGACACGTCGCCGTCGATGGCGATGGGCACCTCGTTCGCCGCCTTGAGCTTGTCGAGCTCGGCGATGAAGGAGCCCCAGTCGGCCGGCGGGGCCGAGACGAGGTCGGGGTGCGTGGCCGCATTGAACCAGATCGCGTCGCTGGTGAGGGAGTAGGGCAGCATCCACGGCGCATCCTCGCCCTTGCGGGTGAGGATGTCGCCGGCGAGGTAGGCCTTCGGAATGAGGTCTGCGGCCTTCTCTCCGTCCACCTCGGCGGCGTAGGCGTCAGCGAGGGCCTTCGCCTGACCGCTCTCGGCGAGCACCGGCGCGAGCTTGGCGAACGAGCCGTCGATGAGGTCGGGCACCTTGTTGGTGTTCAGCGTGGGGACGACCTTCTTCGTGTTGTCACGTCCCTGCCACTGCACGTCGACCGTGATGCCGGTCTCCTTCTGGAAGTCGTCGATGGCGGAGGCGAGGACCTTCTGCTGCGCCTCGCCCTCCTTCCACATCGACCAGTAGGTGAGCGAGCCGCCCTCGCTCGAGTCGCCGCCCTGGGTGGATGCGCAGCCCGCGGCGGTCAGCGCCAGCGCGCCGACAACGACGAGTGCGGAGAGCTTTCGGATCTTCGCCATCGGGTTTCCTTTCGTTCGGGAGCGGCCACGTCGCCGATCCGTGCACGACTATCGCCCGCCAGGAAAGGAGCAATCAATGAGTATTGCGAAGATTCCTCCCTTCAATGTTCTGCATCCGCCTCCACAATCCCCGAACAAGGCAGAGGAATCGCAACCAAACAGATGAATCCCTCTTTATTCCTCTCTTTTGCGACAGGAGAATGAGAGAACTGCCACGAGAGGAGGCGCCATGACCGATCGACGAGGATCCGTGGTGCGCGATGCCGATGCCAAGGCGCTGAAGTTCGAGGTGCTCGCCGACCAGCTGCGGCGCGGCATCCTCGCCGGCACCTGGACCGCCGGCGAGAAGCTGCCGACCGAGCAGCAGCTCGCGACGGAGACCGGCCTCTCCCTCACCACCGTCCGCCGGGCGTTCGACGAACTCGTCGCCGAGCGCATCGTGGTGCGCCGTCAGGGCGCAGGCAGTTTCGTGGCGCACATCCGCCCTCGCGACGAGAAGGCTCGCAGGCGAATCGGCGTGCTGCTCCCCGACACCCAGCTGTACTACCCGCGCGTGCTTCAGGGCATCGACGAGTCGTTGTCCGCCGCGGGCGCGACGCTGCAGTTGTCGACCTACCGCTACGACCGCGAACGGGAGGCCCCCGCGATCGCCTCGCTGCTGGACGGCGGCATCGACGGCCTGCTGATCGCCCCGACGCTCACCGGCATCGAGGACCCCGCCGCCCGAGCGCGAGAGCTCATGGAACTCCCGGTTCCCGTCGTGCTGGTGGAGCGCAGCCTGCCTGATCTCGGCCCTGCAGACACCACCGAGCACGTCTGCTCGGATCATCGCGGCGGAGCCTACGACGCCGTGCGGCATCTCGCAGCCCTCGGCCACACCCGCATCGCTCTCCTCACTCGCGAGCGCACTCCGACCGAGGCGGGCGTCGTCCGCGGGTACCGGCACGCCGTGGCCGATCTCGGCCTGGCCGGCTCACTGGAGTTCGCGCAGTCCAAGGCCGATTGGGTGGCCGACTCGGCGCAGTCGGCCTACCGGCGCATCCGGGACTTCGAGGCCACGGCGGCACTCGTGTTCGGCGACCGCGAGGCGACCCTGCTCGAAGGCGCCATCCGACGCGACGGCCTGAGGGTGCCCGAGGACATCGCGCTCGTCTCGTACGACGACGAGGTGGCCGACCTGGCGGAGGTGCCGCTGACCGCGGTCGCCCCGCCGAAGTACCGCATCGGACGGATGGCGGCCGATGTGCTGCTGCGTCGGCTCATCGAGGGCGACGACTGTCCCCTGCATCAGATCAGGCTCCGGCCCAGGATCGTGATCCGTCGTTCCTGCGGCGCGCGCGAGTCCTGAGTGCGAGCCACGGAACAAGGAGAAGTATGCGCATCGGTCTGATCGGAGCCGGGGCGGTCGCGCCGTTCCACGTGCGCGCGGCGGCCGTCCTCGCCGGGGCGGAGCTCACCGCGGTCTGCGACATCGACGAATCGGCGGCTCGGCGGGCCGCCGACGTCTCCCCCGGGGCGAGGGTGTTCACCGAGCATCGGCGGATGCTCGAGGCGGATGTCGTGGACGCGGTGATCGTGAACACCCCGCATGCGCTGCACGTTCCGATCTCCGTCGAGGCGGCCGAGGCCGGCAAGCACGTGCTGGTCGAGAAGCCGATGGCCACGTCGGTGGCGGACTGCGACCGCATCGCCGAGGCCTGCGCGAGCGCAGGAGTCTCTCTGACGGTGGGCCACATCCAGCACTTCCTGCCCGACAAGACCGCCGCGCACGCCCTCATCGCGTCCGGCGAACTCGGCGCCGTGCAGCTGATCCGTGACAATCGCAGCACCGACTACCGGCCGGGCATGCGCTCCCCGTGGTTCTTCTCCCGCGAGGTGGCGGGCGGCGGAGCGCTGTTCAACATCGGCGCCCACTGCCTCGACCGCTCCCTCTGGTTCGGCGGAGCACCCGCGGCCGAGATCTCGGCCTCCGTCGCGAACCGCTTCGGCTCCCCGGTGGAGACCGACGGCGTCCTGCGGCTGCGACTCGAGAACGGGGTCGGCGTCGCGATCGCCGTGGTGAGCGACCCTCCGACGCGCAGCGACAGTCTGACGGTGGTCTGCGAGGGCGGCGTCGTCGAGGCCGACCCCCGCTCGGGCACCACCGTGCGGGTCGACGGGCGTACGCGTGTGCTGCACGAGCCGACCGATCACGACATCCAGACCGGATTCACCGCCCAGCTGGCAGACTTCCTGCAGGTCGTCGGCGGCGGGACGCCGGCGGTGCCCCTGGAGCACGCGCGGCACGTCGTCGAGCTGATCCTCGCGAGCTACCGTTCTGCGGAGACCGGTACCGCGAGCCTGCTCGGATCGGTGCCGGCGTGAGCGATCACCCGAACATCCTCGTCTTCCTCAGTGACGACCAGGGCCCGTGGGCACTCGGCGCCGCCGGCAACGCGGAGATCCGCACGCCCGTCCTCGACGCGCTCGCCCTCAGCGGCACGCGGCTGGACAGGTTCTTCTGCGCTTCGCCCGTGTGCTCCCCCGCCAGGGCGAGTCTGCTCACGGGCCGCATCCCCTCCACCCACGGGGTGCACGACTACCTCGACGGTCCGAACACCGGTCCGGACAGCGTCGACCTCCTCGCCGGGCAGCCGACGTACACGGATGCGTTGGCGGATGCCGGGTACCGGCTCGGCCTCTCCGGCAAATGGCACCTCGGTGCGAGCGACGCGCCGCGGCGCGGATTCGTGCACTGGTACGCGCTCGAGGGCGGTGGCAGTCCGTACCACGACGCCCCGATGCTGCGCGGGGCCGAGCCGGAGGTCGCCACCGGCTATCTCACCGATGCGATCGCCGATGACGCGATCTCGTTCCTCGACGAGGAGGCGGGACAGGACGCCCCGTTCTTCCTGGCAGTGAACTTCACCGCCCCGCACAAGCCCTTCGCCGGGCAGCATCCAGACGAGTTCACCGAGCTGTACCGCGACTGCGCATTCGAGAGCTGTCCTCAGGAGGAGCCGCATGCCTGGCTGCAGACGCTCGGCGGCGGCCCGATCGGCGGCGAGCCGGACGCCCGCGAGGCGTTGATCGGCTATTTCGCCGCGGTCACGGCGATGGATGCGGCGATCGGACGTGTTCTCGACCGGCTGCGCGCGCACGGCCTGGAGCAGGACACGATCGTCGTCTTCCTCAGCGACAACGGCTTCAACTGCGGCCAGCACGGCATCTGGGGCAAGGGCAACGGCACCTTCCCGATGAACATGTACGACGAGTCGGTCATGGTGCCGTTCATCGTCTCCGCCCCGGGGCGTGTGGCACAGGGGCGGGTCGTGCACGATCTCCTCAGCGCCTACGACTTCCCGGCGACCCTGCTGGAGCTCGCCGGGATCGACCGGGCCGCGTTCGAGGAGGGCCCCGGCCGAAGCTTCGCGCCCCTGCTCACGGACTCTCCGGCCGGGGAATCCGACGAGGATCGCGCGGTCGTGGTGCACAGCGAGTACGGTCCTGTGCGGATGATCCGCACGACGTGCCGCAAGTACGTGCATCGCTTCCCCTACGGTCCGCATGAGTTCTACGATCTCGAGACGGATCCCGGCGAGCGCACGAATCTCATCGACGCCCCGGCGCGCGCCGGCGAGGTGGCCGAGCTGCGGCAGCGGATGCACGGCTGGTTCGCGGAGCACGCCACGCGGCAGGCCGATGGCGCCGCGCTGCCGGTCTGGGGCGCAGGACAGCGGACACCGCTGGGCGACGACCCCGTGGGTGCCTTCGCCCCGCCGGGGTGGGACGGCGCCCTCGCCGGCGCGTGAACGCCCCGGATGGGAGCAGAACTCGGCGCCGACGCCGATCGGAACCGCGTCCGGCTCCCATCGGCCGACCGCCGGCCGGTCCTACGCTGAACAGAAGCACCCGCACCCAGGAGGCCCCGTGACCCGCCCGAACATCCTGCTGATCGTCTCGGACGACCACGGCTACGCCGACCGCTCCGCGCACGACACTCCCGGTGTGAAGACGCCGGTGCTCGACCGGCTCGCTGCGGAGGGTGCCACCTGCACCGACGCCTATGTCACCGCGCCGATCTGCTCACCGTCGCGCGCGGGCATGATCACCGGGCAGTACCAGCAGCGCTGGGGCGGACTGTGGTTCGACTCCGCGCACATCGGCACCGCTCAGACGATCGCCGAGACGCTGCGCACGGCGGGCTATGTCACCGGATACTTCGGCAAGGTGCACTACGGCGACGAGACCTCCGCCGACCGCGGCGCTCCGCCGCATCACGGCTTCGAGAAGTCCTTCTACGGTCTGGCCGGACAGTCGATGGGGCGCCTGCACTACCGGCACCACTCCGCGTCGGCGGTCGAGGAGTACGGCGAGGCCGCGGGCCCGATGGGCGTTCAGCCGTTCTGGTCAGGAGAGGAACCCGCCGAGTTCGACGGCTTCACCACGGACGAGATCGCCGATCGCGCGATCGACTTCATCGGCGGTGCCGGTGACGAGCCGTACTTCGCGATGGTCGCGTTCAACGCCGTGCACAACTTCTGCTGGCAGCTGCCGGACGAGGAGCTGGCCGCCCGGGGTCTGCAGGGTTTCGAGGACTGGCATCCCGGGGCATCCGAGTATCTCGACTGGTACGACGGCGCGATCAGTCCGAACCTGCCGGACGGACGCGCCTACTACCTGGCCCAACTCGAACTGATGGACCGCGCGATCGGTCGACTGCTCGCGGCTGTCGAGGGCCAGGACACAATGGTCGTCTACCTCACCGACAACGGCGGATCGCAGTGCAACTACGGCGACAACGGCGACCTGCGCGGCACGAAGTACACGCTCTGGGAGGGCGGCATCCGCGTGCCGTTCCTGGTGCGGTGGCCCGGCGTCACCACGGCCGGCTCGGTGGTCTCGGATCCCGTCAGCGCGCTCGACCTCGCGGCGACGTTCGCCGCGGCGGCCGGGACCGAGCACGTCGGCGACGGGATCGATCTGCGGCGGCCCCTCGCGGACGCCGCGGGCGACGCCGACCGTGAACTGCGCTCTGCTCGTGAACTGCATTGGGACTGCGGATGGCAGTGGGCTGTGCGCCGCGGCGACTGGAAGCTGCTCTCGGTGTCGGGCGACGACCCCACGGCGCGGTACGTGGCCCGGACCGAGCACACCGAGACTGGGAACGGCCTGTTCCTCACCGATCTCACCGCCGACCGCGGCGAGGCGAGCAACCTCGCGGATGCCAGACCAGACCTCGTCCGCGAGCTGGCCGAAGCGCATGAGCGCTGGCGCGCCGAGGTCGGACTGCCGGCGCGGGACTGATCAGGTCGCCAGTCAGTCCCCGTACATCGCGGCGAGCGCGGCCCGGCCGGCCCAGGCATCGCCGCCGGCGGCCAGTTCGGCGAGCAGCGCCCTGGCCAGGTCCGCCGCCGCTGGGGCATCCGCGCTGCTGCGCATCTCGTAGGGATCCGCGACGAGGTCGAAGAACTCGACCGCGAGTCCGCGCTCGGGATGCCACGTGGCGATGAGTTTGCCGTCCGGGCCGCGCAGACCGCGCGCGCTGGACGGATCGCTGCGCGAGGCGTACCGGTAGTAGACGGCGGCTGCCGCCCCGCCGTCGACCTCCCCGCGCACGTGCGGCGAGCGATCCCTCCCGGGGAAGGCCCTGGCATCCGCACCGGCCAGTCCGAGGATCGTCGGGGCGAAGTCCAGCGAGGAGATCGTCGCGTGGCAGACGCCGGGCGGCACGATTCCCGGTGCATGCACGATCAACGGCAGCCGCACCGACTCCTCGTGGGCGACGTTCTTGTAGAGCAGACCGTGACTGCCCAGCTGCATACCGTGATCCGCGGTGAACAGCAGCACCGTGGGCCGGCCGGATGCCTCGACCGCGTCGGCCAGTCGTCCGATCTGCTCATCGACCCCGGTGATCGCGGCGAAATAGTCACGGGCGATCACCGCCGCCTCATCGGCGATCGCGGTTCCGTGCGGCACGTTCGGGCGCACCAGCAGCGCTTCCGCGGTGCGCCCCGCGTACAGCCGGCGGTAGCGCTCCGGCACCTGGTCGAACGGCTGATGCGGCGGGTTCAGCGACACCATGAGTGCAGAGGGCTCCTCGCCTTGCGACGCGAGGAACTCGAGCGCGACATCGACCTCGTGTTCCGCTGACCAGGCGTCCACGTCGATCCGCGCCTCGCGCCCGGCATCCGCCGTCCAGTAGTGCGGCGCGAGGTGCCGGTCGGCGGCGCCGTAGGAGTACCAGAAGTCGAAGCCGAACCGTCGTTCCGGAGGCGACCACGCGTCCCAGACCTTCCCGTCGTCTCGGCGCCCCTCCCCGAATCGCTCGTCGTCAGGCGCCGGCGGCTCGAGATGCCACTTGCCGATGTAACCGGTGCGATAGCCGGCATCCCGCAACACGCTCGCCCAGGTGGGCAGCCCGTCACGCAGGCCCACGCCGTCCTCCGCCGACTCGGAGTGCACGTTGAGGGTGACGCCGTTCTGCTCCGGGCGCAAGCCGGTGAGGAACATCGCCCGATGCGGGCTGCACACCGGATAAGAGCTGACCGCCTGGCTCATCACGCAGCCCGCGGCAGCGAGGCGGTCCAGGTGAGGGGTCGCGACCGGGTCACCGCCAGGCTCGATCGCCGCGGCGCGGAACTGGTCGGCCATCACGACCAGGATGTTCGGTCTCGCATCGGGTTCGTTCATCGCTGCCAGTCAACGGGCCGGGAACACGAGGAATCAACATTGATTCCTCGTCTCTCCTCCTTCTAGCGTCGCTGGCATCGACCGAAGGAGATCGTATGTTCACCCCCTCCCGCAGGAACGTGCTGCAGCTCGGCGGACTCGCCGCGGCGGCCGTTCTGCTCGCGCAGTCCGGCCCGCTGTCCGCCTCCGCCGCCGTCCGTCCGCTCGCCGTCGACGTGCCCGAGATCGAGGCGCTCCGCCTCCGCTGGGTCGAGACACTGACCGGGCGCAGCATCATCGCGGCGAACCCCGCGGCCTTCGTCAGCGTCATCGCCAGGCAGGACAGGGCGGCAGATGCTCTCCTGGCCAAGGTCAGCCCTACCGCCACCCGATTCTTCTCGGACCAGGACTGGGCCATCGGCGCCACCGACATCGCGAAGTCCAACGCGATGAGGATGAATTACGTCGGAATCCTCTCGCTCGCGACATCGTGGGCGACACCCGGATCGAAGCACGAGGGGTCTGCAACGGTGCGCGACGCCGCGCTGCGCGGCCTCGCGCACATGCACGAGAAGATCTACAACACCGGCACCACGTGGTGGGGCAACTGGTGGTCGTGGAACATCGGCGCGCCCCAGCCGCTCGCCAACACGATGGCGATCCTGCACGAGCACCTGTCCGCCGACGAGATCGACGCCTACTGCGGCGCGATCGATCACTTCCTCCCCGAGCGCGATCCTCGGCTGCAGCAGCATCCCACCGGCCCGAAGCCCTCCGACGGCGCCAACCGCGTCGACATCTGCCAGGGGATCATCGTCCGGTCGATCGTGCAGCCCGACGCCGACCTGCTGCACAGTGCGGTGACCGCCCTCAGTGACACCTGGCAGTACGTCACAGAGGGCAACGGGTTCTTCCGCGACGGCTCGTTCGTCCAGCACTCCACCATCGGCTACACCGGAACCTACGGGCTCGTGCTGCTGGGCGGCCTCGCGAAGCTCTTCGCGCTGCTGGCGGGCACCTCCTTCGATGTCACCGATCCCACCCGAAGCAACATCACCGGCGTCGTGGAGCGCTCGTTCGCCCCGCTGATGTACCGCGGTCAGATGATGGACGCCGTCCGGGGACGCGCGGTGTCCCGCTTCGCGGAGCGCAGTGTCACCGACGGCAACGACCTGATCGAGCACACACTGCGTCTGGCGCAGTCCGCCGACCCGATCACGGCTGCACGCTGGCGCGGGCTGTGCCGGCAGTGGATCGAGGGCAACACGGCTGCGAACATCACCGCGACCACCAGCATCGTGCGGCTGTCGCTGGTGACGGAACTGCTCGGCTCCGACGTGGCACCCGTCGCCGACCCCACCGGGCCGCGGTTCTTCCCCGCGATGGACCGGCTGGTGCACCGATCGGCCGACGGTTCCTGGGCGCTGTGCGTGGCGATGTGCTCGAACCGGATCGCCTGGCACGAGGGCACCGAGGCCGAGAACTTCACGAGCGTGAAGACCAGCCAGGGCATGACCTACCTGTACCTTCGCGACGACGACGACCACTTCGACGACGAGTTCTGGCCGACATCCGATCTCGCGGCCCCTCCCGGCACCACCGTGGATCTCACCCCGCTGCCGCGTAACCCGGAGGGCGAATGGGGTGAGCAGACGCCGGCGAACGAGTGGACGGGCGGCGTGACCTTCGAGGACACCGCCCTCGCGGCGATGCACCTCGTCGCGCCCGGCGGCACGGGTCTCGTCGCCCGCAAGGCGTGGTTCACCCTGCCCGACGGGATCGTCGCGCTCGGCACCGGAATCTCCACAGACAGCTCCGGTGAGGTGCGCACGGTCGTCGAGCACCGCAACCTCGGCAAGGCGGCGCGCACGCTCGTCGTCGACGGCGCCGAGATCGCCTCGGAGACGGCTGTGACGAACCCGCGATGGGCGCACCTGGACGGCACCGGCGGCTACGTCTTCCTCGATGACGCCCGTCTGGTCGCCGGCGTCGGCACCAGGGAGGGCAGCTGGCGGGGAATCAACACCGGCGCCGCCGCAGGCACCGAGGTCGTGCAGCGCCGCTCGTACGGCACTCTGCACATCTCGCACGGCACCGGCTCCGCGGCATCCGGAGGCTACGCCTATCTTGTGCTGCCCGGGGCGGATGCTGCGGCGACGCAGGAGGCAGCAGCTGCGCCGAAGGCCGAGGTGATCCGCAACGACGAGGTCGCCCAGGCGATCCGGCACTCGTCGTTCGTCACTGCCGCCGCGTTCTGGCGGGCGGGTTCCGCGGGCGATCTCACCGCCGACCGTGCCGCGTGCGTGATCGCGCGGAAGACACCCGGCATGGCGCGGATTTCGGTGAGTGACCCGACGCAGTCGGCGTCGACGCTGGTCGTCGATGTCGCGGGCACGGCCGTGTCACGGGTCAAGGGCGCGGATGCCGGACGGGTCTCGCTCGCCCGTCACGGCGACGGCGTACGCCTCACGCTCGACGTGTCCGGCTGCGCCGGCGAGACGCTCGCGTTCTCACTGCACTCCTGAACTCCCGCGGGATCCCTGCTGCGGTGGACTGACTACCTCGCCGGAGTCCGGCTCCCGCGGGCCGCGCACGCGCGCGCATACGACGTCGCCCCGGCATCCTGCGAAGGATGCCGGGGCGGCGTCGTGTGAGAGGGGTCAGCGCACAGGCTGCAGCACCGGCACGTCGTAGCGGTGCGGGGTGCCGAAGCGGTGCGCGGTGATCGACACGGCCTGCTCGCGCAGGAACGTGAGCAGCTCCACGCGACCGGCCGCGACGACCGGGTTCGCGTACAGCGCGAGGCTCGGCGAACCGTTCACGGCCGCAGCCGTCGAAGCCGCGGAGGCCCCGATCAGACGCACCCGGCCGTCGGTGGCCGCGAGGCGCTGCGCGTGCGCGGCCCATGCGGTGTCGTCCTCGTAGGCGACGACCACGTCGTGAGATCCGAGCCAGGTCGCCACTGCAGCCGGCAGCACCGAGGCGGTGCTCACGGTCACGCGCGAGCCGGCACGACGACCGGCGGCCGCGACGCGGAGCAGTTCCGCCACGCGGGAACCCTCGTAGCGCACCGTGACCGGTACGGCCTGGTACCGCAGCAGGTTCTGCTCCGTGGTCAGTCCGGTGGCGTCCCGCACCACGCCGAACTCCGACGCCCAAGCGTCGATGTCGGTGGCGAGCGCACCGCGCAGCCATGCCGCGTCCTCCCCGTTGACGAGGGCGACGGCCGACGAGCCGAGCTCATCGAGCGCGGTCGCGGACTCCACCGGGGCATCCGTCCACTCGGAGAGACCGACGAGGTAGTTCGGGCCACCGGCTTTGGAGCCGGCGCCGACGGCGGCCTTCTTCCAGCCGCCGAACGGCTGGCGCTGCACGATCGCACCGGTGGTGCCGCGGTTGACGTACACGTTGCCGGCCTCGATGCGGGCCAGCCACTGCTGCACCTCGTCCTCGTCGAGCGAGTGGATGCCGCTGGTCAGGCCGTAGTCGATGTCGTTGACGATGTCGATGGCCTCGTCGAGGCTGTCGGCGGTCATGATGCCGAGCACCGGGCCGAAGTACTCCACACGGTGGAACTCGGATCCGCGCTTCACACCGTCACGGATGCCGGGGCGCCAGAGCTGTCCGGCCTCGTCGAGCTTCTCGGGCTTGAGCATCCAGGACTCACCCGGGTGCAGCGTGGTGAGTGCGGAGAGCAGCTTGCCCTCGGCCGGGCCGATCAGCGGGCCGATGCGGTTCGAGCCGTCCACCGGCGAGCCCACGTCGTACGCGCTGACGGCGTCGACCAGCTGGCGGCGGAACCGCTCCGACTTGGCGGCGGAGCCCACGAGCACGACCAGCGAGGCGGCCGAGCACTTCTGACCGGCGTGACCGAACGCCGAGTAGGCGACGTCCTTCGCGGCGAGGTCGAGATCGGCCGACGGGGTGACGATGATGGCGTTCTTGCCGCTGGTCTCGGCGAGCAGCGGCAGGTCCTGGCGGAAGCCGCGGAACAGCTCGGCGGTCTCGAAGCCGCCGGTGAGGATGACGCGGCCGACGGCCGGGTCGCTCACCAGCTGGGTGCCCAGGTCGCGGCCGTCGAGCTGCACGTACTGCAGCACGTCGCGCGGCACGCCGGCCTCCCAGAGCGCCTCGATCATCACCGCACCGGAGCGGCGGGCCTGGCGTGCGGGCTTGATGATGACCGACGAACCGGTGGCCAGGGCCGAGAGGGTGGAACCAGCCGGGATCGCGACAGGGAAGTTCCACGGCGGGGTGACGACGGTGAGGCCGACCGCGTGCATCTCGGCACCGTCGACCGCCGCGAGGTGCTTGGCGCTCTCGGCGTAGTAGTGCGCGAAGTCGATCGCCTCGGAGACCTCGGGGTCGCCCTGCTCGATGACCTTGCCCGCCTCGGAGCCCATCACCTCGAGCAGGTCGGCACGACGCGCCTCGAGGATGTCGCCGGCCTTGTGCAGGATCGCCGCACGGCCCTCGGCGCCCAGTGCACGCCAGGCCTCACCGGCGGCGACGGCGGTCTGGATGCGCTCGGAGACCTGCTCGGAGGTCGACAGCGTGTTCGCGGCGACGGTCGCGTTGCCGAGCTCCGACTCGGCCATGCGGGCGCGGATGCCGTCAGCCCAGATGCGGTTCGCGGACAGCGACGGATCGGTGTCAGGGGTGTTCACGAAGCCGTCGGTCGGCGCCGGTGCGGCCGCCAGCTGGCGGTTCTGCACGCGGTTCGGACCGGGCACCTCGGTGGGCACGTCGCGGATGGATGCCAGGAAGCGCTCCTTCTCACGGTCGAACAGCGCAGGATCCTCGTCGAGGTCGAAGACCGCCGACATGAAGTTCTCCTGGCTCGCGCCCTCCTCGAGGCGGCGGATCAGGTAGGCGATCGCGACGTCGAACTCGTCCGGGTGCACGACCGGCGTGTAGAGCAGCAGCGAGCCGACGGTGCGCTTGATGACCTGTGCCTGAGCGGTGGCCATGCCGAGCAGCATCTCGAACTCGATGCCGCTCTCGACGCCGCGGCGCTTGGCGAGAAGCCAGGCCAGGGCGATGTCGAAGAGGTTGTGGCCGGCGACGCCGATGCGGACGTTGCCGACGTGGTCGGGTCGCAGCGCGTACTCCAGGACGGCCTTGTACGACGCATCCGACTGCTGCTTGGTCGACCAGGTCGCCAGCTCCCAGCCGTGCGACTCGGCGTCGACGGTCTCCATCGGCAGGTTGGCGCCCTTGACGACGCGCACCTTGATCGGCGCCCCGCCGTCGGCCACGCGGGCCGCGGCCCACTCCTGCAGGCGCATCATGGCGCCGAGGGCGTCGGGCAGGTAGGCCTGCAGCACGATGCCGGCCTCGAGGTTCTTGAACTGCGGACGGTCGAGGATGCCGGTGAACACCGCGATCGTCAGATCGAGGTCCTTGTACTCCTCCATGTCCAGGTTGATGAACTTGTCGCCCTTGACAGCGATGTCGTACAGCGGCAGCAGCGCCTCGGATGCGTCGGCGACGGCGTGGTCGAACGCCCAGGGGCTGTGCGGGGCGACGGTCGAGGAGACCTTGATCGAGACGTAGTCGACGTCGTCGCGCTGCAGCAGACGGCGGGTGCCCTCCAGACGGCGCACGGCCTCGTCCCGACCGAGGATCGCCTCGCCGAGCAGGTTGACGTTGAGCTTCACGCCCTGCGTGTCGCGGATGTGCTTGATCGCGGCGCCGAGTTTCTCGTCGCGCGCGTCCACGATGAGGTGACGCACCATCTGGCGCAGCACGGCCCGGGCCGACGGCACCACGATGCCGGGCAGCATGGTCGCGGTCGCGCCACCCAGCCCGATCGCGCCGCGCATCACGCCGGGCAGGAACTTCGGAGTCAGCGGCACGAGCTCCTTGAGCTTCTGGGCGGCGACCTTGGTGTCCTCGGGGCGCACGACGCCGTCGACGAAGCCGACGGTGAAGTCGAGGCCGTTGGGGTCGCGCAGTACGCCGGCGAGGCGCTCGCCGGCGGCATCCGTCGGCACCTCACGA
This sequence comes from Microbacterium sp. MAH-37, assembly GCF_009758255.1. Lineage (GTDB taxonomy): Bacteria > Actinomycetota > Actinomycetes > Actinomycetales > Microbacteriaceae > Microbacterium. Next base: position 171,961 of record NZ_WSEN01000010.1, read on the forward strand.
CTCTCGACGAGCCACTGGCGCACCAGCGCGACGGCGTCGTCGGCGAGGTCCGAGAGGTCGGAGACGGATGTTTCGGCAGCGGGCACAGGGGTGGTCATGATCTCAGTGTGCGCTCTTCGACTGTCTATGAAAAGCGACCGTTTCCGATGGATAATGTTCGAGATAAACGATGCTTCTCGGGCTCCGGTCTCAACGGATGCGGGTTCGGCGGCGGAGACACCCGCAACGAGTGAGACCGGAGCAGGGAAGGGGTCACCATGTTCGAGCTGCGCAGGCTGCGGATGCTGCACGAGCTGGCGCTGCGCGGCACGATCGCAGAGGTGGCCGCGTCGCTGTCGTACAGCCCCTCGACCGTCTCGCAGCAGCTGTCCTTGCTGGAGAAGGAGGCGGGTGCCGCCCTGCTCGAGCCGGACGGCCGACGGGTGCGGCTCACCCCCGCCGGGCGGATGCTCGCCGAGCACGCCGCCCGTGCGCTGGAGCTCGACGAGGCGGCCCGCGCCGCGTTGAACACCGACCTGCAGGCCCTCGAACCGGTGCGGATCGCGGCCATGCCGACCGCGGCCGAGACGATCGTCCCCGCTGCGCTCACGATCCTCGCCGAGCGGATGCCGCAGCTGCGCGTCGAGCTCGCCGAGCTGCCCCCGGAGGAGAGCCTGTTCGAGCTGGCCGCCCGGCGGTTCGACCTGGTGATCGCCGAGCAGTACCCCGGCCACACCCGAGAGCGCCATGACGGCGTCGATCACGATCTGCTCGGCGAGGATCCGATCCGCATCGCGATGCCACCGTCCGAGAAGCCCGCGCCGCTGCGCGCCCTGCACGACCGCGCCTGGGTCATGGAACCCGCCGGCACCGCCGTGCGGCAGTGGGCGGTGCAGCAGTGCCGGGCCGCAGGCTTCGAGCCGGACGTGCGCTTCGAGGCCGATGACCTCACCGCGCACGTGCGGCTGGTCGAGGCCGGTCATGCCGTGGCGATGCTCCCCGATCTGATCTGGGGGTCGTCGCAGCCCACCACGACCCTGGCGGATCTTCCAGGGCATCCGGTGCGCGAGGTGTTCACGGCAGTGCGCACCGCCGCGCGCGACGACGACCGCATACGCGTCGTCCGCGACGCCCTCGCAGAGGCGTTCGCCGCGCGCTGACCCGCACACGCGTGCCAAAAGCACGGTCAGGACATCCGATGTTTCCTTGCCGTCCATCCGGCGTGCCTACAGTCCGGAGGAGCCCCGAACTCCGAAGGAAACCCATGTGCGACCACGACGCCCCCTGCGCCCATCCGATCGACGCCGACGCCGAGCTGCGCCGGCTCGGCTTTTCACGCCGTGACATGCTCCGCGCCGCCGGCATCGCCCTCGCCGCCGGCGGACTGTCCGTGTACGCCGGCCAGGCGGGTTCGGCGACGGCGAGCACCTTCGCGGGCCGACCCTCGGGGGATCCGGAGCTGTCCTGGCTGGTCGGTGACCACCACGTGCACACGCAGTTCAGCCACGATGCGAAGTACCGGATCGCTCAGCAGCTCGACGCAGCCCAGCACTACGGCGTGGACTGGGTCGCGATCACCGAGCACAGCAACTTCGCGCACGCCGACCGCGGGCTCCCCGCCGAGCGGGAGCAGCTCCAGCGCGAGCGCGACTCGCGGGACCTGCTGATCTTCCAAGGACTGGAGTGGTACATCCCCGCGGCCGAGCACGCCACGGTCCTCGTCGCGCCCGGCCCCGGCGACATCCGCACCCTACGCGCGTTCGAGCTGGCCTTCGATGGAAAGCTCAACGGCTGGGAGCGTCCAGCCGACGCCGCGCAGGCGGCCGAGTACGAGCGGCGCGCCACGGAGGCGATCGCCTGGCTCGGCGCGCAGAGGCGCGCGGGCGCGATCGGCGACGCCGTCGTCCTGGCCAATCACCCGATGCGCCTGGGTATCGATTCGCCGCACGAGCTGCGAGCCTGGCGCGACGCGGATCCGCAGATCATGATCGGCATGGAGGGCGCCCCCGGCGCTCAGGGCTCGCCGGTCGGCACCTACGGCGGGCCAGGCGATCAGCGCGGTGAGTACGTCAACGCCCCGCGCCCGGACAGCTGGTCCGGGTATCCGGCCGATGCCTACCGCGTCTACGGCGGCTTCGACTGGGTGACGGCCACGGTGGGCGGGGTCTGGGACTCCATGCTCGCCGAGGGCAAGCCGTTCTGGATCACCTCGAACTCTGACAACCACCTCACCGTCAGGGACACCTGGAAGACCGGTGCCTACCCGGCCGGTGAGCCCTACGACAGCCTGCCGAACGAGTTCGATCGCTGGGCCGTGCGCGGACAGCGCCCCGACCCGGTGGACACCGGAGTGCCGCAGGGCGGGAGCGACTTCTGGCCTGGCCAGTTCTCCCGGCTGCACACCGGCGTCGTTTCGCGCTCCTATGCGGGCGTGCTCGAGGCGATGCGTCGCGGGCGCATGTGGGTCGACCACGGACATCTGCTCAGCGGCTTCGACGTGCGGGCACGGGCGACCATGCCCGGCAAGGGCAACGGCCGCGGCAACGGCGCGGGCGGAGGCTGGGGCAACTCCTCCGGCGAGGCCATCACTCTCGGCGGTCGCCTGACCGCTCGCCGCGGGCAGAACGTCGTGGTGACGATCACCGTTACGACGACCGGATACGTCAACGCCGCCGGCATCCGCCCCGAACTCGCCCACGTCGACCTGATCGCGGGCCCGGTCACGGGCCCGACGGCGGATGCCGATGCCGTGCGAGCCCCCGGGACGCGTGTGGTGCGGCAGTTCGACACGACCGGCACTCGCGGCACGTTCACGCTGACGCACGTGTTCGAGAAGGTCGACCGGCCGTTCTACGTGCGCTTCCGCGGCAGCGACGGCAACCGCAACGGTGCCGGTTATCACGGCGCGGCCGTCGACCCGTCGGGTCCGCTGCGCCACGGCGACACCGACGCCGACCCGTGGAAGGACACCTGGTTCTACGCGAACCCGATCTTCGTCGACGTGCGCTGACGGCCACTGGGGTATCGAGCAGTTCCTGGCGCCGCTGCGGCCCTCCGCTTCTCGGTCAGGACCCGCGAAGCGAGACGAAGAGCGTCAGACGGTGCGGACCTCCGCGTGCGGCATCCGCTCGCGCATGACGCGGATCGCCTCGGGGTTGCAGTCGACGAGCACTGCCGAGCGCCCGAGAGAGGATGCCACGGCACCGGTCGTCCCCGACCCGGCGAACAGGTCGAGCACCCGGTCCCCCGGCCTGCTGGACGCCTGCACGATGCGGCGCAGCACGCCCTCGGGCTTCTGCGTCGGGTAGCCGGTCTTCTCCCGGCCGGTGGTCGGCACGATCGTGTGCCACCAGACATCCGTGGGCAGCTTGCCGCGGGCCGCCTTCTCCGGGGTGACCAGGCCCGGCGCCATGTACGGCTCGCGGTCCACGGCCTCCGAATCGAAGAAGTGCCCGCCGGGCGTCTTCGCGTAGACCAGGATCGTGTCGTGCTTGGTCGGCCAGCGCCGGCGCGACTTCGCGCCGTAGTCGTAGGCCCAGATCAGCTCGTTCAGGAAGGCGTCGCGCCCGAACACGGCGTCCAGCATGACCTTCGCGTAGTGCGCCTCGCGGTAGTCCAGATGCAGGTAGAGCGTGCCGTCGTCGGCGAGCAGCCGCCACGCCTCCTGCAGCCGCGGCATCAGGAAGTCGCCGTAGTCGTCGAAGCTGTCGTCGTAGGCGTGCAGCATGCTGCGCACCTTCTCGTAGCGGTGGCCGTGGAAGCCACGACTGATCTCGGCGCGCGGAGCGGATGCGGCATCCGTCTCCTCCTCGTCCGCTGAGCGCGTCGCGACGACGCGCTCGCGCGTCTGCGCGCGGCCGGTGTTGAACGGCGGGTCGAGGTAGATCAGCGTGAACGAGCCGGATGCCAGAGACTCGGCGACCGCGAGATTGTCGCCCTCGATGATCTCGACCGGTCCGGGCGTTTCGTCTCGCTCCGCGGATCCTGAGCGAGGAGCGGAGCGACGAGACGAAGGGCGCTCAACGTGCGGCGTCACGGCACCCGATGCAGCCACGCGTCGGTGGAGAACTTCGACTCCACGAGCGCCTCGGCGTCGGCGTACTCCTCCGGCGTGATGCTGCCGTCCTCGGCGCCGGTCAGCGAGCGGAAGGTGTCCTTGAAGCGCTCGATGATCTCGGCGCGGGGCAGGCCGGTCTGGCTGCGCAGCGGATCGACGCGCTTGGCGGCCGAGGTGGTGCCCTTGTCACTGAGCTTCTCCCGGCCGATGCGCAGCACCTCGGTCATCATCTGGCCGTCGATGTCGTACGACAGCGTCGCGTGGTGCAGCACGCCGCCGTTGGCGAGGCGCTTCTGCGCCGCGCCGCCGATCTTTCCGGTCGGCGAGGCGATGTCGTTCAGCGGCTGGTAGGTCGCGTCGATGCCGAGCGACCGCAGCGCCTGCAGCACCCAGTCGTCGAGGAACGCGTACGAATCGGCGAACGTCATGCCCTGCACGAGGGATGCCGGCACGTAGAGCGAGTAGGTGATGATCTGGCCCGAGCCCATCAGCATCGCCCCGCCGCCGGAGATGCGGCGCACGACGTCGAACCCGTGCCGGGCGGCGCCCTCGGGGTCGACCTCGTTGCGGTACGACTGGAACGACCCGATCACGACGGCGGACTCGTCCCATTCCCAGATGCGCAGCGTGGGCTTGCGGCGGCCCTCGCCGACGCGGCCGGTGAGCACCTCGTCGAGCGCGAGGTTCATCCGCGGCGACACGGCCTTCTCATGCACGATCTCCCAGTCGAAGTCGCGCCAGCCGGGCGCGGTGACGAGGGCGCGGCGGACTGCGGTGCCGACCGCCTCGGGCGAGAAGCCCAGCAGCTGAGCCCCGACGGGCAGGGCGCCGCGGACCGCGGCGGCGATGGTGGAGGCATCCGCCTCGACCGGCATCCCCTCGACGGCGGCGTTGATGTCGTCGAGAGCGGTGTCGGGCTCGAGGAAGAAGTCGCCGGCGAGGCGGAAGTCGCGGATCACGTCATCGCGCACCTCGAGGTCGACGACGACCAGCTTTCCCCCGGGGACCTTGTACTCACCGTGCATGGTCCCAGCCTACTGAGCGCGCGGGAAGTGCTTCTCGAGCCAGGCGAGCACGTCGGCGCGGGCCTGCTCCTGATCGAGGTCGTTGAAGATCTCGTGCCTGCCGTCGGGGTAGACCAGCGTCGTGACATCCGTCAGCCCGGACCGCTTCCGGTAGCCGTCCGCCAGCTTGTGCACGCTGTGCGGCCCGCCGACCGGGTCGTCGCGACCGACCATCAGCAGCACCGGCATGTCGTGCCCCAGATCCTTGCCCGGCCTGCCGTACAGCCGCGCCGCGTCGACGAATCCGAACAGCTTCAGCAGCGGAACCTCGGTGGTGAGCGGGTCGTCGTGGAAGTCGCGCCACACCTCCGGGTCGCGCGAGAGCCACTCCAGTCCGTCGGCGTCCGGCCCGTTCCACTTCGCGTTCAGCGGGAGTGCGTTCAGGTCGAGCGGCGTGAGGTGCGCGGAGCCGCTGAGGATCACCGCGTCATAGGCCTCGGGGTGCGCGTTCAGCAGCTTCTGCGAGAGGAAGGACCCCCAGGAGTGGCCGAGCAGCACGAGCGGGAGATCCGGATGCTCCGCCTTGATGATCCCGGTCAGCTGCCAGAGCGCGTCGACGGCGGCCCGCATCCCGCCCTTGCCGAGGCGACCCAGCTTGGCCGGGCCGCCCCATTGCCGGATACCGGTGCGCCCGTGCCCGCGGTGGTCGTCGGCGTAGACGTGGAATCCGGCGCCGGTGAGCGCCTCGATCAGGCCGCCGTAGCGACCGGCGTGCTCGCCGACCCCGTGCAGCAGCTGCACGACACCCCGCGCGACACCCTGCGCCTGGTACACGTCATAGACGATCGCGATGCCGTCACCGTCGATGAACTCCGTCGTCCTCGCCTCAACTGCCATGCCGAAGAGTCTACGGATGCCGGCACGCCCTTCGTCGAAGGGCGTCAGAGGCCGAGCGCGCGCACGATGGCCAGAGCGGCCTGCGGATCGGTGACCTCGTGGCCGCCGTCGTCGGAGGCCCCCAGCTTCACGTCGTCGTTCGCGAACACCGTCCTCTTCGCCGAGAAGTGCACGGCGTCCACACCCGTCCGGGCGATCTCGACGACGTTGGTCGCGTCGATGCCGCCTCCGGCCATGATCTGGATGCCGCCGGCCGCCTCGGCGACCAGGTCGCCGAGCAGGTCGACGCCGTCGATCGCGGCAGATCGGCCGCCCGAGGTGAGCACGCGACGCACGCCGAGCTCCCGCGCGACACGCAGGCTCTCCAGCGGGTCGGGGGTCACGTCGATCACGCGATGCAGGGTGACGGAGGCGCCGCCTGCGGCATCCGCCAGTCGCGCGACCGCGTCTCGGTCGAGAGCGCCGTCAGCTGCCTGGCATCCGATCACGACGCCCGCGGCGCCGGCCGCGATCGCGTGCCGGACATCGTGCGTCATCAGGGCGACCTCGTCACGGTCGTAGCGGAATCCCCCGGCGCGAGGGCGCACCAGCACATGCACCTCGACCTCGCCGGCTGCTTCCTCGACAGCGCGATCGAGGGTCGCGGGCGAGGGGGTGAGGCCGCCCAGCGCGAGCGCCTGCGTGAGCTCGACGCGCGCGGCGCCGATCTCACGCGCGATGCGCACTCCGGCGGTGTCCTGGACGGCGAGTTCGAGCGCGATCGACATGCTCACCATTCTGCTCCACACACAACGACGCGACCGACCTCGGGGAACGCTTCCCCATATTCGTTGACAGGTGCAACATTTCCTGGTTAGGTTTCGGAAACCGGTTCCCCATCTACCGGTCACATCTGCGAGAGGAACGACGATGTCCTTGATGCCCACTCACTCCGGCGCGCCCACTCTGCCGGAATCTCCCCCTCGATCTCATCGCGGGCGCCGCGTTGCGGCGATGGCCGTTCTCGGCGCTCCACTGCTGATCCTCGGCACCCTGGCGCCGACAGCAACCGCCGCAGACTCCACCGCTGCGGACGCCACCGACGGCGCCGCGCTGCTGCGGCAGATCCGTGTGGCGACGACCACCACCGCCGACGGTCCGGTCTGGTCTCCGACCGCGACCGGCTTCGCATCCGTCCCCACCGCCACGCTGCCCAACGGCACCACCGGCGGCGCAGGCGGCGATCTGGTGACGGTGGACGAACGCGACGAGCTCGCCGCGGCCGCGGCATCCGCCGATCCGTTGACGATCCTCGTCGACGGAAGCATCGACGTCGGCGACGGCAGCATGATCACCGTCGCCGCGAACAAGACGATCATCGGCGGCGCAGCGGGCGGCGAGATCGTGAACGGCGGCCTCTACGTCAACCGCGTCTCGAACGTGATCATACGCAACCTCACCTTCCGAGACTCGTTCATCGGCGCGGACTGGGACGGCAAGTCGCCCGAGAACGACAACGACGGCATCCGCATCGACACCTCGGATCACGTCTGGGTCGACCACAACGAGTTCACCCGCCTCGGCGACGGCCAGCTCGATGTGCGCAAAGACTCCACCGCCGTCACGGCATCGTGGAACTACTTCCGTGACCACAACAAGACGCTCGGCGTCGGCTGGACCGACAACGTGGTGACCACGCTGACTCTGCACCACAACCGGTTCTCGAACGTGCACCAGCGCAACGGCAGCCTCGACAACGTCGCCGCAGGCCACGTGTACAACAACTGGCTGTCCGGAGTGAGCTCGTACGGCATGAACTCCCGGGGTGAGGAGACGCAGCTAGTCGTCGAGGGCAACGTGTTCGAGCACGCACGCAACCCGCTGATCGGCACCGGCTCGGTGTTTCAAAAGGACAACATCTTCGAGGATGTCTGGGGCGAAGCTCCCCGCGACACCGGCCCGACATTCGACCCGGCCTCCTACTACGCCTACAGCGCCGACGCTGCTTCCGATGTGCGCAAGCTGCTGCGGAAGGATGCCGGACCGGCCATCCGCATCGCCGACGACGCCGAGCGTCGGGTGACGGTCGCCCAGGACGGAACCGGCGACTACCGATCGATCCATGCGGCTGTCGGCGCCGCATCCCGTTCCACGCACACGGTCGAGATCGTGGTGCAGCCGGGCACTTACCGCGAAGTCGTCTCGATCTGGCCGGACGCCGATCGCCTGACCATCCGCGGCGCCACCGGCGACCCGGCCGACGTCGTGATCACCTACGACAAGTCGAGCAGCGAATGGCCGACCGTCAACGTGTTCGCCGACGACGTGACCCTGCAGAGCATCACGCTCGAGAACCCGCTCGCCGTCGACCCGCCCAAGCAGGCACTGGCCCTGCGGGATGCCGGCGCCGGCACGAACCTCGAGAACGTCGTGGTGCACGGCGACACCCTCGTCGAAGGAGAAGACCGATGAAGACCCGCACCCTGACCCGCGCCACCGTCCTCGCCGGCGCACCACTGCTGGCGCTGACCCTGCTGAACGCTCCCGCGCATGCCGACGAACTGCCGGAGTCCGTTGACGGGGCCGGCCTGCTGGCTCGCATCGAGGCGCCAACCACGAAAACTGCCGACGGTCCGGTGTGGTCGCCGACCGCCACCGGATTCGCCGCGACGCCGACCGCTGAGCTGCCCGAGGGCACCACCGGCGGCGCGGACGGCCGCCTGGTCGTCGCGGACGACGCGGCCGAGCTCGCCGAGTACGCCGCACTCGAGGAGCCGCTGACGATCCTCGTCAAGGGCAGCCTCGATGTGGAACCGTTCGGCTCGCAGATCAGGGTCGCCTCCGACAAGACCATCGCGGGGGCCGGCCGAGATGCCGAGCTCGTCGGGGGCGGGCTGTTCCTCGACAAGGTGTCCAACGTGATCGTGCGCAACCTCACGTTCCGCGACTCCTATGTTCCCGGCGACTGGGACGGCAAGAGCGAGGACAACGACAACGACGGCATCCGCGTCGACACCTCGGATCACGTGTGGATCGATCACAACGAATTCACCCGCCTCGGCGATGGTCTGGTCGATGTGCGCAAGGACTCCACGGCGGTGACGCTCTCGTGGAACCACTTCCACGACCACAACAAGACGGTGGGCGTCGGCTGGACCAAGAACGTCGTGACCACCATCACAATGCACCACAACCACTTCGCGAACACCTACCAGCGCAACGCCAGCATCGACAACGTCGCCGCCGGCCACCTGTACAACAACTGGTTCGAGGGACAGGCGCACTACGGCACGATGTCGCGCGGCGCCGCACAGCTGGTGATCGAGTCAAGCGTGTATGAGAACGGCGAGGACGCCATCGTCGCGAAGGATCCGGAGTCGCGGGTCGAGTCCCGCGGCAACACCTTCACGAACATCCGCGGACGCAAGGACAGCACCGGGACGACATTCGACCCCAGGGCGTTCTACTCCTACACCCCGGATGCCACCGGCGACGTCATCGCGATCCTGGACAGCGGCAGCGGCCCGCTCGGAAAGGAGGAGACGGTCGGCAAGCAGGTCACCGTCGCGCTCGACGGCACGGGCGACTACGCCAGCGTCGTCGCCGCCGTCGGGGCGGCGACTCGTGCGAAGCATCCGGTCGAGATCATCGTCTCGCCCGGGGTGTATCGCGAGATCGTGCGCGTTTGGCCGGATGCCGACGGCGTGACCATCCGTAGCTCCACCGGCAACGCGGCGGATGTGGTGATCACCTACGACCTCGCCGCCGGACAGGCGAAGTTCTACGGCGGAACGTGGGGCCACACCGGTTCGCCCGTGCTGTCGGTGCTCGCAGACGACGTCACGCTGCGCGACATCACGATCGAGAACGCGTACGACGAGGCTGTCAACGGCAGCAGCCAGGCGCTGGCGTTGCGTACGCGGCCGACCGCACCGTCCTCGATGGTGTGCGGCTGCTCGGAAACCAGGACACGTACTTGGTCGACCCGATATCGAAGACCCAGCAGTCGCGGGTCTGGATGACCGACTCGTACGTCGCCGGTGACGTCGACTTCATCTACGGCGGCGGAACGCTCGTCGTCGAGAACTCGGAGATCCACTCCCTCGACCGGGCATCCACCACCAACAACGGCTATGTCGCCGCTCCCGCGACCGTACCCGGCGGCAAGGGGTTCCTCTTCGTCGATTCTGTGTTCACCTCGGATGCCGCGGCCGGGACCGTCTCGCTCGGCCGCCCGTGGCACCCGAGCAGCAACCCGAACGTCGACCCTCGGATGGTGGTTCGCGACTCGGAACTCGGAGCGCACGTGCGCACGCCCGCCTGGTCGGACATGAGCGGGTGGCGCTGGCAGGAGGACTTCTTCCGCGAGTATCGCAACACCGGCGCGGGCGCGGCCATCGGGGAGGATGCCGGCCGCCCGCAGCTGACCGACGAAGAATCGAGGGCGCACACCCGCGAGGCCTACCTCTCGGGCGCAGACGGCTGGACTCCCTGGAGCTGAGCAGCACGATAGACGCTCGGCACTCAGAGCGGGCGTCGGCGGGGCGGAGGTGGGAACGCTCTCATCAATCGTTGGAAACCTCACGGTTGTCGCCACCTCCGTCCCGTGCTAATCTCGGGAAACCGGTTACTGAAGAAGCGTTTTCTCAGTACCGCACCCCGCAACCCGACTCGAAGATGAGCGCAGGAAGAGGCACCTCGATGGCGATCGATCTCGCACCGATCAGCGTCCGCACCGATGTGGAGCAGCCGCCGGTCGATCTGCCCCCGCAGCGCCGCCGCACCTGGTGGCAGCACATCTGGCGTCACAAGGCGCTGTACCTGATGGCGCTGCCCGGCATCGCGTACTTCATCATCTTCAAGTACGTGCCGATGGCCGGCCTCGTGATCGCGTTCCAGGACTACTCTCCGTTCCGCGGCATCACCGGCAGCCCGTGGGTCGGCTTCGACCACTTCGTGCGGTTCTTCACCGAGGACACCTTCGGGATGCTGCTGACCAACACGGTCGTCATCTCGCTGCTGCTGCTGATCTTCTCGTTCCCGGTGCCGATCATCCTGGCCCTCATGCTGAACGAGCTGCGCCTGAAGTTCTTCCAGCGCAGCATCCAGACCGTCATCTACCTGCCGCACTTCATGTCGTGGGTGATCGTCGTGTCTCTGTTCTACGTGCTGCTGACCACGGACGGCGGCAGCATCAACCAGCTGCTGCAGTCCTGGGGGCTGCCCGCGATCCCGTTCCTCACCGACCCGAACTGGCTGCGTCCGCTCTACACGATGCAGGAGATCTGGAAGACGGCCGGCTGGGGCACCATCATCTACCTCGCCGCCATGACCGGCGTCGACCTGCAGCTCTACGAAGCCGCCGAGATCGACGGCGCCGGCCGATGGTCGCAGACCTGGCACATCACGCTGCCGGCCATCCGCCCCGTCATCATCGTCATGTTCATCCTGGCGATCGGCGACTTCCTCGAACTCGGCTTCGAGCACATGTTCCTCATGCTGAACTCGCTCAACCGCGAGGTCGGCGAGATCTTCGACACCTACGTCTACACCGCCGGCATCCAGAACGGGCAGCTCAGCTACGCCACCGCCGTCGGCCTGTTCAAGGGACTCGTCGGCCTGGTGCTCGTGGTCGGCGCGAACCGGATGGCGAAGAAGTTCGGCGAGGAGGGCGTGTTCTGATGTTCTCGTTCGACGCCTTCGTCAAGCTCAACCTCTTCCTGCGCGGCGTCTACCGCCTCGCCTACCTGAACCTGCTCTGGATCGCCGCGACGCTGGCCGGGCTCGTGCTGTTCGGCATCGGCCCCGCCTCCTACGCCGTCGCGGCCTACGTCGACCGCTGGTTCCGGTTCGGTGAGACGCCGCCGGTCACCCGGGCGTTCATCACGCACTTCCGCGCGCAGTACTGGCGCGCCGCGGCGATGGGCTGGATCCTCACCGCGGCGGCGCTGATCGTGAGCACCAACATCCTCGGCGCCGGCACCTGGATGCTGCGCTTCGCCAACATCGTCGCGCTGGTGGTGATCTGCATCATCACCGCCTACGTCTTCCCGGTGATGGTCGCCACCGACATCCGCGGCCCGCTCCGCCAGATCGCGGCGGCGCTGATGCTCGGCATCGGCTCACTGCAGTGGACCATCATCGCCGGAGCCGCCGTCGCCGGCGCCATGTGGCTGCTGGCCACCTACGCCCTCCCGGCGCTGATGCTGTTCGGGATCGGCATCCCGGCCGCCGCGATCGGATTCGTCACCCGCGTCGTGTTCGGCGCGCTCACCGAGGACGACCCCCAGACCTCACCCCCCAGGGCTCGCGAAAGCGCGCATGCCCGTGTCCACCTTGCGAGAGGAACATCAGAATGAGGAACCACAGCAGGCTCGGAATCGCCGTCGCTTCCGTCGCCGTCGCCGCACTCGCGCTCACCGCGTGCGGATCGGCCGACGCGGACACGAGCGCGGAGAAGCCGAAGACCGCCGAGAAGATCAGCTGGATGGCGATGCTGCACACGCCGACCACCCCTGAGTCCGACGGCCCGATCCAGACGGCGCTCGAGAAGTACACCGGCTCGACTCTGGAGTTCCAGTGGGTGCCCGACGCCTCGAAGGACGAGAAGATCAACGCCGCACTGGCATCGGACTCGCTCGCCGACATCACCTCGCTCACCAACATCTCCAACACCTCGGTGCGCCAGGCGCTGAAGTCCGGCCAGTTCTGGGACGTCGAGAAGTACCTGAAGGACTACCCCAACCTGTCGAAGATCGACGAGCAGACCATCGCCTCGGCACGCGTCGACGGACACCTGTACGGCGTGCCGTTCCAGAAGCAGATGGCCCGCTACGGCGTGCTGATCCGACAGGACTGGCTCGACAACCTCGGCCTCGAGACACCGCACACCCTGGAGGACCTCGCGAAGGTCGCCGTCGCGTTCACGAACGACGACCCTGACGGCAACGGCCAGAACGACACCACCGGATTCATCGACCGCGCCGAGAGCTTCAAGCTCGGCTTCAAGATGTTGGCCGGCTACTTCGGCGCCGGCAACAACTTCGAGGTGAACGACGACGGCGAGGTCGTTCCCTCGTTCACCACGGACGCTTTCAAGGACGCCATGGAGTGGTACCGCGACCTGTACGACCAGGGCGCGGTGAACAACGAGTTCGTCACGATGCAGAAGCAGAACCAGCAGGACGCCATCGCCCAGGGCAAGGGCGGCATCGTGGTGACCGGCCTGTTCGAGGCGAAGAACTACATGAACCTCGCCACCAGCGCGGACCCGAACACCCCGATGGCCTGGGCCCTGGTCAACGACATGACCTACGACGACGTGCCGCGCCGCACCCTGTCCGACACCAACGGCGGCTTCGGCGGCTGGCTGGGCATCTCCACCACCAAGGTGAAGTCCGAGGACGAGCTGAAGTCTGTGCTCGCGTTCATCGACAAGCTCCTCGACGAGAAGGCGTTCGGCCTGATGACCAACGGCATCGAGGACGAGCACTACACGATCGACTCGGACGGCGTGATCACCATCAGCGACCAGCCCACCTGGGAGGCGGAGGTGCAGCCCTACTCGTCGTCCCGCCCGTCCGACATCGTCACGACGTTCAAGAGCAGCACGCCCTACGTCGACGAGGCGCAGAAGCTGATGGACGAGAACACCGAGTTCGCGATCGTCGACCCGTCGCTGCCGCTCTCGTCGGCGACCTTCGACCAGAGCTGGTCGACGATCGCCCAGGGCGCGAATGACGCGTACAACAAGTTCATGGTCGGCCAGCTCGACATGGACGGCTACGAGGCGGCGATCGAGGACCTCGGCGGCAAGGGCCTGGACAAGGTCGTCGACGAGTTCACCGCGTCGTACAAGGACAGCAAGAAGAAGTGACCGAGACCGGGACGCAGGCGCACAGCACGGCACCCGAAGCCGCTGCGCGCCTGCGCCCCGCCGCAGAGCGGAGACCGAGATGACCAGCACCCCTCGCGTGGACAGCGCGACCATCCCGATCCAGGTGCGCCGCGAGAACCGCAAGCGCCGCCGGATCACCCCCGGCCGCCGCGTGTTCGTCGTGGTCAACGCGCTGCTGCTGACCGCGTTCGCGCTGGTCTGCGTGCTGCCGTTCGTGAACGTGCTGGCGAGTTCACTGTCCACGCCGGGCGAACTGGCCACGCGCCCGTTCATCCTGTGGCCGCACACGTTCTCGCTGGACGCGTACAAGTACATCCTGTCGACGCCGACGATCTTCCGGGCGCTCGGCGTCTCGGCGGTCGTCACGATCGGCGGCACGATGATCAGCCTGATCCTCACCGCCTTCATGGCCTACGCGCTGTCGAAGAAGCACCTCAAGGGGCGACGGGTCATCAACTTCCTGGTCGTGTTCACCATGCTCTTCAGCGGGGGCATGATCCCCACGTTCATCGTGGTGAAGAGCCTGGGCATGATCGACTCGCTGTGGTCGCTGATCATCCCGGTCGCGATCAACGCGTTCAACTTCGTGATCATGCGCAGCTTCTTCCAGGCCATGCCGGAGAGCCTCGAAGAGGCTGCCCGCATCGACGGATGCACCGAGATGGGCGTCTTCTGGCGCATCGTGCTGCCGCTGTCGATGGCATCGCTCGCGACGATCGGCCTGTTCTACGCCGTGTACTACTGGAACACCTACCAGAGCGCGATCCTGTACATCAACAGCTCCGAGAAGTGGCCGATCCAGGTGCTGCTGCGCCAGATCGTCATCGTCGCGAGCGGCATGAACGCTGACGACTCCGCGGTGGACGTCGTGCCGCCCGCGCAGTCGGTGCGAATGGCCGTGATCTTCATCGCCACTCTGCCGATGCTGATCGTCTACCCGTTCGTGCAGCGCTTCTTCGTGAAGGGCGCGATGATCGGGTCGGTCAAGGGCTGATCGGCTCCGCGAGCGCATCGCACAGCATCCGCGCGACCTCCCGGTCGGCGCCGGGCGCCATCCCCGGCAGCGGATCGGATGCCACGACGACTGCCATCTCGCGGGCCGGATCGCCGTAGACGAACTGCCCGTGCATGCCGAACATCATCCAGGCGTCGTCGCCGGGCAGCCACGTCTGCCGGCCGTAGCCGGCGAGGAACGGGATGCCCCAGTCCTGCGGCGACGGGTCACTGCGGCGCTCGAGCAGCGCGGAGACGACGGCGGCCGGCAGCAAGTCACCCCCACCCGCGTTCAGCAGTTCGGCGACCGGCAGCAGGTCACCGGGCGGGACGATCAGCCCCGATCCGCCGTGGCTGATGCCCTCGGGTCCGGTGACGAACCGTGCATCCGCCCCGATGCCGAGCGGATCGAGCAGCCGCGGGCGCAGGTAGTCCAGCAGCGGCATGCCGGCCAGGCGCTCCACCAGCGCGGCCAGCGTGTACGACGCGCTGGTGTCGTAGGTGAACCGGATGCCGGGCGGCCGCACCGGCGGCACCCGGAAGTACGACTCCAGCCAGCCCCCGGCGCCCTCGTCGTAGGTCGTCCGCTGGTGGGGGCCGGTCATGGCGAGCATGTCGTCGATGCGGGTCGCGGCGAGCCAGGGATGAACCGGCGCCATCTCCGGGAAGTGCGTGATGATCGGATCGTCGAGGCGCAGCATCCGCTCTTCGGCGAGCAGCAGGATCGCGAGCCCGGTGATCGACTTCGACACCGAGTACATCCGGTGCGGCTCGTCCGAGCCGAAGCGCACGACACACCGACCGCCGACGCTCACCGAGAGGTGGCGCACCGCGATGCCGAGGTGCGCGGCCCCGTCGATGAAGTCGGACGGACTCATACCGCGTCGCGGATGCCGGAGAGCAGCCGACCGGCGACATCCGCCGAATCGGTGAACGGGCCATCCGCGATCGCGACGACCAGGTCCAGCAGCAGGGTCTCCCCCGGGGCGAGCGCCCTGCGCTCCTCCACGGCGACGGCGGGCAGGAAGCCGACATACCCCTCGGAGCGCACGAACCACGGCATCCCGGTGCTGGTCGCCGCGACGAATGACACGTCGTCGCCGTCCAGCGCGATCCACGGCGACGTCGAGCCGTGTGCGGCGTCGACGCCGTCGCCGTCCGCCGTGCGGACATGCGCGCTGCGCAGCGCGGTGCGCCAGAACAGGCCGCCGTAGAAGGCACCGGGCCTCCCGTTGGTCTGGGGGCTGCCGAACGTGACCTCTCCGGCGGCCGGGCTGAGCCGGGTGGTCCACGAGACCGTCACCTGACCGGCATCCGCCTGCGCGCTGATCGTGCGCTCCTCATGCAGCAGCGCGCTCCCGTCCCTGGCCCGCCAGGTCAGGCGCTCGTCGACGCGGCCCGGCGCGCTCTCGCGGCCCGTCACCTGCTGGATGCCGTGGTTGTCGAGCATCACGGAGCCCTCGCCGCGCCGATACGTGCTGCCGCCCCAGAAGGATGCGCCGCTCACATCGGGCAGCGCCAGGCTGAGCCCGAGGTGGTGGAGGTGATCATCCGGCGACACCTCGGTGGCGGGAGCACCGCCCGGTGCGGTCGCGGTGAGATAGGGACGCGGGGACAGCCCCCGCCGCACCGCGGCTCCCTCGTGATAGCGGACCGCGCCGGAGGGCAGCAGGTCGATCGTCATGGGCGCTCCTTCGTGCTGCCGCGCACGGCGAGCTCGGGCGAGAACATGATCGGCTCGCGCTCTGGTGCATCCGTCATCTCTGCTCGCAGCACGGTCCAGATCCGCTCGCCGATCTCGGCCAGCCGCGAGGTCATGGTAGTCAGCGACGGCGACGAATAGCGCGCGAACGGGATGTCGTCGAAGCCGGCGACCGACAGCTCCGCCGGGACGGCGACGCCCTCCTCGGAGAGCCGTCCGAGGAGGCCGAGGGCCACCACGTCGTTGTACGCGATCACCGCGGTCGCGCCGGTCTCGCGGATCGCCGGCCACGAGGTGTAGCCGTCCTCGAAGGAGTGCCCGCAGGGCACGTCCACGATCTCGACCTCGGGGTGCTGCTCGCGGATCTCCTGCAGTCCGCGCTCCCGCTCCCAGTTGGCCCGCGCGTAGGCGGGCCCGACGAGGAACGCGATCCTGCGGTGGCCGAGCTCGATCAGGTGCCCGGCGAGCACCATGACGCCCTCGTGGTAGTCGATCAGCACCGAGCCGGCGTTCAGGCCGGTGGTGCGGTTGAACACCGCCACCGGCCCGACCCGCGGCAGCAGTTCGAGCAGTTCGGCCCGCGTCATCCGCGGCGAGAACAGGGCAACGGCGTCGGTGCGATCGCGCAGGTCCCTGGCGAGCTCGGCCTCGCTGTCGGCATCCTCGAACGCGTCGGCGACGACGACCCGGTAGCCGTCGCGGGCTGCGGCGCGGTTGAAGCCGTGCAGCACCTGGTGGAACATCGGGTTGCCCAGATCGGGCACCAGCACGCCGACTGTGCGGCTGACGCCGAGCGAGAGCGAGCGGGCCGTCTGGCTGGGCGTGTAGCCGAGCTCGTCGATCACCTGCCGCACTCGCTGCGCGATCTCCTCGTTCACCGTCGGTACCGAGTTCAGCACCCGCGACACCGTGGCCTTGGACACCCCGGCGGCGCGGGCGATGTCCATGATCGTCGTCTCGCGAGTCGGCGTCGTCCGTGCGCGCTTGCCTGCCATCGTCATCGATCCCCCGTCGTGATGCGGAAGCCGGCGAACCGGGCGATCGTCTCGTCCGCGCCGTGAGCCCCAGCCGCGAACAGGGAGATCGCCGCGCCGACCCACTGCCCCTGGACCGCGTGGAACTGCGGATCCACGTCGATCCTCGCACCGTCGGCGTGGAGAATCACGCGGACGCGGGCGTCGTCGCTCACGGCGAGCGTCGCGCGCACGCGCGGCTCGCGCAGCGGCACGGATGCCACGACCCGCTCCTCCTGGTCATCGCGGCCGCGCACAGCGACGACCGCGACGTCGCCCGCGGCGGTGCGCCGCACACCGGCCCAGGCGTAGTCGAGGCCGAGCACGGCGATCCCGGCGCGGGCGCCGGGTGCAGCATCCGGCAGTTCGACATCCACGGAGGACGAGCTGCTCCAGCCGGGCAGCGGCTGCGAGAGCACGCGCGGAAGGGTGCGGATGCTGCCGCCGTCGGGGCTGCCGCGCAGAGTGAGGGCGTCGCCGGTCCCGCCGTCCTCCGGGGTTACGATCGCGCGCGGGTCGGGGTCGGCCTCCCACTGCCAGTGGGCGCCCGGCAGTCCGTCGGCGAAGTCGTCGGAGCGGGCGAGGCTGCGTGCGCCCTGCCTGCCCCGCAGCGGTGCCGGGTGATCGAGCACGGGTTCCGCCGGGCCGCCGGCGACGGCGCGGCCCATGAGCGGCCAGCCGTCGGCATCCCACGCCATCGGCTGCAGATGCAGCACCCGTCCGAACACGCCTCGATCCTGGAAGTGCAGGAACCAGTCACCGTCCTCGCCGTCATCGACCCAGGCTCCCTGATGAGGTCCGTTGACCGGGGTGTCGCCCTGGCTGAGCACGATCCGGTGCCGGTACGGCCCGTACGGACTGTCGGCGCGGAAGGCCGTCTGCCAACCGGTGGCCACGCCGCCGGCGGGGGCGAGGATCCAGTACTCCCCGTCGCGCTTGTGGAACTTCGGCCCCTCGAGCGTCGCGAACCCGTCGAGCAGGTCGCCGTCGATGACGTCGACCGCTGGGCCGGTGGCGGTGGTGAGCCCGGCGTCGACAGGGACCACCGTCAGCACGTTCTTGCGTCCGGCCCGCGAGCGGGCCCAGCCGTGCACGAGGTAGGTGCGTCCGTCGTCGTCCCACAGCGGGCACGGGTCGATCAGGCCGAGTCCCGCCAGCAGCAGGCGCGGCGGCGTCCACGGACCCGCGGGGTTCTCGGCCGTGACGACGAAGATGCCCTGATCGGGGTCGGGGAAGACGATGTGGAACCGTCCGTCGTGGTGGCGGATCGAGGGCGCCCAGACGCCGCAGCCGTGCCGCGGCAGCCCGAACCAGGCAGCCGGTTCGTTGCGCTCCAGCGCGTACCCGATGCGGGTCCAGTCGACCAGATCACGCGACTCGAAGACGGGCAGCCCCGGCGCGCGGTGGAAGCTCGACGCGACGAGATAGAACCGGTCCCCCACGCGGATCGCATCCGGATCGGGCATGTCGGAATCGATGATCGGGTTGCGGTATCGGCTCGCATCGTCGACGAGGTTCACCCGCACCACGCTAGTCGAGAAACCGGTTCCTGTCCACGTGACCGGCAGCCGGGTCCGAGATTGGACATCGCTTTCCTGTCGACATTTAGTTAGACTAGCTAAATAGTGACTGCCTCCGAAGATTCGTTCCACGCCGCCGCCGTCGACCTTCGGCTGGCGACCTTCCGCCTGGCCAGGCGGCTGCGCCGCGAGCGCGCCGTCGACTCGATGAGCGACGCGCAGTTCGCCGTGCTGGCCACACTCCGCGCCCACGGTCGCGCGACGCTCGGGTCACTCGCCGAGCGCGAGCACGTCTCGGCCCCGTCGATGAATCGCACCGTGAACTGCCTCGAGGAGTCCGGCCTGGTGGTGCGCGTACCCGACGAGGACGACCGCCGCCGCGTGCAGATCGACATCACCCCCGAGGGCAACGCCGTCGTCGCCGACACGATCAGCAGGCGCGACACCGCACTCGCCGTCGCCCTCGCCGGACTCGACTTCACCGAGGACGAGCTGCAGACCCTGCGCGACGCCAGCGCCCTGATGCGGAAGGTGGCCGAGCGATGAGCCTCACGACGTCACCGATGTTCCGCTCCTTCGCGAACTTCAACTACCGCACGTGGTTCATCGGCGCCGTCATCTCGAACATCGGCGGCTGGATGCAGTCCACCGCGCAGGACTGGGTCGTGCTCACCGAGCTCACCGACAACGACGCCTCGGCCATGGGCATCACGATGGCGCTGCAGTTCGGGCCGCCGCTGCTGCTGGTCGGACTGACCGGCTACGTCGCCGACCGCTTCGACCGGCGCAAAGTGCTGCTGATCACGCAGACGGTGCTGATGCTGCTGGCGCTCGGCGTCGCCGGGACGCTGCTCACCGGGGTGCTGACCCTGCCGATGATGTTCGGCTTCGCGCTGTGCTTCGGGATCACGAACGCGTTCGACGCGCCGGCCAGGCAGGCCTTCGTCTCCGACATGGTCAGCATGGAGGATGCCTCGAACGCGGTCGCGCTGAACTCGGCGTCGTTCAACATGGCCCGCATGATCGGACCGGCTGTCGGCGGCGTGCTGATCGTCGCGATCGGGTCTGGTTGGGTGTTCGTGGCGAACGCCGTTACATTCCTGGCGATGCTCATCGCGCTGATGCTGATGCGAAGGAATGAGCTGATCCCGCGGGCCAAGGGCCGCCGCGGCGGAGGCGGTCTCGCCGCCGGCTTCCGCTACGTGATGGGCCGCAGCGACCTGAAGGTCGTGTTCGTGATGGTCTTCCTGATCGGCGCGTTCGGCATGAACTTCCCGATCTTCGCCTCGACCATGGCGCTCGAATTCGACCGCGGAGCCGACGGCTACGGCCTGCTCAGCTCGGTGCTCGCGATCGGATCACTGGCCGGCGCCCTGCTCGCCGCGCGGCGCGACCGCGCCCGGGTACGGGTGCTCGTGATCGCCGCGGGCGGGTTCGGCGTGGCATCCGTCATCTCGTCACTGATGCCCGCGTACGCGCTCTACGCGGTGATGCTGGTGTTCGTCGGATTCTCGACCGTGACCATGCTGACCACGGCCAACGGGTACGTGCAGACCACGACCGACCCGGCCCTGCGCGGGCGGGTGCTCGCCCTGTACATGGCCGTCGTGATGGGATCGACTCCGATCGGTGCGCCGATCGCCGGCTGGGTCTCCGACACGTTCGGTCCGCGTGCCGCGATCGACGTCGGCGGAGTCGCGGGCCTGCTGGCCTGTGCGATCGGCGTGAGCTGGATGCTGTGGTCGGGCCGCCTGCACCGCCATGAGGACAGGCGGTTCCTGCTGACCCTCGACGAGACCAGGCCGGTCTCGGTGGTGCGGGCGATGGAGCCGACCTCGTACAGCGACCCCGCCGCCTCGACCACGCCGCTGCGCCTTCCGGAGCCGGAGCCGGGACGTGCACCGCGGCCCGGCGCAGAGCCGTCCGAGGCCTGACGGATGGCGAACGGGCATCCGCGCTCCCTCATGCTCGCGCTCGGCGCGCTGACGGCCTTCGGCCCGATCTCGCTCGATGTGTATCTGCCCTCGCTGCCGCAGCTGGGCGCCGATCTCGGCGCATCCGAGTCGCTCACGCAGTTCACGATGAGCGCCTGCATGATCGGCCTCGCGATCGGGCAGCTGCTGTGGGGACCGATCAGCGACCGCTACGGCCGGCGGATGCCGCTGATCATCGCCGTCGCCGGATTCGTGATCACCTCGGTGCTCTGCGCTTTCGCCCCGACGATCGGAGTGCTGATCGCGATCCGCCTGGTGCAGGGTCTGTGCGGCGCCGGCGGCATGGTGATCGCCAGGGCGGTCGTGCACGACCTGTTCTCCGGCGCCGAGGCCATGGTCGCCTTCTCGACGCTCGCCGCGGTGATGGGCGTGGCGCCGGTGCTCGCCCCGCTGATCGGCGGCGCCGTCTTGACGCTCAGCGACTGGCGCGGCGTCTTCGTCACGCTCGCAGTGGTCGGCGTGCTCCTGTTGCTGGTGTCTGCGCTGTTCGTACCGGAGTCGCTGCCCCGCGACGAACGCACCAGCGGCGGCATCCGCAACGACTTCCGCGGGATCGGCGCCGCCCTCGGCAACCGCGGATTCATGCTGACCGCGCTGACGCTCTCGCTGGCTGGAGTCGTGCTGTTCGTCTACTTGCAGCTGTCGCCGTTCGTGCTGCAGCAGCAGTACGGGCTGAGCCCGCAGGGCTTCGCCGCGGTGTTCGCGGTGAACGCGCTCGGCATCCTCGGCGCGGCCCAGCTGAACCGGCGGATGGCCGGGCGGGCGCCCGGCGCACGGATGGTGCGTCTGGCGATCTCGGTCGGCCTCGCCGCCGCGATCGCGGTGGTGCTCGCCGCGGTGACGTCCTCTGCGCTGCCGTGGCTGCTCGTGCCACTGTTCATCGCGGTGTCGGCGCACGGCGTGAACAACCCGGCGCTGACGGCCCTCGCACTCGCGCGGATCACCCGTGGAGCGGGATCGGCATCGGCCGTGCTGGGCACGATGACGCTGCTGGTCGGCGCGCTCGTGCCGCCACTGGTGTCGGCGTTCGGTGTCTCGGCGACGCTGCTCGGCGCGACGATGCTCGCGGCGTTCGCCGCGGCACTGCTGATGGCGATGCTCTCCCCGGCGCTGCGCCCTGAGGCGCGAGACTGACTCTGCTCAGGGCTCGTCTCTCCCCGGTTCCGGTCCCACTCGTTGCGGGTGCCAGGTCCGGGCGCACCCGCATCCGTTGGGACCGGAGCTTACGGATCCGTGAGAAACGGGGATGGCGGTGCCGAGCGCTCGTACGCTGAGGTCATGAGCCGAACGATGCGCTGGGCGGCCGCGGCGGCAGGAGTCGCGGCGGCGTTGCTCGGCGCGGGGGCCGGCGAACTCGTCGCCGCGCTGTTCGCACCGTCATCGAGCCCGTTCGCGGTCGTCGGCGGCGCACTCATCGACGTCGCACCCGCCTGGGCGAAGGACACCGCGATCGCGTGGTTCGGCACGAACGACAAGGCCGCGCTGCTGGTCGGCATCGCGATCGTGCTGCTCGCGGCATCCGCCATCGCCGGTCTCTGCGAGGCGCGCTGGGCTCGGTCCGGAGTGATCGCGTTCGCCGTTCTCGGGGTCGGCGTCGGCGTTCTGGCGCTCACCAGGCCGGATGCCGGATTCACGGCCTGGGTACCGTCTGTGCTCGCCGGCGCGGTCGCCGCGATCGCCCTGCGGCTGCTGAACCGCGTACGGATGCAGGCCGAGAGCACGCCTGCAGGCCGCACCCCCGGCGTGTCCGCCGACGAACGTGACAGCGTGCCTGCATCCGTCTCCGGCGACGGTGTCTCCCGCCGCAGGTTCCTGGTGTGGGTGGCCGGCACCGCAGTGGCCGGGGTCGTCCTCGCCGCGGCCGGGTCGCTGGCACGCGCCGGATCGACCGCCGTGACGGCGGTCCGCGACGCCATCCGCCTTCCCCGCGCGGCAGTTCCCGCCCCGGCGATCCCGGCGGACGCCGAACTCGGCACCCCCGGCCTCACACCGGTGATCACGCCGAACCAGGACTTCTACCGGATCGACACCGCCCTCGTCGTGCCCTCCGTGGATCCCGCGGACTGGCGACTGCGCATCCACGGCATGGTCGCCCATGAGGTGACCCTGACCTGGGACGACCTGCTCGCGCTGCCGCTCCAGGAGTCGGCCGTCACTCTGTCGTGCGTGTCGAACATCGTCGGCGGAGACCTGGTCGGGAACGCCGTGTGGCTCGGCTACCCGATCCGCGAACTGCTGAAGCGGGCGCAGCCGGATGCCGACGCCGACATGGTGCTCTCCACCTCGGTCGACGGGTTCACCGCGGGCACTCCGCTCGAGGCGCTCACCGACGACCGCGACGCGCTGCTCGCAATCGGCATGAACGGTGAGCCGCTGCCGCTCGAGCACGGCTTCCCGGTGCGGATGGTCGTGCCTGGCCTGTACGGCTACGTGTCTGCGACGAAGTGGGTCACCGACCTCGAGGTCACCCGATACGACCGCGCGACGGCCTACTGGACCGACCGCGGCTGGTCGGCGAAGGGGCCGATCAAGCTGCAGTCCCGCATCGACGTGCCGCGCGCACGCACGCCGATCCCGTCCGGCGACACGGTGATCGCGGGCGTCGCCTGGCAGCCGCACTCCGGCGTCTCCGGCGTCGAGGTGCAGATCGACGACGGTCCCTGGCAGCGCGCCGAGCTGGCCACGGCGATCTCGGACGACACTTGGGTGCAGTGGCTGCTGCCCTGGCAGGCGGATGCCGGTGAGCACGAGCTCCGCTGCCGCGCGATCGGCTCCGACGGAGAGCCGCAGACCGGGGCATCCGCTCCCCCGGCGCCGGACGGCGCCACGGGCTGGCACACGGTGGCCGTGAGCGTTTCGTGAGGATCGCATTCACATAGTTCACGAATTCGTGAAAAAGGTGTACCGTCGCCTCTCATGAACACCATCATCAGCACGCGCGGTCTGACGAAGACCTACGGTCGCGTGCACGCCCTCGACGGACTCGACCTCGAGGTGGAAGCCGGCCAGGTGCACGGCTTCCTCGGCCCGAACGGCGCGGGAAAGTCCACCACCATCCGCATCCTGCTGGGGCTCGCCCGCAAGTCCGGCGGGGAGGCCTCCGTGTTCGGCGAAGAGCCGTGGCACGCGGCATCCCGCCTGCACCGGCGCATCGCCTACGTGCCGGGCGACGTCAGCGTCTGGCCGAACCTGTCCGGCGGCGAGGCGATCGACTTCCTCGCGCGCCTGCGCGGCGCGAAGACCAAGTCAGCCGCCTACCGCGCCGAGCGCGAACGCCTCATGACCGCCTTCCAGTTCGACCCGCGCAAGAAGGGCCGCGCGTACTCGAAGGGCAACCGGCAGAAGGTCGCGCTGATCGCCGCCTTCGCCGTCCCCGCCGACCTGTACATCCTCGACGAGCCGACCAGCGGGCTGGACCCGCTGATGGAGGTCGTGTTCCGCGAGGAGGTGCAGCGACTGCACAGGGCCGGTGCGACCATGCTGCTGTCCAGCCACATCCTCTCCGAGGTGGAACTGCTCTGCGACCGCGTCAGCATCATCCGCGCGGGGAGGATCGTCGAGTCCGGCACGCTCTCCGAACTGCGCCACCTGACGCGCACCGAGGTCTCGTTCGCAGCGACGGATGCCGCGGCGCTCGCCGGCATCTCCGAGGCGCACGACGGCACCGTCGAGGACGGCCGCGCCAGGTTCACCGTCGACAGCGATGCGATCCCCGCCGTCCTCCCTGTGCTCGCACAGCGGTCGGTCGAGGGTCTGCGCATCGAGCCGCCCTCCCTCGAGGAGCTGTTCCTGCGCCACTACGGCGACGACCTCGCCGCTCTGCGCGCCGCCGAGGAGGACCCTTCCTCAGGCTCAGGGACCGCCTCGCGCGCGTCTCGTCGCGCCCAGGAGAAGGTGTCCCACTGATGTTCCCCACCCTGTTCCGGCAGCGTCTGCGCCGCGACTGGCTGCAGCTGCTGCTCTGGATCCTCGCCACCGTGATGATGGCCTACGCCGGCTTCGCCGGCGTCACCCAGTCGTACAGCACGCACACCGACCGCGTCGAGGTCCTCGCCGCGGTGATGGCCAACCCTGTCATCATGATGTTCCGGGGTCTGCCCTCCGGGGCATCCGAGGGCGCGTTCCTCTCGTTCGAGATCCTGCCGTGGCTGACCATGCTCGCGGCGCTCATGAGCGCCTTCCTCGCCGTGCGGCACACACGCGGCGACGAGGAGGCCGGACGCTCCGAGCTCGTCGCCGCCACTCCTGCCGGACGCACCAGGCCGACCACCGCGACGCTCCTCCTCGGCCTTGCCGCGAATGTCGTGCTCGGGCTGCTCATCGCCGCATCCCTGATCGGTTCCGGCCTCGACGCGGAGGGCTCCTGGCTCACCGGCGCCGTCACGGCGACGGCGGGCATCGCGTTCCTCGGCATCGGACTCATGGCCGCCCAGCTGATGCGCACCTCGCGCGGCGCGAACGCCCTCACCATCTGGATCCTGGTCGCCACGTTCCTCGTGAACGGGATCGGCAACGTCGCGGGCACGCCCAGCGACGACCTCACCCGCATCGACAGCGCCTGGCCGGTGTGGCTGTCGCCGTTCGGCTGGGCAGAGCAGGCCCGCCCGTACGACACCGACAACTGGTGGCCGGCGCTGCTCGGGCTCGCGTTCGGCCTGGTCCTGGCGATCCTCGCCATCGCGCTGCAGTCGGTGCGCGACATGGGCGAGGGCTTCGTGCCCGCCCGCCCCGGACGCCGCTATGCCCGCCCTGCCCTGGCCGGACCGCACGCGCTGGTGTGGCGGCTCACCTATGGCGGCATCATCGGCTGGGCCATCGGCGGTGCCCTGCTCGGCATCCTGGCGACCACCCTGAGCGGCCTCGCCGGCGAGATCTCCGGCGAGAACCCGGCGGTGGCCGACATCCTGGAGAAGATCGCCAAGGCGGGCTCGATCGACGAGACCCTGATCACGGTGTTCTTCACCATGCTGGGGGTGCTCGCCGCGTGCGCAGCCGTGCAGATCGTGGTCAGGGCACGGCAGGAGGAGGCGCACGGCACCGCGGAGAGCGTGCTCGCGCAGCCCGTCGGACGGGTGCGCTGGCTCGCCGATTACGTGCTCGTCGCCACGCTCGCGGTGCTCATCATCGCGGCCAGCGCGATGGCAGCGGCCTACCTCGGGCTCGCCGCGAACGACGGCGAGGCGGACCTGTTCCGCGTGGTCACCGTGGTGGGACTCGGGCAGGCCCTCGCTGCCTGCGTCTTCACCGTCATCGCCGCCGTGCTGTTCGTGCTGATCCCGCGGGCGGCGATCCCGCTGGCCTGGGCCGCCGTGCTGCTGGCGACGGTGTTCGGCATGTTCGGCCCGCTGTTCGGGCTGCCGGAATGGACCACGAGGTTCTCCCCGTTCGCGGTCTCGCCGATCGTGTCGAACGGCGACGTCGACCTGCGCGGCCTGTGGTGGCTCGTCCTCGCGGTGGCGGTCGGCGCCGTGGCATCCCTGTCGCTGATGCGCCGCCGCGAGCTGCATCCGGTGGGGTGATCGGCGCCTCCGGTCGTACGGATGGCCGGCGCGGGGGCGCAGGACCGGCCATCCGTGCGACCGGAGCGGAATGTTTGGGAGGATCGAACCGTGGCAGACGAGACGACGACCGACGACGGCGCGCAGGAGCACCTGGGCGTCGACGCCGCCGAGAGCGCTGCCGCGATGATCACGGTCGTCGGATTCCCGAGGATGCCGGCACGCGTGATGATGGCGCTCATCGCCGCGCCCGCTGACGGATACACCGCGGGAGACCTCGCCGCCAGACTCGGCGTGAGCGCCGCCGCCGTCTCCGGCGCGGTCCGCTATCTGCAGACGATCCAGGTCGTGCGCCGTGTCGCCCGGCCCGACCGGCGTCGCGACCACTACGTGATCATCCCCGACACCTGGTACGGCCTGATGACCAACAACGGCCCGATCTACGAGAGCCTCGCCACGCACATCGAGGCGATCGGCGCGGCGCACGCCGACGAGCACGCCGCTCGCGACCGCGCGGCGGAGATGGCCGAGTTCTTCCGCTATATGGCCAGGCGGATGCCGGAGCTCATCGACGAGTGGGAGGCGCTGCGCGCCGAGCGCCGCAAGCCCTGAGCTCTCTCCTCGCTGAGGAATGTCGCAGATTGCCGCATCCGGCGCTCCGACGCGACCATCTGCGACACTCCCCGGGTGGCCTGTCGCTGTGGTGAGGCCCCGGATAGCGTGGAGCCATGACCGGAGACACAGGCGGGGCTGATCCGAGGGGCACGGCGGCGAGCACGAAGGGCAGCGCGAAGCGCAGCCCACAGGTGCTGGGGTGGGTGTTCTGGCCATCCGCGGCGATCGTCGTGCTCTTCGTGCTGTTCGCACTGGTCACTCCGAAGATCGCCGAGGCGCTGTTCCAGACGATCCAGACCACGATCGTGAACGCCTTCAACTGGTACTACGTCCTGATCGCGGCGTTCTTCGTCGCGTTCTGCCTGTTCCTGGGCTTCAGCCGGTTCGGTGACATCAAGCTCGGGCGCGACGACGAAGAGCCCGAGTTCTCGCTGATGAGCTGGTTCTCACTGCTGTTCGCCGCGGGCATGGGCATCGGTCTGGTGTTCTACGGCGTCAGCGAACCGCTCAGCCACTTCGCGAATCCGCGCCCCGGCGTCACCGGCACCCCCGAGCAGCTGGCCCAGGCCGCGCTGGGACAGACCTACCTGCACTGGGGCGTGCACGCCTGGTCGATCTACGTCGTGATAGGCCTGGCACTCGCGTACGCGATCCACCGCCGACGCCGCCCGGTGTCGATCCGGTGGACGCTCGAGCCGCTGCTCGGCAAGCGGGTCGAGGGCGGCTGGGGGCATGCGATCGACGTGATCGCGCTGGTCGGCACGCTCTTCGGCGTCGCGACCTCGCTCGGCCTCGGCGTGCTGCAGATGAGTTCGGGCCTGCACACCGCCGGCATCGCCGACCCCGACGAGACGACGCAGGTCATCCTCATCCTGATCATCTCGGTGTTCGTGCTGATGTCGGTGCTGTCCGGTGTGACCAAGGGCATGAAGTGGCTCTCGAACGCGAACCTCGTGCTCGCCGGACTTCTCGTGCTGTACCTGCTCGCGGTCGGTCCCACCGAGTTCCTGCTGCGCGACTTCGTGCAGTCGATCGGGTACTACATCCAGAACTTCGTCGGGCTGTCGTTCAACGTCAGCGCCTTCCAGGGCGAGGCGGGCGAGCAGTGGCAGGCGTCCTGGACCTCGTTCTACTGGGGCTGGTGGATCTCATGGGCGCCGTTCGTCGGCATCTTCATCGCGCGGGTCTCGAAGGGCCGCACGGTGCGCGAGTTCGTTGTCGGCGTCATCCTCGTGCCGACTCTGATCGGCATCCTCTGGTTCTCGGTGCTGGGCGGTTCCGCGCTCGCGATGGAGCTCGCGAACCCGGGCACCCTGACCGGGCCGGACGGCTCGGTCGATCTGCAGGGCGCGCTGTTCGAGATGCTGCAGAACGTGCCCGGTTCCGCGATCGTCAGCGTCGGCGCGATCCTGCTGCTCGCGATCTTCTTCATCACCTCGGCCGATTCCGGCGCGCTCGTGATGGGGATGATCGCCACCGGCGGCAAGCCGGAGCCGAAGCGCTGGATCCGCACCTTCTTCGTCGTGATCACCGCGCTGCTCGCGATCTCGCTGCTGCTCTCGGGCGGCCTGACCGCGCTGCAGACGGCGGCGATCACGATCGCCCTGCCGTTCAGCGTGGTGATGCTGCTGATGTGCTGGTCGACGGTCGTCGCATTCACCCGCGAGCGGCGCGCGTACGCGAAGGCGGAGCGCGCGCAGTTCATCGACAGGATCGGCGAGTACTACGGCCTCGAGGTCGAATCGCACGACGAGAAGGGTGTACTGGGCGCACAGCCGCGGTGGATGCGCAGGATCCAGCGACGCTTCGGCCTGCCCGTGGCACCGACCGAGCCGATCCGCATCACCACGGGAGCGCTGTCGGCCGAGAGCCACGGCGACGCTTCGCCGTCGACGCTCGACGTCGACGAGCTCGTCGGAGAGGACGAGCTGGCGGGCCTCGACGATCCGACCGTTCCGCAGCAGGACACCGGC
This sequence comes from Microbacterium sp. MAH-37, assembly GCF_009758255.1. Classification (GTDB taxonomy): domain Bacteria; phylum Actinomycetota; class Actinomycetes; order Actinomycetales; family Microbacteriaceae; genus Microbacterium. The sequence goes on from NZ_WSEN01000010.1 coordinate 201,082, forward strand.
CCCTTCCTCAAGGACTGAGCGCGGCGGACGGGGACGCACAAGATCGGCGGGCGGGCGGATGCACGTTGTCAACGCCCTTTCCGACCCCGGCGACCGCGGTTACCGTCCTGGCATGAGTGATCAGCAGAGCAACGGAAGCCGGGATGCCGGTCAGTATCCGCACACCCCGGGCCAGGATCCGCTTGGCAGCGGCGAGCCCCGCCTTCCCGGCAGCCACTCCGGCGTGCCCGAGGACAACCCCGCGCACAACACCGCCCCGGACGGACGGTACGGCGGAGGTCAGGAAGAGCTTCCCGGCGACGAGCACGACGCGCCGCTCGGGGGCGACGAGACCACCGAGGAGCAGCTCGAGGCGGACACCGCCGTCGAGGCCGATGCTCTGAAGAGCCTCGACCCCGACGACACCCCGGCCTGAACGACCGCCGCGCCTGGCCGAGCGGAGGAATGCCGGAGGCTCAGGCCCCCAGGACCAGGCGGAGCTGCTCGACAGCCCAGTCCAGTTCCGTCGCGCGCACCACCAGCGGCGGCGCGATGCGGATGGTCTGTCCGTGGGTGTCCTTGACGAGCACGCCGCGCTCCATGAGCTTCTCCGCCACCTCGCGGCCGGTGCCCTGCGCCGGGTCGATGTCGACGCCGGCCCACAGGCCGGCGATGCGCACTGCGGTCACGCCGTGGCCGATCAGCGGCTGCAGAGCGCGGGCAAGATGGTCACCGAGCGCGCGGGCGCGCTCCTGGAACTCACCGGTCTCGAGCATCTCGACCACGCGCAGGCCGACGGCAGCCGACAGCGGGTTGCCGCCGAAGGTCGAGCCGTGTTCGCCGGGTCGGATCACGCCCAGCACGTCGCGGTTCCCCACGACGGCCGACACCGGCAGGATGCCGCCGCCGAGCGCCTTACCCAGCAGGTACAGGTCGGGCACGACGCCCTCGCGGTCGCAGGCGAAGGTCTCGCCGACACGGCCGAGGCCGGACTGGATCTCGTCGGCGATGAACAGCACGTTGCGCTCGTCGCAGATCTCGCGGATGCGGCGCAGATAGCCCTCCGGCGGGATGATGACACCGGCCTCGCCCTGGATCGGCTCGACGAGCACAGCGACCGTGTCGTCGGTGATGGCGCCGGCGATGGCCTCCGCGTCGCCGTACGGCACCTGGTCGAAACCGGGCGTGAACGGTCCGAACGGCGCACGCGCCTCCTCGTCGTCGCTGAAGCTGACGATCGTGGTGGTGCGGCCGTGGAAGTTGCCCTTCGCGACGACGACGCGGGCCTTGCCGTCCTCGACACCCTTGACCCGGTACCCCCAGGCGCGCGCGACCTTGATGCCGGTCTCGACGGCCTCGGCGCCGGTGTTCATCGGCAGGACCATCTCCTTGCCGCTCAGCCGGGCCAGTGCCTCGGCGAACGGCTCGAGCCGGTCGTTCATGAACGCGCGGCTGGTGAGCGCCACGCGTCCGAGCTGCTCGGTGAGAGCGGCGACGACGGCCGGATGCTGGTGGCCGAAGTTCACGGCCGAGTAGGCGGCCAGCAGGTCGAGGTAGCGCTTGCCCTCGACATCGGTCACCCACGCGCCCTCAGCGCGCGCGATGACGACCGGCAACGGCGCGTAGTTGGTGGCGACATGAGGCTCGAGTGTCGTGTCCACGATGCCGCCCATGTCAGGCACCGCGCAGTTCGAGCGTGCAGCACTTGATGCCGCCGCCGCCGAGCAGCAGCTCGGACAGGTCGACCATGAGCGGGTTGTAGCCGCGCTCGCGCAGCTGCTTCTCGAAGCCGGTCGCGCGCGGCGAGATGATCACGTTGTAGCCGTCGCTGGCGGAGTTCAGGCCGAACACCGCGCCGTCCTCATCGGCGACGAGGATCGCGTCGGGGAAGCGCTCGGCGAGGATCTTCTGGGATGCCTCGTCGAAGGCGTGCGGCAGGTAGGCGATGCCCGCGGTCTGGCCGGGCTCGACGACGGGGTCGAGGATCGTCAGCGCGGTGTCGAGGTGGTAGAACCGGGCGTCGACGAGTTTGAGCGTGATGACCTCGCGGCCGAAGACCTCGTGCACCTCGCGGTGGCTGTCACCGGCGGAGCGGAAGCCGGTGCCGGCCAGGATCACGTCGCCGGCGAGCAGGAAGTCGCCCTCGCCCTCGTTGATCTCCTTGGGCATGACGGTGTCGAAGCCGTTGGCCCGGAACCAGTCGGCGAACGCAGGTGCCTCGCCCTTGCGCTCCTCGTAGTAGAAAGACGGCACGTAGGCGCGACCGTCGATGACGAAGCCGCCGTTGGCCGTGTAGACCATGTCGGGATAGCCGGCGAGCGGCTCGATGAGCTCCACCTCGTGGCCCAGCTCGAGGTACAGGTCGTACAGCTTCTGCCACTGTTCGACGGCCTTGGCCGTGTCGGTCGGATTGGCCGGCTCCATCCACGGGTTGATGCTGTAGTTCACCGTGAAGTGCTCAGGACGGCACATCAAGTAACGGCGGTGGTGGGCGACGCGCCCTTCGGCGGGCTCAGGGACCGAGTTCATCAGTGTCGCGGTCTCAGGCGTGGACATGGGTGCTCCTCGAAATCAGGATGCGGCGGACGCTGTCCAGGGGCCCGGCGGAAGTTCGACCCGTACTCGACTCAGAGCCGGGGAAGATGCGCGAGGGCACGCCATACTCTATTTTCGCACGCCGGATGCTCCGCGCGCCAACGCCCGGCCGGCCGAGCTCATGCTCCGTGGACGACGACCTTACCGACGACGTGACCGGCCTCGACCCGCGCGAGCGCCGCCCCGGCCTCCTCGAACGGGTACTCGGCCTCGATCAGCGGGGAGATCGTGCCGGTCTCGACGAGTGACAGCAGTTCGCGCAGCATCCCGGGCTTCGCGACGGCGGCGAGCGGACGGATGCGGCGCCGCGAACCGACAGAGAGCACGGCCGCGCCCAGCATCCGTGCGACAGGGCCGAGCACACGGCCGCCATGCCCCGAGACGAGGACGACACGGCCGCCATCGGCGACCAGCCGCTGCAGGTCGCGCAGCGGCGCCGTGCCGGCGATGTCGATCACGGCGTCGTAGCTCCCGGCGGGGAGCTCGCGCAGCGGCTGGTCGCGATCGAGCACCGTCGTCACGCCGAGTCGCCCGATCGACGCGGCGTTGAGGGCGGAGCAGGTCGCGTGCACCTCGGCGCCGGCGGCCGCGGCCAGTTGCACGGCGAAGGTGCCGACACCGCCGGAGGCGGCGATGACGAGCACACGGGTGCCGTCTGCGACGCCCGCGGCGTCGAGCGCCTGACGCGCCGTGCCGGCCGCGATGGGAAGGCAGGCGGCGTCCGCCGGCGACACCGTCGCCGGCCGTGGCACCAGGCGTGCAACGGGTGCCACGGCGTACTCGGCGAGTCCTCCCCCGCCGGGCAGTTCGACGACGACCTCGTCTCCGAGCTCGGCAGTGGCATCGGGCCCGACGGCGACCACCGTGCCGCTCACGTCCATCCCCCGAACCGGCTGCTTCGGGTGCCGCAGCCCGAACACCGGGCGCACCAGCAGCGGGTCGCCCTGCATGATCCGCACGTCACCGGCGTTGAGCGCGGTGGCGCGCACCTTGAGCAGCACCTCCCCCGTGCGCGGGACGGGTGTCGGCAGCTCGGCGCGGTGGACCCCCGACGCGGGGCCGTAGGCGTTCTGCACCCACGCGTTCATCGTCTCGTTCATGTCACCCCTCCGGGTACTGGAACAGGTCCTCGAGGCGCACGTCGAACGCGCGCGCGATCTGGAAGGCGAGCTCGAGCGTGGGCGAGTACTTCCCCTGCTCGATCGCGATGAGCGTCTGCCGGGTGACGCCGATCAGGCGGGCGAGCTCGGCCTGGGTCATCCCGACCTGCTCGCGCTGAGCGCGGATCGTGTTGGTGACGAGGGTGGGCTTGACCATCAGACCAGCCCGCGGCGGTATGCGATGACGCGCGCGATGCCGCCGATGAGGGCGGACACCGCGAAGCCGAGGAACATCGTGTTCGCGATCCAGAACAGGTCGGCGCTGATCCCGCACAGCACGATCACGCCGAGACCTGCGATCACGAGGAACGCATGCTCCACCCGGCCGCCGAGCCGGCTGATGTCGCGATCACGGATGTCGGATGCCGTGGTGGCCTCACGGTCGCGCATCCCGGCGATGATCCCCCACCCGACGGAGATGACGATGCTCAGCACGATGCCCGCACCGATCGTCCAGAGCATCAGCGGCAGCCAGTCGACCGTCGTGAGCTCGGCGCCGTCGGCCTGGACGAGCACCATGACGACGTAGCCCGCGAGTGTGAGGACCGAAGCGATCAGCTGGGCCCACGCGACGCGTTCCTGGTACACCATGACCGGCACCTCCATGTCAAAGATTCTTTACATGGAAGGTAAGCCCGCCCCATCATCGATGTCAAGAATTTTTTACATCAGATGATGCCGGCGCTCCAGTCGTCGGGGTTGCCGAAGCGGTGCGCGGTGATCGTCACCGACTGCTCGTGCACGAAGGGCAGAAGCTCGATGCGTCCGGCCGTCGTGACCTCGCCGTCGTACACCGCGATGTCCGGGTCGCCCGCGACTGCCGTCGCGAGCGCCGCGTGCAACTCGGCGACCGCGTCGCGTCCGCCGACCAGCCGCACCCGGCCCGGCATCGGCGTCTGCTCGATCACGGCCTCGACGCCTTCCTCCTCCGCAGCATCCGCTCCGCGCATGCGATCGATCCACTCGGCATCCGTCTCGACCGAGATCGGCAGATCGAGGATGCCGAGGAAGCGGCGCACCGCGGCCGGCAGGCCGTCGGGGACGGACAGCAGGAACGGCGCGCCGGCGCGGATGCCGGCGATCACGACCCGCAGCACGTCGGCGAGCCCGGCATCCGCCGTCGCACGCACCGCGACGGGCACCGGGCGGTAGCGGAACAGGTTGCGCTCCACGACCAGCTGGGAGACGTCGCGGACCTGGCCGAACTCGCGGTCCCACGCGACGGCGTCGGACAACGCAGCCTGGCGCAGGCGCTCGAACTGCTCGAACTCCAGAGAGGGCTGTGCGGCCTCGATCACCGCCGAGATGCGGCTGTCCAGGCCGCGCAGGTGCAGGGTCTTCGAGGTCTTGCCGCGGGACTGCGCCCGCCAGGTGCCGAGCCCGATCAGGTAGTTCGGGCCGCCGGCCTTCGCACCGGCGCCGACAGAGGAGCGCTTCCAGCCGCCGAACGGCTGCCGCTGCACGATCGCACCGGTGATGCCGCGGTTCACGTAGAGGTTCCCGGCCTGCACCCTGTCGAGCCAGACGGCGAGGTCATCGGGATCCTGCGTGTGCAGGCCGGCGGTCAGGCCGTAAGCCACCTGGTTCTGCAGGGTGATCGCCTGCGACAGCGTGTGCGCGTGCATGATGCCCAGCACGGGCCCGAAGAACTCCTCCAGGTGGGTGCGGGAGCCGGGTCGCACACCCGTGCGGATGCCGGGTGTCCAGAGCCTCCCCGTCTCGTCGCCCGGTACGCGCTTCGGCTCGATCAGCCACTTCTCATCGCCCTCGAGCGTGGTGAGCGCCCACTCGAGCTTGCCCTGCGGCTTCTCTATCATCGGGCCCATCTCGGCCTCAGGGTCGGACGGCCAGGCGACGTGCAGCGACCGCACGGCGTCGACCAGCTGCCGGGCGAACCGCTTGGAGTGCCCGACCGGCCCTACCAGGATCGCCAGCGAGGCTGCCGAGCACTTCTGGCCCGCGTGGCTGAACGCGCTCTTGACCAGGTCGGCGACTGCCAGGTCGAGGTCGGCCGTCGGAGTGATGATGATCGCGTTCTTGCCGCTGGTCTCGGCGAGCAGCGGCAGGTCCGGTCGCCAGGAGCGGAACAGCGCAGCGGTGTCCCACGACCCGGTCAGGATCACCCGGTCGACGTCAGGATGCGTGATGAGCTGCTTGCCCAGCCCGCTCTCCGAGATGTCCACCAGCGTCAGCACGTCGCGCGGCACGCCGGCCTGCCACAGGCACTCGGCGATGACCGCGGCGCAGCGACGCGCCTGACGGGCGGGCTTGAAGACGACGCCCGAGCCTGCGGCGAGCGCGGCCAGCACGCCTCCGGCTGGGATGGCCAGCGGGAAGTTCCACGGCGGGGTGACGACGGTCACGCGCGCCGGGGTGAATGCGGCACCCGCGATCGCGTCGAGTTCCTTGGCCGTGGACGCGTAGTAACGGGCGAAGTCGACGGCCTCGCTGACCTCGATGTCCCCCTCCGAGAACACCTTGCCGGTCTCGATCGCCGCGACCTCGATCAGATCCGCCCGCCGTGCCTCGAGGGCGGCAGCTGCGCGCAGCAGGATCTCCGCGCGCTCCGCCGCCGAGCGGGAACCCCACGACGCCGCGGCATCCCGCACCCGTCCGACGGCGCGTGCGAGCACGTCGGCGTCGTCGATGCGCGCTGCGGCGAGCGTCGACAGCCCCAACTGCGACAGGCCTGCGGCGGTGATGCGCTCGAACACGCCGCGCGCCCACTCCCGGTTCGCCGGAAGCGACGGATCGCTGTCGGCGGTGTTCGTGAACCCGGGAGCACCCTCGCCCGGTGCCGCGATCCCGCGACTGCGGCGCAGGCCGTCCGCCGATCCGGTGGTCTGCGCCCTGGTCGCCTCACGCCGCGCGTACACGGCGGTCTGCAGGTAGTCGTCGTCCTCGGCATCCGTCTCGGCGCCTGCGGCGATGCCGAGCACGACGCCGGTCAGATCGGCGTCGGCGACGGGAGCTGCGGATGCCGGGCGCACGGACTCGTGCGCGGGAGCCGACCTGTCCTGCGTGCGACGAGGGCCGATGCGCAGCGAGTGATCGCGGGAACGCGTGACGGAGTCGAGGAACCGCATCTTCTCGCGCTCGAACAGTCGCGGTTCGGTGCCGAGCTCGAGCGCGGCGGAGAGGAAGTTCGACGACGAGGCGTTCTCCTCGAGGCGGCGCACCAGGTAGCTGATCGCGACGTCGAACTCGGCGGGCGCGACGACGGGCACGTACAGCAGCACGTTGCCGACCTCGCGGGAGACGGCCTTCACCTGCCCCTGCGCCATGCCGAGCAGCATCTCGAACTCGATGTCGGGGCGCACTCCGCGCTCCCCCGCCAGTAGCCAGGCGTAGGCGATGTCGAAGAGGTTGTGCCCGGCGACACCGATCCGCACTGCTTCGGTGTTCCGCGGCCACAGCGCCTCGTCGAGGCAGCGCAGGTAGTTCGCGTCGGTGTCGAGCTTCGTGTCGTAGGGAGCGGGCGTCCAGCCGTGCATGACGGCGTCGACGTGCTCCATGGCGAGGTTCGCGCCCTTGACGAGTCGCACCTTGATGCGCGCACCGCCGCGCGCGACGCGTTCGCGGGCCCACGCGGTCAGCTCGCGCAGCGCGGGCAGGGCGTCGGGCAGGTAGGCCTGCAGCACGATCCCGGCTTCCAGGTCGCGCAGCCGCGGGTCCTCGAGGATGCGGGTGAACACCGCGATCGTGAGGTCGAGGTCGCGGCACTCCTCCATGTCGAGGTTGATGAAGGTGTTCGTCATCGCCGCGGTCACGTACAGAGGCAGCAGGCGCTTCGCGGTCTCCTCGACGACCTGGTCGAACGCCCACATCGAGATGCGGCTGGTCACTGCGGAGACCTTCACCGAGACGTAGTCGACGTCGGGACGCCGGATCAGCTCGTGGATGCCGTCGAGCCGGCGCTTCGCCTCTGCCTCGCCGAGCACGGCCTCGCCGAGCAGATTGAGGTTCAGCCGTGAGCCGTCCTCGCGGAGCTTCTCGATCGCGGGACCCAGCTTCTCGGGCCTGGCGTCGACGATGAGGTGCCCGACCATCTCGCGCAGCACCCGGCGGGCGATCGGCACGGTCGGCATCGGCAGCACGGGGGCGACGGCTCCGCCGACGCGCACGGCGCCGCGCAGGTACCAGGGCAGGAAGTCCGGCGCGAGCGGCGCGACCCGATGCAGGGTGGATGCCGCGGCGCCGAGGCTTTCCGGGCGCATCACGCCGTCGACGAAGCCGAGCGTGAACGGCAGCCCGTTGCGGTCCTGCAGCACCCCGGCGAGGCGGGCCGCAGCAGGGTCGATCTGCTCCGCGGCCTCCTCCGCCACCCAGCGGCGGGCGAGTTCGACGGCGGAGTCGGCGAGGCCGGCCCCTGCGGACGAAGACGGCTCTGGCATGCATCCAGCCTATGACGTGCACTCGCTCCGATCAGGGACCTCATGCCTCACCTCCTACCTGCTCCCTCTGTTTCCGGTCTCAACGGTTGCGGGTGTTTCGACCGCAGCATCCGCAACCGTCGAGACCGGAGCGGCAGGAGGTGGGCCACGGGAACCTTATGCTTATGCCGAAGGAGGGGCGCCCGTGGGGGAGAACGACGAGGCGGACGCCGGCGCGACGAGTGCGGCGGACGCCGGCGCGACGAAGCGCGCGGAGTCCGAGGCGCGCCTGACCTCCTGGGTGAGGAAGACGACCGACAAGGTGCCGACCGGGTGGCTCATCACCGGCGCCGGTGCCATCCTGCTCGGTGCGACCGCTGCCTTCGGCGGACTCCAGACGGTTCCTGAAGCCGGGCCCGTCGAGCTAGCGCCGGGCGAGCACTTCATCGGCGCCGACATCGACATGTCGGTGGTCGCGGTCGAGCTGTCGGACACCCGGCAGACCGCCGGGGTGGTCCCCGACGAGGGCCAGCGCGTGCTCGTCGTGATCATCGACGCGACGAACCTGTTCGATCGGGCTCGGCCGGTCTTCGGCGGCAACGACACCGCCGCCGCCGTGGACAGCATCCGGGTGGAGGGCCTCGACGAGACACCCAAGATCAGCCGTGTCGACGACGGTGATGGTGCGACCTGGCTGCAACCCGATGTGCCCGCGCGCCTCATGGTGTCGTGGGCGGTAGAACCGGGAGACTTCGCCGATGGGGATGAGGTGACGGTCACGCTCCCCGACGGTGAGCATACTGTCGGCAGCTTCGTGACGAGCGAGGAGTACTGGAGCGACGTCCATGTCGGCGCCCGTGTGCTCACTTCGATCGAGGAGGTGCCTGCATCGTGAAGCGCGTACTCCCCTGGCTGCTCACCGGCGCGTTCCTCGCCGGCGCTTGGCTGCTGAACTTCGTGACGCTACCCGAGAATTCGATCGAGGCGAGCTTCGTGACCGCGGGCGAAGTGGGCGATCCGGTGGCCGGCCGCAATCTGGTCGTCACCGTCACCGACGTGCGCGCTGCCGATCGGATCTCCGACGACGAGGGCTGGTCGGCGGAGGGCACCTGGGTCGTCGTCGATCTGGATGCGGCATCCGTCCTCGACCAGTACGGCCGCAGCCTCAGCAGCGCCGAACTGACCGCCGGGGGCCGCACTTACCGGGCGACGGAGCGCGGGACGACCTTCTTCCAGAGCCAGCTCGTTCCGGGCGTTCCGCGGTCAGGAAGCCTGGCCTTCGAGCTCGCTCCGGATGCGCGCACCGGCGATGCCGTGCTGCGGCTGGCTCCGCAGGGCGACACCCGCACCGATTCCGTGCTCGAGATCGCGATCGACCTCGATGACATCGCTGTGCAGCACGAGACGACGCTGCAGCCGAACGGATGGGCGGACTGATGGCCGGATGGTGGCGCACCAATCGCCTCGCCCTGCCTGCGGCGATCGTGCTGATCCCCCTCACGTTCGGCGCGCTGACCTGGAACGAGTGGAACGAGGCGTACGGTCCGTCCTCGCATCCCGTGCGGATCGTTGACGACGGCGAGACAGTGCACGCTGCCGGCGCGACGTGGGGGCCGGCCCGCGGGGGCGAGCTGAAGGATGTCACCGGCCTCGACGTCCCGAGAGGCGCGATCGTGCTCGCCGCGGGCGTCCCCGTCGCACCGGACGATGAGGGCGTCGGATGCGACTGGCCGGTGCTCATCGAACAGGGCACCGGCCGGCAATGGGAACCCATGCGGACGGAGATCGGCCTGGACTTCGATCCGACGGAACCGGAGTCGTGCAGCACAAGTGACGTCGAACCGTACGAGCTGATCCTGCCGTACGTGATTCCCGAGGATGCGACCGGACCGTTCTGGGTCGAGATCGCAGCGGGCGACGGCTATGCGACGGTCATGCGGTTCCCGATCGAGAGGTAGCCTCACCGGCTTCCTGCTCGTCGTCCAGCTCCGCACCTGCCACGGCCATTGCCTCTGCCGCGGGCGTGATGTCCTCAGGGAGTACGCCCGCCGCCGCGGCCGCCGCCTCGGCATCGCCCTGGGCGCTGCCGAGTGCCGACGGCTGAGCTCGGCGCAGCATCCCGAGCGTCGTGTCGTAGGCGCCGGCAGCGAGTGCGACGCGGAGCGGCTCGATGATCAGGACGGGGATCAGGAGGATGGCCGTGTCGAACACCATCCAGAAGCTCAGCAGATCGTGCGGGCCGACGAGCCTCGTCACCCAGAATCGCAGGTACGACTGCAGCGCGAGAACCGCGACGTACATCAGGGCGTACGACGAGATGATCACCGGCCCGGCTCGCCACATGAGCAGGAGCGCACGGCCGATCGGCTTGAACCGCGAGCTCAGCTCATCGCCGAGATCCTGCAGACGCCGCATCACCGGGTTGGGAACACGGGCGGCCTGTCGACGAAGACGGGTGAGGAGCCGGTGCTCGACCTGCAGCTTCTCAGCGACGATCGCCTGCCCGTAGATCACACCGGCGATGGTCAGCCAGACCAGGGGCGCGAGCAGGATCGGTCCGGCCTGCGCGAGCAGCCAGCCGATCGCATCCGACACCCACACCAAGGCGAGCACATGCTCCCCCAGCCAGGCGCGCGCATCTCCGAGCCAGACCATCGCCGCACGGTGGTCGATCCAGCTGTTCACACCGTCCACGAGGTCGCTGACCACCAACGCGGAGAAGAAGACCCACACGACCTCGAAGTACACGGCGAGCACCGCGAGTGACCGCGGGAGCTTCGCCGACCAGCGCGACCAGGCCCAGCGCGCGGAGAAGGCGATCACGATGATCACCCCCGTCCAGATTGTGAGGCCGACATTGGTCGCATTGTCGGTCTCAGCCAGTTCCACGCCCGTCTTGCGCAGGATGTCGCGCACCTCGAGCGCCCTGGCCGTATACGCCGCGACGTCATCGCGCAGCATCCCCTGCCCGAGATACACGGCGAAGAACGGCAGGATGCTGGCCAGCAAGGCTGTGAGGAGAGTGTTTCGCCGTGCGGCGGCGGACTCGGGGAGGGGCGCGATCGCCTGCAGCGAGCGCAGACCGTCGCGCAGCACGAGGAACATCGCGACGAAGGCGATCAGCCGCGCAAGGATGCCGATCGGCAGGATGAGCAGTCCGATCGTCGCGGACCGGGCACCGATCCAACCCGAGAGCTCGACGATGCCGTACTGCACCAGAACACCCGCCAGGTACCAGGCCAGCAGGGCAGGCCAATGCCGCCAGAGCACGCGCCCGGTGGAGGAGAGGATGGCCAGCACGAGAACACGTTAGCGCGCCGGCCATCCCCGCCGGGCGATCAGGCGGCGAACGGGATCGCGCCGAACAGCACGCCGACCGCCAGCATGACCAGCGAGACGATGACCGCGCGCCACAGCACCTTCTTGTGGTGGTCGCCGAGGTTGACGCTCGCCAGGGACACCAGCAGCAGGATCGCGGGCACCAGCGGCGACTGCAGGTGCACCGGCTGGCCGGTGATCGAGGCGCGGGCCATCTCGACCGGGTCGATGCCGAAGTGCGCCGCACTCTGCGAGAGCACCGGCAGGATGCCGTAGTAGAACGCGTCGTTCGACATGAAGAACGTGAACGGGATCGACAGCACGCCGGTGATCACAGCCAGGTACGGACCCATCGATGCGGGGATGACAGTGGTGATCCACGAGGCCATGGCGTCGACCATCCCGGTGCCGTTCAGCACGCCCACCAGCACGCCGGCGGCGAGCACCATCGAGACCACGCCGACGATCGACGGCGCGTGCTGCACGATCTCGTCCGCCTGACTCTTCAGCTTCGGGAAGTTGATCACCAGCGCCAGGCCCACTCCGACCATGAACACGTAGGCGAGCGGGAAGATGTCCATCACCAGCAGCACCATCACCGCGATGGTGAGTGCGAGGTTGAACCAGATCAGCTTGGGCCGCAGCGTCGGGCGGTTGGGGTCGAGCATCGTGTCGGCCATAGCGGTGTCGGTGGCATCGACGAGTTCCGCCGTCGCGATGCCGCCATGACCGCCGGCGATCGTGACGATGTTGCCGGTGTGCAGCTCGGCACGGGCGCCGGGCTTCGGGTCGGCCTTGCGCAGGATCCGCTGCACCCCGCCGGTCACGGCGCCCGGCTCGCCCGAGATGCGCGAGGTGTCCACGCTGCCTGCCAGACGACGGCGCTCGGACAGCCCGAGGAACCAGGCGAAGACGAGGGCGATGACGATGCCGGCGATCATCGAGGGGACCATCGGCACGAACACGTCCGTGGCGTCCAGCTTCAGGGCGGTGGCCGCACGCACGGTCGGACCGCCCCAGGGCACGATGTTCATCGTTCCGTTCATGAGGCCGGCGACGCAGGTGAGCACGACCGGGCTCATACCCAGACGCAGGTAAAGGGGCAGCATCGCCGAAGTCGTGATGATGAAGGTCGTCGACCCGTCGCCGTCGAGCGAGACGGCCGCCGCGAGGATGGCCGTGCCCAGCACGATCTTGGCGGGGTCGTCGCCCAGCAGTCTGGTGATGAGCCGGATGAGCGGGTCGAACAGCCCGACGTCGATCATCAGGCCGAAGAACATGATCGCGAACATCAGCAGCGCCGCGGTGGAAGCCATGCTCCCGATCGCGTCGAGCACCATGTCACCGAGGCCGAGCCCCGCGCCGGCGAACAGGCCGAAGACCGTGGGCACCAGGATGAGGGCCACCATCGGGGTGAGGCGCCTGGTCATGATCAGCGTCATGAAGACGAGCACCATGGCGAAGCCGAGGACGACGAGCACGCCGTCCGGCGGGGTGAACGCGGTGTCGTAGACCGGTGCCTCGTCCGCGGCGGCCAGCAGGCCGGACATCGTGAGCATGTCGACTCCCTTGTCGTGTGTGTCGGGGTGCACCGCGTGGTGCATCTGAGCGAGAGTACGAACCGCTGATCCGCCGCGCGCGCTAGAGCGCATTGAATCGCGTTCTGCGCATTAAACTCAGGTGTTCGACAGGAGGTGCGCCGATGCGCTTCGCGACCCGGATGCTGGTCACTCAGCTCATCACCGTGGTCGCCGTCGTCGCCGTCTGCTCACTGGTGTTCGGCTGGATCTCCGTGCAGCAGCTGCGCACGTCGGCGGAGCAGTCCGCTCTGAATATCGCCCGCACCCTCGCCGAGGACCACGACGTGCAGCGCCGGGTGGCGTACTACTCCGCCGACCCCGGCACCCCGAGCGCCGCGGATCTGCGCGACGACGAACTGCAGCGCATCGCACAGGACGTCTCGGCACGCACGGGAGCTCTCTTCGTCGTGATCACCGACGATCACGGCATCCGACTCGCGCACCCGCGGCCCGAGCAGCTGGGCGAGCGCGTCAGCACGGGCTATCAGCAGGCCCTCGCCGGGAACGAAGTGGTCGCCTGGGAGACGGGAACGCTCGGCGAGTCCGCGCGCGCGAAGGTCCCGGTCTTCCCGGTCGGCGGCGGTGAGCCGATCGGAGAGGTCAGCGTCGGCTTCGAGCGGGCGAGCGTGTTCAGCAATCTGCCTCTGCTGGTCGGCGGCATCGCGGTCGCCGCCGCCGCCGCGCTGCTTCTGGCGGCGATCGCGGCGGCACTGGTGCGCCGCCGGTTCAGGCGTCTGACCCTGGACCTTCAGCCGGAGGAGCTCGTCGCCCTGGTGCAGAACCAGGCCGCAGTCCTCGACGGCGTGGGCGACGGAGTCGTCGCGGCCGACCCGGAGGGCACGGTCCGCGTGTGCAACCGCGCGGCGGAGCGGATGCTGGGCTCCGACGCCGTCGGCCGCCCGCTCGCGGATCTGGGGCTCGATGCCGAGCTGCTCGATGCGGCACGAGATCGCGACGGCATCGAGACGGTGATCGGCGGACGTGTCGCCTACCTGGACGTGCATCCGGTCGTTCGCAACGGCCGCGACCTCGGCGAGGTGATCGTACTGCGCGACCGCACCGATGTGGAGGCGCTGGCCGCACGACTCGCCTCCGTCCAGGCGATGACGGAGGCGCTGCGCGTGCAGCGGCACGAGTTCGCGAATCGGATGCATGTGGCCGCAGGCCTGCTCGATGCGCAGCGCGCACCAGACGCGAGGGCGTTTCTCGGCGAGCTGCTCTCCCGCGGAGCCGTCGACCCGGCGGTCCCCGGCATCGAGCGCGTGCCCGATGCGTTCCTGCAGTCGGTCCTCGGCGCCAAAGCTGATGCCGCGCGCGAGCGCGGCGTGCAGGTGCGCGTGTCCGAGGACACACTCGTGCCCGGTGCCGTACTGGCCGTCGAGGATGTCGCCGCGGTGTTGGGGAATCTCGTGGACAACGCGGTGCGGGCGGCTCGTTCCGCGGCAGAGCCATGGGTCGAGGTCGGACTGTTCGCTGACGGCGCGGAGCTCGTCATGACCGTCTCCGACTCCGGCACCGGGATCGATGAGGGCGTCGATCCCTTCACCCGCGGCGAGCGCACCGGGCTCGGTCCGGATGCCGTACACGGGCGCGGGTTCGGGCTCGCGCTGTCCCGCGACCTGGCCAGGCGCCGCGGCGGCGACGTCTGGATCATCGATCGCGGCGGCCAGGACGGCGGCGCGGTGTTCGGCGCCCGCATCCCCGGTGCGCTGGCTCCGTCCGGCATCCAGGGCACGTCCGACGACCTCGACCGAACCGACGCCGGTGATCCCGCCATCCGCGATCAGGAGGAAGAATGACCGATCCGCTTCGCGTCCTGATCGTCGACGACGACTTCCGCGTCGCCGGCCTGCACCGCGACATCGTCGACGCACGCCCCGGCTTCCAGACCGTCGGCACGGCGCCGACTCTCGCCGCCGCGGTGCGCGGAGTGCAGGAGCACTCCCCCGACCTGCTGCTCGTCGACGCCTACCTGCCGGACGGCGACGGCGTGCAGTTCATCGCCTCCCAGCGGATCGACGCGATCCTCATCTCGGCCGCGACCGACGGCAGCACCGTGCGCCGGGCGCTGCGCGCGGGAGCGCTGTCGGTGCTGACCAAGCCCTTCGAGGCACGCGTGCTCGAGGCCCGGCTGGATGCATATGCGCGGTTCCGCAACCTGCTCCCCGAGGACCGCTCCACGAACCAGGAGCAGATCGACCGCGCCCTCGCGATCCTGCACGGTGGCGGCGACTCCGCCTCGGTCGGGCGCTCGGCCACCGAGACGCTGATCCTCTCCCATCTCGGCGGCGACGAGGCATCCGCGGCCGAGGTCGCCGAACGCGCCGGCGTCTCACGGGCCACCGCGCAGCGGCATCTCGCCGGGCTCGCGACCCGTGGGCTGATCGACGTGCGTCTGCGCTACGGCTCGACCGGCCGCCCTGAGCACCGGTACATCCGCCCCGGGTCCTGAGCCGCCTGGCGGCTCCCTTCCCCCGCCCATCCCGGTCGCAGTTCGCCCCGGAATGGCCCTCACCCCGGCATCCAGGTCGACTGAGGCCCACGCGACCTCCCCACTTTCGCATGAGACCCACGTCCTGGACGTGGGTCTCATGCGGCAGTCGGGGTCTCGCGTCACAGCGCCCGGATGATGTCCTCCACCCGCTCCTTGGCGTCGCCGAACAGCATCTGCGCGTTGTCGCGGAAGAACAGCGGATTCTGCACACCCGCGTAGCCGGCGGCCATCGAGCGCTTGAACACGATCACGTTCTCGGCCTCCCAGACCCGCAACACGGGCATGCCGGCGATCGGGCTGCCCGGATCCTCCGCGGCGGCGGGGTTCACGGTGTCGTTCGCACCGATCACGAGCACCACCGACGTCTTCGCGAAGTCGTCGTTGATCTCCTCCATGCTCAGCACGATGTCGTAGGGCACCTTCGCCTCGGCGAGCAGCACGTTCATGTGCCCCGGCAGACGGCCGGCGACGGGGTGGATGCCGAACCGCACGTCCACGCCGCGCTCGCGAAGCTTGGCGACCAGGTCGGCCACCGGGTACTGCGCCTTCGCGACGGCCATGCCGTAGCCGGGTGTGATGATCACGCTCTGCGCGTCGGCCAGCATGCCGGCCGCCGCGTCGGCGGTGACCTCGCGATGCTCGCCGTACTCCTCGTCACCCGAGCTGGATGCCACGATGCCGAAGCCTCCGGCGATCACCGACAGGAACGACCGGTTCATCGCCTTGCACATGATGTACGACAGATAGGCACCGGAGGAGCCGACGAGAGCGCCGGTGACGATCAGCAGGTCGTTGTTCAGCAGGAAGCCCGCCGCGGCCGCCGCCCAGCCGGAGTAGCTGTTCAGCATCGACACGACCACCGGCATGTCGCCGCCGCCGATCGAGGCCACCAGGTGCCATCCGAGCGCGAACGACAGCAGCGTGACGGCGATCAGCAGCCAGAGCTGCTGGTCTGCGACGAACCACACGGTCAGCGCGACGAAGGCCACCAGGGCGCCGATGTTCAGCGCGTTCTTGCCCGGCAGCATGAGGGGCTTCGACGACATCTTCGCGGACAGCTTCAGGTAGGCGACGATCGACCCGGTGAAGGTCACGCCGCCGATGAAGATGCCGATGAACACCTCGGCGTTGTGGATGCCGACCAGCTCGGGTGCGATCGCCTCGTGCGCGAGGTAGCCGTTCCAGCCGACGAGCACCGCGGCGAGGCCGACGAAGCTGTGCAGCAGGGCGATGAGCTCCGGCATTCCGGTCATCTGCACGACGCGGGCGCGCCACAGGCCGATGGCGCCGCCGACGATCACGGCGACCACGAGCAGGATCAGCCCGAGGGTGGATCCCGATCCGCCCCAGGCGTCGGCGATGGTCAGCGCGAGCGTCGAGAGCAGGGCGATCGCCATGCCGGCGATGCCGTAGATCACGCCCGCGCGGGCCGACTCGTGGCGGCTGAGCCCCGCGAGGCTCAGGATGAACAGCAGCGCAGCGACGATGTAGGCCGCGCCGGCGAGGGCGTCGACGGTCACTTGTCGGCTCCCTTGGTGAACATGGCGAGCATTCGGCGGGTCACCGCGAAGCCTCCGAAGATGTTGATGCTGGCGAGCAGGATCGCGATCGCGGCGAGCACCTGCACGACCGGGTTCGCGCTCGTCACCTGCAGCATCGCGCCGACGACGATCACGCCCGAGATGGCGTTGGTCACCGACATCAGCGGCGTGTGCAGGGCGTGGTGCACCTTGCCGATCACGTAGAACCCGATCACGACGGAGAGCATCAGCACGGTGAAGTGCTGCGGCAGCGGGGGCGGCGCGAACAGGTTCACGACGAAGAGCGCGACGATGCCGGCGCCGATCAGCAGAGCCTTGCGTCCGACGCTCATCTTCTTGTCAGGAGCGGCCGCGGGCGCGGCGTCCTGAGCCGGCGCAGGCTTGGCAGGCGCCGCAGCGACCTGCACCGCCGGCGGCGGCCAGGTGACCTCCCCGTCGCGGACGACAGTGACCGAGCGCTGCACGACATCGTCGAAGTCGAGTGTCAGTGCGCCGTCCTTGCCCGGCGTGAGCAGGGCGACGAGGTTGGCCACGTTCGTGCCGTACAGCTGGGACGCCTGCGCCGCCAACCGCGAGGCAAGATCGGTGTAGCCGAGGATGATCACGCCGTTCGCTGTGACGATCCGCTCCCCTGCGACCGACCCCTCGACGTTGCCGCCCTGGGCGGCTGCCATGTCGACGATCACGCTGCCGGGCTTCATCAGTGCGACATCAGAGGCGGTGATCAGGCGGGGCGCTGCGCGCCCCGGGATGAGCGCGGTGGTGATGATGATGTCGACGTCCGCCGCCTGCTCCGTGTAGATCTCCGCGGCGCGGCGATCGTAGTCGGCGCTGGTCGCCTTCGCGTACCCGTCTGTGGATGCCGCGACCTCGACGTCGACGGGCAGATAGGTGCCGCCGATCGACGTGACCTGGTCGGCGACTTCCGGCCGGGGGTCGGTCGCGCGCACGATCGCGCCGAGGCTGGATGCCGCGCCGATCGCCGCGAGTCCTGCGACGCCCGCACCGGCGACGAGGACCTTGGCCGGGGGCACCTTGCCCGCGGCAGTGACCTGTCCGGTGAAAAACCGGCCGAACTCGTGGGCGGCCTCGACCACCGCGCGGTAGCCGGCGATGTTCGCCATCGAGCTCAGCACGTCCATCGACTGGGCGCGCGAGATCCGTGGCACCGCGTCGAGCGCGACCGCGGTGATGCCGCGCTGCGCCAGCGCCTCGACGAGGTCGGGTCGCAGCGCCGGTGAGAGCAGCGCGACCACGGTCGCATCGTCGGCGAGCAGCGCGATCTCGTCGGGACCGGGGGCGTTGATGCCGAGCACCACGTCGCTCCCCCAGGCCGGCTCGCGATCGACGATCGTCGCGCCCGCTTCGACGTACGCGTCGTCGGGGTAGGAGGCGGCGGCGCCGGCATCCTTCTCGACGACGACGCGATAGCCGAGCGCCTGCAGCGTGCGCACCGTGGCGGGCGTCGCGGCGACGCGCGCCTCACCGCCGGTTTCACGCACGACACCGAGCCGTGTTCCTCGCGCTGGTGTCACGTGGTCGTGAACCACGTTGTCATCTTGAACCACAGTGTTCCTTCCGTCACCCCCGGCTGCACGCAGCACGCAGCATCGGGGAACCGCCGCCAATAGCGGTGTCGGGGGTGTGCTCAGGTTACTGACGCGTTTGATCGTCAGCGCGCATTCCGCCACGTATGACGGGGAAAGAACGAGGAAACTTACGCAATCTGCAATCTGTCAACGCCAGATGCTGGGTGCCGCGGCCTTCGTCGGCGGTAGCGCGGAAGCGCCCGCCCAGTCGTGGATCCATTCGTCGACGCCCGGCACGCCCTCCGGATGCCCGACCGCGGCGAACAGCTCGTCGTGCGACACCGTGCCGCCGCTGCGGCGCAGCATCCGGGCCCGGACGATGACGCGCGCGTAGACCTCGCCGTCGACGACGGCCCTGTGCTCGAGGAAGATGGCCTTGTCGTCGTGACCGATCAGGCGAGACTCGACGTCGAAGCGCTGCCAGAGCTCGAGCGATTTGCGGAAGGTGACGGTCTCGCTGGAGACCACCGCGTACCAGCCGCGGCGCTTCATCTCGTCGAACAGGCCGGTGCGGATCAGGAGATCCCAGCGACCCAGATCGAACAGCGACAGGTACCGGCCGTTGTTCATGTGCCGCAGGATGTCGATGTCCGTGGGGAGCGTGGTGAGCCGGACGCGGCCCACCTCGGCAGGCTCGAGGACCGCACCGCGGCGCACCCGGCGCCGGGCCTGCAGGATGACGAGGAGGGTGCGCCAGATCACGTTCACGAGGTTCGACAGTAGCTATCGGCAACGGTTGCCGCAAAGCGGTTGTAGGAGGGGCACATTCGGACCCTGTGTGTCCTGGTCGATTTCACCTCTACGGCGACCGCGCGTAGAGTCGCGGCATGAGCGCCGAAGCCCAGCCCGAGACCATCGTCCGACCGGTCCGCGATGCGGACGCGGAAGCACTCGGCCGCGTCCACGCACAGACCTGGCACGAGACCTACGATCACCTCATCAGCAAGGCCGCCCTGGAGAAGGTGTCGCCCAAGCGCCTCGCCGAACTCTGGGTCAACTGGGCCCGTCAGGGCGACGACTTCCGGATGAGCGCCGCGCTCGTCGACGGAGAGATCGTCGGCTTCGTCGGCTCCGGCCCGGCCCGCGACAAGGACGCCCCGCGCAACCGCGAGCTCTACTTCATCTACCTGCTCGACAAGTGGCACGGCACCGGCCTCGGTCAGCGCCTGTTCGACGCCGCCGTCGACGAGGGCGAGGAGGTCTACCTCTGGGTCGCCGACGACAACCCCCGCGCGCACCGTTTCTACGTGCGCAACGGGTTCGCACTCGACGGCGCGAGCCACACCGAGCCCTTCCTCGGCGAGACGCTCACCGAGGTGCGCTTCGTGCGCTGATCCGCGGTCTTCACGAAGAAGCCCCCTCCGGCCGGAGGGGGCTTCTTCGTGTTCGGGAGGTCGGTCTGCGTGCCCAACTTCGGGTCTCAGGCGCGACGCGCCGGGCCACACAGCGGATGCCGCGGGGTGTCACCCGCGGCATCCGAAATTGAGCACACCAACGACCCACCGGGCCGCCACGAGCACGTCAGCGCCCGGAGACTGTGCCGAACAGCCGCGCGATCGGCGCGAGCACCAGCGGGCGGGCGGCGATCCAGCCGCCGGCCATGACCACCAGAGCCAGCACGAAGAACCAGAATCCGGCCCACGAGGTCGTGCTGTCGCTCGACGCGAACATGTGGTTGAGGTTGGCCTGGAACCCGGTGAGGAACACCAGCGCGACGTGCACGACGATGAACGCGACGAAGTACAGCATGATCGGGAAGTGCAGCTTGCGCGCCCATTCGATCTTGTACGCCTTCGAGAGGCCCTCGGCGTTCTTCGGCCAGAGCCCCGACATCCGGAATCCGGTGATCGCGGCCAGCGGTGCGGCGATGAACACGGTGGTGAAGTACGCCAGCACCTGCAGGCTGTTGTAGTTCACCCAGCCGTTCTCCGTCGGCCAGTCGAAGGAGACGTACTGCAGCAGCGCCGACAGCGCGTTGGGGAAGACCTCCCAGCTCGTCGGCACGATCCGCATCCAGTGCCCGCTGACGAACAGCAGCACGACGAAGACCACGCCGTTGATCATCCACAGGAGATCGAGCGACTGATGGAACCAGATCGTCAGACTGGTCTTGCCCTTCGGATTGTTGCGCGGTGCCCAGAACGCCTCGGGGCGCTTCTCGGTGCGCACCCGCAGACCGGAGCGGATGATCAGCAGCATCAGGAACATGTTGAAGAAGTGCTGCCACCCCACCCAGCCGGGGATGCCGGGCGCCGCCTCGGTGTGGTACTCCCCCGGGAACGCTGCGAGGAAGTCCTGCATGAAGGGCAGGCTGAGGAACGCGCGCACCAGGAAGATGCCGGCGATCGCCACGAGACCGAGTCCGGCTGCGCCGAAGAGTCCGGCGATGGCCTGGGTCCAGGTCGGGCGGCGGGACGCGGCGGGCTCTGCGACACGGCGCGGAGCCGTGCCCGCCCAGACGGTGCGCGTGAACGGCAGCGGCGTGGAGACGTCGGGGCCGGCGGGCACCAGCGTGGCGACCGGGGTGTCGTCGACGACCTCCACCTCGACGGCGGGCGCCACGGCCGCCGGGACGGCCACGAGAGTGCCGGCCGGGGGCCACGGATCGCCGCCCGCAGTACGCGGCAGGCCGCGGCGCAGCACGGAACCGTCGGTGGCGGCTGCTGCGGTGACAGCGGGTGCGGCGGTTGCGGGGGCAGCGGGCGCTTCGACCCGCTGCACACTCTCGGCGGCCGAGCTGGCCGCCGCTGCTGCGGGAGCGGCCGCAGCAGGTGCTGCTGCGGCCGCGGCAGGAGGCCAGGCCTCGCCGCCGGCGACGCGCGGCAGGCCGCGGCGCAGCGCGACTCCGCTCGGAGCCGCCGATGCCTCGACGGCAGAGACGGACACTTCGGGGGCAGACACGCCGGTTGCAGGCCCGGATGCCGCAATCGGTGCGACATCTGGCGTGTCGGCCACCGATCCGTGACCGGCCGCCGACGGCGCAGCGACCGCGGGGGCAGCGACCTCGACCGAGACAGCGGCGGGCCAGGGCTCGCCGCCCTTCACCCGCGGCAGTCCGCGGCGCAGCATCCTCTCCGCCATCGTGACTACTTCTTCCGCGCTTCGAGCGCCTCGATCAGCTGCGGGACGACCGTGAACACGTCACCCACGATGCCGAAGTCGGCGATGTCGAAGATGGGCGCGTCACCGTCCTTGTTGATCGCGACGATGGTCTTCGCGGTCTGCATGCCGGCGCGGTGCTGGATCGCACCGGAGATGCCGAGGGCCACGTAGAGCTGGGGCGACACCGAGACGCCGGTCTGGCCGACCTGGTGCGCGTAGGGGATGTAGCCCGCGTCGACCGCGGCGCGGGAGGCGCCGATCGCGGCGCCGAGCGCGTCGGCGAGCTGCTCGACGAGCACGAACTGCTCCTTCGAGCCCAGGCCTCGTCCGCCCGAGACGACCTTGGCCGCACCGCGCAGATCGGGGCGGGACGAGGTCTGCTCGACGGCGTCGACGGGGCCCGCCGTCGCGGCGACGGCCCCGGATGCGGTGACGGAGAGCGCCTCTGGAGCCGCCGAAGCAGCCTCGGCGCGGGCATCGATCGCGCCGAGACGCACCGTGATCACCGGTGCGCCGAACGTCGGAGCGGACTGGGTGAGGAACGATCCGCCGAATACGGAGTGGTGTGCCACGACGCCCTCGTCGTCTCGGGAGACGCCGACGGCGTCGACCGAGAGGGCGAGCTTCTCGCGCACCGCGAGGCGCCCGGCGACGTCGCGCCCTGCGATCGAGTTCGAGATCAGCACGGCGTCGGGGTGCACCTGCGCGTAGGCGGCCTGCAGCGCGTCGACGACCGGGACGGTCAGCGCGCCGGCGTCGCCCTCGGCGGTGAGCACTGCCTGCGCGCCCATGGTCGCGGCGGCCTCAGCGGCAGCCGGGGTTCCGCCGACGACCAGCACGACCGGCGCACCGACCTGTGCGGCGGCGCCGATGAGCCCGGCGGTGCTGCCGGCCAGTTCGCCGGACGGCTCGAGGTCGGCGAGGACGAGGATCGGGTTCTCGGGGTAAGCCATGATCACACCAGCCTGTTCTGCACAAGGAACTCCGCCAGCTGCGTGCCGGCGTCCCCCTCATCGACGATCTTCACGCCCGCCGCCCGCGGCGGCTTCTCGGCCACCGTGGTCATGATCGCGCGGGGTGCCGCGGCCGGGTCGGCGGAGACGCCGAGATCGGCGAGCGAGAGCACCTCGAGGGGCTTCTTCTTCGCGGCCATGATGCCCTTGAAGTTGGGGAACCGGGCATCCGGCAGCGCCTCGGTGATCGAGATGACCGCCGGAAGCGAAGCCGTGACCTGCTGGTTCCCGGCATCCGCCGCGCGCGTGCCGGAGACCTGGCCCTCGCCGATCTCGACCGCGTTGAGCGCGGTGGCCTGCGCGTAACCGAGGTGCTCGGCGAGCATCGCGGGGATGACGCCGCCCGAACCGTCTGTGGACAGGTTGCCGGTGATCACCAGGTCGGGCTCACCGCGCCGGACGGCTGCGGCGAGCGCCTCGGCGGTCAGCGTGAGGTCGGCGCCCCGCAGCTCCTCGTCGACGACGTGCACAGCGGATGCCGCGCCGATCGCGAGCGCGCGGCGCACGGAGGCCGTGGCCGACTCGGGCGACATCGACAGCGCGACCACCTCGGTGCCGGCGTTCTTGTCTGCGTACGCGAGGGCGACCTCGAGCGCACGCTCGGTGATCTCGTCGAGCACCATGTCGCCGCCTCGATCGGCCAGTCCCGTCTCCAGGTCCAGCTTGCGGTCACCGTAGGTGTCGGGCACTTCCTTCACCAGGACGTAGATCTTCATCGAACCTCCTATGCCTGACTTGATCCTAGCGGGGCAATTCCATGGGATTGAATCCCACCACCCGTGAAATTGAGTGTCACCCTCGAGTACACAGTACCGTAGGACCATGGCGCACCGCCCCCTGCCGATCGATCCCCTCGCCGAGGCGAGGAGACAGTGGCTTGCGCACGGCTGGACCGAAGCCGCCGACGGCATGGCCGTCGTGACCTCCGTGATGCGTGCGCAGCAGCTGCTGCTGGCACGGGTGGATGCCACACTCAAGCCGTTCCGCCTCACCTTCGCCCGCTACGAGGTGCTGCGCCTGCTTGCCTTCACCCGCACCGGATCGATGCCGTTGTCGAGCATCGTGGCGCGTCTGCAGGTGCATCCGACCAGCCTGTCCAGCACCGCCGAGCGCCTGGTGCGCGACGGGCTGGCTCTGCGAGAGCCGCATCCGCACGACGGTCGCGCCGCGCTGCTCTCCCTGACGGATGCCGGGCGCGACCTCGTGGCCCGCGCGACGGATGCACTGAACGGCGAGGTCTTCTCACGCCCGGGCCTGACCTCCGAGGACGCCTCGGACCTGGTCTCGATCGTCGCCCGCCTGCGCAAGAACGCCGGCGACTTCGCCGACCCCCGCCCGGTGCCCGACCCGCTCTGATGGCGTCGTTCGTGCTGGAGCGGGTGGTGCCGGCGGCCCCGGAAGAGGTCTTCGACATCTCGCTCGACGTCGGGCTGCATGTCGACTCGCAGAGGTCCCACGGCGAGCGCGTCGCCGGCGGCCCGACCTCGGGAATGCTCACCGAGGGCGACCGCATCACCTGGAGCGCCCGGCACTTCGGCGTGCGGTTCCGGATGACCTCGCTCGTCTACGACGTCGATCGGCCGCACCGGTTCCGCGACCGGCAGGTGCGCGGCCCGTTCGCGCAGTTCCAGCACACGCACGAGTTCTCCCCGGCGGCGGGAGGGACGCTGATGCGCGACGAGCTCGTGTTCCGCTCGCCGTTCTGGATCGTCGGTCGGCTCGTCGACGCCCTGGTCATGCGCCGCCACCTGATCCGCGTGATCACCGAGCGCAACGACGGCATCAGCGCACACTTCTCCGGCCCCGACGCCTGACACGTCCTCCGCCCGTGAGAAACGCCTCCCGGGATGGGAAACGGCGCAGGAGCACGTTTCTCATCCCGGGAGACCTTCCTCACGGATCGGTGCGCGCCTAGTGTGGCGGGATGAGCGAGTTGAGACTGCACACCACACTTCAGCCGATGGGACCGGCCGGCGCGATCGTGCTCGACGAGGAACAGGTCGCGACGCTCAGCAGCGCCAAGGCGTTCCCCGTCACCGTCACCATCGCCGGCCGCACGGCGCGGCTGCGCCTGGCCCGCATGGGCGGGCAGAACCTCATCGGGTTCAGCAAGGCTGTGCGCCAGGAGATGGCCGTCGAGCTCGGCGACGAGTTCGACGTGATCATCGCCCCCGACACGGCCGAGCGCACAGTCGAACTCCCCCAGGAGCTCGCCGACGCCCTGGCATCCGACCCCGCCATCCGCGCCGAGTTCGAGAACCTGTCGTTCTCTCGCCGGAAGGAGATGGCAAGGTCGATCGCCGAGGCGAAGCAGGAGGACACTCGTGAGCGACGTCTGCAGAAGGCGCTCGACGAGTTGCGCGCGCAGCCCTGATCAGTCCCCGTCGTAGACGTAGTGCTCGAAGCGCGGCGGGATCTGCGCGCGCTGCCAGGCCAGCTCCTCGTCTCGGCGCTCGCGGTCGCCGGGGAACGCCTTCGCCGTGTGCCGCGGCACCTGCCTGGCGTGCGCGGCCATGTGCGCGACGCCCGCGGCCTGCCCGCACACGCGGGCGGCCGCCACGGCCGCGGCATCCGTCGCCTCGCGCGCTGCGGCATGGCACGCGAACGCCCAGTTGCGCACGTCGTCGATGTCCATGTCGCCGCGCAGGAACGCGTACGCGGCATCCAGCGCCGCGCGCGGACGCGCGTCCTCCGGATGCTCGGCGAGGAACATCGGCAGCATCCGCTCGGCACATGCCAGGGTCCACGCCACCAGCTCTCGCCGGTCCTGCTCTGAGAGCTTCAGATCCGCGTCATCCGGTGCGGTCTCGGTGCGCTCGCTCATCGGTGCACGAAGTCCGGCTCGCGCTTCTCGCGGAAGGCGGCCATGCCCTCCTTCTGATCCGCGGTGTCGAACAGCGCGGCGAACTGCGCCCGCTCGATCTCGAGCCCCTCGGCGAGCGGCGTCTCCATCGCGGCATCCAGCGTCGCCTTCGCGGCGTACACCGACGGAAGGGACTTCGACGCGATCGTGGTCGCGAGCTTCGTCGCCTCGTCGAGCAGGCCGGATGCCGGCACGACGCGCGAGACCAGGCCGATGCGCTCGGCCTCATCGGCCTTCACGAGCCGGCCTGAGAGCACGAGCTCGGCGGCCTTGTAGTAGCCGACCGCGCGGATCAGGCGCTGCGTGCCGCCCATGCCCGGGATGACGCCGAGGTTGATCTCGGGCTGCCCGAACACGGCGTTGTCGCCGGCGAGGATGATGTCGCACATCATCGCCAGCTCGCAGCCGCCGCCCAGTGCGTAGCCGGAGACCGCGGCGATGACGGGGGTGCGCACCGCGGCGAAGTCGCGCCAGACGCCGAAGTGATCCGTGCCGACCATGTCGGCGGAGGTCATGCCTTCCATCTCCTTGATGTCGGCGCCCGCAGCGAAGGCCTTCTCTGATCCGGTGACGACGATCGCGCCGATCCCGGCGTCCGCGTCGAAGGCGACAGCGGCCGCCGTGACCTCCTCGGCCACCCGGCTGTTCAGTGCGTTCAGCGCCTGCGGCCTGTTGAGGGTGATCCAGCCCACCCGTCCTCGCTGGTCCACGAGGATCGTCTCGTACTCGGTCATGGATGCTCCCTCCACCGCTTCATCGCGGTCACTCCAGTATCCCAGGTGCTCGGGATGGCATCGCGCGCCTGTGGAGCATCGGGCCACAGTGGGACCGATGACCACGCCTCGTGCGCACGGTGCGCCGCCGCGCGATCCGGCTCAGCGACCGCTGACCGCGCTGTCGGCGCTCGCGCCTGAGTCCGGTGTCAGGAAGCGTCGCGGATGTCGGTGATGATGCCCGAGAAGTCGCGGTGCGCGCCCTCACCCGCAGCGAACTCCGCGTAGATGCGCTGCGCGAGCCGGCCCATCTGCGCATCCGTCGTGGTCTGCTCGATCGCCTGCAGCGCGAGGCCGAGGTCCTTCGCCATCAGCGCGCCCGCGAAGCCGGGCTGGTAGTCGCGGTTCGCCGGGCTGGTCGGCACCGGACCCGGCACGGGGCAGTTGGTCGTGAGCGACCAGCACTGGCCCGATGCCTGCGACACGACGTCGAACAGCGCCTGGTGCTCGAGCCCCAGCCGCTCCCCCAGCACGAACGCCTCGGCGACCGCGATCTGCGACACCGCGAGGACCATGTTGTTGCACACCTTCGCGGCCTGACCGAGGCCAGGGCCACCGCAGTGCACGATGCGCTTGCCCATCACCTCGAGCAGCGGCAGCGCTGCGGCGAAGTCATCGTCGGAGCCACCCACCATGAAGGCGAGGGTGCCGTTCTCGGCGCCGACCACGCCGCCCGAGACCGGGGCGTCGATGTTGCGGTGACCGGCCTCGATCGCCAGCGCGTGCGCGGTGCGCGCCTCGTCGACGGCGATCGTGGACGACTCGATGAACAGGGTGCCCGGGTCGGCGGCGGCCAGCAGACCGTCCTCATAGGCGGCGATCACGTGCTTCCCGGCGGGGAACATGGTGATGACGACTTCTGCGCCGGCGACCGCGTCGATGCCGAACGAGGCGATCGGCACGCCCGCCGCCGATGCGGCATCGACCGCTGCGGGGACGGGGTCGTAGCCGATCACGTCGTGACCGGCCTTCACCAGGTTGACGGCCATCGGCAGGCCCATGTGCCCGAGTCCGAGGAACGCGATGCGGGTCATGATCCGCTCCGCATCGACGTGGATCCGGCGGGGCGCAGCATCTCGCGTCCGACGATGAGTCTCATGATCTCGTTCGTCCCTTCCAGGATCTGGTGCACCCGCAGATCACGGACGACCTTCTCGATCCCGTAGTCCTGAAGGTACCCGTAGCCACCGTGCAGCTGAAGGGCCCTGTTGGCGACGTCGAACCCGGCATCCGTCGCGAAGCGCTTGGCCATCGCGCAGCGCATCGTGGCATCCGGCGCCTTCTCGTCGACGGCCTGCGCGCCGTCGCGCACCATCAGCCGCGCGGCCTGCAGATCGGTGCGCATGTCGGCGACCGCGAACAGGATCGACTGCTTCTCCGCGAGCGGCTCGCCGAACGCCTCGCGCTCGTGCACGTACTGCACGGCCTTCTCCAGCGCCCACTGCGCACCGCCGAGCGAGCAGGCTGCGATGTTCAGCCGGCCGCCGTTCAGCGCCGACATCGCGATCGCGAACCCGCGGCCCTCGTCGCCGAGCATGGCGGATGCCGGCACCCGCACGCCGTCCAGGATCACCTGGCGCGTGGGCTGCGCGTGCCATCCCATCTTCTTCTCCGGCGCGCCGAAGGAGATCCCCTCCGCCGTGGCGGGCACGACGAACGCGCTGATGCCACCGGCGCCTGCGGCTCCGGTGCGCGCCATGACGACGTACACGCCGGCCTCGCCGGCACCTGAGATGAACTGCTTCACTCCGGTGAGCAGGAAATCATCGCCGTCGCGGACGGCGCTGGTGGCGATCGCCGCGGCGTCCGATCCCGCACCGGGCTCGGTGAGGCAGTACGAGCCGAACGTCTCCATCGCGGTCAGCTGCGGCAGCCACTCCGCGCGCTGCGCCTCGGTGCCGTAGGTGTCGATCATCCAGGCCACCATGTTGTGGATGGAGATGTACGACGCGATGGTCGGGTCGCCCTTGGCGAGTTCCTCGAAGATCGCGACGGTGTCGACGCGCGACAGCTCGGTGCCGCCGAACTCCTCGCGTACGTAGATACCGCCGAGGCCCAGCTCTCCGGCCCGGTGCAGGGTGTCGCGCGGGAACAGATGCTTCTCGTCGCGCTCGATCGCGTGCGGCGCCAGCTCGGTCTCGGCGAAGTCGCGGACGGCGCCGAGGATGGCGTCGCGCTCTTCTGCGGTCGTCGTCACCATGGTCATCGGTGGTCTCCCGTCGGGATCACGAAGCTCGCGCCGTCCTTGATGCCGGACGGCCAGCGGCTGGTCACGGTCTTGGTCTTCGTGTAGAAGCGGAACCCGTCGGCGCCGTGCTGGTTGAGGTCGCCGAAGCCGGAGGCCTTCCAGCCACCGAAGGTGAAGTAGGCGATCGGCACCGGGATCGGGATGTTCACGCCGACCATGCCCACGTTCACGCGGGCGGCGAAGTCGCGAGCGGCGTCGCCGTCGCGGGTGAAGATGCCCACGCCGTTGCCGTACGGGTTGTCGGATGCCAGGGCCAGCGCCTCCTCGTAGTCCGCGGCGCGGACCACGGAGAGCACCGGCCCGAAGATCTCCTGCTGGTAGATCGACATGTCAGTGGTGACGTGGTCGAACAGGGTGGGTCCGAGGTAGAAGCCGGACTCGTACCCGTCGATCACGAGGCCGCGGCCGTCGGCGACCAGCGTCGCTCCGGCATCCGCCCCCTCCTGGATGAGCCCCTCGACGCGAGCCTTCGCGGCGGCCGAGACCAGCGGGCCGTAATCGACGCCCGGCTCGAGGCCGGGGCCGACCTTCAGGTCGGCGAGCCGCTCGGCGAGCTTGGCGACCAGCGCGTCGGCGGTCTCCTCGCCGACCGGCACGGCGACCGAGATCGCCATGCAGCGCTCTCCGGCCGAGCCGTAGCCGGCGCCGATCAGCGCGTCGGCGGCCTGGTCGAGATCGGCGTCGGGCATGACGATGAGGTGGTTCTTCGCGCCGCCGAAGCACTGTGCGCGCTTGCCGTTGGCCGCCGCGGTCGAGTAGATGTACTCGGCGATCGGCGTGGAGCCCACGAAGCCGACGGCCTCGATGCGCGGGTCGGTGAGGATCGTGTCCACCGCCTCCTTGTCACCGTGCACGACGTTGAGGATGCCGGCGGGAAGACCGGCCTCCATGAACAGCTCGGCCAGGCGCACCGGCACCGAGGGGTCGCGCTCGGAGGGCTTCAGCACGAAGGCGTTGCCGCTCGCAATGGCGGGTCCGGCCTTCCAGAGCGGGATCATCGCCGGGAAGTTGAACGGGGTGATTCCCGCGACCACGCCGAGCGGCTGGCGCATCGAGTACACGTCGATGCCGGTACCGGCCTCGGTTGAGTACTCGCCCTTGAGCATGTGCGGGGCCCCGATGCAGAACTCGATCACCTCGAGGCCGCGGATGATGTCGCCCTTCGCGTCGTCGAAGGTCTTGCCGTGCTCGCTGGAGAGCAGCCGTGCCAGCTCGTCCATGTTCTGATGCACCAGGTCGACGAATCGCATCATCACCCGGGCGCGCTTCTGCGCGTTGGTCGCGGCCCACGCCGGCTGCGCGGCGGCGGCGTTCGCGATGACCTGCTGCACCTCGGCCGCGGAGGCCAGGGGCACGCGGGCCTGCACCGCCCCCGTGCTGGGGTCGAACACGTCGGCGAACCGTCCCTCTTGGGGCTCGAAATGCGATCCGCCCACGAAATGCGGGATTGTACGAGTCATTGTGCGACGCTCCTCTGTGCCCTCTTTGGCACAGTGACCACCATACTCGGGTTTCCGGGGAGATAGTAGGGCTTCCTAGTATCGCTTTCATGCCTGACCTCCCCCGTTCACCGGCCCGTAACCTGCGACACGTAGAACTGAAGGACGCGAACGACTCAGACCGGAAGGGCGTCGATTTCGCGTCGCGGTGAGCTCGGCTCCCGCTGCGGTCCGTTTCGACCGCGAAGACCCCCGCCGAATCGGGTCGGCGGGGGTCTCCTCTGTTCGGGCGGCGATCAGCCCTCGACGTCGATCAGCACGAGTGCGTGGTTGTCCGGCTCTCCCGCATCCCGCACCGCAGCGGTCACCGCGGCCGCTGCGGCATCCGCGTCCTCCTCTGCCAGGAGCTGTCCGAGCCGCTCGGCCGGGAACAGCGCATGAACGCCGTCGGTGGTCAGCACCAGCCGGTCACCGCGCTGCACGGTGACACCGACGACATCCGGGTCGGTCAGCAGGCCCGCCGCGAGAGCGCGGTTCAGCACCGCGCGGCGAGGATGCAGGCGTGCCTCCTCCTCGGAGAGCCGACCGTCCTCCACAAGTGCGGAGACCTCGGTGTGATCAGTCGTGAGCTGGCGCAGCACACCGTCACGCATCAGCCAGGCCCGCGAGTCGCCGAGGTGGGCGATCGTGGCGACGTCACCGTTCAGTGCGATGGCCGTGAAAGTGCTTCCGCGTCCGTCGTCGGCGAGGTCGGCGGCGCACTCCGCCGCCAGGGAGTCCCACCGCTCCGCGCCGATCGGCAGTGGCTCGGATGCGAGCCGCCGGACGAATTCCTCGGCCACCGACGGCGTCCCGTGGAAGCCGTCGGCGACAGCCCACAGCCCGTCGCCGACGTGGACGGCATCCAGCTGCTCGTCACGCTCTCCTCTGCCGAGCGCATGGGCGACGCGTGTGCGCGGTGCTCGATTCGTGGTCATGATGCTCTCCTTCGCTCGAAGGTCGGCGACGAGAGCGGACACCTGGGTCCGCCGGGAGCGCACATCCGCCTCGGTCTGACGCCAGAACGAGGTGACCTCCGCGGCGATCGCGGCCGGTGGCAGGTCGAGTGCCACACGGATGCGCTCGAGCGGCATCCCGACCCGGCGCAGCGCGGCGATCAGCCGGGCGTGACCCAGCTGCTCCGTCGCGTAGAACCGGTACCCGGTGCGGTCGTCGACCTCGGCGGGAGGCAGCAGATCGAGGTCGTCGTAGATGCGCAGCGCCTTGGGTGTGAGGCCCGCGGCCCTGGCGAAGTCTCCGATGGACATGAGCTCCATGCGCTCCATCATCCCTCTCGTCGCATCGGCGGATCTCGCCGACCGCACAAGGGTCGTCCCTGCCCCCGGGGCAAGGTCAAAGCCCCCGCCGGAGAATTCCGGCGGGGGCTCTGCTGATGATGGATCCGGTCAGTGCCTGATGTTGGCCTGCACCTTCACGTTGCCGTTCGAGATGCTCACGATCGTGCCGGGTGCGGGCGGGTCCTCGTTGCCCATCGTCGCCGCCCACACCGTGCCGTTCGGCGCGGTCTCGACGGAGACCACTCCGGGCAGCTCGGCATACGTGCGCGTGGTGTGCGCGTCGGTCACCTCGGTGATCCTGCCGCCGAACAGTTCGGTGACGTAGATCTGTCCATCCTTGCCGAGGGCGAGGTTCGTCGCGCCGAGGAACCCGCCGGCGAGCCATTCGCTGTCACCGGTCGCCGGGTCGACGCGCCAGAGCGCTCCGCGGGCGCCGAGTGCGGCGCTCTCGGGTCCACCGGGCAGCGTCGTCACGTACAGCATCCCGTCCGACCCGACCTCGACGTCGGTCGGAACCGGTTCGAAGTCGTAGGTCGTGCCGATCAGGCAGTCCGGCATGCCGAGCTCGGCGACGGCCTCCTCCGTGATCTTCGCGGGCTGCGGCGGCAGCACCGCGAGCGTGCTGACATGACCGGAGTCGTCGACCTGGAACAGCGCGTTGGCTCCGGCATCCGCCACGACCCACTTGCCGTCCCAGCTCGCGACGCTGTACGCGTGCGAGTCGACCATGCCCTCGTACTGCGGCCCGAGCACGCCCAGCACGCACGGGTCCTCACTCTCGGGACCATAGGTGTTGATCTGGTCGGGGTTGTTCGCGACCTCCCACGCATGCGTGTCGGCGTAGATGCGGACTCCCTTCGGCGTGCGGATGTTCAGTCCGCTGGCGGTGTTGACGAACTCCGGCAGCTGCGTGTGCGTCGACGTGTACGCCAGCCACTTGCCGCGGACGGCCACGCCGGACAGGCCGTCGACACCGGTGACGATCGGCGCGATCGCGCCGTCCGGCTGCAGCTGACCGAGCATCCCGGTGCCGCCGTCGGCGACGAGCACCCGTGGTCCGTCGATCTCGAGGCTGAACGGTGCGGCGAGCTGCGTCGACCACACCTCGGGCGTGGGCGGATCGGATGCCGCCGACGCGAGCGTCGGCATGGTCAGGACCAGGGCCGCGGCGGCCCCCGTCGCGGCGAGTACACGAGTTGCACGCATGGACGACTCCCCATTCCCGGCGCAGGCACCCCTGCCCGCGCCGTGCTCAGCCGGGCGGATCTCCCCCGAGATGCCCGGAAGCCGTGAATCGCCCCCAGTGACGGTCCACGCCGTCATTCTGCGCCGCGGCGACGGCTCGCGCAACGGGTTCTCGAGGACCCCCCAGAGCTTCTGGGGGTCGACTGCCGCTCGAGGCTCTGCGTTTGAATCTGCGCGACCTTGGCCGCAAGCTTCTCCCGAGACCTGCGCGACCTCCCGACTTCCACACGAGACCCCGTGCATGAACATGGGTCTCGTGCGGAAGTCGGGAGGTCGGTCGGATCTCGCGTCAGGAGCAGAGTGCGCCGTTCAGAGTCGCTCGAGCACCAGCGCGTTCGCCATCCCGCCGCCCTCGCACATCGTCTGCAGACCGTACCGGCCACCGGTCGCCTCGAGGTGGTCGACGAGCGTGCCGAGCAGGCGCGTCCCGGACGAGCCGAGCGCGTGCCCGAGGGCGATCGCCCCACCGCGGGGGTTCAGCCGCGCGGGGTCGGCGCCGAGCTCCGCCGCCCACGCGAGCGGCACCGACGCGAACGCCTCGTTCACCTCGTAGGCGTCGAGGTCGGAGACGGCCAGCCCCGCCTTCTCGAGCACGCGCCGAGTGGCGGGGATCGGCCCGGTGAGCATCATCAGCGGGTCGTCGCCGATGACGTCGAAGGCGCGGAACCGCGCCCGCGGGCGCAGCCCCAGAGCATCCGCCTTCTCCGCGCTCATGATGAGGGCAGCGGATGCCCCGTCGGTGAGCGGCGACGAGTTGCCCGGCGTGATCTTCCAGTCGATCTCGGGGAAGCGTGCGGCCAGCTCGTCCGTGCGGAAGGATGCCGGCAGGCCGGCCAGCCGCTCGACGGTGGTGCCCTCGCGGACGGTCTCGTCCGTCGCGGCATCCGGCGCCTCGGCGACCGGGACGGTCGTTCCGGCGAAGAAGCCGTCGTGCCAGGCGGCCGCGGCGCGGGCGTGAGACTCGGCGGCGAACGCGTCCAGGTCGTCACGGCTGAGGTTCCAGCGCTGCGCGATCAGCTCGGCACTGACGCCCTGGTTCACCAGCCCCTGCGGGTAGCGCGCGCGCAGACGCGGCGACATCGGCGAACCGCCTGCCGCAGAAGAGCCGAGCGGCACCCGGCTCATCGACTCGACGCCGCCGACGAGGACCACGTCGTAGGCGCCGGCGGCGATCCCCTGCGCGGCGAAGTGCACGGCCTGCTGGCTCGACCCGCACTGCCGGTCGATCGTCGTCGCGGGGATTGTCTCGTCGAAGCCGGCGGCGAGCACGGCCTGCCGCGCGATGTTCATCGCCTGGTCGCCGACCTGGCTCACGCAGCCGAGCAGCACGTCGTCCAGCTGCGCGGACTCCAGGCCGTTGCGCTCCAGGATCGCAGTGAGCACTCCCGCCGCGAGATCGACCGGATGCACCCCCGACAGTGCTCCCCCGGGCTTGCCGCGCCCCACCGGGGTGCGGACGACATCGACGAGGACGGCTTCGCTGCTCATGACTCCATTCTCACCCGCGCCGGGGCGGCGGGCGCGTCGTACCGTGGAGGCATGAGCATTCGGTTCCCGCGCGGGGCGGTCGTTCCCGAGATCGGCATCGGCACGTGGTTCGTGGGCGACGAGCCGGCGCGGCGCGACGACGAGATCGCCGCGATCCGCGCAGGGCTGGATGCCGGACTCCGCGTCGTCGACACGGCGGAGATGTACGGCGACGGCCGCTCGGAGGACCTCGTCGGCGAGGCCATCGAGGGGTGGCGCGACGAGGTGTTCCTCGTCAGCAAGGTGCTCCCCTACAACGCGGATGCCGCAGGCGTGCGCCGCGCCGCACACGGCAGCCTCGCGCGCCTGGGCACCGACCGCCTCGACCTCTACCTGCTGCACTGGCGCGGCGGCGTGCCCTTCGACGAGACAGTCGAGGCCTTCGAGCGGCTGGTCGCCGACGGCGACATCCTGTCGTGGGGCGTGAGCAATCTCGATCCGGAAGACCTCGCCGAGCTGCCCGCGGGCGCGGCGACCGATCAGGTGCTCTACAACCCGATCCGCCGCGGCCCCGAGGTCGATCTGCTCCCGCTGCTGCACGAGCTCGGCATCCCGGCGATGGCGTACTCGCCGCTCGAGCAGGCGCGGCTGCTCGACCATCCTGCACTCGCGGAGCTCGCGGCATCCGTCGGTCTGACGCCCGCGCAGCTCGTGCTCGCCTGGGTGGTGCGCTCGGGCGAAGTGCTCGCGATCCCGAAGGCCGGTTCCGTGGCGCACGCACGGGAGAACGCGGCGGCGCTCGGGGTCGTGCTGCCCGCCGACGTGCTCGCCGAGATCGACAGGGTCTTCCCGGCGCCCCGGCATCCGGTGCCGCTGGAGATGCTCTGACCGGCGTGTAGACGTCCGCTTGGGTCGCACTTCGTCACGTTCCGGCGCCCGCAGACCGGGACGAATCGCGATCTGAGGGGCGTTTACGGACGCTGGCGCAGCAGCGCGGCGCCGTGCGGGGGCAGCGGCACGCGCAGCGCGGCGCTGCCCGGCGCGACCCCGCGCGCAGCGTTGCTCTGCACGTCGACCGGTTCGAGGTCGACCTCCTGCCCCGACCACAGTTCAGTGACAGACCCGGATGCCGCGAAGCCGAGGTTCCCCGTGTCCAGCACCGCGTCCAGCGGGGCCTCGCCGAGGTTGAACGCGGCAGCGAGACGCTCGCCGTCGGCTCCGTCGGCCGTCCACAGCACCAGAGCCCCCTCGCGGAAGACCTCGCGACTGCCCGTCGACCGCAGCGCCGAGAGCACCTCGGCGTTCCGGAACAGTGCGACCGTCGCCGGATCACTGGTGGGCAGGTCGCCGCCGATCATCAGCGGCGAGCGCGCGATGACCCACAGGGTCAGCAGCGCGATGCGCTCGTCCGGCGTGAGCAGGTCGTCGCGCGGCTCGCCGCGCTCGGCGCGGATGCCGATGCGCCCGAGCGGCAGCATGTCGCCGTCCGGCCAGCCGGCCTCGCCTGCGAACGGCGCCCAGCGCGCGAACCGGGCGAAGTTCGCCTCGACGTCGTCCCAGCGGTCCCAGAGATCGTCGCAGATGCGCCACATCGTCGCGTTCTCGCGCAGCTGCGGCAGTCGCTCCAGCGACAGATCGCGGCCGGGCGACAGGCTCAGCTCGATGTCACGCCCGGATGCCCGGATCGCGGCCGCGTAGGCCTCGATGTCGGCGCTCTGGAACGGCCAGAGCATGTCGTCCGCCTTGATGAAGTCGACACCCCACTGCGCGTACAGCGCGAGCGTGGAGTCGTAGTACGCCTGAGCGGCGGGATGCCCGTGGTCGAGGCCCAGCATGTCGGGGTTCCACTCGCACACGTTGGTCTCGTCGGCGACATCCGCAGCCGTGGCATCCGTGCCGAGGATCGGCAGGTTCTGCGCGACCGCGCGCCGCGGGATGCCGCGCATGGTGTGGATGCCGAAGCGCAGGCCCATCGCGTGGATGCGCTCCGCGAGCGGGCCGAAGCCTGCGCCCCCGGCGGCGCTCGGGAACCGGACCGGGTCGGGCATCAGCCGGCCCCAGTCGTCCAGGTGCAGCGGCGCATCCGCGTTGTAGCCGTGCGCGCGTGCCGTGGGATCCGACCAGGCGATGTCGATCACGACGGTGTCCCAGCCGAACGGCAGCAGGTGCTCGGCGAGGAACTCCGCGTTCGCGAGCACCTCGGCCTCGGTGACGGTGGTGCCGTAGCAGTCCCAGCTGTTCCAGCCCATCGGCGGGCCCTCGCGGCGCGCGGGATTCTGTGCGGTGGTCATAGCGCGTGGATCCGCCAGGAGACGGCGTGCTCGGCGCCGGGCTGCAGCATGACGAGGTCGGTGCCCGAGTTGAACGCGTCCGGCGGGCAGGTCATCGGCTCGACGGCGAGTCCGAGCCGATGCGTCTCTGCCACGGCCGGGGTGTCTGCGGTGTGCACCTGCACCCACGGGCATCCCTCGTCCCACGTGATGGCCACGCCACCCTCGGAGGCGTGCAGCTCGACGGAGACGTGCCCGTCCGCTCCCTCGAGGGCGGTGAAGGCGTGGTCGATGAACGTGTCGCCGATGGGGCGGGCGACGCGGAAGTCCCACTGCGGGTGCGCATCGACGGACTCCACGGCGACCGGGCTGAGCCGGTCGTCGGTCACGGTCAGCACCTCGGCGGCCGGCAGCAGCAGGGTCCAGTCGTCGACGGGACCGGTTCCTGAGCCTGTCGAAGGGCCCGCGACCAGATACGGATGCGGACCGGTGCCCCAGGGCGCGGCATCCGATCCCGCGTTGCGGCCGGTCACCCGCTGGGTGAGCCCGTGCTCGTCGACGCGGTACTCCACCTCGACCTCGACGGCGAACGGGTAGCCCGTCTGCGGCACGATCGTCGTGGCGAGCACGACCCGGTCGTCCTCTGCGACGCGCTCGTCGAAATCCGACCAGACCACCAGCCCGTGCAGCGCCTGCCCGCGCTCGGGCTCGGTCAGCGGGAGCTGGTGTAGGGCGCCCTCGAACGAATATGCGCCGTCGACGATGCGGTTCGGCCACGGCGCGAGGGTCGCGCCGCGGTACGCCGGCCGCACCTCGTCGGTGTCGAAGGGCACGACCAGATCGCGCCCTTCATAGGTGAGAGTGCGCAGCGACGCACCGACGCTCGCGATCTCGGCGACGTAGCCGGATGCCGCGATGCGGTACTGCTTCCCGGACCGGGGCACGCTCACAGCCCCTGCGCGAGACGGTAGTAAGCCTGGTTCGAGCGCACCTGCTGCTGGAAGCCGGGCAGCGTGGTGTCCTCGTCGATGACGAGAAGCTCGAGCTCGGCCATCTCGGCGAAGTCGCGGAACACGTCGATGCCGACCGCGTTCGACATCACCGTGTGGTGCGCGGCGCCGGCGGTCAGCCAGGCGGCGGCACTGGTACGGAAGTCGGGGGCCGGCTTCCAGACCGCGCGTCCCACCGGCAGCTTCGGCAGGGCTGCCCGCGGCTCGACGTTCTCGACCACGTTCGCCGTGAGGCGGAAGCGGTCGCGCAGGTCGCTCATCGCGACGACGACGGCGGGGCCGGGGTCGGCGGTGAAGACCAGACGCACCGGGTCCTCCTTGCCGCCGATGCCGAGCGGATGCACCTCGAGGGTCGGCTTCGCCGAGCTCAGCGACGGCGACACCTCGAGCATGTGCGCACCGA
Organism: Microbacterium sp. MAH-37; assembly: GCF_009758255.1. Lineage (GTDB taxonomy): Bacteria > Actinomycetota > Actinomycetes > Actinomycetales > Microbacteriaceae > Microbacterium. The sequence continues at coordinate 238,881 of NZ_WSEN01000010.1, forward strand.
GGATCAGCTCGTCTCCGGGTGTGAGGTCGTAGGTGTAGTCCTCCATCAGGCTCGCGCCGCCTGGCAGCCCCGCGCCCATCACGTTGGCGACGCGCACCAGGATGGCGGTCTTCCAGTCGCCTTCGGCGCCGAATCCGTAGCCCTCGGCCATCAGCCGCTGCACGGCCAGGCCCGGCAGCTGGCGCAGCGCGCCGAGGTCCTCGAACGAGGTGGTGAATGCGCCGAAGCCGCCCTCCTCCAGGAACGACCGCAGTCCGAGCTCGATCGCGGCGCCGTAGCGCAGCGACTCGTGGCGGTCGCCGCCGCGACGCAGCTCGGGCACCACGTCGTAGAGCTCCTCGTACTCGGCGACGAGGGCGTCGACGTCGCCAGAGGACGCCGCGTGCACGGCATCCGCCAGCTCGTTCACGCCCCAGGTGTTGACCTGCACGCCGAGCCGCAGCTCGGCCTCGGTCTTGTCGCCCTCGGTGACCGCGACGAAGCGCATGTTGTCGCCGAAGCGCGCGAGCTTGAGGTCGCGCGAGGCCGCGAGCCCCGCGGCGGCACGCTGCCAGCTCGCCAGGTCGGCCCGCACACGCGGGTCGCTGTGGTGACCCACGATGGTCTTGCGCGGCACGCCGAGGCGGGTCTGGATGTACCCGAACTCGCGGTCGCCGTGCGCGGCCTGGTTGAGGTTCATGAAGTCGAAGTCGATGTCCGCCCAGGGCAGCTCCACGTTCGCCTGCGTGTGCAGGTGCGCGAGCGGTTTGCGAAGGGCGTCGAGTCCGGCGATCCACATCTTGGCGGGGCTGAAGGTGTGCATCCAGGCGACCAGGCCGATGACACGGTCGTCGGCGTTGGCCTCGAGGGCGACGCGCTTGATGGCGGCGGAATCGGTGAGCACCGGCTTCCAGACGATGCGCACCGGCACGTCGGATGCCGCATCGAGTGCCCCGGCGATGGCCTGGGACTGCTCGGCGACCTGCGCGAGCGTCTCGGGGCCGTAGAGGTGCTGGCTGCCGGTGAGGAACCAGACCTCGTAGCCGTCGAGCGAGGTGGTGAGCGGGGTGCGGGTCATGTTCTTCCTTCGGATCAGAGTGCGTCGACGGCGGCGGACTCGATGGCGAGGCCGGCGCGGTAGCGGTCGAGGTAGGCGGAGTAGCCGGCGACGTCGGCGGGGTCTGGTTCGACGACGCGGACGCCGGCATCGGCGAACACGTGGTCTTCGAGGTACTCGGCGAGCGACGCCGCCGAGCCGAGGTGGGCGGCGAGCACCGCGATGCCCCACGCCCCTCCTTCGGCCGCGGTGTCGCCGACGGCGACCGGGGCGCTCAGCGCCCCGGCGAGGAAGCGCTGGGCGACACCCGCGGTGCGGAACATTCCGCCGTGGGCATACATCCGGTCGAGGGCGACCCCCTCGTCGGCGAGCACGCGCATGCCGAGGGCGAGGGTGCCGAACACCCCGTACAGCTGCGCGCGCATGACATTGGCCAGGGTGAAGCGGCTGTCCGGGGTGCGCACGAACAGCGGGCGCCCCTCGTCGAGCCCGGCGATCGGCTCTCCGGCGAGGTGGTTGTAGGCGATCAGACCGCCGGCATCCGCCTCACCGTCCAGCGCCTCGCCGAACAGCGTCTCGAAGACGGCGTCGCTCGAGAGCGGGGAGCCGGATGCTGCAGCGAATCGCCCGAACATGCCGGCCCAGGCCGCCAGCTCGCTGGCGCCGTTGTTGCAGTGCACCATCGCGACGGCGTCGCCCGCGGGGGTGGTGACGAGGTCGAGTTCGTGGTGCACGGCCGCCAGCGGACGCTCCAGCACGACCATCGCGAAGATGCTGGTGCCGGCCGAGACGTTGCCGGTGCGCGGCGCGACCGCGTTGGTCGCGACCATGCCGGTTCCGGCATCACCCTCCGGCGGGCAGAGCCGGATGCCGGGCTGCAGCGCACCGCTCGGGTCGAGCAGCGCGGCGCCCTCCGGCGTCAGCGCTCCGGCATCCTGGCCGGCGACGAGCACCTCGGGGAGCAGCGCGCGCAGGTCGCCGCCGGTGTGCGCGTCGAAGCGATCGAGCAGCGTCCGGTCGTAGTCGCGGGCGGCGGAGTCGATCGGGAACATGCCTGAGGCGTCGCCGACACCCAGCACGCGCCGGCCGGTGAGCCGCCAGTGCACGTACCCGGCGAGGGTGGTGAGGAAGCGCACCGAGCCGGCGTGCGGTTCGGCGTCGAGCTGTGCCTGGCGCAGGTGCGCGACCGACCAGCGCAGCGGGATGTTCACGCCCAGCAGGTCTGTGAGCTCTGCGGCGGCAGGTCCGGTGTTCGTGTTGCGCCAGGTGCGGAACGGGACGAGCAGTTCGCCGGACTCGTCGAAGGCGAGGTACCCGTGCATCATCGCCGAGACGCCCATCGCTCCGAAGGACGTGGGACGGATGCCGTACCGGTCGTAGACGTCCGAGACCAGGCCGGAGTACGCCTCCTGCAGGCCGGCCCAGACGGCGTCTGTGGAGTAGGTCCACAGACGGTCCTCGAACCGGTTCTCCCAGTCGTGGAACCCTGTGGCGAGCACGTCGTGACTGTCCGCGTCGATCAGGCAGGCCTTGATGCGGGTCGAGCCGAGTTCGATGCCGAGGGCGGTGCGGCCGGAGCGGATCGCGTCGGCCCCTGAGCTCTGACGAAGGGTCATCGGCGGGCGTCCACGTTCTGGCCGTACACGTTCTGGTACCGGTCGTAGAGCCTGTCGATGCTCTCCTGGGGGATGGGGATGAGCGGACCGGCCTCGCGGGCGTGATGCACGGTGCGGGCGACGTCCTCGACCATGACGGCTGCCTTGACGGCGTCCTTCGCGTTCACGCCGATCGTGAACGGTCCGTGGTTCTGCATGAGCACCGCACGACTGCGGTGCCCACGCAGAGTCTGGACGATCCCTCGGCCGATCGAGTCGTCGCCGATGATCGCGAACGGGCCGATCGGGATCGGTCCGCCGAACTCGTCGGCCATCGCGGTGATCACGCAGGGGATCTCCTCGCCGCGCGCAGCCCAGGCCACCGCGAAGGTGGAGTGGGTGTGCACGACGCCGCCGACCTCGGGCATGTGGCGGTACACGTAGGCGTGCGCCGCGGTGTCGCTGGACGGCGAGCGCTCACTGCCGGCGCTGCCGGGCACGACGTTGCCGTCGAGGTCGCAGAGGATCATGTTCTCGGGTGCGAGGTCGTCGTAACTGACGCCGGAGGGCTTGATCACGAAGAGGTCGGCGCCCGGCACGCGGCCCGAGACGTTCCCGCCGGTCCAGACCACCAGGCCGTAGCGCACGAGCTCGCCGTGCAGGCGGGCCACGTCGGCGCGGACGTCGGCGATCGCCAGCTCGATCTCTGCGGAGTATGTGGTCATCGTTGGTCCTCCTGGGCGACTGTGACCGGTCACAGCTCATTGTGACATCCCCTCACCGCCGCGTCAATCGCATGCCTCTGCGGCTCCGGTCTCACTCGTTGCGGGTGCGACGGGCGTTCGACCCGCAACGAGTGAGACCGGAACCAGGAGGAGCTGTCGGTCAGCGCGGTGTGGCGACCGAAGCGCGCGAGATCAGGACCGGCGCGACGGGCGCGACCGGCGCGGACGCGGACGCGATCGCCTCACTCTCCCCCACGACCGCGGCCACTGCCCGGCGGGCGAGCTCGTCGAAGTCCTGTCGCACCGTCGTCAGCGGAGGCCAGAAGAACGCGGCATCCGGGGTGTCGTCGAAACCGACCACGCTGACGTCGGCCGGCACGTCGACGCCGCTCTCCCGCAGCCCCGTGATCAGCCCGAGCGCCATCTGATCGTTGCCCGCGAAGACGGCGGTGACACCGGCCACCTGCACCGCCCGGGCAGCCTGGTACCCGGATCGCGCGGTCCAGTCGCCGCGCAGCGTCATCCGGAAGTCCAGCCCGCGCGCGTCGAGTTCCGCGGCATAGCCCGACACCCGGGCCTCCGCCTCGAGCCAGTCCGCAGGGCCGGCGAGGTGTGCGATGCGCAGGTGCCCGGCATCCGCCAGTGCCGCGACGGCGAGGCGGGCACCGGCGATCTGATCCACCGACAGCGCGGAGCGATCCGCGGTGTGCAGAGCAACGGTCGGGATGCCCGTGTCGAGGTCCTTCAGCACGTCGAGCGTGCGGGCGTGCGGCGCGAACACCACGAGCCCGTCGACAGCCTGCGCGCGCAGGTGCTCGATCGCGGCGCGCACCGAGGCTGTGTCTCCGGAGTCGGCGTAGGCGGTGGACACCCAGTACCCGGCCTCTCGCGCGGAGGCCTCGATCGCGGCGATGCTCCGCGACGGGCCATACTGCAGCGCATCCGAGGCGAGCACGCCGATCGTGCGGGTGCGGCGCGTGCCCAGGGCCCGGGCCGCGTTGTTCATGCGGTAGCCGAGCTCCTCCATGGCGGCGAGCACGCGGTCGCGAGTGTCCGGCGCGACATCCGGATGCTCGTTGAGCACGCGAGACACGGTCTGTCGCGACACCCCGGCGAGCGCGGCGACATCTCGCACACCGACGGCGCGGATGCCGTCCCCCCTCGTCTCGCTCATCGCGACGAGTCTATGGCCGCGCGTGGCATCCGAACGGCGACCGCGGCGGTATGCGCGCCGGCGCATGGACGCACACGCCGATGAAATGGCGCCATCCCGACGGACATTGGCGCTTCCCGCGCGGTCGACGCGTCCCGCCTTCACTACGCTCGCTCCATGCGCATCTCCGACTTCGCCGTCCCCGACACCCCGGCAGCCCGTGCAGCCCGCGAACTGGTGGACGAGCACCACTCCCCTGCGCTGCGCAACCATGTGCAGCGCTCCTGGCTGTGGGCCGAGGCGTTCGCCGTCGTCGAAGGCCGCGCGGGGGTCGACCACGAACTGCTCCACACCGCGGCGCTGCTGCACGACATCGCGCTCGCGCCGGCGTTCGACAATCACACGCTCGGTTACGAGGAGGCAGGAGGATTCGTCGGCGAGGCGATGACCGCGGGTGCCGGGTGGCCGGCCGAGCGCCGGCGGCGCATCAACGAGGTCATCGTGCGGCACAACTGGCCGCAGGTCGATCCCGCGTTCGACCTCGAGGGCTATCTGCTCGAGACGGCGACCGGCCTCGACATCTCGGGCCGCCGCGACGCCGACATCCCGCTCGACTTCCGCCGAGAGGTGCTCGCCGCCCACCCGCGACTCGCACTCGCCGCGGAGTTCGGCACGAGCGTCCGAGACCAGTCAGATCGCAAGCCGCACAGTCACGCGCGCCGTCTGATCGACGGCGGCCTGATCGACAAGCTCGCGTCGAACCCGCTCGAGGAGCGGCGGGGCCCGGCGAGCTGAGGTCTCGCCGCCTGAGCCGCGATCACGGGGGTGCAACGTCGGGATGCATCACTGCTCGCCGCATGCCAGGGTGAACTCATGCGCATCGCCCTCACCGGAGCATCCGGCAAGCTCGGAACCGTCGTCGCCCGCGAACTGCGCGCGAGCGGCCATCGCGTCATCGGCATGGACGTCGCCGGTGAGCGAGGACCCGACTTCGTGCAGGTCGACCTGACCGACTACGGCCAGGTCGTCGACGCCCTCACCGCGGTCGGCGACCGGCACGACGGCGTCGACGCCGTCGTCCACCTCGGAGCCATCCCGGCGCCCGGCATCCGCAGCGACGTCGCCACCTTCCACAACAACATGCCGGCGACCTTCAACGTGTTCTGGGCCGCCGCACGGCTGGGCATCACGCGCATCGTCTACGCGTCGAGCGAGACCGTGCTGGGACTGCCGTTCGACGTGCCGCCGCCGTACGTCCCCGTCGACGAGGAGTACCCGCCGCGGCCCGAGTCGGTGTACTCGCTGGTGAAGACCCTCGAGGAGCGGATGGCGGTCGAACTGGTGCGGTGGAACCCCGACCTGTCGATCACGGCGCTGCGGTTCTCGAACGTGATGATCCCCGAGGACTACGCGGCGTTCCCGTCGTTCGATGCCGATGCGCTGGCACGCAAGTGGAACCTGTGGGGCTACATCGACGCCAGGGACGGCGCCCAGGCGGTCGAGCGTGCGCTCGAGGTGGCCGGCCCGGGTTTCGAGAGCTTCATCATCGCCGCAGCCGACACGGTGATGTCGCGTCCGAACGCCGAGCTGCTCGCCGAGGTGTTCCCCGATGTGCCGCTGGCCCGCCCGGTGACCGAGCACGAGACCCTGCTCTCGATCGCGAAGGCGCGGCGGATGCTGGGTTACGAGCCCCGGCACAGCTGGCGCGATCACGTGGACGCAGATTCAACGATGTAAGCGTCCGCCGGAATAGGCTGGGCGCATGGCACGAGGCGCACGCGCGACGATGCGGGATGTCGCATCGCTGGCCGGCGTGTCCGCCAAGACCGTCTCCAACGTCGTCACCGGCACCGTCCCCGTGCGCGAGGACACCCGGGAACGGGTCGAGGCGGCGATGCGCAAGCTCGACTTCGTGCCCAATCTCAGCGCACGCGGCCTGCGCAACGGGCGCTCCGGGGTGATCGCGGTCGCCCTGCCCTTCCTGGCCACATCGTTCTCGTCCGAGCTCATGCACCGTATCGTCGAGGCCGCGCACCGCCGCGGCCTGGCCGTGCACATCGAGGAGACCGGCGCCGACCCCGGCCGGGAGCGCGAACTCCTCTCTCGCGCTCGCGCGCACCTGGTCGACGGGCTGATCCTGAACCCGATCCGGCTGGAGGACAGCTCGGTCGAGGGCTCCGACCTTCCCCCGGTCGTTCTGATCGGCGAGGTCGAGAACCGCAGCACCGACCACGTCGGCATCGACAGCGTGGCGGGTGCCGCCGAGCTGACCAGACACGTGCTCTCCCGCGGCGCGACGCGCATCGCCGTGCTCGGCGCCGACGACGAGAACACCTTCGGGACCGCGACCAGCCGGCTTCGGCTGCAGGGCGTGAGGCAGGCGCTCGGCGAGGCGGGCGTCCCGCTCGACCCCCGGCTCGAGGTGAACAACCCCGACTGGACCATGACCGGTGGTGTCGCCGCGACCGGGCTGCTGCTGAGCCGCGGCATCCCTTTCGATGCGATCATCGCGTTCACCGATTCGCTCGCGACGGGCGCGCTGCACGTGCTGCGTCGCCACGGCGTGGACGTGCCAGGGCAGGTGCTCGTGACCGGCTTCGACGACGTCGAGGTGTCGCGGTACACCGCGCCGCCACTCACCACGGTGGCGATCGACCTGCCGGCCTTCGCGGGCGCGGCGGTCGACCGGCTGGTCGCACGGATCGCCGATCGCTCCGGTCCCGCGCAGTCGATCACGGTGCCTCATCGGCTCGTGCTGCGCGAGAGCACGGATGCCGCGCCGCGAGGCTACGACCCGCGGTCCTGAGTGCGCCACGCCGGGAAGCGGTCCGCCCCCTTGCGCCACGGATTTCATCGATGTAATGATGTCGGCAACCCCCGATCGTCCACGAAGGAGTGACGATGACCCCACCGTTGGATATCTCACGGCGGCAGTTCCTCACCGCGTCCGCCGTCACCGCCGGCGCGGCCATGCTCGCCGGCTGCTCCCCCGCCGCCACCGCCTCCGGCACACAGACGCTGCAGTTCTGGCATCTGCTCTCCGGCGGTGACGGCGTGATCATGTCGTCGCTGCTCGACGGCGTCAACAAGGCGCAGAACGCCTACCGCATCCGCCCCACCGTGCTCGCCTGGGGCACCCCGTACTACACGAAGCTCGCCATGGCCGCGGCCGGCGGCCGCGCCCCCGACGTCGCGATCATGCACGCCACCCGGGTGCTCGGCTGGGCGCCGGGCGGGCTGCTGGATGCCTGGGATCTCGACCGTCTGGCCGAGCTCGGCGTCGACGAGCAGACCTTCCCGAAGCCGATCTGGCAGAAGGGCGAGGTGGACGGCAAGCACCTCAGCATCGCCCTCGACGCCCACCCGTTCGTGCTGATGTACAACACGGACATCTGCGGGAAGGCCGGCGTGCTCGACTCCGACGGGCAGCTCATGCAGGCGGGCACCCCCGAGGAGTTCCTCGACCTGGTGACCGCCGTCGCCGAAGCATCCGAGGGTCACGGGCTCTCGTACGGCTACCTCGGCGACGGTGCGCAGATGTGGCGCCTGTTCTACACGCTCTACGCGCAGCACGGCACCGAGATGAAGCTCCCAGAGGGCGGCACCGCCGACATCGACACGGACGTCGCGGTCGAGTCGCTGACCTACATGCAGACCCTGCTGGACGGGAAGCTCGCCGCGAAGCAGAGCGACTACGGCACCGCCGTCGCCGAGTTCTCCACCGGCAAGAGCGGGCTGTTCCTCACCGGCGTGTGGGAGCTGCGCACCATGCAGGACGCCGGCATCCCGTTCGATGTGGCGCCGATCCCGCCGATCTTCGGCACCAGGGCGGCCTACGCCGACTCGCACTCGTTCGTGCTGCCGCACCAGTCCCGGCCGAACGAGCAGCACCGCGACCTGACCTATCAATTCGTCGCGGACATGCTGAAGGGCTCGTTCGACTGGGCCAAGGCCGGTCACATCCCCGCCTACCTGCCGATCACCGAGTCGCCCGAGTACCAGGATCTGCTGCCGCAGGCGCACTACGCCGAAGCCGCGACCTACGTCGTCTACGACCCGCCCGCCTGGTTCACCGGATCCGGCTCGAACTTCCAGGGCGAGTTCGGCGCCGCCGCGCAGCCCGCGCTGCTCAGCGGATCCGATCCCGCCGACGCCATCGCGCGGTTCGAGTCGCGCGTGAACCGCTTCCTCAGCCAGCCCAACCCGGCGGACCCCGAAGGGAGCCGGTCATGACCGCCACCGCACCCACCACCACGACCATCGTCACCGGCCGCGCCGCGTCTCCTCGCCGGCGCCATGCCGGCGGCCGCGATGAGCAGCTGGTCAGCTGGGCGTTCCTGGCCCCGTTCCTCATCGCCTTCGTGCTGTTCATGGCCTGGCCCATCCTGCACGGCTTCTACCTCAGCTTCACGAATCAGTCCCTGACCGGCGCCGGCGGCGATCTGGTCGGCGGCGCGAACTATGCCGAGGCACTCACCGACCCGGTGATGTGGGGTGCGCTGGGCAACACCGCCTGGTTCACGGTGCTCTCCACCATCCCGCTCGTGATCATCGCCCTGCTGATGGCCGTGCTGGTGGACCGCGGGCTGCCCGGGCAGTGGCTGTGGCGGCTGTCGTTCTTCATGCCGTACCTGCTGGCCTCCACCGTGATCTCGCAGATCTGGGTGTGGATCTTCAACCCGCAGATCGGCGCCGCGAACAACATCCTGAAGGCGCTCGGCCTGCAGCCGATCGCCTGGCTGCAGAACCCCGACACCAACCTGATGGCGATCGTGATCGCCACGGTGTGGTGGACGATCGGCTTCAACTTCCTGCTCTACCTGGCCGCAATGCAGAACATCCCCGCGCAGCAGTACGAGGCGGCGGCGCTGGACGGCGCCGGCCCCTGGCGGCAGTTCTGGTCGATCACGCTGCCCCAGCTCGGACCGGCCACGGCACTGATCGTGCTGCTGCAGATCCTCGCATCGCTGAAGCTGTTCGATCAGGCCTATCAGATGCTCGGCGGTCTCTCCAGCGACACCACCCGCTCGATCGTGCAGTACATCTACGAGACCGGGTTCGTCGGCTACCGGTTCGGCTACTCCGCCGCGATCTCGTACGTGTTCTTCGCGCTCATCATCATCCTCGGCGTCGTCCAGGCGCTTATCACGCGTCGTCGGAAGGAGTCGCGATGACCACCGCGACCAGCACTCTGATCGCCCCCGCCGCGTTCAACGACCGGGTGCGGAAGCCAGGCACGCGGCGGTTCGGGGCATCCCGCATCATCGCCTTCGTCGTCCTCGCACTGATGGCCGTCGGCTGGCTGCTGCCGTTCCTGTGGGCGGTCGCGACGGCGTTCAAGACCGAGACGGATGCCGCATCCGGCGACCCCGGCTGGATCGGCCCGAGCGGACCGACGGTCGAGGCCTTCACCTCGGTCCTGTCCCAGGGCAACGTGTACGTGTGGGCCTGGAACAGCCTGTGGACCTCGGCCGTGATCACCCTGATCACCGTGGCGATCTCGGCCGGCGCCGCCTACGCGTTCTCCCGCCTGGACTTCAAGGGACGGCGCTGGCTGTTCGTCGTGATCATCGCGTCGATCGTGGTGCCACCGCAGGTGCTGATCATCCCGCTGTTCTACGAGATGCTCGCCTTCAACCTGGTGGACACGCCCTGGGGCCTGATCCTGCCGCAGGTGGTGGTGCCGGCGATGGTGTTCATCCTGAAGAAGTTCTTCGACGCGGTCCCGATCGAGCTCGAGGACGCCGCACGGGTGGACGGCGCCAGCCGGTTCCGCATCTTCTGGTCGGTGGTGCTGCCGCTGTCGCGGCCGATCCTGGCGTCCGTCGCGATCTTCGTGTTCATCGGGGCATGGAACAACTTCCTCTGGCCGTTCCTGGTCATCAACGACACCACGCTGATGACCCTGCCGGTCGGCCTGCAGACCGTGATCAGCGCGTACGGCGTGCAGTACGCGCAGGTGATGGCGCAGGCCGTGCTGGCGGCGCTGCCGCTGATCGCCGTGTTCCTCATCTTCCAGAAGCAGATCGTCAAGGGCGTCGCGACCAGCGGCTTCGGCGGTCAGTGACCGCGCCCCGGCATCCGTCCTCCCCTCCGTCTCGAAAGGACCCCTCATGACCAACGCCCGCATCACGATCGACCGCGACTTCACGATCGGCGAGGTGCCGCGCCGGCTCTTCGGCTCGTTCGTCGAGCACATGGGGCGCTGCGTGTACACCGGGATCTACGAACCAGGGCATCCGGCATCCGATGCGCGCGGGTTCCGCACCGACGTGCTGGAGCTGGTGCGCGAGATGGGGCCGACGGTGGTGCGGTACCCGGGGGGCAACTTCGTCTCCGGGTACCGCTGGGAGGACGGCGTCGGACCGGTGGCCGACCGCCCGGTGCGGATGGACGGCGCCTGGCACACGATCGAGACCAACGCGTTCGGACTGCACGAGTTCGTGGACTGGGCGCGCGAGGCCGAGGTCGAGGTGATGGAGGCCATCAACCTCGGCACGCGCGGCGTCGAGGAGGCGCGCTCGCTCGTCGAGTACGCCAATCACCCGAACGGCACGTACTGGTCCGACCTGCGCCGGCGCAACGGCGCCGAGGATCCGTTCGGCATCAAGCTGTGGTGCCTGGGCAACGAGCTGGACGGCCCGTGGCAGATCGGGCACAAGACCGCGCACGAGTACGGGCGACTGGCGCAGGAGACGGCGAAGGCGATGAAGCTCGTCGACCCGTCGATCGAGCTGGTCGCGGTCGGCTCGTCGAACCGCGGCATGCCCACCTTCGGCACCTGGGAGCACACCGTGCTCACGCACGCCTACGACGAGGTGGACTACATCTCGATGCACGCGTACTACCGCGAGGCGGACGGCGATGCGGCGTCCTTCCTCGCCGAGGGTGTGGAGATGGATGCGTTCATCGACGGCGTCATCGCCACGATCGACGCGGTGAAGGCGGCCGGCAAGCACACCAAGCAGGTGGACATCTCGTTCGACGAGTGGAATGTGTGGGACTTCGACCGGTTCAACAACGAGGAGGAGGCCGCGGTCGCCGCCGCGGGCTGGCGCGAGCACCCGCGCCTGATCGAGGACACCTACACGGTGACGGATGCCGTGGTCGTCGGCACCTTCCTGCACAGCCTGCTGCGACACGGCGACCGTGTGAAGATCGCCAACCAGGCGCAACTGGTGAACGTGATCGCGCCGATCCGCTCCGAGGAGGACGGCCCGGCCTGGCGGCAGGCGTCGTTCTGGCCGTTCGCCCGGATGTCGCGGATGGCCCGCGGGCAGATCATGCGCCTCGCCGTCTCGTCGACGCAGGGCGCGACGAAGCAGTACGGCGATGTCGACGAGGTCGACGCCGTCGCGACCTGGGACGAGCAGACGGGCCGGCTCGCGCTGTTCGTCGCGAACCGCTCGCTCACGTCGGATGCCACGGTCGACCTCGATCTGCACGGACTCCGGGCCACCGGCGTGCGGTCGGCCGAGGTGCTGACCATCCCCGACGGCGGCGACCGGCACACCGCGAACACCCTCGACGCGCAGGATGCGGTGGGGCTGCGGAAGCTGGACGGCGTGGCGCTCGACGACGGGGCTGTGCGGCTGACGCTGCCCGCGCTGTCCTGGAGCGCCATCGAGTTTGACGTCGCGCGGGGCTGACGCGCCCCGGCATCTGGCATCTGGCATCCGCGAGCTCCTCGCGAGACCGCGAACGCCGCAGGAGACCCACGTGCAGAACGTGGGTCTCGTGCGGATGTCGGCAGGTCGCGCGGAGCTCACCGGGATCTCGCCGGGAGGTCGCGGGGATCTCGCGCGGCAGGATGCCCGACGCTCAGCGCAGCGCGGGGATGACCTCGCGCTCGAAGAGCTCGATGCCGGAGCGGTCGTAGGCCGCCTCGGGGAAGTAGTGGATCGCGTACTCCAGGCCGCGGGACGACATGTCTCGCAGCCGCTCCACGATCTGCTCGGGCGTTCCGACGCAGAGCGCCGCGTCGCCGCGGTAGGCGTTCATCGCCTCGGCGGTGCGGGTGCTGCCCAGATGCGGCGCCAATCGGGCCTCGATGGCCGCGAGCCGGTCCTCGACCTCGGCCTCGGTCGCGCCGATGACCGTGTTGTAGTCGGTCGACCGCACGATCGCGTCGAAGTCCGTGCCCACGTCGAGGGTGTGCGCGCGCAGGATCTCGCTCTTGCGGCTGAACTCCTCGGGGGTCCCGCCGAAGTTCGTGTACGAGGCGTACTTCGCCGCGATCTTCAGAGTCACCTTCTCGCCGCCGCCGGCGATCCAGAGCGGGATGCCGTCGTCCTGGAGCGGCAGCGGACGGACGATCGCGCCGTCCACCTGAAAGTGCTTCCCGTCCAAGGTGGCGCTGCCGGTGGTCCAGGCCTGCCGCATGATCTGCACGCCCTCGTCGAGGCGCCGCAGCCGGTCGCCGGCCGAGGGGAAGCCGTAGCCGTAGGCCCGCCACTCGTGCTCGTACCAGCCTCCGCCGATGCCCATCTCCGCGCGGCCGCCGGAGATGAGGTCGACGGTCGCTGCCACCTTCGCGAGGTACGCGGGGTTGCGGTACGACATGCAGGTGCACATCTGCCCGAGGCGGATGCGGCTGGTCGACGCCGCGAACGCCGACATCAGCGTCCAGGCCTCATGCGTCGCCTCCTCACTGGCGACCGGAGTGGTGTGGAAGTGGTCGTAGACCCACAGCGACTCCCACGGCCCGGCATCCGCCGCCTGCGCGAGCGAGCGCATCGCCGCCCACTGCTCGGCGGGCTCGATGCCCACGAGATCAAACCGCCAGCCCTGGGGGATGAAGATACCGAAGCGCATGATCAGAGCCTAGGCCGCCGGGATCCGCAGGCACATCGCCCCGCGAGAGCGTGTCCGGGATCAGTCGCACGTCTCGTGTCAGAGCGCGACCGGGATCCGCGAGGTCAGCAGACCGGCATCCACCAGCGAGCGCTCCAGCGCGATCATCGCGATGCCGGACGCCACGGGGTTGCCGCGCACGGCGGACACCTCGAGGTCCAGCGACGTGCCCGCGTGACCCGGCGACTGCTCGCGCATGCGGCGGCCTGCGGAGGGCACGAGCAGGTCGCCGAGCGCCCACGTCGTCCATCCGGTCAAGGTGATGACCTCGGGGTTCACGATGGCGACGAGGTCTGCGAGCGCCGAGCCCAGGAAGTAGGCCGTGCGATTCACCGTTTCGCGCGCAGCCCCATCACCTCCCTCATCGGAAGCGGCTGCAGCGAGCTCCATGATGAAGTCCCGCTGTCTTCCCACATCGGCCAGGGGGTGATCGGGCGCGAGCTCGCGCAGCGTCTCCTGGATGCCGGGCACGCCGATGTACGCCTCGACGCATCCCCGCCGACCGCAGCGGCACAGCCGCCCGTCGAGCACGAGCAGCGAATGCCCCCACTCCCCCGCGGAGTTGGTCGCGCCGCGCAGCACCTGCCCCTGCAGCACGATCCCGGCGCCGACGCCGGTGCCCAGGTTGACGGTCGCCATGCTCGACGCCGACCGCCCGCGACCGAGCCAGAGCTCGGCGGCGACCATCGCCTTCAGCGGGTTGTCGATGACGAGCGGGAATCCCACCCGCTCACGCAGGTGCTCCAGCTCGACGCTGCGCCACTCCCAGTTCGGCACGACGACCGCGACGCCACCGGGCTCCTGGATGAGGCCGGGCAGCGAGATGCCGACCCCGAGGACGCTGTCGCGCCCGACTCCCTGCTGCACGAGCAGGTCGTCGAGGACCGCACCGATGGCCTCGACGATGGAGTCCGGGTCCTGCAGGTTCTCATCATGAGCGCGTTCGATCTGCACCAGCGGATTCAGCGCCGTGTCGAACATGACACCGCGCACGTAGGTCTCGGCGACATCCAGGCCGACGACCCGTCCCCGCTCCACGTTGATCGCCAGCATCGCCGTCGGCCGGCCGACCTGCCCTGCGGTCGTCTTCGTCTCGACGATGATGCCCCGGTCGATCAGCTCACCCGCGACGGTCACGACCGTCGCGGCGCTCAACCCGGTCTTCCGCGCGATCTCGTTGCGCGTCGTCTCCCCCGCGGACAGCACCGCATGCAGCACGTCGACCATCGAATCGCTGCGGATGTCTCGCGACGTCCGCCTGATCGCGGCTCCCCTCATAGCTGAACCGTAACAGGCGGGACAGTGCCGGCGCCCAGCTGCACCCTCGAGGCTCCAGGTCGCACGTAGGCGATCAGCCGGCCGCCGAAGGTGCGTCGCCACGGAAGCGCGTACGCCGTGACGTCCGCGAGATCGCCGTTCTCCACGCCGAGCAGCGTGCCGCCGTCGACGGCGACCGTGACATCCGCCTCGCCCATGGCGTGCTGCCCGCCGGTGTCCCGCAGCGCGCACTCGATCTGCACGACGTCGTCGATGTCGATGCCCGCTGCCCGGCATCGCCGGGCAGCGGTGTCGGGCACGGCCCACACGACGGCGTCCAGCCCCGCGGGCGCCCCCGCGGGGCGCAGCTCGTCGCGGGCGACGACGCGGTCGCCGTCCTGCACCTCGAGCGCGATCACGGCGTCGGATGCCGGGAGCACCGCGCGCCAGTATCCGCCGACGCCGTCGAACTCGAGCGGCGTCTCCGCTCCGTCGACGGTGAGCCGCGGCGTCCCGCCACCGGCGAAGGCCAGCACCTCGAGTTCGGCGGCGTCCGCCGGCCGATGCCGCGAGACCGGGTGCGACCAGAACGACGTCTCCCCGGTGGTCGCCGGGCGCAGGACGAGGTGGGCCGTCGGCTCATCCGACCACCAGCTGCGGCGCAGCTGTGCCTCATGCTTCGCGAATCCGGCCAGAGTCAGCAGCCCCGCGCCGGAGCCGTGGACCGGCCACCCGCGTGCCTCACCGAGATAGTCGACACCCGTCCACAGGAACTGCCCGGAGATGAAGTCGTTGTCCGCGACGGCGCGCCACTGGGCGTACCCGTGGCCGTTCTCGCTGCCGATCAGCGGCTTGCCGGGAAAACGCAGATGGTCGTCCTGGTACAGGTGCTCCTTGTAGTTGTAACCGACCAGATCGAGGTCGTCGAGCAGTCCGGTGCGGCTGGACAGTTCGGGGAACGCCGCGGCGAGCGTGACAGGACGGGTCGGATCGGCCTCCCGCACGATCCGACCCAGCCGGCGCGCGATCGTCGTGAGGCGGCGCACGTCGGGGCGGCTGGGGTCGTAGATGCGCTCCTGGGCCGGCTTGTTCGCGTCATTGTTGCCGGTCATCTCCTCGAAGAGCGGGCTGGCGTAGGGGTCGTTCGGATAGTCGATCTCGTTGCCGATGCTCCAGGCGATGATCGAGGGATGGTTCCGGTTCGCCGCGATCATGTCACGCAGGTCGCGCTCGTACCAGTCCGGGAAGTGCGTCGCGTAGCCCTCGTGCTTGGGCGGGTACACGTTGTGCCCCTGCCACCACTTGTTCTTCGGACTCTCCCATTCGTCGAAGGCCTCGTCGATCACGAAGAGGCCGAGCGCATCGCAGAGAGCGTAGAGCGTCTCGTCATGCACGTTGTGCGCCATGCGAACGGCATTGCAGCCGATCTCCTTGAGGGCGAGCAGCCGCCGCAGCCACACCTGCGCGGGGACGGCGACGCCCAGGCATCCGGCGTCCTCGTGCAGGCAGACGCCCTTCAGCGTGCGGGGCTCGCCGTTGACGAAGAACCCGCGGTCGGGGTCGAAGGAGATCACGCGGATGCCGACGACCTCGGAGCTCTCACCGCGCCCCTCGCGGTCGGCGGTGCTCCAGCGCAGCGTGGTGGTCAGACGGTAGAGGCGAGGGTCGGAGTCCGACCACAGCTCAGGCTGCGGGATCCGCTGCTCGACGACGACCTCAGCGGCCTCGTCGGCACCGACCCTCAGCGTGCGATCGAACTCATGGACGGCATCGGTGCTCAGGGAGCGCAGCTGGTACTGCAGATGCACTTCCGCGTCCGTGGCCAGGTGGCTGGCCACGGAGTGCACGATGCGGACGAGCGCACTCTCGTCGTCCGCCTCCACGACGGTGAAGGCCGTGCTCCGCGGCGCGACGTCGACGGGTTCCCGCACCTCGATGCGCACGGCACGAGTGATGCCGGAGCCGTTGTACCACCGCGAATCCGCGATCTCGGTGCGATCTACGCGCACGCTGATCACCAGCTCGTCATCCGGCGAGTACGAGATGATCTCGGTGAGGTCGAACGAGAACGGCAGGTGGCCGTTGGGCCGGCCGCCCAGGTGGTATCCGTTGACCCAGACGTCCGCGTTCTTGTAGACGCCGCCGAAGACGAGCGTGACACGGCCGTCCGCACCGAGGCCGAGCGCGCTGATCGACACGTGCGCGCGGTACCAGCCGACACCGCCAGGGAGATATCCGGTGCCGCTGGAGCACTCCGGTGAGAACTCCTGCTCGACGCTCCAGTCGTGCGGCACGTCGACCAGTCGCCACTCCGAGTCGTCGAACGACTTCGCCCATGCCTCCGCGGTGTCTGCGAGCATGAAGCGCCACTGCGCCACGGACAGGGCCTGCACCCGGGTCATCGTTCCTCCGCCGGGATGTAGCGGGTGAGCACACTGCGGAAGACGACGGACTGTGCCATCGCGACCGCGCCGAATCCGAAGAGGAGCCAGAGCAGACCGTAGCCGGTCGCCTGGGGGTAGAACACGGTCACCACAGCCGCGAGCACCGGGATCGACAGCGCCGCGAGGGCGGCGAGCGGATGCCGCATCCCGATCAGTCGCGCATTGCGCAGCACGACCCGGGTGGAGTCGTCGAAGAGAGCGAGATAGGGGAAGACGAAGAGCACCGAAGTCACCGCGAAGAACAGCAGCACGTACCAGGCGCCGAGCAGGAGGAACTGCACGACGGCGTCGTCCACCAGGCGCGTCACGACGAGGTACCAGGCGGCAAAGGCCGCTCCGACCGCGGCGAGGATCAGCGTGATCACGGTGGACTGACGCAGCTCACGGCGGAACGTCGTGAGATAGTCACGGCTGATCGAGTGCTCCGTACCCGCGGCCATGCGCATGGCGGTGCCGTACAGCGCCGTGAGCGAGGCGCCGACCGTGACGATCGGCAGCGACGTGGCGATGAACAGGATGTTGAGAATCATGACGTCCGCGACGCGCGTGAGCGCGCGCATCAGCGCCGAGTCGGCCGCGAAGATGCCGGGCATCGGTCCTCCAGTCGGGGCGGTGGGGTGAGCCGGGTGGGTCTGAGGACCCACCCGGCAGGTGGGATGGCGTCTACTTCTGGTCCTTGGCCCAGTCGTCGACGTTCGACTGGATCGCGTCACGGGCGTCGTCGTAGCCCGCTTCCTTCAGCTTCGAGCGCATCTCGTCGATCGCCTTGGCCGGGTCGTCGAACTTGCCGTACTCGAGCTGCGGGATGTACTCGGACAGCACCGCACCCATCGCCGCCAGGGTCGGGTCGATCGTGTCCTTGTCGATGATGAGGGTCGAGTACGGGTAGTCCTTCGCGACCTCGTCGAGAGCCGCGTAGATCTCCTTCTTGTTCGGCGCCTCGGTCACCCGCTGCGGCTCGAACTCATCCATGCGGCCGGCCCAGAAGTTCGAGCCGAGGCTGTCCTTGGACGGGTCGTAGCCGTCGGGCTGCCCGAGCTTGCCGTCATCGGTCATCACGTAGTCCGTGCCCTCGATGCCGAAGTTCAGCAGGGCGTAGAGCTCTTCGTCGTTGCGCAGTGCGTCGTACACCTGGAGCGCCTTCTCGGGGTGCTTCGAGTTCGCGCTCACCGCCATCGCGCCGTGCGTCTTGATGTCCTTGAAGACGTTGCCGTTCTCCTGGCCCCAGTAGAACATCTTCGGGTCGGAGCCCGGCTGCTTCTTGGTCATGTTGTCGACGATCGCGCCGATGTAGGTCTGCGTGTGGTGCTGGTCCGCGCCGCTGCGTCCGGCGTAGAACTCCTCGCGGGTGTCGCCGTCGTAGTTGACCGCGTCCTCGCGCCAGACCCCGATGTCGTTCCACTTCTTCGCCAGCTTCGCGGCGTCGAGCAGCTCGTCGCTCTCCATGTACCACGAGGTGACCTCGTTGTCGGATGTGATCTGGAACGGCATGTAGTTTCCGGCGCTGGCGCCCTGCAGGGTGGCCCAGTCGGTGTGCCCCTGCAGGTAGCCGGTGAGCGCGGCCTCGCCGTTCGCGGCGCCCGCGACGTCCCACGGGTAGGCCTCAGGCTGGTTGTCCTTCACCCACTGGAAGTACTTCGTGAAGTCCTCGAAGCTCGTGATCTCGCCGTTCGCGAACCCGGCGGCCGTGGCCCAGTCGCCGCGATAGAAGAACCCGTGATTCGTGTACTGCGTGTAGTTGTCCTCGGGGATGAACTGGATCTCGCCGTCGAGCTTGGTGAGGTCCCAGTCGCCGTCGTCGTTCACCTGCTTCCAGGTCTTGGGCGCGTTGTCCTGGAGCATCTTCTCGGAGAGCGGCAGGAAGGCGCCCTTCTCCGCGTTCTCCCAGGCGTACAGCCAGTCGGTGGCTGTGGTGATCAGGTCGACCTTGTCGTCGCCCGACAGCAGCTCGACGTTGTACTGGGTCTGCCAGTCGGCCCACTCGATGTAGTGGAAGGCGAGGGTCGCGCCGGTCTTCTCCTTCAGCTTCGGGTTCAGCTTGTCGAGCATGGCCTCGAGGTGCCCGTTGGTGGGCTTGTCGCCCAGCACGAGCATGGTGACCTTCGTGTTGCCTCCGCTGTCGTCTCCGCCGCCCGGCGTGCAGCCGGCGAGCATGCCGACGCCAAGTCCGACGGTGGTGATGAGTGCTGCGGACATGAGGATTCTGGTTTTCATTCGAGACTCCTTCGGCTCGTGGTGTGGGGGATTGCAGGATGAGGGATTGCGGGATTGCGGGATGCGGGATTGGGGTCAGCCCTTGACGGCGCCGACCGTGATGCCGCTGACGAAGTACTTCTGCACGAACGGGTAGAAGAGCAGGATCGGGCCGGTCGCGACGACCGCGCTCGCCATCTTCAGGGTGTTGCTGGGCAGATCGGCGATGCTCACGTTCGCCCCCGCGACGGAGTTGCGCAGCGCGTTCGCGGTGTTGATCACGTTGTACAGGTAGTACTGCAGCGGTTTGAACTCGACGGTGCTGCCCAGATAGAGCGATGACAGGTACCACTCGTTCCAGTACGCCAGCGCGAGGAACAGGCCGATCGTGGCGAGAGCGGGCTTCATCATCGGCAGCGTCAACTGCGCGAAGATGCGGAAGTCCCCTGCGCCGTCGATCTTGCCCGACTCGACGATCTCGTACGGCACCGTCTTCATGAAGTTCTTCATCAGGATGA
This sequence comes from Microbacterium sp. MAH-37, assembly GCF_009758255.1. Taxonomy (GTDB): domain Bacteria; phylum Actinomycetota; class Actinomycetes; order Actinomycetales; family Microbacteriaceae; genus Microbacterium. Next base: position 258,655 of record NZ_WSEN01000010.1, read on the forward strand.
TCAGCCACGGCGTCATCAGCAGCTGCAGGAAGACCGCGAGATACGTGCCGCGCAGGCCGAGGTCCTTGCCCACCCAGAGGAAGGTCGGCGCGAGGCCGGCGGAGAAAAGGGTGGTGAAGTAGATGAAGAACGAGATGTGGTTGCGGAACGGGAAGTCCTGCCGGTACAGCGCGAACCCGGTCATGGCGATGATGAACAGCCCGATGGCAGTGCCGAAGACCGTCATCAGGACGGTCACCGTGTACGCCCCGAGGATCTGCCGCGGGGACTGGAAGATCAGCTCGTACGCGTCCAGGCTGAAGTCCTTCGGCCAGAGTCCGAATCCGTCCTTGCGGATGGCGTCCTCGCTGGAGAACGAGGCCGACACGATCAGCACGAAGGGCAGCAGGCAGAACAGCGCGAACACGCTGATCCACACGTAGGAGATCCCGCGCAGCCAGCGGTCGCTGGCGGAGAGCCTGATCGCCCGCGGCTTCGGGGACCTGTCGAAAAGCCCCTTGCCCTTCTTCGGCAGGATCAGCGTCTTGGTGGCACCGGTGTCGTCCATGTCTGCGGCCGGCACGGTCAGTGTGACATCAGAAGAGGGCATAGTCCTTGTTCATCCTTCGCACGATCCAGTTCGCCGTCATGACGACGGCGAAGCCGAACAGGGATTGGTACAGGCCGACGGCCGTGGAGGTGGTGAAGTTGTTCTGCGACATCACCATGCGGTACACCGAGGTCTCGATGATGTCGGTGGTGGAGAACAGCGCCGCGTTATTGCCGACGAGGTTCCAGAACAGCCCGAAGTTGCCGCTCATGATGCCGCCCAGCGAGAACAGGAACAGGATGATGAACGTGGGCTTGAGGCTGGGCAGGATCACGTAGCGGATGCGCTGCCAGGCCGACGCCCCATCGATCTCGGCCGCCTCGAACAGGCCCTTGTCGATGCCCATGATGGCGGCGAAGTAGACGATCGACCCGTAGCCGGTGCTCTGCCACAGATGCACGATGATGATGATCAGCGGCCAGATGCCGGCCATGCTGTAGATCTTGATCGGGTCGCCGCCGGCCTTCTCGATGAGGGTGTTCAGCGCGCCGGTGTCGTAGTTCAGGATGTTGAAGGCGATGACGCCGATGAGGACGACGGAGATGAAGTACGGCAGGAACATGATGCCCTGCGTGAACTTCTTGAAGAACTTCAGCCGCACCTCGTTGAACATGATCGCGATCGCGATCTGCAGCACGTTGCCGAGGACGATGAAGGCGATGTTGTAGAGGATCGTGTTGCGGGTGAGATCCCAGAGCATGCCCGACTTGATGAGGAACTCGAAGTTGCGCAGCCCCACGAACTCACTGCCGAAGATGCCGTCGCGATAGTTGAAGTCGGTGAACGCGATCCAGATGCCCGGCAGCGGCGCGTAGTTGAAGACCAGGAAGAACGCGATCGCGGGAACGCACATGAAGAGCAGCATCCGGCTCGTCTTCACCTGCCCCCAGAACGACTTGCGTCGTCGTGGCTGTACCTCTGTCAGTACCATCCGCCGCCTCTCTGCGGGGGCGGCGTCATCGGTGACGCCGCAAGGATCAGGAGTAAGAGATCAAGGATAAAGTTAACCCTTGTTTTAACTGTCGCCAAGGTAGCAGGGGCGGGGTTCGGCTGGCAAGGGTTTTCTTGGCGGCTCCCCGAAGACTAGTCAGCGGGTGGCCAGGACACCGTCGGCCATCCGTCGTTCCAGACGATCGGCAGCAGGCCCAGCGTGGGAACCCCGTCGGCGGCACCGTCGTACCAGTGGAACCCCAGCGAGTCGTTCGACACAGACTGACCGCCCGGGCCGATCCTGTCGCCGTCCGTGGTCAGCACCACCGTGCCGCCGTCGTCGAGCAGCGATCCGCCGTCGGCATCCTGATAGGGCCCCGTGACGGCGTCCGCGGCGCCGACGATGATCTCGTACGTGCTGTCGGCACCCTTGCAGCAGAACCCGCGCGAGGCGAACAGGTAGAACCTCCCGCCGTGCGCAACGATGTACGGCGCCTCGATCGCGTTCTCGGTCAGCCCCCTGTCGGCGATGGTCACCGGCTCCGAATCATCGGCTCGAAGACCGCTCGGCCACTCCAGCGGGACGATCTTCAACCCGGACGAGAACGATCCGAACGCCATCCAGGGCTCGCCGTTCTCGTCCTCGACGATGCCGGGGTCGATCGCGTTGTAGTCGGTACCCGCGGACGCGATGACCTCGCCCCTGTCGACCCACTCGTAGTCGGGATCGTCGGGATCGAGCGTGGTGTTCGTCGCCAGGGCGATCAGCGAATCGTTACTGCCGAAGGTGGAGGCCGCGTAGTAGAGGTACCAGGTGCCGTCGTGCTCGTAGAGCTCAGGAGCCCAGAGGTTGTCGACGCCCGGGATCCGCTCCGACAGCCATGCGGGCTTCTCATCCCACACCTCGCCGGCGTACTCCCATTCCGCCCCGTCCTCGGATCGACGGACCTGGATGTTGCCGTCGGCGATCTGGCCGTTGCCAGTGGAGTACACGTAGTCGCCGTCATCGGTGTGCACGTACGCCGGATCGTGCACATAGACGTCGCCGCTCAGCGAAGCGGGCTCGGGGGCGGATGCGCATCCGCCGAGCAGCGTCGTCGCAGCGAGAAGGGCGGCGAGCCGCCCGGCTTTCGAATCGCGCAGACGGCCGCTTCCGGCACCCCGGGAGGGCCGTCTGCGCGATTCGGGAGTCGTCATGCCAGAGCCACCGCCGACCACGAGACCGGGGGCAGCGTGACCGTGAGCACGCCGCCTTGGAGCACGACGCCCTCGAGGTCCTTCAGCCCGACGCGGTTCTGGTCGGCGAGCGTGTTCTTCGCGTACACGTCGTCGTCCCAGAGGGTGACGGCCTCGGTGACCGTCTGCGCGCCCAGCTCGGCGACGTTCACCGTGACGGTGATCGCCTCGGTCTGGCTGCGGTTCACCAGGAACACGGCCGAATCAGCACCGTCCGTCGTCACGACCGAGTCGACCAGCGGCGCCTCACCGTAGACCTTGGTCTCATAGGTACCGGCGTCGATGCGGGGCTTGAGGATCTCGCCCTTCGCCAGACGCGACGTCACCGAGAACGGGAAGAACGTCGTCTGCCGCCAGGCGTCGCCGCCCGGCTCGGTCATGATGGGCGCGATCACGTTGACCAGCTGCGCGAGAGACGCCGAGGCCACCCGGTCGTGGTTCTTCAGCAGCGTGATCATCAGGTTGCCGAGCACCACGGCATCCGCCACCGAGTACACGTCCTCGAGCTGGCGGGGCGCCACGCGCCACTCGTCGTTGACCTCGTCGGAGGCCTGGTGCTCGTCGAGGTACCAGATGTTCCACTCGTCGAAGGAGAGCTTGATCTTCTTCTTCGACTTGAGCTTGTTGCCCACGTGGTCGGCGGTCGCGACGACCGTCTCGATGAAGTACTGCATGTCCAGCGACGAGGCCAGGTACGAGCCGAGGTCACCGCCGCGCTCCTGGTAGTAGGCATGGCAGGAGATGTAGTCGACGTGCTCGTACGCGTGCTCGAGCACCGTACGCTCCCAGTCGCCGAACGTCGGCATCGACGAGCCGGAGGATCCGCACACCACCAGCTCCAGATCGCGGTCGGCGGTCTTCATCGCCTGCGCGGTGCGCGCGGCGAGCTTGCCGTAGTCGTCGGCGGTCATGTAGCCGGTCTGCCACGGGCCGTCCATCTCGTTGCCGAGGCACCACATGCGGATGTTGTGCGGCTCGACGGTGCCGTTGGCGATGCGCTGGTCGCTGAGCGCCGTGCCGGACGGGTGGTTGCTGTACTCGAGCAGGTCGAGCGCGGCCTCGATCCCCCGGGTGCCGAGGTTCACCGCCATCATCAGCTCGGATCCGGTGAGCTTCAGCCAGCGCGAGAACTCGTCCACGCCGACCTGGTTCGTCTCGATCGAGTGCCAGGCCAGGTCACGACGCACCGGTCGCTGGTCGCGCGGCCCCACCGAGTCCTCCCAGCGGAAGCCCGAGACGAAGTTGCCGCCGGGGTAGCGGATGGTGGTGGAGCCGAGCTCCTTGACCAGCTCGACGACGTCGAGGCGGAAGCCGTCCTCGTTCGCGGTGGGGTGGCCGGGCTCGTAGATGCCGTCGTAGACACAGCGTCCGAGGTGCTCGACGAACGAGCCGAAGATCCGGCGGTTCAGGGGTGCGACGACCGCTTCGCGGTCGACGGAGATACGTGCTTCGGTCACGGTTCTTTCCTTCTGTGTTGCATGCCGCGGCACAGCGTGCGCGGACGATGGTCTGGGGTCTCGGAGGGAGGATGATGCCGGTCAGCCGGCGTCCTCGATGCGGTCGAGGCGTGCGTCCATCAGACGCACGATGACGACGAGCGGAACGGCCGCCGCGAGGAGGGGCAGCAGCACGGGCAGCGTCATGACGATGGCGGCCCACGCGGCGAGGGTCACGACGAGGGCGGCGCTCACCGGCAGGGATGCCGCCGGCAGCACCACGGCGTAGCGCAGGACGGCGACGGTGCCGTCGTCGTATCGGGAGAGCAGGGTGACGGTCGTGGCCAGGGTGAGCACGAAGCCCACCGCCAGGGCGAGGGTGAAGACGAGCAGCGCCGCCGACAGCGGGCCGGCCGACTGAGGCAGCAGGATCAGGTCGGCCGCCAGCAGCGCGCCCGCGATCCAGAACGGGATGCCTGCGCGGTTCGCTCGCCAGAACTCGGCCCGGTACGTGCGCCAGAACGTGCGCACCAGCCCCGTCTCCGCCGTGCCGAGCAGCAGGTCGTTGCGACGCAGGACAGCGGTGGCCGCCACCGCGGCAGGCATCGCACCGAGCAGCACCAGACCGGCGACTGCACCGAACAGCAGCATCAGGTTCGTGACGACCAGTGCCATCGCGACCCGCAGCCACTGCATGAGCCGCCCGGCCCAGCCCAGCACCTCGTCGTCGGCGCCGGGCAGCGTGTGCGCAGAGGTGCTCATGCCGGCACCCGCTGCGATCCGCTCCAGACCACACCCGATTCGTCGATGCCCGCGAACGCGAGCACCGTTCGCTTCGCCACCGGGTCGTACGCGCCGAACACGACGCCGTCGAGCACGATCGTCGCGGCATCTTCCGCATCCGGCCCCTGTGCATGCCGAAGGGCGAGCCTCGTCGCCACGGGCGCGCCGGCGGACACCGCATCCGTCGCCAGTCTCACCGGCTGCGCCTCGATCATCCCGGACACCCGCGGGTCGAACCTGACGGCGTCGTAGTCGCCGGATGCGGGGATCGGCGCGTCCAGAGTCTCGGCCGCAGCACCCGCATACGGGTGCGGCGACACCAGCGGCCAGCCGCCCGCCGTCCAGTGCACGCGGCGGATCTGCGCCTCGTGCTGCCGCGGAGCATCCGCCAGCCGCACGTGGTGCACCATGTAGGTCGCGTCGCCGTCGCTGAAGATCGAGTTGTGCCCTGGCGCGATGAAACCCGTCCCGCCGGGGAAGCGATATCCGCCGAGGACCTTGGTGCCGACGGCCTCCGCCTCACCGGCGGCGGGGTCGGTCAGGTCGCGGCCGGCGGCATCCAGATACGGACCGGTGATCTCCTTCGCCGCCCCCACGCGCACGCTGTAGGTGTTCACGAGCGAGTCGTAGGAGACGAAGAGCACGAAGCGATCCTCTTCGGGGCGATACACGACGTACGCCCCCTCGATCGCGCCGTCGACGTCGGAGGGACGGCGCGCGATCAGGGTGCCCTTCTCATCGCGCACGCGCATGCCGGTGGAGCGGTCGAGCTCGACCGCGTGGATGCCGCCGAAGAACGAGCCGTAGATCATCCAGGCGCGCCCGTCGCGGTCGAAGGCGATCGCTGCGTCGATCGCGTTGTGGCCGTCGCGCTCGTGCTGCGTGGCCACGACGATGCCGCGATCCGTCCACGGGCCGGAAAGCGTCTCGGCGGTGGCCAGGCCGATCGCCGACGTCCGCGATCCGAAGGTCGATGCCGAGTAGTACATGTGCCAGCGGACCGATCCGTCGGCCGTCCGCCAGCGGATGACGTCCGGAGCCCACAGGCCCTCGGCGTTCGACCACTCCCGGGCCGGCGCGGGCACTTCGCCGAGGGCTGTGCCCTGGAAGGTCCATGTCACCAGGTCGGATGAGGTGCGCACATGGGCCCCCACCGGCATCGCGTCGACATCCACCGCGGCATCCGTCGAGAACATGTACCAGAGCCCGTCGTCGCCGCGGACCACCGTGGGGTCGTGCGCATTGCGCGCGCCCCACGTGGCGGGATCACTCGTGACCGTCTGCATCCCTCAGCCCTTCGACCCGCTCAGCGCGACCGATTCGATGATCTGACGCTGGAAGACGAGGAACACCACGAGCACCGGGATCAGCGCGATGAACGACGCCGCCATGATCAGCGGGTAGTCGGTCTGCGTCGCATAGGTGGCGTTGAACGAGGCGATCACGATCTGCAGGGTCTGCTTCTCGGGCGAGTTCAGGTAGATGATCGGCGCGAGGTAGTCGTTCCACACCGCCATGAACCACAGGATGAACTGGGCGGCGATCGCCGGGCGGATCACCGGGAAGATCATCTGGAAGAAGATGCGCAGGTAGCCGGCGCCGTCGATCTTCGCCGCCTCGATCATCGAATCGGGGATCGTGTCGAGGTACTGGCGCAGGAAGAAGACCATCACGATGTTGCCGAAGAGGCCGGGCAGGATGAGCGGCCACAGGGTGTCGACCAGACCGGCGTCGCCGAACATCTTGAACTGCGGGATCATGATCGTCGGGAACGGGATCATGATCGCTGCCAGCAGGCACAGGAACACGAGGTTCTTGAACGGCAGGCGCAGCTTCGCGAAGGCGAAGGCCGCCAGCGAGGAGGTGATCGCCCCCACCACCGTGACGCTCACCGACACGATGATGCTGTTCATGATGCCGCTGGCGAGAGGGCCCGCCGACCAGACGCGGATGTAGTTGTCCCACACCACGGGGTCCGGGATCCACTGCGGCGGCAGCGCGAACACGGCCTCACGCGTCTTCAGCGAGGTGCTGAACGTCCACAGCAGCGGCGCGATCATCACGATGCCGCCGATGGACAGGATGATCGTGATGATCATGTTCATCGTCTTGTACGAGCGCGAGCGAGTGCCGACGACGGCTGAGGTGGTGCCCTTGCCCTTGCTGATCGGGTTGCGGGGCAGACCCCGTCGGCGGGACACCTCGGGGAGAACGGTGGTCATCGTTCCCGGAGCGGCTGTTTCAGTCATGGCTGCCTCACTCGATGGAGAACTGCGAGCGACGGTTCATCTGGAACTGGATCGCCGTGACGATGAAGACCAGGATGCCGAGCACGACGGACATGGAGGTCGCGTAGCCCATCTGGAGGTAGTTGAACGCCTTCTGCCAGATGTACCAGACGATGGATGCGGTGGAGAACTCGGGCCCACCGGTCGGGGTCATGATGTTGATCTCGATGAAGATCTGCGCACCGCCGATGATGCTGGTGACCACGAGGAAGAACGTGACCGGCTTCAGCATCGGCACCGTGATGTGCCAGAACTGCTTGAATGCGCCGGCGCCGTCGATCGCTGCCGCCTCGTAGAGGTGACGCGGCACGGACTGCAGCGCCGCCAGATACAGCAGCGTCGAGTACCCGAGCCCCTTCCAGACCGACATGATGATGATCGCCGGCTTGGCCCAGGCTGCGTCCTGCAGCCAGTTCGGTCCCTGGATGCCGAAGATCGCGAGCACCTGGTTGACCAGCCCGAAGTCGCCGTTGTACGCCCACTGCCACAGGATCGCGACCGCCGCCAGCGACGAGATCACCGGCACGTAGTACACGGTGCGGAAGAAGGTGGTGCCGCGCATCTTGCGGTTGAGCGCGAGGGCGAGCAGCAGCGACAGGATGAGGCCGATCGGGATACCGATCATCATGAACACGGTGTTGCCCATGGCCTGCCAGAAGTACCGGTCGCCGAACATCTCGACGTAGTTGTCGATGCCGTTGAAGACCGGGTCGCCGAGGCCGTTCCACTTCGTGAACGATGCGTAGACGGCGAAGATCAGCGGGTAGCCGATGAAGACGAGGAAGCCGATCACGGGCGCCGCGATGAACGCGAGGGCCACGAGGTGCTCGCGGCGGTGCAGACGCGAACGCCGAGTGGGCGCAGTGGTGGTGGCAGACATGGTCACCTCATTCCTGAGAGAGGTCGGGGCTGGTCGGGACGTGATGCGGGGCCGCACGAGGCTGGCCCCGCATCATCGGTCAGCCGATTCCGGCGTCGGCGTTCGCCTTGTCGAGCAGCTCCTGCATGCGCGGCTGGACGTCCTTCAGGTAGTCCGCGGCAGTCTGCTTGCCGTCGAGCACGGGCTGGATGTTCTTGAACAGCTCGTCGTACCACTCGGCGCTGTAGGTGGTGTTCGCCGGCAGCGCGCGGCCGTAGTCCTCGGCGATGTCGAGGAACTCCTGCTTGTTCTCAGGCTTCTTGGTGCTGCTGGTGACCCACTCGTCTGCCATGTCCTTCAGGTTCGGGATCTGCACGCCCGCGTCGACCAGCGACTGCTGCGCCGTGCGATCGGTGGACAGGTAGATGGCGAGCTCGGTGGCCATGTCGGGGTTCTTGGTCGTCTCGGAGACGGCGATGCCGAGCGTGCCGGTCCAGGTGGCGGGCTCACCGGTGGAGCCGACCGGGTAGGGGATCAGATCCCAGTCGAAGTCGAGCTTCTCGTAGGTGGGCACGTCCCACGGGCCGACCGGGAAGAAGCCGATCTCGCCCTTCATCCAGCGCTGGTAGGTGTCGAGCGTCTGCGCGTCGCCTGCGCTGGGGGTCACCTCGGCCACGTTCGTCAGGTCTGCGAACCACTGCAGCGTCTCGGCGAACTCGGGGGTGTCGACCGTCACCTTGGTGCGGTCCTCGTTCAGCCAGTCAGCGCCGTTGGACCACACGAACGGCTGCAGGTTCCACTGCACGTTCAGGCCGGTGCCCCACTGGTCTGCCTTGCCGTCGCCGTCGGTGTCCTGGGTGAGCTTCTTGGCGACCTCGACGAACTCGTCCATCGTGTACGGCTTGTCCTTGTCGGGCAGCGGGATGCCGGCCTTCTCGAACATCGTCTTGTTGTAGCCGAACGAGAACGGGCCGATGTCCTTGGGCATCGCGTAGATCGAGCCCTGCCCCATCAGCTTGCCGTCGTAGCGATAGCTGTCGACGCCGTACTGCCAGATGTTGTCGAGGTCGACGGACTTCTCGACATCCTTCGTGATGTCCTTGACGATGCCCGACTTCACGTAGGCCTGCACGCCGCCCGGGTCGATGTAGAACACGTCGGGGATCTGCTTGCCGGTGATCGCGGCCTTCAGCTTGGTCGAGTACTCGTCGGCCGTCGTCATGATGATCTTCACCTTGACGTCGTTGTCCTTCTCGAACTGCTTGATCGCGTCGGTGTACGCCGCCTTCTCGGCGTCGCTGCCACGGAACATGAAGGTGATCGTGTCGGAGTCTCCCGCGGATGCGCCACCGGAGCAGCCGGTGAGCGCTGCCGCCGCGACAGCGGCGATGCCGACCATGCCGGCGAGTGTCAGGGTGCGTGACTTCATTGTGCTGTTGGTCCTCTCGGGGTGCATGACTGCGATGTCGTGCCTCGGCCTGAGCGGTCGAGACGGCCCGCGTTCTACAACGTTGTAGTAAACGTTGTAGAAGTATTCTGTCGCGCACGCCGGGATCTGTCAACGTCGCAGGGACGGATGCCGCGAAAGCGGCGGATCAGCAGAGGCTCAGCGCCCGGCGGACTCGCGCTCGAGCACGCGGAAATCGGCCAGCAGCGTGCGCGCCGGGCCGTCGACGGAGCCATCGATGCGCTCGCGCAGGGTCGACACCGCGGTGCGCGCGATCCAGTCCCTGCCCGGGTCCACGGTGGTCAGCGACGGAATGGAGTACTCCGCCTCATCGAGCCCGTCGAAGCCGATCACGGCGATGTCGTCCGGAACCCGGCGCCCGGCCTCCTGCAGCACGCGCATCGCACCGAGGGCGAGGGTGTCGTTCAGCCCGAACACGGCGTCGAACTCCACGCCGCGGGCGAGCAGCTCGCGCATCGCCAGGGCGCCGTTGGCACGGTGCCAGAAGGTCGTGTAGCCGATCAGGTCGTCGTCGAAAGGGATGCCGGCCGCATCCAGCGCCTCGCGATAGCCCCGCTCGCGCAGCGCGGCCGAGCCGATCACCTCGCCCTCGTGCGCTCCGACGATCGCGATGCGCCGGCGCCCCGAGGCGATCAGGTACTCCGTGGCAGCCCGGGCGGCCTCCACGTTGCGCATGGTGACATGATCGGTCGGCCCGTCGAAGATGCGCTCGCCGAGCAGCACCATCGGGTACGGCACGTCGAGTCGGGCGACGTCGTCCTGGTCCATGCCGAGCGCGCTGAAGATCAGGCCGTCGGTGAGCTGGCGGCGAGGGCTGCGCAGCAACTCCAGCTCGCGATCGCGGTCGCCGCCGGTCTGCTCCACGAGCACCGAGAGACCAGACGCCTCTGCGGCCTCGATCACGGAGGCGGCGAGCTCGGCGAAGTACGACAGCGCGAGGTCGGGGAGCGCCAGCGCGATGGCATCCGTCTTCCCGGAACGCAGGCTGCGCGCAGTGAGGTTCGGCGTATAGCCGAGCTCGGCGATGGCCTGCTCGACTCGTTCCTTGGTCGCGGGACGGATGTGCGGATACCCGTTGATGACGTTCGACACCGTCTTGATCGAGACGCCGGACACCCGTGCCACGTCGTGCAGTGTGACGGCCACTTCTCCCCCTCGGCGACCACGGATGCGGACACAGCAACCCTACATCGTTGTATCCGCCCACCCCGGCCGCGCCGGGCGGCGAGGCTCCACGAGGCGAGACCCCGACATCCGCACGAGACCCCGTGTCCGCACACGGGTCTCGCGCGGGGCTCGGGTTCTCACGCGGATGCCGCGCAGAACTCGGGAGCTCGCGCGGATGCCGCGGCGGATGTCAGGACGCGACGTGCCGCTCGTCGACGCCGTTGTACGCCGACAGCGGCCGGATCAGGGCGTTCGACGCTGCCTGCTCCATGATGTGCGCGGTCCAGCCTGTCACACGTGCGGCGATGAACAGCGGCGTGAACACCTCGGTCTCGAAGCCGAGGATGTTGTAGGCCGGACCGGACGGATAGTCGAGGTTCGGGTAGATGCCCTTGCGCGCGACGAACTCCTTCTCGAGCGCGTCGTACAGCTCGCCGAGGTCGGTGCGCCCGGACTCGGCGATGAGCCGGTCGAGCGCGGCCTTCATGGTCGGCACGCGCGAGTCGCCGTTCTTGTAGACCCTGTGGCCGAAGCCCATGATCTTCTTCTTCTTGGCCAGCGCATCATCGAGCCACGGCACCACGTTCTCCGCCGAGCCGATCTCGTCGAAGATGTGCATGACCGCCTCGTTGGCACCGCCGTGCAGCGGTCCCTTCAGCGCGCCGATCGCACCGACGACCGCCGAGTAGAGGTCCGAGGTGGTCGACGCGATCACGCGGGCGGTGAAGGTCGAAGCGTTGAAGGAGTGCTCGGCGTACAGCACCATCGAGATGCGGAAGACGTCGACCGCGGCGTCCGAGGGCAGCTCGCCGAAGGTCATCCAGAGGAAGTTCGCGGAGTAGTCCAGGTCGTCTCGCGGTGCGATCGGCTCCAGCCCGCGGCGCCGTCGCTGCACCGCGGCGACGATCGTCGGCAGCTGCGCGAACAGGTACAGCGCGCGCCCGAGGTCGAGATCGGGGTCGGTCCAGCCGCCGGGCCTGTTCAGGGTGTCGTCGAAGGTCCCGAGCTGGCTGACGACGGTGCGCACCACATCCATCGGGTGCGCCTCGAGCGGGATCAGGTCGAACAGGGCGACGGTGCGGTCGTCGAGGGAGCGCAGCGCGCGCTCGCGCCGCTGGAACTCGGCCAGCTGCGCAGCATCCGGCAGTTCGCCGCTCCAGAGCAGGTACGCGACCGCCTCGAACGGCTGAGTCGCGGCGAGCTCCTGCACCGGGTAACCGCGGTACAGCAGGCTGTTGGTCTCGGGGTTCACCTTCGAGATCGCGGTCGTGTCGACGACCACACCGGCGAGGCCCTTCTTGATGTCTGCGTCAGCCATCCCGTGCTCCTTCGCATCGCGGCGCAGGCACTGCGCCCAAGCAGGATGCTCGCACAGGGAGGGCGTCCGCGCGAAATCCACCTGCCCCCAGCTCGGCCCCTCCCCAGCTCCGGTCTCACTCGTTGCGGGTGTGACGCGCTCAGGACCCGCAACGAGTGAGACCGGAGCTGAATGGAGGCACCTCTGTCTTCTCGCTCCGCGGATCCTGAGCGAGGAGCGCAGCGACGAGACGAAGGGCGCTCAGGATCCTGAGCGAGGAGCGCAGCGACGAGACGAAGGGCGCTCAGGATCCGGAGGGGGCGCGCAGCGGGCGGATCGTCAGCTCCTGCACCGAGGTGCCGACCGGGCCCTCCTCGTCGTGCAGCACGGTGTGCGTGATGCCGAGTCCGGCCGGACCGATGCTCATCGTGGTGTCGAACCCGATCCAGTCGCCGACCGGCTCGCGCAGCAGGTGCGCGCTGAGGTCGAGGTTCGGGAAGGCGACCTCGCTCGGCGACACCCGCGGCGTGAGGCCGTTCGCAAGGTCGACGTATCCCAGCATCCGCGCCGTCGCGCTGACCTGCTCGCCTTCGATCAGCGGCAGCAGCGGCAGCACCCAGGCGTGCGCGCGGCCGGGGAACTCCTCGATGCGGCGGATGTCGGGCGTGCGCACGAACGCGCCGGGCCAGCCCGGGGCGTCCCACTTCGGCATGCCGTCCCGCGCCGGCATCGCCGGGAGGGCGGAGCCGGCGACATCCGCCGTCTCGTGCGGCTTCAGGAACCAGGCCCGCCCGATGGCCGCCGGGCGGCCGTCGTGGCTCAGGGTCGCCTCGATCAGCTCGATCGTGCGCCCTGGCCGCAGCACCCGCACCTGCACCTCGACGACGTCGATCGGGATGACGCCGAGGATGTCGTAGGTCACCTTCGCGAGGGCGAGCGGATGCTCGTGACGCGACGCGTGCTCGAGCTGGATCAGGTGCGCGAGCAGTCCGAACGTCGGCGCGATGTGCTGCTCCGCGACGTTCCAGGCGCCTTCAGTGGCTCTGGTGGCACGGAAGGCCGTCTCGCTGAGGCGTTCGAAATAGGCGGTCATGCGGGAAGCCTACGACCATTGCGGGCAGCTGCTGATTCAGTTACTCTGGACTAACTCAGTGAATGGTCACTAACTGAACTTCAGAGGATGCGATGACGCAGCTCACGAACCACGCCGCGCAGCAGGCTCTCGCCGACGACCTGCGCGAGCGTCTCGCCACCGCGGCCCTCGGCGGCCCGGAGCGCTCCCGCGAACGACACGTCGCGCGCGGCAAGCTGCTCCCCCGCGACCGCGTGAACCGCCTGCTCGACGAGGGCAGCCCGTTCCTGGAAGTGGCACCTCTGGCGGCATCCGGGCTCTACGACGACCAGGCTCCAGCGGCCGGTGTGATCGCCGGCATCGGGCTCGTGCACGGCCGGCACGTGATGGTCGTCTGCAACGACGCGACCGTCAAGGGCGGCACGTACTTCCCGCTGACAGTGAAGAAACACCTGCGGGCGCAGGAGATCGCGCGGGAGAACCGGCTGCCGTGCATCTACCTGGTCGACTCGGGCGGCGCGTTCCTGCCCATGCAGGACGAGGTGTTCCCCGACCGCGACCACTTCGGCCGGATCTTCCACAACCAGGCGCGGATGTCGGCCGAGGGGATCCCGCAGATCGCCGCCGTGCTCGGCTCGTGCACCGCCGGCGGCGCCTACGTGCCGGCGATGAGCGACGAGACCGTGATCGTGCGGAACCAGGGCACGATCTTCCTCGGCGGACCGCCCCTGGTGAAGGCCGCGATCGGCGAGATCGTCACCGCCGAGGAGCTCGGCGGCGGCGACCTGCACGCCCGTCGCTCGGGCGTGGCCGACCACCTCGCCGAGGACGATGAGCACGCGCTCGAGATCGTGCGCGACATCGTCGCCACGCTCCCGATGCCCGACGAGCCGGTGTGGGAGGTGCTGCCGGCCGTGCCGCCGGTGGCCGATCCCGCCGAGCTGTACGGCGTCGTCCCGGTCGACGTGAACCAGCCCTACGACGCCCGCGAAGTGATCTCCCGGCTCGTCGACGGCAGCGAGCTCCATGAGTTCAAGAAGCTCTACGGCGAGACCCTGATCACCGGGTTCGCCCGCATCCACGGGCATCCGGTCGGCGTCCTCGCCAACAACGGCGTGCTGTTCAGCGAGTCCGCGCAGAAGGGCGCCCACTTCATCGAGCTGTGCGACCAGCGCGGCATCCCGCTGCTGTTCCTGCAGAACATCTCGGGTTTCATGGTCGGCAAGGACGCCGAGGCCGGCGGCATCGCCCGCGACGGCGCGAAGATGGTCACGGCCGTCGCGACCACGCGCGTGCCGAAGCTCACCGTGGTGATCGGCGGGTCGTTCGGCGCCGGCAACTACGCGATGTGCGGGCGGGCGTACTCGCCGCGCTTCCTGTGGACCTGGCCGGGCAGCCGCATCTCGGTGATGGGCGGGCCGCAGGCCGCCTCGGTGCTGTCGACGGTGAAGGACGAGCAGCTCGGCGGAGCCTGGACCGCCGAGGAGCGCGCCGACTTCGAAGCGCCGATCCGCGCGAAGTACGACGAGCAGGGCAGCCCCTACTACGCCACCGCACGGCTCTGGGACGACGGCGTCATCGACCCGCTGCAGACCCGCGACGTGCTGGGCCTCGCGCTCGACGTCGTCTCCCGCACTCCCCTGCCCGAACCGCGCTTCGGCGTCTTCCGGATGTGATGACCATGACTGACTCCCGCGCTGAAGACGTTTCGTCTCCCTCCTTCGTCGCTCGCTCAACGGCCGAGGGCGCTCCGGTTGCTCCGGTTCCTCCGGTTCCTCCGGTTCCTCCGGTTCCTGAGCTAGCGAAGCGAGACGAAGGGCGCTCAGGACCCGTGCACAGCGAACTGTTCGACACCGTGCTCGTCGCCAACCGCGGCGAGATCGCTCGCCGAGTGATCCGCACGCTGCGACGCCTCGGCATCCGCTCCGTCGCGGTCTACAGCGACGCCGACGTCACTGCCCCGCACGTCGCGGAGGCCGACGAGGCGGTGCGGATCGGTCCGGCCGCGGCATCCGACTCGTACCTGTCGATCGACGCCGTCATCGAGGCGGCGAAGGCGACAGGTGCGCAGGCGATCCACCCCGGCTACGGCTTCCTGTCCGAGAACGCCGCGTTCGGGCGCGCCTGCGCCGAGGCCGGCATCGTGTTCGTCGGCCCCGACGAGCGGGCGCTGGACGTGATGGGCGACAAGATCCGCGCGAAGGCGCATGTCGCCGCGCACGACGTCCCCACGGTTCCCGGATTCAGCGCGGCGGGCATGTCGGACACCGAGATCGCGGATGCCGCGGTCGCTGCCGGCTTCCCGCTGCTGATCAAGCCCTCCGCGGGCGGCGGCGGCAAGGGCATGCGGATCGTGCGGTCGGCGGCCGAGCTGGACGACGCGCTGGCGACAGCCAGACGCGTGGCGCGGTCATCGTTCGGCGACGACACCCTGCTGCTGGAGCGGCTCATCGAGCGTCCCCGGCACATCGAGGTGCAGGTGCTCGGCGACGCCGCGGGCACCGTGATCCACCTCGGCGAGCGCGAGTGCACGCTGCAGCGCCGGCATCAGAAGGTCATCGAGGAGTCGCCCTCTCCCGTCATCGACGAGCAGACCAGGGCACGGATCGGAGCGGCGGCCTGTGCGGCCGCGGCTTCGATCGGATACCGGGGCGCGGGCACTGTGGAGTTCCTCGTCGCCGGGTCCGACACCAGCGAGTTCTTCTTCATCGAGATGAACACGCGTCTGCAGGTGGAGCATCCGGTCACCGAACTGGTCACCGGCGTCGACCTGGTCGAGCAGCAGCTGCACATCGCGGCCGGCCGGCCGCTCGAGATCGCTCAGGGCGACGTGCATCTGGACGGTCACGCGATCGAGGCGCGGGTGTATGCCGAGTCGCCGGCGCGCGGGTTCCTGCCCGCCACCGGAGAGGTGCTGCGCTGGACGCCGTCGCCGGATGCCAGGTCGGATGCCGCGGTCGAGACCGGCAGCGTCGTCACCGCCGACTACGACCCGATGATCGCAAAGGTCATCGCACACGGGGCGACGCGCGAAGAGGCTCTCACACGGCTGGACGCGGCACTCGCGGACACCGTGCTGCTGGGCGTGGAGAGCAACATCGCCTTCCTGCGCGCGCTGCTCGCCGACCCCGCCGTCGTCGCCGGCGACCTGGACACCGGACTCATCGACCGGATGCCGCCCTTCGAGGACCCGGCTCCGTCGGATGCCGCGCTGCGCGCCGCTGCATCCGCTGTGCCGCCGGTCGCGGACCCGGCGCAGCCGCACGCCTCACCGCTGTGGCGCGCCGGTGACGGCTGGCGGATGGGCGACGCATCCGCGGCACGAGTCCTGTGGTTCGAGACCGGCGACGGGAAGCTGGTGAGCACCGCGAGCGCACGGGATGCTGTCGAGTGCACGCCCTCTTCACGCGAAGAAGCCGTGCACTCGACAACAGGTGGTGCACTCGGCGAGACGAGCGTCGTCGCGGACGGCACGATCTGGGTGCACGCTGACGGCGCGGCATCCGCTCTGCGCCCGCTCAGCCGCCGCGAGGCGGCCGCGCACCGGCTGGCGAACCGCGAACGAGAGGCGGGCGCGACCGGCCCCGACCTGCGCGCGCCGATGCCGGGCGCCGTCACCGTCGTCCACGCGACCGACGGCGAAGCCGTCACCGCCGGGCAGCGCATCATCACCATCGAGGCGATGAAGATGGAGCACCCGCTCCTCGCGCCCCATGACGGCGTCGTCACCCTGCACACCACCGTCGGCGACCAGGTGAGCCGCGATCAGCTGCTCGCCGTCGTCACGCCGGAAGCATCCTGATCCCACGAGGAGAGAACCATGTCCCTTGAACTGACCGAAGAGGAGCGCGAGCTCCGCGCGATGGTGCGCGACTTCGCCGACGAGGTCGTCGCCCCGCAGGCCTACGAGGCCGACCGCACCCACACCCTGAACCTCGACGTCGTCCGGCAGATGGGCGACATGGGCCTGTTCGGGCTCCCCTTCCCCGAAGAGGTCGGTGGTCAGGGCGGTGACTACTTCGCCCTCGGCCTCGCGCTCGAGGAGCTCGGCCGCGTCGACCAGTCGATCGCGATCACCCTCGAGGCCGGTGTGAGCCTCGGCGCGATGCCGGTGTTCCACTTCGGCACCGAGGCGCAGAAGGCAGCACACCTCCCCGACCTGCTCGCCGGCCAGGCGCTCGCGGGCTTCGGCCTGACCGAGCCGGAGGCGGGATCGGATGCCGGCGCGACCCGCACCACCGCCCGCCTCGACGGCGGCGAGTGGGTGATCAACGGCAGCAAGCAGTTCATCACCAACTCCGGCACCGACATCACCCGGTTCGTGACGGTCACGGCGGTGACCGGCGAGACGGACGGGCGCAAGGAGATCTCCACGATCATCGTGCCCAACGGCACCCCCGGATTCACCGTCGAGCCCGCCTACGACAAGGTCGGCTGGCACGCCTCCGACACGCATCCGCTGACCTTCGCCGACGCCCGCGTGCCCGAGGAGAACCTGCTCGGCGAACGCGGCCGCGGATTCGCCGGCTTCCTGAAGATCCTCGACGAGGGGCGCATCGCGATCGCCGCGCTGTCCACCGGTGCCGCACAGGGATGCCTGGAGGCATCCATCGACTACGCGCAGAAGCGCACGGTCTTCGGCGAGGCGCTCTCCACCCGGCAGAACGCGCAGTTCACGATCGCCCGCATGCAGGCCCGCGTGCACAACGCACGACTCGCCTGGCAGCACGCGGCCCGGCTGTGCGCCGCCGGCGAGCCGTTCAAGGTGGAGGCCGCCATCGCGAAGCTGACGGCGAGCGACGCGGCGATGGACAACGCCCGCGACGCGACCCAGATCTTCGGCGGCAACGGATTCATGAACGAGTACCCGGTCGCGCGGCACTACCGCGACTCGAAGATCCTCGAGATCGGCGAGGGCACCACCGAGGTGCAGCTGCTGGTGATCGCCCGGTCGCTCGGGCTAGCGTGACCGACATGAGCACCGTCACCCAGCGCGGCCTGTACTACGACGAACTCGAAGAGGGCGTCACCTATCAGCACACGCCCGGTCGCACCGTGTCGGACGCCGACAACACGCTGTTCAGCGCATTGACGATGAACCCGCAGGCGCTGCACGTGGATGCCGCGTACGCGGCGACCACCGAGTTCGAGCGTCCGCTGGTGAACTCGATGTGGACGCTGTCGACGATGGTCGGTCTGTCGGTCGGCCACCTCACGCAGGGCACGCTCATCGCGCAGCTGGGACTCTCGGACATCGAGTTCCCGCATCCGCTCTTCGCCGGCGACACCCTGTCGGTGTCGACGACCGTGGTCTCGAAGCGCGAGTCGAAGTCGCGGCCGGGCCAGGGCATCGTCGTGCTCGCACACACCGGTGTGAACCAGGACGGCACCGTCGTCGCGCGCGCGACGCGCACCGCGCTGATGAAGATGAGCCCGGCATGAGCGCCTTCGGACTCGGGCCCGCCCTGCTGTTCTGCCCGGCGGATCGGCCGGAGCGGTATACGAAGGCCGCTGAGCGGTCGGATGCCGTGATCGTCGACCTCGAGGACGCCGTGGCCCCCGCTACGAAGGATGCCGCGCGCGCGGCGCTGATCGCCGGTGCCCACGGGCTCGACCCCGCCCGCGTGATCGTGCGTGTGAACCCGATCGGGACGGCCGACCACGAGGCCGACCTCGACGCGATCGCCGAGACGCACTTCCGCACGCTGATGATCGCGAAGTCGGAGAGCGCCGACGCGATCGCCGATCTGCGGCCCGGCTACAACATCGTCGCACTGTGCGAGACGGCGCGCGGCGTCGTCGAGGCGGAGCGGATCGCTGCCGTGGACCGGGTCGTCGCCCTGATGTGGGGCGCGGAGGATCTGGTCGCCAGCCTCGGCGGCTCTTCCTCGCGATTCCCGAATGGGCAGTACCGAGATGTCGCGCGCGCCGCGCGCTCCCGCGTGCTGCTCGCCGCCGGCGCCCACGGCAAGGCCGCGATCGACGCCGTGCACCTCGACATCGCCGACGCCGACGGGCTGCGCGAGGAGGCATCCGACGCCGTGGCATCCGGGTTCGCGGCGACCGCGTGCATCCATCCCTCGCAGGTCGAGATCGTGCGGGTGGCCTACCGCCCGGCCGACGAGGAGATCGCCTGGGCGCGCCGCGTCATCGACGCGGCATCCGGCGAACGCGGCGTGTTCGCGTTCGAGGGCCGCATGGTCGACGAGCCCGTGCTGCGCCACGCCCGCGCCGTGCTGGGCCGCGCCTGACGCGCCTCCTGCTCCGGTCCCCACCGTTGCGGGTGCCAGCCCCGAAACACCCACAACCAGTGAGACCGGAACTGAAGAGGCGCCACCCACCGGATGCTCCGGTCCCCACCGTTGCGGGTGCCAGCCCCGGAAACACCCGCAACCAGTGAGACCGGAGCAGGGGAAGGTCAGCGGCCGAGGCGCTCCAGGTACGGGTTCACGAAGCGGCGGTCCGGGTCGAGCTCGGCGCGCAGCGCGGCGAAATCATCCCACCGGGAGTAGCGGCGACGCACCTCGGCGCCGTCCAGCGTGAACACCTTGCCCCAGTGCGGGCGAGCCGTCTCCGGCAGCGCCGCCTCGATGTCGGGCAGCAGCGCACGGACGGCGGCCTCTTCGGGACGCCAGGTGAAGTGCAGACCCACCACGTCGGCGCCGTACGCACTGCTCAGCCACAGCTCGTCGGCGGCGACCGTGCGGATCTCGTTCACCAGCAGCAGCGGGGCGATGCGGTCGGCGAGGCCGCGGACGGCCTCGATCGCCGCCACAGCGTCGCGTCGCGGCACGAGGTACTCGCTCTGCAGCTCGGCGCCGGCGGAAGGGGTGAACTCGAGCTTGAAGTGCGGCAGACGCTGGAACCACGGCCCCGGCACGCCGCCCTGGTCAGTGCACGCCTCGGCGTCGACCCCGAGGATCGGATGCCGCTTGACCTGGGCAGGCACCGCGCCGAGCGTCGTGGCCAGATCTCCCGAGAGGTCATCGGCGCCGCGCTGTTTGATCCAGAGCTGGTCGGCGGAGTCGGTGCGCTGCCAGGTGGTGAAGATGCTGACGCT
Source organism: Microbacterium sp. MAH-37 (assembly GCF_009758255.1). Classification (GTDB taxonomy): domain Bacteria; phylum Actinomycetota; class Actinomycetes; order Actinomycetales; family Microbacteriaceae; genus Microbacterium. The sequence continues at coordinate 278,840 of NZ_WSEN01000010.1, forward strand.
GGTGCCAGCGCCGGTCACCGCGTCGAGGTCGTCGAGGATCGCGTCCCAGCGCGGCTGCTCGAACACGCGCTGCGCGATGCCGTAGGTCGGCTCGACGTCGAGCACCAGCTCGAGCACCGCACCGAGAGCTCCGATGCCGACGACGGCGCCGTCGAATCTCGGATCGCCGCGGCGCAGCCGCAGAAGTTCTCCGGATCCGGTGAGCAGGGTGAGCTCGCGCACCGCGGTCGCGAGCGACCCGATCGCATCGCCCGAGCCGTGCGTGCCGGTGGCGACGGCGCCGGCCACCGAGATGTGCGGCAGCGACGCGAGGTTGGCGAGGGCCAGTCCCTCGGCCTCGAGCCGCGGCGCGATGTCGCCGTAGCGCAGTCCGCCCGAGACGCGCACCGCGTCGCGCTCCGGGCTGATCTCGCACACCGCGGGCATCCGGTCGAGGGCGATGAGCGTGCCGGTGGTGTCGGCGATGTCGTTGAAGCAGTGCCTGGTGCCCAGCATCCGCACCGGTCCGCCGGACGTGACGAGCGCACGCACCTCGTCGGCGGTCTCGGGGCGCGCGACCGTTCCGCTGTAGCGGACGTTCCCCGCCCAGTTGAGTTCCTCGCCCATCAAGCCTCCTCGTGTGGTCCGGTGATCGTTCAGCCGAGCGGGTCGGACAGCAGCCGTTCCAGGGCGGCGTCCGCGGCGCCGATCAGCAGCCGGTCGGCACCGAGTGCCGCGGATGCCAGTTCGAGGCGCTCGGCCGACGGGGCGAGCGCACGCGCGCGGACCTCGTCGTCGAAGCCCTCGCGGTCGATGTCGCGGAGGCTGCCGAGGAACCCGCCCAGCACGATCATCGACGGGTTGAGCACGTTGACGGCGTTGCTCAGTGTCGCGACGAGGATGCGGCGCTGCCGGGCGGCCTCGGCCAGCGCGTCGTCCGAGCCCGTGAGCGCGCGCTCCAGTTCGGCGTCGTCGGGAGAGGTGAGTCCGGCGGCGCTGACGAGCCGCGCCCGGTTGACCTCATCCTCGAGCACGCCGCGGTCGACCCGGCGATCCGCGGCATCCGCAAGGCTCACGGCGGTCTGGCCCCATTCGCCGGCGTAGCCGCCCTCGCCGCCGATGAGCTGCCCGTGCAGCACGAGTCCGCCGCCGATGCCGCTGGCGCCGCCGTTGAGATAGACCACGTCAGTGCGCTCGCGCGCCGCGCCGAACAGCCGCTCCGCGCGCGTGCCGTAGCTCGCGTCGTTGCCGACCACGACCGGCAGGTCCAGCGCTCCGCCCAGCGGACCGCCGATGTCGGCGTCGTGCCACTGCAGGTGCGGGGCGAAGCGCACCAGACCGTCCTCCGCGCGGACCAGGCCCGGCACGGCAACGCCCGCACCGACGATGCGGCAGCCGCGCAGGGCCTCGCTCTTCCACCGCTCGACGGTGCGCGCGACGATGTCGACGACCTCCGCGACATCCGGATCACTGACCGGGATGCGCTCCCGCACACGGATCGTTCCGCCCAGGGAGACCGCGCCGATCTCGACCGCGTCGATCTCGGGGTTCACGCCGATGGCGACCACGTCGGGACTCGGCGCCACGATTGGCGAGGGGCGCCCGACCCGCCGAGTCGGGTCCGGTTCGTGCTCGCGCACGAGGCCGGCGGCGGCGAGCCGGGCGACGAGGTCGGAAACGGTGGAGCGGTTCAGCCCCGTCTCCGCGGTGATGACCGCGCGCGAACGCGGCCCTCCATGGTGCACCAGTCGCAGCACCTCGGCGAGGTTGGTGCGCCGCACCCCTTCGACAGTCGTCGCCCGCTCGTTCATCGTCCCAGGCTACCGATCCGGATGCCCCGGACCCGGCGTGACAAGAGCCCCGTCACGCGAACGACACCTCCACCAGCCTGGCGTCCGCTCCCGTCACCTCGTGCACACCGCCGGTGAGCAGCACCGTCGCCGACGCCGTGGCCGTGCCCGGCAGCGCGCGCTCGGCGCGCGGCCGCTTGTTCGAGATCGCGCCACCGGTGGCAGTGCTCAGATCGGATGCCGCCGGCTTCGCCTCTGCGTGCGATGCGACCCACACCCGCACCGCGCCCGGCTCGACGATGCGCACGAGGCCCCTGTCGCTGAACGCGAAGCGAGCGACGGGCACCTCGAAGCGCACTCGACGGCTCTCCCCCGGCTCCAGCTGGACACGGGCGTAGCCGAGCAGCTGGGCGACAGGCCTGGTCACACTCGCGACCGGGTCGTTCCCGTAGAGCTGCACGACGTCCGCTGCGGCCGTGCCGCCGGTGTTGCGCACCGTGACGGATGCCGTGAACGAGCCGTCCGTCGACGCCTCAGGCGACACCTCGAGAGCCTCGTAGGCGAAGGTCGTGTAGCTCAGCCCGAACCCGAACGGCCTCAGCGGCGTGGGATCGGTGGAGGTCACCTCGGACGGACCGCCCAGCGGCGGATGCAGGTAGACGTAGGGCTGCGCCCCCGACGAGCGGGGCAGGCTCACCGGCATCCGCCCCGACGGCGCGGTCGCGCCGGTCAGCACATCGGCGATGGCCTCACCGCCGGCCTCGCCGGGGAAGAACGCCTGCAGCACGGCCGCCGGCCGGGCGCCGTCGCCGTCGAGCGCCCAGTCGATCGCATAGGGACGACCGGTGACCAGGACCATCACGACGGGGGTGCCGGTGGCGACCAGTGCCTCGACCAGCTCCCGCTGAACGCCGGGCAGTTCGAGCGACTCGACGTCGTTGCCCTCTCCGACCGTGCCGCGACCGAACAGTCCGGCCTGGTCGCCCACGACCACCACGGCGATCTCGGAGTCCGACGCCGCGGCGACCGCCGCCGCGAAGCCGGAGCGGTCATCGCCCTCGACCTCGCACCCGTTGACGTGCACGATCCCGGCATCCGGCAGCGCGGCGCACAGCGCCTCGCGGATGGTCGGGATCGCGAAGCCGAGCTCGTGGTCCGGGTGGTGCGCGAGAACGTGGTTCGCGAACGAGTAGCAGCCCTGCAGCGCCGCTGCCCGGTCGGCGTTCGGGCCGATCAGGGCGATGCGCCGCGCACCGGCCGCCAGCGGCAGTGCGCCGTCGTTCGCCAGCAGCACGAGCGATTCGGCGGCCAGCCTGCGGGCCGCCGCGCGGTGCCGGGGCGTGTCGAGGTCGATCTCCGCGGGCGGCTCGTCGTCGAAGACGTCCGGCTCGAGCAGACCCAGCTCCTCCTTCTGCCCGAGCACGCGGAGCACAGCCCGGTCGAGATACGCGTCGTCGAAGAGCCCTTCGCGGACGCGCTCGACCAGCGGTGCGAGGTAGGCGTCGCCCGACGGCAGCTCCACGTCGATGCCCGCGGTCAGCGCCAGCGCCGCGGCCTCACCGCGGTCGGCGGCGACGGCGTGCATCACGTCGAGGAAGGCGACCGCGAAGTAGTCGGCCACCACCACCCCGTCGAAACCGAGCCGCTCACGCAGCAGGCCGGTCAGCAGGGCGGGGTCGGAGGCGACGGGAACCCCATCGATCTCGGCGTAGCTGTTCATCACGCTGTGCACTCCGCCGTCGCGGATGGCCATCTCGAACGGCGGCAGGAAGACGTCGGCCATCTCGCGAGGCCCTGCGGACACCGGTGCGTGGTTGCGCCCGGCGCGCGAGCCCGAGTAGCCCAGGAAGTGCTTCAGCGTGGCGTGCACGCCCGCGGACTGCAGCCCCTGCACGTAGGCGGTGCCGACGGTGCCGACCAGATAGGGGTCCTCTCCGATGCACTCGTCGACCCGCCCCCAGCGCGGGTCACGCACGACGTCGAGCACGGGTGCCAGTCCCTGGTGGATGCCGAGCGCGCGCATCGACTCCCCGATCAGCGTGCCCATCTCGGCCACGAGCTCGGGGTCGAAGGAGGCACCCCAGGCCAGCGGCGTGGGGAACGTGGCCGCCTTCCAGGCCGCGAGGCCGGTCAGGCACTCCTCGTGCACGAGCGCGGGGATACCGAGCCGGGTCTCCGCCTTCAGCCGTCGCTGCTCCTGCCACAGCCACGCCGCACGCTCCGCCGGGTCGACCGGGCGGGTGCCGTACACGCGGGTGTAGTGGCCGATGCCGTGCCGGGTGATCTCGGCGAGGGCGCCGTCGGACCGCCCCATCTCGTTCTGCATCGGAGCGACGACCTCGCCGCCCTGGTCCAGCCAGTAGCCGACCAGCTGCGCCGCCTTCTCCTCGAGGGTCATCTCGGCCAGCAGCGCGCGCACGCGCGGCGAAGCGGTCGGGAAGGCGGGGATCTGCGAAGTCATGGCGGAGGTCTCCGTCGTCGTGTCGGGCAAGGCCGTCATCCCTTCACCGCCCCGGTCAGTCCGCCGACGATGCGACGCTCGAAGAGGCTGAAGAACACCAGCGCAGGGAGCATCGACAGCGAGGTGTACGCGAGCACCTTCGCCGTGTCGACGGAGTACTGCGAGGCGAAGTTCTGCACACCAAGCGGAAGCGTGAACAGACTCTGGTCGTTGAGGATGAACAGCGGCAGCATGTACCCGTTCCAGGCGCCGATGAAGGCGAGGATCCCGACGGTGATCACCCCGGGAAGGCTCAGCGGCAGCACCATGCGCCAGAAGAAGCCCAGCCGGGAGGCGCCGTCGATCGACGCGGCCTCCTCGAGCTCCTTCGGGATCGCCCGCAGGAACGGCACGAGGATGATGATGGTCGTGGGCAGCGCGAACGCGATCTGCGGCAGGATGATGCCGGCCAGACTGTTCACCAGGCCGAGGTTGCGGATCAGCAGGTACAGCGGGGTGATCGCGACGGTCACGGGGAACATCAGCCCGGCGGCGAACAGCGAGTACATGACGCCCTTGCCACCGAAGTCGTAGCGGGCGATCACATAGCTGGCCATCAGGCCGAGCGCCACGGCCCCCACCGTCGTGCCGACCGCCGAGAGCGTCGAGTTCAGCATCGCCGTCCAGAACTCGCCACTGGCGAGCACATCGGTGTAGTTGCTGACGACCCACGGATCGGGCCATGCGGACGGATCGTTCGTGATCTGCGAGTTCGTGCGGAATCCGCCGACGATGATGTACAGCAGCGGGGTCACGCACAGCGTGATCAGCACGACCGCGAGCAGGTACACGCCGGGGTGGCCCCAGCGCACGCCCGACTCCTTCCGCCGGGTGCGCCTGCCCGCAGGCTGGATCAGCACAGAGGTCTTGAGTGCGTCGGTCATCGCCTGCGCCCCTTTCGGCTGTCTCCGGTCAGTGCCCCCTCGGTGTCGCGCCGCAGCACGAACCGCTGATAGATGAGGGCGACGACCAGCGAGATGAGGAAGAGCATCACGGCGACCGCGTTGCCGAAGCCGTAGTTCCCGGCGAGGTGACCGTTCTGATACATGTAGGTGGCCATCGTGGACGTGCCCGCAGTCGCGGCGATGTACTGGCCCCAGATGATGTTCACCAGGTCGAACAGCTGCAGCGAGCCGATGATCGACAGGAACGCCCAGATGCGGATGGTCGGGCCCAGCAGCGGCAGGGTGATGCTCCACTGCGCGCGCCAGAAGCCTGCGCCGTCGATCGCCGCCGCCTCGTACAGCTCCTCGGGGATCGACTGCATGCCCGCGAGGATGAGGATCACCGCGAAGCCGATGTACTTCCAGGTGATGATCACCATGAGCGACCACATCGCGATCGACGGGTCGGCGATCCAGGACTGCTGCCACGACTCGAGCCCGATCTTGCCCAGGAGCGAGTTCAGGGCGCCCGCGTCCTGCAGCATCAGGCTCCAGCCGGTGCCGACGACCACCTCGGCGATGACGTAGGGGGCGAAGATCAGCACGCGGATGACGGACCGGCCCCGGATCTTCTGGTTCAGCAGCAGAGCGAACAGGATCGCGATCGGGCCCTGCATCACCAGCGACAGGACGAGGATGATGAAGTTGTGCGACACGGCGGCGCGGAAGGTCTCGTCCTGCCACATCAGCACGTAGTTGTCGAGACCGACGAACTCGGTCGGCCAGCCGAAGCCGTTCCACTTGAAGAAGCCGTAGAACCCGGCCATGATCACCGGGAAGATCACGAAGCCGAGGAAGAGGAGCAGCGCGGGGCCGGAGAGGAGCGCGATCTCACCGCGCTTGCGCCAGTCGCGCCGCGGTCGTCGCACCGGGGCCGGCTGTGCACCGGCCCCGGTGGTGGAGTTCCTCTCAGGCGAGACCGGGACTGCCGGTGCCTGAGTGTCCTGCATGGTCTCGGATCAGCCCCTCGCCTCGGCGGCCTTGACCGTCTCGACCAGCTTCTCGGGTGAGCCCTTGCCCGCCAGCATCTCGACGACGCTCGTGTTCAGCGCGTTGCCGACGTTCTGTCCGAGCGAGGTGTCCAGCCACAGCGCGATGTACGGCGCCTTGTTGGCGGCTTCCATCAGCGGCTTGAGCGACGGGTCGGTGACAGCGTCGGTCGCATCCTTGCGCGAGGGGATGGTCTGGAACGCCACCGCGTACTTCTCCTGCCATTCCTTCGACGAGACGAAGTTGAGGAAGTCCTCGCAGGCGGGAGGCGCGTCGGCGGAGCAGGAGTTGCCGTCGCCGCCGCCCATCATCGCGGCCGGGTCGCCCTCGCCGCCGTCGACGGCGGGGAAGGGGAACCAGTCGAGGTCGGCCAGCGGCTTCTGGTCCGGCGTGAGGCTCGCGATGATGCCCACGTTCCAGGCGCCCATGAGCTCCATCGCCGCCTTGTGGTTGGCGACCAGGCCGGCCGACGAGTTCGCGCCCTCCTGAGCGGAGGTGGTCAGGAAGCCCTTGTTGAACGGCTCGATCTGAGCGAAGTCGTTGAGGTTGTTCGCCGCTTCCAGCCAGCACGGGTCGTCGAAGTCGACCTCGGTCGCGAGGTTCTGGATCGTGTCCTGCCCACAGGCGCGCAGCGCGAAGAAGTAGTACCAGTGCGCGGCGGGCCATGCATCCTTCGCACCGAGCGCGATGGGCTGGATGCCCGCGGCCTTGAGCTTCGTGACGTCCTCGGCGAGTTCGTCCAGCGTGGTCGGGGTCTCGGTGATGCCCGCCTGCGCGAACAGGTCCTTGCTGTAGAAGATGCCACCGGGCAGCACGGAGCCGGGCATGCCGTAGATCTTGCCGTCGATGGTGAGGGCGCTGAAGGGTGCATCGCCCATGGCCTTCTTCACGTCGGGGTCGATCTTGTCGGTGAGGTCCCTGACCTTGCCGGCGCTGACCATGTCCGCGAGCTTGCCGCCGCCGCGCGCCATGAAGATGTCGGGCATGTCACCGGAGTTGGCGGCGGTCTGCAGCTTGCCGTCCATGTCCTCGTTCTGGATGGCGGTCATCTTGATCGTCACATCCGGGTTCGCCTTGTGGAACGCCGCCGCGGCGTCGTCCCAGTACTGCTTGCCGTCACCCGTGGTGGAGTTGTGCCACATCGTCAACGTGGTCTTGCCGTCGGCGTCGGCATCGCCGGAGCCACCGGAACAGGCGGTCAGGCCGAGTGTTCCGAGCGCGGCGACGGCTGCTGCGGCAGCCCAGGCCTTGCGTACCTTCATGCTGTGTCTCTCCTCATCATCGAGTGCGTGCAGTGCACGGGTATTTGTTGTTGACTGCACCGAATGGGAACTTCGGCAACTCTGCCATCCCGAAGCAATCGTGTCAAACGATATCGATAACGTTTTCGAAACCTAGGATAGACGCTATGAACGCGCGGATCACCATCAATGACGTGGCACACGCTGCCGGCGTCTCGGTCGCCACGGTCTCCAAGGCGATCAACGGTCGCGACGGGGTCGCTCCGGCAACCCTGGCCCACGTGATGAGCGTGGTCGACGAGCTCGGCTACGCGAGCTCCCTGGTGGCCACCTCGATGCGCCGACAGCAGACCAACGTCATCGGCGTGCTCGTCGCGGAGTTCGAGCCGTTCGCCCTGCAGCTGCTGCGCGGCGTCTCCTCCGAGCTGCAGGACACGCGGTTCGACGTGCTCGCCTACGCGGGCAGCGTCTCGGCCGGCGCACATCAGGGCTGGGAACGCCGCTCACTGTCCCGTCTGGGCGGAACGCTCATCGACGGCGCCATCATCGTGACCCCCACCACGACTCCCGCCGACGGACCGGTGCCGATCGTCGCCATCGACCCGCACGCAGGCGACGACGGACCCGCCACGGTGAGCGTGATCAACGTCGACGGCGCGCGCGCCGCGACCGAGCACCTGATCTCGCTCGGACATCGCCGCATCGGCCATCTGCGCGGCCGCACCGACCTGGTCTCGGCGCAGCAGCGCGAGCAGGGCTACCGCGAGGCGCTCGAGGCCGCCGGCATCCCCTTCGACCCCGAGCTGGTCGCCGACGGCGGGTACCGCACGGCGGACTCGACCTCCGGCGCGCACGAGCTGCTGGATCGCGACGACCGCCCGACCGGGGTGTTCGCGGCCAACGACCTCTCAGCGATCGAAGTGATCCGCGTCGCACGCGAGCGCGGTTTGCGCGTGCCGGAGGACCTCTCCGTGATCGGCTTCGACGACATCCCGGAGGCCGCCGCACACGTGCCGCAGTTGACCACCGTGCGTCAGCCGCTCGCCGAGATGGGGGCGGCCGCCGTGCAGCTGCTGCTGCGGATGCTGGACGGCGGCGAGCGCGAGCACATCCGCATGCCTGCGGTGCTGGTGCCACGGGAGTCGACGGCTCCCCCGCGCCACTGAGACGTTGCATCCCTCTTTCACGCCTGATATGTTCTGCTCTACAACATTTCATTGACGTCGCTGAAGGCGGATCATCATGGCACTCACCCCCACCAAGGCGGACCGGTTCTCGTTCGGCCTCTGGACCATCGGCTACAACGGCACCGACCCGTTCGGCGGTCCGACCCGCCCCGCGCTCGACGTCTTGCACGCCGTCGAGAAGCTCGCGGAGCTCGGCGCGTACGGCCTCACGTTCCACGACGACGACCTGTTCGCGTTCGGTTCGACGGAAGCCGAGCGTCAGACGCAGATCGACCGTCTGAAGGGCGCACTGGCCGACACCGGCCTGGTCGTCCCCATGGTCACCACCAACCTGTTCAGCGCGCCGGTGTTCAAGGACGGCGGCTTCACCTCGAACGACCGCCAGGTGCGCCGCTTCGCGCTGCGCAAGGTCTTCCGCCAGCTCGACCTCGGCGCCGAGCTGGGCGCCAAGACGTTCGTGATGTGGGGCGGCCGCGAGGGCGCCGAGTACGACTCCGCCAAGGACGTCCGCGCCGCGCTGGAGCGCTACCGCGAGGCCGTGAACCTGCTCGGCGACTACGTGACCGACAAGGGCTACGACATCCGCTTCGCGATCGAGCCCAAGCCCAACGAGCCGCGCGGCGACATCCTGCTGCCCACCCTTGGTCACGCCCTGGCGTTCATCGACTCGCTGGAGCGTCCGGAGCTGGTCGGTCTGAACCCCGAGGTCGGTCACGAGCAGATGGCCGGTCTGAACTTCGCCGCCGGCATCGCCCAGGCGCTGTACCACGGCAAGCTGTTCCACATCGATCTGAACGGCCAGCGCGGCATCAAGTACGACCAGGACCTCGTGTTCGGTCACGGCGACCTGCACAACGCTTTCGCGCTGGTCGACCTGCTCGAGAACGGCGGCCCCGGTGGCACGCCGGCCTACGAGGGACCGCGGCACTTCGACTACAAGCCCAGCCGCACCGAGGACGAGACCGGGGTGTGGGACTCCGCAGCCGCCAACATGCGCACCTACCTGCTGCTGAAGGAGCGCGCCGCGGCCTTCCGCGCCGACCCCGAGGTGCAGGAGGCGCTCGCCGCCGCGAAGGTCGCGGAGCTGTCAGAGCCCACGCTGAACGAGGGCGAGTCGTACGACGCCCTGCTCGCCGACCGCAGCGCGTACGAGGACTTCGACGCCGACGCCTACCTGGGCGGCAAGGGCTTCGGCTTCGTGCGCCTGCAGCAGCTCGCCACCGAGCACCTGCTCGGCGCTCGCTGACCCGCGGGCGAGATCGGGCCGAGATCCGCACGAGACCCCGAGTTCCGCACGAACCCCACCTTCAGGAGCGGGGTCTCGTGCGGAACTCGGGGTCTCGGCACGAAGAGAAGACAAGATGAGAGGATGCCGCGCATGGCACTGGTGATCGGAGTCGATTCGTCGACGCAGTCGTGCAAGGTGGTCGTGCGGGACACCGCGACGGGTGCGATCGCGCGTTCCGGACGGGCATCGCACCCGGACGGCACCGAGGTCGATCCCGAAGCGTGGTGGGACGCGCTGCAGCAGGCGCTCGCCCAGGCCGGCGGGCTGGACGACGTCGCCGCCGTCTCGATCGCCGGGCAGCAGCACGGCATGGTCGCCCTCGATGCCCAGGGCCGGGTGATCCGCCCCGCGCTGCTGTGGAACGACACCCGTTCGGCCGGCGCCGCGGCCGACCTGGTCGCCGAGCTCGGCGCCGACGAGTTCAGCACCCGCACCGGGGTGGTTCCGGTGGCGTCCTTCACCGTCACCAAGCTGCGCTGGCTGGCCGACCACGAGCCGGAGAACGCCGCTCGGGTCGCCGCCGTCGCGCTGCCGCACGACTGGCTCACCTGGCGGTTGCGCGGCTTCGGCCCGGTGCCGGCAGGAGGGGATCCGCAGCTCGACGAGCTGGTCACGGACCGATCGGATGCCAGCGGCACCGGCTACTGGGGAGCGGACGGCTACGACCGCGACATCCTCTCGCTGGCGCTGCGCAGGAACGCGACCGACGTCGTGCTGCCGCGCGTGCTCGGTCCCGACGAGCACGCGGGCTCGGATGCCGGCATCCGCTTCGCGCCCGGCGCCGGTGACAACGCCGGTGCGGCGCTCGGCCTCGGCGCCCGCAGCGGCGACGCGGTGGTGTCGATCGGCACGTCCGGCACAGTTTTCGCCGTCACGGATGCCCCGGTACACGACGTCAGCGGCACGGTCGCCGGCTTCGCCGATGCCGCGGGCGGCTGGCTTCCGCTGATCGCCACGCTCAACGCGGCGCGCGTACTGGATGCGACGGCCGCGCTGCTCGGAGTGGATCACGCCGGTCTCAGCGACCTGGCGCTGGCCGCCGAGCCGGGCTCAGCCGGCCTGGTGCTGCAGCCCTGGTTCGAGGGCGAACGCACCCCCAACCTGCCGGATGCGACGGCGACGTTGTTCGGCATGACGCTGGCGAGCACCACGCGCGAGAACCTCGCCCGGGCGGCGATCGAGGGCGTGCTCTGCGGACTGGCTGAGGGCCTCGCGGCGATCCGCACACACGGGGTCGCCCCGGGCCGCATCCTGCTCATCGGCGGCGCGGCGCAGAGCACGGCGGTGCGCACGATCGCCGCGCAGGTCTTCGACCTGCCCGTCGTCGTGCCCGCCCCCGCCGAGTACGTCGCCCTCGGCGCCGCCGCGCAGGCGGCGCACTCGCTCACCGGCTCCCGTCCCGCCTGGGGCGAGGAGGAGTCGGATGCCGAGCCGGCAGCGCCCGTCCCCGGCATCCGTTCCCAGTACGCCGCGCGCCTGCCCTGACCGAAGCTCCCTCCAGCTCCGGTCTCAACGGATGCGGGTGCCCGATCGCCAGCACCCGCAATGAGTGAGATCGGAGCTCGGGGAGGCCAGATCCCTCCAGCTCCGGTCTCAACGGATGCGGGTACCAACTCGAGGACACCCGCAACGAGTGAGACCGGAGCAGGGGAAGGGTCAGCGCTCGACGGTGAAGTTGAACACGCCCTGGTCGAAGCGGTTGTACTGCTCGTAGTCGATCAGGTCGTACAGGTCGGCCCGATGCTGCATCTCGCCGAGCTTCGACGTGAGGTGCCCCTCGGCGAGCAGGGTGTCCAGAGCGCGGTCCGCCGCGCCCATCGCGATGCGCAGCAGTGAGACCGGCCAGATCACGAGGTTCACGCCCGCGTCGCGCAGCTGGTCCACTGAGAACAGGTCGCTCTTGCCAAACTCCGTCATGTTGGCGAGGATCGGCACGTCCAGGGCCTTCGCCATCGCCTCGAACTCGGACAGGTCTCGCATCGCCTCGGGGAAGATCGCGTCCGCGCCGGCATCCACCAGCGCCTTCGCGCGGTCGACCGCCGCGTCCAGGCCCTCGACGGCGCGGATGTCGGTGCGCGCCATGATCAGGAAGTCGGGGTCGCGCCGCGCGTCGGCGGCCGCCCGGATGCGCTTGATCGCGGTGTCCTGATTGACGACGGACTTGCCGTCGAGGTGACCGCAGCGCTTCGGGTTGACCTGGTCCTCGATGTGGGTGCCGGCCAGCCCCGCATCCTCGAGCTCCTGGATCGTACGGGCCACGTTCATCGGCTCGCCGAAGCCGGTGTCGGCGTCGACGATCGCGGGCAGGTCGGTCATCCGAGCGATCTGCTTCGCCCGGCCCGCGACCTCGGTGAGCGTGGTCAGGCCGATGTCGGGCAGGCCGAGGTCGGCCGACAGCACCGCGCCCGAGATGTAGACCCCCTCGAAGCCCTTCTGCTCGATCAGCCGCGCGGACAGCGGGTTGAACGCACCGGGAAAGCGCAGCAGTTCGCCGCTCGCGAGCCGCTCACGGAACAGCCGGCGCTTCTCGGCGGGCGTGGTGGTGGAGTACAGCATCAGAACAGCCCCTTGGGGGCCGGGGCGGCCTCGAGCAGGCCGGGCTTGGCGATGATGCTCAGCTCCGCGACCTCCGCCGCGGTGAGCTCGGGCAGACGCTGGACGAGCTCGAGGAACCGCTCGATCTCGGCCGGCTCGAGCACCGGCTCCGCCAGCATCCGGAACTTGGCGACGTAGTTCGCGCGGGCGAACGGCCGTGCGCCCAGCGGGTGCGCGTCGGCGACCGCGATCTCGTCGGTCAACGTGGTTCCGTCGGCGAGCGTGATCTCCACGCGACCGCCGAACGCCTTCTCGGCCGGGTCGATGGAGTGGTACCGGCGAGTCCACTCCGCGTCCTCCGCGGTGGTGATCTTGTGCCACAGCGCGACGGTGTCGACACGTCCGGCGCGCTCAGGGGTGTACGAGTCGACGTGGTGCCAGGCGCCGTCCTGCAGCGCGACGGCGAAGATGTACGGGATCGAGTGGTCGAGCGTCTCGCGCGAGGCGCTCGGGTCGTACTTCTGCGGGTCGTTCGCGCCCGAGCCGATCACGTTGTGCGTGTGGTGGCTGGTGTGGATCACGATCGCCGCGACGTTGGCGGGGTCCGTGAGCTCCGGGTGCTCGCCGTGCAGCTTGCGCGCGAGGTCGATGAGCGCCTGCGCCTGGTACTCGGCGGAGTGCTCCTTCGTGTACGTGTCGAGGATCGCGCGCTTCGCCTCGCCGGATGCCGGGAGCGGAACGTCGTAGGAGGCGTCCTTGCCGTCGAGCATCCAGGCGATCACGCCGTCCTCGCCCTCGTAGATCGGCGACGGCGAGGTCTGTCCGCGCATCGCCCGGTCGACGGCCTCGACGGCCATCTTGCCGGCGAACGCCGGGGCGTGCGCCTTCCAGGTGGAGATCTCGCCCTTGCGGCTCTGCCGGGTGGCTGTGGTGGTGTGCAGCGCCTGGCCGATGGCCTGGTAGATGGTCTCGGCGTCGAGGCCGAGCAGCGTGCCGATGCCGGCTGCGGCCGACGGGCCGAGGTGCGCGACGTGGTCGATCTTGTGCGCGTGCAGCGAGATCGCCTTCACCAGGTCGACCTGGATCTCGTAGCCGGTGGCGATGCCCCGGACGAGGTCACGACCGTCCCGACCCGCGTGCTGCGCGACCGCGAGGATCGGCGGGATGTTGTCGCCGGGGTGCGAGTACTCCGCCGCGAGGAAGGTGTCGTGGTAGTCCAGCTCGCGCACGGCGACGCCGTTCGCCCACGCTGCCCACTCCGGGCTGGTGCGGTGGTCGAGCGCGGCGCCGAACACGGTCGAGCCGCTGCCGCCGGTGGACACCGGGTGGCTGAACGCCTGCGCGCGGGCGGCGTTGATGGGCCCGCGGGTGAGGGATGCCGCGGCCACCGACGCGTTGTCGATGATGCGGTTGATGATCATGTCGACGACGTCAGCGTCGACCTCGACGGGGTCGGTGGCGACCTGGGCGATCTTCCAGGCCAGCTGCTCCTCGCGGGGCAGGTCCTCTTCGGAGCGGTACACGCGGACGTGGTGGGTGACGGTCATGGGGTTCCTTCCGACAGCGATTCGAGGATGCTGGTGAGCGCGTTGTGCAGGTGCACGTGCGTGGCATGGGCGGCGAGATCGCCGTCGCGCGCGGCGAGCGCGCGGGCGATCGTGAGGTGCTCGGCAGCGGATGCCGCGAGCCGCTCGGGCTTGTCGCGCGCCATCCGGCGCACCCGCACGAGGTGGGTGCGCACGGTGCGCAGCGCGGAGCTCAGGTAGTCGTTCGCGACGGCCGCGTCGAGCGCGGCGTCGAGCCGGGCGATCAGCGCGTAGTACGCATCGCGGCCGGCGGCTCGCGACAGGTCGACGTCAGCGAACTCGGATGCCAGGGCGCGGAAAGCCTCGGCATCGCCGCGCTCCGCGGCGAGTCGCGCGGTGGTCTCCTCGAGCGCACGACGGATCTCGAACAGGGCGCGGATGTCGTCGGCGTCGAGGTCGGCGACCACGGTGACGCGCGGCGACTGCTGCACGACCAGGCCGTCGGCGACGAGCCGGCGCAACGCCTCGCGCAGCGGGGTGCGGCTCACACCGAGACGCGCGGCCTGTTCGACCTCGCCGAGCACCGCGCCGGACGGCAGAGCGCCGGACTGGATACCCTCCAGCAGCTCCGCGTAGGCCCGGTCACTTGCACGCATGGCCTCATTGTATACATAAATGTCACTGGCCAGGCTATCAGTGCCGATTCGAACGATCAGCGTATACAGTTCAGGATGCCGCGTTCCGCAACCGCTCCCCCACCGCGGCAACCGCCTGCCGCACCTCCTCACCTTCCAGGACCTCGAACGCGAAGCCCGACATCCCGAGGTAGATCGCGAACTCCTCCGGATCGCGCGACCCCGCTTCGAGGATGCAGCTCGCATCGCCGTCCGCGGTCACCGTCGCGATCGTCGCGTCGAACCGCCGGCGCACCACCGCCGCCGGCGCCTGCATCCGCACCCGCGCCCGGAACGGGTAGGGCGCGATCGTGATGCTGCGCGCGGTGAATCGGCGCAGCGCGTCATCCGGGACCTCCCGCTCGGCGAACTCCTCCGGCAGCGAGAACGGACGGCGGATGCGATCGACGCGCAGCGTGCGCCACTCCTCGCGCTCCGCGTCGCGCGCGACGAGATACCAGCGCTCGTCCGTGTGCACGATCCGATGCGGCTCGACGATGCGGCGCACCTCGGCGCTGTCGTGCCGCGTGTAGTCGATGCGCAGCCTGCGGCGGGCGGAGATCGCCGCGGCGAGCGCGGTGACCACGTCGAGGTCGACGCCGCCACCCTCGGCCGGATCGAGACGCACCATCGCCCGCTCCACCTCGGCGATCCGGGTGCGGGCCGCGGCCGAGAGCGACTGCTCGAGCTTGGCGAGGGCGCGACCAGCGGCCTCCTCCATCCCTGTCACCACACTCGCCGCCGCGGCGCGGAGGCCGACCGCGATGGCGACGGACTCGTCGTCGAGCAGGGTCAGCGGCGGAACGCTGGCGCCGGGGCCGAGTCGGTAACCGCCGTGACGACCGCGGGTGGCCTCGATGCCGTAGCCGAGTTCGCGCAGATCGTCGATGTCGCGGCGCAGAGTCCGGTCGCTCACCTCCAGTCGCTCGCGGAGCTCGGCACCGGTCCAGTCGCGGCGGACCTGCAACAGGGAGAGGAGGGCGAGAGTGCGGCCGGTCGTGCGCGTCATGACTCCATGATTCTCGCTTCTCCGGTCATATTACGACCGGATAGCGCCGGAGCATGGAGACATGAACGCACAGCAGACGGACGCCGTCCTCCCCTTCCGCATCGAGGTCTCCGACGAGGCGCTCGACGATCTGCGCGCGCGGCTGCGCGCGGCACGCCTCCCCCACCCCCTGCCCGGTGACGGCTGGGACCGCGGCGTGCCGGTGGCGGTGCTCGCCGAGCTCGTGGCCGGCTGGGCGGAGCACGACTGGCGGGCCACCGAGCGTCGCCTCGCCGCACTGCCCCAGATCGTGACGAGCGTCGACGGCCAGACCATCCATGCCGTGCACGTGCGGTCGCCGCACCCGGGCGCCGTGCCCGTCCTGCTGCTGCACGGCTGGCCCGGCTCGTTCCTCGAGTTCGAGGGCCTCATCGGACCGCTCACCGAGGACGCCGAGATGCCCTTCGACGTGATCATCCCCTCCCATCCGGGATTCGGATTCTCGACCCCGCTCGCAGATGACAGCTGGACAGCGGAGCGCACCGCCGCCGCCTATCTCGAACTCATGACGCGCCTCGGATACGACCGCTTCGCCGTCCAGGGCGGCGACCACGGCGCAGCGGTCGCCCCCGAGCTCGGCCGACTGGCCCCCGAGCGGGTGATCGGCGTGCACGTGAACGGCTCCCTGGGCAGCTTCGTCGGCGACCTCGACGAAGACGCGGCCGCCGCGCTCACGCCTGTGGAGCGCGACCGGCTGCGCCGGGTCGGCGAGTTCATGCAGCGCGAATTCGGCTACATCTCCATCCAGTCCACGCGCCCCGGCCTGATCGGGGCCATGGCTGCGGACAGCCCGGTGGCCCAGTTCGCCTGGATCCACGACAAGCTGCAGGCCTGGACGCACCCGGCCGAGGCGGACGCGGTCGACGTGCTCGGCGAGCGCTTCGTGTTCGACAACGCCTCGCTGTACTGGTTCACTGCGAGCGCCGGATCGGCCGCGCTGGTCACCTACGGACTCACCACGGCCTGGGATGCCCCGAAGCCCAGCTCAGGGGTGCCGACGGCCGTGATCGTGTTCGCTCACGACGTGGGACTGCGCTTCGCCGAGGAGCCGCATCACCGCATTGTGCGGTGGACCGACGTCGAGGACCGCGGCGGCCACTTCGCCGCGCTCGAGGAGCCCGATACGCTGCTCGACGATATGCGTGCGTTCTTCGGACCGCTGCGCGGCTGAGGGTCAGTCCGCCTGTTCGGGCAGCGGCTCCACGAACTCCGGCGCCCGAGGCTCCCCGAGCTTGACCAGGACGACCCCGCCGAGCACCAGAGCCGCGCCGATCGCCTGCAGCAGGTCGGGCAACTGGCCCAGCAGCAGCCAGCCGAACAGCATCGCCGCCACCACCTCGGCGAGCGCGACGAACGAGGCCAGCCGTGAGCCGAGCATCCGAGTCGAGACGATGCCGAGAACGTACGCGAGCGCGGCGGCGACGAGACCGATCGCGAGCACCGGCACGAACCACGGAACCGTGCCGAACCGATAGGCGATGTCGTCGGTGGTCCAGGCCATCGGCAGCACGCCGATCAGGCCCGCGAGAGTGAGGCCGACGGCGCCGATCAGCAGGCCGAGCCCGGCGAGGGCGATCGGCGGCACGCCGGTGTCGTTGCGCGCCGAGAGCAGGAAGTAGGCGGCCGCACCGACCATCGCTCCGAGCGCCCAGAGGATGCCGCCGACGTCCAGGCGCGCGCCGGTGACGATGTCCAGCATGAGCACCAGCCCGATGAACGCGACCACCGCGCCGACGATGCTGCGCCCTGAGGGGCGCTCACCGCGCCGCATCCAGAGCCAGAGCACCACGGCGACGGGCGCCGTGTACTCGATCAGCAAGGCGATGCCGACATCCATCACCGCCACAGCCTGGAAGTAGAACAGCTGCGTGGCGGTGACCGCGAGCAGGCCGTAGGCGAGGATCATGCCGGCGTTGCGGCGCACGGCGCCCCAGCGCCCGCGCAGCGCGAGGAGCGTGGGGATCAGTAGCGCGATCGCCCCCACCCACACGCGCACCGTCACGGCGGCGCCGGGCGTCCAGCCCGCGTCGATGAGTCCGCGCGCCCAGGCACCGGACATGCCGAACGAGAACGCGGCGGCGACGGCGACGGTCAGGCCGAGGGTCGTGTGCCGGCTCACGACGGAACGAGGGGATGCCACGGCTTGACGCTATCGGCTCGTGGGCTCCCCATCGATCCGGCCGGAACTCTTCACAAACGATTATCGATTAGTGTAATGTCCCCAGTGTCCCACCCACCTGGAAAGGATCAACGATGATCAAGCGCCCTCTCCTCCCCGTCGTCGGCATCACCGCAATCGCCGCCCTCGCCCTCGCCGGCTGCAGCGGCTCGTCCGGCGGCGACTCCGCCTCGGCCGACGGGAAGACCACGCTGCGCGTGCTCGTGAACGTCACCCCCAACCTCACCGAGGAGTTCTGGAACGACCTCGTCGCGCCCTTCGAGAAGGAGCACAAGGACATCGACGTCGTCATCCAGAACCCCGGCGCCGAGGGCGTCGCGGCGGCGGTCCCCCGCCTGCTCGCCGCCGGTGACGCCCCCGACATCGTGCAGTCGATCGCCCCGAACCCGAAGCTCGCCCCCGAACTCGTCGACCTCTCGAAGTACGAGTGGGCGAAGAACGGCCCGCTCGCCGAGCAGTACTCGATCGACGGCAAGAACTACATGGCCGGCATCGGCTACCAGCTGCAGAGCCTGTTCTTCTACAACAAGACCGCCTTCGAAGAGGCCGGCATCACCGAGGTGCCCACCACTGTCGACGAGCTCACCGAGGACCTCGGCAAGCTGCAGGCGGCCGGCTGGACCACACCGGTGCAGACCGGTGGCGACTGGATGACCAGCCACGCGCTGCAGGCGCTCGGCCTGCCGACGATCATCTCCGAGAACCCGAAGTGGTTCCAGGAGGTGTCCGCGGGCGACGTGACCTTCAGCGACACCTACGGCGACGCCGTCGACACCTACGCCGACTGGGTCGCGAAGGGCTACATCCCCAAGGAAGCGCTCGGCATCAAGTACCCAGACGCCGAGCAGGCCTTCCTCTCCGGCAAGAGCGCGGTGTACCCGATGGGCAGCTGGTTCGCCGGCACCCAGGCCAAGGCCGCAGACTCCGCCGATATCGGCGTGTTCCGCGCGCCGGCATTCGACGGCGTCGACCAGCCCGCCATGGGCGCGAACATCGCCAGCCCGTACTCGATCCTCAAGGCCACCAAGAGCCAGGATGCCGCAGCGCAGCTGATCGAGTTCCTGGTGACCGACAAGGAGGCCGTCACCGCACAGCTCGCAGTTGACGGCAACTTCCGCGACGGCTACGAGTACGACATGACCCCGCTCGGCGAGGAGCTGCAGAAGATCAGCGCCGAGACTCCTGCCAAGGCGTACACGCCCACCGGCGGCGGCTACGGCGAGCGCACGATGCCCACGGGCTACTCCGAGGAGCTGAACACGCAGACGCAGTCGCTGATCGGCGGCACCAAGGCCGCCGACATGCTGAAGTCCATGGACGACTGGTTCGCGGCGAACGCCGGCTGATGCCCTGCGGCCGGGGCGGTTCTCCGCCCCGGCCGCACCATCTGCAGCATCCGCACAGGACAGCGACGACATGTTCCGCACCCGACCCGAATCGGAGCTCATCACCATGAGCACGACCCTCGCCCCTCGGCGCCGCTCGGCGCTCCAGACCTGGCAGCTGCGCCTGCCGGGCTTCCTCATGGCCGCACCGGCGGTGGCCGTCTTCATCGCGATGTTCGTGATCCCGATGATCCTCGCCGCCGTGCTGAGCTTCACGAACTGGAACGGCTACAGCCTGAACTTCGACTTCATCGGCTGGGACAACTACGCCAAGGCGTTCCGCAACCCGCGCTCGATCGATGCGGCGATCTTCACCGGCATCGTCGCCGTGGTCGGCACCGTGCTGTGCAACGGCATCGGCCTCGCCGTCGCCGCCCTGATCTCCGGCCCCGGGCGCTCGAACACACTGCTGCGCACGATCTTCTTCTACCCCTACGTGATCAGCTCGCTGATCATCGGCTTCATCTGGTCGGCGATGCTCTCACCGCAGGGCGCGGTCAACGGCGTGCTGAGCACCATCGGCCTTCCCGCGATGCCATTCCTCACCGATCCGACCTTCGCCAAGGCCAGCGTCATCTTCACCATCGCGTGGGCGCACTTCGGCTTCAACATGATCCTGTTCCTCGCCGGCATCAAGTCGGTCCCCGCGGAGTACTACGAGGCCGCCACGGTCGACGGCGCCTCGCGGTGGCAGCAGTTCCGCTCGATCACCCTGCCGCTGATCGCACCGGTGTTCACCGTGAACATCGTGCTCACCCTGGTCGGGCTGCTCAAGGTCTACGACGTGGTTCTCTCGCTCACCGACGGCGGTCCGGCCGGCTCCACCCAGACGATCGTCTACCAGATCCTGAAGAACTCCTTCGCGAACTCCGAGCTCGGCTTCGGCGCCGCCCAGTCGATGGTGCTCCTCATCGTCACCGCCGTGATCGGCCTGGCCGTCACCCTGGTGCGCCGCCGCGCAGAGCAGAAGGTCACCGACTGATGAAGCAGACACGCAACCGCCCCTCCGTCGCCGTCTCGACGATCCGCTGGATCGTCCTCGGCGTCATCGCGATCGGGATGCTCATCCCGATGTACACGATGGTGATCAACGCCTTCAAGCCGCAGGCCGACATCATCGAGAACCCACTGCTGATCACACCGCAGAGCTTCACCTTCGAATACCTCTGGGCCGCGATCACCAGCAGCAAGTTCAACGTCATCGCCGCCTACGGCGTGACCCTGCTGTTCGTCGTGCTGGTGAACATCTTCTGCATCGTGCTGTCGGCTCCCGTGGCCTACGTGATCGCACGCGGCGGCTCGAAGTGGCACCTCGGACTGCTGCTGCTGTTCGTCTCGGGCCTGTTCATCCCCGGGCAGGTCACGCTGATCCCCGTCGTGTTCGTGCTGCGCATCCTCGGCCTGATCAACACCATCCCGGGGTTCATCCTGTTCGAGACGGCCGCGACACTGCCGGTGACGATCTTCCTGTTCACCGCCTATCTGCGCTCGGTCCCCCGGGAGATCGACGAGGCGGCGGCGCTGGACGGCGCCGGGAAGATCCGGGGGTTCTGGTCGTGCATCTTCCCGATCATGAAGCCCGTGGTCGCGACCATCGTCGTGCTGAACTCGATCGGGGTGTGGAACGACTTCGTCAGTCCGCAGATCATCCTCGGGCCGAGCTCCGGCATCTACACGGTGACCACCGGCGTGTACGCCGCGGTCGGCCAGTTCTCCACGGACTACACGCAGGTCTTCCCGACGCTGCTGCTGGCGGTGCTGCCCGCCCTGGTGTTCTTCGTCCTCATGCAGCGGCACATCATCGGCGGCCTTGCCGCCGGGGCGACGAAGGGCTGATCCCGTGACAGACGAGTTCGCCTCCCCGCTGCGCACGATCCCCGCGTGGGCCGTGCTGCAGCGCCGGCTGTTCGACGAGATCGAGAGCGCGCGCCGCGTGTTCTCCGAGCGGTACACGCTGCCGGACGGACGGCTGCGCGGCGTCGCCGAGTTCGAGGATCGGGACGGCGTGGACGACCTGTACGAGCCGTTCTTCAACTGGCCGGCGTTCTACCTGCTCGGCGGGCCCGACGAAGTGCTCTCCGACGCGAAGCGGCACTGGGAGGGCGTGACCCGCCAGCTCGCCGAGGCCGGCATGCTCACCGACGAGTACGAGAACGGCTACGACTGGTTCCATCAGGGCGAGTCCCTGCTGCTCTTCGCCGGCATCTGCGCAGCCGATCCGGACGACCCTGCATTCGCCGAGCGGGCCCGGCGCTTCGCCGACCTGTTCCTCGACCCCGTGCACGGCAACTACGACGCCGAGCGCAACATCATCCGCGCTCCGCACAACGGCGCTCTCGGCGCCCGCGTCGGACTGGACGACCCGGATGAGGACCGCCGCCTGGCGCCCTACTCGGCGGATCGCGCCGAGATGCGACCCTACGGTCTCCCGGTGCAGGGTCTCGACGGCATCCGCGAATGGGACGACCTCGCCGACCCGCGGAACGCCGCACGGATGACCGCCGAGATGCAGCGCAGGGCCGCCGGCGACGTCGCGGTGAACCTCGCCGCCACCTCGCTCGCCGCCAACCTCTGGCTGTACGACGGCGACGACGAGGCCGCCGACTGGGTGCGGCGGTACGTCGACGGCTGGCGCGAGCGCGCCGACGGCGGCCTGATGCCCGACAACGTCGGCCCGGACGGCGAGGTCGGCTCGCTGCAGGACGGCCACTGGTGGGGCGGCCATTACGGCTGGGCCTGGCCGCACGGCCTGCACTCGGTCGGCATGAGCGCGCTCATCGGCGCGCTCAACCACGCCCTGATCACCCGCGACGACGCCGCTCTCGACCTGGTGCGCACCATGCTCGACACGGTGCTCGACCAGTCGCGCACCGGCACGGTCGCGGACAGCGCGTACAGCCTGCGCGGCGGGTGGATGGCCCGGTTCGGCGACGCCGCGCACGAGGCGGGGATGCTGGTGCCGTACCGGCACGGCCTCGACGGCTGGTTCGACTTCGGCCCGCTGCAACTCGACCTGCCGGTCTGGCTGTGGTGGTGGACCCGCGACGAGAGCGACCGCGCCCGCCTGCAGCGCATCGCCGACGGCATCCCGGCATCCGCCGACCTCGTCGCGCCGTTCCGCGACAAGGAGGAGGCCGGCCACGAGGCGGGCTGGTTCGCGTACCTGTCCGGCGCGCTGCCGGAGTACCCGGAGCGCGCGCTCGAGATGGCGCTCGGTCAGGTCGCCCGGCGCACCGCGATGATGCTCGCCGACGGCAGCGATCCGGATGCCGCTCATCTGCACTTCTGGCAGCGGGTGAACCCCGTCGCCACCGAGGTGCTCACGCAACTCGTCGGCGGCGCTCCCCAGGTGCTCTACAACGGCGGCCTCGGCTTCACCGCACTGCGCTACGAGGACCTCGATCGCGGCAGGCCGGGCCTCCCCCAGGACGTCGCCGCGCTCGTGCACCGGCTCGACGGCGACGACATCGGGCTGCGACTGGTGAACACCTCCGTGGTGCACACGCGCACCGTGCGGATCCGCGGCGGCCGCTTCGGCCTGGACCGCATCGTCTCCGTCTCCGCGCGCGTCGAGGAACCGGGTGGCTACCCCGGGGCATCCGGTTCGTACGCCTCCCCCACCGGCGCGATCGTGACGCGCACGACGGACTGCGACGACGACCTCGTCGTCACGCTCCCGCCCGCGCACGGGGCCGACCTCGACCTCACCCTCGCCAGGGCGGCAGGTACGCCCCGGCATCTCATCACCGAAGGACACGCATGACCGCCGAACTGATCCGCCCCGACTTCGCCCTCCCGGTGCGGGGCGCGGCGTACACCCGCCCCGACGCCGCCCTCGTCGAGGACTTCTCGTCGCTGTCGTCCGCGACGGCGTGCGCGAAGCTGCATCAGCTCGGCATCCGCCGCACGTTCGTCGAGGGCCCGACGCCGCTCACGACGGGCAGCCGCGTCGTCGGCTCCGCGCTCACGCTGCAGTTCATGCCGCAGCGCGAGGACATGGCGCTGCCGCAGGACTCCTCCGCCGGCGTCGAGCAGGAGTACGCCGAGCGGCACACCGCCCTGTGGCACGTGCTCGAGGCGGTGCAGCCGGGCGACGTGCTGGTGGTGCAGGCGTACGGCAGCAGGTTCTCGGGATGCCTCGGCGACATCCTGGTGCGCTACTTCATGCGCAAGGGCGGCGCGGGCATCGTCGTCGACGGCCGCATCCGCGACGCCGGGCGCATCCGCGAGCTCGGCATCCCGGTGTGGTGCACGGGGACGACCCCGCACTACGCATCGCAGTCCGAATTGGCGCCCTGGGCGTACGACGTGCCGGTCGCCGTGGGCGGCGCGCTGTGCATGCCCGGCGACCTGGTGATCGCCGACGACGACGGGCCCGTGGTGGTGCCGCAGGCGATGGCCCCGCGGGTGGTCGACTCGGCCCGCGACCACGAAGAATGGGAGGTGTTCAGCCGCAGCCGCCTCGACGAGGGCGCGCGGCTGAGCGACTACTACCCGCTCACCCCCGACACCCGCGAGGAGTACGAGGCATGGCGCTCCCTGCAGCCTTCCGCCCGCTGACCCCCGTTCCGTCGCACCGCGACGATCTCGGTCTCGGCTGCGCGCCCATCGGCAACCTGTTCACTCCGGTCGCCGACGAGGACGCCGTCGCGACCGTGCACGCCGCGCTGGACGCCGGAGTGCGGTTCTTCGACACCGCGCCGCTGTACGGCTCCGGTGAGAGCGAGCGCCGCCTCGGCCTCGCCCTGCGGGACGTGCCGCGCGACACCGTTGCGATCGGCACGAAGGTCGGGCGTCTGCTGGTGGATGCCGCGGGTTCGCCCGTCGCACCGGGCGAGATCGGCCACGACTCGATCGCGGACATCAGCCGCGACGCGGTGTGGCGCAGCCTTGAGAGCAGCCTCGCCCTGCTCGGCACCGACCGTGTCGACGTGCTCTATCTGCACGATCCGCTCGACGTGGATGCCGCCCTGTCGGGCGCACTGACCGCGATGACCGAGCTGCGCGAGCAGGGCGTCGTGCGCGCGATCGGCGTCGGCAACGGCGTCCTTCCTGTGCTCGAGCGCTACGCCGCGGAGGCGCCGGTCGATGTGCTCATGGAGGCCGGGCGGCTCACCCTGATCGACCGAGGCGCGCTCGAGCGACTGATGCCGCTCGCCGCCGAGCAGGGTGTCTCGATCGTCGCGGCTGGAGTGTTCAACTCCGGGATCCTCGTGGACCCGGAGGGGTCGCCGTTCTTCGACTACCGCCGCGCCGACGACGCACTGATCTCGCGTGCGCTGCGGCTGCGCGACGTGTGTGCGGCGCACGGCGTCGCACTCGCCGACGCGGCCGTGCAGTTCCCGCTGCGGCACGGCGCCGACGGTGTCGTGGTCGGAGCGCGCACGCCGGACGAGGTGCGGGCATTCGTCCGCGGGCGTGATGCCGCGATCCCTGATGCGCTGTGGACCGCGGTCGACGAGGTGGTCGCCGCCTGATGGGCATCGTCGACGCGCACGTGCACGTCTGGGACGTCGACGCGTTCCCGATCCCCTGGTTCCGCGAAGACCTCGGACTGCCGCGGACGTCGTCCCCGGAGGCGTTCCGTGCCGAAGCCCTGCCGCGCGGGGTGTCGGCCGGCATGGCCGTGCAGGTCGCCGACTCCGTCGAGGAGGCGCGGTGGCTCACTGCGGTGACCTCGGCGGACGAGGTGCTCACGCGCGCGGTCCTGCAGTACGAGCCCGCGCCTGGCCGGGCTCTGGGCGCCACGGCCGTCGAGGGTGCCGCGTTCTACGGCATCCGCGCGGCCGTCCCGCAGTTCGCGGCAGACCTGTCCGACGTGCCAGGACTGGATGACCTTGCGGATGCGCTGGGAACTGCAGGGCGAGTGCTGGAGCTGCTCATCCGGCCGGAGCAGCTGGAGGGTGCGGCCGCGCTGGCCCGCCGGCATCCGGTGACGCCGATCGTGCTGTGCCACCTCGGGCTCGGACACGGCGCCGCCACCGAGACGTGGCGGTCGGGTCTGGCGGCGTTCGCCGCCGCCGGCAACGCGCACGCCAAGTTCTCCGGGCTGCTCTCGCCGACCCGGACGGATGCCGAGCTCTCGGCGCTCGCCCGCACGGCGCGGGGCCTCTTCGGCGCCGACCGCCTGATGTTCGGCAGTGACTGGCCGATGTCGGCCCGCACGCACACCTACGCCGAGGTCATCGACGCCGTCTCCCGCGCGATGCCCGACACTCCGGCCTTCTGGTCCGGCACTGCCGAGCGCCTGTACCCCCTGCCCTGAGGCCTCTCCCGCCCGGGTCCTGAGCGAGCGCCCTTCGTCACTTCGTCTCGCTGCGCTCGCTCAGCACGGCGCCCGCTGCTGGCGCTCCTCGCTCAGGACCCGAAGCACCCCGCACCCTGAGCGAGCGCAGCGAGACGAAGGGCGCGCCCTGTGGAGAACTCCGAACGCCGGACGCTGGAACGGCGTCCTTCGCCGTCATGCCTCACGTCTACATCCTGAAGTGCTCCGATGGCTGCTTCTACACGGGGAGCACCGGGAATCTCGAGTACAGGCTCGCCCAACACGAGTTCGGTGAAGGCGGCGACTACACGAGACGGCGCCGTCCGGTCGAGCTCGTGTGGTGTGCCGAGTTCGCGCGCGTCGACGAGGCGTACGGATGGGAACGCCGGATCCACGGCTGGTCGCGGGCCAAGAAGCAGCTCCTCATCGACGGGAAGTATGAGGAGCTGCCTGGATGGAGCAGGAGACAGCGCGACGCGAAGCGGGCCGAGGATCGTGACTGACGTCCTTCGTCTCGCTTCGCTCGCTCAGGAGCCGGGAATCGGACTGCCAACAGCCCGGGTCCTTCGTCTCGCTTCGCTCGCTCAGGAGCCTGTGGAGCCGGGCTCTTCCAGCAGGGTGCCGGCGGCGTGGCTGCGGAACAGGTCGGCCGCGGCATCCGCCTTGCCGGCGTCGAGCACGTCGAGCAGCCCGCGATGCCAGTCGGCCACCTCGTGCCAGTCGCCGGTGAACTTCGGATCGCCGAGCACATGCATGACCCGCAGGCTGGGCTCGAGCAGATCCCACATCTTCGGCAGGTAGACGTTGCCGCTCGCCTCGATCACGGTCCGGTGGAAGGTGAAGTCGAGCTCGCGGAAACGGGCCAGATCCGCAGTGTCCGCCGCCTCGTGCATGGCGTCGATGAGGTCGGACAGGGCGGCACGGCGCTCCTCGTCGAGGGTGCCGCAGGCGAGCCTCCCGGCCAGCCCCTCGAGCTCGACGCGGGCGACCTTGGCCTGGCTCGCCTCCTCCTGCGAGTAGCTGGCGACGAAGTTGCCCTGGTGCCGCACATGCGACACCAGTCCCTCGTGCGCCAGTCGCTTCAGAGCGTCGCGCACCGGCGCCTGGCTGACCTGCAGCTGACGGGCCAGCTGCGACTCCACCAGCTGCTCGCCGGGGGCCAGGGTCGAGTCCTTGATCATCTCTTTGATCATCGAGTAGATCTGATCCGACAGCAGCCCCCGCTGCAGCCCCATCGTCCCGAGCGCATCAGTCATGTTCACAGTGTACTTTCGTTATCGACTATCGCTAATGCCCGCGGCATCCCGCCAGGCCTGCGCGATCAGACGCGATCCTTCCGGGGTCGGGTGCACGCCGTCCGGCGCGAGCTCGGCCGCATCGCGCCCCTCCGCCGCCGCCGCGAACAGGGCAGTCAGCGGCACGAGCGCGGCGCCGTACTCGTCGGCCAGGCGCACCACGACCTGCCGCTTCTCCTCGAGGTCGACGAGCCAGGCCTGCTGCTCGTCGTCCAGCGGCAGGAAGAACGGCTCCATGAGGATCAGGCGCGGCCCGTGCGCGGCGACGACGGCGTCGAGGATGCGGCGGTACGCGGCCTCGTAGTCGGCGGTGTCCGTGGGGTCGTCGCTGTCGTGCCGCCGCAGCATCTCGTTCACGCCCACGTACACCGTGAGCAGCTCGGGCGCCGTCGGCATCAGCTCGGCGTCCCAGCGGGCCTCGAGGTCGGCAACGCGGTTGCCGGCGATGCCGAGGTTGCGCACCGAGGCGCCGCCGGCGACGAGCTCCTCTGCGAGCAGCGACACGTAGCCGTCGCCGAGTGAGTCCGCGTCGCTCCTGTCACGACCGGCATCGGTTATCGAATCCCCGATGAACACGATCCTGCGGGGTGCTGCCATCGTCTGCCTCCTAGTTCTTCAGCTTCTTGCGCACGGACGTCTTGAGCTCAACCGTCGCCGTGTCCAGTGTGACGGTCAGGGTCTGATGCGGGCGCACCTTGCGGCTGTCGAAGCCCGTGACCATATCAGCCGTCACCGGCTGCTGCGTCACGGTCCCGTCGCTCCATTCGACGTCGAGCAGCATCCCGGTCGTGTCGAGCTCCTCGCCCACCAGGTAGGCGGTCTTCGGCTTCGCCTCGTCCGCCCAGCGGATGCCGGACACGGTGGCCGGCGGCGGCGTCGGCCGCACGACGAGGGTGTTCTCCTTCGCGTAGTGGTACAGGTTCAGGTACCCGTCCGCACCGATGCGCAGGTTCTGCCGAGTGTCGAGCACGTTCCACACGGTCTTGCCGTCCACCCGCAGCACCACGCGCGTTCCACCGTCCTCGGCGATCGCGCCCACCTCGATGCGGTGCGTGCTGTTCGGGGCGATGACGGTGTTCGGGATGATGTCGAGCATCGTCTGGCCTGGCGTCCAGCTCTGGAACTCGAACGTGTCCTCCTTCACGATGACGAGGTATCCCGTGTTGGAGTTCTGCCATGCCGGGATCCCGGTCTGGTCGGAGCGCACCTGGAAGCCGTACCATCCGCCGTCGAAGGCGCCGAAGTCCGCATCGAACTGCAGCAGCTCGTCGCCGAAGCGCTCGGCCTTGTAGCCGTAGACGCCCTGAGCCTTCAGGCGCACGCCGTCCTCGCCGACGGCGATGCCGTCGGCGACGCTCCAGTTCGCGGCATCCTTCAGCTGGGCGTCCAGCCTCTTCGCCGGGTACTCGGCGTCCGCCACGGCGACGGTCACCGAGTCGGTGAGCGCCGGGTCGGCGACGGATGCCGCCGTGACCGTCGTGGTGCCTGCGCCGACGGCGGCGATGCGCCCGTCGACGACCGTCGCGACCGCCGGATCCGCCACGCTCCAGGTGACGCGCGTGTCGCTGGCGTCCTCCGGCGCCGCCGTCGCCTTCACGCTGTGCCGCTCGCCGACGTTCAGGGCGAGGGTCTCGGCGTCCAGGCTGATGCCGGTCACCGGCACACCCGAGAGCGAGAATCCGATGTTGTCGAGGTCGAGCGACTTGTATCCCTCGACGTAGAAGCCGACGCGGCCGGCGGCGCCCGGAGCCGGGTCCTTGCCCTCCAGCACGACGGCGCCGTTCACGACGATCCTGATCTTGCCGTCCTGCACGGCGATCCGCACGTGGGAGGTCTTCCCGTTCGGCAGCGCCTGGTCGGCCGGGAGCACCTTCTCGGCGACGATCTGCCAGTTGCTGTCGAAGATGTCCCAGGTCGGTCCGGCCGCCGCGTTGCGGTAGCGGATGTAGCCGCCGCCGTTCTGGTTGCGGTTGTAGATCAGCAGGTCGGACTTCACGACGTCGCCGGCAGGCGGGGTGACGTCGAAGTCCAGCACGAACTGGGTGAAGTCGCGGGGCAGCAGCGAGTTCGCACCGTTCACGATGCGGTACACCTTGTTGCCCGTGGCGTCGACCTGGATGCTGCGGTTCGGGTCGGTCGGCCAGCTGTTCGCCCCCGACTCGAAGTCGGTGAAGTGCAGCACGCCGTCGCCCTCGGAGACCACGACCTCGATGGTCGCCTTCTTCGCGGTGTCGGACTTCGCAGTGGCGGTCACGGTCGTCGTTCCCGGGCCCATGCCGAGGACGACGCCCTTGGCGTCCACCGTCGCGACCGCCGTGTCCGCGGAGGTGTAGGTGACCTCGGCATCCGCGGCGTTCCAGGGCAGCGGCACCGCACGGACGCGGACCTGATCGCCGGCGTCGAGGCGCACCTGGTCGGTGTCGAACGCGATCCCCTTCAGCGCCACCTTCTCGGGCGACAGGGACTGGCCGATGTGCCCCTGCACGCCGATCTCGCCGAACGCGATCGGCTCGAAGCCTGGGATCTTCGTGAACACCTCGGAGTCCGCCTTCAGTGCGTAGTCGCCCTTCGAAGCATCCACGAAGCCGGGGTCGGCCGTCGCGACGAGGTTGGTGCCGTAGTTCAGCAGGTTCTTGCCGTCCTTCGCGCCCTGGTCGTTCAGTCCGGCGATCGGCTTGCGGTTGGGGTTCCACACCACGTTCTTCGCGTACGTGCTGTGGTCCGGGTAGTAGTGGTTGTCCTCGAAGAAGTGCGCCAGTTCGGGGTACTTCTCGAGGTACGGCGTGCCGACGAAGTCGTTGTTCTCCTCGAACACCTTCTTCCACTCCGGCATGTACGACCGGTCGACGACGTTGCCCTCCTGGTCGCCCATCCACTGCTCGTAGTTGTCATAGGGCACGTACGCGTCGACGAAGACGTTGTTGCTGGCGTTGATGTAGTCCGCCGAGCCGCTCTTGATCGCCGAGTTGCCCATGTTCACGAACACGTTCTTCTCGATCGTGAGGTCCCAGGTGAAGTTGTCGGCGTAGATGCCCTCGACGCCGGCGATGCCCACGCCGATGTCGTGGAAGTAGTTCTCGCGGAACACATGCCCGCGCTGCTGCGGTGTCATCCCGGAGTTCATGTAGACCGCGCCGAGGTCGTTGAACAGCTTGCAGACGTCGTACACCTCGTTGCGCTCGAACAGGTGGTCGTTGCCGTAGACGATGATGCCCGGGTGCGGGGCGTCGTGGATCTTGTTGTTCTTGGCGATGTTGCCGACTCCGTCGAACATCACGCCGGGGTTGTAGGCCTTGTGGTAGTACGCGAAGTCGGCGATCTCGGAGTTCTCGACCCGATTGCGCCCAGGCTCGAGAGTCTTCTTGTCGCCACCCTGCAGCACGACGCCGATGCCGCCGACGTGCGTGAGCCTCGAATCGGTGACGGCATGGTCGCGGCCGCCGCGGTTCACCGGGATGCCGTCGTAGGTGTAGCGACCGGGCGAGTTGATCAGCACGCCGCCGTCGGTGAAGTTGCGGATGTCGGCGTGCGAGATCTTCACGTTCGAGCCGCCGAGGATGACGGCGGCGGTGGCGCGCCCGTACTCCATCACGATGTCGTCGAAGGTGACGTAGGAGGTGTCGTCGGTGCGCAGCATCGGCTCGTCCAGCGTGGTGACGGTGACGTCGCCCTCGCCCGAGGTGAACGCGGCGTTCGGGATCAGGTACAGCTTCCCGGCATCCCGGTCGATGTAGTACTCGCCGGGGGCATCGAGCTCCTCGAGCAGGTTCTGGGCGAAGTGGAAGTCGGGGAACCAGCTCTTCATGATCCCGGACATCTCGCCGTAGCGCAGCGTGATGGTCTTGGCCGCGGTGTCGATCTTCTCGATCTTGTTGTACGACCACTCCCAGCTGTAGCCGAAGATGCCGTCCAGCCAGACGTCCTTCGCCGCGGTCCAGTACTTCGGGCGGTCGTAGCCGTAGGTGAACGTGCCACCGCGGTCCTGCAGGTCGGCGTCCTTGCGGGTGGGGCCCGGGTCGACGATGTCACCCATCTGCACGGTCGGGGTCGCCGCGTCGGCGTTGGGCCAGCGGGCGAGGGTCATGCCCTGCCCCGCGATGTAGAGCTCCATGGGCGGCGTCGTACTGACGTCATTGGCCTTCCAGTACCCGTGCCGGCTGAGCTGGCCGAAGTCGGTGAGGCCGTGCGCCTTCAGATCGATCTCGAGAACCTCGTCCCTGGCGGATGCCTCGACGATGCGGTCCGTGACCGCGGCATCCGCGACCTTGGCGAAGTCCTCACGCGGCAGGGTGCTGCCGCCGGTGAGGGTCGCCCGCTCGCCCGGGTAGGAGCGGTACTCGATGGGATGTTCGGCAGTGCCGGAGTCCTGCTCGCCGAGCGTGAACGACGCGCTGCGCCGGTACTCGCCCTCGCGCAGGAAGACGGTCATGCCGTCCGGCAGCCCGGCTCCCGCCTTGAGCTGCCGGATGCGGTCGCGTGCTCCCTCGAGCGTGGCGAGCGGGGCGTCGATCGTGCCGGATGCGGCGTCGTCACCCCCTGGTGCCACGTAGAGGGCCGGTCCGTCCGCAGCGGATGCCGGGGCGGTGGCTGCGAGCGCCGATCCGAGGATCGCCGCCAGGGCCAGAGTTGCCAGTGCACGCTTCATCGCGTCTCCGATTGCTCTTCGAGGGGCACGGGTGAGGACCCGTACGGCCGCTGGGGCGACCAGTCGAAAGCCTAACTAATCGATAATCGCTAATCAAGCATCGATCTTAGGAATCGACATCCATCGACACCTTCGCAATTCTTCACACTTCTGCACATCTCTTCCCGTTATTTGATCGTGACAACCTCAGGTTGACGAACAGCCGGATTACCAGGAAATATGGGAATCTCCAGGGCAGCGCGCCTCGCTTCCCCGGTCAGCCCGAAGGTCAAGGATGCCCCAGTCATGACAGAACTTCTCGATAGTTCACATAAACTGTCAACACGTCGCCCCCGACGGATCTCGAACGGGATGTTCGCGCTGCTGTTGACCGCGCCGGGCCTGGCCCTCCTCGCCGCCGTCGTGGTCTATCCGCTGATCACGGCGCTCGTCACCGCCTTCTTCAAGCAGAGCCTCGTCGAGCCCGGCCGCGAGTTCGTCGGCTTCGACAACATCGTCGACGTGCTCACCGGCGACTTCTTCCGCCTGCTGTGGCAGACCATCGTCTTCACCCTCGGCACCACGCTCGCGCCGTTCGTGATCGGCTTCGGCCTCGCGCTCGCGCTGAACACCCGCATCCGCGGCGCGAAGGTGCTGCGCGGCGTCATGCTCATCCCCTGGCTGATCCCCGGAGTCGTGGTCTCGTTCCTGTGGATGTGGATCTTCAACGCCAACTACGGCGTGATGAACGCCGTGCTGGAGTCGATCGGCCTGATCGATGAACCGCAGGCGTGGCTGGCCAACCCGACCACCGCGATGATCGCTGTCATCGTCGCCAAGACCTGGCAGTCCTTCCCCTGGATGATGGTGATGCTGCTCGCAGGGCTCCAGACCGTTCCGCCCGAGCTGCACGAGGCTGCCGAGATCGACGGAGCCGGCACCATCCGCCGCTTCTTCTCGATCACCGTCCCGCAGCTGAGCGGCATCATCGGGCTGGTGCTGCTGCTCGAGTTCATCTGGAACTTCCAGCACTTCGACATCATCTACGTGCTCACCGGCGGCGGCCCCGCCGGATCCACCCAGACCTTCGCCACCGCGGTGTACGAGACCGCCTTCACCGGATTCGACCTCGGCAAGGCCGGCGCCCTCGGCCTGCTCTGGATGGTCCTGCTGATGGGCCTGGTCGTCGTGTACGTCCGATTCTCCGAGAAGGGAGAGAAGCGATGACCGCGCTGCTCACCGAGTCCCCCGCTGTCGACGCCGCCGACTCCGAACGCCCCGCGCAGGTGATGCGCAAGCCGCGCGTGCGCGCCGACCGGCGCGCCGTCACGATCAGCGCGTGGATCGTCGTCGCCGTCTTCGGCGGTTTCGCACTGCTGCCCGTGTACTGGCTGCTGACGACCTCGCTCACCCCGCGCACCGAGGTGTTCGCCTACCCGCCGCGGCTGTTCCCCTCCGAGATCAGCTTCGACGCCTACGCCGCGCTGGCGAACAATCCGGCGCTGTTCGGCTACCTGCGCAACAGCATCATCGTGTCGGTCATCACGGCCGTGCTCTCGGTGATCGTCTCGGCCTACATGGGCTACGCGTTCTCGAAGTTCCGCTACCGCGGCCGGCGCAGCCTGATGTACTTCGTGCTCGCCTCGCAGATGTTCCCGCAGGCCCTGCTGCTCATCACGCTGTACACGGTGTTCTCGGCGTACGGGCTGCTGAACACGTACGCAGCCCTTGTGCTGTCGTTCACGACCTTCACGCTGCCGTTGTGCGTGTGGATGCTGAAGGGGTTCTTCGACACCATCCCGGACGACCTCATCGAGGCCGCCCTCGTCGACGGGGCCTCGCGCCTGCGCATCATCCACTCCGTGGTGCTGCCGCTGGCCGCCCCCGGACTCGTGGCCGCGGGCCTGTTCGCCTTCGTGCGCGGCTGGAACGACTTCATCTTCGCCCTCACGCTCGCCGGCCCCGACAAGCAGACGCTGCCGCCCGGCCTGGTGAACACCTTCATCGGCGAGGCCTCGACGGCCTGGCCGGAGCTGATGGCGGCATCCCTC
Source organism: Microbacterium sp. MAH-37 (assembly GCF_009758255.1). Lineage (GTDB taxonomy): Bacteria > Actinomycetota > Actinomycetes > Actinomycetales > Microbacteriaceae > Microbacterium. The sequence goes on from NZ_WSEN01000010.1 coordinate 312,341, forward strand.
GTGGTGTCGCTGCCAGTGGCCATCGCGTTCATCGCCCTGCAGCGCTACCTCGTCGGCGGCATGACCGCCGGCGCCGTCAAGGGCTGACGGCTCCCCTCACCGCACGAATCCCCGCAGAACCCCTCGAAGAAGAGAGAGAAAACCATGTCTCAGTCCACTCCGTCCGTCTCGCGTCGACAGCTGCTGCAGTTCGCCGGCCTCGGCGTCGCGGGTCTCGCGCTCGCGGGCTGCATGCCCACCGGCGGCTCCGGTGCGGCCGCGCCGAGTTCGGGCACCGCGCTCGCCCCCGGCAAGTTCACGCCGGCCGACTTCAAGTTCTCCAGCTGGTCGCTGACCGAGGAGGCCGCCGCCCCCGCGATCAAGGCGCTGCTGGAGGGCTACAAGAAGAAGGACTCCGTCGGCATCACCGAGGTCTCCTTCCCGTACAACGAGTACTTCAAGCAGCTGATGCTGCAGGTGCGCGGCGGGCAGTTCTCGGGAGCGGCACACGTCGACGTCGCCTGGCTCGCCTCGCTCGCCGCCCTGGGCAAGCTGCAGGACGTCTCGGCGTTCACCAAGGACCGCGGCTACACGGCGTCCTCCCTCGAGGCCGCGCAGTACGACGGCATCCAGTACGGCTTCCCCTGGACCATCGGCGCGATCGGCCTGGTGACCAACTCCGAGCTGATCCAGAAGGCCGGCATCGACGAGTTCCCGGTGACGATCGACGAGTACGAGGGCGCGCTGAAGAAGCTGAAGGGTCTCGGCGACGGGGTCATCCCCTACGCCGCCTCCACCAAGGCGGCTCAGCTGAAGGACATCCTGATCTGGATGGAGACGTTCGGCAGCCCGCTGGTGAAGGACGGCAAGGTCACCATCGGCGACGACGCCAGCGTCGAGGCCGTCACCTGGTACAAGTCGCTGTACGACCAGGGTCTGATCGCCGCGGACGTCGACCGCTTCGACGCCCGCTCGCTGTTCTCGCAGGGTCGCGCGGCGATCTACGACGACGCTCCCGTGGGCCGCAACACGGTCGTGAAGGACTCCCCGGACCCGAAACTGGCCGACAAGATCGTCTCGGAGTCGCGTCCGGTGCTGAAGAAGGGCGACACCCCGCGCGCCCTGGTGTGGGGTGGTGCGATCGTCGTGGTCGGCGGCGCCGGCGACGACGCCACCGGCACGGCGGCGGACTTCGGCCAGTGGGCCACCAGCGATCTGGACGCCGTGCTCGGCGACTACGAGGTGCGCGGTCTTCCGCCCGTCACCGAGGAGGCGCAGGCCTCCGACGCCGTCACCTCCGACGCCTTCGGGTCCCGCTTCGCGGAGAAGATCACCGCGACCGCGACGGTCAACCCGTTCTGGCAGTACCCCGAGTATGCACAGGTCGAGACCGCCGTCGCCGAGCGGGTGCAGGCCGTGCTGGTCGGCCAGCAGAGCCCGAAGGACGCCATGGCCGCCGCCGGCGAAGCCGCACAGAAGCTGATCGGCTGATGGGCGCCCGGATCAGACGCGGGTCCGCCGCCCTCGCCGCGGCCGGCCTCACGGCAGCGATTGTCGCCGCCCTGGCACCGGCGGCGAGCGCCGCCGTGCACCCGACCGTCGTCGAGACGGTCCCCGTGACGGTCGACGGCTCCAACCAGTCCGGGTGGTGGAACCCGCTCACCGTCGTCGGCGACACCACCTACTTCGCGTACAACGTCCCGGCAGGGACGAACCGCCATCAGGTGCACCTGGCCGCCCGCTCCGCCGATGGGGAGTGGACCTCGGGATGCCTGCGGTTCGCGACCGGCGCGTGCGCCGACTACCTGAACGACAACGGCCACAACCAGCCCTCGATCGCGATCGACGGTGCCGGCGACATCCATGTGTTCGCCTCGATGCACCACGAGGACTGGAACTACTTCCGCTCCACGGTGCCCGGCGACGTCACGTCGCTGGTCGAGGTCAGCGCGGAGATGCCCGACCAGGGCTCGACGATCTCGTACCCGATCACGTCGGTCGGTCCGGACGGCGACGTGTGGCTGATGGTGCGCACCGGCCCCGATGCGCTTGCCCGTCGCGACGGTGTGCTGTACCGCTACGACCTGGATGCCGGGACCTGGGCGCGGGAGACGGTCTTCGCCTCCGCGACCAACTACTCGGTGTACCCCGATGACCTCACGGTCGACGAGGGCGGTCAGGTGCACGTGCTCTGGGAGTGGCACAAGTGGGCCGCCGGCCCGTACCGCCACCTCGGGTCGTACGCGGTGTGGAACCCCGGGACGAAGTCGTTCCACGACATCGCCGGTGGTGCCCTGCCGACCCCGATCCGTCCCACCACTCCCGGCCCCGTGGTCTTCCAGCCGTTCACGGCCGACGAGTCGATGGACAGCACCACGCCGGCCTTCCAGACCGCGAAGATGGCGGTGCAGGACGGCGCGCTGCAGGGCATCACGTACCGCTACTCCGCGGCAGGGTCGACGCTGTTCGACCTGAAGTGGGCGAGTTGGGACGGCTCCGCGTGGAATCGCGAGACGCTCATCGACTCTGCTTCTCTCGGTGCGGGCGTCGACACCGTCGCCGCGATGGATGCCACGGCGTTCGGCTCGAAGAACCGCGCCTACGGTGTGATCTCGGTCAAGGTCGGCAGTGAACTGCGCAGCCAGGTCGTGCTGTTCGAGCAGGCGAAGGGCCGCACCGGGTGGGCCGTCGAGGCGATCGGCGACCCGATGATCGGGCAGCAGCGGCTGCGAGCGGCCACCGGCAGGGCGGGCACGGATGTGCTCTACCTCAGCGCACCAGCCACTCCCGGCGGCGGAACCCTCCGCTACGCGGAGGTGCCGCGCTCCGGCGAGAAGCGCACGGGCGGCTCGCTCGCCGACATCGTCACCGCACTGCGCGACGCGCAGTGACACCCCGGCGGATGCCGCGCGCAGCGCGCGGCATCCGCCTCTGAACGAAACCCAGGAGTACCACCCCATGCGCACGCAGACCATCGAAGCCGACGTCATCGTCGTCGGAGGAGGCCTTGCCGGCGTGAGCGCCGCCGTCGCCGCAGCGCGGCTCGGCCGGCGCACCGTCCTCATCAACAACCGGCCCGTGCTCGGCGGCAACTCCTCGTCCGAGGTGCGCGTCTGGGTGTGCGGCGCGACGGCGCACGGCAACCAGCGCTGGGCGCGCGAGACCGGGATCATGGGCGAGATGTTCCTGGAGAACCAGTACCGCAACCCCGAGGGCAACCCGGTGTACTGGGACGACGTCGTGCTCGACACCGTGCGTCGTGAGCCGAACCTGCAGCTCTTCCTCAACACCGAGGTGATCGAGGCCGGCGCCACCGGTCCCGACGACGACCGCCGGGTCACCTCGGTGACCGGATGGACCATGGGCTCCGAGGTCCGCACGGTCTTCCACGCACCGATCTTCCTGGACTGCACCGGCGACGGCCTCGTCGGGCGTCTGGTCGGCGCACGGCACCGTCTGGGCAAGGAGGGCCGCGCCGAGTTCGACGAGGAGTGGGCCCCCGAGGAGCCGATCCGCGAGTTCCTCGGCTCGACGCTGCTGTTCTACACGAAGGATCTGGGCCACCCGGTCAAGTTCGTGGCGCCGGAGTCGGCGAAGGACATCAGCACCACCCCCATCCCGGCCACACGCATCATCCGCAGCGGCGACAGCGGCGCGCACTACTGGTGGATCGAGTGGGGCGGGCAGCTGGACATCGTCGACGACAACGAGCGCATCCGCGACGAACTGCGCTCGGTGATCCTCGGCATCTGGGACCACATCAAGAACTCCGGTGAGTTCGACGCCGACAACCTCACCCTGGAATGGATCGGCAACCTCCCGGGCAAGCGCGAGTACCGGCGCTTCGTGGGCGACCACACGCTGCGGCAGCAGGACGTGCTCGACCAGGTCGAGTTCGACGACGGCATCGGCTTCGGCGGCTGGTCGATCGACCTGCATCCGGCCGAGGGCATGTACGCCACCGGCGCCGGCGCCGTGCAGCGCTTCTCCGACGGAGTGTTCGAGATCCCGTTCCGCTCGCTGTACTCGGCGAACGTGTCGAACCTGCTGATGGCGGGGCGGAACGTCTCCGCCACCCACATCGCGTTCGGCGCCGCCAGGGTGATGGCGACGTGCGCCGTGATGGGCGAGGCCGCAGGCACCGCGGCATCCCTCTGCCTCGCCTACGGCGAGAGCCCGCGCGAGCTGTACGCGAACCACCGGCGCGAGCTGCGCCAGGCGCTGCTGCGCTCGGACTCCTCGCTGATCGGCGTCGCCAATGAGGATCCGCAGGATCTCGCCCGGCGCGCCGTCGTGACCGCGTCGAGCCGGCAGCGCACGATCGCGACGGATGCGGGCGACGCCGTCCCGCACGCGCTCACCGACGACCTCGGCATCGTCATCCCGGTGCATCCGGCTCTGGAGACGACCGACCTGCTGCTCGGCGCCGAAGAGGCGACGACGCTCACGGTCGAGGTGTGGTCCAGCACCAAGCGACAGAACGTGGTCCCCGAGATCCTCGAGCACACCTCGGTCGTCGAGGTGCCCGCCGGCGCGGCGAGCTGGGTGAGCGTGCCGACGCCGTTCTCGCCCGACACCCCCCGGAACGCGATCGTCGTGCTGCGCGCGAACCCCGTCGTGAGCGTGCATCTCACCTCGCCCCTGCCCGCGGGTGTGCTCACGCTCGTGCATCGCGCGGACAACGACGACGAGAACGTCGAGATCAGCGACGAGGGGCTGCTCGTGAAGTGGCCGACCAAGCCGCTGCGCGGTCGCGCGCCGGTGTTCCGCACCGCTCCTGAGACCGAGGCGCTCGCCCCCGAGCGAGCGGTCTCCGGCTACAACCGTCCGTTCGGCGGTCCGAACATGTGGGCCTCCGAGCCGCTGGCCGGCGGCGGCGAATGGCTGCGTCTGGACTGGGACGCCCCGGTCGAGGCGCGCGAGGTGCGGCTGGTGTTCGACGACGACGTGGATGTCTCGCTGATCACACTGCACCACCACCGCACCCCGGACGAGGTCATGCCGCAGCTCGTGCGCGACTACCGCGTCGAGGTCCTGCCCGCAGGATCGGAGGAGTGGACGACGGCGGTCGAGGTGCAGGGGAACAGGCACCGGCACCGCGTGCATCCGCTGCCCGCCGACCTCGGTGCGTTCCGCGCGGCACGGCTCGTCGTCGAGGCCACCAATGGCGCCGCAGAGGCCCGCGTGATCGCGTTCCGGGTGCAGGCGTGACGGATGGCGCTAACGTGAAGCGCACCCGTGTTTCCGCGGGCGAGCGACGCACGATGAGGAGCCCCAGGGTGAGCACGTCCTTCGGTGAGCGCGAAGACGCATCGATGCGCTCGGTCCCCGGTTCCCGGGCGACGCGCACCGGCCTGATCGCCCTGGCCGTGCCGCACCTGGAGGAGCCGTACTTCGCCGAACTGAGCTCGCGGCTGGTGCGCGGTGCCGAGGCGAGGGGACTCGCCGTGCTGATCGTGCAGACCGAGGGCGATCACGCCCGCGAGGTCGACGTCGCCAACGGCAGCGGTCTGCCCGACATAGACGGCCTCATCCACATCCCGCGGTCGCTGACGGTCGCCGACCTCACCCGCCGCACCTCCCCCGGCCCCCTGGTGCTGCTGGGTGAGCACATCCAGGTGAGTCCGTTCACGCACATCACCATCGACAACTCCGCCGCCGCCCGCACGGCCACCGCGCACCTGATCGCGGCCGGCTGCCGCCGGATCGCGTTCGTCGGGCGGCGTGACGCGCGCCCCTCGGATGCCGCGGACCGCCGGCACGCCGGCTATCTCGAGGCGCTCGAGGCCGCCGGCATCCGCAACGACCCCGCGCTGACCGCGCAGGTCGACGCGTTCACCTCCGACGAGGGCGAGCGCGTGGTGTCCGAGCTGGCGGCCCGCATCGGCGATCTGGACGGCGTCGTGTGCTCGAACGACTCGGTCGCGCTCGGTGCACTGGCCGCGCTCGCCGCCGGCGGCCGCCGTGTGCCGGACGACGTCGCCGTCATCGGCATCGACGACATCCGCGCGGCGCGGTTCTCGGTGCCGGCCCTCAGTTCCGTCGCCCCCGACCACGATCAGCTGGTGGACGCCGCGTTCACCGAGCTCGAGCGGCAGCTCAGCACTCCCCCGGGCGCCGACCTGCCGGTCCGGCACGTGATCATCCCCAGCCGCCTGGTGAAGCGGGCGAGCACCGCACGCTGATGGACGCCGGAACCCGCCGCTGCTCAGCGGCTGTCTGGTCGAACCCGCTCCGCGATCTCGACCTGCGCGATGTGATCGGAGAGCCGCTCCCTGGCTTCGCCGTCGAGTCCGTCGTCGATCACCAGCCTGTCGATGTCGCTGAGGTCGGCGACAGTGGTCAGGCCGACCACCTGCCAGCGGGTGTGATCGGCGAGCACGACCACCTCACGGGCCGCCGCCATGAAGGCCCGGTAGGTCTCCGCCTCGAGCAGGTTCATGGTGGTGAGCCCGGCCTGCTCGTCGAGCCCATGCGCGTCGAGCAGCACCAGGTCGCAGTGCAGCCTCTCCAGTGCGCGCACCGCGACAGGACCGACCAGGGACTGCGACGGCGTGCGCACCCCGCCGGTCAGCACGACGGTCTGCGTGTACGGGGCATCCGCACGATCCGGCGGGGAGAACAGGTCCGAGACCGGCAGCGAGTTCGTCACGATCGTCAGGTCGGGCACGCGCACGAGCTCCTGGGCGAGGGCGATCCCCGCCGCCCCGCCGGTGAGGCCGATGGCCATCCCCGGTTCGACGAGGGCGGCAGCCGTCGCGGCGATCGCTCGGCGCTCGGCGGTCGCGACCTGCGCCGCTCCCCGGCGGATGCCGGCCGACGCGGCACGCACGCCGCCTCGGACCTTCTGCACCGCGCCGTCATCGGCGAGCAGCTCGATGTCGCGGCGCACAGTCATCTCGCTGACGCCGAGCTCGGCCGCGAGGTCCGGCAGAGCGATGGTGCCGCGCTCGCGCGCCAGGGCGAGGATGCGCTCGCGTCGCTCTGTGACCAGCATCCGCTCTCCTTCTCGTGCCGTGACCAGTCTGCCATGCACGCTTTCGCACGCCCTCTCGACACAGACCACCTCGACACCGACAGGATCCCGCTCCGCGCATGACCTACCCCGCGCCCTTCGACACCTGGTTCCCGGACGCCGCCTTCGACGGCAGCTACGGCTTCACCCTCGAGACACTGCGTGCGGTGCGCCCCGTGCCCGCGCAGGACGGGCTCGCTGCGCAGTGGCGGTCCTGGCGAGCGGCGGCACGCGGCGTGGATGCCAGGCCCGTCGTGCTGTCGACGGAGATCGTCGACGCCCGCGAGGTGTCGCTGATCGAGCTGTCCGGGATCGACGACGTGCGGCTGCGCGCCTGGTCGGTCACGCCGGTCGAAGGCCTCGCGGCCAGGGTCGGCATCGTGCACGGGCACGGATACGGCGGTCGCGACGCGGTCGATCTGCGCCGGGTGCCGGATGATGCTGCGGCGATCTTCCCCGTCGCCCGCGGCCTCGGTGCACTGAACGCCGGTGTGGGCGCACCGGAGGAGCGCGGGGCGCATGTGCTCGGCGGTCTGGACGCACCGGACGACTACGTGATCGGCCTGTGCGCACGCGATCTGTGGCTCGCGGCCGATGCGCTGATCACGCTGGCCGGCGACCTGCCGCTGTACTACGTGGGCGAGAGCTTCGGGGGCGGACTCGGCGCCCTCGCCGTGCCGTGGGACGACCGGTTCTTCGGGGCGACGCTCGTCGTCCCGACGTTCGGGCAGTACGACGAGCGTCTCGCGGTGCCGTGTCTGGGCAGCGGCGAGTTCCAGCGCGCCTGGGTCTTGCGGCATCCGGAGGCGCGCGAGCAGCTGCGGCCCTTCGACGCGTCGAGCACGGCCGGGTTCTTCGAGGTGCCGGTGCGGGTCGAGGCGGCGCTGTGGGACCAGAACGTCCCGCCGCAGGGACAGTTCGCCGTCGCGAACGCCGTACCAGACCTCGAGCTGCATGTGCTGCCCGCCGGGCACGCCGAGTACCCCGGGCTCGCGGAGGTCACCGCCGAGGCCGTTCGCGGCGGGCTCGCCCACCTGGAGCGCGCGCTCGCGGGCTGAGGCTCAGGACGAGGGGTGCCCCACCACGCCCTTGCGCAGCAGTGCGTTGCCGTACTTGCGGGTCTCGCCGGTGCGCACCATCAGGTACGCGCCCCTCGCGACGTCGTAGTACGCGAAGCGCTCCACGAAGCGGGTGGTGGTCTCGTCGGTGCCCGCGGCCGCCATCAGCTCGCGCTGCACGTCCAGCACCGTGGCATCCGCCGACTCCATCAGGTCGATGCCGGGGGCGTCGTCCAGCGGCAGCACCGAGCGGATCGCCTCGACGACCTCGGGGGTCGAGGTGCCGGGCAGGTCGATCACGCGCTCGCCCAGCGCCCAGGCCGGGAAGTGCGCGTCGGCGACCACCACCGAGTCGGAGTGCCCCATCCGGTCGAGGTGCAGCAGCAGCTCACCGGTGAGCAGGGGGTTGATCCCTTCCAGCATCCGTTCGTCCTCGTCTCTTCCTTTTCAGGCGGGGATGAGCCCGCGCCGGGCGAGGTCCGCCCACAGCTCGTCGGGGATCGGCGCCCGCATCCGCTCGGCGTTCTGCCGCACGGAGTCCGCCTTCGCCGTGCCGACCACGACGGTCGCCACGACCGGATGCCGCGCCGGGAACTGCAGTGCGGCGGCGGGCAGTTCGACGCCGTGCGCCGCGCACACGGCGGCCAGCTCGCGCGCGCGATCCAGCACGTCGGCGGGCACGGCGCCGTAGTTGTAGGTGCCGCTCGACGCCGGCGACGAGGTCGCGAGCAGCCCGGAGTTGAACACCGCGGCATCCACCACCCGCACGTCCCGCTCCGCGCACGCCGGGAAGAGGTCGTCGAGCGCGGGCTGCTCCAGCAGCGTGTACCGGCCGGCGATCATCACCAGATCGAGGTCGCCCTCGCGCACGGCGCGCGCAGCGACAGCCGCGTCGTTCACGCCGACGCCGATCTCGCGCACCAGGCCCTCGTCGCGCAGTGCGGTGAGAGCAGGCAGCCCCTCTCCCAGACCACGCTCGAGGTCGTACACGTCCGGGTCGTGCAGGTAGAGCACGTCGACCCTGTCCAGACCGAGGCGCTCCAGGGAATCGTCCAGGCTGCGACGGACGCCGTCCGCGCTGGGGTCGAAGCGGCGGATCAGGTCATCGGGGACGTCGAAGCCCTCCTGATCACGGCCGCCCGCATACCCGGGGTTGGGCTCGAGCAGACGCCCGACCTTGGTGGAGATGATGAACTCGTCGCGCGGCTTCGTCTGCAGGAACGCGCCGAGGCGACGCTCGCTCAGCCCGAGCCCGTAGTGCGGTGCGGTGTCGAAGTACCGGATGCCGCTCTGCCATGCGGCTTCCAGCGCGGCCTCGGCCGCCTCATCCGAGACCGCCTTGTAGAGGTTGCCGATCGAGGCGCAGCCGAACCCGAGCGTGCCGAACTCCACCCTGGGCTCAGGCGACATGCTGCCCCTTCCAGGTGTACTCGGAGATGCTCTCGGCCTTCATCTCCATGCCGTTGCCGGGTGCGGTCGGCGCCTGGTACGAACCGGCCTGGATGTCGGTGGGAACGACGAAGTGCTCGTGCAGGTGGTCGACGTACTCGATCATCCGGCCTTCGCGGGTGCCGCTGACGGCGACGAAGTCGAACATCGACAGGTGCTGCACCGCCTCGCACAGGCCCACGCCGCCGGCGTGCGGGCACACCCTGACACCGAACTTGGCGGCCAGCAGCAGGTTGGCGATGTTCTCGTTGACGCCGGCGACGCGCACCGCATCGATCTGCATGACCTCGATGGCCTGCGCCTGCAGCAGCTGCTTGAAGATCATCCGGTTCTGCGCGTGCTCGCCGGTGGCGACCCGGATCGGCGCCACACCGCGGGCGATCTCGGCGTGGCCGAGCACGTCGTCCGGGCTGGTGGGCTCCTCGATCCAGGCCGGGTGGAACTCGGCGAGCGCGTTCACCCATTCGATCGCCTCGGAGACCTCCCAGCGCTGGTTCGCGTCGATCGCGATCGGGAAGTCCGGACCGCACACCTCGCGCGCCTTGCGGAACCGGCGGATGTCGTCCTGCAGGTCGGCGCCGACCTTGAGCTTGATCTGGGTGAACCCGTCCGCCATCGCCTCGCGCGCCAGGCGCTCGAGCTTCTCGTCGGAGTAGCCCAGCCAGCCGGGGCTGGTGGTGTATCCGGGGTAGCCGGTGGCGAGCAGCTCGGCCTCACGCTCGGCGCGTCCTGCGACGGCGGCGCGCAGGATCTCGAGAGCGTCGTCGCGGGTGATCGCGTTGGTCAGGTAGCGGAAGTCGACCAGGTCGACGAGCTCCTCCGGCGTCATCCGCGCGAGCAGCTGCCAGAGCGGCAGCCCGGCGCGCTTGGACTTGATGTCCCACAGCGCGTTGATGACCGCGCCGATCGCCATGTGCATGACGCCCTTCTCCGGGCCGAGCCAGCGCAGCTGCGAGTCGCCGATGAGCTCACGGAAGGTGCCGCCCATGTCGTCGAGCAGCGGCTCGATCTCGCGGCCGACCAGGTGCCCGCTGAGCGCGTCGATCGCCGCGACCTGCACGTCGTTGCCGCGGCCGATCGTGAACACGAAGGCATGGCCGGCGTCGCCGGCATCCGTGCGCACGATCACGTACGCCGCGGAGTAGTCGGGGTCGGGGTTCATCGCGTCAGAGCCGTCCAGGCTCAGCGATGTGGGGAAGCGGATGTCGCTGGTCTCCAGCGCGACGATACGGCTCACAGGGCTCCTTCGATCACTTGGAGTGTAAACATCGGATGTCTATACTGTCAACGAGCGCACCGCTGCGCCGACGAGGAACAGGAGAGCCATGAAGTTCGCGCGACTTGGAGAGGCCGGGAGCGAGATCCCCGTCGTCATCGACGGCGACCGCACCTTCGACCTGCGCCCGGTGACATCCGATGTGAACGGCGACTTCCTCGCCGAAGATCCGGTGGGCCGCACACAAGCGGCGCTGGACGCCGGCACGCTGACGGAGATCACGGATGCCGCATCGCTGCGCGTCGGGTCGCCGATCGCACGGCCGAGCGCCGTGATCTGCATCGGGATGAACTACGCCGCGCACGCCGCCGAGTCCGGCTCGGAGCCGCCCACCATCCCCATCCTGTTCCTGAAGACCCCGAACACCGTGGTCGGCCCCGACGACGCCGTCACCATCCCGCGCGGCAGTGAGAAGACCGACTGGGAGGTCGAGCTGGGCGTCGTGATCGGCACCCGCACCGAGTACCTCGACTCCCCCGCCGAGTCGATGGCGCACGTCGCGGGCTTCGTGCTCGCGAACGACGTCTCGGAGCGCACGTTCCAGCTCGAGGTCTCGGGCGGGCAGTGGTCGAAGGGCAAGATCGCGCGCGGCTTCAACCCCACCGGGCCGTGGCTGGTCACCCCCGACGAGATCGACCACCACGACCTGCGGCTGCGCAGCTTCGTGAACGGCGAGCCGCGGCAGGACTCGAACACGTCCGACCTCATCTTCGATGTCGAGACGATCGTGCACCACCTGTCGCAGTACGTCACCCTCGAGCCCGGCGACCTCATCCTCACCGGCACCCCGCAGGGCGTGGCGCTGTCGGGCAGGTTCCCGTACCTGAAGGCCGGCGACGTCGTCGAGGTCGAGATCGACGGCCTGGGCCGTCAGCGTCAGGAGTTCGTCGCATGGGAGGCGCAGAAGTGAGCGGGCAGGTCGAAGGACTGGTGGCGATCGTCACCGGCGGAGCATCCGGGATCGGCGCGGCCATCGCCGCGAAGCTGCACGAGGAGGGCGCGCAGATCGCCGTCCTCGATCGCGACACCTCGGGAGCGGACGCGCGGTTCGCCGCTTTCACCGCCGACGTCTCGGACCGCGCGTCCGTGGATTCGGCGGTCGCGGCTGCCGCCGAGCGGTTCGGCCGCATCGACATCGTGATCAACAACGCCGGCATCGGCGCGCAGGGCGACGTCTCCGCGAACGACGACGACGAGTGGGCGCGCGTGCTCTCGATCAACGTCACCGGCATCGCCCGCGTGACCTCGGCCGCGCTGCCGTGGCTGCGGCAGTCGCCGTCGGCCGCGATCTGCAACACCGCATCCATCGCCTCGACCACCGGCCTGCCGCAGCGTGCACTGTACTCCGCGTCGAAGGGCGCCGTCTCGGCGCTGACCCGCGCGATGGCGGCCGACCACCTGCGCGAGGGCATCCGCGTGAACGCGGTCAACCCCGGCACCGCCGACACCCCGTGGGTCGGCCGCCTGCTCGACTCGGCCGACGACCCGGCCGCCGAGCGCGCCGCGCTGAACGCCAGGCAGCCGCATGGCCGCCTGGTCTCGCCCGACGAGGTCGCCGGCGCTGTGCTGTACCTGGTCTCGCCGGCATCCGGCTCGACGACCGGAACCTTCATCGAGGTCGACGGCGGCATGGCCGCACTGCGGCTCCGTCCGGAGTGATTCCCGTCCCGAAGGCCGCCCCGCACTCCGCGCAGGGCGGCCTTCGTCGTTGCGCCGCGTCCTCTGCCGTCGAGGTCGCAGTTCGACGCGCTCTGGCCACATCGCGATGCTCAAGTCGCAGTTCGACACGCTCTGGCCGTCGGCGGGCGTGATGAACTGCGACCTGAGCGCGCCCGATCCATCCGCAGTGTGACCAACTGCGACTGGAACGCCCCCCGGTTCGGGAGGCATCGGGGCAGCGCCACGCCGTTCCGTCGTTCCCGTCGCCGTTCGTCATAGATTCCCGCCGGCACAACTCCCCGAGTCGCAGTTGATCACGCTCCGTCGGCCGGAAAGCGGGACGAACTGCCACCTGAGCATGCGCGGATGCCCGTGACGCAGCCGATCGAGAGATTGCGACTGGTACTCCACATCGCGGTCTCTGAGATCGCCCTGTGGATGGGCGCGTTCACGTCACTCTGCGATGCCACTGTGGGGCGATGCGAACCCCCTACCCTCTCCCCGCGTCACTCGGAGAGCGTTTCTCCGTACAGGACAGCGCCGCCGTTGGAGTGAGTCGCGGCCGCCTGCATCGCCGTGATCTGGAGATACCGTTCCGGGGCGTCCGCGCGAAGCGGGTGAACACCGACCTCAGCGGCCTCGATCCGTTCGCACGCCAAGCCGCGGAGCGACGCGTTCGCGCCTGGCAGTACGCCCCGCGACTGCGGCACGGGCAGTTCGTCAGCCACGAGAGCGCGGTCGCTCTGCGAGGCGGCCCGTTGCCGCTCGTGTGGACGGTGACGGATGAAGGTGACGATGCACCGGCCGATGGCCTGGCACTGCCTGTACACATCAGCACCCTCGGCGATGGCGCGGTCGTGCGCGCGGCTGGAGTCCGAGGACATCGCGCAGATCCGCGGTTCGCGCGAGCGCTCGAGACCAGCGGCATCCAGATCGCCTCGTCGCCCACGATGTGGGCACAGCTCGGGGCGTGGAACATCATCGATCTGGTCGCGCTCGGCGACTTTCTGTGCCGGGTCCACCGTCCGGGGTACGGCCGGCTGGAGGCCGGGCGCTCACCGTTCACGACGATCGATGAGCTGCGCGCGACCGTCGCTGCCGGGCGGTGGGGGCACGTCCGCCGGCTGCGCGAAGCCCTCGATCTCATTCGGGAAGACTCCTGGTCACCCCGCGAATCACGACTCCGGCTGCACATCATCTTCGCCGGCATGCCGGAGCCCCTCCTCAACCACGACGTCTACGACGACCATGGTCGATTCGTCGGATGCGTCGATCTCGCCTACCCCGACCGGAAGATCGCGATTGAGTATCACGGCGTGCTGCACAGCAGACAGTACGCCGCCGATGTTGAGCGGATCGCTGCGCTGCGCGCCGCCGGCTGGACCGTCATCGAGGTCACGAGCGCGTCCCGCACCGATGTCGTTCTCGCTCGCATCCGTCACGCTCTGCGGGGCTGAACCGGGCCCGCCACGTGCTTCGGATCGCAGTTCGTCCTGCGGAACTCGTAGCACTGCCCTCCCCGGGGTGGCAGTTGGTCACGCTCTGGCCGCCGAAGAGCGAGACGAACTGCGACCTGGATTTCGGACGGAGACCTGAACCGCGATGAACTGCAACCTGAGCAGCCCGCGCGAGCTCGCGTGACGCAGTCGACCACAGGGATCCCGCGGCACCCCAATGCGGGTCGCGCTTTGTCCCGAAATGGCCGGGTCCCCGGCATCCGGGTCACAGATCGCCATGCTCTGATCGACCGCTAGTGGGACGAACTGTCACCTGAGCACCGGGCGTGCCCGGCAACGTGACCAACTGCGATCGGACCGTCGCACCGGAGCGCACCGGAGCGCACCGGGCATCGCCCCTCAGGCGACGCGCTCGTGCGGCTGGTCCAGCACCGGCTGCACCGGGCGGCCGGGCACGAGGGCGTCGCCGTCGACGAAGCCCTCCGGCCGGCCGCGCAGGTCGGCGATCAGGCGCGCGCGGCACGCCTGCAGTGCGGATGCAGCGGCCGCATCCGCCGAGCGATCGCGCAGCTCGTGCGGGTCGACGACCAGGTCGAACAGCTGCTCGACCCCCGACCCCGACAGCCACACGTACTTCCACCGGCCCGCACGGATCCACTGCATCGAGTGTCCGAGGGCGATGTGCTCGCCGTGCAGGTGCGGCTCGTCCTCGGCCAGCACCGCAGAGGGCGCCTCGGCGGACCGCTCACCGGCCGGCGCCGGCTGCCCGGTCCACGGCGCCGCATCCCGCACCGAGACGACCCCCCGCAGGTCGCGCCCGTCGACATCCTCCGGCACCGGCACCCCGGCGCAGGCCAGCAGCGTGGGCATCACGTCGCGCAGCTCGACGATCTCGTCGCTCACCTGCTGCGAGTCGATCGTCGGCCCGGCGAGGATCATCGGCACCCGCGCGGACCCCTCGTACGGATATCCCTTGCGCCACAGATGGTGGTCGCCGAGCATGTCGCCGTGGTCGGACGTGAACAGGATGTACGTGTCGTCGGCCACGCCGAACTCGGCGAGGATCTCCAGGAACCGGTTGATCTGCGCGTCGATGTGGCTGATGTGCCCGTAGTACCCGGCCCGAGCCCGGTGCGCCGTGCGGGCGTCGTAGTGGGCGACGTTGGCGTCGGGCAGCGCGTCGTTGCGCAGATGGCCGAACTCCCCCGCCCAGTCCCCCACCGGCGGCTCGACCGCGGGTGCGTCCAGGTACTGCTCGAACGCCCACGCCGGCGGATCGTACGGCGCATGCGGCCGGTGGAACGACAGGTACAGGAAGAACGGGCGGGTGGGGTCCCGGCGATACAGCCAGTTCTCCGCCTCGGTCACGACCCAGTTCGTCGGATGCAGCCGCTCTGCCTTGTCCCACGGCCGGGCCACCACCGAGTTGCAGTTGATCCCGTTCTCCAGATAGTCGTCGACAGCCGATGATCCGGCCTGCGCACGCAGCCAGGTCAGGTAGTCGTCGTAGAACCGGGCATCCCGCTCCCGCCGCCGCGAGTGGTGCAGGTAGCCGTCGTGCAGGATCACGTCATCGAACCCGATCCGCACCCGCTCCGGCGAATAGTGCATCTTGCCGATCGCCTGCGTCTGATATCCGCCGGCCGACAACGACTTCGGCAACGTCTCGGAGATGTCGAAATCCACCCCGTCGGCGTAGCCGACACGGCGATGGTGCTCCTGCGACAGCCCGGTCAGCAGCGCCATCCGCGCCGGTACGCACGTCGGCGTCGCCGAGTAGGCGTTCGAGAACCGCACGCCGCGCGCGGCGAGCGCGTCGAGGTAGGGCGTGCGCACGATCGGATGTCCGTCGGCGGAGAGGCAGTCGCCCCGCCACTGATCGACGCAGATGAGGACGACGTTCGGCGATGCAGACATAGACATGACGCTACTCCGAGCGCCGATCAGCGGATGCCGTAGAAAGCCCGCGCGTTCGACCAGAGCACCTTGTCGCTGTCGAGGCCGCGATCCGCGGCCCAGTCGCCGATCGTGTGGCACCAGTCGTCGCGCACTCCGTCCATGAAGAAGTCCGCGCCGTCGTCGTCGGAGACCTGCATCGCGGACACCGGCCAGTCGCTCCCCCACATGATCCGGTCTTCGCCGAACTCCTTCGCCACGACATCCAGGAACGGCTCCAGTTGGTCCTCGTCCCAGTGCCCGCCGGCTTCGGCGGGCAGACCGGACAGCTTGACGTGGACCTGCGGGTGGCGCGCGAGGTCGGCGATGTCGCGGCGCCATTCTGCGCTGGGTAGCAGCGGCGCGTCGTCGGTGCCGATCGCGGGCTTGCCGAGGTGGTCGAGCACGATCCTCAGCTCCGGCACGGCCGCGGCGAGCGCGGTGACATCGGGGATCTGGTGGTCGCGCACGCAGGCGTCGAAGGTCAGGCCGCGGGATGCCACGGCGCGGGCGCCCTCGATGAACTTCGGAGTGCGGGCGAATCCGTCCTTCTCGCCCTGCAGCAGGTGCCGCACCCCGACGACGTTCTCGTAGGCGCCCAGTTCGTCGAGATGCCTCAGCGTCTTGCGCCCCCGATCCAGCCGCGCGCCGGCGACGATCGCGACGACACCGACCTCGAGGGCGATGGATGAGACCCAGCGCACCTCGTCGATCGCCTGCTTCTCGATCGGATCGGCCTGCACGAAGACCGCGACCTGCTCGTCGACGTCGTCGATCCGGTCGTCCAGGAGCTGTTCCGCGGCGTAGGCCGCGTCCAGCTCGCCTTCCAGCCACGGGTAGGTGAGGACCTCGGGATCCCAGAGGTGCAGGTGGGAGTCGACGACGCGCATGCCCCCATCCTGCCCCACCTCGCCCCAGACATCCGATCTCTGTGCGAGGATGTCGCCATGGCAGTCACTGACGAGGCGATCGAGAAGATCAAGGCGATGATCGTCTCCGGCGAGCTCGGCCCGGGCGACCGGCTTCCACCGGAGAAGGAGCTCGCCGAGCGGCTGGGCCTGTCCCGCAATTCCATGCGCGAAGCGGTCAAGGCGCTCGAGGTCATCCGGGTGCTCGATGTGCGCCGCGGCGACGGCACCTACGTCACCAGCCTCGAGCCGCACCTGCTGCTCGAGGCCATCACCTTCGTGGTCGATCTGCACGATGACGACTCGCTGCTCGAGCTGTTCGCCGTGCGGCGGATGCTGGAGTCCCAGGCCACCGGTCTCGCAGCAGGCAACGCCTCAGCCGAGCAGGCGGCATTGCTGCAGGACGAGGTCGCCTCGGTCGACCCCGAGACGATCTCGCTCGACGACCTGGTCGCGCACGACATCCGCTTCCACCGCGAGATCGTGCGACTCACCGGCAACGACTACCTGGCCAGCCTGATCGAGAGCCTGAGCAGCCAGACCGTCCGGGCTCGGGTCTGGCGCGGCCTGACCGAGCAGAACGCCACCGGACGCACGCTCGCCGAGCACCGCGCGATCGCCGATGCCATCGCGCAGCACGACTCAGCACTGGCCACCTCGCTCGCCACCGCGCACATCGCGGGCGTGGAGCAGTGGCTGCGTCAGGCGGCATCCGCCTGAGTGCGGTTCACCCGCCGACGACGCCCTCGAAGAGTCCGATGTGGTTGCCGTCAGGATCGACGATGACCGCCCACCAGCTGCTGTCCGTGATCGCCGACTTCTCCATCGCGACGGTGCCACCGGCAGCCTTCGCCGCGGCGACCGTGTCGTCGATCGAGTCGACCTCGACGTACGACCGCGGCTGCGTGAAGCCGTCGTCGCGTGGTGCGAGCCCGCCGCCGCTGATGCCGTTCGGCGCCTGCCACATCGGGTAGCCCTCGAATCCGGGCATCTCGGCGATGTTCCAGCCGAACAGCCCCGAGTAGAACGCGGCGCCCTTCGTCAGGTCGGTGACCGGGATGTCGATGTGGGTGATGTCTCCGTGTGCCATGATCGGCTCCTCTCTGCCCCCGGGGCAAGTCTGCGCCTCCGGCCGCTCCCGGACAAGGAGTGCACGAGTGGGCCCCGCCCTTCCTCGGGGCCCACTCGGCGGATCAGCTCGCGACGGCCAGCTCCCGCTGATTGACCGGCCGCGGCAGGCCGTAGTGCTCCCGCAGAGTGCTCCCGGTGTACTCGCTGCGGAACAGACTGCGTTCACGAAGGATCGGCAGCACCTGTTCGACGAAAACCTCGAGCCCGGACGGCAGCACGGCGGGCATGATGTTGAATCCATCCGCCGCACCGTTCTCGAACCAGTGCTGGATCGTGTCGGCGACCTGCACCGCGGTGCCCGCGAAGGTGCGGTGACCTCGACCGCCGCCGAGCCGGCCGATGAGTTCGCGAACGGTCAGATTCTCGCGTCTGGCCAGTTCCACGATCAGCGTGAAGCGGCTCTTCGCTCCTTCGATCTCGTCCTCGCTCGGCAGGTCGTCCGGTAGGGGCCGGTCGAGCGGGAGGGACTCCGGATCGCGTCCGAGCACCTTGGCCAGCTGATCCCTGGCGTACTCGGGTGCGATCAGCCGGTCCAGCTCGGCCTCGATCTCACGCGCCTCGGCCTCGGTGTCGCCGATCACGGGCACCAGTCCGGGCAGCACCTTGAGGTGCTCGGGATCGCGCCCGTTCGCGACCGCTCGCCGCTTCACGTCGGCGTAGAACGCCCGCCCCTCCTCGAACGTCGGCTGAGCGGTGAAGATCGCCTCGGCCCAGCGAGCGGCGAAGTCCTTGCCGGACTCGCTCGACCCCGCCTGCACGAGCAGCGGATACCCCTGCGGACTGCGCGGCGAGTTCAGCGGCCCCTCCACCTGGAAGTGCTCGCCGCGGTGCCCGATCGCGTGCACCCGCTCGGCGAGGGCGTGCACGCCGGACGCCTTGTCGGCGATGATCGCGCCGTCCTCCCACGAGTCCCAGAGCTTGGTCGCCACCTCGAGGAACTCGGATGCCCTGGCGTAGCGGGCCGCGTGCAGGGGCTGCTCCTGCAGCCCGAAGTTGCGGGCGGCTGCCTCACCGGCGGTCGTGACGATGTTCCATCCGGCGCGCCCGCCCGAGATCCAGTCCACCGACGAGAGCCGCCGCGCGAGGTTGTACGGCTCGTTGTACGACGTGGATGCCGTCGCGATCAGCCCGATCCGCGACGTCGTCACCGCCAGCGCCGTCAGCAGCACCGTCGGCTCGATACCGCCCTGCGGGCGCCGGCCGACATCTCCGAAGAGTGCCGGCGAATCGGCCAGGAACAGCGAGTCGAACTTCGCGTCCTCAGCGATCCTCGCGAGCCGCTGATGGTAGGCGAGATCGAGCAGCGCGTGCGGATCCGATTCCGGCAGCCGCCACGAGGCCTCGTGATGTCCGGTGTCGTGGAGGAAGAGGTTGAAGTGCAGTGCTCGTCGAGCGGTCATGAGGTCTCCTGAAGTCTGTCGATGGGGGTGTGTGCTGTGCCGGTCTCCACGCCGAGCGCGCGGAGAAGCTGCTCGCGCAGCCGCGCGAAGCCGGGGTCGGCAGGATTGCGCTCCTCCAGGTCGACCCGCACGTCGAGGGAGAACACGCCGTCCTCGATGACCAGCACGCGGTCGGCCAGCAGCAGCGCCTCGTCGACGTCGTGCGTGACGAGCAGCACCGCTGGGCGGTGCACGCGCAGCAGCCTGTGCAGCAGCCCGTGCATCCTGATCCGGGTGAGCGCGTCCAGCGCGCCGAACGGCTCGTCGGCGAGCAGCAGCTGCGGCTCGCTCACCAGCGAGCGCGCCAGCGCCGCGCGCTGCTGCTCCCCGCCGGAGAGCTCGTGCGGCCACGCCCTCTCCCTGCCCGCCAGGCCGACCTCGGTGAGCACGGCCCTGCCGCGTTCCCGTGCGGCGGCCGGCTGCCCGAGCACGACATTGTCGAGCACACTCAGCCAGGGAAGCAGCCGCGAATCCTGGAAGACCAGGGACACGCGTTCCGGCACCCAGACGTCCCCGGATCCGGCCACCGAATCGTCCAGGCCGGCGACGGCCCGCAGCAGCGTGCTCTTGCCCGACCCGCTGCGGCCGATCAGCGCGACGAACTCGCCACGGGCGATCCGCAGATCGATCCCCTTCAGCACCTCACGGTCGCCGAACGAGCGTCGGAGCCCGCTCACCCGGACGGCCGTGCTCAGCTCGCCAGCGTCCGTCGCCATGACAGCACCTTCCGCTCCAGCAGACGCACCAGGGCATCCGACACGAATCCGAACACTCCATACACGACCAGGCCGACGAGGATGATGTCGGACTGCGCGTAGAGCTGGGCCTGGGCCATCATGTAGCCGATGCCCGAGGTGGCGTTGATGGTCTCCACGACGATCAACGCCATCCACGACCCGACCACCGCCAGTCGGAACCCGACGAAGAACCCGGGCAGCGCGCCGGGGATGAGCACCGACCGCACATACTGCCAGCGACTCAGGCCGAGCGATTCGGCGAGCTCGATCTGCTTGCGGTCGATACCGGTCAGTGCGCTGTACGTGTTGATGTAGATGGGGATGAGCACGCCGAGGGCGACGATGGTCACCTTGAACTCCTCGCCGATGCCGAGCCAGAGGATCAGCAGCGGTATGAGGGCGAGCACCGGGATGGCCCGCTTCACCTGTACCGTGCCGTCGACGAGCGATTCCCCCAGCCGGGTGAGTCCGGCCACGACGGCGAGCGAGACACCCGCGACGGTCCCGATCACCAGCCCGAGAACGGCCCGCCACAGCGAGGCGCCGATGTGCTCGGCGAGGGTGCCGTCGACGATCAGTCGCCAGCCGGTGGCGGCGACGGTCTCCGGGCCGCTCAGCAGCCGCGGATCGAGGAGCCCGAGCAGGGCTGCCGCCTCCCAGACGGCGAGGATGAACAGCGGCCCGAGCAGCCGTCCGCCTGGTAGAGACCGTGCGCGCCCGAGACGGCGACGTCTGGTCTGCCGCACCAGACGGAGGGGTGCGTCGGCGACGGCACCGGTCGCCACCGTGCCCTCCGTGCCCTCCGTGCGCCGTTCTGCCAGAAGTTGAGTCGACATGGTCACTCCTTCACGTACTCGTCGGCGACGGCCGCGGCCGCATCGCCCTCGAAGCGTCGGTCGAACAGGACCTCGGTGTCGAAGCCCTCGATGTAGCCGCCGTCCGAGAGCAGATCGGCCGACGACTGCGCCCATGCGTCGGCGTCGTCCCAGTTCTTCGGGAATGACGGCTTGTTGGCGAGTGCCCAGATGCGGTCGGCGTCCTCGGCGGAGACGCCCTCGGTGTCCACGAAGTAGAACTTCTTCCAGGCATCGGCGTTCTCCCACGCCCAGACCTGTCCCTGGGCCCAGGCGCGGATGTAGTCACGCACGGCGAGGACCTTGTCGGCGTCGGCGAGCACGGTGTTCGGCACCCAGAGCACGCTGAGCAGGTCGGGTTCCTCGGCGGGCAGCGCGACCGCGCCGTCCTTGCCGAACTGGTCGATGTACTTCGTCACCACCGGTTCGCCCAGCGGCGCGACATCGACCTGCCCGCTCTGCAGCGCGGTGAGGAACTGCGTGCTGGGCAGTTCCACGAAGTCGACTTCGTCGACGTCGATGCCTGCGGTCTGCAATGTGCGCAGCACGGTGTCTCCCTGGGATTGACCCTGCGAGAACGCGATCTTCTTGCCACGGAGGCCCTCGAAGGAGTCGAGGTCGACGCCCGGCGCCGTGGCGAACACGTACGACGGCGACGGACGCTCCAGCACAGCGACGATCGATGCGTCGAAGCCGATGTCGTGCGCCTGGATCGGTGGGATGATCGCGTTGTTGGCGATGTCGAGCGCTCCGGCACGGAAAGCCTGGATCACATCAGGACCCGCCTGCGCGTTCACCCACTCGTCGACGGTGAACGCGAGCGGGTCAATCGCGTCGCCGGCTGCCTCGAGCTGCAGCTGTGTCTGGCGCCCGGCGACGCGGAGGCTCGATCCGTCGGCGGGCGCCCCGGTGGGAAGCGGTTCGCTCGCGTCGTGCTCCGTCGCCGCCGAACTCGTCGAAGCGCAGCCGGCGAGCAGCACGAGTGCGACCAGCGAAGCCGCGACGACCGGCATCCGCGTGACAGGCCGGGAGGTGCGGACGGATCCGGGAGATGTCATGTCGTCTTCCTTTCGGTGAGGGGTTGCCTGGAAGACTGCGGGGACGAGCCGCACAGCGTCCAATAGCGATCGGCGCCGCACTGATCGGGGTTCCGGATGGATCGCTGCCGCATCCGCGGGATCCGCAGGATTCCGCGGATGGACACGACTCCCGTGCCCCGCCGAGCGGTCCGGCATCCGGTCGCCGCGTGACGGTGCGTGTCCCGCTGTTACGTCTCGCGATCGGCATCCCACTCGCCGATGAGCTGCGGCATCCGCTCGGCGATGTACCGCAGGAAGTCCGCCGCGGCGGCGGCTTCGCGGACGGGCGCGGCGCCGGTCTCCGGCTCCTCGCGTCCGGTCAGGCGCCCGACCGCGTCGTCGTGCACGGCGATGATGCGGCGCGCCTCGATGAGCAGCCGCCTGCCCGCCGGGGTGAACCGCGAGCCACGGCCGTCCTTCTCGACGAGCTGGTGGCCGAGCCTGTTCTCCAGCACGCGCACGTGCTGGCTGACGGTCGGCTGGCTGCGGTGCAGCGCCTCGGCAGCACGGCCGAACCCGCCGAAGTCGTCGATGGCGACGAAGGATCGCAGCAGCAGGATGTCGAGCGTCTCGTCCATGCGGCGATGCTAGATGCCGCGCGGGTGGACGTCGCCTCTGTCGTCATACGGCCGTCAAACACCGTCAAACGCCGTCATCCGGCCGACCGGGGCACCCCCTGTAGCCTCG
This sequence comes from Microbacterium sp. MAH-37, assembly GCF_009758255.1. Classification (GTDB taxonomy): domain Bacteria; phylum Actinomycetota; class Actinomycetes; order Actinomycetales; family Microbacteriaceae; genus Microbacterium. Next base: position 335,004 of record NZ_WSEN01000010.1, read on the forward strand.
ATTCATGAGCGAATGGGTCAGTTCCGCCATCCGCGTGCTCGAAGCCGACGGCAACCGCTCGGCCGACACGCATCTGCATCTCTTCCCCCTCCCGTCCGAGTGGGGCATCGATCTGTACCTGAAGGACGAGTCGGTGCATCCGACCGGTTCGCTCAAGCACCGGCTCGCCCGTTCGCTGATCCTGTACGGCCTGGTCAACGGTCTCATCGACGAGAACACCACGCTGGTCGAGTCGTCCAGCGGATCGACGGCGGTCTCAGAGGCCTACTTCGCTCGGATGCTGGGACTCGAGTTCGTCACGGTCGTGCCGCGCTCCACCAGCCAGGAGAAGATCGACCTCATCGAGTTCTACGGCGGCCGCTGCCACCTCGTCGACCGTGCCGAGGACATCTCGCCCGAGGCGCGCCGCCTGGCCGCCGGATGCCGCGGCCACTACCTCGACCAGTTCACGTACGCGGAGCGGGCGACGGACTGGCGGGGCAACAACAACATCGCCGAGAGCGTGTTCAGCCAGCTGTCGCAGGAGCGGCATCCCATCCCGTCGTGGATCGTCGTCGGCGCCGGCACCGGCGGCACCAGCGCGACCTTCGGCCGGTACGTGCGCTACCGGCGGCACGAGACGAAGGTGGCAGTGGTCGACCCCGAGGGCTCGGCGTTCTACGCCGGGTGGAAGGGCGATGCGGATGCCACGGGCAAGCCCTCGAGGATCGAGGGCATCGGCCGGCCACGCGTGGAGGCGTCGTTCGTGCCGAGCGTGATCGACGAGATGATCCAGGTTCCGGATGCCGCATCCGTCGCCGCCATCCGGCTGCTGCGCGAGCGCACCCTGCACTGGGCCGGCGGGTCGACCGGCACGAACCTCATCGGCGCCTTCCAGCTGATCTCGCGGATGCGGGACGCCGGTGAGACGGGCAGCGTCGTCACCCTGATCTGCGACAGCGGGGTGCGCTACGCGCAGACCTACTACAACGACGAGTGGGTGGCCGCGCAGGGCTGGGACCTCGCACCCCACCGCGCGCAGCTGGAGCGGTTCCTGGAGTCCGGGGCCTGGTCCTGAGGGCTACGCTTCAGGCATGACTACGCTCATCCTCACCGTCGCGGGAGCGGATCGCCCCGGACTCGTCTCAGCTGTGGCCGATGCCGTCGACGGGCACGGCGGCAACTGGGAGAACAGCCGTCTCGCCGAGCTCGCCGGCACGTTCGCCGGCGTGATCGAGGTGTCGGTCGCGCCGGAGCGCGTCGCCGACCTGCAGTCCGCGCTGCAGGCGCTCGAGGGACTGCTCGCGGTCACCGTGCACACCGGGACGGATGCCGCGGCATCCGCCGACGCGCAGCGCATCAGCCTCACCGTGCTCGGCAACGACCGCCCCGGGATCGTCCGCGAGGTCTCGCGCGTGCTCGCCGAGCACGCTCTCAGCATCGAGGACATGACGACGGTCACGAAGGATGCCGCCATGGCCGGCGGCCGGCTGTTCGAGTCGACGGTCACGGCGACCGTTCCGGCGACGGCCGACATCGATGCGCTGCGCGCCGACCTCGAACAGCTCGCCACCGAGATCCAGGTCGACATCTCGCTGGGCTGATCCCGGCAGGCATCCGGCCGATCGGCTCCCGACCGGCATGCCCAGTTGCGGATGCCGCACCGCAGCGCGCCGGCGAACCGCGGGCCGTCTGGACCATCCGAAGTCGGACGCCGACGTGCACGCGTCGAGCACGGCGAGCCGGCGCTGTCAGTGGCCGGCGGCAACCTCTTCGGCTCCGTCGGAGTACTTCCGCACCCAGTAGGCCGTGTCGGCGACGTGCGCCGATGCGGCGGCGGATGCCGCGACGGGGTCGCCGTCGGCCAGGCCCCGCAGGATCGCCCGGTGCCCCACGTCCGAGTTCCGCTTCAGCTCGGCCGCATCCGAGGCGTCGGAGAGGCGGTAGGCGCGGGATCGCGAGCGCAGCACGTCGAGCAGACTCGTCAGCGCGTCCTGCCCGGCGACGGCCGCGATCGACATGTGGAACTCGTGGTCGAGGCGGGAATGCTGCTCGAAGTCGTCACTGGCCTCGAGCTCGCGCAGCAGCACGTCCAGTCGCTCGACGGTCGCCTGATCGATGCGCGCCGCGGCGAGCGCGGCGACGTGGGGCTCGAGTGCCCGGCGCAGCTCGGTGAGCTCGAGCACTCCGGCCATCGGCAGCAGACCGACGGTGAGCGAGAGGCTGCTGATCAGGTCCGCCGCCCGGAGCTCGCCGACATAACTGCCCGACCCGTGCCGCGTCTCGAGCACGCCGAGGGCGGCGAGCATCCTGATCGCCTCGCGCAGCGAGCCGCGCGACACTCCGAGCTGCTCGCACAGCTCGCCCTCACTGGGCAGGCGGTCGCCGGGGCGCAGCGCGCCGTCCGCGATCAGCGATCGCAGCCCGTGCAGGGCGGTGTCCAGTGCGCTCATCGGTTCCTCCGCGGTCCGTGTCTCCGAGTGAGTCTGTCGGATGCTCCACTCGAGACGTATTTGTAGGACAACTTAGTTCCGATTCCCGTCATTGTCTCGACATACGAGGTCTCACATGGCAAAGTTGTGCAACAAGTTTCCCCCCACCCTTGCGAGGACGCATGACCACGGCCACGACGCCATCGCCGATCCGGCTGAAGTCCTTCGAGCGCGCACGCGATGCCTGGCCGCTCGATCCGGAGGTCATCCACCTCAACCACGGCTCCTTCGGCGCGGTCCCCACTGCCGTCGTCGCCCACCAGGACGCGCTGCGTCGTCGCGCCGACCTCAGCCCGGTGGAGTGGTTCCCCCGTATCGCCGAGCGCGTCCACGAGGCGCGCGAGCGCACCGCGCCGTTCGTCGGCGCCGGCCCGGAGGACGCCGTCTTCGTGCCGAACGCCTCGGCCGCGGCGACCGTGGTCTACAACTCGCTCGCCCTCTCGCCCGGTGATGAGATCCTCGTCACCGACCACGGCTACGGCGCCGTGACCATGGGCGCCGAGCGCCTCGCCCGACGTTTCGGGGCGACGGTGAAGGTCGTGCGCCTCCCTCTGCTCGCCGACGACGACGAGGTCGTGCAGCGCTTCGCGGACGCGCTGACCCCGAGCACCCGTCTGATCGTCGTCGACCAGATCACCTCCGCGACGGCGCGCCGGTTCCCGACCCGGCGCATCGCCGAGCTCGCCGCCGGGCAGGGCGTGCGCACCCTGGTGGACGGCGCTCACGCACCGGGCCTCATCCCCGACGCGGCTGCAGCGGGCGGCGGCGACTGGTGGTTCGGCAACATGCACAAGTGGCCGTGCGCACCGCGCGGATCCGCGCTGCTCGTGACCACGGCATCCGATCGTCAGGACCTCTGGCCGCTGATCGACTCGTGGGGAGCACCCGAGCCCTACCCCGCCCGCTTCGACACGCAGGGCACGATCGACGCCACCACGTACCTCAGCACCCCGGCATCCATCGACTTCATCGAGGACCAGATCGGCTGGGACGCTGCGAGGGACGCGATCTCGAAGATGGCCGACCACGGCGCCCGTCTCATCGCCGACGCGTTGCAGCCGTACACCGACGCCGAGGCGCTCGCCCCGCTGCCGACGCCGGTCGCCTCGATGCGCCTCATCCGCCTGCCGGACGCCCTCGGCCGCAGCCGCGAGCAGGCCGACGACCTGCGGATGCAACTGATCGACGCCGTCGGCGTCGAGACGGCGTTCACCAGCTTCGAGGGCGTCGGCTACTTCCGCCTCTCCGCGCACCTGTACACCGAGGCGTCCGACTTCGAGGCCTTCGTGGAGCGCTGCGTGCCGGAGATCCTGCAGCGGGCCGGCATCCGCTCCGCAGCCCCCGTGCACCTGCCCTGAACCGCACCCTGAAACACCACCCTGAGAGAGAAGAGGCACATCATGAAGCACCGGCTTCTGACGACGGCCGCGGGGATCGGCACCGTCGCCGTCCTCGCCCTGACCGGCTGCTCGGCCGGCGGCGGCGAGTCCGCCGACGGCAAGGTCACCCTGCAGATGGTCGAGAGTCTGACCAACCCCGCGCGCACCGAGCTGATCCGCGGTCTTCTCGACGACTTCGAGAAGGAGAACCCCGACATCACGGTCAAGCTGGTCTCGCCGCCCACCGAGCAGGCCGACCAGAAGATCCAGCAGATGCTGCAGTCCGGCAAGGGCGTCGACGTGCTCGAGGTCCGCGACCTCACCGTCGGGCCGTTCTCGAACAACAAGTGGCTCTACGACATGAAGAAGGATCTGTCGAGCTGGGACGGCTGGGACGCCCTCACCGACAACGCGAAGTCCGCCGCCGACACCGACGGCAAGAACTACTTCGTGCCGTACGGCTTCTACGGGCTGTCGCTGTTCTACCGCACCGACCTGGTGAAGGATGCCGGATTCGACGGTCCTCCGAAGAGCTGGGACGACCTGCTCGAGCAGGCCTCCGCCATCCAGGATCCGTCGAAGAACGTCTACGGGTACGCCTTCCGCGGCGGCCAGAACGCGAACAGCAACGTCGTCGCGGCGATCGAGGCGTACGTCATCGACGACCTGAACACCGACGACGCATTCCTCATGAAGGACGGCTCCACGATCTTCGCCGCCCCGGAGGCGCAGGACGCCGTCGACACCTACTTCGACCTGTTCAAGGAGGCCTCGCCGCCGTCCGCCGTCTCGTGGGGCTACCCCGAGATGGTCGCCGGCTTCACCAACGGCTCCACCGCCTTCCTGCTGCAGGACCCCGAGGTCATCGCGACCGTGCAGGAGTCCTCGCTGAAGGAGGACCAGTGGGACACCGCGCCGCTGCTGACCGGCCCGACGGGCAAGGCCGCGCAGCCGCTCGCCACCGCGGGCTGGGGAGTGGCGCAGGCCAGCGACCACAAGGACGCGGCGGTCAAGCTCGTCGAGTACCTGTCCTCCGCGGAGCCGGCGACGACCTTCGCGCAGAAGAACAGCCTGGTGCCCATCATCGCCGCTGCGGCCGATGACGAGTTCTACAAGACCGGCCCGTGGACCAGCTACGTCACGATGACCGAGAACCCCGACACCTACGTCAACGTCATCCAGCCGCGCGGCGTGAGCTGGTGGACCGAGTGGATCCAGAAGTCCGACCAGGACGTGCAGAAGGTCCTGCTGGGCGACATGTCCACCGAGGAGCTGCTGAAGTCCTGGGACGAGTACTGGACGGAGAAGTACGCCGCGGAGAAGGGCTGACCGTTGTCCGCTCAGACCATCGAGAGGGGCTCCGTCGGCACTGCCGGCGGGGCCTCCCGTCCCCGGCGTCCCGCGCCCGGCCACCGCACCTTCCGCGCCAAGCACGCCCTGACGCTGCTGGCGTTCCTCGCCCCCGCCATCGTGTTCGTGTGCTGGTTCACCTACGTGCCGATGCTGCAGGGCGCGAGGATGGCGTTCCACGACTGGAACCTGTGGGACCTCACCTCGACGCCGTTCGTCGGGTTCGACAACTTCGTCACCGTGTTCACCGACCCGGTGTTCCCGAAGGTCGCGTGGAACTCGGTGCTCTGGGTGGTCGGCTCGCTCGTGCCGCAGCTCGTGATCGGCTTCCTGATCGCCCTGGCGCTGCGCAAGAGGTTCCGGTTCCGCGGCGTCTATCAGGCGCTGGTGTTCTTCCCGTGGGCGGTCTCGGGCTTCCTGATCGGGATGCTCTTCCGCTGGATGTTCAACGCGGAGTTCGGTGTGATCAACGACCTGCTGATGAAGGCGGGGATCATCTCGCAGCCGCTGCCCTGGCTCGCGGACCCGAAGCTGGCGATGACCGCCGTGATCGTCGCGAACATCTGGTACGGGGTCACCTTCTTCGCGATCATGATCCTCGCCGCGCTGCAGTCGGTGCCAGACGAGGTGCTGGAGGCCGCGAGCATCGACGGCGCCGGCAAGGTGCGTCAGCTGTTCTCGATCGTCATCCCGTACATCTCGATGACGCTGCTGCTGACGGTGCTGCTGCGCGTGATCTGGATCTTCAACTTCCCCGACATCATCTGGGCGATGACCGGCGGCGGACCCGCCAACCAGACCGACATCGTCACGACCTGGATGATCGACTTCACCCAGCAGGGCAACTACGGCATCGCGAGCGCCATCGGCCTGATCGTCGTCGCGTTCCTGCTCGTGTTCTGCGGGTTCTACCTGATGGCGATGCGGAGGATGCAGCGATGAGCGCGACCATGGCCCTCACGACGGCCGGAGTGAAGAAGCGCGAGACCCGCGGCCCGCGGAAGGTCACCGTCGGCGGTGTGGTGCGGTTCACCGGGCTGGGTCTCTGGCTGATCATCACCCTGTTCCCGCTGTACTGGATCGCGCTGACCTCGTTCAAGTCGCCGTCCACGATCAACCGGTTCCCGATCGAGTACTGGCCGAGCGAGCCGTCGCTGCAGAACTACGCGAGCCTGTTCGAGAAGAGCACCTTCGGTGTCTTCCTGATGAACTCGGCGATCGTCGCGCTGACGGCGGGCGCCGTCGCGACGCTGATCGCGCTGCTCAGCGCCTATGTGCTGGCACGGTTCGAGTTCCGCGGCAAGGGTGCGGTGCTCGTGGCGTTCCTGCTCACGCAGATGATCCCGGCCTTCATCGCCCTGGGGCCGCTGTACTCGATGATGACCGACCTGGGGCTGGTCGACACCCGCCCCGGGCTCGTGCTGGTGTACATCGCGGTGTGCATCCCGTTCTCGACGGTCATGCTGCGCGGGTTCTTCGAGAACGTGCCGAACGCGCTCGAAGAGGCGGCGATGATCGACGGATGCTCTCGGCTGGGCGCGCTGTTCCGCGTGCTCGTCCCGGTGATGACGCCTGGCATCATCGCGGCGTTCATCTTCAACTTCGTGAACTGCTGGAACGAGCTGTTCCTGTCCGTGGTCCTGATCAACTCCGATGAGAAGCGCACGGTGCCGTCGGCGCTGAACGGCTTCATCTCCACGTTCAACATCGACTGGGGATCGATGTCCGCCGCGGCTGTGCTGACGATCCTCCCGACGATGGTGCTGTTCGCCCTGGCCAGCCGCTGGATCGTCGCCGGGCTGACCTCCGGCGCCGTGAAGGAATAGTCCGCCGGACTACGCTCGAAGGATGGAACCCGACCGCCGTGAGCGCGTGCTCGCCGCTCTGACCGCTGACCTTCCCGAGGGCGTGCTCGTCACCAACCGCGACTCGCTCGACGCGTACCGCTGGGACCGCGCCAACGACCCGGATGCGGGGGTGCCGCTCGCCGTCGTGCGCGCGACGTCGACGGAAGACGTTCAGGCCGCCATGAGGATCGCGGCCCGCGAGGGCGTCGCCGTGATCCCGCGCGGCGCGGGCTCCGGTCTGTCCGGCGGCAGCTCGGCGCAGGACGACGCGATCGTCATCTCGTTGGACCGGATGCGGCAGATCACGATCGATCCGCTCGTGCAGATGGCCACGGTGCAGCCGGGTGCCTTCAACGTCGAGGTCAAGGCCGCGGCATCCGAGCACGGCCTCTGGTACCCGCCGGACCCGTCCTCGCAGGAGTTCTGCTCGATCGGCGGCAACGTCGCGACGAACGCCGGCGGCCTGTGCTGCGTGAAGTACGGCGTGACCACCGACTACGTACTCGGACTCACTGTGGTGCTCGCCGACGGCAAGGTCGTGAAGCTCGGCGGCCCGCGGCTGAAGGACGTCGCCGGCCTGTCGCTGACGAAGCTGTTCGTCGGCAGCGAGGGCACGCTCGGCATCATCACCGAGATCGTGCTGCGGCTGGTACCGGCGCAGCGCACTCCCACGACGCTGGTCGCGATGTTCCCGACGCTGTCGGGCGCCATCCAGGCCGTGCTCGACATCAAGGGCGCGATGCGCCCTTCGATGCTGGAGTTCATGGATCAGGTCGCCATCAACGCCGTCGAGGACATGACCCGGATGGAGCTCGACCGCAGCGCGGCGGCGATGCTGATCGTGCAGTCCGACGAGCCCGACGCCCTGGCTGAGGAGCAGATCGCGGCCGTCGAGGTGATCTGCGGAGCGAACGGCGCCACCGAGTGCTACGCCACCAACGACCCTGACGAGAGCGAGGCCCTCATCGAGGCCCGCCGCCAGGCGATCCCCGCTGTCGAGAAGCGCGGCGCCCTGCTGCTGGAGGACGTCGGCGTGCCGCTCCCCCGCCTCGGCGATCTGGTGCTCGGCGTCGCGGAGATCGCCGCGCGGCACCGCACCGAGATCTCGATCGTCGCGCACGCGGGCGACGGCAACACGCATCCGCTGCTCGTGCTCGACCCGTCGGATCCCGGTCAGAAGGAGCGCGCCGACGTCGCCTACGGCGAGGTCATGGACCTGGCGATCAGTCTCGGCGGCACGATCACCGGCGAGCACGGCGTCGGCCGGCTGAAGCAGCCCTGGCTCGGCGACTACCTCGGCGAGGACGTGCTCGACCTGAACCTGCGCATCAAGAAGGCACTCGATCCGCAGAACATCCTCAACCCCGGCGCGGTGTTCGGGAACCTCTGACCGCGGCCACCGCCGTTCAGGTCGCGAATCGTCCCGCTTCCGGCGCATCCCGGGCATCCACGTCGCAATTCGGCACGCTCTGACCGCCGGATACCGGGGCGAACTGCGACCTGAGTCTGGTTGGCCGCCGTGAACCGGGACGAACTGCAACCCGGACGAATCGCCAGCCCGCAACTCTCGGGACATCGCTCGCGACGCGCGTTGTCCCGTCACGCGGCATCCAGGTCGCACTTCGTCACGCTCTGACCGCCGGACACCGGGACGAACTGCGACCTGAGTCTGGTTGGGCGCCGTGAACCGGGACGGACTGCGACCCGGACGAACCACGCTGCCGCGACAGACGAAGAGGGGCCAGGGACGTCGGTCCGGATGCCCGGATGCCGCGTCCTCTGGCCCCTCAAGTGCGGAGGCGGGATGTCTCAGACGAGGCGCTTCTTCGGCGACACCGTGTAGGTGTCCTCCGGGTCGTCGTTCACGACACCGGCCAGAGCCGTGTCGATCGCGGCGAGAGTGTCGGCGTCGAGCACCACGCCGGACGCCTTCACGGTGTCGGCGAGCTGCTCCGGGCGCGAAGCGCCGACGAGCGCGGCGGCGATGTTCTGGTTCTGCAGCACCCATGCGATCGCGAGCTGCGGCATCGTGAGCCCGGCCTGCTCGGCGATCGGCTTCAGGTTCTGCACGGCGGTGAGGATGTCGTCACGCAGGAAGCTCTTAATGAAGTCCGCACCCGAGTGCGGGTCGGTCGCGCGCGACCCCTCCGGCACCGGCTGACCGGGCAGGTACTTGCCGCTCAGCACGCCCTGCGCCATCGGCGACCAGACGATCTGCGAGATGCCCAGCTCCTCGGATGCCGGCACGACCTTGCCCTCGATCACACGGTGCAGCATCGAGTACTGCGGCTGGTTCGAGATCAGCTGCACACCGAGCTCGCGGGCGAGCGCGTGTCCTTCGCGCAGCTGCTCGGCGGTCCACTCCGAGACGCCGATGTACAGTGCCTTGCCCTGGCGGACGACGTCGGCGAAGGCCTGCATGGTCTCCTCGAGCGGCGTCTCGTAGTCGTAGCGGTGCGCCTGGTACAGGTCGACGTAGTCGACGCCGAGGCGGCGCAGCGAGCCCTCGATCGAGTCGCGGATGTGCTTGCGGCTGAGGCCGGTGTCGTTCGGGCCCTTCGGGCCGGTCGGGAAGTACACCTTCGTGAAGATCTCGAGGCTCTCGCGGCGCTGCCCCTCGAGGGCCTTGCCGAGCACGACCTCTGCGGCCGTGTTGGCGTAGGTGTCCGCAGTGTCGAAAGTGGTGATGCCGGCGTCCAGCGCGGCGTGCACCGTGGCGATCGCGGCGTCGTCGCCGACCTGCGACGCATGCGTCACCCAGTTGCCGAGGGTGATCTCCGAGACCTTGAATCCGCTGTTGCCCAGATAGCGATAGTTGACCATGTCTCAACGCTAGCGCCGTGGGACCGGTCACGGCTCCGTTCGCGTCATCGATCGACGACGGATGCCGGCGCCCAGATGGGCCACCGGCATCCGTTCATCCGTCTCGAGTGCCTCTTGCTCAGACCGACGCGCCCTCGCGGAGGTCGGCGCGCGTGAGCGGCACGGTCGGGGCATCGCCCGCGGCAGGAGGCGCGGGAGCGGGTGCGGGAGGCTCGGCGGGCGGGAGCGAGCCCGTCGCGACGATCGCAGCACGGTCGCGGTAGCCCTCTGCCGAGACGCGATCCTCCTCGACCTGCTTGCGGATCGCGGCAGTCTTCTCATACAGCGACGGGTCCCCGTAGCTGGTGAGCACCTTCACCAGGACGGGCAGCAGCTCGATCATGAAGAACAGCGCGGCGATCAGCCAGTGCGCCCAGAAGATCGTGGGCTCCTTCTCGCCGAGGCGGTTCAGCCCGCTGATCTGGCTGAGCAGTCCGATCGCGCCGGCATTGCCCTGCGCGACAGCGTCGGCCCGCGCGTTGTACGCGGCGAGCGCGGTCTCGTAGGTCTGCTTCGCGGCGGGCAGCTCGGCGCGCGCCTGCTTGCGGTTGGCCGACTCCGAGGCCGACAGCTCGCCCTTCGCGGCGGTGCCGGCGCTCTCCAGCTCGTCGTTCGCGGTGCGCAGCTGGGCGGCGAGCGCGTCGTAGGTCTGCTGCGCCTCCGTCAGCTGAGCCTTCGCCGCATCCGAGCTGGTGCCCTGGCCGTGCACGCCGGTGCAGCCGGGCACGGTGCCCGCGCCCTCGCCGGTCAGCTCGCACTGGTACAGCGCCCGGGCGCTGTCGATGGTCTTCTGCTGCTCCGCCATCTTCGCGGTCAGATCGTCGACCGTTCCCTGCGCGGCCGTCTCGGATGCCGAGGAGTTCGACGTTCCGGCGACGATGCCCGTCGCAGCCTGGTTCTCGAGGTCGGAGACGCGCTTGGTCGCGGCATCCAGGGCTTTCTTCTCGGGCCCCTTCTCGAGACCGTCCTGGTCGGACTGCGCCTGCGTGATGTTCGTCGAGGCGACCTCGCGGGCGATGTCGTTGTGGAACACCTGCAGCACGACCGGCTCGGCGACGACGAAACCGATCAACGCGGCCATCAGCACACGCGGGATGGCGAGGGCGATCAGCTTCCCGACGCTGCGGGTCGCCGTCATGGTCGAGGTGAGGAAGCGGTCGAGGTTGAAGATGATGGCGGCCCACACGATCGCGAGCGGCACGGCCAGCCAGACGGCGACCTGCACGCCGGTCATCAGTGCGAACATCATCGACAGTGCCGAGACCAGGGCGGTGCCCAGCAGTACGAAGAACATCTGCACGAAGCGGGGGGTCTCGCCCGGCACGCGGTCGAGGATCTCACCGTCGGCGCCGCCGAGGATGGCGAGCGTGCGCAGACGCGAGCCGGGCGTGCGCGGACGCTTCTCGCGCTTCGGCCTGGGCGTGCGCGGCGCGCGGGCCGGCGCCGGTTCCGGCGCCGGTTCGGATGCTGCGACCTGCGGCTCGTCGGCGATCACCTGCGTCTCCGCCTGAGCGTCCACCTGCACGGGCTCGTCGACGAACGGGAAGTCGTCGAGGTCGTACGACTCGGTCTCCTGCTCGTCGTGCACGACGGGGTTGGGCCGGGTCGTGGTCTCCACGACGTCGTTCAAAGCGGTCGCGTCGACCCCTGCTTCGGCGTCTGGACCGGCCGGGCGGTATTCGCGGGTGAAGTACTCGGGGACGTCGGCAGCAGCGTTCGGATCGTCGACGTCGAACTCGATACGGCCCTGGGAATCCATCCGTCCAGGGCGGTGAGCAGAGTAGGACATCCTTCCACGGTAGGGAAACACGCCTGTGGAGCGGCCCGACGAATCCTGCGAGCGCTCCCAGGTTCGGGGTGCGGCCCAGGTCATCGAGTGCCACTCTGGAGGCATGAAGACCCTGCTGCTCGCCCGCCACGCCAAGTCGGACTGGGGGATGCCGGGCTACTCAGACCATGAGCGGCCGCTCAACGCCCGTGGTCGCCGGGACGCCCCGGCGATGGCGCGGCGCCTCGTCGCGGAGGGCGTCGCACCGGACCGGATCGTGTCGAGCACCGCGACCCGCGCGCGCAGCACGGCCGACGAGTACGCCGCCGCGTTCGGACTGGCCGTGGCCGAGGAGCCGCTGCTGTACGCGGCATCCGCTCGTTCGATCCTGCAGGTCGCGTCCGGCCTGCCGGACGACAGCGCCGTCGCGATGCTGGTGGGGCACAATCCAGGAATGAGCGACGCCGTGGGCGAGCTCACCGGTGAGTTCGTCGAGCTGCCGACCTGCGCGGTCGTGGAGTGCGCGGTCGACGTGGACTCGTGGGCGGAGCTGATCGAGGGTTCAGGACGGCTGGTCCGGGTGCGCACGCCCGGCGACTGACCGTCAGGCGGGCAGCATCCGCCTGATCGCCGAATCGCAGGAGATCAGCGCCGTCTCGAGCGGGAAGTGTCCGGCCGCGGCGAGCGTGCCGAGGCCGTGCACGAGCCCCCAGGCGGCGGTGACGTCGTCCTCGGTGAGGCCCGCGGCGACGACCGCTCCGCCGAGCAGCGACTCGAGTTCGTCGATGAGCGGCGCCATGGTCTCGGTCGGAGACCCCGGGATGCACACCGCCGGGTCGTAGACCACGTCGAAGGCATTCGGGCGCTCGACGGCGAAGCGGACGTACGCCTGTCCGCCGGCGATGAGCGCGCCGACGGGTTCGGGCGCACTCTCCAGCGCGGCGCGCACCTCGGCGACGAGGTCGGCCATGCTGCGCTCGGCGAGCGTCTTCAGGAGCCCGCGCCTGTCGGCGAAGTGGTGATAGGGCGCGTTGTGGCTCACGTCGGCCGCGCGCGCCACCTCGCGCAGGCTGATCTCCTGCGCGGGCTTCTCGGCGAGCAGCTGCATCGCAGCCGTCTCGAGCGCGTGCGCGAGATCTCCGTGGTGATAGCCGGAACGAGAACTTGACACGAGCAACATTGTTCCCTATCTTGACAGTGTCCACCAAGTAGACACTGTCAAGATAGGAGCATCCGATGCCCACTGCACTCGTCATCGACGGCCACCCCGACTCCCAGTCGCTCACCGCGGAACTCGCCCGGCGATACGCCGCCGCACACGGCGACGCGCGGCTGCTCGCGCTGCGCGACCTCGACTTCGACCCGCACCTGCGGTTCGGCTACCGCGAGCGGATGCCGCTCGAGCCGGACCTGGTCGAGGCGAAGGCGCTGCTGCACGAAGCGACGAACGTCGTCGTCGCGACCCCGCTGTGGTGGGGGTCGGTTCCCGCCGTGCTGAAAGGATTCTTCGATCGCGCCCTGCTCCCCCAGCAGGAATACCGCTACACGCCGGCGGGGCTTCCGGTAGGCATGGTCGGCGCCGACCGCGGCCGTCTGCTGCTGCTCGCGGACACGCCGTGGTTCTTCGCCCCGATCACCGGTCTGCCCGCGCAGACGCAGGTCGCCCGCAACACGATGAAGCTGTGCGGCATCCGCTCGGTGAAGACGCATCGGATGCTGGGAGTGAAGACCGCGTCCTCGGCGAGGATCGAGGGCTGGCTGGAGCGCACCTCGCGCCTCGGCGCCTCCGACGGCGCCCGTGATCAGCAGGCCGTCGTGAAGGAACTCGTCACGGTGGCGGCCTGAGCGGCGACTCAGAGCGTGGCGCGGTACTCCGCCCAGGCGGCGCCGAGGCGCCGGATGCCTTCTGTCAGCACCTCGTCGGGCGCCGTGAACGGGATCCGGATGTGATCATCCGGCGAGGGCGCGGCGGCGAACTCGCCGCTGCCGGCGACCGAGACGCCGTGCACGGCGGCGACCCGGGCGAGTGCGTCGGCGGAGCCAGCCGGCATCCGTGTCCACAGCGACAGGCCGCCGCGCGGCGGTGTGAAGGTCCACTCCGGCAGGTGCTCCGCCATCAGCTCGAGCAGCAGATCGAGCCGGGCCTGATGGGTGCGGGCGACCTCGCGCCGCAGCTCGTTCGCGTGTGCGAGCAGGTCGATCGCGAGCAGCTGCGCAGGCACGCTCGTGGATTGGTCGGCCAGCTGACGAGCCCCGCGCAGGCGGCGCACGAGCACCGGGTCCGCGCGCAGCCACCCGATCCGCAGCCCCGCCCAGACCCACTTCGACACCGACTCGACGACGATCACCGGGGCATCCGGTCGCTCGGCGGCCAGCGGCGGCGGCACGACGCCGTCGAACGCAATCCCCGCGACCACCCGGTCCTCGATGACCGGCACTCCGTACTCGGCGGCCAGCTCGGCCACTCGGCGGCGGGCAGCGGCAGGCAGCCGTGTTCCGGTCGGGTTCTGGTGGTGCGGATTCAGTGCGACCAGCGCCGGGCGCATCCGCGCCATCGCGACCTCGAGGGCGACGACGTCGAGTCCGTCGTCACCCATCGGAATGCCGTGCACGACCCCGCCGCGCAGCCTCACCGTGTCGGTGACGCCCGGCCACGTGACCTCCTCGGCGAGCACGACGTCGCCGGGTTCGATGAGCGCGTGGATGACCAGACTGATCGCCTGCTGCGCTCCGTGAGTGACGAGGATCTGCTCCGACGTGGTCGGCGCACCCTCCGCCGTGTACAGACCCGCGATCAGCTCGCGCAGGTCCGGAAGCCCGGCAGGGTCGGTCTCGGGCAGCAGCGCGAGCGCGAGGTCGGGCTGATGCTCGCGGATGAGCCGCACCCCGAGCTCCGGGATCTGCGGCACGGTGCGCAGCAGGTCGATCGAGTTCGGCAGCGCCGAGAACAGCGCCTCCCCGCGAGCGGTGCGGCCAGGCTGCGATACCGCGGTCCCGGCAATGCGAGTGCCGCTGCCCTGCCGGCGCTCGACCGCGCCGCGCTCGGCGAGGTCGGCGTAGGCCGCGACCACGGTGCCGCGCGACACCGCGACGGCCGCGGCGAGCGACCGCTCCGCCGGGAGCCGGTCGCCAGGGCGCAGCTCGCCGGTGTCGACGAGGGCGCGGATGCGGGACGACAGCTGCGCGGACAGCGTTCCGTCGCCCTGCGACCAGCGCCCCAGCCGCGAGGCGAGCACAGCGGAGTCCACAGTGGCCGTTCGCTGGTCCACCAGCCGGGGATTGGCCCTGTCGACGGTGCTCATACCGTCACATTCTGGTCCAATGAGACACGACAACACCACCATCGGACCGCTTTCCGGCCGCTTCACGCCGAATTGGACCATCGCGGACGTGCTCGACCATTACGCCGTGCACGATGCGCTTCCCGCCGGGCTCGAGCCCGAACTGCTCCGCCGGATCGACGAGGCGCTCTCCCCCGGCATCCGGTGGCACCACCAGGCGCGCACCGAGGCGCTCGTCCGCTCGCTCGTGATGCAGGTGCATGCCGAGCCCGCGAAGGGCGGCATCCGGATCAGCCGACTGCTGGACGAACCGCGCACTCCTCGTTCGGCTCGCAGCTCTTCCCGGAGTCCCCGGCCAGTTCCGGGACGAATCGCGACACGGGCGTAAAGAACGGATGCCCGAGCCACCCGGCGCCGGCATCCGGTCGCTCGGGTCGCAGTTCATCCGGGAAACCGCGGGCGTAT
The DNA here is from genome assembly GCF_009758255.1 of Microbacterium sp. MAH-37. Lineage (GTDB taxonomy): Bacteria > Actinomycetota > Actinomycetes > Actinomycetales > Microbacteriaceae > Microbacterium. Next base: position 350,427 of record NZ_WSEN01000010.1, read on the forward strand.
CCGGGACGAATCGCGACTTGGGTGCAGCAGAGACGCGCATTTCGGAACGAATCGAGACCCAGGGCGATCGGGCGCGCATTCGGCCGGTCCGACGGGCCGCGCACCCGCGAACGGAGCGACCGCGCCGGACCGCGGCTCAGGCCATCGCGGCTGCGGCGGCCTCGTCCTCGGTCGTGGCGACCAGCTGGCCGCAGGCGCCGTCGATCTCCTTGCCGCGAGTGTCGCGCAGGGTCGTCGGGATGCCGGCTTCGTTGAGCCGTCGCACGAACTCGTCCTGCACGTCCTTGTCGGACGAGGTCCAGATCGAGCCGGGCGTCGGGTTCAGCGGGATCGGGTTCACGTGCACCCAGCCGCGGCCCCGCGCGTTGAGCTTCTCGGCGAGGAGGTCGGCGCGCCAGGCGTGGTCGTTCATGTCCTTGATCAGCGCGTACTCGATCGAGACACGGCGACCGGTCTTCTCGAAGTACTCGCGCGCGGCATCGAGCGCCTCGTCGACCTTCCAGCGCGAGTTCACCGGGATCAGCTCGTCGCGCAGCTGGTCGTCGGGCGCGTGCAGTGACAGCGCGAAGGTCACCGGGATGTTCTCGTCGGAGAGCTTGCGGATCGCCGGCACCAGTCCCACGGTCGACACGGTGATGCCGCGGGCGCTCATGCCGAGCCCCTCGGGCTGCGGCGCGACCATGGTGCGCACGGCGTCCATCACGCGCTTGTAGTTGGCCAGCGGCTCACCCATGCCCATGAAGACGATGTTGGTGACGCGCTCGCCCTCGTGGCCCACCTTGCGCGGGTCGCCGAGGCCGCCCTCGGCGATCAGGCGGTTGGCGCGCACGATCTGGTCGAGGATCTCGGCCGTCGACATGTTGCGGGTCAGCCCCGCCTGACCGGTGGCGCAGAACGGGCAGTTCATGCCGCAGCCGGCCTGGCTCGACACGCACAGCGTGATGCGGCCCGGGTAGCGCATGAGAACGGACTCGACGAGGGCACCGTCGTGCAGGCGCCAGAGGAACTTGATCGTGTCGCCACGGTCGGTCTCGAGGCGGCGGACCTCGGTGAGCAGCGGCGGCATCAGCGTGGTGACGAGCTCTTCGCGGCGCGCGGCCGGCAGGTCGGTCATCTCGGCGGGGTCGGAGGTGTAGTGCGTGAAGTAGTGGGTCGCGAGCTGCTTGGCGCGGAAGCCGGGCAGGCCCAGCTCCTTGACCTTCTCGATGCGCTCGGCGGACGTGAAGTCGGCGAAGTGCACCGGCGGCTTGCCGCGGCGCGGGCTCGCGAACTGCAGCAGGGGCCGCCCCTCGGCATCCTTCTTCTGCGTCCAGCCCTCTGTCGCAGGACGCACCTGCGGGGCACTCGTCTCCCGGATCTTCCCCGGGGTGGACGCGGAAACGGGTCGCGTCTGGCGCGTGCGGGGAGATTCGGTCATACCCCCAAGGGTACGGGAGCCGCCCTGAGAAGGCCCGGGATGCCGCATCCGGATGCGGCAGAATCGAAGATGCACGCCGTCGATGAGGAGCCACGATGACAGACCGCCTCGCCCGCACCCGCTCTGCCGGCGTCCTCGCCGTGCTGCGCGCCCCCTCGCCTGAGGCCGCGATCGACGCTGCCGGGGCGATCATCCGCGGCGGCGTCCCGGGCATCGAGGTCACCTACTCGACGCCGGACGCCCCGGCCGTGATCCGCGAGCTGATCGCCCGGTACGGGGATGCGGCCGTGATCGGCGCGGGCACCGTGACCACGGCTGCGCAGGCGGATGCCGCCGCCGAGGCCGGCGCCGAGTTCCTGGTCAGCCCCGGCACGCTGCCGGATCTCACCCGCGCGATGCTCGGCACCGGACGAGTCGTGATGACCGGCGCACTCACACCCAGCGAGGTGATGTCGGCGCTCGAGCTCGGCGTCGACGTGGTGAAGATCTTCCCGGCTTCGCTGGGCGGCCCGTCCTATCTCGGGGCGCTGCGCGGCCCGTTCCCGGATGCTCCGCTGATGCCGACCGGCGGCGTGAACCCCGACAACCTCGCCGCCTGGTTCGCGGCGGGCGCCGTCGCCGTCGGCGCGGGAGGAGACCTCGCGAACGGAGCCTCCATCACGGCGGGCGACTGGGCCGACCTCGAGGCGCGCGCGGCGCGGTTCGCCGCGGCGCTGACCGCGGTTCGCGGGCGCTGAGGCCGGCGATGGAGATCTGGATGTGGGCCGTCGGCCTGATCGTGCTCTTCCTCGTCGTCGGCTGGTCGCTGAAGTCGATGCGCCCCTCGGTGCCGGCTCCGCCCCCGGACCCGGCTGCGGCCGGCTCCCTGTCGGAGATCGACGCCCTCGTCGCATCGGGGAACAAGGTCGCGGCGATCAAGCGCCTGCGCGAGCTGTCGCCGATGTCGCTGAAGGACGCGAAGGAACGCATCGACGCCTGGGAGACCGGGGCGATCACCGTTCCGGCGCCGGCCGCGCCGGTGCAGGCCGCGGAACTGCCGGCGGAGGCCGCGGCGGAGATCGACCGTCTCATCGCCGCGGGGCAGCCGATCAGCGCGATCAAGCTCTACCGCGAGCGCACCGGCGTGGGCCTCGCCGAGGCGAAGCGCGCCATCGACGCGTGGGGGCCACGCACCTGACGACGCTCCGCCGCTTTGGTATACCAGAAGGAGGCCGGCGCCTCGCCTGCCCTTCGCACTCCAGGAGACTTCCATGTCCGCAGCATCCGCCGACCTTCTCGCCGCCGCCTCCGCCGGTGACGCCGACGCCGTCCGCGCCGCGCTCGCAGCCGGCGCCGACATCGAGGCCCGCGGCCGCGGCGGCATGACGCCGCTCATCACCGCGACCAAGGCGAACAACGTCGAGGCGGCGCGCGCACTGATCGACGCGGGCGCCGACGTGAACGCGAAGGACGACATCCAGGACTCGGCGTACCTCTACGCCGGCGCCCGCGGTCACGATGAGATCCTGCGCCTGACGCTCGACCACGGCGCCGATCTGAAGAGCGTCAACCGCTTCGGCGGCACGGCGTTGATCCCGGCATCCGAGCGCGGCCTGATCCCGACGATCGAAATCCTGCTCGAGGCGGGCGTCGACCCGAACCACATCAACCGGCTGCACTGGACGGCCCTGCACGAGGCGATCGAGCTCGGCGACGGATCCGACCATTACGCCGAGGTCGTACGCGTGCTCATCGAGGGCGGCTCCGACCTGAGCATCCGCGACGGAAACGGCGACCTGCCGCGTGAGATGGCGGCGCAGCGCGGTTACCGCAACATCGTCGCCGTGATCGACGCCGCAGGATGATGGAGCTCGCCCCGTTCGCCTGGGGGCTGCTGGCGGCCGCAGCCCTGATCGCCGGGCTCGGAAAGACCGCCGTGCCCGGCGCCGCGACCATCTCGGTCGTGCTGCTGGCGGCGGTGCTGCCCGCACGCACGTCGACGGCCACCATGCTGCTGCTGTTCATGGTCGGGGACGTGTTCGCGCTGATCGCCTACCGGCGGCACGCGCACTGGCCGACCCTGCTGCGGCTCGCGCCGGCCGTGATCGTCGGCCTGCTGGCCGGGTTCCTGTTCCTGATGCTCGCGGGCGACGCCACGGTGCGGCGCGCGATCGGCGTCATCCTGCTGCTGATGATCGCCGTCACGCTGTGGCGGCGCCGGCACGCCGACCAGAAGCCGGCCGGTCCGCTGCTCGGCCTGTCGTACGGCGGGCTCGCCGGGTTCACGACGATGGTCGCGAACTCCGGCGGGCCGGTGATGTCGATGTACTTCCTCGCGACGCGAACGCCGGTGCAGGTGTTCCTCGGCACCTCGGCCTGGTTCTTCGCGATCGTGAACGTGATGAAGGTGCCGTTCCTCGCCGGGCTCGGCCTGTTCACGCCGCAGGTGCTGCTGATGGACCTCGTGCTCGCACCGCTGGTCGTCGTCGGCGCTCTCGCCGGCATCGCGCTCGCGAAGCGGATGCCGCAGCAGCTGTTCGACCGCATCGTGATCGTGTTCACGGTGCTGGGCGCGGTGTACCTGCTGTTCTGACGGGCGACGCCGACGGATGGCGGACGATCCCGCAGATGGCGGACGATCGGTCGGCAAGCCGTCCGCCATCCGCAGAATTCTCCGCCACCTGCAAGGCATGCCGACCGAACGGTCGAGGCCGGGTTCGGACTCAGTCCAGGAAGATGTCCGGGAAGAGCGCGTCGTCGGGGGTGCCCGGCACCGCGGCGTAGCCGGAGAAGTCGGTCACGCCTGCCTCTTCGAGGACATCCTCGACGATGAGCGTCTGGCCGGTGCGCTGCGCGGACGGTGCGGAGATGACGGCGTATGCGGCATCCGCGTAGATCTCCGGTATGCGGCTGACCTTCATCATGCGGTCACCCCCGAGGGCGAACTGCACGGCGGCGGTCGCGATGGTGGTGCGCGGCCAGAGCGTGTTGGCAGCGATCCCGGCATCCGCGAACTCGGCCGCCAACCCCAGGGTCGCCATCGTCATCCCGTACTTCGCCATCGTGTAGCCGGTGTGCGCGCCGAGCCAGCGGGGCGAGAGATTCAGCGGCGGCGAGAGCGACAGGATGTGCGGGTTCGCCGACTCGCGGAGCACCGGCACGGCCGCGCGGGACAGCATGAACGTGCCGCGCACGTTGACGTCCTGCATGAGGTCGTACTTCTTCGCCGCGAGGTCGAGCGATCCCGACAGATCGATCACGCTGGCGTTGTTGATCACGACGTCGATGCCGCCGAACTCACCCGCGGTCTTCATCACCGCCTCGGTGATGTCGTCGTCGTTGCGCACGTCTCCGACGATCGGCAGCGCCTGGCCGCCCGCCGCACGGATCTGCTCGGCGGCGGAGTGCACCGTACCCTCGAGCTTCGGATGCGGGGTGTCGGTCTTGGCCATCAGCGCGATGTTCGCGCCGTCGGCCGCCGCCCGCAGGGCGATCGCGAGGCCGATGCCGCGGCTGCCGCCGGACATCAGGATGGTCTTGCCTGCGAGGCTCATGGATGCTCCTTGGTCGTGGGTCATTTCGGCGCCATGCGGATGGCACCGTCGAGTCGGATGGTCTCGCCGTTCAGGTAGCCGTTCTCGACGATGTTCTGCGCAAGGGCGGCGTACTCGTCGGGCCGGCCGAGGCGAGCCGGGTACGGCACCTGCTGACCGAGGGACTCCTGCGCTGCCTCGGGCAGGCCGGCGAGCATAGGGGTCTCCATGATGCCGGGGGCGATCGTGCAGACGCGGATGCCGTAGCGCGCCAGTTCGCGGGCGATCGGCAGCGTCATCGCGTGCACGCCGCCCTTCGACGCCGAATAGGCGGGCTGACCGATCTGACCGTCGAACGCCGCGACGCTGGCGGTGTTGATGATCACACCGCGGTCGCCGCTCTCGGTGGGTTCGGCCTTCGAGATGACGGCGGCGGCCTGCGAGATCACGTTGAAGGTGCCGACGAGATTGATGCGGATGATCCGCTCGAAGGCCGCGAGATCGGCCGGGTTGCCGTCACGGTCGAGAACCTTCGCGGGCGGGGCGATGCCTGCGCAGTTGACCACGATGCGCAGCGGGTCGAGCGCTTCTGCGACCGCGGCGCGCACCTGGTCCACGTCGGTGACGTCAGCAGGAGCGAAGAATCCGCCGAGTTCGGCTGCGATCTCCGCACCGGCCGAGTTCGGCAGGTCGACGATCGTGACCTGGGCGCCTGCGGCGGCGAGTCGACGGGCTGTGGCGAGCCCGAGTCCACTGGCGCCGCCCGTCACGAGGGCGCCGGCTCCGCTGATCTGCATCTTGTTCTCCTTCGAACGGCGGCGTGCGACTGAGTTCCAGCTTATGTGGTTCTGAGTACTACCGCGAGGAACCCGTCGAAGCGAGCCTACGACAGGCGGTTCCTCACGTCGCGTTCCACAGGTCGCGGTAGTAGGCGAGGCGCTCCCGATCGGGCTCGACACCGTACGCCTCGATGAGCGCGTCCTCCCACCCCGGCCCGTAGTTCCACTCGGTGCTCATCGACGCGACGGCGATGTCGGCCCACCGATCAGCAGCCCCGAGGGCGGCGAGATCGACGTGTGCGAGCGCCCGCCCGTCGTCGCCGATCAGCGTGTTCGGGCAGCAGGCGTCGGCGTGGCACACCACGAGCCTCTCGACCGGCGGCGCGTCGTGCAGGCGCTCCGGAACCCGGATGCCGCGGTCCGCGGCGTTCGCTATCCGCGACGGAACACCCCAGTCCCAGGGGCACTCCGCGACCGGGAGTGCGTCATGCAGCATCCGGAGCCCCCCGCCGACGGCACGCACCGCCGTGGCGGGGTCGGCGATCCAGCGCGGCGCGACTGCGCTCTCACCGTCGATCGCGGCGGTCACGAGCCACTCGTGCGTATCGTCCTCGCCCTGGTCGAGCACCCGCGGAGCACGGATGAAGCGGCCGGCCCACGTCATCCGCTCGGCCTCGTCGCGCAGGCTGGACTCGGCGTTGCGCGGACCCCACTTGACGAAGAAGACGTCACCGGTCGTCGGCGTCGCCCGGAAGGTCAGCCCCCCGATGTTATTCAGCCAGACGCATTCCAGCGCGGCACCGCGGGCGAGTTCGCGAACGCGATCGGGTACGGGAACAGGGTCGGCGGGGATGGTCATGGATCCATCCTCGCCGAATGCCGCCCCTTCGTCTCGTCGCCGGCGCTCCTCACTCAGAGGCCGGTACCCACGTCCGACCCCGGCCCCTGAGCGAGCGCAGCGAGACGAAGGGCGCTCAGGCTCGGGAACCCAGCAGCGTCTCCCCGATGAACCCGCCCTCCGCACATCCGGGTGGCACGGCGAACACGGCGGAGCCGATCGGAACGGTCCACTCGTTCAGCAGGTCGAGCTGGTCCAGCCGGCGCTGCATCGGCGTGAACTGCTTGTCCACATCGGCCTGGAAGGCCACGAAGATCAGCCCGGACTCCGAGACGCCCTCACCGCCCGGATGCTCGTCGTAGTTGTACGCGCGCCGGAAGATGCGCTCACCGTCCTCGCCGCGGGCACGGCGGATGTGAGCGAACGCGGGGATGACCGGGAATCCGATCGAGGTGGTCGCCTCGAAGTCCGGTTCGTCGAACTCGTCCGACCCGGTCAGCGGCGCGCCGTTCGCGAGCGTACGGCCCACGGACGACTCCCGTCCCCCGCGATCCAGCCGGTCCCACTTGTCCAGATCCATCCGGATGCGGCGAATCACGACACCCGTCCCGCCGGCCATCCAGCCGTCGTCCGACCAGACCACCCGGTCGAAGTCTTTCGTCCCCGGCTCGGGATTCGCGGTGCCGTCGACCTGCCCGAACAGGTTGCGCATCGTCGTGCCCGGTCGCTCGGTGCCGTAGGCGCGGCGGAACCCTCGCTGCGTCCACCGGAGCGCGGCGAAGCCGCGCGCATCCTTCAGCAGCATCCGCACGGCGTGCGCGACGGTCAGCGGGTCGTCGCCGGCGACCTGGATCAGCAGATCGCCATCGGACAGCTCGGGTTGGAGCCGGTCGACGCCGAACGCGGGCAGCGGCGCGAGCCAGGCCGGCACCGTCCCCGCCGCCCTCGCCACGAAGCCGGGGCCGAAGCCGAACGTCGCCGTGAGGCGCGCCGGCGCCCCCGCCAGTTCGGGCTCGGAGTCGGCGAGCGCCGGTTTCCCCTGGGTGAGCCGTGCGGCGTCGTCGGTGAGGATGCGCATCAGCCGAACCAGCGCCTCGCGGTCCACCCCATCGTGCAGGTCGAGTCCGAGGAACACCCCGTGCGCCTGCGCGGCGGTGTCGATCCCGGCCTGGTGCCTGCCATGGAAAGGCACCACCTGCTCGCCGTTCATCGGCGGAGACGGAGGCGTGTCCGCGGCATCCGCCCTGTTCAGCATCAGATCGGCACCGACCGCGGCGGCGGCGCCGAGGCCGGCGACGGCTCCTCCGATCAGGAGCTGCCGCCGGGTGGCACCGGAACGATCACTCACCGCTCTCCTCGTAGTTCTCGTTGGCCCCGGAGTAGTCCTTCACCGGGGCGGTGAACTCGTAGGTGGACTCGTCCGAGAAGGTGAGCGTCACCGTCACCTCGTCGCCCGCCTTCAGTGGCGCGGTGAGACCCATCAGCATGATGTGGTTCCCGCCCGGCTCGAGCGCCACCCGGGCGTCGTGCGCGAGCGACAGTCCGCCCTCGATCGGGCGCATCGTCATCTCGCCGGCATCGTTCTGCACGGTCTCATGCAGCTCGGTCATCTCGGCCGCGTCGGTCTGCGCCGAGACGACGGTGGTGTCGTCGCCGCCATTGTTGACGAGCGTGCCGAACACGGCGGTCATGCCGTCGTCGGCGGCCTTGGCCCACGCGTCCTCGATGGTGACCGTCTGACCTGCGGTGCGTGCTGCCGGCTCCTCGGTGCCGGCCGCCGCGCAGCCGGTCAGCAGCAGGAAGGAGGCGGCGAGGAGGGCACTGAATCGGATGCTGGTCTTCATGGTGATGCCTTTCACAGTTCTTCTGCCGCGCCGGTGGACGCAGCTGCCTTCTTCTTGCGCCGGATGACGAGGTACAGCACGTAGGCCGCGGCGGCGATCACCGCTCCGCCCAGACCGATGAAGAGTGCACGCGGCGGGCCGGCGGCCGCACCCTCGTCCTGCGCGTCGACCGCGGCGGGCGACGGGCTGGCGGATGCCGGCGAATCCGTCGTCATCGGCTTCGCATCGCCGATCGTGAACGGGATGACACCGGCGATCGGGTGCCCGTCCTCCGAGACGACCTGCCAGCGCACCTGGTAGCCGGCCTCGGGCATCGCCGGATCGAGCGGGATGGTCACGGTGTCGCCGTTCACGACGATGTCGCCGTCGATCCAGTCCTTGCCCGCGGCGTCGACGACGGCGGCACGCGCGCCGGCATCCGAGTCGTCCAGCACGAGCAGCTCGCCGGAGAAGACCATGGTCACCTCCTTCGGCGGTACGTCGAGGCGCGCGTCTGCGGCGGGATCGCTGGAGATGAGTTCGTCGTGCGCGGATGCGGGGACTGCGGTCGCGAGGATCACGAGGGCGGCAGCCGCCACCCCCGCCGCGAAAGTGCGGATGGGAGACATGGAGAAAGACCTCTCGTCGGGCGTCGTCGTACGACGCCGAACGTGCATACGGAAGCGCCGGGCACCGCAGAGGCACCCGCGCGGAGATCACCGGCAGGCCGATTACGGCCGCCGGCGCGAGTCAGATCGCCGGATGCAGCGGCGGCGCGCGGCCGCGGAGCAGAGAGAGGAACGGGGCGGCGGGGAGACGCTCGGCCGCGCGCGAGGCGCAGCGCGGCGCCGTCGCGCGGGGGCGGGCCACCGGAGTCGCGTCGTCCAGGCGACTGCGCAGCCAGCGCACCGCCTGCACGGCCAGGTCGCGCAGCCCCAGCAGCATCCGCTCGCCTCGGTGCAGCGCCAGGATCGTCAGCAGCGCCGCAGCCGCGTGGCCGATCCACATCCCGCCGTCGGCGATCACCTGCACCGTGAGGCCGGTGGTCTCTGGCAGTTGCAGCGGTGCGCCGTGCACGTGCCCTCCCGTGACGCCGGCCGGGGTGAGCATGCCCAGCACGAACAGCACATGGAACAGGAACTGGCTGACCAGCACCGAGATCGACAGCCGGAGCGCCGAGAGTCTGCGCCCGGCGAGCAGGACGCACACCATGAGCGACAGCATCCACGGCACCAGGATCCCGAGTGGGCCGGGCATGGCCCCGCCGGCGGTGACGTGCGCGGCGAGGGCGACGAACGTCGCCGTCGAGGCGGCGGCGAACCCGCGGATGACCGCGGGTCTCCTGGATGGGCGCACGACTCCTATTCTGTCAGCCTCCGTTGCTCCGGTCTCACTCGTTGCGGGTGTCAGAGCCGGAACACCCGCAACGAGTGAGACCGGAGCGAGAAGGGGACCACCTCGCGGTGGGTGACGAAGCTCAGGACCAGATGAAGCGGAACGTCCCCGCCGCGACGGCCGCGGCGAGAGCGGCCACCATGATGAGGATGCCGCCGAGCAGCGCGACCGCGTCGCGCCGGTGCAGCCGGGACGGTCGCGCCCAGGTGCGCGGGATGTCGGAGCCGAAGCCCCGCGCCTCCATCGCCATCGCCAGCTTCGATCCGCGGCGCACCGCGAACACCAGCAGCACGAACGCCATCGAGAAGAACCGGCGGAGGGCGCCATGGTCGCCGACACCCCGCGCACGTCGAGCGAGACCCATCGTGCGCCAGTCGTCCAGGAACAGCCCGAGCATCCGCGTGCCGGCGAGCACGCCCAGCACGAACCTGCTGGGCAGGTGCGCGACCTGGGCGAGCGCGTCGGCGACCTCGGTCGGGTCGGCGTGACCGAACAGCAGGATCGTCGGCAGCCCGAGCGCGATCACGCGCAGGCTGACGGCGATCGCGAGCCGCACGGACTCCTCGCTGATGGTGGCGACGCCGAAGCTCCAGTACACCTGGCCCGCGGGCTCGGCGTAGAGCAGCATGCTGAGGCCCGCGATCGGCGAGATCGCGGCGAGCAGCGCCATCCGGCCCAGCACGGTGCGCAGCGACAGGCCTGTGAGGGGGAGGCAGAGCAGCTGCAGCGCGATCGCGACCAGTCCGCTGACGACGTCGATCGACGCGAACAGCGGAATCGACAGCAGCAGCGCGAGCAGGATGCGGGTGACCGGGTTCACCCCGTCGAGCCACGCGCCCCTGGTCGGCGCGGGGGCGACGACGGCGTTCATACCCGCGCCTCCTGCCCCAGCGCGATGCGCCGGTCGCCGAGATGCCGGGCCACCGCCTCGTCGTGCGTGACCGCGACGATCGCGGTGCCCCGCGCGACCTCCTCCTGCAGGAGGAGCACGAGTTCGATCCACCCGCGCCGGTCCTGCCCGAACGTCGGCTCGTCGAGCACGATCACCTGTGGCGTCGCGGCGAGAACGGTGGCGACCGAGAGGCGCCGCTTCTGGCCGCCGGATAGCGTGAACGGGTTGGCCTCGGCAAGGTGGTCGAGGTGCAGACGCTCGAGCAGGCCTTCGACGACGGACGCCGTGCGCGTGTCCGACCAGCCCAGTGCGCGGGGCCCGACCGCGAGTTCCTCCCGCAGCGTCTGGGCGAGGAACTGGTGCTCCGGCTCCTGGAACACCGTGCCGATGCGAGTCAGCAGTTCGCGCGACGACCAGCGGAACGGCCGCAGACCGCTCTTCCTGCGCAGCCGCTCGGCCGCGGTCACCGATCCGGCCAGCTCCGGCAGCAGGCCCGCCAGGGTGAGCGCGAGCGTGGACTTGCCCGCGCCGTTCGGCCCGGTGATCACCGTGGCCGCTGCCTGCGGCACGACGAGATCGAGTCCCTCCTGCACGATCGTGCGGCGCTCGCGGCCGATGGCGAGCCCGTGCGTCTCCAGCACAGGGGCGCCCTCGGAGCGCGGCAGCACCGGAAGATCGATCGGATGATTCGGCACCCACACACCGGCATCCGCCAGCGTCTGCGCATACCGCCCGAACACGTCGGCCGGCGCGCCGTCGGCGAGCAGGCCGCCATCGGCCGCGAGCACGATGACCCGGGTGATCAGGTCGGACCACACCTCGGTGCGGTGCTCGACGACGACCAGCGTCGCCCCTGTCTCGGCGACCACACGTGCGACGCTCTCGCGCACCTCGGCGACACCCGCCGGATCGAGGTTGGCCGTGGGCTCGTCCAGCAGCAGCAGCCCGGGGCGCATGGCCAGCGCCCCGCCAAGGGCCAGGCGCTGCTTCTGCCCGCCGGACAGCGCCTTCGTCGCACGCTCCTGAGGCACGTCGAGACCGACGGCGCGCAGCGCCTCCGTCACGCGACTCGGGATCTCGGATGCCGGAACGCCGAGGTTCTCGCATCCGAAGGCGACGTCGTCGCCGACCTTGGAGAGCACGACGCCGGCATCCGGATCCTGCAGCACGAGGCCGATGCGCCCGCGGCTCTGCTCGGGAGGCGCGCCGTCGACGAGCAGGCTGCCGGAGCGCTCCCCCTCGTCGGCGTCGCCGAGCAGGCCGGCGAGGCCGGCGAGCAGCGTGGACTTCCCGGCGCCGGACGCGCCGAGGAGCAGCACGCGCTCGCCGGGCTCGACCGTGAACGACGTCTCGCTGACCGCGGGAAGGCGGCGCCCGGCGTATCGCCAGCCCCAGCCTTCCGCGGTGACGCGAGCGGGACCAGACCGCACGGTCAGACCTCGCGACGCGCTTCTCGCCCGGCGCCGAACCGGCTCAGCGCACCGGTGGATGCGAGCGCGCGCACCAGCAGCCAGCCGACGACGCCCGCCAGGATCGCGCCGGAGACGACGAGTGTGCCGAGGTAGATCATGTTGAACTCCACGGACTTCAGGATGTTCGGCGAGCTGCCGTAGAACAGCTCCCACACCCACGCGCCGAGCGCCGCACCGATGCCCGAGAGCATCGCGACGCCGATGCCGAAGCGCCGGTAGGCGAACAGCGCGAAGACCACCTCGGCACCGATGCCCTGCACGATGCCGGAGAACACCGTGCCGATACCCCAGACGTTGCCGATCAGCATCGAGATGATCGCGGCGACGACCTCGACGACCAGTGCGGCGCCGGGCTTGCGGATGACGAGTCCGCCGATGACGCCGCCGATCAGCCAGATGCCGACGGCGATGCCGCCCAGTCCGGGGGTCAGCGCGTCGGCGGCGCCGAACCAGGCTCCTCCGATGATGTTCCAGGCCCAGAACAGCAGGCCGACGGCGACACCGAGGACGGCGGCGACGACGATGTCGACGACGCGCCAGCGCAGGTTGCGCGACGGAACGGTCTTGTCTTTCGAGACGGATGTGGACGCACTCATATGGAACTCCTCCCTGCGCCGGCATGATCCGGATCAGGTTCGACGGTCGAAGCGCGGGTCGCTTCCTCTCAGCCCGGCACGCCGGACTCCCGTGGTTGTGCCTTGATCATAGCCGTCCGCCGACACCAAGGGGGTGAGTCTCAGACTCTTTGGGTAGCGTAGGCGGGTGACCATCGACGATCCCTCCTCGCCGCCGCGCACCCGCCGCGAGGCGCGGGCGCAGACCGGTTCCCACCGAGGCGTCGACTCGACTGGAATGGACGCCTTCCTCCAGGGCGCCGGCGGCGCTCCTCATGACGCCGGACACCGAGGTGCCACGGAACTGCCCGGCGGCGGCCAGGCGACCCCTGACGACGTGGACGGCCCCGAGGAGCCGCTGACGAGCACCGCTATGCTGCGCACGCTGTTCGCGCAGCCCGACGATGAGGACGAGCCCGAGCCCGCGGCGCCCGCGGGAAGCGACGCCTTCAGCCGCGCCATGTTCGGTGCGCCCGCTGCGCAGGACAGCACGGCGCCGGTGTCACCTGCTCAGCCGGTACCTGCTCCGGCATCCGCCTCCGGTGCTGGTGCGGCCACCGGGCTGGCCGCGGTGTTCGGCGGCGCCCCGGCCGAGACCGGAGTGCCAGAGTCAGCGCCCTTCGACGCCGCCGATGACACGACCCGAGAGGCTCCGGTCATCACCGGAGTGCCTGGATGGAACGACGGCACGGCCGCACGCGGGCCGCTCTTCGACACCGTGGACACGTCGCCGACTCCGTCCTCGGATGCGTCTTCGGGCCCGGCGGACGACGACGATGCACGGCTGTCCGCCAGCCTGGCGTTCTTCGCTGCGGCGGATGCTGCCGCCGCTGCGGGGACCGCGGGCGCGACGTCCGGCGCTTCGGGCGCGACGTCCGGCGTCGTAGGCGGGGCATCCGGCCTCGCGGACACCGCGACCGGCCTCGCCGGGACAGTTCCCGGCGCTGCGGGGACCGCATCAGCGGCATCCGCCGACGTGACCGCCGACGGCATGACGGGGACGGCATCCGCGGTCATCGCGGGGGCGGCAGCCGCGGGCGTCGCGGGCACGACATCGGACCTCGCGGACCCTGCATCGACAGCATCCGCCGTCGCGTCGCCCGTCTCCCCCACGGCCACTGCTCCTGTCGAGCTTGCGGGTCTCGGCCTCGACGTCGAGGTCGAAACCGACACCGGCATCGACGTCGAGCCGGCGATCGGGACGCATGTCGCCTGGGCCGACAGCACGCGCCCGGCGACCGCTCTGACCTGGGTCGACACCGCTGCCGTGCAGGCGCGCACGCGGCCCTCGACGCTCCAGGTGCGCACGCTCGCCGATGACGAGCCCGATCTGCTGAGCGGAATGCGCAGGACGCGTGCCTGGCTGCGCCCGCGCGTGCTGATCCCCTGCGGTGTCGTCGTCGCCCTCGTCGGCACGTACTGCGCCTCGACACTGCTCGCGCCGCTCGACAACGTCGCTCCGACGATCGAACCGGTGGCCGTGCAGATCGCTCCTGCTCCGGTGGCGGCGGTCACCTGGCCGGAGAACGGCACCTCGGCGGTGGATGTGCTGGGCTTCGCGACCGCGACCTCGAGCGGCGAGAGGATCCCGATCGCGAGCGTCTCGAAGGTCGCCTCCGTGCTGATGGTGCTCGAGAAGATGCCACTGGAACTCGGCGAACAGGGTCCGTCGTTCGACTTCGACCGCAGCGACGGGCGCGAGTACTGGCAGTACGTGCGATCGAACCAGTCGGCGCTCGACGTGCCCGTCGGCGGATCGCTCACCGAGTACCAGATGCTCCAGGGCATCCTGCTGGGCTCCGCCAACAACTACATCGACCGGCTCGCCGACGAGATCTGGGGGTCGAAGAGCGAGTTCGCCGACGCCGCGGCGCAGTGGCTCTCGGCGCAGGGACTGGACGACACCACGATCATCTCGCCGTCCGGACGCGACGATCGCAACAGGTCGACCAGCTCCGACATGATCGACCTCGCGGAGCTGGCGATGCGCAACCCCGTGTTCGCCGAGATCGTCGGCACGAAGTCGGCCGACATCCCCGGCGCGGGTGTCGTGAAGAACTCGAACACGATGCTTCATGAGGACCCGGGTGTGACCGGCCTGAAGACCGGCACCCTCGGTGAGGACTACAACCTGCTCACCGCGAAGGACGTGAAGGTCGGCGACGCCACCGTGCACCTGTACGCGGTCGCGCTCGGTCAGGAGAGCAACGAGGAACGTGTCGATGCGAACCGTGCGCTCTACGCCCAGGTCGAGAAGACCCTGGCCGACCAGGCGGCGACGGTTCCGAAGGGCACCGTGGTGGGCACGGTCGACACGATCTGGGGCGAGAGCAGCGACGTCATCACCGATTCCGACGCCAAGGTCGTGATGTGGAACGGCTCGACCGCCGAGGCCACGTCGTCGCTCGATCTGGGCGACGCGCAGAAGGCGGGCACGAAGGTGGGCTCGCTCTCCGTCGCAGGTGCCATCGACACGGCGAAGACCGACGTCTCGCTGAAGAGTTCGATGTCCGCACCGTCCGCGTGGTGGCGGTTGACGCATCCGCTGGAGCTGTTCGGCCTCGACGGCTGAACACGACCCGCGCGGCGGCCTGAGCCTCCGCAATGCGAGAGCGCCCGCCCCCTTCCGGGGACGGGCGCTCTTCGCTTCGCGGGTCAGACCCGGTCGTCGGGTTCGGATGCCGGGCCGGCCTCCCCCTCGGCCACCTCGGCGACGAACTCGGACACCGGCAGCACAGGAGCTGCGCCCGTGCCGGGGACCGGGACCTCTTCCGCCTCGCCGGTGACGATCACCGGAGTGGAGTCGGTGAGGGCCTCCTCGGCGTCGATGTCGGACGCTGCCTGCTCGAACTGCGACTGGTACAGCCGCCAGTAGGCGCCCTGCGCCGCGATCAGCTCGTCGTGGTTGCCCTTCTCGACGATGTCACCGTGCTCCATCACCAGGATGAGGTCGGCGTCACGGATCGTGGACAGACGGTGCGCGATCACGAAGGACGTGCGTCCCTCGCGCAGCGCGGCCATCGCGTGCTGCAGCAGCAGCTCGGTGCGGGTGTCGACCGCCGACGTCGCCTCGTCGAGGATGAGGATCGACGGCTGGGACACGAACGCACGGGCGATCGTGATCAGCTGGCGCTCACCGGCCGACACGTTCGAGGCGTCCTCGTCGAGGACCGTCTCGTAGCCCTCGGGGAGGGCGTGCACGAAGCGGTCGACGTAGGTGGCCTTGGCCGCTGCGAGCACCTCTTCGTCGGTGGCGGATGCCTGACCGTAGCGGATGTTCTCCAGGATGCTCCCGGCGAACAGCCACGGGTCCTGCAGCACCATGCCGGTGCGCGACCGCAGGTCTTCGCGGGTCATCTCCGCGATGTCCTGGCCGTCGAGCAGGATGCGCCCGCCGCTGAGCTCGTAGAACCGCATGATGAGGTTCACCAGCGTCGTCTTGCCCGCACCGGTCGGGCCGACGATCGCGACGGTCTGCCCCGGCTCCACCCGGAACGACAGGTCGGTGATCAGCGGACGATCCGGCGTGTACGAGAACGCGACGTGCTCGAACTCGATGACGCCCTTGCCGTCCTGCACGGTCGGTGCGTCCTCGGCATCCGGATCCTGCTCGTCGGCGTCGAGGAACTCGAACACGCGCTCCGCCGATGCGGTGCCGGACTGGACGACCGCGGCCATGCCGCCCAGCTCGCTGAGCGGCTGAGTGAACTGCTGCGAGTACTGGATGAACGCCTGCACGTCGCCGAGTCGCAGGCTGCCGTTGGCGACCATCAGGCCGCCGAGCACCGCGATGCCGACGTAGGTGAGGCTGCCGATGAACTGCATCGCCGGCATGATCACACCGGACAGGAACTGCGCTTTGAAGCTGGCCTGGAAGAGCTCTTCGTTCTCCTCCTGGAAGCTGTCCAGAGCGTCCTTCTCGCGACCGAACACCTTGACCAGAGCGTGGCCCGAGAAGGCCTCCTCGACGCGGGCGTTGAGCCTGCCGACCTTGCGCCACTGGATGCCGAAGGCCTTCTGCGAGCGCGGGCCGATGACGCCGAAGATGACACCCATCAGGGGCAGCGCGACGAGGGCGACGAGGGCCAGCTGCCACGAGATCGAGAACATCATCACCAGCACGCCGACCACGGTGAGCACCGAGGTGAGCGCTCCGGACAGCGACTGCTGCATGGTCTGGGTGATGTTGTCGATGTCGTTGGTGACCCGCGAGATCAGCTCACCGCGCTGCACCTTGTCAAAGTACGACAGCGGCAGGCGGTTGATCTTCGCCTCGACGTCCTCACGCAGGCGCCACATCGTGCGCACCATGATGACGTTGATGACGTAGCCCTGGATCCAGCTGAGGAACGCGGATGCCACGTAGATCGCCAGCACGGCGACGATGATGTACCGCAGCCGATCGAAGTCGACGCCGGCGCCGACGGTGAAGGTGTCCATCGCGGCGACCATGTCGGCGAAGGTTCCCTGGTCGGCGGCGCGCAGCGCCTCGACCACCTGATCCTGCGGCATGCCCTGCGGGAAGCCGTTGTCGCCGAGCATCTTCGAGATGAAGCCCTCGTAGACGACGTTGGTCGCCTCGCCGAGCACCTTCGGCGCGATCACGGCGAGGACGACGCCGATGGCGCCGAAGAGCGACACCAGCACGAACCACAGCGCGGACGGCTTGAGCAGTCCGATCATGCGCTTGAAGCTGGGCCCGAAGTGGTCGGCCTTACCCGGGGCGGGGCCGTCGAACATGCCGCCGCCGGCGAGGCGCGCCTTCTCTGCGGCCTCTTCCTCGGCCTTCTGCGCCTCGGTCAGTTCGGGCTCGGCCACAGCGGCTCCGCCCTTGGCGGCGCGGGCGGCCAGGGCGCGCTCGCGCCGGGTCTGGGGTGCGTTCTGCTCGCTCATGCGTCCACCCCCAGCTGCGACTCGACGATCTCGCGGTAGGTGTCGTTCGATGCGAGCAGCTCGTCGTGCGTGCCGACGCCGACCATCGTGCCGCCGTCCAGCACCACGATGCGGTCCGCGTCGGTGATCGTGGACACGCGCTGCGCGACCACGATCTTCGTCACATCCGGCAGCTCTCTCCAGAGGGCCTGCCGCAGCCTCGCATCCGTCGTGAGGTCGAGGGCCGAGAACGAGTCGTCGAAGACGAGGATCCGCGGCTGGTGCACGATCGCACGGGCGATCGCGAGACGCTGCCGCTGCCCGCCGGAGACGTTGGTGCCGCCCTGGGCGATGTGCGACTCGAGGCCGTCGGGCATCTCGGACACGAAGTCCTTGCCCTGCGCGATCTCGAGCGCCTTCCACAGGTCTTCGTCCGTGGCATCCTCACGGCCGTAGCGCAGGTTGGATGCGACGGTTCCGGTGAACAGGAACGGGCGCTGCGGCACCAGGCCGATGCCCTTCCACAGCTCGTCGACATCGGCCTCGCGGACGTCGACGCCGCCGACCTGGACGGAACCGCCGGTGACGTCGAACAGGCGCGGGATCAGCGACACGAGCGTCGTCTTGCCCGCACCGGTCGAACCGACGATCGCGACGGTCTCGCCCGGCTCTGCGCGGAAGTCGATGCCGGTCAGCACCGGGGCATCCGCTCCGGGGTAGGTGAACTCGACGCCGTCGAAGACGACCTGTCCGGGGGCGGCGAACTCGGTCACGCCGTTCTCGGGACGGGTCATGCTCGACTCGGCGTCGAGCACCTCGCCGACGCGATCGGCCGAGACCGCGGCGCGCGGGATCATCATCGCCATGAAGCTGGACATGATGACGCCGCCCATGATCTGTCCGACGTACTGCATGAACGCGAACAGCGTGCCGATCTCGACGTTGCCGGCGTTGACCTCGACGCCGCCGAACCAGATCACGCCGACCACGGTCACGTTCAGGATGAGCATGAACAGCGGGAACAGCAGCACGAACAGCGAGCCGACGTTGCGGCCGACCGTCATGATGTCGGTGTTCGCGGCGCGGAACCGCTCCGCCTCGATGGGCTCGCGCACGAACGCCCGCACGACACGCACGCCGGTGAGCTGCTCGCGCATGACGCGGTTGATCGTGTCGAGCCGGCCCTGATAGGTGCGGAACAGCGGCACCATGCGGCCGATGATCAGCACGGCCACCACCAGCAGCACTGGCACGGCCACGGCGATCAGCCAGCTGAGGCCGACGTCCTGCCGGACGGCCATGATGACGCCGCCGATCGCCAGCAGCGGGGCGGTGACGAACATGGTCGCGCCCATCATCGCCAGCATCTGCACCTGCTGCACGTCGTTGGTGTTGCGGGTGATGAGCGAACCGGCGCCGAACTGCGACACCTCGCGCTCGGAGAAGCCGCTCACGCGCGCGAACACGTCGGCGCGGATGTCACGGCCCAGCGACATGGCCGCTCGGGCGGCGAAGAACGTCGCGATGATCGCGCACAGGATCTGCCCGAGCGAGACGAGCAGCATGAACGCGCCGTGCGTCCAGATGTAGCCGGTGTCGGCCTTGGCCACACCGTAGTTGATGATGTCGGCGTTCAGTGTGGGCAGGTAGAGAGTGGCCAGCGCGCTGGCGAACTGGAAGACCAGCACGCCGAGCAGAAGCCACTTGTACTTCTTGAGATATCGGAAGAGGAGCTTTCCCAGCACAGGCGGAATCCTTAAGGTGTTGGGGTCGATCGATAATCGGCCACATGAAAGCGTGCCACGGGCCTCCGACAATCGGTAGGCGAGTGCCGGAACCTTCGCTGACAGCGAAACGAATGCCGGGTGACGCCCGCTTTCTGGACGCCATCGAAGAATCGGCGAGATGCCCCCTCCTAGACTTTCAGGGACGATCCGCCGCCGAAGGGACCCCATGCGAGACGACGCCGTGCTGCTGGTCTGCGACTACTCGCTCCGCTACCTCGGCGGGGCGCAGACCGCATTCCTCCGGCAGGCCGAGGCGCTCGCATCGCAGGGCGTGCGGGTGATCGTGCTGGCGCCGGACGCCGATCAGGTCGCCGAGGTGCCGGGCATCACCCTCGTCGCCCCGCCGCGCCGCGGCACGATCCCGGTGCTCGATCTGCCGCTGCTCGGCAGTGCGAAGAACCTCGAGCCGCTGGTCGCCGCGACGGTCCGCCGGCACGGCGTCGGTGCGATCGTCGCGCACTCGGAGTTCGCCCTCGCGGCGGCATCCCTCGCAGTGGGCCGCGACCTCGGCATCCCCGTGCTGCACACGGTGCACACCTTCTTCTGGACGGCGCCGGCCCCGCTTGCCCCGTTCGCGCCAGTCGTCGGGCGCGTGCACCGTTCGCTGACCGGCATCCGGGACGGCGGCCGCGCGACCGGCAGCCATGCGCTGAACAACGCCCTGCGCACCATGACGCTGCGCATCGCCGAGCGCGCCGACGTGGTGCTCTCGCCGTCGCGCCACCAGGCCGACGCGCTGCGAGCCGCGGGCGCGGGCCGTGTGGAGGCGTTCTCGAACGTCGCGCAGCCGCTCGCCGAGGCTCCGGCGGTGACGGAGGGCCCGCTGCGGCTGCTCTGGGTGGCGCGCTTCGCACCCGAGAAGCGCGTGGATGTCGCACTCGACGCGATGCGTCAGGTCGCGGCATCCCTCGGCGACAGGGTGCACCTCGATGTCGCCGGCGGCACCGCGCGCCCCGTGCCGGGCGTGACATTCCACGGCTCGGTGCCCGGCGAGCGCGTCGGCGAGCTGATGGACGCCGCCGACGCGGTGCTCATCACCTCGCTCGGCTTCGACAACCAGCCGATGGTCGCACTCGAGGCGTTCTCGCACGGGCGCCCCGTCATCGTCAGCGACCCGGTGCTGGCCGGCGAGTTCGGCGATGCCGCTCTGCTCACCCCGACCCCGGATGCCGCAGGGCTGGCCGCCCTGGTGCGCGAGCTCGCCGCCGACCGCGGCATCCTCGCCCCGCACCGCGAGGCGGCGCTCGCCTACGCGCGCGACCGTCAGCCCGCTGCGCACGTGGCGAAGCTGCAGGAGATCATCGCCTCTGCGCGCTGACCCTGGCGGTCACGGGCACGCCGACCGGTCGCGGTTCGTCACGCTGTGGCTCCGTCCCCGTCGCTCAGGTCGTGATTCGCCACGCAGTGCCTCGCTCAGACCATAACGAACTGCGACGCGGATGCGGGAAGCGCGCCTCGCCGGTGCACCGCACCGTGCGTCATAGGCTGGGCGCGCCATGAGCCCAGACCCGCCGATCGTGCTGAGCGTCATCGTCCCGTCCTACGACGACGCCGTGCTGCTGCGCGGATGCCTGCGCGCACTCGCCGGGCAGACCCGGCAGCCCGATGAGCTGATCGTGGTCGACAACGGATCGCACGATGACACGGCGGCCGTCGCGCAGGAGTTCGGCGCGACCGTCGTCGTCGAGCCCCAGCGCGGAGTGCTGCACGCGACGACGGCGGGCTTCGATGCGGCATCCGGCTCGATCCTCGGCCGGCTGGACGCGGACTCGAGACCGGCGCCGGACTGGGCGGCGCGCGTCGTGCGGCGCTTCGACGCCGATCCGACGCTCGGCGGGCTGACCGGCACCGGCGAGTTCTACGGGCGCGGACCGGTGTGGCGGTTCATCGGGCGGTACGTCTACCTGGGCGGCTACTTCCTGACGATGCGTCTCGTGCTCGGCAGGCTGCCCCTGTTCGGCTCGAACTTCGCACTGCGCCGCGAGGTGTGGCAGGAGCTCCGTCCGCGGCTCCACCTGGATGATCCGCGCGCGCACGACGATCTCGACATCACCGCCGTGCTCTCCCCCGAGACCGGCGTCGACTTCGACCACGGGCTGCGGGTGCGCGTGTCCGCCCGCCCGTTCGACGACTTCGCCGGCTTCCGCCGCCGGGCGACGTGGGCCTTCCACATGCTCGCGGTCAACCTGCGCGAGATCGGCTGGGGGCACCGGATCATCACGTGCGCCCGTGGCCGGCGGATGCGGCGGCGCTCGCGCTCCGGCGGCTGAGCTTCCTCACCGACCGTCGCCGAACAGATCCAGCATGGCGACGGTCAGCTGATGCGGCGCGGTCTCGCAGGGGCTGTGCCCGGTGGGCAGGAGCAGCGCCCGCGCGCCGATGCGTTCCGCGAACGCGCGGTGCGCGGCATCCGGCCAGACATCCCGCGCGCCGGCCGCCACCAGCATCGGGATGCCGGATGCGCGCAGCCGCTCGTCGAGGTCGGGAGTCGCCTTCATCAGCGCGAGGATGTCGCCGACGCTGCTGCGTCGCGTCAGCGCGAAGCGCGCGGTGACGAACGCGGCGCGATCGGCGGCGGCGCCGTGCACGTTGCGCCGCAGCGCCGTGATGAACACCGGGCCGAGCGCACGTCCCGGAACCACCCAGCTGACCGGGCCCAGTATCTTGAATCCGCGCAGCGCCTGCCCGGCGAGCGGCGGGGCGGACAGCAGCGTCAGGCTCGAGAAGAGCTCCGGTCGCGCGGCGAGGGCGGCGGATGCGACGGTGCCCGCGAACGAGTATCCGAGTACGTGCACCGGCGTGCTTCCGCGCTCCAGCACGGCGATGAGGTCGGCGACGAACAGCTCGAGCGAATAGCGCGCCTGCGGCGGACGGAGTCGCTCTGGTCCGGCGCGGAACGACTCGTACTGCCCGGCGAGATCGTAGGACGAGGCTCGATACCCGGATGCCGCGAACAACGGCAGCATCAGCGCGAAGTCCTCCTTCGACCCGGTCATCCCCGGTACGAGCAGCACGCGCGCACCGTCCGGTGGTCCCATCGCGACGTGAGCGAGCGGTCCGCTCGGAGCGTCGACTGTGGTGTGCTCCGCCTCCGCAGGCCAGGCCGCCCAGTCGCGCGGGCCGATCGCGGCGTCCTGCCGCTGCGCATCGGCCATCCGCCGCGCGAGGTCGTCATCGGGCGCCGACGGATCCTCCGCCGACGCGGGCGAACCCGGCATCCCGGTCATGCGCTCAGGGTACTCGCGACCCGGCCGCGCGGTGCGGCACCCCGCTCAGGTCTCGATTCGTCCGGCAACGGCATCGCCCGCACCGCTCAGGTCGCGAATCGTCCCGCTCTCGCCCACCGCGAGCGTGGCGAACCGCGACGTGGATGCCGGAGGCACAGTCGTTACGTGACGAACTGCGACCCGGCACCGACTAACCGAACAGCGGCACGTCCGGCACGTACTCCCGCGCCGGACGTCCGGCATCCGCGGGCAGGTCGGCGATCGTCGCAGGGTTCCAGCGCGGGTTGCGGTCCTTGTCGACCAGCTGCGCGCGGATGCCCTCGACCAGGTCCGGGTGGTGGTGCACGAACCACAGCACGCGGCGGTACTCGCCCTCGAGCGCCTCGCGCACAGAGCCCATCTCGCGCGCTTCGCGCACGGCGTCGAGGGTGACGGCCAGGCCGGTCGGCGCGAGTCCCGCCAGCACGGATGCCGCGGCCGCGGCATCCGGATCGCCGGAGTCCTGCAGCCGCTGCACGATCTCGCCGACGGTGGGCGCGGAGAACGCATCGTCCACCCACGACCGGATGCCGGCCAGGGCGGACGGCTCCGGGGTCTCGTCGAACAGCATCACCAGCTCGCTGGGGCTGCCGGGGTCCGCGCGGTAGGCGAGAGCGTCGCGCAGCGCGTCGAGCCGATCGGAGGGCACGTAGTAGTCGGCGAAGCCGTTGTGGATCGCGTCGGCGGCATCCATCTGCGTGCCCGTCAGGCCGAAGTACTCCCCCAGCCGGGCCGGTGCTCGGCCCAGCAGCAGGGTGCCCCCGACGTCAGGCGTGAAGCCGATCCGCGTCTCGGGCATCGCCAGCCGCGAGCGCTCGGTGACGACGCGGATGGCCGCATGCCCGGCGAGGCCGATGCCGCCACCCATCGTGATGCCGTCGGCGAAGGCGACGATCGGCTTGGGGTACTCCGCGATCGCCGCGTTCATCTCGTACTCGGCGCGGAAGAACTCGCCGGCGTGGCCCGGGTCGCCGGAGACGATCGCGTCGTAGAGCGATCGCACGTCTCCTCCCGCGCACAGCCCCCGGTCACCGGCGCCGTCGATCAGCACCGTCTGGATGTCGGTGTCGTCGCGCCAGGCGTTCAGCGCCGCGAGCACCTGCCGGACCATGCCCAGATCGAGGGCGTTGATCGCCTCCGGCCGGTTCAGGGTGATCCGCCCGAGGGAGTATTCGGTGCGGACGAGGACACGGGATGCTTCGGGCGACGCTGTCACGACTGTCAGCGTACTCCGCCGCAGAGCGCCTCCGAGGCCCGCCGGGATGCGCGAAATGTGGGGCGGAACCGGCTTTTCAGACAGAATGGAGGGGTAGTCGTAGGAGAGGGGCCTTGCTATGCCCGAAGGACAGGTGCTCGAGTTCGCGCACGTGACGAAACGATTCGGTGACGTCACGGCGCTGTCCGACTTCTCGGCTCGCATCGAGCCGGGCGCCGTCACCGGTCTGCTCGGCCCGAACGGCGCCGGCAAGACCACGTCGCTGCGCATCCTGCTCGGTCAGGTGCGCGCCACGTCGGGAACCGCCACGATCGGCGGCGTTCCGTACTTCGACATGCGTCAGCCGCTGCGCACCGTCGGCAGCGTGCTCGAGGAGACCGCATACCGGCCGCGTCGTACGGCGGCTCGTCAACTGCAGATCGCGGCGAAGGCCAACGGCATCCCCCTCACGCGCGTGACCGAGGTGCTCGACCTGGTCGGCCTGCACGGCGACGCGGACACCCGCATCGGCACCTTCTCGCTCGGCATGCGTCAGCGCCTGAGCCTGGCGACCGCACTGCTCGGCGACCCCGGTGTGCTCGTGCTCGACGAGCCAGCCAACGGACTCGACCCCGAGGGCATCCGCTGGATGCGCCTGCTCATGCGCCGCCTGGCCGACGAGGGACGCACCGTGCTGGTCTCGTCGCATGTCCTCAGCGAGGTCGAGCAGGTCGCCGACGACGTCGTGGTGCTCTCGAAGGGCCAGGCCGTGTACACCGGCGGCATCGACGCCCTCTCCGACCCGACGACGGGTGCGGTGATCGTGGACGCCGAGGACCGCGCTCCTCTCACCGCAGCGCTGGCTGCCGCCGGCCTCGAATTCGACGTGCTCCGCTCCGGTGTCACCGTGCGCGGATCGGATGCCGCCGCGATCGGCGCCCTCGCCGCGGGTGCCGGCGTCGCCCTGACCGTGCTGCAGCAGCGCGGTCCGAGCCTTGAGGAGGTCTTCCTCGACCTCGTGTACGGCCGCCGCACCGAACCGGTGCTGCTCTCGGACCTCGCGGAGCCCGTCGTCGGCGACTCGGATGCCGAGGAGCTCGAGGTCGCCGCCGCCGTCGCCGCTGAGACCGCCGGGAACGACGATGACAGCGACGGCACGGACGAGGCTCCGGCGGAGGCCGCGGAAGAGACTCCCGTCGATGAGTTCGGCGCGGCGATCGCCGCGGCGCCGGCCTTCGGCGCTCCCGGTGAGACCGCAGTCGCGGCCGCCGGCGCGGCGGCCGCGGTCATCGCCACGGGCGACAGCGCCGAGGCGCCTCTGCGGGATGATGCGGGCGATGACGCGAACGTCGACGCGGATGCTGCGCAGGACGCGGGCGCCGCTGACGATGCGGATGCGGAAGCGGCTCCGGACGACGCTGATGCGGATGCGGATGCGGATGACGCTGGCGCGGGTGGCGACGCCGATACCGACTCGGACGACGCTCACGCGGGTGGAGACACGGATGCGGACCGGGACGCGAGCGCCGACGGCGATGCCGCTGCTGACATGACGCAGGACCCCGACGCGGCGAACGCGGAGCTGAGCCAGGACGCCGGCGCCGATGATGCTGACGTGACGCAGGACGCCGGCGCCGAAGCCGAGGCCGGTGCGGACGCTCCGCACGACGCATCCGGCGAGGCGGACACGGCCGAGAACGCAGGTCCCGACACGGCCCTCGCCGCGACGGCCGCGCTGGAGGCGGAGGCGTTCGAGCCCAGACAGGATGCCCCCGATGCGGCAGCACCGTCGACGGAGGCCGAGGGATCCGATGCTGCCGAAGATGCGGCCGCCGAGGGTGCGACCGACGGCGCTGCCGAGGACGCGACCTCCGACGAGAGCCTCGACGCCCCGCAGGACACCGACGCCACGGAGGATGTCGCTCCGGCATCCGACGACGCCGCGCAGGAGAACGCCGAGCAGGCGGGTGCGGCGGAAGCCGCGACTGACCACTCGGCCGCCGAGTCGGCGGCCGCCGAGGCCGGCGTCGAGCCGGCCACAGGTTCCGAGGACGCCGATGACCGGGCATCCGACGACGAGGCCGCGACCGGCGCGGCCACGGACGCTGACGCGGATCAGGACGCGAACGCCGAGGGCGCCGCTCAGCCGGCATCCGGCTCGGCGGCCGACCACGTGCCTGCCGACACCGGGCTGAACGACGACGCCGACATGCTCGAGGACGCGGAGCCCGAGATCTCGAGCCGGGCACCCATCTCGCACGTTCCGCTGCCGTTCGCGACCTCGGCGATCTCCCTTCCCGGTGAGACGATCGAGCCGACGTTCACCGAGTTGATCACCGGCCTGCCGGCGACGGGCGCGATCGACCTCGGCCACGAGGAGGAGATCGACGATGCCGTGGACGACGCCGTCGACGATGTGCCGGTCGAGGCGCACGAGGTGTTCGCTCCGCTGCTGAGCCGTGACATCGACGATGCTCCCGAGGGACAGCCTGCGGAGGGCGCGCCGACGGGTGCTGCCGCTGACGACGATGAGGATCCGCGTCTCTCGTCGATGCGGAACTCGCTGGCCGCCGCGCGCCGTGCCTACTTCGAGGACCCGGCTCCGGCCTGGCCCTACGGCAAGGCACCCGAGCCCGAATCATCCGAGGCCGCCGAGGACCCCGACGAGAAGGCCTGACGCTCCTCGCCCTCTCCTCCCCTGAGGCGTGGGCATGCGCAGGTGAACAGGCCGCTGCCTCACGTGAGCTGAGGCACGCCCTGCGCGCGAGGCGCAGGTCAGGCGGGACGCGGGCGGATGACCGGGCGCTTGCTGCCCTTCGGCACCGGCACCGGGGCGGTGGAGGCGATCTCGACGACGTCGGCCTGCTCCTCGCTGACCTCCAGGCGCAGCGCCTGCGTGAGCGCGGGACCGTGCTTGGTCGTCAGGATCAGGCGCTGGAACTGCTCGTCACCCTCGAGATCGATCACGACACCGGGGCGATGCCGGCGGATCATCACGAAGTCGGTCGTCGCGGCACCCTTCCAGGTGCCGGCGGCGAGCACACCGGGGATATGCGTACCCGGCCCGGGCACTCCCCGCAGCCAGGTCCAGACGTCCTCGGTCAGCTGCACCCGCCGGATCGTCGAACGCTCGACGCGCAGGTTCTCACGGTGGAACGTCACCGCGCGTTCGATCGGTGACAGCACGATCTCGAGCTGAGACTGATCGAGAAGCAACGTCACCATGACGTACAGTCTGCCAGCGCTTCGCCGGGAGAACGCGGCGTGTCGCCGCGTTCCCCGCGTTTGATCAGCCGACACGCCGTGAACGACGACAGGAGATCCGACGAGGACAGGGCGAAATCCTCTGTCGTCCTGTTCCGGCCGCGGCGTCCGCGCTTCGCTCAGGCAGTGGCGGATGCCGCGGCGGCCGCCGCCGCGGGAAGGGCCCGCTCGATCACCGCGAGGTCGTCGTCGGTGTGCGCCGCGGTGAGGAACCAGGCCTCGAACACGCTCGGCGGCAGCGCCACGCCCTGCTCGCGCATGGCGTGGAAGAACGGCGCGTACCGGAACGACTCCTGAGCCTGAGCCTGCGCGTAGTCGCGCGGCACCTCAGGAGCGAACGCGACGCCGAAGAGGCTGCCCGCGCGCGGCACCACGTGCACGACACCGGCATCCGTCAGGGCACGGTCGAGCGCGGTCGCGATGCGGTCGGCGGCGCCGTCCACCAGCGCGTAGGCCTCGGGGGTCGCGAGCCGCAGGGTGGCGAGTCCGGCGGCGACCGAGAGCGGGTTCCCCGACAGCGTGCCCGCCTGGTACACCGGGCCGAGCGGCGCCAGCAGGTCCATGACCTCGGCGCGGCCGCCGAGCGCGGCCAGCGGCATCCCGCCGCCGACGACCTTGCCGAACGTGATGATGTCGGGCAGGTAGTGTTCGCCGGCGGCCTGCTGCAGTCCCCAGAAGCCGGCGGGGTGCACCCGGAAACCGGTGAGCACCTCGTCGAGGATCATCAGCGCGCCGTGCGCGTGCGCGGTCTCGGCGATCAGCGCGTTGAACCCGGGAAGCGGCGGGACGACGCCCATGTTCGCGGATGCCGCCTCGACGATCACCGCGGCGATGCGCTCGCCGTGCTCGGCGAAGACCGTCGCGAGCGCGTCGGGGTCGTTGTAGTCGATCACCAGGGTCTGCGCGGCGATCGGCGCGGGCACGCCGGCCGAGCCGGGCAGCGCCAGCGTCGCGACGCCGGAGCCCGCGGCGGCGAGCAGACCGTCGGAGTGGCCGTGGTAGTGGCCGGCGAACTTCACCAGCAGGTCGCGACCGGTGGCGCCGCGAGCGAGGCGGATGGCGGTCATGGTCGCCTCGGTGCCGGTGGACACCAGACGCACGCGCTCGACGGGTCGCGTCTCGCCGAAGCGCACGCGGTCGGCGATCAGCTCGGCGAGCTCGACCTCGCCCTCGGTCGGAGCGCCGAAGGACAGGCCGCGGGTGGCGGCCTCCTGCACGGCCTCGACGACGATCGGATGCGTGTGCCCGAGCAGTGCGGGCCCCCACGACGCGACGAGGTCGACGTACTCGGTGCCGGCAGCGTCCGTCACGCGCGCGCCGCGGGCGGATGCGAGGAAGCGCGGTGTTCCCCCGACCGAGCCGTACGCCCGCACCGGCGAGTTCACCCCTCCGGGGATCACCGCGCGTGCGGCGTCGAACAGGTCGTCGTTGCGGTCGGTCACAGTGTTCTCCTCCGGTCGCGGATGCTGCCGATCAAGGCTACGCCGTCGACCTATGAGCGGATCTGAAGGCGCTTCGTCTCGCTCCTTCGTCGCTCGATCAACGACCGGAAGAGAGTCAGACTTCCCTCGGCAGTGCGTTCAGCATCCCTCGATGGGATGCCGAACGCATCCTGACCTCCCAAGGCGACCCGGCGCACTCACCCGAGCGCAGCGATGGGCACATCCGGGGAGCTGGCATCGGGTCTGGCGGGAGCCCGGAGCGCCAGCGGAGGGCGGGGGCATGTCTCCCCGGATGTGCCCATCGCGGAGCGACCCACCTGCAGAACGGCATCGCGGAGCGACCCACGCAGGAGACGTCCTTCGTCTCGCTCCGCTCGCTCAGGACCCGGAAAAACTCAGGACCCGGGACGCAGCCAGCGCGCGGCTTCCACCGCCCAGTACGTCAGCACTGCGTCCGCCCCCGCGCGACGGATCGACAGCAGCGACTCCAGCACGGCGGCCCGCCGGTCGATCCAGCCGTTCCCCGCGGCCGCCTCGATCATCGCGTACTCGCCGGACACCTGGTATGCCCACACCGGAATGTCGACGGCGTCGCGCACCTCGCGCAGCACGTCGAGGAACGCCATCGCCGGCTTGACCATGACGATGTCCGCGCCCTCCTGCTGGTCGACGACGGCCTCGCGCACACCCTCGCGGCGGTTGCCGGGGTCGAGCTGGTAGGTACGGCGGTCGCCGCCCTGCAACTGCGAGTCGACGGCTTCGCGGAACGGTCCGTAGAAGGCGCTGGCGTACTTGGCCGCATACGCCAGCAGCAGCACGTCCTGGAATCCCTCGGCGTCGAGCGCGGCGCGCAGGTGCGCGACCTGGCCGTCCATCATGCCGCTGAGTCCCAGCAGCTGCGATCCGGCGCGGGCCTGTGCCAGCGCCATCGCCGCGTACCGGTCGAGCGTCGCGTCGTTGTCGACCGAGCCGTCGGCGGCCAGGACGCCGCAGTGGCCGTGATCGGTGAACTCGTCCAGGCACAGGTCGGTCTGCACGACCAGGGCGTCGCCGACCTCGGCGGCGATCGCCTCGGTCGCCACGTTGAGGATGCCGCGCGGATCGTCCGCCCCTGATCCGGTGGCGTCGCGCACAGCGGGCACGCCGAACAGCATGACGCCGCCGACGCCCACCTCCGCCGCCTCCGAGGCTGCCGCGCGCAGCGAGTCGAGCGAGTGCTGCACGACCCCGGGCATGGAGCCGATCGGGGCGGCATCGGTCAGCCCTTCGCGCACGAACATCGGCAGCACGAGTTGCCGCCGCTCCAGCGAGGTCTCGCGCACCAGCGCGCGCACGGGCGCGGACTGCCGCAGCCGCCTCAGACGGGTCTCGGGAAAGCTCATCTCATCACCTCATCGAACCGGGGCGTGGGAGCCGAACTCGGGTCCGCTCCCCTTCGTACCCGCGAAATCCTCCCACCGTGGACGGCCGGGAGGATCACGGCGCGAACTCGTCGGCGGCGTGCGGCAGGGTGAAGTGCGAGACCACCTCGATCAGGGCGTCCACCGTCTGCTTGTCGGCGATCGCCCAGATCGGCAGACCGACCTTGCGCGCGTCGGTCGCGGTGCGCGGTCCGATCGCTGCGAGCAGGGTGGTGTCGGGGATCTCGGGGAACTGCTCTCGCACCTGCCGTGCCACGGAACCGCTGGTGATGAGGATGGCATTGATGCGACCGTTCAGCACGTCGCGGTGGATGCGATCCGTGACCGGGACGCCCACGGTGCGGTAGGCGACGATGCTGTCGACCAGATGCCCCGCGTCCGCCAGCATGTCGGTGAGCACCGGCTTGGCGATCTCGCTGCGCAGCGTCAGGATGCGGCGGGGCTCGGCCTCGAGCGAGATGATCTGCTCGGCCATGCCGGCGGCGGAGTTGTCCGACTCGGGGATCATCTCGACCTCGTAGCCGACCGCCTGCAGAGCGGTCGCCGTGGTCTCTCCGACCGCCGCGACCTTGGTGCTGCGAGGGATCGTGACGCGATGGGCGAAGAGCACATCGACGGTCGTCGCACTGGTGATCGTCAGCCAGTCGTACTCGCCGGCTTCGAGACGGGCCAGTGCGTCGTCCAGCGCCTGCTGGTCGGTCGTCGGGGCGAAGTTGATCAGCGGCGCGACCACCGGGACGGCGCCCTGCGCCCGCAGACTCGCCGCGACCCCGTCACCCCAGGGACCGCCGCGGGGCACGAGGACGCGCCAGCCGCTCAGGGGCTTGTCCGGCGGGGCCGGGATCGAATCGGTAGAAGTCATTCAGCATCACTCTCGCGGGAGGAGGTCGGCCGCCCCCTGTTCGAGCAGCCGATGAGCCGCAGACATGCCGAACACGCGCGCCGCGTGCATCGGGTCTGCACCATCGGCAGCATCCGCGCCGTTGCCGCTGCCGTTCCGACGAATATACCCCTCGTCCAGGATCTCTGTGACGTCGATGTCCAACCGGCGCCCGCCGTCGGGTGCGAACACCGCTGCCCGCAGGTGCAGTCCGGCATCGGTCTGCACGGCGTGCGCGGCCATCGGCGCCTGGCATCCGGCGTCGAGCCCCGCGAGAACCGCGCGCTCCGCGGTGACCGCGATACGGGTGGCCTCATCGTCGAGCTCGGCCAGCCAGCCCCGCAGGTCATCCGGCGCGATCTCCGTGGTCTCGACCGCGAGGGCGCCCTGCCCCGGCGCGGTGGGCCAGTCCGCCAGCTCGAGGTCCTCGCGGTGCAGCGGGCTGTCTGCGCCGAGGCGGGAGAGGCCGGCGGCGGCCAGGATCACGGCATCCAGCTCGCCGGATGCCACGCGCTCCAGCCGCGAGTCGACATTGCCGCGGATGTCCACGACCTCAGCGCCCGGGTTGCGGCGGCGCACCTGCGCGATCCGGCGCGGGGCGCCGGTGCCGACCCTGCTTCCGGCCGGCAGCTCGGCCAGCGGAGTGCCGTCGCGCGTGATGACGACGTCGCGGGCGTCGACCCGCGCCGGCGTCGCCGCGATCACCAGGCCGGCCGGCTGCGCGGTCGGCAGATCCTTCAGCGAGTGCACCAGCAGGTCGCACTCGCCCCGCAGCAGCGCCTCGCGCAGCCGGGTGGCGAACACCCCCTGCCCGCCGATCTCGGAGAGGGACGCCCGGTTGGTGTCGCCCTCGGAGACGACGGGGACCAGCTCGACCGGATGCCCGGAGATCTTCTGCAGCGCTGCGGCGACGTGACCCGACTGGGCCTGGGCCAGCGCACTACGGCGGGTTCCGAGACGGATGACGGTGCTCATCGGATCACTGCAGCACGTCGGCGATCTCGTCGAGGCGGAGTCGGCGACCGGTGTAGAACGGCACTTCCTCCTTCACGTACCGTCGAGCGTCGGTGTAGCGCAGGTCGCGCATCAGGTCGACGAGCTCGGTGACGTCGTCAGCCTCGAGCGGCAGCAGCCACTCGTAGTCGCCGAGCGCGAACGCCGCCACGGTGTTCGCGATGACGCCGGTGAACGCCGCGCCCTTCCGGCCATGGTCGGCGAGCATCTTGCGACGCTCGGCCTCGTCGGCCAGGTACCACTCGGGCGTGCGCACGAACGGGTAGAGACACAGCCACTGCTTCGGCTCGATGCCACGCAGGAAGCCGGGCACGTGCTGACGATTGAACTCGGCGTCGCGGTGCACGCCCATCACGTTCCACACCGGCAGCAGCGGCCGGAGCAGCTCGGTGCGGCGCAGGCGGCGCAGTGCGCGCTGCAGCTCTTCCGCGGTGGGGCCGTGCAGCCACACCATGAGGTCGGCCTCGGCCTTCAGCCCGCTGACGTCGTAGAAGCCGCGGACGGTGACGCCGGAGTCCTCGATGTGGCCGACGATGGTCTCGAGCTCGGTCGAGTCGGGGTCTGCCTGCGGAGCGTCGGGGTTGCGACCCCACACCGCCCAGAGGGTGAAGCCGGAAGGGGAGGATTCGGTCTCATCGGACATGCATCCAGTCTGCCCCTTCGGGGCGGAGACGGCGAACCCGCTACTTGGATGCCGCGCGCGCGATCACCCAGACGATGCCGCCCACGGTCACTGCGACGCCGATCACGGCGGCGACGGCTCCGACGGGGTTCTTCTTCGCGAACACGCGCGCCTTGGCGATGCCGCGTTGCGAGGCCTGCTCGACCCGGCGCGGCACATTGGCCTTCACCTCGATCGCGGCCAAGGCCGCCTTCAGCTCGGCGCGAGCCGATGCCACCGGGTCGGTGATGCCGTAGGCCACGGCCGTGCGGGGCAGCGGAGTCTGATCAGAATTCGTCATCAGCGACCTCCCGGGGGCGCTCATCGCCGGCCTCGCGGACGAGGCGGATGTCTTCGGACACGGCCTGCGCAGGGTTCTCGCGCTTCGTCAGCTTGCGGAATCGCAGCACGCCCAGCAGTCCGAAGACGAGGACGGCCAGGATCAGGATGCCGAACACGACGAGCGCCGAGGCCCACACGGGCATCCACGAGGCGATACCGGCGATCGCGAACGTCAGGATGACCGGGATCGCCCAGAACAGGAAGAACAGCGCGACGACGAACCAGAGGCCGCCCATGCCGGCGTCCTTGGAGGTCTTACGCACCCACGCCTTGCCGGCGTCGATCTCGGCCTTGACCAGGTTCGACACCAGGTCCGGCATGTCGCCGAGCAGCGTCAGCAGGCTGTCGTCGGCGCGATCCCGATACCCCCGGGCCATCTCAGTCGCCCTTGCTCCTGGCGGCAGGCTTGGCGGCCTTCGCCTGCTTCACTTCGTCTCGCTCCGCTCGCTCAGCACGGCGCACCGCATCCTCCGCGGCATCGGCGACGTCGTCGACCGCATCCTTCGCGGTGTCGATCACGGAGTCGAGCTTCTGGCCGGGCGTGCCCGAGGTCGACGCGGAGCGCACCACGCGCACCGCACCGTCCCACAGCGCCTGCGGCACCGCCGCGGCCTTCGCCTTGGCGAAGTCCTGCACCCTGGTGACCTGCTGCTGCACGGGGTCGAGGTGCCAGACCTTCAGCCACTGCGTCTTGATCTGCTCATAGCGCTCCCGCCCCGCACGAGTGCCGAGCACATAACCCACGCCGAGTCCGACGACGAGTCCGATCTTCCCCTTCATCGGGGGCCTCCTGACTGTTGTTGCGGCTGGCGGCGGCGGCCGACCAGGACTCCCAGCGTAACGCTGTATTCCGTTTTCGGCATCTACCCGCGTCACACTGACGTCACATCAGCCGAACAGCAGCGCCCGTCGCAGCCTGTCGGTCTCGGAGACGGCGTCCGGAACGACCTGTGCGAGTCCGGTCCCGGCGAGCCACGCGCCCACTGCCGCCACACCGGGGACGGCGCGCACGGCCGCCCGCGCCGCGGTGCGCCGCTGGGCGGAGCCGATGACGGATGCCGGCTGCGCCTGCACATGGCGCGCGCGATGCGCGCCGACGAGCTGCTCAGGGCGCAGCGTCATCCCGAGCATCGCGGATGCCTCGGCGAGCGCCAGCTGCGCGGCATCCGCGTCGTCCAGTGCGGCGGTCGCCGGGGTCTCGCCCTGGCTTCCGAACGACACCCGCACGACGTGCCGGCCGGCCGCCGCCTCGCGCAGCCAGCCCCACTTGACCGTCGAGTGCGTCAGCGCCTTCGCCACGCGGCTGCCGGGCACCGTGAGCACTCCGGTGCCGCGCGGAGCGGCGTCGAGCTCGGGAGCGTCCAGCACCAGCGTGACGATCTCGATCTCCGGCGCGACGGCCGGCGCGCCCAGGTCAGCGTGCCCTGTGAGCAGTGTGCGCGCAGCGGGCTCTGAGGTCGCGACGATCACGGCATCCGCGCGCAGTTCCTCGGTGGCCGACTCGTCGTCCTCCGCGAAGCTCTCCCCCCGCACGGTCCAGGCCTTGCCGTCGCGAGTGAGCTGCTCGGCGTGCACGCCGGTGCGGATCCGGACCCCCAGGTCCTCCAGATCGGCACGCAGCGCGTCGACCAGCGTGCTCATCCCGCCGACGAGTCCCTCGACGGCGGAACCGGGCGCCTTTCCCTTCTCCTCCCGGTCGGCACGCAGCAGCGCCACGGCTCCAGAGAGCGATCCGGCGCGTGTGAGCGCGGCGCTCAGGCCCGGAGCGACGGCCTCGACGTCGACGTCGTCCGGATGCGCGGAGTACACGCCCGCGGTGACGGGCGCGACCAGCCGGTCGCGCACCCTCTCCCCCATCCGCGTGGCGACGAGCTTGCCGAGGCTCTTCTCATGCCCGATCGTGAGCGGCGGCCGAAGCCGGTCGACGTAGGCGCGCCACACCCCCCGGGTGCCGATGACCCGCCGCACGCCCTCCTGGAACGGGTTCTCGGGGATGCCGAGCATGCCGCCCTTCGGTATCGGTGCGGCTCCCACGCCGGGGATGCCGTCGATCCAGGCTCCGCCGCCCTCGGGCGTGACGATGCTGCCGCCGAGGCCGAGCTCGGTCACGAGGGCGCGCACGTGTCCGCCACGGGTCGCGTAGCTCTCCGCGCCGGCGTCGACGACGAGCCCCTCGACCTCGGCGCGGCGGATCGCACCGCCGAGCTGCTCGGAGGCCTCGAGCAGTGTGACGGACATCCCGACCTTCGCGCACTCGCGGGCGGCCACCAGCCCGCCGATGCCGCCACCGATCACGACGACGTGCTGCTCGGCCGCGCGGGCCGCGAGTTCAGGAGTGTGGTCGGTCATGCATCCATCCTCACACCCGCATCCGATGCACGAGCCGGGAGAAAGGGCGGATGCCGGCGCTCAGTCGCCCTTCGGGATCTGGCGGCGGTTGATCTGACTCGGTTCGGTGGTGTTGATGACCGTCGGCGTCCCGCTCGAGGTGTCGATGAAGAACACCCCGGTCTGGCCCTCGCTGATCGGGAACGCCCAGGTGCCGCCCGGCACATCCGGCTGCGGGCCCTGCACCACGTCGAGGGGCTCCGGCATCTGCCCCTTGATCACCTCGATGGGCGTCAGGGTGGCTGCCGAGGAGAAGTCGACCCGCGGCGTCCGCCAGATCACCGCATCCGGATCGCCTTCGACGCCGGCGAACACGATGATGTCGGCTTCATCGGCCCACTCCGCGAGCTGCGCCCTGGTCGCGTTCGGGATGCGGTCCGACTGCCCGGCCAGCACGCGCGCGAAGGCCCGCTGGGCACCGGAGTCGTCGTGCAGGCCGACATGCCCCAGCAGCTCGTAGCCCTCACCGGTGCTCTTCAGCACGAGGACTCCCTCGTGCTTGGCGTCGTAGGAGTCGTTCACCTCATCAACGAGGGCGTAATAGGTGCCCTCGGGCTTCGTGACGGTGATGCTCTCCGGCGCATCGCCCTTCATGACCTTGCTGACGCGCACCGTGGCCGTCTGCTCGGGGAAGGCATCCTGGTCGACGTCCGTGATCTGGGGGTCGACGGACTCGACCTCGCCGTACACGATGAGGTCGGCGTCGGACACCAGCTGGCCGATCGGCTCTGACGGATTCGGATCCTGCACCTCTGCAGTGGACGACGAACGGGGGGTGGGCATCGGATCCTCCTCTGGGACGGCACTGCACGCGGTCAGCGTCAGGGCGACGGACGCCACGACGACGAGGCCCGCTCTCTTCGCGATCATCTCTTCCCGACCTCGACGACATTGAACGACTTCGTGAACTCGTCCATGCTCATGGTGAACGTGCCGTCCGGCGGGTCGGCCAGCTCGCCGCCCGCGGCGCGGATCTCGGCTTCGTGCTGATTGTTGTGACCCCACGGATTGCGGATGACGACCATCTTCTCGCCGTTCACCTCGTAGGCGTCCAGCACGGTGAGGGCGTGTCCGCCGTCTTCGAAGCCGAGCTGCCCGTGCTGCGCGCTCGCGACCACAGGGCGTCCGTCGTCCAGCGCCTCGTCGATGTCTTCGTAGCTGTCGGCGACATCGTTCCCGCCGGTGAGCCAGTCCCACATGCCGCCGTCGTGGTCTTTCACGTCGGCGTCCTCGCCGTAGATGTCCTCCATGACGTCGCGCGCCCAGCCGCCGTCGTTCAGGTCTTCGTAGCCGATCCTGTTCTCGTAGGCGCCCTCCATGATCCGCACCCACAGCGCCTGATCGGTGTCGGAGATCTGGTCCTGCGTGACGACCACGTCCCCGTCGGCGAAGTGCACGGTGTACGTGCCGTCACCGTTGTCTGTGATCATCTCCATGATCTTGTCGGGGTCGACGTTCGCGATGCCGGCCAGGGTCGCGAGCAGGTAGCAGTCCCCGATGCCGCCCTGACGCACATCATCGGGGCACGGGAAGCCGTTCGGATAGAGCGCCGGGTCGCCGACCGGCGGAAGCTCCTCGCCATCGCGGATCCTCCCGAGACGCGGGTCGGTCAGCGAAGCGACCGCCGTGTCGTAGCAGTCACGCCAGTCGACGAAGCGGTTGTTCCACTGCACGGCGACGGCGTCCCACTCCGACTGCGCATCCTGGGAGGCCGAGAGCAGCCTGTTATAGGCGGCGTTCTGGTCGTCGTAGTCCTCGGCTGCCGGGTCGGGTTCATCCGCACCCCTCGCCGCCGCCACGGCGGCGTTCTTCGCCTGCCAGGCCTCCTTGCACGACACGGCCAGCGCGTTGAGGGCGTTCTGGTGATCCTCCGTCGCCTCGCCATAGGCGCGCAGGGCAGCGCCGACCGGCCAGTAGATCGCACCGGCGACGGCGAGCATCTGGGCGGAGTCGCCGATCGCGGAACGCAGCTTGTCCACCGCTTCGCCCGATACAGCCCACTGCGACATCTCGGCCTCGGCGAGCATCTTCAGCTGAGCGCTGACCGAGCCCATCAGGCTGCCGTAGGTCTCCATCCGATGCCCGTTCGCTCGCACGGTCTGCGGCTCACCGGTCATGGTGCGGATCTGCTCGCCGACGCCGAACGCCTCGCCTGCAGTGCCGGCGTCCACCTGCTCGTGCGCCATGGTCAGGCCCCCTCGTCCAGGTCGCTGTACGACTCGATCACGACGTCGAGGTGCGTGCCGATGCCGTCGAGCGTTGCGATCAGGTCGTCGCGCTTCGGCTCCCATGAGCCGCGGAAGTCGGATGCCAGCGAGCCGAGCTGCGGACGCTCGTACGGCGCGCCGATGGCACCCGCCACATCACCGGTGCGCTCCGGCGCGTCCTCCAGTTCCGCGATGATCTGCGTGATCGACTCGCGGACACTGCTCAGCAGGTCGTAGTCGATCTTGACCTTTTCGGCGACCATTCGGCACTCCCCCGGATTCAACTCCCTGTCACGGTAGCCGACCGGTGGGTGCACGCCCATGGGGAGAACTCCCCATGGGCGTCACCTCACAGCTCGCCGTGCGCGAGGGCGACGATGCGGGTCAGCTGGTCGGGGTCGGTCTCCGGCGGGACACCATGGCCGAGGTTGAGGATGTGGCCCTTCGCACCCCGGCCGCGCGAGATCACGTCGCGCACATGCGCCTCGAGCACCGGCCACGGCGCCTGCAGCAGCGCGGGGTCGATGTTGCCCTGCACGGCGACGTCCGTGCCGAGGATGCCGATGGCCTCGTCGAGCGGCATCCGCCAGTCGACGCCGACCGCCGAGGCGGCGCCGTCCAGGCGCATGTCCGTGAGGAACGGGCCCGTGCCGACGCCGAAGTGGATGGCGGGCACGCCGATGCCGTCGATGACCTCGCGCGAGTGCGGCGCGACGTAGGTGCGGTAGTCGTCGGTGGACAGGGATCCTGCCCAGGAGTCGAAGAGCTGCACGACGGAGGCTCCGGCGTCGCGCTGGGTCTCGAGGAAGCGCCGCGACACGGCGGCGAGCCAGCCGGCCAGCCGATGCCACGACACGGGGTCGGCGTGCATCATGGCGCGGGCGCGCAGGTGCTCCTTGGACGGTCCGCCTTCGACGAGGTAGGCGGCGAGGGTGAACGGCGCCCCTGCGAAGCCGATCAGCGGCGTCTCGCCGAGCTCGGCCGTGACGATGCGCACGGCTGCAGCGATCGCGTCGCCGTCGAGAGATGCGGGATCGATGGCGATCAGTTTCTCGACGTCGTCGGCCGTGCGCACCGGGTTCGCGAAGACGGGCCCGCGACCGGGCACGATCTCGACCTCGACGCCGGCCAGCCGCAGCGGGATGACGATGTCGCTGAAGAACACCGCCGCGTCGACGCCGTGCCTGCGCACGGGCTGCAGCGTGATCTCGGCCGCGAGGTCAGGAGTCAGGCAGGCGTCCAGCATCCGCGTACCGACGCGCAGCTCCCGGTACTCGGGAAGCGAGCGTCCCGCCTGTCGCATGAACCAGACGGGGGTTCGGTCGACGGTCTCTCCGGCCAGCGCACGCAGCAGGTCACTCATGCGGCCATCCTGGCACCGGCGCCTATGAGTGCGCCCGGGACGGATGCTGGACATGGCGCCGGGAACCCCCTAGTCTCGGATGCGCGCCGGGAGCGACCCGGATGCCTGAGGGAAGGAGAGCCTGATGAACGTCTCTGTCGTCGTGCCTTCCCTCGACATCCACTCATCTGAGGCCGCCCGCCACTGACACCCCGCGGTGGCCTCCTCCCCTGGAGCACATCACCGTGAACAAGCCGTCCTTCGACGCATCCCCCTTCGACATCACACTCTCCTTCGCCGACACGAGCCTGGTCGAGAACCAGCGCTGGAGCACATGGCAGGCGGTGACGCCCTCCGAGCGCGGCCCCGAGCCGCGCCCCGACTGGGTGGTCACCTCGGCCGACGCCGTCGACACCGAGCTCGGCATCCTCAAGACGGGCAAGGAGGCCGATGTCTTCCTCATCGAGCGCGCCGTGCCCTTCGATCCGTCGCAGCGCTCGCTGCTCGCCGCGAAGCGGTACCGGTCCACAGAACACCGCAGCTTCCACCGCTCCGCTGTGTACACCGAGGGGCGGAGCACCCGGAACACCCGCGACACCCGGGCGCTCGCCAAGAAATCCGCACATGGCCGCGCGGTCGCCGCCGCGCAGTGGTCGTTCACCGAGTTCGAGGCCCTCTGCCGCATGTATGAGCTCGGCGCCCCTGTCCCCTATCCGGTGCAGGTGGACGGCACCGAGGTGCTGATGGAGTTCATCGGCCACGACGGCATCGCCGCTCCGCGCCTCGCGCAGGTGCGCGACGGGCTCGACGACTGCTTCGCGCAGGTCGCCGAGATCCTGCGGATCTTCGCTCGGGCGGGCCTCGTGCACGGCGATCTCTCCGCGTACAACCTGCTCGTGCACGACGGCCACGTGGTGGTGATCGACCTGCCGCAGATCGTCGATCTGGCCGCGAATCCGCAGGCCTGGGATCTGCTGCACCGCGACTGCGTGAACGTGTGCGAGTGGTTCGCGCGGCGGGGTGTCGAGGCCGACGCCGACGAGCTGATCGCCGAACTGGTCGCGGAGTCGTTCGGCTGAGCGGAGGGCGGATCGTGACGGGCGTCAGGGGTCACATAGGAGCGCGGCGTAGAATCCCCCCGTGCTGGTCTGCGTCTCGGCGAGTCATCGAACCGCCTCCTTCGAGTTGCTCGAACGCCTCAGCCGCACTCCCGACTCCGTCGCCCCCGCTCTGATGGCCGGCGGCGCGGAGGGTGCGGTCGTCCTGGCGACGTGCAACCGCTTCGAGGCGTACGTCGAGATCGACGCCGAGCCGGCGGATGCCGCAGGCGCCGTGCGCGATGCAGTGGTGGCAGCCACCGGCATCCCCGCGGAGGACCTGGACGGCTCGTACCAGGTGCTCAGCGACCGTCGCGTGCCGGAGCATCTGTTCGCCGTCGCCTCCGGTCTGGAGTCGGTCGTTTCGGGTGAGGGCGAGATCGCCGGCCAGGTGCGGCGCGCGCTCACCACCGCCCGCAAGAGCGGCACCACCTCCCCCGAGCTCGAGCGGCTGTTCCAGCGCGCCAGCCAGGCGCAGCGCAAGGTCAAGAACGACACCGCGCTGTCGCGTGCCGGCCGCTCGCTGGTGCGCCTCGCCCTCGATCTGGCCGACAGCCGCATCGCGGACTGGGGTGCGGAGCGCGTGCTGCTGGTCGGCACGGGAGCCTACGCCGCCGTGACCCTCGCGACCCTCCGCGAGCGCGGCGCGACCGACATCGCCGTGCACTCCCCCTCCGGCCGCGCCGCAGCCTTCGCGAAGAAGCACGACATCCGTGCGATCACCGCCGACGAGTACGCCGACGTCGCGAGAAGGTCCACGCTGCTGATCACCTGCACCGCCGCCGCCGAGCCGGTGCTCGGACCCGAGCAGCTGCAGCGGCCCGCATCCGCCTCGGCCGCCGGCTGCCCCGTCGGGCACCAGGCGGCCGGCCAGCTCGTGATCGACCTCGGGATGCCGCGCAACGTCGACCCGGCCGTCGCGCAGCTCGAGGGCGTCGCCCTGCTCGACCTCGAGACGATCCGGCTGCACGCCCCGCTGGAGGAGCTGCAGGCGACGGATGCCGCACGCTCGATCGTGCGCGCCGCCGCCGCGGACTTCCACGTGGTCGGCGCAAGGCAGAGCGTCACGCCCGCCGTGGTCGCCCTGCGCTCGCACATCTTCGGCCTGCTCGAGGACGAGATCGAGCGCGCTCGCCGCCGAGGCGACGAGGACGGCCGCGTCGAGCAGGCGATGCGCCACCTCGCCGGTGTGCTGCTGCACACGCCCACGACCCGTGCGCACGACCTGGCCGACGCCGGTCGGGCGCATGAGTTCCTCGACGCCCTCGAGACGCTCTACGGCCTGACGCCGGATGCTCCGGCATCCGAGGCATCCGGATCCGCCACCGCCTGACGTTTCCCTCCCGCCCGGTCGCATTTCGTCCCGGAACGGTGCCGCCTCCCCCGCTCAGGTCGCGCTTCGTCACGCTTACGTCGCACCAGAGCGGGACGAACTGCGACCCGAGCGGAGCGGATGGCCTGTCGGTAGCCTGAACCGATGACCGAGACGCTGGACGACGGACCGTTCTTCCACGGTACGAAGGCAGACCTGCAGCCGGGGGACCTGCTCACTGCCGGATTCCGTTCGAACTACCGGCCCGAGATCGTGATGAACCACATCTACTTCACGGCGCTGCGCGACGGCGCCGGACTCGCCGCCGAGCTCGCGGCCGGCGACGGCGAGCCGCGGGTCTACCGCGTCGAGCCGACCGGCGACTTCGAGAACGACCCGAACGTCACCGACAAGAAGTTCCCCGGCAACCCGACCCGCTCCTATCGCAGCACTGAGCCGCTGCGTGTGCTCGCCGTGGTCGAGGACTGGACACGGCTGACGCCGGAGGCCCTGCAGACCTGGCGCGACAACCTCGCCCGTATGCGCGCCGAAGGTGGCGGCGAGATCCTCAACTAGTCGGCAGCCTCGTCGTACCGGTCGCGGTTCGCCGTGATCTCACCCTGGTGGGCCGATGCCCATTCCGCGATCGCCAGCACGGGGCCGGCGAGGCCCTTGCCCAGCGGTGTCGACCGGTACTCGACGCGCGGCGGGATCTCTGCGAAGACCTCCCGCTCGACCAGTCCGTCGCGCTCCAGCTGGCGCAGCGTGTGCGTCAGCATCCGACCGGAGATGCCCGGCGTCATCTGCTTGAGTTCGGTGAAACGGAGCGGACCCTCGTGCAGCATGCCGATGAGCATGACGCTCCACTTGTCGCCGATGCGCGACAGGATCGAACGGAACGCCTCGGACTCCGCCGGACACCGCCTGAGCCGGCTGAGCCCAGGTCGCAGTCCGTCCCGCTCTCGCGCGCTGAGAGCGGGACGAACTGCGATCTGAACGGATGCCGCAGGCTAGGCCCGCGCCCGATAGCGCGCGTAGAGCACGCCGCTGTCCGAGAACGAGCGCTCTTCGACCAGGTCCAGGTCGAG
This sequence comes from Microbacterium sp. MAH-37, assembly GCF_009758255.1. Classification (GTDB taxonomy): domain Bacteria; phylum Actinomycetota; class Actinomycetes; order Actinomycetales; family Microbacteriaceae; genus Microbacterium. The sequence goes on from NZ_WSEN01000010.1 coordinate 392,747, forward strand.
CCGCACGCCGTCGGGGAAGAACCTCTTGCCGCCACCGACGACGCTGGTCGTGATGAAGAGGTGGTAGTCGTCGACCAATCCGGCGCGGATCGCCTGTGCGGCGAGGTTCGGACCGTCCACCGTGAGGTCGTGATCGGACGCCTCCTTGAGGCGCCGCACCGCATCCGGGTCGAAGGACCGCTCGATGCGGGTGCGATCGCTCGACGGCGCGGGCAGCGTCGTCGAATAGACCACCTTCTGGGCTGCCCGCCAGTCCTCGGCGTACTGCAGGATGTGCGCCGGCACGTCCGGGCCTGGTTCGACCGTCTCCCAGAACACCATCGTCTCGTACATCCGCCGCCCGTACAGGTACGTGCCCACCGGACGGAACAGGTCGTTCACGAACGTGTGCACCTCGGGGTCGTCGGCCGCCCTGCCGAGCCCGCCCTCCTCCGCCTCCGCATATCCGTCCAGCGAGGTGATCATCGAGTAGATGAGTCGGCCCATGGTCGCGCTCCTCTCGTCCCGACGATCCTCTCGCGCAGGCACTCCCGACGGAACCCCTGGGATGCAGGCTTGACTCGCTCCCCACACGCGTGCTCATAGTGGGCGATGACCATGGACGCATCGGAAGCGCAGCGAACCGGGCCGAGCCATCGCGGTCTGACGGCGTTCCTCACGATGCTCGTCCTCCTCGCCCTTCCCATCGTCGCGTTCGCGATCGCCGTGAACGCCGCGCCGACGGTGCACGCGGACGGCTCGTGCACGGGTATCGGGTTCGGCTGCACCCCCTCTCCGCACGACGGCCTGCTGCTGTTCGGCTTCCTCTTCGGGCTTCCCGCACTGCTCGTCACGGTGGCGATCGGGGCGCTGCTCAACGGGTTGTTCCTGAAGCGCTCGCGCTGGCACGGCATCGTCATCGGGCTGCTCTCGACGGTGATCGCGATCGCACTCGTCATCGCCGCGCTCGTGGCCTTCCTGACACCCTCGGGCGCGCTGAGATGGCCCTGAGATACCGCGGCGGCCCTGCGATACTGAGGGCATGGCCCTTCACATCACCGGAGACACCGCCGCAGACGAACTGCTGACCGACAACCCGCTCGCCCTGCTGGTGGGGATGCTGCTGGATCAGCAGGTCGCGATGGAGACCGCGTTCGCCGGTCCGCTCAAGATCGAGCAGCGCACGGGAGCCGCGGATGCGGCGACGATCGCGTCGATGGATCCCGACGACTTCCTCGCCGCGTTCAAGCAGTCCCCCTCCGTGCACCGCTTCCCCGGCTCGATGGCGACGCGCGTGCAGTCGCTCTGCCAGACGCTGGTCGACGACTGGGGCGGCGACGCGTCGGCGCTGTGGACTGCCCCTTCGTCGGGCTCAGGAACCGGGCCAGACGGCCCCACGGTGCTGAAGCGGCTCAAGGCCCTGCCCGGATTCGGCGAGCAGAAGGCGAAGATCTTCCTGGCGCTGCTGGGCAAGCAGTACGGGTTCACCGGTGAGGGCTGGCGCGAGGCATCCGCCCCGTACGGCGAGGACGGCTCGTTCCGCAGCGTCGCCGACATCGTCTCGCCCGAGTCGCTGACCAAGGTGCGCGAGCACAAGCGCGCGATGAAGGCCGCCGCCAAGGCCGCGAAGTGAGACCGACCGGCGGCAGCGTCGCGACCTTCGTCGCGGGCGTCACCCCGGTGAAGCGGCGGAGGGATGCCGAGACGCTGACGGCTCTGCTGCAGGAGATCTCCGGCCGCGAACCCGAGCTGTGGGGCACGATCGTCGGCTTCGGCGGCTGTCACTACCGCTATCCGACCGGCACCGAGGGCGACATGCCTCTGCTCGCGTTCGCGCCGCGCAAGACGGCGTCGACGATCTACCTGGAGTCGACCACGGCGCACGCAGACGACCTCGCCCGCCTCGGCCCGCACTCCACTGGCGTCGGATGCCTGTACATCAAGGACCTCGAGGAGGTCGACCTCGACGTGCTGCGCGACATCCTCACCGCGTCCCTGCGCTGGGCGGAGGACGGCGGCAGCGAACAGGCCGTGATCACCGTCACCGGCTGACGCGGGCGTCCTCCGGGTGGTTGACCGGCGAGTCCGGCGCGCCCGTCTCGCGCAGCGTCACCGCGTTCTGCGCCTGGATGCGCACGTACTCGATCTCGGTGCGCTCCGAGAAGTAGGCGATGTGCGGCGTCAGCACGACGTCGTCGCGGCCGACGAGCGGATGGCCAGGCTGCGGTGGCTCGGTGGCGAGCACGTCCAGGGCGGCGCCGCCGAGATGCCCGGCGTCGAGCGATGCGGCGAGCGCGTCGTCGTCGATGAGCGCACCGCGGGACACGTTCACCAGCAGCGACCCCTGTGGCATCCCGGCGAGGAACTCCGCGTCGACCATGTGCTCGGTCTCGGGCGTGAGCGGCAGGTGCAGCGACAGCACGTCGGAGGCACCCCGCACCTCTTCGAGGCTCGTGCGCCGCACGCCGAGCGCGTCGAGGTCGGCCCGCACCTCCGCGGTGTCCGGCATCAGCGGGTCGTAGCCCAGCACCCGGCCGAACAGCGGTCCCGCCTGACGGACGAGCTCGCGGCCGATCTTTCCGAGGCCGATGACCCCGAGCGTCCTCTCGCTCAGCCGCGGCGGCGCCTTCGGCGCCCTCTCGTTCCAGTCCGCGGGGTTCGCGCTGGCGAGATAGAAGCGCAGCTGGCGCAGGCTGTGCAGCATGATCGCCAGCGCATGGGTCGCGACCTCCTCGGTCGCGGCGCCCGGCACGTTCGTCACCCACACCCCGTGCTCGGTGGCGGCGTCGAGGTCGACGTAGTCGAAGCCCATCGACATCAGGGCGATGATCTCGAGGTTCGGCAGCTGCTCGATCATCTCGCGCGTGACGGAGGCGTAGCCGGGCAGCAGCGCGACGGCGTCGCGCGCGCCCTCGACGATCTCCTGGGCATCACGCGTTCCGAGCACACGCACCTCGAAGCCGTGCGCCTCGAGCAGCGCGATCCCGGGCGCGGGATCCGTGTCCTCGACATCGGTGTAGACGGCGAGCGGTCGTGCGGTGGTCATCTGCTTTTCTCTCCCGGAACTCATTCGCCGCGTCCGCGCACGATCGCGCGCGCCATGGCGGTGAGGATCTCGTAGGACACGTGGCTGGCGGCGATGCCGGTGATCTGCGCGTGGTCGTAGGCCGGAGCGACCTCCACGACGTCGGCGCCGACGATGTTCAGATCGGCCAGGCCGCGGATGATGCGCAGCAGCTCCCTGCTGGTGAGTCCGCCCGCCTCGGGGGTGCCGGTTCCGGGCGCGTGAGCAGGGTCGAGCACGTCGATGTCCACCGACACGTAGAGCGGCCTGTCGCCGATGCGCTGTCGCAGGCGCTCCATCGCCGCGGGCACGCCGTGCTCCTCCACGTACTCGCTGGTGATGATCGAGAAGCCCAAGCGCTCGTCGTCCTCGAGATCGCCCTTGCCGTACAGCGGGCCGCGGGTGCCGACGTGCATCGACGCGGTGCGGTCGATGAAGCCGTCCTCGGAGGCGCGGCGGAACGGCGTGCCGTGCGTGATCGGCTCGTCGAAGTACGTGTCCCAGGTGTCGAGGTGCGCGTCGAAGTGCACCACGGCGACGGGACCGTGCTTGGCGCTGATCGCCTTGAGCAGCGGGTAGGCGATCGTGTGGTCGCCGCCTATCGAGAGGATCCGGTCGACGCGTTCTCCGAGCTCCGTCGCGGCCTCGGCGATCTGCTCGACGGCGGTGTGGATGTTGAACGGGTTCGCGGCGATGTCGCCGGCATCCGCCATCTGCACAGCCTCCCAGCCGGAGAAGTCCTGCGCCGGGTTGTACGGCCGCAGCAGGCGGCTGGACGCGCGCACGTGCTCCGGGCCGAACCGGGCGCCGGGGCGGAAGCTGACGCCGCTGTCGAACGGGATGCCGACCACGGCGATGTCCGTGTCGCCGACATCCTCGATGCGAGGCAGGCGGGCGAAGGTGGACAGGCCCGCGTAGCGCGGGGTCTTCGAGGCGTCCGCCGGCCCGATCGGTGTGCTGCTCATGGGTGTTCCTGTCTCAGAGGGCGAAGGTGGACTGGTCGAGGTGGATGACCTGCAGGCCGCCGTCGGCCTGCGCCTGCTGCACGGCCTCGACGAGTTCTGCGGCTGAGGCGACGTGACGCCCCGTGCCGCCGAACGCGGTGCCGAGCGCGGCCCAGTCGGGCTGCACCAGGTCGACGCCGATCGGCGCGATCCCGGCATCCGCCTCGTTCTGGCGGATCTCGGCGTAGCCGCCGTTGTCGACGACGATCACGGTGACGTCGAGGCGCTGTTCGACGACGGTGATCATCTCCTGCAGCGAGAACATCAGCGCGCCGTCGCCCGTCACCGCGAACGCGGGGCGGCCCGGGTCTCCGAGCCGCGCCCCGAGGGCGGCGGGCAGCGAATAACCGAGGGTCGCGTACGTCGCCATGTACGGCATGGAGTTCGGCTTCGGCACCCGCAGCACGTTCATCAGACCCCAGTACGCGATCTGCGACGAGTCGGTGGCGACGATCGCATCGGCGGGCAGGGCGGCGGCGATGGCCTCGCCGAGCGCCGCGTTCACCGGCGACAGCTCGTGCACCTCGGCGCGCACGGCCTCGAGGGTCTCGGCGACGCGGCCGCCGGTCCGCGGGGCCCCGTCCCCCAGCTCAGTGAGCAGGGCGGAGAGGGCTGCCGCGGCGTCGCCCACGATGCCGACATCGGCCTTCTGGTTCTTGTCGATCTGCGAGGCGAGCAGGTCGATGCGGATGACGGTGCCCTGCGCGTCGAGCCGGTCGACCCACAGCTCGGCCTCGCCGAGCTTGGAGCCGACCACGAGCAGCACGTCGGCGTCGCGGGCGCGGTTGCGCGCGGCGGCCAGCCGCAGGTTGGCGCCGAGCGAGAGGGGGTGGTGCTCGTCGAGCACGCCCTTCGCGTTCGCGGTCGTGACCACCGGCGCGCCGAGGCGCTCGGCCACGGCCCGCAGGACCGCACCTGCGCGCCGTGACCCGCCTCCCGCGAGGATGACGGGGTCGGATGCCGCGTTCAGCAGCCGGGCGGCCTCGGTGACGGCATCGTCGGACGGAGCGGCGGCGGGCGGGAACACCCGGGCCGCGAGGTCGTCGGGGGTGATCCCCTCGGCCTCCTCCTCGAGCAGGTCCAGCGGCACCTCGATGTACACCGGTCGCGGGCGTCCGGTGGCGAACAGTTCGAAGGCGTCGTGCACGGCCGCCACCGCTTCGGCGGCGGAGGCGACGCGGCGGCCCCACTCGACCACGGCGGATGCCGCGGCCAGCTGGTCCTTGGTCTCGTGCAGCGTGCCGACGTCGGCGAACTCGCTACCGCGCGCGGGCCCGGGCGAGAGGATGATCATCGGCCTCGACTCGCAGTAGGCGGTGCCCGCCGCCGACAGCGCGTTCAGCAGGCCAGGGCCGCTCGTGGTCACGACGACGCCGGGCATCCCGGTCTGCAGCGACCAGCCGTCGGCGCCGTAGCCGGCGCCCTGCTCGTGCCGGGTGGTCACCGGACGGATCCCGAGCGACGGCAGCGGCCGGTAGAACTCCAGATTGTGGGTGCCGGGGATCCCGAACACCGTGTCGATGCCGTAGCCCCGCAGGGCCTCCATGACCACCCAGCCGGTGGTGCGCTTCGCGACGGTCTGCATGCCGCTCATCCTTCCTGGACCTGATGCTTCACAACGCCGTCCACCCAGGTCTCGAGCACCGGGATGTCGGCGATCCGCTCCCCCTCGGTCTCGAGCGGGTCTGCGCCGAGGACGACGAAGTCGGCACGCTTGCCCGGCGTCAGCGAGCCCAGCTCATCGTCACGGCCGAGCGAGGCGGCGCCCTCGAGCGTGTGTCCGCGCAGGGCTGCCTCGGCGCTGATCCGCAGCGAGTCTGGTCCCAGCTTGTGCCCGCGCCGGGTGACGCGGGTCACGGCCGCCTGGATGGCCTCGAGCGGGCGAGGCTCGGCGACCGGGGCATCCGACGAGATCGTGACGGGCACGCCGGCGGTGAGGAACTCACCGAGCGGGTTGAACCGCTCGCCGGGTGTGCCGATCGCCTGCTCCACGCCCTCGCCCCAGTTGTAGTAGTGCTGGGTCTGGTTCACGGGACGGATGCCGAGCTCGGCCATCCGCGCGATCTCCGCCGGATCGGGCAGGCCGCAGTGCTCGATGCGGTGCCGAGCGTCCCCGTCGGGACGCTCGGCGAGTGCCGCCTCCACCGCGTCGACGACCATCTTGATGGCGGTGGGCGACTGCGCGTGCGTGGCGGTCTGCAGGCCCGCCAGATGCGCCTTCTTCACCAGGCCGGCGTACTCCTCCGGCTGGTGGTAGAGCTGCCCGGTGCGGCACGGATCACCCACGTACCCCTCGGGGAAGTAGGCCGTCCAGCCGCCGAGTGTGCCGTCGGCGTAGAGCTTGACGCCGGCGGCGGAGAGGAAGGCGTTGCCGAACGGCCCGGTCAGGCCGAGGTCGATCACCTGGTCGAGCAGGTGCGAGAGGAAGTACATCGAGACCCGCAGGTCGAGGGCGCCGCGGTCGGCGAGAGCCAGGTACGCGGCGAACTCGCGCTGCGACACCTGGGCGTCACCGATCGTCGTGACGCCCCCGGCGAGGAACTCCTGCTGCACGGCGTCGAGCTGCCGCTGGTGCTCGGCCGGCTCGTCGCCGAGGTGGAAGTTCGGGCCGTGGTGGCCGACCTTCACGCCGTGCAGTCCGGTGAGCACGTTGCACGCGGCATCCGACAGCTCACCGGTCAGCTCGCCGTCCTCGTCGCGGAAGAACTCGCCGCCCTCGGGATTCGGTGTGTCGCGGGCGATGCCGTACTTCTCCAGCGTGAAGCTGTTCACCACGCCACCGTGGCCCGAGGCGTTCATGATGTACACCTCGCGGTCGGTGGCGACCTGGTCGAGTTCGTGCCGGGTGGGGTGCCGCTGCTCGGCGAGGTTGCGCTGCTCGTAACCGTAGCCGCGCAGCGGCGCCCCCTCCGGCAGCGTCGCCGCCCGCTCACGCATGAGCTCGACGATCTCGGGGATGGAGCCGGCCTTGTCCGGGCCGATGTCGACCCAGGTGAGCATCTGCCCGTACATCAGCGGGTGCGCGTGCGCATCGATGAAGCCGGGCACGATCGTCGCGTCAGGACGGTCGATCCGCACCGGATCCAGACCGGCCGCCTCGGCCGCGGACTCGACCTCGGCGATCGAGCCCACCGCGAGGATCCGGCCGCCGGCTGTGAGCATCGCCTCGGCCTGCGGGCGCTGCTCGTCGACGGTGCGGACGGTCTTCGCGGTGATGATCGTCGCGGCCGCGTCGCGGGAGTCGTAGGTGGCCAGTCGGCGCATCGTTCAGTCCTTCGAGGTGGGGATGGCGGTGGTGCCGCGTGCGATCAGGGATTCGGTGACCGGGGCGTTGTCGGAGTGCTGCGGGGCGAAGTACGCGCCGAACACCGCGAGCAGGCACAGCACGGCGAAGAACACCACGGCCGACCAGAAGGTGCCGGTGGCGGCGATCAGCGCCGTCGCGATCACCGGCGAGAGCCCGCCCCAGACCGCCGCGCCGATGCCGTACGAGAGCGACATGGACGTGTACCGCGCCTGCGGCCGGAACATCTGCGCCATCAGCGTGGACAGCGGGGCCCAGGCGCCGCTGAGCGTGATGCGCAGCAACGAGGCCAGCAGGTAGATCATCGCGACCTGGTGGCCCTGGATGACGAGCACGAGAGGCACGAACACCAGGATCGAGCCGACAGCACCCAGGTAGATGAGGGTCTTGCTGCCCCACTTGTCGCCGAGCCAGGCCAGCGGAAGCGTGATGATCATCTCGACGAGGGAGGCGACGGTCATCGCGCCGAGGATGACCTGGTAGTCGAGCCCCACGTCGGGCGCGGTGGCGAAGTTCTGCACGAAGGTCGTCGCGATCACATAGCCGCCGGACGACATCGCGATGATGCAGAAGCCGAGCAGCATGGGCCACCAGTTGTTCCGGATCGCGAAGACGATCGGCGTGGACTGCTTGTGGCCCTCGATCTTGGCCTCGAAGACGGGTGTCTCCTCGACCCGGTAGCGCACCCAGAAGCCGACGCCGATCAACACGATGCTGGCCAGGAACGGGATGCGCCATCCCCAGGCGATCAGGGCGTCGTCGCCTGCAGCGGAGAGGGCCCAGAAGGCGCCGGTCGCGAGCATGGCCCCGAGCGGGTTGCCGACCTGGGTGAAGCCGCCGTAGAAGACCTTGTACTTCGGCGGTGCGCTCTCGACCGCCATCAGGCTGGCGCCGCCCCACTCGCCGCCGACCGCAAGGCCCTGCACCATGCGCAGGAGCACGAGCAGGATCGGTGCGGCGATGCCGATGGAGGCGTAGCCCGGCAGGCAGCCGACCAGCACTGTCGCGATGCCCATCATCAGCAGGGTGACGGTGAGCGCGGGCTTGCGGCCGAACTTGTCGCCGATGTGGCCGAAGATGATGCCGCCCAGAGGGCGCATGAAGAATGCGACCGCGTAGGTGCCGAACGAGGCCAGGGTGCCGAGCACCCGGTCGACCTCGGGGAAGAACACCTGCGGGAAGACGAGGGCTGCGGCGGTCGCGTAGACGTAGAAGTCGTACCACTCGATCGACGTGCCGGCCATCGCGGCGAAGCCGGCGCGGAGTGCGCGGCGATGCGACGGTGCCTGCAGAGAGGCGGTTGAGGCGGACATACAGGGCTCCTTTGCTCTGTGGGGGTGAGGGTAAAAGTCCTTCGGGCTGTGCCGACTATAGGCCGGTTCTCGCGCAGATGCTCGCTCGAACAGTGGTCGCGGCCGTCGATCTGCGGACTGACGATCGCGCTCGGGCGACATGCGCCGATAGAATCGCGTCTATCACCGACGATCTGCGGCCGGTGCCTCGCAGATCCGGCTAATTCGCCCGTTGCGACGGAGACCGACATCAGGGGGTTCTCATGAGCGTGGAGACCACCACGTCGCGGTGGGTGGATCGCGATCCTGACGACCTGGACGGCCGGCTCATCCACGCCCTCCAGAAGGACGGCCGCGCCAGCATCCAGGACCTCTCCGAACTGCTCGGCACGTCCCGCGACTACGTCTCACAGCGGCTGCGCCGGCTGACCGAGCGCGACGGGCTGCGGGTGGTGGCGGCGCTCGATCCCGGCTTCGCCGGTCACCACGTGCTGGTCCACGGGATGGTGAGCGTGACGGGTCCCGCCCGCCCGGTGGCCGAGGAGATCGCGCGGATCGACGACGCCGTCTTCGTCTCGATGGTGAGCGGGGCGCACCCCCTCGTGTTCGAGTCACGGCACGGTGACGACGCCCGTCTGCACGAGATGCTCGACCGGGTGCGCCGCATCCCCGCCGTGCGGCAGGTCAGGGTCACCACGTACGCAGAGGTGCTCCGGGGCTTCTTCGTCGCCGATTCCCGCACCGAGATCACCCTGGACGACCTCGATCATCGCCTGATCGCCGCGCTGCAGCACGACGGGAGGGAGAGCTACCGGGCGCTCGCCGACGCCGTGCACCTCTCGCCCTCCTCCGCGCGCTCGCGGGTGCGGAGGCTCATCGACGCGGGCGTCATCCGCATCTCGGCGATCCCCTCGGGCGGCCTCTCCCGCAACCGTGTCGCAGTGGGTGTCGGCATCACCGTGAGCGACGACGCCGACCCGGTGCGGCAGTACATCCTCGACTCGCCGGTCATCGACTTCGCTGCGGGGTCGCATGGCAGCTACGACTTCATCGCCACCATCGGCGGCTCGTCGACCGCGGGCGTGCTCACCGTCCTGGAGGAGATCCGCGCGCTCCCCCAGGTCGGCGGGCTGGAGAGCTGGACCCACCTCGACGTCATCAAGGAGGACTACACCCGGTCGCTGGGCCGGGTCGTGGTCGCCTGACCGCCGCCGACGCGATCACATCACGATGATGTCGGCCTCGGGAGCACGATAGTCCTCGACGGACGGGACGACGGGCGCGGTCTCCACGCCGGTGCGGTACGCCCGCACCGCGGCGAGCGCCGGCGACGGGCCGTCCAGCTCGATCCGCAGAGAGCGCACCGTGCGCGCCGGGAAGGCATGCACGCGACGGATGCCGACGGTCCGCCCCTCGGCGACGATGACGCCGTCGACGAGCACGCGGTGGTGGGAGATCCGCTGCCCGGCATCCAGGACTTCCGCGAGTTCGAGATGGTCGATCTCGACGTCCCCGGCGAACGAGACCTCCCAGATCCCGGCATCCGTCTGCGCGAGGCGCGCCTCGAACGGCGCGCCGAACCGGCGCGCGAGCTCCGTCGAGTACTCCTCCAGCACGGCGAGATCGGCCGTGTCGATCAGGCCGTCCCTCGTCGGCGGCACGTTCAGCAGAAGGTTCGCGCCGAGGCCGACGGACCGGTAGTGGATGCCGAGCAGATGCTCGAGCGACTTCGGCTCGTCGAACGGGTGCCAGAACCAGCCGTGCCGCAGTGACACGTCGCACTCCGGCGGCAGGTAACGGGGCTCGAACCCGAGCACTGCCTCGGTGTGCACGTCGTTCGGGGTCCAGTCCGAGACGTACAGCACCGGGTCCTCGGCCAGGCCGTCTTCGTTGCCCACCCAGCGGATGTCAGGGTCGCCCATGTTGAAGACCACCGCGCCCGGCTGGTGCGCGCGGACGATGCCGGTGATGCGCTCCCAGTCGTACTCCCGACCGGCCGAGCCGGCACCGTCGAACCACACCTCGACCAGCTCGCCGTACCCCGTGCACAGCTCGGTGAGCTGCGCGCAGTAGAAGTCGTCATAGGCCGCGGCATCCGGATAGCACTCCGCGTTGCGGTCCCAGGGCGAGAGGTAGAGCCCGAGCCCATCCCCGCCTCGACGCACGCGTCGGCGAGCTCGCGGACGACGTCGCCGCCCCCGTCCCGCCAGGGGCTGGATGCCACGGAGTAGTCGGTGGTCGCGGTGGGCCAGAGGCAGAACCCGTCGTGGTGCTTGGCCGTCAGCACGACGTGCTTCGCCCCTGCGGTCTTCGCCGCGGCGACCCACTGCCGGGCGTCGAGCTCGGCCGGGTCGAAGGAGGATGCCGGCAGCGTGCCGTCGCTCCATTCCACTCCGGCGAAGGTGTTCAGCCCGAAGTGGAAGAACACCGCGACACCGGCCCGCTGCCAGCGCAGCTGCGCGGCAGTCGGATGCAGCGCGGCGGTCTCCGCGGAGATCGGCAGTCCCATCGGGCTCGGATCCTGGTCAGGCGCGGGCCAGACGCTCGGCTTCCTTGGCCGCGACGATCTTGCGCAGGCCGGAACTGGAGAACCGGTGGTTGCGGCTGTTGAAGTACAGCTCGATGCCCGCCTCTTCGCAGTACTCGCGCCCGGTGAAGTCACGGTTCTCGTACTCGTCGCCGACGATGCGCACGTCGAGCTTGAAGGAGCGGAGGATGTCTTCGAGGTCCTGCTCGGTCGAGTACGGCACGATCTCGTCGACGTACTCGCAGCCGCGCAGCTGGATGTAGCGCTCGACCACGGTCTGGGTCGGCGCGTTCTTCTCAGGGCGGTCCAGCGTCGGGTCCATCTGCAGGCCGCAGATCAGGTAGTCGCACTGACGCTTGGCCTCGGCGAGCATCATGATGTGCCCGGCGTGCAGCAGATCGAACGTCGAGAACGTGATCCCCACCCGCGGTCCCGGGTTGTAGTCCTGATGCTTCTTCGCGGCTTCCTGCCCCATTGCGCCTCCTTGGTCGGCAGTGATCGATTCTACCGGCGGGGCCCTGTGAGCCGTTCCCCGGGCGGTTGCCCCGCCCGGGGAACAGCTCTGTCCGCGCGCTGGTCTCAGCCGTCCATCGGGCGGAAGACGACCTTCGTCGGGGCGGAGGAGCCCGTGTGCGCCAGCCTCTGCGTGACCGTCGCGGTCTGCGGCAGCGTCAGCTTGCGGTCGAGCGTGATCGACCAGCTGCCGTCCACAGCGACGGTCGCCGTCGCATCCGATGCGCGCAGGCCAGGGCCGGCGACCGTCACGGAGACCTCGGCACCCGGAGCGCCCACGCCACTGATCGTGACACGGTCGGCGCCGAGCGTCGCCGTCGTCGGCTTCGGAGCGACGCCGGCTGCGTCGTCCTGAACGGCAGCGAGATTCTTCATCCACGTGAAGGAGGTCGGCGTGATGGTGTCGTCGCCCCACACCTTGCCGTCGCGGTCGACGGCGTACGCGAAGAAGCCGCCCTTCGTGGCGCCCTCCGGCTGCCACGTCGCGTACTTGTGCGCGAGGTACGACGGCGCCGTCGCGGAGTCGTAGATGCCCTCTGCATCGCCCCAGTGGGTGCGGTCCTGCTCCTCCGGGAAGGAGAACCCGGGCAGGAACTGGCACGGCGCGATGTCGTCCGCGAACGTCTCCCAGGTGCTCTGCATCCTGCTCGCGTCCCTGCCGTACGCCTGCAGCAGCACGTACGACACGTTGTCGGACACCGCCTCGAACAGCGGGGTGCTGCCGGTCTGGTTGGTGTCGAAGATGAACAGCTTGTCGCTGCCCGACTTCGGTCCGATGATCTCGCCGAGCGCATTGAACACGCCGATCGCCCGCGTCAGGCCGTCACCGGTCGGGTACGACTCCACGTCGATGTCGATGCCGTCGAGGCCGTACGGCGTGACGTAGGTGTCGACCAGCTGCTGCGCGTACTCGCGGTAGGCATCCTCCGTCAGGGGGATGTCGGCCCCTGCGAGCTTGTCGATCCACAGCGTGTAGACCACCCGGGTGCCCCGCTCGTGCAGCGTCGGCACGTACTCGTCACGCAGCGTCGCCCAGTAGTCGGTGTCGGCCGTCTTGCCGGCGTCGAAGACCATCGCCACGTCGATCTCAGCCGGGAGATCGGTCATCTTCGTGACGTTCGGGTACGGCAGGTTCGAGTTGGCGTCGTGCGGCACCGTGACGTCGCGCCAGGTGCGGTAGTACGCCATGACCAGCGGATCCGCGGTGCACTGAGAGGTGTTCCCGACGGCTTCCTGCGTCGTCGCCTCGTCGGCCATGGCGGAGCTGCCGCCGAAGACGGCGAGTCCGCTGAGCAGCACTCCGATGCTCATTGCCGCTGTCGTTCGTCTCATCCTTCATCTCTCCTTCGAGTGGAGGGGGTTCCCACGCCCGCCCCTATGAGCCCCGCGCTTCGTCTATGGCGGCGTCCAGCGCCGTGAACTCCGACAGCGACAGCGCAGTGCCGCCGTTCCAGGCCCGCTCGGCCATGGCGCGCAGCGGCGCACGGATGCCGGCGGCGACCTCTTCCACGGTCTGCGGACCGCCCTTGTCGGACCAGATCGCGAACGAGCATCCGAGCAGCAGCTCCGGGTACGGGGCGACGATCTCCTGCCGCACCGTGCCCTGGCCGTCAGGGCCCCACAGCCGCGGGAAGAGGCCCGGATGCCAGTCCGCCTCCCAGATGCGCTCCGCGGTCGGATACCGGTAGCCGGCGTTCTCGCCGAGCACGTAATAGAAGAGGTTGTCGTTCACGTTGACGATGCGGTGGCCCGCGGCGACCGCCTCGGACACCGGGCGCATACCCGCGTGCCAGTTGGTCCACCAGGTCAGCACGACCTCCGGGTCGAGCGGCACCTGCGCACTGCGCAGCATCCCGTCGTTCCAGACCCGCGGCTGCAGGCCGTGCCGGCGCAGGTGCGCCGCGATCTCGTTCACGAAGTCGGTGAGCAGATCGAAGCCGGTGCCCTGTGCGCCGTAGCGAGCGTGCGCGGCATCCGTCAGCGCCGGGTAGTCCTCGATGCGCTCGAAGGCGACGAACTCGTCACCGCCGAGATTCCATTTCGTGCTGTGCGGGAACACCGGCACCATGTCGTCGATCAGGCGCTTCGCGAACTCGAGCGCCTCCGGCCGGGTGATGTCGAGTGCGTGATCCGTGCCGATGATCCCGGCCTCTGCCGGGTCGTCCGGATCCGTGCCGGGCGGCAGGCGAAGATCCGGATGCTGCTCCAGCGCCTGCCTCAGGTGGCCGGGCATGTCCAGGGACGGGACCACGTCGATGTGCAGGTCGCGGGCGATCTCGACGATCTGCGCCGCCTCGTCCCTGGTGATGTGCTCGGCGGAGACGACCTCGGGGAATGCCGCCGATTCCAGCCGGAATCCCTCGTTCTCGGAGAAATGCCACTGGAAGACGTTGATCCCCACGTCAGCCGCGTCATGCAGCATCCGGATGATCCACGCGGCCGGGTAGAACTTGCGGGCGGCGTCGAGATGGATGCCGCGCTCGGCGACGGCCGGGACGCCTGCGACCGAGCCGCGCGGGACGGCACCCTGCGCGCGCAGGTTGTGCAGCAGCTGACGGGTGGCGCGGAACGCGCCCACCGGCGTTGCGACGCGGATCTCGACGTCGTCGCCGACGACGATCTCGTACGCCTCACCGACGAGATCGGCCGGACCGATCAGGATGCGGGCATCGCCGCCCTCGGGGATGTCGAGGGCGGCGAGGTCGGACTGCAGTCGCTCCGCCTCGTGGGCGAAGGCTGCGTCTGCAGCGCTGACCCGCGCGGATGCCGGGCGCCAGGTGCCGGTGGTCAGGTCGGCCTTCGCGGGCTGGGGCAGGGCTGACCAGATCATCCCTTGACGCTGCCCTCTTCGACGCCCTTGAAGAACTGCTTCTGCAGCACCGCGAACAGGATGATGATCGGCACCAGGGCGATCATCGTGCCCGCCGCGATCACGCGCGGATTCTGCCCGAACGTGGAGTTCAGGTAGTCCATGCCGACGGTCAGCGTGTAGTTCGCGGGATCGGACAGCACCACGAGCGGCCAGAGGAACTCGTCCCACGAGCCGATGAACGCGAACAGGGCGACGACCGAGACCATGCCGCGGATGTTCGGCCAGACGATGTGCCGCAGGCGCTGCAGGGTGTTCGCGCCGTCGATGGTGGCCGCGTCGAGCGTGTCCGCCGGGATCATGCGGCACGCGGCCGCCATCAGCAGCACGTTGATCGCCGCGATCGCGCCGGGCAGGAACACACCCCACAGGGTGTTCGCGAGTCCCAGCGATTTGACCGTGAGGTACTGGCTGGTCAGGGTGACCTCGCCGGGGAGCAGCAGGGTGGAGAAGAAGATCGCCATGACGATGCCCTTGCCGCGGAACTTCAGGCAGCCGAGCGCGTAGCCGCCCAGGGTGGCGAAGATCACGTTCGTGATCACGGTGCCCACGCCGATGAGCAGTGAGTTGCGGGCGTAGTCCAGCACCGGAATGGTGCGGAACACCTCGGCGTAGTTGTCCCAGTTCGGCGCGCTCGGGATGAGTGAGGGCGGGAAAGAGTAGATGTCCTCGGCGTTGCCCTTGAACGAGGTGGACAGCTGCCACACGAACGGGAACACCATGATGACGAAGATGACCAGCAGCAGGGCGTACTTGCCGACCAGTCCCCCGAGCGACGGCTTCAGGATGTCGGCAGAGCCCTTGGTGCGATAGGGCTTCTCGCGGTGCCGGGGCTCGCGCGGGGCGCGTCCCTTACGCACGGCGTTCTCGGTCTGCTCCAGCAGTGCCGCGTTCTCGCGGGTGCCCATCAGGCTCATGCCGCCACCTCCTCGGCGCGCTTGGCGGCGCGCATCGCGCGACGGGCGCGACGGTTCGTCGCGATCTCCTTGATGACGTCGCCGTTGTTCGCGATGCCGACCACGAGCAGCGGCACCAGAGTGAGCAGGAACAGCACGATCGAGATCGCCGAGGCGTAGCCGATCTGCCCGTTCAGGCCCTTGCCCATCGACTGGATGAGCATGACCATGCTCATCGACTGGCCACCGGGGCCGCCCGAGCCGTGCGAGAGCACGTAGAGCTCGGTGAACACGCGCACGGCGGCCACGCAGATCAGCACCGACACGAGCATCATCGGGCCGCGCACGCCGGGCACGGTCACCGACCAGAACCGGCGCCAGGCGCCGGCGCCGTCCATCGCCGCGGCCTCGTGCAGTTCGCGCCCGACGTTCCCGAGCGCTGCGAGGTAGACCACCATGTAGTAGCCGAGGCCCTTCCACACGGTCAGGCCGATGGCACAGAAGATCAGCAGCCAGCGGTCGGAGAGGAACTCGATGGGCCGGTCGGCGAGGCCGAAGAACTTCAGCGCCGAGTTGATCGTGCCGGTGCTGGAGAAGAGGAACTCCCAGACGATCGCGACGACGACGGCCGAGGCGATCACCGGGAAGTAGAACGTCGTGCGGAAGAACCCGATCGCCGGGATCTTCCGGTGCACGAGCAGCGCCAGCAGCAGCGGGATGAAGGTCAGCAGCGGCACGCACACCACGACGTAGACGAGCGAGGTCGTCAGTGCGTAGCCGAAGCGCTCATCGGTGCCGAGCTTGGCGAAGTTGTCCAGTCCGACGAACTGGACGGGGCGGAGAGGGCGAGCATCGGTGAACGCGAGGAACACCGTGTTCAGGAACGGCCACAGTGCGAACACCAGGACCCAGATCACGCCGGGCAGTACCAGGAGGTACGGCGTGTACCAGCGCTGTCTTCTCATCAGCTCACCCTCTCCGCTTCACGTCCGCTTACTCGGTGACGTTCTCGTTGGCGTAGTCCTGACCCTTGGTCAGGGCCTCCTTCGCGGAGATGTCACCGCGGACCGCGAGCGCGATCTGCTGCTTCGCGTAGGTGTTCATCGCCTCGGTGAAGCCCGGCGCACCCGGGATGCGGGCTGCGTCCATCTGCTCGGCCGCGTACTTCGTCGCCTCGGCCTGCTCGGGGTTCTGCGCGGTCTCCGCGAACTTCGACGGGTCGGCGTTCGCCTCCTTGGTGCCGGGGAAGAAGCCGGCGGCCAGCTTGACGAACTCGATCTGGTTCGGCGTGTTCGTGACGAACTCGGCGAAGGCCAGCGCGGTCGCGGCGTTCTTCGACTGCGACGAGACGCCGATGCCCTGCAGGAACAGCGGGGCGTCACCGAAGCCACCGCTCACCTTGACGTTCGGCAGCAGGGTCGGGGCGTTGACCGCGAGGTTCTTGTCGATGTAGTTCGGGCCGGCGGTGGTCCACGCCACGCTGCCCTTGTTGAAGTTGTTGACGTTGTTGTTCGCCTCGCCGGCGCCCTGAAGCGCTTCAGGGCTCACGCCGCCCGCCTTGTAGAGCTTCGCGTAGCGGTCGATGATCGCCTCGGCCTCGGGGGTGTCGAAGACGAACTTGCCGCCCTTGTAGAACGGGTACTCGCCACCCATGTCCGAGACCATCCACTGCAGGGCCTTGACGTCGGGGATGTCCGACATCGTCTGCACGCCCGCGGCGGCGAGCTTGTCGGCGTCGTCGAGCGTCGTCTCGAAGTCAGCGGGCGGAGCGGTGATGCCGGCCTTGCCGAGCAGCTCCATGTTCCAGTAGTTCAGGTTGGTGCCGAGGTACCAGGGGAAGGCGTACGTGCCCTCGAGGCCGTCGTAGCTGTAGCCCTCGACGCCACCCTCGACGTAGTCGCCGAGCACGTCGGAGTCCTTCTTCAGGTCGACCAGCTGGCCGACCTTGGCCAGTTCTGCCGCGAATTCCGGGGGCAGGTTGACGACATCGGGCAGCTCGCCGGACTCGGCCTGCTGCAGGATCTTGTCCTCGTAGCCGTCGGCAGGCTGGTCGATCCAGTTGACCTTCACACCCTTGTGCTCCTTCTCGAACGCCGCGATGACGTCTTCGAAGTACGGGGTGAACTTGTCGTTCTTCAGCGACCAGGTCTGGAACGTGATCTTCCCCGTGATCTCACCATCGGACGAGCCACCGCTCTGCGGGGCGCTGCCGCCGGTGCAACCGGCGAGAACGAGAGCGACCGACGCCGCGACACCCGCGGCGAGAATCGATCGGATCTTCATGGGCATTCTCCTTCGAAGTGGCCGAGGACCCCGTTGCGGTCGTGCTCCGGCGTCCTTTACTAAAGCGATATAGTACGGTAAGTATGACACAGGCGCCAGCCCCCGTCCAACGCTCGGGGGATCACGCCTCGATAACACCGCATCGCCGACCGAGAGGGCCACGATGAGCGCACAACGCCGTCCGAACTTCGTCTTCGTGCTCACCGACGACCACGCGCCCAACGCGATCAGCGCGTACGGATCGGTCGTCAACAGCACGCCCGGCATCGACGCCATCGCTGAGGCGGGGATGCGCTTCGATCGCGCGCTGGTGGAGAACTCGCTCTGCACTCCCAGTCGTGCCGCCATCCTCACCGGCACCTACAGCCACACCAGCGAGGTGACGACACTGGCGACCCACCTGACGAACGACCACGAGACGTTCATCACCGCGCTCAAGGACGCCGGATACCGCACCGCGATGTTCGGCAAGTGGCACCTCGGCCACGGCGAGGGCTACGACCCCGCCGGATTCGACCACTGGGAGGTCCTTCCAGACCAGGGCGAGTACTTCGACCCCGAACTGATCACCGCCGAGGGCCGCACACGGCACGAGGGCTACGTGACCGACATCCTCACCGAGCACGCCCTGACCTGGATGGCCGAGCAGGGCGACGAGCCTTACTGCGTGCTGGTCTGGCACAAGGCGCCGCACCGCTCCTGGCTGTACCACCCCCGGCACGCGGAGCTCTTCACCGACCCGATCCCCCTGCCCCCGACCTTCGAAGACGATTACTCCGGCCGAGGCACGCCCGCGCACAGCGCGACCATGCGCATCGCCGACCACCTCTACGACATCGACCTCAAGCAGGACCCGCCCTCAGAACTCGCCTACGAGGACCGCGCGGTGTGGAAGTACCAGCGCTATATGCAGGACTACCTGCGCTGCGTCGCCGCTGTCGACGAGAGCGTGCAGGCACTGACGTCGTTCGTCTCCGAGAGCGGCCACGCCGACGACACCGTCACGATCTACGCGTCCGATCAGGGCTTCTACCTCGGCGAGCACGGCTGGTTCGACAAGCGGTTCATGTACGAGGAGTCGCTGCGGATGCCGCTGATCCTGAGCTATCCCGCCCGTGTGGCCGCGGGACAGACCTCCGAGAACCTCGTCTCGAACGTCGACATCGCCCAGACGATCCTCGACTTCGCCGGTGTCGAGGCGCCCGCCGATATGCAGGGCGCCAGCCTCGCGCCGATGCTCACCGGCGACGACCCGGCTCCGGTGCGCGACGCCCACTACTACCGGTTCTACGAGCACGACGATCACATGCACCACGTCTGGGCGCACTACGGCATCCGCACCGATCGCTACAAGCTCATCTACTTCTACGCCGACGGGATGGACCTGCCGAACACCGGCAACCTCACCTTCCCGCCGGAGTGGGAGCTCTTCGATCTCGAGAACGACCCCCACGAGCTGCACAGCGTGCATCTCGACCCGGCCTACGCGGACATCCGCCGCGAGCTGACTCTGAGGCTGTGGGACCTGCAGCTCGAACTCGGCGACACCCCGCATCCCCGCCAGCCCGCTCCGGAAGGACGCACGCGATGACCACCCCTCTGCGTTTCGGCGCCAACTACACGCCGGCCACCGAGTGGATGCACTCGTGGATGTCGCTGGACCTCGACGACGTGCGCCGCGATTTCGCCGGCCTGGCGTCGCTCGGGCTCGACCACGTGCGCATCTTCCCGCTCTGGACGGTGCTGCAGCCGAACCGCACCCTGATCCGCGAACAGGCCGTCGCCGATGTGCGCGCGGTCGTCGATGTGGCTGCCGAGTTCGGCCTGGACGCCAGCGTCGATGTCATCCAGGGGCATCTGTCGAGCTTCGACTTCGTGCCCTCTTGGCTGTTCACCTGGCACGACAAGAACATGTTCACGCACCCCGACGCGCTCAGTGGCCAGGTCGCGCTGGTCGAGCGGCTGGGCTCGGCGTTGGGCGGGGCGGAGAACTTCCTCGGCTTCACGCTCGGCAACGAGACCAACCAGTTCTCCGCCGAGACGCACCCGCACCAGTGGCCGGTCACCCCGGCCGAGGCGGCGAACTGGATCACGCAGCTGCTCGACGCCGCCGAACGCTCGGCACCGCGGCAGCAGCACGTGCACAGCGAGTACGACGCGGCCTGGTACATGGACGGGCACGGCTTCACCCCCGCGCACGCCTCGCGCCTGGGCGCCATGACCACCGTGCACTCCTGGATCTTCAACGGCACCGCCCAGCGGTACGGCGGCCGCTCGGTGGCATCCGACCGGCACGCGGAGTACATGATCGAGCTGTCGCGCGCGTTCGCCACCGACCCGAACCGTCCGATCTGGCTGCAGGAGGTCGGGGCGCCGTCGAACTGCCTGACCCCTGAGGAGACGCCCGGGTTCCTCGAGGCGACCGTGCGCTCCGCCGCGCGGACCCAGAACCTCTGGGGAGTCACCTGGTGGTGCTCGCACGACGTCAGCCGCTCGCTCGCCGACTACCCCGAGCTGGAGTACTCGCTCGGCCTGATCTCCAACGACGGCGACGTGAAGCCGATCGGGCGGCGGTTCGCCGAGATCATCCCGGAGCTGCGTTCCAGTACCGCTGCGCCCGCGCGCACGCTCGGCATCGTCGTCGAGGTCGACGGCGACGAGACCCCGGTCAGCCGCGCGGCGATGAGCCCCGGCGGCGCCATCTTCCAGGCCTGGGTCGACGCGTGCGCCGATGGCCTCGACCCCGCGTTCATCACGTCGAAGGATGCGGCGGATGCCGGCATCCTGGCCGCCCGCGGGATCACCGAGCTGGTCCGCCCCGACCTCTCGCAGGGCGTCGGCACCTACTCCTCGAACAACACGGTGGTGAGCTGAGAATGACCCGTCCGAACGTCGTCGTCATCTACGCGGACGACCTGGGCTACGGCGACATCGGATGCTTCGGATCCGAGGACATCCGCACGCCGCACCTCGACCGGCTCGCGGCCCGCGGCGTCCGGATGACCGACTGGTACTCGAACTCGCCGGTGTGCTCGCCGTCGCGCGCGTCTCTGCTGACCGGACGGCACCCGGTGCACGCCGGCGTCCAGGAGATCCTCGGCGGCAAGCGCGGCACACCGGGCCTGCCCGAGCAGCCCACCCTCGCGTCGCGTCTGCGGGACGTCGGCTACCGCACCGGCATCTTCGGCAAGTGGCACCTCGGCACGGGTTCGGGCTATCGCCCGATGGATCGGGGCTTCGAGCACCACTTCGGGTTCCTTGCCGGCTGCGTGGACTACTACTCGCACATCTTCTACTGGGGCCAGGGCCTGAACCCGGTGCACGACCTGTGGGATGACGGCCGCGAGGTCTATGACAACGGCCGCTACCTCACCGAGGTCATCGCCGAGAAGGCAGCCTCGTTCATCTCCTCCGCGGAGGGCGAGCCCTTCTTCTGCTACGTTCCGTTCAACGCGCCGCACTATCCGATGCACGCGCCTGCTGAGTACGTGGACCGCTTCCCCGATCTGCCGGACGACCGCCGCATCATGGCCGCGATGATCTCGGCGATGGACGACGGCGTGGGCCGCATCCTCGATGCGCTGGACTCCGCGGGCGTCACCGACGACACCATCGTGTTCTTCTCATCGGACAACGGCCCGTCGACCGAGAGTCGCAACTGGCTGAACGGCGAGGAGATCTCTTACGAGGGAGGCTCCACCGGCGGCCTGCGCGGCAACAAGGGCTCGCTGTTCGAGGGCGGCATCCGGGTGCCGGCGATCTTCTCGTGGCCCGCGGGCCTGCCCCAGGGCGTCTCGTTCTCCGAGCCTTCGGCGATGATGGACGTCCTGCCGACCGTGCTCGAGGCAGCTGGGCTCCCCGCGGCGGCCGGTGTTGACGGGCAGAGCGTTCTCGAGTCCCTGCGCGGAGCGGATGCCGCCGAGCGCACCCTGTTCTGGGAGTACGGCCCGCAGCTGGCCGCGCGTCGGGGCCGGTTCAAGTTGACGCTCGCGGCCCGCGAGCACCTCGGTGGGCCGTTCGACCCGGCGTCCAGCATCCTCGTCGACCTCGGCGCCGACCCCGCCGAGACGACCGACGTCTCGGCGCAGCATCCGGAGATGGTGGCGAGCCTGCGGGCCGAGCTGATGGCCTGGGCCGAGAGCTTCGACTGGGACCCGACCCCCTGGCTCCCCGCCGCCTGAGCCGTTCGCCCGGGTCGTGGTCGGCCCCGCTCCGAGCGTTTCTCGCGCGCTCAGGTCGCAGATTGCGTCGCTAAGACGACGCCATACCGACACGAACTGCGACCCGAACGAGCGGATGCCGCCGATACCGACACGACCTGCGACCGCAAGCGGCGCACGCGGCCCGACCGGCCGTCCCCCTCCCGACCGCCCACCCGCGCGCTCAGGTCGCAGCTTGTGTCGTTAAGACGGGCACATACCGACACGAACTGCGACCCGGACGAGCGGATGCCGCGCATACCGACACGCATTGCGACCCGGGCGCAGCCGATCGCCCGCGCGCCGCTGACCGGTTCAGGTCGCATTCGCCCCGCTCCGCCGCATCCGCCCGCATTCAGGTCGCTGATTGCGTCGCTAAGACGGGCACATACCGACACGAACTGCGACCCGGACGAGTGGATGCCGCGCATACCGACACGAACTGCGACCCGGACGAGCGGATGCCGCGGGCGCGCCGCGTCAGGCGCGCGGGCGGGACGTGCTTTCCCGCACGGTGAGCGTCGGGCGGGGTCCGGGGCGATCGCCAGGAGCATCCGCCGCGTCGAGCCGCTCGAGCAGCAGGTCGGCCGATCGCACGCCCAGCTCGAAGGTGTCGCGGGTGAGCGAGGTGATCGAGGGATGCACCAGGCCGGTGACGACCGAGTCGTCGAAGGACGCGAGGGACAGGTCGCCGGGCACGGCGACGCCCATCTCCTGGGCGACCCGCAGACCCGCGATGCACATCACATCGTTGTCGAACACGATCGCCGTCGGCCGCTCGGCCCGGCTGAGCAGCCGCCGTGCGGTGGCGGACGCCTGCGCGGGCGAGAAGTCGGTGGCGATCGTCTCGCCGACCACGCCACGGGACTCCTGCCCCGCCAGGACGGCGGCGCGGATGCGGGTGTGCTGGAACTCCGCCGGTCCCGAGACGTAGGCGACCTGCGTGTGCCCGAGTCCGGCGAGGTAGTCGAACACGGTGTGGGCGGCATCGTCGTCGTCGAGCCAGATGACGGCGGTGTCGTCGTCGGTCTCCTCCGCGGGCATCCGGCTGCCGATCACGACCGCTGGCAGGTGCAGGTCGCGCAGGGCGGCGAGCCGGGGATCGTCGTCGCGGGGGTCGAGCACGATCACGCCGTCGACCTGATTCGCGCTGCTCCAGCGCCGGTAGGTGGCGATCTCCTCCTCGATGGTGGGCACGACCACGATCTGCAGGCCGATCCGGCGGGTTGCGAGAGACGACTGCACGCCGGCGATCAGTTCGGTGAAGAACGCCTCGGTGCCCAGCGTGCGCGCCGGGCGGTTGACCGCGAGGCCGATGACGCCGGCCTTCGCGCCGACGAGCGCCCTGGCTGTCGAACTCGGCTGCCAGCTGTGCTGCTCGGCGATGGCGAGGATGCGCTGCCTGGTCTGCTCGCTGACACCGGGGCGCCCGTTCAGCGCGAACGACACCGCGCCGGGCGACACTCCTGCCTCGCGCGCGATGTCCGAGATGGTGACACGCTTGGACCGTGACATAGACTCACCGTACTAGATCGTTTTAGTTGCTCGTTCCCCATCGGCGAGCACACCCCCACATTCTGGCATCCGAAGGACAGACACCGATGCATGAAGACACCTCCCTCACCGTCGGCCGGGTGAAGCGCGTCCTGACCGAGCGCGTCGTCCCCGCCATCCACTCGGAGCGCGTGCCGCTCGAGATCGCGGCGCACCAGCTGCCGGGCGAGCCGATCGCCCCCACCGAAGGCCTGGCGCTCGAGTTCGAGCCGTTCTCCGCCGGCAGCATGTGGGGCCCCGCATGGGGCACCACATGGTTCCGCCTCCGCGGCGAGGTGCCCGCCGAGTGGGCCGGTAAGAAGGTCGAGGCGCTCATCGACCTCGGCTTCGACGTGAACATGACCGGCTTCCAGTGCGAGGCGCTCGCGTATCGCCCGGACGGCACGCCGGTGAAGAGCCTGAACCCGCGCAACCAGTGGCTGCCGGTCGACGCCGAAGCGGGCCAGGCGGTCGAGTTCTACCTCGAGGGCGCGTCGAACCCGGTGCTGCTCGACTACCACCCCTTCCTGCCCACGCAGGAGGGCGACATCAAGACCTCCTCGCCCGAGCCGCTGTACCGCGTGCGGCACATGGACCTCGCCGTCTTCGAGTCCGAGGTGTTCGAGCTGTCCCTCGACCTCGACGTGCTGCTCGAGCTGCAGGCCGAGCTGCCCGAGACCAGCCCCCGCCGCATGCGCATCCTGCAGGCCCTGGACGACGCGCTCGACGTGCTCGACCTGCAGCACATCGTCGAGACCGCGCCGGATGCCCGCGCCCAGCTCGCCGAAGTGCTGGCGGCTCCCGCCGAGGCCAGCGCGCATCAGATCGCCGCGATCGGTCACGCGCACATCGACTCCGCCTGGCTGTGGCCGGTGCGCGAGACCGTGCGCAAGGTCGCCCGCACCACCTCTTCGATGACCACGCTCATCGAGGAGCAGCCCCAGTTCAAGTACGGCATGTCCAGCGCGCAGCAGTACGCCTGGATGAAGGAGCACCGTCCCGAGGTCTACGAGCGGATCAAGGCCGCCGTCGCCGAGGGGAAGTTCCTGCCGCTCGGCGGCATGTGGGTCGAGTCCGACACCGTCATGCCCACCGGCGAATCACTGGTGCGCCAGTTCTCGCACGGTCAGCGCTTCTTCGAGCGCGAGTTCGGCATCCGGTCGAAGGGTGTATGGCTGCCGGACAGCTTCGGCTACTCCCCCGCGCTGCCCCAGCTGATGCGCCGCGCGGGCTTCGAGTGGTTCTTCACCCAGAAGATCTCCTGGAACCAGCGCAACGTCTTCCCGCACCACAGCTTCCTGTGGGAGGGCATCGACGGCTCGCGCATGTTCACCCACTTCCCGCCGATGGACACCTACAACTCGCAGCTGTCGGGCATGGAGGTCGCGAAGGCGTCGCGCCAGTTCAAGGAGAACCGCGTCGCGACCCGGTCGATCGCGCCGGTCGGCTGGGGCGACGGCGGTGGCGGCACCACCCGCGAGATGACCGGCAAGGCAGCGCGACTGGCCGACCTCGAGGGCTCGGCGAAGGTCGAGTGGAAGCACCCCGATGAGTTCTTCGACGAAGCGAAGGCCGAGCTGACCGATCCGGCGGTCTGGGTCGGCGAGCTGTACCTCGAGCTGCACCGTGGCACGCTCACCAGCCAGCACGCCACCAAGGCGCTGCACCGCTGGGCCGAGCAGTCGCTCATCGAGGCCGAGCTGTGGGCCGCGACCGCCGCCGTGCGGAAGGGCGTCGAGTACCCCTTCGAGGAGTTCGATCGGCTGTGGCAGATCGTGCTGCTGCACGAGTTCCACGACATCCTGCCCGGCACGTCGATCGCCTGGGTGCACCGCGAGGCCGTCGAGGTGCTCAGCGGCGTGCTGGCCGACGCCGAGAAGCTGTCCGCCGACGCGCGCCAGACGCTCGCGGGCGAGGGCGACCGCGTGCTGCAGTTCACACCGACGTCGGTCGGCGAGGGGGTCGCGCTCGGCGCGGTCGAGGCGGATGCCGAGGGCGAGATGGCCTCCCTCACCGAGCGCCCCGACGGATTCCTGCTCGAGAACGATCTCGTCGCTGTCACCGTGTCGGCCCAGGGACTGATCACCTCGGCGATCGACAAGGCGACCGGCCGAGAGACGATTCCTGCCGGCAAGCCCGCGAACCTGTTCCAGCTGCACCAGGACTTCCCCAACATGTGGGATGCGTGGGACATCGACCGCTACTACAAGAACCGCGTCGACGACCTGACCCAGGTCACCGACATCTCGGCCTCCATCATCGACGGCGCCGCGACCGTGCTGGTCAAGCGCGAGTTCTCCGAGTCGCGGATCACGCAGACGATCGTCCTGCGTCCCGGATCGCGGACCGTGATGCTGCTCAACGACGTCGACTGGCACGAGACCGAGAAGCTGCTCAAGCTGGCGTTCCCGCTCGACATCTTCGCGCGCGAGACCCTGGCCGAGACGCAGTTCGGCTTCCAGCGCCGCGTCACCCACGTGAACACCAGCTGGGAGGCCGCGAAGTTCGAGACCTCGATGCACCGCTTCGTGCTCGCGCAGGAGGACGACGGCTTCGGCGCCGCTCTCGTGAACGACTCGATCTACGGCTACGACACCTCTCGCGAGGTGGACGGCGACGACGTCACCACGACGCTGCGCCTGTCGCTGCTGCGCGCCCCGCGCTTCCCCGACCCCGACACGGATCACGGCCACCACGAGATCGAGGTCGGCTTCGTGATCGGAGCGGATGCCGCGATCGCCACCGCCGAGGGCATCCGCCTGAACGCGCCGTCGACGCTGGTCCGCGGTGCCGACGAGGTCGAGCCGCTGGTCTCGATCACGGGCGACGGCCTCGTCGTGTCGTCGGTC
The DNA here is from genome assembly GCF_009758255.1 of Microbacterium sp. MAH-37. GTDB lineage: Bacteria > Actinomycetota > Actinomycetes > Actinomycetales > Microbacteriaceae > Microbacterium. Next base: position 419,059 of record NZ_WSEN01000010.1, read on the forward strand.
AAGCTGGCCGAGGATCGCTCCGGCGATGTGATCGTCCGCGTGTACGAGGCGCTCGGCCGGCGAGCATCCGGCGAGCTGACCGTGGGCTTCCCCCACTCCGGCATCCGCGAGGTGTCGCTGATCGAGGACGACCTCGACGATGCGCGCACCGGCGGTGCGCTGTCACTGCGGCCGTTCGAGGTCCGCACCCTGCGCATCGTCCGCGCCTGACGTCCGGTTCCCCGCGTGGCGCTCGCGCCACGCGGGGATGCCGAACAGCAGCACCAGCGCGAGGACGATCGCGCGCACGATCCACAGCCCCGGCTCCCAGGTGACCGTGTAGCCACCGGGCAGCCCGAAGAACGCCAGCGCGATGTTCCCGTAGGCGAGGCGCCCGACGCCGTCAGGAGCCACGGATGCCGCGCCGATGAGAGTCAGCGCCCCGACCGCCAGCCACCCCAGCGGGACCACGAGCATGCTGGGCTTCACCTGTTTGCGAATCACCGCCACGACCGTTGCGATCAGGAACACCACCGGGCCGAGCCAGAACGCCGCGACGATGGTGCCGAGCAGCATCGCCACCACGACGAAGACCGGCATCCACAGCAGCATCCAGGGCGACTCGTCGCCGATGTAGTACTCGGGGTCGCGCAGCACGCTCACGGCGACGGCGGCGAGTACTCCCACCGGCATGACGCACAGCGGCCACCACAGCCACCGCCAGCTCCCCTTGCTGATCTGCTGGTAGCGGCTGAAGAAGAAGACGCAGAGCACCGCGATGCACAGTGCGGGCGCCCCGAACGCCATCAGGCTGCCGGCCGCACCGTCGTTGTCGCTCGGGTCGACCAGAAGCAGCATCCACGCCGCCAGCACCGACAGCACAGAGGTGACGATCGCGGGGCGCAGCATCGGCGATCGTCCGGATGTCCGGTCTGGGGCGGCTCCACTCACCTCGCCACTGTACGAGAAGGAGGCTCCGCCTCGCCGTGATCATCGGCAAGGCGAAGCCTCCGCGTACGTCGCGTGGCGTCAGCCCGCCAGCGTAACGGCCGTCGCGCTGCTGCGGTTGCCGATCGCGTCGATCGAGACGACCCTGAAGGTGCGGCCCTGCTCGAGGTCGATGCTCAGCGCGTAGAACGCGTCGCGCTGCACCCTGCCGAGCCAGCGGTCTCCGGCATCCGTCGCCTGCAGCACGTCGTAGGCGGACGCGGACTTCTCCAGATTCCAGGTGAACGAGACGTTGCGCAGCACGGTCTCGTGCTTCGCGAGCCCCTCGTCCGACACCGTGAGGCCGGACACCGCCGCCGGGCGCAGATCCGTGGTGGCACGCTCGGCGATCTGGATGCCGCCGATCCGGCCCGAGCCCGCGACACGCAGCGAGATCCGCGCGATGCGCTCGCCGGGCAGCGCCGGCAGGGTGGCGTCCAGGGCCGCCCAGCCGGCGGTGGTCTCGACGCGCTCCATCGGCCGCCACACGATGCGGTCTGGTGCGCTGCGGAGCGTCAGTCCGACCTCGACCCGCACGTCTCCCTGCACGCGCACCCGCGCGCGTGCGGCCCGACGGATCGTCAGATCGGTCTTGAAGCAGTGCAGGATGCCGGAACCCGAGACGGCGAGGCTGTGCCCGCCCTCCCAGGCGTCGGTCTCGTCGAGGTCGACGGCCAGGTCGCCTTCGGTCCAGTACTGCCAGGTGAGCGCGCGGTCGGCGATGCCCTGGTTGTCCCAGCCGCGATCGCTGACCTGCGCGCCTGCGAGACGGAACTGCGACCCGACGCCGATGTTGACGTTGTAGTCGATCGGCAGCGCGCTGAATGCGGATCTCTCCACGATCCAGTGCGCGATGCCGTCCCAGACCCGCGTGTTCATGATGTCGGTGCGTCCGGGTTTGGTGCTCTGCTCGAGGCGACCTGACTCGGCGGGGTTCCCCTTCGGCCCCGACCACATCTTCCGCTCGTAGTCGCGGTAGCTGCGACGCTCGTCGACGGTGAACACCTTGCCGCCCTCGGCCGCTGTCTGCCAGTAGTTGTCCTCGACGAACAGGGCGACCGAGACGGTCGGATCCTTGCCGGGGCCGGCCAGGGTGCCGAAGTCCTCGATCGGGTTGAACCCGCCCTTCTGCATCTCGATGCCGTAGAAGGCGACGTCCGTCGGCTCGAGACCGGCGGCCCGTGCCGTCGCCGTGCCCTTGACCGCGCCCCTGTCGACCGCCGGCCACGCGTAGTTCACGAAGATCGAATCGATCACGCGGTCCCCCGGAGTGCCCAGTGCGCCCACGTTCGTCGCGTTGAGGGTGTTCTGATAGCTCAGACGGCCGGTGTTCCAGATCACGGCGTCGTAGTACTGCAGGTAGAAGTCCGAGTCCTGCTGCTTGATGTAGCGGAACATGGCGAACAGCTTGTCCACCTGCGCCTTGGTGATGGTCGCCTCCTGGTTGATGAAGAAGCCGTCGAACCCGAAGTACTGCTTGATCTCGATCATCTTGTCGGCGACCGGGAAGGAGCCGTCCTCCCGCTGCACGAGGAAGTCGTCGAAGTTCGCAGTACCTCGGGGCCAGAACCACCCGCCGATCGCGCGGGCGCCGTTCTTGTGGGCCGCTTCGACCCATCCCGGGTTCGGGATGTCCATCACACCGCCGAAGCCCTTGCGACCGCTGGCCACGACGTCCTCGGGGATCGACGGGATGAACTGCCCGTGCCACGGACCCCAGACGTCGATGTACGACCAGTACCGCTGGGTGTACACGTAGGGCTCCAGGCCGATCGCCTGGTTGCGAGCGCGATAGAGGCTGCCGGCATCGTCGAAGGTGAGTGTACTCAGCTGCGTGGCCGGGCTGAGGTCGGGATGCGCCTGGGTCGGGGCGAAGTGGTCGATGCGCGGGGCCCGCGGGATGAGGCAGCGCAGGTGGCGCGCCCATGGCGACGTCGCCGGGTCGAAGTCCAGGAGCTCCGGAGCATTCCAGCCCCAGGTCGACGGCCCGTCGGGGATGCCGCCCATACCGGGGACGGGCAGGGCCGCCGGCTCCGCATCGGCGGCGAAGGCTGTGCCGTTCGACAGCATCGGGCCGGCGATCGCGGCTCCGAGTGCTGACAGTCCTGCGACGCGGATCAGCGTGCGCCGGCTGAGGACGGGGCCTTCGATTCGAGGATTGTTCATGGGGAGATCCCTCTCTTCGTTGAGTGTCTGCGCGCGACTATAGCGCTTTAGCATCTTTAGTAAAAGAGCCTTCATCCGTGGCGGGCGACCATCCGCGCTCACGCGCTCCTTATGAAGAGAGAAGGAACTCGGTTTCTTTCGCCCACCCTCGCCCGAAAGGACACCTGATCACCCCTGAGACTGGAAGCAAGCCACTCATCAAGCCCAGGGAGATCCTCATGGACCGCGACGACAGCACCGAACTCTTCGACATCGACGCCCACCAGCACTTCGGCCGTCCGTACTGGTTCGACAAGCACCCCTCGCAGGCCGAGGGCGAAGACTTCTGATCGACGCCCGGAACGCTTCGCGCCCCGCCTGATCGCTGCCGATCACGCGGGGCGCCGGCGTTCCGGCGTCAGTACACGACGACGGATGCCGGGTCGCGCCGCGTCGAGAGCACGATCGCGAGCACGCCGAGGAACCCTGTCGCCGCGATCGAGATCAGCGTGAAGAGCCCGCTGACGGCCAGTAGCGCCGCCTGCCCGACAGCGAAGGACGCCACCACGATGATGTTCTGCAGCACCTGGACCGCCACCACAGCGGCGAGCGCCCACAGCGGCGCCCAGTTCCACGGGCGCGGCACGACACGGATGCGACCGATCTGCATCACGGCGATGACCACCAGGATGAGGGCGACGACCTGGCCGGTGGTGCCAAGCATCCGCATCGCGGCGAAGTACTCCTCATCGTCGGTGCCGGGGTAGGCGAACAGGTTCATCAGCCACCGCGGCCAGACGAGGTCCCAGACCGCGAAGGCGATCAGTGCGCCCGTGCCCAGCGGGCGGCGCGCGGTGATGCTGCCACCGCGGCCGAGCCCGATCGCGAAGATCACCAGCGACGCCGCGAACAGCAGTTGCGGCAGCACGCCCGTCCAGACGCCGGGCATCGTGTTCGTCACCAGCTGGATCAGCACCGATGCCAGCAGCAGCACTCCCCCGGTCATCCAGGTGCGCCGGCGCTGCACGGCCGCCTTCCCGCTCGCATCGACGTCGATCATGCGCTCACCTTAGCCTCGGGCACCGCTGCGCGGCATCCGTCGTCACCCTATCTGGCGGACGGATATACAGATGCCGGATGCCGGATGCCGGATGCCGGAATCAGCCGCCGACCGCAGAATCCTCTGCCGGCTGCGACGGTGCCGGATGCCGGGTCGCCCGCGCACCGAGCACGATCGCGAGCACTCCGAGGAACAGCACGCAGACACCGGGCAGATCGAACAGGATGATGCGGACGACTGAAGACACGTCCGCGCTCATGACGATCGTCATCGAAGCGATCCAGGCAGTCGCCGAGGCCCCCAGCCCCCACGCCGGTGCCCACCTCCACGGGCTCGGCAGGACGCCGCCGATCACCCAGGTGCGGCGCTGCGCTCGGCCGTCCTTCGCGGCATCCTGATCGCTCATCCCGCTCACCCTACCCGGGCCCCGCCTTGCAGGCGGCGGAGCATTCTGCGGGCGGCGGACGGCACGCGGCGATATCCGCCGCCATCCGCAAATCGGTCCGCCACCCGCAAAATGGCTAACCCCCGTAGCGCGTCACGATCTCCTCGGTGAGCGGCGGCCAGATGCGCTTGTGCTCGTCGCTGAACGGGACGCCGGACAGGAAGGCGGCGGCCAGGTCCCGCGACCGGTCGATGAACAGGAAGCTGCCCAGCGCTCCGAAGTGCCCCGCGGTCGCGGGCGGGAACGAGTCTGCCAGCCAGTGCGGGCTCTTCACGCCCTTGAGCTCGAACCCGAGACCCCACTGGCAGTCGGCGAAGCCGCCGTAGCCGGGGACGACGCCGCGCAGGCCGGGATGCGAGACCGTGAGCGCGATGTCGCGCAGGGCGGCGGGGATCAGCGTCGGCCGCAGCACCTCGCGCCCGAAGATCAGCAGGTCCGCGATCGACGAGCGGGCCCCAGCCGACGGACGGCCGCTGACGTCGGTGTCGTCCATGCCGAGGGGAAGGGTCACCTCGCGCAGCATCCAGTCGGCGAAGGGCATGCCCGCGGCATCCGCGACGTGCGCGCCGAGAGCATCGATGCCCGCGTTCGAGTAGATGCGCCGCTCGCCCGGCACGCGCTGCGGCTCGACGCCCTCCATCGGCAGCCCGCTGGTGTGGTCGAGCAGGTTCAGCACGGTCGCGCCCTCGGGCCCGGCATGCTCGTCGAGGTCGATCAGACCGCGCTCGATCGCGACGAACGCGCCCCACGCGGTGAGCAGCTTGGTCACGGATGCCAGCGGCATGACCTCGTGCGGATCACCCTGCACGGCCAGGGTCTCGGCCGCGTCCGTGACGCCGATCAGGGCCGGATGCGGGAAGCCGTCGGTCGCGGCGAAAGTCGTCGTCTCCACGTTCCCATCGTTCCATGGGCTCCGACCGGCTCCGGCATCCGTCGGGCTCACGAGACCGGATGTCACATTTCCGCGCCAGCCGGTGTCTCCATGCTGAAGGCACGAGAAGCGTGCCGACGAAGGAGCAGAACATGACGAACCAGACCCGAGTGCCCGCGGTGCAGGTCACCGGACTGTACGGCACCGTGGTGAAGACCGTCGCCCGTCGGAAGCTCGGCCTCGTACCGGACTCGCTCGGGGTGCTGTGGCAGCACCGGCCCGTGATGATGGACATGATGAAATTCGGCGGCCGCACCGAGAAGTGGGACGAGCTCGACAAGAGCCTCTCGGTGCTCGCGACCATGGCCGCCGCCGCGACGGTCGGCTGCAGCTTCTGCCTCGACCTGCACTACTTCATGGCGCACGACCAGGGCCTCGATGAGGAAAAGGCCCGCGAGGTGCCGATCTGGCGCGAGTCGGCCCGGTTCACGTCGCTCGAGCGCCTCGTGATGGAGTATGCCGAGGCGATGAGCCAGACTCCGCCGGCTGTGACAGACGAGCTCTCCGACGCGCTGCGCGCAGAGATCGGCGTGCCCGCGCTGATCGAGCTCGCCGCGAAGGTCGGATACCTCAATGCGACCGCACGCTCGAACATCGCGCTCGGCATCCACTCCGACGGCTTCGCGGATGCCTGCGGTCTGGCGCCCCTGGCGACTCCGGCCGCGACCGGCGTAGCGTCGCGAGCATGAACAGCGCAGCATCCGAGGATCCGTTCACGGCCCACCGCGGCCTGCTGTTCACCGTCGCGTACGAGATCCTCGGGTCGGCGGCGGATGCCGAGGACGTGCTGCAGGAGTCCTGGCTGCGCTGGGCTGCGGCCGACCGCGCCGACGTGCGCGATCCGCGCGCGTACCTGGTGCGGATCGTCACACGGCAGGCGCTGAACCAGCTGCGGACGGTGTCTCGTCGCCGCGAGGAGTACGTCGGCCCGTGGCTCCCCGAGCCGCTGCTGACCTCGCCGGACGTCGCGGACGACGTGGTGCTCGCCGAGAGCGTGTCCGTGGCGATGCTGACGGTGCTCGAGACACTCGGCCCCACCGAGCGCGCGGTCTTCGTGCTGCGCGAGGTGTTCGACGTGCCCTTCGACGAGATCGCCGACGCGGTCGGCAAGACGTCCGCTGCGGTGCGGCAGATCGCGCACCGCGCTCATGAGCACGTCGCCGCGCGGCGGCCGCGGATCGATGTCGCCGCCTCAGAGCACGACCGCGCCGCGCGGCGCTTCATCGAGGTCATGAACACCGGCGACGTGCAGTCGCTGATGGACGTGCTGGCTCCGGATGTCGTGTCGGTGACCGACGGCGGAGGCCTGGTGCGCGGGGCGGCGCGGCGACCGCTGCACGGTGCGGAGAGGGTGGTCGCCTTCCTGCAGGGCAGCATCGCCAAGCTCGACGAGGCCTACGACGTGATCCCGATCCAGATCAACGGGACGCTCGCCGCCGGCATCCGGGTCGGTGGCCGCCTGCAGGCGGCGGTGAGTTTCGCCGTCGAGGGCGGCCGCATCGCGCACGTGTACTCGGTCGCGAACCCGGAGAAGCTGTCGGCACTGCAGGCGGAGACCCCGCTGGCGCGCTGAACGGGCCTCGGTCCCGCATTCAGCCCCGGCATCCGACACTTGCGGATGGCGGACGAAACGACGGATGGCGGACGACACGCCGCCATCCCGCCGCCGAACGCAGATCGGTCCGCCATCTGCAAACGGTGAGACCACCGAGCAGTCCCCGGCATCCGCCATCCGCACTTGCAGATGGCGGACCATCCGACGGATGGCGGGCGACACGCCACCGAATCCTCCGCCGGACGCAGAATCTCCCGCCATCCGTCACGCGAAGGCGACCGATGGCGGGAGACGAGACCGGACGTCAGGCGCCGCGCAGCCGCTCCGCGAGGTACGCGTGCAGGTTCGCGAGCGGGACGCGCTCCTGGCCCATGGTGTCGCGGTCGCGCACGGTCACCGCGTCGTCGTCGAGCGAGTCGAAGTCGACCGTGACGCAGAACGGGGTTCCGACCTCGTCCTGGCGGCGGTAGCGACGGCCGATCGCGCCGGCGTCGTCGAAGTCGACGGTCCATTGACCGCGCAGGCCGTCGGCGACCGAGCGGGCCAGCGGCGACAGGCGCTCGTTCCGCGACAGCGGCAGCACGGCGACCTTGACCGGCGCGAGCCGCGGGTCGAGCTTCAGCACGGTGCGGGTGTCGGTGCCGCCCTTCGCGTTCGGCACCTCCTCCTCGACGTACGCGTCGACGAGGAACGCCATCATCGCGCGGGTCAGGCCGAACGACGGCTCGATGACGTACGGAGTGTACCGCTCGCCGGACGCCTGGTCGAAGTAGGTCAGCGACGTGCCGGACGCCTCAGAATGCGACGACAGGTCGTAGTCGGTGCGGTTGGCGACGCCCATGAGCTCGCCCCACTCCTTGCCCGCGAAGCCGAAGCGGTACTCGACGTCGATCGTGCCGGCGGAGTAGTGCGCGCGGTCGTCCTCGGGCACGTCGAACTGACGGATGTTCTCGGGGTTGATGCCCAGGTCGATGAACCAGTTCCAGCAGGCCTCGACCCAGTGCTCGAACCACTCCTGCGCCTCGGCCGGCGGCACGAAGTACTCGATCTCCATCTGCTCGAACTCGCGGGTGCGGAAGATGAAGTTGCCGGGGGTGATCTCGTTGCGGAACGCCTTACCGACCTGGCCGATGCCGAACGGCGGCTTCTTGCGCGAGGCGGTCAGAACGTTGGAGAAGTTGACGAAGATGCCCTGTGCGGTCTCGGGGCGCATGTAGTACAGGCCCGACTCGTCGTCCACGACGCCGAGGTAGGTCTTCACCAGGCCGGAGAACGCCTTCGGCTCGGTGTACTGGCCCTTGTTGCCGCAGTTCGGGCAGGGCACGTCGGCCAGGCCGTTCTCGGCCTTGCGGCCCTTGCGCGCCTCGAAGTCCTCGATGAGGTTGTCGGCGCGGAAGCGCTTGTGGCAGTTGAGGCACTCGACCAGCGGGTCGGTGAAGGTCGCGACGTGGCCGGATGCCTCCCACACGCGCTTGGGCAGGATGATCGACGAGTCCAGGCCGACCATGTCGCCCCGGCCGCGCACGAACGTCTGCCACCACTGGCGGCGGATGTTCTCCTTGAGCTCGGTTCCGAGGGGGCCGTAGTCCCATGCCGAACGGGAACCGCCGTAGATCTCACCCGCTTGGAACACGAACCCGCGGTGGCGGGCGAGGGCGATGACCTTGTCAAGACGGGACTGTTCGGCCACGGTGGCTCCAATGGTCGGATGCGGGAAAGTGCCCGTGATCACGGGCGCCCTCAATCTTATCCGCGCGATATCCACCCCACCTCCACCCGTTGTCCACCCTCTCGGGCCCCTGCTGCCCCATGCCGCGGCGAAGAGTGGAGACATGGACATCAGCACGCTCACCACCGCCCTCATCTCACTCATCGTCATCGTCTGGCTGAGCATCCGGCAGACCACCTGGCGTCCGCTGGTCGCAGGTCGTGCGTTCCGCACGCCGCTGATCGTGATGCTCGTGGGCGCCGTGATGACGACGGCGAACGGCGGCTTCCCGGTGACCGCCCCGTGGATCGGCGCGGTCGCGATCGAACTCGTGCTCGGCGCCGCGGTCGGCGTGGTGATCGGCCTGATGGCGCACCTGCGGCCCGCCGTCGGGTCGGATGCTCGGGTCGAGGCGCGCAACGGCGCGGGCGGGCTGATGGTGTGGCTGGGGTTGATCACGGTTCGCGTCGTCCTGGGCGCGGCGTTCGCCGCCGCCGGCATCGGCGGGCTGCAGGCGCCTGGCACGATCCTGATCCTGCTCGGCGTGAACCGGCTCGCACGCTCGGCGGTCATGCTCACTCGCGCTCGCACGCTCGTCGCGCCGCGGACGGATGCCGCACTGCTGGGCCGCTGACCCGCACCGATGCCCGTCTGGCGGGCGTGCCTCCTCCCCGACGCGACTTCCGCTCGGCCCCGGTCTCACTCGTTGCGGGTGTTCGGCCGTCAAGACCCACAACGAGTGAGACCGGAGCAAGGAGAAGCGTCAGGAATGCGGCATGATGGGCGCATGACGCGCGCAGGCTCGGGGGCGAAGGATGCCGCGGAGCCGGACGCCGAGGAGCCGACGTCCGCTCAGCCGCAGCCGCAGCCGCTGCCAGGGCTCCCCCCGCATTCTCCTCGCCTGCCCGGTCCGCGTGGAACCGGGCGCCTGATCTCGCTGGTGGGGATCGCGCTGACCGCCTACGCGATCTGGACGGACGCAGAGCCGATGACGCCCTGGGCGATCGTGGTCGGCGCGGCGGCACTCCTCGCCTGGCTGGTACTCACCGCTCTCCCTGCCGCAGCACCGCTCTGGCCACGACTCGCCCTGCTCGCCGTGATGATCGTCGCCGGAGGGGTGACCTCGGCCCTGACGGCGAGCGTCGCCTCCGCGGTGCTGGTCGTCGCGATCGTGACCGTGCTCGGCTCCACGGCCGTGCCGCTGACCGTGGGCTTCGCGTTCACCGCATCCGGCCTGCTGGCCGTCGCGATCTGCGCGTTGTTCGCCCCGCCGATGCTGCAGGTGCTCGTGTCGATCGCCGGCGTCGCCGCCGGCGTGCTGATCGGCCTGGCCCGGCGGCAGGCCCGGCTGGCGACCGCGCGTGAGCGGCGGACGGCGCAGGAGCTGGTCGAGGCGAACCGGGCGCTGGCAGCATCCGCGGTGCGCGACGAGCGGGCGCGCATCGCCCGCGACCTGCACGACGTGCTCGCGCACACGCTCGGCGGCCTGGTCGTGCAGCTCGACGCCGTCGAGGCGCTCACCGAGGCCGGCCGCACCGGTGAGGCGGCGGCCCGTGCACACGCCGCGCGCGAGCTCGCGGCCGACGGGCTGCGCGAGGCGCGCATCGCCGTGGGCGTGCTGGACGGCACCCGCGCGCTGGATCTCGCCGATCTCGTGGAGCAGGTGCGGCGTCTGATCACGACCGAGCAGCGGCTCGGGGCATCCGTCGTCGCCGACGTCGCCGAACTGCACGGCCCGGCGACTCCGGCGCTGGTGCAGGCGTTCGGCGAAGCCGCGCGCGAGTCGCTCACGAATGCGCGCAAGCACTCCCCCGGGGCATCCGTCCGGCTGTCGCTCGGTCTCGACGGACGGATGCTAGTCCTCGACGTCGCGAATGCGCGGGTCGGCGCGCACGCCGGCCTTGCGGCCAGCGGCTCCGGACGCGGCCTGGACGGCATCCGCGAGAGGTTCTCCGCCCTGCCCGGCGGCGAAGTGCGCGTCACGACGGATGCCGGCACGTTCCGGCTGCAGGCGACGGCGGGCGTCTCATGACCGGCATCCGCATCGTCGTCGCCGACGACCAGGAGATCGTGCGCGACGGGCTGGTGACCGTGCTCGGCCTGATCGACGGCTTCGACGTCGTCGCCGAGGCGGGCGACGGCGAGCAGGCGGTGCGTGCCGTCGGCATGCACCGCCCCGATGTCGTGCTGATGGACCTCCGGATGCCCGGCACCGACGGCATCGCCGCGACCTCCCGCATCCTCGCCGACTTCCCCGCGACGCGGGTGCTCGTGCTGACCACGTTCGACGACGACGAATCGATCACGCGCGCGCTGCAGGCGGGCGCGCGCGGGTATCTGACGAAGGATGCCGGGCGGGCGCAGCTCTCCTCCGCCATCCGGGCCGTGATGGACGGGCAGCAGGTCCTCGGCGACGCCGTCGGCAGGAGGCTGCTCGAACGACTCACCGCCGGTCCGGCCGATCCGCTCGCGGCGCTGCGCGCCCGCTTCCCCGACCTCACCAGGCGCGAGGCGGAGGTCGCCGTGCTCGTCGCCGCGGATGCCACGAACGCCGACATCGCCCAGCAGCTCTTCATATCCACGCCGACGGTGAAGTCGCACATCAACGCACTGTTCGCGAAGCTCGGCGTGAAGACACGGGCGGATGCCATGGCGGCGCTGCGCTGACGGGCGCTACCTTCAGTGCATGAGCACTGTTCGGGGGGAACGAGCGCGCGGAGACAAGGACACCCGGTTCTTCGGGCAGCCCTGGGAGCTCGCGCACATCTTCGGTGTCGAGATGTGGGAGCGGTTCAGCTTCTACGGCATGCAGGGCATCCTGCTCATCTACATGTACTTCTCGGTCGCCGACGGCGGCCTCGGCATCGACAAGGGCGTCGCCACCGGCATCGTCGGCGCCTACGGCGGCACGGTCTACCTGGCGACCATCCTCGGCGCCTGGCTGGCCGACCGGCTGCTCGGCTCGGAGCGGGTGCTGTACTTCAGCGCCTGGGTGATCATGGCCGGCCACATCGCGCTGGCCGTACTGCCGAATGTGTGGGGGCTCGGCGTCGGCCTGATCCTCGTCGCGATCGGCTCCGGCGGCCTGAAGGCGAACGCCACCGCCGTGGTCGGCACGTTGTACGGGCCGAAGGACGTGCGCCGGGATGCCGGGTTCTCGCTGTTCTACCTCGGCATCAACCTCGGCGCCTTCCTCGGTCCGCTGATCACCGGCATCCTGCAGGACAAGGTCGGGTTCCACTGGGCGTTCGGGGCGGCCGCGATCGGCATGGCGCTCGGCCTGATCCAGTACTCGTTCGGGCGCAAGCAGCTGCCCGAGTCGGCCAAGGAGGTCGCCAACCCGCTTCCGGCGAACCGGTACGGCATGTGGATCGGCATCGCCGCCGCCGGTCTCGCCCTGATCGTCGCGCTGGTGCTGACCGGCGTGATCCGCGCGGACAACCTGTCCGGCGTCGTCATCCTGGTGACGCTGCTGGCGGCGATCGCCTTCTTCATCGTCATCATCTCGTCGAAGCAGATCGACGGGATCGCGAGGTCTCGGGTGGTCAGCTTCATCCCGCTGTTCGTCGTGAACGTGGGTTTCTGGTCGCTGTACCAGCAGCAGTTCACCGTGCTGACGATCTACTCCGACGAGCGTCTGAACCGCGACATCCTGGGCTGGACGATGCCGATCTCGTGGATCAACTCGATCGCCCCGATCTTCGTGATCCTGCTCTCGGGCACCTTCGCCGCGATCTGGACGAAGCTGGGCGCGAAGGCGCCGTCGGCGCCGGTGAAGTTCTCGCTGGGCGCGATGATCATGGGCGTCGCGTTCCTGCTGTTCCTGCCCTGGGCGAACGGGGCGCCGAACTCCACACCGCTGCTGGCGATCGTGATGATCCTGTTCGTGTTCACCGTCGCCGAGCTGTTCATCTCGCCCCCGGGGCTGTCGGTGACGACCAAGCTGGCGCCGGAGAAGTTCCACACGCAGATGGTCTCGCTGTACTTCCTGTCGGTCGCCCTGGGCACAGCGATCGCGGGCTGGCTCGCGCAGTTCTACGACCCCTCGGACGAGGTGCCGTACTTCTCGATCCTCGGCGCCATCGCGATCGCCATGGGCATCGCGCTGCTGCTGTGCGTGAAGCCCGTCCTCGCGCTGATGAAGGGCGTGCGCTGACATGGACCAGCGCGTGAGCTTCATCACCCTCGCGGTCGCCGACGTCGCCGCATCCCGCGCCTTCTACGTCGACGGGCTGGGCTGGAGGCCGATCTTCGAGGCCGAGGACGTACTGATGCTGCCGGTCGCCGACCGCGTGATCCTGTCGCTCTGGAGCGTGCAGGGCTTCACCGAGGAGATCGGCGAGGCCCCGGCATCCGGCGTCGCGCCGATCACCCTGGCGCACAACCTGGCCACAGAGGCCGAAGTGGATGCCGTGCTCGCCGAGGCCGCCGCGCTCGGCGCGCGGGTGCAGCCCGCGCGGCGTCGCGAGTGGGGCGGGTACTCCGGCTACTTCGCCGACCCCGACGGCTTCCGCTGGGAGATCGCGGTCAACCCCGGCGACACCGGGAAGTTCGTGCTGCCCGCCTGAGCGCACGGGCGCAGATCAGCTCGCGACGCGTCCCTGACCTCGGATGCCGCAACACGACACGCCGAGATCCGCACCGTGCCACCGGTGCGTCGCGCGCCCGATCCGCAGTCAGGGACGGCGCGAGCCGGTCAGCGCTTCGGGAACGCCTCGCCACCGCCTGCGGCGAGCGCCTCGGCGACGATGCGGATGTGGTCCTCGCCCATCTCCTGCGGCATCTTCGGCAGCATCTCGTCCCAGAACGCGAGCGCCGCTCCGCGCCCCTGCATCATGCCCGCCGGGCGGGCGAGCGCCCAGAGATGCAGATGCGCCGAGCCGTCGTTCCAGCGCGCGAAGTGGCACCGCGCGACACCGGGGATGCTCTTCACGGCCTGGGAGATCCGCTGCATGAGCGGGCCGTAGGCGGCCAGCACCTCGTGCGGCGCATCCTCGAGCAGCCAGTGCTCCCGCGGCGAGATCGCGCCGACGAAGGGCAGTCCGCCGATGTCCCACCCGGCGCGCACCTGCCAGAGGTCGTCCTGCCAGATGGTGTGCTCGCTGGGCCGGCACGACCCGCAGTCCTCGGGGTCGAGCTCTCCGCCCCGCGGCTGCTCCGGCACGAGCATCGGCTCGAGCGGGCGCATCGTGATCTGCTCGAATGCCCACGGCAGCCCCTCAGTGAGGGGCGTCGCGTCGAGCCGCTCCCCGATCGGGAGACGGGCGTGGAAGGCGGTGTCCGCCGGATGCTGCGCGAGGGACTCGGTCATGCCCTCAGGATGCCATGACGCCTCAGTGCCGCACCCCGGGTTCTCGCGACGGGTTCAGCCGACCGCCCACGCAGGCAGCACGTCGAGGTAGGGCCGGGGATCCGGAGCATCCGCGGTGCCGTGCAGCACGACGCTGTCGGCGCCGGCCTCGCTGAGAGCGCCGATGCGATCGGCGATGCGCGCCTCCAGCGCAACCAGCCCGGGGTCGAGCTCGGTGTAGACGATCAGGCGCGGCCGGCCGGCGCGGCTGCTCTGCGCCCTGCCCTCATCGACGATCTCCTTGGCCGCGCGCACGACGGCGGCTTCATCCCGCCCGTCGGATGCCGAGAGCACGACACCGTCGCCCAGCTCGCCCGCCAGCCGCAGGGTCTTCTCGCCGGTCGCCCCGATCACGATCTCCGGTGCCGACACCGGAGGCCAGTCGAGGGCGACGCCGCGGAGCTGCACGTAGCGTCCCTCGACATCGACCGTCTCTCCGTCGAGCAGCGAACGCATCGCAGTCAGGTACTCGCGCATCAGCGTGAGCGGCGAGCTCTTCCGCGCGCCGACCTGCCCCATCCAGGACTGCACGCCGTGCCCGAACCCGGCGATGAGCCGGCCCGGGGCGAGCCGTTCCAGTGTCGCGACCTCCATCGCCGCGAGGGCGGGGTTGCGCAGCGGGACCGGCAGCAGGCCGATTCCGACGCGGGTGCGCTCCGACCAGGCGAGCGCAGCGGCCGCCGAGGCGACGCCGCCTTCGAGGAAGCAGTCCTCCCACAGCCACAGCTCGGCGACTCCCGCCGCATCAGCCGCCTGCACGATCGGCCGCAGGTCCTCGGGCGGCGACTGCGGCCGGAAGGTGATGCCGACGGTGGGATGCGAACCGGAGGGATGCGTGCCGCTCATGCCGCCAGCCTACGAGAGCTCGGATCTGCGCCCACCGGGATCGGGTCAGACCGCGCGCAGGGCGTCGCGGTCAAGCTGGTCGATCGAGGTGAGCCCGGCGAGGCCGAGCGTGATGTCGAGCTCGGCCAGCACGTTGCGGATCACCTCGCGCACGCCCCGCTCGCCCGCGATGCCGAGACCGTAGGCGTACGGTCTGCCGAGCGCGACGACGGATGCTCCGAGGGCGAGCGCGATCGCGACATCCGCTCCGCCGCGCACGCCGGAGTCGAACACCACCGGCACCTGTCCGCCGACCCGTTCGGCGATCTCCGGCAGCACGGCGAGCGTGGGCACCGAGTGATCGATCTGGCGGCCGCCGTGGTTCGAGACCCAGACGCCGTCCACGCCGGCATCCAGCGCCCTGGCCGCGTCGTCGGGGTGCACGATGCCCTTCAGGAGGATCGGCAGGCTGGTCCATTCCCGGGCCTTGGCGAGTTCGTCCCAGGTCAGCGCCGGTGTCGAGAACACGTCGAGGAAGGTTTCGATCGCCGTGCGAGGCAGCGCCGAGCGCAGGTTGTCGCGCAGGCTCTGCGAACCGGTCAGCGCGGCGCCCTTGCGCGCGATCGTGAGTCCCGCCGCGACGGCCTTCGCCGTGATCCTGACCGACGGGGCAGGGTCGCTCCCTGAGCCCGACGAAGGGTCGGCCCGCTCCTTCACCAGCTCGCGGAACACCGGGTCGGACGTGTACTGCGCGATGCCGAGACCGCGCGTGAAGGGCAGGTACCCGAGGTCGAGGTCGCGGGTGCGCCAGCCCAGCAGATGCGTGTCGAGCGTGACCACGATCGCCTCGCAGCCGGAGGCCTCGGCACGGCGGAGCAGCGACGCGTTCAGCTCGTCCGAGGCCGACCAGTACAGCTGGAACATCCGTGGCGCTCCCGGCGCCGCCTGCGCGACGCGCTCCATCGGGAACGACGCCTGGTTGCTGAGTGTGTACGGCACGCCGGCGGATGCCGCGGCGCGTGACACCGCGAGGTCGGCCTCCGGATGCGCCATCTCCATCACTCCGAGCGGCGCGAGCACCAGCGGCGTCGGCCGCGTACGACCGAGGAACTCGACCGACAGGTCGCGCGCCGACACGTCGCGGAGCGGACGGGGCCACACCTGCCAGCGGTCGAACTCGGCGCGGTTCGCGGCGACGGTGCGCCCCGATCCGGCGCCGCCCTCGATGTAGGCGAACGCCTCGGCGCTGAGCGCCGCGCGCGCCGCCGACTCGAGCGCCTTGACCCCCGTGGGCACGGCGGGGCGGATGCCGCTGATGCCGGCGCGATAGATGTCGGACTGGGTCCGGCGGGAGATGCCGCGGGCTGCGGCCGGATCGTTCGGGGCGACACTGACCATGCCCTGACCCTACCGAGGCCGCAGCCCGCCCGGCACCCACCGCCTGCATCACACCGGTTCGGACGCCCTTCCGGTCGCATCTCCCTCGGACAGCGCATCGCCCGAGATCGTGGTCGGCGCGTCGTCGCCGGTCAGTCCGGCGATCGTGTCCGGCACGATGATGTCGAGTGGCATCGTGCTGGTGTCGAGCAGCTCGTTCGTGTCCTGCTCGGCGACGAGTTCCTTGGCCTCGGCCGTCGTCTCCACGGTCGGGAACGACCCCAGCAGCGGGCGCTTCGCGGTCTCCTTCATCGACAGCATCGCCACGCCGCCCAGCGCCGCGAAGAACATGATGTAGAACGCGGGCATGTACGTGTTGCCGGTGAGGTCGATGAGTGCCTGGCTGAACAGCGGCGTCGTACCGCCGAACAGCGAGACCGCGAGGTTGTAGGCGATCGCCATGGCACCGAAGCGCGATGCGGTCGGGAACAGGGCGGGCAGAGCGGATGCGGAGATCGCGACGTAGAACGCGACGGGAATGGCGACCATCGCGAGGGCGAGCATGACCGCCCACTCCTGACCGATCTGCATGATCGCGAAGGCGGGAACCATCAGCACGATGGTCGAGACGACCGCGATGCCGTACACCGGCTTGCGGCCGATCCGGTCGGAGAGCTTGCCGATCAGCGGCAGGCAGGCGCTCATCACGATGAGCACGGGGACCGTGGCCACCGCGGCCATCAGGTTGGAGACGCCGACCTCGGTCTCGAGATACGTCGGCATGTAGCTCGTGAGCGCATAGCCGGCGGTGTTCGTCGCGGCGACCAGCGCGATGCCGATGAGGATCACGCGCCAGTGGTGGCGGAAGATCCCGAAGACGCCCAGCCGGCCGAGCGGGTCGCTGCCGTCATCCGCGCGGCCGTCGTGCTCCTCGGCTTCGAACGCCGGCGTCTCCGGGATGCGCAGGCGGAACCAGATCGCCACGGCGCCCAACGGGATCGCGACGAGGAACGGGATGCGCCAGCCGTACTCGACCATGGCGCCCTGACCGGAGATGCCCTCGACGATCCAGGTCGTGACCGCGACCGTCGACGCGCCGGCGGCGAAGCCGACGTACGACCCGACATCCAAGAAGGACGACCAGTACCCGCGGGAGCGGTCGGGCGAGAACTCCGAGACGTATGTCGTCGCACCGGCGTACTCGCCTCCAGTCGAGAAGCCCTGCACCATCTTCAGCACGTACAGCGGGACGATCGCCCACAGACCGATGGCCGCCGAAGTGGGCAGCAGACCGATGAGCGCGGTCGCGACCGCCATCATCGTCATCGTCAGGAACAGCACGCGCTGGCGGCCGATCCTGTCGCCGAGCGGGCCGAGGACGAAACCTCCGAGCGGACGCACGAGGAAGGAGATCGCGAATCCGAACAGGGTCAGCAGCAGGCCGAGCCCGCCTGGGGCATCCGCTGTGAATACCGTCGTCAGCGTCACGGCCAGATAGCCGTAGATGCCGAAGTCGAACCACTCCATGAAGTTGCCGACGACCGTTCCGGAGATCGCGGTGCGCAGTCTGGACTTCTTGACCACGAGGACGTCATCGACCTCGAGCTTTCGGCGCTTCGTTATTGCCTTCTTTCGGCTGGACATTGAATTCACTCTCCCGTGACGATTGACGGATGGCCGATTGAATTCGATCCACGCTAACGAGGTCTTCTTGAAGAGCTCGCAGGAGACTCTGCGTTCCGGCTGCTATCACGCGCAGGCGAGGACGAGGACACAGATCATCCGGTGCGACGCCGTCCACGCCCGCGGGATCGACCCGTCGATTCCGCTCGGAACCGGCCGGATCACTGCGTGATCGTGCGGCCGTCGGGGTCGTCGGGGCGCATCGGACGCAGGCGGTCGGGCAGTGGCCACGGCAGCGTGAAGCGCTCGGTCGGCGGCCGCTGCATGTCGCCGAAGTCGTCGACCTTCACGACGATCCGCCCGGGTTCGGTCCCGTCCGACGGCGTGACCTCGACGAACTTCACGCGCAGCGGCCCTGGGCCCTCGCCCTCCAGCATCCAGGCGTCGGCCAGCCAGCGCAGACCGACCTGTTCCAGTGCTTCCTCGGCGGCGAGCCAGTCCAGGCCCTCGCCGGCGGTACGGCCGAGCACGTCGATCGCGACCCAGTCGTCGCCCTCTGCGCGGATCCATCCGATCAGTTCGCCGTCCTCACGGCGATGCGGGATCCAGTCTTCGGGAAGCATCCCTCGACCCTAGTGCGTGTACTCCATGAGCTCGACGCCGAGCGTGCGGAAGGCGTCGTGCGCGCGCAGCCGGTGGCTGATCGAGAGGTCGTCGAAGCAGACGATCAGGGCGTAGACCACGCCGGCGCGCGGGCCGCCGAGCACGCCCGCCTCGACGCGCACGCCGCGGTCACGGCCCGTCTTGTTGATGAACAGCAGGCCGTGTGCGTCCTGGTCGTGCGCGAACGGGTCGAGCCCGGTGGATGCCGCGACGAGGCTGAGGTCGTAGTTCAGGTTCAGCCACTCGGCGACCTGTGCGCTGACGGTCGCGTCGATCACGGCGGAGTTCACCAGCGACGAGAACAGCAGCGCCAGCTCCTGGGTGGTGCCGACGGCGACCTGCGGCGCGTCGTCCGGCCCGCGCTGGTCGCGGAAGCGGTCGAGCAGTGCGGTGCGCGGCATCCCGAGCGTGGCGATGCGCGCGCGGATCCGCTCGTGTCCGACCCGCTGCAGCAGGGCGTTCACGGCGTTCGGGTCTCCGACAGTCGCGGCGAGCACCGCGAGGTCGACGATCGGCAGCGCGGGCGCGCGCAGGTGCCGCCACAGCCCGGACGAGGAGACGAGTTCGAGGTCTGCGCGGTCGATGATCTCGAGGGCGTCGATCGTGCCGGCCTCGATGCCGGCGGCGACCTCGATCAGCAGCGGGACGACGCCCAGCCCCGCGATCGGCATGGTGACGTGGTCGTCGCCGCGCAGCACCGGCGTGGCACTGTCCAGGTCGGCGACGTGCACCGAGACCTGCGCTCCGGCATCCGCGAGCTCCTCGAGGGCGCGCAGCGTCGAGGTGAACGAGCGCCGGCCCGCGGCAGCGCGCCGCGGCACACGGCGACCGCCGCCGCGCGACGAACGCCGGACTGTCGCTGAAGAGCCTTCGACGGGCTCAGGGACCGGAGCGGAGGAGGAACCCACGCTGTTCCTTCCACGTAGGGGGGTTGCGGAGGATGACGAGTGCCAGGGGCGGCGACCGCGCGTCGACGTGCGGAAGTTCGTCCCCAGGCTCCTCGGCTATCGTAACCCCCGCCCGCGGCCCGGACGGACGGGGGTCACGAGACGGTCACCAGATCGTGACGCGCTGCTCCTCGGGAAGGTACAGACGGTCGCCCTCGGTCACGTCGAACGCGTCATAGAACGCGCCGATGTTGCTGACGATCTGGTTGCACCGGAACTCGTTCGGCGAGTGCGGGTCGATCGTCAGCAGGCGGATGGTCTCCGCGTCGCGGCTCTTCTGCTGCCAGACCTGCGCCCAGCTCAGCAGCAGCCGCTGCACGCCGGTGAAGCCGTCGATCTCGCCCGCATCCCCGGCGATCTCGTACGCCTTCAGCGCGATGCCCAGGCCGCCAAGATCGCCGATGTTCTCGCCGATGGTGAGCGCGCCGTTGACCTTGTTCTCCTCACTCAGGCCGACCGGGACGAGCGCGTCGTACTGCGCGATCAGTGCCTTGGTGCGCTCCTCGAAGGCGGCGCGGTCGTCATCGGTCCACCAGTCCGCGAGGCGCCCCTCGTGGTCGTAGCGGCTGCCCTGGTCGTCGAAGCCGTGGCCGATCTCGTGACCGATCACCGCGCCGATGCCGCCGTAGTTCGCCGCCGCGTCGCGCCCGGCGTCGAAGAACGGGTACTGCAGGATGGCCGCCGGGAACACGATCTCGTTCATCAGCGGGTTGTAGTACGCGTTCACCGTCTGCGGCGACATGAACCACTCGTCGCGGTCGATCGGCTGGCCGACCTTCCCGATCTGGCGGTCGTGCTCGAAGTGCGTCGCGTTGCGGACGCTGCCGATCAGGTCGGCTGCGTCGATCTCGACGGCGTCGTAGTCTCGCCACTTCACCGGGTGGCCGATCTTCGGGCGGAAGGTGGCGAGCTTCTGCAGCGCGCGCTCGCGCGTCTCAGGGCTCATCCACTCGAGTTCGGTGATGCTCTGCCGGTACGCCTCGATGAGGTTCGCGACCAGCTCATCCATCGCGGCCTTCGCGGCCGGCGGGAAGTGCCGCTCGACGTAGATCTTGCCGACGGCGTCGCCGAGCGATCCCTCGACGAGCGAGACGCCGCGCTTCCAGCGCTCACGGATGGTGGGGACGCCGGAGAGCTCGGTGCCGTAGAACGAGAAGTTCTCCTGTACGAGATCGTCGGTGAGGTAGGCGGCCAGGCCGTGCACGACCTTGGCGCGCAGCCAGGCCTTCCAGTCGTCGAGGCGCTCCTCGACCAGCAGCGAGCCGAGACCCTCGAAGAAGCTGGGCTGATAGGCGACGACCTCGGCGAACGCCTCGGGGTGCGCCACGGCGACGGCGTCGCGCCACGGCGACAGGTCGACGCCGACCAGCTGCTGCAGCTCGTCCCAGGTCTTCAGGTTGTAGGTCTTCACCGCGTCGCGGGATTCGACGTTGTCCCAGTGGTGGGCCGCGATCTCGTGCTCGAGCGCGAAGGCGCGGTCGGCGACGGACGCGGCATCCGCGACGGACGCGAGGGTGAGCAGGCGCTCGAGGTGCGCGCGGTAGGCGGCGCGGGTGTCCTCGAAGCTGTCGAGGCGGTAGTAGCTCTCGTCGGGCAGGGACAGGCCGGCCTGCAGCACGAACGGCACGTAGCGCTCGGGGTTGCCCGGGTCGGGCTCGACGAAGACGCCGATCAGGGCGGCGACACCGTCGCGGTCGAACCCGCCGACGGCGGAGAGGAACGACGGGATGCCGTCGATCCGGTCGACATCGGCGAGGGCGGCCTCGAGCGGGGCGAGGCCGAGCGCGGCGATGCGCTCGGTGTCCATGAAGGCCGTGTAGAGGTCGCCGACCTTGCGGGCGAGGGTGCCGGGTTCGGCATCCTGCGACTCCTCGATGATCGCGCGGACATCCTTCTCAGCCTGCTCGGCGAGCTGGTGGAAGGAGCCCCATCGCGCCTTGTCGTCGGGGATCTCGGTACGGTCGAGCCACGCGCCGTTGACGTGGCGGTAGAGGTCGTCCTGGGGGCGGATGCCGGAGCTGAACTCGGACAGGGCGAGGCCGGAGGGCAGAGCGTCAGTCATGCGGTCCAGCCTATGCCGCCCGGCGGACAATCAGCCTGCGGCACAGGCGGCCGAAGCCTCCACTCCGTCGAGCCTGTCGGCGGTCCACGCGAACACGTCATCCATCGCAGGAGAGTCTGCGGCGACGAGCGAGAGATGATCGCGGCCGTCGTAGCCGCGGAAGTCGATGTACGTCCCCGCCCCGCAGAGTCCTGAGGCGTAGGCGGACTGCATGTCGAAGCCGATCAGGTCGTCTGCCATGCCCTGCCCGAGCAGCACCGGGACGTCGGACTGCGACGGCGGGGTGTTCTGCGCCAGCCGGTCGCCGAGAGGTCCGGTCGCCGGGTCCTTGCGGAAGATCTCGGGGTCATCAGTG
The DNA here is from genome assembly GCF_009758255.1 of Microbacterium sp. MAH-37. GTDB lineage: Bacteria > Actinomycetota > Actinomycetes > Actinomycetales > Microbacteriaceae > Microbacterium. The sequence continues at coordinate 441,071 of NZ_WSEN01000010.1, forward strand.
AGGGCGAGCAGCGAGAGCACAGAGACGAGCATGTCCGGTGCCGCCAGGCAGCGCCGCGCCATCTCACGCACGGTCACCTCGGCGCCGGGGCGGATGTACTCGCGGAACGTGACTTCGGGGTACATGCCGCTGTATCCGCTCATCACGAACGACGCGAACACGCTGCCGCCGGTCACGTCGGGCAGGTGCGCCACGAGCGCGGTGAGATCACTCGCGGGAGCGAGCGCGACGACGCCGTCCAGCGGCACGTCCGGGGCGTAGTCCCCGGCGATCGCGCCGCTCCACAGCGCGGCGCCACCGCCCTGGGAGTGCCCCCATGCGACGGTCTGATCGGTGAGCCGCGTGCCGTCCAGGTCGCGTGCTGCGCGCACGGCGTCGAGCTCGGCGCGGGCGCTGTCCTCGCCGATCAGGTACGGATGCGGCCCTTCGGTGCCGAGGCCGATGTAGTCGGTGGCGACCATCGTCCAGCCGCGCGCGATCACATCGTCGAGCACGAACATCGCGCCCGAGCCGAACGGGTCGGTGGCCAGCGACGGCGCGCAGGACTCGTCGAACCCGGTGGTGCCGTGATGCCAGGCGATCACCGGATGCGCGTCGCCGTCGTCCGGCGCGACGACGATGCCGCTCGCGACCGCCGCTGTTCCGTCGCCGTGGGTGGTCGTGTAGAGGATGCGCCAGGCCACGGCGCCGTCCGGGATGCCGCGGGTGAACGCCTCCGCGCGGATCAGCTTCCCCGGCTCTCCTGGCACTGTGCGCGGTGCGGCGTAGAAGTCGTCGACCACGGGGCTGCCCTCGCGCAGCGTGACGCTCGCGACGAGCGCGCCTGCGGCGAGCGCGACTGCGCACAGGGCGCCGATCGTGCGCATCCAGCGTCGCGCGACGGTTTCGGCGCGCGGCTCGTCGGCGCGCGGCTCGTCGGCAGGCGGTTCGTCGGCAGGCGGTTCGTCGGCGCGCAACTCGTCGGCGCCCAGCACGTCGGCGCTCGATTCGTCGACAGATGGCCCGTCGATGCCTGGTTCGTCGATGCCCGGCACGTCGATGGGCGGTTCGGATGCCGCATCGCGGCGCTTCCGCCACAGCGCGACCACCGCGCCGATGCCGGTGAGGACGAGGGTCGCGCCGAACACGACGGCGACGACGAGCAGGGTGATGTCCGGCCAGACCAGGGAGAGGATTCCGAAGGCGATCGCCGCGACGCCGAGCAGAGTCTCGGAGATGCGTCTGTCGAGGGTGAGGCCGCGCTCGCCGAGCGCCAGCACGACGCCGATCGCGCCGCGTGCGATCAGGGCGATGCCGACGACCAGCGCGAGTCCTCGCACGGTCAGCCCCGGCAGGACCAGCACGACAAGGCCCGTGAGCACCAGGGCGATCGCGACCAGCATCCGCAGTCCCGTACGGCGGATGCCCGGCAGCACGAACTCGAGGACGCCGGCGACCACCAGTCCCGCTCCGATGAGGATCGCGAGCACGCCGAGCGAGGTCGTGGGCCGGACGATCAGCACTGCGCCGAGGACGATCGCGGCGATGCTCACGACGATGGAGACCGGCCAGGGCACCTGGGAGATCCCGTGCGTGGCCATGCGCCGGATGCGGGTGATGATGCCGGCACGGCCTCGGGGTTCGGCAGTCACGGCGTCTGTGGGGTCCGGGGTCACGGCGTCAGCCTACTGGGGCCCTTCGGCAGGCTCAGGGACCCAGGCAGGCTCAGTGACCTGCTCGGCCCAGCCCGCTCCAGCGGACCACGAGATCCACGTGGTCTCCCGGCTCCAGGGGACGGCGCGGTGACAGCGCCTCAAGCTCCACGTAGGCGGCGTCCGCACGGAGTCCGTCGAGTCCGGGGAGCGGCCCGTCGACCGGCGTCTGCGACCAGAGCTGGAACGGCGCCCCGTCCGGATAGCCGGCATCGCCCTGCACCGCGAAGGACATCGTGACGCCGCGCCCGTCGCCACGCACGAGCGACACCGCCCCGGTCGCGTCCGGGAAGCCGAGCTTGCCCACCGCGCGGGCGAACGGCACGACGATCCGCCCCGGCGCACGGTGCCAGCCGATCGTCCCGATCGGCGCGAACAGCACGACCGGATCCGCGGAACCCACGACACCGACCCGGATCCCCGCGGCATCCGATGTCACGTCCGTGTCGTCGAACGCGCACTGCGCGACGCTCCAGGCGGCCCAGGACGCCGGAGCATCCGACTCGTTCCGCACGGTGCTGGTGACCTCCAGCGCACCGGGTTCGACCCGCATCCGCCGCTCGATGCGAAGGCCCGTGGCCGGTTCGACCGCGCTGCGCAGGTGCACGACACGGTCGGACCGGTGGATCGCCTCATAGGGGCCGCCGTCTAGCACGCCGTCCGGTGGACCGGGCCAGCCGTCGCCGTCCCACCCCTGCGGGGCCGGCCAGGTCTTCTCGCCGCCCCAGTTGCGCCAGCGCGCGAAGCCCGCACCGAGCGGCGCGCGATCCGGCTCTCCTCGCGGGCGGAGGTCGTCGTCCAGCAGCGCGGGGTCGTGCCAGAGCACTTCCGCGCCGTCGAACCGCAGCGACAGCACGCGCCCGCCGAGATCCGGGGCGATCACCGCCGCGACGCCGGGGGCCTGCAGTTCGATGAGGGTCATCACTCGACGTCTCGATGGAACAGCATCGACTCGGGCAGGCTCGTCGCGAAGTAGTCGGTGCTGCCGTCCTCGTGCACGGCAGCGGGCGGGACGGCCATCGGCCGCTGCTCTCCGAGGTTCTCCGGCGGGTCGGCGACCGGCAGGCCGAGCGCGGCCCTGGCTGCGTCCCAGGCGGCGAGCACCCGCCCTTCCCCGCCCTCCCAGGGCTGGAAGCTGCGGGAGTCGATCCACTCCAGCGCCCCCTGCGGGTCGCCGGTCAGACGCAGCAGTTCCGCGTACGCGACGGCGAGGTCGTCACGCTGCGCGACGAGGTCCGCGGACGCACGCAGCCGGGCGAGGCGCTGCTCGGCGGGATGCCCGAGCTTCTCGGCCAACTGGTCCTGCTCCGACAGCAGCCGCGCGTCGTCAGGGGCGGCCGCGCGCGCCTGCTCGTATCGCGCCCAGGCGAGCGCGTCGTCGTGGGCGACGTTGTAGGCCGCCAGTCCGGCGTTGCGCAGCAGCACCGGGTCCTGCGCGCCGCCCGCGACCGCTCGCTCCCAGAGCACGGACGCCTCGACGCGGCGTCCCTCCTGGTACAGCAGTCTGCCGAGCAGGTCCGCGGCGACCGCGTCCTCCGGGTCGGCGCGGAGCGCCGCGACGAGCGCGTCGTGCACGTCGAGCCCCGCGGGGAACACCCAGCGGCGGTCCGCGCCGCGGGCATCCGACCGCGCCGCGGCAGCCTCGCCCGACCGACCGGATGCCTCCAGCAGGCAGGCGCGCAGGTAGTGGGCGATGGCCGCATGACCGCCCGTCGGCGTCGCGGGCGCGAGAGCCGCCTCCTGCAGCACCGACAGCGCGGCGTCCCGCTCGCCGAAGCGGGCGAGGTCGAGCGCGAGGTCGATCAGGCGACCGCCGTCCGATGGCAGCGTTCCCGCCGCCAAGTAGCGGATCAGGTCGTCCGGAATCCCGGCGGCCAGTTCCGCCGTGAGCACGTCCGCCGCAGCATCCGGGTCGCCGTCACGGCGAGCGAGCACGATGCGCAGCGCGGCGAGCCGCGGCTCCGAGCCGTCCGCCGCGGCGGCATCCCCATCGCGTCGCGCCTGCGCGACCAAGCCGTTCCGCGCCAGTAGACAGGCGCCTTCGAAGGCCGACGCGCGGTGCCAGGCGCCGTCCCACGACGCCCGGCCGAACGCCTCCGCGGCCTCTTCCGGCCGATCGAGGCGGATGAGCACCAGTCCGAGCAGGTAGTACGGCTCGGTATCGCGGAGCCGCTCGTTGCGTGCCGTCGCCCTGGCGATCGCGATGCGCAGGTGCTCCTCCGCCTCGGCATACGCTCCGCTGCGATACGCGCGCCAGGCGAGCGCGAGCCGCGTGCGGGAGTCGCCGGGGTCACGGCGGATCGCCTCCTGCCAGTACGGCAGCGGCGAACGGGTCGGATGCCGGTACTGCTCCAGATGCAGGCCGGTGAGATAGAGCTCGTCGACGCTGCCGGTCTCGGCCGGAGACGGCGGCACGGTCGCCAGCCAGGGCTCCTCCGCACTGCCCTCGAGCAGGCGCCACTCCAGCACGAGCCGGGTTCCGGAGCGCACCTCTACGCGCACGTCTGCGGCATCCGTCCCCTCGGGAAGCGCGAGACGGAACTCCGCGACCTGGCCTGGCGCCACATCGGCGGCGTCCGACCAGATCTGATCGCGCCCGACGAGTACGCGCACCGTCGCGGCCGTGGGGCGCGTCACGGCCAGACGGATGCCGGCGAAGCCGGGCTCCTCGAGCGACACGTGCAGCGCGGCGTCTTCGTTCGCCTGGTGCGCGATCCCGATCGCCGGGATCGGGAACCACACCTGGCGCATGCGCTTCACCTCGCCGGGCCGCAGCCAGGAGAAGTCCGGCTGGTTGTCGGTGTACACGCCGGCCATGAGCTCGACGTAGGGGCCGTCGGCGTCGGTGAGGTGCCGGTCCCAGGCGTGCCCGAACGGCGAGTCGCCCCAGGTCCACTGCTTCTTACCCGGCGAGATCCGCCGGTCGGCCCAGTGCACGACGCCCGCGCCGGCGGCGTGGTCGTACCCGCCGAAGAACTCGCCCTTCGTGTCGACCACCATGTACGACGTCGGCGCCGGGATGTTCGCGTACCGGTCGATGCGGTCGGCGCCGGGGCGCTCGGCCGCGGCCGCCGGGTAGTCCACGCCGTAGTAGGGACGGTCGGCCTGCGGGAACGCGGTGATCGCCCGCCGCGCGTGGTCGGCGACGAAGCCGACATCCTGAGGGAAGAACGACTGGTAGTCGTCGTGCACGCGCACGGCCGCGTTCGCCCACCACAGGAAGGTCTGCATCTGCTCGGTACGGTTGTGGAACCTGCCGAGGATCTCGACGACCGAGCGGTCGGCGTGCAGGCGGATGCCGTGGATGCCGGTCATCCGGGCGAACGGGTCGTGGTCGCGGCACCACACCGTCGCCGAGCCGTCGTCCCCGAGCACCAGGTCGGCGTCCGTCGGGAAGTAGGTGCCCGGCCTGTGGTGCTGCGGCCAGTTGAACTCGACGCCCCCGCTGATCCACGGACCGTCGAGGCCGACCAGTGCCGGCTTGATGACGTGGTTGCGATAGAAGAAGTCGTATCCGGTGGTCTTGTCGTACCCGGTGTAGATGCGCCCGCCGAGCTCGGGAAGCACCGTGACCCTGATGTACCGGTTCTCCAGGTGCACGGCCCGCCAGGCATGGTCCGTGGCTTCGCGGGCCACGCCTTCGACGAAGGGCATCGGATACACGCGCCCGCTCGAGCCCTGGTACACGCGGTTGTCCAGGTACATCGGGAAGCGCGAGGGCTCATCGGGCTCGTAGGTGGGCAGGATCAGGGTCGACTCCCACACGATCGCCTCGCCGGCGTCCAGGCGCGCCTGCAGCGCGGCGGGCGGGCGGGCCTCGTGCTCATCGCGCAGCTCGCGCACCTCGTCGTTCAGCGCTGTCTCCTCGCGGGGCATCTCCACGCGTCCTTCCTCTTCGAACCTTCTGCTCTGCGGGCACGGCCGACGGCGCCGCTGGGCGGCGTCCCGGCGTGCGATCTCACCCGACCGGGGTCAGCACCAGCACTTCCGCATCCGCCGCCCAGGCGAACGGAACCCGTACGCCGAGGGCTGTCGCGGAAGCCGCCGTCACGCGTTCGCCGGTCTGCTCCACCCGGTACACCCGGTCCGGGTCGAGACCCGCCGGGTGCACACGGGGTGTCTCGCGGTCTCTGCTGCGATCGCGATCGCTGTCGAAGACGAGCACCACCACGCGCGGGTCGTCCTCCGGACCGCGGAAGACCACGGTGTACAGGTCGTCGTGAGGTGAGCCGACCGTGCGGACCGTGCCGTCCTGGACCACCCGCCCGATGTCCTTGTGGACGGCGATCATCCGCCGCGCCTCCTCGTGCTCCTGCGCGGACCACCCCTGCAGGTCGGACCCGATGCCGAGCACCCCCGCCATCGCCACGGCGAACCTGTACCCCAGCGACACGGGCCGGCGATCACGATGCCCGGGATCGTCGGTCACCCAGGAGCTCATCGCCCAGGCGGGGTAGGCGCGCAGGAAGCCGTCCTGGATGACCAGCCGATCCCTCGCTCCCACCTGATCGCTGGGCCAGACCACGTCGGACAGCGCCAGCACGGCGTTGTCGATGCGTCCGCCTCCGCTCGCGCACGCCTCGACGATCACGTCGGGGAACTCCGTCCGCAGCATCCGCATGACGCGGTGATAGCCGCGGGCGTGCTGCACGGCCCACTCCCGGCCGTGCGGGTCGCCGGGCCGGCCTCCGTCGGAGACGGTCCTGTTCATGTCCCACTTGAGATAGCGGATCGGGGCGGAGCGCAGCAGCTCGCGCAGGGTGTGCTCGATCCAGCCGACGACTTCGTCGCGGCCGAGGTCGAGCACGTACTGGTTGCGCACCGTCAGCAGCGGACGGCCGTCGGCCCGGTAGATCCAGTCCGGATGCTCCGCGTACAGCCGGCTGGCGGGGCTGACCGCCTCGGGCTCGACCCAGAGGCCGAAGTCCATGCCGAGTTCCGACACGATGTCGGTGAGTCCGGTGAGTCCGTCCGGGAACTTCCGCGGGTCGGGACTCCAGTCGCCGAGTCCGCCCCGATCGTCGTCCCGGCCCAGGAACCAGCCGTCGTCCACCACGAAGGTCTCCACGCCGAGCGCAGCGGCGAGGCGCGCGAGCTCGGCCTGCTGGGCGACGTTCACGTCGAACTCCGTCGCCATCCAGGAGTTGTACACGACGGGCCGGTGCACCTCGCGCCGCAGGGTGCGCTGATACTCGTGCCAGAGCCCCGGCAACGCGTCCGCACCGTCGGCCGCGTACACGCCGAGGCTCTCGGGGGCGGTGAAGGACTCCCCTGACAGGAGCGTGACGGTCGTGGTGTCCTCGTCGATGCCCGCCGAGACCCGGACGTGCTCGCCCACGGCTCCGGCATCCACGTTGATCCGCCAGGAACCGCTCCAGGCGAGCGCCACGCCGTACGCCGGCGCCGTGCCGGCGCGCGGTGCGTGCTCGCCGTCATCGAGCCCGGTGACCGCGACGACGGGGCTGAACCGCAGCCCGGTGATGCCGTCCCGGCTGCCGATCGAGAAGGTGCCCCAGCTCAGGTCGATGCTGCGACGCTGGAACTCCCGCGCCCAGGAGCCGGCGAGGTAGTCGAGGCGGACGCGCTGCCCGACGGGCAGGTTCCATCCGGCCGAGAACGCCCGCGGCAGGGTGACCGCATCGGCGCCGCCGTTGCTGATCGTGATGCTGCGCGTGACGACGTCGTGCGCGCCCGACGTCCGATAGCGCAGCTGCAGCTGCAGCGCGCCGGACTCGTCGACCGCGGAAAGGACCAGTTCATCCCCGTCCGCCGCTTCAGACACGGTCGCCGTCGAGTCGAAGGACCAGATCGCACCCGTGCCGAAGTCCGCGCGTTCCACGCGCAGCTCGCTGAAGGCGGTGTGCCGCTGCCCTGCCGAGGCGTACTCGAGCGGCAGGACGTCCACCTCGGTGACGTGCCCGACGAGGCGGTCCGGCTGGGCGTACCGGGGCACCTCCCCGATGTCCGGACCCCAGTGGTCCAGCAGCACGTTGCGGCCGTCCTCGGTGAGGCTGATCACATAGCGTGTGCGCGCGGTGCGCAGCGTCCACTGGCCGCCGCTCATTTGCCCGATCCGATCGCGAGGCCCGAGACGAACTGCTTCTGGAACACGAAGAACACGATCGCCGTCGGGATGGCGGCGATCACCGCGCCCGCCGCGACCACGTTCCACTGGCTCACGAAACCGCCCTGGATGTTCAGCAGCTCCGCGGTGATCGGGAACTTCGACTCGGTGCGCAACACGGTCAGCGCCCACAGCAGGTCGTTCCAGATCCAGGTCGTCGCGAGTGCGGCGAGCGCGGCCAGCGACGGCCGGCACAGCGGAAGGGCGATCTGCAGGTAGGTGCGGATGGGGCCGGCGCCGTCGACCCGGGCGGCCTCGAAGATCTCCGCGGGGATGGAGCGCATGAAACCGTGCAGCACGAACGTGTAGAAGCCCAGACCGAACGCGACCTGCACGATGATCAGCGCGAGCAGCGTGTCGGCGATGCCGAGGCTCTCGCAGATGCGGGCCACCGGGATGAGCAGGATCTGCGGAGGCAGCAGGTTGCCCGCGAGCATGAGCAGCAGGATTCCTCGACGTCCGGGGATCTCGTGCCGGCTGAGCGCGAACGCCGCCCAGGACGCCAGCAGCAGCGAGAAGAACACCGTGAACACGGTGACGATCACGCTGTTCACGATCGCCTGACCGCCGCCCAGTCCCTGCTGGAAGACCGTCACGAAGCCGTCCAGCGTGAAGGACTTCGGCAGCGAGCCGAGGCCGTTCGCGGTGATGTCCCCGAAGGAGCGGAACGCCACGACGACCACGAACACCATCGGCAGGACCCAGAGGATCGCCACCGGCGACATGACGGCGTGGAAGACCCAGCTCCGCTTCTTCCTCCGGCGCGGAGCCGGGGCCGCGGTCGCCGCGACGGCAGGAGGCGCGAGAGTCGTGCTCATGTCAGTCCTCCTCCTTCGACGCCCGCACGAGGTATCCGATGATGAACAGGATCGCCAGCAGGAAGATCACCACGGCGATCGCGGATCCGTAGCCGAGGTCGACCACGCTGAAACTGGTCTGATACATGTAGGTCGACAGCAGCTGCGTGGAGTTGTACGGCCCGCCGCGCGTCATCGACCACACGATGTCGAAGGTGCGCAGCGAATCGATGACGGTGACCGCGAACACGATCGCGCTGACGCCCTTCAGCTGCGGCATCACGATGCGCCAGAACCGCTGCCAGGGGCTCGCGCCGTCCACCGCCGCTGCCTCCTCGAGCGCCGGATCCACGCCCTTCAGACCCGCCAGGTAGAGCACCATGATGTAGCCGACCTGCCGCCAGACCGCGGCGATGAGGACCGCGTACAGCGCGAGGTTCGGGTCGGCCAGCCACTGCCGCTCCCAGCTCTCCAGGCCGATCGCGCCGAGGATCGTGTTGACCGCGCCGTCGGGCTGGTAGAGCAGCCGCCAGAACAGTCCGGTGACCGCGAGTGAGAACACCATCGGCAGGTAGATCGCGCTGCGGTAGATGCCGACGCCCCGGCGCGGCTTGTTCAGCACGACGGCGAGCAGCAGGCCGAGGGCGACGGATGCCCCGCCGAACCCGACCACCCAGATGATGTTGTTGACGAGGGCGGTGCCGAAGACCGGGTCGGTCATCAGGTTCTGGAAGTTCTTCAGGCCGATGAACTCCGGCGCTCCGGCGCCGTTCCACTTCGTGAGGGAGATGTAGAAGCTGTTGGCCGCGGGCCAGAAGACGAGCCCTAGTTCGACGGCGAGGGGGATCAGCAGGAACGCCCACACCAGTGCCGGCACGCGCCGTGGTCCCCGGCGCGGCCGTCCGGTCGTGATCAGCGCCGTGGCATCGTCCACCCGGCCCGCGGTCAACGTGGTCATGAGTCGAAGACTCGCTGTGCCGCCGCCTGCCAGTCCTTCAGGATGGCGTCGACGTCCTTGGGCTGGGCCAGGAACTTCGTCAGCGCCGTGTCCGCCGTCGTCTGAAGGGCGTCCGACGAGTCGCGGTTGAAGAACTGGGTGATCTGATCCGTGCTGTTCAGCATCTCCAGCCCCTTCCGCACCAGCGGCGAGAACTTGCTGGTGTCGACGTCGGGTGACGTCGGCAGGTTCGAGGACTTGGACGCCTCGATGAACTGCTGCTGCGACTCGGGACTCGCCAGGTACGCGAGGAACTCCTTGGTCGCCTTGGGGTCCTTCGTCTTCGAGCTGGCGAAGTAGCCGTCGGTGGGCGCCTCCTCGGCGCGAGGGATCGACTCGTCGATCACCGGGACGGTGAAGAAGTCGAGGTCGTCGGGGTCGCCCTCGGTGATGTTCTGACTGATGAACGCGCCGGTGAGGTACATCGCGTCCTTGCCCTGCACCAGCGGGGTCACCGCATCCTGCCAGGCGTAGGACGCCATGTTCGGGTCGAAGTACGGCACCAGCTGCGCGTAGTACGACATGGTCTTGCGCACCTCGGAGCTGTCGAAGGAGTGCTTGCCCGCGAGGAGCTCCTTGTGGAAGTCGGCTCCGTTCACGCGCAGGTTGAGGATGTCGAACCAGCCGGAGGCCATCCACGGCGTCGAGCCGATGCCGTTGGCTAGGGGGTTGATGCCGTCCTTCTTGAGCCTGTCGCACAGCGAGATGAACCCGTCCCACGTCGTGGGCGGCTCGACGCCCCATTCCTTGAACTTCGACTTCAGGAAGAACACGCTCCACCAGTAGTAGTTGGTGGGCATGAAGATCTGCTTGCCGTCGTCGGAGGTCGAGAGGTCCTTCAGCGCCTTCGAGTAGCCGGATGCCGCACCAGAGCCCTCCCACATGTCGGAGATGTCCAGCAGGTAGCCCTTGCTGGCGTAGTCGCGTGCGACCGAGCCGGCGTACCAGGTCAGCACGTCCGGCGGGTTGGCCGAGGTCAGGTACGTAGACAGCTGCGCGCGGAACTGCTCGATCGCGACCGTGTTCAGCGTGACCTTGCCGCCCTTGTAGTCGGACACGAGCGACTCGAGTGCCGCCTTCGGCGCAGGATCGGAGAGCGAGGACTGCAGCACGATCCCATTGCCGCCGCCTCCGCCGCCACCGGTCGATCCGCCCGTCGCGCAGGACGACAGGACCATCGCCCCCGCGCCCAGTGTGCCCAGCAGAAAACCGCGCCGGGACATCTCCCACTTGTCTGCCATGATCGTCCTCCTCGACGATGACCGGATCACCGCGGTGTCCGGGTTCGGATGAACAACTCGTTGCACTCCTGCTGGAGTGCGGTCTCGCCCCACATCGGGTGGTGCGGAGCGGCGTTCGAGCACACGATCGTGCCCCAGGCCCCGACCCGCGCCGATTCGGCGACGGCGAACCGGCAGTACGCCGCGCCGACCGGCCCTTCCTCGAACCAGCTGTGCAGCGGCGTGTATCCCACCCAGCCCTCGCCGAAGACGAGGGGCACGCCGCGCGCCGCAGCGGCGTCCGCCGCGACCTCGAGCCAGATCGACAGCACCCGGTGCATCTCCACACGGTGGCTCTCGTACCGCTCGTACAGGTAGCGGTCGAACGCCTCGGCGTCCATCCAGTCGTGCATGAAGATCTCGGGCTTGCCGACGATCGTGGCGTCCATCTTCCACGCATGCTCGGCGGGGATCACCCACGACGTCGCCTCCGGGGCACCGGGGCGCAGCAGCCCTGCGCGCTCGACCTCCGCACGGGGGAAGTCGGCGAGCGAGCCGCGCAGGTCGAACGCCTCGGTGACCTCGTTCAGCACGCCGTACACGTACGGGTGCACCACGATCACATCGGCCTCGGCCGGGATCGCACGCATGGCGCCGACCGGCACCCGGGAGTAGTTGACGGTGACCGGCACCTCGGGCTGCAGGTCGTGGAACCGCCGGATGCCGCGGCTCAGGCGCGGTTCGATCGCGATGACCCGTGCGGTCTCGTCCACCGCTTCCAGTCCGTCGGTCAGGTGGCCGGTGGTGACCTCGTTGTGCAGTTCGACGAACGCGATCCGGTCGTCGAGGCCGTGCTCGGCGAGGAAGTCGATCATCGCGGAAAAGGACTCGGCCAGCCGTTCGGCGCGGTCCTCGGGGTCGACCGCGTCGAGTGCGCGCCACCAGCGGTCATCGGTCGAGAAGGATGCGGACTGCTGGTACTCCCACGACGAGAGGATGACGAACAGACCGTGCCGCCGGCACGCCTCGAACAGCTCCACGAGCTTGGCGCGGCCGTCGAACCGGGTCGGCGACTTCACGTCGTACCAGCGCACCCCCTGCGCGTACTCGCCGCCCAGCCGATCGAGCGAGACCTCCGCGGTGTCCAGGCCCGAGCCGAACAGCAGGAACGGCATCGCGCAGATGCGGATCGTGTTGTATCCGCGTTCCACCGCCGCGGCGGCTGCGGCGTCCAGATCCTGGAACGGCTCTCCCTCTCCAGTGCGGACGTACCAGGAGAAATCCCACAGCGTGATCGTGAGGGCTTCGGGAAGATGCTCGGCAGGAGGACGAGGTGAATACCGGGTGTTTTCACTGTCGACGGTGACCATACCGGAAGACTAGGCAGCATCGGCTGCCGCCGAGAATGGGCGTTCCTCCGAAGAACCTGGACGATACTCTGATCTACCCGGTAAAGTTCGAGCCGTGCTCGTCCGCGATGGATTCCCCGGCCAGCGCCTTCGGGTGCTGCCCCAGCCGATCGTCGCCGCCGCGCTCGCAGCGCCGATCACGCAGCGGCTGCTGGTGACGGATGCCGGCTACTTCCCGCATGCCGCCGCCCACGGCCGGGTGCGGCCGAAGGGCGCGCTGGAGACCATCGTGATCATCTGCACCGCCGGGAGCGGCAGGGTGATCGTCGAGGGCCGGCCGCATCCCGTCGGCGCCGGCGACGCCGTCCTGATCGCGGCCGGACGGCCGCATGTCTACCTGGCCGATCAGGACGATCCGTGGAGCATCTGGTGGATGCACGTGTCCGGCAGCGACGTCGCCGAGCTGCTGCCGCCGGATTCCGGCACTCCGGTGCTGCCGCTGCACGACGTGTACGCGGCGACCGGGCTGATCACGCAGGTGGTCGAGAAGCTCGACGTCGATGACACGACGGCGTCGCTCTACGAGGCGTCGGGCGCGGCCTGGCAGCTGCTGGCGCACCTGGCCGCCGATCGACTGCGCGGGGGAAGCGTATCTGGTGATCGGGTGCGCGCCGCGACGGCGTTCCTGCGCGAGAACCTCGCGAGGCCCGTCACCGTGCCCGAGCTCGCGGCGATGGCGAACCTCAGCCCCTCGCACTTCGCCTCGCTGTTCGCGCAGACGACCGGGCTGGGCGTCATCGAGTACCTGACGCGGCTGCGTAGCGCCAAGGCCCGCGAGCTGCTGCTGACCACGCGGATGAGCATCCAGGACATCGCGCGGGCCGTGGGCTACACGGATCCCTATTACTTCTCCCGGCAGTTCCGCCGGATCAACGGGGTGTCCCCGCGGGCGTTCCGGGCGGAGCACCGGGAGCAGGAGATCCGGCATCCGGCTCCGTCGGCATGAGGACGTTCATCCGGAATCCGTCGTCGGTGCGCTCCGCGTAGACGTCGCCGCCGTGCGCGCGGGCGAGGCCGCGCGCGATCGCGAGGCCGAGGCCCGCGCCGGAGGCCACGGGGTCGGCCGGGCCGGCCGCCCGCGCCGAGTCCTCGCGCCAGCCCACCTCGAACATGCGGTCCAGATCCTCCACGGCGACGCCGGCGCCGTGGTCGAGGATGCCGAGCACGAGACGCCCGCCGTCGATCTCCGCCGCGGTGATCAGCACCTCGGTGCCGGCGGGCGCGTGCCGGATGGCGTTGGTGAGCAGGTTGACGACGATCCTCCCGAGTTGGTGCGGATCGGCCCAGAGCACGTGCCCCTCGACCCCCGCCTGCACGATCCGCACGTCGTGCTCCAGTGCCGCAGCACGCACGTCGGCCACCGCGTCCGAGACGATGTCGAGCAGGTCGACCTGCTCCGTGCGCAGCCGCACCGCCCCCGAGGTCAGCTTGGAGAGCTCGAACAGGTCGTCCACCATGCGGCTCATCGTGTCGATCTGGGCCCGCACCTCGGCCGCGTACCGCTCCGGGTGCGAGGAGGCGCCGTCCTCGATCGCCTCGGACAGCGCACGCACCGCCGTCAGCGGGGTCCGCAGGTCGTGCGAGATCCAGGCGAAGAAGCGCCGGCGGGCGGAGTCGAGCTGCTCGAGCTCCTCGCGGGCCGCGTGCAGCCGGGAGGAGACGTCCGCGAGCTCTGTGGAGAGATCGTCGAACTCTCGCATCCCGTGCGTCTCCGGGACGACGACGGCCTCCTCCCCCACCCGTCGCACCGCCGCGGAGAGCCGCGACAGGCGGTGCCGCGCGATGCGCGCGACCACCCAGGCGGCGGCGAGGCTGAACAGCAGCGAGATGCCGATCACCCACACCAGCACGCTGAGGTCATGCGGTGAGATGTACATCTCAAGGGAGATCGCCAGCACCGACACCGTCATCGACACGGCTGCGACGGATGCCAGCACGAGCAGCTGTACGAGCAGGGTGCTGCGGCGCATGCCGCGCAGCACGAGCAGTCCGATGACCGAGACGACCGCCGTGCACAGCAGGCTGGTGCCGGCGATGAGCAGGATGTCGACCGCACCGAGTGGCATCATCTCCGGCATCAGGCTGCGCTCCCGGTGACAGAGAAGCGGTAGCCCGCGCCCCACTCGGTGTGCAGGTACCGCGGCTCACGCGGATCCTGCTCGATCTTCTCGCGCAGCCGGCGCACATGAACCGTGACCGTCGACGCATCGCCGACCGTCCACCCCCACACCTCGCGCAGGATCTCCTCGCGTGGCAGTGTGCGGTCGGGATTCCCGACCAGGAACACCAGAAGCTCGTACTCGCGGCCGGTCAGCGAGATCTCGGATCCCCGCACGCGAGCCCGGCGCCTCGCCGCGTCGATCTCGAAGTCGCCGGCGGTGAAGGCGGCCTGCGCCGGCGACGCCTTCGTGCGGCGCACCAGGGCGTCGGCGCGCAGCAGCAGCTCGCGCAGCGCGAACGGCTTGGGGACGTAGTCGTCTGCGCCGGACTCGAGTCCCTCGATGCGCTGCTCCACCTCGCCGAGCGCGGTGAGCATCATGATCGGCACGTCGCTGCGTGATCGGATGTCGCGGCAAAGCTCGTCACCGCTGATGCCGGGCAGCATCCGGTCGACGATCACCAGATCGGGCATCCGCTCCCGCAGCGCCTGGCTCGCGGCGACCCCGTCGCCGTAGGCGTCGACGGCGTAGCCGTGCCGGCCCAGGTAGTCGTGCACCGCGCCGCGCACGGTGGGGTCGTCCTCGACGACCACGACGCGGTTCGGCTGCTCCATGTCGACAACGCTAATCGCGCAGTCGCTCGCGGCCGAGGGTCCTTACGGTTCTGAAAGCTCCGCCCTCCGGCATCCGCTCGGTTCCTAACGTCGATCCCACGCTTCGGATGCGGCATCCCGCCGCCCGGCGGAAGGAGAACATCATGCGCAGGACCCCTGTGATCGCGACCGCTCTGCTCGCTCTCGGACTCGCCCTGGCCGGCTGCAGCGGGGCCGGCACCGCGGAGAAGGACAGCAAGCCGATGAGCGAGGAGAGCATGGCGCCGTCGGCGTCGGCCGACGACATGATGATGGCGAAGGTCTCGGGCGAGTTCGAGGGCCTGAACGGCAAGACGGTGAGCGGCATGGTCGCCGTCGAGGACGGGAAGGTCGTGCTCTCCGGCTTCTCGTCGGACGAGGGTCCCGACCTGCACGTGTACCTGACGAACGGCACCGATGAGGCTGCCGTCGGCGAGGGGATGCTGGTCGACGCGGTGGCGTTCGACAAGGCGTCGCAGACCTTCATGCTCGACGGCGCCGACGTGTCTAAGTACTCGTACGTCGTGATCCACTGCGACAAGGCGAAGGCCGTGTTCGGGGCGGCGAAGCTGTCATGATCCGCGGCACCGCCCTGGCCGGGCCGCTGATCGGCGGCGCGGCCAGGGTCGCGGTGGGCGTGCTGTGGCTGCTCGAGGGCTTCGAGAAGTACCGCGCCGGGTTCGGTGCATCCGACATCCTGCTCGTCGCCGACGGCGCCGCGCAGAATCCGCGGACGCCGTGGTGGTTCGCTCCACTGGATGCCGGGATGCAGGCAGTCCCGGTGCTGTTCGGATTCGCGATCCCCGCGCTCGAGGTGCTGCTGGGTGTTGCGCTGATCGCCGGGCTGTTCACGCGGCTCGCCGCACTGGCGTCCATCGCGACGCTGATGCTCTACTGGGGCTCGGACCAGCTCGTCGACCAGTACCCGGTGATGGTGCTGCTGAGCGCGGTGGTGCTGGCGGTGCCGGGCGCGGGGAGGTACGGGGTGGGGATGCTGTGGTCCAGAATCAGCCCGCGAGCAGCAGTGCGACCAGCGCGCCCGCCAGCATCGACGGGCCGAAGGGCAGCGCGCCGCGCAGAGTGGTCCGGCGCAGGGCGAGCATGACGACGGCGATCACACCGCCGCAGATGAAGCCGGCCAGCAGGCCGAGCAGCCAGGTGCTCAGACCGAACCAGCCGAGCAGCAGACCGATGGGCGCCGCCAGCTTCACGTCGCCCATGCCCATCGACTTCGGCGAGATGAGCGACATCAGCAGGTAGAACGCGAACATCGCGGCTCCGCCCGCGGCCGCCCAGGCCAGGCGCAGCCAGTCGCCGGTCAGGGTGGATGCCAGCGCGAGTGCGGGAATGAGCAGGCCGAGCAGCCACACGATCAGGGTGTTCGGCAGACGTCGCTCGGCGACGTCGACGACAGCGAGCACGGTGCCGACGGCCGCGAAGGTCAGGACGGCCGGGAGGATCGCTGGATCCGTCAGCCAGGTGAGCAGCGCGAAGGATGCCGCGGTGAGCGACGCGGTCACGACGCGGGTCGGCGTGCCGAGGGTGGCGGTCTTGACCGAGTCGGTCGCCCAGAGGAAGAGCGGCCACCAGCCGATCGCGACACCTGCGGCGGCCGCACCAGTTGCTGCAGCGATCAGGGGAAATAGTCCGGGCACGATCGCGGAGTGGTTCAACCGAACACGGCGAACGTGTCGAGGATATTGATGAGCGCCGGCGTCATGAGCACAATGAACAGCACTGGCAGCAGACAGAAGATCAGCGGGAAGAGGATCTTGACGGTCACCTTCTGGGCCTGCTCCTCGGCACGCTGACGCCGCTTCAGGCGCATCTCCCCCGCCTGCACCCGCAGCACGTCGCCGAGCGCGATGCCGTAGGCGTCGGCCTGCACGACGGCGCGCACGAAGCGTCGCAACTCTTCGACACTGGTGCGCTTCTCGAGTTCGTGGAAGGAGTCGCGGCGGGTGCGGCCGATGGCCATGTCCTGCTGCACGCGGACCAGTTCGTCTGCCAGCGGACCCGTGCTGCCGCGGGCGGCCTTGACCATGGCCGCATCGAATCCGAGCCCGGCCTCGACGGCGATGGTCATCTGGTCGAGCAGATCGGGCAGCGCCTTCTTGATCGCCTCCTGCCGGTCGTGCGCACGGGAGTTGATCAGCACGTCGGGCAGGAAGAACAGCAGGATCACGGCGAAGAAGACAAGCAACACCATCAGCTGGGTGCCCCCGGTTCGGCTGAGCACGAGCAACCCGAACACGATCCCGGACAAGGGCAGCAGGATCTTCCAAACCGCGATCGCGTTCGGCGTCCAGCCAGCGGGCCGCCCCGCGAACACGATCTGCTTCTCCAGCCAGGCGATGTATCCCCGCGGCGCAGCTGCCACCAGGCGGGCTCCGAGCGGTGCTTGCTGTACGGGACCGACCTCGGGCATGACGACGGCTCCCGCTGCCTCCGCCTCGGCGGCCGCAGCAGCCGCGCCCTTCGGCTTGCTCTTCGGGAACAGCAGAAACACGAACAGTCCGAAAAGCAGCGCCGTGACGACGGCGATGATGAGCACGGCGATCGGCATCAGAACTCGACCTTCACAGCATAGGAGGCCCAAATCGTCCCAACGACGAGAAGGATGGCGGCCACGATGATCGCGATGATCCCAATCGGATTCGTGAAGAAGACCCCGATGTACTCCGGCCTAGCCAGTGCCACGAAGGCGAACAATCCGATCGGCAATAGCACCAGAATGACGGCGGACAGCCGCCCCTCTGCGGACAGCGCCCGCACCTGACGACGGATCTGCCCGCGCTCGCGGATGGTCGCGCCGACCTGGTCGAGCACCTCGGCGAGATTGCCCCCGGTCTCCTGGCTGATGGCGATCGCCTGCGTCACCCACTCGAAGTCGGGACTCTTCATCCGCTCGGCGACGGTGCGCAGGGCATCGGCGAGCGGACGCCCGAGGCGGGTCTCGTTGACGACGCGGGTCAGCTCTTCGGATGCCGGTTCCTCGGCCTCCGCGGCGACGGCGGCGATAGCCCGGTTCAGGCCGTGGCCGGCGCGCAGGCTGCCGGCGATCATCTGCACCACATCGTCGATCTGCTCGCCGAACTTCGCCTGCCGTGCGGAGGTGCGCGAGCTGACGATCAGCTTCGCGATCACCGGCCCGAGCACGGCGAACAGGATCGCGAGCAACAGGGACAGACCGCTGGAGAGTCCGAGCAGAGCACCGAGCACGGCGAGCACCGCGGAGCCGGCGGTGACGAGGATGAGGAAACCCGAGGGTTCGGTCTTGATTCCGGCGAGCTCGAGCTCCTCGGCACCGAACAGCCGCTTGCGACGCTTCGCGCCGGCGGCATCCAGCGCATCCGTCGTTCGCTGGGTCAGGCGCGACAGCGCGCTGACGTGCTCCTGCCCCGGTGCGAGCCGGCGCGATCGTGCGACGCGCGGCGGCGCGGGCGCGATCACCAGGAACAGCAGCGCGAACAGCGCCAGCATCCCGAGCAGGATGCCGCCCAGCAGGAGCGCCGGGTTCATCGCGGCATCCCCGGCTGCGGTGCGTCGAAGTCGTGCTCCTGGAACAGTGACATGGGCAGCGTGATGCCGGCATCGGCGATGCGCTCCGCGAAACGGGGGCGCACGCCGGTCGGCTTGATGCGGCCGAGCACGCGACCCTCTTGGTCGTAGCCGGCGGAGTGGTCGAAGGCGAAGGCGTCCTGCAGGGTGATGATCTCGCCCTCCATGCCGTGCACCTCGGTGACGTGCGTGACGCGGCGTCCGCCGTCCTTGTGACGTTGGATCTGCACGATCACGTCGACGGCCGATGCGATCTGCTCGCGGATGGCGCGCAGCGGCAGATCCATGCCGGCCATCAGCACGAGGGTCTCGAGGCGACTGATCGCGTCGCGCGACGAGTTCGCGTGGATGGTCGAGATCGAGCCCTCGTGACCGGTGTTCATGGCCTGCAGCATGTCGAGCGACTCGGCGCCGCGCACCTCGCCGACGACGATGCGGTCTGGGCGCATGCGGAGGGAGTTGCGCACCAGGTCGCGGATGGTCACCTCGCCGCGGCCCTCGATGTTCTGCGGGCGGGCCTCGAGGCGGACGACGTGCTCCTGCTGCAGCTGCAGCTCGACAGCGTCCTCGATGGTGACGATGCGCTCGTCGCCGGGGATGAAGGCCGAGAGCACGTTCAGGAGCGTGGTCTTTCCGGTGCCGGTTCCGCCCGAGACGATCACGTTGAGCTTTGCCTTGACTGCGGCATCCAGCACAGCCGCGACCTCGGGGGTGAGTGAGCCGAAGCCGATCAGGTCGCTCACGGTGTACGGCGTCGCGGCGAACTTCCGCACGGTGAGCGATGAGCCGTCGACGGCGAGCGGCGGGATGACGGCGTTCACGCGAGAGCCGTCCTCGAGGCGTGCATCGACCATCGGCGAGGCTTCGTCGATGCGGCGGCCGACACGGGCGACGATGCGCTCGATCACCCGGCGCAGCTGCGGTTCGCCGGTGAAGCGGGTGGCGACGGGCAGGATGCGGCCGCGCACCTCGACGTAGATCTTGTCGAAGCGGTTGACCATGATCTCGGTGACGTTCGGGTCGTCGAGGAGCGGCTCGAGGGGTCCGTAGCCGAGCACGTCGGCGCTGATGTCGTCGATCAGTCGCTTGCGCTCGGCGACGGTGAGGGCGAGCTGCTCGCCGGCGACGATCTCGGCGAGCTCCTTGCGGGCGAGGGCGTGCAGTTGCTCCTCGGTGAGAGAGGAGTCGTTCAGGCGCGCTCCGATTCGGCCGAACAGCTCCTGCGCGGCCTTCTCCTTGACACCCGCGAGCGGGTCGATGACGGGTTCCCGGGGCTGCGCAGCCAGCGCGGGGGATGCGGGTGCGGCGGGGGCTTCTCCTGTGGGGGCATCGGCCAATGAGGCATCAACCACGGGGTCCCTGAGCTTGTCTAAGGGTCCTGCATCCGTCACTTCCGTCGGCGGCGGCAAAGGCGTCGGCGCTCCGGTGGGAGGTGGCGGCTGCGGGATGTTCTGCAGCGCGACCGAGGGGCGCGCCTCCGGTGCGGGGAGGGGGGAGTGCACCGGAGGCGCAGTCATCGCAGCATCCGTCGTCTGCGCGTTGCGGGCGGCGTTGAGCCGGTCATAGAGACTCATCGGCGGGCCTTCCTCGCTGATCGGGATCTCGCTTCGGGGGCGATCTGCGCGACGAGCGTCATCAGCGCGCGCGCCGCGGCGTCGCGCGGGTCGTCGTCGATGAGCGGCACGCCGCGATTGCCGGCCAGGACGACGGCCGAGGAGCGCGGCACCTCGACGTTCACAGGGGCCCCGATGATCTGCTCGGCGTCCTTCACGGTGATGCCGACGTTCTTCTCGCTCTGGTTCACGACGATGCGGCGGTTGGCGGGCAGCAGGCCGATGGTGCGCAGCATCTCGAGTTCGGTGCGCAGCGCGCGCAGCGCGGGGACGCCGAGGTTGGCGACGAAGACCGCGTCGGTGACGTGCTCGATGACGGTGAGCGTCTGCTCGCCGAGCCCGGGCGTGGTGTCGACGACCACGTAGCGGAAGATGCCGCGCAGCTGCTGGATGAGGCGCGCGAGCGCCTCCGGCCTGATCGCGTCACCCAGCTCGGGCGAGGGCGCGCTGGCGACGACGAAGAAGTCCCCGGCATGGTGGGTCAGGGTCGTCTTCAGGATGAGTTCGTCGGATGCCGCATCGGATGTCGCCTCGACGATCGTCCCCTCGGGACGCAGATCGAGGGCCGCGGTGATGTCGCCGAACTGGGTGTCGGCGTCGACCAGCACGACGGAGTTCGGTGCGATGCGCGCGAGGCCGGCGGCGAGGTTGATCGAGACGGTGGTCTTGCCCTGGCCACCCTTGGGGGCCACGACGGCGAAGGCCT
Source organism: Microbacterium sp. MAH-37 (assembly GCF_009758255.1). GTDB lineage: Bacteria > Actinomycetota > Actinomycetes > Actinomycetales > Microbacteriaceae > Microbacterium. The sequence continues at coordinate 461,980 of NZ_WSEN01000010.1, forward strand.
CGGGACGCTGGTCGGAATCGAGGGGCGGGAACTCCCAGGTCGGGGTGGGCTCCTCGGGTTCTGGCTCTGGCTCGAGTTCCGGGGCGGGGCCGGGTTCGGGTTCTGACTGGGGCTCGATCGGGATGCCCATGAGCTCGGCGAACGCCTGCGCGCGCGGGTCGGCCCCGCCGGCACGCGGACGGAACTCGTCCATCGTGGCGCCGCCCTCGACGATCGCCCAGCGCACGACCTCGACGATGAACATCTTCAGCTCGTCGTCGGTGGCGAGCGGACTGACGACGGCGTGCAGCTGCAGCTCGTCGGCCCAGTCCTCGAGATCGCTGCTCTGCTCGCGCACGACGACGAGGGCGATGCCCGGGTAGCGGGCGTGGAGTTCGTCGGCGAGGGATCGAGTCTCGTCGAAGTTCACCACCGGGCCGATGAAGGCGACGCGCGGCTCTTCGGCGACCTGCTCGATGGTCGCTTCGGCGCCGAAGGTCAGGAACGCTCCCGGCACGACGGCCAACCGCCCGCCGAGCAGGTCGCGCAGGCGCGTCTCGAACTCGGCGGATCGGCTGACGAGGAGGAACGGGGTGGTCACCAGGCGTTCGCTCCAGTCACCCAGCGAGTTCCGGAGTTGTCGGTGTCCGGATTCTCAAGAGTCAGCCAGATCTGCGCGTGACCCATCTCGTCGTCTTCATTGTCCCCCTCGGTGAACCACACCCAGCGCTCGGCGTCCGGCGCCGACAGGGCGATCGTGAGCATGATCTTGGAGCCGGCAGCCTGCTCAGCGGACTCGCCTTCCTTCGCTGGCTTGCTGACACCCTGGACCCTCGTGACGAGCACGTTGTGGAAGGCGAAGTGCGACTGCGGGTTGAGTACGTCCTCCTGGTCGCCTGGCTCGTCAGGGTCGGCCGTACCGATCAGACCGATGTAGTCGCCGGCCTTGATCTCGCCGCCGACGGCGCGATCGGCCGGCACGGTGAACGACAGCTTCTGCATGCCCTTGGGCACCGGGATCTCACCGGTCGCGGCAAGCCCCTCGGGCGTGACGAAGCGCGCGGCACTCAGCTGCTCTCCCGGAAGCAGCTTCTCCGAGGCGAGGAGGCCATCAAGGTCGGCGAGGTCGGTGACTGCATCCGGCACCTCGTTGCGCTTCGGCACGGTGTCGGTGACCACGAAGTCCTTGACCGCTTCACCGGAGGTCCCCCGCGGGATCTCGGTCTTCACGACGTAGACCTCCGTCAGCTCGGCACCTTTCTGAGCCCGGGCATTCGCATTGTTCACATACGTGATGAGGAAGAAGGCGCCCACGATCGCGAGGACGAGGGCGAGGACCGCCCCGATGATTCGGGTTTTCATGAGATGTTCAGTGGCTTTCGAGTTGTCCTGCGAGGTGATGTGCGCTGTTCCCGGTGGACGCTCGTCTCATGAGGTGAATCTCACGATCGTGAGAGCTCCGTCCGGCCCGCCACTGCCGAGTTGGAAGTCTTCGCCCAATTCGACGTAACGGACGAAATAGCCCTGGATGCCCTTGGTCTTTCCCTTAGGCGCAGGCGGCTCCGGTGCCAGGGCATTGCCCCCGCAATAGACGTCGGAGTTGGCGCCGCTGGTCTTCAAGCCCGTCAGCTTGAAAGCCGCAAACCTCTCGATCGTGAAAGTTGCGCTCGCACCGGAGCCGGTGCTCGACGAATAGAGAGGGATGAGAATCACCTTGCAGAGGTTGCTCTGCAGTACAGATGCCGAGCAACCGTTCTTGTTCGAGTTGGGCTGGATACCTGTAGTTCCGCCGACAGTGGTGTCGATGGAGATCTCCGCGACGCAGTTCGTCCCATCCAGCCACCCGAACCCACCGGGTGAACCGTCACTGCAGTTCGACTGTTTGACACCGTTCCCGTCCTCTTCGATGGTGATCCAGGTCCGCACCGGGTTTGCGACGTCGGCTTCCTGCGGAGGCAGGTCCACGAACTCGCACTTCGCGATGGTCAGCGCGACGGCGCTGCCGCTGACCGGCGCACCCCACTCGACGCTCGCCGTCGCCTGGAGCGTGGTGGACGTCTGCGGGTCGAGCAGCGACGCGAAGGGATGCGCCACCCCGTTGCCCGCTGGCGAACTTGCCGTGACGAACGCCTTCCCGTGACTCTGCTGCAGCAGAGACTGCCCGGGATCAACCGTTGCCGCGCTCGCGTCGTCGTTCGCGTTGTCACTCGCGATGGCCGCGGCGACGGTGTTGGCGCCGCTGCTGCAGTCGGAGGCGTTCTGGATGCAATTCTGTGCGACCGCGAGCGCTGCCGCATCAGCACCGTTCTGCAGTTCCGCCTTCTCCCAGTAAAGCAGGCCGGCGTCGCAGACGAAGGCGAGCACGACGAGCAGAGGTACCGCGAGGAAGGCGAACAGCACCGCCACAGCGCCGCGTTCGCTCAAGCTCGCGTCACGCGCGTTCATCCGCCGCATCTCATTGTTCCTCTCGCTGACAGCGTCGACTCCGGTGCGATGACCACGACCCATCCGGTCAGGTCTGTGAGCGGGGTGCTGACGGTCACCGTGGCGTCTTCGTTCTCGACGTTGCTCGAACACTCCTGCCAGTCGAAACTGAGCGCGCCTTGCACGAGGTCGCTCGCGCGGCTCTCAGCCTCTGCGATCGCGGCGGCGCTTCCGTTCTGCTGCTCGACCGCATAGATGCGAACCGCTTCGCGCGCCGCAGTCGTGACCGCCAGCTGCTGGTTGAAGATCCAGCCGAGGTCCAGGAGCGCGAAGATCAGCAGCAGGAACGGCACCGCGATCAGAGCGAATTCAACGGCGGCTGCTCCGCGCTCTGAATCTTGGATTCTCATGATCGGACGACGGTCATGCGACGCAATGGCACAGTACGCGCGTCGCGTCGCATGACCCCGCTGCGATGAGTTCAGAGCTTGGGGATGATGTCAGTGTTGACGAAACTGACGACCGCGGGACCGATCAGGGCGAGCGCCCCGATGATGATCAGCGAGACGAGCCCGACGATGAGCGCGTACTCGACTGCGGTCGCGCCCTCTTCAGCCTCGACGACACGACGCGAATTGATGAAAGCCTGCGCCTTTGCGTATGCCTTGAGCATGGGAATTGTCCTTTCGAGTGGGTTGGGTAACGCACTCTGCAGACCGACGTATGTCCCCAGATACGCCAAACGTCCGGATCTCCCCGGCCCCCAGAGCCAGATCAAGACGCCCACTCCCCAGCGGGCTCTCTCCCTGCGAGAATCATGGACCTTGGAGTTCGCTGAAAGCAAGCTCTATTCACAACTATCTTGTTTCGGGCCTCACCGGAACGCCGCCCTGATGAGCCCGAGGCTCGTCACCAATCGCGCGGGCCCCGCGGACGATCGTCGAAATACGACGGCGGCGGCACGCGCCGGGGACGCTTCATCCGCTTCGGCATCCGATCCGGCATGCCGGCCCGCTGCCAGCGCGCGGTGTCCATCGTGCCGTGTCGCACGGCGAGCCTGATCAGCCAGTACATGCCCCACAGCACGAGGAACGTCAGCCCGAGATACACCACCAGCGCCAGCAGCACACCGACTCCGGCGAGCATCCCGAAGAGAGAGAACCCGCTCTCGAAGTCATCCATTGAGCTTCTTCTCGTACTCGCGCGCGGCGACCATCATGTCGGCCTTCGTGATGAACTCCTGCTCGGGGAGGAGTGCCGGACGGTCCGACTCCATTCCCTTCGTGCAGAGCACGTCGTCGTGCCAGTCATCGTTGTACGTCGGATCCCACCCGCATTTCCAGGTCGCGACGGGTTCCGCCGGAGGCTCCACCGAGGGCTCCGTACTCACCACGGGTTCCGGTGTCTCCAGTTCGACGACCTGCCACGCCGGCGGCAGCGCCTCGTCCACGACGCCGCTGTCCGTTCCGTCGGACCACACGTCGCCCAGCATCCCGGACATCGGGACTGCCAACCCGATCGCCAACACTCCGAGCGCAGACCAGATGAGCACGGTCTCCGTGCGCACGTGCGGCTTTCCCCTGTCTCCACGAGCCATTCGTCCCCAGACCTCTCCGAGACTCGATCGGGCACTCCCCAGCGCCCACTCCCGAGATTAGGCCCTTCGCCCCGCAGCAGACCAGACGTTTCGTCTCGCTCCTTCGTCGCTCGCTCAACGACCGATGAGTCTCTCACCCTCCCTCACGCTTCTCCCCCATACCTTTCCCCCCGCGCGTGCAGCGCCACCTCCAGATGCATGAGCGGGTCGGGGCATTCCCGGAGCGAGCATTGGGAGGGGCCCGCCGGCTGGAGCGGGCTTGCCCGCTCCAGCCGGCGGGAAGGTCCCACTCTGCGAGCGCAGGGCACGCCCCGACCCGCGACCCACACACCACGAGTCACGTTTCGTCTCGCTCCGCTCGCTCAACGACCGGGCTGCCGACGCTCCCGCCAGCTCGCGACCTCGGCATCCACGTCCCGCGTCTTCGTGACGACCGGCGGCCCGCCCAGCAGCTGCCGCCGCGCATCGATCACGCGCTTGTTGAAGTCCTCGAGATACTCCCGGACGTCCACCTCGCGCCGGAACCCGTCGAGCGTCTCCGGCATCCGACGATCCTCGTCGCGCAGCATGATCGCCGGTGGCCCGATGCCCGTGAGGTTCTCGGTCTCGATCTTGCGCCTGATCCACCAGTCCGGATCGTGGTGCGTGCCCAGTCCCTCGATGGGCTTTCCCGCGCCGGGCAGGTTGTCGAACGCTCCCTGCCGGATCGCGATCTGGATCGCCGTCTCGACCTGCTCGGCCATGTTCTGCGCGTTCAGCGCGGAACCACGAGGGGCGTACGCCGCAGCATCCTGCTCATCCTTCGGATCGGTCATCGTGCACCTCCGTCACCGCCAGCCTACGTCGGCCGGCGCGTGCGACTCACCCGACGGATGCCTGCAGCAGATTGCTCCACGGATCGTCGAAGCTCACCGTGCGGCCGTCGTCGCGCACGGCGAGGCCGTGGTCGCGCAGCCGCTCGGAGAGAGCGCCCAGCGCATCGGCATCAGGGAGCGTCAGATCGACACGCCCCAGGCCGAGAGTCGGCATCCGCCGTCCTGCTCCGCGCGACTCCCACACGTTCATCGCCATGTGGTGGTGGTATCCGCCGGCGCTGACGAACAGGGCGCTCGTACCGAGTTCCGCCGTGGCGTCGAAGCCCAGCGCGTCGACGTAGAAGCTGCGCGCCGTCGCCACGTCGCCCACCGACAGGTGCACGTGACCGACGGATGCCGCATCCGCGGCCGTCGATCCCTGCATGACGGCCTCGGTCAGATGCTCGCCGAGGTACGCGTTCGGGTCGAGGTACAGCGTCGCCATCTCGACCTGTCCGTGCGTCCACGACCACTCGGTGCGCGCCCGATCCCAGTACAGCTCGATGCCGTTGCCCTCCGGATCGGTGAAGTAGAAGGCCTGGCTGACCAGGTGATCCGCACTGCCGGTGAACGTGCCAGGAGCGTTCCTGGCCACCGAGTAGACCGCGGCGGCCAGCGCGGCCTGCGATTCGGAGAGAATGGCCGTGTGGTACAGCCCCGCAGAGCCGGATGCCGCGTGCCGCAGCCCCGCCTCATGACGCAGCACGACGATCGGATTCCCCGCCCGGCCGAGCGTCACGGCGTCGCCGTCGGCGGCGAGCACCTGCAGCGTGACGACATCGCGGTAGTACCGGGTCATCGCGTCGAGGTCGCCGACCAGCAGAGTCACCGCACCCATACGGGTGGCGTCGGCGAGGCGGTCGGGTTCGGGAGCGTCCATGCAGGGTGAAACGCTCGACCCGCGGGGCGCATTCCGGCAGCAGCGCTCGTCGGCAAGTGGTGCGGTCGACGGCATGCAGGTCACTCAAATCTTCTATTCTCGATTCTCAAGAACTTGCTTTACTATCGTAGATAGATTCTATATCCTGGAGGCATGACAACGCACCTGTCAGCACTTCTCGAGACCGTCACCGGTCTCGAGGCGGCGTGGGCGGATGCTGAGGATGCGACCGATATGACACGCGCACAGCTGATGCGCGCGAGCGAGGAACTCACGCTGGCGCGCCGCCAGATGGATGCCCTGCTCGCCGAGGTCGCCGCCGAGATCTCGCACGAATCTCGGACCGAGCTCGGTCCGGATGCCCTGGCGAAGCAGCAGGGATATCGCAGCACCACGCAGCTGATCGCGGCGTCGACCCGCGGCACCACGGGCGAGGCCGCCCAGCTGGTGAGGGTCGGCGAGGCGATCGCACCGCGCTCCAACCTGCTCGGCGAGAAGCTGCCGGCGAAGTACCCGTTCCTGCAGAGGGGCATCGCCGCCGGTGAGCTGAGCATGGCTGCCGCCGCGCAGATCATCGCGCTCCTCGACCGGGTGCGCATCAAGATCGGTGCCGAGCAGACGGCCGAGGCCGAGGAATTCCTTTCCGACCGGGCGGCGGGCCAGTCGCTCGACAACGTGCGCAAGCTGATCGTGAACCTCGAAGCCCACCTCGACCCCGACGGCATCGAACCCTCCGAAGAGGAGCGCCGGGCACAGCGGTCGGCGACGATGTTCGAGCGCGACGGCAACCTGCACGTGAATCTCGTCACCCCGGTCGAAGAGGGCGCTGCGATCCGCGCAGCTGTGCAGGGCTATGTGTCCGCCCAGTTCGCCGCCCGCAAAGACGCCGTCGACCCAGACGGTCCAGACGCCGACCACCGCACCGTGCAGATGATGCAGGCCGACGCCATCACGCTGTTCTGCCAGCACATGCTCTCGTGCACCCACACGGACGTGCCGCTGCACGGCGCGACCGTCGTCGTGCGCATCGACCTCGAAGACCTCACCTCCGGCATCGGTCACGGCACGATCGACGGCACCGACGCCCCGATCAGCGTCAGCGCGGTGCGCCGGATGGCCGCCGGCGGCGGCATCATCCCGTGCGTGCTGGACTCTGAGGGCGAGATCCTCGACTGGGGCCGTGAGCGGCGGCTGTTCACCAGGGCGCAGAAGCTCGCGCTGGCCGAACGCGACGGCGGATGCGCGATGTGCGACCTTCCGCCGGACATGACCAAGGTCCATCACCTGCGATGGTGGCAACGCGACGCAGGTCCCACCGACCTCGACAACGGCATCCTGCTCTGCGAGAGCTGCCACCATCGCATCCACGACAACGGCTGGGAGATCCGCATCGACGGCACCGGCACGGCCGCCCGCGTCTGGTTCCTCCCACCTCCGCACGTCGACCCGTCCCGCACGCCCCGCCTCGGCGGCCGGGCTCGGTACGCGATCGCTGCCTGATCCAGGTCCGGTCCTGAGCGCGGGCTGGCCAGGCTCCCCGGCGCTCGCGGGAGTGGGGCGTGACCCATGACGCCCCTCGCATCCTGGCCCGGAACCCCGTCTCGCAGGCACGTCGGGCACCCGATCGCCCGGCGCCCCGGCTCAGCGCGAATGCGCCGCAACCCGACGACGCTCCCGGCTCCTGAGAGATCAGCGCCCCGCTCCTCCGATTGCGGTCTCTCCGGACGGCCGCGGCTCACGCGGTTCCGGGCCCCGGCTTCCGGCTGCGCCTCGGCTCCTCGGATACCCCGACCCCCAGCGAGACGAAGGACCGTCCCCGCACTCGAATAGGCTCGAACCCGTGCCGAACCCGACCCTGAACCGCGAGATCCTGCGGCTCGCCGTCCCCGCGCTCGGCGCGCTCGTCGCCGAGCCGCTGTTCCTCATCGTCGACGCCGCTCTCGTCGGTCACCTCGGCACCGTCCCCCTCGCGGGGCTCGGCATCGCCAGCGCGGTGCTGCAGACCATCGTCGGCCTGATGGTGTTCCTCGCCTACTCGACCACCCCCGCCGTCGCCCGCCGCTTCGGCGCGGGCAAGCCCGGCGACGCGGTCTCTGCAGGCATCGACGGGATGTGGCTCGCCCTCGGCCTCGGCGCGGTGCTCGCCGTCGTAGGCGCGCTCGCCTCACCGTGGCTCGTCTCGCTCTTCGGCGCCTCCGAGGCCGTGGCATCCGAAGCCCGCATCTACCTCTCCATCTCGATGTGGGGCCTGCCGGCGATGCTCATCGTGTTCGCCGCGACCGGCCTGCTGCGCGGGATGCAGAACACCGTCACCCCGCTCTGGATCGCCGGCCTCGGCTTCGCCGCGAACGCCCTGCTGAACTGGCTGTTCATCTACGGCTTCGGCTGGGGCATCGCCGGCTCGGCCTTCGGCACCGTGCTCGCCCAGTGGGGCATGGTCGGTGCCTACGCCCTCGTCGTGCAGCGCCTCGCCCGCCGCCACGGCGCCTCGCTGCGCGCGCAGCGCGACGGCATCCGCGGCACCGCACGCTCCGGCGGCTGGCTGTTCCTGCGCACGGTCAGCCTGCGCGTCGCCCTGCTCGCCACCGTCGGCGTCGCGACCGGCATCGGCACCGACGAACTCGCCGGGTGGCAGATCGTGTTCACCATGTTCTCCACCGCCGCGTTCGCCCTCGACGCCCTCGCGATCGCCGCGCAGGCACTGATCGGCAAGTCCCTCGGCGCGGGCGACGAAGGCGAGGTGCACCACGTGCTGCGCCGCACAGTCGCCTGGGGCGCCTGGTTCGGCGTCATCGTCGGCGCGATCATCGCCGCGCTCTCCGGCGTGCTCGGCCTGCTCTTCACCGGCGACGCCACCGTCGCCGCACTCATCCAGCCCGCCCTCATCGTGCTCGCGATCGCCCAGCCGATCGCCGGCATCGTGTTCGTGCTCGACGGGGTGCTGATGGGCGCGAACGACGCGAAGTACCTCGCCGTGGTCGGCGTGCTCAATCTCGTCCCGTTCCTGCCCGCGCTCTGGATCATCGCCGCCACCGGCGTCGACGGCACCGCCGGCCTCGTCTGGCTCGCCGTCGCGTTCTTCGGCGTCTACCTGCTCGCGCGCCTCGGCACGCTCGGCTGGCGAGTCAGGACGGATGCCTGGATGCGGTTGCCCGCCTGACCCGAAGGCCAGACGGGCACCGGATCTTGGTGGCGCAGCGTGCCCAACTTCGGATGCCGCGGCACGACCCGCCGGTGTCCGCTGCCATCAGCCGGCGCGTCGCCTTCCGGATCCGCAGTTGCGCACAGGTTCCGCAGCCGCGCACGCGAACACCGCCGCCTCACGCCTCCCGGCTCTCGTGCAACTCGAGCTCATAGAGCCTGCGCGAGCGGAGCGCAGCATCCGCTGTCGGCGCCGCCACCGGCCCCCGCTCTGCGGCATCCGACTCGGCCGTCGCCCGATCAGCCCGGTTCATCGCATACCCCCAGGCCGCCAGCCCCAGCGCGGGGCCCCACAACCAGAACGGGAACACGACGACGAACTCGATCTGCGCCGCCGCGCCCACCGGCGCGAAGCGCCCCTCCATGACCGAGGTGAGGAACTCGGCCCCGCCGGCGATGAACAGCACGGCCACGATCATCGCCGAGATGACCGGCAGGCCGACCGGCACCGCGCGCCCGCCGATGCCCGCGAACCACCGCGGGAACCGCTCGCCGAACGGAAGCACCAGGCCCAGCGTGAGCAGCCCGGCCATCAGCATCCCGAACCCGAGCGAAAGCCCGATGACCATCACGTCCGGGGTGGAGGCCAGCACCTCGGCTCCGGGGCCGAACAGCGGCCAGGGAGTGAGCCAGGTCGCCCGCACGAACGCGTACGGCGCGGCGCAGGATGCGGCGACCACAGTGATCGCGACCCGGTGCGCGAGCACCCACCGAGCGACAGCACCACGGCCCCGTCCGTCACCGATCGCGCTCAGCACGATGCCGGCGGCGAGCACCAGATAGGCGCCGGTGACCGCGATCTGCGGGATCTCATCGATCAGGCTCGCGAGCACGTCCGGCAGCAGCGGCTCGCCGCCCAGCCGGATCGTTGCGTACACGCCGACCGCGACGAGCGCGGCCGCCACCGGGATCCCGACGAGCGGCCGCCGGATCGCCAGCAGCACCGTCCCGACGATGACGATCCCCATCGCCGTCAGGGCGAACGTGTAGCCGGCGACCGGGATGGCGTTGCCGGGCGCGAGCACGAGTGCGACGACGGTGACGGCCACGGCGACAACCCCGGTCGCGCCGGAGATCTCGCGCCCGCGTGCCCTGGCGAACAGCGCCAGCGACACGACGACGCCGACGACGCCGACGAGCAGCCCGATCACCGCCGCGACGAACGGATCCACGACCCGGTCGAGCAGGCTAGGCGGCAGCCCGGCGTACCAGGCGGCGAATACCGGAGCCGCCAGCCGGAGCAGGGAGAGGGCCGCGATCGCCGCAGCGCACAGGGCGGCCAGCAGGGGCAGGGTCGTTCTCGTCCGAATGTCCATGACTCGACGGTAGAAATCCGCGGCATCCGCCCGCGTCGCCCGCCGGGACGATCGTCCTCACCCCTGCGGGTGACTTCCCTGCCCGCCACCGGGCCGCAGGATCCCGTTCTCGTACGCCCAGATGACGACGTGCAGCCGGTCGGGCAGGCCCAGTTTGGCGAGCACCGCCTTCACGTGCGTCTTCACCGTGTTCGGCGACACGAACAGCCGCTGCGCGATGACGTCGTTGCCCGCGCCCGACGCCAGCAGCCGCAGCACCTCCTGTTCCCTCGGGCTCAGTGCCGCGAGCGCAGCATCCGCATCCCCCGCCGACGCGCCTTCGCGCACGAATCCCACCATCGCGGTGATCGCGGCATCCCCCATCGCCGCCTCGCCGTCCGCGACGGCGACGACCGCGTCGGCGACCGCCTGCGGCGTCGCGTCCTTGGTGAGGAATCCACTCGCCCCGGCGCGGATCGCGCCGAACACGTACTCGTCGAGGTCGAACGTCGTCAGCACCAGCACGCGGGTGCCGGGGCGGATGCGGCGCACCTCTGCGGTCGCGGCGATACCGTCGGTCCCGGGCATCCGCACGTCCATCAGCACCACATCGACGGCGCGCGCGTGCACGAACGAGATCGCCTCGTCGCCGGAGCCCACCGACCCGACGATCTCGATGCGCTCGTCGCGCGAGAGCATCATGGCGAGCGCCTCGCGCAGCAGCTCCTGATCGTCCGCGAGCAGCACCCGCACGGTCATGCGTCCTCCTCCACCGGCAGCGCTGCGCGCAGCCGCCAGCCGTGCCCCATCGGCCCGGACTCGAGCGATCCCCCGGCCAGGCGCACGCGCTCAGCGAGTCCGGCGAGCCCGGTTCCGCTGCCGAGTCCCGCTCCGGATGCTCCGGAGCCGCCGTCATCGTCGATCGTGATCACCAGGTCAGTGCCCCATTCCAACCGCACCTGCACCGCGCGCGGAGGGGCGGTGTGCCGGATCGCATTCGTCAGCCCCTCGCGCACCACCGGCAGCACGGCCAGCAGCACGGGTGCGGCGAGCGGGCGTCGCGCGCCCTGCTCGCTCAGGTCGATGCGGGTCTCCGGACTGCGGGCGCCGGCGATGACGTCCTCGAGAGCGTCGAGCCCCTCAGTCGGCTGCAGCGGCGCATCATCCCGGACGATCCCCCGCATGCCGCGCAGCGCACTGCGGCCACTGTCCAGCACCACATCGAGGGCGCGCTCGCTCACCTCGGGCTGCTCCCGCAGGAATCCGCGGGCGACCTCGGCCTGCGCGATCATCACCGTCAGCGAGTGCGCGACCACGTCGTGCAGTTCGGCACTGATGCGCGTCCGCTCATCGGCGAGCGCCGCGCGCACGCGCGCCTCCTCCTGCGCGGCCGCCTGCGCGCGGCGCAGTCGCTGCAGCAGACCGAACGCCCACGCCGCGGCGTTCGCGGCGACGAGGCCGAGGAAGGCGCCGAGCTTCCAGATCGGGTCGATCAGCTCGGGGGCGGTGAGCGCCACGAACCCCGACCCGATGACGGCGGTGATGATCGCGAGCAGCGCATGACGCCGCTCGCAGCGAACCGCCACCTGATGCACGCACACCAGGTAGGCGAGCGCGGACGGGTACAGCGCCGTGGTCACGCCGACAGCCACGGGGAACACGGCCAGCAGCAGCATGATCGCGCTGGCCGTCGCGAACGCACCGAGCGGATGCCGGGACGCGAGGAAGGAGACGACGTGCAGCGCGACGAACAGGACCCCGGCGGCGAGCGCGAACGGCAGGGGCAGCGCGGTCGGCTGCTGGGCGAGCGCGACCAGCGACGCCGGCAGCAGGATCACCGCGAGCAGCACGGGGACGAGCAGGTCGAGCCGGAGGGAGGCGCGCGGCATGCCCCCATGCTGGCATGCGGCCGGGCGGGCCGCATCACCCCGGCGGGTGATGCGAGTGATCCTCCACAGTCATGCCGTCCGGCGAGTTGTCCGCGTGCGCAGGGCCAGCACACGGTGCCGTCGGCAGACCGTGGCACGCTCGCGGGGAACAGGACATGATGGAGAAGTGCTCACGATGAATGAACCGCAGGTCTGGACGCTGATCGGCGTCTTCGCCGCCGCGCTCTTCGGCATGATCACCCTCATGTCGACGATGTTCATCAGGATCATCCGCACAGAGATCGGGGCCCTGCGCACGGAGATCTCTTCGGAGTTCCGCGGCATGCATCAGCGCATCGACCGCCTCGACAGTGACGTCAACGCGCTCATGAAGCACAGCTTCGGCATCCAGCGCGACTGATCGATCCTGATCAGACTGCGTACCGGCGGCACCACTCGTACATCACGACGGCCGCGGCGGCGCTCGCGTTGATCGAGCGGGTCGACCCGTACTGGGTGATCTCGATGTGGCCGGATGCCACGGCGAGCGCCTCATCGGAGAGCCCGGGACCCTCCTGACCGAACAGCAGCACGCACTGCTCCGGCAGGTCGGCACGGTCGACCGGCACGGCCTCGCCGACGTTGTCGACGGCGATGATCGGGATGCCGGCATCCGCAGCCCAGGCCGCGAACGTCGCGACGTCCTCGTGATGGACCACGTGCTGGTACCTGTCGGTGACCATCGCGCCGCGCCGGTTCCACCGGCGACGGCCGATGATGTGCACGGTGTCGGCGAGGAACGCGTTGGCGCTGCGCACGATCGAGCCGATGTTCATGTCGTGCTGCCAGTTCTCGATGGCGACGTGGAACGGGTGCCGCTTCGTGTCGAGATCGGCGACGATCGCCTCCATGCGCCAGTACCGGTACCGGTCGATGACGTTGCGGGTGTCGCCCCGCTCGAGCAGTTCCGGGTCGTACTGCGGGCCCTCCGGCCATTCGCCGGGCCACGGACCGACGCCGTATCCCGGCTGGGTCGCCGAGCCGGTCGAGGCGTCGGGAGTCTGCTCTTCCATCCCGACCAGCGTAGCCGCGGCGGACACGCGACAGACTTTTAGGTATGCCGAAAACTGGCTAGGATTTCGGTATGCCTAAATCTGCGACGACGACGCCTCTCGCCCCGGTGCGCGGCGCGAGACGGTCACCGCTGCGCGGGATCTGGCTGCTCGGACCGGCACTCGTCGCGGGCGTCGCCTATCTCGACCCGGGAAACGTCGCCAGCAACATGACCGCCGGCGCTCGCTACGGCTATCTCCTGGTGTGGGTCGTCCTGGCGGGCAACCTGATGGCCTGGTTGATCCAGTACCTCTCCGCGAAACTCGGCGTCGTCACGGGGCAGAGCCTTCCCGAGGTCCTCGGCGAGCGCATCCGCAACCGCTGGGCGCGGCGCGCCTACTGGCTCCAGGCCGAGCTGGTGGCGATGGCGACCGACATCGCCGAGGTCCTCGGCGGGGCGGTCGCCCTGAACCTGCTGTTCGACATCCCGCTGCTGCTCGGCGGCATCATCACGGGCGCGGTGTCGATGGGACTGCTCCTGGTGCAGTCGCGCCGCGGCCCCCGGCACTTCGAGTTCGTCATCATCGGCCTCATGTCGCTGATCGTGATCGGCTTCGTGGCCGGCCTGTTCGTCGCCCCACCCGATCCGGCCGGCGTCGCGAGCGGGCTGATCCCGCGCTTCACCGACAGCGGATCGGTGCTGCTGGCGGCGTCGATCCTGGGCGCGACGATCATGCCGCATGCGATCTACGCGCACAGCGCCCTCGCACGCGACCGCTTCGGGGATCCTCGCGACCCCGATCCGCCGAGCATCCGCACCCTCCTCACCGCCACCCGCTGGGACGTCACCGTAGCGATGATCATCGCCGGCTCCGTGAACCTGGCGATCCTGCTGCTCGCCGCGGCCAACCTCGCCGGCGTCGACGGCACGGACTCGCTCGAGGGTGCCTACGCTGCGATCAGCGAGAACCTCGGCGCCGTGATCGGCACCCTGTTCGCCGTGGGTCTGCTGGCCTCGGGGCTGGCGTCCACGTCGGTCGGCGCCTACGCGGGCGCGGAGATCATGCACGGACTGCTGTCGGTGCGAGTGCCACTGCTCACCCGACGCCTGGTCACCCTGATCCCGGCGCTGTTCATCCTGGCCATCGGCTTCGATCCCACACTCGCGCTCGTGCTGAGCCAGGTGGTGCTGTCGTTCGGCATCCCGTTCGCGCTCATCCCGCTGGTCGTCCTCACGGCGCAGCGCCGCACCCTGGGCGGCCACGCGAACCGGCGCCTGACCACCGCACTGGGCATCCTGTGCTCGGTGCTGCTGATCGCGCTGAACGCGACGCTGCTCGTGCTGATCGCGACCGGGTGATGGCGGTAGGGCACCGGCATCCGACGGCTGAACCGGTTGCCGCCGAGTGAACCGGTTGTCGTCGACAGCACCGCCTGTCGACGTCGACAACCCGTGCGGTCGTCGCGAAGCGGTGCAGTCGGCGCCGCGAGACGGGTCAGCGCCCGACCGTGACGCCCCGGGGCCGTCGCGAAGACGACGACCCCGGGGCGCTCTGCGATCAGCCTGCGAACGTCTCCGTCCACTGCGACAGGGCGCCGTCGGCGATGCGGTACCAGGCATCCGGCACGGCCACGACCGTCGCCTCGCCGGTCACACGGACCTTGTGGTTGGCAGCATCCGCCTTCTCGCCGTTCACGTAGTACGTGACGCCTGAGGTGCGCGGCAGCTGCACCTCGTCATGCGCGGTGCCAGGACGGTCCTTGAACACCGGCGCTGCCGGGGCCACGGGTGCGGTCAGCACGGGAACGTTCGCCCAGTCGACGTCGCTCGCCAGGTAGAACGAGGTGTATGCCGGCTGGTTGTAGACCGTCTGCTGACGCGCGGTCTCGGTGCGGTACTGCACGTCCTGCATCAGCGTCGTGAGCTTGTGCTCGGTCGGCTCGGTGGTCGTGTAGAACCGCAGCGCACTCGAGTCCGCCGTGCGCACCAGCAGCTCCTCGCGCCAGTCGCCCAGCACGTCGGCGACGAGCGACGGGTTGCCCTTGGTGCCGTTGTTCGTGAGCGCGCCGTCCGCGGTGAGCAGCGTGCCGCGCGTCCAGTCGTCGATCGTCGGCGTCGCGGTGCCGCTGCCGTTCACGATCTGCGTGGTGAGGTCGCCGGCCCAGCGGATCGACATGTTCGTGCCGGGCGTGGCCGCCGAGAGGATCTCGCCCTTCGCGCTCAGCAGGCCGCTCGCGTCGGTGCCGCCGGGCATGCTCGACCACACCTCGATGCCGGGCACGTCCGGACGCACGTCGCCGATCATCGCGCGACCGGTGTCCTTGCCCGAGTAGGCGCCGAACAGCACCTCGCCGGTCGCGGCGTCGCGCAGCGCCGAGCCGTAGGGCGCGTACGTGCCGCCCTCGTGGGCGGTCCAGATCTCCTTGCCGGGCCGGCTCGGATCGATGTCGGTCACGTGCATCGCGTCGCCGTGCCCGAGCCGGACGTCGGCACCGGGATCCGCGCTGCCCTCGGGCAGCACGTCGTGCGAGCTGTACAGCAGGCTTCCGTCGTCATCGAGCGTCGCCGAGCCGTAGATCAGCTCCGAACGGCCGTCGTCGTCGATGTCGGCGAGACTCAGGGAGTGGTCGCCCTGCGTGGTGATCCCGCCGTACACCGGATCGGTGCCGTCGCGACCGTGCGGGCCGTCGTTGAACGGGTTCGTCATCGGCACCTGGCCGCTGTCGACCTGCCAGCGCTGGGTGAGCTTCTTGCCGTCCCAGTCGAGTGTGGTGACGGTGGTGCGCGTGTAGTACCCGCGGGCGAACACCGCAGACGGATGCTGCCCGTCGAAGTAGCCCACGCCGGAGAGGAAGCGGTCCACGCGGTTGCCCGGCTCGATACGAGCCATCGCGTAGTCGCCCCAGAGCAGACCGTCGTCACCGCGCTCGGTCGGGTAGTCGATCGTCTGCAGTTCCTCACCCGTCGCGCTGTCGAAGACCGTGAGGTACTCCGGGCCGTCGACGATGAAGCCCTCGAACTCGCGCAGCAGGTTCTTCGAACTGCGGCTGGGCGCGTACACGTCGATGAACGTGTCGGCGAGCTCCTCGGCGCTCTCACGCGTGAGCGGATACTCGTGGGTCACCGGCATCCCCCATGCCTCCTCGAGCGTCGCCGGCCACTGGCCGGAGACCACCTCGGGGCGCTCGCTCCAGCCGAGGAACATCTCCACGAGGTGCTCCTCGTAGTCGGCGGCGCTCAGGCGGTAGTCGTCGGTGTTCGCGTAGCCGGCCTTCAGGTCGGACTTCGGCATGGTGATGTAGCTCTCGCTCTTCACCGTGCCGTCGGCCCGGTACTGGATCGACTTCGTTCCCGGTGCGGTCTTCAGCATGGTCTCGGCGCGGCCGTCGCCGTCGAAGTCGTAGACGAGGAACTGCGTATAGTGCGCGCCGGCGCGGATGTTCACGCCGAGGTCGAGCCGGTTCAGCAGCGTGCCGTCGAGTTCGTAGGTGTCCAGGTAGACGTTCCCGGTGTAGCCGCGCTGGGAGACGTCCTTCGAGTTCGACGGGTCCCACTTGACGACGTATTCGTACTGACCGTCGCCGTCGACGTCGCCGACCGAGACGTCGTTGGCCGAGTACGTGTACGCCTCGCCTGCGGGCGTGACGCCGTCGGCGGGCTTCTGCAGCGGCAGGTCGTAGTGGCCCTGCGCCCACGCGGTCACCGGAGCGGATGCCGCGAGCTCGACCCCGTTCACGACCGGGGCCACGGTGTACTCGGACTCGGCCGTACCGGCCTCGTCGGAGTAGTTCGTGCTGTCGGTCACGACCGCGATGCGCTCGCCGTCGCGGTAGACGGCGAAGTCCGCGCCGGTCAGGCCGGTGGCGGTCGCGCCGGTGGCCTCCGAGGCGAGCAGCCGCCAGCTGAGGAACACGCCGGAGCCGGTGGACACCGCGACGAGGCCACGGTCGAGGGTCTCGTGCTGGGGAGTGCTGGTGGCCGGCTTGTGGGCCGCCGCAGGTGCAGCGGGCGGTGCGGCGAAGGCGGACTGCGCACCTCCGGCGAGCAGGCATCCCGCGGCGACCACCGCCAGCGCGGATCGGAACGGATGGGATCTGGGGTTCATCATCGAATCTCCTCTGGGCCGGGGCCCGATTGGATAGCGCTTTCCGTGCCCGAAGCTACTCGCCGGCACCGGCACCGTCAAGCGTTTTGACACGATTCATTCCAACGTTGCATACGGTGCCTTCCGCACCTGTCGCCGTCGTGCAGACGTGATCGGAGCGCAAAGTAGGCTGGAGTGATGGCCGCCACCCAGAATCGAGACGACTCCGATGCGCGCCGCGCGATGCGCCTGTGCACCTGGTTCTCGCTGGGCACCGGCGCGCTGGGCGTGCTGCTGCTGTTCATGCCCTATCTGCTGCCGTTCGGCGGCCCGTGGGTGCAGCTGGCGCTGGGCGTGATCACCCTGGTCCTCGCGTTCCGCGCACGTCGCATCGGCACGCAGGGGGTCGAGGACTACGACGGCCGCCTCTCGCTGCTGGCCGCGATGGCCGGCTTCGCGATCTGCTTCTTCGCGGGTCAGATCGCCTTCGGTGAGATCGTGCGCATGGTCGGACAGGGCTGATGGCCTCCCCCGCCGCAGACGACTATCTGAAGACCGTCTACTCGCACACCGAGTGGCAGGACGCACCGATCACCCCGTCGCAGCTCGCCGCGAAGCTCGGCATCGCCCCGTCGAGCGTGACCGAGATGGTCAAGAAGCTGGCATCCGCCGGTCTCGTCTCGCACGTCCCCTACGGGGCCGTGAAGCTGACGGATGCCGGTGAGCGCCGCGCCCTCGAGATGCTGCGCCGGCATCGCCTCATCGAGACCTGGCTGGTGCGCGAGTTCGGCTACGCCTGGGACCAGGTGCACGACGAGGCCGAGGTGCTCGAGCACACGATCAGCGACCGCCTTCTGGAGGGCATCGACGAACGGCTCGGCCGCCCGCGATTCGATCCGCACGGCGACGCGATCCCGGATGCCGCGGGGCATGTCACCCGCGAGCCGTTCGTGCTGCTGGCGGATGCCGCGCCCGGCCACGCCGGCCGCGTGCTGCGCGTCGACGACCGCGATCCGGAACTGCTGCGGGCGCTGGAGGCGCTCGGCATCGGCGTGGCATCCGAGCTCGTCGTGACGGCCGCCGGCGTCGAGCAGGACGGGCGCGCCGTGGCGCTGCCCGAAGGGTCGGCGGGCGTGATCTGGCTGACGGCCTGAGCCCACCCATAGGCTGTGCGCATGGGAACGCGCTTCTTCGACGTCGGCACCGCGCAGCTCGCTTTCGACGCACACGGTGAAGGGCCGGTCGTCATCATCGCGCACGGCCTGACGATGAGCCGCGCTGCGGACCGCGAGCAGGCGCTCACCGAGTGGGACCGGCTCGTGAAGAAGGGGTTCCGCGTCGTCGCGTACGACGCCCGCGGCCACGGCGAGACCGCCGGCCGCGACGAGCCGGACGACTACCGCTGGGAGAACCTGGCGACCGACCTGCTCGCGCTCGCCGAGGCGATCTCGCCGGATGAAGCGGTGCACGCGATCGGCTCGTCGATGGGAACGGCGACGATCCTGCACGCCCTGACCCGCCGCCCGGAGCGCTTCCGCTCGGTCGCGCTCACCGCGCCGCCGACCGCGTGGGAGACCAGGCAGCTCCAGCAGCGCGTGTACGAGGCGACCGCTGCAGCGGCCGAGACGATGACGCTCGACGACTTCGTGGCGGCATCCGCCACAGCCCCCGTGCCGGAGATCTTCGCCGAGCGCTGGAACCCCGGACCGCCGAGCATCGACATGGCCGTGCTGCCCGCGGTGTTCCGCGGCGCGGGCGTCAGCGACCTGCCCGCACAGGAGGAGGTCGCCCGCATCGGGACCCCCGCACTGATCCTGCCGTGGGCGACGGACCCGGGGCATCCGCTCTCCACCGCCGAGCGTCTCGCCGAGCTGATGCCGCACGCGGAGCTCGAGGTCGCGGAGGACATCGCGACGATCAAGGCCTGGCCCGACCGCGTCGCGGAGTTCTTCACCGCGCACCCGTGACTCACGTGCCGCTCTAGGCTGGGCGTCATGGCAGAACGCTCCGAGATCGAATGCTGGCTCACCGACATGGACGGCGTGCTCGTGCACGAGAACGACGCCATTCCCGGCGCGGCCGAGCTTCTCGCGCGCTGGGAGGACGCCGGCATCCCGTACCTGGTGCTGACGAACAACTCGATCTTCACCGCGCGCGACCTCTCCGCGCGCCTGCGTGCCAGTGGGCTGCACGTGCCGGAGCACCGCATCTGGACCTCGGCGCTCGCCACGGCCGACTTCCTCAGCCAGCAGGTGCCCGGCGGATCGGCGTTCGTGATCGGCGAGGCCGGCATCCTCACCGCCCTGCACGACGCGGGGTTCATCATGACCGAGTCCGACCCCGACTTCGTGGTCGTCGGTGAGACCCGCAACTACTCCTTCGAGGCGATCACGAAGGCGATCCGGCTGATCGACGCCGGGGCGCGGTTCATCGTCACCAACCCGGATGCCACCGGGCCGAGCGCCGAGGGACCGCTGCCCGCGACCGGTGCGATCGCCGCGCTCATCACCAAGGCCACCGGCCGTGAGCCGTACGTGGTGGGCAAGCCGAACCCCATGATGTTCCGCTCGGCGCTGAACAAGATCGGCGCGCACTCCAAGCGGACCGGGATGATCGGCGACCGGATGGACACCGACATCGTCGCGGGCATCGAGGCGGGCCTGCACACCGTGCTGGTGCTCACCGGGATCAGCGACCGCGCCGAGATCGAGAAGTACCCGTTCCGCCCCGACGAGGTCGTCGGCTCGGTCGCCGACCTGCTGCCGGAGGATCGCTGATGGGCGCGCTCGACGAGGGCGAGCGCGTGGTGGCGGCGGATGCCGAGACCTGGCGCGCCTGGCTCACCGAGAACCACGGCACCTCGAAGGGCGCCTGGCTGGTGCGCCCGCGACCCGGCAACGACGACGTGCACATCGGCTACGAGGACTCCATCCTGCAGGCGCTGTGCTTCGGCTGGATCGACGGCCCGGTGCGCAGCTTCGACGAACGCATCGGCGGACTGTGGTTCGCCCCTCGCCGCGCGTCCAGCGGCTGGGCGGCGACGAACAAGGCCCGCGTCGCGAGACTCGAAGCCGAGGGGATGCTGGCACCCGCCGGCATCCGGGCGATCGAGATCGCCAAGGCGAACGGCGCCTGGGAGGTGCTGGACGGCCCCGAGGCGGGCATCGAGCCCGCCGACCTGACCGCGGCGCTGGACGCCGCGCCTGCGGCGCGCGCCGGCTGGGACGCGTTCCCGGCCTCATCGCGCAAGATGGGTCTCACGCAGATCGCGATGGCGAAGCGCGCCGAGACCCGCGCGAGCCGGATCGCGAAGATCGTGGCGGATGCCGCAGAGGGGAAGCGCCCATGAACCAGCAGGACCTGCTGTTCCTGGTGATGATCACCATCGGCCTGGCGACCCTCGCCGTCTTCGCCGTGCAGCTGCTCCGGCGGCCGAAGCGCGACGACAAGGGCGCCTGGTACGAAGGCCCCTGGGACGACGACGACAAGCCCCGCGGCGGGAGGCCGGACGGCCGCTGACCCGGCCTACCGCTGCGCCGCGTCGATCACGTCCTGGATGAGCACCCGCTGACCGCTCTCGGCAGAGAGCACAGCGGCCTCGACCATCGCGAGACTGCGGATGTTGTCGGATGCCGCGTTCTCGGGTGCCGATCCGGAGCGCAGTGCCGACACGAACGCCGCCAGGGACCCGGCGAGCTCGCGAGGCGACTCCGTGACCGCGGCAGAGACCGGCTCACCGGCATCCGGCCGGTGCACGAGCGGCGCACCCTCGCCGTCCCACTCCGCGGAGCCGAGAGCCGCGGACACGCGCCAGGCGCCGTTCCACGACGTCTCCATTCCCGGTGCGCACCAGCTGCCGTCGTACACGTAGCGGATGCCGCCGGTGAACTCGAACACGGCCACCGCGTTCGCCGCGCCGTCGAACCAGCTCCACTCGGGGTTGTACTCCTCGCAGTACACCGACACCGGTTCGGCATCGGCGACGTACCGCGCCGCGTCGAAGGCGTGGATCGCCATGTCCACCAGCAGCACGTGCGGCATCCGCTCCCGGAACCCGCCGAAGCGCGGGGCCTTGAAGAAGTCGGTCGTCACCGTGCCGATCGCGCCGAGCTCGGCGACCTCGCGCCGCAGCGCCCGCAGGCCCGGCAGGAATCGCCGCGACTGGCTGATCATCAGCAGCTCGCCCGCCGACTCGGCGAGGACCGCCTGTGACGACGCGTCGGCCACGGTCGGCGCGGCCGGCTTCTCGCAGAGCACGGGCAGCCCGGCGTTCAGCGCCTCCCGGTTGACGACGAGATGCGCCTCGGGAACGGTGACGTTCACGACGGCATCGGCCCCGGTCACGCGCGCCACCTCGGCGGCGCTGCGGCCGATCTCGATGCCTTCGAGTCCGGCTTCCGCCAGCGCCGCCCTCGCGACGTCCAGATCGAGATCGACGAGGCCGACCAGCGAGACGTCCGGGTTATCGCCGATGGTGCCGATCCAGGCGCGCCCCATCCCGCCGGCGCCGACCTGCACGATCCGCAGCGGGCGGTCGCCGGGCAGGGTCCGGAACGAACTCATCGCTCCAGCGCCCCCTGGTAGCCCTGGCCGTTGTAGAAGTCCTCGGTCTCGTAGCGCAGCAGCACCGGGCTGACGCGCTCGGGGCGCACGGTGCGCGCCCATTCGACGCCGTTGGCGATGACCCGGCGCACCTCGGCCTGGTGGTAGACGGGGTAGTCCTGGTCGCCAGGGCTGAAGTAGAAGATCTTGCCGAAGCCGCGTCGGTAGGTCATGCCGCTGCGGAACACCTCTCCGCCCGAGAACGTCGACAGGAAGACCAGTTCGTCGGGAGCCGGCACGTCGAAGAACTCGCCGTACATCTCCTGCTCGGGGATGATGAACGGATGCGGGATGCCGCGGGCGATCGGATGCGTGGGATCGACGGTCCACACGATCTCGCGGTCGTCCTTCGCCCGCCAGCGCAGGGTGCAGGTGGTGCCCATCAGCCTGCCGAAGATCTTCGACCAGTGCCCGGAGTGCAGCACCAGCAGGCCCATGCCGGCGAGCACGTGCTGGTGCACGCGCTCGACGACCTCGTCCGAGACGTCGCCATGTGCGATGTGCCCCCACCACACCAGCACGTCGGTGTTCGCGAGCACCTCCTCGGTGAGTCCGTGCTCGGGATCGTCCATGGTGACTGTGCTGACGACGGCGCGGTCGCCGAGGTTCTCCTCGATGCCCTCCTTGATCGTGGTGTGCATCCCGTCCGGATAGATGTCACGCACCTTCTGCTCGATCTGCTCATGGCGGTTCTCACCCCACACGACGACGCGGATCGGGGCGGTGGTCTCGGTCATGCGTACTCCTCGGCAGGGGACAGTGGCACGGCCGATGGCCGCTCACAGGTAGTGGTGAGGTGCAGCGTGCCACCTTCGTCGGCGGATCGCAGCACGGAGAGCATGACATCGAGAGCGTGCTGTCCGAGAGCACCGGATGCCCGCGCCTCCGTCGGGCCGACGAGGGCACGGTCGTGGATGCCGATCCCCCGGCCCGCGTGCGGGTAGCCGGCGGAGACCGGCAGCGCCGTCCAGCCGTCGCCGCCGAGGATGTTCAGCAGCACCTCGCCGTCGAAGTTGTTCGGGTCGGGCACCACGAGCGATCCGCTCTCGCCGTGCACCTCGATGTTCGACGCCCTGGTCGCGACCGCGTCGAAGGACATGACCAGCGTCGACAGCGCGCCCGACGCATGCGTCAGCACACCCGTGACGTGCGTGTCGACCTCGACCGGGATTCGTTCGCCCGCACGCGGGCCGGACCCGATGACTCGTTCGTCCCGCAGGCGGCTCGCGACACCGGTCACGGAGGCCACAGGGCCGAGCAGCTGGATCAGCGCCGAGACGTAATACGGCCCCATGTCGAGCAGAGGCCCGCCGCCGGGGAGGTAGTAGAAGTCGGGATTCGGGTGCCAGCGCTCATGCCCAGAGGTGATCATCGTCGCCGTCGCTGAGATCGGTCGGCCGATCAGGCCGTCGTCGACGGCCTTCCGCGCGGTCTGGATGCCGGTGCCGAGCACCGTGTCGGGTGCGCACCCCACCCACAGGCCGGCCGCGGCCGCGGCATCCATCACCTGCGCGGCGGATGCGGAGTCCGCCGTCAGCGGCTTCTCGGTGTAGACCTCCTTGCCCGCGGCGAGCGCACGCAGCGACACGTCGGCGTGCGCGGCCGGGATCGTGAGGTTCACGACCAGCTGCACCTGCGGGTCCGCCAGCAGCTCGTCGATCCCGAGGGCACGCGCACCGGGTACCCCGGCGGCGACTGCGGCGGCCCGCTCGGGCACGAGGTCGGCGACTGCGACCAGCTCGACGGTGTCCAGTCGCGAGAACGTGTCGAGGTACTGGGCCGAGATGTTCCCGCACCCCACGATCCCGACGCGAAGCGGAGTCATCGGCTCGCCCACAGCAGCCCCCGTTCGATGATCCCGCGCACGTTGTCATCCTGCAGCACGTCGAGCGAGTGACCGGGGGTGGCCACGAAGATGCGCCCCTCGCCCCAGAGCCTGGTCCACACCGCCGGCGACGTGATCGGCCGGTGCCACGGGTGGTACGGCTGCACCGGGTGCGTCGTGGTCGCCAGCACGTCGATCAGGTCGTCGTGCAGCACCCAGTACTGCTCGGTGTCGAGCGTGAAGTCGGAGACACCTTCGGTGATCTCGTGGGTGCGGCCGAGCTCGGTGATGTTCACCGTGTAGGGCAGATAGTTGTCGCGCTCGTCGCCCGGTCGCTCGTCCGGCCGGCGACCGGGATGCGTCGCGAACTGGCCGCCGATCAGCTGCAGGTAGTCCGAGCTGTTGCGGTAGGAGTCCGCGATGCCGCCGTGCCATCCGGCCATCCCGGTGCCGGCCTCGATCGCGGCACGCAGCCCCATGACCTCGGCGTGCTCGATGGTGTTCATCGTGTTGCACTGCAGGATCAGGTCGACGCCCGCCATCGTCTCGGCATCCGCGTACACGGCAGGGCCGTCCTCGATCCGGACGCTGAAGCCGCTGTTCTCCAGGAACGGCAGGAACAGGTCGGTGGCCTCGACGGGATGATGCCCGTCCCATCCCCCTCTGACGATGAGCGCGGAACGCGTTGGTGCTGTCATTGCTTCGGTTCTCTCCTGGACATCCGGGCGCGCAACATTTATGTTGCTTGAGACAACTTATACGCGCGGAGGTCGGATGTCTACACTGCGAATCGCCATGGTCGGCCATGGTTTCATGGGCGCCGCCCATTCCCAGGGATGGCGCGTCGCGCCCCGGTTCTTCGACCTGCCGCTCCGCCCCGAGATGCATCTGCTGGTCGGGCGGGATCCGTCGAAGACGGAGGACGCCGCCGGTCGATGGGGCTGGGCGCAGACGTCGACGGACTGGCGTGAGGCCGTGCAGCGCGACGACGTGGATGTCGTGGACATCGTCACCCCGGGCGACACGCACGCCGAGATCGCGCTCGCCGCACTGGCCGCCGGCAAGCATGTGATCTGCGAGAAGCCGCTCGCGAACACCGTCGCAGAGGCGGTGGCCATGACTCGCGCCGCGGAGGATGCGGCAACGCGTGGTGTTCTCTCGATGGTGGGCTTCACCTACCGGCGCGTCCCGGCGGCCGTGTTCGCACGACAGCTGGTCGCCGAGGGGCGCCTGGGCGAGATCCGCCAGGTGCGCGCGGAGTATCTGCAGGACTGGCTGACCGATCCTGAGGCGCCTCTGACCTGGCGGCTGCAGAAGGACCGGGCCGGCTCCGGCTCGCTCGGCGACATCGGCGCCCACGCGATCGACATGGTCGAGTACGTGACCGGCTCGCGGCTCGAGTCGGTCTCGGGCGTGCTCGAGACCCTCGTGCCCGAGCGTCCGCTGCTGGGCGAGGGCGTCGGGCTCTCCGGCACCGCGTCCGCCGAGCGCGGTGCGGTGACCGTCGACGACGTGGCGCTGTTCCACGGCCGGTTCGACGGCGGCGCCCTCGGCTCGTTCGAGGCCACGAGGTTCCGCACCGGCCGCAAGAACGCGTTCCGCTTCGAGATCTCGGGATCGAAGGGCGCACTCTCCTTCGACATGGAGCGCATGAACGAGCTGGAGTTCTACGACGCCACCGCCCCCGCGCTCGAGCAGGGCTTCCGCCGCATCCTCGTCACCGAGCACGAGCACCCGTACACCGGATCGTGGTGGCCCACCGGGCACATGCTCGGCTACGAGCACGGGTTCACGCACCAGGTCGTCGACTTCGTGCCGGCCGTCGCCGCCGGCGCGCAGCCGCGGCCCTCGTTCGCCGAAGCCCTGCATGTGCAGCGCGTGCTCGACGCCGTCGAGCGCAGCTCGGCGGCCGGGAGCGCGTGGACCTCGATCGGCTGACGCCGTACAACGTTGGACAACGCTTTCCCGACCCCCTAGATTGTTCTCGACCTTCTGCCATCCCCCACCGCCTGGAGCACCATGATCACCGCCGTTCCCTCCGCCCTCTCCCCCGTCATCGACCGCCGCATCTACGGGCAGTTCGCCGAGCATCTCGGCCGCGGCATCTACGAGGGGCTGTGGGTCGGCCCTGATTCGCCGATCCCGAACCGCAACGGCCTCCGGATCGATGCGATCGACGCGCTGCGCGCGATCAAGGTGCCCGTCGTGCGCTGGCCGGGCGGATGCTTCGCTGACGAGTACCACTGGCTGAAGGGCGTCGGCGACCAGCGCGGCGCGATGGTCAACACGCACTGGGGCGGCGTCGTCGACCCGAACGAGTTCGGCACCCACGAGTACTTCGAGCTGCTGAACCAGCTCGACGCCGAGGCCTACATCAACGGCAACGTCGGCAGCGGCGGGGTCGCCGAGATGCAGGACTGGATCGAGTACATGACGCTCGACAGCCACACCGAGATGGCCGAACTGCGCAAGCGGCACGGCCGCGAGCAGCCCTGGAAGGTGCAGTTCTTCGGCGTCGGCAACGAGAACTGGGGCTGCGGCGGCAACATGACCTCGCTGCACTACGCGAACCTGTACCGGCAGTACCAGACCTACGTGCGCAACTACGGCGACAACCGCATCACCAAGGTCGCCTGCGGCGCGAACGCCGACGACTACGAGTGGACCGACGTGCTGATGGCACGGGCCACCGACCACATGGACGCGCTCAGCCTGCACTACTACACGCTGCCGACCGGCGAGTGGGACGTGAAGGGCGCCGCTGTCGGCTTCGGCGACGCCGACTGGTACGACACGATCCGTCGCACCCTGATGATGGACACCCTGCTGACCAGGCACGGCCAGCTGATGGACAAGCACGACCCCGGCAAGCGGGTCGGGCTCTACGTCGACGAGTGGGGCACCTGGTACGACGTCGAGCAGGGCACGAACCCCGGCTTCCTGTTCCAGCAGAACACGATGCGCGACGCAGTGGTCGCGGCGCTCAACTTCAACGTGTTCCACCGGCACGCCGACCGCGTGCGCATGACGAACATCGCGCAGATGGTCAACGTGCTGCAGGCCATGCTGCTCACCGACGGCGAGCGGCTGCTGAAGACGCCGACCTATCACGCGTTCGCGCTCTACACCGATCACCAGGACGCGACGTCGGTTCCGGTGCGCGGCGTGCTGCCCGCGCACACCGACGTCACGCTCTCGCACCGTGACGGCGCGTACACCGCGAGCGCGGTGAACTACGGCCTGGAGCGCCCGGCCGAGATCGAGATCGTGCTGCCAGGCGCGATCGGCGAGCTGCTGCGCAGCGACATCCTCACCGCCGAGCAGGCCGACGCGCACAACACCTTCGAGAACCCGGATGCCGTCACGGTGACCGCGTTCGAAGGGGTGCGCGTGAGCGGCGACCGGCTGACGCTGACGCTGCCCCCGCGCAGCATCGTGACTGTGCGGGGGCGCGTCGCGCAGTAGCCCGCCAGGCGGGCTCGGTCGGGGGGGGGGCTATCCCTTGACCGAGCCCGACATCAGGCCGCCGACGAAGTACGTGCCGAGCAGGATCGGCGACGGCGCCGCTGGGGATGCCCGCAGCGACCATGATCTGCAGCAGCGGGATCATCACCGCCTGGTCTCGACGCGCGGAATCAGCGCAGCACGAAGGCTGCAGCGCCGATGAGGGGGCCCTCGCCGGCGAGCGCGGAGCGCAGCACGCGGGTGCGGCGCGAGTACGCGTGCGCCGCCGATGCCGAGAGCGCGTGCTGGACGAGATCGACGTAGTCGTGCGAGACGTGCGAGAAGCCTCCGCCGATCGCGACGACGTCGAGATCGACGAGCGTCGCGGCGTCGGCCAGTGCCTCGCCGACGGCCTTGGCCGAGCGCTCGATCGCGGCGCGGGCGATCTGGTCGCCAGCCGCGGCGTCGCGGGCGAGGTCCTCGCCGGTCTCGCCGGTCCAGCCCTGCGTCCTGGCCCAGGCGGCGGATGCCGGGCCAGAGGCGATCTCCTCGAGGGTGAGGCCGCCCTCGCGGCGCACCTGGCCGAGGTGGCCGGCGTTGCCGGTCGCACCGGGGGCGTACTCGCCGTTCAGCACGAAGCCTCCGCCGACGCCCGTCGACACGACGATGGACAGCGACGCCTTCGCGCCCTGCGTGGCACCGAGCCAGGATTCGGCGAGCGCGAGCGCGCCGCCGTCGTGGCCCAGCACCGGATGCAGGTCTCGGCCGAGCGTGGCGGATGCCGCGCTGCGGACCGCAGAGACGACGTCGAAGCCGTGGGCGAGAGGCATGTTCACCGGCGAGATCACGCCTGCTGACCGGTCGACGGGCCCGGCGCTGCCGATGCCGGCGCCGACGAGCTCGTCGTCGGTGGGCAGCACGGCGAGCGCTTCCGTGACCGCCTCCCGGATCGCGGCACCCAGCGCCGCGGCATCCGCGTCGCGACCGGTGGGCCGACGCACGCGGCTCGCGGCGATGAGCGAGCCGTCCTCACGGACGAGGGCGGCCTCGAGCTTGGTACCGCCGATGTCGACGGCGAGTGCGGTGCGGGTCATGGCTGTTCCTTGAGTCTGCGCATCACTTCGGAGATCTGCGGGGACTCGGAGAGCACGCGGCGGCAGGATCCGAGATCGTGCGGCTCTCCGAGATCGTGCGGACTATTGCGGGTCCAGGCCCAGGTCGTCGAGGTCGAAGGCGGCGAGCCACTGCAGGCCCTCGGCCTCGATCGCGGCCTGCGCGCCGGTCTTGCGGTCGACGATCACGGCGACGGCGATCACCTCGGCGCCCTCGCGACGCAGGACCTCGACGGCCTTCAGCGCGGACTGGCCGGTGGTCGAGGTGTCCTCGAGCACGACGACGCGCTTGCCCTTGACCTCCGCGCCCTCGATCTGGCGGCCGCGGCCGTGATCCTTGGGCTCCTTGCGCACCACGAAGGCATCCAGCGGGCGCTCGGGCGAATCCACCGAGGCGTGCATCACGGCGTTCGCGATCGGGTCGGCGCCGAGCGTCAGCCCGCCGACGGCGACCACGTCGGTGTCCTTGATCAGGTCGAGCATGATGCGCCCGATCGCCGGAGCGGCGCGGTGGTCGAGGGTGAGCTTGCGCATGTCGACGTAGTAGGTGGCCTTCTTGCCGCTGGAGAGCGTGAAGTCACCGTGGAACACCGCCTCTCCCTTGATCAGGTCGAGCAGGTTCTGGCGGTCTGCGGCGAGGTCGGTCACCCCTCAAGTCTATTCAGGCCGGGCGCGGCCGCCTATCGTGGCATCCGAGGAGGTCGTCCATGTTCTCTTACGACCCGTACGCCGCTCTCGCCGAGCTGCGACCCGTCGCCCCGCTCGAACTGACCAGCCCCGACTTCGAGGCCGGCGGGCCGGTGCCCGTCTGGGCCTGGTCGTCGAGC
This sequence comes from Microbacterium sp. MAH-37, assembly GCF_009758255.1. Lineage (GTDB taxonomy): Bacteria > Actinomycetota > Actinomycetes > Actinomycetales > Microbacteriaceae > Microbacterium. The sequence continues at coordinate 491,026 of NZ_WSEN01000010.1, forward strand.
CGAGGCGGCGAAGACCGGCATCCGACTCTGGAATGGTCGCAGCCGCCGGCCGGCACGAAGAGCATCGCGATCTCCTGCTTCGACCCGGATGCCCCGACCGGCTCCGGCTTCTGGCACTGGGCCGTCGGCAACCTGCCCGCCGACCTGCGGTCGCTGGCCGCGGGCGACGGGGATGCCGCATCGCTGCCGGCCGGCGCGGTCGTGCTGCCGAACGAGGCCAGGCTGCAGCGCTACATCGGCGCCGCGCCCCCGCCCGGGACCGGGGTGCACCGCTACTTCTTCGTGGTGGATGCGCTCGACGTCGAGGCGATCGATCTGGACGGCGACGAGACGCCCGCCTACCTGGGCTTCAACAGGCACTTCCACTGCCTGGCCCGCGGCGTGCTGATCGGCACGGCCGACCCCGCCGAGCGCTGACGCGCCGCCATCGGGACCCTCAGCCGGGGCGGTGTTCGGCGTGCCCGGCGGCGGCACTGGACTTTTCTCGATATCAAGACATATACTTCCATCATGCGAGACTTCGGTTTCGCTATGTGAATTCTTGTTGGTCGAGAAGTGAGGAGACATCGTTGTCCACGCACCGTCAGATCGCCACGATCACCTATGAGACGGCCGCCCGCGCGGTCGCCATCGCCATGGAGGTCGGCGCGGAGCACGACGTGCGCGTCGTCGCCGCAGTCGCCGACCCGGCCATGACCCTGATCGCCTACGGGATGGCAGACGACGCCACCCCGCACAGCGCAGAGACCAGCCGCAGGAAGGCTGCGACCGCGGCATCCGTCCGGCGCCGCACGGCGCAGATCCCGGATGCGCTCTCGAGCACCCTGCCGCTCGGGACGGGCGGCGCACTGACCACGATCGACGGAGGCGTGCCGATCATCTTCGGCGACGTGCACGTCGGCGGCCTCGGCATCGCCGGCGGGCCGCCCGCGGTGGATGCCGCGATCGCCATCGAGACCCTCACGCGCCTCGGCGCACGTACAGAAGGAATGGAAATATGACCTCGCATCTCACCCGCGCAGACCTCTCGGTCGCCGCGCCGATCGTCGAGTTCGCTGAGGCGTCGCTCGCCGAGTCCGGTCGCGACGTCGACGCGTTCTGGGCCGGCGCGAGTGCGATCGTGCACGACCTGGTCCCCCGCAACGCCGCCCTGCTCGCCAAGCGCGCCGAGCTGCAGGAGCGCATCGACGAGTTCCACCGCGCGAACCCGGGCGTTCCCGACAAGGACGCCTACCGCGCGCTGCTGCACGAGATCGGCTATCTGGTGCCGGTCCCCGAGAGCGTCGCGATCACCACCGAGGACGTCGACCCCGAGATCGCCACGATGGCCGGCCCCCAGCTGGTCGTGCCGCTGCTGAACGCCCGGTTCGCGATCAACGCGGCGAACGCCCGCTGGGGCTCGCTCTACGACGCCCTGTACGGCACCGACGCCATCGACCAGACCGGCGAACTGGCCCCGGGCAAGGAGTTCAACTTCACCCGCGCCGCCGCTGTCGTCGCCCGCGGACGGCAGTTCCTCGACGAGATCGCGCCGCTGACAGACGGATCGCACACGGACGCCACGGGCTACCGCATCGATGCGGAGGGCCTGCTCGTGCAGACCGCCGCCGGCGACCGCCGCCTCGCGACGCCCGCCGCCTTCGTCGGCTACACCGGCGAGGCGGATGCCCCCGCCGGCGTCCTCCTGGTGCACAACGGCCTGCACGCCGAGATCGTCATCGACCGCGCGGGCCGCATCGGCGCGACGGACGCCGCCGGCGTGCAGGACATCGTCCTGGAGTCGGCGATCACCACGATCCTCGACCTGGAGGACTCGGTCGCCGCCGTGGACGGCGAGGACAAGGCGCTCGGCTACCGCAACTGGCGCGGATTCATGGACGGCACGCTCACCGAGAGCGTCACCAAGGGCGGCCGCACGTTCACACGCGCGCTGAACCCCGACCGCGTGTACCGCACTGCGGACGGCGGCGAGGTGACCCTGCCCGGTCGCGCCGTGCTGTTCATCCGCAACGTCGGGCACCTGATGCGCACCCCCGCCGTGCTGGACCGCAACGGCGACGAGGTCTTCGAGGGAATCGTCGACGCGATCATGACCGCACTCGGCTCGCTGCCCGAACTCGAGGGCCCGAACAGGGGCGCCAACTCGCGCACCGGCTCGATGTACATCGTGAAGCCGAAGATGCACGGACCGGAAGAGGTCGCGTTCGCCGCCGAGCTGTTCGGCCGCGTCGAGGAACTGCTGGGTCTGCCCGCGCGCACCATGAAGGTCGGCATCATGGACGAGGAGCGACGGACCTCGGCGAACCTCGCCGCCTCGATCGCCGCCGCATCCGACCGAGTGGTGTTCATCAACACCGGCTTCCTGGATCGCACCGGCGACGAGATCCACACCTCGCTGCACGCCGGTCCGTTCCTGCCGAAGGCGCAGATCAAGCAGCAGCCGTTCATGAAGGCCTACGAGGACCGCAACGTGGCCATCGGCCTGGCGTCCGGCCTCGACGGCCGCGCGCAGATCGGCAAGGGCATGTGGGCCGAGCCCGACCTCATGCACGACATGCTCGAGAAGAAGATCGCGCACCCGCAGTCCGGCGCATCGACCGCCTGGGTGCCGTCGCCGACGGCAGGCACGCTGCACGCGCTGCACTACCACCAGGTGAACCCGTTCGCCGTGCGCGCGACCCTGCCGCAGGTCGGCGACGAGGCGCTGGACGCCCTGCTGGTGCCGCCGCTCGCCGCTCCCGGGGATCTCACGGACGAGGTCGTCGCCACCGAGATCGACAACAACGTGCAGTCGATCCTCGGCTACGTGGTGCGTTGGATCGACCAGGGCGTCGGTGTCTCGAAGGTTCCGGACATCCACGACGTCGGCCTGATGGAGGACCGCGCCACGCTGCGCATCTCCAGCCAGCTGCTGGCCAACTGGCTGACCCATGGCGTCATCACCGAGGAGCAGATCGACGACAGCCTCCGTCGCCTCGCGGTCGTCGTCGACGAGCAGAACGCCGGCGACCCGAACTATCAGAACCTCTCTTTCGGGGAGTCTGATGGGCCCGGCATCGCGTACACCGCGGCCCGCCGCCTGATCGTCGAGGGCGCCGCGCAGCCCAGCGGCTACACCGAGCCGCTGCTGCACGGCCTGCGCCGCGAGAAGAAGGCCGAGCAGGCCGCGCGCTGAGCGGATGATCGATGAGGGGCGGATGCTGCACAGCATCCGCCCCTCATCGTCTTGATCCGGTGCCCCGGACGGCGAGGCGACGTCCGTCCCCACCGATAGCCTGGAACCATGCGTCTGGCCACCTGGAACATCAACTCGATCCGCACGCGCGTGAGCCGCGCCGTCGACTTCGTGGTGCGCGAGGACATCGACGTGCTCGCGCTGCAGGAGATCAAGTGCAAGCCCGAGCAGTTCCCGTACGGGCCGTTCGAGGACGCCGGCTATCACGTCGAGGCGCACGGCCTGAACCAATGGAACGGCGTCGCGATCATCAGCCGCGAGCCGATCACCGACGTCGAGACGCACTTCGCCGGGATGCCCGGATTCGCGAAGGGTCACGAGGGTCCGGATGCTCCGCTCGAGGCCCGTGCGCTCGGCGCGACCGTCGGCGGCGTGCGGGTGTGGAGCCTGTACGTTCCCAACGGCCGTGCACTCGGAGACCCGCACCTGGCCTACAAGCTGCACTGGCTGAACGCCCTGCGCGAGGCGACCGCCGCCGAGATCGCCGGGAGCCCCGACCTCCCGCTGGCGCTGGTCGGCGACTTCAACATCATCCCGTTCGACAAGGACAACGGCGACCCCGACATCGTCGTCGGCCGCTCCACACACGTCTCCCCCGAGGAGCGCGCAGCGTTCTTCGCCCTGGAGTCCGCCGGCGTCAGCGACGTGGTGCGCCCGCTGATCCCCGAGGGATTCACCTACTGGGACTACCAGCGCCTGAAGTTCCCGCGCAACGAGGGCATCCGCATCGACTTCGTCCTCGGGTCGAAGCCGTTCGCGGACGCCGTCACCGGCGCGAGCATCCACCGCAACGAGCGCAAGGGCGAGCAGCCCAGCGACCATGTGCCGGTGGTCGTCGACCTCGATCTCGGCGGCGCCGAGGAGGACGACGACATGCCGATGATCTTCGCCTGACCTTCGACGGGCTCAGGTACCCATGATCCGGCTGATCGCGACCGACCTCGACGGCACGCTGCTGAACGGGCAGAGCACCGTCTCCGCCCGCACGCGCGCCGCGCTGGACGCGGCACGCGCCGCAGGCATCCGCACGGTGCCGGTGACGGCCCGGCAGCCGATCGGACTGCGGCTGATCGCCTCCGGTGCCGGGTTCGACGACTGGGCGCTGTGCGGGAACGGCGCCTACGGCGTGCATCTGACCACCGGCGAGCACCTGTTCGCCGAGGAGATCCCGGTGCCCGTGCAGCAGGAGCTGGCAGAGGCGCTCGGCGCAGTGATCCCCGACCTCGTCTTCGCGAGCGTGCGAGACGCGGGCGAGAGCTTCGTCGCGCAGCACGGCTACGCCGACCTCGCCGACCTCAGCGATCACAAGCGCGACCCCGCGACGATGGGCGGTGTGCCGCTCGAGTCCGTGCTCGACGCGCCGAGCCTGAAGCTCGTGATCCGGCATCCGTCGGTGCCGATCCCTGAGATCTTCGCCGCCCTGCAGAGCCTCGGGCTGACCGGGTTCGAGGCGACGCTGTCGGGGGCGCCGTTCGTCGAGGTGATGGCCGAGGGCGTCACGAAGGCGACCGGCGTCGCGCAGCTGTGCACGCGTCTGGGCATCGACCGCTCCGAGGTGATCGCCTTCGGCGACGCCCTGAACGACCTCGAGCTGCTGCGCTGGGCCGGCCGCGGCGTCGCGATGGCGAACGCCGAGCCGGCCGTGCGCGAGGCCGCCGACGAGCACGCCCCATCGAACGTCGACGACGGCGTCGCCGTCGTGATCGAGCGGATGCTGGCGGACTGACCCGCTACTCCCCCATCGTGCCCGTGCGCACGTCTCCGGGCAGCGGCGCGTAGCGCAGCAGCAGCGCTCCGCCATCGCCCGATTCGGCGCTCAGCAGCTCCATGTTCCCGGGCGCGGCGCCGTCGGGGAACACCTTCTTCCCCTGCCCGAGTACAACCGGGTACACCCACAGCTGCAACTCGTCGTAGAGCTTTTCGGCGAGGAGGGTCTGCACGAGGTCGATGCTGCCGATCACGTGCACGTCCCGGTGCCTCTCGCGCATCGCAGCGATCTCGGAGGCCAGGTCGTCGCCGACCCGCGTCGACCCCTGCCAGTCCAGTCGGATCCCGGCATCCCGCGAGGCGACGTACTTCGGCACCCGGTCGAACAGCTGGCCGATGAATCCCTCCGGACCCGTCGTGTGCTGCGGCCAGTACCCGGCGAAGATGTCGTAGGTGCGCCGGCCGAGCAGCAGCGCGTCGAGGGTCTCCATCCCCGCGCTCACGCTGCGCATGACGGCCTCGCTCGGATAGCCGGCCTGCCAGCCGCCGAACGGGAACGCGCCCGACTCGTCCTCCTCGGGCCCGCCGGGGGCCTGGGCGACGCCGTCGAGCGTGGTGAACAGGTCGATGATGATGCGTCCGGTCATGAGAGAACTCCCATCGGTATCGGTGCGATGTGGAAGGCGGATGCGAAGACTTCCAGCATCCGCTCGTCGCCGCGCACCACGGCGACGATGTCCTGCGCGACCGCCTCGGCGGCGGTCACCTCCCCCGCGATCAGCCGACGGATGCCTGGACCGGCGACGATCACCGCATCCGCCTCGCCGTCGGGAAGCCGACCGCCGACGGGCGGGGCCGGCGGGGCGAGCTGCGCGACGCTGAGCTCGCCGCCGGAGATCTGCGCGCGCAGCGCGACGTCGCCGACGTGCAGCTCGACGTCGAGGTCGTCCGCCCCCTGCTGGAACGACGTGCGCAGCGCCATGGTGAGCGAGTCTGGGGTGACCACGTCGCCCTCGTCCGGATCGCCCATGGCCTGGAACCCCCACCGTCCGAGGGCGAGCATGATGGGCTCGAGTGCCCGGCCATAGGGCGTCAGCTCGTAGACCAGTCCGCAGTTCAGCAGCGGCACGCGCCGCACCACCCCGCCCTCCTGCAGCTCCTTGAGCCGGGTGGACAGGATGTTTGTGGGGATGCGCGGCAGTCCCTGCTTCAGATCGGTGTAGCGCCGAGGGCCGACGAGCAGGTCGCGGATGATGAGCATCGCCCATCGCTCCCCGACCAGCTCGACGGCCGTCGTGATTCCGCAGTACTGGCCGTAGCTGCGCGCCGCCATCTCAGGCCGACGCGTCCGCCTGCGAGGCCATGTACGCCTCGGGACCCTGCTCGGCCGCCGCGGGCTCCATGAAGATGAAGCCGAGCGAGTTGCCGTCCGGGTCGTCCAGGTCGCGCGAGTACATGAAGCCGTAGTCCTGCGCGGGCTTGGGCTCGACACCGCCGGCCGCGAGGCCCTTGGCGATGATCGCGTCGACCTCTTCACGGGAGTCCTGGCTGAACGCGGTGGAGACCTGAAGGGTCTGGTTCGGGTCGGCGATCGGCTTGTCGGTGAAGGTGGCGAAATACGCACGCGTGATGAGCATGAAGTAGATGTCGTCGCTCCACACGACGCAGGCGGCGTTCTCGTCGGTGAACTCGGGGCTGATGGTGCACCCCAGCGCCGTGTAGAACGCCTTGGCACGCTCGAGATCGGTGGTGGGCAGGTTGACGAAGACCTTGGTCATGACGACTCCTCTGTCGATGGCGGCCGGCGAAGCACGGTTGCTGAGCCCGTCGAAGCCAGCTTGTAAAAAACAACCACACTTGTCAATAGCAAGCGAAAACCGGATCAGCGGCGGCGCAGACCCACCGCCGCGAGCACCCCCGCACCGGCGGTCAGCGCCGCGACGACCGCCAGGCCGACGCCAGGAACGGATGCCGCTCCCACGGCCCCCGCGACGAGCGGCCCGCCGGCATCCCCGAGCTCGCGGCCGAGCTCGGCACTGCCCATCGTGCGGCCCATCCGGTCGGCAGGAGTCGATGCGGCCAGATGCGAGAAGGCGACCGGCGTCGCCATTCCGACGCCGGCGCCGACGAGAAGAGCGGATGCCACGAGTGCGGCGATCACGACCCACGAGGATGCCGCGAACGCGGCCGCCGCGGCGAGCGCGACGCCCACCGTGATCAGCGCCAGTCCTCCCGCGGCGCCGGCGCGCACCGGCATGCGCCCTCTGTCATGCCAGGCGCCCACCAGCGGCTGCGCGATGCTCGAGCACACGGCGAGCACGGTGACCAGCGCCATGCTTCCGATGGTGCCGATGCCGAGCTGCCGCCCGAGCAGCGGGAGGAAGCCGACCGCGACGGCGAGCGCTCCGGTGGTCGCGGCGAGCACGAGCGTCGGCAGCAGGAATCCCGGGGCGGTGAGCTCGCGGCCGAGGTCGGCGAGGGTCACCCGCTTGCGCGGCAGCACCGGCACCGCGGGTACGGCGAACAGCACCCAGGCCGCAGCGGCGAGCCCCAGCACGGCGAGCGCCCAGAACAGCGCCGGCAGCCCCGACCAGGTCACCAGCACGGCGCCGATGAGCGGCCCGAGCGCGTAGCCGAGGCTCTTCCAGGAGCCGTACCGGCCGAAGTACTTCCCCCGCGACGAGTCGTCGGAGAGGCGCGCGACCGCCGCCGACGACGCCGGCGAGAACGCGGATGCCGCCGCCCCCTGCCCGAATCGCGCGACGACGAGGCCGACCGTGCCGGGCATCAGCGCGCCGAGCACCGAGAACGCCGCGAAGGCCAGCAGCCCTCCGACGATCACCGGCCGCACGCCGATCCGGTCGCTGAGCGCGCCGAACACGGGCTTGAGCAGCACCTCGGCGAGGTCGTAGAGCGCGAGCGTGAATCCGAAAGCCAGCAGCGTCCAGCCGATGTCCTCCGACTCGGCGCCGAGGGCTGCGGCGATGCCGTGCGCGCCGAAGGCGGTGGTGAAGCCGGCGAGATACAGCGGTGCGAGCCGAGGTCTGGTCACGCTCGATTCTCCCCCGGATCGCGCTTGGTCCCGCATCCGCCCCGCCACCCGGCTCGGGTCGCAGATTCCGTCGCTCCCGGCGCGCAATTCCGACAGGAATCGCGACCTGGGCGGATGCTCGGCCGGAGATACCGACGGGTATCGCGATCTGCACGACGCGCCGAGCAATGCGGCATCCGCCTCGCGGGGGATGCCGCACGACCGGCCTCCCCCTACCGTGGGAAGCATGTCGTTCACCCGCATCCCGTCCGAGCGCGACCTGCGCGGCGACCTGCTGCTCGCGGGCGTGCTGTTCGTCGGCGGCATCCTCAGCGCGGCGCTGAGCTCCATCGCAGGGATCTACGGCGACGCGCAGGCAGAGCCCTGGACCGCGCTCCCGTACGTGCTGATCGTCACCGCTCCACTGGCACTGCGCCGACGCCACCCCGCGACCGTGGCGATCGTCGTCTCGGTCGCGTACTTCGTCGCGGTCACGCTGCGCATCCCGGAGATGTACGTCGGCAACATCGCGATGTTCATCGCGCTGTACACGGTCGGCGCGTGGATGAACAACCGTCGCGGTGCGATGTACGTGCGCGTGGCGATCATCCTCGGCATGTTCGTCTGGCTGATCATCGTCATGTACCGCGATGCGATCGAGCAGGCAGACCAGGCGGATGTCGCGGCCGGACTGTTCTCGCCCTACGTGGCGATGATGATGCTGAACCTGCTCGTGAACGTGCTGTACTTCGGCGGGGCCTATTACTTCGGCGAGCGCTCCTGGCTCGCCGCGCAGGAGCGCGACACGCTCGCCCGCCGCACCGCCGAGCTCGAGGCGGAGCGTGAGGTCTCCGCCGCGCAGGCGGTCGCGCTGGACCGGGTGCGCATCGCCCGCGAGCTGCACGATGTGGTCGCGCACCATGTGTCGGTGATGGGCGTGCAGGCGGGGGCCGCCCGGCTGGTGGTCGACCAGGATCCTGAGCAGGCTAAGCGGATCCTCGGAGGAATCGAGGAGGCGTCCCGGGCCGCGATCGGCGACTTCCGGCAGCTGCTCGAGACGCTGCGCACTCCCGGCGGCGAGACCGACGAGCCCGCCTCCACCTTCGCGCTGGACGACATCGCGCAGCTCGCCTCGTCGTCGACGGATGCCGGACTGCCGACCGCCTACACGGTGGTCGGCGATCCGGTCGATGTGCCGGACGTGGTGTCCGTGAACCTGTACCGGATCGCTCAGGAGGCGCTCACGAACGCCCGCAGGCACGCCGGCATCGGCGCGACGGCCGACGTGCGCGTCCGGTACGAGCCGGATGCCGTAGAGCTGGAGATCGTCAACACCGGGCGCGCGATCACCGCGCTGCGACCAGGACTCGGCCAGCTCGGCATGCGCGAGCGCGCGCACGCCTCCGGCGGCACGATCGAGCTCGCCCCTCGGCCGCAGGGCGGATTCCGGGTGCGGGCGACTGTGCCGCTGCATGTTCTGGAGGGAACTCGATGATCCGGGTACTCCTGGTCGACGACCATGCGATGCTGCGTGCGGGGTTCCGCACGATCCTCGGCACGCAGCCGGACATCGAGGTCGTCGGCGAGGCCTCGAGCGGTGCCGAGGCCGTGGCCGCGGCATCCGCTCTGCAACCCGACGTGATCACGATGGATGTGCAGATGCCCGACATGGACGGGCTCGAGGCGACGAGGCGGATCGTCGGCGACCCGGCCGTGGCATCCGCCGTCGTGATCGTGACGACCTTCGACCGCGACGACTACCTCTTCGACGCGCTGGATGCCGGTGCGAGCGGCTTCCTGCTGAAGAACGCCGGCCCCGAGGAGCTGCTCACCGCCGTGCGCGCGCTCGCCGCCGGCGACGGGATGCTCGCGCCGGAGGTCACCCGGCGCGTGCTGACCCGGTTCTCGCACGCCCCGGTCGACACGCCTGGCCCTGTGCGCGCGGTGGACACCAGCGTCCTCGCCGAGCCGCTCACCGACCGCGAGGCCGAGGTGCTGGCGCTGATGGCCGATGCCCGCAGCAACGCCGAGATCGCCACCGCGCTGTACATCGGCGAGGCGACCGTCAAGACGCACGTGTCGCGCATCCTGCAGAAGCTCGGCGCCCGCGATCGCGTGCAGGCGGTCGTGCTCGCGCACCGCCACGGGCTGGCGTAGCGCGGAAGCCCCGTTCACGTCGCGGTCCGTCACGTTCAGCGGCGCTCTTTCCGGGACGAAGTGCCACCCGAGCGGCCGTGCCGTGCCGGAAGACGACGGATGCCCCGGAGCCGTGCGGCTCCGAGGCATCCAGGTGTGACGCGACGATCAGGCGACGACGTGCGTGCGCGCGGCCTCGACGCGGAAGACGAGCAGGTCGAACGCCGCGAGGAACGCGCTCAGGAACTCGCGGGTGCTGTCGACGGTGACGGTGCCGTCCTCGGCGATCAGTCCGGGCGTGATCTGGATGAAGCCCTCGGGCTGGCCCATGGTGACGGCGTTGTAGTGGCCGAGGATCGCGCGCAGGTGCTGCTGCGCGGCGGCGGTGGCGATGCCGCCGCCCGAGCCGCCGATCACGGCGACGGGCTTGCCGTCGAAGGAGGCCTGACCGTACGGACGGGCCGACCAGTCCAGGGCGTTCTTCAGCACGCCGGGGATAGAGCGGCTGTACTCCGGGGTGACGATGATGACGCCGTCGACGTCGGCGATGGCCTGCTTGAAGTCGCGGGCGACCTGCGGGAAGTCCGCGTCGTGGTCGGGCGAGTAGAACGGCAGGTCCTTGATCGGGATCTCCACGAGCTCTACGCCCTCCGGGGCCAGCTTCGCCAGCGCGGTGGCCAGCTGGCGGTTGATCGAGGTGGACGAGATGCTGCCGACGATGTAGCCGATCTTGTGAGTCACGAGGGTGTCCCTTTCTGGTCTGACGCGGGATGAAACGCGGCATCCGCGCGGTGCATTCCCATGAATGGAAATTGTTGCGATCCCCCGCAGGGTGGATTCGCCGTGATCCCCCTCCGGGGGGATGCCCGGCGGCAGCCGCCGTCAATAGCGTTGAGGCATGCGAACAGGAACACTCCATCTCGAGGGCATCACCAAGAGCTACGGCTCGCGGCGCGTGCTCGACGACATCGGCTTCGACGTCGCGCCAGGACGCCTCACCGGCTTCGTCGGCGGCAACGGCGCGGGCAAGACCACGACGATGCGCATCATCCTCGGAGTGCTCGCCTCGGACGGCGGCATCGTATCGCTGGGAGGAGCGCCCGTCTCGACCGCCGACCGGCGCGGTTTCGGCTACATGCCCGAGGAGCGCGGGCTCTACCCCAAGATGAAGGTGCTGGAGCAGGTCGTCTACCTCGCCCGGCTGCACGGCTTCGACAAGGCGGATGCCACGGCCCGCGCCACCGCGCTGCTGACCGAGCTCGGCCTTGGCGAGCGCCTGAACGACCTGATCGAGTCGCTCTCGCTGGGCAATCAGCAGCGCGCACAGATCGCCGCCGCCCTCGTGCACGACCCCGAGGTGCTCATCCTCGACGAGCCGTTCTCTGGGCTGGACCCGCTCGCAGTCGACGTGGTCGCCGGAGTCCTGCAGGCGCGCGCGGCGCAGGGCGCCGCCATCCTGTTCTCCTCCCACCAGCTCGACGTGGTCGAGCGGCTCTGCGACGACCTCGTCATCATCGCCGGCGGCACCATCCGCGCGGCCGGCTCCCGCGACGCTCTGCGCGCCGCGCACTCCGCGCCGCGCTACGAGCTCGCCACCTCGGCGGATGCCGGATGGCTGCGCGCTGAGCCCGGCGTCACCGTCGTCGACTTCGAGGGCGGCGACGCCGTGTTCGACGTCGACAGCGCGGAGACCGCACAGCGCGTGCTGCGCACCGCCGTCGAGCGCGGCGCGGTCACGAGCTTCACGCCGCAGCATCCGTCTCTCGCCCAGATCTTCAAGGAGGTCATCTCATGAGCACCCCCGCACCGGCATCCACGACATCCGCCGTCTGGCTCGTCGCCGAGCGCGAGATCTCGTCGAAGCTGCGCAGCAAGGCGTTCATGATCTCGACCGGCATCCTGCTGCTGATCGCGCTCGCGGGCGTGCTGATCGGCGGATTCGCGAGCAAGTCGCCCACTCCCGACGAGATCGCCGTGACTTCGCAGACCTCGGCCGTCGTCTCCGCCCTGCCGAACGTGAAGGTCGTCGAGGTGGCGGATCGCGCCGAGGCCGAGAAGCTGGTGAAGGCCGACGAGGTCAAGGCCGCGGTCGTGCCCGGTGAGGACGACGGCTTCGGCTTTGTGGTGCTGGCCAAGCAGGACGCCCCGCAGTCGCTCGTCGGCGCGCTGTCGAAGTCCCCGCAGGTCGTGATCCTGGAACCGGCCGGGACCAACCCCCTGATCCGCTACCTGGTGGCGATCGGGTTCGGCGTGATCTTCCTGATGGCGGCGTCCACGTTCGGCGGCACGATCGCGCAGAGCGTGGTGGAGGAGAAGTCCACCCGCGTCGTGGAGCTGCTGATCTCGGCCATCCCGACCCGCGCGCTGCTGGCCGGCAAGGTGATCGGCAACACGGTGCTGGCCATGGCGCAGATCCTGCTGTTGGCCGCGATCGCCGTCGTCGGACTGATCATCACCGGACAGAACGAGGTGCTCGGCGGCATCGGCGCGCCGATCCTGTGGTTCGCGGTGTTCTTCCTGTTCGGCTTCGTGCTGCTCGCCTCGCTGTATGCGGCGGCGGCCTCGATGGTCTCGCGCCAGGAGGACATCGGCTCGACGACCATGCCGCTGATCATGCTGGTGATGGCGCCGTACTTCCTGGTGATCTTCTTCAACGACAACCCCGTCGTGATGACGATCCTGTCCTACGTGCCGTTCTCGGCACCGGTCGCGATGCCGGTGCGGCTGTTCGTCGGCGAGGCGCAGTGGTGGGAGCCGCTGCTCTCGCTCGTGATCCTGATCGCGACGTGCATCGCCGCGATCCTCGTCGCCGCGAAGATCTACGAGAACTCGCTGCTGCGGATGGGGGCACGCGTCAAGCTCGGGGAGGCCCTGCGCGGCTGACCCGGGCGACCGGAGGGGATGGATGCCCCGGAGCGCCGCTCCGGGGCATCCGCATGCCGAGCGGGAATATCCATTCAGCCGCATGAGTTACAGTGTGCTGAGCGCGGACAAGGGGGTACCGCGGAGATCGCCACCCCCCGAAGGACCCCGATGACCACCGCCACCGCCGACCGCACCGCAGCCACCGAGCACCCCGTCCTGAGCGTGCTCGCCGACCGCTGGAGCCCCCGCGCGTACGACGCCTCCTCCCCGATCGACGAGGCCAAGCTGGCATCGGCTCTCGAGGCCGCGCGCTGGACGCCGTCCGCCAACAACACCCAGCCCTGGCGCTTCATCGTCGCGCGCCGCGGCACCGCGCTGCACGAGCAGATCCACGCCGCGCTGATGGGCTTCAACCAGGTCTGGGCGGGCAACGCCGCAGTGCTGATCGTCGCCGTCGCAGAGACCGCCGACGAGCAGGGCACCCCGATCTCGCACGCTGTGTACGACCTGGGCCAGGCCGTCGCGCACCTCTCCGTGCAGGCTCACCACGACGGCCTCGTCGTGCACCAGATGAGCGGCTTCGTCGCCGAGCAGATCCGCGAGATCGCCGACCTCGACGAGCGCTTCGCGCCGACCACCGTCATCGCCCTCGGCGAGCTCGGTGACGCGGGCGTGCTGCCCGAGCCGCTGCAGGAGCGCGAGGTCGCGCCGCGCGTGCGCCGCCCGCTCGACGAGACGGTGCTGCTCAGCGCCTGATCCCGCCTCGCACCCCGGATGCCGCGACCGTGACGGTCGCGGCATCCGTCGTATCCGGGCGGTTCCCGCGTCGCGGCGGTGCACCCGCGCGTACGCTACGGGGCATGAGCAGTACGCGCAGGATCAAGACCGTCGAGCAGTCCATCGCCGAGACGCATGATGAGAAGCGCTCACTGAAACGCGCGCTGAATACCTGGGACCTCGCCGTCATGGGCGTCGCGGTCGCGGTCGGCGCGGGGATCTTCTCGGTCGGCGCCGAGGCGTCAGCCCACCACGCCGGCCCTGCGGTGATCGTGTCGTTCGTCATCGCCGCCGTGGTGTGCGGCCTCGCGATCCTCTGTTACGCCGAATTCGCGTCGTCCATCCCCGTCGCCGGCTCCGCGTACACGTTCACCTACTCCACGCTCGGCGAGTTCCTCGCCTGGATCATCGGCTGGGACCTCATCCTCGAGATGCTCATGGCCGCCGCGGTGATCGCGAAGTACTGGGGCGTCTACCTCGGCGACACGGTCTCGCTGTTCGATCTGGACATCCCTATGACCGTTCCGATCGGCTCGCTCCAGTTCGAGTGGGGCCCGGTCGTGATCGTCGCGATCTTCACCCTGCTGCTCGCACTCGGCACGCGCCTCTCCAGCCGCGTCAACGCGGTGTTCACCACGATCAAGGTCGCGATCGTGCTGTTCGTCATCGTCGTCGGCCTCTTCTTCATCAACCCGGCCAACTTCACCCCCTTCGTGCCGCCGGCACAGCCCGGCCCCGCCGCCGACAGCGCCTGGACGCAGTCCTTCTTCTCGTTGCTCACCGGTGCCTCGCCGCAGGTCTACGGCATCTTCGGCATCCTGTCCGGCGCCGCACTGGTGTTCTTCGCCTTCATCGGCTTCGACGTCGTCGCCACCAGTGCGGAGGAGGCGAAGGATCCCAAGCGCACCGTGCCCCGCGGCATCCTGCTCGGCCTCGGAATCGTGACCGTGCTCTACGTGCTGGTCGCGATCACGATCACCGGCATGGTGTCGTACACCGAACTGGCGGCGCTCGAGGAGCCCTCGCTGGCGAGCGCCTTCGAGATCGTCGGGGCCACCTGGGCGGCGAAGATCATCTCGATCGGCAGCCTCGTCGGCCTCACCACCGTCGTGATGGTGCTGCTGCTGGGTCTGGCACGCATCGTGTTCGCGATGAGCCGCGACGGGCTGCTGCCCCGCTCACTGAGCGTCACCGACGCCAAGCGCGGCACGCCGATCCGCATCCAGATCATCGTGGGCGTGATCATCGCGATCATCGCCGGCTTCACGAACGTGCAGGTGCTGGGCGACATGATCAACATCGGCACGCTGTCTGCGTTCGTGCTGGTGAGCGTCGGCGTGCCGATCCTGCGGAAGTCCCGCCCCGACCTGCAGCGTCCGTTCACGGTGCCACTGTCGCCGTGGCTGCCGTGGATCTCGGCGATCGCGTGCTTCTGGCTGATGCTGAACCTGTCCACCGAGACCTGGCTGCGGTTCGTGATCTGGCTGGCGATCGGCTTCGTCATCTACTTCGGCTACTCGCGCCGGCACTCGCTTCTCGGGCAGCAGCTCGAGGCGGATGCGGTGACCGGAAACCGCACGATCGGCGACCAGCGGTTCTGAGTCGGACCCGCAACCGCCCCGACCGGAGCAGCAGGAGGATCACCCTTCGGAAGCTCCGGTCTCACTCGTTGCGGGTACGCAGCAGGAGACACCCGCAACCGTTGCGACCGGAGCAGGGAAGAGCGTCACCTCTCCCGCTGGGCGGCTGCGGCGAGCGCGTCGGCGGCGCGCACCAGGGCGAGGTGCGAGAACGCCTGCGGGATGTTGCCGACCTGGCGCGCGCCCACCGGGTCGTACTCCTCTGAGAGCATGCCGACGTCGTTGCGGAACGCGCACAGCCGGTCCATCAGCGCCCGCGCATCGTCCAGCCGGCCGGTGGCCGCGTACTGCTCGACGAGCCAGAACGAGCAGGCCAGGAACGGATGCTCGGCCCCGGCGAGCCCGTCCACGCCCGATGCGGTGCGGTACCGCATCAGCAGCCCGTCGCGCATCAGGGTCTGCTCGATGCGCGCCACCGTGGCCAGCATCCGTGGGTCGTCGGCCGCGCAGTAGCCGACCTGCGGGATGAGCAGCAGCGAGGCGTCCATCTCGTCGGTCTCGGCGTGCTGCACGAACGCGCCGTCGTGCACGCCGTGCGCGTCGATCTCGGCGCGCAGCCGGTCGCGCGCCGCCCGCCACCGTTCCACGTGCCCGGGCAGTCCGAAGTCCTCGACGCCGCGGATGCCGCGGTCGAACGCCGCCCACATCATCACCCTGGAATGGGTGAACATGCGCGGTTCGCCGCGGATCTCCCACAGCCCGTTGTCGGGCCGGTCCAGCTGGGACTCCGCGTGCTTGAGCAGGGCTCGCTCCACCGCCCACGACCGGTGCGACTCGGCGAGCCCCGCGCGGCGCGCGGCACCGAGCGTGACCATCACTTCGCCGACGACGTCGGCCTGGTACTGGACGGATGCTCCGTTGCCGACGCGCACCGGCGCCGAGCCCTCGTACCCGGGCAGCGACAGGAGCGTGTGCTCGGTGAGGTCGCGCTCGCCCGCCAGTCCGTACATGATCTGCGCGTCGGCGGGGTCACCCGCGACCGCCCGCACCAGCCAGTCGCGCCAGTGCCAGGCCGCGTCGATGAGGCCGTGCCCGAGCAGCGCCTCGAGGGTGAGTGCGGCGTCGCGCAGCCAGACGTACCGGTAGTCCCAGTTGCGCTCCCCGCCGAAGTCCTCTGGCAGCGAGGTGGTCGCGGCCGCGGCGATGCCGCCGGTGTCGCGGTTGGTGAGCGCGCGCAGGATCAGCAGCGACCGCCGCACGGCGTCGTCGTAGCGTCCGTCCGGCGCGATGCCGGCTGCCCATTCCTGCCACCAGTCGCGGGTGCGCAGGTCGGCGACCCGCAGGTCGAGCGAGTCGGGCACGGACAGGAACGACGGATGCCAGGTGAGGGTCATCGCCGCGCGCTCCCCCGGAGCGATGGTCGTGGAGCCGACGTGCACGTGCCCGTGCGGACGCAGCGCCGCACCGCGCACCACCACGGCGTCGGGACCTGCCACAGCGGTGAGCTCCGGCGCGTCCGTCGTGCCACTCTGGTGCACCCACGGCAGCGCCCTGGCGTAGTCGAACCGCAGCCGCAGCTCATGCGCGAATTCCACCTCGCCGGACACCCCGATGATCTCGCGCACGATGTCGGTACGCTCCGGTCGGTCGCCCGCCACCGGCATCCAGTCCCGCACCTCGGCGACGCCGCCGTCGGTCTCCCACCGGGTCACGAGCGTGAACGTCTCCCCGTCGTAGCGCCGCGTGGCCACGGCATCCGGGTCGGTGGGCCGCAGCGACCAGCATCCGTGCTCGGCGTCGCCGAGCAGCGCGCCGAAGACGGATGCCGCGTCCAGCCGCGGCGGGCAGAACCAGTCGATGCTCCCCTCGCGCGAGACGAGCGCCGCCGTGCGGCAGTCGCTCAGCAGGGCGTAATCCTCGATCGGCACAGACATGCTCGCAGTCTTCCACCCGCGCGGCCTATCGTGAAGGCATGTCCAGGGACACCACGCTGCTCATCCTCGGCGCCTCCGGCGATCTCACCTCGCGACTGCTGCTGCCTGCGATCGGCCAGCTGCTGCGCCGCGAACCGGGACGCAAGCTCACCCTGCACGGCGCAGGGTCGGACGACTGGAGCGCGGAGCGCTGGCAGGAGGCCGTGCAGAAGGCGTTCACCTCGTCGGATGCCGCGGACCAGCTCGACCGCATCGCAGGGACGACGTACACCAGGGCTGATGTCACCGATCGCGACGCCCTCGCAGGGCTCGTCGAGGGCGTCGAGGGTCCGCTCGTGATCTACTTCGCGCTGCCGCCGGCGGTCGCCGTCGCGGCATGTGAGGTGCTGCGCGACGTGAAGCTGCCGGAGAACACCGTGCTGGCGCTGGAGAAGCCGTTCGGCAGCGACCAGAAGAGCGCTCGCGAGCTGAACGACCTGCTGCAGCAGCTGGTACCCGAGAAGCGCATCTTCCGGGTGGACCACTTCCTCGGCCGTTCGACACTGCTGAACGTGATCGGCGTGCGGTTCGCGAACCGTCTGGTCGAGCCGGTCTGGTCGGCCGATCATGTGCAGTCCGTGCTGATCCGCTACGACGAGTCGCTGGCCCTGGAGAACCGGGCCAGGTACTACGACAAGGCCGGCGCGATGATCGACATGATCCAGAGCCATCTGCTGCAGGTGCTGGCGATCCTGGCGATGGAGCAGCCCGCCGACCTGGACGAGATCGACCTGCGCGACGCGATGGCCGCGGCGCTGCGCGCGACCTACGTCTGGGACGACAACCCGGTGCGCTCGTCGCGGCGCGGCCGGTACACCGCGGGCACGATCGGCGACAAGGATCATCGCCGCGACGTGCCGTCGTACGTCGACGAGGACGGCGTCGACCCCGCCCTCGACACCGAGACGCTCGCCGAGATCACCTGCGAAGTGCGCACGGCCCGCTGGGCCGGGGTGCCGTTCACGCTGCGCAGCGGCAAGGCGCTGGCCGACCGCCACGCCGAGATCGTCGTGACGTTCCGCCCGGTGCGGCACATCCCCGAGGGGCTCACGGGCAAGCCGGACGACGGCGGCGTGCTGCGCTTCGTGCTCGGCCCCGACCGGATCGACCTCGAGCTCAATGTGAACGGTGGCGACGACCCGTTCGCGCTGCGCCGCGACGTGCTCTCCACCAAGCTCGGCAAAGGCACTCTGCTCGCCTACACCGAGGTCATCAGCGACATCCTCGACGGCGATGTCGCGCTGTCGGTGCGGGCGGATGCCGCGGAGCAGTGCTGGCGCATCATCCAGCCGGTGCGGGATGCCTGGAACCGAGGGGATGTCCCGATCGAGGACTACCCGGCGGGGTCGACCGGCCCGGCGGACTGGGCGACGTCGTCCGCCCGCTGATCAGCCCCTGGGCCACCGAGACCTCGCCATTGACCGACGCTCTTCCAGCTCCGGTCCCACTCGTTGCGGGTCTGTGAGCGGAAACACCCGCAACGAGTGAGACCGGAGCATCAGGAGGGCGTCCCTCGCCGGAGTCACCCGCACCCTGAGCGAGCGAAGCGAGACGAAGGGCGTCCTTCGTCTCGTCGCTGGCGCTCCTCGCTCAGGAGCCGGAGCCGGACGCGGGGGCGCTGAACAGCGCGACGATCTCCTCCTCGCGCACATCGTCGAGCGCGGCATCCAGCCGCCCGTCGGCCGCGAACCGGCTGACGCCGTGCAGGGTGCTCCAGAGCAGCTCGGCGCGCACCGCGCGCTCGCGGGGCGTCTCACCGCCGACGGCGCGCTCGAACATCGCGAACCCCTGCCGCAGCAGTTCCGGCGTCTCGTCGGAGGCGAACACGATGCCGGTGCGCGCCGTGGTCATCGCGTAGTAGACGGCGGGGTGCTCACCAGCGAACGCGAGATAGGCGGCGACGAGAGCCGCCAGCCCCTCGCCGCCGGCGCTGATCGCCGCGAGGAGGTCGGCGTAGCCGTCGATGACCACGTGCTCGACGATCTCGTCCCGCCCGCGCGGGAAGTGCCGGTACAGGATCGGCTGGCTGAACCCGATCGCATCGGCGAGGCGACGCACCGTGACCGCCGGCCATCCCTCCTGCTCCGCGATCTCACGGGCAGCGCGGACGATCTGCCGCTCACGGTCACGGATCCGTTCGGTCTCTTGCGCTGATCGGGGCATGTCGTTATATTAGCACCGCTAACTCTTAGCATTGCTAACACCACGACCGCGGAGGAATCATGACCGTCATCATCGCCATCACCGGAGCACTCGCCATCCTCGGCCTCGCCGTCATCTTCGGCGCCGACGTCGTCGGCGTCCTCGTCCAGCGCTCGGTCTACGCCGACCTCGACGACCGCACCCTGGTGCAGGTGGTCGGGCGCGGCCACTACTACGCCGACCGCCGGATGCCGGCCATCGGCATCCCCGCGACGGTCCTCACCGCCCTCACCACTGCCGCCGCGTTCCTCTGGGGCACGACGCTCTCCGGCATCCTCTCGGCGGCGGGACTCGTGCTGCTCGTCACCTGGCTGCTCGTCTACGCGCGCCTCGCCAAGCCGATCAACACCGCGATGACCGCGGCCGCTCTCGCGGACGAGGTTCCCGCCGACGCCCGCGCCCTGCAGGCGCGCTGGGACTCTCTGCTGCCGCTGCGGGTCGCGCTCAACGGCATCACGATCGCCCTGCTGGCGGCGACCCTGTTCCTGCTCTGATCGTTCCGCGGCGCGTGCGCGAGACCGTCAGTTCCCGGCACGCATGAAGGCCTCGGCGGCTCTCACCTGCTCGGCCGAGGGATGGATGCCGGTGTACAGCACGAACTGCTCCAGCGCCTGCAGGGTCGCCACCTCGGTCCCCGTGATCACGGTCTTGCCCGCAGCTCTGCCGGCCGCGATCAGCGGCGTCTCCGCCGGCAGTGCGACGACGTCGAAGACGACCGCCGCCGCGTCGACGGCCTCCGCGGAGAACGACATCGCGCGTTCCTCCGCCCCACCGGCCATGCCGATCGGGGTGACGTTGACGAGCACGTCGGCGTTCGCCGCGCCGGCCTCCGGCCGCCAGGAGAACCCGTAGAGATCGGCCAAGTCGCGCCCGGCCCCTTCATTGCGGGCGACGATCGTCACCCGGCCGAATCCCGCGTCGCGGAAGGCCGCCGCCGTCGCCTTCGCCATGCCGCCGGAACCCCGCAGCAGCACGGAGGATGCCGGATCGAGAGCGTTCCGCTCGATGAGTTGCGCGATCGCCGAGTAGTCGGTGTTGTATGCGGACAGCACGCCGTCGTCATTCACGATCGTGTTCACCGAAGCGATCGCGGTCGCGGAGGCATCCATCCGATCGACCAGCGCGATGACGTCCTCCTTGTACGGCATCGAGATCGCGCATCCCCTGATGCCGAGCCCCCGCACGCCGGCGATCGCCTGGGCGAGGTCGGTCGGCGCGAACGCCTTGTAGATCCAGTTCAGCCCGAGCGCCTCGTACAGGTGGTTGTGGAACCGAGTGCCGTTGTTGCTGGGCCGGGCCGACAACGAGATGCACAAGGTCATGTCCTTGTTCAGCAGGGTCACGTGCCCAGGCTACAGTTCTGCGCGCCGCCCCTCCTGGTCCTTCCGGATCAGGAGGGGCGGCGGTCGTCAGCAGGCGAGGGCCATCAGTGCTCGGGCCTTGCCAGCTCCACCTCGTTGCCGTCGCGGTCGACGATCTTGCCGTCGATGATCGAGTCGCCGTCCTCGAAGGCCTCCAGGTACGCGACCGGGATGCTGCGCGTCGGCGCCGCGACGAAGCTGTTGGCGCCCTTCGACGCGCGGCTGCCCAGGTGGTTGAACAGCAGGTTCAGCAGGATCGCGGTGACCGCGGCCGAGCTGATCCCGGAGTGGAAGATCGTCACGAACCAGGCCGGCATCTGCTCGTAGATCGTCGGCACGGCGATGGGGAGCATGCCCACGGCCAGCGACGTGGCGACGATGACGAGGTTCATGTTGCCCTTGTACTCGACCTTGGCGAGCGTGCGGATGCCGGATGCCGCGACCGAGCCGAACAGCACCAGGCCGGCACCGCCGAGAACCGGCGACGGGATGGCGCCCACGACCCGGCCGAGCACCGGCAGCAGGCCGAGGATCACCAGCACGCCACCGCCGGCGGTGACCACGAAGCGGCTCTTCACACCGGTGATCGCGACCAGGCCGACGTTCTGCGCGAACGCGGACTGGGTGAAGGTGCCGAAGATCGGCGAGACGGCGCTGGAGAGCATGTCGGCACGCAGACCGGCCGCGATGCGCTTGGAGTCGACCTTGGTGCCGACGATCTCGCTCACCGCGAGGATGTCGGCGGTGGTCTCGGTCAATGTCACCAGGATCACGATGAACATCGAGATGATCGCGGCGAGCTCGAACGTGGGCATGCCGAATCCGAAGACCTGCGGGAAGGCGAAGATCGGTCCTTCGCCCACCGAGCTGAAGTCGGCCTTGCCGAGGAAGACCGCGACGATCGTGCCGAGCACGATCGAGAGCAGGATCGCGAGCCGCGAGATCGCCCCGACCGGCACCTTGCTGAGGACCAGCACGATGACGAGGGTGATGCCTGCGAGCAGCAGGTTGTCGGGGGTGGCGCCCTCTGCGGCATCCTCGCCGGAGCCGATGATCCAGCCGGCCGCGACGGGCAGCAGGGTCAGACCGATCGTGGTGATCACGGTGCCGGTCACGACCGGCGGGAAGAACCGGATGACGGTCGCGAACACGGGGGCGATGAGCAGACCGATCACGGAGGCCGCGATCACCGATCCGAACACGGCGGGCAGCCCGCCGCCGCTCGTGACGATGGCACCCATCGTGGCGACGCCGGCGAACGAGACGCCCTGCACCAGCGGCAGCTGCGAACCGAAGAACGGCACGCCGACGGTCTGCAGGATCGTGGCGAGACCGCCCATGAAGAGGCACGCGGCGATCAGCACGCCGATCTCGCCCTGGCTCAGGCCCGCGATCTGCCCGATGATCAGCGGCGGGGCGATGATGCCGCCGTACATCGTGAGCACATGCTGTATGCCGTAGCCGATGGTGGGCCCGATCGGCAGGCGCTCATCCTCGGGTCGCGCGGCGACCTTCTTGTCTCTCTTCGACATTGTTCGACCTCTTCGTCGTGGTGGGTGTGGGTTTCGGGTGGGTTCAGGAATGGCGGGCGAGCAGCGCGCGGGCCGCTTCGCTGTGGTGGGCGACGAGCTGGGGCACGTCGAGTCCGACGATCTGCCCGTCGAGCACGCGCCAGGTGCCGCCGACCATCACGCGGTCGGCGCGCTCGGCGCCGCACAGCAGCAGTGCGGCGACCGGGTCGTGGCTGCCCGAGAAGCGCAGCTCGTCGAGCGTGAACATGGCCAGGTCGGCCTGCTTTCCCGGTGCCAGCACGCCGATGTCGCTGCGGCCGAGGGCACGCGCGGATCCTGCGGTCGCCCAGTCCAGCGCGCGTTCCGGCGTGACGGATGCTGCACCGTAGCGCAGCCGCTGCAGATAGAGCGCCTGACGCACCTCCTGGATCATGTTCGAGCCGTCGTTCGAGGCGGAGCCGTCGACGCCGAGGCCGACCGGCACACCGGCCTCCTCGAGCTCGACGGCGCGCGCGATGCCGGACGCGAGGCGCATGTTCGAGGTCGCGCAGTGCGACACGGCCGTGCCCGCTGCGCCCAGTCGCGCGATCTCCGCATCGTCGAAGTGGATGCCGTGCGCGAGCCAGGTGCGATCGCCGAGCCAGCCCACGCTCTCGAGGTAGTCGACCGTGCGCAGACCGAACATCTCGCGGCAGAAGTCCTCCTCATCGAGGGTCTCGGCGAGGTGGGTGTGCAGGCGCACGTCGTGCCTGGCGGCGAGGTCGGCGGTGTCGCGCATGACGCCCGTGGTCACGGAGAACGGCGAGCACGGGGCGAGCGCGATCTGCACCTTCGCGCCCTCGCCGCGCTCGTGGTACGCGCCGATGAGTCGCTCACTGTCGGCGAGGATCGTGTCGGCGTCCTGCACAGTGCTCTGCGGCGGCAGGCCGCCGTCCTTCTCCCCCAGCGACATCGACCCGCGCGTCAGCGTGGCCCGCATCCCGAGGCTGCGCAGGACCTCGACCTGCACGTCGATGCCCTCCTCCAGCCCGCTCGGGAACAGGTAGTGATGATCGGCCGCAGTGGTGCATCCGGAGAGCAGCAGCTCAGCGAGCGCGGCGGTGGTCGCGAGCTCGAGGTCGCGCGGGGTCAGGCCCGCCCAGACGCCGTAGAGGCCTTTCAGCCAGGGGAACAGCTCGGCGCTGACGACCGGCCGCCAGGCCCGGGTGAGGGTCTGGTAGAAGTGGTGGTGCGTGTTGATCAGGCCCGGGATGATCACGTGGCGCGAGGCGTCGACGATCTCGTCGACAGGCTGCGACGGCTCTCCGCCGAGCGGGACGCTCTCGAGCACGCGATCCCCGGCGATGACCAGGCCGCCTCGTGCGTCGGCGGCGTCGCCGGTGTGGATCCCGAGCGGGTTCTTCAGCCAGGTCGTGGGCTGCAGTGCGGACATTCAGTGGCTCCATCCTCGGATCGGCGGGGCCGCACGGAGCGGCACCCGGAGGTGCCAGCTCAGTTAGTCCCTGTCTGCTGATCCAGGGGCCTCCCTCGTCGGAGGCTCATAAAGATCTACCACGGGCACTTTCCGCGCGTCAATGATTTCTTCCGAATAACGGATGCTTGATTCCGCAGTTCGGAATCTAATTCAACGCGTTGCGTCTCGCGCACACGACGGATGCCGCACGTCCGCGCGCGCCGGCTGACGGATCGGCCTCATCTCTGCGACTGACATGAGCGGCCGCCCCTAGCATCGGCCCTATGATCGCCCTCTCCCGTCGCACCCGGGCCGGCTACGCCCTCGGAGGCATCGCCTCGGGCACCTACGGGACGGTGCCCGGCCTCATCCTCATGCCGTTCCTCACCGACCTCCTCGGCGTGGAGGCGGCGATCGCCGGCATGATCGTGTTCGCGCCGAAGGCCTGGGACTTCTTCCTCAACCCGCTCGCCGGACGGCTCAGCGATCGCTCCCGGCATCCGCACGACCGCCGACGGCCGTTCATCCTGCGGGCCGGAGTCCTGCTCGCCCTCTCGTTCCTCGCGATGTTCTTCGGCCCCACGGCGCCACCGGTCGCGGCAGCTCTCTGGGTGCTCATCCTCTTCCTCGCCTCCGCCACCGTGTACGCGTTCTTCCAGGTCCCGTATCTCGCGATGTCGGCCGAGATCACCGACGACTACGCAGAGCGCACCCGGCTGATCAGCTGGCGGGTGATCGTGTTCACTCTCGCGATCCTGGTCTCCGGAGCGACGGCGCCCGCCCTCGTCGAGACCTTCGGCGGCGTCGCCGGCTATCGGATCATGGCCGGAGCGATGGCAGCGCTGATCCTGATCGGCACCGCCGGCGTGTGGTGGGGAACGCGCAGGGTGCCGCTCACCCGCACCGAGGACGCCGGCGGCCGGCTGTTCGGACAGCTCGTCATCGTGCTCCGCGACCGCGACGCCCGCACGCTCATCGTCTCGTTCGTGCTGCAGGCCGTCGCGATCGGGATGGTGCTCGGCGGAGTGGTCTACGTGGCGCGGCACGTCGTGCACGACCCAGCCGTCGCGACGATCGCGTTCGTCTGCTTCGTGGCACCGGCGGTGGTGCTCACGCCGCTCTGGTCGGCGCTCGGACGGCGGATCGGCAAGAAGGGCGGATTCGCGGCGGCGACCGTCGTCATGACCGCGGGGCTGCTGGCTCTGCTCAGTGCTCGTGGCGGCGACGCCACGCCGATGCTGATCGCCGCGGGTGTCGTCGGTGTCGGATACGCCGGTGCGCAGCTGTTCCCGCTGGCGATGCTGCCCGACCTCGCCGCCGAGGACGCACGGCGGAGCGGCATGAACCGGATCGGCATGATCTCGGGGGTGTGGTCGGGATTCGAGTTGCTCGGCTACGCCCTGGGCCCTGCGCTGCTCGGCCTGGTCCTCAGCATCGGCGGCTACGTGGCCTCCACCGGCACCGAGGTCGTCCAGTCGGACTCCGCGCAGTGGGCGATCGTGCTCGGCGTCTCGGTGATACCGGCGGCACTGTGCGCGATCAGTCTGGTGCCACTCTCCCGTTACCGCCTCGACGCGCGTCTGCGCGCGGCCTGAGCCGGCCGGCCGTCACCACCTCAGCGGGACGCGGCCCGCCGTCCGCCCCTGCGCGTCGAGCAGGTGGCCGTTGCGCTTGACGCTGCGCAGGACGGTCCACCGATCGACGATGTCGACGTCGCTCCCCCACGCCTCCTCGATCCGCTGCAGGTCCGTCAGCGAGCGCGCACGCACGCAGACGAAGAGCGGGGCACGGCCGACGACGACGCCGACGCGATGCGCCTCGGGCAGACGTGCGGCGAGCATGGCCGCGCTCCCCGCATCCGACGATCGCGCCCAGAGCACCGCTCCACGACGGTGCCCGGCCCACGGCATCGCGAAGTCGCAGCCCAGCCGCAGCAGCCCCGCGAACACCGCGCGATCGACGGTGCGTCTCGCCGTCGCCTCGGAGACGCCGACCGCCGCGGCGACGGCCGAGGCGGGCATGCGGGGGTCCTCGTCGAGCACCTCGGCCAGTTCGGCGACGACCTCCGGCCGCGGCGGTCGGGCCTCGTCCGGGCGACTCGGGTCGCGCAGGACCCGTTGCTGCTGACGGGAGAGCACGCGCAGCCGCCAGCCGGAGTCCTCCGCGGTGACGGCCGCGGCGACATCCATCCGCCGCACCCTGGCACCGAGCGCGGCGATCTCGCGTACGCGCTCGCCGAGCAGGAGAAGACCGCCCGCACCCGCGACGAGTGCGAGACAGCCCGCCGAGGTCTCGTCGACGCTGAGCACCCACGGGCGCGCGGCGACCTCGTCGACCACCGACGGCGCGGTGCGCGGGTCCAGCAGCACGACGGCCACATCGGTCGTCGACGACCATCGCTCGGGCGTGGGCCAGGAGGTGAGCCAGGCCAGAGACTCCTCACGCAGCGTCTGCCAGTGCCGGGCGACGGTGGCCGCATCCGCTCCGACGGCCGCGGCGACACGCGTCCACGGCGCGCGTGCATCGATCTGCAGTGCGTGCACGATGGCGAGGTCGAGTTCGCCGAGCATCCGGGGCCCGTCGTCGTTGAGGAGTTCCATGTGACGAATCGTACGAAGTGATAGCTCAGTTCTGAAGGATTCGATGTGCGTAGATCTGGATTCTCGAGCTCTCTCTAGCCTCAGAGCCATGAGCATGACCGAAGAGGAGATCCTCGCGACCGTCGAGGACCTCGTCTCGATGGCTCCCCGAGCCACCGGCTCCCCCGGCGGCGAGCGCGCCGCCTCGTACGTGCAGCAGCGCTTCGACACCGCGGGACTGTCGACCGAGGTGCTCGAGGTTCCGTCCTTCTCCTGGCGCGCGGAGCGCTGCGCCGTCGAGGTCGGCGGCGAGTCCGTCGGCTGCGCTCCGATCCTGCATTCCGCACTCCCCGCGCACGGATGGACCGGTGCCGCCGAACATCGCGTCGAGGCGCGCGTGGTCGACATCGGCGCCGACCGGGTGGGCCGCCGTGACGTGCGGGGGGCGATCGTGCTCTTCGATCTCACCTTCGACATGACAGTCGCGCATTCGCTTCCGCTGACCCTCTACCTGCACGACCCCGGCCGCCGGGTGCTGCGCCGAGAAGTGCTCGGCAGCCGCAACCCCTACGTCACGTCCCTCGCACGCACCATGACGGATGCCGCGGCCGCGGGAGCGGTCGGCGTGATCGGCGTACTGCGGGACTACCCCGACTCCCGGAACTACCACAACGAGTACTACCGCAGGACGCTGTTCCCGCTGCCCGGCGTCTGGGTCACCCGGGCCGACGGGGTCCGCCTGCGCACCCTGCTGCAGGACGGGGCTCGCGCCCGGCTGACGCTCGACATCGCCCGGGAGGAGGTCGTGTCCCGCACCGTGATCGGCGTGCTGCCCGGCAGGTCGACGGATGCTGTGATGATCCAGTCGCACCACGATTCGATCGGCCCTGGGGCCGTCGAGGACGCCTCCGGCACGGCCGAGGTGATCGCCCTCGCCGAGCACTACGGCGCGGCTGCAGCGGCGGGCGTCCAACGGGAGAAGACGCTGCTGTTCGTCACATTCGACACTCACTTCACCGGATACCAGGCGCATCGCGAGTTCGCGGCCCGGCACGTGCTGTCATCTGATGCCCCCTGGAACATCGTGCTGAACACCACGATCGAGCACATCGGACTGCGCGCGGTGGAGGGCGATGACGGCGGCTTCGCGTCCACCGGCGAGACCGAGCCGCGCGGCATCTTCGTGAACGTGAATCCGGCGTTCACCTGGCGCATCGGCCGCGCCGTGCGCCGACATGGCCTCCACGGAACGAGCCTGCTCGGCGCCGGCGCGCTGGAGTTCCTCGCCTCGGGCATCCCCACCGACGCCTCCTTCACGTTCGTCAGCGGGGTGCCGACGATCAGCCTGATCTCAGGGCCCCTCTATCTCTACGACGACGCCGACACGATCGATCGCATCGACCGCGCCCAGCTCGTTCCCGTCGCCCGCTTCTTCGCCGACGTCGTCGACGATGCGGAGCGCCACGACGGGCGGAGGCTCGGCACCCTTCCCTCGGGTCTGCGGCGTCGTCTGCCGAGAGGACGCTGGTGAGCGGCCGCGTCGTCTCCTTCCCCACGACGGGGATCGACGGGAGGGTGCAGCAGCAGACCGGGCTGCTTCACGTCCCCGCCGCGGCCCCACCGCGCCGCGGATATCCGGTCGTCGTGTACGGACACATGACCACCGGCGGTTCGCCGCGCTCGGCACCCAGCGGCGGCGAGCCCTCGCACCCCGAATGGCGGCGGATGTCGCAGGGAGACGCCCTGTGCGCGGCCCTCGTCGTCCGGGGAATCGCGGTGCTGCGCCCGGACTACGAGGGCATCGGAGGGCCCGGCATCCACCCTTACCTGATCGGATCGTCGCTGGCCGCGTCGATGACCGGGATGATGCGCGCCAGAGAGCTGTTCGACGCCGGCCTCGGCGACGCCTGGGTCGCCGCCGGGCACTCCGAGGGCGCGGTCGCCGCGCTGCACGCCTCCGTCGCAGCGGAGCCGGATGCCGGGACGCATCTGGTCGGCACCGCGGCCTTCGCTCCCGTCACCCGGATGGACCTCAGCATCCGCGCAGCGCGCCGCGTACCAGGCCGCTTTCCGGGCTCCGGGGTCGTCTCGGCGCTCATCGCACTCATGCTGCGCGGAGCTGCGGTGACCGACGAGCGGATGGAGCGGCTCATCGCCGGCGAAGGACTGAGCACACGCGCCGCGGCGCAGTGGACCGACCTGGACCGGCTGTGCCTCACGGAGCTCGCCGCACCGACGTCATGGGGCGGGATCGCCCCCTCCCGGATCGGTGGGCCCGCCGGCGAGGAGCTGTTCCGGTTGCTGGATGAATCGTTCCGTGCCAACGAGGTCGCCGGGCTCACCGGTTTCCGTGCGCCGGTGCGTATCGACGCCGCGCGCTTCGACGAGGTCGCGCCCGCACCGCTCTCGACGCGGCTGCTGGGTGCGTATCGTCGCGCTGGCGTCGCGCTCGTCTCCCGCTGGTGGCCGACGCACCACTCCGGCACGATGCACCCGCGGTACGCCCCGTCGGTGGCCGCCGGCTGGATCGCCGAGCGGTTCCGGAGATGAGAGAAGGGGCGGATGCCGCGCATCCGCCCCTTCTCGTCGAGCGCGGCCGTTCAGACCGCGGCGCTGGTGAGTACCAGACCCGACCCGTCGGCTGCGACGTCCACCCGCACGGTGTCGCCGTCGTGCACATTGCCAGACAGCAGCGCTGTCGCGAGGCGGTTCTGCACCTCGGTCTGGATGAGGCGACGCAGGGGTCGCGCTCCGAACACCGGGTCGTACCCGCGCTCTGCCAGCCACGACCGGGCATCCGGCGTGACGGCGAGCGAGAGACGGCGCTCGTGCAGCCGCTTCTGCAGCTGGTCGACCGACAGCGAGACGATCTGCGCGAGGTCGTCCTCCGACAGCGCCTGGAACATCACGATGTCGTCGAGACGGTTCAGGAACTCAGGGCGGAACGACTGCCGCACCAGCGCCATCACCTGCTCGCTCTTGACCTCCGTCGACATCGTCGGGTCGATGAGGATCGGGGAGCCGATGTTGCTCGTCAGGATCAGGATGACGTTGGAGAAGTCCACCGTGCGCCCCTGGCCGTCGGTGAGCCGCCCGTCGTCGAGCACCTGCAGCAGCACGTCGAACACCTCGGGGTGCGCCTTCTCGACCTCGTCGAGCAGCACCACGCTGTACGGACGCCGCCGTACGGCCTCGGTGAGCTGACCGCCCTGCTCGTAGCCGACGTACCCCGGAGGGGCGCCGACCAGCCGCGAGACGGAGTGCTTCTCGCCGTACTCCGACATGTCGATGCGCACCATGGCGTGCTCGTCGTCGAAGAGGAACTCAGCGAGCGCCTTGGCCAGCTCGGTCTTGCCGACGCCGGTGGGGCCGAGGAACAGGAACGATCCGGTCGGGCGACCGGGGTCGCTGATGCCTGCGCGCGAGCGCCGAACCGCGTCGGAGACGGCGCGAACAGCATCCTTCTGCCCGATCAGCCGCCTGCCCAGCTCGTTCTCGAGGTGCAGCAGCTTCTCGCTCTCGCCCTGCATGAGCCGGCCGACCGGGATGCCGGTCCACGCGGCGATGACGCCGGCGATGTCCTCGTCGGTGACCTGCTCGTTGACCATGCGCCCCTCGCTCGACACGGCCTGCTCGGCAGCCTCGGCCTCGGCGATGTCGCGCTCCAGGCGCTTGATGGTCTCGTACTCGAGCTTGGACGCCTTCGTGTAGTCGGCGTTGCGCATCGCGAGATCGCGCTGGGTGACCGCGTCGTCGAGCTGCTTCTTCAGCTCGCCCACCCGATTCAGGCCCTGCCGTTCGCGCGACCACCGCTCCTGCAGCACGGCGAGCTCCTTCTCGAGGTCGCCGAGCTGCTCGCGCAGCGTGGCCAGTCGCTCCTTCGAGGCGTCGTCCTTCTCCTTCTTCAGGGCGAGCTCCTCGAGCTTCATCCGGTCGACCTGTCGCTTGAGCTCGTCGATCTCGACCGGCGAGGAGTCGATCTCCATCTTCAGCCGCGACATGGCCTCGTCGATGAGGTCGATGGCCTTGTCGGGCAGCTGCCTGCTGGGCAGGTAGCGGTTCGAGAGCGCAGCGGCGGCGACGAGCGCACTGTCGGCGATCGTCACTCCGTGGTGGGCCTCGTACCGCCCCTTCAGCCCTCGGAGGATCGCGATGGTGTCCTCGACGGACGGCTCACCGACGTAGACCTGCTGGAAGCGCCGCTCGAGAGCGGCATCCTTCTCGATGAACTCGCGGTACTCGTTGAGCGTGGTCGCCCCGATCATGCGCAGCTCGCCGCGGGCGAGCATGGGCTTGAGCATGTTGGATGCCGCGACCGATCCCTCACCGCCGCCCGCGCCCATCAGCACATGCAGCTCGTCGATGAAGGTGATGACCTTGCCGTCGGACTCGGTGATCTCCTTGAGCACGCTCTTCAGACGCTCCTCGAACTGGCCGCGGTACATGGCACCGGCGACGAGGGCGGAGATGTCGAGGCTGATCAGCTCCTTGTCCTTGAGCGACTCGGCGACGTCGCCGGCGACGATGCGCTGGGCGAGCCCCTCGACGACGGCGGTCTTGCCGACGCCGGGCTCGCCGATGAGCACGGGGTTGTTCTTGGTACGGCGGGTGAGCACCTGGCTCACGCGACGGATCTCGCCGTCGCGGCCGATCACCGGATCGAGCTTGCCCTGACGGGCGCGATCGGTGAGGTTGATTCCGAACTGCTCGAGCGCGCTCTGCTGCTCTTCCTGCTGCTGGCTGGGGTTGGTCATTCCGTTCCTCCTGGGGAGACTCCTTATCAAAGTTGAGTTAAGACGACTCAAGTTTACCATCTTGACCCCGCGCCCGCCAGAGCTTACGATGTCCATTGGTCAGAACTGACTTTCCGAATCCCGGAAACTCGAAGAAGAGAGGGGACGTCATGCCGCACATCGACGCCTGCACCCCCTCCTCCGAGCGCCCCTTCGCCTGGGGCAACTGGTACGCACACGGCGCCTGAGCAGGCCCGGAATCCCCACGATTCCGAGGCCGCCACCGCTACGCCGAAGCGGCGTAGACTCACCGCATCCGCGCGCGCCGTCTGATCAGCCCGCCGGAGCGGGACCTCGGGATCTCCAGATGGCACGCATGGACGTGCCGCCAGAGCGCTTCGGCGCAGGACCTGAGGAGACACAGAATGACTGACATCGCTGTCACCGCTCCCGCCGTGACCGTGAACGGGCGCAGCCGCCCGCTCGACGGGGTCGCGACGCACGCGACGGCGCTGGACTGGCTGCGCGACACGGGCCTGTCCGGAAGCAAGGAGGGCTGCGCCGAGGGCGAGTGCGGAGCGTGCGCGATGATGCTCGCGACGCCGGACGCCGCCGGCGGCACCACCTGGACCCCGGTGAACGCCTGCCTCGTGCCGGTGTACGCGCTGGACGGCCAGGAGATCGTCACCGCAGAGGGCCTCGGCACCGTCGAGGATCTGCACCCCGTGCAGGAGAAGCTCGCCGAGGCGGGCGGCTCGCAGTGCGGCTACTGCACCCCCGGCTTCGCCTGCTCGATGGCGGCGGAGTACTACCGGCCGGACCGTGGCGCGGCCGCTGACGAGACCTGCCCGGTCCACGACGACGCCCACGACGCCGAGCACGGCCCGAACGGCTTCGACCTGCACGCCTTGAGCGGCAACCTGTGCCGCTGCACCGGCTACCGCCCGATCCGGGATGCCGCGTACGCGCTGGGTTCCCCCGAGGCGGACGACCCGCTGCAGCAGCGACTCGCCGGCCCCGCCCCTGCGCCGGTCGCGACCGACGCCGTGGTCGACGGCAGCCGTTTCCTCCGGCCCGCCACCCTGGCCGAGGCACTCCAGGTGCTGCGCGACGAGCCCACCGCGCTCGTCGTCGCCGGCTCCACCGACTGGGGCGTCGAGGTGAACATCCGCGGCAGCCGCGCCCCGTTCGTCGTCGCGATCGACCAGCTCGAGGAGCTGCGCGGTCTCACCGAGACCGACGAGTACGTCGAGATCGGAGCGGCCCTGCCGCTGTCCGAGGTCGAGCGCCGGCTGGACGGCCGCATCCCGCTGCTGGCGAAGCTGTTCCCCCAGTT
This sequence comes from Microbacterium sp. MAH-37, assembly GCF_009758255.1. Classification (GTDB taxonomy): domain Bacteria; phylum Actinomycetota; class Actinomycetes; order Actinomycetales; family Microbacteriaceae; genus Microbacterium. The sequence continues at coordinate 523,505 of NZ_WSEN01000010.1, forward strand.
CGCCTCCCGGTTGATCCGCAACCGCGGCACCTTCGGCGGCAATCTCGGCACCGGATCCCCGATCGGCGACACCCCGCCTGCGCTGCTGGCCCTGGGCGCGCGCCTCGTGCTGGCATCCGTCGACGGTCAACGCGAGGTCGACCTCGCCGAGTACTTCACCGGCTACCGACAGTCGGTGCGCGCGAAGGACGAGCTGATCACCGCCGTGCGCATCCCGCTGCCGCTGGCCGAGTACACCGCCTTCCACAAGATCGCCAAGCGCCGCTTCGACGACATCTCCTCGGTCGCGATCGGCTTCGCGCTCGACGTCGAGGACGGCGTCGTGACCGGCGCGCGGATCGGCCTGGGCGGTGTCGCCGCCACGCCGCTGCGCGCCCGCGACACCGAGGAGGCCCTCATCGGGCGGCCGTGGGACATCACCACCGTCAAGGCGGCATCCGCCGTGCTGCAGGGCGAGGGCACCCCGATGTCCGACCACCGCGCCAGCAGCGACTACCGCGCGCACATGCTGGGCTCCGCACTCCTGAAGTTCTACAGCCAGACCGTCATCCAGTCGAAGGAGGTGTCGGCATGAGCGCTCTCGCCGACCGCCCCGAGCACCCCGTCGTCGGACAGCACCACGCGCACGAGAGTGCGGCGCTGCACGTCACCGGAGCGGCGATGTACACCGACGACGTCGCCGAACAGACCGCCGGTGTGCTCACGGCCTGGCCGGTGCAGTCCACCAGCGCGCACGCGCGCGTGACCATCGACGTCTCCGGCGCCTACGACGTGCCCGGCGTCGTCCGCGTGCTCACCGCCGACGACGTGCCCGGGCTGAACGACGCCGGCATCCGCAACGACGAGCCGCTCTTCCCCAGCGAGGCGATGTTCTACGGGCACGCGCTGGTGTGGGTGCTCGGCGAGAGCACCGAGGCCGCGCGCCTGGGTGCTGCGCGGGTGAAGGTCGACTACGAGCCGCTGCCGTCGCTGATCACGGTGCAGGACGCCATAGAGGCGCAGTCCTTCATGGGCACCCCGCGCACGGTGGAGCGCGGCGACGCGGCATCCGCCCTCGCGTCGGCGGCGCACGTCTTCGAAGGCGTCACGGAGTTCGCCGGTCAGGAGCACTTCTACCTCGAGACGCAGGCGTCCTTCGCCGTGCGCGACTCGGAGGGGCAGTACTTCATCCAGTGCTCCACGCAGCATCCGTCGGAGACGCAGGATCTGGTCTCGCACGTGCTCGGCATCCACGCCAACGAGGTCACCGTGCAGTGCCTGCGCATGGGCGGCGGGTTCGGCGGCAAGGAGATGCAGCCGCACGGCTTCGCCGCGGTCGCGGCGCTGGGCGCCAAGCTCACCGGGCGTCCGGTGCGCGTGCGCCTGAACCGCACGCAGGACCTCACGATGACCGGCAAACGGCACCCGTTCCACATCACGTGGAAGGTCGGTCTCGACGAGGACGGGATGCTGCAGGCGCTGGACACCGTGCTCACGGCGGACGGCGGCTGGTCGATCGACCTGTCCGAGCCGGTGCTCGGCCGCGCGCTGTGCCACCTCGACAACGCCTACTGGATCCCGAACGTGCACGCCTACGGGCAGATCGCGAAGACCAACAAGCAGTCGAACACCGCGTACCGCGGGTTCGGCGGCCCGCAGGGCGTGTTCCTCATCGAGGACATCCTGGGCCGGGTCGCCCCGGCGCTCGGCATCGATCCGCTGGAGCTGCGTCGCCGCAACTTCTACCGGCAGGGCCAGAGCACGCCGTACGGGCAGGTCGTGAAGGACGCCGACCGTATGCCGACGATCTGGGACCAGCTCGCCGGCGAGGCGACGATCGCCGAGCGGCGCGCAGAGATCGACGCTTTCAACGCGGCGAACCCCGACGTGAAGCGCGCGATCTCGATGACGCCGATCAAGTTCGGCATCTCGTTCAACTTCGCGGCCTTCAACCAGGCCGGGGCCCTCGTGCACGTCTACAAGGACGGCTCGGTACTGGTCAACCACGGCGGCACCGAGATGGGCCAGGGCCTGCACACGAAGATGCTGCAGGTCGCCGCGACCGCTCTCGGCCTCGAACTGCACCAGGTGCGCCTCGCACCGACCCGCACCGACAAGGTGCCGAACACCTCTGCCACTGCGGCATCCTCGGGTGCCGACCTGAACGGCGGGGCCGTGAAGAACGCCTGCGAGCAGATCCGCGACCGAATGTCCGCGGTCGCCGGGCGCCTGCTCGGCGTCGACGGCCGCGACGTGCGCTTCGGCGGCGGATACGTGACCGCGCTCGGCAAGCCCGACCGGCTGACGTTCGCCCAGGTCGCGAAGGAGGCGTACTTCCAGCGCGTGCAGCTGTTCGCCGCCGGGTACTACCGCACCGAAGGACTGCACTGGAACCCCGAGATCATGCAGGGTTCGCCGTTCAAGTACTTCGCCTACGGCGCGGCCGCCACCGAGGTCGAGATCGACGGGTTCACCGGTGCGTACCGCATCCGTCGCGTCGACATCGTGCACGACGTGGGCGACTCGCTCTCACCGATGCTCGACATCGGCCAGATCGAGGGAGCGTACGTGCAGGGCATGGGCTGGCTCACGCTCGAGGACCTGCGCTGGGACGAGACGGACGGTCCGCACCGCGGCCGTCTGCAGACCCAGTCCGCCTCGACGTACAAGCTGCCGAGCTTCTCCGAGATGCCCGAGGAGTTCAACGTGCGCCTGTTCGAGAACGCCCGCGAGGACGGCGCCGTGTACGGCTCGAAGGCCGTCGGCGAGCCGCCGTTCATGCTGGCGTTCAGCGCCCGCGAGGCGCTGCGTCAGGCGGTCGGGGCCTTCGGGCCCGCCGGTCACGTCGTCGAACTGGCCTCTCCGGCGACGCCGGAGTCGGTCTACTGGGCCGTTGAGGCTGCCCGCGCAGCGGCATCCGCCGCCTCCGTCGGCGCCCAGGTCGCGGAAGATGTCGCTCTGACTCGCGCGTGACGACGGATTCTGCGACCTGAGCGAGAAGGAAGCGACCCATGGACTGGCTCGACGCGCTGCGCGACCTGCGTGACGCGCGCACCCCTGCGGTGATCGTCACGCTCGCCATGGTGCGCGGGCACGCGCCTCGCAACGGCGGCGCGAAGATGGTCGTCTCACCGGACCGGATGTTCGGCACGATCGGCGGCGGGAACCTCGAGGCGACCGCCGCCGACCGTGCCCGAGCCATGCTGGCCGCGGGCACCGCCGAGCCCGAGCTGCTCACGCTGACGCTGAGCGACAGGGCCACGACGGAGTACGGCGTGCAGTGCTGCGGAGGAGAGGTCACGATCATGCTGGAACCGGTCCGCGTCGTGCCGACGGTGGCCGTGTTCGGTCTCGGACACGTCGGCGTCGAGCTCGCCCGCATCCTGTCGCGGCACGAGCTCGACCTGCATCTGGTCGACTCCCGCGCGGAGATGCTGGATGCCGAGCGCCTCGAGCCGGTGCGCACCGGCGCCGTGGCCCGGGTGCAGGTGCACCACTCCCCCGTGCCGGAGGCTGCCCTCGCCGACATCCCGGCAGGCGCGCACGTGCTGGTCATGACGCACGACCACGTCGAGGACCTCGCGATCGTCGATCAGGCGCTGAGATCGGATGCTCCGGCGTCGATCGGCCTGATCGGATCGGCGTCGAAGTGGGCACGGTTCCGCAAGAAGCTCGGCGAGGCCGGGCACTCCGCCGAGGAACTGGAACGCGTCACCACCCCGATCGGCATTCCCGAGGTCTCCGGAAAGCAGCCCGCCGTGATCGCCGTGAGCGTCGCGGCGCGAATTCTGCAATTGATCGAGGAGTCCGCGCCCGCGGCATCCGCCTGAATTCTTTCTGGATATCCCGCAGCGAATTCCGTTGGGGGATATTCGCATTTCTCATCGCGCGAGGAATACACACAAAAGAAGACCCGGTCCCTTTCGGGGACCGGGTCTTCTTTTTCCGTGCGTCAGCTCCCCAGCATCGCCTCGATGGGGCCGCGGACGAAGTACAGGGCGAAGCCGGCCGCGACCACCCACATCAGCCAGTGCACCTTGCGGGCTCGACCTGAGAACGCGTTGACCAGCGCCCACGAGATGAACCCGATGCCGATGCCGTTGGCGATCGAGTAGGTCAGCGGCATCGTCACGATCGTGAGGAACGCGGGCAGAGCGACCGCGAACTTGTCGAACTTGATCTCGCGGATCTGCGCCATCATCATCGCACCGACCACGACCAGCGCCGCCGAGCCGACCTCGATCGGCACCACCAGGGTGAGTGGCGTGAGGAACATCGACAGCAGGAACAGCACACCCACCACCAGCGAAGCAACGCCGGAGCGTGCTCCCTCGCCGATGCCGGAGGCGCTGTCGACGTAGACCGTGTTCGACGAGGTCGAGGTCATACCGCCGGCGACGGCGCCGAAGCCCTCGACGACGAACGCCGAGCGCAGACGAGGGAACGTGCCGTCCTTGTAGGCGAGACCGGCGTTCTTGGCCAGCCCCGTCATGGTGCCCATGGCATCGAAGAAGTTCGAGAACACCAGGGTGAACACGAGCATCGTCGCCGACAGCACGCCCACGCGGCCGAAGGAGCCGAACAGATCGAACTGCCCGATCAGTCCGAAGTCGGGGATCGTCACCCACGAGCTGGGCAGCTCGGGGATCGTCATGTGCCAGCCGTTCGGGTCCTCGAACGAGGGACCGAGCTTCAGCACCGACTGGGCGATGAGCGCCACGACGGTGGTGGCCACGATGCCGATCAGGATGCCGCCGGGCACCTTCCGCGCGACGAGGATGCCGATCAGCACCAGGCCGAGCAGGAAGATCAGCGTCGGCACGGAGGTGATCGATCCGTCGGTACCCAGCTGCACCGGCGGGCCACCCGGTGTGCGCGTGACGAACCCGGAGTCGACGAAGCCGATGAAGGCGATGAACAGGCCGATTCCGACCGTGATCGCCGCCTTCAGCGGCTGCGGCACCGCCTTGAAGATCGCGGTCCGGATGCCGGTGGCACCGAAGATCACGATCAGGATGCCGTTGATCACGACCAGGCCCATGGCCTCCTGCCAGGTGACCTGTCCGACGACGGACACGGCCAGGAAGGAGTTGATGCCGAGGCCGGCGGCGAGCGCGAACGGCAACCGCGCGATCACGCCGAACAGGATCGTCATGACACCGGCGGTGAGGCCGGTCGCCGCGCCGATCTGCGCGGCGTCGAGGGCGTTCCCTGCGACGTCGTCGACGCCGCCGAGGATCAGCGGGTTCAGGATGACGATGTAGGCCATCGTCACGAACGTGACGATGCCGCCTCGGATCTCACGGCCCAGTGTCGAGCCTCGGCGGGTGATCTCGAAGAAGCGGTCGAAGGCGTTCTTCGGCTCTCCCTCGACGGTCGTGGTCGCCCCCGTGGACAGGGGCGGCAGCTCCTCCTCGCTGCGGGTGAAGAGTCCCGTCGCGTCGTTGCCTGGGACGGCATTCGACGACGTGTCGGGGGCGGATGGGCGTGTGGAAGCAGGGCGTTCTGAAGACATCATCGGCTCCGGGTTGTCAGTACGTTTCGGTTACGCGTCAGTACTCGACGCGGTGGTGAGGTCGCGCGTCAGTACTCGACGCGGGTGGTGGTGAGCTTCCACTCGGTGAAGGGCGCGACGCGCTCCTCTGCCGGCAGCGGCTCCTGTGCGACGGGCAGGATCACGCGATCGGCCGCATCGCCCTCGAAGTAGCGGTAGAACACGGCGTCGTCGAAGCCGCCGTCGGCCGCGTCATCACGGCTGGCCGCGAAGTACACGCGGTCGAGCCGAGCCCACAGCGATGTCGCGAGGCACATCGGGCAGGGCTCGCAGCTCGTGTAGAGCGTGGCGCCGGAGAGGTCGAACGTGCCGAGACCCTGGCAGGCGTTCCGTATGGCGGTGACCTCGGCGTGCGCCGACGGATCGAGGTTCGCGGTGACCCGGTTGACGCCCTCGAAGACCTGTCCGTCCGCGGAGACGACGATCGCCCCGAACGGGCCGCCTTCGTTGCGGACGTTGTCGACGGCTATGCGAACCGCCTCGGCGAGATACTCCGCCGGCGTCGGCCGAGTGGCGGATTCGGATATAGCGGTGCTGTGCACGGAAAGCTCCCTTGCTGTCGTCGCAGTGATACGGCTTATCGGGTCGGGCCCGGATCGGGTCGTTCCACGAGATATACGTCGAACCGCTAGGTTTTTCCTTCTTGCCGGGCGCAATTCGTGAGCGTCGCGGCCTGACGAGCATAACAACCGGTTCCCGCTTCGTCCAGCGATTTCGAAAGTCCTTTACCGCATCGCGGTATTTCATTTTGCGCTTCCGCATTTGCGGCGCTACAGTCGCTCCCATGACGCATTTTCGGATCGCTGAGGCGGCGACTCTCCTCGGAGTGAGCGATGACACCGTCCGGCGCTGGGCGCGCGACGGGCTGCTCACCGTGTCACACGACGAAGCCGGGCGCCAGGTCGTGCCGGGCGACGAACTGGCCGCCCATGCGCAGTGGCTGGCCAGCGCGGCGAACGAGGACGGCGACCGGCGGCTCAGCGCCCGCAACCGGTTCGTCGGGCTCGTCACCCGGGTCGAGATCGAGGGGCTGATGGCTCAGGTCGAGCTGCAATGCGGGCCGTTCCGCGTGGTGTCGCTGATGTCGGCCGAGGCCGCGCGCGATCTGCGCCTCGAGGTCGGCGACCGCGGCGTCGCGATCGTGAAGGCCACCACCGTCATCATCGAAGCAACCGCCAAGGAGACCCACCCGTGAGCATGCACCGAACCGGCGTCCTCGCCGCTGCCGTGACCGCCGTCCTGCTGCTGGCAGGCTGCTCAGGTTCCCCCGTCGCCGAGCCGACAGCCACGCAGACGGAGGACTCGCTCTCCGGCGACCTGACCGTCTACGCCGCGGCATCCCTGTCCGGCGCCTTCGACGAGCTCGCGAAGGAGTTCTCCGCCGCGCATCCTGGCGTCACCGTCAAGCCGATCAGCTACGACGGGTCCTCGGTGCTCGCCACCCAGCTGATCGGCGGGGCACCCGCCGACGTGTTCGCCTCGGCCGACGAGAAGAACATGGCGAAGGTCACGGATGCCGGTCTCGCAGAGGAGCCTGTGGACTTCGCCGCGAACGTCATGCAGATCGCGACGGCGCCGGGGAACCCGAAGGGCATCACAGATCTCGCGTCGCTGACGGCGAAGGGCCTCACGGTCGTGCTGTGCGCGCCCGAGGTGCCCTGCGGCGCGGCGTCGCAGACGCTGCTGAAGAACGCCGGCGTGACGCTGGCACCGGCCAGCGAGGAGCAGAACGTCACGGCGGTGCTGACGAAGGTCGCCAGCGGCGAGGCGGATGCCGGGCTCGTGTATGTGACCGACGTCGAGGCCGCGGGCGACGCCGTCACCGGCATCCCGATCGACGGTGCGGATGCCGCGACCAACGTGTACCCGATCGCCGCGCTGAAGGACGCGCCGAACGCCGACGCGGCGGCGGCGTTCGTGGCATTCGTGACCAGCCCGGAGGGCCGCGCGGTGCTCGAGGAGTTCGGCTTCGAGGCGCCGTGAGCACGGCGACCGGCACCCGACTGCCCGCCTGGCTGATCGCCCCCGCGGCGCTGGGCACGGCGCTGCTGGTGCTGCCGTTCGTCGCCCTGCTGGCGAGGCTCGACTGGGCCGGTGTGCCGGCCGCGATCACGTCGGATGCCGCGCTGCAGGCGCTCGGACTGTCGCTCGGCACCGCATCGGTCGCGACCGCACTGTGCCTGCTGCTCGGAGTGCCGCTCGCGATGCTCATCGCCCGCGCGCCCGCCTGGCTGGCCGCGGTGCTGCGCACGCTGACCACGCTGCCGCTGGTGCTGCCGCCGCTGGTCGGCGGCATCGCGCTGCTGGCTCTGCTCGGGCGGCAGAGCGTGCTCGGAGACCTGCTCGCCGAGGTCGGCATCCGCGTGCCGTTCACGACCGCCGCCGTGGTGATCGCGCAGACCTTCGTGGCGATGCCGTTCCTGGTGATCTCGGTCGAGGGGTCGCTGCGCACCGGCGGCACCGCGCACGAGCTGGTCGCCGCAACGCTCGGCGCGCGGCCGTTCACGGTGTTCCGCCGGGTGACGCTGCCACTGGTGGCGCCCGGTCTCATCGCGGGGACGGTGCTGTGCTTCGCCCGGGCGCTCGGGGAGTTCGGCGCGACCGCGCTGTTCGCCGGCAACGCCGCGGGCGTGACCCGCACCATGCCGCTCGCGATCTACACCGCGTTCAACGGCGCGGGTGTCGGCGAGGACACGGCCATCGCGCTGTCGCTGATGCTGATCCTGGTGGCGATCGCAGTGCTCGTGCTGATGCGCGGCTGGCGAGCGGATGCGGTGCGATGAGTGAGGTGTCTGGGTCCCACTCGGAGTGCACGCGCGGCGTCGAGCGCACGGCTTCCTGTCGAGCGCACGGGCTTTCGACGTCAACACGCCGTGCACTCGGCAGCAGGACGTGCATTCGACGAGCGGGGCGGCGACGATGACGCTGTCGGCTGACTTCCGTGCGCGGGTCGGCGCGTTCCGGGTCGACATGGCTCTGGATGCCGGGCCGGGCGAGGTCCTCGCGATCCTCGGGCCGAACGGCTCCGGCAAGTCGACGCTGCTCGCCGCACTCGCGGGACACCTGGAGATCGACGACGGGCACGTCGCCCTCGACGGGCGGATGCTCGACGGTCGGGGCGGCGACGGTCGCGCTGTGCGCGTTGCGCCCGCGCAGCGCCGTGTCGGGCTGCTCGGGCAGCGACCCCTGCTGTTCCCGCATCTGTCCGCGCTCGAGAACGTGGCGTTCGGCCCGCGCGCGCAGGGGGTGCCGCGCGCGGAGGCGCGGACGGATGCGGCGAGCTGGCTCGATCGGGTGGGGCTCGGCGACCTCGCCGGGCACCGCCCCGCGCAGCTGTCCGGTGGGCAGCAGCAGCGCGTCGCTCTGGCGAGAGCCTTGGCGGCACGGCCCGCCGCGCTGCTGCTGGACGAGCCGTTCGCCGCACTCGACGTGGAGACTGCCGCGCAGGCACGCCGCCTGGTGGCCGAGCAGCGCGACAGCGCAGGCATCCCGCTCGTCCTGGTCACCCACGACCCGCTCGACGCGGTCGTTCTCGCGGCGCGGACGGCGATCGTGCACGACGGCCGGATCGTGCAGCAGGGACCGACGGCCGAAGTGCTCGGGCATCCACGTTCGGCTTTCGTCGCCGCGCTGGCCGGGGTGAACCTCGTGGCCGGGTACGGATCCGCAGACGGCACCGTGCTCAGCGCGGCCCCGGCAGGCGCAGTATCGGCCGGGGCGGGATCCACCGGGGAGGGCCCCGACCTCACGGCGCCCGAAATCGCTGACCGGACCGGCCCCGCATCCAGCGCTCCGACATCACCGAGCTCCGACCTCGTGTGGCGAGGCGCCGGCGACGCCGTGGCTGTCGGTGCTGCCGCGACGATCGCATTCGCGCCGGGATCGGTGCGGATCCAACAGCCGGATGCCGCAGCGACGACCGCGGCGAACACCTGGGAGGGTACCGTCGCGACGCTCGAGCCGCTGCCCGGCGGCATGCGGCTCCGCACCGCGGAGCAGCCCGGCATCGCCGTGGACTGCCCGTCGACCGTGGCCGTCGCCGCCGGGGTCGCCCCCGGCGTGCGGCTGCGCTTCACCGTGCATCCCGACGATGTGTCGGTGCGCCGGGCCTGATCCGCGCACCGTCCCCTCCAGGTCGCACTTGGTCCCGGAATCCCGGTGCCGCAGCGGGACCAACTGCAACCTGAACGATCGCGGCCGCCCAGACCGAGGCGAACTGCGACCAGAGCGCACGCGGCGATCGGCAGGAGATGATCCGGCCACCCCGGCATCCGGCACACCGAAACCGGTGCTACCGTTGCGATCCGTAAGGGGGTGACCGATGTCGATCACGCACAACGACCGTTCCGACGGTGCCGTGAGGCTGCCGTCCACCGGCATGCCCATCGCGCTGACAGACAAGTACCGGCGCCCGCTGCGAGACCTGCGGATCTCTGTCACCGACCGGTGCAACTTCCGCTGCGTGTACTGCATGCCGAAAGAGGTATTCGGTCGCGATTACGCATTCCTCGATAGGAATGAACTGCTCTCCTTCGAGGAGATCACCCGGATCGCGCGGGTCGCCGCGGCCCACGGCGTGCACAAGATCCGCCTCACCGGAGGCGAACCACTGCTGCGCCGCGGCATCGAGGAGCTCATCGGACAGCTCGCCGAGCTGCGCACATCGGAAGGCGAGAAGCTCGACATCGCCCTGACCACGAATGGATCAGCACTGGCTGTGAAGGCCGCGGCGCTGAAGGCGGCCGGCCTCACACGGGTCACCGTGTCGGTGGACTCGCTCGACGACGAGCTGTTCCAGAAGATGAACGACGTCCGCTTCCCGGTGAGCCGGGTGCTGGACGGCATCGACGCCGCCCATGAGGCCGGTCTCGGCCCGATCCGGCTGAACATGGTGGTCAAGCGCGGACTCAACGACGGCGAGATCATCGACATGGCACGCCGGTTCAAGGGCACGCCCTACACACTGCGCTTCATCGAGTACATGGACGTCGGCAACACCAACGGCTGGTCGCTCGACGAGGTCGTCCCGTCATCGGAGGTCGTGGAGCGCATCAATGCGGTGTTCCCGCTCGAGCCGGTCGGTGAGGCCGTGCACGGCGAGACCGCGAAGCGCTGGCGGTACGCCGACGGCTCCGGCGAGATCGGCCTGATCTCCAGCGTGACCAACGCCTTCTGCGGCACCTGCAACCGTGCCCGCATCTCCACCGAGGGCAGGCTGTTCACGTGCCTGTTCGCCTCGGAGGGCCACGACCTGCGCGCGCTGCTGCGCGGCGGAGCATCCGATGAAGAACTCTCCGCGGCGATGGCGTCGATCTGGGGCGGCCGCGAGGACCGCTACTCCGAGATCCGCTCCAGCCTCACGCCTGAACTGCGCGAGCAGCGCAAGCGCATCGAGATGAGCTACATCGGCGGCTGACCGCCGCCGTTCAGATGCCGTCGCCGAAGAAGGCGAGGCCATCGCTGATCAGCAGCACACCGATCAGCAGCAGGATCACGGACACTACGAGCTTCAGGTTCGCCGTCAGCCAGTCGCGGGCCGCGGAGAGCACATCGCCCGCACGATCCCCCAGCATCACGAAGGCGACGAGGGGCGCAATCGCCGTGAGCGTCGCGAGCAGCGCGAACACGGTCGCCGCACCGAAGGCACCCGGGATGTCATCGATGGTGGCACCGATGGTCAGCCCGGCACCGATCGCGATCGCGAGATCCTTCGGATTCGTCGCCGTCACGAGCAGGCCCAGCCCGAAGGCACGCGCCGGTGTGGCCTGCGTCATCGACGCCAGCCAGGCGGGCAAGCAGGCCGAGCCGTCGCGCGGGCGGCGCGACCAGCTCACGAAGGCCGCGATGACGAGCCCGGCCCCCAGGAGTAACTGCAGGACAGCGCCCCAGACTCCGCTCCCGGAGAGTTCAGCGAGGTACTCGGCCGCGACACCCGCCAGCGCAACCGCGACGAGCAGGCTGATCAGCCGGCCGAGCGCCAGCGCCATTCCGCCGCGCAGTCCCGCCGGCGCCATGAGCGCCAGGATCACCGCCATGATCGGAAGCGGGCTGAGCGCGAGCACGAAGGCCATGGGCAGGAGTTCGGCGAGCGCTTCGATCACGCCGTCATCCTCCCACGACGCTGTACAGGCTGTTCAGAGCCCGACCCACTCCGAGACGCCGTCGTCGTAGTGCTGGCGCTTCCAGATCGGCACCTCGTGCTTGATGATCTCGACCAGACGCTCGCAGGCGTCGAACGCCTCGGCGCGGTGCGGAGCAGATGCCGCGGCGAACAGCGCCACGTCGCCGATGCGCAGATCGCCCACGCGGTGCGACGCGGCGACCGCGAAGCCGGTCTCCTCACGGATCCGCGTGACGCAGGCCTCGAGGAAGCGCGCGGCATCCGGATGCGCGCGGTAGTCCAGCGAGCGCACCGGCTTGCCGCCGTCGTGATCGCGCACCACGCCGCAGAACATCACCACGGCACCGCTGGCATCGGCCTCGACGGCCGTGCGGATCGCGACCTCGTCGAGGGGCGTCTCGGAGATCAGGTCGAAGTTCACAGCGCCTCCCGGATGCTGGATACGGTCTCGCCGCCGACGGCTGCGAAGGCCTGGATGCCGCCGGCGAGGTACACGACGTCGTCGAAGCCGCGCTCGTTCAGGATGCGGGCCGCGCTGCGCGACCGCGGATCCTTCTCGCAGTAGACCACGAGCGTCTCGTCACCGGCATCCGGCAGCGAACCGCTGCGCAGGTCGCCGATGGGAAGCAGGATGCTGCCGTCGATGCGGCGCGCGTCGGCCTCGTGCTGCTCGCGCACGTCGAGCAGGCGCAGCCGCTCGCCGGCGCGCATCCGGCGCAGCAGATCGGCGGCGGCGACCGCGACGAGGTCGTCATCGGCGTCCACGCCGCAGAACAGGTCGTAGTCGATCAGCTCGGTGACCTCCGGGGTCTCGTCGGAGACGCCGTACGAGATCTCGCGGGTGCGCGCGGTGAGCGCGTCGTAGACGAGCACGCGGCCGATCAGCGGTTCGCCGACACCGGTGATGAGCTTGATGGCCTCGGTGGCCAGGAACGCCCCGATCGCCGGGCAGAGCGTCGGCAGCACGCCGCCAAGCTCGCAGGACAGCGCTTCGTCGGCGGGCGGCGGGGCCGGGAAAAGGTCGCGCCAGGTGGGGCCGTGGCCGTGCCAGGAGACGCCGACCTGGCCGTGGAACCGCAGGATCGCACCCCACACCAGCGGCACGCCCGCCAGCACGGCGGCGTCGTTGGCGAGGTACCGCGTCGGGAAGTTGTCGCTGCCGTCGATCAACAGGTCGTAACCGGCGAGGATCTCGGGCAGGTTCGCGCTGGTCACGCGCACCGGATGCCGATTCACTCGGCACTCCGGATCGATCGCGGCGACGGTCTCGGCGAGCGAGTCGACCTTGGGACGGCCGATGTCGGCGACGCCATGGCTGAGCTGACGGTGCAGGTTGGAAAGCTCGACGTCGTCATCGTCGATGATGCCGATCGTGCCGATACCTGCCGCGGCGAGCGACGGGACAACGGCGCTGCCGAGACCGCCGGCTCCGATGACCAGCACGCGAGCGTTGCGCAGCCGGCGCTGGGCGACCTCGCCGAACCCGGGCAGCATGAGCTGACGGCTGTATCGGGAGACCCGGTCGGAGTCCAGCGGCGGACCCGGCTCGACGAGCGGAGACATGGTTCCGAGTCTACGCTTTCGCTGTCCGCCAGGCGGATATTCACTTCCACTTCGCGGATGCCGGATTCCGCATCGCGGGTACGATGGAGACATGGCGATGGTGACGGTGCGGTACTTCGCGGCGGCGGCGGATGCGGCCGGCTGCGAGCAGGAGCAGCTCGAGCTCAGCTCCGGCGCGACCGTGGGCGCGCTGCGCGACGCCCTGCAGGAGCGCTACGGCGCAGCGATGGAGAAGGTGCTGCGCTCCGGGTCGTTCCTCGTCGACGGCATCGTGCGCCGCGACCCCGCTTCGCCGATCTCGGCGAACGTCGACGTGCTGCCTCCGTTCGCGGGCGGATGACCGTGCGCACGCACCTCGAGCACGCCGCCGCGGCGGCGGAACTGCTCGCGCCGCTCGCTGAGCGCCTGACGGATCCTTCTCGTTCCGGCGTCTGGCCCGTCGATGCCGAGAACTCACCTCTGGACCGGATCCTCGCCGAGGACGTGACCTCCCCGATCTCCCTCCCCCGCTTCGCGAACTCGCAGATGGACGGCTACGCCGTGCGCGCGGTGGATCTCGCCGCGGCATCCGCCGACAATCCCGTGCGCCTCCCGGTCGGCCCGACCAGCGCCGCCGGCGATCCTGTCGGCACGATCGCTCCGGGAACCGCCTCCCCTGTCATGACCGGCGCGGCGGTGCCGGACGGCGCCGACGCCGTGGTGCCGATCGAGCAGTGCGATCCCGCGCACTTCGTCGGCATCGGCGGGGGCACGCACGACGCCCCGGCCGGCACGACCGTCGCGTTCCGCGCACCCGTCGAATCCGGCACGTTCGTGCGGGCCGTCGGCACCGACATCCGGGAGGGTGCGCTGCTGCTGCCCGCAGGCACCCGGCTCGGGCCGGCACAGCTCGGGTCGCTCGCGGCGGCCGGGGTGCCGCTCGTGCGCGTGCAGAACCCGGTCCGCGTGCTCGTGCTCTCGACCGGCCATGAACTGCGGATGCCGGGCATCCGGCTCGATCCGGTGGCCGACAGCGGCGCGATCTACGACTCGAACTCCGCGATGATGGCCGCCGCCGTCATGGCCGCCGGCGCGACCGCCGTGACCGCGTCGGCGCCGGACGACGCCCCCGCCGTCGTGGACGCCATCGAGCAGCATCCGGACGTCGACCTGGTCGTGACCACGGGCGGCGTCAGCGCCGGTGCGTTCGAGGTCGTGCGCGACGCGCTCGCGCCGCTCGGCGTGGAGTTCGGCCCTGTCGCGATGCAGCCGGGAGGCCCACAGGGCCTCGGCACCGCCGTGCTGCCGAGCGGACGGCGGATGCCGGTGCTGGCGTTCCCCGGGAACCCTGTGTCGGCGCTCGTCTCGTTCGAGCTGTTCCTGCGGCCGCTGCTGCGCGGCTTCGCCGGGCTGCCGGCGCAGCGCCGCACCGAGCGCGGCGCGCTCGCGCATCCGGTCACCTCGCCGCCCGCCCGGCACCAGGTGCGGCGCGGCACGGTGCACGCAGACGGTAGCGTCGAGGTCGGCGCCCCGAGCTCCCACCTGCTGCACGCGTACGCCACGGCGAATGCGCTCGTGCACCTCCCTGTAGGAGTGGGTTCCCTGCCCGCCGGCGCCGAGGTCGACTACTGGAGGATCGATGACTGAGACTGGACCCCAGCTCACCCACCTGCGTGCCGACGGCTCTGCCCACATGGTCGACGTGACCGAGAAGGCCGTGACGCGCCGCGAGGCGAAGGCACAGGCGGTGCTCATCACCACCCCGGAGGTGGTCGCCGCGATCGCAGACGGCACCCTACCCAAGGGCGAGGCGCTCGGCACCGCCCGGCTGGCCGGCATCATGGGCGCGAAGCAGACCTCGAACCTCATCCCGCTGTGCCACCCGCTGCCGCTGACGAAGCTCGCCGTCGACCTGGAGCCGGGCGGCGACCGGGTGCGCATCGTCGCGACCGCCGTCACGAACGGCGTGACCGGAGTGGAGATGGAGGCGCTCACCGCCGCGAGCGTCGCCGCGCTGACCCTCTACGACATGATCAAGGCAGTCGACAACCGCGCCGTGATCACCGACATCCAGGTGCTCGCGAAGTCCGGTGGCAAGTCGGGCGACTGGTCGCGCGAGTAGCCTCCCCCACTGCTCCGGTCTCAACGGATGTGGGTCCACGGGTGCCGACACCCGCAACGAGTGAGACCGGAACGGGAGAAGCGCACCCTCCAGATGCGTCAGATCAGGATCGGGAAGGTCAGCATGATGACGATCCCGGCGGCGCCGACGACCATCGCCAGCGACAGCAGCGTCCAGCGCACCCAAGGCACCAGGTCGCGCTGTGACATCGCGGTGAGGAACAGCACGAGCGCGAACAGCACGGTCAGCAGCGTGTAGTCGTCGCCGCGCTGGTTGCTCGCGAGCGCCCGCTCGTACTTCGCGTCCGCGCGTTCGGCGAGCTTCTTCGCCTCGAGCGTGCCCGGCGGCACGTACTCCTCCATCACGAACGGCCCCTGCTCGACCCGGCCGTCCGCGTTCCAGGCGTCGAAGGCCGTGCGGAACTCCGGAGTGAACCGCTGCTCGATGTAGGAGACGAGCTGCGTGTTCCCCTCGGCTTCGGCGAGCACGTACTGCGTCCAGATCGTGAGGTCGTACTGACGGGCGTCGCGGGCCTGCCCCTCAGCCGCCGTGGCCTGCACGCGGGCGCTGGAGGCCTGGCTGAACGAGATCGACATGTCGCCGCCCCATTTGGACGCCTCGAACCCGCACCATGCCGTGACGACCGCGGTGATCGACAGCACGAACACCGCGATCACGTCGAAGACATCGCGCTTCTTCCTGCGCGGTGCGTTCTGGGTCTGCGCCTCCGCGGTCTGCTCCATCGCCGGCCTCCTCGGCAACATCCTGGCACGCCTCCCCCTCTTACCCGAGGAATGTCCCTATTCCAGGAGGAGGAGCTGGGCACGACGGGAGGCGGACGCCGTTGTCCCCGCCCCGCCGAGTCTGTGGTCAGAGGATGTCGCGGGCGACGGTGCGCCCGACGTCGACCAGCAGGGTCTTCGCGTTCGCAATGCTCTTCGCGATATCGGGCTCGATGTCGGACAGCGCGTAGACGCGCGCGAATCCGGCGGATGCCACGGCCGCGGCATCCAGAGTCGACCGGCCGCACACCGCGATGACCGGCACGCCTGCCGCCCGGGCGATCGCGGCGACGCCGAGCGGCGTCTTGCCGCCGAGGCTCTGATCGTCGAGACTGCCCTCGCCCGTGATGACGAGGTCGGCGCCGACGACGCGCTCGGCCAGTCCGGTCAGTCGCTGCACGACCTCGACGCCGGGCTCGCGACGCGCGCCGAGCACGGCGAGCGCCGCGTAGCCGACGCCGCCGGCGGCACCGGCCCCTGCTTCGGCGGTCGACGGCCGGACTCCCGGCTCGGCTTCCAGCAGTGCCGCGAAGTGTGCGAGGGCGGCGTCCAGCTCCGCGACATCCGCAGCGGATGCCCCCTTCTGCGGCCCGAACACGGCCGCAGCGCCCCGCTCACCGAGCAGCGGGTTGTCCACGTCGCTGGCCAGCACGATGTCGGCATCGGCCAGCCGCGGATCGAGGCCGGAGACGTCGACGGTCGCGAGCGACGCGAGCGCGGCTCCTCCGCCGGGAAGCTCCTCCCCCGAGGCATCCTTCAGCGAGACGCCGAGGGCCTGCAGCATCCCCGCCCCGGCGTCGGTGTTCGCGCTGCCGCCGATGCCGAGCACGACCTGCGTGCACCCGCGGTCCAGGGCGGCGCGGATGAGGTCGCCGGTGCCGCGGCTGGTGGCCTCCCGGGCGGCGCGCACACCGCCCGGGAGCACGTCCAGCCCGCTCGCGGCGGCCATCTCGATGATGGCCTGCGGGCCGCGGACCGCGAACACCGCCGTGACGGGATCCCCCACCGGGCCCGTCGCCTCTGCGGCATCCGCCGTGAAACCGGCGGCGAGGGCGGCGTCGACCGTCCCCTCGCCGCCGTCGGCGACCGGCACCGACTCGATCACGACATCCGCACGGACCGACAGGATCCCCTCACCGAGAGCGGCGGCGACCTCGGCCCCCGTCGCGGAGCCCTTGAACTTGTCGGACGCGATGAGAATGCGCATGATCAGCGTCGGCTCAGTCGAGCAGCGCGTAGATCGCCTCGGGGGCGTCTGCGGGAGTCGCGGCCAGGTCCTCGAACTCGTTCATGGTGTCGAGGTCGGCGCCCATGGCGATGTTCGTGACGCGCTCGAGGATGACCTCGACGACGACCGGCACCTGGAACTCGTCGCGCAGGCGGGTCGCCTCGGCGAAGCCGGCGGCGAGGTCCTCGGGACGCTCGACGCGCAGGGCCTTGCAGCCGAGGCCCTCGGCCACCTTGACGTGGTCGACGCCGTAGCCGGTGGCGATCGACGAGGAGTCCTGCGGGGTGTTGACGTTGTCGAACGCCAGCGACACCTCGTAGTCCATCTCGAAGCCGCGCTGCGACTGACGGATCAGGCCCAGGTAGCTGTTGTTCACCACGACGTGGATGTAGGGCAGCTTGTGCTGCGCGCCCACGGCGAGCTCCTCGATCATGAACTGGAAGTCGTAGTCGCCCGAGAGCGCGACGACCTGCTCGCCCGGCTTGCCGCGGACGACGCCGAGGGCGGCGGGACCGGTCCAGCCCAGCGGGCCGGCCTGGCCGGCGTTGATCCACTTGCGCGGGCCGTAGACGTGCAGCAGCTGCGCGCCGGCGATCTGCGACAGGCCGATCGTCGTGACGAAGGTGGTGTCGCGGTCGAACGCCGAGAGCATCTCCTGGTACACGCGGTGCGGCTTCATCGGCACGTTGTCGAAGTTGGTCTTGCGCTGCAGGCGCGCCTTGCGGTCGCGGCACTCCTCGGCCCAGCCGTTGTAGTCGGGCAGCTCGGCGACGCGGTCGCGGGCGGCCTCGAGCAGGGCGTCGATGAACGCGCCGGCGTCGGAGACCACGCCATAGTCGGGCGCGAACACGCGGCCGATCTGGGTGGGCTCGATGTCGACGTGCACGAAGGTGCGGCCATTGCGGTAGGTGTCCAGGCCACCTGTGTGGCGGTTGGCCCAGCGGTTGCCGATGCCCAGCACGAAGTCGCTCTCCAGGAAGCTCGCGTTGCCGTAGCGCTGCGAGGTCTGGATGCCGACCAGGCCCGCAGCCAGCGGGTGGTCGTCGGCGATCGCACCCCAGCCCATCAGGGTGGGGAACACGGGCACGCCGAGGGTCTCGGCCAGCTCCACGAGCTTGTCGGATGCCCCGGAGTTGACGATCCCGCCACCGGCGATGATCGCCGGGTGCTTCGCGGCCAGGAGCATGTCGAGCACCTTCTCGGCCTGCGCGCGGGTCGCGACCGGCTTCGCCACCGGAAGCGGCTCGTAGGTGTCGATGTCGAACTCGATCTCGGTCATCTGCACGTCGAACGGCAGATCGATCAGCACCGGGCCGGGGCGGCCGGAGCGCATGATCTGGAACGCGGTCTGGAAGACGCCGGGGACCTGCGCGCCCTCGAGGACGGTCTTGGCGAACTTCGTGACCGGCTTCGCGATGGACGCGATGTCGACGGCCTGGAAGTCCTCCTTGTCGAGCTTCGCTACCGGCGCCTGGCCGGTGATGCACAGCATCGGGATGGAGTCGGCGATCGCGGCGTAGAGGCCGGTGATCATGTCGGTGCCGGCGGGGCCGGAGGTGCCGAGGCAGACGCCGATGCGGCCGTCGCCGGTGCGGCTGTAGCCGTCGGCCATGTGCGAGGCGCCCTCGACGTGGCGGGCCAGGGTGTGCCGGATGCCGCCGTTGGCGCGCATCGCGGAGTACAGCGGGTTGATGGCGGCGCCCGGCAGGCCGAAGGCCTCGTCGGCCCCCTCCTTGATCAGGATCTGGACGATGGCGTCCACTGCGCGCATGCGAGTCATGATTTCAGTCCTTAGAAAGTTGTTCGGGATCCTTCGTCTCGTCGCTCCGCTCCTCGCTCAGGAACCGGGTCCTGAGCGAGCGGAGCGAGACGAAGGGCGCCCTGTGTGGGATCGCTCAGTCGCGACCGGAGAGCTCGGCGGTGAGCTTGAACAGTCCGGAGTGGTCGAGGCCGCCGTCGCCGCGGGCGACGAGCGAGGTGACCAGCTGCGCGACTGCCGAGCCGAGCGGAACGGAAATGCCGGCCTGTCGTGCGGCGGCGGTGACGATGCCCAGGTCCTTGTTGTGCAGGGCCAGGCGGAATCCGGGGGTGAAGTCGCGATCGAGGATCTTCTGACCCTTCTGGTCCAGCACCTTCGAGCCGGCCAGGCCTCCGCCGAGCACCTTGAGCGCGGCATCCGTGTCGACGCCGTAGGCCTCGAGGAAGAGGATCGCCTCGGAGAGCGCCTGGATGTTGACGGCGACGATCAGCTGGTTGGCGGCCTTGACGGTCTGGCCGGCGCCGGCGGGGCCGACGTGCACGATGGTCTTGCCGACCGCGTTCAGAACGGGCTCCGCCTTGGCGAAGTCCTCCGGCGAGCCACCGGTCATGATCGAGAGGACGCCGTCGATGGCGCCCTGCTCGCCACCGGAGACGGGCGCGTCGACGGCGCCGAAGCCGGCAGCAACGGCCTCCTCGGCGAGCTCCTTCGCGACGTCGGGGCGGATCGACGAGTTGTCGATCCACAGCGCACCGGCCTTGGCGTTCGCGAACACGCCGTCCGGACCCTGCACGACGCCCGCGACATCCGGGGAGTCCGGGACCATGGTCACGACGACATCGGCGTCCTTCACGGCGTCGACGATGCTGGTGGCGCCCTTGCCGCCGGCGGCGACGAGCTTCTCGATCGCCTCCGGGCTGCGGTTGAAGCCGGTCACGTCGAAGCCGGCGTTCACGAGGTTCTTGGCCATCGGCAGGCCCATGATGCCGAGCCCGATGAATGCGATGTTGGTCATGTCTTCGCTCCTTCGCGGAAAGTGTGGTCAGGCCTGCGCGGTTGCCGCGGTCCAGGCGAACGGGTCGGCCTGGGTGGCCTTGTACTCGAGGCCGATGACGCCCTCGTAGCCACCGGCCTGGGCGTCGGCGATCCACTGCGCGATCGGCAGGTCACCAGTGCCCGGCTCGCCGCGGCCAGGGGCGTCGGCGATCTGGATGTGGCCGAAGTCGGCGGCGTGGCCGGCGATCACGGCGGCGACGTCGTCGCCGTTGACGGCCAGGTGGTAGAAGTCGGCGAGCAGCTTGACGTTGTCGACGCCCTGCTCGTTCTTCACCCGCTCGATGATCGCCAGCGCGTCCGCAGCGGTCTTCAGCGGGTAGGCGTCGGCGCCCGAGACCGGCTCGAGCAGAACGATGCCGCCCAGCTCGGCGACGGCGCGGCCCGCGATCGCAAGATTCTCGACCGCGAGGTCGTCCTGCTCCTGCTCGGAGACGCCCTCCTGGCGGAGGCCGTAGAGCGCGTTGAAGGCTTTGGTGCCGAGGCGCTCACCGATCGCGACGACGACGTCGACGTTGTCGCGGAACTCGCCCTCACGGCCGACCCACGAGACCAGGCCGCGGTCACCGGCGGGCATGTCGCCCGCGAAGAAGTTCAGGCCGGTCAGCTGCACACCGGCATCCTGGATCGCGGTGACGAAGGCGTCGACCTCGGATGCCGCGGGAACGGCCGAGGCGAAGGGCCACCAGAACTCGACGGCGTCGAAGCCGGCGGCCTTGGCGGCGGCCGGACGCTCGTTCACCGGCAGGTCGGTCAGCAGGATCGAGCAGTTCACGGTGTAGCTCATGTGATCACCCTTGATTCGTTCTCGTGGTTCGTCTTCCTTGATTTCGAATCGTGGAAGAAAAGTTCTGTTATCTGAAATCGTACGCGCGGATGCCGGGGATGTCAACGGGCTGCGGGCTACTCACTCCGGGCCGCCGCCGCTCAGAGATCGGAAACGCACCTCCCTGCGGCCGTGGAGGTGCGTTTCCGATCTTCGAGCGTCACGGTGATTCGGCCTGCACAGGCGGCACTGGCGGCGGGAGAGTCCACAGACAGGGGAAACCGGGCGGGCGGGAATGCCGCGGCCGAGGAGGATCGGCGGATGCGGCATCGGATCAGCCTGCCCCGTGAGCTGGGGGCGCACTTCTCCGTGTCCGAAGCCGCCGCCCACGGCGTCGGGCGCGGGCGCCGGGATGCTGCCGATCTGGCTCGGCCCTTCCACGGCATCCGATCCCAAGTCGTACCGGAGAGCTTCTCGGTGCGTGTCGCCTGTTATCTCCCCCGGCTCCGCCCGGGGCAGCGGCTCGCTGCGCGGACCGCCCTCCGCCTCTGGGGGATGCCCTTCCCGCAGCGCTGGCAGCCCGACGAACCTGTCGACGTGACGGTGCTGCCGACCTCTACCCCGCCCAGGGCACGTGGCACCGCAGGCCACCGCCTCGCCGCGGGCAGGGCGGAGACTTGGCGAGTCGATGGCGCGCCGGTGATCGATCCGATCGCCGCACTGTTCCAGTGCGCGCCTGGCCTCACCATCCTGCAGGCTGTGATCCTGATCGATGCGCTCATCACGGAGGCGGACAACTATCCCGGACTCAGGCCCGGCCGCCCCGGCACCACGCCGGCGCAGATCGAGGCGCGGCTGGACGCCTGGGGACGCTTTCCCGGATGCGCGACGATCCGCCGCGCCCTGGCGTTCGTGCGAGCAGGCGTCGAGTCGCCGAAGGAGACCGAGACCCGATGGCTCATCGTGTCCGCCGGGCTTCCCGAGCCAGTCCTCCAGCACGAGGTCCGGGACCGCGGAGTCCTCATCGCGCGCGTCGACCTCGCGTATCCCGAGTTGCGCATCGCCGTCGAGTACGAGGGCGACGGCCACAGGACCAGCCAGACTCAGTGGCGCAGAGACATCCGCAGGCAGCGCGACCTCGAGGACCGCGGCTGGATCGTCATCCGCCTCACTCAGCACGACCTCTCTCCGGCTTCGTCGTTCATCCCCCGTCTCCGCCGCGCCCTCGCATCCCGCCGATGAAAGATCAGAAACGCACCTCCCCAGCGGCGGGAAGGTGCGTTTCTGATCTTTCGGCGGCAGGACCGAGCGTCAGGTCAGCTTGATCTGGCGGTTCATGTCCTTGTACAGCAGGTAGCGGAAGTCACCGGGGCCACCGGCGTAGCAAGCCTGCGGGCAGAACGCGCGGAGCAGCATGTAGTCGCCGGCCTCGACCTCGACCCAGTCGTCGTTGAGGCGGTAGACGGCCTTGCCCTCGAGCACGAACAGGCCGTGCTCCATGACGTGGGTCTCGGCGAACGGGATCGATCCACCCGGCTTGAAGGTGACGATGTTCACCTGCATGTCGTGCGCCATGTCGTTCGAGTCGGCGAAGCGCGTGGTCAGCCAGGCGTCGGTGCCGACCATGGGGGTCGGCTCGATGTCCTGGTCGCGGGTGACGAAGGATGCCGGTGCGTCGATGCCCTCGATCCACTCGTAGGCCTTGCGGATCCAGTGGAAGCTGGTGATCTCGTCGCCCTCGTTCTTCAGCGACCAGTTCGCCCCAGGCGCGAGGAAGGCGTAGCCGCCCTCTTCGAGAACGTGCTCCTCGCCCTCGAGGGTCAGGGTCAGCCGACCGGTGGTGACGAACACCACGCCCTCGACCCCGGCCTCGACCTCGGGCTTCGCCGCGCCACCGCCGGGGGCGATCTCGACGATCAGCTGCGAGAACGTCATCGCGGAGCTCGGCGTCGGCTTGGCGATGATCCACGCGCGGGTGTTCGTGAACCCGGGCAGGCTGCTGGTGACGATGTCGCGCAGCACGCCCTTCGGGATCACGGTGTACGCCAGCTTGACGATCGCGCGGTCGGTGAGCAGGTCGGTCTGCGGCGGCAGGCCGCCGGCGGGGGTGTAGTAGCTCATGGCTTCTCCTTATCGAACGGATGCTTCGGACGCGGCGAGCTTCGGGTGCGCGAGCCGGATCAGCTCCTCGGGCTCGGCGCCGGTCGCCTCTCGCACCTCGGCCTCGGTGATCGCACCGCACTCGGCGCCGCGGACGACGAATCGCGCCAGCGCGCGGGCGGTGGCGGGCTCGTCCATGATGGTCGCGTCGCTGCCGTGCAGGTAGTTGTCCAGGCGCTTCGCGGCGGCGGCGAAGCCCTCGCGGTAGAACGCGTAGGTCGCAAGATAGCGGGTGGGCAGCTGTGCGGCGTGCAGGTCCCAGCCCTGGTAGTAGCCGCGCTCGAGCGAGCGCCGCACCAGGCGGGCGTGCAGCTTCCAGGCATCCTCCGCATTCTCGCCGACGGGGATGACGTTCGTCGACCCGTCCGAGAGGCGCACGCCGGTCTCTGCGACCGCGACCTGCATGACCTGCTTGGCGTAGTCGGCTGCGGGGTGCTCCATCGACTGGTATGCCGCGGCGATCTGCAGCGAGGCGCTGTAGTCGTAGGTGCCGTAGTGCAGCGCGGTGACGCGGCCGTTCGACCGGTGCAGCAGCGTCGCGACCGGCACGCTCCCGTCCGCGGCGACGATGAGCTGCGGGGTCTCCATCTGCACCTCGAAGCGCAGACGGCCGGAGGGAAGGCCGAGCCGCTCCTCGAAGATCTCGCAGAGCGAGACCATCGCCTCGACCTGCTCGACAGTCGTGACCTTCGGCAGCGTGAGCACGAGGCCATCCGGCAGGCCGCCGTTGCGCACCAGCGTGGTCAGGAACAGGTCGAGGGTGCGGATACCGCGGCGCCGCGTCGGCGCCTCGAAGCACTTGAACCGGATGCCGATGTACGGCGGCGCGACACCGGCGGCGACCGCCTGCGAGACGCGCTGGGCGGCCAGGACCGCGTCGGCGTCCTCCTCCGCATCGGGACGGGAGCCGTAGCCGTCCTCGAAGTCGAGGCGCAGGTCTTCGACCGGCTCGTTCGCGAGCTTGGCCTCGACGAGCGGGGCGAGCTCGCCGGCGAGGTGCCCGAGCCCGACGGCCTCGGCCAGTGCGGCGATGCCGCCGAACGCGGATGCCGCGGCGGCGGCATCCGTGCCGAGCTGCGCGGTCAGCTCCGGGGTGAAGCGGTCGGCCGGCACGTACAGTGTGTGCACGGGCTGGCGCGAGCCGTCATCCCCGGGATACTCGGTCGCGAGCAGCGTGTCGGTGCCGCTCAGCGCGGAGTCGACGACGGCGAGGTCCTGCTCGCCCAGTGTGGAATCGACGGTCAAATCCTTCACTCCTTGCCGGCCTTGACGACGCGCACGATCGCCTCGGCGACGGCGCCCGCCACCTCGGGGTCGAACACGCTGGGGATGATGAAGCTGGCGTTGCGCTCCTCATCGTCGACGCGGCTCGCGATCGCCTCGGCGGCTGCGACCAGCATAGGTGGCGTGATGTCGGACACGCCCGCGTCGAGCAGACCGCGGAAGAAGCCGGGGAACGCCAGCACGTTGTTGATCTGGTTCGGGAAGTCGCTGCGGCCGGTGGCCACGACGGCGGCGTGCTTGGAGGCGACGACCGGGTCGACCTCGGGGGTCGGGTTGGCCATGGCGAACACGATCGCGTCGTCCGCCATCGCGGCGATGTCGTTCTCGTCGAGCACGTTCGGGGCGCTGACGCCGATGAACACGTCTGCGCCGACCACGGCCTCCTTGAGGGAGCCCTTGAAGTTGCGCGGGTTGGTGGTGGCGGCGAGCTCGATGCGGTGCGCGTCGGTGTACTCGTCGTCGCGGTTGATCGCACCGTTGCGGCCGCAGGCGACGATGTCGACCGCGCCCTGCTCGAGCAGCAGCTGGGCGATCGCGTTGCCTGCCGCGCCGACGCCGGAGAGCACGATGCGGACGTCCTCGATCTTCTTGCCTGTGACCTTCAGCGCGTTGTGCAGCGCCGCAAGGGTGACGATCGCAGTGCCGTGCTGGTCGTCGTGGAAGACGGGGATGTCGAGCTCGTCGCGCAGACGGGCCTCGATCTCGAAGCAGCGTGGGGCGGCGATGTCCTCGAGGTTCACTCCGCCGTAGACGGGCGCGATCGCCTTGACGATCTTGATGATCTCCTCTGTGTCCTGGGTGTCCAGGCAGACCGGCCAGGCGTCGACGTTGGCGAACTGCTTGAAGAGGGCGGCCTTGCCCTCCATGACGGGCAGCGCGGCCTCGGGGCCGATGTTGCCCAGGCCGAGGACGGCGGAGCCGTCGGTGACCACGGCGATGGTGTTGCGCTTGACGGTGAGCTTGCGGGCCTTGCTCTTGTCCTCCGCGATCGCCATGCAGACGCGGGCGACACCGGGGGTGTACGCGCGGGACAGGTCGTCGCGGTTGCGCAGCGGGACGCTGGGGACGACCTCGAGCTTGCCGCCGAGGTGCATGAGGAAGGTGCGGTCGCTGACCTGACGCACGGTGACGCCGTCGAGCGCCTCGACGGCGTCGCGGATGCGGTCGGCGTGGTCCTCGTCGATGGTGTTGCAGGTCAGGTCGACGACGATCGTCGTCGGGTGCGACTCGACGACGTCGAGTGCGGTGATGACCGCCCCCGCGTCGGCGGCGGTCGCCGCGAGCTCGCTGGTCACGCTGAAGTTGGACGGCGCGTCGATGCGCAGGGTGATGGAGTTTCCGGGACCCGGGTTCGCCATGATGCCTCCCCTTCGAGAGCTTGTTTTTCGTATCGTGGACACTATTATCTACTTAGCGAAAGTTTTCCGCAAGTGGTATACCGAATGGTTGCCGAGTTTCCGGCAAAGGCCTTTCGCATGATGGAATTACAAGACGAATATTGAGGAGTGACCATGGTCGATGCGATGAAGCCCGCCAAGAGCTCGGCGTCCGGAGTCCAGTCAGTGGAGCGTGTCTTCGAGCTGCTCGAGCTGATAACGGATGCCGGCGGCGACGTCACCCTCAGCGAACTATCCGCATCGACGGACCTGCCGCTGCCCACCATCCACCGTCTGCTGCGCACCCTGGTCGCCCTCGGGTACGCCCGCCAACTGCCCAACCGGCGCTACGCACTCGGCCCGCGGCTGATCCGCATCGGCGAGGGCGCCGCCCGCCAGTTCGGCGCGCTCGCGCGCCCGCAGCTGAAGAACCTCGTCGATCAGCTCGGCGAGAGCGCGAACATGGCCGTGCTCGACGGCGACATGGTCGTCTATGTCGCGCAGGTGCAGTCCCAGCACTCGATGCGCATGTTCACCGAGGTCGGGCGCCGCGCCAACGTGCACGACACCGGCGTGGGCAAGGCGATCCTCGCGCAACTGCCGAACGACACGGTGCGCGGCATCGTCAGCCGCACTGGCATGGCGACACCCACCGAGTACAGCATCGGCACCGTCGAGGACCTGATCGCCGAACTCGACCGCATCCGCGAGCGCGGCTACTCGATCGACGAGCAGGAGCAGGAGATCGGCGTTCGGTGCTACGCGATGGCGGTGCCGGATGCTCCGACGCTGACGGCCGTGTCGGTGTCCGGACCGATCTCGCGCGTCACCGAGGAGTTCGCCTCGCGCGCCATCCCGCTGCTGCGGCAGGCGGCCGACGCGATTTCTGCGGATCTCGCGGCCTGACGGCCGCGGTGACGAGGAGGCCTCCGGAGCGATCCGGGGGCCTTCTTCGTCGGTCACTGCAGGTGCGCCTCGATGCCGTCGAGGATGCGCGCGAGACCGAACTCGAAGCCGTCGATCGAAGGCTCCTCGGCGAGGAAGGACGGGTCCTTCATCACCCGCGCCACGGCGTCGAGCCCGCGCGCGCGAAGCTGTTCGTCGAGGAATCCGCGCACCGCGCCCACCGTCCCCGCCCGCTCCGGCCCCGCGCCGCGCAGCGCCGCGGGCGTCGGCCTGCTGCGACGCAGGTTCGCGCCGTACCGCGCGTGGCTGTCGAGCAGGTAGGCGCAGTCGAGCATCTCGTCCGGCGCCATTCCGGTGGGCTCGAGCGCGGTGATCAGCACATCGAGCCACGCGGCGTTGTGCGGCGTGAGAGGCACGGTCGCGGGGACGTCCAGCAGCCAGGGCCGCGCCGAGAACCGCTCGAAGAGACGGCGGGCCCATGACCGCGCGGCAGCGCGCCAGTCTCCGGAGGGCAGCTGCGGTGGCTCACCCCAGGCACGGTCGGCGACGAGGACGATCAGCTCCTCCTTCGACGACACGTAGCGGTAGAGCGCGTTCGTGCTGACACCGACGGCGGCGGCGACCCGCGGCAGCGACGCGGCGGCAATGCCCTCCTCGTCGGCGAGCGAGGACGCGGCGGCGAC
This sequence comes from Microbacterium sp. MAH-37, assembly GCF_009758255.1. Taxonomy (GTDB): domain Bacteria; phylum Actinomycetota; class Actinomycetes; order Actinomycetales; family Microbacteriaceae; genus Microbacterium. The sequence continues at coordinate 550,820 of NZ_WSEN01000010.1, forward strand.
GATCTCGTCGACGGAGTGCGCGGGCTTCGGCCCGCGTCGTCCTGACGGCTCGGCGACGCCCCAGGCGGCGGCGAGCCCGGGGGGCAGAGCGTCGAGATCGGTCATGTGCAGCATCCTCCTGAAAGAAATAGTAGACGGCTTGCACAGTTAGTCATATTGTGTACGGCATGAACACTTCATTGCATACACAGTTTCCATCCCGCGCCCGCCGCTGGGCCGGCCTGTCTGCGGTCCTCGGCGCTTTCTTCGCCATGATCGAGATCCCGCTGTACTTCGTGGTGCCTGCCTGCGAGGAGTCCGTCTGCGGAACCGACCACGGCTCGCTCATGCCCGACGAGCTGATCCTCACCCGGACACTGCTGAGCTTCCTCGCGCTGACCGGCATCCTCGTCTTCATGACCGGGATCCGATACCTGATCGCAGAGCGAGACGCACGGTACGAGTGGTTCGGCGCGGTGGCGGGCACCGCGGGCGTCGCCTGGACGATCGTCGACCTGACCGCCAAGGGCCTCGAGGGCAGCACCGCGATCCGCACCGAGGAGTGGATCGACCCCACCCGGGTCGTGCCGACCTACCTGCTGTACGGCGCGATCAGCCACATCATGCTCGCCGTGTTCGCCGCCGCCTTCGGCTATGCGGTGCTGAAGACCTCGGTGCTGCCGAAGTGGGTCGGCTGGAGCGCGATGGGCGTGCTCGTGCTGCAGGTCGCCTTGATCCCGACGATGTTCCTCGGCTACAACTCGTCGGAGTTCTTCGCGGCGAACGGGTGGGGATCGGTCGCAACCTTCAACGGACTGACCGTCCTGTGGATCGGCGTCGTAGGTCTCGTGGTGATGCGGCGGCCGCGCACCCTCACGCCCTGACAGCAGCCGGAGATGGAAAACGCGGCTCCCCCGGCGAAGGGAGCCGCGTTTCCCATCCTTGAGCGACCCGTCAGCGGGTCACTCCGCGTCGGAGCCGCTGCTGCCGGCGTTCACATCGAGCAGGCGGTACTTCTCGGCCGCCTGCGCCGGCACTGCGGCATCCACCTCGCCGCGCTTGGCGAGCAGCTGCAGGGTGCGCACGACGACTGACGGGCCGTCGATCTTGAAGTACCGGCGGGCGGCGGCGCGGGTGTCCGAGAAGCCGAAGCCGTCGGCACCGAGGGTCGCCCAGTCGTTCGGCACGAACTGGCGCACCGAATCGGCCCAGTCCTTCGCGTAGTCGCTGACCGCGACGACCGGGCCGTGCGCGTCCGCGAGCTGCTGCCGGATGAACGGCACTCGCGATCCCTGACCGAGGAACTCCTCCTCCTCGGCGGCGACCGCGTCACGGCGCAGCTCGGTCCACGAGGTCACGGACCAGATGTCCGCGTCGACGCCCCAGTCGTCGCGCAGCAGCTGCTGCGCCTCCTGCGCCCAGGTCACGCCGATGCCGGATGCCAGCAGGTGCGCCTTCGGCGCGGCCACGGGAGCGATCCGGTGGATACCGCCGAGGATGCCCTGGACATCGACGTCCTCCGGCTCGGCCGGCTGCACGATCGGCTCGTTGTACACCATGAGGTTGTAGATGTGGTTGCGGTCGGTGGAGTCCGCTCCGTACATCCGCTCCAGGCCGGCGCGCATGATGTGGCCGATCTCGTAGCCGAACGCAGGGTCGTAGGTGACCACGGCCGGGTTCGTCGCCGCGAGCAGCGGCGAGTGCCCGTCGGCGTGCTGCAGGCCCTCACCGGTCAGCGTGGTGCGGCCGGCGGTGGCCGAGATGAGGAAGCCGCGCGTCATCTGGTCTGCTGCCGCCCACAGCGAGTCGCCGGTGCGCTGGAAGCCGAACATCGAGTAGAACACGTACACGGGCACGAGCGGCACGCCGTGCGTGGCGTACGCGGTGCCCGCGGCGGTGAACGCGGCGATCGAGCCCGCCTCGTTGATGCCGATGTGCAGGATCTGACCGGCCTCGGACTCCTTGTACGACAGCACGATCTCGCGGTCGACAGCGAGGTAGTTCTGGCCGTTCGGGTTGTAGATCTTCGCGGTCGGGAAGAACGCGTCCATGCCGAACGTGCGCGCCTCGTCGGGGATGATCGGCACGATGCGCTTGCCGAACTCCTTGTCGCGCATCAGGTCCTTCAGCACGCGGACGAAGGCCATCGTGGTGGCCGCCTGCTGCTTGCCGGAGCCGCGTGCCGCGACCTCGTACGCCTTCGCGTCGGGCAGCGCGATCTCGCCGGAGGCGTTCGGCCGCCGCTCGGGCAGGTAGCCGCCGAGCGCGCGGCGGCGCTCCTGCAGGTACTGGATCTCGGGAGCATCCTGACCCGGGTGGTAGTACGGCGGCAGGTACGGGTTCTCTTCGAGCTGCGCGTCGGTGATCGGCACGCGCAGGTGGTCACGGAAGTCCTTGAGGTCCTGCAGCGTGAGCTTCTTCATCTGGTGCGTCGCGTTGCGCGCCTCGAAGTGCGGACCGAGGCCGTAGCCCTTGACGGTCTTCACAAGGATCACGGTGGGCTTGCCATTGCGCTGCATCGACTGCTGGTAGGCCGCGAAGACCTTGTGGTAGTCGTGACCGCCGCGCTTGAGGCCCCAGATCTCGTCGTCGGTGAGGTTCTCGACCAGCGCCTTTGCGCGCGGGTCGCGGCCGAAGAAGTTCTCCCGGATGAAGCCACCGGACTCGGCCTTGTAGGTCTGGTAGTCGCCGTCGCGGGTGGTGTTCATGATGTCGAGCAGCGCGCCCTCGGTGTCGCGCTCCAGCAGGTCGTCCCACTGACGGCCCCAGACGACCTTGATGACGTTCCAGCCGGCGCCGCGGAAGAAGCCCTCGAGCTCCTGGATGATCTTGCCGTTGCCGCGCACAGGACCGTCCAGTCGCTGCAGGTTGCAGTTCACGACGAAGGTGAGGTTGTCGAGGCCGTCGTTGGCAGCGAGCTGCAGCAGACCGCGGCTCTCCGGCTCGTCCATCTCGCCGTCGCCGAGGAACGCCCAGATGTGCTGGTCGGAGGTGTCCTTCAGGCCGCGGTTGTGCAGGTAGCGGTTCGACTGCGCCTGATAGATCGCGTTCATCGGGCCGATGCCCATCGACACGGTCGGGAACTCCCAGAACTCCGGCATCAGGCGGGGGTGCGGGTACGAGCTCAGTGCGTGGCCTTCGCGGGACTTCTCCTGGCGGAAGCCGTCGAGGTCCTCCTCGGTGAGGCGCCCCTCCATGAACGCGCGGGCGTACATGCCCGGCGAGGCGTGGCCCTGGAAGAAGACCTGGTCGCCGCCGCCGGGGTGGTCCTTGCCGCGGAAGAAGTGGTTGAAGCCCACCTCGTACAGAGTCGCCGCTCCGGCGTAGGTGGAGATGTGCCCGCCGACGCCGATGCCGGGGCGCTGTGCGCGGTGCACGAGCACGGCGGCGTTCCAGCGCATCCAGGCGCGGTAGCGCCGCTCCAGCTCTTCGTCACCGGGGTACTCCGGCTCGGCGGATGCCGGGATGGTGTTGACGTAGTCGGTGGTCGCGCTGGGCTCTGCCGCGACCCCTGCGCGATCGACCAGTTCACGGACGATGTACTCGCCACGGTCGGCGCCGCGCAGCGCGATCAGCGCATCGAGCGACTCGAGCCATTCGGCGGTCTCTTCGGGGTCATGGTCCGTGGTGTCGGAGCCGAGTGCGCCGGTGCTGCGATCTGCATACATGGTCGGCCTTTCTTGTTAGATGTAGGAGTCAGCTCGGTCGTTGAGCGAGCGAAGCGAGACGAAACGCCAGGAGGTCTGAAGATGGACGGACGCATCGCCGTGGTGACGGGTGCGGGTTCGGGTATCGGCCGGGCGACCGCGCACGTCCTGCAGGAGGCCGGGTTCCGGGTGGCGCTGATCGGGCGCCGTGAGGCGGCGCTGCAGGAGACCGCGCAGGGCAGGGAGCGGATGCTGGTGCTGCCGGCCGACGTGACGTCGGAGGCCGACGTGGATGCCGCGTTCGCGGCCGTCGTGGCCGAATGGGGCCGCGTCGACGTGCTGTTCAACAACGCCGGCACCTTCGGCCCCGCTGCATCCGCCGCCGACGTGGAGCCGGACGAGTGGCGCGCGACGATCGAGGTGAACGTGACCGGCGCGCTGCTCTGCGCGCGCGCCGCGATGCGCGCGATGCGCGCCCAGCAGCCACGCGGCGGCCGGATCATCAACAACGGGTCGATCGCGGCGCATGTGCCGCGTCCGCAGTCCGTGGCCTACGCGGTGAGCAAGCATGCCATCACCGGGCTGACGAAGTCGATCGACCTGGACGGCCGTGCCGACGGCATCTCCTGCGGCCAGATCGACATCGGCAACGCGGCCACGAGCATCATGACCGAGATCGGCGTGGGTTCCGGCGCCCTGCAGCCCGACGGGTCGCGCCTGGTGGAGCCGACGTTCGACGTCGACGACGCGGCCAGAGCCGTGCTGTTCATGGCCCAGCTGCCACCGGAGGCGAACATCACCGGAATGGTGGTGACCGCGGCGGGGATGCCTTTCGGCGGTCGCGGCTGATCCGCGGAGCGGGGAGCCGATCATGCGGACCTCCTCGTCCGTTCTTCCATCCTCTTTCACCATGTGAAAGAAACCTTTCATCATACGTAAACAAGTGTGCGCCCTCTGCGGCGAGGTTGTCAAGACGGAAGCGGGGTCCGCGAGGCCTTCCGGCCCTGCGAACCCCGCTTCCGTCTGCGTCCTGCGTCAGTGGTGCGACGAGTCGACCTCGTCGTCGAGCACGAGCACGTCCTTGCCGTCCGCGTCGACGAGCTTGCCGTCTTTCACACGGTCACCCTCCTTCAGCACCCGGATGACGTCGGTCTTGATCGTGCGCACCGGCGCGGCGCCGAACACGGACGGGTTCTCCGGGGTGCCCTTCGTCCAGACGTTGAAGACGAGGTTCAGCAGGATCGCCATCATGGCGGCCGAGCTGATGCCCGAGTCGAAGATCACCTGGAACCAGGTCGGGAAGTTCGAGTAGATGTCGTGGTTGATCACCGGGATCATGCCGAACGAGATCGACGCGGCGACGATGATCAGGTTCATGTTGCCCTCGTACTTGACCTTCGCGAGGGTGCGGATGCCGGATGCGGTGACGGTGCCGAACAGCACGATCCCGGCGCCGCCGAGCACGGCGGTGGGCATCGCGGCGACGACGCGGCCGAGCACCGGGAACAGGCCGAGGATGATCAGCACCGCGCCTCCGGCGGCGACCGCGTAGCGGCTCTTGATCTTGGTGACCGCCACCAGGCCGACGTTCTGGGCGAACGCGCTCTGGGTGAAGGAGTTGAAGATCGGCGCGAGTGCCGTAGACGCCATGTCGGCGCGCAGACCGGCGGCGATGCGCTTCCGGTCGACCTTCGACCCGGTGATCTCGGCGACGGCGAGGATGTCGGCGGTCGTCTCGGTGAGGATCACCAGCACGACGATGACCATCGAGATGATGGCGGCGACGTTGAAGGTCGGCACGCCGAAGGCGAACGGCGTCGGGAAGGCGAACACCGGCCCTTCGAAGACCTTGGTGAAGTCGGCCTTGCCGATGATCACGGCGAACACGGTGCCCACGACCATCGCGATCAGGATCGACAGACGGGAGATGAACGCGTTGCCCACCTTGCTCAGCAGCATGATCGTCGCGAGCGTGAAGGCCGCGATGCCGACGTTCACCGGATCGGCGTAGCCGGGGGCGTCCGGAACCGCGCCGGTGATCCAGCGGGCGGCGACCGGCATCAGCGACAGACCGATCGTGGTGATCACGACGCCCGTGACCACCGGGGGGAAGAAGCGCACGATCTGCGCGAAGAACGGTGCGATCACGAGGCCGATCAGTCCCGCGATCATCACCGCGCCGAAGATGTCGGTGAGGCCGGTCTCCTTGTTGCCGTTCACGATCGCGAGCATGGTCGCGACACCGGCGAACGAGACACCCTGCACCAGCGGCAGCTGGGATCCGAAGAACGGCAGGCCGAGGGTCTGCAGCAGTGTCGCGAGGCCGCCGACGAAGAGGCAGGCGGCGATCAGGACGCCGATCATCTGCGGGTCGACGCCCGCGGCGCTGCCGATGATGAGCGGCGGGGCGATGATGCCGCCGTACATGGTCAGGACGTGCTGGAGTCCGTAGGTGAACGCCGAGCCGACGCTGAGCTTCTCGTCCTCCGGACGTGTGGATTCTGTCTTGTCGTTGGTCTTGCTCTTGGCCGAGCTGCGTGCAGCAGTCATTGGTGGACCTCCTTGTCCGGTGACCCGCTATTCGGGGTGGGCATGCGTTCGGGGGCATGACGGAAGAAGGTGGGCCCGCCCCCACGGGCCCACCCCTGGCTGTTCGGCGTTCGCCGACTCAGCTGCGCCGGTTCAGCAGAAGCCGGCGATGCCGTCCCACGACCAGTGGTCGGTGTCGGCGCCTTCGCGCAGGAAGGACGCCTCGATCAGGCCGTACGGGCGGTCGGCCGCGAAGAACACCTCGTTGGGGTTCTCCAGGCCGAACGGCGACAGGTCGACCACGAAGTGGTGCTTGTTCGGGGTCGAGAAGCGGATCTCGTCGATCTCCGGGTGCGCCTCGAGCACGGCCTCGGCCATCTCCTTCAGCGTGTGCTGCAGGGCGTACGAGTAGTTGCGCGAGAACGCGGCGAGCAGCACGCGGCGGACGTCCGCGTAGACCTCGTTGAAGTCGAGGTCGGTGCGGTTGTAGCGCCACTTCGCCGTGACGGAGGTGGCGAGGATGCGGTCCTCGGTCTCGGGGAGGGTGGTGTACTTGTCGCGCGGGTAGCCCACGAAGCCGCTCTGGGTCGACTTGAGGACCGTGAGGTCCTGCAGGCCGGCGATGACGGTGGTGTCGTCGCCGTCGATCTGCACGACGGCGGTGCGGGTCTCGGTGCCTGCGCGCACGAACGAGTGGTCGTGCTCGCCGCCGTCGCTCTCGATGCGTGCCCAGGTGTACTGCTCGGCGGCCCAGCGGCCACCGGTCACCCAGTCGAACTCGCCGGTGAAGTGCCGCCCGAGACGCAGCAGGAACTCCTCCGGGCTGCCGATGCCGTCCTTGGCGAAGGCGTAGACCGTGTTCTTCTGCGTGTCGGTGGCGACGACATGCTCGTTGTTGCCCTCGAAGTGGGCGCTGGCGAAGTCGCCGCGCAGCTGCGAGGTGACGTTGAGATCCTCGATCTCGTGGCGGGGGCTGTCGCGGGTGATGCGGACGACACGGTTCTCGGCCTTGCCGTACTGGTTCTTGCCCAGAATGATGTTGGTCATTTTCGTACTCAGCTTCCTCGGTAAGTGGAATAGGCGAACGGGCTGAGCAGCAGCGGCACGTGATAGTGCGCCTGCTCAGCGTCGACCAGGAAGGTCAACACCACCTCCGGGAAGAAGGTGTCCGTTTCGATGCCGGCGAAGTAGGCCGCGGTGTCGAACCGGAGGCGGTAGGCACCGCTCTCCAGCCGCTCCGGGCCGAGCGCTTTCACCCGCCCGTCAGCATCGGTGAGGCCCGAACCGATCCCGACCCATCCGTCGCCGACTCGGGCCTCGAGTTCGACGGCGACGCCGGGCGCGGGGCGCCCGATCGATGTGTCCAGGATGTGGGTGGTCACGTGAGAGACGCTCATGCGCGCGCTCCTTCAGTCTCGATGGCCGCCACCAGACGAAGCGCCGCGATCTCGCGCAGCTGCTGGTCGATGACGGCGAGCTCCTGCTCGGGGGTGTTGCCGAGCCGCGTCTGCAGCAGGGCGAGGATGTCGTCCGCGGAGCGCCCGGCGGCGCGCACCAGGTACACGCGGTCGAACTTCGCCTCGTAGGCGCGGTTGCCCTCGGCGAGGGCTGCCGCGGCGGATGCGTCCACACCGGCCTGCTCGTTGCGCGAGTGCGCGGCCTCGGCTGTGGCGCCCTTCGGCTGCTCACCGATGCGGGGGTGGTGCGCGAGCGCCCCGTCGATCTCCGCCTCGGAGAGCGGCGCTGCCACGACGGCGGCGGCTGCGGTGATCTCGTCGACCGATCCGAACGGACGGGAATCGACGATCGCATCGATCCAGCGGGCGACATCGAGCGCCGGCTTGACGATGCTGACTGCGTCTTCACGCGGAAGAGCGTTGAACTCCTCGAGCGACATCTTCGTACCTCAAGTCATGCTGGCATCCGGGGTGTAAGGCTATACGGGAATCTCCGAGAAGATTCGATTCCGTATCCCGGAACTGTTCTTTCAGCATGTGCAATTAGTATGCAGAAGGCGGGCGGGGTCTGTCAACCCCGCCCGCCAAGATTCTTCCGCGACGCGAGAACTCAGACGCCGAGCTCCTCGCGCAGGCGCGCGACATGACCGTTCGCGTCGACGCCGTACTCGGCACGCTGCACGACGCCCTCGCCGTCCAGCACGAAGGTCGAGCGGATGACGCCCTCGAACGTGCGGCCGTCGACCGTCTTCTCGCCCCACACGCCCCAGGCGCGCGCGACGGAGGCGTCGGTGTCGGCCAGGAGGGGGAAGGTCAGCCCCTCGGCATCCGAGAACGACTTGATGTCGGCGACCTCGTCGGGCGAGACACCCACGACGGCGTAGCCGGCGGCGGCGAGCGAGGACAGACTGTCGCGGAAGTCGCATGCCTCGGTGGTGCAGCCCGGCGTCGCCGCCTTCGGGTAGAAGTACACGACGACGTTCTTCCCGCGGTAGTCGGACAGCGCGGTGGTGACGCCGTCGGCGTCGGACAGGGTGAACGCGGGGGCGACGTCGCCCGCGGCGAGTCGTTCGGACATGGGTGTCTCCTTCTTCTTCGGTATGGGTCCGTGAGCCCGTCGCAGGGCGGTCACAGGCCGCTCGGCGTGACTCCGAAGGCCTCCGCGAGCTGCATGATCTTGCGTGCGCGGCCCAGGCGCGGCAGGTCGCTGCCGTCGCGCACGATGCGCCCGCGGGCGTCGAAGTCCTCGAGGAACTCGTAGGCCCACTCGACGTCGGTGCGCGTCGGGCTGATGACCTCATTGACGACGGGTGTCTGGTCGGTCGAGAGGCAGAGCTTGCCGGTCATCCCCATCGACACGGTGATCGCGGACTGCTCGCGCAGGATGGGGTGGCTGGACCCGACGGTCGGGCCGTCGATCGGACCGGGCAGGCCGCCGGCGCGGCTGGAGATCACCAGGCGAGCGCGCGGATACGCCATCGCCTCGCGGTCGGCGGACATGCCGGTGTCGCGGCGGAAGTCGCCGCTGCCGAAGGCCAGGCGGAAGGCACCCTTGGCGCGAGCGATCTCGGTGGCGTTCTCGATGCCGATCGCCGACTCGACCAGAGCGACCACGGGCACCTGGGCGCCGAGGCGGTTGAAGGTGTCCATGACCTGCCCGCCGTACTCGGTCTTCGCGAGCATCACGCCGCGCAGACCTCGGGCCGATCGCAGGCCCTCGATGTCGGCACTCCAGTGCTCGCTGGTGGCGTCGTTGATGCGCACCCAGGCGCTGTTGCCCTCGGTGCTCAGCCAGCGGATGACGTCGTCGCGGGCCTCATCCTTGTGACTGGCGTCCACTGCGTCCTCGATGTCGAGGACGACGGCGTCGGCATGGGAGGCGGCGGCGGCGTCGAAGGTGTCGGGGCGCGTCGCCGCGACGAGCAGCCAGGAACGGGCGAGCTCGGGCGCGATCTCGCGCGTGTTCGAGGCGGGCAGCGGAGCGTTCATTAGTTATTCCATTTCATGGAAGTAGATTTCTACAGTACGAAAAGTTTAGCGCGGTGAATCGGACGGCGCCAGCATGCCCCGGCACGGATGCACGACGCGGGAACGGATGCACGCCGAGAATCGGCATCCGCTCGTGCGGGTGTTCCCGGGTCGTGCAACTGTACCTGTTCACTCTGCGCGGTAGACGAGGACCGCATCCCAGATCGCGTCTGCGACCTCGGTCTTGGAGCCGGACCGCTCGGCAACGACCTCGCCGCCGTCGCCGATGATCTCGACCGCGTTGTCTGCGCGCTCGAAGCCATGCGCGGCATCCGCTCTGTTCACCGCGAGCAGGTCGACGCCCTTGCGCTCCCTCTTGCGGCGAGCGCGCTCGCGCCGCTGCTCGGGGTCGGCGAGCGTCTCCGCTGCGAAGGCCACGATCGTCTGCTCACCCGGGCGGTTCGCCGCCAGACCGGCGACGACGTCCTCGTTCTCGACGAGGTCGATGCGCGTGAGCACGCCGTCCTCCTTGGTGAGCTTGTGCGCGGCGGGCTCGGCGGGCCGGTAGTCGGCGACGGCCGCGGCCATCACGATCACGTCCGCGTCGCGCGCGACCGCACGCATCGCGTCGGCCAGCTCCGCCGCCGTCTCGACCTTCTCGACGCGGATGCCCGGGTGCCGGGCATCCGCCAGCACGTCCTGCTCGACGTGCGCGGCGACCAGCACCACGTCGGCGCCGCGCGCGGCGGCGGCTGCCGCGAGCGCGACCCCCTGCCGACCGCTGGAGCGATTGCCGAGGAAGCGCACCGGGTCGATCGGCTCGCGGGTGCCGCCCGCTGACACCGCCACGGTGAGGCCGACGAGGTCCTGCGGCGCGAGCGCCGCGTGCGCGGCATCCAGGATCTCCTCCGGCTCGGACATGCGTCCCGGACCCGAGTCGCCGCCGGCCAGCTCACCCTCGGCGGGACCGACGATGAGCACCCCGCGCTCGCGCAGGGTGCGGATGTTCGCCTGCGTCGCCGGATGCCGCCACATCTCGGCGTGCATGGCCGGGGCGATCACGACCGGCGCCTCGGTCGCGAGCAGGGTGGTGCCGAGCAGGTCGTCGGCGATGCCCGCGGCCATCTTCGCGATGGTGTTGGCCGTGGCGGGCGCGATGACGACGAGATCGGCATTCTGCCCGAGGGCGACGTGCCGCACTCGGGCGACGTCCTCGTGGACGCTCGTGGTCACCGGGTTGCGGCTGAGCGACTCCCAGGTCGGCAGGCCGACGAAGCGCAGCGCGTCGTCGGTGGGCACGACGGTGACGTCATGACCCCCCTTGGTCAGCAGCCGGACCAGCTGCACTGCCTTGTAGGCGGCGATCCCGCCCGTGACCCCGACGACGATGTTCACACCGTCAAGTCTGCCGTAGTTCGGCTCCGCCCACCCCTGCTCCGGTCTCACTCGATGCGGGTGCGGCGGGCGAACACCCGCAACGGTTGAGACCGGAGCTGTAGGAGGTCGGGCTCCCCCGCGGCTCCGGTCTCACTCGATGCGGGTCAGCCGCGGCGCGGGGAGACGCCGGGCGTCGCGTCCTCCAGCGAGGTCAGCAGCGCCTGGAAAGCGGGCTTCGGCGCGTAGGACTCGTCCATGATCGTCGCCCAGCCCTCACCGGGGAAGACGCCGGGCACCCAGGAGTGCGCGTCCGAGAAGCCCCAGACCGTGAACGACGAGCACGCCTTCACGTTGAGGCACGCCTCGAGCAGCGCCTGGTACCGCTCCGTCTGGGTGGCGACCTGGTCGGCGGTCGGCTCCATCTCTCCGTCCAGCAGCGGGATGCGCACGTCGGCCTCGGTGATGGCCACCTTCAGCCCGAGCGCGGCGAAGCGCTCCATGTTCGCCTGGAGTGACGTGTCGAAGCCGTACAGCAGGCTCAGGTGCGCCTGCGCGCCGAACCCACCCAGCGGGGCGCCACGGTCGAGCAGCTGCTGCGCGAGGTCGTAGTAGGCGTCCGTCTTCTCGTTGATGCCCTCGGCGTTGTAGTCGTTGAGGAACAGCACCGCGTCGGGGTCCGCCTCATGCGCCCAGGTGAACGCGTCGGCGAGGAGGCCGACCGGGTCGTCGGCGCAGGCCTTGAGGAAGGGGTTGCTGTCGGTGCGGAGCGACACGCCGCCGGCATCCCAGGTGTCCTTGAAGATCTCGTTGGCGACGTCCCACTCGTACACCTGGCCCTTGAAGTGGCCGACGACCGTGCGGATGTGGTCCTCCAGAACGCTCTTCGCCTCGTCGCAGGTCCAGGTCTTGCTGGCCTCGGTGACCCATGCCGGGTTCTGGCTGTGCCAGACCAGGGTGTGGCCGCGCACCTTCTGGTGGTTCGCCTGAGCGAATGCGACGAGCGCATCGGCCGACGTGAAGTCGTAGACGTCGGGTGCCGGGTGCACAGCGTCCCACTTCATGTCGTTCTCGGGCGAGATCGATGAGAACTGCCTGCTGAGCACGTTCTGGAACTCGGTCGGGGCTGCGGGGTCGTAGTCCGTCAGCTCCTGCTGCCCCCAGGCCGCGCTGCCGATCGCGAGATCGACGGGAGCCTGGTTGCGCAGCGCGTCCTTGTCGGAGTTGCTGAACGAGGGCGGGGCGGCGTTCGCTGCGGTGACGCCGCACAACGGCAGCACCAGTGCTGCGGCGGCCGTGGCCACCAACAGGGAACGGGTCGATCGGCGCATGGATCTCTCTCCTGACTTCGTCGTCGGACACAGACGTCACAGGCGTGACGCATATGTTTCTGCTTGCAACAAAAACATAGAAGGATGCCGAGACAATAAGCAAGAGTTTCGGAATGTTTCGAGGATCAGACGACGGACTCCTCGACGCAGCTGAACGCCGCGCGGTAGGCAGTAGGGCTGGTCCCGACGATGCGGGCGAAGTTCTGCCGCAGCACCGCCGCCGATCCGAAGCCGCACTCCGCGGCGATCTGATCGATGCCCGCTTCGGTGCGCTCCAGCATCCGCTGCGCCTGGATCACGCGCTGCCTGGTCAGCCAGACTGCGGGCGTGACACCGTGCTCTGCCTTGAACCGTCGTGCGAACGTGCGCGGCGACATGTGCGCGCGCTCGGCGAGGCGCTCGACCGGCAGGTCGTCGCCGAGGTGCTCGACGGCCCAGTTCGCCAGGCTCGAGAGCGAGGCCTCGACGACGACCGGGATCGGCCGATCGATGAACTGCGCCTGCCCGCCGTCGCGCTGCGGAGGCACGACCATCCGGCGCGCGATGCGGTTGGTGAGCTCGGCCCCCAGCTCGATGCGCAGCAGCGACAGGCACGCGTCGATGCCGGCCGCGGTGCCGGCGCTGGTGATGATGCGGCCGTCGTGCACGAACAGCACGTCGGGGTCGACCGTGACCGCGGGATACCGCTCGGCCAGCACGTCGGCGTACATCCAGTGCGTCGTCGCGCGGCGTCCGTCGAGCACCCCGGCCTCGGCGAGCGCGAAGACGCCACTGCACTCGCTGAGGATCCACGCGCCGCGCTCGCTCGCCTCGCGGACCACGTCCAGAATGCGGGGATCGACCGAGTCCCACTGCTCGCGCGGGAACGGGCACAGCACGAGCACGTCGGCCTCGCGCGCGAAGGAGAGGTCGCCCACTCCCCCGACGGTGAAGCCCAGCTTCGAGGGCACCTCTCCGGCATCGGCGGCGACCACGCGGAAGTCGAAGTTCGGCACGCCGTCGTCGGAGCGGTCGAGGCCGAACACCTCGCACGCGATGCCGAACTCGAAGGGGGCGAACCCGGGCTGGATGATGCAGGCGACGGTCTTCATCGGCACTCGATTCAAGTTGGCAGTTTTCCTGCGAATGCTGTCCATCATGCCACTCGTGGCGGTTTTCCACCAGACGTAGCGTTACTGCCATGTTCATCGTGATCCTTCTCAGTGCAGTGGCCCTGTGGGGTCTCATCGCGACCGTCGTCGAGCTCCGCCGCGACGGCTACCGTCCGGTCCCCACGGACTGGAACCGGGTTCCCGCCGACCGGCGCTGACCGCCCTTCGTGGCGAAGGGCGCTCGGATCCCCGGGGCCGCACCGCCCATAGACTGGCCGCGTGTGCACCGTCGTGATCGAGACCGAACCGGGCTCGGCCCGACTGCTCGCCGTCCGCGATGAGGACCCGCAGCGCGATTGGGACGACCTCGGCCCGTGGTGGCCCGAGCAGTACCCAGGCGTGATCGGCATCCGCGACCGTCGCGCCGGCGGCGCATGGCTCGCCATCGATCCGGCCTCCCGGCGCCTGGCCGTGCTGCTCAATCGCGCCGACCTGCTCGATCTGCCCGACGATCAGGCGCTCTCGCGCGGCTCGCTCGCGCTGGAGTCGGTCGCCGGCCGTTCTCCCGCAGGCTCACCGCGCATGCACGGCTTCAACCTGCTCGAGGTCTCGCCCGAGGGCGCACGGGTGCTCGCCTGGGACGGTGAGGCACTGCGCGAGACCCCCGTCGAGCCGGGCGTGCACATGATCGCGCACGACGACCTCGACGACCCCGCCACGGCGCGGATCGCCGCCTGGCTGCCGCGGTTCCGGGCATCCGATCCGGAGGACTGGACCGCGCTGCTGCGGGAGACCGCCGCGCTCGACCCCGACGACGACCGCGCGATCATCCGCGACAACACCTCGCACGGCTACCCGACGCTGTCGCTGCTCTACGCCACGGCCGCGGTCGGCGCCGGCGGCGCGACCGTCTCGTCGCACGTGCTGGAGCGTCCGGGCCACTGGGACTGACGACTCTCGTCAGGCCGTCGCGGGCTCGTCCTTCCTCGGCGCCACGATCAACTCGGGCGCCGCCGTGACGACCAGCCAGAGCGGCAGGATGATCACGCACAGCAGGGGCAGGACGGTGATGTCGCCGACGAGCGCGACCGCGAGGAACAGGGCGATCCAGCCGTCGTGTGTGGCGACCAGCGTCGCGCCGAGCGCCGCGCAGGCCACCGCGAGCGCGAGCGGGATGCCGGGGAAAAGTGCTGCGGCGAGCAGTCCGAGGGCCACGCCGATGAACACGACCGGGAACACCCGGCCGCCACGGAACCCGGCCGCCGCGGCGATCACCAGCGCGACGAGCTTCACCCCGGCGAACAGTGCGAGCTGCCCCGCCGAGTAGGCACCGGGGTCGGAGAGCAGCGCACCGGTCTCGTTGAGGCCCTTGAACATCGTCAGCGGTCCGCCGATGACGGCGAGCACGCCCAGCAGCGCACCACCGAGCGTCGTGAACAGCAGCGGGCTGCCCAGCGAGTGGAACAGCCGGTGCGCGATCGGCAGCAGCACCGCGGCGAGGATGACGATCAGCGCAGCGCAGATCGCGATTCCGACGCCGACGACGGCGTCGAAGAAGTCCGCCTCGCCGATCGGCGGCAATGAGAAGGCGAGCGTGTTACCACCGAGCAGCTTCATCGTGATGGCGGCGGATGCCGCGGCGGCGAGGGGCAGGAACAGCTTGTCCCAGAGCGCGCCCTCGCCCTTGATCGCCCCGATCGCTCCGGTCAGCACCAGTGCGGCCGCGACCGGGGTGCCGAACAGCGCGCCGATCGTCGCCGACATCGCGAAGACCGCGGCGAGCTTCGCCGGGATCTTGGCGGCGAACCGCGCGAGCACGGCGACCGCGAGCGCGCTGTTGATGCCGATGATCGGGTTCTCCGGCCCGAGGCTGACGCCGCCGGCGAGTCCGAGCACCACGGCCAGGGCAAGCGAGGGCAGCGCGATGAGTTTCGGCGGCTCGGCGTCCAGCTCACCCACCGCCGAGTCCGGGCCGCCGTGCCCCGGCAGGTAGCGCACGGTCGCGCCGACTGCGGCGCCGGTCAGGGTGAGCACGCCGATCACCCAGAACGGGTTGTCTGGGCCGAATCCGAATGCCGCGGGCAAGGCGTCCCAGAGCACGTGCTCCAGTCCCTCCGACAGCATGTCGAGCGCCCACAGCATGAGCGCGGACCCGACGCCGACGGCGATCGCCGGCACTGCCATGACGAGCAGCTTCCGCGCCTGGGTGGCCCGCCGCGCCCCGGCGATGCTGCTGCTGTGGCTCATCTCTCCCCCGCGCTCACTCGGCGCGCCCGCGTACCGCGGCATCGAGCGTCTCGTACACCCGGCCGTCCGCTTCGAGCGTCGCGTACCAGGACCCACGGCGAGCGACGGTCGCCCCGGAATCCGGAACGGCGGCCAGTCTCAGTTCGATGCCCTGCGCGGCCAGCTCGGTGTCGAGATCGGTGAGCGTGTCGAGCACGGTGACAGACACCACCCGCATCTGCGCCAGCTGCAGTGCGAGCACCTTCACCCCGGGCGCGGCCGCGGCGGCATCCAGCACGGCGGTCTCGTACGGCAGTGCGTTCGCTGTGTACACCGGTCCGTTCAGCTTCACCGGCAGCACGTCGCCGTCGACGTCACCGACAGAGATCCGCACCCGGTTCAGCTCACGGAACACCACCACGAAGGTGCCGATGACGCCCACCGCGACGGCCAGCAGCAGTCCCGCGGTGAGACCCACGAACGCGGTGCTCGCCGCGACCCAGAAGTCCGCACGGTTCAGTCGCCACAGTCGCGCCATGCCCTTCACGTCGATCAGGCCGACCACCGCGACGAACACCAGCGCGGCCAGGGTGGCCTGCGGCATCAGGCTCAGCACCGGCCCCAGGAACAGCGCCACCAGCAGGGCGAGGATCACGGTCACGACCGTCGCGATCTGCGACTTCGCACCCGCGCCCTTGTTCACCGCGCTCTGCGAGAACCCGCCGGCGGCGGGCAGCACCTGGAAGAACGAGCCGATCGCATTGGCCGCGCCGGTCGCCATCAGCTCGCGATTGCTGTCGATCTGCGGCTCGCCGGCCTCGCGGATGCCGCGCGCCACGGCGCTGGACTCCAGGAACGCCATGATCGAGATCGCGAACGCCCCCGGCACCATCGCCCCGATGTGTGCGAAGGTCGGCAGCTCGAACGGTGGGAAGCCCTGCGGCACGGGGGCGATCAGTTCCACGCCGGCGTCCTTCAGCCCGGCGAACGCCGCGAGCAGGATGCCGGCGGCGACGACGATCAGCGGAGCGGGCACGCGCGGAAGGAAGCGCTTCAGCAGCACCAGCACGGCGATCGACCCGATCGAGAGCAGCCCGGTCGTGAGGTTCATGCCGGGGACGGCCTCGACGACGCCGAGGATCGAGCGGATGAACCCGGAGCCGGAGTACTCGCTGTCGACGCCGATCAGCTTGGGCAGCTGGCCCACCGCGACGGTCGCGCCGACGCCGACCTGCACGCCGATGATGGTCGGTTTGGAGATGTACTCGACTGCGCCGCCGAGTTTCAGCACCCGCGCGATCAGCAGGATCACGCCGACGAGCAGCGTGAGTGCCATGAGGTCTGGCACCGGATCGTCCGAACCCACCGCGACGCCGGCGGACACCAGCGTCGTCGCGGTCAGCGTGGCGATCGTCGACGTCGTCGACACGCTCATCGCGCGCGAGCCGCCGAGCATCGCGTAGACCAGCATGGGCACCATGCAGGTGTAGAGGCCGATCTGCACGGGCAGGCTCGCGATGGTCGCGTAGGCCATCGCCTGCGGCACGACGACGGCGCCGGCCGAGAGTCCCGCCACGATGTCGGGTCCGATCCAGGACCGGTGGTACCCGCGCAGCGTGGGGAAGAACCAGGCGCGCGTCGCCGTGGGCGCACTCATGCCGGGAAGACCTGCTCCCAGTCGTTCGCGACGCTGATCACGGTGACGTCGTCTGCGGCGAGCGCCTTCTCGGCACCGCCGTCGTACGGGGCGTCACCGCGGCCGGAGTGGTCGTCGTGGTGGACGAGCAGCGCGAGGCCCCGGCGCACGGTGCCGTCGCCCACGGCGAACTGCAGCATCGGCAGGTCTCCGTTCGCATTGCCCGCGGCCAGCAGCGGACGGCGCCCGATGCGGCTCCAGATGCGGACCGGCTTGATGGGGCCGTCGTCGAGGAAGTCCAGGTTCGCCGAGAACTTCACTGCCCTGGCATCCTCGTCGTACGTGAGGCCGTAGGCCGAGCCGATCACGCGCTCCGGCGGGATGCCGTAGTACGCCTCGGTGACGCTGCGCATGAAGTCGCGCTCGCCGGCGGAGGCGATGTAGCAGGTGAACCCGTTGGCCTCGAGGTAGCGCAGCAGCTCGCGCATCGGCTCGTAGACCGCTCCCGAGAACAGCGTGCCGAGCGTGGGGTGCTTCGCGGTGCGGAAGAATTCGGCGACGGATGCCGCGTACTCGTCCACCGTCATCCCGTCGGTGAGCCCGACCAGGGCGCCCAGGAGCACCTTCAGATCGCTGTCGTCGCCGCCGTAGTGCTTCTCGACGGCACTGCCGATCCAGCCCAGATCGCCCGAGGCGACTGCCTTGTACGGCTGCTTCTCCGCAAGGGACGGATCGGCCTTCACCTCGGCGGCCCACTGCCCGATGATGTGGTCGAGCTGGATGATGACCGGCTTCTCGGACCACAGCGTGCCGTCGTTGTCGAACACGGCGATGCGCTCCGCCACGGGCACGGCATCGGGCCCGGTCGTGACGGACTCGACGAAGTCGACGATCGTCCTGCGGGTGGCGGTGTCACGCCACGAGGGAAGGCTGGTCATGAGGGCTCCTCCGATCCTGATGAGGTCAGGTTACTGAATGGGATCGCTTCCGTGCGGCTTCCCGCCGCCCTGGGCGAGGTCCTCGCGCAGCGCGGCGATCTCGTCACGCAGCGCGCGCACGTCGTCCTTCGTCGCGGCATCCGCGCCGTCGCCGTGCGCACCGCGTTCGAACACCCACGACGCCAGCGTCGCCGTGATGACGCCGGCCAGCGCCACGCCGCCGAACATCAGGATGACGCCGACCAGCCGGCCGATCACGGTCACCGGTGTGAGGTCGCCGAATCCTGTCGTCGTCGCCGTCACGCAGGCCCACCAGAGGGCGTCGCCGAAGCTGACGATGGTCGCACCGGGGGCGCCGCGCTCACGGTCGAGCACCTGCAGCGATGCGATGAAGATGAGGATGGCCGTGGAGGCGATGCCGTAGACGAGGATGCGGGTGCGCAGCGCTGCCGCCCTGGTGCGGCGCATGCCGGGCAGGTGCGTGAAGACCCTGGCGACCCGCACCAGCCGCAGCACCGGGACCAGGGTGATCGCGAGGTCGGCGAGATGCGTGCGGAACCAGCGCCACTTCTCCGGCGCCAGCGAGAGACGCACGACGTAGTCGATCACGAACATCGCCCAGGTGACGACCACGACGGTGTCGGCCACCATCGCCCACGGGCCGTCGGCCTCGGTGATCACGCGCCAGGAGTACGCCAGCAGGAAGGCGATGGACGCGACCAGCAGCGTGGGCCCGGTGCGCCGCCTCCAGGTCGTCTCATCCATTCCTGAATCATGCCAGCGTCCCGGCATCCGCTGCGAGCATTACGGTTGAGCCATGGCGGATGACGAGCGCGAGATGGTCCTGATCCCCGGCGGCACGTTCACGATGGGATCGACGGAGTTCTATCCCGACGAGCAGCCCGTGCACCAGCGCGAGGTGGCGTCCTTCCGCATCGACCGGTACGCGGTCACCAACGCCGACTACGCGCGGTTCGTCGAGGACACCGGCTACGTGACGGTCGCCGAGCGGCCGATGGACCCGGCACTGTACCCCGGCGTCGCCGAGGAGGATCTCGCACCCGGAGCGATGGTGTTCACCCCGACCAAGGGCCCGACCGATCTGCGCGACTGGCGCAACTGGTGGCGCTGGGAGCCGGGCGCGCACTGGCGCGCGCCGTTCGGCCTCGACTCGAGCATCGACGATCGGATGGACCACCCTGTCGTGCACGTCGCGTTCGAGGATGCCACGGCCTACGCCGAGTGGGCAGGCCGCCGTCTGCCCACCGAGGCCGAGCACGAGTACGCCGCCCGCGGCGGCGTCGACGGCTCCCGCTTCGCCTGGGGAGAGGACCCGTATCCGGGCGGACGCGCGCTGGCGAACTCGTGGCTGGGCCGGTTCCCGTACGACAACCGCGGCGTCGGCGGCACCGCCCCGGTCGGCTCGTACCCCGAGAACGGCTACGGCCTGTTCGACATGATCGGCAACACCTGGGAGTGGACCACCGACTTCTACGCCCCGCGGCACATCGTGCCGACCGACAAGCCGGTGGATGCCGGCAAGCGGGCCAACCTGCTCGCGGCGGCGAGCTCGCGCGAGGGTGAGCAGATCCCCCGCCGGGTGCTCAAAGGCGGGTCGTTCCTGTGCTCGCCGGACTACTGCCTGCGCTTCCGGCCCGCGGCCAGGTCGCCGCAGGCCGAGGACACCGGGATGTCGCACGTGAGCTTCCGGCTGGCATCCGACGCCTGACCCGATCACCACGGAATCCGACTCACGACGAGGAGAGAACATGCGCCCCTATCTCGACAAGGCCGCCGCCGACACCTGGAAGGCGGTCACCGCCATGTCGCCCGTCATCGCCGCGACAGCCGCCGCCGCGGGCGTCTCCGTGGCCGAGACGGAGTTCATCAAGGTGCGCGCCTCGCAGCTGAACGGATGCGCGTTCTGCCTCGATCTGCACTCACGGGAGGCACGGGCCGCGGGGATCACTCAGCAGAAGCTCGATCTGATCCCCGCCTGGCGCGAGTCCACGCTGTTCACCGAGCGCGAGGCCGCCATGCTGGCCATCGCCGAGGCCGCGACCCGCTTGCCGCTCACGGAGGACGCGGTCGCCGATCTCGAGGGCGCACGGAACCTGCTCGGCGACGAGGCATTCGCCGCAGCGGAGTGGGTCGCGGTGGCGATCAACCTGTTCAACCGGGTCTCCATCCTCAGCGAGCACCCGGTGCGGCCGCGCGATGCGGAGGGCAAGATCGAGATGCGCCGTGCTGAGCGAACGGAGTGAGACGAAGTGAGCGACCTCGAGAAGGACCCGCAGGTCGAGGTCCTGGAGCCGGGACAGCCCTGCACCGGCGTCGAGGTGCTCGAGCCTCGCGAGGTTCCGCTCGGCGGGCCTCGCGCGATGACCGTGTACCGCACGCTGCCGCAGAAGCAGCGGTCGCTGGTCGGCGCCTGGTGCTTCCTCGACCACTACGGGCCCGACGACGTCGCCGTGTCCGGGGGCATGGAGGTGCCGCGGCATCCGCACACCGGACTCGCGACGGTGAGCTGGCTGTTCACCGGAGAGATCGATCACCTGGACTCCGGCGGCAACGCCGCCGCAGTGAGGCCCGGCGAGCTGAACCTGATGATCGCGGGCAGCGGCATCACGCACTCGGAGATCAGCACTCCCGAGACCCAGACGCTGCACGGCGTGCAGCTCTGGTACGCGCTGCCGGAGAGCACCCGGTTCACCGAGAACCACTTCGACCACTACGCACCGGAGCCGGTGTCGGTGCCGGGGATGACCGCGCGGGTGTTCATCGGATCGCTGCTGGGATCGACCTCGCCGATCGACACCCGCACTCCCGATCTGCTCGGTGCCGAGCTGGTCCTCGAACCCGGCGCGTCGGTGACGCTGACGGTGCGCACCGACTTCGAGCACGCGCTGCTCGCCGAGACCGGCGGGTTCGAGGTGAACGGCACCACGGTCGGGCATCGCGAGCTCGGCTACGTACCGACCGGGTCCGACACGATGCATGTCACGGCAGGCGCGGAGGGCGCCCGCGTGATCCTGCTCGGCGGCGTCCCGCTGGGCGAGCAGATCGTGATGTGGTGGAACTTCGTCGGCCGCAGCCACGACGAGATCGTCGAGTTCCGCCGTAGGTACCAGGCCGAGCTCGGCTTCGAGCCGGCGGATGCTGCGGATGCCGGCAAGCCGGCTCTGTTCGGCGAGTTCCCCCCAGGGCAGCGGGCGCCGCTGCCCGCCCCACCCATGCCCACCATCCGGCTGCGGCCGCGCGAGTGATCAGGAGACGAACATGACGAACGACCGCTACATCGTGCGGGACCGCCCCGAGGAGTCGCGCTACGTACTGCTGGACACAGGCGAGGACGGCACCGGCGACAAAGAGATCGGCGAGGAGTCCTACGTCGACGTCGCGGCTGAGGGCGGGAACCAGCGTGTGCTGTTCCACACCGGCGTTTCGGAGGAGTACGGCGGCAAGGGCCTGGCCTCTGTGCTGGTGCGCGCGGCGGTCGACGACGTGGTCGCCTCGGGCGCCGCGATCGTGCCGGTCTGTCCCTACGTCGTCGCCTGGCTGCCGAAGCATCCGGAGTACGCCGAGCACGTCGTGCAGCAGACTCCGGTGCACAAGAAGGCGATCCGCGACCAGCTGAAAGGCTGAGCCTCCCGATCCCACCCGGGTGATCCCGCCCTGCCCTCTTCCACCCAACCGCGCCGCCCGATAGGTTCGGGATCAGCAGTGCAGACGCCGGAGAAAGGGAGCATCATGGCACGGGAATTCCAGGGGAAGATCGAACTCGACGTCCGCGACTCGCAAGGCGACTGGGACGCCTTCCTGCCCAGCAAGGCACCGGCGGGATCGCCGAACGTGCTCGTCGTCCTCTATGACGACACGGGCATGGCCGCCTGGTCGCCTTATGGCGGCCGTATCAACATGCCCACGATGGACCGTCTCGCGAAGGGCGGACTCACCTACACCCAGTGGCACACCACCGCGCTGTGCTCACCGACGCGCTCGACGTTCCTCACCGGACGCAACCACCACCTGAACGGCTTCGCGACGATCTCGGAGTCGTCCACCGGGTTCCCCGGCTACAACTCGCACATCCCTGAGTCGAATGCGACGATGGCGAACGTGCTGCGGGATGCCGGGTGGTCGACGTTCTGGGTCGGCAAGAACCACAACGTGCCGATCGACGAGTGGACCGCCGGCGCCTCGAAGAAGCACTGGCCGCTCGCGCAGGGCTACGACCGGTTCTACGGCTTCATCGGCGGCGAGACCAACAACTGGTATCCGTCGCTTGCCGAGGACAACCACTACATCGATCAGCCCTACCTGCCCGAGGACGGGTACCACCTCTCGAAGGACCTCGCCGACCAGGCGCTGAAGATGATCCGCGACGTCAAGCAGACCGAGCCGGAGAAGCCCTGGTACCTGTGGTTCTGCCCCGGCGCCAACCACGCCCCGCACCACGCGCCCGAAGAGTACATCGCCAAGTACAAGGGCATGTTCGACGACGGCTACGAGGCGTACCGTGAGTGGGTGCTGGAGCGGATGAAGGAGAAGGGAATCGTCCCCGAGGACACCGAACTGACTCCGCTGAACCCGATGCCCGACGGCACCTTCTCGCAGAGCGACGAGGTGCTCCCCTGGGACACGCTGTCCGCCGAGCAGAAGGCCATGTTCAGCCGCATGGCCGAGGTGTACGCCGGTTTCAGCGAGTACACCGACAGCCAGGTGGGCCGCATCATCGACTACCTCGAGGAATCAGGACAACTCGACAACACCCTCGTCATCTACTGCGCCGACAACGGCGCATCCGGCGAGGGCTCGCCGAACGGATCGGTCAACGAGGGCAAGATCTTCGGCGGCTATCCGGACAGCCTCGAGGAGAACCTCAAGCTGGTCGACAGACTCGGTTCCCCGGACACCTACAACCACTACCCCACGGGGTGGGCGGCGGCGTTCTCGACCCCGTACAAGATGTTCAAGCGCTACACCTACCAGGGCGGTGTGGCCGACCCGATGGTGATCCACTGGCCGGCCGGATTCTCGGCCAAGGGCGAGATCCGTCACCAGTACCACCACTCGGTCGACGTGGTCCCGACGATCCTCGAGGCGTGCGGAGTCTCCTTCCCCGGCACCTACAACGGCATCGAGCAGACCCCCCTCTCTGGAGTCTCGATGGTGCCGTCCTTCACGGCGGCACCGGACGGGCCGACCAACAAGAAGACCCAGTACTTCGAGATGTTCGGTCAGCGTGGCATCTGGCACGAGGGGTGGAAGGCCGTCACAGTACACGGTCCGGTCAGCGGCAAGGGCGACTTCCCGAACGACGTCTGGGAGCTGTACCACACTGATGTCGACCGGGCCGAGGCGCACGATCTCGCCGCCGAGCACCCCGACAAGCTCGAGGAGCTCAAGGCGCTGTGGCTCGAGGAGGCGAAGGGCAACCTGGTGCTGCCGCTGAACGACCTGCAGATCATCGGCAACCCGAAGGACTTCGAGACCTTCATGAAGATGGAGTTCCACCAGCCGGCACCGCCCTCGGGACAGTTCACGTACTACCCGGGAACCAGCGAGGTGCCGGAGCGGTCCGCGGCGAACGTGCACGGTGGCTCGTACAAGATCGCAGCGGAGATAGAGTTCACCCCCGACACCGAGGGCGTGATCTTCGCGCACGGCTCGCGGTTCGGCGGCCACGCCCTGGTGGTGAAGGACGGGCAGGTGCACTACGTGTACAACTTCCTCGGCATCCCGCCGGAGGATCGGGTCTCCGCCCCCGTGCCGACCTCGGGCAGGCACATCATCGGTGTCGAGTTCGTCAAGGAGGGCACCGGCGACTACCGGGAGCCGAAGGGTCCGGTTCGGCTGTACATCGACGACCAGCAGGTCGGCGAGAAGCAGATCCGCACGATCCTCGGTCACTTCTCGCTGTGCGGTGAGGGACTGACGATCGGCCGCGACAGCGCCGATCCGGTCTCGTCCCTGTACGGCTACGGGTTCGACTTCACCGGCGGCGAGATCGCCAAGGTCGTCTTCGACATCGCCGACGACGCGTACATCGACCTCGAGGCGCACCTCGCCGCCGCGATGGCGCGCGACTGAATCATCCGATCCGGGCGAGGGGGTGCCGTCGGGCATCCCCTCGCCATTAGTTTGGGAACGTCGGATGCTCGCCGATGGCGTCCGCGGTGGAAGGGAGCACCATGACCAAGGAATTCCAGGGGAAGATCGCGCTCGACGTGCGCGATTCGGTGGCCGACTGGGCGCCGTACGAGCCCGTGAAGGCGGCTGAGGGGTCGCCCAACATCCTCGTCATCCTCTACGACGACACCGGCATGGCCTCGTGGTCGCCGTACGGCGGCCGCATCAACATGCCCACGCTCGACCGCCTCGCGGCGAACGGCCTGACCTACACGCAGTGGCACACCACCGCGCTGTGCTCGCCGACCCGCTCGACATTCCTCACCGGACGCAACCACCACGTCAACGGCATGGGCAACATCATGGAGGGCACCAACGGGTTCCCCGGACTCTCCGGCCACATCCCCGAGTCGTGCGCCACCATCGGCCAGGTGCTGCAGAAGAACGGTTACTCCACGTTCTGGGTGGGCAAGAACCACAACGTGCCCGAGGAGGACATCTCCACCGGTGGCAGCAAGGAGCAGTGGCCGCTCGCGCAGGGCTTCGACCGGTTCTACGGCTTCCTCGGCGGCGAGACGAACAACTGGTACCCCGACCTCGTCGAGGACAACCACTTCATCGAGCCCCCGTACACCCCGGAGGAGGGCTACCACCTCTCCAAGGATCTGGCCGATCAGACCATCCGCCTGATCCGCGACCAGAACGCGTCGAACCCATCCAAGCCCTGGTACACCTGGTTCTGCCCGGGTGCGAACCACGCCCCGCACCACGCGCCGAAGGACTACATCGACAAGTACAAGGGGCAGTTCGACGACGGCTACGACGCGTACCGCGAGTGGGTGCTCGGTCGCATGATCGAGCGCGGCATCCTGCCCGCCGACACGGCACTGACGCCGATCAACCCGATGCCGGAGGACCAGGCGAACGCCGCCGACTACGTCAAGCCGTGGGACTCGCTGTCCGACGACGAGAAGCGTCTGTTCGCCCGCATGGCCGAGGTGTTCGCCGGCTTCAGCGAGTACACCGACGTGCAGATCGGCCGCATCATCGACTACCTCGAGGACTCCGGTCAGCTCGACAACACGCTCATCTTCTACTGCGCCGACAACGGGGCATCCGGTGAGGGCTCCCCCGACGGCTCGGTCAACGAGAACAAGTTCTTCAACGGGTTCCCCGACGACTTGAAGGAGAACCTCGACAAGATCGGCGTGCTGGGCGGCCCCGAGACGTACAACCACTACCCGACCGGGTGGGCGACGGCGTTCTCGACCCCGTTCCAGATGTTCAAGCGGTACTCGCAGTTCTCGGGCGGCACCTGCGACCCGATGATCATCCACTGGCCGGCCGGCATCAAGGCCAAGGGCGAGATCCGGCACCAGTACCACCACTCGACCGACATCGTCGCGACCGTGCTCGACGTGATCGGCATCGAGATGCCGGACGTGTTCCGCGGTGTCGAGCAGCGTCCGCTCGATGGCGTCTCGATGAAGTACTCCTTCGACGCGGCGCCCGACGGGCAGACCGAGAAGAAGGTGCAGTACTACGCGATGCTCGGCACGCGCGGCATCTGGAAGGACGGCTGGAAGGCCGCCGCCATCCACGCCCCGCTCACCGGCCACGGCCGCTTCGACGAGGACCGCTGGGAGCTCTACCACGTGGCAGAGGACCGCTCGGAGTCGAAGGACCTCGCCGCCGAGCACCCCGAGAAGCTGCAGGAGCTCATCGACGCCTGGTTCGAGGAGGCCGAGAAGAACAACGTGCTTCCACTCGATGACCGCTCCGCCCGCGACCAGCTCACCATCGAGCGCCCGCAGGCCGAGCCGCCGCGCACCCGGTACATCTACTACCCCGACACCACGGCCGTGGCCGAGAGCGTCGCGGTGAACGTGCGTGGCAGGTCGTACAAGATCATCGCCGACGTCGTGCTCGAGGAAGGTGCCGAGGGCGTACTGTTCGCACACGGCTCCCGTTTCGGCGGGCACTCGCTGTTCATCAAGGACAATAAGCTGAACTACGTGTACAACTTCCTCGGCATCCCGCCGGAGCAGACGTTCACGTCGGGCGAGCTGACCCCGGGCAAGCACGCCCTGGGCGTCGAGTTCATCCGCGAAAGCGCCGGCGAGCACGGCGAGTCGATCGGTACCGCGAAGCTCTACGTCGACGACCAGGTCGTCGCCGAGGGCCCGATGCGCGCGCAGGTCGGCAAGTTCACCCTCGCCGGCGACGGACTGTGCATCGGCTACGACAGCGGCGACGCCGTCAGCGGACAGTACTCCGACGGCTTCCCGTTCACCGGCGGCAAACTGCTCGGCGTTGGTGTCGACGTGAGCGAGGAGCAGTACCTCGACCTCGAGCTCGAGGCCCTCGCCGCGCTCGCGCGCGAGTAACCGCATCCGACGTCGAACGGGGCGGGAGGACTTCGGTCCCCCGCCCCGTTCGCGTTCTGCCGCGGCGCGGCACACCCGCAACCGTTGAGACCGGAACGTCTGGCGGCCTGCATCCTCAACGGAGCGAATCGCCTTATCAGCTCCGGTCTCACTCGTTGCGGGTGTTTCGGTCCGTGCACCCACAACCGTTGCGACCGGAACGACCCGGGGCCCACGGCGACGACCGATCGAAGCACCCAACCCGCTCCGGTCTCACTCGCTGCGGGTGCTTCGGCGCACACACCCGCAACCGTTGCGACTGGAGTAGCAGAGGGGCCCTTGCGGGCCGATCGGCGGAGGCTCAGGCCGGCAGCGGCTCGTCGCGGTAGAGCGCCTCGAACGTGTCCAGCGTGCGGTTGATGTCGTGCACGGCGACGCCGTCGAGCGACGCGCGCTGCATCCGCTCGTACTCCGCGGGAGACGCGGTCAGCACGCGGGTGATCTTCTCGGCGAGGTCGTCGACGTTCCCCGGCTCGAACAGGTAGCCGTTCTCGCCGTCGTGCACCAGGTGCGGCAGCGCCACGGCGTCGGCGCCGACCACCGGCAGCGCCGAGGCCATCGCCTCCATCGTCACGATCGACTGCAGCTCGGCGATCGACGCGATCACGAAGACGGATGCCCGGGAGTAGAGGTCCCGCAGCTCCTCGTCCGTCACGCGCCCGTGGAAAGTGACCCGGTCCGACAGCCCGAGCTGCCCGGCGAGGTGCTCGAGGTTCTTGCGCTGGTCACCGCCGCCGGCGATGTCGAAGTGCACGTCGAGCGCCGGGTCGAGCTTCGTCATCGCGCGCAGCACGACGTCGACCTGCTTCTCGCCGGTGAGCCGGCCGACGAACAGCAGGCGGTTCTTCTCGCGCGGGGCGATCACGGGCGTGTAGTTGCGGCGGTCGATGCCGCAGGAGACCGGCACGACCCCGCTGATGTCGATCGTCTTCTCGAGGAAGTCCGCCGCCTTGCGCGTGGGCGTGGTGACGGCGCGCGCCATGCGCAGCGTGCGCTCGGCGTCGTCCCACGCGAGCTTCAGCACCGGGGCGTTCACGAAGTCCGGCATGGCCGTGTGGTCGAGGATGTTCTCGGCCATGACGTGGTTCGTCGCCACGATCGGGATGCCGCGCTGCCGCGCGATCCGCGCCAGCCCTCGGCCGATGATGATGTGCGACTGGATGTGCACGACGTCGGGCTGCACCTCGGTGAGCACCTTGCGTGCGTAGTGCTTCGCCCGCCAGGGCCAGACGAACCGCAGCCAGTCGTGCGGCAGCCAGCGCACCGACGGCAGCCGGTGCATCGTCAGGGACTCACCCTCGATGACCTCGGTGTGGGTCTCGGAGCGGCGGTAGCGGGTGTTCGGCGCGACGACGTGCACGTCGTGCCCACGCTCGACGAGGCCGGCAGCGAGCCGCTCGGCGAAGCGGGCGGCCCCGTTGATGTCGGGGTAGAACGTGTCGCAGCCGATGAGGATGGTCAGCGGGCGGGCGGTCGGGGTCGCCGAGTCCACGCTCTGATCGTCGGAGGATGTCACGGAGTAGTCGCTCCCAGTGCGGCCGGAGGGTGCCCGGTCGGGCGCACGCCACTCTACCCGAGGGCACTGTGTCGGCCTCGGAGCCCGCACCGAGCGGCATCCTCTACCCTCTTGTCATGCGCCTCGTCTCCTCCGCCGATCCCGACCTCTGGATCCCCGTCACCGGCTCGCTGGGCTGGAAGGGACGACGGCATCGCAAGGCCGCCATCCGGATGCTGCTGGGGCAGGCCGGCTCTGCGATGGGCGGCGAGGCCAGGAAGGGCTCGGCGTTCGGCTCGTGGCTGGCCAGCCAGGCGGCACCGTTCGCGATGCGCAAGGCCGACGGCCGCGTGCTGGCGTGGACCTGGAAGGCCGACCCTGATCTCGTGGTCGCGATCGCGACCACGCAGGAGCTCACCCCGCAGCTGCGCACCGCGCGCGCGATGATGCCGATGGAGTACGACGACACGGTCAGTTTCGCCACCCCGCTGGGTGTGGGCGAGAAGCTGATGATGGCGCTGCCGCCGACCCCGGGCACTCCCCCGTTCGCGACCTACACCTGGGACACCGGCACCCATCTGATCACGCTGAACGCCGTGTGCGGCGACCGGGAGCGGTTCGGGACGGTCGAGGGCGCGCTCGACGACCTCGCCCGCAGCCTGCGCATCGCCGACGACGTGACCGGCGGCGAGTCGCAGGTGCTGCGCCTGCCGCCGGCCTGACGGCCGCCGCACAGGGATGCCTTTCGGTGCTGCGACGCCCGCCGAGCACCCTGATCCCGGAAGCGGTGGCCCGCAGGGATGCCTTTCGGTGCTGCGACGCCCGCGGAGCACCGAAACCCATCCCTCGGCCGATGGCGGATGCCCTCAGGCGGCTCGCTCGTACTCGGCGAGCACGACGCCCGAGTCGAAGGCCGTGGTCGCCGTGCGCGCGAGTGTGGTCGGTGCGAAGCCGCGCCCTCCGAAGAGCGGGATGCCGCCGCCCAGGACCACCGGGCTTATCTTGAGCACCAGGCGGTCGATCTCGTCGGCGAGCGCCGCCGCGAGCGCGCCGCCGCCGCACAGCCAGATCCCCTTGCCCGGTTCGGCCTTCAGCTCGCGCACGACCTCGACCGGGTCGCGATCGGTGAACTCCACACCCTCGACGGGCTCTGGGCCGCGACTGGTGAAGACCACCTGACGCAGGTGGTTGTAGGGGCTGGGCAGCATCGGGAGTCCGACGGCGTAGGTGTTCCAGCCCATCACGACGGTGTCGAACGGACCGTCCTCGGCCGGGACGCCGGCCATGTCGGCGAGCGCCGTCGGCACGGTGCCGCGGAACCGTTCGCCCACCACGGCCATGTGGTCGCCCACCGCGCTGAAGAAGTCGAACTCCCCCTCGGGGCCGGCGATGAAACCGTCGATGCTGACGGCGACGAAGTAGGTGAGTTCTCGCATACGCTCTCCATTCACAACAGGTGCAGTGGTTAGAGACTACAACAGGTGCAGTGGTTGCGCTAGGGTCAATTCATGGCCAAGAACGAGGCACGGCGCAACATCCTCGCCGACGCCGGCATCGCGGTGCTGGCGAGCGAGGGCTCACGAGGACTCACCCACCGGGCGATCGACGAACGCGCCGGCGTGCCGATCGGCACCGCCTCGAACTACTTCCGCAGCCGCGACGCCCTGATCGCCGGGCTGTTCGAGCGCATAGGGGTGCGCCTCGGGCCGACATCCGAGGATCTCGCGACCCGAGCCGCCGAGAAGCCGAGCCGTGCGCTGTTCGCCGGTTACATGCGCGACATCGTGCGCCGCCTGTCGACGGAGCGCGAGGTGACCCTCGCCCTGTTCGAGCTTCGACTCGAGTCCGCCCGGCGCCCGGAACTGGCTGAGACGATGGCGGCCTGGCAGCGGGCCGCGTTCGAGGGCGACATCGCGTTCAATCAGGCCGCCGGACTGCCGGGTGGGCGCCGCGAGATCGCGCTGTTCCACTACGCGCTCGACGGGCTGCTGCTCGACCGGCTCACGTCACCGATCGATCCGGACACCCCGACCGATGATGTCGTCGACGCTTTGGTGAACGGTCTGCTTCCCGAGATTTAATGAAGTGCGGTAATCATGTAGTAGCATCATGATTATGGAACCCCTGCTTCTCGACCGCCTGCTCCAGATCGGCGACCTCTTCCAGAAGGACATGTCGCGCGCCTTCGAGGGCACCCCGCTCAGCACGGCCCGAGTGCACCTGCTCTGGGCGCTGCAGGACGCCGGCCCCTCGACGCAGCAGACCCTCGCACGCCTGTGCGGCGTGAGCCCGCGGAACATCACCGGCCTCGTGGACGCCCTGGAGGCATCCGGTCATGTGCGGCGCACGCCGCATCCGACCGATCGACGCGCGGTGCTCGTCGAACTCACGGAGACCTCGACCGCGTACATGGCACAGATGCGCCGCGACCACGCCGACCTCGACGCCGAGCTCCTCGGTGCGGTCTCCCCGGAGGACCGCGAGGCCGTGAGGCGCGGGGTCGCCGCGATCGCCGATCGGCTCTCCGCGCTGGCCGCCGCCGAGGGCGGGCCCTCGTGACCGCGCTCGAGCGTACGACGACCCCGTCGCGCGGGGAAAGGCTGGCCGCCGGCATCCGCCGGGCCGTCCTCATGGAAGCCGGCGTCTACACGAGCATCGGCCGCGCCCTGCTGCGCCGCCCCGCCGTCGCCGCAGGCGGAACGGGTGTCGCGTACCACCGCCCGGTGCTCACGGTGCTCATCATCTTCATCGTGCTCTCGGCCGTCGAGATCCCGGTGATCGACCTGATCGTGCACCGCTGGGCGCCGGTGCGGATCGGCTTCCTCGTGCTCGGCATCTGGGGCCTGACCTGGATGCTCGGGCTGCTCTGCGCGATGCTCATGCGGCCGCACTCGATCGGCCCCGACGGCATCCGCGTGCGCGACGGCCTGGAGATCGACGTGCCGTTCTCCTGGGACGACATCGCCTCGATCGCGATCGTCACCAGGGTCGACCAGCCGAAGACACCTCGTGTGGTCGACGGCGTCTACTCCGAGCGGATGCAGTACGAGGCGAACATCGAAGTCGAGCTGGAGCGCCCTGTCACCGTCATCCTTCCCGGTCTGCCGCCGCACGGCGGCAGCCACGAGGTGACCACCGTGCGCTTCTGGGCCGACGACCCGAAGGCGTGTCTCGCAGCGGCCTGACCGCACCTCGTCGGCGGCTGACCGACGCGGCGCAGGGATGGATTTCGTTGCTACACGGCCCGCGGAGCGCCGAAGAGCATCTCTGGGCCGCCGAGGCTAGGCCACGCTCCGGCCCACGGTGCCGTCGCCGGACAGCCAGCGCAGCCAGCGCTGCTGCGGGTCGCCCTCGAGCACCAGCGCGCGCAGCAGCAGGGTGAGCGGGATGCACAGGATCGCGCCGAGCGGGCCGATGATGAAGGTCCAGAACGCGACCGACACGAAGCTCAGCGTGAGGCTCAGGCTGACGGCGTCGCTGACGAACTTCGGCTGGACCAGCACCTGCAGCGTCACGTTGACGACGATGTAGATCGCGATCACGGCGAGCATGAGGGGCCAGCCGCCGACCACGAGCGCGAGGATCGCCGGCGGGATCAGGCCGATCACGAAACCGATGTTCGGGATGAAGTTGGTCACGAACGCGAGGATCGCCCAGACGATCGGTGCAGGCACGCCGACCGCCCAGAGCGCCAGTCCGTCGATGATCGCGACGACCGCACCGAAGGACGCGTTGATGACGTAATAGCGCCGCACGTTGCTGCTGTAGTCGGTGAAGCGGCGCATCGCCGGCCGGGACTCCGCGCCGTACAGCTTCTCGGCCCGTCCGTATCGCGAGGCGTCCGCGGCCATGAACAGGATGTACGCGAACACGAAGAACAGTCCGGTGAGCACGTTCACCGTGCTGCCCGCGAGTGAGGTGACGAAGCCGAGGATCGTGTCGGGCTTGATCAGCTCGGCCCCGGTGGCGGGGTCGAGTCCGAGAGACGTGAGCTGCGCGGACAGCGAGGTCCAGGTGTCCATCAGCTCGTCGGCGTAGTCGCCCACCATCCGCACGAACTGCGCACCGGCGTAGCCGAGCAGCAGCGCCATCACGACGAGCACCACCCAGCCCAGCACGATCACCGCGGTCGTCGCCAGCCAGCGCGGCCAGCCGGCGCGCTCGAGCGGATGCCGCACCGGATGGCAGATGATCACGAGCACGGCGCCCAGCGCCAGCGGTCCGATCAGTTCGCGCGCACCGTGCATGCCCGCCAGCACGATGACGGCCGCGGCGAGCCCGATCAGCACCCGCAGGGTCGGCGACAGGCCGGCGGGCGCCGGGGCCGGCGCGCTCATGCGCCCGCCGCCGCAGCAGCCCGGTCGAGAGCGGCGGCCTGCGCCGCATCATCCGTCCCCGCGTCCTCCTCGACGGCGGCGGCGGCGCGGATGAACAGGATGATCCAGGAGAAGACGAGGATGCCGGCGACCAGCTCGACCGCGGTCAGCGTGTAGTAGCCGGTCGCGAAGAAGATGCCGACCAGCACCACGACCGCCACGAAGACGTACCCCATCAGCAGGAAGCCGCGCGGCATCCGCGGCACCCACCAGCGCAGGCCGATCACGATCGCGGTGAACGCGACGGCCATGCCTGTCGCGACGCTGTTGTGCACCAGGAAGAACTCGTCGACGGGGAACACTCCGACGCAGCCGAGGAAGACGCCGACGATCACCAGCAGGGTGCGCACCCAGACGATGCCGGGAGCGTTGCGGATCGACGCGGACTTGGTGGCGTACCGCACCAGGATCGTCACCATGAAGCCGGCGACGATGAGCGTGAGGTTGAACGCCATCGCGGAGAGGTCGTCGGTCATGCCGAGGGCGCTGAGGTTCTCCTCCCACCATTTCGGATCGCTGGCGGTGAGCATGCTCGCCATCACGCCGAAGATGAGGAACACCGCGAGCACGGTCGCCAGCAGCGAGAGATCCATGTGGGTGGCCGAGAAGAACACGACGTAGGCGGTGACAGCGGCGGCCGCTCCCGAGAGGATCAGCAGAGGGAAGGCGAACACGGTCGCGCCGATGAACCCTCTCTCCAGGATGTCGGCGAGCAGCGTCCAGCCCAGCAGCGCGATGATCGCGTGCGCGAAGGCCAGCGCCGCGACATCCGTGACCTCGAGGAAGGTGACCTTCTCGCCGCGTTCGCGGACCACGTACCGGCCGGCGATGAAGGCGAGTGCGGCGACGACCGCCGAGGCGAGAGCGGCGTACTGGCCGATCGAGCCGGGACCGGCGATCGGCGCGTCCTGGAAGCCGAACACCGGCAGCGCGACGAGGGCGGCGATGACGAACGCGATCGCGCCGACACCGAGCGACAGCGACTCCAGGGCGGTGGCACTGCGGCCGGGGCGGTCGACGTGCATCGCCGTGGGGGAAGTTGTCATGCGCTGAGGATATCGTCACGCGGACCGGTCGCCCAGCAAGGCGGGCGTAGGCTGTACGAGGTCTTTTCCCCTTCGAGGAACCAGGAAGCGAGGTGGTGCCCCATGTCCAGTGACAGTCACAGTCGCAGACGCGTCTCACCCATCCGCTTCCGCTCCGCACCGCTGATCAGTCCGAACTGATCGCCGCGGTGGGGCGGCTTTCTCTGCGAAGGCACGAACATGACCCCCACGCAGCTTCAGAACGTGGCCGAGGCCGCCGACACGATCGGCCAGCTCCTCTCTCAGAACGACCTCGCCGGCGCATCCGCCGTGCTGACCCCGCTGACGGTGCCCGAGGTCGTCGAACTCGTCGATCGGCTCGGCATCGAGGATGCCGCGATCGTGTACCGCCTGCTCACGAAGGGCAGGGCGCTCGAGGTGTTCGAGGCGCTCTCCCCCGGCACGCAGGGCGACCTGGTGCAGGCGCTGCGCAACGCCGAGGTGACGACCCTGTTCGCCGAGATGGACCCGGACGACCGGGTGTGGCTGCTCGACGAGCTGCCGGCATCCGTCGCTCCTCGGCTGCTGCGCGGGCTGACCCGGCAGGAGCGCGACCTCACCTCGGGCATGCTCGGCTACCCGCAGGACTCGATCGGGCGCCGGATGAGCCCGGAGTTCGTCACCACGCATCCGCAGCTCACCGTCGCAGAGACCATGGCGCGCGTCCGCGGCGCCCTCGATTCGGCCGAGACCGTCTACACGCTGCCGGTGACCGACCGCGGCCGCCGGGTCGTCGGCGTCGTCAGCCTGCGCGACCTGATGGGCGCGACGGATG
Source organism: Microbacterium sp. MAH-37 (assembly GCF_009758255.1). Taxonomy (GTDB): domain Bacteria; phylum Actinomycetota; class Actinomycetes; order Actinomycetales; family Microbacteriaceae; genus Microbacterium. The sequence goes on from NZ_WSEN01000010.1 coordinate 585,285, forward strand.
ACGCGCTGATCGGCGACCTCATGAACGGCGACCCGCACATCGCCGTCGTCTCGGAGGACGCCGAGACCGCCGCGCGGCGCACCACCGACTACGGTCTGCTCGCGCTGCCGGTCGTGGACGGCGAGGACCGCCTGGTCGGCATCCTCACCATCGACGACGCCGCCCGCATCCTCAAGCAGGAGGAGAGCGAGGATGCCGCACGGCAGGGCGGCGTGGAGCCGCTGCGCCGCTCCTACCTGTCCACTCCGATCAGCAGGCTGGTGCGCTCGCGCGTGGTGTGGCTGCTGGTGCTCGCGGTCGGCGCGACGCTGACGGTGCAGGTGCTCGACACCTTCGAGGCGACGCTCGCGCAGATGACGGTGCTCGCACTGTTCGTGCCGCTGCTGATCGGCACGGGCGGCAACACCGGCAATCAGGCGGCGACGACGGTCACGAGGTCTCTCGCTCTCGGCGAGGTCGCTCCGCGCGACGTGCTGAAGGTGCTCTCGAGAGAGGTGCGCACCGGGTTCTGCCTGGGGCTGCTGCTCGGGCTGCTCGGCTTCGCGATCGCCGGACTGGTCTACGAGTGGCACGTGGGCCTGGTGATCGGGCTCACGCTCGTGGCCGTGTGCACGGTCGCGGCATCCGTCGGCGGCATGATGCCGCTGGCCGCACGCGCGATCCGCGTCGACCCCGCGGTGTTCTCGAACCCGTTCATCACGACGTTCGTCGACGCGACGGGCCTGGTGATCTACTTCCTCATCGCGAAGGCCGTGCTCGGGATCTGAAGCGTCAGTCCTCGGGGCCGTCGGAAGCGAGGTGCGGGCTCCACAGCATGACCTCGGTGGAGCGGCGGATGCGGCGGCCAGACGGCACGGTCACGACCTGACCGCTGCTCGCCGCGGCGAACACGCGGACGCCCGGGCGGCTGCGCCGCTCGGCGTCCAGCGTCTGCTCGAGCTCGCGCACGCGGTGGCGCAGCGCGCGCACCTCGTCCTCGAGGTCGAGCAGACGCGCGATCGCCGGCAGGCTCATGCCGTCGGCGGAGAGCCGGGCGACCTCGCGCAGCTGCACGATGTCGCGCGGCGAGTAGCGGCGTGAGCCGCCGCGGGTGCGCCCGGGGACGACCAGGCCGATGCGGTCGTACTGCCGAAGGGTCTGGGGATGCATGCCGGAGAGCTCGGCCGCGACCGCGATCGCGTAGACCGGAGCATCCTCGTCGGCATCCATCCCCATCACCTTCACGCCCGTGCCTTCGCCATCATCTCGGCGCGCGGGTTCTCCTTCGGCTCGGCGGCCTGGAAGGCCTCCAGAGCAGCCTTCGCGGCTTCATCGAGGTGCGACGGCACGGCGACCTGCAGCTCGGCGAGCAGATCGCCGGTGCCCTTCTTCGTCGTGATGCCGCGGCCCTTGACGCGCAGCACCCGCCCCGACGGCGTGCCGGGGGCGACGCGCAGCTTGACGTTCTCGCCGTCCAGCGTCGGCACCTCGATGGTCGCGCCGAGCGCGGCCTCGGTGAAGGTCACCGGTACGGTCAGACGCAGGTTCTGACCGTCACGGGTGAAGACCGGATGCGGGCGCACCGTGATCTGCACCACGATGTCACCGCTCTCGCCGCCGTCCGGTGACGGACGGCCGCGGCCGCGCAACCGGATCTTCTGCCCGTCGGCGACGCCGGCGGGGATCTTCACCTTGAACGGCTTGCCGTCCTCGGACTGCAGCGAGATGGTCTCGCCCTTGGCCGCGGTGACGAAGTCGATGGTGGTGCGGGCGGTCACGTCGGCGCCGCGCTGCGGGCCGCCGAAGCCGCGGTACCCGCCGGACGGCTGCCCGAAGCGGCCGGAGCCGAACGAGCCGCCGCCCTGGTTGAACATCGCGAAGATGTCGTCGAAATCGGCCTGCTGGCTGCGGCCCTGCCCGAACCGGCTGAACACGTCCTCGAAGCCGCCGGCGCCGCCGGCGCCGGGCGCGGTGAAGCGCGCACCCGACCCCATGGCACGGATCTCGTCGTACTCCTTGCGCTGCTCAGGGTCGCTGAGCACCGAGTACGCCTCGCTGATCTCCTTGAACGTCGCCTCGGCCTTGGCGTCACCCGGGTTGGAGTCCGGGTGGTACTTGCGCGCCAGCTTGCGGTACGTCTTCTTCAGATCGGCGTCCGAGACATCCTTCTTGACGCCGAGCGTCTTGTAGAAGTCCTTGTCGAACCAGTCCTGACTAGCCATCGATCACCTACTCCGCTGGTACGGCGACCACGACCTTCGCCGGGCGCAGTTCGACTTCGCCCAGCCGGTAGCCGACCTCGACGACCTCGAGGATCGTCGAAGTGGTGGCCCCGGGGGTGGGCTGCTGGAAGATCGCCTCGTGCTGCTGCGGATCGAACTCCTCGCCGGCCGCGCCGTAGGCGACCACGCCGAGGCGGTCGACGACGGAGCGGAGCTTCTCGGCGATCGCGTAGAAGGGCGAGCCCTCTCCGAGATCACCGTGCTGCTCGGCGCGCGCCAGGTCGTCCAGCACGGGCAGCAGGCCCTTGGCGGCCTCGCCCTTCGCACGCTGGATCTCGATGTGGCGCTGCTCCTCGGTGCGGCGACGGTAGTTCGCGTACTCCGCCTGCAGGCGCTTCAGGTCGATGAGCAGGGCGTTCTCGGCGTCCTCCAGAGCGTGGTCCTCCGCAGCCGCCTCGGCGGTCTGCTCCGCGCTCAGGATGTCGTCGATCGTGAGCTCTTCGGCCTCGGATGCGTCGTCCTGCGGCGCGGGGCCGGATGCCGCAGCATCCGACCCCTCGTCCTCAGGAACTTCGTCGAAGTTCTTGTCTGTCATCGTTACTTCTTCTCGTCCTCGTCGTCCACGACCTCGGCGTCGATGACGTCCTCGTCGGAGGAGGCGTCACCGGCGGGCGCGTCGCCCTCGGGCGCTGCGCCGGCCGCGGCGTCCGCCTGGCCCTGCGCGTAGATGGCCTCGCCGAGCTTGGACTGCGACTGGTTCAGCTTGTCGAACGCGGTCTTCACCGCGTCGTCGTCCTCGCCGGCCAGCGCCGCCTTCAGCGCGTCGACGTCGGCCTGGACCTCGGTCTTCACGTCTTCGGGCAGCTTGTCCTCGTTGTCCTTGATCAGCTTCTCGATCGAGTACGACAGGGTCTCGGCCTGGTTGCGGGTCTCCGCGGACTCACGGCGCTTCTTGTCCTCTGCGGCGTGCTCCTCGGCCTCGCGCACCATGCGCTCGATGTCGTCCTTCGACAGCGAGGAGCCGCCCGAGATGACGATCGACTTCTCGGTGCCGGTGCCCTTGTCCTTGGCGGACACGTGCACGATGCCGTTGGCGTCGATGTCGAAGGTGACCTCGATCTGCGGGATGCCGCGCGGAGCCGGCGCGATACCGGTCAGCTCGAAGGTGCCCAGCGGCTTGTTGTCGCGGGTGAACTCGCGCTCACCCTGGAAGACCTGGATCGCCACGGACGGCTGGTTGTCGTCCGCAGTGGTGAAGGTCTCGCTGCGCTTGGTCGGGATCGCGGTGTTGCGGTCGATGAGCTTGGTCATCATGCCGCCCTTGGTCTCGATGCCGAGGCTCAGCGGGGTGACGTCGATGAGCAGGACGTCCTTGCGCTCGCCCTTCAGTACACCGGCCTGCAGCGCGGCGCCCACGGCGACGACCTCGTCCGGGTTGACGCCCTTGTTGGCGTCCTTGCCGGTCTCGGCCTTGACCAGGTCGGCCACAGCCGGCATGCGGGTCGAACCACCGACGAGCACGATGTGGTCGATGTCGCCGACCTTGATGTTCGCCTCGCGGATGACGTCCTCGAAGGGCTTCTTGGTGCGGTCGAGCAGGTCCTTGGTGAGGTCCTCGAACTTGGCGCGCGTGACGGTCTCGCTCAGCGAGACGGGGCCGCTGTCGGTCAGCGACAGGTACGGCAGGTTGACGCTGGTGCTGGTCGAGGAGGAGAGCTCCTTCTTGGCCTGCTCAGCAGCCTCCTTGAGGCGCTGCAGCGCGATCTTGTCGCCCGAGACATCGACGCCGGTGGTCTCCTTGAACTGCTTGATCAGGTAGTCGACGAGACGCTGGTCCCAGTCGTCGCCGCCGAGGCGGTTGTCACCGGCGGTGGCGCGCACCTGGATCGTGGAGAAGTCGTCGTCCTTGCCCACCTCGAGGAGGGAGACGTCGAAGGTTCCACCACCGAGGTCGAAGACGAGGATGAGCTCGTCCTCCTTGCCCTTGTCGAGGCCGTAGGCCAGGGCCGCCGCGGTGGGCTCGTTGATGATGCGCAGGACGTTGAGACCCGAGATCTCGCCGGCCTCCTTGGTGGCCTGGCGCTCGGCGTCGTTGAAGTACGCCGGGACGGTGATGACCGCGTCGGTCACCGTGTCACCCAGGTAGGCCTCAGCGTCGCGCTTGAGCTTCTGCAGGATGCGGGCCGAGATCTCCTGCGGCGTCCACTTCTTGCCGTCGACGTCGAAGGACCAGTCGGTGCCCATGTGGCGCTTGACCGACGAGATCGTGCGGTCGACGTTGGTGACGGCCTGGCGCTTCGCGGTCTCGCCGACGAGCACCTCCCCGTCCTTGGTGAATGCGACCACCGACGGGGTGGTGCGGAATCCCTCGGCGTTGGCGATGACCTTGGGCTCGCCGCCCTCGAGGACGCTGACGACGGAGTTGGTGGTTCCGAGGTCGATACCGACAGCACGTGCCATGTGTTCTCTCCTTGTGGTTGTTGTCTGGGAAGTCTGCTGCGACCCGGAAAAACCTGAGTCGCGATGACTCAAGTGTACGCCCGGGACCCGAGGGTGTCAATTCAAACTTGATAACATCCGACTCAGGTTTTCCGGGCGCTAGGATCGGCAGTCATGGAGACCGGCCGGCGCGCGACGATCGTCGACATCGCGACGGCCGTCGGAGTCTCCCGGCAGACCGTGACCCGGGCCATGAACGACATGCCCGGCATCAACGAGGTCACGAAGCAGCGCGTGCTGGACGCCGCGCGGGAGCTCGGATACCGGCCCTCGCGCTTCGGGCGCGGGCTGGTCAAACGCGACCAGCAGACCATCGGGCTGATGGTGCACAACCTGACGAACCCGTACTACCCCGAACTGGCGGCGGCGGTGGTCGCGCATGCCGCGGAACGGGGATGGTCCGTGATGCTCCTCGACCTGAGCAAGATCGACGACCAGCGCGCCTATCTGACCACGCTCGCCCCGCAGGTGGACGCCCTCGTCGGGTTCGTCTCGATTCCGCACCGCGAACTGAGCCTGATCCTTCCCGGCGTGCCCGTCGTCGAGATCGCCGGCCCCTCGGACGACCTGCCCGAGGGCTGGGGCGGTGTCGAGTTCGACCTCGAACCCGGCGTCCGCGAAGCGGTCGATCACCTGCTCGCGAGCGGCGCGAGCCGCCCCGTCGTGCTCGACAGCCCCGGAGCGCTGCCTGCGAGCCCTCGCGCGCTGCTGATGGTGGCGGCGTGGCAGGCGCACGGGATCACCCCCACGGTGATCGCCGCATCGCAGGACGGCGTCGTGGCGGGCGAGGAGGCGACGCGCGAGCACATCGACGAGATCCGCGGCGCCGACGCCGTCATGGCGTTCAACGACTTCTGCGCCTTCGGCGCGATGAAAGAGCTGCGCCGCCAGGGCCTGCGGGTGCCGGACGACATCCGGGTCATCGGGCTCGACGGCCTGAGCGCGGGCACCTACACAATGCCCGAACTGACGACCATGGGCGTCGACATGGATGAGGCTGCCATGGCGGCTGTCGCCGTGGCCCGTTCGATGCTCGACGGAACACCGGGACCTCGGCGGGTCCGGCTCAGCCATCGACTCATCCTGCGCGAGTCCGCCTAGCGGAACGAGGGCCGCCGCGCGGACTCGCGTCGGATGCCGCGTGGTCAGCCGCGGAGGTCGAGCCAGCGCACCTGCTCTGGGCTGAGCGCCACGTCGAGACCTGCCATCGAGGTGCGGGTCTCCTCGATGCTGCGCGGACCGATCAGCGGGAACGTCGGGAAGTCCTGCGCCAGCACATAGGCCAGCGCGATCGCCGTCGGCGCGACACCTAGCTCGGATGCCAGGTGACGGGCGCGCGACAGCCGCTCGAAGTTGTCCTCGCTGTAGTAGCACCGCACGAGCTCGTCATCGGAGAGGTCGGCGCGATCGGCGCGCGCGAAGAAGCCGCGCGCCTGGGATGACCAGGGCAGCAGCGTGACGCCGGTGCGCTCCAGCCACTCACGGTCGGCGTCGTCCGTCACGGCCACGCATCCGGCCCAGGGCACGTCGAGCGCGTGCGCGAGACCGAAGTGGTCGCTCAGCACGCCGAACGACCGCCGTCCGTTCGCCTCGGCGTAGTCCAGCGCCTGCTGGAACCGCGCGGTCGACCAGTTCGATCCGCCGAGGGCGCCGATGCGCCCTGATCCGGCCAGTTCGTCCAGCACGTCCACGAACTCCCCCACCGGGACGTCCTCGTTGTCGCGGTGCATCAGGTAGACGTCGACGTGGTCGGTCTGCATGCGGTCGAGGCTCTCGTCGAGCTGCCGCACGATCGACTCGGGGTCGCAGTGCGGCGTGTGCGCGCCCTTGCCGATGATCACGACCTCGTCGCGGATGCCGCGGTTGCGCACCCACTGGCCGAGAAGCTGCTCCGTGACCCCGCCGCCGTAGATGTAGGCCGTGTCGAAGGCGTTCCCTCCGCGTTCGACGAAGTCGTCGAACATCGCCGAGGCATGGCCGAGCGTGGTCTGGTTGTCGACGCCCATCACCAGACGGGACATCTCCTTGTCGAGCCCGGGGACACGGCCGTGGCGCATCGTGGCCTCCGGTCGGCGGCGCGGTGCCGTGCCGCTCGCCGGCGGGATGTCGGCGGTCGCGCGCTCGAACGGATACTCCAGCCCGATGGCCGCGCGCCACTGGTCGAGCACCCGCGCGTTGCCGAGGCTGTCCGACCAGCCGAGGTTCGGACTCTGCCCGACTGCCGCGTAGTCCGCCACGGCATCCGCCTGCAGGGCGTACTGGCACGCGGGCTCGATGCGGACGGTGCGCACGCCGTCGGCTCCGGCATCCGTCGTGCACACCTCGATGACGCTCCCCTCCGTCGTCGACGGGAGCCACGGGTCGGGCACGACGATGCGTCCCCTCGATCCGGAGATCACGATGCGGTTCTCGCCGTCGATCCGGATGCCGGTGGCGACATGCGCGGTGATGCCGGAGGCGAAGACCAGCGACGCCGTCGCCCACTCGTCGACGCCGGTCGCGCCCACCACGCCCTTCGCCGTCAGCGCGACCGGATCGGCGAAGGCCGCGCCGGTCGCCGCACCGGCGATCATCCGCGCCGCCGACACGGGGTAGCCACCGACGTCGAGGATGCCGCCGCCGGCGAGTCGGGGATCGGCGAGCCGGCTCTCCGGCGACACGTCCGCACGGAAGGAGAAGGTCGCATCGACGTGCTGCACCTCGCCGATGACGCCGTCCGCGACGAGCTTCGCGAGCTGGACGGTCTGCGGGTGGAACCGGTACATGTACGCCTCGGCGAAGTAGCGTCCGTTGCGGCGCGCGGCCTCCACGACCGCCATCGCCCCGGCGTGGTCGACGGAGAGCGGCTTCTCGCACACGACATGCTTGCCGGCATCCAGCGCCTGGATCGCCAGGCGGACATGGTCGATGTGCACCGTCGCGATGTACACGGCGTCGACGTCGGGATCGGCGAACAGCGCCTCGTAGCCTTCGTGCACGCGGATGCAGCCCGGCGTGCGCTCGTACTTCGCGGCGAACTCCTCACCCCGCCCGGAGGTGCGGCTGGCGACGGCGACCAGCTCTCCCGTCCTGCTGTGCGGCAGCTGCTCCGCGAAGCGGTGCGCGATGTTGCCCGGTCCTGCGATACCCCATCGCACGTGCTGCGGCGCGTCGGCCATGGCTGATCCTCCATCGGATGACTGTCGGTCTCGTGAACGTTCACGAAGACATGCCGTGAACGTTCACGGCGCCGAGCGTATCAGCACAGTTCCCGGCTTGGCAATGCTCGACGGCAGGGCCGCTTCCGGCACCTGTTCACTCGCGCGGGGGCGGCGCGAGCAGCTGCTCGAGCAGCACGAGCGCGGCCTCCTTCGGGGCAGCCGGGTCGAGCAGCCACTGCGTCTGCAGACCGTCGGATGCAGCGATCACGAGAGCGGCGACGGCATCGGGATCCACGTCCGTCCTGATGCTGCCGCTGAGCTGGTTGTGACGCACACGCTCGGCGAGCGACGCGCGACTGGCCGCGAAGCGCTCGGTCGCGAAGGCTCGGGCGGTCGGATGCCCCTCCTCGAGCGCCGACGCCACCAGGCTCGAGTACAGCTGCACCAGGCCCTGCACCTCACGGTTCGATTCGGTCCAGAGCCGCAGCACCTCGACCGGCGTCGCATCCAGGTCGGGGCCGCCGTCGCCTCGGGACTCGGACTCGCGGTACACCGCGACGAGCAGTTCCTCGAGCGAGCCGAAGTGGTGCGTGAGCGCGCCGTGGGTGACGCCGACCTCCTGGGCGATCGCGCGCAGGCTGGTGCGGTCCGAGCCGCGACGCGCGAACACCTCGATCGCGCGGTCGAGGATCTCCTGCCGCCGGGCGATGCCCTTGGCATACGGCCCCCTCGAGGCCGGACTCTTCCCCGGATCCGCCATGGCGCCATCCTAGTCAAATGAATACTTCCAGTTGGAAGTATTCGCTGGTAACGTTCTACGTCATCACCGTCAGAGCTGACTACGAAAGGCGTGACCGATGCCGGTCCAGACATCCATCCAGCTGTTCACCGTTCGAGAGGCCCTCGAGGCCGACCTGGACGGCACCCTCGCCGCCCTCGCCGCGCGGGGCTTCACCGCCGCCGAGCCCTACGACTTCGTGGATCGCGCCGAGGCTCTCGCCGCTTCGCTCGCCGCACACGGCATCACCGCGCCGACGGGGCACGCGTTCGTCGCATCGACGTCGTTCATCGGTCCCGACGGCAGCGAGACGACTGATGCGGTCGCGGCCATCGACGCGGTGTTCGACGCTGCTGACGTCCTGGGCATGACGACGGTCATCGAGCCGTACAGCGCGCCCTCGCGCTGGGAGACCCGCGAGCAGGTGGAGGAGACCGCCCGCCTGCTGAACAACGCGGCCGAGATCGGCGCGCGGCGAGGCATCCGGGTCGGGTACCACAACCACGCGCACGAGCTCGAGGCGACGTTCGACGGCCAGACCGGGCTCGAGCTGCTCGCCGAGCTGCTCGACGAGCGCGTCGTGCTGGAGGTCGACCTGTACTGGGTCGCGCGCGCCGGCATCGATTCGCCGACTCTGCTGAAGACGCTCGGCGACCGCGTCGTCGCCGTGCACGTCAAGGACGGCACGCTCGACCCCGAGGCGATCGCCGCCTACCCGCCCGCGGACCAGGTTCCGGCCGGCCAGGGCGTGGTGCCGCTCGCCGAGGCGATCGCCGCGGCGCCGGCCCTCGAGATCGCGATCGTCGAGTTCGACCACTTCGACGGCGATCTCTTCGACGCGGTCCAGCAGAGCCTCGTGCACCTCGACTCGATCGTGAGCGCCTGATGGGCACCCCGGTCGGCGTCGGGGTCATCGGCGCGGGCAACATCAGCGACCAGTACCTGACGCACCTGACGGCCTTCCCGGATCTGCGCGTGCTCGCCGTGGGCGACCTGATCGAGGAGCGCGCGCGGACGCAGGCGGAGAAGTACGGTGTGCCACGCGGTGGTGACGTCGATTCCGTGCTGAACGACGACGACATCGAGATCGTCGTCAACCTGACGATCCCGGCGGTGCACGTCGCCGTCTCCGAGGCGATCATCGCCGCAGGCAAGCACGTCTGGACCGAGAAGCCGATCGGCGTCGCGCGTGAGGAGTCGCAGCGCCTGCTGCGGAGGGCCGAGGCCGCCGGTCTGCGCGTCGGCGTCGCCCCAGACACCGTGCTCGGCCCCGGCTTGCAGACCGCCAAGCGGGCGATCGCCCGGGGCGACATCGGGCGACCGCTGTTCGCGACCACGACCCTGCAGTCCCAGGGACCGGAGCTGTGGCACCCGAACCCCGCCTTCCTGTACGCGAAGGGCGCTGGCCCCCTGCTCGACATGGGCCCGTACTACGTGTCGGCACTGGTGCACGCGTTCGGGCCCGTCGCGAGCGTCGCCGCGCTCGGGCTGAAGGGCACCGAGACCCGCCGCGTGCACTCGGGCGAGCTGGCCGGACAGGAGTTCCCGGTGGAGATCCCCTCGACGCTGTCCGTGCTGATGGACTTCGAGCGAGGCGGACAGGCGCAGAGCCTGTTCAGCACCGACTCCCCCGTGGCGCGCCACGGCATCGTCGAGATCCACGGCACCGAGGGCACGATGGTCATCCCCGACCCGAACACCTTCGGCGGCGAGATCACCATCACCCGGCCGCTCACGGATCCCCGGGTGATCGAACAGGAGATCGTCCAGATGCCGCTGGAGGGCGCGGTCACCGGTCGCGGCCTCGGTGTGCTCGACATGGCCCGATCGATCCGCGCCGGCCGACCGCACGTCGCCACCGGAGAGTTCGGCTACCACGTGCTCGACACACTGCTGTCGATCGAAGAGGCAGCGGCCGCGCACAGCTTCGTGGCTGTCGACAGCACGCTCGGCGAGATCGGATCACTGCCCGCGGACTTCGATCCGCACGCCGCGACCCTCTGAGCACGGATCAGGGGATGCCGGAGCACCGGCATCCCCTCTATGTGCCAGGATCAAGGCATGAGCGTGCACGTGAACGTCGACAACTTCGCCCTGGCCGAGACCCATCGGATGATGCATGACCTGCAGCGCGACGCAGGCGGGGTGAACATGTTCCTGCACAACCGGCTCCCCGCCGACATCGACAAGCAGACCGTGATCCGGCTGAACCGCGACACCCTGTACAGCTTCGCCGTCGTCGACATCAGCGCCGGCGCCACGCTGACGATCCCGGAGCACGGCGACCGCTACCTGTCGGCGATGATCGTGAACGAGCAGCACTACATCAACGAAATCTTCCACGACGCCGGCGAGTACGAACTCACCGTGCAGCAGTTCGACACCCCGTACGTCGTGGTCGCGGTGCGCACTCTGGTCGACCCGGCCGACGCCGCCGACCTGGCGGCGGTCTCGGCCCTGCAGGACCAGATCCAGCTCACGAGCGCCTCGGCCGTCGCCTTCGAATACCCCGATTACGACGCCACGAGCCTCGACGAGACCCGTGACGCGCTGCTGGCCCTCGCCCGCAACCTCGCCGCATTCGATCGCACCTTCGGCACACGCGATGAAGTCGACCCCGTGCGCCACCTCATCGGCACAGCCGCGGGCTGGGGTGGTCTGCCCTCTTCCGAGGCGAGCTACATCGGCGTCGATCCTCGTCTGCCGGTGGGCCAGTACGAGCTCACGGTCGGCGAGGTCCCGGTCGACGGATTCTGGTCGCTGTCGGTCTACAACGCGGGCGGGTTCTTCGAGAAGAACGACCGTGACGCGTACACGATCAACAACATCACCGGCATTCGCGACGACGACGGCACGATCACCGTGCGCTTCGGCGACTACCCGGAGGGCACCCCGAACGCACTGCCGATCACCGACGGCTGGAACTACCTCGTCCGGCTGTACCGTCCGCGCCCGGAGATCGCCGACGGCAGCTGGAGCTTCCCGACGCTGTCGGCCTGATCGTCTGACGGTCCGTGGGAGATCGAAGCCACCGGTCACCGGCTTCGCTGTGACGCGTCGAGCAGGCGCACCAAGGCCGGCGGCATCCGCTCCATCGGCACGGCTTCGATGACGTCGGCGGCGAACCGCGACTTGCGGCCGGCGGCCGTGCCGGCGAACCGGTGCAGTTGCTCCTCGATACTGCGCACCCGCTGGGCGGGCTGCCTCTGAAACACCCGGAACCGTCCGAGCTCGCCCCGCGCCGCGAGGGCCTCGAGCACCAGCTCGGATCCCGCGGCGCGGATCACCTCCTCCTCGAGGTCGCGCTCGCACGCGAAGAACCCTGCGCGCACAAGGTCGTCGCCGTCCAGCATCCCGAGGTCGCGCAGAACCCGCTCGACGTATGGCCGTTCCGCGCCGTCGTACAGTCCCAGCACCCGCGCATCCTCACCCCGTGTCGAGGTCAGGACGCTGCGCAGGTTGGTGATGCCGCCCAGCTCGACGAGCTTCTCCCCCGCCACACTCACAGCGAGGCGGCGCGCGACGGCCTCGAACGCGAGCCGGTCGCTCCTGCCCTCGAACAGGACGACCGTCCGCGGCTCCTCAGCGGCGACAGGCATGGCTCGACCCTACGCGCGGTCGGCAGGAACAGCCGTGGCGCGGAGCCATAGACTCGTCCGATGACCGACCGGAACAGGGCGTACCACGGGCTCGCAGGTGAGACGTTCGCCGCACGGGCGGAGGCGCCGGGACTGAACTCCCTGCATGAGCGGCCGGCCGTCGTGGCGCTGATCGGCGATGCCGCAGGGCAGGATGTCGCCGATCTCGGATGCGGGGCGGGCCATCTGGCGGCGATCCTGAGCTCTGCCGGCGCGAGCGTCACCGGCGTCGAGGGAAGCGAAGTGCTCGCCGGGATCGCGCGGGAAGCAGCGCCAGCTGCCACTATCGTGCGGCACGACCTCGACACCCCACTCGACTTCCTCGCGGATGAGTCGCAGGACGGTGTGGTCTGCGCGCTGGTGATCCACCATCTCAGCGACCGCCCGCGCTTCCTGTCCGAGGTCCGCCGTATCCTGCGTCCGGGCGGGTGGCTCGTGCTCTCGTCCACGCATCCGACCGCCGACTGGCGGTACTTCGGCGGCTCCTACTACGACGAGCGCTGGGTGACGCGCTCCTTCGGAGAAGCGACGATGGAGTATCAGCTCATGACGATGGGCACGCTGCTCAACGAGGTCGCGGATGCCGGATTCGTGCTCGAGCGCCTCGTCGAGCCCCAGCCGGCTGAGGCGCTGCGCGCTGTCGACGCCGAGAAGTACGAGCGACTGAACTCTGCGCCGATCTTCGTTGCGCTGCGTGCTCGCGCAGTCGGCTGACGCGCGTAGTGCGGGCCCAGGTACGCCCCGTGTGCTCACCCCGGCAGCGCGACCGCCGTCACCCCGCCCTCCGGCCAGCGCACGACGACCTGCACGGGCAAGCTCCCGGTCGTTTCCACGATCGGCATTTCCCCTGCATCCGCCGCGTCGGAGCGCAGCGACACACAGGTGATCACGATGTCGCCCACATCAAGGGCCGACACGTCGACGGCAGGCACGCTCAGGACGTCACCCAGAGGCGAGGCGCCTGGCTCGATGCGCACCGACGCGCTTCCCTCGCCGTGGAGCAGATGCAGCGCGGAGTTCAGGCCGTCGAGCGCCGCGACGGCCGATCCCGCACCGGTCGCCGAATCCGCCTCCCGTGCTCCCGCCAGCGGCCAGCCACTCATCCGAAGGTGCACGGATGCGGCATCGTCGAAGCCGCCGGGCGAGGCGATCCGGCGGACGACCCGCACCTCGCACGCACCACGCACGATCGACGCCGTCGCGAAGGACGGTCCGTCGGCTGCCCCCTCCGCGTCCAGCCAGTAGGCGTCATCGATCGAGGTCGCGTAGGAGGCGATCCCGTCGTCGCCGATGAGCCCGCGCGTGAAGCCGGTGCGACGGGTCACGCCACCCGCACTGTCGACCCCCACCACGGCGTTGTCGCTCGGAGGGAGCACCTCGGCGCCGCCGCCGGGCGGAATGGTCGCCGTCGAGTACCCGTATCGGGCATACAGCGGCGAGTCCTCGGTGCGATCGCCCGGATAGGCGTGATCAGCGCCGTGGTTGATCACCCGCACGATCCCGTCGTCGACAGTGCCGCTCACCAGCCACCCGGCAGAGCGGATCACGCGTCGCACGTCGTCGCGCTCCACCGGCAACGGTTCCTCCACCGCGGTCCAGACCGGGTGGTCCGCCGGCAGCATGAGCCCAATCATGCCCTTCGAGGCCCAGTACGGAGATCCGGGTCCGGAGTACTCCTGCGCGAAGTCGGGATACTCATCGAAGAGTCCCAGCGTGAGCAGACCCTCGTCGTTGATCGCACCACGATCGACGAACGCCTTGAGAACGCCGGATGCCGCGCGGCGCAAGGCACCGGGCCTCTGACGCGTAGCACCCGAGAGCGCCCCCATCCACAGCGGCGCGGCGGCGGCGAAGCGGTACGTAAGGCTACGCCCCTGCAGCAGCGGCACGCCGTCGGCTCCGATGAGATGGACGTAGTCGTCCAGGAAGTCGGCCAGTCGACCGCGGAACACCGACTCGAGGGCCGCGCCACCGAGCTCCTCCGAGCCGGGAGACGTCGCCCACAGCAGCGGATAGACATGCATCGCCCATCCGCAGTAGTAGTCATAGGCACGCCAGGCCCCGTCCGCGTACCAGCCCTCGGTGCGGTAGTACGACTCGATGCTGTCGAGGTCGTCCCGCATCCGCGCCGTGTCGTGAGGCCCGCCCACCGACGCGAGGAACGACTCCACGAGCAACCGGAACCACAACCAGTTGTTCGGCGAGTACAGCCCCCCGGGACAGATCGCCAGCCAGTCGATGATGTTGCGCTGCTGGAGAGGCGTCAGCGTGTCCCACAGCCAGGGCCTGGTGAGCTGCAGCCCGAGGGCGATCGAGGCCGCTTCGACCCGCACCTGGTGGCGATCGTGCCCGGTGATCCAGCGTTCCGGGTTCTCCGGATCGGTGCCCGCTATCAAGCCGTCACGGTACCAGGAGGTGAAGTCGTTCGGGTCGGTGCCATCCTCTCCGCGCATGCGGAACGCGTAGAGCATGAAGGTACGGGCGAAACCCTCGAGCGCGTCGCTGTCGACGCCGGCCCGACTCTCGCGGCCAGGCAGGTCCACTCGGGATCTGGTGTCGTTGAAGTAGGGACGGACGGACAGCAGCAGGTGGTCGGCGATCGCCGCCCAGTGAGCGCGGGTGTAGCCGGTGTACGGCGAGAGCGTGCGGTCCTCAGGAGGAAGGTGGGGGATCACGGGGTCATCCGATCGTCAGGTCGTCGTCGTTCAAGAGTTCGAGGTCGGTCAGCGGTTCGGGCCCGTACGCGGACGTGTCGACGGTGATCTCGGCTGGCAGCGACGATTCCCGGATGTGAATCTCCGGGCTCAGCACCACCTGATGCGCGGGCCGATTCGCGCCGTCCTCGAGACGGGCGATGAGCAGGTTGACCGCTTCGCGGCCCAGCGCCTGCTTGGGGGGCCGAACGGCCGTGATGGCCGGGTCGCCGAGACGCGCCAGCTCGTCGTCGTAGGCGACGATCGCGAGATCGGCCGGTACGCGGATGCCCAGATCGATCGCGAGCTGCTCCAGGGCGAGCGCGTGCGGATCGGCGAGCACGAGCACAGCCGTCATGGCGGCCGAACGACAGCGTTCGAGAACGCGGTCGATCGCCGCATCGCGACCCTCGGCGTCGAACCGGATGTCGTCGTCGGGCGAGACGTCGAGGCCGAGTCCGGTCAGCGCACTGCGCCACCCCTGCCGAACGAAACGGGCTGTGGGGTTGCGTCGTTCGGCCAGCAGCCCGATGCGTCGGTGACCTGCTTCGTAGAGATGGTGCACGGCCTGCATCGCGCCGTTCGCATGGTCCGTGACCACTGACTCCAACCGCCAGGACGACGCCTCCGGGCGGATGCGTCGCTCCGCGAGGACCACAGGGATCGGCAGGCCGTCCAGCCATTTGAGCATCTCGAGTCCCGCGGCTTCGGCGAGGTTCGGCGCCACGATGAGCCCCTGCATGCCGGGCATACCGAGAAGCGCCTCGATCTGGCGGCGATTGTCGCGCACATCCCTCGTCGAGGTGCGCAACACGAAGCGCGCGCGCAGTTGGGTCGCTTGAGCGCGGGCGCCGTGCACGATCGACGGCCAGTAGTAGTCCAAAGATGGCACGACCATGCCGATGACGAACCGTGGGGCGCGCGGATCGCCACCCACTGCTGCGCCGAGAGCCGGTTCGAAGGAGCTGCGCAACACGGCGCCGCCGTGCACGCGCGTCACCAGCCCCTGTTGCGCGAGGGCGTTGATGTCGCGGCGAACGGTGAGTTCGCTGAACCCGAGCCGCGCCGCCATGTCGCTGACATTCGCCGACCCGTGCTGTCGGATCTCCTGCATGATCCGCTCGCGCCGCTGCAGCCCGAACGGGGTCTTTCCGGCCGCCCCGTTCCGCGCCGGGTCTGCGGGACGGCCGTCTTGGCCGGGAGGCATCTGCTGCATCTCGTTTTCCTGCTTTGTAGCGATATCTGATGTTTTATGTTCGAGTCAGACTGAATTGTGGGTTCTCGATCGGGTTGAGTATGTACTGATCTTCGCGATGGCGCAACGGTCCATCGCAGAACGCGAAGCCGATGGAGACGCCACGTATGACCCAACTGACGACGCCCGGCGACGGATCGACGATCGTGACTCTGCGCGAGGGAGCCTTCGCGACCAGGAGCGCACCGGTCGCCATGATCGCGATGCCGCATGATTCCTTCGCCAGGCAATTCAGTTCCGCGCACCTCACCCGTCTGGCGAGCCTCACGGCAGCGGAACCCGTTTTCACGGCCGACCTCGACGACCTGGAACTGAGGAACCTCGCCGAGGTCGAGGTGCTGCTCACGAGCTGGGGCTCGCCCCGGCTGGATTCCGAGCGCCTCAGCCGCTTGCCCAACCTGCGGATCATGCTGCACTGCGCAGGGAGCATCAAGGGGCAGGTCAGCGACAGTTTCTGGGACCGTGGTCTTCGCGTCTCCTCCGCGGCCGACGCGAACGCGATCCCTGTCGCGGAGTTCACGCTGGCAGCGATCGTCTTCGCCGGCAAGAAGGCTCCGTTTCTGGCGCGTCTCGTGGGCGCCGAGAACGGCGTCACCGATGTGCACCGCTTCGGCGAGCGCTCGAATCTGAACCGCACCATCGGCCTCGTCGGCTTCAGCAAGGTGGGGCGCAAGGTCGCCGAAGCGGTCAGGCAGCTCGACGGCGTGCGCTGCCTGGTGGCCGATCCCTATGCCGATCCCTATGAAGTGGCCGCCGCCGGCGCCGACCTCGTCCCCCTCGCCACGATGCTGTCCGCCGTCGATGTCCTCTCGCTGCACGCACCCGCGCTACCCAGTACGCATCAGATGATCGGCGCTGCGGAGCTCGCCGCGCTGCGCGACCACGCCACCCTGATCAACACGGCGCGGGGCAGCCTCATCGACCACGTCGCGCTCGAGCGCGAATGCGCGTCCGGACGCCTGAACGCGATCCTCGATGTCAGCGACCCCGAGCCGCTCCCCCACGACTCGGCACTGTTGTCCCTGCCGAACGTGATGGTCACACCGCACATCGCCGGTTCACTCGACTCGGAGATCCACCGTCTGACCGACGCCGCTCTCGACGAGCTGGAGCGCTACGCACGCGGAGTCCCCCTCAGCCACGAGGTGCTCAGGGCGGATCTCTCCCTCACCGCCTAGACCTTCCGCCGCCCCCGAAGAACGATCAGAGGAGATCGATCATGACCCCGGATTCGACCCGATGACCGGCTACACCGAGCCCTTCGTGCCCGCAAAGGTGCGGCCGGTCGACGACCATCCCGCCCCGGCGCCGCAATCGGGTGCCGCAGGCACATCTCGTTCGGATGTGCTGCGAGGCGATGACGTCGCACCCCCGCAACGGGTCAGTGAGCCTCGCAGCAGGATGACGCTGTGGCAGCGCATCAAGCGCGACAAGGTGATGCTGCTGCTGATCGCACCCGGCCTGATCTACTTCATCCTGTTCCACTGGGCACCGTTGCCCGGGAACATCATCGCGTTCGAGAACTACCAGCCCTACCTCGGGTTCATCAACAGCTCGTGGGCCGGTCTGGAGAACTTCGTCTCGGTGCTCGCCGACGACTCGTTCTGGCAGGCGCTGCGCAACACCCTGGTGATCACGGTGCTGCAGCTCGTGCTCTTCTTCCCCGTGCCGATCATGCTGGCGCTGTTGCTGAACAGCATCATGTCGGGCAAGGTGCGCAAGTTCGTGCAGAGCGTCGTCTACTTGCCACACTTCCTCGGGTGGGTGATTATCGTCTCGATCTTCAGCCAGGTGCTGGGCGCCACGGGTGTGTTGCCGACCATCTCCCAGATGCTCGGGCTCCCGGCCTGGGACGCGATGAGCACACCGTGGTTCTTCCCCTTCCTCGTCGTCCTGCAGGACATCTGGAAGAACGCCGGCTGGGGAACGATCATATTCCTCGCAGCGCTGATGAACATCGACCAGGAGCTCTACGAGGCGGCCGCCGTCGACGGCGCCGGCCCGTGGACGCGACTGTGGAAGATCACGATCCCGGGCATCATGCCGGTGATCATCCTGCTGTTCATCCTGAACCTGGGCAGCATCCTCTCGGTCGGATTCGAGCAGATCGTGCTGCAGCGCAACAACGTGGGTGCCGGCGCCGGCGAGGTGCTGGACACCTGGGTGTACTACCACGGCATCCAGGACGGCCAGTGGGGCCCCGCGGCTGCGGTCGGCCTGATCAAGGGCGTCGTCGGCCTCATCCTCGTGCTCGGCGCGAACAAGGTCGCCCATCTGTTCGGCCAGGAAGGCGTGTACTCCAATGACAAGTAGCACCTCGACGATCCAGCCGCAGCTCCTGCGCCCGAGCCGCGCCGATGGCCGGCCTGCCTGGATGGAGAAGCCCTCCCGGATCAGTCAGTTCGGCAAGGCGACGATGATCACGCTGATCTGCATCGCCACGATCTACCCGTTCGTCACCGTGATCTCCACGAGTCTGTCCAGTGCCACCGACATCGCGAATGCCAACGGCCTGGTGCTGTTCCCGCTGCACCCGACTTTCGCGGCATATGAGACGATCTTCGCCGGCGGCGTGGTCACGAACGCGCTCGTACGGAGCATCCTCATCACCGTCATCGGCACCGTTCTCTCTCTGGCGGCGACTGTCGGCATGGCCTATGGCCTCTCGCGACGCGATCTGCCGTTCGGCAAGTTCATCCTGATGGTGGCTCTGTTCACGATGCTGTTCAGCCCCGGCATGATCCCGAGCTTCCTCATGGTCAGCCAGCTGGGTCTGATCGGCAGCTACGCCTCGCTGATCCTGCCTGTGCTGGTGTCGGCGTTCAACCTCGTCGTGGTGCGGTCGTTCTTCATGGGCCTCCCGCAGGAGCTCTTCGAGGCCGCGCGCATCGACGGCGCGGGCGACTTCCGCATCCTGACGACCATCGTCCTGCCGCTCTCGAAGGGAGTGCTCGCGGTCGTGGGCCTGTTCTACGCCGTCTCGTACTGGAACGCCTTCTTCAACGCGATGCTGTACCTCAAGAGCGACCAGTGGCCGCTTGCGATGATCCTGAGGCAATACGTACTGCTCGGTTCCCCGCTCGACACCGCTGCGGCCGGTGAGATCACCGCCCCCTCTCAAGCTATCCAGATGGCCGTGCTCGTGGTCAGTCTGGTGCCGATCCTGTGCGTATACCCCTTCCTTCAGAAGTACTTCACCAAGGGCGTACTCACCGGCGCCATCAAGGGCTGATCCCGCCCGACCATCTCTCCTCCCACCCCACCCCCAGAAAGGTCTCAACAATGGCTGTTGAAACAACCCGCCGCACCTTCCTCTCGCTGACCGCGATCAGCGCGCTCGGCCTCGTGGCCGCCGGAACCCTCACTGGCTGTGGCACCCAGGGCAGCTTGAAGGCCTCGGGCGTGACCGAGGACGTGCTGCCGAGCTACATCCCCCTCAAGGGCGTAAGCCCCGACCTGGCGCCGAAGGCCGCCGGTGCCCCTGCCGGATTCTTCAGTTATCCGAGCTCGCCGTTCCGCTCGGTAGCCACCGCGCCGCTGAAGGGCGACAGCATCACGGCGATGACACTGACCTACCTGCCGCCGTCGACGCCGATGAAGAGCAACCCGGCCTGGAAGGAGGTCAACGAGCGGCTGGGAGGCACCCTCGAGATCGACGCGGTCGGCGCGGCCGACTACGACACCAAACTCAACACCGCCATCGCCGGCAACAACCTGCCGGATCTCATGCTCAACTCCGGCACCGCGATCCCCGACATCATCGGGTTCCTGGAGTCGTCCTGCGCCGATCTGACCCCGTTCCTGGCCGGCGACAAAGCGAAGGCGTACCCGAACCTCGCCAACATCCCCACCGCCTTCTGGCGCGAAGGTGTTCAGAACGGCAAACTCTTCCTCATCCCGATCCCGCGCAATCAGACCGGCGGCGCCGGCCTGTACAACAAGGGTCTGTGGGACAAGGCTGGCATCACGGACATCTCCAGCATCACGACGGTCGATGACTTCCTCGCCGCGATGAAGGCGCTGACCTCACCGGCCGCGAAGCAGTGGGCACTGGGCAGCGTCGAGTTCGGCGGCCCGTTCAGCAACATCTACAAGGTGCCCTACAACTGGGAGGAGAAGGGCGGCAAGCTGACCAAGTCGTTCGAGACCGACCGCTACCTGGAGAGCCTTGGGCTGGCGGAGAAGGCCAACAAGCTCGGATACTTCGTTCCCGGCTCCGGTGGTTGGGAGGTCTCTCAGCAGAAGGACGCGTTCACCTCGGGCAAGGTCGCGCTCAGCTACGACGGCCTGACCGCCTACCCCGGCCCCACCGGCTACGCGACCCTGCTGCCGCTGACGGATCCGTCCTTCGAGGCGCTGCCCTACATCCCGTTCGGCTACGACGGCGGCGACGGCACTGTGCCACTGAACGCCGTCACCTTCGGAACGGTGATGGTCAAGAAGGGCGGCAAAGCACACATCAGGAAGGTTCTCGAGGTGGCCAACTTCCTCGCGGCGCCGTTCGGCACCGAGGAGTATCTACTGATGAACTACGGCGCCGCGGACGTCGACTACACCTTGGACGGCTCGGGCAACCCGCAGCCCACATCCGCGGCCGCCCTCGACGTCACGGTGCCGTTCAAGTACCTCGCCGCCCCTCAGCAGGCCGTCTACGACCCGTCGTCGAAAAACACGGTGAAGGTCCTCTTCGACGCGTACGAGAAACTGATCCCGATGGGCGTCACCGACCCCACGCGCGGCTTGTTCAGCCCAACGGATGCGACGAGGGGCTCGAGCCTCGCGCAGCCGGTCAACGACGCGGCCCTCAACTTCATCGCGGGCCGTGGAACCCTGGCAGATGTGAAGGCCGCCATCAAGACCTGGCGTACCAGCGGCGGCGACAAGATCCGCAAGGAGTACGAGGATCTCCTCTCCGACTCATCCAAGTAGTCGTCATCAACATCACCCCACAGATCGGCCTCTCATGGATACCCCCCTCGTGCTCCCCACTCCCGGACAGCTGGCATGGCAGCGGATGCGCATCGGCGTCTTCTTCCACTTCGGACTGAACACCTTCCACGGATTGGAGTGGGGACCGGGGGACATCCCGGCGGCGGACTTCGCGCCGAGCGACCTCGACGCGGATCAGTGGGTCAGCACGGCGAAAGACCTCGGTGCGGAGTACGTGGTCATCACGGCGAAGCACCACGACGGGTTCTGCCTGTGGCCGACGTCGACCACCGAGTACTCGGTGGCGTCGTCGCCCTGGCGGGATGGCCGAGGGGATGTCGTGGCCGAAGTCGCCGCAGCGTGCGAGAGGCAGGGCGTGCGATTCGGCTTCTACCTCTCACCCTGGGACCGGAATGCTCCCCAGTACCAGGATCCCGCGAAGTACGACGACCTGTACGCCGAGCAGCTGCGCGAACTGTGCACGGGCTACGGAGGGGTGTCGGAAATCTGGTTCGACGGCGCCGGCTCAGAAGGCCACGTCTACGACTGGGCTCGTTACATGGAGATCGTGGCCGAGCACCAGCCGGAGGCGATGATCTTCAACATGGGCTCGCCCACCATCCGCTGGGTCGGGAACGAGGACGGGCTGGCCGCCGATCCGGTCGACTACGTCGTGAGCGAGAGCGACTTCTCGAACTACACGGTGGAGTCCGTGGCCTATGAAGAGGCGCTTTACCTGCCGCCGGAATGCGATGTGTCTATCCGTCGTGGCTGGTTCTGGGCCGAGGACGACGGACCCAAATCACTCGACCACCTCTTGGCGATCTATTACCGCTCGGTCGGCATGGGTGCCAATCTGCTGCTGAACCTTCCGCCCGACACGCGTGGCCTGATCCCTGATGAGGATGCCGAGCGCCTCCGTGAACTCCGCGCGGAGTTGGACCGCCGCTTCGGTGCTCCGCACCGAGCAGTGGTGTCACTCGTGTCGAGGAGCGATGAGGCAAGCGAGTGGACGCTGGATCTCGGTGAAGAGCGCGAGATCGACCACCTCTGGCTCGAGGAGGATCTCGTTGATGGTCAGCGGATCCGGGGGTTCGAGCTGCGCGCTGACGACGGTACGGTGCTCGTGAGCGGCGCTCGGATCGGCGCGCAGCGCATCCTCACCTTCCCCTCCCGCCGAGCACGCATACTTGCGCTTCGGCTGCAGGGCGACCAAGCGCAGCTCAGCAACGCCACTGCGTTCCAGGCGGGCACGAGCCATGTCCCGGAGGTCGCCTACCTCGCCTCCACGGACGCCCCCGCCTGAGAGTCCAGGACCCGCGCCGTCCTCACTTCCCGGGCAGCTGCGGCGGCCCCACCATCAGCAGCACCGCGAAGATCGCGACGACCAGCACCAGGATCAGCACCGCCAGCACCCACGGCCGGTGCAGGAACCAGCGCATGGTGCGGTCGTACCAGGTGCGGTCGCGCGGGTCGTCGGTCTCGGTCAGGCGCCACTCGCCGGCGAGCCGGCCGGTGCGGTGCAGCCAGATCTCGGCGGGGATGGTCGCGTAGGGCACGATCGCGCTCGCGATTGCGGTGACCGCGACGCCGGCGTGCCAACGCTGGTGGAAGGCGAGCAGCACGGCGGTCGCCCCATAAGAGAGGAACACGAATCCGTGGATGCCGCCGGCGACGGTGACCAGCACCGGCGGGGCGCCCACAGCGCGGGCGATCAGGGCACTGATCAAGAGGGTCCAGGTGATCGCCTCGGCGATCGCGAGCACTCGGAACAGGCGCGCGGGGGTGGTGAACACAGGTCTCCTATGGTCGGGTACCTCCAGGTTAGGCAGGATCGTTACCAAAAACCTCTCCAGGGCATCGATCTTTCGATCGATGCGGCAATAGAATCAGCGCGGGTGCGCACGCACCACTCCATACCCGAGGAGACGCGTCGCCTGTGAGCATCGCCCTCAGCGAGCGACGATCGCTCGCCCGACATCGCCGTGCCCTCGGCTACTGGGCAGTCTCGCTCGGCATGTTCACCTCGCTCTGGATCAGCACGCAGATCCAGCCCGCGCCGTGGATGCATCTTCCGATGCTGTTCACGCACCTGGCATCCGTGATCGCCGGACTCGGCGCGACCGTGATGCTCGATGTGAAGGCGGTGCGCTGGGTGACCGGGGCCCAGCAGCTCAGCGACCTGTGGGTGTTCGAGCGGTCCGTCACCCCGCTGGCGTGGGCCGGCATCGCCGGCCTGCTGTTCACTGGCGCGTTCCTGCAGCCCGCCCTCGACGCCCCGCTCACCGTGGTGAAGATGATCGCCGTGTTCGTCGCCGCCATGAACGGCGTAGCGCTGGGCAGGCTCACCGACACGCTGCACCGGCTGCCGCCGGACACCCGCTTCGCGGCCACGCCGACCCGCCTGAAGCTGTGGTGCCTGAGCAGCGCCGCCACGTCGCAGATCGCGTGGTGGACGGCGGTGATCATCGGCATGCTGAACACCTCCGGCGCATGACCCGCGCAGGTATACCAGATTCGCCCTCGTCAGACCTGTTTTCCCGCCCGCGCGCCGCCCTATAATCAAGCCGACCGCCCCTCGCCATCACCCGAAGGCTGCAGTGGGTCGTGAGCCCGATCCCCCGACCGGAATTCTCTCGCCATGCCCGAAACCCCCCTTCCGCCGCGCCGCTCGACGCACATCGAGTTCGACCCGGCGACAGGTGACGCCGTCGTGCCTGCGAAGCCGATCACGCACGAGCCGCAGCTGCGACCCCGTCCGCGTCCGCAGGTGCCGGCATCCGGCCCTCTGCCGCGCTCGGCAGCGGTCGGCGCTGCGGCCCGCACGTCCGAGGCGGAGGAGCCGGCATCCGGCCTGCGCACCCGGCCGGCATCCGGCGTCCCCACCCGACCGCTGCTGCAGGTGGACGGCGGCGCGGGCGACGGGACCACTCCCCCGGCCGATGCCGCGGACGCGCCCCCACCGAAGCGCCGCCGCACGGTGCTCATCGCGATGGTGGCGGTTATCACCGTGCTGCTGGGTTCGCTGGCTGCGGTGACCGCCGGCATCGCCTCGTCCATGTCGGACAGGGACGCCGAGGCCGCGGCCCCGCCCGCGGCGGTCGCCAAGGAGCCCGCACCGATCGAGTTCCCGAAGGACACTCCCGCGGCAGCCGCCGGTGCAGGACCATGCACCTCGGTGCGCGTGCTGTCGTCTTTCGAGAACGCCGAGATGGTGGAGAACCTCGCGAATGCGTACAACGAGCAGCCCCGTGACGTCGACGGCTCGTGCGTGACGGTCACGACGTCGAAGTCGAAGTCCGGCACAGCCGCCGAGGACGCCGCCGACTCGTTCTCGCGGTTCGCCGCCGACCAGCGACCCACCGTGTGGCTGCCGGACTCTTCGATGTGGCTGGCGGATGCCGGAGACGCGGCGCCCGTCGGCGAGCGCACCCTGGTCGCGTTCTCCGACGTGGTCCCCGCCATGCCGCACTCCCTGGCCGACGCGATCGGATGGTCCGACAAGGCCCCGACCTGGGCGGAGATCTTCACCGCCGCCGGCGACCCCGACGTCTGGGCCGACGCCGGGCACCCGGACTGGGGCACGTTCAAGCTGGGCAAGACCAGCCCGCTGGTGGCGACCTCAGGCGCAGCAGCGATGCTCGCGTCGTACGGCGTGGCCGCCGACGACGTGGGCGAGGTGACCACAGCGGACATCGCCGACCCGACGGTGCGCCGCAAGGTGCACGACCAGGAGCTCGCGACCAGCCACTACATGGCCACGCCGGAGCACTTCCTCTGGCACGCGCGACAGGCCGAGGCGAAGGGCTCCTCAGCGGACTACCTCTCTGCCGTCATCGTCGACGAGAAGTCGATCTGGGACTACAACCGAGGCATCACCAGCCGCGACGGCGTCACCCGCTCCGTCGGCCAGCCCCCGGTCGATCCGCTGGTGCCCATCTACCCGGCCGACGGCGCATACTCTGCCGACAACCCCGCGATTCCGCTCACCGGCGACTGGGTCGACGCGAAGCAGCAGGCTGCCGCGGCCGACTTCATCCGCTTCTCCGGCACGCAGGAGGGCCAGACCGTGGTGCGCGAGGCGGGGTACCGCGACCTGAACCGCGAACTCGACGACCACGTCGCGCAGATCGCCCAGCTCGACAAGAAGGGCGCCACGACGCAGCTGTCCACCAGCGCCGACGTGCTGCTCGCCGCGCAGAAGGCCTTCCCCGAGGTCCGCAAGCGGGCGAACGTGCTGTTCCTGCTCGACGTCTCCGGCTCGATGGACGAACCGGTGACGGCGACCGACACCCGGCTCACCCTGGCGAAGAAGGCGGTGAGCGCCGCGCTCGACCACTTCACCGAAGGCGATGACGTGGGCCTTGCCGCATTCGCGCAGGATCCGGACGGCAAGCTGGTGCCCGGCCAGTTGACGCCGGTCGCCGACATCCGGCAGACCGGGAAGAACTTCGTCAGCCGGCTGAACAGCATCACCTCGATGGGTGACACGCCGCTGTACGAGGCGGTCGACACGTTCGCGAAGAAGCAGGCCGCGTCGTGGGCGAACGATCACATCAACGCGATCGTGCTGCTCAGCGACGGCGAGAACGACACGAACCACGACACCACCACCGCCGCGCAGATGCTGTCGACGCTCGAGGGCCTGCATCATGACAACACCCCGGTGCTGATCTTCACGCTCGCCTACGGCAAGGATGCCGACGTGCAGGCTCTGAAGGACATCTCGGGAGCGACGGGTGCGCACTACTACGACGCGACCGATCCGACGCAGCTCAAAGAGGTGCTCGGCGACCTCGTCACCAGCTTCTGACGGGCGGATGCCGGTGACGAGAGCTGTTCGCACGCTGGTCACCGGCATCCGGTAGCGTGACGCCCATGACCGCTGACGTTCCGCCGCCCACCGCCAACACCGGTGCCCTCGCGGCGTTCGGGGCCACGTTCGCGGACGACGGCGACGAGACGCCGATCCCCCGCAAGCGAGTGCTCTCCTGGGCGATGTGGGACTGGGCGATGCAGCCCTTCAACACCGTCATCCTGACCTTCGTCTGGATCGCCCTGTATCTGACGAGCCGGATGTTCCTCGAGCCGGACGTGCGCGAATCCGGCCTGCTGCCGGACGGCTCGTATCTGAGCTGCAACGACACCGCCAACATGGGCTCCGCATACTGCCAGGGGCTGACCGACCTGTCGGAGTGGTGGGGCTGGGCGAACTTCGCCGCCGGCATCCTGATCCTGCTTCTCGCCCCGGTGCTCGGCCAGCAGGCCGACGCGCGCGGCAGCAAGAAGAAGTGGGTGATGGGCGCGACGATCGCGATCGCCCTGGTGCAGTTCTCGCTGTTCTTCGTCGAGGCCGACCCGAAGTTCTTCTGGTTCGGCGCCCTCGCGGTCGCGATCGCCGCGGTCATCGGCGAGATCGGCAACGTGAGCTACTACGCGATGCTGTCCGAGGTCTCCACGCCCAAGAACGTCGGCCGCATCTCGGGTCTCGGCTGGGGCCTCGGGTACGTCGGCGGCGTCGTCGCGCTGATCCTGTGCATCCCGGTGCTCTTCCTGGTCGGCCAGGACGACCCGCTCTCGTTCAAGCTCGTCGCGGTGATCTGCGCCGTGTGGACGCTGGTGTTCTCGATCCCCATGTTCCGCAACGTGCCGGAGTCGCCCGCGTACGGCACGTCGCCGAAGGTCGGGTTCTTCCGCTCCTACGTCGTGCTGGGGCACAACATCGCGAACCTGTTCCGCACCAACCGGCCGACGTTCTGGTTCATGCTCGCCGCGGCCGTCTACCGCGACGGTCTGGCCGGTGTCTTCGCGTTCGGCGCCGTGCTGGCGGCGCAGGGCTTCGGCTTCTCCTTCCTCGAGGTGATCGTGTTCGGCCTCGCCGCGAACCTCGTCGCCGGTGTCTCGACGCTGCTGGCCGGACGCGTGGACGATGCGATCGGCCCGCGACGGCTGATCATGATCACCCTCATCGGGCTCGTCGCGATGGCGTTCGTGGTATTCGCCCTGCGCGACCTCGGCACCATCGTTTTCTGGATCTGCGGCCTGTTGCTGTGCGCCTTCGTCGGGCCGGCGCAGGCGGCCAGCCGCAGCCTGCTCACGCGGCTCACCCCTCCGGATCAGCAGGGCGAGATCTTCGGCCTGTACGCCACGACCGGTCGCGTCGCCTCGTTCCTGTCGCCGCTGGCCTGGTCGCTGTTCCTCGCCTGGTTCGGGGGCATCGTCTACGGCGTGCTCGGCATCGGGCTGGTCCTGCTGATCGGACTGGTGCTGCTGATGTTCGTACGCTTCCCGACGAACGTCAGGGTCTGAGGCGCTTCGTCGGAATACCCGCCGCGGGCGGACGGTTCGCCCCTTCATGAGCCTGATCGCGATGACGCCACCGCGCGCGGACGACGGCCAGGGCGCCGACGACTCGTCAGCAGCGCTCGAGACGCTGCTCGACGCCGTCGACGTGCGCATTCGCAGACAGCGCCGGCATCGGCTCGACGACGACACGCTCGTCCTCGCCCCCGACGCCCTGGCCTTCGCCTACGTGCTCGCCGGCGACCTGCAGATCCGGTCCACCGGCCTGCCCGACCGGAGCATCGGCACCGGAGACATGCTGCTCGTCAGCGGACAGCGGACGACGACGCTGGTCACTCACGGATCGGCATCCGTCCTGATCTCCGAGCTGGCCCTCGCCGATGAGGCTGCGCACATCTCTGCGTTGCTGCCCGACCTGGCGTGGATCACCGGCTTCGACGCCCTCGAGCCTGCGGCTGCCGCACTCGCACAGGTCATGGGTGTCGACCCCGCCGAGGCACCCGCCCCGGAGCGCAGTGGTGACGGCCCGATCTGCCGGATGATGGCGAAGACGGTGCTCGCCTCGGTGATCCGCGCCTGGGTGGCGAACGGCTGCGCGCCCGCGGGGTGGCCGTCCGCGGCATCCGATCCGTTCCTCGACCGCGTCGTCGACGCGATCAACGCCGAGCCCGGCCGGGACTGGACCGTCGAGACGCTCGCGGGCATCGGCGCGATGTCGCGCTCGGTCTTCGCCGAGCGGTTCCGTGCGACCTACGGCCAGTCGCCCGCCGGCTACGTCACCTCGGTGCGGATGCGCTCCGCGCAGGACCTGCTCTCGCGCGGACTCGGCGTGAGCGCGGTGTCGCGCGAGCTCGGCTACGCCTCGGATGAGGGGTTCAGCCGCGCGTTCCGCCGCCATGTCGGTGACACTCCTTCGGCCTGGCGCGCCCAACGCCGGCTCCCTCTCGGGGCCTGAACACCGACCCGCAGGTCCCCGCCGGCCCGGTACGCAACGAGCGTCGCTCGCGTACCGGGCCGGCGCGTTCCCCCCAGCCCGGGCGGCGTTACCCCCGCGCCGCCACCCGGTCCGAGAGTCCGAACAGCACCGCACCGGTGACCAGGCTGGCCGCGCCCACGAAGTACACCGGCACGATCCCCAGTCCGTCGACGAGCAGCCCGCCGACCGCCGCGGCGATCATGATCGCCGCCTGGAAGCCGACCACCGAGATGCTGCCGCCGGCCTCCAGCCGATCCGGCATCCGCTTGCCCACCCAGGTGTTCACGATCAGCAGCCAGGATGCGAAGAAGAATCCCCACACGAACGATGCGACGCCGACGAGCACCGGCGAACCGGATGCCGCGATCAGCACGATCACGCTCGCGGCGACCACGACCGGAGTGACGACGGCGAGCACCGCATAGCTCCTGTCGACGATCAGCCCGATCAGGAAGTTGCCCGCGAGGCCACCGACGCCGAACGCCGCCAGCAGGGCGATGATCAGACCGGCATCGATCGGATGCCCGGCATCCTGCACCCTCTCCAGCGCGACGCGGATGTAGGTGTACGCGAGGAAGTGCCCCAGCACGACGAGGATGTGGCCGACGAACCCGAGGCCGATCCCGGGCAGGCGCAGCGTGCCCACGAGCGTCTTCAGCGACGAGGATCCCTCGGACGGCACCTGCGGCAGCAGCACCCGCAGCGCCACAGCCAGCAGCGCGGTGGCGACCGCAGCGAGTCCGAAGACTCCCTGCCAGCCGACGACGCCGCTGAGCATGACGCCGACCGGCACGCCCGCGACGGTCGCCAGCGATCCTCCGGCTGTCGTGAACATCACGGCCTTGCCCAGTCGATCCGGCCCGGCGATCTTCGCGGCGACGGTGATCGACATCGCCCAGAACCCCGACAGCGCCCCGCCGAGCAGTACGCGGCCGATCAGCAGCAGCGGCAGGTTCGGGGCGATCGCGACGATCGCGTTCGAGACGGTGGCCGCGACCGCCATCCACACCAGCAGCGCGCGACGGTCCAGCCGAGGGAACATCAGTCCGATCGTCGGCGCGACGATCAGCCCGGCGAGCGCCGTGACGGCGACCATCAGGCCGGCCTGGCCTGTGCTCACGCCGATGTCCGTGGCGATCTCGGTGAGCACGCCGCCCGGCAGGAACTCCGCGGTGACGAGCAGGAAGCTCATCGCGGTCATCGTGAGCAGCGCGCCGTAGCGCAGGCGCGGCGGAGCGGGGGCGGTCGTCACGGGGACGGGGGCGGTCGTGGTCATGGTTCCAGCTTGCCGCCATGCCGGGATGCGCGCCCGACCGTGCGTCCGGACCATCCGACCGATCGTCCGGGGCTCCGGCGTCGAGGCGCCCGCGGTCGGAATCCACAGACCGGATGCTTCACGCTCGGCGCGCCCCAGATCGACACGCCGCCCACACGGCATCCCGTCTGCGATTTCCGACATCCGGCCGTCGACGCGGCCGAGCGGTCACTCCCAGTTGTCGGCGAGCTTCCCCAGCAGCCGCGCGAGCTCGGCGCGTTCATCCTCACTCAGCGCGGCGAGCGCCTTGTCGAGCCGATCGCGGCGCTGCCCGCGGACGCCCCCGAGCATCCGCCGTCCGTCGTCGGTCAACACGATCCGCGTGCGGCGCGCATCGTCGGGGTCGGCCTCGCGCCGCACCCACCCGTTCTCGACGCCCTGCTGCACCAGCCGCGACGCACGCGGCTGGTCGACGCCGATCGCCTCGGCCAGGTCGCTCACGCCCAGCGGAGCGGATGCCGCGGCGAGCGCCTCCAGCATCCGCAGCCGGGCCGGGAAGTCGCGCATGCCGGGTCCGCCCCAGCCGCCGTGGCGCCCCCAGGGACCTCCGGAGTGCGGCCCAGGGTGTCCGTGCATCCCGTTGCCGTGTCCATGCGGACCGCCGTGGCCCTCTCGGCCGTGCCCGTCGTGCGCCCGCGACGGACCGCGTCCGCGCAGCCGGGAGAGCGCGTCGGCGATCAGGTCTGCGGGATCCTTCGGCGGGCTGCTCATGCATCTGATTTTACATGTGACTTGACATGCACCCACATTGCATGTCACACTGCATATACATGCAATATGACAAGTAAAGGACTTCCCATGAACAGCTCAGATAACAACACCCGCCCGTTCGGCTTCTGGATCACCGCGATCGACCGTCTGATGGCCGATCGCTTCGCCACCGCCTTCGAGACCGAGGGACTCACCCGCCGCGACTGGCGGCTGCTGAACCTCGTCGCCGAGGGCGGCGACCCGCACACCCCGAAGATCCGCCGCCTCGCCGAGCGCGGCTGGATCACGCGCACCGACGGCACCTGGCAGCTCACCGACTCCGGTCGCGCCGCCAAGGAGCGCCTGGGCGCCGTCGTCGACGGCATCCGCGCGCAGGTCTCCGACGTCGTCACTCCCGAGGACTACGCCGTCATGACGGCCTCGCTCGAGAACATCGCCCGCGCCTTCGGCTACGAGGAGGGCAAGCCGCTCCCCCGGCGCCACCGTGGTCACCGCGATCACCGTCACGGCGGACACGGCGAGCACCGCTTCGGCCCGCACGGCCGCGGCCACGGTCACGGTCACTACGAGCGCCGGATGTCCGAGGGCGCCCCGTTCGAGGGCGGCCACCGCGGACACGGCCACTGGGGTCCCGGCCGCGCACACCGGGGTCACGCCCCGCAGGTGCAGCACATCCACATCCACACCCACTGAGCCGTGACGCGCTCAGACGAGAGGGCCTCGATCACTTCGGTGATCGAGGCCCTCTTCGCATCGGTGCTCCGCCACCCTCAGGGATGCGTTTCGCGGCTTCCCGGAGCCCGTACCACCGAAACCCATCCCTCGCCCGCATGGGGTCCGCGCGACCACTCCGGCGCCGACACGTAGAGATGCCTTTCGCGGCTTCCCGGAGCCCGTACCACCGAAACACATCCCTCGGTGGGCTGGCAGCGGCGCCCGGCGGCCAGGACCGCGCGTCAGTTCCCCGTCGCCCCCGCGTCGGTCACGCCGACGTCGGTGCGGTGGAAGTTCTGGAACGAGCGGGATGCCGTCGGCCCGCGCTGCCCCTGGTAGTGGTTGCCGTAGGCACCGGAGCCGTAGGGGTTCTCCGCAGGCGACGACAGCCGGAAGAAGCACAGCTGTCCGATCTTCATGCCGGGCCACAGCTTGATCGGCAGCGTCGCCACGTTCGCCAGTTCGAGAGTCACGTGCCCCGTGAAGCCGGGGTCGATGAAGCCCGCCGTCGAGTGCGTGATGAGTCCGAGTCGTCCCAGCGAGGACTTACCCTCCAGTCGCGCGGCGATGTCGTCGGGCAGCGTGACCTGCTCGAACGTCGCACCGAGTGCGAACTCCCCGGGGTGCAGCACGAACGGCTCATCCGGCTCGACCTCGATCAGCCGGGTCAGCTCCGGCTGGTCCTCGGCGGGATCGATGAAGGGGTACTTGTGGTTGTCGAACAGCCGGAAGTAGCGGTCCAGCCGCACGTCGATGCTCGACGGCTGCACCATCCCGAGATCAAGCGGATCGAGCCCGACGCGCTCGGATGCCAGTTCTGCCCTGATGTCGCGATCGCTGAGAAGCACGAGTTCAGCGTACCGGCCGTCACCGTGCTGTTACCCGGGCAGGAGCGTGTGGCCGAACGCTGGCCCGAGTGTTGCCCCGCTGTGGGGCGCCCGTTGACGGCGCCTCAATAGCTTCGTTCTCAAGAGCTTTCCCCCTTCCAGAACGGATGCCACCCATGAACGACAACATCGCTGAGACGCCCACCACCACCCCGTCGCGCAAGCGGCTGATCGTGCCGCTCGCCGGCCTGCTGGTCGCCGCCGCCGTCGCGGTCGGGTCGGGCGCCGACTTCATCTCGAACTCGGTCAACACTGCCAACGCCTACAGCACCGGCACGCTCACCCAGACCAACTCCAAGGCCGGCAGCGCGATCTTCAACGCCTCGAACCTGAAGCCCGGCGACACGCTGAACGGAAAGGTGACCATCACCAACTCCGGCAGCCTGCCCGCGAAGTTCGCCCTCACCGAGGACGCCGCCAACGGCTTCACCACGAAGTCGAACCTCGGCCTGGTCATCACCAGGGCGGGCTCCGCCACTCCGGTCTGGACCGGCACCTTCGGCGACCTGACCTCCGCCGGCCCGCTCGATCTCGGCACCTTCGCCGCGGGCGAGAGCCACGACTACACCTTCAGCCTCACGCTCGCCCAGTCGGCGACCAACGCCGAGCAGGGCAAGAGCGCGACGGCCACCTACTCGTGGAACGCGACGCAGGCCGCCGCGACCACCACCGAGCAGTGAGTCTCCCTCCGATTCACTGAACAAACCGGCCGCCCGAGGGCCGGAGAAGGAACGAGCATGAGCGCCACGAGGATGACCCGCACGATCGCCACGACCCTGGTGACGATCACAGCCGTCATCATCACGGGGCTCGTGGCGCTCATGCTCGTTCCTGGACTGCTCGGCATGGACCGGTACGTGATCACGGGCGGATCGATGTCCGGCACCTTCGAGAGGGGAACGCTCGTCCTCGAGCGTCAGGTGCCGGTCAGCGATCTGCGGGTGGGAGACGTGATCACGTACCTTCCGCCGGAGGACTCCGGCGTCACCGAACTGGTGACGCACCGCATCGTCGAGACCACCGAGCAGTCCGATGCCGCCGGGGGTCGCGTATTCCGCACCAAGGGCGACGCCAACGAGAGCGCCGACCCGTGGACGTTCACACTCGCCGCCGCTCAGCAGCCGCGTGTCGAGGGCTGGATCCCCGCTGTGGGATGGGTGTTCATCGCCCTCTCAGCGCCCGGCATCCGGATGCTGGCGATCGGCGTCCCCGCCGCGCTGATCGCCCTCCTCTATCTGCGGGATCTGCTGCGCGGGCTGCGACTGTGGCCGGGCCGAGCAGCCCCTGTTGCCCAGCTGTAACCCTCGCATCCGTAGCGTCGGAGATGAACCGGAAGGACCCACGATGAGCGGCACGACCCTGAGGACGGCGGCACTCGCCGTGCTCGCGATCGTGCTCATCGCGTTCTCCGCCCTCAACGGCCCGCAGTTCTCCACCGCCGCGTACTCCTCGTCGAGCACGAACGCTCCGAGCACCGCGTCGGCGGCTGCGGACTGGACACCGCCGACCGTCAGCGTGCAGGCCCCGAGCACTGCCCTCAAGGGCGCCGTGACCCTGAGCGCCGTCGCCGCCGACGGAGAGACCGGCGTGAAGAGCGTCGCACTCTCGGTGCAGGCCGCCGGTGCGGACACCTGGACGCCGCTGTGCACGGCGACCGCGGCGCCGTACAGCTGCACGTGGAACACCTCCGCCGTGCCCGACGGCGGCTACGACGTGCGCGCAGTGGCCATCGACAACGCCGGCTACTCCGCCACCTCGGCGTCCGTGCGCGTCACCGTGAGCAACAACTTCGGCGTCACGCTCTCCGACCCTGGCGACGTCGTGCGCGGCACCGTCGCGCTGAGCGCCACGCTGCAGAATGCCGGCCTCGGGGTCTACACCGTGCGCATCGAGTACGCCGTCGCCGGCAGCGGCAACTGGCGCTCGCTCTGCCTGAACCTGCTCACGCCGCCCTACGGCTGCAATTGGAACACTGCAGGCCTCGCGAACGGCTTCTACGACCTGCGCGCGGTCGCCACACAGACCCTCACCACCGCCATCTCTCCTGTCCTCACCGACGTACTGGTGGACAACACCGCGCCGGCGGTGAGCATGCTCGACCCCGGCTCCCCGCTCAGCGGGACCGTCACGATCACGGCATCCGCATCGGATGCCGACTCCGGCGTGGCATCCGTCGCGCTGCAGTACGCGCTCGGCGGCGGCTCGGCATGGACCACGATCTGCACCGCGACCGTTGCCCCCTACTCGTGCCGTTTCAAGACCACCGGACTCGCCGGCGGCAGCTACGGGCTGCGCGCGGTCGCGACGGATGCCGCAGGCAATACGGCGACCTCGGCGGTGATCACCCGCACGATCGACAACACCATCTCTTCGATCTCGCTGGACGACCCGGGGACGTATCTCTCCGGTGGCGCCGCCCTCACCACAAGCGCCGCCTCCACGGCCGGGATCACCTCTGTCACGGTTCAGTACGCGGTGAGCGGCACCTCGTCGTGGAGCACCGCGTGCACCGTGCCCCAGGATGCGATCGCGTGCGTCTGGGACACGTCGGTCGTGCCGGACGGGATCTACGATCTGCGGTCCGTCCTGGTCGACGGGACAGGCAGGCAGACCGTCTCGGTCGTCGTCACCGGTCGCCGCGTCGACAACACGCCGGTGCGCGGACTCGACGTGCAGACCGCAGGCGGCGGTGCGGTGGCAGGACGAGCGGATGCCGGTGACACCGTCACTCTCACCTACAGCAAGCAGATGTCCACCGGCAGCATCGCCACCGGCTGGAACGGCTCCGCGCTCCCCGTCACCGTGCGGCTGCGCGACGGAGGCCTGCTCGGCACCGGAGGTTCCGGCGACACGATCGACGTGCTCGTGGGCAGCGCCTCCGTCGGCCTCGGATCGGTCAACCTCCGCGGTGACTACATCAAGACGAACAAGACCGCGACGTTCCCCGCGACGATGACCGCGACCACGGAGACCGTCGGCGGAGCATCCGTGACCGTCGTCCGGATCACGCTCGGAACGGTGAACGCCGGCAGCGGAACGCTGCGCACCGCGACCGTCGCCGCGAACATGACCTGGTCGCCGTCCGCGGCGGCCACCGACCTCGCCGGCACCCGCTGCTCGATCGCCCCGGTCACCGAGACCGGCCCCCTGGACAGGGAGTTCTGATGACCACCGCCGACATGCCGGAACCCGGATCTGGTATCCCATTTCCCGGGGATGACGATAGCCTCGACCTCGTGGGACGACGCATCCTGGTCGTGGAGGACGACGACGGCATCGCACTCCCCCTGCTGCGGACCCTCGACCGGGAGGGGTACGAGGTCGAGCGGGTCGCCGAGGGCGCTGCCGCCCTCGAACGAGCCGGTTCGGACGTCGACCTGATCCTGCTGGATCTCGGGCTGCCCGACATGGACGGGCTCGACGTCTGCCGACGACTGCGCGAGCAGGACTTCAGCGGTGGCATCGTGATCCTCACCGCCCGCGACGGTGAGCTCGATCGCGTGGTCGGCCTCGACGTGGGCGCCGACGACTACATCGCCAAGCCGTTCGCGCTCGCCGAGCTGCTCGCCCGGCTGCGGGCGCTGCTGCGCCGCACAGGCGCTGCCGTGCCGGCATCCGCCGTGCGCATCCCGGCGGATGCCGGGTCGCCCCTGACCGTGGACGTCTCGGCCCGCCGTGCGCTCGCCGGTGAGCACGAGCTTCCGCTGAGCACCAAGGAGTTCGACCTGCTCGCCCAGCTCGACGCACGGCGCGGTGCCGTGGTCACCCGCGAGCACCTCATGGACGAGGTGTGGGACGAGAACTGGTTCGGCTCCACGAAGACCCTCGACGTGACCATGGCCCGGCTGCGGCAGAAGCTCGACGAGGCCGGAGCGCAGGTGCGCATAACCACTCTGCGCGGCGTCGGGTTCCGGCTCGACGAGGGGACGGCGGATGCGTGACCGTCTGGTCATCGTCTTCATAGCCCTCGCCGTGGGGATCGTCGCGCTGTACGGCGTGCCCCGCGCCCTCATGATCCCCGACCTGGTGCACGCCACGGAGACACAGCGCGTGCAGCGCGCGACCGACCTGTTCTCGGCGCTGATCGCCGAACACGAACGCACCGGACCGGTGACGGCGGAGTTTCTCGAGCCCCTCCTGCAGGAGCAGGAGCGGATCTCGTACGCCGCCGCGGATGGAACGGTGCTGGATGCCGGCATCCCGGCGCACTCCGACGACATCAGCGCGACCGTCGAGGTGCCCGGCGGCGGCGAGGTCACATTCGCACGCTCGGACGCGCTGATCGACTCGCGCGTGCAGAACGCCCTGCAGCCCGTGATCTGGCTCGGGCTGCTCACCATCGTGGTGGCGGCGGCGGCGGCCGTGCTGCTCGCGCGGCGGATGTCTCGCCCGTTCGTGCAGCTCGCCGAGACCGCGAAGGCGATCGGCAGTGGGCAGGCGGGGCCGGAACCCGAGGACCTCAAGATCCCGGAGGCGCGCGCCATCGATGCCGCGCTGCGCGAGAGCGCCGCGACGCTGGAGACCCGGATCCGGCGAGAGCACGAGTTCGCCGCGAACGCCTCGCACCAGCTGCGCACCCCGATCACCGCGGTGCGGCTCGAGCTCGAGGATCTGTCGCTGTGGCCGCAGACGCCGCCGGCGGTGCGTGAGCAGCTCGACCATGCGGTGAAGGAGATCGACCGGCTCGCCGACGCGATCGCCCAGCTGCTCGAGATGGCGCGCGGTGATGTGCCAGGCACAGGGACGAGCTCACCGCTCGATGTGACGATCGCGGCGGCGGTCGAGCGCTGGAGCGCGCCGGCGCGCGACGCGGGGCGCAGCATCCGTCTCTCGGGAGTCGGGCCGTCGCTCGGCGCCGTACCCGCCGCGGCCTCGCAGATCCTCGACGTGCTGCTGCACAACGCGCTCGTGCACGGACGGGGCGACATCACGATCAGCGGAACCCGGCGCGCGGAGTACGTCACCGTGCAGGTGGCGGATGAGGGCCCGCGCCCGAAGGGCAACTCCGTGTTCCAGCGCCGACCGGAGCAGCGCAGCGCCACCTCGGGCGAGGGCATCGGCCTGGCGCTGTCCGCGGAACTCGCCGAGTCGCTCGGCGGCCACCTGCTGCTCGAGGGCGATGCGACGACGACGTTCTCGCTGATACTGCCGTCGCCCGCTGCATCGCAGCCGC
Source organism: Microbacterium sp. MAH-37 (assembly GCF_009758255.1). Classification (GTDB taxonomy): domain Bacteria; phylum Actinomycetota; class Actinomycetes; order Actinomycetales; family Microbacteriaceae; genus Microbacterium. Next base: position 622,497 of record NZ_WSEN01000010.1, read on the forward strand.
CGTCAGTGCCATGATGGTCGCGACAGCAACCGTTTCCCGAGGAGACATCAATGACGACATTCACCGCCTGGAAGTTCGAGACCCTCGAGGGTGCCGAGACGGCGACCGGGATCCTGCGCGAGGCCGCGGAGGAGGGTCTGATCAAGATCGAGGACTACGCGGTCGTCGAGTGGGCTCCCGGCGAGGACCGGCCCAAGATCAAGTACGAGCACCGTGACGACTGGCGCGCCACGGGCTGGGGAGCGCTGCTCGGCGCCCTTGCCGGCGTGCTGTTCTTCCTGCCGTTGATCGGCGCTGCGGCGGGCGCAGCGATCGGTCTGCTCGTGAAGAAGATGGACGACGCCGGGATCAGCAAGGAGCAGCTCGACCGCATCGGCAAGGAGGTCGTCCCCGGCACCTCCGCGCTCTTCGTCGTCAACACCGAGACGGACCGCGACCGCCTCGCCGAGCGCTTCCACGGTCTGAACGGCACGCTCATCGCGAGCAACCTCGTCTCGGTCGACGAGGACACAGTCCGCAGCGCGTTCGAGGGCTGACGACGCCACAGATGAGGGCGTTTCGTCTCGGTCGTTGAGCGCCCTTCGTCTCGCTTCGCTCGCTCAGGATCCGCGACGAAGGAGCGAGACGAAACGCTCTCAGGCGTCAGACCAGCCCGCACCGGTGCGCGATGATGACCGCCTGGATGCGGTCGCGCGCTTCGAGCTTGGCGAGAACTCGGCCGACGTGCGTCTTCACGGTCGACTCGCTCAGGTAGAGCTGCTCCGCGATCTCGGTGTTGGTGAGACCCTGCGCGATCGCGAGGAACACCTCCCGTTCGCGCTCGGTCAGCTCTGCGGTCGGGTCCGGGCCGGACGCCGTCGGAGCCGGCTGCGCGGACAGCTGATCGAGGAAGGCACGCGTGGCGCGCGGCGCCAGCACCGCGTCGCCGCGGGCCACCGCGCGCACGGCCGCGACCAGTTCCTGGCGCTGGGCGTCCTTGAGCAGGAAGCCGCTCGCGCCGGCGCGGATGGCGCCGAAGGCGTACTCGTCCAGGTCGAAGGTGGTCAGCACCAGTACTCGGATGCCGGGATGCTCGCGCACGATGCTCTCGGTGGCCGCGATGCCGTCCGTGCCTGGCATCCGCACGTCCATCAGGACGACGTCGGGCGCGAGCGCGGCGGCCTGCCGCACGGCGACGGCGCCGTCGCCGGCCTCGCCGACGATCTCGATGTCGTCCTCCGCCTCGAGCACCATGCGGAAGCCGACGCGGATGAGTGCCTGATCGTCGACGAGCAGCACGCGGATGGGGTCGGTCATGAGGCATCCTCCGCCTGGGTCGCTGAGCTCGCCGAGGGGCGCGGCAGTTCCGCGCGCAGCACCCATCGTCCCCCGCCGACGGCACCGGAGCGGAACGACCCGCCCAGGTGCGCGGCGCGTTCGGCGAGTCCGCGCAACCCGAAGCCGGGATCATCCGTGCCGGTCGTCGCCCCGTCGTTGACGATCTCGATCATCAGCGGGTCTGCGGCGTAGTCGATCCTCACCTCGATGGCGGTCGTCTTCGGCGCATGCCGCATGGCGTTGGTCAGGCCCTCCTGCACGATGCGGCCGACTGCGAAGGCGACGGCGGGCGGCAGTTCGGGGGAACCCTTGGTGACCAGCGAGACGGTGAACCCGGCGCTGCGCGCAGCGGCCACGGGCTCGGCCGGGTCGATCGGCGCCGCCGGCTCCAGCGGCGCATCGCCGGCACGCAGTACGCCGAGCATCGAGCGCATCTCCGCGAGGGCACTGCGAGCCGTGTGCGCGGCCGCGAGCGAGGCGTCCCTCGCGCGGTCCGGATCGCCGGTCGCGGCGGCCCCCTCCGAGAGTGCCACCACGACGGTGAGCGAGTGCGAGACGATGTCGTGCATCTCGCGGGCGATGCGCTCGCGCTCGGCCGCCGCCGCGAGCTGCGCATGCTGGTCGCGCTCGATGTAGAGCTGCCGCGATCGGGCGAGCACCGCCTCGATGTAGCGCTTGCGGTTGCCGACGTTCACGCCGATGAGCGCCCCGATCAGGCCGAGCACGACCTCGCCGAGAACGGCGTTGATCGAGGTGGCCCACGTGATCGCGCCGGTCAGCGAGAGCAGCACGGCGAGCAGCGTGAGCGCGCCGATCCCGATGCCGAGCGCCGTCCAGCATGCTCGCGCCGAGCGGTACACGGCGAGCGTGTACGCGGTGACCGCGATCAGGAACGAGGCGACCGGCTCGGTGAGCAGCATGTAGAGCGCAGCCACCACGATCGATGCGATGAACACGGCCATCGGCCAGCGGCGCCGCCACACCAACAGCACGCAGGTGGCGATCATCGCGAACACCGCCGGAGTCCACGCCACGGCCGCAGTCACTTGATTGCCGTCGATCGACGAAGTCGATCCGTAGGTGGCCGCCTGCGCGAGCGCCGGGAGCAAGCAGAACAGCGCGATGAGGATGTCGGCGAAGAGCGGATGCCGGGCCCAGAAGCGCCGGATCACACCGGGAGGGCGCGGAAGACGCAGGTCGCCGTCCTGGGGGACGGCGACCTGCGATGCTTGTGGCTTCGGCACGCGGCCGACTCTACGCGTCGCGGACGCGGAGCACAGCCCAGGCCACGAGCTGCCCGACGAGCGCCCAGCCGATCAGGGTGATCAGCGCGACGGGCCACTCGAGGCCCCAGTCGGTCTGCGGAGTGATCAGGTTCTGCGAGGCGGGCATGGGCAGGTACGCACCGAGATCCTGGATCCACTGCCAGCCCTCGCCCGCCATCTGGAACATGCTCACCACGATCGGCAGCACGAACAGCAGGCCGACGGTCGAGGCGATCGCACCTGCGCCGCTGCGCAGGATGAAGCCGAAAGACACCCCGATGAGGGCGAACACCGCCATCGAGAACCACGCCGCCAGCAGCGGATACCAGGTCTCGGGAGCATCCGTCCAGAGGATCGGCTTATCGTTCGCCTCGACGATCGGCGTGACCGCGAGTGCTGCCACCAGCTGCATGACGGCGGTCGACACGAAGATCAGTGCAGCCAGCACCGCGGCCTTCGCGGCGAGCACGGCGCCGCGAACCGGGACTGCGGTGAGCGTGGAACGGATCATGCCGGTGGAGTACTCGCCGGTGACGGCGATCGCCCCGAGGATACCGGCGAGCAGCATGGTGAACTGCACCGACGAGACGACCGCCTGGATGCCGTCGACCTCTGCCGCGCTGGCAAGCATGATCGAGATGCCGATCGTGAGCAGCGCGGTGATACCGATCGACCACCACGTGGAGCGCACTGTGGCGAGCTTGATCCACTCGCTGCGCAGCGCGCGGCCGAAGGAGAGCCGGTAGGCCGACGTCTCGGTGTGCGTGCGCCGGGCCGGCGCGGTCTGGACGCTCATGCGATGTCCTTGCTCTTGTACTCGACCGCGTCGCCGGTGAGCGCCATGTAGGCCTCTTCGAGCGATCCGGAGGTCGGGGTGAGTTCGTGCAGCGGGATGCGGTGCTCGGCGGCGAGGTCGCCGATGCGGGAAGCCGGAACGCCGACGACGTCGAACGTCTCAGCTCCGGTGCTGATGATCTCCGTTGCGGGACCCGCGACCACGGCCGCGAGGTCGGCCGCGCGCGGCGTGCGTACGCGCACGGTGGTGCTGGTCCAGGCGCGGACGAGGTCGTCGAGCGGAGCGTCCGCCAGCACCTTGCCGCGACCGAGCACGATGACGTGGTCGGCGGTCTGCGCCATCTCGCTCATGAGGTGGCTGGACAGCAGCACGGTGCGCCCCTCGGATGCCGCGTGGCGGACGAACTGTCGCACCCAGCGCACGCCCTCGGGGTCGAGGCCGTTCACGGGTTCGTCGAGGATGAGCGTGTGCGGGTCGCCGAGCAGAGCCGCGGCGATGCCAAGGCGCTGGCCCATGCCGAGCGAGAACTTGCCGGCGCGCTTGTTGGCGACCGACCCGATGCCGGCGAGGTCGATGACCTCGTCGACCCGGGAGTTCGGGATGCCGTGGGTCGCTGCCATCGCGCGCAGGTGGTTGCGGGCGGTGCGGCCGGTGTGCACGGCCTTGGCGTCGAGCAGCACGCCCACCTCGGTCAGCGGTGCGGGCAGCCGGCGGTACTCCTGACCGCTGACGGTGACGCGCCCCGACGTCGGCTTGTCCAGCCCGACGATCATGCGCATCGTGGTCGACTTGCCCGCGCCGTTGGGCCCGAGGAACCCGGTGACCATCCCGGGCCGCACGGTGAACGACACGTCGTCGACGGCCTTCTTGTCTCCGAACCTCTTGCCGAGGCCTTCTGCTGTGATCATGCCTTCGACGCTATGGGCGGGGGCGGTGCGGGCGCGTCGGCCTGGCGGATGATCCTGCGGAGGGCGAGTGGTACCTGGGTGCCATGCGGGTGCCCCGCGGTTTGTTATGCTGGCCAGGCACCATCTCGGGGCTGTAGTTCAATGGCAGAACTTCTGCTTCCCAAGCAGACAGCGCGGGTTCGATTCCCGTCAGCCCCTCCACACACTTATCCCCAGGTCAGAGCGATATTTCATTGGGCGTGAGTTTGAGCCGGATGACCACCTCCGGACCCGTCCGTGCCAGCCACATGCCAGTAATGCTGTTGCGCGCCGCCTTCAGCGAGCCCTAGCGTGCATGGAGCGAGTACCGATGCGCCATCCTCCGAGCCCACCACCGCGACCGTGGGGCCTGCCGATTCTGGATGGGTCGTGCGCGTCTACGGCGCTGATATGAGCGTCCTCTCGGAGACACCGCTGGCCTGGGGCGGAGCCGCGTTCTATCAGGATGGGCTCGACGCGGTAGCGCGCGCTCATGCGATCCCGGACGACTACGTATACGAAGGCGCGCAGGCCTGGGACCGAAACGATGACGGCTCCTACTCAGCCGTACTGCACCGATCTGATCCCCGGTTCAGCGCCTGATCCGGCTTCGCGCCTCAAGCGAGTCGGGTGTTACCGTCCGCCGCGGAGGCGACGGCATGATCGGATGCGCGTCGCGTCCACCAATAGCGGCAGGTCTGCGGCCGGGACACGACCAAATCCGGCGTCGGTAGTGACCAGCGCTCCAGCACCGACATACTGCGCAGTCAGGGAGTGCGCAGCGTCGTAGGAGGCAAGCCCGTAAGCGGCCATGTGACGGGGCACGTCATCTGCAACCTCGTGCAACTCGACGCACGCGTGAGGGAGGGTGGTGAGGAGAGCGTCCCACTCGTTTCTCAGCGACTTCGCGAGCCGCCCCGCCCTACGCCTAACGCGCCCGTCATTCCTCTTCCGCGGCCATCCGGCCTTGCCGTGTTGCTCCACGACAGCGATCTTGAATGCGACCTCGGCGAACTCAATCTCCAGGAGGCGGTTGTAGTAGACCACAACTTCCTCATTCACGAGCCGGAGCATGAACGCCCTTGCGGCGGCGTGGTGATCCTCGGTACTAACGAGCGCCTGGATCACGAACGACGTGTCCAGGGCGACCTCAGACGGGATGAGGAGCGCCGGGTCCTCGAAGGAACGGACCTCTCGGACGAGCGCCGGACGTCCACGCGTGGAAGTCAAAGCCGCCTATCGGGTGGAGGCGCGGCGGCCTGAGGAGGCCGAGACGGACGTCGTCGTCTTGCTCATCGCTCGCGATGCCACCTGGACGCGCTGGCCCTTCGCGACGGTGGCCTTGACCACTCGCGACTGCTTCGCCGCTTTCCCCAGACGCTTCACCATGACTCGATGGTATCCGAGCAAAGGACGTCGGCGGTAGATCGAGAGTACCGGCCAGCGGTCACTTCCAGGCTGAGCCTGCCCTGAGGACCCGTCGCCCTCTCCGTGCTCGCGGAGCGCTCTACTGCCCCGGTACCTCCAGGCGGATCACCGCTTCGAGGCCCGCGCTCCGCAACGTCGGTCGAGCCGCGAGAGCCGGACCCGCGAGTACGTCGAGCGTGGCCGCGATGGCGACGTTCCGCTCCTCCGCGGCGTGCTGTCGTTCTTCCAGTTGTCCGGCACGCTGAAGTGGAAGGCGGGGCGGCTGCGCTGCCGCGCCTTCGGGCTCGCGGCCGCCGCAGACTCCACCGCGCTCGCACCGGACATCGCGAGTCCGCCAAGCGCGGCCGCTCCCGCGCCGGTCAAGAGGCCCCTCCGCGAGACCTGCATAGCCTGATCATTGTTCTCCGTCTTCTGCGGCATCGTCGCCGTCCTCCCTCGTTGCGTGTGGTCGCCCGAACTTCAGGCGTCCGAGTCGGGCGACGGATCGGTCTCCCTGTTCTCTTGCTCCTGCGGCAGGATCTGCCAACCGCGGAGACCCTGGATGCGAGCGCCGCCCTCGGGCATGACCCGCAGGATGTTCGCATCTGAGCGCGTTGGGCACACGCGCGTGGTCAGCGCCACCCCATCGACGAACACTTCGATCGACGAACGGTCCACGAACACGCGCACGTCGCTCGGTCCGCCGGTGCCGGGAATCGTGCCGGTGTGTGGCGCACTGTCGACGCCGTCATCCAGCGTCGACCGCGATCGGTCGACGCTCAGCGACAAGATGCCGCTGTCTCCGCGCTCCACCTGCACGAGCGCGCGCTCCGCACCGTCCGGAGTGGCCAGCAGCTCCAGCTGTATCCGCCCCGCAACGGGGATACAGGGTGCGCAGCGACCGCGCATAGGACGAGGCGTTCGTGGCGGACAGCGTTGCGGACATGGGATGTCTCCTTCTGGAACGGGTACGAATGTAGGGTTACTAGTTCGTCTACATGGGCAAGGTAGACTACTTGGTACACCTGCGCAAGCGGCGGCGACGGAATCAGGAGATCGAATGCAGCAGCAAGCCCCCACGGCCGGCGGAAAGAGGTCGGGTCCCGCGACGCGCGAACGCATCCTTCAGGCGGCGAACGAGTTGTTCTACGCAGAGGGGATCCGCGGCAGCAGCGCGGATCGCATCATCGCGCAGGTCGGCATCACGAAGGTCACCTTCTACCGTCATTTCCCCACGAAGAGCGACCTCGTCGTCGCCTACCTGCAGCAGCAGGGCGCGGCGGAGCGCGCATGGTTCGAGTCCCTGCACACCCCCGGTGACGCGGAAGGCTCGCTGCGGGCGATCGCCGCCGGAATCGGCACGGCGAGCTGCAGCCCCGGATTCCGCGGGTGCGCATTCATCAACGCCGCCGCGGAATTCTCCGATCCGGCCGATCCCGTGCGCGCGGTCGTCGAGGAGCACCGGCAGTGGATGCTGGACGAGTTCGCCGCCATCGCAGCCAAGGCCGACGTGGCCGACCCCGAGGCGACCGCACGCCAGCTGATGATCCTGCGGGACGGGGCGATGGTGAACGGCTATCTCGGCGAGCCGACCTCCGTCGCGACCTCCCTCACCGCGGCGTTCGACTCTGTGCTCGCGGCCGCGCGCGCCTGATCGGGTAGCATCCAACGGTGAATCTCACCTTCCGCCAAGACGCACGAGACGACGCTGTGCACAGCGCGGCCACGATCTGGGCGCGGGCCACCGCCCGCCGTGACGGACTCACCGAACCCGCCACGCCGGCGGACAAGATCCCCGGCATCCGCTCGGCCCTCGCCGTCGACGGCGCAAGTCTGCACATGGCGGAGCAGTGGCCGGACGGTGTCGGGTTCGCCGTGCTCGTGCCGGACGGGCGCGCGCTCGAGCTGCGCTACCTCGCCGTCGATCCGGATGCCTGGGGAACCGGCGTCGCCGGCAGCGTGCTCGACCACGTCGCAGGGCACGCCCGCGCCTCCAACTACGACGAGCTCACACTCTGGGTGCTCGAGGACAACGACCGGGCGATCTCGGTCTACGCGCGCTCCGGCTGGCAGAGCACCACCGACGTCAAGCCGCACCCCGACAGCGGGCGCACCGAGCGCCGGCTGCAGCTGACGCTGGCCTGAGACCGGCGCGGTCGCTCCGAATGTCCGCCCGCAGGGGGACGCGCACGGTCCGGCCGCGGACGAGACTGGCCGGATGCACCGCAGAAGAACACCCGATCGCCGTTGGGCCGCCTTCCTGGGCGGAGCCCTCGCCGCGAACAGCGCACCTCACCTGGTGACCGCCGCCCGGCGCCGACGAATGCTGACACCCCTCGCCGGCCCCGACTCCGGTCCCGCCGCGAATCTCGGCTGGGGCGCGATCAACCTCGCCGCCGCGTCGGCCCTGGTCGCCTTCGCAGGCAGGGCGCAGCGGCGGATGCTCCTCCCCTTCACTCTCGGCTGCGCGGCCTTCGCCGCGTGGGCACTTCTCTACGAGAAGGTCATCGCTCCCCGGGCGGCTGCATCCCGGGCATCCGACGTTAGCTCCTGACGCCCGTCCCCCGCTTGATCAGCCAGTCGAAGGCGCGGTCCGGAAGCACCCGCTTCACGAACACCAGCGGCTTCGCGCCGAATCCGATGCGGTAGCGCGTGCGCGGCCGCCGGGCCGTGGCCGCTTTCACGATCGCCTGGGCCACGACATCCGGCGATGAGGTCCTGCCGGCATCCGGCAGCGAGCTGTCGCCGAGCGTCTTGGCGACCCCCTCGGCCTGGCTGCGATACACCCCGTCACCCGAGGTCTCGAGCACCTTCTCCGCGGCGATCGCACCCCACTCCGTGCGGATCGCCCCGGGCTGGATCACCACGACCTGGATGCCGAACGGCGCAAGCTCCATGCGCATCGCGTCACTGATGGCCTCGACCGCGTACTTGCTGGCGTGGTACCAGGCGCCCAGCGGAGTCGTGAAGTTGCCGCCCATCGAGCTGACGTTGATGATCGTGCCACTGCGCTGCGCGCGCATCGGCGGCAGCACCAGCCGCGCCAAGCGGGCCAGCCCCAGCACGTTCACGTCGAGCTGCGCCTGCGCCTCCGTCAACGGGACGTCCTCCAGCGCGCCATACGACCCGTAGCCCGCGTTGTTCACGAGCACATCCACCCTGCCCTGCTCCGCGATGATCTGCGCGACGGCGTCTTGCGCGGAGGAGTCGTCGGTCACGTCGAGTGCGATCGGACGGATGCCGGCGGCCCGCAGCCCCTGCATCCGATCGACCCGCCGCGCCGCGGCGTACACCGTGAACCCGGCGTCGTGCAGCTGACGGGCGACCGCTTCGCCGATGCCGGACGATGCGCCGGTGACCAGGGCGACCTTCGAGGCCATCATGTTCTCCGTTCCGGTCGATGACTTAACGAACCGATGGTCTCCAAACTAGGCGCCTGCCGGATGCCCCGGCACGTCTACCCCGCGAGACTTGCCCTGAGCATAAATTCCCCATTTCTTGCCCCCTGAATTTGGCGAAAGTTCCCTTCAACTGCCGCCTAAAGTCGGGGCATGGCCGCTCTTCCGGACGCAGCCGCACCTACACCCCCGGTGCGCTCGGCGTACTTCGTCTCCGACAGCACGGGCATCACCGCCGAGACCCTCGGCAACGCCCTGCTGGCGAACTTCCCCGGTTTCGTGTTCCGCAAGCACACGATCCCGTTCGTCGACACGGTGGATGCCGCCACGAACGTCGCGCGGCAGATCAGGGCCGACGACGCCTCTGGTCTGGAGCCGATCGTGTTCACCACGGCGAAGAACGCCGCCGTCCGTGCGGTCGTCACCGCCGTCCCGGCCACCCACATCGACCTGCTCAGCGGCCACCTCGGCGAGCTCGAGCAGGCCCTCGGCACCACCGCGTCCGAGCAGCTCGGCCAGTTCCACATGCTCGGCGACACCACCGAGTACTTCGCCCGCATGCGGGCCGTCGAGTACGCGATCGAGCACGACGACGGGCAGAGCGCCCGCGCCCTCGATCTGGCCGACGTGATCATCGTCGCTCCGAGCCGCTGCGGCAAGACGCCGACGACGATGTACCTGGCCCTGCAGTACGGTCTGCTCGTCGCCAACTACCCGCTCACCGACGACGACTTCCCCACTGACGGCATGCCGCCGCTGATCGCGAAGTACTCCGCACGCTGCTTCGGCCTCACCACCACTCCCCTGCGCCTCAGCCAGGTGCGTCACGAGCGCCGCCCCGACTCGCGGTACTCCAGCCTCGCGCAGTGCACCACCGAGCTCCGCCGCGCCGAGAAGCTCTACGCCCGCAACCGCATCCCGTTCCTGAACTCCTCGACGAAGAGCGTCGAGGAGATGTCCGCCGTCATCCTGCAGACCCTCGGTCTCCGCCGCTGACAGACCCCGTCAGTCGCCACGAAACGAAAGAGCACCTCATGACCAACATCCTCTGGTTCGATGAGATCGGCATGGCCGACCTGCCCCAGGTCGGCGGCAAGAACGCCTCCCTCGGCGAGATGATCTCGAATCTCTCCGACCTGGGCGTGCGAGTGCCCGGCGGCTTCGCCACCACCGCCGACGCGTACCGCCGCTTCCTCGCGCACGGCGATCTGCGCGGCCGCATCCGCGACGCGATCGACGGACTCGACGTCGAAGACGTCACGAGTCTCGCGCTGGTCGGCACCGAGATCCGCACCTGGATCGCCGAGCATCCGCTGCCGGAGGACCTCGAGTCCGACATCCGCGACGCCTACGATCGTCTCGTCCAGGCGGATGCCGAGCCCGAGACCGTCACGTGGGCAGTGCGCTCCTCGGCCACGGCGGAGGATCTGCCGGACGCCTCGTTCGCGGGTCAGCAGGAGACCTTCCTCAACGTCGGCGGCATCGACAACATCATCGCCGCGATCCGCAGCGTCTACGCCTCGCTCTACAACGACCGCGCGATCGCCTACCGCGTGCACCAGGACTTCGAGCACGACGAGGTCGCCCTCTCCGCCGGCGTGCAGCGCATGGTGCGCTCCGACGTCGGGGCATCCGGCGTGATGTTCACCATCGACACCGAGTCGGGCTTCGACCAGGCCGTCTTCGTGACCAGCTCCTACGGCCTCGGCGAGGCCGTCGTGCAGGGCGCCGTGAACCCGGACGAGTTCTACGTCTCGAAGCCCGCGCTGCGCGCCGGACGCCCCGCGATCCTCAAGCGCGCGGTCGGCGAGAAGGCCATCGCCATGCGCTACACCGACTCCCGGCAGGCCGGCGCGAGCACGGCTTTCGTCGACGTGCCGGCCGACCAGCGAGTGCTGTTCTCGATCACGGATGCCGAACTCACCGAGCTCGCGCAGCACGCGCTCGTCATCGAGGAGCACTACGGCCGCCCGATGGACATCGAGTGGGGCAGGGACGGCGTCGACGGCAAACTGTACATCCTGCAGGCCCGCCCCGAGACCGTCGTGTCCCGGGCATCCGCGAACGTCATCCACCGGTTCCGCCTGCAGGAGAAGGGACCGGTCGCGGCCGAAGGCCGCGCGATCGGGCAGCGCATCGGCGCGGGCCCCGTGCGCATCCTGCGGGATGCCACGCAGATGGGCGAGTTCCAGACCGGCGACGTGCTCGTCGCCGACATGACCGATCCCGACTGGGAGCCGATCATGAAGAGGGCATCCGCCATCGTCACCAACCGCGGCGGACGCACCTGCCACGCCGCGATCATCGCCCGCGAGCTCGGCATCCCCGCCGTCGTCGGCACCGGCGACGCCACCCGCGTACTGCGCGACGGGCAGCCCGTCACCGTCTCGTGCGCCGAAGGCGACACCGGCTTCGTCTACGACGGCATCCTCCCGTTCGCCGAGGAGGAGACCGCACTGGACCGGATGCCGGAATCGCCGGTCAAGATCATGATGAACGTCGGCACGCCCGACCAGGCGTTCTCGTTCTCGAAGCTGCCGAACCGCGGTGTGGGCCTGGCCCGGTTGGAGTTCATCATCAACCGCCAGATCGGCATCCACCCTCGCGCGCTCCTCGAGCGCGACACCCTGCCCGACGACCTGCGTCGCCAGGTGGATGCCCGGATCGCCGCCTACCCGTCGCCGCGGGACTACTTCGTGCAGCGCGTCGTCGAGGGCGTCTCGATGCTCGCCGCCGCCTTCGCACCCGAGCCGGTGATCGTGCGGATGAGCGACTTCAAGTCGAACGAGTACGCCAACCTCATCGGCGGCGAGCGCTACGAGCCGCATGAGGAGAACCCGATGATCGGTTACCGCGGTGCGTCCCGCTACGTCTCGCCCGACTTCCGTGAGTGCTTCGAGATGGAGTGCGAGGCGCTGAAGTTCGTCCGAGACGAGATGGGCCTCACCAACGTGCAGGTGATGGTGCCGTTCGTGCGCACCGTCGCAGAGGGCCAGGCCGTCGTCGAGCTGCTCGCCGAGAACGGGCTGCGCCGCGGCGAGAACGGCCTGAAGGTCGTGATGATGTGCGAGGTGCCCACCAACGCACTGCTCGCCGACGAGTACCTCGAGCACTTCGACGGCTTCTCGATCGGCTCGAACGACATGACCCAGCTGACCCTCGGGCTCGACCGCGACAGCGCACTCGTCGCCGACACGTTCGACGAGCGCGACCCGGCCGTGCTCAAGCTGCTGTCGATGGCCATCGAGGCGTGCCGTCGGCACGGCAAGTACGTCGGCATCTGCGGCCAGGGGCCGAGCGACCACCCCGAGCTCGCGGAGTGGCTGGTCGAGCAGGGCATCGAGTCGGTGTCGCTGAACCCCGACACGGTCGTGGAGACCTGGCTGCGGCTGGCGAAGAAGGAGGCGGCAGGGGTCTGACGGAGGGTCGGCATGAGCACCGCGCTTGACCCTCACGCGACGTGAGGCATCACGCTGGTGCGCATGAGCGAATTCTTCGACGCCTTCGAGATCAGTCCCCTCTCGGTAGTCGGCCCTGACACGGTCGCCCCCGAGCCGTTCCGTGGCATCTACGCGATGCCGATGTTCGTCACCGTGCGCACGCATGACCTGGTCGCCTCAACGGACTTCTGGGTCCGCGGCCTCGGGTTCATCGAGCTGTTCAGCGTGCCAGAGCAGGTCGTGCACCTGCGACGCTGGGCGTTCCAGGACGTGCTGCTGGTTCCCGCCGACGTGAACGCGCCCGCCCCGGAGCAGCCCTCGATGCACGTCGCCTTCTCGGCAGTGCTGAGCCAGCTCGACGGGCTTGTCGAGCGTTGCGATGCGCTCCTGCCGGGCTCGGCGAGCGCCCCCTCGGACACGTCCTGGAGCACACGCGAGGTGACCGTCACCACACCGGAGGGCGTGCAGGTCGTGATGACCGCGGCCCGGGCGATCGACCCGGAGAGTCCAGAGGGCAGGGCCCTCGCCACATCCGGAATCGTCGCTCCGAGCGCCAGGGCGGAGGGCGACAATGGTGCACATGACTGAGCCGAGGGTCGCCGAGCAGACCGTGGGTGAGCTCGCGCACGAGCTCGGCATCACGGTGCGCACGCTGCACCACTGGGACGAGATCGGATTGGCATCGCCGTCGGGGCGCTCGGCCGCGGGCTACCGGCTGTACACCGGCGCTGACGCCGACCGCGTCCGCCGCGTCGTCGCCTACCGCGAGACGGGGCTCGGGCTGGACGCCATTCGCGCGGTGCTGAACGACGAAGGCGCCGAGATCGTCGCCACGCTGCGCGAACAGCGCGCCCAGCTCGCTCAGAGGATCGAGGAGCTGCTGCAGCTCGACGACCGACTGGCCGCGATGGCGGAGGCGCATGAGCGCGGCATTCCGCTGGCACCGGCCGAGCAGCGCGCGATCATCGGCGACGACTGGGATCCGGATGCCGCGCAGTCAGCGCAGGAGCGGTGGGGCGGCACGCTGCAGTGGGCACAGTTCGCCGAACGCGCTGCCACCCGCTCGCGCGCCGAGTGGCAGGAGCTCTCGGCCGCGATGTCGAGGCTGCAGCTCGACCTCGGCAACGCCCTCGCCCGGGGCGTACAGCCCGGCGACGACGAGGCCGACGCGCTGGTCGACCGGCATCGCGAGACGTTCTCGAACTTCTTCCCACTCACTCGCGAGATGCAGGTGTGTCTCGGGCGGATGTTCGAGCAGGATGCGGGGTTCGCGGCGCACTATGACGGCTTCGGCGAAGGCCTGTCGCACTGGTTCCGGCGGATCATCGACGCCTCGGCCCGGAAGCACGGCATCGATCCCGACACCGCGACCTGGCGGTAGCGCTTCACAGGAACGCCGTCCCAGAGCCGAGGGGGAATCCGCGCAGCCCTCAGACGATCCCGATCCGTCTTCCGCGTCATGCCAGAACCTCCGGCATGACCAGGAACCCCGGCTCTCCCGGCCGGATCTCGAGATGCTCGACCGAGAGGAGCCGGGCGCCGGCGGCCGCCGCGAAGCCGGCGCCGAAGTCGGCCATCAGCCGGTGGTGCGCCCAGGTGAACACCGGGCGGGCGACCGGCGACATCACCCGCATCCACGGCTTCGTCGTCTCGACCAGCCACGCGAACCAGATGGTCGCCTCGTCGTCGGATGCTGCGCCCACGGCCGCCCGCCCACGGCCGGCGAGGTCGCCGCGCACGGCGGCGTCCACCGAGCGCATCCGATCGAGCGCCGTGATCTCGATGTCGTACGCCAGGCGATAGCCGAGCGGCGTGCGGATGGTGTGCCGGTGCACCGCGCCGACTTGCACCGAGCCGACCTGTGCGGCACCGGCCGGACCGGCGACGACCTCGACCCGTTCGAGCTCCGGCCACCAGCGCGCCCAGCCGGCGACGTCGCTGAGCACGTTCCACACCCGCTCCGGGTCGCCGACGACGCGGAACGTGCTCACGAAGTGGTAGGTCGCGCTCATGCGGTCAGAACGTACTCCGAGGTGGGGCGCGGCGCGAGCTTCCGGATCAGTACCCGGGGGCCGCGACCTCATCGGGGCTGCGCTGGATGCAGAACTCGTTGCCGTCCACGTCGCTCATCGTGACGTAGCCGCTGCCGTTCTCGCGTCGCCGATCGGCGACGACGGTCGCGCCGAGCTCCTTCAGCCGCTCGACCTCCTCGTCGCGGGTGCTGCCGACCGGGTTGAGGTCGAAGTGGATGCGCGGCGTGAACTCCTTGCCCTCGCCGACCGGCTGGAACACGACGTTGACCGCGACCGGCTCGGTGAGGTACACCGTCACCGGGTCGCCGGGGTTGTTCGGGTTGTCCGGATCCTCCTGCAGCGCGAGCAGCTGCTGCCAGAAGGCGCCCAGCGACTCGTGATCGCGGGCGGTGATGTTGATGGCGCCGATGCGCGAGACCATGGAACTCCTTCGTCAGGGTCCCCGGCCGTGCGGCGCGGAGACACCCGCCCGACGCTACCGGCAGCGCACCTCGCCACGCCAGGGTCCGATCATGGCCGGATTCTCACCGGAGGACTCGGTAGCGGAGGTGGGTCTCGCTCGCGTACGCGGAGGTCTCGAGACGTTCGAGCTCGACGCGCTGTCCCAGGCCCTCGAACAGGGAGATGCCGTTGCCGAGCAGCACCGGGACGACGTCCAGATGGAGCTCATCGACGAGTCCGAGTCGCAGGCACTGACGCGAGATGCTTCCGCCGAGCAGGCTGACCCAGCCGTCACCGGCGGCGCGTGAAGCCAGCCCCACTGCTTCACCGATGTCATCGACGACGAACGTGTACGTGGTTCCGTCGCGGTGGATCGGCTCATGGTGGCTGTGGGTCATGAGGTAGACCGGCACTTTCAGCATGCCGCCGTACGGGAGCTCGCCGTCCACGACGGTCTGGGACCGGTTCGCGCCCCCGACGACTGCTCCGATACGGCTCATGACCCGTTCCACGACCGCATCGTCCTCGGGCGCAGATGGCCTGCCGAACATCCAATCGACCCCGCCGTCCGGATCTGCGAGGTACCCGTCAAGGGTGATGGTGGCGTGGACGATCACTGTGGCCATTGCTGCTCCTTCGTCAGAGGTGAGTCACTCGGCTCACCTCTGCACCGTAACCGTCGATAAAGAGGTAAGTCAAGGCACCCACCTCTATGGGATACTGGTCACATGACCCGCGGCGACTCCGCTTACCATCGCGCGTTGGCCGAGGCGAACCGCCAGTCGGTACTCGCCGCCGGTGCCGCCCTGTTCCTGGAGAACGGCTACGACCGCACCTCGCTCGCGCGCATCGCTCAGGAGGCGGGCGTCTCGAAGGCGACGCTCTTCAAGCAGTTCCCGACCAAGGCGGAACTGTTCGAAGCGACCGTGCTCGCAGCCGGCTCGGCGCCCGACCTGGTTCCCCTCGACGTCCCCGCGGACGACTTCCGCGCCGGACTCGTGATGCTCGGCCGGGCGTACGGCGACCTCCTGATGCGACCCGAGATGACCGCGCTGATGCGGACGGTGATCGCCGAGTCGCCCAGGTTCCCCGAGCTGCGGTCCCGCACGTTCGACTTCGGGACACTGCCGGTGCTCATGGCACTGTCGCGCTACCTCCGCGACGCGCACACGGCGGGAGTCGCGGAGATCGACGACCCCGACACGGCATCCGCACAGTTCCTCGGAATGATCGCGTCAGCGATCTTCTGGCCCCGCCTCGTCCACGGCACGTGGTCGATGACCGACGATGAGCGCGAGCGGGCCATCGAGGAGGCCGCTCGGACCATCGAGGCCCGCTACGCCGCTTCCTGACGAACCGACCGGAAGTCCCCAGACGAAGACAGCATCCGCAGTGCCAGACTGAGCGCATGTCCTACGTCGTCGATTTCGTGAACGTGTCCACCGTCGGTCTGGAGTCCTCGCCCGTCGCCGATGCCCTCGCCGGCCTGCGCGCCAACGAGGCGCGCTACTTCCACAACAAGTACGACGTGGACTTCACCACCGTCCCGGCATCCGAAGGAGCCGAGATCCTCGACCTCGTCACCCGTGTGCTCGCGAAGGAGCGCGGCATCGTCATCGCCTCCCCCGCGCTCGAGGTGGCCGAGCCCGACGTGCCCGGCATCCGCTGGTCCTACGTGTTCTACGAATCTGGACTCGTGATCAACCTGCTCTACGAACTCGCCGAGGGCGGCAAGCGCGCCGTCGGCTTCAAGCTCTCCGATGGGATGGACGTCCCTGACGAGCTGAGCGAGTTCAAGTTCGCCCGTCAGAAGTCCAAGCTGGCCGGCACCATCCGCGGCTCGTACTTCGTGGTCAAGGGGGAGTACTGACCCGGCTCAGTGCGTCGTCGTGATGCCGACCGCGTCGTGCACGATGACGGCCGCGACCCTGGCTCCGGCACCCGCCGCGACCATGAGCTGCTGTGGCCCGGGTGAGGCGATGTCGCCGGCGGCGTACACGCCGGGGCGCGAGGTGCGCCCGGAGCGGTCCACGATCAGGTGCCCCGCCTCGTCCGCATCAGGGGCGAGGCCCTGCAGGTAGCCGAGCTCTGCGTCCCACCGCGGCTGCACGAAGCCGCCGTCGATCGCGTGCTCGGCTCCGCCTTCGAGACGGATGCCGGTGATCCAGCCCTTCTCGCCCTGCAGCTCCATGATCGGAGCGCGCTCGACCGCGATGCCCTGAGCGAGCAGCTCGGCCTCCTCGTCGGGCCCGATCGCGTCGGATCCGTGCGTGAACACCGTGAGCGCGTCGGTCCAGCGGGCGATCAGGCGGGCGCGGGACGCCAGGTCGGCGCTCTCGCCGATCAAGGCCAGCCGTCGGTCGCGCAGGTCCCACGCGTCGCAGGCGACGCAACTGAACAGGCTCACGCCGTAGAAGCCGCGCAGGTTCGGCACATCAGGCAGTGTCTCGCGCAGCCCGGATGCCAGCAGCACGGCGCGTGCCGTCACCGACTCCTCCGGGGAGCGGCGCCCGAGCCTCGCCGCGAATCCGGCATCCGACTCCTCGATGCCGAACACCCGCTGCCGGGTGCGCACCTCGACGTTCGGATACCCCGCGAGCTCCTCGCGGGCGAGCCGGCGCAGCTCGTGCGGCGGCACGCCGTCGCGCGTGAGGAAGCCGTGCGAGACGAGCGTCGCCGCGTTGCGCGGGCGGTCGGCGTCGACCAGCAGCACCCGCATCAGCGCGCGGCCGAGGTTGAGAGCGGCGGAGAGCCCGGCGGGTCCGCCGCCGACGATCAGCACGTCGTACGGCTCAGTCATGGCCGTCACCCTGCGGGGGAAGCGCCGCCACCAGCGGGTGGTCGAACGCGTACGGTCCCACCTTCGCCGCGCCGCCGGGCGACCCGATCTCGTCGAAGAAGGCCACGTTCGCCGTGTAGTAGTCCTGCCACTCGTCGGGGAGGTCGTCCTCGTAGTAGATCGCCTCGACCGGGCAGACCGGCTCGCAGGCACCGCAGTCCACGCACTCGTCCGGGTGGATGTAGAGCGAGCGCTCGCCCTCGTAGATGCAGTCCACCGGGCACTCGTCGATGCACGCCCGGTCCTTCACATCCACGCAGGGCAGCGCGATGACGTAGGTCATCGGACGAACGCCCCGTCGCGCGACACGGCGACCTGCTCCTCGCGGGGCACGACCTTGACCCGCTCACGGGTGTGCTCGTGCGTCTCGCCGAGGTGGCGCTCGTGCTCGTCCAGGGCCAGCCAGCCGTCCCACGTGGTGTACTCGGTGTCGCGCTCGTCGAGCAGGTCGAGGATGTCGCGCCCGGCATCCGTCGCCGCGAGCGCGCCCGCCTCGGCGTCCGCCACGACGTTCGTGATGGTCTCGAGCGCGTCCGACTTGGTGGCGCCGATCAAGCCCACCGGGCCGCGCTTGATCCAGCCGGTCGCGTACAGCCCCGGCTCGCCCTCGACGCGGCCGGCGTCGTTCGGCACCACGCCGCGACGCTCGTCGAAGGGCGCGCCCTCGACCCGCGTGCCGTAGTAGCCGACGGCGCGATAGACCGCCTGCACGTCGTAGTCGCGGAACTCGCCGGTGCCCTCGAGCGTGCCGTCGACGATGCGGGTGCGCTCGAAACGGATGCCCTCCACCCGACCCTCGCCGGTGATCTCCACCGGTCGCTGCCAGAAGTGCAGGTGCAGTCGCCGGCTCGCCTGGCCGATCTCGCGGTCGCGCCAGCCGTTCAGCGTGCGCAGCATGACCTTCAGCTGGTTGCTCGACGCGGATGCCGCGTCCACACCTTCGAAGTCCTCGTCATGCAGCACGATGTCGACGTCGCGCACCTCGCCGAGCTCGCGCAGCTCGATCGGCGTGAACTTGATGTCCGCCGGGCCGCGGCGGCCGAACACGTGCACGTCGGTGATCGCGGAGGACTCCAGTCCCGCGAGCACGTTGTCGGGCACGTCGGTGCTGCGCTGGTCCTCACCGTGTTTGGCGAGCACACGCGCCACGTCGAGCGCGACGTTGCCGTTGCCGATCACGGCCGCGGAGGCGGCGTCCAGCGGCCACGTGCGCGCGACATCCGGATGCCCGTCGAACCAGGCGACGAAGTCGGCTGCGCCGTACGAGCCGGGCAGGTCGACGCCGGGCACGTCCAGCTCGGCGTCGCGGATCGCACCGGTGGCGAGGATGACGGCGTGGTACCGCTCGCGCAGCTCGTCGAGCCCGATGTCCTTGCCCACCTCGACGTTGCCGATGAACCGGATGGTGCGCCGCTCGGCGCCCTCCGCAGTGGCGTCGAGCATCTCGTGCAGCGAGTTGACGATGCCCTTGATGCGCGGGTGGTCGGGCGCGACGCCGTAGCGGATCAGGCCGTAGGGCGCGGGCAGCGATTCGAACAGGTCGATCTCGACGCGGCCGCCGCGCTCGCCGACGGCGTTCGCCAGCAGATTGCCGGCGTAGATGCCGGCCGGCCCCGATCCGACGATCGCGACACGCAGGTTCAGAGGAGAGGTCATGGTGGTTCTTTCGTACTCAGAGTGAGGAGAGGGTGAGCAGCGCGTCGGTCCAGTGCGGGCCCTTCGACAAGCTCAGGGACCCAGCCTCTTGGGTCGCTGAGCCCGTCGAAGCGAGGCGAACGACGTCGCCGACGATCACGACCGCGGGCGAGCGCACCTGCCGCGCCGCGGCCAGGTGCGCGATGGTGCCGAGAGTGCCGATCGTGACGCGCTGACCCTCGCCGTAGCCGTCCTCGACGATGGCGACCGGGCAGTCCCCGCCGCGCTCGCCTGCGGCCAGCATGTGCGCGGAATGACCCAGCGTGTTCACGCCCATCAGCAGGATCACCGTGTGGTCGGCTCCGCCGGGCAGCTGCTCGATCTGGTCGTGCGCGCTGACGACGGTGAAGGATGTCGCGACGCCGCGATGCGTGACCGGGATGCCGGCCGCGGCCGGCACCGAGATCGCGCTGGTGACCCCCGCGACGACCTCGACGGGGATGCCGGCGGCCTCGCAGTGCAGCTGCTCCTCGCGGCCGCGGCCGAGCACGAACGGGTCGCCGCCCTTCAGGCGCACGACGTTCCGTCCGGCCTGAGCCTCCTGCACGAGCAGGGCGTTGATGCCGTCCTGCGGCACCTTGTGGTGCCCGGGCAGCTTGCCGACGTCGACGACGTCGGCGGTGAGTTCCACGCCCTCGGCGGCGAGCTGCTCCAGCACGGCGCGGGCACCGAGCCGGTCGGCGACGATGACGTCGGCCTGCTGCAGTGCGCGCAGGCCGCGAAGGGTGAGCAGGCCGGCGTCGCCGGGACCAGCTCCGACGAGGGTGACGCGTCCGGTCATCTTCCACCTCCCAGGAGAAGGCCCCGGCTGCGCAGCATCCGCCGCTCGATGGGGCCGAAGATCACGAGTTCGATGAGGATTCCGATCGCGAGGATCAGGATGATCGTGCCGAGCACCGCGGCGAGATCGGCGAGTTCACGGGACTGATCGAGCATGGTGCCGAGGCCGAAGCCGATCGATCCTCCGGTGGTGATGATCTCCGCGGCCATCAGCGACCGCCACGAGAACGCCCAGCCCTGCTTGAGCCCGGCGAAGTACCCGGGCAGCGACGCCGGCAGCACCACCTCTGTGGCGAGCTGCCAGCGGCTGGCGCCGAGCACCGTTCCGACTCGACGCAGCTGCGGCGGCACCTGGTCGATACCGGAGAGCAGACCGTTCACGATCGAGGGAATGGCGCCCATCAGGATCACGAAGTACGCGGTGGCATCGGAGAGGCCGAACCAGATGATCGCCGCGGGCACCCAGGCGACCGAGGGGAGCACCTGCAGGCCCGAGATCAGCGGGCCCGCTGCGCGACGGAGCACCGTGACCTCGGCGAGCAGCATGCCGAGCGCCGTGCCGATGACGATCGCGATGAGGAAGCCGATCACGCCGCGCTCGAGACTGGTGGCCACGGCCTCCTGCAGCCGCCCCGACGCCCAGGCGTCGCCGAGCGCGGCCGCGACCTGCACGGGGCTCGGCGCCTTGTCCGGACGCGGGTCCGCGATCATGACGTACAGCTGCCAGACGGCGAGCAGCACCACCAGCAGGATGATCGGGGGCAGCGCCTTCGACAGGACCTCGCGCACGACCGAGGGGCGCTGCACCTCGTCGGACTGCAGGCGGTCCAGGCCGGCGGAGAGCGTGTCCAGCTCGTCCTTCTGCACAGTTTCAGGAGGCATTGCGGGCGATCTCCTTCCGCAGCTCGGCGGTGATCTCGGTGGCCAGTGCCGCCACCTCGGGCGACTCGATGCGGCGCCCGGTGGTGTTGCGGATGCGCCATTCCCCCGCGATCCGGCCGGGCCTGCTGGAGAGCAGGATCACCCGCTGCCCCAGTCGAGCCGCCTCGCGCACGTTGTGCGTGACGAACACGATCGTGCGGCCGGTGGCGCGCCAGACGCGCTCCAGCTCCTCGTGCAGCAGGTCGCGGGTGATCGCGTCCAGTGCGGCGAAGGGCTCGTCCATCAGCAGCACCGACCGGTCCTGCGCCAGGGCGCGGGCGAGCGCCACGCGCTGCCGCATCCCGCCGGAGAGCTCGTGCGGTCGCTTGTCGCCAGCCTCGGAGAGGTTCACGGTGCCGAGCAGTCGTTCGGCCTCCTCTCGCCGCTCGCGACGGGGCACGCCCCGCAGCCGCAGCGCCAGCTCGACGTTCTTGCGGGCGGTGAGCCACGGCATCAGCGCGGACTCCTGGAACATGACCGCGGCGCCGCCGTCGGGCGTCGAGATCTCCCCCGCGGTGGCAGGCTCGAGCCCGGCGACGAGGTTCAGCAGAGTGGACTTGCCGCAGCCGGAGGCGCCGAGCAGGCAGACGAACTCTCCGGGTGCGATGTCCAGCGAGATGTCGTCGAGCACCACCGGGCCCGTGCCGTACCGCTTGGTGACGTGCGAGAGGCGCACCGCGGGGTCGACGGCCGGCCCCGGCTCAGCGACCGGGGTGACGCCGTCGAAACTCGGCGTCAGCCGTCCTCCCGCCGCCGTTGCCCGATCCGTCGATCCCGCGAGCGCGCTCATCAGTCCTCTCCGAGTCCCGCTGCCGAGACCGGCTCCTGGCCGTCCTTCTTCAACTGCGCGTTGAGCGCCCGCAGGTCGAACAGTCCGTCGATCGAGCCCTTCTTCTGCGTGCCGGCGGCCAGGCCGTTGCTCACGAGCTTCTCGAAGGTCTCGGCGTGCGGGTCGACCGTGAAGGTGACGTTCTGCAGCGCGCGGGCCAGCACCTCGTCGGAGAGACCCTTGCCCGTGGCATCCTCCAGCGCGCCGTTGATCACCTCGGGCGCCTCGCCGGCGTGATCGTCGAGCCATGCGACCGACGCGAGGTGCCCCTCGAGCAGTTCGTCCACGGCATCCGGATGCTCCCTCGCGAAGTCCTTCCGCACCAGCAGCACGGTCGTCGGGAACGCACCGTCCTTCCAGAGGTCCTTCTCGTCGACGAGCACCTTCGCGCCGGCGTCGACCACCAGCCGCGACACCCACGGCTCCGGCAGCCAGGCCCCGTCGACCTCGCCGTCCTGGAAGAGCGTCAGCGTCTGCGCGTTCTCGGTCGGGGTGATGTTCACGTCGCCGCCGCCCGATGTCGAGGTCGTGAAGCCCTCGTCCGCCAGCCAGCTGCGCAGCGCGACATCCTGCGTGTTCCCGAGCTGAGGGGTCGCGAGGGTCTTGCCCTTCAGGTCGGCGACGTCCGAGATCTCGTCGTTCACGACCAGCGCGGCACCGCCCGAAGTGGCGCCGGCGATGATGTTCGCGGACTCCCCTCCGGACTGGATGAAGGTGTTGATGGCCGGGTTCGGGCCGATGTAGGTGGCGTCGATCGCGCCCGCCGAGAGCGCCTCGATCGCGGCCGGGCCCGCGTTGAACACCTCGGTCTTGAGCTTCACGTCGCCCAGGGCGCCCTGGAACAGCCCCTCCGAGACGCCGACCAGCGCGGGCGCGTGGGTCACGTTGGCGAAGTAGCCGAGGCGCAGCTCGTCGAGGTCGTCCTTCTTCGCGGTGCCCTGATCGGCGGATGCCGAGGCGCAGCCCGCGAGCATCATGGCGGCCAGTCCCAGGGCGGTCAGAGCGGTGGTCTTGCGGATGTTCTTCACGGTTTTCGCCTCCTCGGCATCGGTTCTGCGGGTGGGGTGTCGGGTTCAGGCGACGACGGTCGCGGCGGCCAGTGTCGCCCCGTCGCCCGGGTGGATGAGCACGAGCGAGCCGCCGTGTCGATCGGTCGTGTACGGCTCGAGCGGCAGGTCGGCGGCGAAGCGCAGCCGCACGCGTCCGATCTCGTTCACGGCCAGCACGGATGCCGGTTCGCGGTCCAGCGTCTCCAGGTCGCGGCGGTCGAGCACCTCGGCGATCAGCGCCTGCACGGTCGCGGTGCCGTGCTTGGCGAGCACCTTCGCGCCGGCGATGACCTCGCGCTGGTCCAGCTGGAACAGCTCGACGACAGCCTCGCGGCGCCCTTCCGGCGCGGTGCCCGCGGCGGTGATCACCGCGCCGCGCGCGGCATCCAGTTCGTGGGCGAGCGTCAGGGTGACCGACTGCGGCGCAGCCGCGGCATCCGCTCTCTCGCCGGCGACGAGGATGCCGGTGACCGTCGTGCGGTGTCCGCCGGGGAACACCTCGACCGGATCGCCGACCGCCACCTGGCCCGAGGAGATGCGTCCCGCGAAGCCGCGGAAGTCGCGATAGCGCTCCGGGTCGCTGATCTCGGGCGACAACCCGCCCTGCGGGCGCAGCACCAGCTGCACCGGCAGACGGAGATCGGATGCCGCGGAGTCGGTCTCGTCCGCGCTGGGCAGCGTCTCGAGCAGCTGGATCAGCGTGTCGCCGTTGTACCAGGCGGTGCGCTCGGAGCGCTCCACGATGTTGTCGCCCTCGAGCGCCGAGACCGGCAGCACGTGGATGCCGCGCAGTCCGAGCTGCTCGGCGACACGTTCCGCCTCGAGCTCGATCTCGAGGAAGCGATCCTCGTCGAAGTCGATCAGATCGATCTTGTTCACCGCGATGATCACGTTCGGCACGCGCAGCAGCGACACGACGGCGAGGTGCCGGCGGGTCTGCTCCACGACGCCCTTGCGCGCGTCGACCAGCACGACCACGGCGTCGGCGGTCGCCGCGCCGGTGACCATGTTGCGGGTGTACTGCACGTGGCCGGGGCAGTCGGCGAGGATGAAGCTGCGCCGGTCGGTCGCGAAGTAGCGGTAGGCGACGTCGATCGTGATGCCCTGCTCGCGCTCGGCCCGCAGACCGTCGGTGAGCAGTGCGAAGTCGAAGTCGCCGTGCGCGAAGCCGCGCTTCCTGCTGGTGGCCTGCACCTGCTCGAGCTGGTCGGCGAGGATCGCCTTCGCGTCGTGCAGCAGCCGGCCGACCAGGGTCGACTTGCCGTCGTCGACGGAACCCGCGGTCGCGAACCGGAACAGCGTGGCCGTCTGCGTCGCGGAGCTCGTCGAGGAGTCGTAGACAGTGGTCATCAGAAGTACCCGTCCTTCTTGCGGTCCTCCATGGCGGCCTCGCTGATGCGGTCGTCCGCCCTGGTCGCGCCGCGCTCGGTGATGGTCGAGCGGGCGACCTCTGCGACGACGGACGCCGCATCGGCGGCATCCGATTCCACCGCTCCCGTGCAGCTCATGTCGCCGACCGTGCGGTAGCGCACGACGCGGCGCTCGACCTGCTCGTCGGCCCGCGGCTGCGAGACCTCGCCGACCGCGCGCCACATGCCGTCGCGCCGGAACACCTCGCGCTCGTGCGCGAAGTACAGCGGCGGCAGCGGGATGCCCTCCCGCTCGATGTAGTTCCACACGTCGAGCTCGGTCCAGTTCGAGATCGGGAACGCGCGGACATGCTGACCGGGCAGGTGGCGGCCGTTGTACAGGCTCCACAGCTCGGGACGCTGGTTGCGCGGATCCCACTGCCCGAACTCGTCGCGGAGCGAGATGATGCGCTCCTTGGCGCGGGCCTTGTCCTCGTCGCGGCGCGCACCGCCGAAGACGGCGTCGTGCCGGCCGAGGGCGATCGCGTCCAGCAGCGGCTGCGTCTGCAGCGGGTTGCGGGTGCCGTCGGGGCGCTCGGCGAGGCGTCCGTCGTCGATGTAGTCCTGCACCCGGGCGACCTCGAGCGTGAGGCCGAGCCGCTGCACGGTCTCGTCGCGGAACGCGATCACCTCGGGGAAGTTGTGCCCGGTGTCCACGTGCAGCACGGGGAACGGCACCCTGCCGGGCGCGAAGGCCTTGGTGGCCAGGTGCAGCACGAGCACGGAGTCCTTGCCGCCGGAGAACAGCAGCACGGGGCGCTCGAACTCGGCGACGACCTCGCGGATGATGTGGATCGCCTCGGCCTCGAGCATGTCGAGGGCGGAGAGGCTGCGGGCGGAAGGCGTTTCGTCTCGCTCCTTCGTCGCTCGCTCAACGACCGGGAAAGTGTCAGTGCTCATACGTGTAGCCCGCATTCTGTCTTCGCCTGCCCGGCCCAGCGGCCGGAGCGGGGATCTTCACCGGGGGCGACCGGCTTCGTGCACGGCTGGCATCCGATCGACGGATACCCGAAGTCGACCAGCAGGTTGACCGGCGCCTTGTGCTCCGCGGCGTAGGCGAGCACGTCGTCGAAGCTCCAGGCCGCGACGGGATTCACCTTGACCAGGCCGTTGCGCTCGTCGAAGGTCACCAGCGGCGTGTTCGTGCGGGTCGGCGCCTCGTCGCGACGCACGCCCGTGAACCACAGCTCGTAGCCGCCGAGGGCCTCCTGCAACGGGGCGACCTTGCGCCGCGCGCAGCACAGGGCGGCATCGCGCTCGAACAGCTTCGCTCCGAACTCGGCGTCCTGCTCGGCGACGGTCTGGTCCGGCGTGACGTCGACGATGCGCACGTCGAGGGCGCGGGCGACCTCGTCGCGCGTGGCGTAGGTCTCGGTGAAGTGGTAGCCGGTGTCGAGGAAGAGCACGTCGACGCCGGGCAGCTGCTCCGCGACGAGGTGCGGCAATGCGGCATCCGCCATCGAGCAGGCGACGGCCGCGGCTTCGGCGCCGAAGTTGCGCGCCACCCAGGCCACGACCTCGGCGGCGGATGCCTCGTGGTCGGTCAGGCTGCCGAGCTCGGCGTTGCCCTGCTCCGCGAGCGCCGCGAGTTCGGCGGGGGTGCGCTTCACCTGCACGCGGGGTGCGAGGCTGACGCTCATTGCAGGGCCTCCTCGTCCGCCCGGTGCGCCCACTGCGCGAAGCTCTCGCCCTCCTCGCGGTCGGCGAGGTAGCGCCGGATGACGCGTTCCGCGTAGTCGGCGATGCCGTCGGCCGGAACCTTCAGGCCTCGGACGGTGCGGCCCAGGCCGGCTTCGTCGCGCCCCACACCGGCGAGGCCGCCGCCGAGGTGCACCTGGTAGCCGGGCACCTGCTCGCCGTCGATCGTGACCAGCTGGCCCTTCAGCCCGATGTCCGCGACCTGGATGCGGGCGCAGGAGTTCGGGCACCCGTTCACGTGCAGGGTGATCGGGCGGCCGATCTCCGGCTCGAGTGCGCCGAGGCGCTCCTCGAGCTGCTCGATCGCCTGGGCGGCGTTGACCTTGGTCTCGACGATCGCGAGCTTGCAGTACTCGATGCCGGTGCAGGCGATCGTTCCGCGGCGGAACAGGCTGGGCCGAGAGGACAGCCCGATCGCGTCCAGACCGGCGACGAGGCCGTCGACCTCGTCCTCCGGCACGTCCAGCACGAGCAGCTTCTGGTGCGGGGTGGTGCGGATGCGACGGGAGCCGTGCACCTCGGCGAGGTCGGCCAGCGCGGTGAGCGTCGTTCCCGACACGCGACCGACGAGCGGGGCGGCGCCGACGTAGAAGCGACCGTCCTTCTGCCGGTGGATGCCGACGTGGTCGCCGATCGTGGTCGGGGTGGGGGCCGCAGGCCCGTCCGGCAGCGGCGAGTCCAGGTACTCGTTCTCGAGGACCTGGCGGAACTTCTCCACGCCCCAGTCGGCGAGCAGGAACTTCAGGCGGGCCTTGTTGCGCAGCCGGCGGTAGCCGTAGTCGCGGAAGATCTGCGTGACGCCGTGCCACACCTCGCCGACCCGCTCGGGGGCCACGAAGGCGCCGAGGCGCTCCCCCAGCCGCGGCACCGCGGCGAGCGCACCGCCCACCCAGATGTCGTAGCCGATCCCGAGCTCGGGGTGCTCGACGGCGACGAAGGCGCAGTCGTTGATCTCGTGCACGACGTCCTGGCTGGGGTGGCCGGTGATCGCGGTCTTGTACTTGCGCGGCAGGTTCGCCAGGCTCGGGTCGCCGATGAAGCGGTCCGCGATCTCGCGGATCTGCGGCGTCGGGTCGATGATCTCGTCGGCGGCGATGCCGGCCACCGGCGAGCCGAGGATGACGCGCGGCACGTCGCCGCAGGCCTCGGTGGTGCTCAGGCCGACGGCCTCGAGGCGGCGCCAGATCTCGGGCACGTCCTCGACCTGCACCCAGTGCAGCTGCACGTTCTGCCGGTCAGTGAGATCGGCGCTGTCCCGGGCGAACTCCGTGGAGATCCCGCCGATCACGCGGAGCTGCTCGGTGGTGAGCTGTCCGCCGTCGATGCGGACCCGCATCATGAAGTACTCGTCCTCGAGCTCGTGCGGCTCGAGCTGCGCGGTGCGACCGCCGTCGATGCCCGGCTTGCGCTGGGTGTACAGCCCCCACCAGCGGAACCGGCCGTGCAGGTCGGTGGGGTCGATCGAGGCGAAGCCGCCCTTGGCGTAGACCTGCTCGATGCGCTCGCGGACGTTCAGCCCGCCGTCGGCGAGCTTGAACTCCTCGTTGGCGTTCAGCGGCTCGTTGCCGTCCACCGCCCACTGTCCGTGCGGCTTGGACGGCGCGCGCGAGGTACGCGTCCGCGCCCCGCGGACGGGTGCTTGCTGCTCAACGGTCATGGTTCGCTCTCCCACGCGATGCGTCGGGAGCATCGCCATGAGAGGAAACGCTAAGGCGCGGAATGGCGCAGGGAAACTGACGAATGACTTATGGCGTCAAGGCCCGTCATGCCCCGTCATGCTTCGAAAGAAAAGCGATTCAGAAGCGGAGTCGTGTTATTCGTGCGCGCGTTCAAGATGTGCGGCGGCGGCGCTGAAACGCTCAAGCACGAGCTCGACGAGCTCGGCGGGCGGTTCGGAGCCGTCCAGCAGCGGTTTGGAGGTCGGATGCCCGGCGGAGCGCTGCAGGGTCAGGTCGAAGAAGTACCCGTGGGCGAGCAGATAGGTCGACACGACGGCATCCGGATGCTCCGCGAGCAGTGCCCCCAGTTCGGGTTCGCGCGCGGCGAGATAGCCGGTGCGCACGGGGCGCCCGAGACGCTCGGCGAGCTGCTCGGCCATCCCCTCCGCGTCGACCGCGGAGCGGTCGTCGCGCGACCCTGCGACCGCGATCACGACGTCGTCCCCCGCCGGCAGGCGCCGGGCCAGCACCTCGGCGAGGCGCCTGTCGGGTCCGAGAGGGTCGGCGACCACGGCATCCGCTCTCCCCGCGACGATCCCGTGCAGGTCGTGGAACACGTGGAAGCCGCTGGAGAGCAGCAGCGGGACGACCACGACCGGGCCGTCGATCGCGGCCAGCGCCGCGGCGGCATCAGGATCCTGCACGTCGACGAACGCCTCGTGCACGGCGAGGTCCGGCGCGGCCGCGCGCACCGCGGCGACGAGCGCACGCACGTCGGAGGCCCCCTGGGCGTCGGAGGTGCCGTGCGAGACGGCGAGCAGTGCGGGCTGGTCCATTCCCTCAGAATAGGGCGTCAGGTCTGCAGGAAGGCCTCAACGAGGACCAGCCGCATTCTGCGAAACGGCTCGTCGAAGAGCCTCGGTCGTCCCACCCGTTCGCCACTCTCCAGTGACCGCCGGTCAGAAGCTTCCGCGCGATGACTGCCCGTCGGGGAGGTGGAAGCATGGCGAGTACGAGTCGAGGTCGATCGTGGACGGCTCTGCATCTCCGGTGATCAGGTATCCGTTGCTGTCGGGGCCGTCGATGATCACCTGTGGATCGCCGTGCGCGGATTCTTTCCGTCGGGCTGTCCACCCCTCCTGATCGGCGTAGACGCTGTAGATGCCGTCGATGACGTCGGTTACGTCGGCATCCTCGGTCAGGGTGACGACGGTGCGACCCGTCCACGTGTAGTTGCGGTCGCCCTCGCAACTGAGCAGCACGCCCGTTGCATTCTGCTTCACGGATACGACGAGTTCGGCGGGAACATGCTCGCTGATCTCCGACGCCCCGGCCTGTGCGATTGCCTTCGCTTCTTCAACGTTCAAGGTGTCCTCCGGCGACGTTTGAGCGCAGCCCGTCAGTCCGAAAATCATCAGGGTTGCCAGCAACGTGGCGCGAACACGGTGCGCTGTCATCGGATTTCCTTCAGGACACTTTCGAGACCGCGTCGATTTTCGGGTTTGTTGGTGGCGATGAGGTTGTGATTGTCCATGGCTTTGGTCGAGGCGGGGATGGTCGGGGCTGGATTCGCGGTAGGCGTCCCTGTGTACGGACTTGTCCCGGAGTAGAGGGGCAGGTCGAAGTCGCCGTCGCGTTCGTAAACGGTGGAGTCGAATGCGGGGTCGGCGTCGGGGTTGCGGCCGTTCCAGACGAGGCCGAGGTCCTGACCCATGCTGAGGATGTCGGTGTACGAGTAGTGGGCGTACTCCGTTCCGGGATTCGGCCGCCAGATTTCCGGCATCCCGGCACCCGCAAGGGAGACCACGTTGTCGAAGCGTGCCCCGGCGACCTCGGCTGAGGTGATGGCTGCCAGGCCCCAGGAGTGACCGATGCCGTTGAAGTCGGCGTTCGTCGGCCCGGTGGCGGTGTGAAGCTCAGTCTGGAATGCTGCGACCTGCGCGCCCTTGCCGAGCGTGTAATCCTCGTCGTTTGCTTCGCCGATGCGTGTGAGGTCGGCGCCGCCGGTCGTGGGATTCTCGCCCGGGAACGATCCGACCTTCCACACGAACGAGACAATGTTCGGATCTCGGCCGTGCAGCCACTCGCCGACCTGTTGCACGCCGCCGCCGTAGAAGCTCAACGCGCTCGTATAGGTTCCGGGAACGTAGGTGTTGATCTCGGTGGTCTCGGGGGTGATCTCCCCGATCATCTCGATGATGCTGTCCGTCTTGTGGTCGTAGTAGCACAGCCCGAACTTCCCGTCGACGGCATCGGTGAGATAGCTGCGCTCGGCCTTCAACTTGGCCAGCTCGTCATCGGTGAGAGGGCGGTACGGGTCGGGTTGGGCGTCGAGAACCCGGTTGATCTGCCGGATGCGTGCTTTCGCGTTGAGCTTGTTCGCCGCCACCCGCGCCCACGGCGGAAGCCCCGCGAGTCCGCCCAGCAGCAGCGGACCGGCCGCGATCAACGCGCGCTGCTGGTCGCCGGTGAGCGAAGCCCAGATCTGAGCGACCAGGTGCGGGTCGTCCACAGCAGCGAGGGCCTCCGCGGTGACCGATGAAATATCGCCCGCCCAGGCGTCGACCATCGCGGACACTCCCCGCGGGCTGACATGCCAGTCGTCCGAGAGCGTCGCGAACAACTGCACCTGACGCAGCCGAACCTCGGTCGCAGCATCCAGCTCTTGCCGTTCGTGCCGAAGCCGACGGTAGGCGGCACGGGCGGTCGTGAAGTCGTCAATCGCGCCCTGCCACGCATCGGTGTCGATCCACGCCGGCTCAGTCGTCGCTGCGGACGGGATCGACAACCCGACTGTGCGCACCTCGTCCCAATCCAACGACCAACCCAAGAGCGACTCCTGCACCGGCCCGAGCGCTTCCGCACGGCGAGCCCAGATCGCCGCCCACGCGCTCTCGCAGTCATCGCGTACGAGCCTGGCCCGCCGGGTCAGATCCTCCACCTCGTCTGCGTACTCCTCGAGTATCCCGGCGACCTCATCGTCCGCCTCACCCAGCTCGGTGAACTTGCCGTAGAGCGACACGATCCCCGGACGCACGGCATCCACGCTGACCCGCGATCGTGCCCGTCAACGCGTTCGACGCGGCATGCATATCAGCCATGTCGTCACGCGCCGTCCGCGCCCGAACACGAAACAGGGCCGCGATGTCACGGATCGCGTCCACACTTCCTGCCCCGGGGTCCTCACCCAGATCGGGCATCGCCGCGGTCAGGGAACACCACCAAGATCGGCATCCAGCTGCTCAAAGCCTGAGCTGATCGAGGCCAGCCAAGTCGCGAGCGCGGAAGAAGCATGCCCCAACGACGACGAGACATCCGACGACACCCCGTCCACCAACCCCAGCGCCGAATCAACCGCCGCAGAGCCCGTCACCGCGACGCTCACACATGGCGCGATCCCGCCTCGGCCCTGCGGCGCCCGCAAGTGGGTCAGCGCCGACTGCACCGACGCATCGCTCAACAGCACCTGATCAGGCATCCCCCCATGCTACAAGCGCGCGGGAGCACGACATTCAAGGTGCTCACCCCGGGTGCCCTACCGCCACCTCGATCAGCTCGCGGCTGGTCGGCGTCAGGTCGCCGTCCCCGCCGCGCCACAGCGCGGTGATCGGGCGCAGCAGCGGAGCATCCGCCAGCGAGACCTCGACGAGGCGCCCGAGGCGGATGTCGTCGGCGACCGCCAGGCGCGACAGCACCGCGGGCCCGAGGCCCTCCGCGACAGCGGAGCGCACCGCAGCGGTGGTGGACATCACCGCGAGAGGGCCGGCGGGCTCGCGATACAGCCGGGAGCGCACCTCGTCCTCCCAGGCCTGCCGCGTGCCGCTGCCCTGTTCACGCGCCACCAGCGGCGTGCCGGCGAGTTCGTCGAGCAGCACCCGCCCGCGTGCCCAGGGGTGATCCGGGGCCACCACCAGCACCAGCTCATCCCGCCCCACCGTGGAGTGCGAGAGACCGGCCGGGATCACCGGCGACTCGATCAGTCCGAGTTCCGCTCGTCCGGTGCGCACCAGCTGCTCGACCTCGGCGCTGTTCGCGGTGAGCAGGCGCACCGCGGTCGGCACCCGCCCCGCCCGCACCTGCCGGTCACGCAGCGCGACCAGCCACCGTGGCACCATGTGGGCGGCGACGGTCTGGCTGGCGGCGACGACGAGCTCGCGGCGGCGCTCGTCCCGCATCGTCTCCGCGCCGGCCCGGAACCGCTCGGCGGCCGCCAGCACCTCGCCGGCCCAGGACGCCACGGTCTCGCCCTCCGGCGTCGGCACGACGCCCTGCGGCGTGCGCAGGAACAGCTCCATGCCGAGCATCCGCTCGACGCCGCGCAGCCGGGCCGATGCGGACTGCTGCGAGATGCCGCACTCCCGCGCGGCGGCGGAGATCGACCCGAGACGCACGGCGGCGACCAGCAGCTCGAGCGCATCGAGATCGGGGACGTCGCGCATCGCACCTCCTACAGTCTGAGCCTGTACCCCTACCAAGATTAGCTCTCTACCGGGACGAGCCCGTGACAGGAACGCTGGAACCATGCTGTTCTCGCCCCCTCGGACCCTGCCACAGCGACTGACCCGCCGCGGCGCGCAGGTGCTCCCCGGCGTACTCGTCACCGCGGCGATCGCGGCGATCTCGACGGGCATCGGAACCGTCGTCCCCGTGCTCGGCTCCGCCGTCCCTGCGATCGTCATCGGCGTGCTGCTCTCGCTGCTGCGCGGACGGATGCTGCCGGAGCGGGCGGACGCCCGCATCCGCCCCGGCATCGAGTACTCGAGCAAGTTCCTGCTGCAGCTGGCCGTGGTGCTGCTCGGTGTGCAGCTGTCGATCGGCAGCATCGTGCAGGTCGGGCTGGAGTCGCTGCCCATCATGCTGACGACACTGGCCGTGTGCCTCCTCGGCGCGTGGTGGATCGGCAAGGCGATGCGCGTCGAGAGCAGGCTGCGGACCCTGATCGGTGTGGGCACCGGCATCTGCGGAGCATCCGCCATCGCGGCCGTGTCACCGGTGATCGGCGCCGCCAGTGCCGAGATCGCCTACGCCGTGTCGACGATCTTCCTGTTCAACATCCTCGCCGTGGTCCTGTTCCCGCTGCTCGGGCACGCCCTGAACATGGACCCGCACACGTTCGGGCTGCTGGCGGGCACCGCCATCAACGACACCAGCTCGGTGGTCGCCGCGGCGAGCGTCTTCAGCACGGCTGCGCTCGGCTTCGCCGTCGTGGTCAAGCTGGTGCGCACGCTGATGATCATCCCGATCAGCATCGGACTGTCGGTCATCGAGGCGCGGAAGGATGCCGCCGGACAGCGCCTCACCGGACGTCGCATCGCGAAGCTCGTGCCGTGGTTCCTGATCGGCTTCGTGATCGTGGCGGTGGTGAACTCTCTCGGTGTCATCCCCGACGGCCCGCGGGACTTCCTCGTGCAGGCGAGCATCTTCCTGATCGCGATGGCGCTGGCCGGCATCGGGCTGTCCACCGACATCCCGGCGCTGCGACGCGCGGGCTGGCGCCCGCTCGCCCTCGGCGCCATCCTCTGGATGCTGGTGACGCTGACATCGCTGGCGACGATCGCCGTCACCGGCGCGCTCGGGTGGTGAGCGGCTACAGCCACCCGTTCTTCTTGAAGACCGCGTACAGCCCGAAGCCGAGCACGAGCATCATCCCCAGCGCCATGGGGTAGCCGAACAGCCAGTGCAGCTCCGGCATCCGGTCGAAGTTCATGCCGTAGACACCGGCGACCAGCGTGGGCGCGAACAGGATCGCCGCCCAGCTCGAGATCTTCTTCATCTGCTCGCCCTGGCGGATGCTCTCCTCGGTCATCCGCTGCATCTCCGCGTTCTGCCGGCGGGCGACGATCGTCGACTCGACGGTGAGCGCGTTGTCGAGCACGCTGCGGAACGTGCCCACCCGGTCGGCGATGCGCAGCGTGTGGTCCTGCGCGTCGCGCAGGTAGCGCTGCAGCTCCTCGTCGACCGCGTACTTCTCACCGCCGCGCAGCAGCGCGTCGATCATGCCGGCGAGCGGAGCCGTGGCGCGCTGCACGTCGATCACCTCGCGGGCGAGTTCGTAGATGCGCTGCGTGGCATCCGCATCCTCCACGAACAGCTGTGACTCGATCTCGTCGATGTCGTTCTCGAGGCCCAGCATCACCGGCGTGTACTCGTCGATCACCTCGTCGAGGATGGCGTAGAGCACCGCTTCAGGGCCGAGCGCGAGCAGTGCGGGCTGCGACTCCATGCGGTGTCGCACGCGCCCCAGGTCGGGGGCCTCGGCATGCCGCACGGTGACCACGAAGTCGGGGCCGACGAAGACATGCACCTCGCCGAACTCGACCTCCTCCTCGGCGTCCTTGTAGCGCGCGGGGCGCAGCACCACGAACAGCACCTCGCCGTATCGCTCGATCTTCGGCCGCTGATGCCCGCGCAGCGCGTCCTCGACGGCGAGTTCATGCAGCCCGAACTCATCGGCGACCGCGCGCAGCTCGTCGGCGCCGGGACGGTACAGGCCGATCCAGCCCATCCCGCCGCACTCCCGCATCCGCTCGAACGTCTCGTCGAGGCTGCGCGGATTCTCGGTGCGCACGCCTGCGACGTAGATGCCGTTGTCGACGATGGCCATACGCACCCCTCCCGCTCGGGACGAGCCTAGACCGCGGCCCGGGTCACTGCGCAGGAGGCGCGACGCACGGGACCGCGGATGAGGCGATCTCCGACTTGTACTGCTCAGCGGTGAACGGCAGCGCGAACTCGGGCGCCTTCTGGCCCTCCGCCGCGGGCGCCTTGGAGGCGATCGCGGCCAGCTCCCACGCCAGGTCCCTGGCGATCAGGCTTCCCGAGGTCGAGTTGTTCAGCGTGACGGCGACCGTGAACCCGGTGGCCGGGTCGGAGTAGGCGGCCGTGGCATAGCCGGGCGTCCATCCGTGCTGACCGACCATCGAGCCGACGACGTAGGCGCCGCCGGTGGCCTGGAACCAGGACGGTCCGTCCGCGGCCACCTTCAGCGGGGCGTCGAATCGCTTCTTCTCGGCCTTCTCGCCGCGCAGCCCCTGCGCCGCCTCGGCCTGGATGTACCGTCCGAGGTCCTCGATGGTCGAGGTG
This sequence comes from Microbacterium sp. MAH-37, assembly GCF_009758255.1. GTDB lineage: Bacteria > Actinomycetota > Actinomycetes > Actinomycetales > Microbacteriaceae > Microbacterium. The sequence continues at coordinate 657,481 of NZ_WSEN01000010.1, forward strand.
ACGCCGGAGTCCGTGAATCCGGCGCTCGCCGACATCTTCGTCACGTCGACCGGCGCGGTGCAGTTGTATCCACCCTCCACCGCCGGCAGGAAGCTGCCGGTCAGCGCGGGAGACGGAGTCGGTTCCGCGGCGGTGCCCGAGGGCAGCCTGGTGCTCTGCAGCTCCAGCGGATCCGTCACGTACTGCTTGATCAGCGCGGCCGCGTCCAGGCCCGAGGCGCGCTCCAGAGCGAGGCCGAGCAGCAGGTAACCGGCATCCGAGTCGCGGAAGGTGGTGTGCGGCTCGGTGCGCGCCTCGCCCAGACCGTAGCTGGCGAGCTGCAGCGGCTGCCACTCCCGGCCGGGGGTGTTCAGCCAGTAGCCCTTGGCCGCCGCCTCCGACGAGCCGATCCCCGCAGTGCCGTTGCACAGGTCGAGCAGCGTGACGTCCTTCAGGTCGGCGACGCCCGAGACATACTTCGGCACCGGCGCGTCGAGCTTGATGTCGCCCGCGTCGGCCATGCCGTACAGCACGTCGCAGGTCATCAGCCGTGTGACGTCCGCGACGCGGAACGACATGTCGGTCGTCACCTTCGTCTCGCTGCCGGCGCCCTGCGTGCCGAGCCCTTCGACCCAGGTTCCGCTCCACGGCACCCAGACGCCGACGATCGCGCCGGACGCGCCTGCGGACTTCATCGCCTCCTGCACGGCGGTCTGCAGCTGGTCGGCGGTGTCCTTCGGAAGCTTCGCGTCGACCTGTGCGGGCGGTGTGTAGCTGAACGTGGCCTCGCCTGCGGAGCAACCCGTGAGGATGAGAGCGAGTGCCGCGGCTGCGCCGACGACGGCGCGCAGACGGCGCGACGAACGATGCTGCATGGATGCCTCTCCCGTGACTATGCCCCGATTCTAGGATGCGGATGCTGGGAGCGAGCCTTGCCGGGCCGTACGTCAGCCGCCGATCGCCGACTGCGCGGCCTGCCTCGCCTCCCAGGCCTCGCGCATGAAGCGGGTGACGTCCGGATCGACGCGGATGTCGCTGGGCCGCAGCGGCCGGCTCAGGTAGAGGCCGTCCAGCGAGGTGAGCCGGCTGAGCGCCACATACGTCTGACCGGGGGCGAACGCGCCGGACCCGAGGTCGATGACCGCGCGGTCGTAGGTCTTGCCCTGCGACTTGTGGATCGTCACAGCCCAGGCCAGCCGCAGCGGGAACTGCGTGAACTCCGCCACGACCTCGCGGCTGAGCGTCTTCGTGCCGGGGTTGTAGGCGTAGCGGAACCTCTCCCAGACGGCGGGCTCGACATCGACCTCCTCACCGTCCAGGTCGACGCGCACCGCGCCGCCGAGGATGCGGGTGACCGTGCCGATGGAACCGTTCACCCAGCGCGGCGGCTCGCCCTGCATGGCGGTGTCGTTGCGCAGGAACATGACCTGCGCGCCGACCTTGAGCTTGAGCTCCAGCTCGGCGGGGTAGTTCCCCTCACCGCGGCCGAAGTCGCCGTTGACCTCGGCAGCGGCGGTCTGCTCCCGCCCGGACAGCGCCTGCAGATGCCGTGTGTTGATGCGCGTCACGATGTCGTTACGTGTCGCCAGCGTGATGATCGGCACCTCGCCGGGCTCCGGCTCCGGCGCCGGACGCGCGCCCTGACTGTTGAGGACGCCGGCGATCTCGGCGGTCACCCGGCCGTAGCGCACCGCGTTCAGCATCTGCTTGAACCCGTCGTCGGACTGGCGGTGGATGTGCACCAGCTCGCGCACGTGCAGCTGCGCACCGTGCGCGCCGATGTCGAGCATCCCGCCGGCATCGGCCTCGCCGCCGGTCCACACCTTCGCGTCGAAGAACCAGAACGAGCGGTAGTGGTCCTGGATGTAGCGCAGCTCGTCGCCCCGCGGAGGCACCGGCGCCAGCTGGTACGGGTCGCCGAACATCACCACCTGCACGCCGCCGAACGGCTCGCCGCGGCGGCCCCTCGCCTGTCGGAGCGAGCGGTCGATGGCGTCCATCAGATCGGCGTTGACCATCGAGACCTCATCGATCACGAGGGTCCCGATCGCGTTCAGGATGCGGCGGGTGCCGTCGTTCTGCTCGATGTCGCTGTCGGCGATCAGGCCGATCGGCAGCCGGAACAGCGAATGGATCGTCTGTCCCTCGACATTGAGTGCGGCCACGCCGGTCGGCGCGCAGATGGCGATCTGCTTCTTCGTGTTCCAGGCGAAGTGCTGCAGCAGCGTGGACTTGCCGGTGCCGGCGCGCCCGGTGATGAAGACGTGGTCGGAGGTGTCCTCGATCAGCCGGAACAGCTCGAGCTGTTCCTCGGAGAGCGGCGGCAGAGACACGACCCCATGTTAAGCGCTCGGGCGGCACGCTCGGCTTCATCCCAGCGGCCCGCTCCTAGACTGACGCCATGGTGCAGCCGGAGGGGAGCGCGCCGCGGCGCCCGCGCCTCGGCGTGGATCTGACGATCCTGGCTCTCATCGGCGTCCTCCTGATCGCCGCGCTCGGCGCCGGCGGCGCCGCGCTGTACCAGCAGTTCTACAGCCCGGCCGCATTCGTCGCGCGCTACCTCGACCTGCTGTCCTCCGGGCGGGCGGCGGATGCGCTGCGCGTCTCCGGCGTGGCGGTCGACCGCACCGTGCTCGAGGCCGCCGGAATCGACGGAAACGCGTCCGAGGCTCTGCTGCGCCGCGCAGCGCTCGCACCGCTCACCGATGTCCATCTCGAGACGGAGCAGGACGGCGACGTCTATCACGTCACCGCCGGCTACCAGGCCGCGGGGCACAACGGCACCACCGAGTTCGAGATCGTGCAGGACGGCTGGGTCGGCGTGACCCCGAACTGGCGGTTCGCGAAGAGTCCGCTCGCCGAGATCGAGCTGGTCGTGCGGGGCGCGGACACCTTCGCCGTGAACGGCTTCGAGCTCGACCGGCGGCAGGTGGCGATCGCCGGGACCGAGTCCGCACCCCTCGATCCTGTGCACCTGTTGGTGTTCACACCCGGTGTGTACTCGGTCACGGTCAAGACCCCGATCGCGTCCTCACCGGGCGTCAGCGTGCTCGCCGATGCGCCGCTGACGCACACGCCGGTCGACGTGCAGACCCAGCCGACCAAGAAGTTCCGCGACGTCGTGCAGCAGCGCGTCGAGCAGTTCCTCACCACGTGCACGACGCAGAAGGTGCTGCAGCCCACGGCGTGCCCGTTCGGCCTGGAGGTGCGCAACCGGCTCGCGCCGGACTCGCTGCCGAAGTGGTCGATCACCGCCCAGCCGCAGGTCGCCGTCATCCCGGACGGCGCGAACTGGCGGATCGAGCCGTCCGACGCAGTCGCCCATATCGAGGTCGACATCCAGTCGCTCTTCGACGGTTCGATCGAGCACGTCTCCGAGGACGTGCCGTTCTCGGTGGACGGCACGATCACGATCCTCTCCGACGGCTCGGCATCCATCCGGGTCGGATCGCCGACGGCGCCCGACCTGGACTGAGCCTTCCGCCGGTCCGACGGGCCGACGTCAGCGCCCCGCGCGCTCCCGTTCGGCATCGCGGCGGTCGCGCTCGGCCAGCGCGGCCAGCTTGGCGTTGTACTCCTCGAGCTCCGCATCGCCGGTGCGGTCGGCGTGACGGTCCTGGCGCCGCTGCATCCGCTCGTCCGATCGCGACCACTGGATCGCGACCGTGATCGCGACGATCAGCGTCGGGATCTCGCCGATCGACCAGGCGATGCCGCCACCGACGTACTGATCCTCCAGCGGTGGCGCCCCCCAGGTGCGGCCCATCGAGCCGAACCACTCGGCGACGATCAGCCCGGTCTGCATCATGATCGCGATGCCGAAGAACGCGTGCATCGCCATCACGGCGATCAGCGTGATCAGGCGGCCGGCGTAGGGAAGGCGGTACGGCACCGGATCGATGCCGATCAGCGACATCACGAACAGGTAGCCGGTGAGCAGGAAGTGGATGACCATCCACTCGTGCCCGAGGTGGTCGTACATCGACCACCGCACCAAGTCGGTGAAGTAGAACGCCCACAGCGACAGCACGAACAGTCCCGCGGCGACGAACGGATGCGTGAGCACGCGCGCGTACGGCGAGTGCACCGCCCACATGATCCATTCGCGTCCGCCCCGGGTGCCGTCATCGCGCTTGTGGATCGCGCGCAGCGCGAGCGTGATCGGGGCGCCCGAGACCAGCAGCAGCGGGATCGCCATGCTGAGCAGCATGTGCCCGAGCATGTGCACGCTGAACAGGTAGTCCTGGTAGGCGTTCACCGACCCGCTGGTCACCCAGACCAGCATCAGCATGCCGAGCACCCAGAAGATCGTGCGATGGATCGGCCAGCGATCTCCCCGCTTGCGCAGCCGGTGCACGCCGATCAGGTAGAACACCACCCCGAAGCCGGCGACGACGACCCACAGGATGTCGATGTCCCACGACGTGAGCCAGCGGATCGGCGTCAGCTCCGGCGGCAGCGGAGAGTCGGTCAGCCGCTCGGCCGGCGTGCGGTCGATCGCGGCCTCCTCGCCGACCGGCGGAGGGGTACGGGCCAGTGCCGCCGCCGCGCCGGAGGCCAGGCCGATCAGGGCGAGCTCGCCGAGCAGCAGCATCCAGAACGTGCGCCGCGGGTGCTCCCCCTCGAGATGCGGGATGAGCCGGGTGCGGTACCACGCGCCCAGCAGCCCGAGCGCGCCGAGCAGCAGGACCTTGGTGATCACGATCAGGCCGTAGGGGCTGAGCAGCTCGTCCCAGGTGCCGATCGCGACGACGGCGCGGGCGATGCCCGAGACGGCGACGACGATGTAGGCGGCGAGCGCGATCGACGAGTAGCGCCGCACCAGCGTCGCCAGATCCGACACCCTGCCACGCAGCAGGACGAGCAGCAGGAGACCGCCGATCCAGGCGGCAGCGCCGACGGTGTGCAGCAGGATCGCGTTCACCGCGATGTTGTGCCCGGCGAGATCGCCGGAGTGCCCCTGCGTGGCGTTCGGCAGGAAGGATGCCGCGGCCAGCAGCGCCGTGAAGAAGACGGCGGTCCAGCCGCGCGCGGCGAACGCGATCACGGTCACGGCCGCCCCCATCAGCACCGTGACCAGCCAGGCCTGGCCGAGCGGGAGCTCGATGAGGAAGCGCCCCAGCTGCTCGCCGAACTGCGGGCCGAGGCTGAGCTTGGCGTTGAACGCGGCGAGGAAGGTGAAGAACGCGCCGGCCGCGGACGCGACCGTGAAGATCGCCGCCCCGACGGATGCCGTGTCGACGGCGAGCTCGAAGTTCTTCGTGCCGGACTTCAGCGCGAACAGGGCGAGCACCAGCGGCCCCAGCATCGCCGCTGCGGCGAGGTTGCCGAGCATCTTCGTGGCGGGCAGCGCCCAGCGCACGACCGCACCCGGATCAGCGAAGACCAGTTCCGCCGCACCCCCGCCGTACACCAGCGCGACCACCAGCGCCGCCGCCGAGGCGAGGACGAGGGTCGCGATGCCCGCGAGGCGGTAGGAGTTCACCCCTCAAGCCTAAGCGGGGCAAGGGGTCCCTTCCGCCGTCCGGCCAGCCGGGACGCACGAAGGCCGTCGCCCCGGACGGGGCGACGGCCTTCGAAGCAGCGGTCTTACTTGACGGCGGCCTTGAGCTTCGAGCCGGCGGTCACCTTGACGCGCTTGCCGGCCGGGATCTTGATCTCGGCGCCGGTCTGCGGGTTGCGGCCGGTGCGAGCAGCAGTGGCGACCTGCTCGAACGAGATCCAGCCCGGGATCGAGACCTTGCTGCCCTTGGCGACGGCGTCCGAAACGGAAGCGAACAGCGCGTCGAGGACACCGGAAACGGTGGCCTGGCTCTGGCCCGTGGCGGAAGCGATGCCCGCGACGAGCTCGGTCTTGGTGATGGACTTGTCAGCCATGTCATCCTCCAGCGACGAGATCCGTCGCATTCGTTGTGATGCGGAAGGCGGCTGCCCCCCGGTTGGTCGGTACGACCGTGACGACAGTATCAACGGATGCTTGGATTTCCGCGTCATTTCGCGGGTTTCGGCCGATTTCGGCGGCGTGTCGCGTCACATCTGTCACACCAGTCACAGGATGCCGCCCTTCACGGGACGATCCGGGTACGATCCGCGTGATTCCGCGGGAGTGTGCGAGCTGACGGAATCCCGATCAGTCCGAGGCCCCCGATGCGCTCTCGTCAGACCCCCGGAACGAGGCGACCGCAGCACGGGCGGTGCGCTCGAAGGCCGGAGCGACGCGATCCTCGCCGTCGAGGTAACCGCCGACGAGTGCGGCGTCGCGGAGCAGCACGAGTGACGCGGCGGCGTCGGCCGGATGGGCGAGACCGGCGCCGGCGGCCACCTCCTGGAGCGTGGACCGGAACCACTCCCGGTGCTCGGCGATCAGCTGCCGCACGGCCCCCGTCTCGTCGGGGTACTCGGCGGCGGCGTTGATGAACGGGCAGCCGCGGGTGTGCCGGAGACGGATGTCGGCGGCGATGCCGTCGATGACGGCGCCCAGCAACAGCGACGGATCGTTCACGGCGGCGCCGGCATCCGCGAACATCCCTCGGAGGATCTCGTCCTCGTTCCTCAGATAGGCGAGCACGAGATTCTCCTTGCCGCCGAACTGCTTGTAGAGCGTCGCCCGTGTCACCTCCGCGTCGGCGATGATGCGGTCCACGCCGACGGAGTGGATCCCCTCCTCATAGAAGAGGCGGGTCGCAGTGTCGATGAGGCGGGCGCGGGCAGGGCTCGGGCGCTTCGGAGTGTTGGTGTCCATGATGTTCCTCCTCATCGTGGCATCCGAACGACGGCAGCCGGTCGTCGATTCCTCGATTCCCGGGAATACATTGCGGTAGATAGAACGTTCGGTCTACTATCAGCATACGCCACCCCGCACCGCGGGGCCGATTCAAGGAGAAGAAGAGATGACCACCACTGAGAAGACCCCCATCGTCCTGATCCACGGACTCTGGATGACCCCGAAGAGCTGGGACACCTGGGCAGAGCGCTTCCGCGCCCAGGGCCACGAGGTGATCGTCCCCGGCTGGCCCGGCATCGACGACCGCACCGTCGCCGACATCCGCCGCGACTCGTCCGCGCTGAAGGGCATCGGGCTGAAGCAGATCGTCGACCACTACGAGCGGATCATCCGGACCCTGCCCGTGAAGCCGATCATCATGGGCCACTCATTCGGCGGGGTCATCACCCAGATGCTCGCCGACCGCGGACTGGGCGCCGCCTATGTCGGCGTCGCACCCGGCCAGACCGCGGGCATCACCACACTGCCGCTCTCCACCCTCTGGACGGGCGCACCGATCCTCTCCAAGCCGTTCGGCGTCAACGGGGCCAAGCCGCTCTCGAAGCGCCACTTCCACTTCACCTTCGGCAACGACCTCAGCCGCGAGGCATCCGACGCCCTCTGGGAGGAGTACGCCGTGAACTCGTACAACCGGGTGTTCTTCGAGGGCGTGAGCTCAGTGCTGAACGAGAAGGGCGGCGTCACGCACATCGACTACGGCCGCGCAGACCGCGCTCCGCTGCTCGTCATCACCGGCGAGATCGACCACGTCGTGCCGCCGGCCATCGGCAGGGCGATCGTGAAGAAGTATCACTCCACCGGCAGCCCCTCGGTCGTCGAGTATCGCGAGTACGCCGGTCGCACTCACCGCCTGGTCAGCCAGGAGGGCTGGGAGGAGATCGCCGACGAGGCCCTCTCCTGGGCGGTGGCGCACAAGACCGCCCACGTCGCGTGATCGGGGGATGCGAAAGGGGCGAGGATCCGAAGATCCTCGCCCCTTTCTGCGTCCTTCGTCAGGCTCAGGAACCGTGCTTACCAGCTCGACTTGGTCACGCCGGGCAGCTCGCCACGGTGTGCCATGTCACGGAAGCGGACACGCGAGATGCCGAACTTCGTGAGGACACCGCGGGGACGGCCGTCGATGACGTCGCGCGAGCGCACGCGCACCGGCGAGGCGTTGCGCGGCAGCTTCTGCAGGCCGACGCGGGCGGCCTCACGCTGCTCGTCGGTGGAGTTCGGCGAGACGAGCGCCTTCTTCAGCTCGGCACGACGCTCGGCGTACCGATCGACGATGACCTTGCGCTGCTCGTTCTTGGCGATCTTGCTCTTCTTAGCCATGGATCAACGCTCCTCTCGGAATTCGACGTGCTTGCGGACCACCGGGTCGTACTTCTTCAGCACGAGGCGGTCGGGCGTGTTGCGACGGTTCTTCTTGGTCACGTAGGTGTAACCGGTGCCCGCCGTCGAGCGGAGCTTGATGATCGGACGGACGTCCTGTGCCTTCTTGGCCATTAGAGCTTCACACCCTTCGCCTGGAGGTCCGCGACGACCTTGTCGATGCCGCGGGCGTCGATCACCTTGATGCCCTTGGCGGACACGTTCAGCGTGACCTTACGGCCGAGCGACGGAACAAAGTAGGTCTTCTTCTGCACGTTCGGGTCGAAGCGGCGCTTCGTCCGGCGGTGCGAGTGCGAGACGTTGTGACCGAAGCCGGGAACAGCACCGGTCACCTGGCACACTGCTGCCATGTTGTGACTCCTTCTATACCGTGAGGCCGGACGGCCCCACCCAAGATCCCTTGTCTGCATGCCTGCCCCCTCGACGAGCTCGGGGACCCACAGCACACGAACTGCACGCCAGGAGAGCGCGCAGACAAAGAGCAATCCTAGCACGGACCGGATCACTTCTCGGAACCGGCCACCATGCCCTTGATGAAGTAGCGCTGCAGCACCAGGTAGACCACCAGCACCGGGAGCACCGAGATGAGGGATGCCGCGGCCGCAGCCCCCAGGTCGCTCGAGGACGTCGCGAAGAACGAGCCGATCGAGGGCGCGATCGTGCGCATCTCCGGACTGCGCATCAGGAACACACTCAGCGCGTACTCGTTCCACACCGCGACGCTGGTGAGGATGACCACCGTCGCGGTCACCGGCTTCAGCATCGGAAAGACGATGCGGAACAGCACCTGCACGGCGTTGGCACCGTCGACCGACGCCGCCTCCTCGATCGAGATCGGCAGCCCGCGCATGAACGCCGTGTAGAGGAAGATCGCCAGCGGCAGCTGCAGGGCGGTCATCACCAGGATCGTGCCCCAATAGGTGTTGATGCCCTTCATCTGCACGAGCATCGAGTACAGCGGCACGAGGATCGACAGCGGCGGCACCATGATCAGGCCGACGACGCCGGCGAGCACCAGCCGGTTGCCGACGGTCGCGCGGCGCGCGAGCGGATACGCGGCGAGTGCGCCGATCACGCACACCAGCACCGTGGACACCACGGTGACGAGGGCGCTGTTGCCGATCGCGCGCAGGATGTGCCCCTGCTGCACGGCGGTGCTGAAGTTCTGCAGATACCAGTCGCCGAACGGGAACAGCCACTGCGACGACAGGTCGCTCTTCGCCTTCAGCGATGTGGTGACGGTGATGTAGAACGGCAGCAGCTGCAGCAGCACGGCCAGGAGCAGGCCGAGCCCGATCGCGAGCTTCGCACCCCAGGACAGCCGCCGGTTCACAGCTGCTCCAGTCGCCGACGGTTCAGCACGGTGTTCAGCACCAGGGTGAACACCGCGATGATCACGAACAGGGCGACGCCCATCGCCGAGGCGTACCCGGCGCTCTGGTTGTCGAAGTACATCTTCGCGATCAGCGTCGACACCGAGTTGGTGGAGTATCCGGGCCCGCCGCCGGTGAGCACCATGATCACGTCGAACAGCTTCAATCCGCCGATGAGGTTCAGCACGATGCTGGTCGCGAAGGCCGGCTGCAGCATGGGCACGGTGACGTGCCGGAACGCCTGCCAGGCGGATGCCCCGTCGAGCGTGGCCGCCTCGAAGTACATGGTGGGGATGGACTGGAGTCCTGCCAGGTAGATCACCATGGAGATGCCGACGAACTGCAGCGAGTTGACGACGACGACGAGCAGCACGGCCCGGCCGGGATCGGCCAGCCAGGCCGTGCGCTCCCCTCCCAGCGCGATGACGAGGTCGTTCAACCCTCCCGAGTTGTACGAGAAGAACAGGTAGTACATGGTGCCCATGACCACGGGTGAGACCAGCACGGGCAGGTAGATGATCGCCCGAGCCACGTTGCGACCGCGGATGGCCCGGTCCAGCGCGAGCGCCAGCCCGAGACCGATGATCTGCTGCAGGATCGTCGACCCGACGCCGTAGATCACGGTGTTCCACAGCGCGGTGCGGAAGTTCTCGTCCTCGAACAGCCGCAGGTAGTTCGCCGCACCCACGAACGAGCGGTCGGGCGTGTAGCCGTCCCAGTCGGTGAGCGACAGGATGACGCCGTTGACGAGGGGCCACAGCATGAAGACGCCGAGCACCGCGACGGCGGGCAGATACAGCAGGTTCAGGCCGCGCCCCGCGAAGCGGGGAGTCCCCCCGGCTCCCCGCTTGCGTCTACGCACCGTCAGTGAGGCGGTGGCAGTCATCACTTCTGCAGCGAGTCGTAACTCGACTTCATCTGCTTGGTGGCATCCTCCGGTGACATCTGGCCGGTGATCACACCGTCCGTCGTGGTGACCATGGTGTCCCAGATGCCGTTAGGCAGGTACACCCGGTCGAAGTAGGGCATCAGCGGGTAGTCGCCGGGCTTGACGAACGTCTCGTAGCTCTCGGTCAGGATGCCGAGGTCGCTGGTCGCGTTGGTCAGCCCGGGGATGCCGCCGATCGAGCTGGCGAGCTTGGACTCGTTCTCGGGCTCGGCCAGGAAGGCGATGTAGTCCAGCGCCTCCTGCTTGTGCGCGCCGTCCTTGGCGACGCCGTAGGCACGGCCCTCGCCGCCGACCAGGAAGGGCTTGCCGTCCTTGGAAGGGATGGGCATGTAGCCGATGTTCGCATCGGGGTTGAACCCGAGCGCGGTCGCCGCGAGGTAGTTCTGCACGAAGACGAAGCCGGTCTTGCCCTCGGCCAGAGCGCGCCCGAGATCGTCGGTGGTGGCCGCGGAGTAGTCGGGGTTGAAGTAGCCCGCCTTCTGCCAGGTGGCCACATTGTCGAGGATCTCTGTGTAGCCGGCCTCATCGAAGGTTCCGTCCTTGAAGCCCTCGAACTGCTTCTCGGTGAAGTCGCCCGAGCCGATGAAGTCGGTGATGTTCCCGGCGAACCAGCTGTCCTTGCCCGAGGACGAGATCGGGATGATCCCGGCATCCTTCAGCGTCTTCAGTGCGGCGTCGAAGTCGTCCCAGCTCTTCACGGACGCCGGGTCGATGCCGTTCGCCTCCAGCACGTCGCGGTTGTACATGATCCCGGCGACGTCGGTGTCGATCGGCAGCGCGAAGAACTGGCCCTTGTCGTTCTCCATCGCGGGTGCGAGCGCCTCGTTGAAGTTCTTCGCCCACGGCTGCGTGTCGAGCGGCTCGAGGAACTGGCTGTAGCGCAGCAGCGACCAGCCGTGAGTGGCCCAGATGTCGGGCACGTCGCCGGAGGCGAGGCGCACCTTCATGTCGGCCTCGTAGCTGTCGGTCGACGGCACCAGTTCGATCTTCACGTCAGGATGGTCGGCCTCGTACTTCTCCGTGATCTCGGTCAGCACCTTGAGAGACGGGTCGGTCGCGCCGAAGTTGGTCTGCATCTCGAGCTTGGCGGAACCGCCGGAGTCGCCCGATCCGCCGTCACCGGAGCATCCGGTGAGCGCAAGGGCGATGGCGGCGAGAGCCGCGACGCCCGCAAGGGTGGACTTCATCGTTCTTCCTCACTTGTCGGATGCCGGTCAGGTTACCCGCGTAGACGGCGAAAGCGCAAGAGGTAGGAAATGTTCGTTATTCCGCGCCATGGTGGGAATTCTGTGCTGTTGACACGCGTAGACAGGCGGTGTCAGAATTCGACTCATGTCGTTCTCTCTGGGCATCGTCGGTGCTGGCCAGTTCTCAGGCCAGTTCGCCACGCTCTTCCATCACCACCCCGATGTCTCAGCCGTGTACGTCACCGACCTGCTCGCCGAGCGCGCGGACGAGCTCGTGCGCACTGCCGGGTTCGCCGGCGCCTTCGCCGACTTCGACGAGATGCTGGCCTCGCCGGTCGATGCCGTGGCGATCTTCACGCAGCGCTGGACGCACGGCCCTCTGGTGGTCAAGGCGCTGCGCGCCGGCAAGCACGTGTACTCCGCCGTGCCGATGGCGATCTCGGCAGAGGAGATCGCAGAGATCATCGACACCGTGCGCGAGACCGGCCTCACCTACATGATGGGCGAGACCAGCTACTACAACCCGGCGACGGTGTTCGCCCGCAAGAAGCTCGCGTCCGGCGAGTTCGGCCGCCTGTTCTACGGCGAGGGCGACTACGTGCACGACATGGACCTCGGGTTCTACGAGGCCTACCAGTACTCCGGCGGCGAGAACTGGAAGGCCACCGCCAGTTACCCCCCGCTGCTGTACCCCACCCACTCGATCGGCGGGGTGCTCGGCGCGTGGCCCACGTACGCCACCGCCGTCTCTGCGGTCGGCGTCGTGGACGATCGAGGCGACGGGGTGTTCGATCGGGCGGTGAGCCAGTTCGACAACGACTTCTCCAACGCCACTGCGCTGTTCGAGCTCGCGGCGGGCGGCTCCATGCGCATCAACGAGTTCCGGCGGGTGGGGTATCCGTCGCACCTGCGCGAGTCGCGGTTCCGCTGGTTCGGCACCGGGGGCTCCTTCGAGCAGCTCGCGCTGACCACGGTGTGGCAGACCAGGGAGGGCGTGGAGGACATCTCCGCGCAGATCGACACCCACGCATCCCTCTCCCCCGACGACCCGTCGCTCGCGCACGTCGCGCCGGCGCTGCGCGACGCCTTCGTCTCGGGCTACGCCGCCGTGCACGACCGGGAGCGCATCCCCGCCGAGATCCGCTCGCTGCACAACGGTCACGAGGGCAGCCATCACTTCCTCGTGGACGACTTCGTCCGCGCGGTCGTGGACGGCACGCTGCCGCCGGTGAATGCCTGGCAGGCCGCGCGATTCACCCTGCCCGGCGTGATCGCGCACGAGTCGGCGCGCCGTGGCGGCGAGCGCCTGGTCATCCCCGACCTGGGCGACGCTCCGGGAAGTCCTCATGTCTGATGAGCACACTCGTCGAGCGCGCACGGTGACGCGCGCGGACGTCGCGCGCTACGCCGGCGTCAGCACCGCCGTCGTCAGCTACGTGCTCAACGACGGGCCGAAGCCGGTGGCGCCGCTCACCAGGGAGCGCGTGCTCGACGCGGTGAAGGTGCTCGGCTACCGGCCGAACGCCGCTGCCCGCGCCCTGTCGAAGGGCTCGTCCGACATGTTCGGCATGCTCGTGGTCGACAGCCGCAACCCGTTCTTCGCGCAGCTGTGCCACGCGCTCGGCGAGGCCGCTGTGCAGCAGGGGCGGTCTCTGCTGATCGTGAACACCGACCGTGAGCACACCACGGCCGCGGACCAGATCCACGATCTCACCGCACGACAGATCGGCGGACTGATCATCGCCGATCTGCTGACCGCCGCCGAGCAGGTGCTGGTCGAGAACCTCGGCATCCCGGTGGTGCTGATCAACCAGTACGTGGGCGCCGCCGGCGTCCCCGCACTCGGCGCGGACTTCCGCGCCGGTGCACGACAAGCGGTGGAGCACCTCGTGTGGCACGGCTACCGCAGCATCGCGTTCATCGGGAGCGCGAGCATCTTCGACGACCGTGAGCGCGGCTGGGGAGACGCGCTCACGGCGGCCGGTCTTCCGCTGGGGGCCAGGATCCACGCGCCGTTCTCCTATGAGGGCGGTTATCAGGCGGGGATCGAACTGGCGGATGCCGCGGAGCGGCCACGCGCCGCCTTCGCGGCATCCGACCAGGTCGCGGTGGGACTCATGGCCGCGCTGCACGCCCGCGGTCTGCGCGTGCCGGAGGATGTCGCCGTCGTCAGTTTCGACGGCACCGACGCGGCCGAGTACGCCTGGCCGCCGCTGACCACGACCGCGCAGCCGCTGGCCGAGATGGCTCAGGAGGCGATCCGGCTCCTGCAGGCGGGCGACGCGGAGCCCGGCTACCGCGCGTTCCCGACCTCGCTCGTCGTGCGCCGCTCCTGCGGCTGCGAGTAGACCGGTCACCCGGACATTCCCCGGTCAGGTCTGGGGAAGGGTGGACTGCACCTCGGCCGCGCCGCGGCCCCACCGGAACGGCGAGACGGTGCGGTCACCGGGGACCCAGAAGCGCCACGGGTAGGCATCCGTCCCGGCGAGACCCGCGACGCCGACGCGCGGTCCCGCCGCGATCTCGGCGAGCGGCTCGCCGAGCAGCAGCGCGGCGGTCGCGCCGTTCTGCGGGATGCCGGTGATGGCGTCGATCCCGTCGTGCAGTGCGTGCCGCAGGCCCACGACCTGGCCGAGGCGGCCTGGTCCGCGGGCCAAGTCGCGGCCGGCGCGGCCGGCGCGGCCGGCGCGACCGGAGCGAGCGGATGCGACATCGGCCCCGCCGATGATCTCACCGGCGCGCAGCAGGACACCGCCCGCCTCGCCTTCGGGCCCGCAGACGACGTTGACGCAGGAGTGGATGCCGTGACTGAGGTACACGTACAGGTGACCCGGCTCGCCCCACATCGTGGCGTTGCGCGCGGTGGGGCCCATCCGGGCGTGCGAACCGGGATCGGGGAGCGGTCCGGTGCCCTTGCCGTGGTACGCCTCGACCTCGGTGATCCGCAGACGCACCTCGGCGCCGTCCACGACCGTGGCAAGTTCAGCACCGAGCAGCTTCGGCGCCACATCGACCGGGAGGCCGACGAGGTCGGCGCGCGTTGCCGGGCGCACGATACCCATGGCTAGGGCGCGCTTCCGCACCACGACACGTCGAACCCGGAGAGCGTGACCAGCTGATCGCCGGTGCGCAGGTCCAGCAGGGTGGTGTGCAGGGTGGTCGGCAGCGGCAGCAGCAGTTCGTCGTAGGGATTGTTCGCCACGTCCGGCGCGACGGTCACGGCGGCGTACTGCCCGCTCGGCGACGCGCACATCTGGATGATCGAGGAGTCGTCGCCGACCTCGAACACCGGCGTCGCCGTGCCATCCGGATCGACCCGGATCACGGCCTGACCGGTCGGGGCGCCGGAGTCGTTGCGCTGCACGACGTGCTGCAGGGTGCCGCCCGGGAAGGGCACGATCTCGGAGGGCATGCCGTAGTCGGGATCGGTCGCCGGCAGGGGCTCCTCGGTGCCGTCCTCGAGCGAGAGTTCGATGAACGTTCCCTCGGTGCGCTCGATGATGGCGGTGTCACGGGTCGTGCCGAGCAGTTCGGCCACGAGGCCGAAGTCCTGGGCGGGTGCGTCGCCGGCGCGGTCGTCGAGGATCAGCTCATTCGAGAAGTCGACGAACAGCACCTTCGACGAGTCCGGCACGAACTCCCAGTCCGAGACACCGACGTCCTCCCCGCCGACCTGCACGACGGAGGGGCCACTGGAGCCGTCCAGCGGCTGCGTCACCAGCACGCTGGCCCGTCCGCTGGTCTCGGTGACGTCGGCGTCGGAGTAGGCGTAGCCGACGAGACCGCCGCGGTCGGAGACCTGCAGGCTGGTGATGTATCCGTCGCCGGGGAGCTTCAGGTCGCGCTGCCTGTCGCCCTTGTGGTCCATGACGATCAGGCGGGACCCGCCGTCCTCCTCGACCACGACCACGAGGCTGTCGAGCGTCGCCCGGAAGTCCACGATCTTCGAGCTGGAGAACACCGGCACGCCGTTCTCGCCGGACAGGTCGGAGGCGAAGATCTTGTCTTTCTTGTCGCTGCGCTGCAGCAGGAAGATCTGCGACTTCGGCGTGGTGAACGTCGTGGAGAGGTCGGCCGTCGGGCTTCCGCCTTCGGCAGCTGCATCCTTGACGGTCACCGTGAACTTCGTGGTGTCGTCGAGGGCGTCCGTGAAGCGGATGCCGAGGCTGCTGCCGTCCACCTTGACGGTGAACGGGACAGCGGGCTCGACGCTCACCTGCGCGGCGTCGACGGCGGCGAGGTCGTGGTTCGTGTCGAAGGTCAGCGTCGTGCCGGATGCCTCGACGGCGCGCGCCGGATCGAAGTCGACGCCCAGCACCCGCAGCGACTGCGAGAACACGAAGGCGAAGATGCCACCGGCGATCAGGAGCACAGCGGCGACCGCGGCCAGCACGATGTAGAGCCTGCGACGGCGCTTGTACGCCGAGCCGTCGGACTCCGGTTCCGCGGACGGCTCCCACGGCACCGGGTCGAGACGGGAGACCGGGGACGTGGGTGTGGGCACGGGCGGGACGTCACCCGGCTCGGAGGCCGACGACCGGCGCGGCCCGGGTGGCTGCTCGTCGGCAGTGCCGACCGGCGACTGTCCTGGATTCCCCGTCCGGCGCGGCCCGGGAACGGATTCGGATGCCGCCTGCGCCGGGGTTCGCGCGCTCGGCGAGCGACGCGGGCCTGGAGCTCTCCCGGCCGACTCGGCGGCGGCCTCGGCGGCGGCTGCCGCCGCAGCAGCGGCAGCCGCGAAGACGGCGGCTCGCTGCGGGTCGGATGCCGATGCGGCGTCGGGCTCCTGGTCCATCAGCTCCGGACGGATGGGCTCGCCGCCCGCGCCACGGCGACGCATGATCGCCGGGATGCGGGGCTCGCGTTCGGGCTCGGGCTGGACCGGCATCGGGGTGACGGGCTCGCCATCCTCGGGTTCCGGCCCCATGATCTCGGGTCGGATCGGCTCCCGACGCGCGCGCTCCGATGCGTTGGAGTCGCGGGGTCGGGAGTCGGGGACGTCGCTGCGAGTGCCCACCCCAGGGCGGTCAGTCCAGGAGGCCGGTGCGCCGGTCGCCGGGGAATCAGCAGCCGGCGCTCCGGCCGAGGGCGCGCGGGCGCCCGCCGCAGGCGCTTTGGCCGCAGGGTCACCGGTCGTGGGGGCGCCGGTCGCCGGGCCATCGAGTTCGGGCGCGCCAGCCGAGGGCGCGGAGGCACCGTTCGTCGGAACGCCGGCCGAGTCCGAGGGGGCAGTGGCCGCAGGGTCACCGGGCGCGGGTGCAGGCGTCGAAGTCGTCGAAGGCGTCGACCGCTCGTCGGAAGGCACTGTCGGTGCTCCGGCATCCGCGGGATCCGCCGTCTGGCCCGCGGCGGCCTTCGCGGCCGCTTCTGCGGCCTCGCGCTGCGCACGCAGCTGCGCGCGGGTGAGAGGCGCGTCGCCGCCGCTCATACGAGGGGCTCCGCCTTCTGCAGCATCCGACCCGTCACTCGCCGGCGTCCTGACTGGCGGCGCAGTCGGCGCACAGACCGAAGATGTCGACGACGTGCTCGGCGTCGCGGAAGCCGTTCTGCGCAGCCGTGCGCTGCGCCCACTGCTCGACGTCCTTCGCCTCGATCTCGACTGTGAGACCGCAGGAGCGGCAGATCAGGTGATGGTGGTGACCCTGCGTGGTGCACGCCCGGTACAGCGCCTCACCCTCGGGGCTCTGCAGCGAGTCGGCCTCGCCGGATGCCGCAAGCCCGGCGAGCGTGCGGTAGACCGTGGCGAGTCCGATGCCGGTGTTCGCCTCCCGGAGCGCGGCGTGCAGGCTCTGCGCACTCACGAAGCCCTGCGTGTCGCCGAGCGCATCGCGCACGCGTTCCCGCTGCCAGGTGTTCCGCTGAGCCATGCTCCGAGTCTAGGCCGCGCCGGTGTGGGATGCCTGGGCCGCGGCTCCGTCCGTCGGCGCCTCTCGAGTGAACCGGTTGCCGACGGCGAGATCGCGTTCACTCACTGGAGAGCGACGCCCCACCGCTGGCACGCCCCGAGTGAACCATTTCACGACGAGTGCACCGGTTGTCGACCTCGGCAAGTGGTGCAGTCGACGACAACCGGTGCACTCGCCAGCTCGCGGTGCACTCCACGCCCGGCCCCCGGAGCTCCCCACGCGACACCGCGCCTGTGGGACGCGCAGGGTCAGGCGGCGATCCCGGCGACGATCGCGTCGACGGCGGATGCCGCGAGGCGGCGCTGCTCGGAGGGCGGCATCGCCGCGAGCGGGCCATGCAGACAGAGTTCCGCGAAGCCGTGCACGGTCGCCCAGCACGACCAGGCCGCTGCGGGTGCGGCATCCGCCGGCAGTGCGCCCTGCGCGACCAGGTCGCCGAGGGCGGCGGCGAGCGCGCGGAACGCGGGGGTCGTCGCGATGTCCTCCGGCCCGAGAGACCGGCCTCCGAAGAATGCGACCGAGAACCAGCCCGGCTCCTGCAGCGCGAAGTCGATGTAGGCGAGGCCGATCGTGCGCAGCCGCGCTGCCGGGTCGGATGCCGCTCCTGCGGCCATCGAGGCGGCCACCTGCCCGAGGATCGCGGCCGCGACGGCCTCGCGCAGCGCCGCGAGGTTCGGGTAGTGCCGATACGCCGCGTTCGGCGAGACGCCGACGCGGCGGGTGACCTCGCGCACCGAGAGCGCGTCGATTCCGCCCTCCCGAGTGGTGTCGAGGCCTGCCTCGACCAGTGCGGCTGCGAGGTCCCCGTGATGATAGGCCACCCTCTTGCCCTCCCGCCCGCCGATGTGTACGGTGTGAACATATCAGATGTGGACGCCGTGAACATAGGAGTGATCATGACCGCGCTTCCCCCTGTCGTCGACGAGCAGACCTGGCGCGACGCGCTGGCCGAGCTGCGTGTGCGCGAGAAGGCCGCCACGCGCGAGCTCGACGCTATCGCCGCCGCACGCCGCCGGCTGCCGGCCGTGAAGATGCCGGAGTACCGGCTCACCGCCGAGGACGGATCGACCGTCACGCTCGCCGACATGTTCGACGGACACAGCCAGCTCGTCGTCTACAACCACATGTGGACGGACGGGGCGACATGGCAGTGCTCCGGCTGCACCGGAGGAACTGCACAGTTCGCCCGCCCCGACATCGTCGAGCCGCTCGACGTCCGCTTCGTCGCGGTCACGAACGGGCCGATGGACGAGATCCTCGCCTACAAGAAGCGGGTCGGCAATCAGATGACCTGGTTCTCGTCGGCCGGCAGCCCGTTCGGCGCCGACGTGGACGCAGGTCCGGGCGAGGGCTTCGCCTACAACGTGTTCCTGCGCGACGGCGATGACGTCTACCGCACCTGGCACACCACCGGCCGCGGCGCCGAGCAGTTCATGCTCAGCTTCGCCATCGCCGACGTGCTGCCCTATGGCCGCCAGGAGGAGTGGCAGGACGTACCCGAGGGCTGGCCGCAGCATGCGACCTACGAGGGCTGGCCGTCGTCGAAGGACATCGCCGAGCGCTACGGCGATCCGGCCGCGTGAAAGCTCAGGCCGTCCGGCGCACGCGTCCGCGGATGCGCTGCACGGCCCAGCATCCGAGGTAGATGAGGAACGAGATCGTCGTGATGTAGGGGCTCACCGGCAGGGTGCCGGCGAGCGCCAGCAGGATGCCGCCGACGGCGGCGACGAATCCGAACAGCGCGGCCAGCAGCGGCACCGCGATCGGCCCGGCGCTGACGCGCATCGCGGCGGCGGCCGGCGTGACCAGCAGCGCCATCACCAGCAGTGCGCCGATGATGTGCACCGCCACCGCCACGATCAGGCCGAGCAGCACCATGAACAGCAGCCCGACGACGCGGGTCGGTACGCCGCGAGCAGCCGCGGACACCGGGTCGAGCGAGTCGAAGCGCAGCGGCCGCCACATCAGCAGCAGTCCCGCGAGCACCACGACGCCGATGCCGATCAGCCAACCGAGGTCGGGACTCGACACCGCGACGATCTGCCCGGTCAGCAGCGTGAATCGGTTGGCACTGCGGCCGTCGTAGAGAGACAGGAACAGGATGCCGAGGCCGAGGCCGAACGGCATCAGCACTCCGACCAGGGAGTTGCGCTCTCTGGCGCGGGTGCCGAGCAGGCCGATCACGATGGCCGCGACCAGTGCGCCGCCGATCGATCCGGCCACGACGCTGCCGCCGAACAGCAGCGCGGCGGCGGCGCCGGCGAAGGAGAGCTCGCTGATGCCGTGCACCGCGAACGCGAGATCGCGCTGCATCACGAACACGCCGATGAGACCTCCGACCAGGCCGAGCACCGCTCCGGCGATGATCGAGTTCGACAGCAGCGCGACCAGCTCGCCGTAGTCCTGGAACGAGAAGATGTCGCTCCAGCCGAGCGCGAGGGGGATCATGCGAAACCTCCTGGCACGTCGCCGATCTCATGCTCGTGATCGTGCTCGTGCTCATGCCGCGTCTCGGCATCCGGCGCCCCGACCACCACGAGGCGGTCACCGGCCCGCAGCACGAAGACGGCGGTGCCGTACAGGTCGGTGAGCACATCGCTGCGCAGCACCTCCTGCGGGCGTCCGAGCACGAACCGGCCAGAGGCGATGTAGAGGATGCGGTCGACCTTGCCCAGCAGCGGGTTGATGTCGTGCGTGACCAGCAGCACCGCCGCATCCTTCTCGCGACGCTGACGATCGATGATGTCGATCACCGCGCGCTGGTTCGCCAGGTCGAGGTTCGACAGCGGCTCGTCGCAGAGCAGCAACGCGGGGTCGTCGGCGAGGGCCTGGCCGACGCGCAGCCGCTGCTGCTCGCCGCCGGACAGCAGGCCGACCGGCCGATCGGCGAAGTCGGTCGCGCCGACGGCCGCGAGCAGCTCGTCGACGCGCTCGCGTTCGCCGCGGCGCGGGATCGGCAGCCCGAAGCGCGTGCCGTGCACGCCCAGCGCCACGAGGTCGCGCGCACGCATCGACGTGTCGACGGGGAACGGATGCTGCTGCGGGATGTAGCCGACGCGCCTGTTCCCGGTGTGGATCGGCTCGCCCTCGAAGCGGATGTCGCCGGCTGAGAGCGCCTGCAGGCCGAGGACGGCGCGCAGCAGGGTCGTCTTGCCGGAACCGGACGGGCCGAGCACCGCGATCAGCTCGCCGGGGTGCACATCGAGATCGAGGCCCGACCAGAGCTCGCGGTCCTCACGGCGCAGAGCGGCACCGCGGATCTCGAGGATGGGCGGGCGGTCGATGGGAGACCCGGGAACCCGCCGGCGCGCAGCGCCGCTCACCGGTCGAGCGCGTCGGCGAGGCTCTGGATCGCGTCGTGCATCCACTCAGCGTACGACTGATCCGCGGCGAGCAGCTCGCTGAACGGCACCACGGGGATGCCGACCTTCTCGGCGGCGCCGGTGACCTCGCCGGTCTCGCCCCCCGAGGTCTGCACGGTGGTGAGCACCGCATCGACCTGACGGGAGTCGATCAGCTTCCGCGCGGCGAGCAGGGTCGCCGGGGCGACGTCGTTGCCCTCCTCGACAGCCTCGGAGAAGCCGTCGGGTGTGACGTCGTCGAGGCCCATCGCCGCTGCGAGGTAGCCCGGCAGAGGCTCGGTCATGAAGATCGGGCGCCCCTCGTTCGCCTCGTGCAGCGTGCCGAGCTCCTTCTCGAAGGCCTCGAGCTCGGCGACGAGCTTCTCGGCGTTCTTCGCGTACTCGGACTCACCCTTCGGGTCGAGCTCGGTGAGATCCTCGGAGACGTGCTCGACGACGTGGATCATGGTGTGCACGTCGAACCACACGTGCTCGTTGAAGCCCTCGATGTGGTCGTGGCCCTCGTGGCCCTCCTCGCCGTCGTGGTCGGCGGCGTGGTCCTCGTGCTCCTCCTCCGCCCCGGGGAAGTCATGCGAGAACTCGACGGCGGTGATCACCGTGGCATCCGATCCGTCACGGAGCGACTCCATGAAGGCGTCGTAGCCGCCGCCGTTCTCGATCACGAGATCGGCCTTGCTGACGGAGAGCCGGTCGCGGGCGGATGCCTCGTAGGAGTGCGGGTCCTTCGCGGCGTCGTCGATGATGCTCGTGACGTCGACCCGGACGCCGCCGATGGTCGCGGCGATGTCTCCGTAGACGTTGGTCGAGGCGACGACCTGCACGCGGCCGTCGTCGGATGTCGCCGGCGACGAGCATCCGCTCAGCGCGAGCGCGCCGATCGTCGTCGCTGCCGCCAGAACCACCCATGCCGTCTTCTTCATGAGTACGACACTAACGGATATGAGAATCATTCTCAAAAGCGGAACGCCGCCTCGCTCTTCGTCTCGTCGCTGGCGCTCCTCGCTCAGGACCCGGAGCTCCGGGTCCTGAGCGAGCGGAGCGAGCGCCGTACTGAGCGAGCGAAGCGAGTCGAAGTGACGAAGGACGCCCTCAACGATCGGTCGGTGCGAGCCAGACGGTGGTCTCCGCCGGCAGGATGCCGGGTTCGATCGGCCTGCTGGCAAGTACGACCTCACCGTCCAGCGGATACGGCTCGATGCCGAAGTTCGTCACGACCTGCCAGCCGTTCGGCCGGACGAAGCGCAGCACGTCGTCGCGACCGGTCTCGATCCATTCGAGTTCCTCACCGGTCTGCAGCTCGTGCCGCAGACGCAGCGCCTCACGGTACAGGTTCAGGGTCGACTCGGCATCGGCCGCCTCGGCGTCCACGGCGTACTCCGAGAACCAGGCAGGCTGCGGCAGGTGGGCGCCGTCGGCGCCGAACCCGAACGACGATCCGGATGCTGTCCAGGGCAGCGGCACGCGGCATCCGTCCCTGCCCAGGCCGTCGAACTCGCCACCGCGGAAGAACGCGGGATCCTGCCGCTGCTCCGGCGTGATCGCGGCGACCTCGTGCAGGCCGAGCTCCTCACCCTGGTAGAGGTACGTGCTGCCGGGAAGCCCGAGCAGCAGCAGGGTCGCGGCGCGCGCCCGGCGCGCGCCGCCCTCACGGTCGAGGAGCTCCTCCGGCCCGCCTGCCGCCACCCATTCCGTGCCCTGTTTGACCGCGCGACCGTTCAGCGCGGGCAGCCCGTAGCGGGTGGCGTGCCGGGTCACGTCGTGGTTCGACAGCACCCACGTCGTCGACGATCCGGTCGTCCGGGCCTGCGCGAGGTTGTCCGCGATGATCGTGCGGAACTGCGCGGCGTCGAAGTCGGCGACGAGCAGGTCGAAGTTGAACGCCTGACCCAGCCCCTCCGCCGATGCGTACTTCGCGCGGCGCTCCGGAGTCTCCACCCACGCTTCCGCCACCGCCGTGCGCGGCGGGTCGTACGAGTCGAAGACCTCGCGCCACTCGGCGTACACCTCGTGCACGTCGTCGCGGTCGAACAGCGGGTGGTTGCCGTCGCGCGGGATCGCCGCCAGTTCGGCGGTGGAGGGCAGCGGCTCGGTGAGATCCTTCGTCAGCATGTGCGCGACGTCGATGCGGAAGCCGTCGACCCCGCGGTCCGACCAGAAGCGCAGCGTCTTCACGAAGTCCGCGCGCACCTCGGGGTTCGCCCAGTTGAGGTCGGGCTGCTCGACGGCGAAGTGGTGGAAGTACCACTGCCCGTCATCCACCCGCTCCCAGGCTCCCCCGCCGAACGTCGACTGCCAGTCCGTCGGCGGCTCCGCCCCGTCGGGGCCGCTGCCGTCCCGGAAGATGTACCGCTCGCGCGCGGCGGATCCGCGCCCCGCAGCGAGCGCCTCCTGGAACCAGGCGTGCAGGTTCGAGGTGTGGTTCGGCACGATGTCCACCACGACCTTGATCCCTCGCGCGTGCAGCGCGGCGAC
The DNA here is from genome assembly GCF_009758255.1 of Microbacterium sp. MAH-37. Classification (GTDB taxonomy): domain Bacteria; phylum Actinomycetota; class Actinomycetes; order Actinomycetales; family Microbacteriaceae; genus Microbacterium. The sequence goes on from NZ_WSEN01000010.1 coordinate 680,870, forward strand.
CATGGCGTCGAAGTCCGCGAGCGTGCCGAGCCGCGGATCGACGTCGCGATAGTCGGCGACGTCGTATCCGCCGTCGGCCAGCGCGGAGGGATAGAACGGGCTCAGCCACACTGCGTCGATCCCGAGATCGGCGAGGTAGTCGGCGCGCGACAGGATGCCGGGGATGTCACCGATCCCGTCGCCGTTCGCGTCGGCGAAGCTGCGCGGATAGATCTGGTAGACGACGGCCTGGCGCCACCATGCGGGTGTCCGCTGGTCTTCGGGGGTGTCGATGACGAGCGCATCGGTCATGAGAGGTGAGGCTCCTTCGTGTTCTCTTCGGTGTCGGTCGTGGTGAACGTTCGGTGGTCAGCCCTTGACAGCGCCCTGCGTGACGCCCTCCATCACCCAGCGCTGCGTGAAGAGGTAGGCCACGATGGCCGGGGCCATCGCCATGAGGTAGGAGGCGAACGAGACGTTGTAGTTGTTGCTGAACTGGGTCTGGAAGAGGTTCTGCCGCACGGGCAGCGTCTGCAGCGCGGGATCGGAGATGATCAGCGACGGCATCATGAAGTCGTTCCAGGCGTACAGGAAGGCGAAGATCCCGACCGTGGCGCTCATCGGCCCGAGCAGCGGGAAGATGATCCGCCAGAACGTCTGCCACGTGCTCGCACCGTCGATGCGGGCGCTCTCCTCGAGCTCGAGCGGGATCGACCGCAGGAACGCGGTGAACAGCAGCACGCTGAAGCTGAGCTGGAACATGGTCGCGAGGATGATCACGCCGAACGGGTTGTCCAGCCCCACGCGGCCGGTGAGCTGGATCTGCGGCAGCGCCACGACGGGGAACGGGATGAACATCGCCGCGAGCAGGTAGAAGAACGACCAGCGGAACAGCCGGCGGTCCCAGTTGCGCACGATCGCGTAGGACGCGAAGGCGGCGAGGATGATGGTCGCCACGACGGTCCCGGCCGTGACGAGGAGCGAGATGCCCGCCCCGACCGGGAACTTCGTGAGGTTCCAGGCCTGCACGAACCCGTCGATCGAGAACGGCGCCGGCAGCGAGAACGCGTTGCCGTCGACGGCCTGGTTCGTCGTCTTGAACGCCATCGAGATGGTGACGTACAGCGGGAGCAGCACGGTGACGGCGCACAGGATGAGGATGATCGTGGCCGACCAGTTCACCCGCTCCATCCGGATGCGGGGTGCACGGCCCTTGCGGCCGGCTCGGCCCTCGCGGGCGGCCTCCGCCTCGACGGCGATGAGTGTCTGCGTTGACATCAGAGTGCGTTCCTTCCGCGGGTCAGCGAGAGCTGAAGGAGGGAGATGAGGACGGCGACGATGAAGAAGATCGTCGCGTTGGCCATCTGGTAGGCGTAGTCGCCGCCGTTGAAGCCGGTGATGATGGTCATCGCGATGCTGCGGGTGGCGGTGCCCGGCCCGCCGTTGGTCAGACCGACGATGATGTCGTAGGCGTTCAGGAAGCCCTTGAATCCGAGGATCACGTTGATGACGACGTAGCCGGCGACCAGCGGCAGCGTGATGCGGACGAGTTGCTGCGGCTTCGAGGCGCCGTCGATGTCAGCCGCCTCGTAGACGTCGCCCGGCACCGACAGAAGCCCGGCGATGTAGATCAGCAGCGTGCCGGGGATCGCCTGCCAGGCGGTGACGGCGACGATCGCCGTCCAGGCCAGATCAGCATTGGCCAGCAGACTGGTCTGCAGCCACTCGATCCCGAGCGCCGAGCCGAGGGCCGGCAGGGAGTTCGAGAACAGGAAGTTGAAGACGTAGGCGATGATGATGCCCGAGATCACCATCGGGATCACGAACACCGCACGGAGCCCGGTCTTCATCCGGATGCGGGAGGTGAGCCCGACCGCGAGCAGGAACGCGATCACGTTCACGACGACGACCGTGGCGATCGAGAAGCCGAACGTGAACAGGTAGCTCTGCAGGATGGCCGGATCACTGAACAGGGCGATGTAGTTGGTGAGCCCGTTGAAGCTCCAGTCGCCGATGCCGATGGAGTCGGTGAAGCTGAAGAAGATGCCGATGACCCCGGGCACCGTGATCGCGAGCGTGAACAGCACGAGGCTGGGCAGCAGGAACAGGAAGTAGATCGGCTCGACCCGGCGGCTGCTCCGTCGGATCGTGCGGTCGCCCGCGGTGACGATCGTCGTCGTGGTGGTCATTTCGCGGACTCCTTCGTCTCGCTCTTCAGCACCGGAGCACGGAACGCCACGCGCGCCCAGTCGGCGTCCATGGTCGCCAGGACGGATGCCGGATCGGCGCCGAGCGCCATCGCCTGTGCGTAGTTGAAGACCGGGATGGTCTTGGGCACGAGCACCGATGGCCCCTGGTAGATGCGCCCGGAGTCGACGTACTCGATCATTCCCTCGATGCGGGGGTCGTCCGGCGCGGGGGCGCTCTCGGTCGGCGTGAAGCCGAGCTGCGAGGCGTTGTACTCCTCGATGTTCTCGGGTTCGTACAGGTACTCCAGGAAGTCGCGTGCAGCCTCCTTGTGCCGGGATCCCTCGGGGATCATCGCGGCGAGGTCGAGGTTGACGCGCACGGCGAGGTCGTCCTCGCTGTCGGTCATCGGCAGCGGGAAGGTTCCGAGTTCGAGGTCGGGCGCGGTCTTGGCGATCTCGCTGAAGGCCCACGGTCCCTGCAGGTACATCGCCGCCTTGCCCTGGGCGAAGGCGAGGTTGCCGTCGTTGTAGCCGCGGCTCGGGGCGTCCTCGTTGATGTACGACTTCAGCAGCTGCTGCATCCGGTCCATCGGCTCGGCGAAGTCCTTCGAGAACGAGGTCTCGGAGCTCGGCCCGACGTCGGCGCCCTCGACCTTGAGGGCGTCGAAGAAGTCGATCACGTCGAGCGAACCGCCAACGGTGTAGTCGAACCAGCCCTGTCCGACGGTCCAGTCGTCCTTGAGCGTGGCCTCGAAGGGCGTGACACCGGCGGCCTTCAGCGCTTCGCACGCGGCGAGCAGCTCGTCCCACGTGGTCGGCACGTCGATGCCGTTGTCGGCGAAGATCTGCTTGTTGTAGATCACCGACGCCGCCATCACGGAGTACGGCAGGGCGCTGGTGCGTCCTGCGCACACCCCGTACTGGTCGAGCAGCGGCTGGTAGTCGTCCTTGATCTCGGATGCCGCATCGGTGTCGCCGAGGTCGCTCAGCGCGCAGCGCTCGACGAAGCGCGAGACCTCCATGTTGTAGTTCGCCAGCATGATGTCCGGCGGATTCCCGCGCACGAAACTGGCCGAGACCACGTCGACGCCGGAGGTGTCGATCACGACCCGGACCTTGTCCTGCGAGGAGTTGTACTTCGCCACCAGGTCGGTCATGAACGCGATCGCCTCGCGCTTGCTGAATGTGAAGCGGATCGTCTCGCGGCCGTCGGCCGAGCAGCCGGCGAGCAGGGCCCCACCGAGGACCATCACCGCCCCGGCAGCGACCAGGCGCCGCATCCGTGTCAATCGTCGAGACACCGTCGTCCTTCCGTCGTGCTAGATCCTTCGATTAAATCTAGTCACCAAATCAACTTGTCAAGACGGTACTCTCTGTGTGGGAGGAGGGTCAAGACCCATGACGATTTCCGCCGCGGGCCGCGCGAGCGTCGCAGCCGTCCTCGACTTCGCCTGGAGTGCGGGCGCGTTCACCGCGACCGACGCGATGACGTCGACCGCCCTGACCCGGTCGACGGTGATCGAGGCGATCGACACGCTGGCCGGCATCGGCATCCTCCGTGAACTGCCGAACGCCCGCTCCGCCGGGGAGTACCGCGGCGGAAGGCCCGCCCGGCGGTTCGAGATCGCCGACGACCTCGGCGTCGTGATCGGGATCGACTCCGGTCTCTCGCATCTCGCGGTCACCGTCGCCGACCCGTTCGAGACGGTCCTCGCGCATCGGCGCATCGAGGTGCCGCGCACCGCGTCGGCGGGTGCCCGTCGGCGCACGCTCGGCGGCCTGCTCGACGCGGCGCTCGGCGAGGCCGGCGTCGAGCGCGACAGCGTGCTCGCGCTCTGCGCGGGCGTCGCAGCCCCGGTCAACCGTGACGGCATCTCTCCCCCGCACCCCGACGGGTTCTGGGAACGCACCAACCCCGACCTCGCGGATCTGCTCGGCGACTGGGCGCCCGTCGTCGACGTCAAGAACGACGCATCCCTCGCCGCCGCCGCCGAGGGCGCCGGCGGCGCCGCGATCGGATGCCAGGACTACGTCGCCCTGCTCGCCGGCGAGCGCTTCGGCGCCGGCGTCGTCGTCGACGGCCATCTGCTGCACGGCGCGCACGGCGGCGTCGGTGAAGGCGTCGTGTTCGACCACGTCGTCGGTGTCGGTACCGCGTACGGACTGCGCTACGCGATCGAACGCGAGGTGCGCGCCGCCGTCGCCGCCGGCGACTTCGCCGGCTCTGGCGCGGTCGGCGTGCTCGCTGACGGCAAGGACATCGACCCGCGCACCGTGCTCGAGCTCGCCGCCGGCGGCGATGCGGATGCCGCAGTGATCGCCGATCGGGTCGGCGAGACCGTCGCCATCATCATCGGCGTGCTCGGCAGCACCTTCGACCCGTTGCGAGTGATCGTGTGCGGTGCGGTCGCCGACAGCATCGAGCCGGTGCTGGCGGCGGCCCGGCGCAGCCTGCCGTCGCAGCTGCACCTGCCCGCGCCGGAGCTGATCGCCTCGGCCCTCGGCGCCGATGTCGTGTCACTGGGCGCGGTCGCGACCGCCCGTGATGCCGCGCGCACCCGTGCTGTGCCGGCGATCGCGCAGCGGCGGCTACAGGCCTGAGCTCGCGCGAGGTCTGATCCGCAGATGGCGGACCAGATGACGGATGGCGGAGTGCACCGCGGTGAGTCGCCCGCCGGACGCAAATACGTCCGCCACCTGCAAGTGTGGCAACCCCAACGCCGCACCCGGCAGCAGACCAGCATCCACTTCCGCCTGCAGATGGCGGACCGAATGACGGATGGCGGAGTGCACCGCGGTGAGTCGCCCGCCGGACGCAAATACGTCCGCCACCTGCAAGTGTGGCAACCCCAACGCCGCACCCGGCAGCAGACCAGCATCCACTTCCGCCTGCAGATGGCGGACCGAACTCCGGATGGCGGATCCGACCGCGGCGAGTCGCCCGCCGGACGCAGAAACGTCCGCCACCTGCAAGGGCAGAGCGGACTCAGTCCACCAGCAGCGCGGGCTCCTCGAGGATCGCGGCGACGTCGGCGATGAAGCGGCTCATGCCGTCGCCGTCGATCACGCGGTGGTCGAACGAGCCGGCGACCGTGGTGACCCAGCGCGGGCGCACCTCGCCGTCGACGACCCAGGGCTTCTGGGCGATCGTGCCCATCGCGACGATGCCGGCCTCGCCCGGGTTGATGATCGGCGTGCCGGCATCCATTCCGAAGACGCCGATGTTCGTGATCGTGAACGTGCCGCCCTGCTGATCGGCCGGAGCGGTCTTGCCCTCGCGGGCGGTGAGCGTCAGGCGGTTCAGCGCGCGGGCGAGATCCTTCATTCCGAGCGTCTGGGCATCCTTGATGTTCGGCACGATCAGCCCGCGCGGCGTCGCCGCGGCGATGCCGAGGTTCACGTAGTGCCGCACGGCGATCTCGGCGCCGTCGGCCGTGTCGACCCAGGCGGCGTTGACCATCGGAGTGCGGCGCAGCGCCCAGATCACGGCGCGCGCCATGATCAGCAGGGGCGACACCTTGATGTCGGCGAAGTCGGGCGAGGCCTTCAGCCGCTTGACGAGCTCCATCGTGCGGGTGGCGTCGATCTCTTTCCACACCGTGACATGCGGGGCCGAGTAGGCACTCTGCACCATCGCGTTGGCGCTCGCCTTGCGCACGCCCTTCACCGGGATCGCCTCGGTGCGTCCTTCGTCTCGCTGCGCTCGCTCAGGAACAGGATTCAGCCCGCGGGCGAGGCCCACCGGCGCGGGTGCCGGCGCCGGGACGACCTCCTCGCGCACATCGCCCCACTCCGGGGTCTCGATGTTGCGGAAGACGCTGGCCTGCGAGGCGTGCTTCATGACGTCGTCGCGAGTCACCTCGCCGTCGGCACCGGTCGGCGTAACGGATGCCAGATCCACGCCCAGGTCGCGGGCGAGCTTGCGGATCGGGGGCTTCGCGATCACCCCGACGGACGAACGCACCGGGCGCTCGGCCGGCTTCCGGCGCCGCGAGGTCGCTCCTCCCCCGGTGCCGTAGCCGACCAGCACGGCGCCGCCGCCCTCGGCGGCCGGTGCCGGCCCTTCGTCTCGCTTCGCTCGCTCAGGAGCCGCAGCATCCGCCGTCTCGGTGACGAACCTGATGATCGGGGTGCCGACGTCGATCGTCTTCCCCTCCTCGACGAGCACCTCACCGACCACGCCGGCGTGCGGCGAGGGCAGCTCGACGAGCGACTTCGCCGTCTCGATCTCGCAGATGACGTCGTTGACCGCGACGGTGTCGCCAGGGGCGACCTTCCAGCTGACGATCTCGGCCTCGGTGAGGCCCTCGCCGACGTCGGGGAGGGTGAAGGTCTGAGTGCTCATGTGAGGTTCCTTCGGATCAGTAGGCGAGGGAGCGGTCGACGGCTTCGAGGACGCGGTCCGCGTCGGGCAGGTAGGCGCCCTCGAGCTTCGCCGGCGGGAACGGGGTGTCGAAGCCCGAGACGCGCAGCACGGGAGCCTCGAGCGCGTAGAACGCGCGCTCCATCACGGTCGCAGCGATCTCGCTGCCGACGCTGGTGTGCTGCGGGGCCTCCTGCGCGTAGACCATCCGCCCGGTGGAGCGCACGGAGTCGAGGATGGGCCCGTAGTCCACCGGCGACAGCGAGCGCACGTCGATGACCTCACAGCTGGTGCCCTCGGCCTCGGCGAGCGCCGCGGCCTGCAGCAGGGTCGTGACCATGGCGCCATGGCCGACGAGGGTGACGTCGGTGCCGCGGCGCACGACGCGGGTCGCGTGCAGCGGAGCGGCCGAGGCGTCCAGCTCGACCTCGCCCTTCTGCCAGTACTTGCTCTTCGGCTCGAGGAAGATCACCGGGTCGTTCGAGGCGATCGCCTCCTGGATCATCCAGTACGCGTCGTTCGGCGTCGAGGGGCTGACCACGCGCAGGCCGGGAGTGTGCGTGAAGTACGCCTCCGGGCTCTCCTGGTGGTGCTCGATCGCACCGATGTGCCCGCCGTAGGGGATGCGGATGACGACCGGCAGCGACAGCGAGCCCTCGTGCCGATTGGTCAGCTTCGCGAGCTGCGTCGTGATCTGGTCGAACGCGGGGAACACGAAGCCGTCGAACTGGATCTCGCAGACCGGACGGAATCCGGCCATCGCGAGGCCGATCGCGGAGCCGACGATGCCGGACTCGGCGAGCGGGGTGTCCAGTACGCGTCGGTCGCCGAACTCCGCCTGCAGGTGCTCGGTGACGCGGAAGACACCGCCGAGCGGGCCGATGTCCTCACCCATGAGCAGGACGCGCGGGTCGTCCTGCATGGCCTTGCGCAGGCCGGCGTTCAGCGCCTTCGCGAGGGGCATGGTCTCGATGGTCACTGTGCGCCCTCCTCGAAGGATGCCTCGTAGTCGGCGAGCCACTTCTCCTGCTCGGCCATCAGCGGATGCGGCTCGCTGTACACGTGCCGGAAGATCGCGTCGGGTCCGGGCTCGGGCAGCGCGACGCTGCGGGAGCGCAGGTCCTCCGCGGCATCCGCCGCCTCGGCGTCCACGTCGGCGAAGAGAGCTTCCGATGCTCCCCTTCCGAGAAGGTAGGTTCGCATGCGCGCAATCGGGTCGCGCAGCGCCCACTCCTGCTCCTCGGCGTTGCCGCGGTACTTCGTGGGGTCGTCGCTCGTGGTGTGCGCGCCCATTCGGTAGGTGACCGCCTCGATCGCGCGGGGGCCGCCGCCGGCGCGCGCCTCGTCGAGCTGCCTGCGTGAGACGGCGTAGCTGGCGAGGACGTCGTTGCCGTCCACACGCACCGACGGGATGCCGTAGCCGGCACTGCGTCCCACCAGCGGGACCTTCGACTGCGTGGCGACGGGCACCGAGATGGCCCAGTGGTTGTTCTGCAGGAAGAACAGCACGGGAGCGTTGTAGCTCGCGGCGAAGACCATCGCCTCGTGCACGTCGCCCTGGCTGGAGGCGCCGTCGCCGTAGTAGACCACGACGGCCTCGTCGCGCTCGGGGTCGCCGCTGCCGCACCTGCCATCGAACGCGAGGCCCATGCCGAAGCCGGCCGCGTGCAGCGTCTGCGAGCCGAGCACCAGCGTGTAGAGCCGGGTGTTGCCGTTCTTCGGGTCGGTGGGGTCCCAGCCGCCGTGGGAGACACCGCGCATCAGCTTGATGATGTCGACGGGGTCGACGCCGCGGATCCGGGTGACGACGTGCTCGCGGTAGGACGGGAAGATCGTGTCCTGCGGGCGGGCGGCATGGGCCGAGCCGACCTGCGCGGCCTCCTGCCCGCGGCTCGGCGGCCAAAGGGCCAGTTGGCCCTGACGCTGCAGGTTGGTGGCCTGGGTGTCGATCGCGCGGATGACGACCATGTCGCGGTAGAACTGCTCGAGCTCGGCGTCGGTGAGCGCCTCGATCAGGGGCAGGTACTGCTCTGCGGCATCCGTCGGAGCGAACCGTCCGTCGGCGTCCAGGACGCGGACGAGGGGGGTCTCAGAAGAGGTCACCCGCTCCACGGTACCCGCGCCCGCATGCCCGGTCACGCATAGTTCGGGGGCCCTAGTACTTGCTCGGAAACCCACCGGTCGTTGAGCGAGGGAGCGCAGCGACTGAGACGAAACGCCGGAGCGCCCTTCGTCTCGCTCCGCTCGCCCATGACCCGGGGGTCAGCGGTCAGCGGACGGCGGCAGCGACCTCGAGGATGCGCGAGAGCGACTCCTCCTCGCCGACCGAGATGCGGATGCCGTCGCCCGAGAACGGGCGGACGATCAGGCCGGCGGCGACGAACGCCTCGGCGATCTCGTCGGTGCGCTCCTTGGTGCGCAGCCACACGAAGTTGGACTGCGAGTCCGGCACCTTCCAGCCCAGCTCGCGCAGGGCCGCGACGAGACGGTCGCGCCGCTCGACGATCACGGCCACGCGCTCCATCAGCTCGTCCTCGGCATCCAGGCTGGCGATGGCGGCGTTCTCGGCGGCGCTGGTGACCGACAGCGGAATGCCGGTGGTGCGGGCCGCGTCGAGCACCCGCGGATGCCCGATCGCGTACCCGACGCGGAGCCCTGCGAGGCCGTACGCCTTGGAGAACGTCCGCAGCACGACGACGTTCGGATGCTTCTCGAAGACGCGCTCCTTCAGACCGTCCACGGCCTCGGGGTCGGTCACGAACTCGGCGTAGGCCTCGTCGAGGACGACGAGCACGTCCTGCGGGACGCGGGCGATGAAGGCGGCGAACTCGGCACTGGTGATGATCGGGCCGGTCGGGTTGTTCGGGGTGCACACGATGACGACGCGGGTGCGGTCAGTGATGGCGTCGGCCATGGCGTCGAGGTCGTGCCGCGCGCCCGGTGCGAGCGGCACCTGCACGCCGGTGGCCCCCGCGACCAGAGGCAGGCTCGGGTAGGCCTCGAAGGAGCGCCACGCGTAGACGACCTCGTCGCCCACGCTCGAGGTGCCGAGCACGAGCTGGTGCAGGATCGACACCGAGCCGGCGGCGACGTGCACGGCGTCCGGCGCGACGCCGTACTTCTCCCCCAGCCGGGCCCGCAGGGCGCCGGCCGTGGCATCCGGGTAGCGATTCACCGGGGTCGTGTGCTGCAGCGCCTCGACGACCGACGGCAGCGGCTCGAACGGGTTCTCGTTGCTGGACAGCTTGAACGCGTCGGCACCCGCCTGCTTGCCCTGGCGATACGGCGGCAGCGCCGCGATCTCGGGACGGATGCGGGGCAGGATCGGCTCAGTCACGGTACGAGTCTAAGAGGCCGGGCAGATCGGTGGAATCCCGGGCATCCTGCGGGAAATCACGGACCGGATGCGCGGGCCGCGGCGCGTTCTGCGACCCGAGTGGCCGGCACACCGAACGGCGGACGTACGGTCTGTGATCTCCAACGAGATCGGCCGGGCGGATGGCCCGAGTGGTACCATTTTGGTATGGCTATGACGGTTCGACTCCCTGCGGAACTCGATGCGCAGCTCGAGGACATCGCGCGTGCCCGACATGTGTCGAAGCACGCCGTGATCATCGAAGCGGCCGAGCGGTTCGCGTCCAGCGAGGCGAAGACGGCCAGGGTTCTCAGCGCCGTCGACGAGATCGCCGACCAGTACGCCGAGACGATCACTCGACTCGAAGACGCATGACGATCGAGTACATCGATCCCGAGCAGGCGCTTGCCGTCGTGGCTCGACTCGGCCTGCATGTCCGCGACCAGGGACTGCTCTTCTCCGCACTCGCTCGACCTGCGGCCAGCATGTTCGGCGTCGACGCATATCCGACGATCGAGGAGAAGGCCGCCGCACTCATCAGCTCGATCGCGCAGAATCACTCACTTTTCGACGGGAACAAGAGGCTGTCGCTGTTCCTGACCTTCGCCTTCCTGAAGATCAACGGGTACGAGGTGACATTCGCGCAGGACGAGGCGTTCAACCTCGTCCTGGATGTCGCGCAGAGCAGACTGGAGCTGCCCGAGATCGCGGCACGCTTCGCCGCGCACGTGCGGCGATGAGAGAACGACACCTTCTGGCCGCCTGAGACCGTTTCGTCTCGGTCGCAAGCTCCCTCGCGGGGCGACCGGGGCGTCAGCGGCCGTAGGCAGCGGCGAGGCGCTCCAGGGCCGCGGTGATCGCGTGGGCGGGGGCGGCGAGGTTCATCCGCTCGAAGCCCTCACCCTCGGGCCCGAAGATCGACCCCTCATCGAAGAAGACGTGCGCCTCCTGCTCGTTGATGCGCTTGAGCTCCTCGGCGTCGTGGCCGAAGGCGCGGAAGTCCATCCACTGCAGATAGGTGCCCTCCAGGTCGAAGACGGTGACCTCCGGCATCCGCTCGGCCATGAACGCACGCACCAGCGCGTGGTTCGAGGCGACCAGCTCGATGAGGTGCTCCAACCAGGGTTCCGCCTCGGTGTACGCGAGACGGCATGCCTCGAAGCCGAGCGCGTTCAGCGTGAAGAAGCCGGTGCGGGTGCGCTCGTCGTTGTAGGTCTCGCGCAGCACGGGGTCGGTGATGACGATGTTGCTGGTCTGCATGCCGGCGAGGTTGAAGGTCTTGCTCGGCGCGGTGCACACGACGGTGCGCGCGGCGATCTCGGGGCTGAGCGTGGAGAACACGGTGTGCGTGCTGCCGGGAAGGACCAGGTCGAAATGGATCTCGTCGCTGATCACGATGAGGTCGTTCTCGAGCGCGATGCGCGCCACAGCCTCGAGCTCGTCGCGCTCCCAGACCCGGCCGGTGGGGTTGTGCGGGCTGCAGAACAGCAGCACCTTGTTGCGCGGGTCCTTCGCCTTGGCCTCGAGGTCTTCGAGATCGAGACGCCACCGCCCGTCGCGCAGTACCAGCGGGTTGCCGACGACCGTGCGGCCGTTGGAGAGGATGCCACGGTAGAACGGGTAGTACGCCGGGGTCTGCACGATCACGCCGTCGCCCTGCTCGGTGAACGCGCGGATGGCGGTGAAGAAGGCGGGCACGATGCCGGGGGCGAGCGAGATCTGCTCGCGGTCGACGGTCCAGCCGTGCCGGCGCTGGAACCAGCCGGTCACCGCGTCCCAGTAGTCGTCGGTCGCGATCGTGTAGCCGAGCACGGCGGTGCGGAGGTGCTCGCGCAGTCCGTCGATGATCTCGGGTGCGATCGCCAGGTCGAGGTCGGCGACCGAGAAGGGTGAGATGCCCGGCGGAACGTCGGGGTTCGCCTCGCGCATCTCCTCCCACTTGGCGGCACCGGTGCCGGTGCGGTCGATCACCGTCTCGAAGTCGTAGGCCATGCTCCGAGTCTTCCACGTCCGCCGTGGGCGAAGGATGCCGCAGACTCACGGAGCAACACGCGTGGCTGATGCGCTGACGGCCGTTCGGCTGTCAGACTCGGAGCATGCGATTCCTCGTCCGCGTCGTCGTCAACGCCTTCGCCATCTGGGTCGTCACCCTCATGCCGGTGCTCCAGGTGAGCGTGCGCCCGTTCCCACCCGGTCGCGACCTGCAGATGATCATCACGCTGCTCGGCATCGCGCTGATCTTCGCGCTGGTGAACACCATCGTCGGGACGGTGATCAAGGTCATCGCGTTCCCGCTGTACATCCTCACGCTCGGGCTGATCGGCCTGATCATCAACGGGTTCCTGCTCTGGCTGACCGCCTGGATCACGCACTTCTTCGGCTGGGGCCTCGAGGTGAACTCGTTCTGGTGGGGAGTCGTCGCGGCGATCGTGATCTCGCTGATCAACTGGATCTTCTCGATCATCCTGCGCCCGCAGCGCAAGGCGGCCGAGCGGCACTGAGTCACCTCAGTCCTTCTCGTGCGCACGATACGCGAAGGACTCGACCTTCGTCGCGGCGTCGAGCTCACCCCAGCGCTCCCGCAGGGCCTCGACACGGGGATCGCCGGAATCGTCCACGAGTTCCGCCGTGTGCTCGTACGAACTCGGCAGGTGTCCGCCGACCACAGTGGACGACGCCGTGTCGCGCATCGCGATGAAGCTGTCCTTCGAGCCGGTCATGCCGGCGGACCCGTTGGATGAGAGTGCGCCTCCGACCACCTCGTTCGTGTTCCGCAGTTCGGCCACGAGCGTGCGTGCGCCCAGCGCCACCGTCGTCGGGCTGCCGTAGGTCGTCAACGTCCTGACGTCGAAGTCGCCCTCCGCCGCGAGGAACGTGCCGATCAGCCCGCCCTGGGAGTACCCGACGATGTCGATGGTGTCGCCGGACTTGATTCCGGCGTCGGCCATCGCCTGCCGCACCGCCTCGTAGGACGCGCTCATATGGCGGTGGAGGTACATGTCGACATTCGACTTCATGTCCCACGGGCTGTCGTTCAGGTTCAGCCCGTCATCCGTCCCGTCGATGAACACCTGGTACTGCGCGGTGCCGTCCGGCATCGTGTACCTGTCGATCCTGACCTGCTGATCCTCCCCGTTGTCGCGGAGCCGCCGGAAGGCCTCCTTCGTACCCTTGGGCGGCCGGACCGACGCTGCCGTCGGGTCCAGTGTCACGATCCGCTCCAGCGCGACAGTGGGAGCCCGGCCGGTGAGTCGCTCACCCGGCTCGATCGTTCCCAGGCCTCGCTGCTTCGCATACTCGGAGCCCCAGCCCAGCCCGCCCGTCACTGCGCCGGCCGTCAGGAACCCGAGCGGTCCGCCGAGGACCATGGGGAACAGCCACCAGGCCCAGCTTGCGGTGTCCGCCGCGATCTCTGAGCCGCTGTACCTGTTGCCTTCCCAGGCCCGCAGCCATGCACCCGCTTCTTCTGCGACGCGCGGGTCGGATGCCAGCATGTCCAGCCGTCTCCTCAGATCGACGGGGAAGTCAGCCCCGGCTGCCTCCTGCCGCGCACGCAGATCCGCATACTCGAAGGCGTCGGCCATGAGCCTGACTCGCATCGCATGTTCCTGTGCGTCCGAGTGCGTCCGGTCAAGACGCGCCACGCTGTCCCAGAGCGCACCGGCGTCGGCCCTGGTTCGCAGCGAGGGTGCGTCAGCGACCGACGCCCAGGCCCGGCGGAGAGCGGCCACCGCTGCCCCGAGCGCGCTGCTGACGGCGTCCAGCTGCACTGCCACCACCCGCATGTCCTGGGTGTCGACGGCGATCGCACCACCCGAGAAGATCTGCAGCTCGGCGCGTTCCGCGATCACCTCGTGTGGCGTGACCGCGCCGGCGCGCTCGGTCATCGGTGGCACGTCGAAGCCGGCGGCGCCGCCTCTCAGATCGGGATCGGCCCGGCCCGCCATCACGACATCACCCCCTCGAGCCGACTGTGCAGCTCACGCACCGCGACGATGCCCTGCTGCACCTGCTGCCGGAACCCGAGGATCCGTGCGTGAACGAGCTGACCGGCTGTCACCTGCCAGTCCGTCGTGTCGGCGAGAGCATCGAGAAGAAGCCCCGTCGTGTACAGCCCGTTCACGGCCTCCTCCAGCGCCGCTGACGCGACCACCCACGCCCAGGCGTCCTGCTGTGCTGCCCCGTCGGCGGCGGTGATGTCGATCATGCCCACCAGGATGCTCGGGTCGCGGCATCCGCTCTTCGGGCCGACCCGTGATCCGCGCGGCGCTGTGCAGAACTCGAGATGAACTCCGCCTGTGGGATGCGGGTCGCGCCCCCCACCGCACCGGCCTGGAGAGCAGAATGGAACGATGACAGACCCGGAGCCCTTCCGCGTCATCTTCGTGTGCACGGGCAACATCTGCCGCTCGCCGATGGCCGAGGTCGTCCTGCGCGCCCTCGCCGACGAGCACGGGCTGGGTTCGCGCCTGGTGTCCCGCAGCGCGGGCACCGGCGACTGGCACCTCGGCGAGCGCGCCGACCAGCGCACCCTCGATGCCCTCGACCGGCACGGATACGACGGGTCCCTGCACCGGGCGAAGCAGTTCTCCGCGGCATCCTGGCGCGAGAACGACCTGGTGATCGCGCTGGACCGCACCCACGAGCGCATCCTGCGCGAATGGGCGCGCACCGACGACGACGAGGGCAAGGTCACACTGCTGCGCTCCTTCGATTCGCACGCGTCCAGCATGGACGTACCGGATCCGTACTACGCCGGCCCCGAGATGTTCGACTCGGTGCTCGATATGATTGAGATCGCGACCCGCGGCCTGTTCCGACAGCTCGAACCGGCGCTGCGACTTCCGCGCGCGCGGGCCTGACTACCGGAGGTACTCCCCTGTCCACGCAGCTTCCCGCCCAGCCGCTCAGCCCGCTCGACGGACGCTACCGCGCCGCCACGACCGGCCTCGCCGACTACCTCTCCGAGGCGGGCCTGAACCGCGCACGGGTCGAGGTCGAGGTGGAGTGGATCATCGCGCTCACCGACCGCTCGATCTTCGGTACCTCCCCCCTGGCGGACGCCCAGAAGGAGCAGCTGCGCGCGCTCTACCTGGACTTCGGGCAGGACGAGATCGACTGGCTCGCCGCCAAGGAGGCCGTCACCCGTCACGACGTCAAGGCCGTCGAGTACCTGGTGCGCGACCGGCTCTCGACGCTCGGCCTGGACGCGATCGCTGAGCTCACGCACTTCGCGTGCACCAGTGAGGACGTCAACTCCGCCTCGTACGCGCTCACCGTCAAGCGCGCGGTGGAAGAGGTCTGGCTGCCGGCCCTCGACGCCGTGATCGCCAAGCTGCGCGAGCTGGCCGTGGAGCACGCGGATGCTCCGATGCTGTCGCACACCCACGGTCAGCCGGCCACGCCGTCGACCATGGGCAAGGAGCTCGCCGTCTTCGCGTGGCGTCTGGAGCGGGTGCGCGGCCAGATCGCAGCATCCGACTACCTCGCCAAGTTCTCCGGCGCGACCGGCACCTGGTCGGCGCACCTCTCGGCCGAGCCCGACGTGGACTGGCCGACCGTCGCCCGCGAGTACATCGAGGGCATGGGCATCGGCTTCAACGTGCTGACCACGCAGATCGAGTCGCACGACTGGCAGGTCGAGCTGTACGACCGCATCCGTCACGCCGGCGGCATCCTGCACAACCTCGCCACCGACATGTGGACCTACATCTCGATGGGCTATTTCGCGCAGATCCCGGTCGCGGGCGCGACCGGCTCGTCGACCATGCCGCACAAGATCAACCCGATCCGGTTCGAGAACGCCGAGGCGAACCTCGAACTCTCTGCCGCGCTGCTCGGCTCGCTCTCGCAGACGCTGGTCACCAGCCGGATGCAGCGCGACCTGACCGACTCGACCACGCAGCGCAACATCGGCGTCGCGCTCGGGCACTCGCTGCTCGCTCTCGACAACCTGCGCCGCGGCCTGAACGAGGTCTCGCTCTCGCGCGAGGTGCTGCTGGCCGATCTCGACGCCAACTGGGAGGTGCTGGCCGAGGCGATCCAGACCGTGATCCGCGCCGAGGTCGTCGCCGGGCGCTCCACGATCGAGGACCCATACGCGCTGCTCAAGGAGCTCACCCGCGGCCACCGCGTCGGAGCGGCCGAGCTGGCGGCGTTCGTCGAGGGCCTCGAGATCGGGGATGCCGCGAAGCAGCGCCTGCTGGCGCTGACCCCGGCGACCTACACGGGTCTCGCCGAGCAGCTCGCCCGATGAAGGCGGTGCACAGCACCGACGTCGCCGCGATCCAGCTGCCGCACACCCTGTTCGCCACCGCGCAGACGCCGGTGTACGCCGTGGAAGGGGTCGACGAACTGCTCGACGACTGCCAGGCGGCGCTGGAGTCCTGGGAACGCGGCGAGGAGGCCTCGCTGCGGGCGAAGGATGTCGTGGTGCGGGAGATCCCCCGCACTCGCAGCTTCATCTCCGGCTACGACGCGAAGACGGTAGACGACTTCCTCGACGGCGTCGCCGCGCAGCTGGCGGAGTACGAGCGCAACTTCTGACGCGCCCGGTCATCGTCGCTTTCCGTCATATTCGGAGGCGGTTCACGTCCTCACCTACGTTGGTTAGGTAACCCTAACCAACCGGAGGACACATGACGGACGTCACCATCGCGCCCACGGACGCGGCGCACACCACACCCCGCACAGAGCGCTCCCGCGCTCAGGTGCCCGGCATCCTGCTGGGCGTGCTGCGCATCGCGCTGGGATGGCAGCTTCTCTGGGCCGGACTGGACAAGGTCTTCGGACTGGGACTGGCCACCGAGCCCGGTAAGGCCCTGATCAACGGGTTCTCGCCCACCCGCGGGTATCTGGAGTTCGGGCTCGACCCCGCTGGCATCGCCTACGGCGCGCTGCATCCGCTCGCCGGCCACCCGGTCGTCGACGCGCTGTACCTGCTCGGAACCCTCGGCGCCGGGATCGCCCTGCTGCTCGGCGTCGGCGTGCGCGTCGCGGGGCTCGGTGCGGCCACGTTCATGCTGCTGCTCTGGGTGTCGTCGTTCCCGCTGGCCAACAACCCGTTCCTCGACGAGCACCTCTTCGCCGTCGCCGCCGCCCTGCTTCTGGCGTTCTCACCCTCCGGCGACCGTCTGGGGCTCGGCCGCTGGTGGCGGTCCACCCCGCTGGTGCAGCGCTTCGGCTGGCTCGCCTGAGCATCTTCGCCGGACGCCGCGGGGGGCGGCGTCCGGCGATAGGCTCGCCCCGTGAACAGCGCTGGAGTCGTCGCCACCACTCTTCCGGAGCGCCGCACAGGAAGCCGGTACAAGGTCGAACCCGTCGATGCCTTCCTGGATGAGTGCGCGGTTGCACTGCGCTCCTGGGAGGGCGGCACCCCTGCAGCGCTGAAGGCCGACGACATCGTGCTGAAAGAGTTTCCTGCCGCCGGTCTCGGCATGGTCGGCTATGACGCGGATGCCGTCGACGACCTGCTCGACAAGATCGCTGTGCAGCTGCGCGGGCACGAACCTGATGCCGGGCCGGATACGGCCACGACGCGCGACGCGCCCCGCGATCCGCTGAGCTTCCGAGTCGTCAAGATCCTGGGCGTCCTGTCGTTCATCCTCGGCGGCGTCTACATCGTGATGCTGCTGACCGGGGCGCTCTGATTCGGAGCATCCGGATCACTCGGCCGCGACGGGCCTCCCGTCGCCGGTCATCGCACCGTCGCGCGGCATGAACGACGCCGCGACCAGCGTCAGCACGGCGACGATCGCCGCGGCGATGAACACCCAGGTCGACGCCGACACGATCGTGGCCGGATCCTGTGGTCCGGCGCCGCGGGCGATCACCGCGTTCGAGATCGCACCGAAGACGGCGACGCCGACCGCACTGCCGGCGGAGCGGGCGAAGGCGTTCATGCCGGTGACAGCACCGCGCTCGCCCCAGCCGACCGATGCCTGTGCGGCGATCAGCGTCGGCGCGGCGCTCCAACCGAGGCCGAAGCCGAGCACGAACGCAATAGCGGCGATCGAGAAGGGATTCGGCCAGCGTGCCACGAGGGCCAGGGCGATCGCGCCGACCGAGGCGATCGAGAGCCCGATCACCGCCGTGCGCCGGAAGCCGATCCGCAGATACAGCCGGCCGACGTTGGCCGCGGCGATAGGCCAGCCCAAAGTCAGCGCGGCGACGGCCAGACCTGACAGCAGCGGAGCGATGCCGATCGATCCCTCAAGGTAGGCCGGCGCGAAGCTCGTCACGCCGATCATCAGCGCGCCGACACCGAGCGAGACCACCGTGGTCGTCAGGATCAGCCGGCGCGAGAACAGCGTGAAGTCGATGATGGGCTCGGCGGCACGGCGCTCCACCAGGGCGAATGCGATCAGCGCGACCGCGCCGAGGCCGAAGCACAGCAGGCTCGGGGCCGAGAACCATGCCCAGGCGTTCCCACCCTCGAGAAGCCCGAGGATCATGCCGGTGAGCCCCACAGTGAGCAGCACAGCGCCGGCGACATCGATGCGGTGCTGACGCTTCTCGGTCTGCTCGTGGTACCGCCGCAGCAGCATCCATCCGGCGAGCGCGCACAGCGGGATGTTCACGAAGAAGATCCACCGCCAGGCGTCCAGTTGGGCGAACAGACCGCCGAGCGCCGGCCCGACGACCGAGGACACGGCCCACACGCTTGCGATGTAGCCCTGCACCTTCGCCCGCTCGGCGACGGTGTAGATGTCTCCGACGATCGTCATCGACATCGGAGCGACCGCGCCCGCACCGAGACCCTGCACGACACGGAACACGATCAGCGCGGTCATGCTCCACGCGAAGCCGCAGAGCACAGACCCCACCAGGAACAGCCCGATGCCGATCATGATGATGGGCTTGCGCCCGATCGTGTCGGCGAACCGCGAGTAGATCGGCACGCTCACCGCCTGGGCGAGCAGGTAGACCGAGAACAGCCAGGGGAACTGCTGATAGCTGCCCAGGTCGCGCACGATGCTGGGCACAGCGGTGGCGAGGATGGTCGCGTCGATCGCGATGAGTCCGGTGGACAGCATCAGGGCGCCGAGGATGGGCCCGCGCTCGGAACGCAGGCCGACCGACGCGCGGTCCGAAGAGACTGTCACCCTGGTGACAAGCGGATGCCGCGGGGCGGTATTCCCGTGCGGCATCCGCTCGACCAGCATCAGCGCGTGCGCACCACCTCGCCGAGCACACGCCCGTCTGCTCCGGACGGGCCGTCCATGCCGAGCAGCGCGGCGATCGTCGGTGCCAGATCGATGTGCCGCGGGTTCTCGGGCGCGACGTGCGAGCGCACGCCGGACCCTGCGATGACGAGCGCGGTGCGCGCCTCGCGGGACGTGCCGTGCAGGCCGGAGACGCCGTCGGACGGGTCGGCGCCCAGGCTCCATCCCTCCTCCGGCTCCACGATCAGCTCACCGTACTTCGGCGACATGTGCATCGCCTCCTGCTCGGCCTTGTCGTAGACCGCCGAGATGTGCGGCAGGGACGAGACCGCGGCTTCGATCCGCGCCGCCGCGTCCGGGTCGTCCGCGGCCTCGCCGACCAGGTGCAGCGATCCGACCCCGCCCACCACGACCACCACGTCGGTGCCCGGCTGCGGCGACTGCCCGGCGTTCAGCATCTCGGCCTGATATCCGGCATCCGAGATCGCGGCGAGGAAGTCGTCGCGCATGCCTTTCGTGAACGTCTCCATGCCGTGGTCGCCGGTCACCACGAACGCCGTGCGCCCGTAGATGCCGGCATCCTTCGTGGCCTGGACGAGCCTTCCGATCTGCGCGTCGACCTCGGCGACGGCGGCGGGCATGTCCGGAGCGCGGTCGCCGTCGGCATGTCCGAGCGCGTCGAGCCGGTCGCAGTACACCGCGATCAGATCGGGGATCCCGTCCATCTGCACGGACTTCCCCGCGCTCATCACCGGTTCGCCGTTGATCACAGCGACGGCGTCGTCAGCGCGCCGCGAGCAGTCGCCGCCGGGCTGGGTGTACAGCCCCTTCGGGTCGCCGAAGGCCGCGCCGTGATTCTGCACGATGAACCACTGGGATGACAGCACGGTGCCACCCTGATCGCGGATCGACTCCGCGATCGTGGGCACCGCCAGATCGCGCTGCTGCCCGACCGCCGCGCCGGCGACGGGGTCGTACCAGTAGGCGGTGTTGCCGTGCGTCGAGGGCCAGGCACCGGTGGCGATCGACGACCAGGACGGGTTGGTGATCGAGGTCATCACCCCGGTGGACGTGCTGAGGCTCCCGTGACCTGCGAGCGCCCGGAGGTTGGGCATCGCACCTCCGTCGAGGTAGTCGACGTCGAGTCCGTCCAGGGCGATCAGCACGACGTGCTCGGCGGGCGCCGGATGGGCCGCCGGCGGCGCACCGGATGCCGGGGTCGCCACCGATACGGCGACTCCCAGCGACGCCAGGGCGCCGCCCGCGATCACAGAGGCGCGGCGGAAGCGGTTCGACGGATGCATGCTCATGGACTCCTCCAGCTGTCTGCGCGAGAGCCGGTCGACAACGACCGGTCTCGAACGACGCTGGCCGCCGGACGACGAGCAGGACAACACTCGCCGCCAACCGTGCAAGGAATCGCCTCTGATGTCGAGTGGGCTGAGAGATTCGGCCATCCTCGGGTGACCGCTTTCTTGCGCGACGCCCGACGCGCATGTCATTCCCTCGCATTCCCGACGGGCGTGCTTGGCGTGCGCCCCGCCTCCCGGTTGGGTGCGTTACAGAGTTCCCTACGAGCAAAGGAGCGGTCATGACGGATGGAACACACGCGCGGATGCCGGAGCGCACCCCCCTGAGCAGACGAGGTTTCCTCGGCCTGTCTGCGGTCGGCCTGGGGGTCGGCCTCTCCGGCGCAGCGCGGGGCCCCTGGCCAGGGGCGGCGGTCGAGACGGCGCGCGCGGCAGACGGCGGTCTGCGCTTCGCGG
Source organism: Microbacterium sp. MAH-37 (assembly GCF_009758255.1). Lineage (GTDB taxonomy): Bacteria > Actinomycetota > Actinomycetes > Actinomycetales > Microbacteriaceae > Microbacterium. Next base: position 701,686 of record NZ_WSEN01000010.1, read on the forward strand.
TCCTCACCGACACGCACGCGAACGAGGAGGAGACGGCACGTCTGGTCAACCTGCGTCGCATCTTCACGGCTATCGAGGCGGAGGACCCGCAGTTCGTGCTGCACTGCGGAGACATCACCGACTACGGCAGCGACGCCGGCTTCGAGACCTACCGCGGGCTGATCCCGGACACGCTGTGGGATCGCATCAGGCACGCACCGGGCAACCACGAGATCCGCTGGGACACCAGCGGCCGCGAGCGCTTCCAGCGCTGGTTCGGTCCGACCAGCTACAGCTTCGACGCCGGGGGCGTCCACTTCATGGCTCTTGATCCCACCCAGCTGCTGCAGGAGCCTGCTCTGTTCGCCGAGGACCTGGAGACGATCCGCGACGACCTCGACGCCGCGGGAGAGACCCCGTCGATCATGTTCCTGCACTACCCCCTCGGCGGGAGCAACTACTACGCGAACGACACCGAGGACTTCCTGCGCGCAATCGATCCGTACCCCGTGCGCGGCATCTTCGCGGGTCACATCCACCGCAACGAGGTGACCGCATTCAACGGGCTCACCCAGGTGGCGGCGATCGCCTCGCGACTCGGCCCGTACTACCTGCGCGTCACCGAGAGCAGCACTCCGCGGGGCCGAGCCCTGGTCGTCGAACAGGTGACGCTCGGCGCGACCGAAGCCGAACAGCCCACGGTGCAGCAGCTGGCGACCATCGCGCTGGACACGGCGGCATCCGGCGCGGAGCGCATGAACGTGGCGGCGCGGTCGTCATCCGCCGCCGTGGCGCTGACCGCCGTGCCCCGCGGACAGGTCGCAGCGGTGGAAGCCCGTGTCTATCCGCAGAGCGTATTCGGTCTCGCCGACACAGGGGCTTGGACACCGCTCACGAAACGGGGAGGTTCCTGGCACGGAGCACTGGATGCGAGCGCGCTCGCGCCCGGCCACCACCGCGTGCAGGTGCGGGCGAAGGACGCCGACGGCGGTCACCGTTACGAGACTGCGGCGATCGAGAAGTCGGGGTCCACTCGCGCCCGGCCGTCCTGGGAGATCGAGGTCGGAGGTCAGTTGCAAGGGGCTCTCGCGGCGCACGGATCGGTCGTGGTGAGCGGGTCGACTTCCGGTCGCGTGGTCGCTGTCGATGCCGCGACCCGCAGGCGACGTCCGCAGACGCTCTGGAGCGCGCAGCTCGGGCCGGTCCATCGCGGCGCCGCGTTCACTTCGGAGGGCGATCTGGTGATCGTTCCCAGCGCCGATCACCGGCTGTACGCCCTGGATGCCCGAACCGGACGCACCCGGTGGACCAGCCGCTTCGACAAGCCCGTGCTCACCACTCCCCTGGTCGCGCCCTCGGACGCCGGCGACCGTATCCTCGTGACCGCCGAGGATCGGCTGCGCTGCCTCGACGCCACCGGCGCCACACTCTGGGAGGCCTCGGTTCCGGTGCGCACGGCCGGCCGCGCGGCATCCGATGGTACGCGCGTGTACGTCGGCGCCGGAGACGGACGCGGGTACGCCTACGATCTGCGCACCGGGAAGACCCTGTGGTCGGTGCTCACCACCGACCGGCCCGACAAGTACCGGCAGCTGATCTACGGACCCTGGGATGACTGGATCGAGGTGTTGCCCGGTGGCGCGGTGCTGTTCAGCACGGTCACCGACGGCATCGCCGTCGACCCGATCACGGGCCAGGAGCTGTGGCGCGCGACCGGCAGTTACATCTTCGCCCCGAGCATCGCCCTCGACGACGGCGGGGTGCTGATGGTGACGGAGTGGGGTGTCGCCACCGTGCTCGACCCGGCGACGGGAGCGGCTCGCTGGAGTTCGCAGGTCGTGCCGCGGGTGGTGAACGCCGGCCCCGTGCTCGATCCGCGTACCGGCACGGCGTGGCTGGTCTCCGTGGGCGGGCTGCTCGCCGCGGTCGACACCTCCGACGGCGCTGTCACGGTCGACCAGCAACTGTTCGCCGCGAACACCTTTTCGACGCCCGTCGTCGTGAACGGGCAGCTGATCGTCGCCGCACAGGACGGTGTCCTCCGCGGGCTGACGATCTGACCTCCGCCTCGCGCCGGTGCTCAGACCACCGGCGCGAGGTCGCGGGCCAGGCCCGCGCGCTTCACGGAATGCAGCGCCACCGCGACATCCGCATGCTGCAGCCCCGGCAGCCCTCCGATCGTCGCGGAGATGAACTCGTACAGCTCGCGATCGGAGGCGAGCGCGACCTCGCCGCAGAGGTTCCTGTCCCCCGTCGTCGCTGCGATCATGAGCATGGACGGATGCTCCGCGAGCATCTCGCCCGCCTTTCCGAGCTGCGTAGGGTTGACGCTCAGCGACACGAACGCATTCACCGGCAGGCCGATGCGCTCCGGCTCGACGACAGTGCGCATCCGCAGCGCGCCGGACGACATCATCGCCTCCGCGCGGCGGCGCACCGTGACAGGGCTGATCTCGCAGAGCCCCGCGAGCTGCTGCCATCCCAGGCGGCCGTCCAGCGCCATCGCCGCGGCGATGCGCTGATCGAGCGGATCGACCTGCACCCGTTCATCGGGCAGCGGATCGCTCCACGGGTCGAGGCGCTGTGCCCGCAGCTGCTCGACGACGTCGCGCGGGAGCAGCTCGGGCAGCCAGCTGTGCGGCGTCGCGAACCGACGCATCACCTGATTGCTCCACACCGCCAGCACCCCGTCCAGTGCCGGCAGCCGCTCGAGCGTGATCGCCAGCAGATGGGCGTTCGACGTGTAGCTGATCTCGGCGATGCAGTCCACGCTGCCGGTGACCAGCTTCACCGAACCGCACTCGGGCCAACTGGCCAGCTGCTGCGCGGAGCGATTCGCATCACCGGGGCGGCAGCGCAGGCGCACGAACAACGAGCGCTCCCTGCCGGTGGCCTCCCTGTCGAGCACGCCGATCACGCGTACCGACCCCTCACGGATCAGACGGGCCACCCGGCGCGATGCGGTCGCCTCCGACGTGAACACGGCTTCGGCGATCTGCGCGTTGGTCGCGCGCGGACTGGCCAGGAGCGCGCCGGTGATGCGTCGGTCGAGATCGTCCACAGCATGCACCATACCCTCATCGATAGCCTCTACAAGGCGGATTTCTTGCATTGATACGTGCGATCTCATTATGATCGCTCGCTTCGCGGGAGGATCGCACCACCGATGGGCATCGACGCCGCATCGGATCTCCCACCCCGGCGCACGGCGCCACGACAAGAGGAGTGATGCACCATGACCCGAACCTCCGCGCAGCGCATCGCGGCGCCGATCGCGGCATTCGCCGCGTTGACCCTCCTCGCCGGTTGCACCGCCGGCGGCGACGGCGACGGATCGACCGAGAAGCCCGACAAGATCGTGTTCTGGACTCCGCAGACGACCCCGGAGCGACTCGCCGCGCAGGAGAAGGTCGCCGAGGGCTTCACCGAGAAGACCGGCATCAAGGTGGATGTCGTGCCGATGGCCGGAGCCGATCAGGATCAGGCACTCGTCACCGGTGCTGCGAGCGGAGATGTGCCCGACGTCATCCTGCACGCGTCGACACAGACCGGCGCCTGGACGTCGCAGGGTCTGCTCGACACCGACGCCGCAGCCGACACGGTCAAATCGCTCGGTCAGGACACGTTCAATCAGAACGCGGTGAAGGCCGTGACGATCGACGACCAGATCTCCGCCGTGCCCAGCGACGGCTGGACTCATGTGGTCGCCTACCGCACCGACCTGCTCGAGAAGGCGGGCGTCGACGTGCCGACAGATGTGACCGAGCTGGCTGACGCCGCCACCACGATCAAGGAGAAGCTCGGTATCACCGGCCTGGCGTTCGGCACCCAGGCCGGTACGGCGTCGGCGACTGAAGGCATCCAGTCTCTGTTCCAGAGCGCCGGCTGCGAACTCGTCACGGACGGCAAGATCACGATCGATTCGGATGCCTGCGATGACGCGGCCGAACAATTCCTGCGGCTGCGCAACTCGTCGACCGCGGGCGACTTCGACGTCACCAGCGCTCGCGCCGCCTACATGAACGGCGACGCGGCCATGCTGCTGTTCTCCACGCACATCCTCGACGAGCTGGCCGGCCTCGACCCGGCCACGCCGGCGACGTGCCCGGAGTGCGCGGCGACCCCGACGTTCCTCTCCGACAACACCAAGTTCATCACCGTGCTCGACGAGGACGAGCCTCGCCAGTACGGCGCGATCCTCGGCTACGGCATCCCCACCGGTGCGCACACCGACGCCGCCCAGCAGTACATCGAGTACGTGCTGGGCGAGGGCTACGAGGACACGCTCGCCGTCGCGACCGAGGGGCGCATCCCGCTGCGCAACGGCACCTCAGACGAGCCGACGGAGTTCCTCGACGCCTGGGGCGGTCTCGGCATCGGCCCGGCCCACGAGAAGACCTCCGCCGAGATCTACGGCGACGACTTCGTCACGGGCATGGCAGACGGCATCAACGCCGTCTACCTGTGGGGCATGGGAACGGACGACGCCACGCTCGCCGGACTCGTCTTCACCCAAGGGGTGCTGTCGAATCAGATCGAACAGCTCTACAACGGCTCGTCGCCCGAGGAGGTCACCGACGCCATGAAGCAGGCGGTCGAGGAGGTCCAGGCAGGCCTGTGACCACCGCATCGCCACGTCTGCGCCGGGGGCGGCCGAACAGCCGCTCCCGGCGGGACAACCGCAACGGCCTGCTGCTGACAGCGCCGACCTTCCTCGTCATCCTGCTGGCCTCGATCATCCCGCTGATCATGGTGATCGTCTTCGCCTTCAGCGAGATCAGGCTGGTCGACATCCCGCGCCTCGGCACCGAGCCGATCGAGTGGTCGCTGGACAACTTCCGGCGGGCACTGAGCAACCCGGCGTTCTGGCGGGCGCTCGGCACGACGCTGCTGTACTCGGTCCTGACCATGGTCGGATCGGTCGGGCTGGGTCTCGCACTCGCTCTTGCGCTGCGGCGCCCGTTCCCCGGACGAGGCATCGTGCGGGCGCTCCTGCTGGTGCCCTATGTGCTCCCGCTGATCGCCGCCGTCACCATCTGGCAGACGATGCTCAACCCCCAGTACGGCATCGTGAACGCGTTCGGCCGCGAGGTGCTCGGCTGGGAGCGCTCGATCGGATTCCTGAACACGGCCTCAGCCGAGGTGTTCGGCATCAGCGTGCCGCTCTCGCTGCTCGTCGTCGTCGCGTTCGAGATCTGGACGTCCGCACCGCTGTCGTTCCTGTTCATCACCGCCCGGTTGCAGGGCGTGTCGCCGAGCATCGAGGAGGCCGCTGCGCTCGACGGCGCCAACGGCAGGCAGATCCTCTGGCGCATCGTGATGCCCCAGTTGAAGGGCGTCATCCTGCTCCTCTGCCTGCTGCGGTTCATCTGGACCTTCCAGAGCTTCAGCGAGGTGTACCTGCTCACGGAAGGCGCCGGCGGCACCCAGCTGATGGCGCTGAAGGTGTACACCGAGCTCGTCACCCGTGCCGACATCGGCAGTGCCGCCGCATATGGCCTGCTCATGTCGGTCGTGCTCATCGCCCTGCTGGCCGTCTACGTCGTGCTCTCACGCAGGAAGGTGGAGACCGAATGACCCGCCGCCGCTCCCCGCTCCGCCCCCGCCCGGCCGCCACCGCCGGCCGGGTCGTCTTCATCGCGCTCGCACTGATCTTCGCGATCGGCCCTGTGCTGTACGGCTTCGTGCTGTCCGTGCGGCCGTACTCCGCGATCGTGCGCGAGCCGCTGAACCTCATCCCCGCGTTGAGCGAGCTGGACTTCTCCGGCTACACCACCGCGATGCTCGATCCGGCGCAGGGAGGCTTCGGCCTCGGCCGGTTCGTGATCAACTCGCTGCTGGTCGGGCTCGGCACGGTCGCGCTGTCCATCCTGGTGTCGATCCTGGGCGCGTACGCCGCCGCACGGCTGCGCTATCGCGGTCGCGGCGGTGTGAACGCGATCATCCTCGGGGTGTACCTGTTCCCCGGGATCGTGCTCTCGGTGCCGCTGTTCGTGCTGCTCGCGAAGGCGGGGCTGACAGGTTCGCTCGTCGGTCTGTTCCTGGTCTACGTGGCCGCGACCGTCCCGGTGTCGATCTACATGCTGCGGAACTACTTCCAGGCGCTCCCCGAGAGCGTCGAGGAGGCCGCGATCGTCGACGGCGCCTCACTGCCGCAGATGCTGCGCAGCGTCGTGCTGCCGATCGCACTGCCCGGCGTCGTCGCCACAGCCATCTACGTCTTCATGATCGCGTGGAACGAGTACTTCTACGCGCTGCTGTTCCTCGTGCAGGACCGCGCGCTGTGGACTGCGCCACTCGGCATCTCGCAGCTGGCCGACTTCAACGTGCCGGTGACCGTGCTGCTGTCGGGCGCGATCGCCGTGACCGTCCCGATCGTCATCCTCTTCTTCCTCGCGCAGCGCTACCTCGTCGAGGGACTGACGGCAGGAGCCGAGAAATGAGCGCATCCGCGCATCCGCAGCGCATCGTCGTGATCGGCGCGGGCGGCCGAGGCCGCGACGCCTACGGCCGGTGGGCGATCGAGCACCCCGACCGCGCGCGCGTGGTCGCCGTGGCCGACCCCGACGCCGCCCGCCGCACCGCTCTGGCGAATGCAGCCGGCGGAGCGGCCGAGTACGACGACTGGGAGGGAGCGGTCGCCGATCTCGCAGCGCTGAAGGCGGATGCGGTGATCATCGCCGTTCCGGATGCGCTGCACGTCGACGTGGCGATCGCGGTCGCCGATGCAGGACTCCCCTTCCTTCTGGAGAAGCCGGCCGCGCCGACCATCGCCGAGCTGCAGCGACTCGCCCGCCACGCCAGGGACAGGTCGTCGGCGCTCGCCATCGGACATGTGCTGCGCTTCACCCCGTTCTGGCGCACGGTGAAGCGGATCGTGGACTCTGGTGCGATCGGCCGCGCCATGACGATCGAGATCCGCGAGAACATCGGCTTCTGGCATTTCGTGCACTCCTATGTGCGCGGCAACTGGCGCCGCAGCGAGACATCCGGAGCGATGGTGCTGACGAAGACCTCGCATGACCTCGACCTGATCCGCTGGCTCGCAGGGCGAGCCCCCGAGTCGGTGTACAGCATCGGTGAACTGACCTGGTTCCGCCCGGAGAACGCCCCCGCAGGTGCCCCGGAGTTCTGCGTGCAGGGCTGCCCGGTGGCCGACAGCTGTCCGTTCTTCGCACCGCGCTACTACGTGGACGCGCTCGCCGATGTCACAGGGCATCCGGTGCACCTGCTCGGTGCCGACTCCTCGCCGGCGGGGCGGATGGCGGCGCTGCGCTCAGGAGAGTACGGACGCTGCGTGTACCGCAGCGACAACGACGTGGCCGATCACCAGCAGACCACGATGATGTTCCCGGGCGGCCTCACGGCCACCCTGACGGCGTCGGCGTTCACGGCCGAGAACACCCGCAACGTGACGATCACGGGATCGGCGGGGCAGCTGTCCGGCCACATGGAGAGCGGCGAGATCGTCGTCGATCTGTTCTCCCCGGAGGCCTCCCTGCCCGATCATCTGCCCCTGGTGGCTCACGAGATCAGCAGGAAGGCGCCGATGGGGCATGAGAGGCACACGCTCCGGGTGGCGATCCCGAACCCCGATCTCGGCGACCATGCCGGACACGGCGGCGGCGATGCCGGTCTGATGTCGGAGTTCGTCGAGGCGGTGCGGAACGGGACTGTCGGAACCGGTGAGCTGTCATTCGAGACGGCACTGGACAGCCACCTGATGGCGTTCAGCGCCGAGGAGTCCCGGCTTTCGGGGCACCCGATCGACTTCGCCGGATGGTCGGCCCGGCTCGATGTGCCGGTCGCGGAGCCGAGCGCATGAACGACGGCACGACGGAGGCCGCCCTGCGCGGACTCGTGCGCAGGATCGGCGGGGACGCTGATCGACTGCGGATTCAGATCGATGAGATCGATGAGCCCGGTGCCTCTGCGGCCTACGAGGCGAGCGACGGGATGCTCACCCTGTCCGGATCCGACCCGACGGCTGCGGCGAGCGCACTGGCCCGGTACCTGCAGGGACAGGGCCGGCGTGTCACCTGGGAGTCATCGGTCATCGACACCGCCCCTTGGGCCGATGCCCCGATGACCCGGATCCGGACACCATTCACGATCCGCTATCACCTGAACGTCGTGACGCACGGATACTCGACGCCGTTCTGGGACTGGCCGAGGTGGGAGCGGGAGCTCGACTGGATGGCGCTGCATGGCGTGACGCATCCGCTCGTCCTCACCGGCTATGAGGCCGTCCTCGCCGAAACGCTGCGCCGCGCCGGAGTCGCCCCCGCCGACGTGCGTGCGTGGATCGGGAGCGCCGCGCACATCCCCTGGATGTCGATGGGCGGCATGCACGACTTCGGCGGGCCGCTGCCGGAGCGCTGGGAGGAGAAGCGCCTCGCGCTGGCGCGCCGGATCCTGACCAGGGCGCGAGCGCTCGGTATGACGCCGGTGCTGCCGCTGCCCGGCGGGCATGTGCCCTCGTCGCTTGCCGGGGAGGACGCTGCGGAGATCGAGTGGCAGGGCTGGCGGACGCCGATGCTCGACCCGGCATCCGACGAGTACGCCCGGTTCCTCGGCCTCTTCCTCGAGGTGCAGCGCGAGCTGCTCGGCGATCCCGGCGACGCCCCGGTGTTCGCCGTTGACCCCTACATCGAGTCGCTGCCGCCGTCGGGCGACCTCGCCGCCCTCGCAGGCGCCGGCGCCGGGGTGCACCGCGCCGTCGCCGCCGTGCACCCACGGGCGACCTGGCTGCTCCAGGGCTGGCCGTTCCATTACCATCGTCAGTTCTGGACGCGGGAGAGGGTGGCGGCCTACCTGTCGCAGATCCCGCACGAGAGTCTGCTGCTGATCGACCTGTGGGGCGAGCACGCGCCGATGTGGCGCGACGGGATGCACGGGCGTCGGTGGATCTGGACCGCGGTGCACAACTTCGGCGGCCGGTTCGCGCTCTTCGGCGACCTCCGCGGCCTGGCACGCGACATCGCAGAACTCGCCTCGCTGCAGCCGGAGGGCCTGGAGGGCATCGGCGTCGCTCCCGAGGCAATCGAGAACAACACGGTGTTCTACGAGGCCGCCGCCGACCTGACCTGGGAGTCGATCGACATCGACGCCTGGCTGCCGCGGTTCGCGCACCAGAGGTACGGCACCGAGGAGTACGGCGCGGCCGAGGCCTGGCAGCTGCTCGGCGACACCCTGTACGCACCGGGGCGCACCAGATCGATCCCCTCGCCGGTGATCGCCCGGCCCTGGAGTGCGGCCGCTCCCTTCGCAGGGCAGCGCCTCGCAGGCGAGGCCCTGCCTCCCGCGTCGACGCGGATGTCCGCCAACATCGACGCGGAGAACGACCCCGCCGTCCTCGAGGAGCTCCCGGCGATCGCCGAAGCGGGGCGCCTGCTGATCGGACTGCGCGACAGCGCCACACAGCGGGAGGCCCTGGAGCGTGACGTCACGGAACTCGCCGGACACGTGCTCGCGCAGAGCATGCGCCACCGCATCCGCGGCATCCTGGCCGCCTTCGCCGCAGCGGATGCGTCGGCGTTGCGGGCGCAGGGCGAGGCCCTGCGCGACGACCTCCTCGCGCTCGACGAGCTCGCCGCAACGCGGAAGGACTCCCGCGTGTCGACGTGGATCGCCGCAGCGAGATCGTGGGGCGACACCCCGGCGGAACGAGACGTCATGGAACGTGACGCACGAAGCCTGCTCTCGGTGTGGGGCCATCAGACGAGCGGACTGCATGACTACTCCGGACGGCACTGGTCAGGGCTGATTCGCGATCTCTACCTGCCACGCTGGACAGCATGGGTCGAGTGGCTCGCCGCCGCCGTGGACAGCGGGGACGAGCCGGACGAGGACGCCCTGCGCCGCACGATCGTGAAGATCGAAGAGGCATGGCGCGACGCGCGAGGCAGCGAGGACGCCTCCGAGCGGGACCCGCTCGACGCCGCCGCCCGAGCGCTGACGCACGCCGGTATGTGAGCGTCGCTCCCACGGCACCCAGGTCACGACTGGATATCTGTTCGCTCGCGGGCACGGGTGCAGAGGGATGCTGGATGCCGGGAGGCCGCCATGAGAAGCATCCGCTTGGTCGTCGCGGGAACCGTGCTGGCAGCGCTCGCCCTCAGCGGGTGCACGGCGGAGCAACCGGCGAACCCGGTCGTGCTGGAGACGCCGAAGGCCACGGTGATGACGCTCGCGCAGGGACTCGAATCGCCCTGGTCGGTGGTGCGTCTGGACGACGGCAGCGCACTGATCTCGCAGCGCGACGACGGGAAGATCATCGAGGTGTCGCCGCTGGGGCAGCAGCGCGTCGCCGGCACCGTGCCGGGCGTGGTCTCCGGCGGCGAGGCGGGTCTGAACGGCCTGGCGGTGCGCGACGGGGTGCTGTACGCCTACCACGCGACCGCGGATGACAACCGGGTGGTGCGGATGCGGATCACCGGTGAGCCTGGCGCGCGAGGGCTCGACGAACCCGAGACGGTGTTCGACGGGATCCCGCGAGCCGCGAACCACGACGGCGGCCGGATCGCGTTCGGCCCGGACGGGATGCTGTACATCGGCACCGGGGATGCCGGACAGCGCGAACGCGCGCAGGACCCGGACTACCTCGGCGGCAAGATCCTGCGGATCACTCCCGATGGGGATCCAGCGCCGGGCAACCCCTTCGGCAACGCGGTGTACTCGCTCGGACATCGCAACGTGCAGGGAATCGCCTGGGATGCCGACGGCACGATGTGGGCGAGCGAGTTCGGACAGAACACCTGGGACGAGCTCAACCGCATCGAACAGGGCAAGAACTACGGGTGGCCGCTGCACGAGGGCATCGCGCGCGCGGACGGGTTCGTCGACCCGGTGGTGCAGTGGTCTCCTGAGGAGGCCAGTCCCAGCGGGATCGCCGTCATCGACGGCACCGTCCTCGTCGCGGGGCTGCGCGGCGAGAGGCTGTGGGTCGTGCCGGCGGGTGGGCAGGGCGAGGCGTCCTCGACGCTCCCCGGCGACTACGGTCGCCTGCGCGATGTGGTCGCCGGTCCGGATGGCATGGTCTGGCTGCTCACGAACAACACTGACGGGCGTGGAAGCCCTCGTGACGGCGACGACAGGCTGCTGCAGCTGCGATTCGCCGGGGTGACGAAGAGTCAGGGAGCGGGGGTCTCCGGCTTCGACGGGTCCGCCTCGGAGCCGTCGGCGTTGCGCAGCGGGCCGGATGCCGGCTCGTCCGGCGTCTCGGGGTCGTACAGCACCGGGGTGTCGTGACGCTTGACGACGTCGGCGGGGTCGACCGCGAGCATGAGCAGCGCGATGCCGAGCAGCGTCACGATGAACGCGCCCCCGGCCACGACCAGACCGAGCGTGATCGGCGGCATCCCCTCATAGGTGCCCTGCGAGATCGCGCGGTTCACGCGATCGGTGAACGCCCCGGTGGAGACCATGGTGACGATACCGGCGAACACGCCGGCGACGAGCGCGATGCCCACCAGCTGCATCGGCTTCATGATCTCGCGACGGGTCGGCTTGTGGTCGGTCATGACACTCCTCCGCGATCGGCCTCGGTGACGGAGGCCGGGGTCTCGGCATCCGCGGGGCGCGGTGTGAGCCCGGCGATGCCGAGCAGCACCGCGACGATGGCGGCGTAGCCGCCGAACAGCCCGACGCCGATGATGATGCCGGTGAGCTGGAAGGTTCCGGCTTCGGCGATGGTGTAGCTCTGCAGGAACCCCGCGGGGATGATCAGCAGCAGCATGCCGAGCAGGATGCCCAGGCCGCCGGTGATGATCTGGTCGCGGGCGCCGTCGTATCCCTTGAGCCGGAAGCCGGCGCCGAGCTCGAACGCGCCGGTGATCAGCGCCCACGAGATGAGTACGACGAAGAACATGTCGTCGCTGCGAATCGACGGGATGCCGGCGGCCATGCCGGCGATGAAGTCGAAGGCGCCGACGGTGAGGACCCACCAGCGCTTGCCCTCGGGGTAGACCAGCCCGGCGGCGAGGACGAGCACGAGGGAGGAGGAGATCGCGAAGCCCGAGAAGATCGCGAGGCCGACCTGTGCGGAGTGGTCGTTCGAGAACGTCACCATGAGAGCCGCGACCGCCGCGAGAGCGGCACGGAACAGCTGCAGGTGACGCACTCCGAACGTGCGCGTAGGGGCGGGCATGACGGTCCTCCGAAAGTCCTTACCAGTCTACGCCGCGGACCCTATGGGCCAGCCCGGCCCGGATGCCGGACCCCGGCACCCGCTTTTCGCATCGCAGGGCTTCTGCTCAGAGCGGAAAACGTGGAGCCCGGCGAGGTCGGCGTCGTACCGTGAGGCATGGCCGAGATCGTCCCGTTCCCCCAGCCCCGCGCACCGCGCGATCCGGAGCCGCTCTGGCGGCAGCTCGTCGGCGCGGAGCTGCGCCGACGACGGCATGAGCGCGGCGACACGCTCACCGAGACGGCGGATGCCGCAGGCATCTCCCCGCAGTACCTGTCCGAGATCGAGCGCGGGATGAAGGATCCGTCCAGCGAGATGATGGCGGCCGTCGCCGGCGCCCTCGACCTCAGCCTGCTCGATCTCACCAGCGCTGTCGCCGAGGGGCTGGCCCCCGTCGCTGCACCGGCTCGACAGCAACCCAGCGCCTTCGCCCTCGCGGCCTGAGCCGCGGCATCCGAACACTTGCAGACGGCGGACGATCCGACGGACGGCGGAGCCACACGCGGCGTGTCCGCCGCCGCCTGCAGATCGATCCGCCACCTGCAAGACCCGCCGCAGTCCCGGCATCCGAGCTCACCTGAAACGCGGCATCCCAACACTTGCAGACGGCGGACGATCCGACGGACGGCGGAGCCGCACGCGTCGTGTCCGCCGCCGCCTGCAGATCGATCCGCCACGTGCAAGACATCTACCGCGGGCCGAGCACCTGGTCGATGAGGCCGTACTCGATCGCGGCTGCGGCGGTGAGCACCCGGTCGCGGTCGGTGTCGGCGCGCAGCTCAGCGACGGTGCGGCCGGTGTGCTCGGCGAGGACGGTCTCCATCTCGCTGCGCACCCGCACCACCTCGTCGGCCGCGAGGATCAGGTCGGGCACCGCGCCCCGGGTCTGCGCGGCGGGCTGATGCAGCACCATCCGCGCGTGCGGTAGCGCCGAGCGCAATCCGGGCGCCCCGGCGGCGAGCAGGATCGCACCGGGGCCGATCGCCTGGCCGACGCAGGTCGTCGAGACCCGCGGCCGGATGTGCTGCATGGTGTCGTAGATCGCCAGCGCCGCACTCGGATCGCCGCCCGCGCAGTTGATCGTGAACTGCACGTCGGTGTCGGGCGATGCCGAATCCAGATGCAGCAGCTGCGCGATGATCGTGTTCGCGACGCCGGCGTCGATCTCGGTGCCGAGGTAGACGATCCGCTCGGCGAGCAGGTTCGAGTAGACGTCCATGATCCGGTCGCCGCGGGGGTTCTGGGAGATCACGTTGGGGATCGTGTAGCCGCTCATGCCGCCACCTCCGCCCCAAGCCCGATCCGTGACCGCTTGCGCGGGTAGACGTCGCCGACGGATGCCACGATGTCGTCGATGAATCCGTACTCCAGGGCTTCGTCGACGGTGTACCAGTGGTCGTGCAGCGAGTCCTCGAACACCCTCTCCACCGGTTGGCCTGTGTCGTCCGAGATGATCCCCAGCACGGTGTCGCGCATGTGCCGCAGGTCGTCGGCCTGCACCTCGATCTCGACGGCGGAGCCGCCGATGCCGGAGGATCCCTGATGCAGCAGGATGCGGGCGTGCGGAAGCGCCTTGCGCTTGCCTTTCGTGCCTGCCGAGAGCAGGAACTGCCCGGCGCTGCAGGCGAGCCCGAGGGCGACGGTCGAGACGTCGTTCGGGATGGTGCGCATGATGTCGCGGATCGCGAGCATCGACGGCACCGAGCCGCCGGGCGAGTGGATCCACAGCGCGATGTCGGTCACGGGGTCCTCTGCGGCGAGCGCGAGGAACTGGGTCATCAGCAGGGCGCCGTTGTCGTCGTCGAGCACGCCATCGAGCACGAGGACGCGCTCGTGATACAGCGCCCGGCGGGCATCCGGCCCGAACTGCGGTACTGCTTTCTCATCGGTCATGAGTTCAGCATGCGTCGCGACCGCTGCCCCCGGCACTCGAATCCGCCTTCAGCAGATCTGCCCCCAGCAGATCCACGAAGAACTGCTCCGGTCGCTCGGATGACCAGTGCGAAAGTACGCACACTGTGCATCTGAGCGACCGGAGCAGTCGGGGGAAGGGAACGTCAGCCTGCGGCGAGCACCCGCTTGTGACTGATGCGATGGCCGATCCAGAAGCCGATCGCGATGAGGCCGGCCAGCGCGATCAGCAGCATCCAGGGCAGCATCGACGGAGCCGCACCCGCTGTCGCGGAAGCCAGCGTGCCGGAGCCCGCTGCGATCTTGCCATTGCCCTCGGCGAGGGCCACGGCGCCGGCCTCGAGCTTGTCCCCACCACTGACCAGCTTCTCGGTTCCGTCTGCGAGAGCAGTCGCGCCCTCGGACAATTCGCCGAGACCGGTGGACAGCGAGGTCGCTCCCGACTGCAGCGTCGCGGTTCCCTCTGCCAGCGAGGTCGCACCGGTGTCGAGGCGAGTAGCTCCGGAATCCAGACGGATGGTGCCGGCGTGCAGCGATGTGGCACCGGCCGACAGCGTCTCGAGGCCGCCGGCGAGCTTCGTCGACCCGGCGCTCAGCCTGCTGGTCCCGGCCTCGAGCTCGCCGAGCTTGCCGGCGAGCCTCGTGGCGCCGGCGGACAGGTCGCTGGTACCGGACTCCAGTCGCAGGAGGCCGGCGGTGACCGCGGTGGATCCGTCGAACACCTGCGTCGTGCCGGACTCCAGCTCGACGAGGCCGCCCGCCAAGTCGGTCGCACCGGCGGACAGCAGCGACGTGCCCTCTGCGAGCGGGACGAGACCCGCGGAGAGCTTCTGCGCACCGGCCGCGACCTGTGCGGCCCCGCCCGCGAGCAGCGGCGCCTTCTCGGCGAGCTTCGCCGCCCCCGCCGACACCTTCGCGGTGCCTTCGGTGCGCAGCGTCTGCAGTCCCGTGGTCACCTGCGAGGCTCCCGCCGCGACCTGGGCCGTGCCCTCTTTGAGGGTCTGCACCCCCGCCGCGAAGGCGGATGCGCCGGTCTTCGCATCGGCCAGGACGACCGTGCCCGGCCATCCCTGAGCGGCGTCGCCGTTCACGAGGACGTTCGAGCCTGCCGCGACCGACTGCGCACCGGCGGCGGCCTGCAGGGTGCCCTGGGCCAGCCGCGGTGCGGCCGCGGCTGCGCCGGCGATGCCGTCCACCTGCTGGTCCAGACCGGCGGCCAGCGCCGCGAGGTTCTGCAGCTGAGCGTTGGCCGGGTCGGCGGCGGCGAGCTGGGCGAGCGCATCGGCGAGCTTCTGCGAGTTGCCGGGTGCGCCCTGCGCGGCACCCGTGATGGCCGCTCCGTTGTCGGCCAGGGCCTGCAGCTGCGGAGTGACGGCCGCACCCAGTGCGGAGCTGAGCGCGTCGGCGCCCGCCTTCACCTTGCCGGCGATCTGGTGCGCGCCGTCGACCCCGGCGGCGAGGGACTTCGCCCCGGCGACAAGCTGCGCGGCACCGCTGTCGAGCGTCGCGGCACCTCCGGCGAGATCGGATGCTCCGGCGATGGCCTGCTGGGCTCCGAGGTCGACGGACTTCGCGCCGGCGGCCACCTGCTGCACGCCTTCATCAAGAGCGGTCGCACCGGCTGCGGCCGACTGCGCGCCGGTCGCCAGCTCCTCCGCTCCGCCGGCCGCCTGCTGCGCACCGGCTGCCGCCAGGGCCATCTTCTCGGCGAGGGTGGTCGCACCGGATCGAGCCACCTCGGCTCCGGCATCCACGAGGAACGCGCCGAGGCGCAGGGTCTGCGATCCCGCCACGAGCTCTTCTGCGCCGGCATCCACTGTGGCGTTACCTCCGCGCAGAGTCTGAGCGCCGGCCACGAGCTTCTCCGCACCGTCATCCGCCCTGGCCGCACCGGCCTGCAGGTCCTGCGCGCCGCTCAGTGCGGTCTGCGCGCCGGCGTCCAGCCGGCTTGCGCCGTCGGCGGCGCTCGATGCACCCGTGGCGAGGCTGCTTGCGCCCTCCGACAGCGTGGTCGCTCCAGCCGCGGCCCTGGTTGCACCGGCTGCGAGCTTCGATGCGCCCGCTTCGGCGGAGGAAGCGCCGTCGGCGAGCGCTCCGGCGCCGGAGGCGAGCTCCCCGGTGCCGTCGGAGAGCGTGGTGGCGCCCGCGGCGACCTGGGTCGAGCCGTCCTTGGCCGTGGTCGTGCCGCCGGCGAGCTCTGCG
The DNA here is from genome assembly GCF_009758255.1 of Microbacterium sp. MAH-37. GTDB lineage: Bacteria > Actinomycetota > Actinomycetes > Actinomycetales > Microbacteriaceae > Microbacterium. Next base: position 717,965 of record NZ_WSEN01000010.1, read on the forward strand.
GCGCCGGCCGCGATCTTGCCGGTGGTGAGGAAGAACAGGATCACCATCGCGGCCAGCAGGATGCTGAGCACGATCACGGCGATGCGCATGCCAAGTCCATGCGCGTGGGGCTGTGCACTCGTCATTGAGAAACTCCTGGAGGGAAGGGGCGTCGTTGCCTCGGGCGATCGTATGGGCGCCGCTCGCACCTCCCCCGACCTTTGCCGCCTGGAACCAAGTTCCGCAGAGTGCGGACTTCAGTTCCTTGTAGAGACGCCACAAATGCTGTTGACCGCGAGTCAACAAAGATTTCGGGAGCAAGATGGAACACGACGAAGGAGTCCCGATGAGCACACGCCCCGCCACCTCTGCCACCGCCGCCGTCCGCGAGATGCGCGACTTCCTGTTCCAGCACGGCACGGACTACGAAGGCGCACGCGCCGGCTTCCGCTGGCCCGACCCCGCGGAGTTCAACTTCGCGCTGGAGTGGTTCGACGTGATCGCGACGGAGAACCCCGAGCGCCCTGCCGTGCAGATCGTCTCCGCCGACCTCAGCAGCAGGAGCTGGACCTACGGCGAGCTCTCGCGCCGCTCGGATCAGGTCGCGAACTGGCTGCGCAGCAGCGGCATCCGTCGCGGCGACCACATCATCGTGATGCTCGGCAACACCATCGAGCTGTGGGAGACCATGCTCGCGATCACGAAGATCGGCGCGGTCGCCATCCCCACCTCCACGCTGCTCAGCGCAGACGACCTCGCCTACCGGGCGGCCCACGGCCGCGCCCGCGCCGTGGTCACCACCCCCGACCTCGAGGGCCGGCTCTCCGGCATCCCGGACGATGTCCTGCGGATCGGCGTCGGCGCCGCGGTGCCGGACGGCTGGCTCGCGTTCGCCGACGCGTCCGCGGCATCCGACGATTTCGAGCCGGATGCCGCGACCCCGGCATCCGACACCTGCCTGCTGTACTTCACGTCCGGCACGACCAGCCGGCCGAAGCTCGTGCAGCACACGCACGCCTCCTACCCGATCGGGCACCTGTCGACCATGTGGTGGCTGGGAGTGCGCCCGGACGACGTGCACCTGAACATCTCCTCCCCCGGCTGGGCGAAGCACGCCTGGTCGAACTTCTACTCTCCGTTCCTCGCCGAGGCGACCGTGTTCGTGTTCAACTACGACCGGTTCGACGCCGACACCCTGATGCAGGTGATGGACACGCACCACGTCAGCTCCTTCTGCGCGCCGCCGACGGTGTGGCGGATGCTGATCCAGGCCGACCTCTCGCGCCTGACCCACCCTCCGCGCGAGCTGGTCGGCGCCGGCGAGCCGCTGAACCCCGAGGTGATCAGCCGGGTGCGGGATGCCTGGGGCGGCACGATCCGCGACGGCTACGGCCAGACCGAGATGACCTGCTGCGTGGGCAACTCCCCCGGCCAGCCCGTCAAGGACGGCTCGATGGGGCGCCCGACACCGGGCTACCCGGTGGTGCTCGTCGACCCGGCGACCGGAGAGGTCGCCGAGCGCGAAGGCGAGATCTGCCTCGACCTGTCGCAAGCGCCGCTGGGCCTCATGACCGGCTACTACGAGGATCCCGAGAAGACCGCCGAATCGCGCGAGGGCGGCTACCACCACACCGGCGACATCGCCGTGCGCGACGAGGACGGCTACCTCACCTACATCGGCCGCGCGGACGACGTGTTCAAGGCCTCGGACTACAAGGTCTCGCCGTTCGAGCTCGAGTCCGTGCTGCTCGAGCATGACGACGTCGTCGAGGCGGCGGTCGTGCCCAGCCCCGACCCGACCCGCCTCGCCGTGCCGAAGGCCTACGTGTGTCTGACGGCCGCGGCGCAGGAGGATCCCGTGGCCGCGGCATCCGCGATCTTCGCGTACTCGCGCGAGCGGCTGTCCTCGCACCTCTGGGTGCGGATCATCGAGTTCGTGCCGGAGTTGCCGAAGACGATCTCGGGCAAGATCCGCCGCGTCGAGCTGCGTGCCCGCGAGGCGGAGCGCGTCGCGGCCGGGGATCCCGCCGGCCAGCACCACGACCGAGACCACCGCTGACGAGCTCGGCGCGATCGCTCCCCCAGCCGGATGCCGCCCTGCGCAGCATCCGGGTCGCAGAATGTGTCGGAATGGCGACCGAGCAGCGACGAGAATTGCGACCTGGATGAGGCGCGCGTGCTGATTCCGACGAGAACTGCGACCTGAAGAGCCTCACATGACATCCACCCGACTCCGCTTCCTGCGCCTGCGCCCGCAGGAGCTCGCCCTCATCGCCATTACTGCGGTGTGGGGCGGAACCTTCCTGCTCGTGCACTGGGCCGTCGAGCACGCGGGGCCCTGGTTCTTCGTCGGCATCCGGTTCCTGGTCGCCGCGGCGATCAGCGCCGCGATCTTCCGGCGCGCGCTGCGCGGCATCCGCTGGATCGACGTCGGCGCAGGAGCCGCGATCGGGGTGATGATCTACGGCGGCTACGGTCTGCAGACCTTCGGCCTGCAGACGATCGAGTCGAGCACGTCAGCGTTCATCACCGCGCTGTACGTGCCGCTCGTGCCGCTGCTGCAATGGGCGGTGTTCCGGCACCGCCCACCGGCGATGGCGTTCGTCGGAGCGGGACTCGCATTCGCGGGACTCGTCCTCATCGCCGGCCCCGACGCCTTCTCGCTCACGCTGGGCGCGGGCGAGATCGCGACCATGATCAGCACCCTGCCGATCGCCGGCGAGATCATCCTGATCAGCGTGTTCGCGAGCCGCATCGACCTGGGTCGCATCACGGTCGTGCAGCTGCTCACCGCCGGGCTGCTGGGACTCGCGACCATGCCGATCGTGGGCGAGGCACTGCCGTCGTTCTCGTGGATCTGGCTGGGCGCGGCGCTCGGTCTCGGCGCGGCGAGCTGCGTCATCCAGCTGACGATGAACTGGGCGCAGAAGCAGGTCTCACCCACGCGCGCCACGATCATCTACGCCGGCGAACCGGTGTGGGCGGCCGTGGTCGGACGGCTCGCCGGAGAACGCCTGCCTCTGACCGCGCTCATCGGCGGGGCGCTGGTCGTGCTCGGCACGCTCGCCAGCGAGATCCGGATCGTGCGGCGTCGCAGCGCTTCGACAGGCTCAGCGACCCAGCGCTGACTGCCGGGTCAGGATGCGACGGCGGGAACCGAAGAGGTCTGCACGCCGACGGCCCGGGGCTTCGCGACCGGGGCGGGCGCGGCGTCGACCTCTGCCTCGACCGTCTCAGCGACCGGCATCCGCGCCGGAGCCGAGAGCATCACGGCGTGGACGATCCCTCCGAGCACGAGCGCGACGACCAGCGCAGCACCCGACACGATCACCGGAGCCCACACGCTGGCGAAGGATGCCGCCAGGCTGAGCAGCATTCCGACGATCCAGACGCCCAGGGCGCCGCCGAAGACGCCCGCGGCGCCGCTGGCGAGTGCAACGCCCGCGACGATCGCGCAGATCACGGCCAGAACGGCTCCGCCGATCCCGATCGGCACGAAAATCGATGCCAGTGTGTGTGAAACGGCCAACGACGACATAACACGACCCCCCGTGTCCTCGTGCGCACCCCCGTGCGCCTCTGGTATAAAGCGTACGCATTTCGCGGCGCGTGCGGCATCCTCCTTCAGAACGATTCGATATCAGTCCCGAGAACGATGCGTGTCGGGTCAGTTACGGGTGCGTGCCCTCCGGCGCTTCGGCTTCGCCGTGACCACGGGGATGGATCCGGTGACCACCATGTCCACCGCGTTGGCGGCCTCGTGCGGGCCGACGACGGCCAGCGCCGACGTCTCGGTGGCGAACTCCGGGTTGACCGGAAGGGCCTTCAGACGGCGGTGCGCGCTGATGTACGCCGGCACGAGGATCACGACCGCGCCGAGCCAGGCGAGCGGGTCGCTCAGCGCGACGCCGATGAAGCCCCACAGCTGACCCAGCACGATCGCCGCGACCACTCGCATGACCAGCTCGAGCACTCCGGTGACCGTCGGGATGAGCGCCTGGCCTAGGCCCTGCAGCGCACCGCGCAGCACGAACAGCACGCCGAGGATCGAGTAGGAGACGCCGTTGACGACAAGCATGAGGTGCGCCATCCGGACCACCTCCTCGGAGCCCTCCCCGACGAACACCCGCACCACCGGCTCGCCGAAGGCGATCAGGATCGCGCCGAGGACGACGGAGGCGCCGATGGACATCCAGATCGCCTGGGTCACGCCACGGCGGATGCGGTCGGGCCGGCGCGCGCCGAGGTTCTGCGCGACGTACATCGAGGTGGCCAGTCCCAGTGATGCCAGCAGGGCGCTGGCCAGGCTGCCGATCCGGGCGAACACGGTGTACGCGGCGACGGCATCAGGGCCGATGGTGTTCAGTGCGACCTGCACGATGAGCAGGCCGATCGCGATGATCGACGCCTGGAAGCCCATCGGCAGGCCGAGTCGCAGGTGCTCCTTGGCATCCGCCTTCCTGATCCGCCAGTCCGCGCGGTGGACGTGCAGCGCGGGGAGCCGGCGGCGAGCGTACTCGAGACAGGCCAGCACCGAGATCGCCTGGGCGACCGCGGTCGCCCAGGCCGCGCCGGCGACACCCCAGCCCAGCGTGCCGACCATGAGGATGACCAGGCCCACGTTCAGCGCGCACGAGACGATGAGGAAGATGAGCGGGGTGCGGGAGTCGCCGATGGCGCGGATTATGGCCGACAGGTAGTTGAAGAACATCACCGCGCTGCCGGTGAGCAGCGTGACCTGGGTGAACACCGTCGCCTCGGCGAGCAGCTCGGGCGGCGTCTGCATCAGCACCAGCAGGGGTTCGGCGATCAGCGGACCCGCGATCGTGAGCAGGATGCTCGCCGCCGCCGTGAGCAGCGTGCCCGTCGCCACCGATCGGCGGACGCCGGCATGATCCTTGGCGCCGAACGCCTGGGCCGTCGGAATCGCGAAGCCGCTCGACATGCCCCAGGCGAAGCCCATCAGCAGGAAGATCAGGCTGCCCGTCGCCCCCACTGCTGCGAGCGAGTTCACCCCGAGATGCCGGCCGACGACGACGGCGTCCGTGAACTGGTACAGCTGCTGCACGACGTTGCCGATCAGCAGGGGCACGGAGAAGGCCAGGATGACGCGCCAGGGGCGTCCCGTGGTGAGGGTGGTGGACATGCGGGATCCAGGAGGAGAGGGAGGCGGGCTGCGGGGACGGATGCCGGAAGACGACACCGGCACCGCGAAAAGGGTCACGGCGCCGGTGAAACGATTGTATCGAATCGATTCGGGGAATCGCCAGGGGTACGGGCAGGATCACCGCCTAGCGAGCGGATGGCGGGCGGTCAACCCGGTGTGCTCCTGAACGCCACCCTCCTAACGTCGCCGACGACACAGAGGACGAGACGACGAGCAGGAGGAGAACGCCATGAACGACCAGCAGCGTGGCGGGGTGCGCATCGATGACCTGGAGTTCGTGCTGCACCGGCCGGACACGTGGACGACGGTGTACATCGACGGCCCTGCAGGAGAACCGCCTGGCACGGTCGAGCAGCGGATGGATGCTCTGGAACGGCGCCTGGAGGACGCCGGTGCGCCGGAGGCCGACAGGAGGGTGATCGCCTCGGCGCTCGGCACGGACGGCGACACGCCCGCCTTCCCCTCGTCGCGGTGGCTCGCGGTGCGGGACGGACGGGTGGAGGCGGCGGCCTCGTTCACCGGAGCGCGCCTCGGTCCTGAGCGGGTGGTGCAGGGCGCCTTCCCCGAGGTCGCCCCGCTGCTGCGGCACCTGTCCACCGAGCGTCGCATCCTCATCATCGAGACCGAGCGGGCCGGTGCGCGCCTGAGCACCGAGCAGGTCGGCCGCGCAGACCGCCGCACCGCGGAGGTCGTCGACGGCGAGACGGCCCAGATCACGAAGGTGCAGGCCGGCGGCTGGTCGCACGCCGGCTACCAGCGGCACGCTGAGGAGGTGTGGCGGCGCAACCAGTCAGAGGTGGCCGACGCCGCGAACCAGTTGATCGAGGAGCGCCGCCCCGACCGCATCTTCGTGACGGGCGATGTACGGGCGCGCACGATGCTGATCGGCGACCTTCACGTGACCGATCCGGAGCGCATCGTCGAGGTCGACGCCGACACCCTGGCGGCGGGCTCCGACGACACGGCGCTGGATCGCGCGATCGACGAGAGCGTGGCCGATGCGGGCCGGCAGCTGATAGTCGATGCACGCGATCGCAGCGCCGCCGGTGGCGGCCGGGACGGCGCCACCGGCGTCGCCGAGGTCGTCGAGGCGCTGCAGCAGGGGCGGGTGGAGGTCATGGTCCTTGATCCCCGCATGACGGAATCCGGGACCGAGCTGATCGCGCTGACCTCCGAGCCGTGGATCGCCCTCTCGAGCGCGGAGGACTTCGATGTGGAGGGCACACGTGTGGCCTCCACGGAGGCGCTCGCCCGCGCCGCCATCATGACCGGCGCGCGGGTGCTGTTCGATGAGGAGGATCTGGCGGATGCCGAGGAGCGGCCGGACCGGACCGCCGCACCGCCGATCGCCGTCCTGCGCTGGCCGCGCACCGACCAGGAGGTGGCTGCGCGCGCCCAGCAGGGCCACCCGTCGCAGGCGGAGGGCGAGGATCCCGAGGAGGAGCACGGGCGCGACCCGGACACCGAAGGGCATCCGTCGCAGGCCGAGGGCGAGGATCCGGACGACCGGTGAGGTCGGCGCGGTCAGCGCCCCGCCGTGGCCCCGGCGTCGCTGCGAGCGACGGTCGGGGCATCCGTCCTGGCGTACACGCCGATCGCCCGCACGAAGTACAGCAGCCAGGCGAACAGCAGACCGGCAGCGATGAACTCCATGCCGGTGAGGTTGTAGTAGCCGATCGGGATCCACAGCGCGATGGCCACGACGATCCCGATGATCACCAGGAGCGAGAAGCCCGAGACCTCCTTCGGCAGTCCGGGCAGGAAGCGCAGCGCGCAGAGCACGAACACCCCGAACAGCACGACCATGCCGGATGCCGCGCCGACGTGGATCGGGAAGCTCACCGCGTCGGGCACCAGTCCGGCGATCATCAGGCAGATGCCGATGCCGGCGAACAGCCAGGACAACTGCCTGGTGCGCGTCTTCGGGTCGGCGCCGCGGGCGATCAGCCCGAGCTCGACGTCACGGCCGACGTAGTTGGCGAGCACCGTGACCACCAGGCCGGTGAAGATGAGCGCGAGGTTGAACTTGTAGCCGGCGCTCTGGCTGCTGTTGCCGAGCTGCGAGAAGTGCAGCTGCCACCAGGACGCGTCCGGCGTGCTGAGCATGCTGGCCATCGTGCCGGTGAACAGTACCAGCGTGGCGAGCATGGCCAGGCCGTCGGCGGTGACCCGCGAACCGGACAGGAACGCGGCGTAGGTGAACGCGGCTGTTGCCGCGCCGACCAGCGCCCCGCCGCCGAGCGGGTCGATGAACATGCCGCGGAACCCCTGCTGGAAGAGGTTGGCCACCGCAAGCACCGCCAGGTACGACAGCATCGCCATCGCGGCGGTCATCGCGCCGACGTCGATGATGCGCTTGATCAACGGCATCCGCTGTCGCCACGAGTCGTAGCCACGCCGTGACTCGATGATGAAGGAGGTGCCGAACGCGATGCCCGCGAAGGCGGAGGCGACCCACGCCCCGAGGTTGCCGACCGACTTCGTCTCGACGGCGAGCGGCCAGTGATCGCCCCACATCACGACGATCGTCAGGGTCGCCGAGATCGCGAACGCCGAGACCGCCCAGCGGGTGGCGACCGACTCCATCCGCACTCTGTCGCGAAACGTGGTGTGCACACTCGCCCCTCTCCCGATCGGACCCGTCTCCTCAGGTGTACCGCACGAGATGAAATAGTGGTGGCATATGGACGTGCTCGAGGGCGTGCTGATCGCGGGAGCCGGAACCGCGGCAGGCGCGATCAACGCCCTCGCCGGCGGCGGCTCGCTCGTGACCTTCCCCACGCTCCTCGCGCTGGGCTATCCGCCCGTGCTCGCGAACGTCACCAATACGGTCGCGGCATTCCCCGGCTACGTCGGCGGCGCGTGGGGGTACCGCGCCGAGCTGCGCGGTCAGCGCCGTCGCATCCTGCCCCTGGCGATCGTCACGGCCGTGGGCGCAGTGGCGGGCTCGGCGCTCCTGCTGCTCGGCTCCGAGGGGACGTTCACGGCGGTCGTGCCGTGGCTGATCCTCGCCTCCACGCTGCTGCTGGCCGTGCAGCCGGCGATCGCGTGCCTCACGACGAAGCGATCGGATGGCCCGGAGCGGCTGACCTGGGCGAGCCTCGGGCAGCTCGGCGTCGGCGTCTACGGCGGCTACTTCAACGCCGGCCTCGGCATCATGATGCTGGGCGTGATGGGGATGACGCTGAACGACGGCATCCAGCGGCTGAACGCCCTCAAGAGCGTGATGTCGGCGGTCGCGAGCGTGGTCTCGCTGATCTTCTTCGTCGCATTCGCGACCGTGGCCTGGCCGGCGGCGATCATCATGGCGATCAGTGGTCTGGTCGGCGGCTGGATCGGCGCCGGAGTCGGCCGGCGCATCCCGCCCACTCCCCTGCGCTGGTCGATCGTCGCGTTCGGGCTGGTGCTGTTCGTCGTGCTGCTGACCGGCGGGCTCGGCTGATCAGTCGCCGCTCGAGCGGGTGAGGCTGCGCAGCACGAGGAACACGATCACCGCGACGACGGCGACCACCGCGAGCTTCGCGATGAACCAGAGCACGGAGAACAGCGCACTCACGATCCACCAGGCGATCACCACGGCGACGATCACTCCGAGCACGGTCCAGATGCTGGTCTTGTTCACCGTTCCAATCTAGACGGCGCCGCCGGTTAGCCTGATGTGTCCGTCTCCACACCCCCCCCGCCGACCCGAGGAGAAGCATGTTCGACAGCCCGCTCTCCGCGTCGGCGTACGAGGTGCTCGGAGTCGCACCCGACGCATCCGACGACGACCTGCGCCGCGCGTTCCGGCTTCAGCTGCGGCGCACGCACCCCGACACGGGCGGCGACGCCGCCGTGTTCATCCGGGTGCAGCGCGCCTGGGAGCTGGTCGGCACTCCTGCCGACCGCGCCGCGTACGACCGCGGGCACGGCTTCGCCGGCGACTCGGGATGGAGCGGATGGCGCGAACCCGTGCGCACCGACACCCGGCCGCGCGCGCGGTTCCACGGTGAGGCGGGCGGATGGCTGCGCCGGCAGTACGTCGCGCGGGTGCGCGATCTCGCGCCGGATGCCGCCGATCCCTACGACCCGGCGTTCGTGCGCACGATCCCGGTCGAGCTGCGGATGCTGCTGGCCAACGCCCTCGCCGAGGAGGCGACGTCGCGCATCCTCGCCGACCTCGGCATGGGCTTCACGGTGTGGCATGACGTCGCCGCCCCGGCGGGTCCAGGGGACGACGGCAAGGTCGACCACGTGGTTCTCGGTCCGTCGGGCCTCTACGGCGTGATGTCGGCCGATCTCGGCACGGACGTGCGGTTCCGCAGTGGCGAGATCGCTGGGCGGGATGCGCCGGTCGCGGATCTGCTCGCCCGCATCCGGCTGATCTCGCGCGCCGCGCGGGTGCGGTTCAGCGCCGCGATCTTCGTCTTCCCCGACGACGATCTCGCCGAGGCCGCCGTGCCGCTCGGCTCCGTGCGCGGAGTGCCGGTCGTGGTGGTGCGGCGCAGCGTGCTGCGCACGGTGCTGCGCACCGGCATCCCGGGCACGCGGGTGATCGGCGGCAAGGAACTGTTCGACGTGCGCACCCGGCTGCAGCAGACAGTGCGGCTGGCCTGATACCTGCAGGCTTCCGTGGACTACGCTGACCGCAGGCAGGCGTGTCGGCGCCGGCGACCCGATGATGGGAGCATGCATGTCAGAGCAGAACGCGGAGAGGGTGTTTCCCGAGGTCGTGGATCGGGAAACTTACCCCCGGCCGGCATGGACCTATCCCCACGGACGGATCTCGACGACGTATGCGGACTCGATTGCCGACTTCCCACCGCCCGACGCTGCGCCGGACGGCGCGCCGAACGTGCTCCTCGTGCTACTGGACGACGTCGGTTTCGGCTGGTCGAGCGCCTTCGGCGGAATGGTGCGGATGCCGACGGCGGAGCGCGTCGCCGCGCAGGGACTGAAGTACAACCAGTTCCATACCACCGCGCTGTGCTCGCCCACCCGTGCTGCCCTCCTCACCGGGCGCAACCATCACACCGCGCACACGGGCAACATCGGCGAGCTCGCCACGGGCTTCCCCGGTTACGACGGGATCATCCCGAAGAGCTGCGGCACCGTCGCAAAGACTCTGAGTGACAACGGTTACGCCACCGCGTGGTTCGGCAAGAACCACAACGTGCCGGACAACATGACCAGCGACGCGGGACCGTTCACGAACTGGCCCACGCAGATGGGCTTCGACTACTTCTACGGATTCATCGCGGGCGAGACCAATCAGTTCTTCCCCTCGCTCTATCGTGGGACCACACCAGTGGACATCCCCGGCACCGCGGAGGACGGGTACCAGCTCACCCGAGACCTCGCCGACGACTGCATCTCGTGGATCAACCGACAGAAGTCGATCGCACCCGATCGGCCGGTGTTCGCGTACTTCGCCCCCGGTGCCGCACACGCACCGCACCAACCTCCGCTGGACTGGCGGGGACGCAACACCGGACGGTTCGACATGGGCTGGGACGCCTACCGCGAGCAGGTCTGGCGCCAGCAGCTCGCCGACGGCATCCTTCCTGAGGGGACCAAGCTCACGCCGCGCCCCGACGAGATCCCCGCTTGGGACGATCACACCGACGAACAGAAGGCTCTTCTCGCGCGTCAGGCCGAGAACTATGCCGACTTCCTCGAGCACGCCGACCATGAGGTGGGTCGCGTCGTGGACGCGTTCGAGGCCCTCGATCAGCTCGAGAACACTCTGATCATCTACATCATCGGTGACAACGGATCGAGTGCGGAAGGCACTCTCACCGGTCTCCTGAATGAGATGGTCGGCCTCGACGGGAACGCTGGTGACTTCGCGCAGCTGCTACCCGAGATCGACAGGTGGGGGCTGCCGGGCACGGCGCCCCACTACGCGGTGGGCTGGGCATGGGCGGGGGACACCCCCTTCCAGTGGACGAAGCAGATCGCGTCGCACTTCGGCGGAACTCGCAACGGCATGCTGATCTCGTGGCCCGCTCACATCAAGGACCATGGCACGCTTCGCGCGCAGTTCCACCACGTGATCGACGTCATGCCGACCATCCTCGAGGTCGCCGGCATCGCGCAGCCGTCCTCCATCGACGGAGTCGCCCAGAAGCCGGTCGAAGGCACAAGCATGGCGTACACCTTCGCCGCCGATGCCGCGAGTGCTCCGACGACGCGCATCACCCAGTACTTCGAGATGTTCGGGCATCGCGCGCTGTATCACGACGGCTGGATCGCCTCCTGCCGCCACGGACGACTGCCCTGGGTGAATATCGGCTCGGCGTCGTTCGACGACGACTCCTGGGAACTGTACGACCTGCGCAACGACTTCAGTCAGGGCGTCGACCTCGCCGGCCAGCACCCTGCCAAGCTCCGGGAGCTGCAGGACATCTTCATGCAGGAGGCCGCGAAGCACAACGTCTTCCCGCTGGACGACCGGTTCATCGAGCGAGGCGATCCGCGCCTGCGCCCCAGCTACTTCTTCGGGCGGGACACCGTCACGTTCCGACCAGGGATGGTGCGCCTGCCGGAGGGCAGCGCGCCCAAGACGACGAACGTCGACCACACGGTCTCCGCGATGGTCGAGATTCCGGATGAGGGAGCCGAGGGTGTGCTGATCTGCGTAGGTGGCGACGCTGGAGGATGGTCATTCCATCTCCAGGACGGTCACCTGGTCTACCACTACAACTGGTTCGACATCGAGCGCACCGAGATCGTCTCCGCGGAGCCCGTCCCTCGTGGAGATCACCTGCTTCAGCTCGCTTTCGAGAACACGAGTACGGTTCCGGGGGGCGGAGCGAGGATCCGGCTGTACGTCGACGACAGTCTGATCGCCGAAGGCGAGATCGCTCACCAGAATCGCGCCAGATTCGGCGGGGGATGCATGGACGTCGGACGCTTCACACTGTCGCCGGTCAGCGACCGCTACCCGGCGGACAGCGGGAAGTTCGCCTTCACCGGAAAGCTTGATCACGTGACGCTCCGCTTCGCCGGGCGAATCAACGACATCTCACCCGTAGAGAAGCTGGAGCAGCTGCTCAAACTCGATTGACTGTTCGGCGCCGTCTCAGGTATCAGACCTGAGGCGGGGCAGCGATCACGGTGGGCACGTACTCCAGAAGCTGACTGCGGTTGTCGAAGGTGCGCGCCTCGACCAGCTCGAGGCGCACGTCGGGGTATCCGTCGAAGATGCGCTCGCTCCCGGTGGCACCGGTGATCACAGGGAACACCACGACCCGGAAGCGATCGGCCAGGCCCGCCTTCAGCAGCGACCGGCACAGTGAGACGCTGCCGAGCGTGCGAAGCGGCCTGTCGGACTCCTCCTTCAGCCGGCGCACGTACTCCACGGCATCCGTGCGGACCAGTGTGGAGTTCTGCCAGCCGAGCGGCTCTGCGAGGGTCGACGAGAACACGTACTTCTGCACGTCGTTCAGCGCGTCGGTGCCCGGTTCGCCGCCGGCGGTGAGCGCGGACATCACGCGATAGGTGTTCGCACCCATGAGCACCGGATGATCCTGCTCGGGCAGCTCCTCGAGCCACCCCAGGTACTCGGGCCCCTCCAGGCCCCACCAGCCCGGCCAGCCCTTCGCGGAGCCGTAGCCGTCGAGCGAGATGATGAAGTCGATCGTCAGTCTCTGCATCGGAGTCTCCCTGTCCTCGTGCCCGAGCGTAGGCGCGCAGCGCGCGGCGCGGTACCCCGATCCGGATGCCGGGATCAGGCGTACCCGCGGCGCAGCAGCATGACCGCGGCGCTGTCGAAGTCCGCCTCGGACGGGATCTCGAAGTCGAGGGCGTTGGCGTTTCGGGTGATGACCGCGAACACGGCACCGACAGCGGCAGCGTCCTCGAGTTCCGCGGGGGTGAGCCCGGCGTCGAGCGCGGCGCGCGCGTCGGCGGGGGTGAGTCCGTCGGGATCGGTGGTCATGCGCTCCAGAAATTCCAGCGCGGCGCGCAACCGTTCACCGACCGGCGCCGTGCGGTAGTCGGCGAGCACGGCATCCGCCAGCGCCGGATCCATGCCCCGCACCGCGATCGCGCGATGCGCGCCGACGCAGAACGGGCAGGTGTTCCACGAGGCGACCATCGCGGCCATCAGCTCCCGCTCCGCCACCGACCACGGACTCGGTCCGCGCATGGCGCGCTGCGTCCAGCGGCCGAGGGCGGGACCGGCGAACGCCTTGTCGTAGAACGCGACGCGCGCCGCATCCGGAAGCCGGTACCCGGCCATCCGCGAGATCATCCGGATCAGCAGGCGATGCGCGAGGGTGTCACCGCGCTCGACCTCAGCGAGCCGCATCTGAGGCCTCCTCGATCGCGGCGAGCGCGGCGTCCCAACGTCGCAGGGCCGCTCCGATGCTCGCCGACATCACGACCTCGAACGCAGCCCGATCGGACCCGGTCGCGGCACGGACGTCGGAGATCATCTCATCGGTCACCCGGTACGACGCCTCGCCGATCGTTCGCGCGAGCACGACGTACGGATCGCGGCCGGTGATGTCATCGCCCGCACCGGCGCTCAGCACGGCGAGCCGCATCGGCCCCGCGAGCACGCCCGACTCCGTGACGCGGCGGCGCAGCTCCTCGGCGAGAACGGCATGATCCTGCTCTGCAGCCATGTGCGGAACCCTACGCCGATCCGGCGGTTTTGTCCGGCGGAGATCCGTCCGCACCGTCGGCGGGCAGGCGGATGATGGAGCCATGAGCGCCGATGTGAAGCGGCGGCGGTTCCCGCAGCCGATGTGCCCGGTGCGCGCCGGCGACCCCTGCACGTTGTGTGTTCCCGGGGCGAACGGGCCGCAGGACTGCTCCCTCGTGCAACTGGTGATGGACGACCCAGAGCTGCGGGAGCGCGCCAATGAGCTGCGCCAGGCGGCGCGCAGGCGCAGCTCTGACAGCGTGTAACAGCTCTTTCCCGATGTCGGAGCCCCGTGCTTGTATGACGGGATGAGCATCGCGACCTCGGCTGACGGCACCCCCATCGAGTACTCCGCGACCGGCGACGGCCGCACCATCGTGATCGTGAACGGCGCGCTGTCGACGGCGGCGGATGCCGCGCCGCTGGCGCAGGCCCTGACGGATGCCGGGTTCCGGGCCATCACATGGGATCGCCGTGCCCGTGGCGGCAGCGGCGACCGCAGGGGCTCCACCCCGGAGGACGAGGCGGCCGACCTCGCCGCGGTGATCGCGGCCGCCGGCGGAGCGGATGCCGTGCTCGGGCACTCCTCCGGAGCGGTGCTCGCGCTCTTCGCCGCCTCGCAGGGCGTACCCACCGGAGCGCTCTTCCTCTCGGAGCCTCCGCTCGACCACGACGGCTCCGCCGTGGCGAGCGACCTCGCGGAGCGTCTACAGGCTCTTGTCGACGACGGGCAGCCGGGCGAGGCCGTCGAGGCTTTTCAGATCGAAGCCGTGGGGCTTCCGCGCGAGATGGTGGAGGCCGGGCGGACGAACGGCATGCTCGACGCGCTGATCCCGCTCGCGCAGTCCACGGTCTACGACACGCGTCTGGTGCGGCGGATGAGCCGGCCCACCCCCGACCTGCTCACCGTCGACCGGCCGGTGAGCGTGCTGCGCGGAGAGCAGACCTTCCCGTTCCTGATCGGCGCCTCCGACTGGACCGCGGCGCAGATCCCCGGTGCCGAGCTGGTGGTGGTACCCGAGTCGGTCATGCACAGGCCGGATCCGGCGGCGACGGCACGGGTCATCGCAGCGCGGCTCTGAGTCCGGCCGGCGGTACGGTGGCGCTGTGGACACCGACTCCGACCCGCTGCCCGACCGCCCGGCTCCGGACAACCCGCAGGGCAAGCTCGTGCTGCTGCGGCACGGCGAGACGGAGTGGTCGCGTGCCGGCCGGCACACCGGCCTGACCGACATCCCGCTCACCGCGCACGGCGAGGACCTCGCGCGGCAGGCGGGCGAGCTCGTACGAGGCTACGACTTCGGCCTGGTGCTGTCGTCGCCGCTGCAGCGCTCGCACCGCACGGCCGAGCTCGCCGGTCTGCACGCCCAGGTAGACCCGCTGCTGGTCGAGTGGGACTACGGCGGGTACGAGGGGCGCACCAGTGCCGAGATCCGCGCCGAGCTGGGCTACAACTGGACCGCGTTCTCCCACGGTGTGATCCGTGGCAAGACCCCGGGCGAGACCGTCGAAGAGGTCGCCGCGCGCGCCTCCCGGGTGCTCACCCGAGTGCTGCCCGCGATGGCGGAGGGCGACGTCGCGCTCATCGCGCATGGCCACTTCCTGCGCATCCTGACCGCGGTGTTCCTGCGCGAGGCACCGAGATTCGGTGCACGGATCACGCTGGACGCCGGATCGGTGTCGGTGCTCGGCTTCTACCGCGAGCAGCCGGCGATCCTGGCCTGGAACCACGGCCCGCAGCTGCCGCTGAAGCCGTCTGAGTCCTGATCGCCCGACACCCCGGCAGAATCAGCCGCAGCTGCTGATCGCGTGCTCGAGCTGGGCGAGCCTGGCCACCGGCGACCCGGCGAGCTCGATGACCTGCGGCCCGGTCAGATCGGGGTCTTCGAAGGGGTCGGGCAGCACGCGGTATTCCGGATGCTCCGCGGCGAAGGCGTCGATCAAGGTGCTCTTCCCGCTGGCGTGGGTTCCCGAGACGACGATCCGCATGGCAGGAATCCAGAGCATGCGCGGTTGTCGGCGGGATGAGGCACGATGGGCAGTATGGCCGATGGATACGACCCGGGATTCCTCACGGCGACGCTGCCACTGCCCGATCCGACGCAGGACACGCGCGCGCTGACGTATCCGCGGTTCACGGTGCTGCTCGACCCGGAGCGGCGCCTCGCCGCCGTCGCCGCGGTGAACATCGACGGGCGGACGCTGAGCGACCTGCCCCGAGCCGGTGAATGGCACCTCGATCCGCGGATCCCCGAGTCCGCGCAGACCGGCCCCGACGTGTACGCCCGCAACGACCTCGATCGCGGGCATCTCGTGCGCCGACGCGACCCGGGCTGGGGCGAGCCGGATGCCGCGCGCGCGGCCATGGCCGCGACGTTCGCCTATCCGAACGCCGCGCCGCAGGCGGCGGACTTCAATCAGTCGAAGGAGCTGTGGCTCGGGCTGGAGGACCACGTCCTCGCCTACGCCGAGGCGACGGACCAGCGTCTCTCGGTCTTCACCGGACCGGTTCTCGCCGAGGACGACCCGCCGTATCGCGGCATCCGGGTCCCGCTGCGCTTCTGGAAGGTCGCCGCATGGAGCACCGATGCCGGGCTCGCGTGCGCGGCCTTCGTGCTCGACCAGTCGGCGCTCGTCGACACGAGGGACGAGCGGCTCACGGCGCCGCCGCTCGGTGCGTTCCACACGTTCCAAGTGCCGGTGTCGGCCGTCGCGGGCATGACCGGCATCGACTTCGGCACGCTCGTCGACGCCGACGTGCTCAGTGGCCGGGCCGCGCGCGGCGAGACGTGGCCGGAGCTGAGGGACGCCGGCGACATCGTGCTGTAGCCCTCACTCGGTCGCATGCGGCGGCGCGAGTCGAAGCGCATCGCGATCGAGTCCGGTCTGCACGATGCGCAGTGCGGTGTCGCTGATCCTGCGCTCGTCGCGCAGCCGGACGAGAACCCCGCGCTTGTGCTCCAGCACCGCCAGTTCGAGCGCTGCATAGTCCTGATCGGCCGCCCAGAGGTCGGGGCCGTCGAGGTCGGTCGCCGCGCCCAGCCGCGCCAGACGTTCCTGGTACTCCCGCACGATCCGGTCTCTGACGCTCGCCGGCACGCCGGCCTGCTCGGCGAGCGCGGGCAGAACCTCCAGAGCGGCGACGGTGGTCTCCCGCTGCGCTGCGGTGATCTCGCCTGCGACCGACGTGTCGCGCCCGAATCCGGCCCAGCGGATCACCCCTGGCAGCAATGCCCCCTGCACCACGAGCGTGAGGATGACGACGCCGGTCGCGACGAAGATGATCTCGTCGCGCGGTCCCACCTCCACGGGGACGGCCAGGGCGACCGCGAGGGACACGGCACCACGGAACCCCGCGATGGTCGACACCGCGCGCGCCCGATGGGTCATGCGCCGCTCGCGCTGCGACGGCCGTCGATCGAGAAGACGCAGGCACCACGCCATGAGCACCTGGAAGACAAACCGGATGGCGAGGATCGCCAGCCAGACCAGCACGCAGAGCAGCAGGAGGCCGGGGATCGACCCCGCGGGGACGCTGCGCATCGCGGATTGCGCCTCGATGCCGATGAGCACGAACAGTGCCCCGTTCAGCACGCTCGTGACGAGCGCGCCGACCAGGTGCAGTTGCCTGCGCGACAACGGGCTCCCGGTGCGCGGCCCGCTCTGGCTGAGCAGAAGCCCGGCGACGACGACCGCGATCACCCCGGACGAGTGCACCTGCTCGGCGATGAGGAACGCGACGAACGGAACGAGGAAGAGCGCGATGGTGTGGAGGGTCGCATCGTGGACGTGGCGCACCGCTCGGGACGCGACGTAGCCGCAGGCGAGGCCGATCGCCACACCGCCGGCATACGCGACCACGAACATCTCCGAGACCTTCCATCCGGAGACGACGGACGGCCCGACGGCGACAGTCGTGGCCAGGCCGAACAGCACGAGCGCCGTTCCGTCGTTGACCAGGCTCTCCGCCCGCAGCACGGTCATGTTCCGATGCGGAAGGGAGCGTGCGAGGGCGCCGACAGCCGTGGCATCCGTCGGCGCGAGCGACGCCCCGAGGATGACCGCGGCGAGGATTCCCCAGCCGAGAAGCACGCTGGTCGCCGCGACACCGGCAGCGGTGACGATGACGAGGGGGATGCTGAGCAGGAGGATCACCCGCATGTCCCGGCGCACCTCCCGGAGGGAGGTCGTGAGGGCCTCCCAGAACAGCAGCGCCGGAAGGAAGAGCACGAGCACGACCTCCGGCGGGAGATGGATCTCCCTCACCGCCGGAAGGAAGCCCGCGAGCAGGCCGAACAGGAGCTGCATCAGCGGTGCCGGCATCCGCAGCCTCGGCGCGAGCCATGAGGCGGTCACGAGGAGCGTCCCGACGATCACGACGACGGCGAGCGGCTCGATCATCCGCCGCTCCCGTGGTCCTCGATCACGCGGAGCAGGACCGATCGCCCCTCCTGCTCCCTGACGACCCGGAACCCCTCGCTCAGCAGCAGCATGTGCGCCGTGCTCTGACTGTCCACGGCGAGACTGAGGCGCGCGTGCCGCGCCGCGCGAGTCCTGTCGATCATCATCCGGGTGAGCGCACGGCCGATCCCCCGCCCTCGCCATGCCGATCTCGTGCCGAGCTTCATCTCGGGCACTCCGGCGGCGATGAAGGCATCGCCCGGTTCATAGGGCGGGAACACTCGCGCCCAGGCGGCTCCGGCCACCGCGCCCGAGGGATCGACCGCCACGACGCCGTAGTCTCCGGCGCGAGTCCAGCCGACCAGGTAGCGAGAGAGCCCGGAACCGCCCGCGGGCAGCACCCGGCTCGCGGTCTGCATGCCCGTGGTGTCGCTGTCGGCGAGTACCCGAGCCAGGCCGCGCGCATCCGCTGCGGTGGCGCTGCGGAGCAGGACACCTCCGACCACGGCGGGGACGTCCCGGTCCGGCACTTCGAATACCTGCGTTGTCGACATCCCGGCCTCCTCACGCCCCAGTGAAGCCTCCGATTGTTGCGAGGGCGTTTCCGTGGTGGAACGGTTCGAGGTCGCGCACCGGTCTCGGATCAGGGTAGGCGGACGCCGGAACGCCTCACCATCAGCGCTGCACGTCGTAGACGAGCTTGACCACGCCGTTGTCGTAGACCTCGGACTCGCGCAGCTTCAGGTTCCGACGGCCCGCCTCATCCGCGCGGAAGACGCTCTTCCCGCCGCCGAGCAGGAACGGGAACATCAGCAGGTTGTAGCGATCGATGAGGCCGGCCTCGCCGAGGCGGGTGGCGAGTTCGGCACTGCCGTGGATGAAGATCCCGCCATCAGTCGTCTCCTTCAGACGCGCGACGTCCTCGATGCTGCGCAGGATGTGCTGAGGGCCCCACCCTTCGACGAGATCCTCCTCGCCGATCGTGGTCGAGACGACGTACTTCGGAAGATCGCGATAGTCGGCGTGGTCCTCGGATCCGGGCCAGAAGGCCGAGAAGGCGTCATAGCTGCGACGTCCGAACAGCAGTGCGGTGGTGTCGGCGAGCTCCTCGCCCTTCAGCGAGTATGCCTCGGGCAGGAAGGGGGTGTCGAACACCCAGCCGCCGCCGGGATGTCCCTCGACGGTGCCTCCGGGCGAATCGACGATGCCATCGACGGTGATGAATCCGGTGTAGACGAGTTCGCTGGTCATGATGCTCCCTGTTCTTGCGGCGGCTGAGGTGCCACCTTACTCAGACGTCGAACCACGCCGCGCCGGATCGACACGGCGTCGAAAAAGATGCGGCGACGATGTAGAGATGGCCGTTCCTGTTCCGTCTCCCGTGTGAAGCGGCCAGAATGGGGCCGCACCGAACAGGAGGTCATCATGGCCAAGTATCTGATGCTCAAGCACTACCGCGGCGGACGCCCGGCGACGAACGCGGTCCCGATGGACCAGCTCACGCCGGAGGAGTGGACCGCGCACATCCAGCACATGCACGACATGGAGGAGCGGCTCATCGCATCCGGCGAACTCGTCTCCGCGGAGGGCCTCTCGATGGCGGGCTCATGGGTCCGGTACGACGGCGAGGGTCGCCCGCCTGTCGTCGACGGCCCGTTCGCCGAGACGAAGGACCTCATCGCCGGCTGGATGCTCGTCGAGGTCGACTCGTACGAGCGGGCGCTCGAGATCGCATCCGAGCTCTCGGCCGCGCCGTGGGCCGGCGGCGAACCGCTCGGCGAATGGCTGGAGCTGCGCGAGGTGATGAGCGCGCCGCCGGTCGACGCTGCGTGAACCAGGCGATGACTCCGATGGACGCGGCGGTGCTGCGCCGCGCAATCCCGGATGTCGTGGGCATCCTCGTCCGGCGCGGAGCGGACTTCGCGTCGGCCGAGGATGCCGCGCAGACGGCGCTGCTGCGGGCGATCGAGCGGCCCGGGCAGGAGGAGGTCCGCGACATCCGGGCGTGGCTGGTCACCGTCGCGTGGCGCGCGTTCGTCGATCAGGTGCGCAGCGACACGGCGCGTGCGGCCCGCGAGGAGCGGGTCTCGTACGAGCCGGATCCGGGACCCGTGCCGCAGCACGATGACACGCTCGCGCTCTATTTCCTGTGCACGCACCCGGTGCTCACGTCGGCTGCGGCGATCCCGCTGACGCTGCGTGCGGTCGCCGGGCTCACCACGCGGCAGATCGCCTCCGCGTATCTGGTGTCCGAGGCAACGATGGCGCAGCGGATCAGCCGCGCGAAGCAGCGGCTGGCCGGCATCCCGCTCGACGAGTCCGGCGACCTGTCCCGCGTGATGCGCGTGCTCTACCTGATGTTCAACGAGGGCTACTCGGGTGAGATCGACATCGCCGCCGAGGCGATCCGCGTCACGCGGCAGCTCGCGTTGCTGACCGACGAACCCGAGGTCAGCGGGCTGCTGGCGCTCATGCTGCTGCATCATGCCCGGCGCCCGGCCCGCGTGATCGACGGACGGCTCGTCCCCCTGGCCGACCAGGATCGGTCGCTCTGGGACGAGGACGCGATCTCGGAGGGCGTCGACATCCTGCAGTCCGCGCTCGCGCGCGACCGGCTGGGGCAGTATCAGGCGCAGGCCGCGATCGCGGCGCTGCATGCGGACGCGCAGACCGCTGAGGAGACCGACTGGGTGCAGATCGTCGAGTGGTACGACGAGGTCCTGAGCTTCGGACAGTCGCCGGTGATCCGGCTCGGTCGCGCCGTCGCCGTCGGCGAGGCCGACGGCCCGCGCGCCGGTCTCGCCGCGCTGACCGATGTGGGAGAGGACGTTCCGCGGTACCACGCCGCCCTCGCCTACCTCCACGAAAGGGCCGGCGAGACGGATGCCGCCGCCGCGGAGTACGCGGAGGCCGCACGCCGCGCGACCAGCATCCTCGAGCAGCAGCACCTGCTGCGGCAGGCGGAGCGGTTGCGAGCCGACCTCAGTTGAAGTCGCCGCCGCCTCGGATCAGCGCAACCTGGTCAGGCACGAGATATCGGAAGCTCTGTGGTGGCTCCATCCCAAGAAGATCACGAAGCGATCGAAGGGACACCGGGCGAACCCAGGTCTCTGGCTCCTCGACCTCAAGAACAGTCGATGCTTCTGCACCAGCGAGATACTCGGTGAGCGCTTCCTCGTCAATGTCAATCACATCCGAGAATCGTTCCCAGACCTGGCTCGGATCGACTCTGACCGCCTGCTTCACGCGCACTGTCCCCAGTATCGCTCTCTCCGGAGAGCTTGAGTAGAGGACAACTACCGTTCCGACGGGCACGTCCGGGAATCTGCGGCGGACTTCGGCCGTCTTGCGCCCCTCAAGGATCGATCGCGCATAACGCGGCTTCACCGAGAGGAACAGCGTCCTAGCCACCTTCGTACCCCTTCCGACTACGCCGCAGCACATCATCGAACAAGGCTGGCGGAGCGGAGCGCATAGTGAGGAGCGATCTCGTGACGCCATGCGTGTCGAGAAGTTCGTAGAAGTCCCGCCGCTCGATTGGAACGCGCAGTTCCTGCGTATCCTCAAACCTTAGGACAAGAACCTTGCCCCGTTGCGCACGCTCCCTGATCTCGCGCTCACGGAACACGCCGAGTGTTCGATACTGTTCGAGGGCATCCTCGACGCTTAGCAGCGCCGCATCCACAATGCGGGAGTGTGCCACCACTTTGCGGATCGCCGAGGCTTCATGAGCTTTCTCGTTCTTCGTCACGTACCACAAGACGCGAGCCGGCACGTCCCAACCTTTCAATCGTGGTGCGGCAAAGTAGACAAATTCGCGTGAGAGTCCGAGTGCCGACTTCTCCCGCTGGCTCAGCAACGTGTCGTTATACCCGATGAGTTCGCGCGCGAATTTCGGTTGGATTGGAACTACCCAGACCGGAATGTCTCGCTCCAGAACCACTTGCGGCCAGTTCCTCCGCTCCCAGGCAGCCACCTCTGAGGGCGTGACCACGCCTTCAACGTCTGCGACGACCGCTGTCTGCACAAGGTCCGCCATCGCGGGCAACCCTTCTGTGAAGCCATCAGCAGTAAACGATGCGCGCAGGACCGGTCCCATGGCCTCGTCGCTCACAACAACCCGCCTGAGGGTGTTATCCAAGGCGAGGGTTCTCAAGTATCTGATGAGTTGGAACGCGATCGTCGCTCCCAAGCGTCCGTGCCCGGCGCGGACTACTGAAACCTTGAGTTCCCTGTCCACAACTTCGGCACCAAGGAGAGCCCACCTTCGTCCACGCTCATCAATAAGCACGCTCAGTTGCGCCGTCGCTGGCCGGGCAAGCACCGCTTGGAGTTGCTTACGAAACAGCGTGCCCTTCTCATGTGACTCGCGGTCCAAGAAGGCATCCTCGATGCCTTCGGGGAGAGATGTGATCCGCTCCCACCGCAGTCCGACCGACTCGAGCTGATCCGAGCGAAAGTCCGTGAGCGCAGCCGGAGGAATAAAGCGTTGGAGCAAGTCGGCAGGACGCACGACCTCAACGCCATACTCCGCGTAGATCCACCCGCGCGTTGCGTCGATAAGGTTCTGATCTCGTGTGACGAAGTAGTCCGCCCCTGCGAGCACAGCGTCTGCGAGGTGCATCGCATCGTTGGCCAGACTTGAATCCTTCGAGGTAAGTGCCTCCGGCATCTCCGAGACGAGCAAACCCGCGAGGGCCCTCATTCCATCCAGCCGTCTAAGCGGGACCAATTCGCTCAGAGCGTGGCGGATACGCTGGCGCTCTTCCGGCGGCTCCAGACTGTTCAGATCGACACCAACCTCGGGCGATACTGCGAGATCAAGGAGATCAACGACCCAATCTGCATCCAAGCCCTGCGACTCAGCTCGGTCAGGGCGAATTAGCGCCTCCGAGGAATAGAGATCGATGACGACGTTGGAGTCCAGCACGGCGAGTGCTCGCGACGAGTTGAGAAGCTCACTCTCGAAAAGGTCAGGCTGCCCGATCCTCCTCGTCCAGATTGTCAGGACGGAGCCGCTTGCTGACCGCCCTTTGCGCTGACCGCTGGGAGTCATTTCAAGCGACCGCCAAAATCGGTCAAGGCCGTAGTCATCCCGGCAATGCGCGGAGATCACTGCCCGGTCAGGATGTGCAGCGATCACCTCAGTGACCATTGCCTTTGCCAGACCTGTTCCTCGACCTTCTTTTCCGACACAGACGTGCACGAGTCGGACGGACTGTTGCCGCGGGGTGCTGTAGAGCACGTACCCACATATCCGCCCATCGACGGTACCCAGCATGAGGCGGCCGCGCCTTCCTGCTTCCGCGAATGCCGCATATGGCAGTAGGCCCAGCGTCGCTTTGTTCTGTCGATGCAAGTCGATGACCCGGCCGTACTCTGCGTCCGCTGCCTCGCCGAGATGGTTCCACGGGTATGCGGCTATTCGCGCCATCGCCTGTTCTCCCCCGTTGAGGCCCTGATGCGACCGATCATAGTCATTGCGGCGCGCGGCGGCGGCAATCGACAGAATGTCGACACCCGCCTTCCGACTGGCCGACCGTCATTTTGCCCAGGGCCCGTGCACGCACGCGGCACATTGTCTTCGCTCGTAACAGTCCCGGGTACTCGTCGCCGCTACGACAACACACCAACGACACGTCCACCGGGCGGTAGCCAAATGCGAAACGATGTTTGAGTGCGTAGTCGAACACCGTTCTTCGAAAGCCCTCTGACGAGCGCCGCCATCGATCGCGTTGCCGAAGAACGAGAGCCACTGCTCCTGTATTGCGGCGCGGGTGTGACGATTGATCGCACTGGTCATAGCTGGAGTGCGCTCATCCAATCCTGCTTCCCGGACAAGCACTCAAAAAACTATCGCCAAGGCCCACGACGCGCCGACATTGAAGCAGTGAGGACCGTGCCCCCGGAGCAACTGGCGTCCAGCCTGATTCACACTCTCCGCGCAGTCGCTGCGGGGTCCAAGCAGTCTCTGCAGGACACGCTTCGAAAGCGAATCAAACGTTCCCTCTATGGCACCGCCGCAACCTGGCAAGGCGGCAAGCTCTCTCTCAACATCGTGCAGCTCGCACTATTTCGAGCGCTGCGGGGCCGTCAGACAACGATCTTCACAACCAACTATGACGACCACATCGAACAGCGCTACCGCGAGATTCGCGATTCAATCGAGACATTGGCAGAGATCGGCGTGCCAGGTCTTCGCGTGGTGGGCATCAACAGCAAAGATCCCATCTACACGATAGATCCGCTTCGGATGGATCCAGAGATGCCTGGTTCCCACATAACAGTGGTGTATCTCCACGGACGCGTTCCCTCCAACGGCCCTGTCAGCTGGCCGATCGTTCTCGATGAGAACAGTTACGCGGCGACTGCGACGGCTGTTGGGGCCGCACTGATTCACGGCTTCGAAAGTCACCCGTTGTCGGTCATCGTGGGCAGTAGCTTGCAAGATCTCCCGCTGGTTCGCGCTCTAAGCTCGACCCGCGGTAGCGGGGAACGTCTCGCCGTACTGACGAAGGGCAGCCATGCCTACGATCTCAATACGGACGGCGACTCATTGAGCCTTGATCTTCTGCGCGATCGGGCGACAGAACTCAGCGTCACGCCCGTGCTTGCGGACTTTCACGGGCAAGTGGCACAGTTGGTGGGCGAGATGACCCTACGCACGGCATTCCCCCAGCCGCGGAGTGACGCACCGTTGTCGTGGAGCTACATGGATCGCCTTGATGCATGGTGGCAAGCATGGTCCGGTGCGGCTGGACTTGACCAGGGCACCCCAGAGAAGCTTCACGAAGCGTTGCAAGAGCTGTTGCCCATTTTCGAGCTGACGCCGAACATCGACCCGCTGTCACCGGAGTCAGAGAGATACAGACTCGAACTGTGGGTTCGCGCGTTTCCTATAGCGCCCGAGCGGCAGCTGGTGCGGTGGGCAGCGTCGGATGGCCGGACCCTCGACGGCGCAAAAGGCAAGTGCGGCCCGCTGGATACCGCGACCTACTTGGCCCCCGTACGTGCATTCATCGAGGGGCGCGCCGGCGCTTACGACATCTCCGACCTAGAGCGGGGGCGTGAGTCCCTCGAGAGGTACACTTCCAAGGCGTTCCTGGCCGTGCCTATTCGCGCGCGAGATTGCATCGTGGGCGTGCTCACGCTCGCATCAAGCAACCGCATGACGTCTGCGCGGATGACCCGCGCCAGCGAAACCACCGAAAAGGCTGTCGCCTACATGCTCGATCTGGGCCAACGCCTACTTGATGCGTGATCAGTGGCTGTTCGCGTATGCCACGAAGAAGTCCCGCGTTTTGCTCTGATCCCGCACGCGCACAGACTCACGTGCTTCCTGGACGCGCCGCTCCGCAAGCGATCGTGCGGCGATCTCATCGGATGACCTGACCGCGCGCGAGCGGCCCTGCGCCCGATCTTGGTTGCTGGTCATGCCGGTGCCTCCATAGATACGACTCTACGTGGATGAGCGCGGGGTGTCTTCGATTCTGTTACATCACCCGCGTGTCGCTGCAATGGTACGCCGCGTCTTATCTTCATTCGTCAGACCCGCAGCGCCCGGTTGTGCTGCGTCAGGCCGAGCGGCTGCGGGCCGACCTCAATTGAAGTCGCCGCCGCCTCCGCCGCCACCGAAGTCGCCGGGGGCCATGTCGGCGAAGCGGGAGTAGTGGCCCTGGAAGGCGACGTTGATCGTCGCGGTCGGACCGTTACGGTGCTTGGCCACGATCAGGTCGGCCTCGCCGGGACGAACATCCTTGTCGTAGACGGAGTCGCGGTGCAGCAGGATCACCATGTCGGCATCCTGCTCGATCGAACCCGACTCGCGCAGGTCGCTGATCTGCGGCTTCTTGTCCTGACGGGCCTCGGAGCCACGGTTCAGCTGCGAGAGCGCGATCACCGGCACCTGCAGCTCCTTGGCGAGCAGCTTCAGCGCGCGGGAGAACTCCGAGACCTCCTGCTGGCGCGACTCGACCTTCTTACCGCTGGTCATCAGCTGCAGGTAGTCGATGACGATCATCCGCAGCCCGGCGCGCTGCTTGAGCCGACGGCACTTCGCGCGGATCTCGACGAGCGTCATGTTCGGGCTGTCGTCGATGTACAGCGGCGCGTCGTTGATGCGGCCACGAGTGGCGGCGACGGTGGTCCAGTCACGCTGGTCGAGCGTGCCCTTGCGCAGGTTCTGCAGCGGCACGGCGCCCTCGGCACTCAGCAGGCGCATCGCGATCTCGGCCTTGCCCATCTCGAGCGAGAAGAAGATCGACGGCAGGTCGTTGCCGATGGACGCCGCCCGCGCGAAGTCCAGGGCCAGCGTCGACTTACCCATAGCGGGTCGGGCGGCGACGACGATCATCTGACCGCCGTGCAGGCCGTTTGTCAGCTCATCGAGCTCCTTGAACCCGGTCGGCACGCCGGTCATGGTGCCGTCACGGCCGCTCGCGGCCTCGATCTCCTCCAGCGCGGCGTCGACGGCGATGGTCAGCGGGACGTAGTCCTCCGCCTCCTGCGTACCGGTGACGGAGTAGATCTCGGCCTGGGCGCTGTTGACGATCTCGGTGGCGTCGCCCTGACCGTCGTAGCCGAGCTGGACGATGCGGGTGCCGGCATCCACCAGGCGACGCAGGATGGCGCGCTCGGCGACGATCTCTGCGTAGTAGCCGGCGTTCGCCGCGGTCGGCACGATCGAGGTGAGCGTGTGCAGGTAGTCGGCGCCGCCGGCGCGCCCCAGCTCGCCGGTCTTGATCAGCTCATCGGTGACGGCGACCACATCGGTCGGCTCGCCGTGCGAGTACAGCGACAGCACGGCCTCGAAGATCAGCTCGTGCTTGGGCACGTAGAAGTCCGCGCCCTTGAGGGTCTCGAGCACGTCGGCCACGGCGTCGGCCGAGAGCATCATGCCGCCGAGGGTGCTCTGCTCTGCGAGCAGGTCGTGCGGAGGGGTGCGCTCGGGTCCGCGGGGTGCGCCCATCCGGTCCTCGGTGATGTCGGCGATCGACACAGTGCTCCCTCCGGCTCCGGCCACTCCAGGACGCACGATCCAGGAGTCGTGCGATCACGATCGGATGCTCGTTCCGGGCCGCTGTGAACAGCGAATCACGCACCCCCGACATCCGGTCGCTCGACCACGCTAGAAGTCCGCCCTCCACAGTGCAACACAGCCTGTGGATAACTCTGTGGAGAGGATGCGGAGAACGTCGGAGTGTCTGTGAAGAACAGCTGTGGACAACTCAGTGGAGAGTTTCAATACGTACCCATTTTATGCCTCTTGATCAGCCTTTTCTATTTTCCTCACCCTGTGGATGGAAAACAATCTAAACCGATGCTTGAAGGTTGCTCTCGTCGGCCCGATGATGTGCACAACCTGGGGAGAACGGCCGCGCCCCGTCCTGCCGGGCCGCGACGGGGCGACACGCCCGGAATCCGTGCTCAGCACCCGAAGAAGACACTCGACGGACTCAGCTTCGTGGCGTACTCTGTACGGAATCTGCGTGTCACCCGACCCGCACCACCCTGAACTACGACGATCCGAGACGCACCGCGCCTCATCCCGAACGGAGACAGTCGAGTGACTGCCGCGACTTCCCGGCGCCGTGTGCCCACGGTCGCCATCTGGGGAGCACTGGGCGTCCTCGCCTGGGCGCTCATCGTCGCCCTGTTCGGCGGAGGCGCCGCGCACGCGTCGGATCGCGGGGCCCCGCACGACCGTCCGGCGGCCTCGAGTCAGCAGAGCTCTCATCAGGAGCGCGACGCCTCGCGCGCCGGCCGTGCGGCGGCGAATGCTCATCGCGCCGCCGCGCAGCTCGCGGCTCCGGTGACGAAGCACGCTGCGCCTCAGGGACAGCAGGCGCCTCAGGGACAGCAGGCGAAGACGCAGGACCGAGGTCAGCACGCCGCAGCGAAGACGCAGGCGCCCGCCGCACAGGCGCCCGCCGCACAGGCGCCGGCCGCCGCAGCGCGCACGCGCCACACCGCGACGTCCCCCGACACCGAGCAGCGGGGCACGGTCGAGCCGGCGACGAAGCAGGCCACGCTCTCCTCGTTCACGGCCGTCGGCGGAGTCCGGAACCAGACGGATGCCACGGAGCCGACCCTTCGCTCCACCGATCAGGCTCGCGCCACCGATCAGGTCGACGTGCAGGGCACAGACCACGACGACGAAGCGTTCACCGTGAAGCGCACGGTCACGACCTCGACGTGGGCTGCGACCAGCGTCAAGTCCGTGTCGACCAGCGCCAAGAAGGCCCACCACGCCGCGTTCCACCAGGTCAGTCGCGGGGATCGCGACCGTGATCGCGCCCGCGGCTGGAACGACAACGGTCGTCACCGCGGTCACGATGCTCGTCCTGGACATCACCACGCGGCCCCTGCCGCCGACTCCGCCGCCCCGAAGGCACGGAACGCGGCCGGCTCGTCATGGACTCTCACGGTCGCCGCCCACAATTCCAGCCCCACCGCCGCCGCCGCACCGAGCGCGGCTCCGGTGGAGGAGACCCACTCCGAACCGTACGGTCCGGCGGACGACACGGAGTTCTCGGTCCCGTCCGTGCCGACCCCGTCGACCACGACCTCCAGCAGCACCAGCGTCCCGCTCGCCGTCGCGACGCGTCCCGCCGGTGACCTGCTCGCCCAGGAGGGCACGCCCGTGCGTGCCGCAGAGGCCACGCAGTCCGTCGTGCCCGCGGCACCGGTGTTCACCACCGACGTCTCCCCCGACTGATACTTCGGCCGCCATCCGTGCGGCCGTCCGACATGCTGCGATGCTCCCCGCATCGCGGCATCCGGTGGCTCCGTCGACCCATGGTCCGGATCACCGGTGCGGATGCGCGGACCCGGCGAGGCACCTCCCCCCTCCCCGCCTCGTCGCCCGTCCCCTTCCGCAGTTCGGGGCATCGCGAAACCCCCTCCCCCTCCCTCGCGATCGCCCCTCGGATGCCGGTCGGCCTCCCCGCCACCGGCATCCTCCTGGGCGGATGTCTCTCACCTCCCGAGAGGCATCCGCCCCCTTCTCTTTCCCCGCCGGGCCCGAGTCCCGATTCGCTGTGGACACGGTCGCGGCGCGAGGGGTAGTCTCCCGCCATGGGCGCTTTGCGCCCTCGCGTTCGTCGTCTTCAGGGGAGGAAGCACAGCGTGAACCCGATGGTGTCCCGACGCCGCATCCCCGCGGCTGTCATCTGGGGTGCCTTCGGCGTGCTCGCCTGGGCCACGATCACGCTCATCTCCGGCGGTTCCGCCGCCCACGCCGACGAGACCGACAACCCGCTGGGCTCGCTCACCTCGGCCGTCACCGGCACCGTCCAGACCGTGACGTCTCCGGTCACGGATGCCCTGGAGCCCGTCACGAAGGCGGTCGCCCCGGTCGTCACGACGGTCACGAAGCCGGTCGAGCCGGTCGTGTCCAAGGTCGTCTCGCCCGTGGTCACGAAGGTGGTCACCCCGGTCGTCACGAAGGTGGTCGCCCCCGTCACCACGGCGGTGACGAAGCCTGTCGCCGCGGCCGTTCCGGGCGTCATCGACTCCACGGTCACCGCGGTCACGAGCACCCCCGTCGTCGGCGAGGTCGTCGCCCCGGTCGCGCAGGCCGCCGGCGACACGCTCACGTCCGTGACGGAGCCGGTCACCGGCATCCTGCGGAACGCACCGGTCTCGGCCGTCCTCGATCCGGTGCTCGACGCCGTCAGCGGCGTTCCGATCGTCGGCGAGGTCGCAGACGGCCTCGGCGCGACGGAGCTGGTCCGTGACGTCGCCGGCGTGCTGGATGCCACCACAGGCACCGTCACCGATGTGACGGACGCCGTGCTGCCGCCGGTCATCGACGCCGTCACGCCGCGGGACGAGGGCGACCCAGCCGGGCCCGCCATGCCCGGCGTCGAACCTGCTCTGCCGACCGCCCCGGGCGCCTCGGAGGCGCCCCGCGCGGTCGATCCCTCCGCGGATTCCCCGGCCAGCAGTGCGCCCCGATCCGCTGACGCGCTTGCACAGTTGTTCGCCTCCGCCGCGCACGCCCCGGCGCTCGCGACGGCATCGGATGCCGGCGCCCCGTCTGCACCGGCACCTGCCGATCCCGCCGCCCCGGTGCCGACTCCTGCCCCGGCCTCCTCTACGTCCTCCGCCGGTTCCGCCGGCGGCTCGGCGACCATGAACGCGCGCATCGACGATGCGCTGCAGAGCCCGGCCCTTCTCGGCCTCGGGACTGCCCAGGCGACCGACGACGTCCTGCCGACGTCTCCCGTCGCCGACTCCGACGTCTCCCCCGACTGACGGGGGTCTCGCTGTCGCCTGTGGGCGACGAAAGAACGCCGCGCGCATCCGCACGCGACATCCGAGACCCGAACCATCAGTCAGGGGGACTGAATCATGCATGCAATCGTGAAGCGCGCCCTGTGGGGCACGCTCATCGCCGGCGGCATCACGCTGCTCGGCGCAACGGCCGCGAACGCGGCCGAGACCAACGGCCAGGACGGAATCCTGTCCGGAACCCAGGCCGTCATCCCGATCAGCACACCGGTCCAGATCAGCGGCAACGCCGTGTCTGTGCTGGGCACATCGAAGGCCACGTCCACCACCGCACCGCCTGCCCAGCCCGCACCGGCACCCGCCGCGCACACGAGCGGTGGCGGCGGTGCGGCATCCGGCACGCAGGCGGTCGTGACCGTCAACGTGCCGGTGACCGTCAAGAACGTGTCGGCCGCAGTGCTCGGCACCTCGAAGTCGACGTCGGCGCCCGCGCCGGCTGCGGCGCCCGCACCGGCCTCGCAGCCGATCATCACCACCTCGGGAGCTCAGGGAGTGCTCTCGGGAACCCAGGCCCTCGTGGCCGTGAACGCCCCGGTCACCGTGACCGGCAACAGCCTGTCGGTGCTCGGGAGCAGCACCGCCCACGACACCTCGGCCGCAACGGCACCCGCCGCTGCGGCACCCGCCTCCACGGCTCCCGCCCCGCAGGCCACGACCGACGGTGAGTCGTCGGTCGCCGGCGGCACCCAGGTAGTGGCCCCGGTCACCGCACCGATCAACGTCGGCGGCAACGCGATCTCCGTGCTCGGCAGGAGCACGGCGACGGGCGGCAGCTCCGCTGCGGCGGCGCCGGCTGCCACCGCACCGGATGCCGCGACCGACGGTGAGTCGTCGGTCGCCGGCGGCACACAGGTGGTGGCCCCGGTCACCGCACCGATCACGATCGGCGGAAATGCGATCTCGGTGCTCGGCACGAGCACTGCGAAGGGCTCGCCGGCGGGCGCGCCCGCGGCATCCGCTGCTCCGGCGACGGACGCCGTCACCGGCGGAGATGACGCCATCCTCGGCGGCACCCAGGTGGTCGCGCCGGTGACGGCGCCGATCAGCGCCACCGGCAATGCGGTCTCGGTGCTCGGGAACAGCTCGGTGCTGGGCTCGGGAGCCACGGGCACGGCGCCCGCGGCATCCAGCGCTGCGGCGGCCACCGACGGCGAATCGTCGCTCGGCGGCGGATCGCAGGTCGTGGCCCCGATCACGGCACCCGTCACGGCCGGCGGCAACGCCATCGCCGTGCTGGGCACCAGCACCGTCGACCGCTCCGGATCGTCCGGAACGGGGTCGAGCACGATGCCCGCTTCCGGCGCGACGACGGATGGCGAGGACTCGCTGCTCGGCGGCAGCCAGGTGCTCGCGCCGGTCACCGCGCCGGTCTCGGTCGTCGGCAATGCCGTCTCGGTCGTGGGCACGAGCACGGTGACCCGAGGTTCCGGCACGGGCGGCGGCGCGCCGTCCCTTCCGCTCAACCCGGTGACCGACGGGCTCGGCTCGCTGCTGGGCGGCACGCAGGTGCTGGCACCGATCTCGGTGCCCATCACGATCGGCGGCAACGCCATCGCGGTGGTCGGCGAGAGCACGGTCGAGGACCCGGGCACGAACCCGGGAACCGACCCCGGAACGGATCCCGGAACGGACCCCGGAACGGACCCCGGAACGGACCCCGGCATGGACCCCGGAACGGACCCCGGAACGGATCCCGGCACCGACCCCGGCACCGACCCCGGCACGGACCCGGGCACCGACCCCGGCACCGACCAGCCCGCTTCAGTGGGCGGCAGCGGCGCAGCGACTGCTGCGGGAGGTGACGCGCTCGCCTCGACCGGAGGGAACGGCGGGGCGCCGCTGCTTGCCGGCATCGCCGCGCTCCTGCTCCTGGCGGGTGCCGGACTCCTGCGACGCCGCGTCGCATGACCGTGTCCGGGAGACCCTGCATGCGCAGGGTCTCCCGGACGCACCACAGACCCCCGTGGACATCGGCGTCATCGCCGGAGGGGCAGCCGCGTCGATGTCCACGGTGCGGATGACCGGACCTCCCAACCGGCATCCGCGCTCCAGGCCGTGATCGTCTCCCAACCATCCCGGTCACCCCTGGAGTGGCGGCGCGCTCCGGCGCCTGCCAGGCGGGTGTCTCCGAACCTCCCAATCGGAGACACCCGCCCTTCTCGCGCCCGCGGCCCTGCCGGGCGCGCGCCGGTGGGATGATTGTTCCGACAGCGACCGCCTCGGACGCCTCGTCCCGGAGGAAACATGCCCCGCACCCTGCGCACGCTCGCAGCCCTGTCCCTCGCCGCACTGGCCGTTCCCGGCCTGGCGTCCTGTACCGCTGACGCCTCCGCCGCTCCGGAACCGACGTCCCCGGTATCCGCCGCCGTCACCGTCGACAACTGCGGCACCGAGGTGACCGTCGACGGTCCGCCGCAGCGCATCGTCACGGTGAAGTCGTCCACGCTCGAACTCGCCCTCGCCCTCGGCGCGGGCGATCGCATCGTCGGCACCGCCTACTCCGACGGGCCGCTGCCTGCCGACCTCGCGTCGGCCGGAGCCGACATCCCGGTGCTCGCCGACAAGGTTCCCTCGCAAGAGGCCGTGCTCGCCTTGAACCCCGACTTCGTGTTCGCGGGCTGGGAGTCGAACTTCTCGGCCGACGGCGTCGGCGAGCGCGACGCCCTGCAGCAGCTCGGCGTCACGACCTACGTCGCCCCCGCCGCGTGCCAGGAGAAGGAGTACCAGCCCGATCCGCTCACCTTCGACGCCGTGTTCGACTCGTTCCTGCAGGCAGGCGACCTGCTCGGAGAGAAGGCGGCCGCGCAGAAGCTCGTCGCCGCGCAGAAGGCGCAGCTGGCGAAGCTCACCCCCGACGACCGAGGACTGACCGCCGTCTGGTACTCCTCCGGCAGCGACCAGCCGTTCGTCGGCGCCGGCATCGGCGCCCCGCAGCTGCTCATGCACAGCGCCGGGCTGACCAACGCCTTCGCCGATGTGAAGGAGAGCTGGTTCTCCACGTCGTGGGAGAAGGTCGCCGACCTCGACCCGGATGTGATCGTGCTGGTCGATTCGACCTGGAACACCGCGCAGCACAAGATCGACGTGCTGAAGGCGAACCCGGTGACCTCCACGCTGAAGGCCGTACGCGACGACGCCTTCCTCACCGTCGACTTCCCGGCCACCGAGTCGGGGGTGCGCAACGTCGACGCCGTCTCCTCGCTGATCGACCAGCTGGCGGAGCGATGACCTCGGCCCCGCCTCGGGTCGCGTCTGGGACACGCGCGCGGCCTGGCGGTCGGGGACGGATGCCGCGGGTGCGGATCGCCTCGATCCTGCTCGCACTGCTCGCGCTGCTGGCGGTCTCCGTGGTCGTCGCCATCGGCATCGGTCCTGCGCGCATCGCGCCCGCCGACGTCGCCGGCACGCTGTGGGCGCACCTGACCGGCGCGCACCCCGTGCTGCCCGTCACGCAGGATGCCATCGTCTGGCGTCTGCGGACGCCGAGAGTGCTCACGGCCGTGGTCGTGGGCGGTGGGCTCGCTGTCTGCGGAGCGGTCATGCAGGCGCTCACCCGCAATCCGCTCGCCGACCCCTATCTGCTGGGTCTCTCGTCCGGAGCATCCACCGGCGCGGTGCTGGTGCTCGTTCTCGGAGCCGCGATCGCCCTGCCGGCGGCGGCCTTCGCCGGCGCGATGATCGCGCTGCTGCTGACGCTCGGCATCTCCCGAGCGGCCGGCGGAGGCTCGCCGACCTCGACGATCCTCGCCGGGCTCGCGGTGTCTGCAGTGCTGTCCGCGCTGACCAGCCTGGTGATCTTCTGGAGCTCGAACAACGACAGTTACCGCGAGATCCTCGGCTGGCTGCTCGGTTCGCTCTCCGGCGCGGACTGGGGGGATGTCGTCCTCGCCGCGGTGGTCATGGCGGCGTGCGCGCTGCCCCTGCTGGCATCCGCGCGAGTCCTGGACAGCCTCGCGCTCGGTGACTCGGCCGCCGCCGCGCTGGGCGTGCCCGTCGACCGGGCGCGCGTCGCCCTGTTCGGATGCTGCGCGCTGCTCACCGGCGCCCTCGTCGCCGTGAGCGGATCGATCGGATTCGTCGGCCTGATCCTGCCTCATGCCACCAGGGCCGTCGTCGGCGTGCGGCACCGCGTGCTGCTGCCGGCGTCCTTCCTCGTCGGGGCCGTGTTCCTGCTGTGGGCCGACACCGTCGCTCGGACCGCGTTCGACCCGCGCGAGCTGCCGGTCGGCATCGTCACCGCGCTGATCGGCGGGCCGGTCTTCGTGGTCCTGCTGATGAGGATGGGCCGGCGGCGGAAGGTGCGGGCATGAGCGGGCTGCGCATTGACCGGCTGAGCTACACCGCCGGCGCGCGCCTGATCGTGGACGGCGTCGACATCACCGCGCCGGAAGGCGCGATCACCGCGGTGCTCGGTCCGAACGGCGCCGGAAAGAGCACCCTGCTGCGGCTGATCGCCGGAGTGCTCGCCGCCCAGGATGGCACGATCGCCTACGACGGCGCCGAGCTGCGCCGGCTCAGCAGACGCGAGCGCGCGCGGCGCATCGCCCTTGTCGAACAGGAGTGGACCGAGGCCGACGGGCTGACCGTGCGAGAGATCGTGGAGCTGGGCCGCATCCCCCATCAGAGCTGGCTGGCCACGGCGAGTACCGAGGACGAGGGCATCGTCGAGGAGAGTCTGCGGCGCACCGGAGCCGACGTGTTCGCAGACCGCGAGGCATCCACCCTGTCGGGCGGTGAGCGCCAGCGCGCGAACCTGGCGCGAGCACTCGCACAGCAGCCACAGCTGCTGCTCTGCGACGAGCCGACGAACCACCTCGACGTGCACGCCCAGCTCTCGTCACTGCGGCTGCTGCGCGACCTCGCCGCCGACGGCCTGACCATCGTCGCGGCGCTGCACGACCTGAACCATGCCGCGCGGTTCTCGGATCATGTCGTCGTGCTGGAAGGCGGTGTCGTCCGCGCGGCGGGCTCCCCCTCCGAGGTGCTCACCCCGGAGTGTGTGCAGGCGGTGTGGCGGGTCACCGCCGAGATCGTCGAGCACGCCGGGCGTCCGCTGATCGTGTTCGGCGAGCCGGTGGATGCGCCGTCGGTGAGCTGAGCGCTCGTTCCGCTCGCTCAGCGACCGCTGGAGCGCAGCCGCGGCGCGAGATCCCGTTCGAACAGGTCGAGGAAGCGACGCTGGTCATGACCCGGCGCGTGGAACACGAGGTGGTTGAAGCCCCAGTCCACGTACTGGTTGATCTGCGCGACGACCTCGTCGGGGTCGCTGCCCACGATCCAGCGCTTCGCGATGGTCTCCAGCGGCAGCGCATCGGCGGCCCGCTCCATCTCGACCGGGTCGGTGATGTCGTGCTTCTGCTCCTTCGAGAGCGACAGCGGCGACCAGAACCGGGTGTTCTCCATCGCGGCCTCGGTGGTCTCCTCGTACGAGACCTTGATCTCGATCATCCGGTCGTAGTCGTCGAACGACCGCCCGGACTGCTCGAGTCCCTCCTTCACCGCCGGCACCAGCTGGTCGACGTACAGCTCAGCGCCCTTGCCCGATGTGCAGATGAATCCGTCGCCGGCGCGTCCGGCATAGCGCGCCATCATCGGGCCGCCCGCCGCGACGTAGATCGGCACGCCGCCGGCCGGGCGGTCGTAGATCGAGGCGTCGTGGGTCGAGTAGTACTCACCGTCGAAGCTGACCCGATCTCCCGACCACAGGGCGCGCATGAGGCGGATCGCCTCGCGCAGCCGCGCGTAGCGCTCCTTGAACTCCGGCCACTCCTGCTCTCCGGCACCGCGGAACCCGGTGGCGATCTCGTTCAGCGCCTCACCGGTGCCGACGCCGAGGATGATGCGCCCCGGGTACAGGCATCCGAGGCTCGCGAACGCCTGCGCGAGCACGGCCGGGTTGTACCGGAACGTCGGGGTCATCACCGAGGTCCCGATCCGGATCGACGAGGTGCGCTCACCGACCGCCGCCATCCAGGCGAGCGAGAACGGCGCGTGCCCGCCGGTGTTCCGCCACGGCTGGAAGTGGTCGCTGACGAACACCGACTCCATGCCGTGCCGCTCGGCCTCGACCGCGATCTCGACCAGCTCGCGCGGAGCGAACTGCTCGGCGCTCGCCTTGTATCCCAGCTTCAGTGTCATGACGCTCCTTCGAAGGATCGGATGTCGGAGGATGGGTCACCCGCTGATCGGATGCCGGCGGCGTAGCCCTCGTCATACCCCTGTGCCCGCGCTTCGTCGGAGCCGAGACGGAACAGGTCGTCGGCCCCGGTGCGCACGATGGATGCGGCACCGGGCAGGTCGAGGTCGCCGACGAGGTCGGCCCGGCCGCGGACCACCGCGACCGGCAGCCCGCTCGCCTTGCCCTTGACCAGGTCGGCCGCCGCGGCCAGTTCGTCGGCCACGCACGGCACGGTGACACTGAGCTCTCTGCCGCCGTGGTCGAGGGTGCCGCGCAGATCGGCGACCACGTGCACACCGGCTGCGCCGATCGCGACATCGGTCTGCCCGACCCGCCACGGGCGGCCCAGCGTGTCGCTGAGCAGCACGCCCACCCGGTGCCCGGTGGCCTCGCGCAGCCGCGTGGCGAGGGCTCGTGCCGAGGCATCCGGATCGAGCGGCAGCAGCAGGATCCAGCCGTCCGGCGTGTTGCTGGCGTCCACGCCTGCAGCCGCGGCGACCATGCCGAGCCGGTTCTCGACGATCCGCATCGTGTGCCCGTTGCGGGTGCGGGAAGCCACGACCCGCACCGTCTCGGCGGTGATGGCGTCCTCCCGGTCGTCTGCGCGGACGTACCGGTCCTCGGCCTTCGAGACGACCTTCGAGGTCACGACCAGGATGTCGCCGTCCCGGAGCCGCACGCCGGTGGCGAGGATCATGGCGGCCAGGTCGTCCCCAGGCTGCACCTCTCCGATGCCCTCCAGGGCGAACACCCGCAGTTCGCGCATCCGGCCTCCTTCTCGCACTTCCATTCTCCTGCGAAAGAGAGCCCGAAACGCCGGAAGCCCCGTTCTCCGAGGAGAACGGGGCTTCCGTGCGTGTACGCGATTACTTCGCGGCGATCACCTGGAGGGTGATCACGGCGGTCACGTCGTCGTGCAGACGCACGGTGGCCTCGTGGTCGCCGACCGACTTGATCGGAGCGGTGATGTGCACCTTGCGCTTGTCGATCGAGCCGATGCCTGCAGCGGAGACGGCGTCGGCCACGTCGGCCGGCTTCACCGAGCCGAACAGACGACCCTCGGCGCCGGCCTTGACCGACAGGCGAACCCGTCCGGCCTCGAGCTTCGCCTTGAGGTCCTTGGCCTCGTCGAGGTCGTGGATCGCGCGAGCCTTGCGGGCTGCCTGGATCGACTCGACCTGCTTGGCACCGCCACGGGTCCACGCCACGGCGTAGCCCTGCGGGATGAGGTAGTTGCGGGCGTACCCGTTCTTGACCTCGATGACGTCGCCTGCGCTACCGAGCCCGGCGACCTCGTTCGTGAGAATCAGCTTTGCCATGTCGGTACCCCTCAGCGGCCAGCGCCA
The DNA here is from genome assembly GCF_009758255.1 of Microbacterium sp. MAH-37. Taxonomy (GTDB): domain Bacteria; phylum Actinomycetota; class Actinomycetes; order Actinomycetales; family Microbacteriaceae; genus Microbacterium. The sequence goes on from NZ_WSEN01000010.1 coordinate 755,962, forward strand.
GCGTAGGGCAGGAGCGCCATTTCGCGCGCGTTCTTGATCGCCTTGGCGATCAGACGCTGCTCCTGCACCGAGACACCGGTGATACGACGGGCGCGGATCTTTCCACGCTCCGAGATGAACTTGCGAAGCGTGGCGACGTCCTTGTAGTCAATGACGCCCACGCGGATGGACTTCGCGGGAGCGGCGTTCTTCGCGCCCTTCCGCGGCTTGCGGCGGTCGCCGCTCGACTTTCCAGCCATGAGTTTTCCTTACGAGATGAGTCGGATGCCTGCGGCATCCGCAGTTCTTTAGAACGGGGTGTCGTCGCCGAAGCTGCCCGGAGTGCTCCAGGCGTCGGCGCTCGACGAGCCGGGGGTCGACCACGGCTCTTCCGAGACCTGCTGCTGCGGACGGGACTGCCCGCCGCCGAAGCTGCCACCGCCACCGGCTCCGCCGGTGGATGCTGCTCGCGTGACCTGAGCGGTCGCGTACCGGAGCGAGGGGCCGATCTCATCGACCTCGAGCTCGATCGAGACGCGGTTGTTGCCGTCCCGATCCTGGTACGAACGCTGACGCAGACGGCCCTGGGCGATGACGCGCATGCCCTTGGTCAGCGAGCCCGCCACGTGCTCGGCGAACTCGCGCCAGACCGAGGCGCGGAGGAACAGCGCTTCGCCGTCCTTCCACTCGTTCGCCTGACGGTCGAAGGTGCGCGGGGTCGAGGCGATGGTGAAGTTCGCCACCGGCAGCCCGTTCTGCGTGTACCGCAGCTCGGGGTCGGCGGTGAGGTTGCCCACCACGGTGATGACGGTTTCGCCGGCCATGATGCTTACGCCTTCGCAGCCTTGGGCTTGCGAGCAGCCTTGTCAGCAGCGCGCTTGGCCTCCGCAGCGACCATTGCCTGTGCCTCTTCGGCGCGCAGGACCTTGGTGCGGAAGACGAGCTCGCTCAGCTTCAGCTGGCGGTCGAGCTCGACCGTGGCCTCGCTGGTCGCGGTGAAGTTCACGACGGCGTAGATGCCCTCGGTCTTCTTGTTGATCTCGTAGGCGAAACGGCGCTTGCCCCAGATGTCGACCTTGTCGATCGAGCCACCATCGTTAGTGATGACCTTCAGGAACTTGTCGAGGTTGGGGGCAACCTGGCGCTCGTCCAGCTCAGGGGTCAGAATGACCATGAGCTCGTACTGGTGCGTCACTTACCCACCTCCTTCGGACTAGAACGGCTCCCGGGACTTTCCCGGCAGCAGGAGGGTGTGTTGCACGTCGTCCACGCCTTCGGCAGAGTGCCGGCGGGCAGACAACCACAACAGTCTAGCGGATGACGGCGGCGTGCCTCTTCACAGGTTCGACCAGCGGCGAGGGCGCGAGCGTGAAGTCGTTCGCCTCGTCCTGCCATTCCCTGCCGTCGGATGCCGCGCGGCGACGCTTCCTGGCCAGCAGGGCCGCCGCGATCGGTGCGCCCACAAGACCGGCGATCGCGCCGCTGAGGGTGCGGTCCTCTGCGCCGAGCACGCTCTTGCGGTGCCACGCCGCGTGCAGTGCGCCGCCGCGCGGCCTCGGCACGGTGCGTGCCGGCAGCAGACCGCGACGACGCAGCGCGACGAGGTGGCGCACCTCGTCCCACCAGATCGACTCGTCCGGCCGGTGGAAGTAGTTGGTCGCCGCCCACTGGGCATCCGGATACCGGAATCGCCGCGCGACGACGTCATCGGCGGAGCCGGCGAGCTCGCTGCCCTCGAAGACCTGGTTGAGCAGTTCTGGCCGCACCCCGAACTCGTCCAGGACGATCACGGGGACTCCATACCCCAGAGCCTCGATCGCCGCGGTGGAGCTGACGGTGACCAGCCCCTGTGCGGTGACCAAGGCCTCGGACATCGGCGCGTAGGAGAGCACGAGGTTGTCCGGGGCGTCCTCCAGCAGGTCGGTGTAGGGGTCGCGCTCCTCGTGCGTCTCGACCTCGCCTGGGCGCGCGCGCAGCTTCACGACCACGCGCCTGGTCGGATCGGCGACCGCCGCGAGGCGCAGGATCTCGGCGATCCGGCGACGTTCCTCGTGCGCGGCGGGCACGAGCGCCTGGGCCGCGAACACGAGATCCGTGCCTCGTCCGGTGAGGAGCTCGGCCTCGGTGCCGCGCAGCGGCGAGCGCGGCGCGCCCTGGTCCGCCGCATCCGGAATGTACGGCAGCGTCGCGAGCGCGATCGGCACGGTGACGCCGATCCGGCGGCCGAGCCGGGAGTACGCGGCGACCTCGCGGCGGGAGTGCACGACCATGAGGTCGGTGTGCCGTCGGTACTCGAGCGCACCGCGCAGCGCGGGGATCGACATACCAGGCAGCCCGCTCACGACGATGGGCCGCTCGGGGAGCCGGTCGATCTCGCGGCCCAGCAGACGGACGAACGGCGCCCTGCCGGCGAGCACGATCACGTCGGGTCGGTCCCTGGCCAGCCAGGACGCGACGTCGGCGTGCGCGATCCGGGTCACCGACCTGGCATCCTCCGCGAAGCGGGTGCCGGCCAGCGCGGCGTGCTTCTGCGCGTCGCTGACGACCAGCGGAGTGCGCACCAGCAGCATGTGCTGACTGATGTCGGGCACCCGGTCCATCAGCGCGGCCGACCACTTCACGAACGAATCCGCGTCGGCGATCGCCACCACCCGCAGGCGCGGGGCCCGGCTGCCCGGGTACGTCATGCTCCCACGCGCCTCAGCTTGGCCATCGGGGCGAGCTCGCCCGGATAGACGCGCTTGACGCCGTCGCCGAGCGCCTCCTCGATGACGCGGATGTCGCGCACGAGGCGCTCGAGACCGCCCGGTTCGAGCGAGGCGGCGTGGTCGGATCCCCACATCGCGCGGTCCAGCGTGATGTGCCGCTCGACGGCCACCGCGCCGAGGGCGACCGCGGCGAGCGAGATCTGCAGACCGCGCTCGTGACCGGAGTATCCGACCGGCACACCGGCGTAGCGGTCGCGCAGGGTGGGGATCATCTTGAGGTTCGCCTCGCCCGGCTCCATCGGATACGTCGATGTGGCGTGCATGAGGATCGTGCGGTCGGTGCCCAAGGTGTCCAGGGCACGGTCGATCTGCTCGATGGTCGACATGCCCGTGGAGAGGATGACCGGCTTGCCGGTCTCGCGCAGGGCGAGCAGCAGCTCGGTGTCGGTGAGGCTCGCCGAGGCGACCTTGTGCGCGACGACGCCCAGGTCCTCGAGGAAGTCGACGCTCGGCACATCCCACGGTGAGGCGAACCAGTGCAGTCCTGCCATCGTGGCGTAGTCGCCGATCTCGATGTACTCGTCGCGGCCGAACTCGACCCGGCGACGGTAGTCGAGGTAGGTCATGGTGCCCCAGGGCGTCTCCCGCGGCACGTCGCGCATGTGCTCCGGCGTGGCGATCTCGGGGGTGCGCTTCTGGAACTTCACCGCGTCGGCGCCGGCCTCGCGTGCCACGTCGATGAGCTTCTTGGCGATCTCGACGTCGCCGTTGTGGTTCAGGCCGATCTCCGCGATGACGTACGTGGGACGGCCCCCGCCGACCACGCGATCTCCGATGCTGACGGTCATGATGACGCTCCGTTCCTTGGGTCTCCGGTCCCCTCCCTCCGGTCTACGGGCGGGAGGTGAACCCCGGGAGGCGGGGCGGTGACGGAGGGATGTCAGGCGGAGGTCGTCACGGATGCAGGCAGGAACGACGGATGCAGGCAGGAACCGGCCTGTTCCCGGGCTGGGACGGGCGGAATGCCTGCAGGTGGTCCGGACTGCGGTCAGACCCGGGCGGCCAGCATCCGCTCGGCGACCTCGCGGACGGCTCCCTCTCCGCCGCGGCGCGTCAGGATGACGCGGGCGACGGCCTTCACCTGCGGATGCGCGTTCGCCACGGCGACCGGCCAGCCGACGATCCCGAGCGGGCCGAGGTCGTTGACGTCGTTGCCGACGTACGCGATGTCCTCGAGCCGGATGCCGCACTCGGCGGCCCATGCGGCGAGCGCCGACGCCTTGTCGTCGACGCCGTGCAGCACCGGCACCTGCAGCTTCTCGGCCCGGCGGGCCACGACGGGGTTCTGCTCTGTGGAGAGGAGGAGCATCGGAACGCCCGCCCGGCGCAGCCGAGCGACACCCATGCCGTCCTCCCGGCTGACCCGGACGGACTCGTTCCCGTGCTCGTCGACGTTCGCGGTGTCGTCGGTGTGGACGCCGTCGAAGTCGGTGACCAGGGCGAGCGCGGGGATCGCTGCCGCCGGTTCTTCGGAGTTCGGCGGTATCTCGGAGGACTTCGCGGGATCTGCTCCGGAACGCGGCAGATCTCCGAGATCCTGCCGCAGACCGGATGCCGCGGCGAGCGCCTCTGCCAGGGCGAGGTGGTGCTCGTCGTCGATCTCGATCGCGGTGTGCTCCGGCACCGTCACGATGCCGACCAGCCCGAAGAAGCGATGCCGGAAGCGGCGGAACCCGACGGCGTCGAAGGCGTAGAACGCCCCTGTCTCCAGGTAGTGCGGCTCGCGGTCCTGGCGGCGCGGACGATGCGCGGCGTCGTGGTTGATCGCGACAGCCGCTCCCCCGGCATCCCGCCGCCAGAGGAACCCGTACGTCTCGCAGGCGGAGAACACGCTGTCGTAGGTGCCTCCCTCGATGAGGGCGACCGCCTCGGTGATCCCATCAGCCGGGATGAACGGCGAGGTCGCCTGCACGAACACCACCGTGCTGGCCTGCAGACCATCGGCTTCCAGGACATCGAGGACGTGCAGCAGCGCACTCTCCGACGAGGCATCGTCTCCCGCGAGCTCGGCGGGGCGATCGATGACCCGCGCGCCGGCAGCCCGCGAGACGTCGGCGATCTCCGCGTCGTCGGTGCTCACGACGACGAGATCGACGGCGGATGCTGCAGCTCGCACCGCTCGCGCGACGAGCGGCACCCCGCCCACCCGGCGCAGGTTCTTGCCCGGCACGCCCTTCGATCCCCCGCGCGCGGGGATGATCGCGACCGTCAGCCCGTTGTCGTTCATTACTCGTCCCTCACTCGCTCCCGCGGCACTTCCTTGCTCGCGCGGCGCAGAAACGCGCCGCGCGTACCGACAACAGCCGCGCGAAGCGCAGCATCCGCTCCCGTCACCGGCCCATCACCGCCTTCCACGCACGGTGGGCGCGGCGCTTCGCACCTGCGGCGGTGAGCCGCAGCTCCTCGACACGTCCGACGCCGCCGGTCGACTCGAGCGCTCTCTGAAGCGGCGACGCCGCGGGAGCTCCGGGCAGGTCGAGCACGCGCAGGCGCTCCGCCTGCACGTATCGCTCCCGAACCGATGCCGGCACGGATGCCGCCCACGACACGGCCTCCGATCGCAGATGCGCCATGATCTCGGGCTGCATCGCGTATCCGACCGCGTCGACCAGCCGCTGCAGCGATCCCGGCGCGGTGAAGGCGTCCCGTTCCAGCGCATCGACGATCGTCGCCGGCATCCGATTGCTGTTCTCGTACGGCGCGAGCCTGCTGAGCACGGTGCCGGTGCCGACGGCGTGCGTACGGACGCCGGACAGCGCGCGCAGCGTCGGCAGCGCTGTCGAGAATCCGGCGACGACGTCGGTGGCGTCCAATCGCTGCGCCACGTACTCCGCCGGCTGGTCACCGTCGTAGACCGCGAACCCGACGCCCCGGTCGGCAGCGCGGGCGGCGAGAGCGTCGACCAGGCCGGGTGCCGCCGAGGGATGCGGTTTGAACACGATGCGCTCGGCTCCGGCGGACGCCGCCCGATCGATCATCGCGACCTGCATGGCCGACTCCTCCGCGGCCGAGACCAGGCGCAGCGCGGAAAGGTACTGCCCGAGCACGAGCGCGGTGCGGCGCCCGTCCGCGGCGAGCGCGTCGAGCGCGGCATCCGGTGCGGCGTCGCCGACCTCGCCCAGGGCGTCGCCGAAGACGGCCGCAGGTACCGGCATCCGCTCCGCTCCGGTCTCGGCGAACACGAGCGGCTCGACGCCGGGCACCACGTCGGGATGGACCACCCGCGTGACCCGCTCGGTGACCTGCCGCGGCAGCCTGCTGCGGATCGGCGAGTAGGTCATCAGTCCGTCGCCGATGACGCCGAGCCGCGCGTCGCGGAACAGGGTCATCAGGGTGAGCGCGGGCGCGATCTGCGGCGACTGCGCGTACAGCTCGATGTCGTCGTCGCCGAGCGCCCACGCGCGGCGGAACAGCCGTTCGAGCATCGGCAGGTCCTGGTCGTGAGGACGCCAGGATGTCGGATGCCGCGGATCGATCAGCGGGTTCAGCGGCTCGATCCGGTCGAAGCGCGACCGCAGCGTGCGAAACCGCGGGGTGGTCGCCAGGTCGATGGCCGTCTCGGGGATCTTCGCCGTGTTCATCGGCACGAACAGGCGCTCGGCGTCGCCCAGCAGCCCGCCGTCGATCGCCGCGGCAGCCGTCATGAGCCCGTAGCCGCTGTGCAGCGCGAAGACCTGGATCATCGGGCGCCCACGGATTCCGCCTGTTCCGGCCTCACCGGGTATAGGCGGAGCCGGCTCACTACCCGCAACGAGTGAGACCGGAGCACGAGGGGCACCGTGGTCATCGAGAGTTCCCCTGTCCAGCCGGCAGCTGCTCCGCCGACTCCGGTCGCAACGGTTGCGGGTCCAAGCTCCCAGACACCCGCAACGAGTGAGACCGGAGCGGGGAAGGCACGGTCGGCGACGAGGCGCGGGATCGCTCTGCCTCCCGGAGCGTGCGGGCGAGGACGCGGCGACGCGGGCCGCCGATCCGCGCGATCGCCTCCGACGCCGCGTCGGCGGGCAGCCGGGCGAGCAGTTCGCGGATACCGGAGCGCAGCTCCCGCCGCACAGCAGGCCGCATCCGGCGTGCGCGCACGAGGTGGTGCGAGCTCAGCGCAAGCACGGTGAACACGGCCTTCGGCATCAGCTTCTCCGCCTCGGCGTCGCGCTCAACCAGGTCCAGCACCTCGCCGAGCGCTCGGGTGAAGTCCAGCTGCCGGCGGTCGAGGGTCTTCGACAGCGAGTCCGTCACCCCGCGCCGGTACAGCAGGTGCGGCGCGTCGACGACGGCGAAGGACGACGCCTGCAGGTGCAGCCGCCAGATCCACGGCCGGTCCTCAGCCGTGAACAGCCCGTCGGAGAACTCTGCGAGTCCCTCGTCGAGCACCCGTCGGTGCAGTATTCCGGCCCAGGCATACGGGTAGTCGACCATGCTGCGATCGTCGACGGGCAGGATCGCCGTGCGCGGATCAGCCGCCACACCGCGGTGCGTGAACGGGGCACGCACCAGCCGACGCTCGCCCCGCTTCACCGTGACGTGGTCCGTGCGCAAGAAGTCGCAGCGCAGCTCCTGCAGCGCCCGCACCAGCACTTCGAGCCGGCGCGGCTGCATCCAGTCGTCCCCGTCGAGGAAGCAGAACGCGTCACCCTCGACGTGCGCGAGCCCCTGGTTGCGCGCCGTCGCGAGACCTCGCGGATGCGGGTTCGTCACCACCTCGGCCCGGTCGAACCGTGCGGCGTACTGCCGCATCAACGCCCCGGTGCCGTCGCCGGACCCGTCGTCGATCGCGACGAGCTTCAGCGCGCCCGGATCATCGAACTGCCGGGTCAGCGTCTCAAGGGTCGTGCCGATGTACTCCCCGGCATCCTTCGCGGGGAGGATCACGGTCACGAGCGGTGCGGCCATCAGCCGATCGTGCGCGATCGATGTGACGCGCGGGCGTCACAAGGGTGAACGCGAGGTGACGCCGGGTCAGCCGCAGTTGGTCAGCAGCGGAGCCTTCACGAACAGGTCCGCGTTCTTGAGCTGCCCACCATTCACGTGCGCGAGCGTGAAGGTATAGGTGAAGGTCAGCGTCCCCGAGGACGTCGGCATGAACGTCGCCGTCGGCGACTGCGTCTCGGCGAAATGCGGATAGGCGCCGACGCCCGCGGGCACATCCGTGATCGCGGGGTCACCGAAGTAGCCCTGCACCGCTCCCTGCTGCTCCACGCCAGGTCCACTGATGTCGATGCTCAGATACTGGCAGCCGAGGTAGTCGGCGGACGCATAGATCGGGAAGGCGAAGGTGTACTCAGTGCCCGCGGTCACCGAATAGGTGAGCGTCCCCGTGACCACCGAGGCTTCGCCCGTCCCGTTCGGGCTGTTGTCGTTGTCGTCGAGCGACAGGAAACCGACCTCGGTCGAGGGGCTGGCCCCGCCGGTCTGCCACCAGCTGGCCGGCGTCGGAGCCGCTGCGTAGTCGGTCTGCGTCCAAACGCCATCGGCGTAAGTCGGATCCTTCGGCGGCGTCCACCCCGTGCCGAACTGCCCGTTCGCGGTCGGCGGGACTCCCAGCGCGCCGTCGGCCATCAACGCGCCTCCAGCCACGAAGAACGTGCCCGTCGGCACCGCGATGCACGGGTCGACCGGCTCCCCCGACGCCGACGCCATCGGCACGGCGCTCGCGACGGCGATCACCGGCACCGACCACGCGGCACCCTTCAGCACGGTGCGACGGCGCAGGCCTCGCTCGACTTGGTTCTCGGGCACGGGAAACCTCCGGTCACGCATCGGGTTGCGGGCCAACAACTCTAATCGAGGAACCTTCGGCCGCTACCGTGATCCCCATGGAGTTCACGATCTTCACGGAGCCGCAGCAGGGCTTCAGCTACGACGACCAGCTGGCCTGCGCCCTCGCCGCCGAGCGGAACGGGTTCGGCGCCTTCTTCCGCTCCGACCACTACATGCGCATGGGCTCCGGATCTCCCCTGCCGGGCCCGACCGACGCATGGACGACGCTCGCCGGCCTCGCCCGCGAGACCTCGACCATCCGGCTCGGCACTCTGGTCTCCTCGGCGACGCATCGCTACCCGGCGATCCTCGCCATCCAGGTCGCGCAGGTCGACGCGATGTCGGGAGGACGGGCGGAGTTCGGCCTGGGTACCGGTTGGTTCGAAGAGGAGCACCGCGCCTACGGCATCCCGTTCCCCGCGCGCCGGTTCGGGATGCTGGAGGAGCAGCTGGCCGTGATCACCGGGCTGTGGCAGACGCCCGTCGGCGAGACGTTCTCGTTCTCCGGCGAGCACTACACCCTGGAGGACGCCCCCGCACTGCCGAAGCCGGTGCAGACCAGAGTGCCCGTGGTCGTGGGCGGCGGCGGACCGAGGCGCACGCCGGCGATCGCCGCGCGCTTCGCGACCGAGTTCAACATCGGCTTCCAGCCCGACGACGTCGTCGCGGAGAAGCTCGCCGGCGTACGCGCGGCCTGCGAGGCCATCGGCCGCGACCCGGGAACCCTGAAGATGTCCGTCGCCCTGCCCACGTTCGCCGGTGCGACCGAGTCCGACATCCGGCGTCGCGCGGAAGCAGCCGGACGCACGCTCGACGACGTGCGCCGCAGCGCGGCCGTCGTGGGTGACGCGGACGCGATCGCGGAGCGCATCGACGGCCTGCGCGCGCTCGGCGTCGATCGCATCCACTTCCAACTGATGGATCTGCGCGACACCGAGCACATCGACTACCTGGGCGGCGAGGTCCTGCCGCGCGTGCGCTGACGCGCACGCGACTCAGCTCTGCACGATCTCCGGCACCCGCCAACTGGCGAGTTCGGCGAGGCGATGACTGCGATTTCGTTCACTCTGGCCACGAGTCGACCCGGGTACCGTTGTGCCCATGGACTGGATCGGCGACCCGGGCATCGGCGACTGGCTGCGCGAACGACTCGACGAGAACCTCGGCGTCGTGCCGCATGGCTTCGCGGCGTACGCCCGCATCCTGCATCCTGCGCAGGTGCGCTCGCTGCCGGACCGCGCCGTGCCGACGGGCTCAGAATGGGAGCGGATGCCGGAGGCTGAGCGCGAGGCACTGTTCGACCGCCTGGTCGATGAACCGGCGACCTGGGCCGAGACCGCCACCGCATTCGGCACGACCCTGCATCCGCTCGCCCAGTGGCAGCGCATCGTGCGGACGCCGCCCGAGGAGGACTGGAACGTCAGGATCGCACCAGACGGACGCGAGTTCACCTCGCCCGACGAGGGCGTGCTCACTCCTGCGCTGTTCGCCTTGATCGCGCGACATCTCGCGGCGCACACGACGACACCGGATGCCGGGGTCGCGGCGATCTGGGAGGGGTGGGGCCACCTGGTCGGGTTCTTCGGGGAGGCTCCGTCTCGCGTCTTCCTCGAGATGGGCGGCGACCCCGTGCACGAGCAGGTGATGCGCCAGAGCATCCACGACCCGTTCAACAACCCGTTCCGCAAGCCGACCTGGCAGCCGGGCATCCTCTCCGACGAGATCTCGAAGGCTCCGCGACTCGAGCTTCCCGGCCGAGAGTACGTGACGTTCGCCGCCGGAGCGTCGACGTTCGCCGACCCGGCCTGGGTCGAGGCCGCGCCCTGGCGGGATCGACCCGCAGAGGAGCACGGCTTCCCGGTCGCGGCGCAGCATCCGAACCTGCTCTGGCCCGAGGACCGGTCCTGGGTGATGGTGAGCGAGATCGACTTCGACTCGACCGTCGTCGCCGGGTCGGCGGCGCTGATCGCCGCGCTCGTGGCCGATCCCGCCCTGGAGGCTTTCGTGATCGCCGAGGACGCCGACCTCAGCTGGGACGGCGACGAGGTGGGCGGATGACCGGCGCCACCTTCGACGCCCGCCCGCTCACCGATCCGGTGGACATGCGCGCCGTGCGCGCGTTCCGCAGGGAGCAGCGCGCACGCGGGCGGGCCGGCGGCGCCACCGCGTCGACGATCATCGTGATCGTCGTGTTCGCGCTGCTCGCGGTCACCGTCGTCCCGATGGTGTTCGTGCCCGTCCTCATCGGCGTCGCCTCGGGAGAGATCGGCTTCGGCCTCGCCGCGCTGCTGCCGTTCCTGCTGATCGGCGCGGCCTTCATCGTGGTCGTCGTGATCCTGATCGTGAATCTGCGCAACGGCGGCATCCACGCCTACCGGCTCGCCCGGTTCGCCGCCGCGAACGGCATGGAGTTCGTCGGGCGCATCGACGACCCGCCGCTGCCGGGGATGATCTTCCACAACGGCCACTCCCGGCACGCCGACCTCGCGCTGCGCGGGCATCAGCCCCGGTTCGTGGAGTTCGGCAACTTCCAGTACACGACCGGCTCCGGCAAGAACTCCACGACGCACAGCTGGGGCTACATCGCGGTCAAGCTCGACGTGCCGCTGCCGAACATCGTGCTGGACGCGCTCGGCAACAACGCGCTGGGCAGCAACCTGCCGGCATCCTTCTCGAAGGATCAGCGACTGTCGCTCGAGGGCGACTTCGACGACTACTTCACCCTGTACTGCCCCGAAGGCTACGAGCGCGACGCGCTGTACCTGTTCACGCCGGACATCATGGCGCGGTTCATCGATCACGCCGCACAGCTCGACGTGGAGATCGTCGACGACTGGCTGTTCCTCTACATGCAGCGTCCGGTCTCGACGGTCGACCCGGCGACGTGGGCCTGGCTGTTCGGCACCGTGGGCGCGCTCCTGACGAAGTTCGACCAGTGGGCACGCTGGCGGGACGACCACCTGCCGGTCGCACCGGCGGCGCCTGCCGCCGTGCCGGGCGCCGCATCCGTCGCGGCATCCGCGGCGCTGCCCTTCGCTCCCCCGGTCGGGATGCTGGCTCCGCCGCCTGGTGTCGCCCCGCAGGGGCGCCGGCTGCGCCGCGGAGTGCCGTGGATCACGATCATCGCGTTCGCGCTGATCGCCGGACTGTGGATCCTGCCGCAGCTGTTCGGCGGACTGGCACTGTTCTTCCGTTGATCCGGCGATCTCACGCGAACAGGTCGTCGAACTCGTCCAGTCGCACTCTCGCCCCGACCGGGGCACCGACCGACACCGGCTCGCCGCCCTGCACCTCCCCGGTCGCCGTGTCGACGGCGTCCATCAGCGCCCGCGCCTCGGCAGGCAGGAAGCGGCTCGGTTTGGCGATGACGTGCTTGGCGAGGAACGAGGTCGGATGCGTGGGCAGCCGCGCCGGCGCGTAGACGTCGAGCGTGTCGCGGGCCCGGGTGAGCCCCACGTAGAACAGCCGCTGCTCCTCGACCAGTCCCGCCGGTGACGACAGCGCCATGTCGGAGGGCATCGCACCGTCGGTCGCGCGGATCACGTGCACCGCGCTGAACTCCAGCCCCTTCGCCGAGTGGATCGTCGACAGCGTCACCCAGTCCTCGTCGAGGTGAGGCTTCTTGGCCCAGTCCCCCGAGACGTCGACGGGATCGATCGCCTGCTCGCTGACGAAGGTGCGCAGGTCGGACTGTCGGGCTGCCGCCTCGGCGATGCCGTCGACGTCGGTCACTCGGCGCTGCCAGTCGGGGTAGTGCGCCCGCAGCAGCGGGTCGATCGCCGCGCGGCACGCCTCGACGAGTTCGGGCACGGTCGTCGTGGCATCCACCGCGCCCAGCTGGGACAGCGTGGAGGCGAGGCCGGTGCGCGCCTTCGCGGGCGCTGCGGCCACGGCATCCGATGCCCTGTCGATGCCGCCGTCGGCGAGGATCGCCGCGAGCCCGCGCGCGGAGGCCTTGCCGATCGCGCGGTGCCGGGTGAGCAGCCGGTACCAGGACACCTCGTCGGACGGGTTGAGCACCACGCGGAACCCGGCCAGCAGATCGCGCACGTGCGCGGTCTCGAGGTAGCCGATGCCGCCGAACTTGTGGAACGGGATGTTCCGCACCTTCAGCTCCACCTCGAGCAGGGCGCTGTGCGATCCGGTGCGCATCAGCACGGCCTGCTCGCGCAGCGGCAGGCCGTCGACGTGCGCCTCGAGGATGCGGTCGGCGACAGTGCGCGCCTCGTCGTCGGCGTTGCGGCACACGACGAGGGAGGGCCGGATGCCGGCATCCGGCCGGTCTGCGCGCAGGCGCAACCCGAGCTCGCCGAGGCGCACCTCGTTCGCGAGGTCGAGGATCGGCTGCGTGGAGCGGAAGTTGCGCTCCAGCCGCACGAGCGTGGTGTCGGGGAAGGCGGACGCCAGGTCGAGCAGGTGCCCGGCGCTGGCTCCGCGGAAACCGTAGATCGCCTGCGCGTCGTCGCCGACGACGGTGAGGCCGCGTCCGTCGGGGGCGAGCCCGCGCACGATGTCGACCTGCAGGCTGTTCACGTCCTGGTACTCGTCGACGAGCACCCAGTCCCACCGCGCGCGCAGTCGCGCGCCGACGTCGGGGTCGCGCACCAGCGCGCGCCAGGCGATGAGCAGGTCGTCGAGATCGAGCAGACCGCGCTCGCGCTTGCGCGCGCTGTAGTGCCGCAGCAGTGCGAGGATGTCGTCCGCGTGCTCGAGCGCCCACGGGAACTGCTCCTCGATCACCTTCCGCGCGGGGATGCCCGTGTTGATCGCGCGCGAGCCGATGTCGGCGATGGTGCGAGTGGTCGGCAGTCGTTTATCGGTGCCGTCCAGGCCGAACTCCGACCTCAACAGGTCGAGCAGGTCGATCACGTCGTCCGGGTCGAGCACCGTGACATCCGCCAGCCCCAGGTGCTGCGCGTGCTCGGTGATGATGCGGTGCGCCACGGCGTGGAACGTGCCGCCCACGATCCGCTGCGCCGCCTGCGGGTCGTCGCACAGGGCTGCCGCCCGCGAGATCATCGACGCGGCGGCCCGGCGGGTGAATGTCAGCAGCAGGATGCGCTCGGGCGCCACCCCCGCCTGCAGCAGGCGCGCGACCCGTGAGGTGAGCACCCGGGTCTTTCCGGTGCCCGCGCCGGCGGCGATCACGAGCGGCCCATCCCCGTGCTCGACCGCCTGCAGCTGGGTGTCATCAAGCCCGGCGAGCGCGTCGCTGTCGTTCCTCAGGGCGGTGTCCGTCACGCTGGCGACGGTACGGCAGGGGTCGGACATCGAATCGGACGGCGGCTCCGCTGCGTCCTGCTCAGCCCTGTGGCGCCAGCCCGAAGTGCTCCAGCTCGGCGTCATCCAGCATCCGGGACCTGATCAGGAAGCGCATGCCGGTCGGACCCTCCACGCTGAATCCCGCGCCGCGCCCCTCGACGACGTCGACCGTGAGGTGGGTGTACTTCCAGTACTCGAACTGGGACTCCGACATGAACATCTCCACAGGGACGTCCAGCCCCACATCCAGATCCCCGAGCTTCACGTCGCCCGGTCCGGTGAGGAACATGCCGACCGGGTAGCACATCGGCGATGAGCCGTCGCAGCATCCACCGGACTGATGGAACATCAGCGGTCCGTGCTGGACGGTCAGCTGCCGCAGCAGGGCCGCCGCGTCCGCGGACACGGCGACCCTGGACAACTGCTCGGGCATCAGAAGAAGCCCATCGGGCCCTCGGCGTACGACACCAGCAGGTTCTTCGTCTGCTGGTAGTGGTCGAGCATCATCCGGTGGTTCTCGCGCCCGATGCCCGACTGCTTGTACCCGCCGAACGCCGCGTGCGCCGGGTACTGGTGGTACGTGTTCGTCCAGACTCGGCCGGCCTCGATCGCGCGACCCGCCCGATAGGCGGTGTCGCCGCTGCGGCTCCACACTCCGGCGCCCAGACCGTACAGCGTGTCGTTCGCGATGCCGATCGCGTCGTCGAAGTCGGTGAAGCTCGTCACCGACAGCACGGGACCGAAGATCTCCTCCTGGAAGATGCGCATGTCGTTCGTGCCCTCGAAGACCGTCGGGGCGACGTAGTAGCCCTCGCTGAGGTCTCCGCCGAGGTCGACGCGCTCACCGCCGGCGAGCAGCCGCGCACCGCCCTGCTTGCCGATGTCGATGTAGCTGAGGATCTTCTCGAGCTGGTCGTTCGAGGCCTGCGCCCCGATCATGGTGTTCCGATCCAGTGGGTTCCCCTGGATGATCTTCCCGACCCGCGCGAGGCCGTCGGAGACGAATCCGTCGTAGATGGACGCCTGCACGAGCGCCCGTGAGGGGCAGGTGCAGACCTCGCCCTGGTTGAGGGCGAACATCGTGAAGCCCTCCAGTGCCTTGTCGTAGTACGGATCGCTCGTCGAGCGGGCGACGTCCTCGAAGAAGACGTTCGGCGACTTGCCTCCGAGCTCGAGGGTGACCGGGATGAGGTTCTGCGAGGCGTACTGCATGATCAGCCGGCCCGTGGTGGTCTCACCGGTGAACGCCACCTTGCGGATGCGCTTGTGCTGCGCGAGCGGTGCGCCCGCTTCGATCCCGAAGCCGTTCACGATGTTGACGACACCGGCGGGTAGCAGGTCGCCGATGATCTCGAACAGGAACAGGATCGATGCGGGGGTCTGCTCGGCGGGCTTGATCACGACACAGTTGCCGGCGGCGAGGGCGGGGGCGAGCTTCCACACCGCCATCAGGATGGGGAAGTTCCACGGGATGATCTGCCCGACCACGCCGAGCGGCTCATGGAAGTGGTACGCGACGGTGTTCTCATCGAGTTGACTGATGCCGCCCTCCTGCGCACGCAGGACCCCGGCGAAGTAGCGGAAGTGATCGATCGCCAGCGGGATGTCGGCGGCGAGCGTCTCGCGGACGGGCTTGCCGTTCTCCCACGTCTCGGCGACGGCGATCTCCTCGAGATGCTGCTCCATCCGGTCCGCGATCTTGTTGAGCACGACGGAGCGCTCGGCGGGGCTGGTCCTTCCCCAGCTCTCGAACGCCCGCCACGCCACCTCGACGGCGCGGTCGATGTCCTCCGCCGTGCCGCGGGCGATCTCGGTGAACGGCTTGCCGTTGACCGGGCTGATGTTCTCGAAGTACTGGCCCTTCACCGGCTCGACGAACTCTCCGCCGATGTAGTGCCCGTAGCGGGATCGGTAGTTCGCGATCGCACCGGCCTGGCCGGGAGCCGCATAGGCGGTCGACGCGGTCTCTTCGACGATGGTCATGGTGTCTCCTTCGACTGCGGCGGCGTCGGTGCCGTCCGATGTGAAGAAGGTAGGTCGTGCCACGTTGCACGACCGTGCGCCACGTTGCATCCGGTTGCGAGGGACGCGCTATCCCGACGGCTCGAGCTTCTCGATCCGGGCGACCAGCCCCGCGCGCCGCGGCGAGCGGGCGGGCAGCATCTCCAGGCAGAGTCGCAGGACTGCGGCATCCGACGCTCCCTCGGGGATCTCGACGTAGGCCAGGAGCACCTCGACACTCGCCTCGGTGAGCATCGTCTCGCGCAGGATGCCCCGCAGGCTCTCCCGCACCTCGACGACGCCGGGGGCGTCGGAGTCGGGCAGCACCGGCCCGCGGTACGCCGACAGCGCGACGCGATGCGCCCCGCGATCCAGCAGCGACAGCACGTTCTGCGCGTCGGTCTCGAGCGGGATCGACAGCCGGTACGGCCGCGACTGCGGCACCAGCTCGGGCGAGATCCGCTCGAGGACCTTGCGCAGTCGCACCATCTCGGGTCGCAGCGTGTCCGGAGACGAACCCTCGCCGTACACGAGCTCTGCCAGACGCTCCGCCGACAGCCCCTGCCTGTGGGTGGCGAGCATGAGCAGGATCTCGGCGTGCCGGGCGCTGAGCTCGACGCTCGACTGGGCGTCGGAAATCGCGACGTCGAGACGGGCCCGATCGCGGCCGAGCACCTGCAGCTGCGCGCGCTCCGGCGTCTCCCGCAGGGGCCGGACGGTGGATGCCGGCGGTGACTGTCGACGTGCGGTCTCGGCTCTGGCGCGCAGACGCGAGATGAGCAGTTCGGACTCGACCGCACGGGCGGTGGCATCGACCAGCATCCTGGCCTGCGGCGACGCCGCCTCGTCACCGCCGGTGACGTCGATGACGCCGAGGATCCGGCGCGTCTCCGGATCGAAGACCGGAGCAGCTGTGCACGACCACGGCTGCACGAGCCGGTTGTAGTGCTCGGCATGGTGGATCTGCACGGAGTGGCCGAGCGTCAGCGCGGTGCCGGGAGCGGAGGTGCCGATCGTGCTCTCCGACCAGTTCGCTCCCTCGACGAAGCCCATCTCGCCCGACAGCATCCGCTGCCGCAGGTCGCCCTCGACCCAGAGCAGGCGTCCGGCATGGTCGCCGATGGCGACCACCACGCCCGACTCCTCCGGGGAGCCGGGCAGCAGCAGCGTGCGCACCAACTCGATAGCTCCGGCGAGCGGATGCCCGGAGCGATATGCCTCGAGCGCCTCCGGTGTGAACTCCAGCGGTGGCAGGCCCTCCGCACCGATGCGGTCCTGCCAGGCGCGCTCCCATGACGCGCGGATCAGCGGGCGCACCTGTTCCAGCCGGCGATCGTCCAGGTTGCCGGCGACGAGTTCCTCGTGTGCGCGCTCGATGATCAGGCGCGAGGCCTCCGGAGAGACGTCACGGGAGGAGGACCAGGACGACGGCGGCACAGGACTCCAATCGGCACTGACGGGTGTACACAGTGTAGATCGGGGCGCGGCCGGATCGGCTAGTGCCGGCGCACCGCCTCCCACTGCGCCCGGCGCTCGGCCTGGGCCACCGGATCGGGCACGGGCAGGGCGGCGAGCAGCTCGCGGGTGTACGGATCGCGCGGATCGCCGAGCACCTGAGCGGTCGTGCCCTGCTCCTTGATCTCGCCCTGCTGCAGCACGATGATGCGATCCGACACCGCGTCGATCACGGCCAGGTCGTGGCTGATGAACAGTGACGCGAAACCGAGCTCGGCCTGCAGCTGCGTGAACAGCTCGAGCACGGTCGCCTGCACCGAGACATCCAGCGCGCTGGTCGGCTCGTCGGCGATCAGCAGCTTCGGATCCAGCGCCAGGGCGCGCGCCAGTGACGCGCGCTGACGCTGGCCGCCGGACAGCTCGTGCGGATACCGGTCGCCGAAGTTCGTAGGCAGACGCACCGCGTCGAGCAGCTCGTTCACCCGGGGGCGGGCGGCCGAGAGACCGGATGCCCGGCCGTGCACGATCAGCGGCTCGGCGACGCACTCCGCGATCGTCAGCAGCGGGTTGAAGCTCGTCGCGGGGTCCTGGAACACGAATCCGATCTGCGGACGCAGCGGGGTGAGCGAGCGGGTCTTCGCGCCTCGCATCTCGTGTCCGAGCACGGTGAGCGATCCGCCGAGCACGGTGGTCAGGCCCACGACGGCGCGGCCGATCGTGGTCTTACCCGAGCCGGACTCCCCCACCAGGCCGACGACCTCACCGGGCCCGACGTGGAAGTCCACGCCCTTCACCGCCATGACCGCGCCCCGGCCGAAGCGACCGGGGTAGCCGATCTCGGCGCCGGATGCCACGATCAGGCTGCCCTCGGGAACGGGCGGGGCGACGTGCGGTCCTTCGTCTCGCTTCGCTCGCTCAGGATCCGAGGTGCCCACAGAAGGGGCAGAGGCCGACTTGCCCTGCCCGACATGCGGGACGGCTGCGAGCAGCTTCTTCGTGTACTCCTCACGCGGGTGCGAGAACAGCTCCTGTACCGGGGCCTCTTCGACGATGTCGCCCTGGTACATCACGATCACGCGGTCGGCGAGGTCGGCGACCACGCCCATGTTGTGCGTGATCAGCACGATCGTCGCACCGAACTCGTCGCGGCAGGTGCGCAGCAGGTCGAGGATCTCGGCCTGCACGGTGACATCCAGCGCCGTGGTCGGCTCGTCTGCGATGATCAGCCCGGCGTTCAGCACCAGCGCCATCGCGATGACGATGCGCTGCTTCTGCCCGCCCGAGAACTGATGCGGGTAGTCGTCGACGCGCTTCTCGGGCGACGGGATGCCGACGCGCCGCATGATGTCGATCGCCCGCTCCCGGGCATCCTTCTTCGACAGCTTCGTGTGGGCGCGGATGCCCTCGGCGATCTGCCACCCCACGGTGTAGACCGGGTTCAGCGCGGTCGACGGCTCCTGGAAAACCATCGCCGCATCGCGCCCGCGCATCGCACGCAGCTTCGCCTGCGAGGCGTGCACGATGTCGGTCTCGCCACCCTCGCGGCCCCGCACGATCACGGCGCCCGAGGTGGTGGCCGTCTCGGGCAGCAGCCCGAGCAGCGTGTTCGCGGTGACGGTCTTGCCCGAGCCGGACTCGCCGACGATCGCGAGCACCTCGCCCGAGCTCGCGCTCAGGGAGATGCCCTTCACGGCCTCGACGGGTTCGCCGTCGGTGGCGAACACGACCCGCAGATCGCGGATCTCTGCGACATCCGTCACTTCGACTCGCTCCGCTCGCTCAGTACAAGCATGACTATTTACCTCCTGCACGACGGCGGGTGCGCAGTCGCGGATCGCTCAGATCGTTCAGGCTCTCGCCGACGAGGGTGATGCCCAGCACCACCAGCACGATCGCGAGACCGGGGAACACGCTGGTCCACCAGATGCCGCTGGTGACATCGCCCATGGCGCGGTTCAGGTCGTAGCCCCACTCGGCCGCTGCCGTCGCCTCGATGCCGAAGCCCAGGAAGCCGAGACCGGCGAGGGTCAGCAGCGCCTCCGATGCGTTCAGCGTGATGAGCACCGGCAGCGTGCGCACCGAGTTGCGCAGCACGTGCCGCAGCAGGATGCGGTGCGTGGGCACGCCGATCACCTTCGCCGAGTCGACGAACGGCTCGGCGCGCACGCGCACCACTTCGGCGCGGATGACGCGGAAGTACTGCGGCACGAACACCACCGTGATCGCGATCGCCGTCGCCATGATGCCGCCCAGCAGGTTGGACTGCCCATGGCTGATCACGATCGACATGACGATCGCGAGCAGCAGCGACGGGAACGCGTAGATCGCGTCGGCGAGCACGACGAGGATGCGGTCGAGCCATCCGCCGAAGTACCCGGCGAGCAGTCCGAGGGCGATGCCGACGAAGATCGAGCAGATGATCGCCGCGATGATCACGAGCAGCGCGGTCTGCGCTCCCCAGATCACCCGCGACAGCACATCGAAGCCCGAGACCGTGGTGCCGAGCAGGTTGGTCGCGTTCGGCGGCTGGCGGGTGCCGAACGAGACGCCGGCATCGGTCTGCTGCTGCGCCCAGCCGTACGGCGCCAGCACCGGGGCCAGGACGGCCACCAGGATGAAGACCGCGGTGATGATCAGGCCGGTGACCAGCATCCCGCGCTGCAGCCCGACGCTCTGCCGCAGGTGCGAGACGACAGGCAGACGCTCGGTCCAGCGCTTCTTGCGCGGCGGGACGGCGGCGAGCGCCTCCGTCTTCGGAGTGGGGAGGTCGGTGGATTCGGGGATGACACCCATGTCAGTACCTCACCCTCGGGTCGATCATCGCGGCGACCATGTCGACGATGAAGTTGGTGACCGCGACGACCACGGCGATCATCACGACGATGCCCTGTACGGCGACGAAGTCGCGCGCCTTCAGGTACTCGGCGAGCATGAACCCGATGCCCTTCCATTCGAAGGTGCTCTCGGTGAGCACGGCGCCGGCGAGCAGCATCGCGATCTGCATGCCCATCACCGTGATGATCGGGATGAGTGCCGGCCGGTAGGCGTGCTTGGTGAGCAGCCGGTACTCGCTGACCCCGCGGGACCGGCCGGAGGTGACGTACTGCTGCCCGAGCGTGCCGATCACGTTCGTGCGGATCAGGCGCAGGAACACGCCGGCGGTCAGCAGGCCCAGCGCGATGGCCGGGAGGATCGCGTGCTGCAGCACGTCGCCGATCGCCGGGCCGTTGCCGAGCCGGATGGCGTCGAGCAGGTAGATGCCGGTGGGCGTGTCGATGCCCGCCATCAGCAGTTCGGTGCGGGTGTTTCCGCGGCCTGAGACCGGCAGCCAGTCCAGCCACACTGAGAAGATGAGCTTGAGCAGCAGACCGGCGAAGAAGATCGGGGTGGCGTACGCGAGGATCGCCATGACGCGCAGCGTCGCATCCTGCCAGCGGTCGCGACGGTAGGCGGCGATCAGGCCCAGCGGGATGCTGATCAGCAGCGCGACGATGAGGGCGTACAGCGCGAGCTCGAGCGTCGCCGAGCCGTACTGCAGCAGGATCTCGGTCACCGGACGGCGGTCGGTGAGCGTGGTGCCGAAGTCACCGCGCAGGATGCCGCCGAGGTACTCCAGGTACTGCACGATGAGCGGCCGGTCGAATCCGGCCTCGTGAACGCGCTGCGCCAACTGGTCGGGTGGCAGGCGACCGCCGAGGGCGGCGGTGATGGGATCTCCGGTGATCCGCATCAGGAAGAAGACCGTCGTCACCAGGATCAGGACGGTGGGGATGATCAGCAGCAGGCGGATCACGATGTAGCGCCACAGTCCGCCGCCGGCGGAGCGGCTGCGGGGCTGGGCGGGCATGAGGGCGTCGACGACCTCGTCGGCCATGGGGTACCTCGTTCTTGCGTTCTTCGGGCGAGTCGGTCTCGGGGATGCCGCAGGACTGCGGCATCCCCGAGACCAGAACGCGTTACTTGCTCAGCGGCGCGTAGCGGAACTTGAACGAGGCGTCCAGGGTGGTGCCCTTCACGTCCTTGCCCACGATCGCGACCTGCTTGCCCTGCAGGATCGGCAGCGTGGACAGGTCCTTCGCCACCATCTCCTGGATCTGGCCGAGCTGGTCGAGGCGCGCGGCCTGATCGGTCTCGGTCTGCTCCTTGACGATGGCGTCGTTGACGGCCTTGTTGTCGTAGTGGTTCGCGAGGAAGTTCTCGGTCATGAAGAACGGCGACAGGTAGTTGTCGGCGTCCGAGTAGTCCGGGAACCAGCCCAGCTGGTACATCGGGTACACGTCCGCGGTGCGGTCCTTGGAGTACTGCACCCACTCGGTCTGCTGCAGGTTGACCGTGAAGAGGCCGCCCTTCTCGAGCTGCGTCTTGTACGCGGCGTACTCGTCACCCGAGGACGGGCCGTAGTGGTCGCCGTTGTACTGCAGGTTCAGCGTGACCGGCGTCTGCACACCGGCATCGGCCAGCACCTTGGCCGCCTTGTCGGCGTCCGGGCCGCCGTTGCCGTCGCCGTAGAGGTCCTTCAGCGGCGTGGTCGCACCGGGCATGCCCTCGGGCACGTACGAGTACAGCGGGCTGTAGGTGTCCTTGTAGACGTCCGTCGCAACCGCCTGGCGGTCGATCAGGTCGGCCATCGCCTGGCGCACGGCGAGCGACTTGGCCGCGTCGGCCTCGGGGGTCTTCACGCCGAACGGCATCGTGTCGATGTTGAACGTGATGTAGCGGATCTCGCCGCCGGGACCGTCGACGACCTTGACCTTGTCCTTCTGCTTGCCGAGGTCCTCGACGTCGGTGGCCGACAGGCTGCGGAACGCCACGTCGATGTCGCCGTTGCCGATCGCGAGCTTCAGGTTCGAGGCGTCGGCGTAGTACTTCGCCTGAACGCTGGTGTTCTCCGCCGCGCCGAGGCTGCCCTTGTAGTCGGGGTTCGGCTTGTACGAGACCAGCTCGTTCACCTTGTACGAGTCGATCGTGTACTGGCCGGCGAACGCCTTGCCCTTGACGATGTCGTCGTCCGGGGTGACCGCGTCGGGCGAGAAGACGTCCTCGTCGACGATCGGGCCGGCCGGGCTGGAGAGGATCAGCGGCCAGATCTGATCGTTGCCGTTCTTCAGCGTGAAAACGACGGTGGTGTCGTCGGGCGCCTCGACCGAGGCGAGGTTGTTCAGCAGCGAGGACGGACCGTTCGGGTCGGCGATCTTCACCATGCGGTCGAACGTGAACTTCACGTCGCTCGAGGTGAGGTCGTTGCCGTTGGCGAACTTCAGACCGGACTTGAGCTTGACGGTGTACTCGGTCGGCGAGGTGAACTCGGCCGACTCGGCGATGTCGGGGCTGACCTCGGCGGTGCCGTACTTGCTGTTCAGCAGGAACGGGTAGATCTGGTTCATCACGGCGAACGAGCCGTTGTCGTACGAACCGGCCGGGTCGAGCGAGACGATCTTGTCGGTCGTGCCGACGACGATCTCACCGCCGGCGGAGTCTCCGCCCTTGTCATCGGTGTCGCCGGTGCTGGTCGCGCAGCCCGAGAGCACGAGCGCTGCGATTCCGATCGTTCCGACGGCCAGGCCGATGCGGCCCTTGGTGGTCTTCATTGACATACTCCTACCCTGTGGTGGTTCGGGTTCCCGCGGACGTCCACGTACGCGGTCGGGGTTCACACTAAATCACGGTCGCCGAGATACCCAACCGATCGGACAGTTTCGTGACGAGACCGACACTCAACGGACGTGGGACTCAGGCGCGCGCCGCCCACCATTCGCGCAGGCGCTGCTCCGCGGCATCCGGGCCGATGACGCCCTCGTCGAGCCGCAGGTCGAGCAGGAAGCGGTACGCCTCGCCGACCTCGCGCCCGGGCGGGATGTCGAGGATCTGCTGGATCTGGTTGCCGTCGAGCTCCGGGCGGATGCTGTCGAGCTCCTCCTGGTCGCGCAGCTCGACGATCCGGCGCTCGATGTCGTCGTACGCGCCCGCGAGGCGGGCGGCCTTGCGCTTGTTGCGCGTGGTCACGTCGGCGCGGGTCAGGATGTGCAGCCGCTCGAGCTGGTCACCGGCATCCCGCACATAGCGGCGCACCGCGCTGTCGGTCCATGCGCCTTCGGCGTAGCCGAAGAAGCGCAGGTGCAGCTCGATGAGCTTGGCGACGGCGTCGGTGGTGTCGCCGTCGAAGCGCAGCGCCTGCAGGCGTTTGCGCGCCATCCGCGAGCCGACCGCGTCGTGGTGGTGGAACGTGACGCCGCCGCCGGGCTCGAGCCGACGGGTGCGGGGCTTGCCGATGTCGTGCAGCAGCGCCGCGATCCGCAGCGCCACGTCGGGCTCGGCGCCGGGGTTGCGCGATTTCTCCAGCGCGATGGCCTGGCGCAGCACGGTGAGCGAGTGCTCGTAGACATCCTTGTGATGGTGATGCTCGTCGACCTCGAGGCGCAGCGCCGGCACCTCCGGCAGGAACAGGTCGATCAGCCCGGTGTCGACGAGGACCCGGATGCCGCGCACCGGATCATCCGTCTGCAGCAGCCGGATCAGCTCGCCCTGGATGCGCTCCGGACTCACGATCCGCAGGGTGTCGCGCAGATCCTCCATCGCGCGGCGGGTGTCGCGCTCGATCGCGAACTCCAGCTGGGCGCTGAAGCGCGCAGCGCGCAGCATCCGCAGCGGATCGTCGCCGAAGCTGACCGCCGGGTCGATCGGGGTGCGCAGGATGCCGGCGACGAGATCCTCGACGCCGGAGGTGGGGTCCACGAGCTTCACATCAGGCACCCGCAGCGCCATGGCGTTGACGGTGAAGTCGCGGCGCAGCAGATCGCCCGAGATGTCGTCACCGAACTCGACGACGGGCTTGCGAGTGCTGCCGTCGTAGCTGTCGGCGCGGTAGGTGGTGATCTCGACCTGCTCACCCTGCACGCGCGCACCGATCGTGCCGAAGGCGCGGCCGATGTCCCACTGGGCGGTCGAGATCGGCGTGACGATGCGCAGGATGTCGTCGGGCCGGGCGTTCGTGGTGAAGTCGAGATCGTGCGTGGGCCGGCCGAGCAGCGCGTCGCGCACCGGACCGCCGACGACGGCGAGGTCGAAGCCCGCTTCTGCGAAGGCGTCAGCCAGGGTGCGGACGACCGGATGCGCGGCGAGCGCGCCGAGTCGGGACAGGCCCTCGGCCATGTTGAGCATGGGTTCCAGGGTACCGGGGCGGGCGCCCCTCCCGATGTGCCGGTACGGATGAAGGGAGCCGCGCCGCCCTGGCGGGCGACCGCCCGGCATGTCGCCATGCGGGCGTGCGTACTCCCTGCATCCGTACCGCAGCGGTCAGCCGATCCGGCGGTCGCGTCGTCCTCGGGAGACCAGGATGCCGCCGGCGGCGAGCGCGAGGAGAGCACCGGCACCGAGGGCGATCGGCCAGACCGCGGAGCCACCGGTGGTGGCGAGCTCGCCGGACTGCGAGGATCCGGAGCCGTGCGGGCCGCCGTTCCCGGTCCCGCCGTTCCCGCTCCCGCCGTTCCCGCTCCCGCCGTTCCCGTTCCCGTTACCACCGCCGTTGTTGCCACCGCCGTCACCGGGCCCGGTCGCCTTGCCGGTCGCGGTGAACGTGCGGACCTCGCTGTACTCGACACCGCCGTACGGGCCGGTGGTGCGGACATACCAGCCGTGCGCGGCCGGGGCAGCGGCTGCCCGGGCCTTCGCCTTGCCCTTGGCCGGCCCGATGCCCTTCCAGGTCACCGAGGTCTCCTCGCCGCTGACGACGTCCTTCACGCAGTCGATCTGGTTCGTGGTGAGGATGTCGGCGCGGAACGAGTCGGTCGAGAGGGTCTTCGCCACGGGCCGGATGCCGCCGGCGGCGTAGGGGATCTCGAACTCCTGCATCCCGGCCGGGCTGTTCAACGACGGCTCGTCCGAGTCGAAGTCGTCCAGCGACGGCGAGTAGGTGCGCACGATGATGCGACCGTTCTCGTTGTCGAAGTGCAGCAGGCGCAGGTAGCCCTGCCCGCCCTCCGGCAGCGCCTGGTAGTCGAACAGCATCGAGGTCACCGTGCGGTCGGCGACGCCGTCGCCGTCGTCGTCGAACTCGTCCAGGCGCGTGTAGGCGTCGTGGTAGTGCCCCGACCCCACGGCGATGACGTTCGCGTTCGGCGCCACGACCTCGTCGTAGATCCGCTGCGGGAACGGCCCGAGGCCGCCGGTCGTGAGCATGAACTCGTGCAGGTTCAGCATCACCTTGCGCTCCGGGTACTGCCGGATCACGGAGTTCATCCAGGCGATGTCCTCGGAGTTCGAGGCGGTGTCGTTCGGGTCGGGCCAGCCCATGTACATCACCAGCAGGTCGACGCCGTCGACGCTGACCAGGTCGTAGTGACCGCGGTTGTCCTTGTAGGAGCCGCCGTACCAGGGGTTCTTCGCGAAGCGCTTCTCACCGAAGTACGAGCTGTACGGGCCGTAGTTCCCCTCGAAGTGGCCGACGTCGTGATTGCCCGCCAGCACGCCGTACGGCATTCCGGCGTCATCGAGGATCCGATACGCGTCATCCGCGTTCTGCCACTGGTACTCCTCGTTCTGGTTGTCGACGATGTCGCCGGTGTGTGTGACGTACTGCAGGTTGAGGTCGTCGCGCTGGTCCACCAGGAACCTGTTGATCTTCACCTGGTGCTGGTACCAGGCATCCGATCCGCCGGTGCCGGCGCGCCGGCCCTCGTTGCTGTTGTAGTACTGCGTGTCCGACTCCCACGCCAGGGTGAAGTCGTACTGGTCGCGCGGCGTCGCGCCCTCGTTGTAGGGCGTCACCTGCGTGTCACGGCCGCTGAGGTCGGTCGCGGCCCACCCCTCGGAGTGCTGAACGAGGAAGGTGATCCTCCCGTCCTTCGCGTGATCAGCCACGGGGACCTGCGCCTCGAGGGTGAACGAGGTCGGAGCACCGCCGGTGGTGACGTGGCGATCAACCTCCTCCCAGTCGCCGTCCGTGCTCTGCACGTAGAGAAGCACCTTGGCGTCGGCGTTCGCGGACCCCTCCCAGGCGACCCGGGCATCCGATCCGTCCTTCGCGTCGGCGGGGACCTCGACCGTGAACAGCTGGTACGGCATCGCCGTCTCCGAGGTCTCGGCGACTGCGATTCCATCAAGGCGGGTGAGCTTCGCGAGCTCATCGGCGCTCAGCGCCCTGGCGTCGCCGCGGTCACTCGACCGGCTGTCCGTCGTCGTGCCGGAGGCGACGCGCACCGCGGCATCCGTCGGCACATAGCGGTAGCCCTCTGCGAAGCAGAGCTCGAGACGGTCGTCGACGTTCGATCCGGGGCTGGCCACCAGGTCGACCTCGTCGGCGTCGATCTTCGCGCCGTCATCGGGGCTGATCAACGTGGTGCGCGGCTTCTCGTCCGCCGTCGAGAACGCGATCGTGCTCGTGGAGCTGTTGCCGACCCTGTCCTTCGCCGTGATCACGGCGACGTGGTCGCCGGGCTCGAGCGTCAGCGAGGAGGTCTTCAGCGGCAGCGCGATCTCCTTGTCGTCGAGAGTCGCGCTGACGCTGTCGAAGCCGGACCCCTCGTCGGTCACCGTCGCGTCGATCGTGAAGTCGCCGCGGTACTGGCGGCCGTCGGTGATCGTGCTGTCGATGCGGGGCGCGGTGTTGTCGACGCGCACGGTGCGCGTCGCGGTGCGCTTCCCCTCGGATGCCGTGACGACGTGCTCACCGTCGGCCACTGCCGTGGTGTCCCAGATCGCCGAGACGGAATCGAAGGCGTCCTCCGGGATGTCGAAGGTGAAGAGGATGTAGACGAGGTTCGCGTCGCTGAGGGCGATGCGCTCGGCGGCGTCGGCCGGGCAGGCCCGCTCGACCGGGTCCTTGCCCTCGCCGGCGCCGGTGCACGTGGTCGGATGCAGCACCCGTCCGTCCGGCAGCACGAGTCGCGGGTTCATCATCGTGAAGTCGTCGTTGTTCTCGTCGACGTTCGGCTCGGGCCAGGCCTTCGTGCCGGCGTAGACGCCGAGCGTGAGCTTCTCTCCTCGCACGACCTGGTCGACGGGGACCTCGGCGTCGACCGTGACGATGCGGTCGTAGTACCCCTCATCGAAGATCTTCAGCACGTCGTCGCCGAGCTTGAGGCCGTTGCGGAAGAACGAGTCTGTACTGGTGGCCTCGATCGCGAACTTCGGCGCCTTCTCGAGAGAGGATGCCGGCTCTGCGAACGGCGTGCCGTCGACGCCGATCGAGAGCGCGCCCGGGTCGCCGTCGGTGGTGCCGACGACGGGCGTCTGGGCGTTCACGTACTGCCCGTCCGCGAGGTTCAGCCGGACCGGCTCGACCGGGGAGTCGTCCAGCACGATGCGCACCGGGCCGAGAGTGGTCTCGAGCGAGCCGTCGCCCGCGGTGACCGAGTACTCCACCCAGCGCTTGCCGTACACGTCGACCGCGGGGATCGAGTAGAGGTAGCGGCCGGCGGCGGAGAACGTGAGGTTGCGCTCCTCCCTGCCGCCCAGGCTGTCCGTCAGCGTGAGGGTCACC
The DNA here is from genome assembly GCF_009758255.1 of Microbacterium sp. MAH-37. Taxonomy (GTDB): domain Bacteria; phylum Actinomycetota; class Actinomycetes; order Actinomycetales; family Microbacteriaceae; genus Microbacterium. The sequence continues at coordinate 783,661 of NZ_WSEN01000010.1, forward strand.
CGGCGCACGAGGACGTCGTCGGTGATGTCGAAGCCGAGCTCGATGTTCCCCGAGTCCGGCACCTCCGAGCCACCGGTCAGGTCGACGATCTTCGGGGCCGTCCCGGCGTCCGGGTACGGCACGAACGACGGGGCGACCTGGGCGTCGGTCGCCTTCCCGGGCGTCGGTGCCGCGAGTCCGAGGATCGCCTGCGTGCTGCCGGCCGGATCGGCCGGGGTCCAGGTCGCGCTCCCGGCACCCGGGTTCCAGGCGTACTGGATGGCGGTGGTCGGCGTGGTCTGCGTGTCATCGAAGTAGAACGCACGGGAGACGATGTGGCCCGACTTCGTCTGCAGCTGCAGACCGCGGGAGCCGCCGTTGGCCATGCCGCCGGATGCGATGGTGAGAATGCTCTCGCCGAGCTTCAGGTCGCTGCCCATCGCGGCGTTGAAGTCGGCGACGGTGAGGCCCGCGGCCACGACCGCCGGGTTCTGGATCCACAGCACGAGCGTCTCGCCTGCGGCGATGGACGGCTCGCCCGGGCCGGCCGGCCACAGCGTGGACGAGAGCGTCTTCGGGTTCGTCAGATCGTTGTCGGTGGTGAGGTAGGCGAGCACGTAGTCGCCGAAGTCGACCGGCTCGTCCGAGGCGTTGTAGACCTCGATGTACTCGTAGGCGTCGGAGCCGGCGACGTTCGCGGTGTCGGGCGCCACCTCGGTGATCTGCAGCAGCGGGCCGTCCGAGTCGGGGTCGGTCGGCTTGGTGAGGGCGCTGGTCACCTGCGGGGCGGTGATCGTGCCGGGCGTCGGCGCGGCGGTCGCACCGGTCACGTCGTGCTCCAGGAGGCGGGCATCCGGGCTGCCGATCAGATCGGGGACGCCGAACTGCGCATTCCACGGCGTCGACCCGTTCCCGTCGTCGGCGGGCACCCACGCCCTGCTGAGAGTCTTGCCCGCGGCATCCGTCAGGCTGAATCCGCGGTTGCCGCTGTTCGCGAACCCGCCCTGCGGGCCGAACCGGAAGATCGGCGTCGATGCATCCGTCATGCCGTAGAACTCGCGGAACAGGTCCTTGGTGAGCGCGCGGCGGGGGTCGCCGTCGGCGTAGTTCATCCACAGCACGGCGACACCGCCGGCCGGGATGACGGCCGGTGAATCGGCCTCTCCGTCGAGGTGGATCAGCGGCTGCACGGTGCCGGCGTTCCACTGCGACGTGTGATACCTGACCTGGATGCCGGCGGCCTCCAGGTCGATGGGCTGATCGGTGGTGTTGGTGACCTCGAGGAACTCGTACTCGTCGGCGCCCGGGTTGTCGCCCTGGATCTCGGTGATCACCAGAGGCCAGTGCGCGCCGGCGTTGCCGTCGGTGCCGGCGACCGCGGCGGAAGCCACCTGGGCCGGGGTCTCCGTCGGCTCCGGGGCATCCGGGGTCTGCTCGGCGGCCGGAGTCTCCGCCGGGACGGTCTCCTCGGGAGCCGGAGTGGCGGTCTCCTCCGGGGCCGGGGTCTCCGTCGGCTCCGCCGTCGGCGCCGGCGTGCCGGGCGCGGTCGGCTCCGGCGTCGGGGTCGCCTCCCCACTCACGCTCGGGTCGTCCTGGGCATAGGCCGGAACGGCGGATGTCGGAAGCGCGGCCGCGCACAGCGTCGCGGCGACCACCGCGGCGAGCGCGCCCGCACCGGCACGGCGGAGAGCTTTGGAGAGCATGACGAAGAGACCTGTTTCGACGAGGAGTGGCGGCAGAGATGCCGCTCTCCTGTCTAGGGATCCCAGGTGACCCGCAGGTGTCCGTCAGGCGACGTCCGCGCCCCGAAGGTGAACTCTCGGCGAACGTCGTCGCGCGTCACCAGACGCCGGGCGGGGCCGTGGAGCTGCGACCGTCTCTCGTTCCACCAGCATCGGCTCCAGGACGATCCGACGCGGGTCGCGGGATCCGTCGAGCTGCTCGGTCAGCAGCTCGACGGCCGCGCGCGCCTTCTCCGCGATGTCCTGTCGCACGGTCGTGAGGGACGGGGTCACCATCTCGGCGATCGGCAGGTCGTCGAAGCCGACCAGCGAGAAGTCGTCCGGGACGCGTATGCCGCGGCGCGCGAAGGCCTTGATCAGACCGATGGCGAGGATGTCGGCGGTGACGACCGCCGCCGTGAACCCCTGGGGATGCGCGATGATGTCGGCGGCCGCAGCATCCGCGTCGGCGAAGGTGAGGTTCGCGATGACGTGCATCTCGTCCGCATCGAGGCCCGCTTCCTCGAGCGCGCGCGCGAATCCGGCATAGCGCGCGTTGATCACGCCGGCGCTGGGCGCATACGGTCCGGCGAATGCGATCGCACGGTGCCCGGCGCTGAGCAGAAGCCGGGTCGCCTCGTAGCTGCCCCTCGCGTCATCGATCCCTACGGTGGAGATTCCGCCGTCCGTGTAAGCGTCGATGAACACCATCGGCACGTCCTGGTGCCGGCGCAGCTGTTCCACCTCATCTGCGAGCACTCCGAGGAACACCGCGCCGTCGACGTTCCACGAGCGCAGCCGGCGGGCGGTGTCCGCCGCATCCGTGGCGGCGTGGATCATCAGATGCTTGCCCGCCGCGCTGACATGGCGTTCGATCTCGCCGAGCAGCATGGCGTCGTGGGGGTTGGACAGGCCGAGGTCCCCTTCGGCAGCCGCGTAATAGACCAGCGAGATGATCTCACTGCGTGCCACGGAGAGCGATCGGGCGGCGGCACTGGGCTGGTAGTTCAGCTCCGCGGCGGCGTCCAGGACGCGTTTCTTGGTCGAGGCCGACACTCGGCTGTCCCGGCCGTTGAGCACGTTCGAGACCGTCATCTTCGACACCCCGCACACGCGAGCGATGTCTGCGATCGTCACCATGGCCGTCATCTCCTCCCCTGGACACATCCTGCCCCCTTGACGACAGGCGTCTCCGTGATGCACGATAGTTTACCGGTAAAGGTATACCGGTAAACCTGACAAAGGAGTCCAGATGTTCCGACCAACGAGGCGAGCCCGCGCCGGCCTGGCGATCGGCGCGGCCACGGCGCTCGCAGTGTCTCTTACCGCCTGCACGAGCGGCAGCGGAGGTGTCGAAGACACCGAGCCGGACAAGGGTCTGCCCGTGGCCGGCGTCAACCTGACCTATGACCCCAACACCCTCGTCAACGACGGCAAGCCCATCGCCCTGGAGTGGTGGGCATGGAGCAACATCGAGCAGTTCCAGGCCATCGCCGACGCCTACCGCAAGATCCACCCGAACGTGACGATCAAGGTCGTGAACCAGCCCTGGGAGGACTACTGGACCAAGCTCCCGCTCGAGCTGCAGTCCGGTGACGGGCCGGCGATCTTCAACGTGCACAACTCCCAGCACGACAACCTCATCGCGAAGATGGAGCCGTACGACATCGATCCGGCCGACCTTGACGCCGATTACACAGGCGCCGCCGCCCATGTGATCGACGGCAAGACCTACTACATCGATCTCGGCCTCATGAGCGGGTCGATCTACTACAACACCGACATGTGGAAGGCCGCCGGACTCACCGACGCGGACATTCCGGCGACCTGGGACGAGTTCCGGGAGATCGCGAAGAAGCTCACCGTGCGTGAGGGTGGCGAACTGCGACAGGCTGGCTTCAACTTCAACGGCGGAGGCCAGGCGATGCAGATGGGCATGGCCTATCAGCTCGGGCAGAACCTCTTCGCCGAGGACGGCACGACGCCCACTGTCGACAACGAGGCGAACCTCGAGGTCATCAATCGCTTCCTCGACATCTACGCGGACGGCTCCGGCGATGCGAACTTCGGCGCATCCGGCACGGAGAGTTTCGGCCAGGGACAGTCGGCGATGACCTATGCCTGGGGATGGTTCTCGGGGACGCTGCGCAATGACTACCCGGACCTGAAATGGAGCGCATTCCAGACCCCTGTCCCGGATGCCGCCGAGACGCCGTACGCGTTCGATCGGTACAACGGCGAGTCGACGTTCGGCATCAATGCCAACGCGGACGACGCGGAGAAGGAGGTGGCCCAGGACTTCCTGCGCTACTACCTGACCGACGAGGAGTCGATGAAGGAGCTCGCCCTGAGCTTCAGCATCTTCCCGGCGTACAAGCCGATCGCCGACGACCCGGCGTTCGCGGACGACCCCGCACTCGCCGCGTTCGGCGACATCGAGCGGTACATCTGGCCGGGCCCGGTGCCCGCGACGTTCGAGACCTCGACCGCGACGATGTGGGAGGAGATCCTCTTCAACGGCGTCGCCCCTGAGAAGGCGCTCGCGACGGCGCAGAAGACGATCGAGAAGGATCTCGACGGAAAGGACTTCGTGTCCGCCGAGAGCCTCTACCCGTTCTACGCGGCCGACTGAGAACCAGCAGGAAGGAGCGCCCCCGGTCGCGCAGCCGGTCGGGGGCGACACCCGCAATGACTCTTCAGACACCCCTTCGTCCGGCCGGGACCGAGGCATCCGCCCCGGTGACGCAGGCCACCCGCCACATCCGCAAGCCCGCGAGCGAACTCTGGCTCCGCGGGCTCACGGTCGGCGTGATCATGGCAGCCATCGTGCTGCTGCTGCTCATCCCGATCGGCATCGCCTTCGTCGGCAGCTTCCACGACTGGAACCCTCTCAACGGGACGTTCGACTTCACGGGAATCGACAATTACACCGAGTTGTTCGCGGACGCGACGTTCTGGCGTGCTTCCGGGAACACCGTGGTCTTCGGCATCCTGGCCATTGCCGGTCGCGTGGTCCTGGGGCTCGCGATCGCCTACGCGCTGTTCTCGAAGCTGAGTCGCTGGAGGACCTTCTTCCGCACGATCTTCTACCTGCCGACCGTCATGCCGCTGGTCGCCGTCGCCTTCCTGTGGAAGCTCATGTACAACCCGCAGTTCGGCGCCATCAACACGCTGTTCGGCCTCGACATCAACTGGCTGTTCGATCCTCGCTACTCGCTGCTCGCGATCGTCATCATGACGATCTGGAAGGATTTCGGTTTCGCGGTGATCCTCTTCCTCGCCGGGCTCTACGCCATCCCCGAGGACGTCTTGGAGGCGGCATCCGTCGACGGCGCGAATGCGTGGCGCCGGTTCTGGCATGTGATCGTGCCGCTGCTGCGCCCCATGCTCTTCTTCATCGTGATCACGTCGATGATCGGTTATCTCCAGGCGTTCGTCCAGGTGCTCGTGATGACCAACGGCGGGCCGGGGACGTCGACCCAGCTGATCTCCTTCATGATCTATGAGAAGGCGTTCGTGAAGTACGACTTCGGCTACGCGTCCGCCATCGCTTTCGTCCTGCTGATCATCACAGCGGTGCTCACCGCCGCGTCATGGCGCATGAACCAGTCCGCTCTCGACACTCCTCGGCGCCGACGCCGGCTGAAGAACTCCGAGGAGGCGGCAGCATGAGGGCGCGCGTCCTCGCACTGAACGCGACCCTGCTCGTGGTCGGGGTCGTCATCGTCTTGCCGTTCCTCTGGATGATCCTCTCGGCATTCAAGTCCAACGCCGAGATCGTCGGGTTCGATCAGACCTTCTGGCCGAAGGAATGGACGCTGGAGAACTTCGTCTCGATCCAGACGAAACTCGACTTCCTCCGGCTGTTCTTCAACAGCGTCTTCCTGTCTGTGACGATCACGGCGCTCTCGGTGTACACGAGCCTCGTGGGCGGCTTCGTGTTCTCGAAGTACCGCTTCCGTGGACGCGGGCCGCTCTTCGCCGTGATCCTGTCGACGATGATGGTGACCTGGGCAGTCGTGATCATCCCCCGGTACACGATGTTCCGGGCCGTCGGCCTCACCGACAGCTACGCGTCGATCATCATCCCGGCGGTGATCAGCGCCTTCGGCATCTTCATGATGCGTCAGAGCATGGACGCCGTTCCCGACGAGATCCTCGAGGCAGCCCGTATCGACGGCGCATCGGAGTGGTTCATCTTCCATCGCATCGTGGCGCCCATGAGCGTCAATGCGATCTCGGCCCTCTCGATCTTCGTCTTCCTGTGGGTGTGGGAGGACTACCTCTGGCCCTACCTGATGATCTCGTCGGAGGAGAAGCAGGTGCTCGCCGTCGGGCTCACCACGTTCAACGGGCAGTACAGCACGGACTACGGCGGCCTGTTCGCCGCGACCACGCTCGCGATCGTCCCCGTGATGATCGTCTACGTGGTGTTCCAGCGTCGTTTCATCGCGGGCGCGGCGAGCGCGGCTCTGAAGGGGTGAGGATGCAGGAGGAATCGATGATCTCGCTCTCGGACGGGCGGCCGGCACCTGCCGCGCCTGAGACGACGGTGTGCGGACCCCACTACCGGATCACGGTCCTGACGGATCGCCTGATCCGCCTCGAATGGCTGCCCGACGGGCGACCTGTCGACGAGAAGACTCAGCAGGTGCTGGACAGGTCGTTCCCGGTGCCGCGGTTCGAGGTGACCAGAACGGATCGCGGCATCGAGATCACCACCGACAGCCTTCGACTGCGGTACGACGAGCGGATGCCCTGCGCAGCGGGTCTCTCCATCACCCTGCTCGCCGGCGCCACAGACGTGCACTACACGACATGGCGCCCCGGGCAGGAGTATCCGCAGACGCTGCCGCTGCGCGGCAACCTCCGCAGCACCGCCCGAACGCTGGATGAAGCAGACGGAGCGGTGGAGATCCCGCCCGGCATCCTCTCCACCTTCGGCTTCGGCGTGCTCGACGACTCGTCATCGCTGCTCCTGGGAGAGGACGGCTGGCTGCATCCGCGTGACGAAGGCGGCCTCGATCTCTACTTCTTCGGCTACGGGAAGGACTTCACCGCGGCGCTGCGCGACTTCCACGCACTCACCGGGCCGATCCCCCTGGTCCCCCGCTTCGCGCTGGGGAACTGGTGGAGCCGGTACTGGGCGTACGACGAACTCGAGTACCTCACACTGATGCAGAGGTTCCGCGACAACGGCATCCCCCTGTCCGTCGCAGTGATCGACATGGACTGGCACCTCGTCGACATCGATCCGGCGGTCGGCACGGGGTGGACCGGGTACACGTGGAACCGCGCCCTGTTCCCCGATCCGGAACGCTTCCTGGCCGAGCTGCACAGGCAGGGTCTCGCAGTGACTCTCAACCTGCACCCCGCCGACGGCATCCGTCGTCATGAGGCGGCGTACCCCGCTGTGGCCGCGGCGATGGGCCTCGACCCAGCGGCCGGGAGCGCGATCCACTTCGACGTCTCATCCCGACGCTTCATGAGCGCCTACCAACAGCACGTGCTGGGGCCGCTGGAAGACCAGGGCGTGGACTTCTGGTGGATCGACTGGCAGTCCGGCGCGCACTCCGACCTCGCCGATCTGGACCCCCTGTGGATGCTGAATCACACGCATTTCCAGGCGTCCGGACGCCACGGCCGACGCCCACTGACGTTCTCTCGGTACACCGAGCGCGGGGGGCACCGGTATCCGGTCGGCTTCTCGGGCGACACGATCGTCAGCTGGGCCTCGCTCGCGTTCCAGCCCGAGTTCACCGCCACGGCGGCCAATGTCGGGTACACGTGGTGGAGCCATGACATCGGCGGACACATGCACGGCATCCACGATGTGGAGCTCGCGGTGCGCTGGCTGCAGTTCGGCGTGCTGTCGCCCATCAATCGCCTGCACTCATCGACCAACCCGTTCAGCTCCAAGGAGCCCTGGGCGTACGGAGAGCAGGCCGCCACCATCATGCGCCGGTTCCTCCGCCTGCGCCATCGCCTCATCCCGATGCTGTACACGGCGGCGTGGGCGGCCCATGCCGAGAACGTGAGCGTGGTGCGTCCGGTCTACCACGACCACCCCGGCGAGGCGGGGGCGTACCGGTTCCCGAACCAGTACCTGCTCGGGGAGCACCTCCTGATCGCGCCGATCACTGAACCGAGAGAGCCGGCTTCGCAGCTCGCCACCACGCGAGCCTGGCTGCCTGACGGGGACTGGGTCGACATCATCACGGGTCTGCGGCTCCGGGGCGGGCGGGAGGTGCTCCTGACCAGACCGCTCGAGGAGTATCCCGTTCTGGCCCGTGCCGGGGCCGTCCTGCCGCTGGACGCCGACCCGATGTCGCCGGCCGCAGACGCACCGACACGCCTCGAGCTCCTGGTGATCCCAGGAGACGGGACCTCCACACTGTCGGAGGATGACGGGTCGGCCGAGCCGGAGCGCGCACTCGTGACGTTGACGCAGAGCATCGAGGTCGGCGACGACGGACGGGCCGACATCACGCTGGCGGCGTCGGCTACGGGACCGAGGATGCCTGCGCGCAGGATCCTGGTGCGGATCCCCGGAGTCAGCGCGGCAGCGTCGGCCTCACTGGATGACGGACATGTCCTCGCCTGCGAGGCCGCTCCGGCCGAACCCGAGAACCTCCTGCCGGCGGGTCTCACCGTCGATCTCGGCGATGTCGCACTCGGTGACGGTTTCACGCTGCGGATCCGTGGGGCGGAACCGGCCGTGGCCTGCGACCCGCAACGCGTATTCGATCAGCTGCAGCGTGCAGAGATCGGCTACGAGGAGAAGCGGCTCATCTGGAACGCCGTCACGGCCGGTGCCGCGTCGGAAGCGGTCGCGACGGCGGGGCTTCCCCAGCAGCTCCGAGACGGACTCGCAGAACTGCTCGGAGCCGTCACCGCCTGGTGACGGCTGCAGCAGCAGCCCGCTCCTCCCGCGTCGCCGCTTCCGGGATCACGCCACGGGGTCGCCCTGCACGCCGCCCTCGGTGTTCGGCTTCCAGCCGAGCGCCGGGGCGACGTGCTTCGCGAACGACTCGAGCACGTGCAGGTTGTACTCCGGTCCCAGCTGGTTCGGGATCGTCAGCATGAGGGTGTCCGCGGCCATGACGGCCTCGTCGCGCTTCAGCTGCTCGATCAGCACGTCGGGCTCGGCCGCGTAGGTCTTGCCGAAGGTCGACCGCAGGCCGTCGATGATGCCGATCTGGTCGTCGCTCTCCTCGGAGCGCAGGCCGAAGTACGCGCGGTCCATGTCGTTGATGAGCGGGAACACGCTGCGGCTCACCGAGACGCGGGGGCGGCCGGTGTGCCCGGCATCCTTGTACGCGGCGCGGAAGATGTCGATCTGCTCGCGCTGCAGCTCGTGGAACGGCTGACCGGTGGCCTCGGTGACGAGCGTGGAGCTCATCATGTTCAGCCCCATGCGGCCCGTGCTCTCCGCGGTGGAACGGGAACCGGAACCCCACCAGACGTGGTCGCGCAGCGTCGGCGAGAGCGGCTCGACGTGCAGGTATCGGCCGGCACCAGCCATCCGGGGGTCGGCGGGAGCGATCCGCTCCCCCTCGATCGCGCGCAGGAACAGGTCGAACTTCTCGCGGGCCATCACGCTGCCGCGCTCCTCGTCCTCACCGTCGTGGTAGCCGAACGTCTCGTAGCCGCGCAGCGCCGTCTCGGGTGAGCCGCGGCTCACGCCGAGCGCGATCCGCCCGTCGGCGATGAAGTCGAGAGCGGCCGCCTCCTCCGCGAACTGGAAGGGGTTCTCGTAGCGCATGTCGATCACGCCGGTGCCGACCTCGATGCGCTTCGTGCGCGCGGCCATGGCGGTCAGCAGCGGCATCGGCGATGCCGCCTGTCGAGCCCAGTGGTGCACGCGCACGTACGCGCCGTTCACGCCGATCTCGTCGGCGCCCTCGGCCATCTCGATGGTCTGCTTGAGCATGTCGCCCGCCGTGCGGGTCGTCGAACCGGGCACATCGCCGTAGTGCCCGAAGGAGAGGAATCCGAAAGCCTTCACGATGTATGCGAACGCATGGATACCACCCGCTATTCCCCGGCCGGCAGCAGGAAGCCGTCGCGCACCAGACGGCGGATGCGGGGCTCGAGATCCGCCCACAGATCGGCGAGCGGCACGTCGAACAGGTCCGCGAGGGCGCCGACGATCTGCCCCACGGTGAGCTCGCCGTCGCAGGCGCCCACGAATCCGGCCAGACCGGAGTCGACGGACACCACGCGGCCGAAGCCGCCGCCCTGGCGCAGCTCGATCACCGTCGGGTCGTCGTCGCCGGGCATGAGGTGCCTGGCCTCCGTGACATCCGGCGCGACCATGAGCCGGTCTGGCAGCCCCTCCTGCAGCAGGTCGTGGGCGGCGAGACCCGCCTCGAGCGCCCGCCCGGTGTTGGCGAGCGGCTGGGACAGGTGCTCGAAGCGGCGGAGCGACCCTTCGTCTCGCGCCGCTCGCTCGGGGTCCGAAGCGCGCTGATCCGGGAAGGCAGGCCGCCGCAGCAGCACGTACCCGAATCCGATCGCGGTCACCCCGCGCTCGGCGAAGTCGTCCAGCCAGGCGGACAGCAGCGGCGTGAATCCCGCATCCCGCGGCAGTGTTCCGCCGTCCCGGATCCACAGCTCGGCGTAGCCGAGCGGCGTGAGCGACTCGCGCTCGATGACCCAGGCGTCCAGCTGGGCGGGAATCCAGGACTCCACCCGCTGCAACCCGGAGACACCGCGGGACTCCCAGTTGCCGAGCAGCTGCGCGACACCGCCCGGCGTGAGATGCGCGGGAGCGGCCCGCAGGAAGCGCTCCACGAGCGCGTCTCCGATGAGACCGCCATCGCGGTACTCGTACTCGGGCACGCCCTGCGCTCGCGGGGTGATCACGAAAGGCGGGTTCGACACGATCAGGTCGAACGCCTCACCGGCGACCGGCTCGAACATGCTGCCCAGCCGGAACTCGATGTTCGCGACGCCGTTCAGCAGCGCGTTCAACTCGCCGAAGGCGAGAGCGCGCTCCGAGATGTCGGTCGCGACCACGCGCCCGGCGTGCCGGGCGACAAGCAGAGCCTGGATGCCGCATCCGGTGCCGAGATCGAGTGCGCGCTCGACCGGGGCGGGGATGACGAGCTCGGCGAGCGTGCGCGACGCCCCGCCCACCCCCAGTACGTGATCGGGCGGAAGCGCGGTGCCCAGAGCGACCTCGTCGAGATCGCTCGCGATCCACCACTCACCGACGCCGTCGAGATCGACGAAGGACTGCGGACGCAGCAGCGCCTCCGGTCGCACGTCGTCGCCGTCGGCGGCGCCGAGACCGAGGGATGCCAGGCCGGCGAGCCCGAGGTGCGGCAGTGCCCGCTCCAGGGCCGGCACCGGCTGCGGCATCCCGAGCACGAAGAACCGGCCGAGCGTCGCGAGCGGCGAATCGGCATCGCCCAGCGCCCGCAGGATCGGCTCGCGCAGTCCGCGGGCCAGGGCGTCGTCGGCCTCCTCCCCCCAGAGCCGCCGCAGCGGGTCGGAGCGGAAGTCCGCCGCGTCCAGGTCGGCGGCGAGCGCGCGGGCGAGCTGCGGATCGGGGCGTGGGGCGAGGTGCACGGCCGTCACTCTACGCGCCCGGCTTATTCCCTGCCGGTCGTCCGGGCATTCCGCGCCGCGCTGAGAACGCTGGGCGCGACAGCAGTCACCCTTCTGGAGGCGCGAAATGTCCGATCAGATCATCGATTCATCCGACAGCTCCACCGAACCCCCCACCCGCCGTCTCGGTTCCGTCAAGGCGATCGGCACCCTGGGCATCCTCGCCGGCATCGTGCTCATCGTCGCCGGGATCGCCGTCTGGATCGTGGTCTCGTCGCAGTTGCGCGCCGAGAACATCACGGTGCCCGATGACGCGATGGCGTTCCAGGGCGCGCAGGTCGCCGGGCCCCTCACCGCGTACGTACAGGCGGACATCATCCAGCATCACGCGCTCGAGATGTCCGACGGGAAGACCTACGCGGAGCTCGACATGGACGACCCGCTGCGCGCCACCCTCATGAACGCGTCCTTCCTGCGCGCGTCGCTGTTCACCTCGGTGGTCTCGTTCGGCGTCGCGGCGTTCGCGATGGGGATGGGAGTGCTGTCGATCCTGTTCGGCTGGGCGCTGCGTCGGCTGGCGACGGCTCCGGCCGCGCTCGGACGCGCGGCCACCACCTGACCTCACGTCATCCGCCGGAAGGCGCGGGGAGAGCCGGAACGACGCCCGCTCTCCCCGCGCCTTCAGTGTTCCCGAAAGCGCCCGCCCTAGAATCGGGACAGCACACTCAGGGGCGCCCGGCGGCGTTCCAGGAAGATCCTATGACCGCGACCTCCCCCACTCACGGCCTCCGCGCGCGCGCACGGCGGCTGTTCGGGCGTCTCGGCGCGGTCGCGATCGTGGCATCCCTCCTCACCTTCCCTGCGGCCGGCGAGCCCGCCTCTGCCGCGGACGACGAGGTCCACCCCACTGTGACCCTCGAGGTCGCACCCGCCGGTGCGATCCTGCCCGAGTCTGCGCTCACCGCAGGTGTCTCCGTGCGCAACGACACCGACGACCGCCTCACCGAGGGCGTGGTGTCCCTCGCCATCGACCGCACGCCCCTGGCCGACGGCGCGGCTCTGGATGCCTGGCTCGACGAGGACACCTCGACGGGCGCCTTCGAGACCATCGCCACGCAGCCGACCGAAGCGGTGCGCGCACACGACGCGGATGTCACGAGTGTGCTCGTCCCAGCATCCGCGCTGACCGGACTGGCGCCGGGCGTGTACCCGCTGCGCGCGACGCTCAGCGGCGCGACGACCGGAGTCGGCGACGACGCGAGCTCATGGGACCTGACCTCGGGCAGCGTCGTCGTGATCCAGGCGGCGAAGCCGGCCGATGTCAGCGTGCTCGTGCCGATCACTGCTACTCCGAAGAACGGCAGCCTCCTCACCGCGGACGAGCTCGCCGCGCTGACCGCGCCGGACGGCGCTCTCACCGCTCAACTCGACGGCGTGGCCGGCACCACCGCGATTCTCGCGATCGATCCGTCCATCCCCGCCGCGATCCGCGTGCTGGGAACCTCCGCTCCCTCGGCGGCGACCGACTGGCTCGCCCGTCTCGAAGCGCTGCCTAATGACCGGTTCGCACTGCAGTTCGGCGACGCGGATGCCGCGACCCAGGCGCACGCGGGCCTGGACGACCTGCTCGGACCCGCCGACCTCTCCGGGTTGATCAAGAACTCGGACTTCGCCACGGCCGCACCGACGCCGAACCCCACGAGCACGCCTGAGCAGGCCGAACCCGTGCTCCCCGACAACGCCGCCCTCACCGAGGTGGAGCGCGCCGTGCCCGGCATCCTCTGGCCGCGCGGCGACGTGACCGGGGACGACCTCGCGACGTTCAGCAGCTACCTCGGCGATGACGCGGTCACTGTGCTGCCCGACACCTCCGTCGACGGAGAGGTCGGCGCACGCGCGACGGCCGGGGGTCGCGCCGTGCTGGTCACCGACGAGGACATCTCGAAGCGTCTCTCCGCCGCCGTCGTCGCCGCCGATCCCACGGCCCGCGACGGACAGATCGCTGCCGCCGCGGGGCACCTGTTCCTCACCGCCGCTGCCACACCGGACCGTCCGCTGCTGATCGGGCTCGACCGGTCCGAGAAACGCAGCGCCGACGACCTGCACGCCGCACTGGCCGCCGTCTCCACCTCGCCGACCGGCCTCGCCGGGCTCCGCGGGGCTGCCCCCGTCAAGGTCGAGAGCACGGCGACGCCCGATGCGGGGCGCGCCACCTCTCTGCAGGCGATGCTCGACGACGAGACCCGACTGCAGGCGTTCTCGTCGATCCTCGAGCAGCCGCTCGTTCTGCTCGCCCCGGAGCGCAACCGGATGCTCCGCGTCATCGGCGTCGGCGTGAGCGACAAGGCCTTCCCGAAGCGGGTCGCCGAGCACCGTTCCCAGACCGTCGACACCCTCGGCTCCGTGGGCATCCAGGACCCCGCGCCGGTGCAGTTGTTCACCTCGGCTGCACCGCTCCCCGTCTGGATCCGCAACGACCTGCCCTGGCCGGTGAACCTCACCCTGTTCACGCAACCCTCCGATCCGCGTCTCAGCGTTCAGGAGAGCACGCCGGTGAAGGGCGGCGCCTCGAGCAACACCCGCGTCACGGTTCCGGTCGAGGCACGCGTGGGCAGCGGGGAGGTCGAGGTGCAGTTCCGGCTGACCAGCCCCACCGGAGTGCCCATCGGCGCCGCGGCATCGGCCACGGTCACCGTCCGTGCGGACTGGGAGGGCATCGGTCTCGGCATCCTGAGCGGCGTGATCGTGCTGCTGCTCGGCGTCGGAGTGCTGCGCACCGTGCTGCGCCGCAGGCGGGCACGAGCGGCCGTGCACACGCACGCGGCGGAACCGGATGCCGCAGACACGGATGCCGCAGGACCGGCATCCGAGAAGGAGTCGGAGTGAGCAGCAGTCTCGGCCGCGCCAGCGCCATCCTCGGGGCCGGGACGATGGTCTCGCGCGTCACCGGGCTGGTGCGCACGATCGTGCTCGTCGGCGTCATCGGTTCGAATGCGTCGGCCGCGGCGGACGCGTTCGCCATCGCCAACCAGCTGCCCAACAGCGTCTTCAACCTCATCTCCGTGGGTGTGCTGACCGCCGTGATCGTGCCGCAGATCGTGCGCGCGAGCTCGCAGTCCGACGGTGGCAACGCGTTCATCTCGAAGCTGTTCACGCTGGGCACCGTGGTGCTCGTGGCGGCGACGGCGGTCGCCATGCTCGCCGCGCCCTGGCTGGTCTCGCTGCAGCTGAGTCCGAACAACGTCGAGCAGCTCGCCCTCGCGACCGCGTTCGCGTACTGGTGCCTGCCGCAGATCCTGTTCTACGGCCTGTACGCCCTCGTCGGCGAGACGCTCAACGCGCGCCGCATCTTCGGACCGTTCACCTGGGCTCCGGTGGCGAACAACATCATCTCCATCATCGGATTCCTGGTGATCGGCGCCGTCTTCGGCGAGAACCTGGTGAACGTGTCGGACTGGACCCCCGACATGGTCGCCTGGCTGGGCGGCACGGCGACCGCGGGCATCGCCGTGCAGGCGGGCATCCTGCTGCTGTTCTGGCGCAAGACGGGGCTCGCTCTCAAGGTCGATTTCCGCTGGCGCGGCGTCGGACTGGGCAACGTGGGGCGCATCGCGAGCTGGACGCTGCTCATGGCCCTCTCCAGCATGGCGGCCGGTTTCTACCAGAACTGGGTGGCCAACCACGCCTCGGGCGAGGCTGCGGCCGTGACGGTGATGAACAACGCCTGGCTGATCTTCATGCTGCCGTACTCGATCATCGTGCACTCGATCGGCACCCCGTACTTCACGCAGCTCTCCGAACATGCGCACGCCGGCCGCGATGCCGATGTGCGCGCAGACATCTCGCGCAGCATCCGCACGCTCGGGTTCTTCCTGACCGGTGCGCTGGCCGCCGTCGTGGCGGCGGCCGTGCCGGCATCCCGCGTCTTCACGAACTCGTCGTCTGATGCTGTGGATGCGGCGATCGTGCTGCTCTGCTACCTGGTGGGCCTGCTGCCGCTCGCGGTGCTGTTCATCGTGCAGCGCACGTTCTACGCCTACGGCGACACGAGGACGCCGTTCTTCTTCACGCTGCTGCAGTGCGCCCTCGTGGCCGTCACTGCGACCATTGCGGCATGGATGGCGGCGGCCGACGTGCTGCCGATCACGCTGCTCGCAGCGGGTGTGGCTCTGGGGCAGTCGTTCGCAGGGATCGTTCAGACCGTCGTCGCGACGATGCTGCTGCGCCGTCGCCTCGGACTGCTGGACGCGCGTCGGTGGATGACCGCGCTGGGCCGTTTCCTCCTCGCCGCGGTGCCGGCCGCCGCCGCCGGCTGGGGCGTGTTCCTGCTGCTCGGCGGTACAGGCGGATGGACCACGGCCGACAAGATCCTCGGCGTCATCGGTTCCGGCATCATCGCCGTGGTCGTCGTGATCGTCTACGTCGCCGCCCTCGCTCTGCTGCGCGCGCCCGAGCTGCAGGTGGCACGGGGCATCGTGAAGCGGATCCTGCCCGGACGCTGAGTGCCGTCGCGCGTTCGGCGATCGGGAATGTCGCGCGGTTACCATTGGTTCTGTTAGGCGACTGCGCTGTACGCGGTCACGAGGGAGATCACATGCGTCAGGTCATCATCATCGGCTCCGGCCCCGCCGGGTTCACCGCAGCCATCTACGCTGCGCGTGCGAACCTCGAGCCGCTGCTCATCGCGAGCTCGGTCGAGGTCGGCGGAGAGCTGATGAACACCACCGAGGTGGAGAACTTCCCCGGCTTCCCGGAGGGAATCCAGGGCCCCGAGCTGATGGCCAAGCTGCAGGAGCAGGCCGAGAAGTTCGGCACCGAGGTGCTCTACGACGACGTGGTCTCGCTCGAGCTCGACGGTCCGGTGAAGAAGGTCATCCTGGGCAGCGGCGCTGAGCACGAGGCCGCCTCGGTGATCTACGCCACCGGATCCGCCTACCGCAAGCTGGGCGTGGAGGGCGAGGATCGTCTCTCCGGCCACGGGGTGTCGTGGTGCGCGACCTGCGACGGCTTCTTCTTCCGTGAGCGCACGATCGCCGTCGTCGGCGGCGGCGACTCGGCGATGGAGGAGGCGACCTTCCTGACGCGCTTCGCGTCGAAGGTCTACGTGATCCACCGCAAGGACTCCCTGCGGGCGTCCAAGATCATGCAGGAGCGCGCGTTCGCGAACGAGAAGATCGAGTTCGTATGGAACAGCGAGGTCGAGGAGATCCTCGGCGAGGCTGAGACCACCGGCGTGCGGCTGCGCTCGACCGTGGACGGTTCGCTCAGCGACCTGGCCCTGGACGGCCTGTTCATCGCGATCGGCAACGACCCCCGCACGCACCTTGTGCACGGCAAGCTCGACCTGACGCCCGAGGGCACGATCTGGGTCGACGGCCGCTCGTCGCGCACCTCCCAGCGTGGTGTGTTCGCCGCCGGCGACGTGATCGACCCGACCTACCGTCAGGCGATCACCGCAGCCGGCACCGGCACCATCGCAGCGCTGGACGCCGAGCACTTCCTCGCCGACCTCGCCGACGGCGCCCCGCTGGCCGAGCCCGCAGCGGTCTGAGGCGGGGAACACTTCACCGGCGTCCGGTGTTGTGTCATGGTGAGCAGCACCCACAGACTTTCGAGAATCAAGGAGAATCCATGACTGCCAAGGCAACCAGCCAGGCGACCTGGGAGCAGGACGTGCTTCAGGCCGATGGCCCCGTGCTCGTCGACTTCTGGGCCGCGTGGTGCGGTCCGTGTCGGATGGTCGCGCCGGTCCTCGACGAGATCCAGTCCGAGAACCCGGAGAAGATCACCATCCTGAAGCTGAACGTCGACGAGAACCCCGAGCTGGCCATGAAGTACCAGATCACGTCGATCCCGGCGATGAAGGTGTTCCAGGGCGGCGAGGTGAAGACGACGATCATCGGCGCCAAGCCCAAGTTCGCCCTCGAGCAGGACCTGGCCGCGTTCATCGGCTGATCGCCCGCTTTCCGAAGGCCCGTCCCGTTCCCGGGGCGGGCCTTCTTCTATATTCCACTTCGGGAATGAGATGCGTCAGCGTTTGTCGTAGACGTCCACGGAGGGCAGCCCTCGGGCCGAACGAGCGCGATTCATGACCTCCTGGACCACGGCGGTCTTCGTCGAGTTGTAGGTGGACGGATCGGCGGATGCCTCGATCTTGACCCGCTCGTAGCGCCGGGCATCATCGGGGTGCTGCTGCAGCCAGTCGCGGAACACACGCTGGTGAGCGTGCTCCCACTGCTCCGGCGCGAAGAAATGCGCGATCCGCGTGCGCACTCCGCAGCCCTCGAAGACCATCACCCGGTGCGACCGGACCCCGCTGCCGAGGCGCCAACCGGCGTCCTCCAGTGCAGCACGATGGCGCTCGAGGCCGTCATCGTCGCGCAGGCGCACAGCGACGTCGATGATCGGCTTCGCCCGGATGCCCCGAACAGCCGTCGACCCGATGTGCTCGATCTCCCAGTCCCGGTCGCCCACGCGTCTGAGCTCGTCCGCGATCTCTTCGAACCGGCGCTGCCAGTCGGGATCATGGACGACGAGCATCATGGACGACGTGTCGTCGAGCCGGAGGACGCCGGCCGCATCATCTGCCAGACGGTCGTCGACAGCGGCGGGTACTCGAGGGCGATCCGGCGCAGCACGTCGTTGTTCCAGTCTCGGTCGCGGATGTTCCCGCCGTGGGCATCGATCCAGTCGGTGCGCAGCAGAAGGACGACGAGTTCATCGGTGGTGGGCAGTTCGCTCATGAACTCCCACGGGTCCTCTCCGAAGCGCAGGCGCTCGTGTACGAGCACCGAGCGCTCATCGGCTGCTTCGGCTCTCAGCACCTCGAGGCTCGCCCGCCGCGGGAAAGGAAGTTCCACCCCTCAAGCCTAAACGCCGCCACCGACGCCCGGCCCCGCCGCCCTCCTCGCTCCTCCTCGCTCACCGACCGGGGCCAAGGTTCCGCCCCGATACCTCTTCCTCCTGGGTGTCACTCATCTCCAGAAGCATGAGCGGGTGGGGAGGTTCCCGGAGCGAGCATAGGGAGGGGCCGTTGGCTGGAGCGGGCTTGCCCGCTCCAGCCAACGGAGGGTCCCTCTCTGCGAGAGCAGGGAACCTCCCCGGCCGCGCCCCCGCCCGGAATCAACGAACGGTCGACCCCACCAACCCGTTCAATTGCTTGAACTCCAGCGCGTACGCCAGCTTCCCCGGCTTCGCATCCTCATACGGCTTCGACAGCTTCGCGAACTCCCCGCTGCTCGCTGCCTTCCCGTCGTTCCACGCATCCAGCGCCCCGAGCTCCCCCGCTGTGTGCCCGCCGGCGATCACCGCATCCTTCGGCAGCGCCGTCTGCGCTCTCGTCAGCTGCTCGATCGCGTCCAGATAACTCGCGCTGTCGTCACGTTCCCAGCCCGTCAGGTCCACGACTCCCGAGTCGCGCACCCAATCCGCCCAGTAGAACTCCTGGAAGGGCACGGAGCCCGCGGTGTATCCGATGTCGCGGCCGAAGTAGAGCAGGCTGCGCAGCCTGTCGTCCTCGAAGTTGTCGAGTCCCACCGAACTCGGCAGCTGCTTGGGTGTGATCGCGTCGCCGTCTGCATCCTTCAGGTAGGTCCAGCCGTTCTGCTGCATCGTGTCCCAGAACTGAGGCTGTCCCATGCCGCTGAGGTTGCCGAGCACGCGCAGGCGCACATGCAGGTTCGCGCCACCGTCCGCGAGCTCGTAGAACGAGGTGAGTGTGTGGTGTCCGTCGGTGAGGTAGAGCTTCCCACCTGGGCCGATCACCACGGTCTTCATCGGGGCGATGCTCTCCGCGGTCTCGGTCCCGAGCGGGATGTCGCAGGTGAAGCTGCTCGGTCGAGCAGGCCGGCATCGAGCGCTGCCGTCGCGGCTTCGCCCTGACCGTTGGCCTCGCACCAGTCGTCGAACTTCTTGTTGATCCTGTCCTTGCCCAGTGTGTAGCGGCCGAGCTTGTAGTAGACCTCGTCGTAGCCGAGTGAGGGCTGCGTCGGGAGCACGTCTCCGATGCGTACGTCGATCAGGTCACCCGGCTGTGCGCACAGGTACTCGGCGCGTGCGCCATTGCCCGGCGTCGGACACTTCTGTGCGGCCTGGGCGGCCCGGGCGAGGAAGAAGGAGGCACCCGCGACGGCGAGGGCGACGGCAGCGGTCGTCGCACGACGGACCGCGGGACGAGTGGTGGTCGACACGCGCACAGCGTCGCGGATGCCGGTGAACCGGGCGTGAACGTCGGGTTGACGCCGTCCGTGGTCGCTGCGTCAGCCTCGGAAGCTCAGCGCGAGCCGTACTCCTGCTCGCCGAGCTCGCCGAGGATGCGGTTCAGGTCCTGGATCGACGCGAAGTCGATCTTGACCTGGCCCTTCCGAGCACCGAGCGTGACGTGGACGCGAGTGTTGAGGCGGTCACCCAGTTTGCTGCCGACCTCGTCGAGATACGCGCGGCGAGCACCGGGCTGCGGCTTGACCGCCTTCTCGGTGGTCTCGGGCATCGACTTCGCGACCTGCTCCGTGGCACGCACAGAGAGGTCTTCGTTGACGACCTTGTCGGCCAGTCGCTGCATCCGCTCCGGGTCCTCGAGTGAGAGGATCGCGCGGGCGTGACCGGCCGAGAGCACACCGGCTGCGACGCGCTGCTGCACCGGAACCGGGAGCTTGAGCAGGCGGATGGTGTTGCTCACCTGCGGACGGGAGCGACCGATGCGGGTGGCCAGCTGGTCCTGGGTGATGCCGAAGTCCTCGAGCAGCTGCTGGTAGGCGGATGCCTCCTCGAGCGGGTTCAGCTGAGAGCGATGCAGGTTCTCGAGCAGCGCGTCGCGCAGCAGGTCTTCATCCGCCGTCTCGCGCAGGATGGCGGGGATCGACTCCAGGCCGGCCTCGCGTGCGGCGCGGGTGCGCCGCTCCCCCATGATCAGCTCGTACTCGCCCTCGGCGTTGCGACGGACCACGACGGGCTGCAGCACGCCGAACTCCTTGACGCTGTGCACGAGTTCGGCGAGGTCATCCTCGTTGAAGTGCGTGCGCGGCTGACGGGGGTTCGGGACGATGTCGAGCGGGTTCACCTGGATGAGGCGCACACCGGGGACGGCGGTCAGATCCGAAGCATCCGTCTCAGCGTTCGCGTCTGCGGGCTTGGCCTCCTCAGAAGGCTTGGGGATCTCGACGACGACATCCGTCGTCTTCGAGCCGCCGGGGAAGAAGACGTCGACAGGACGCTCTGCGGCCTGATCAGCCGTGGGGATGAGAGCTCCGATACCCCGCCCCAGACCCGTGCGCTTCGCCATCAGTTCTCCTTACCCTGCGTCCGTGACGCGATCTCGATAGCCGCCTCCTGATAGGCGATCGCCCCGGCCGACGTCCCATCGTAAGCGATGACGGACTGTCCGAAGCTCGGGGCTTCGGACACACGGACCGAGCGCGGGATCACGGTGTCGAGCACCTGATCCGGAAAATGGTTGCGCACCTCGTCGGCGACCTGCTGCGCGAGACGAGTGCGTCCGTCGAACATCGTGAGCAGGATCGTGGAGAGATGCAGTTCAGGGTTGAGGTGCTGCTGGATCATCTGGATGCTGCCCAGCAGCTGGCTCAGACCCTCGAGCGCGTAGTACTCCGCCTGGATCGGTATGAACACCTCGGATGCCGCGGTGAACGCGTTGATCGTGAGAAGCCCCAGCGACGGCGGGCAGTCGATGATCACGACGTCGGTCGGATGCGACTTGAGGTAGACCTCGAGGGCACGGCGCAGCCGGAACTCACGCGCGACCTGGGCGACCAGTTCGATCTCGGCTCCGGCGAGGTGGATGGTACTCGGGGCGCAGCGGAGGTTCGGTGACTCGGGGCTCGCCTGCACGACATCGGCCAGCGGAGTGCCGTTGATCAGCACGTCGTACACGCTGAGCACGTCGGCGGAGTGCGGGACGCTGAGAGCCGTCGAGGCATTCCCCTGCGGATCCAGATCGATCACGAGAACCTGCGCGCCGAGGTGGGCGAGGGCGGATGCGACGTTCACCGTCGTCGTGGTCTTGCCGACGCCGCCCTTCTGGTTCGACATCGTGAAGACGCGCGTCGGACCGGTGAAGTCGACCGTGACGCCCTCCAGGGCGCGCCTTCGTGAGGTGAGGTCTGCGAGTTCTCTAGCAAGAGGAGTATCCATCCCGAAATCGTCGTTCGGCGATGCCTGTTCGGACTGTTTCACGTGAAACATCGACTCCTTCCGGGACCGTGTTCCACTCTAATCGACTGTCCTCCCCCGGCGGAGGACGGGCTCACCGGATTGCGGAGGTTGAGCGCGGAATCCTCGTGATTCAGCGGTGCGAGGATGGCCGGCTTTCCCGCACACGCACGTTCTCCTGCGCGGAGCGGGATGGTGCGATCGATCCTGCTCACGTGCGCGCACGGCGTGCTGGCCTTCACCAACCCGACCCTGAGCAGCTACCACCGCCAGGTGAAACTCTTCGAGGCGCCGGTGAACCTGGTCTACTCCGCTGGCAACCGCTCCGCCGCGATCCGCATCCCGCTGACCGGTTCGAACCCGAAGGCCAAGCGCATCGAATTCCGCGTCCCGGACGCCTCGGGCAACCCGTACCTCGCGTTCGCTGTCCAGCTGATGGCCGGCCTTGACGGCATCCGCAACCGCATCGAGCCGACGGAGCCGATCGACACGGACCTCTACGAGCTGCCGCCGGAGGAGGCCGAGAACATCCCGCCGCCCCGTCAGGCTGCCTGGGACGAACGATCGCCCAATACGGAGGTCCAGTCATCGACTGTATAGGGCGGACCGAGACGCACATTGGCACATGACGCAAGGCCGGGCCGAGTGCGCGGAGTGAACGACGAAGCGGGACGAATCACCGTGATGCACACGATGACACACCACAGACGAGCTTCGGGTGGAGATTCACTGCCCGAGGTACCCGAACGCACAACTTCCGCCGACAGGCTCGTCGATGCGTCTCAGCCAGAGGTGCCACCGACAGGCGCCGAGTGCGTGTTTCACGTGAAACCGAGGGCCAATACCCGCCCGTGCGCCCTCGCCGCCGCGGCCCAGTGTGCCCAGCGTGCCAGGTCAGCGGCGCTGGGTCTCGCGTGGATACGCTGTACGAACGCACGACTGATTGACCTGGCGAGCACGCGCGCGAGTTCGCCTGGAACTCTGGATTCCCCCGCTCCCCCTGCACCGCTCCATCGCCGGTCCTGCCAGGCGACGAGGAAGTACAGGGAGGCTGTGGACTCCTGAGCGGAGTGAGACTGTCAATGGACGCTGTGCGCTGCGTACCCCCCGGTCCTTCACACCTGTGGGACGTGCCGCATCACGACGTTCCTCCAGCTCCGCTCCCCGCGCCGGCTCTTGGGACGGCATCACGGCACCGACGTCCCATCTGCTCCCGCCGGTCGGCCGACACAACGTCGGTGTTTCACGTGAAACCCGGACGCCGAGTGGCTTGTGGACCGTGCCCGCGTTTCTGCACTCGGCTTGGCTGTCAGACGCTCGCTCGGGCGAGTGCAGCAGCACTTCATCGCCACATCGGGCAGCATGCGGACCCAATGCTCGTTGGTCGTCCGCGAGGACGTATCGACCGCGATCCCTGCCCATATCCGTGCTCGCCGCCACCTACATTCGACAGCGGAGGACTACGACGGGCGCTCCACTCCTGGCACCCGTGTCGGCGACGCAGAGGTTCCGGCGCCCTCCTCCGGCGCCCGATCATCTCCTGCGCCGCCCCAGGGAGCTGGAGCGAGGGTCATCTGGATGCATCCCATCCGGGCGACTGCGCCTACGGAGAGACTGTTCCTGCCGCAGTTCTCTCAACCCTCAGTCCCGTGTTTCACGTGAAACATTGGGCCGCCCCGCGGCCCGGCGCTTCACCTGCTCTTGCTTCTGGGGGCACTCTGGCACGCGCCTCCTTAGCTCGGAGCTGATTGTGAGAGGAGCGCCACGACGGGCGCGAACCGCGACATGCGGGCATCATGGACGTCGGCGCCGCTTCGCGCTCCCCTGGCTCGGATAGTTCTCGCCGAGTTCGTAGCCAGTGGGGCCTTTGATGACGTAGAGCTTGGTGATAACTCAACCGAGTCATGTGTCGGTCAGGCGTCACCCTCCGTCTCTCCTGGGTCCGGGTCCTGGTTGGGCTCAGCGCCAAGCGAGGTGAGGCACCTCGCTCCTCCGGCTCCACTCAAACGTGAGGTTCCCCGCTGGTCGTCGGGGTGCGCGATCCGAATGTCGGTCGATCGCGTCCCGCGTCCCACGCCAGGCCGGAGCAACTTCACGCTCGCAACTACGGGCATGCACCTGCGTCGGCAGGCACACGCACTGACCGCACCCCGCTTCGTTTCACGTGAAACAGCGGTGTTCACGCATCCGGTGAGGAAGAGCGCGGCGTGGCCCCCCGGTTTCACGTGAAACATCCGCGTCCGTGTGCGCTTCCGATGGGAGGTGGGGGCGTGTCAGGCGAGGCCAGGATGTCCACCCCATGGCGCAACCTCGTCCTCCCCGTACCCTCGTGTACTCCCGATACCGATGTCGCTGGCCGCCCACACGAATCCTCGGCGTCGGGTGGGTCCGTTCTCCATCATGTGGAGAGACATGCCCCACCCCGACGAAAGAACGAGCTCGCTCCAAACACAGTCGTCTTGCGTCGCGGTCCGCCGCCCCCCACCCGCTGCGACGAGCGTCACGGTGTTGATGCTGTGCAGACCTGGGCTTGAGCAGCGCCGCAGCGTGCACGACCGGGCGTAACCCCGAAGCAGGCCCTTCGGCCACGACCCCAAGTCGCACACCCTGCGCGGTCCGCTACGGTCAGGGTGTATGCCGCCGCTGCCCGGTCGCGTTCCTGGCCGCGGACATGGTCGTCCCTGACATCAGATCCGTGTCCACCTCCGCCCGCAGGACGACACTCCCGGCGTCCATCAGTGGCGAAAGGGTTCCGCCTCGAAGTGTCGGGCCAGGAACACGGCTTGGTGCCGCGAAGCAGATGAGGTGTCGCCCCGCAGCAATGGGCGCACCCCCCTGGTCCCACTCCGTGTGCGGACATTTGCGCCATCAGCGTCTACGGTTCCTGCCCTCTACCCTCGCGGTTCGCAGATCGGCCCGCGCGGTACGTTCAGTCGGAGTCCAGCCGTCCTCCATCCCGAATCACGAGCGGCTCATCGACCCTGACGAGGCACACGCCGCAGTGAATCTCCGTCACGCCCAGCGGCCACGCGTCAACTCTGGATCCGCCGGCGAGTGTTCCGGCGTCACTTCCTGCGCCCGGACGTTTCACGTGAAACAGAGGAGAAGCGATCTCCTCGTCTCAGGCACAAGCACGTGATCTGGGACCACAGACCGCGGTCTCCAAGCCTCTGCCACGGAGTGCGAAATCGTGGCCCATCTGTATGTCTGCGGTTCTGCCGCATGGCAACGCCGATGAGTGGACCGGAGTCTGAGTTCGGAGTTCAACGGTGGCACCACTGCCTGTCGGTATCGGCGCGAGCAATTCGTCACCCGGCACGTCTACTCGGCCGGCCTCAAGCGCGTCCGTCGCTCCAGATGGCCCGGGGCCCAGATCCGGAGTGAGTGTTTCACGTGAAACATCGTGGGCGGCCACGGGCTCCGCGGGGTCATATTGGTCAGTGCCCGCGAGACACGCATGCGGAACCGGGTACGGCATCAGCCGATGGCACAGCGTTAGAAACCCTCCCTCACACCGGCCTTCGCTATCCCGCATGTGTCCAAGCGCTGCGGTTCATGGGTTCGCGTGCGAGCACAGGCACCTGCCGCTGGCCCACGCTCATCGCCCCCTGCCGTGACGATTGGGCGAGCACGGCCCATCACCTGCTCATCATGCGATGTTTCACGTGAAACACGGACACAACAGCGACTGATAGGCGATGGGGTGCGCCGTGCCTATATGCACCGGGCTGCCCGAACACGAAGGAACCGAGGCAGCCGTCGCCCCAACGCCATGCGTCACCCTCAACCGCCAGAGGCTGCGGCGTCGGCAATGACCGGCACATCTCGTGACGTTTCACGTGAAACGAGGCGTCGCGCCGTCCTGCGAGTTCGCGTAGCTAAGGGCAGTAGGACGCTGAAAAGATACACCGCACTCGCGGCGCGTGGCGGGGCTGCTGCCGAGTCGCACCGCAGAGCTCATCTCCGAACGATCGCTCCCCTGTCTCGCAGGCCTCACTCAATCGAGACCAGTCACCAACCTGTCGGCGGGCGGACCCGCCAATCACCCAAAGCAGCGCCAACAATCACCACTGGTGACCAGGACAGCATCCGACCATCTGCGTCGCCCCCTCAACATCGGCACCGGGGCGTCGTATGCGCGACCGGTACGTGCATGGAGTCCGTACCCGTGCGCCGAATCGCGAGTTTCACGTGAAACACACTGCCGCCAACGCCGGGGCTCGATGCGGGTCAGTACCCACCAGCACACAGTCCTCTACATGCCGCAGGACTCGACCGCACCTGATCTTTCACGGTACGCCGCGGCCTGCGCAGCGTCAGAGCTGTCTCAGAGCCTCCGACGCTCCACCCATACAGATGGAGACAGGTGACGAAGTCGGTGTCTGGTCAGCCGGCCCGCGCCGCAGCAATACAACGCGAGCACCCAGTGTGGCTCGTCGTGACCGCGTAGCCAATCAAGGGAACTGCCCCGACCTCACGCTGAGCTGCCATCCCACCGCCAACACCCACACAGCGAACTGCACCAGACCACTTTGCTGAACCAGACCCGCGCGTATTGCGGGCGCGAACTAGCGATGCCCCCGTTATGCACCAGCGCTGGTACAGGGTCCCGTCGCTCTCATGCCTGACCTTCGCACCTTTGAAGCTGGTTAGGGCACGATGTTTCACGTGAAACGCAACTCACGCACTCGAGTCCAGCTGAGAGCCAGTGCACCGCCGCAGCACTCGGAACAGCCCATAAGGCGGACGCACACCGCGTCGACTCCGAGATACCAATGGGGAACCCAACCGACTCCCGTGAATCACGGTAATGACCAATGATGCTGACCACCGCCCAACCGCCCGGGCACCCGAACGTGTGGCCTCCCCTGCGTTCACGATGCGCCGGCGCGGCAGGGTTGAAGTGGCCTGTCGGCAAGCAAGTGTCGCCGAAAACACTGTCGCGCTCGTCTCACCACCGGACGCGACGACCTGACCTCGGCCAATCCCTGAGATTCCGATCGATCCAAGACGACCCTCCCGAACCCCGAGTGCGGTCGCCACGCACATCGCCAGAGAGTGCAGTTGCGTGCGTGCGCGCGAACCGCCTACGCGTTGTTGCTGTCTGCACGATTCACCCGTCCCGAATGTTTCACGTGAAACGTACCTACCCGAAGCCGAGGGCCACCCCGCGCGCGAATGAGCAAGAGTCGCCCTCCCGCACCCCACGTCGAAGATTGTCGAGCCCCCGCGCGCTGAGTTCTCCGCGAGAACAACTCGCGAAGCCGGCTCCCCTGACAGCACATCTCAGACCCCCGACACGCGTACCCATCGCGCGCAGACCCGCGCCCACACACCCACAACCACAGGACCCGAGATGCCCGCAGCCCGGCGCCGTGGCATCGGACGAACACCGACGCACCGCGAAGGCGCGGATCCGGATGTTTCACGTGAAACCCCGCCGCGCATTCGACAAAGAGAGCTCAGACAGCCCAGCTTCAGCGACGCTCGCAGACATATGGGGACCTGGGGTTTCCGCAGGTCCCCACGACATCGGCAGAACAACGACAGTGAGTACCCCGCGCACCACGCGCCCCGCGCCCACCATGTTTCACGTGAAACCAATTGCCCCCGCTGTTCGAGATCTTGTGCCACCAGGTCGCCGTGCCACAGCGATGCTCGCAGGCAAACGACAGCGTGGCTCTGCCTGCACGCACGACCTCATCGACCACCACGAAGCCGTTGCGCTCGAGCACATGTCTCTACGCCCAGTCGCCCATCCCACCTCGGCCGGTCAGCCTATCGAGTCCATACTGCTCAACAGCCAGACCACGAACCTCGGCCACCGCCGTCGCCAGCCCGCTCCCCGCTGCCTTCTGCGCTACCCGATACCCGAGTTCCGCAGACCCGTCGACGACCTCGACGAGGGTCACCCGTCCCCGAACCTCCCCGACGAGCACGGGAAAGAAGTCCGTTCCTCATGTCTGGCAAGTCGAGCAGCTGCGCGAATCACTTTTCGAAAGCTGCGAAGAACTCATCATCTCCATCCGGCACGGACGCCGCGAAGCAGACTCCGTTCTCGCTCTCGAACGTCAGCAGAGCCGGAGCGTGCTTCGGGCGAAGTGGTTGGAGCTCAGGCATCGACGATGACGCCGTGAGCAATCACGAGGCGCGGACCACTCCCCGCACGACGCGTGTGGTCTCCGTCAGAACGCCCTCACCGAGAACCTCGACGCGCACATCGGACACCTTGTACTTGCGCAGCGCCTTCTGCGCCGCCTCGATCTCCGCCGGCGCACCCTGCCCCTTGAGAAGAGCGATCTCGCCGCCGTCCCGGACCAGCGGTGCGACGACGGGGACCAGGGTGCGCAGCGCACTCACCGCTCGCGCCGTGACCATGTCGAACTCGATGCCGACGTCCTCACCGCGTGCCCGCATGACCGTCACGTTGTCCAGCCCCAGTGCGTCGACCTGCTCACTCAGCCAGTCGGTGCGGCGCTCCATCGGTTCGATGAGGGTCCACTGCACGTCCGGCCGCGCGATCGCGAGGACGATGCCGGGCAGGCCGGCACCGGACCCCACGTCGGCCACCGAGCCGGAGAAGAGTGGAGCCGCGATCGCGCTGTTCAGCACGTGCCGCGTCCACAGCCTCGGCAGCTCCAGCGGACCGATCAGACCACGCAATTCTCCCTGATCAGCAAGGTTTTCTGTGAACTGGCGGGCCAAGTCGAGTCGGTCACCGAACAGCTCGGCCGCGACCGCCGGCTCCGGCTCGAGTTCCGCGGCGGGAGTGGAGGGCATTTCGTCTCGCTTCGCTCGCTCAATGACCCGGTGGAGCAGGGGCGATTAGCCCCGGCGGATCACCGTGTGGCGGTCGTTGCCCTCGCCGTACGACTCGGAGATGAGTCCACGGTCGGCGACGATGTCGTGCACCAGCTTGCGCTCGTAGCTCGACATCGACGGCAATGAGGCCTGCGAGGCGCCCTCGTCGAGCTTCGACACCGCGGCATCCACCAGCGACTCCAGCTGCCGGCGACGCGTGTCGCGGGATCCCCCGATGTCGAGGATCATCCGCGAGAACGCGCCGGTCTTGCTCTGCACCGCCAGGCGGGTGAGCTCCTGCAGCGCCTGGACGGTGTCGGGCGCCGAGATCACGGCCAGGCCGTTGCCCTCTGCCTCTACCGACACGTACGCGCGACCCTGCCGCACGTCGAGGGTCAGGTCGCCGTCGATGTCGGCGATGTCGAGGAGCTCCTCGATGAAGTCCGCGGCGATGTCGCCCTCGTGCTCGAGCTGCTCGACGGTCGTCTCCGTCTGGTGCTTCAGGTCTTCGCTCACGAGTTGCCGCCCTTCTTCTTGGCACGCTTCTTGCTCATCGGCTGCTCACGCTTGGGCTGCTGTGCCTTCAGGCGCTCAGCGTCCTCGAGCATCTTCTGCTGCTCCGCCTCGTAGGCCGCGATCGGCACGATCTTGCCCTGAGAGTTGATCGCCTTGCCCTTGCGCGCCAGGCGCTCCTCGCGTTCCTTCGCGGCCTCCGAGCCAGGAGTCGGCATCTCGCGGATGACGAGGAACTGCTGGCCCATGGTCCACAGGTTCGAGATGAACCAGTAGATGACCACACCGAGCGGGAAGAACACACCCGAGAAGATGAAGCCCAGCGGCAGGATGTAGAGCATGATCTTCTGCATCTGGTATGCCTGGCCGGTCTTGGCCTCGGGCGAGAGGTTCTTCGAGATCAGCTGAAGCTGCGTGAAGAACTGCGATCCGATCATCAGGATCACGAGGACGACCAGGATCGTGACGGTGACCTGCCACCCTTCGGGCTGCTGGGTGACGGCATCCTTCAGGCTGACGTGCAGCGGAGCGACACCGAACAGCGTCGCGTCGTAGAACTGCATCGTCAGCTGGGCGTTCAGCAGGCCCACACCGCCGACGCCGGCCTGCGCGTGCCTGGCGACGTCACTCAGCGTGTAGAACATGCCGAGCAGGAACGGCATCTGCACCAGCAGCGGCAGACACGACGACATCGGCGTCGTGCCGTGCTTCTTGTACAGCGCCATGGTCTCGCGGCTCATCGCCTCGCGGGAGAGCTGATCGCGCTTGCCCTTGTACTTCTCCTGGATCTTCTTCATCTCAGGAGCGATTTCCATCATCTTGCGCTGGCTCTTGATCTGCTTCACGAAGAGCGGGAAGACAGCCAGGCGGATGACGATGACGAGGCCGATGATCGACAGCACCCAGGTCAGGCCGGATGCGGCCTCCATGCCGAAGGCGGTGAACAGCCAGTGCCACCCGACGAGGATCGCCTCGACGAGCCACTTGAACGGCCACATGATGGTGCCGAGCAGATCGAAGCCACCGCCGGAGGCCGGCGGCGTCGGCGTAGGCGTGCTGGCTGCGAGCAGAAGGTCAGGACCCACTGTTCATTTCCTTTCGAGCGGGTACGACGAATCCATGCGGAGTCAGGTCGTATCGGAAGTGAGCGTGCGGGTGGACGTCGTCGACGCCGCCCTCGCTCCAGGGATTGCACCGCAGGATGCGCCAGCCGGAGAGCAGACTCCCCTTCACGGCGCCGTGCTGCTGCACCGCTCCTACAGCGTAAGCGGAACAGGACGGGTAATACCTGCAGACGTCCCCGTACAGCGGGGAGATGAGTTTGCGGTACGTCACCAGGAAGGCGAGTACGAGATTGCGCGGAATGGCCGGGATGCTGCGCAGCAGATCCTTCGGGTGCATCGTCGCAGTCCCGTAGGCGTACTGCGGCAGCGCGCTCATGACGTCACCGGGCTGAGCCGGCGGAAGCAGCGGGCCACATCGGCGCGGAGGTCGCCGAAATCGGCGGTGGCAGACGCAGGAAGGGCACGGATGACGACATCCGTGCCCTCTGGAATCGCGCTCAGCAGGTCCGCGCAGATCGCCTTGAGGCGACGACGGACGGTATTGCGAACCACAGCGGTCCCTACCTGCTTGCTGACGATGAACCCGAATCGGGCCACTCGCGTCTCGCTGCGAGGCAGCAGCGAGACGATCACTCGCGGCCCCCCGCATCGCTGTCCGCGTCGGACCACCAGTCGGTAGTCGGCGCCGTCGGTCAGACGGTGGGGTCGAGCGAGCACTAGGCCGTCGGGAGTGAAGGGGTTACGCCGAGAGCTCGACGCGGCCCTTCGAGCGGCGGGCCGAAAGGATGGCGCGGCCGGCGCGGGTGCGCATGCGGGCGCGGAAGCCGTGCTTCTTGGCGCGACGACGGTTGTTGGGCTGGAAAGTGCGCTTGCTCATGGAATCACTCCGGGATCGGTGTCACCGGAAGAAAAGACCGGAGACGGGGGTACTGCCTCTAGGGCATAAGTCAACCGATTAAGGGTACGACCTGCCGACGCGCAGGGCAAATCACGACGGAACACCGCTCCCGCCGACATCCGGTCGTGAGCAGCTCTTCCTCGTCGTAGCGCACAGCCATTATCCACAACCTTTCCCACGTCCGTGTTCTCCGACACACCCGCGGTTTTCCGTGCACAGCTTGCCGTTCGTCGCCTCGGTGACTACCGTGGCATCCGAAGTTATCCACAGGGGGAATCCGAGTTCGGCGACCCTCAGCGAACGGCCGGAGCCCCATGTCCACTGCAGCAACATCCGACGTCCCGATCTGGTCGGAGCTGCTGGACCGCCTGATGGAGGACGATCGGGTCACCCCGCAGCTGCACGGATTCCTCAGTCTCGCCGTGCCCGCCGGCGTCATGGGCGGCACCCTGTACCTGGATGTCCCGAACGACCTCACGGCCGCACAGATCAACAAGCGCCTGCGCATCCCGATCATGGAGGCGCTCGCCGTCATCGGCGAAGAGGTCACCTCGTACCGCGTGGTCGTGAACCACGAGCTCGCCGACCAGCCCACCGCGCCGGTGGAGGTCCCCGACTTCAGCGCTCCGGACTCGGCCCGGCTCGAATCTCCGCGCGAGCAGCCGATCCCCGCTCGGCACGAGTCGCGTCTGAATCCGAAGTACACCTTCGACAACTTCGTGATCGGGCAGTCCAACCGGTTCGCGCACGCCGCCGCGGTCGCCGTGGCCGAGGCACCGGCCAAGGCCTACAACCCGCTCTTCATCTACGGCGACTCCGGCCTGGGTAAGACCCACCTCCTGCACGCCATCGGCGACTACGCACAGTCCCTCTATGCAGGGGTCAAGGTGCGGTACGTGTCGAGCGAGGAGTTCACGAACGATTTCATCAACTCGATCGCGAACAACCGCGGTGCGGCGTTCCAGGCCCGCTATCGCGAGGTCGACATCCTCCTCATCGACGACATCCAGTTCCTGCAGGGCAGAGCGGAGACGCAGGAGGCGTTCTTCCACACCTTCAACACGCTGCACGACCACAACAAGCAGGTCGTGATCACCAGCGACGTCGCCCCGAAGCACCTCACCGGTTTCGAAGACCGGATGCGCAGCCGCTTCGAGTGGGGTCTCATCACCGACGTGCAGGCGCCCGACCTCGAGACCCGCATCGCGATCCTGCGCAAGAAGGCGCAGAGCGACGCACTGCACATCCCCGACGAGGTGCTCGAGTACATCGCCACGGTGGTCTCGTCGAACATCCGAGAGCTCGAGGGCGCGCTCATCCGCGTCTCGGCGTTCGCAAGCCTGAACCGCTCGACGCTCGACATCGCGCTCGCGCAGACGGTGCTGCGCGACATCGTCGACCAGGCCGAGGACAACATCATCTCGCCGACCGACATCATCACGGCGACGGCGCAGTACTTCAAGCTCACGGTGGATGATCTGTACGGGTCGAGCCGGTCGCAGCAGATCGCGACGGCGCGTCAGATCGCGATGTACCTGTGTCGTGAGCGCACGAACCTCTCCCTGCCGAAGATCGGTCAGCTGTTCGGCAACCGCGACCACACGACGGTGATGTACGCGTGCAAGAAGATCAGCGAGCTCATGAAGGAGCGCCGATCCATCTACAACCAGGTGACGGAGATCACCACGCAGCTCGGCCGGCGCTGACGCACCGCCCCGGTTCCCCTCTCAGAAGGCCGATGTCCCCCGAATGGCGGGGTTGACGTCGGCCTTCGTCGTGCTGTTGACTACGCCACTTTCCCACATGTGGATAACTTGTGGAGAAATCCGCTCAGCATCGGGATGATCGGATGCCGGAGACGGCATGCTGTGGATAACTTCGAACTACATCGGTGTGATCCGAACCCCTGATTCCCGCGGATTCCCCAGCGTTTCCACAAGTGACACCGCTGTAGTTTCCTACTCCCGTCGGCTTTCCACCGGGTTATCCACAGAATCCACAGTTGTTAACATCGTTAAGAGATCTCTCGAAGATTCGGCGACTCCGATGACCACGAAGGTGTGGAAACCGGGCGGACGCCGGGTGGCGGTCGGCTTGCTCCTTGCGACTAGCATGGGATCGCCTGACGCAACTGTCGGGTTCAGCAGCAACGACAAGGAGCGACCGTGAAGTTTCAGGTCAACCGCGATGTGTTCAGCGAAGCAGTGTCCTTCGTCGTCAAGCTGCTGCCCCAGCGCAACCCGCAGCCGATCCTGGCCGGTGTGCTCATCGAGGCCGGCGACCAGGGACTGACCCTGTCGGCCTTCGACTACGAGGCATCCGCGCGTACGACCATCGAGGCGACCGTCGACGAGCCGGGCACGATTCTCGTGCACGGCCGCCTGCTCTCGGACATCGCGAGCCGGCTGCCGAACGCCCCGATCGAGATCGCGGTCGAGGACGACGGCGGCATCGCGGTCACCTGCGGCTCAGCGCGCTTCACCCTCGCGGCCATGCCCGTCGAGGAATATCCCTCCATCCCCGAGGTCTCCGGCTCGACGGGTGTCGTTCCGGCGGAGGACTTCGGTACTGCGATCGCCCAGGTGGGCTTCGCCGCGTCCCGCGACGACGTCACCCCCGTGCTCACCGGCGTTCAGCTCGAGGTCTCGGGCACCAACCTCAGCCTGGTCGCCACCGACCGCTACCGCGTCTCGCTGCGCGACGTACCGTGGGACGGCGAGGGCGCGGAGCAGACCGCACTCGTCCCGGCACGGACGCTGACTGAGGTCGGTAAGACGTTCGGTCACGCCGGCACCATCGAGGTCGCGTTCTCGGGCGCCGGCGACCGCGAGATCATCGCGTTCACCGCCGGCAACAAGACCGTGACTTCTCTCCTGATCAAAGGCAATTTCCCGCCGGTCCGCCGGTTGTTCCCCGAGCAGACGGACCACTACGCGGTCATCAACACCGCCGACCTCATCGAGGCCGTGCGACGTGTCGCCCTGGTGCTCGACCGCTCCGCCCCGCTGCGTTTCACGTTCTCCGCCTCGTCCGTGACCATGGACGCCTCGGGCAGCGAGCAGGCCCGCGCCTCCGAGTCGGTAGACGCGCACCTGAACGGAGGCGAGGAGGTCACGCTCGGCCTGAACCCGCAGTACCTGCTCGAGGCGCTCGGCGCTGTGAAGAGCGAGTTCGTGCGCGTCACGTTCACGTCGTCCGACAACGCCAACAAGCTGAGCCCGGTGCTGGTGACCAGCCAGACCTCGGTCGATCAGGCGGGCCTGGACTCGTTCAAGTACCTGCTGCAGCCGAACCTGCTGCTCCGGTGACGCTGGATCCGCTGACTCCGGAGCTCGCTGCCCGGATCGTCGCGCGCGACGAGCAGGCCGGCGACGCCTGGCATCCGGACTACCCGTTCGACGACGAACTCGTCCCGTTGCGCATGCTGGCAGGTCAGGATGCCGCGGATCCGGTCTTCACGCTCTACGCGATCCGCGACGTCTCCGGTCTCGCAGTAGGAGGCTTCGGCTTCTTCGGCCCGCCGGACGAGTCCGGCACGGTGGAGTTCGGCTACGGCCTGATCGCCGCCGCGCGTGGCAAGGGCCTCGCAACGGAGGCCGTGGCCGAGGGTCTCCGCATCGCGGCATCCCATGGCGCGCTCCGCGCGATCGCCGACACCGACCTCGACAACCACGCGTCCATCCGTGTCCTCGAGAAGTCCGGCCTCGCCGAGACCCACCGCTCCGCGACGAAGGTCTACTTCGCGAAGGCCCTGTGAGGTCGGACTCTTCGGTGCACTGAGACCCGTTTCGTCTCGATCCTCCGTCGCTCGCTCAACGACCGAGGGGTGCCGCAGCCAGGGTCTCCACACCCCAATACCTCTTCCCCGCCCAGAGCAATTGCGGATCCTCCAGAAACATGAGCGGGAGCGAACGTTCCCGGAACGAGCATCGGGAGGGGCCCGCGAAGCGGGAAGGAACCCGCTTTGCGAGTGCAGGGAACGTTCGCTCCCGCTCCCCCGTGTCCCCACCCCCAGATAGGCTGTCCCAGTGATTGTGGAGCACCTGAACCTGGTCGACTTCCGCAATTACGCGACCGCAGACCTCACCTTGCACAGCGGCCCCAACGTGCTCGTCGGCCGCAACGGTCAGGGCAAGACGAACCTCGCCGAGGCCATCGTGTTCCTCGCGACCCTCGGCTCGCATCGGGTCTCCTCCGACGCGCCGATGGTCCGCGACGGCCACGAGTTCGCCGTCATCCGGGCCCGCCTCGGGCACGCGCAGCGCAAGGTGCTCGTCGAGGTGCAGCTGAACCGGCAGGGCTCCAACAAGGCCCGCATCAACGGGTCGCCGTCGAAGACCAATGAGCTGCCGCGCTACGCGCATGTCGTCCTCTTCGCACCGGAGGATCTGCAGATCGTCCGAGGAGATCCGTCCGCCCGGCGAAGGTTCGCCGATCAGCTGCTGATCCAGCGCACTCCCCGGATGGCCGGGGTGCTGGCCGACTACGACCGGGTGCTGCGCCAGCGCACCGCGCTGCTGAAGTCCGCGCGTGCCCGTGGTGTCCGCGGCGAGGGGCTGAGCACGCTCGACGTGTGGGACGACAAGCTCATCGTGCTCGGATCGGAGATCATCGACGCCCGCATCCGCCTGGCAGCCGATCTGCAGCATCCGCTGGCCGACGCGTACGCGACGATCGCCGGGGCGGATCACAAGCCGGAACTCGACTGGGCGCTGTCGGTGCGTGGCGGCGATCTGGAAGAGGATCCCACACGGATCCTGAGCGAGCGGAGCGAGACGAAGGACGAGGGTGATCAGCGCGGCGAGATCGCGGAGCTGTTCCGCGCGGCGCTGCAGGCGAAGCGAGCGAGCGAGCTGGAGCGCGGGATCACGCTGGTCGGCCCGCATCGCGACGACCTGGTGCTGCGCATCAACGATCTGCCGGTGAAGGGCTACGCGTCGCACGGCGAGTCGTGGTCGGTTGCGCTCGCGCTGCGGCTCGCGTCCGCCGAGCTGCTGCGCGCGGAGTCGCCTGCCGGCGATCCGGTGCTGATCCTGGACGACGTGTTCGCCGAGCTGGATGCCGACCGGCGACGGCGTCTGGCGGAGATCACCGCGGGGTACGAGCAGGTCGTGGTCACGGCGGCGGTGGAGTCCGACATCCCCGAGGTGCTGCATCGGCACGTCGTGCGCATCGAGGCCGGCACGATCACGGATGAGCGGGACCCTTCGTCTCGCTCCGCTCGCTCAGGGACCGAGCGCGATGACTGATCCGGAGACCCCCGAGACGCCGGAGACCGTTGCCACCTACCTGCGGCTGCGCGGCCTGAAGCCGAGCTCGAAGAACTGGAAGCGCAAGAAGCGCATCCGCGATGACGACGACAACGCGCCGTTCACGCCGGGACGGGATCCCGGGGCGCTGGGTTCGATCCTCGACAAGCTCAGCCGGGACTCCGGCTGGGAGAAGACGCTCGCCGCGGAGGACCTCGTGCGGCAGTGGGGCGAGCTGGTCGGCGCGGAGACGGCGAAGCACTCCGAGCCTGTTTCCCTGCAGCACGGGATGCTCACCGTGAAGTGCGATTCCACGGCCTGGGCGAAGAACCTGCAGTACATGCGCGCGGTCATCATGACCGAGATCGGCGAGCGTTATCCGGATGCCGGCGTCATCGACGTCCGGTTCATCGGTCCGGACGTTCCGAGCTGGAAGTGGGGACCGCGGACTGTCCCTGGACGGGGTCCACGGGACACCTACGGGTAGGTCACCGTGAGACGACCTCGACACGCTCAGAACGCCACACACGGCCGCTGAGGCCCATTCGACCGTGGAAAACCGCTAGAATGGGAGCTCGAGATATCGATCTGGAGATTGCCCTCTGATGACGCCTGAACTCCCTGAAGACGCGAACGACCCTTCGACCACCTCAGGGACGCCAGACGGTGGATCCGCTGCGGCCGGGCAGGTGCCAGGCGAGTACGGTGCGGACTCGATCCAGATCCTCGAGGGTCTCGAGGCCGTGCGCAAGCGCCCCGGCATGTACATCGGCTCGACCGGCCCCCGCGGCCTGCACCACCTCGTGCAGGAGATCGTCGACAACTCCGTCGACGAGGCGATGGCCGGCTACGCCGACACCATCACGGTGACGCTGCTCGCCGACGGCGGCGTGCGCGTGGTCGACAACGGCCGCGGCATCCCGGTCGACCCGCACTCCTCCGACCCGACCAAGTCCACCGTCGAGGTCGTGCTGACCATCCTGCACGCCGGCGGCAAGTTCGGCGGCGGCGCCTACGCCGTCTCCGGCGGCCTGCATGGCGTCGGCTCGTCGGTCGTGAACGCGCTGTCGACGCGCTTCGAGGTCGAGGTCAAGCAGAAGGGCCACGTCTGGCGGCACCTCTTCGCCGACGGCGGCGTTCCGCAGCAGGGGCTCGAGAAGGGGGAGGAGACCACCGAGACCGGGACGACGATCACGTTCTGGCCGGATGCGTCGATCTTCCAGGAGACCGTCGAGTTCGACTACGACACCCTGCGCAGCCGCTTCCAGCAGATGGCGTTCCTGAACAAGGGCCTGCGCATCAGGCTGCACGACGAGCGCCCGTCCGCGGCCGAGGAGGTCGAGGTCGAGGGTGTCACCGTCACCAGGCAGCGCAGCGATGACTTCCACTACGAGCGCGGACTCGTCGACTACGTCGAGTACCTGAACAAGGTGCGTCATGCCGAGGTCGTCAACGACGAGGTCATCGACTTCTCATCGGAGGACACCGCGCGCAAGATGTCGGTCGAGATCGCCATGCAGTGGACCACCTCGTACACCGAGAACGTGTTCACCTACGCCAACGTGATCAACACCCACGAGGGTGGCACCCACGAGGAGGGCTTCCGCGCGGCGCTGACCACCCTGGTCAACAAGTACGCCCGCGCGAACAACCTGCTCAAGGAGAAGGATGACAACCTCTCCGGCGACGATGTGCGCGAGGGGCTCACGGCCGTCATCTCGGTCAAGCTCTCCGAGCCGCAGTTCGAGGGGCAGACCAAGACCAAGCTGGGCAACACCGAGGCCAAGGCGTTCGTGCAGAAGATCGTGAACGATCAGCTCGGCGACTGGTTCGAGCGCAACCCCGCACAGGCCAAGAACGTCGTGCGCAAGGCGATCGACGCCGCGACCGCGCGCCTCGCGGCCCGCAAGGCACGCGAGACCGCGCGTCGCAAGAGCGTCTTCGAGTCGGCCGCGATGCCGGACAAGCTCAAGGACTGCACGAGCAAGGATCCGTCCATCAGCGAGATCTTCCTCGTGGAGGGCGACTCGGCCGGCGGCTCGGCCGTGCAGGGCCGCGACCCGCACACCCAGGCGATCCTGGCGCTGCGCGGCAAGATCCTCAACGTCGAGCGCGCGAGGATCGACAAGGCGCTGGCCAACAAAGAGGTCCAGGCGATGATCCAGGCCTTCGGCACGGGCATCGGCGAGGACTTCGACATCGAGAAGGCCCGCTATCACAAGATCGTCCTGATGGCGGATGCCGACGTCGACGGCCAGCACATCGCCACGCTGCTGCTGACGCTGCTGTTCCGCTACATGCGCGGACTCATCGAGGCGGGCTTCGTCTACCTGGCGATGCCGCCGTTGTACCGCCTGAAGTGGACCAACTCGCCGCACGAGTACGTCTACACCGACGAGGAGCGCGACGCGCTGCTGAAGTTCGGCAGCGAGAACGGCAAGCGCCTCCCGAAGGACGCCGGCATCCAGCGCTACAAGGGTCTCGGCGAGATGAACCCGAAGGAGCTGTGGGAGACCACGATGGATCACACCACCCGCACCCTCAAGCAGGTCACCATCGACGACGCGGCTGCGGCCGACGAGATCTTCAGCGTGCTGATGGGTGAGGACGTCGAGTCGCGACGCACCTTCATCCAGCGCAACGCCAAGGACGTCCGCTTCCTCGACATCTGACGCGTCGCTCTTCGCTCGCACGACGACCGGAATCTGAAAGAACAACATGACTGACGAAGAACGCCCCGACCCGGCCGACCTGCACAACCACGGCCGGATCGAGCAGGTCGACCTGCAGACCGAGATGCAGAAGTCGTATCTCGACTACGCCATGGCGGTCATCGTCGGGCGTGCGCTGCCCGACGTGCGCGACGGCCTCAAGCCCGTGCACCGCCGCGTGATCTACGGCATGTACGACGG
The DNA here is from genome assembly GCF_009758255.1 of Microbacterium sp. MAH-37. Lineage (GTDB taxonomy): Bacteria > Actinomycetota > Actinomycetes > Actinomycetales > Microbacteriaceae > Microbacterium. The sequence goes on from NZ_WSEN01000010.1 coordinate 822,520, forward strand.
CGGCTACCGCCCGGACAAGTCGTTCTCGAAGTGCGCCCGCGTCGTCGGCGAGGTGATGGGTCAGTACCACCCGCACGGTGACACCGCGATCTACGACACCCTTGTGCGCCTGGTGCAGCCGTGGGCGCTGCGCTACCCGCTCGCACTCGGCCAGGGCAACTTCGGCTCCCCCGGCAACATGGGCGCCGCGGCCCCGCGATACACCGAGACCAAGATGGCTCCGCTCGCGCTCGAGATGGTGCGCGACATCGAAGAGGAGACCGTCGACTTCTCGCCGAACTACGACGGCCAGACCCAGGAGCCCGACGTCCTGCCGGCGCGGTTCCCGAATCTGCTCGTCAACGGCTCGGTCGGCATCGCGGTCGGCATGGCGACCAACATCCCGCCGCACAACCTGCGCGAGGTGTCCGAGGCCGCCCTCTGGGCGCTCGAGAACACCGAGCTGCCGCGCGAGGAGCTGCTCGAGGGCCTCATCCGCCGCGTTCCCGGTCCGGACTTCCCGACCGGTGCGCAGATCCTCGGCACCAAGGGCATCCAGGAGGCGTACCGCACCGGCCGCGGCTCCATCACGATGCGTGCCGTGGTCGAGGTCGAGGAGATCCAGGGGCGCACCTGCCTGGTCATCACCGAGCTGCCGTATCAGGTCAACCCCGACAACCTCGCGGTGAAGATCGGCGACCTGGCCCGCGACGGCAAGATCTCCGGCATCGCCGACATCCGTGACGAGTCCTCCGACCGCACCGGTCAGCGCCTGGTCGTCGTGCTCAAGCGCGACGCCGTCGCGAAGGTCGTGCTGAACAACCTGTACAAGCACACGCAGCTGCAGGAGAACTTCGGCGCCAACATGCTGGCGATCGTCGACGGCGTGCCCCGCACGCTGGCGCTCGACGGGTTCATCGTGAACTGGATCGAGCACCAGATCGACGTCATCGTGCGGCGCACGAAGTTCCGCCTGGCCAAGGCCGAGGCGCGCATGCACATCCTCGAGGGCTACCTCAAGGCGCTGGATGCCCTGGACGAGGTCATCGCCCTGATCCGCCGCTCCCCCACCGCCGAAGAGGCGAACACCGGCCTGCAGAAGCTGCTCGACATCGACTGGGATCAGGCCGACGCCATCCTCACGATGCAGCTGCGTCGCCTCGCGGCGATGGAGCGCCAGAAGGTCATCGACGAGGCGGCCGCTCTCGAGCTCAAGATCGCCGACTTCAAGGACATCCTCGCCACCCCGGCCCGTCAGCGCGGCATCATCCACGACGAGCTCACCGAGATCGTCGAGCGGTTCGGCGACGAGCGTCGCACCCACATCCTGCACGGCTTCGACGGCGACATGTCGATGGAGGACCTCATCCCCGAAGAGGAGATGGTGGTCACCGTCACCCGCGAGGGCTACGTCAAGCGCACGCGCAGCGACAACTACCGTTCGCAGCACCGCGGCGGCAAGGGCGTGAAGGGCGCGCAGCTGCGGGCGGATGACGTGGTCGAGCACTTCTTCGTCACCACGACCCACCACTGGCTGCTGTTCTTCACAGACAAGGGCCGGGTCTACCGCACCAAGACCTACGAGATCCCCGAGGCCGGCCGCGATGCGAAGGGCCAGCACGTCGCCAACCTGCTCGCACTGCAGCCCGACGAGAACATCGCGCAGATCCTCGACATCCGCGACTACCAGGCCAAGGAGTACCTGGCGCTCGCGACCGTCGGCGGAACCGTGAAGAAGACCCGCCTCACCGACTACGACACCAACCGTCAGGGCGGCGTGATCGCGATCCGCCTGCGCGAGGGTGACGAGCTGGTCAGCGCGATGCTGGTCGACAGCACGGACGACATCCTGCTGATCAGCCGGAAGGGGATGTCGGTGCGGTTCAACGCCACCGACGAGGCGCTGCGCCCGATGGGTCGCGCCACCGAGGGCGTCCGTGGCATGAAGTTCAAGGAAGAGGACGGCCTGCTCTCGGCATCCGTCGTCGACGAGGACTCCTACGTGTTCACCGTCACCGACGGCGGCTACGCCAAGCGCACCAGGATCGAGGAATACCGCGTCCAGGGACGCGGCGGAACCGGCATCAAGGTGGCCAAGCTCAACGACGATCGGGGCGTTCTCGCGGGCGGTCTGATCGTCTCCGAGGACGACGAGGTCTTGGTGGTTCTGTCCAGCGGCAAGGTGGTACGCTCTGCCGTGGCCGAGGTGCCCGCCAAGGGCCGCGACACCATGGGTGTCCTGTTCGCCCGCACCACCGACGACGATCGGATCCTCGCCATCGCCCGCAACACCGAACGCGGACTGGCAGAAGAGGATGAGGCGGACACCGACCCCGAGGCCCCTGAGACCCCGACCCCCGAAGAGAGCCAAGACGCATGAGCACCGTAGCCGACAAGCTCGCGAAGAAGTCCACCCGCAAGACCGGCGGCAAGCAGGTCCGGCTGCGGCTGGTCTACATCGACTTCTGGTCGGCTGTGAAGCTGTCGTTCCTCGGCGCCGTCGCACTGGCGGTCGTCACCATGGTGTCGTTCTTCCTGATCTTCCTCGTGCTGCAGTCCACCGGCGTCATCACGCAGGCCGGTGAGTTCCTGGCCGGCTTCACCGACGGACAGGTCAACCTGGAAGAGCTGATCGGACTGCCGCAGGTCATGGCGTTCGCGGCCGTCGTCTCGATCCTGAACCTCATCGTGTTCACGGTGCTGGGGGCGGTCGTGGCGGGGATCTACAACGTGGCGGTGAAGGTGACCGGCGGGCTGCTCGTCGGGTTCATGTCGAACTGAGCTTGTCTTCTGGAAGGGCGGATGCTGCGAGGCATCCGCCCTTTCTCGTTGTCGGGTCCTGAGCGAGCGAAGCGAGACGAAGGGCGGGGGCGCGGGGTGAGGTGTTGCGGGCGTCGCGGGGTGAGGTGTTCCCTGCACTCGCAGAGTGGGGTGGGGCGCGGGCGGGGAGGTTCCCTGCGCTCGCAGAGAGGGACCCTCCGTTAGCAGGAGCGGGCAAGCCCGCTCCTGCTAACGGCCCCTCCCTATGCTCGCTCCGGGAACCTCCCCGCCCGCTTGAGCTTTTGGACTACGTGACCATCCGGTCGTTGAGCGAGGAGCGCAGCGACTGAGACGAAACGCGGTGAGGCGCCCGCCGAAGGGTGGTGGGGCTGGGGAACGGGGCGTAGCGTAGGGAACGTGACGTTTCTTATGGTGGTGGGACTGGATGAGGCACGGGGTCTCTCCGTGGTCGGGGGGAAGGGCGCGAACCTCGGGGAGATGCTGCGGGCGGGGCTGCCGGTGCCTGGCGGGTTCGTCGTCACGACGGACGCGTATGCGGCCGCGACGGAGGCCGTGGGGTTGACCGATCGGGTGGCGGAAGCGGAACCGACGGAACTGCGGCGGATGCTGGAGGGGGCACCGATACCGGAGGAACTGCGGGATGCCGTGGCGGAGGCCTACGCGAAGCTGGGGGCGGACGTGGCGGTGGCGGTGCGGTCGAGCGCGACAGCCGAAGACCTGCCGGGTGCCGCCTTCGCCGGACAGCAGGACACCTACCTGAACGTCGTCGGAGTGGACGACGTGCTCGACGCGGTGCGCCGATGCTGGGCCTCACTGTGGACCGACCGGGCCGTGTCGTACCGGCGGGAGCGACGCGTCGATCCCGCCGGAGTGCGCATCGCCGTGGTCGTGCAGCAGCTCGTGGACTCGGAAGTCGCCGGAGTGATGTTCTCCGCCGACCCGGTCAGCGGACGCCGCGACCGCATCATCGTGGACGCTGCCGCGGGTCTGGGGGAAGCGGTCGTCTCGGGCATGGTGACCCCGGAGCACTACGAACTCGACGAGGACGGCGCCGTGCAGAAGTGGACGCCGGGCCGGGCGGATGTCGTGATCAGGACGGACTCCGGTGGCGGCATCCGTCACGACACCCCGGCGCCGACCGGCGGACGCCTGCTCAGTGCGAGCCAGCTCGCGAAGCTCGCCGGCTATGCCCGGGCCGCGGTGACGCACTTCGGCCGGCCGCAGGACATGGAGTGGGCGATCGCCGACGGCACCGTGCACATCCTGCAGGCCCGACCGATGACGGCCCTGCCACCCGAACCGCGCCGGCTCAACCGGCGCGAGCGCGTGCAGAGCATGATCTTCAGCGAGTACCTTCCGGTGCGTCCGTATCCGATGGACGTGACCACCTGGCTCGGACGGGGCCCGGCCGACATGATGCGGCAGATCACCGTGTACTTCGGCATCCGCGGGGCATTCACCGACTTCCTGGTCGAAGAGGACGGCGTGGTCACCAGCTTCGTCCCGCCGCACATGCGGCCAGGACCGGCGATCCTGCTCACCCCGTTCAAGGTCATCCGCAAGGCGCTGCGCTTCCACCCCGAGGACGCTCCGGACGACCCGCGCCTCGCACAGCTGCTGAGCAGCGCCGACGAACTCGACGCGCTCCCGCTGCCGGACCTCAGCTGGCCCGAGCTGCTCCGCGTGCCAGAGCGCGCCCTCGCCCTGATGGATCTCAGCCGCGACATGCGCATCGACTACCTCCCCGGCACGGCGATCGCCGTCATCCGGCTCGGCCTCGTGACAACCCTGCTCGGCCGCCGCGAACTGCTCGCCGATCTCACCGGCGGCGCGCCGACGCGCACCGCAGCATCCGAACGCGCCCTCGCCGACATGGCCGGGACGGTACGGAAGGATGCTGCGCTGCACGAGCTCTTCGCGTCGAAAACCCCGGCCGAGATCGTGTCCGAGCTGAACCGGTTCCCCGCGTTCACCGCGGCGCTGGACGCCTTCCGGCACGACTTCGGACGCAAGGAGACGGCGTCCCCGCTGCTCGTCAGTCCGCCGACGCTCGCGGAGTCGCCGGACGTCATCGTCGGCATGATCGCCGGATTCGTCGACAGCCCGCCGCAGGACGACCGCCGGTCACGCTCCGACGACGCGTTGGTACGGCTGCTGCGGCATCCGCTCCTCCGGCCGAAGCGGCTGCAGAAGGCCGCACGGCACTGGGTGCGCGCCGCCCAGGCCGGCGTCGCCTACCGCGAGGACAGCCACTTCTTCTTCACCGCATCACTGCCCGCGCTGCGCCGCGCACTGCTCGAGATCGGACGTCGGATGCAGGACGCCGGGGTGCTCGATGAGCCGTTCGACGTGTTCCACCTGCGCTGGGACGAGGCGTCAGCCATCCCCGACGTCGCGATGATGAACCCGGCGACCGTGGCACGGCTCCGGGGTCTGGTCGTCGCGCGCGCCGCGAAGAGAGCGGAACTCGCCGGCATCCCGGTGGTCGACGTGCGCGACGTGTTCCGTCGCGAGAACGGAGCGGATGCGGCGGTGAGCGGCGCCCCCGCCGGCGGAGGAACGGCGACCGGGCCCGTGCGCATCATCCGCGATGCGGCCGACTTCCACCGGCTGCAGCAGGGCGACATCCTGGTCTGCCCCTACACGAACCCCGCCTGGACGCCACTGTTCCTGCGCGCCGCGGCCGTCGTCGTCGACACCGGATCGATCGCCTCCCACGCCGCCATCGTCGCCCGCGAGTACGGACTGCCCGCGGTCATGGGAACGGGCGACGGCACGACCGTGCTCATCGACGGCGAGACCGTGACCGTCGACGGGACCACTGGCCGGGTGACCCGTGGCTGACACCCGGCGACGCGGGGACGCGCTCGTCCGCGCGATCCACGCGGCCGTGCTGGCGGAGCTCGCGGACGTCGGGTACGGCGGGCTGACCATGGAGGGCGTGGCAGAACGCGCCGGTGCAGGCAAGGCGTCGCTGTATCGGCGCTGGGGCTCGCGCGCGGAACTCGTGCGCGACACCGCGTACGCGCAGATGCGGGACACCGAGGGCGTGCCGGACACGGGGAATCTGCGCGACGACCTGTGCGCGCTGCTGAGGCGGACGGCGGAACTGCTGGCGGGGCCGTTGGGCGAAGCGATGCGGGGAGTGCTGTCGGAGGCGCTGGCTGATCGAGGCGGCATGGAGGAGCTGTCGCGGGGCATGGGGCGCGAGATGATGCGCGAGGTTGTTCTCCGGGGCGTGGAGCGCGGGGAGATCTCTGCTGAGGCTGTGACGGAATTGCGCCTGGATGTGGGGCAAGCGGTGCTTCGGGATCGGCTGTTGTTCCGGGGGATTCGGGATGTGGATGTGGCGGAGATCGTTGATTCGGTGCTGATGCCGGTTTTTCGGTCTGCGTAGGGTGGTCCTCGCTGCTCGGGGCGCGGGGCCAGCGGGCCCCTTCCAATGCTCGTTCCGGGAACACCTCGCCCCGCTCGTGTTTCTGGGGGAGGCATATCCCATTGGGGTGAGGTAAGGGGATGGCTAGGTACAGGGAGGTGCTTCCTCACCGGGTCCTGAGCGAGCGGAGCGAGACGAAGGGCGTGGCGCTACGCGATGCCGGTGGTGCCGAGGAGGGTGCCGATCAGCCAGGTGGCGACCAGAGCCAGGGCGCCGCCGACGAGGAGGCGCACCATCGCACGGCCGGGAGGCGCGCTGCCGAGCTTCGCCGAGATGAAGCCGGTCGCGGCGAGAGCGAGCAGCACGGCGACGAACGTGACGGGCACGCGGATCTCCGGCGGCGGCAGCAGGATCGCGAGCAGCGGCAGCAGAGCGCCCAACGTGAACGCGACCGCCGACGAGATCGCGGCGTGCCACGGGTTCACGAGATCGTCCTGGTCGATCCCGAGCTCGACCTCCAGGTGAGCGGCGAGAGCGTCGTGCTCGGTCAGCTCGACCGCGACCTGACGCGCGGTCTCGGCGGTCAGCCCGCGCTGCTGATACAGCTGCGTGAGCTCGTCGAGCTCCTCCTCCGGCATCGTGCGCAGCTCGTGCCGCTCCTTGGCGATCAGGGCGCGCTCGCTGTCGCGCTGGCTGCTCACCGAGACGTACTCGCCGAGCGCCATCGAGATCGCACCACCGACCAGGCCGGCGAGACCCGCGATGAGCAGTGCCCCGTTGTCGGTCGTGGCGCCCGCGACGCCGACGACGAGCGACGCCACTGAGACGATGCCGTCGTTCGCGCCGAGCACTCCGGCACGCAGCCAGTTCAGGCGCTGGTTGACACCGCCGGTGTGCGGCTCGTCCTCATGCGGAAGATCGGGAGCGCTCATGCCCCCAGTGAACCACGCCGCTTCGCGCCGGGCGGCGAGCACAGTAGGGAAAACCCGAAACGACGACTCCGGCTGCCTCGGTGTCGGCATGAGCCGCGCCTGCGTAGCTTTGATGCCATGACCACGAATCCGACTCCTCTGGCTCCGCCCCCGGCGGGCGTGACGCCGGGGACCCCCACGCCGCCGGCATCCGTCGCCGAGCGACCCAAGCCGCCGCTGCGCATCTTCATGACCGTCCTGCAGCTGGCCGGCCTCGGCGTCATCGGCGCCGGTGTGCTCACCGCACTCAGCAGCCTGCTCGCCGCCGGCCTCGCCACGGTGCTCGTCTTCGGTGTCGGCCTCGTCATCCTCGTCGGCCTGGTGTACGCCCTGTTCGGCGTGGGCTGGTTCGAGGTGGCCCGCGCCGACGGCCTGTACGGTCTCGGGGTGTCGAACCTGAAATGGCGGGCGCAGACCCGGCCCGGCTTCGGCGGCTGGCTGCGGACGCTGCTCCGGCAGGCCGTCGACGGCAGTATGTGGCGGGCCGTCGTGAACTTCACTCTCGCCTGCATCGCCGGCGCCATCGTGCTGCGCCTGCTCTGGAGCGGCATCGTCTGGGCGATGGTCGCCTTCGGCCCGCTGACCGGATCCGAGACCATCCAGGGCCCGTGGGGCGGCAGCTTCCTCACCTCCTGGGCTCCGCTCGCCGGCATCCTCGGCGGGGTCGTCTGCGCAGCGGCGATCGTCGGACTCGCGCTGCTGCACCGCGTGCTGACCCGCGCGCTCATCGTCCCCAGCCGCGAGGCCGAGCTCACCGAGCAGGTGCGCACGAGCAGCGCGCAGCGCGAGGGCGCCGTTCGCGCCGCGGACGTCGAACGCACCCGCATCGAGCGCGACCTTCACGACGGTGTCCAGCCCCGGCTGGTCTCGGTCGGGATGACGCTGGGCCTCGCCCAGCAGAAGATCGACACCGACCCCGCGGCCGCGAAGGAGCTCATCGCCGAGGCGCACACCTCGACGAAAGCCGCCATCACCGAACTGCGCCAGCTCGCCCGCGGCATCCACGCCTCCGTGCTCGACGACCGCGGCCTCGACGCCGCGCTCTCGGCGCTGGCGAGCCGCTCGCACATCCCGGTGCAGCTTGACGTGCGGCTCGAGCCCGGCTCCACCGGGGCGAAGAGCGGATGCCGCGACGCAGAGGCCGCCGTCTACTTCGCGATCGCGGAGTCGTTGACCAACGCGGCCAAGCACTCCCGGGCCAGCGAATGCCGTGTCGTGGTGCGCACCCGTGAGGGCGGCGTGCTGTGGGCACGGGTCGAGGACAACGGCATGGGTGGCGCCCAGGTGCAGCCCGGCGGCGGCCTGGACGGCATCTCGAACCGGGTGCTCGCCGCCGGCGGCACGTTCCGGCTGGACAGCCCCGCGGGCGGCCCGACCGCACTGGAGGTGACGGTGCCATGCGCGTCCTGATCGTCGAGGACTCCGTGCTGCTGCGCGAGGGCCTGGTGCGGCTGCTCGAAGACGCCGGCCATGAGGTGGTCGCCGCCCTTCCCGACACCCACGAACTGACCGATGCCGTCGCGGAGAAGGACCCGGAGCTCTGCATCCTGGACGTGCGGCTGCCGCCGACGTTCACCGACGAGGGCATCCGTGCGGCACTGGGCCTGCGGGCAACCGACCCGCAGCTCCCCCTGCTCGTGCTGTCGCAGTACGTCGAGGAGCGCTACGCGTCGGATCTGATCGCCGCCCAGGGTGGATCAACAGGGGGCGGGCCGCTCGGCTACCTGCTCAAGGATCGGGTGGCAGACGTCGCGGAGTTCGTCGAGACCGTGCAGCGGATCGCCGACGGTGCGACCGTGCTCGACCCCGAAGTCGTGGCGCAGTTGCTCACGCGCCGCAACCGCGACGAGCGGATGCTGCGGCTCACCGATCGCGAGCGCACGGTGCTCGCCCTGATCGCCGAGGGCAAGTCGAACCAGGCGATCGCAGGGGCGCTGTACCTCAGCGAGGCGAGTGTCGAGAAGCACATCACCTCGATCTTCCAGAAACTCGGGTTCGAGCCCGACGAGTCCGGCAACCGCCGGGTGCTCGCAGCGCTCGCCCACATCGAGAATCAGGGTGAGAAGCCCAGCACAGGAGGAATCCGATGAGTACGACGAAGGCAGGGGTCGGGGCGATCACGATCGTCACCGCGGTGATCGGCGGTGTGGCGATCGCCGGCACCGCGGCATCCGCCGCATTCGCGGGCGCGAACCAGCTGGTGACCGGACCGACCTCGACGTCCGCCGGTGTCGCGGACGTGACGGCGTTGAACCTCTCGGTCGACGCCGCCGACGTGCGCGTCGAGTTCTACGACGGCGCCGAGGCCCGGCTCGAGAGCGACAGCGGAGACCTGGACGGCTGGCGGCTGTACCGTGACGGCGACGAGCTGAAGGTGCGCAGCCCCGACCGCGGCTGGAGCTGGTTCCTGCCGGACTGGTTCCAGGACTCCGAGACCGTCACGCTGCTGCTCCCCGACTCGTTGAGCGGGATCGACGCCGAGTTCGACGTGCAGGCCGGAGCGCTGCGCGTGGACGGCGAGTTCGACGAACTGGATGCCACCGTCAACGCGGGTGCGCTGAACCTGGACGGCTCGGCGAAGACGGTGGACGCCGAGGTCAATGCCGGACGCGCCGACATCGCACTCGCGGATGTCCGTGAGGCCGAGTTCACGGTCGCTGCCGGACGACTCACCGCGGACCTGTCCGCGGTGCCCCGCGAGGTGTCGCTGGACGTGTCGGCCGGCGAGCTCACGCTCACCGTTCCCGACGACGTGTACAGCATCCGCCGCAACGTGTCCGCGGGTGATCTGAACAGCGATCTGCAGGAGTCCTCGAGCTCGTCCAACCGCATCGACGCGTCGGTCTCGGCGGGTACGGCGAACCTCCGCGTGGGCGACTGATCGGAGAGGTCGGCCTCGATTCGGATTTTCCGGCTCCGTCCGGTAAAGTCTTTGAGGTTGACGGGGCTATAGCTCAGGCGGTTAGAGCGCTTCACTGATAATGAAGAGGTCCCAGGTTCAAGTCCTGGTAGCCCCACACTCCGCTCGCGGATACCCCGCGGGAATCCTCCCGCTCGGGGCCTTAGCTCAGTTGGTAGAGCGCCTGCTTTGCAAGCAGGATGTCAGGAGTTCGAATCTCCTAGGCTCCACAGTCAGAACCGGTCAGGCAGCAAGCCTGGCCGGTTCTTGTTTCGGGGCGTCGCGCTGTCGGGTCGGTTCCCCACCACTGCGGTGACTCGGTAGACCGGGAGCCTTCCCGTCGGTAACGTGAGGCTCGCCACAACGAGCGTGGCCACCCAGGGCTGCGCCGGGCTCTATGTATGGAGCGTGACCACCATGAGATCAAAACGCATAATCCCCGCTGCGTTCGGCTCGCTAGTTCTCGCCTTCGCGGTCGTCGCCGGAGCGAATGGAGGTTCCGCATCTGCGGCGCCACCGGACACACAGCCAGGTGGGCCGTGGGGCGAAGGGAACAGCCTGAGCGGCGTCGCCTCCTATGAGGAGATGTGGTCGACCCTGCAGAAGCTGGAGGACAGCGGAGCGATCGACCTCGAGGCAGCGCCCTATCAGAGCAATCTGGGGCGGGACATCCCTGTCGTGACCATCGGCGACGGCCCCGTTCCGGTGATGTTCATAGCCAATCAGCACGGCGACGAGTTCATGGTCAGCCGCGGAATGATGGATCTGATCCAGCAGGTCGCCGGCAACAACAGTCCGCAGAACCAGGCGATCCGTGACGCGTTGACGATCACCATCGTGCCGCGCGTCAATGTCGACGGCTTCGACGGCGATGTGACCGACGCACGGGAGAACACCACGCCGTGGCGCCAGAACTGGGATCCGACCTGTGAGGTCGGATGCGACTTCTGGGCCGCCGGCCGCGGCTACGACATCAACCGCTACCACTCCTATGGAGCGACGCCGCAGGACAACCCCTACGTCGCGGGTGAGGACACGCTCAACGAGGTGCCCGAGGCGATGGCGATGCGCACCCTGTGGGACGAGCGGCAGCCGGTGCTGATGGTGGACTACCACCATCAGGGAACGTACGTCGACGATGACGGACGGATGATCACCGGATCGATCATGTGGCCCAATGCCGTCGACACCGCCGCTGAACTCGGAATCAGTGACGAGTTCGCCCAGACGGTGACCGCCTCTCAGCGGGCGGCCTCGGTGATGCTGCAGGCCGTCGACAAGTACGGCTACGCGAACATCACGCGATACCCCAGCACGTCGACACCCGGTATCGCTCGGAACGCCTACGGCCTGCTCGGCTCGGCCTCAGTGCTGTTCGAGCTGCGCGGTGGAATCGGCCAGAAGTCGGCCGGGTACATCGCCAAGACCGCGAGCGTGACCGGCTACGAGCTGCTGAAGTCGGTGGCCGACGGCTCGTGGGAGACCGCCGACCTCTCGGTCATCGAGAACATCCGCGAGCGCGGTGACGCCGTGTCGCACGAGTAGCGAGTCCGTCTCGATCAAGGACTCCGCCCGGCGTGCCCGTTCACTCCTCGGTGAGTGAGCGGGCACGCCTGCAGAACCACGGTCAGGCTCCCCCGGCGGGCGTGAGTGCGTGCGGCGTGGTGTTGAGGTTCACGCAGCCGTCGGCCGTGACCACGACGATGTCCTCGATGCGGGCGCCCCATTCGCCGGGGAAGTAGATCCCGGGCTCGATGCTGAACGCCATGCCCTCACGCAGCGGCAGCGCGTTGCCCGGTGCGATGTACGGCTCCTCGTGCGTGGTCACACCGATCCCGTGGCCGGTGCGATGCAGGAAGGCATCGGCGAGCCCCTCCGCGGCGAGCACGTCGCGGGCGGCGGCATCCACCTGTTCGGCGGTGACCCCGGGGCGTACGGCGTCGACGGCGGCCTGCTGAGCGCGCACGAGCACGGCGATCCGCCGTGCAACCTCGGCGTCGGGCGTGCCCACGACATAGGTGCGCGTGCTGTCCGAGTTGTACCCGGAGGGCACGGCGCCGCCGATGTCCACCACCACGATGTCGCCGTCCTGGATGACGCGGTCCGACACCTCGTGATGAGGGTCGGCGCCGTTCGGCCCTGACGCGACGATCACGAACTCGACCGTGCGGTGCCCCTCCTCGACGATCGCCGCGGCGATGTCCGCCGCGACTTCCCTCTCTGTGCGGCCGGGGTGCAGCCAGCCGGGCACTCGACGATGCACGGCGTCGATGGCATCGCCGGCGCGGCGCAGTTCGGCCACCTCTGCGGGGTCCTTGATCATGCGGCTCTCCCGCAGCACGGGCGTCGCGAGCTCCGGGCGGGTGTCCAGGCGCTCGGTCAGGGGGATGACGTGCAGAGCGGGAAGCGCATCGGCGACAGCGAAGCGGGTACCCGCGCCACCCATCGCAACGGTCACGAGTGCGTAGGGATCCTCGCCGTCCACCCAGTCCGCCACCCGCAGCCCGAGTGCGCCGACGGCGGTGTCGCGCACCTTCGCGAGCTCCATGCGCGGCACGACGATGGTCGGGTCACCGGCTGCGGGGATCACGAGCGCAGTGAGCCGCTCGATCGTGTCGCCCTCGACGCCGGCGAGATAGGTGAGGTCCGCACCGGGGCCGACGATGATCGCGTCGAGGCCGGCCTCCGCGGTCAGAGCGCGGGCGCGGTCGAGGCGGGCGGCGTACACGGAGGCGGGGAACGGAGTGCTCACCGCTCCACGCTACGTCGCTGCGCGGGCGGCCGCTACGATCGATCGATGACCAGGAGCGCGATCATCTTCCACGGCACAGGCGGGCGTCCGGATGTCGCGTGGTACCCGTGGCTCGACGAGCGGCTGACCGAGCGCGGGTATCAGGTCGAGCGCCCCGCCTACCCGCGCATCAACGTCGATCCGATCGCGGAGTTCCTGCCGGGCGTGCTCTCCGCGCACCATTTCGACGCAGAGACCGTGCTGATCGGGCACTCGGGGGGAGCCGCCATGCTGCTGGCACTGCTCGAGCACCTGGAGAAGCCTGTGGCGCAGTCGATCCTGGTCGCCGGATACGCCACCAGGGTGAACGAGTCCGAGGAGCCGGTGCTGCAGGCCGCCTACGACTGGGACCGGATCCGCGCGAACGCCGGAGACCTGTACTTCATCAACTCGGTCACAGACCCGTACGGGTGCGACGCGGATCAGGGGCGGCTGATGTTCGACCGCCTCGGGGGCACGCAGATCGTCCGCGACGAGGGGCACTTCGGTGACTACGACCAGCGGTACGACACGTTCGAGCTGGTGAACCGGCTGATCCCGTGAGCCCTGCCCGCGGTGTTCGGGCGCCAGTAGGGTGACTCGTATGAGCAGCATCGCCGTCGTCGGACTCGGAGCCATGGGGCGCCCTATCGCCCGCAACTTCCTCGCGGCCGGGCATGAAGTCATGGTGTGGAACCGTTCAGCCGAGCCTGTCGCGGAGCTGGTCGCAGAAGGCGCCCGTGCGGCGGCGACCGTCGCCGAGGCTCTGGAGGTCGGCACCGTGTTCTCGCTGCTGTCGAACGATGATGCGGTCGCGACGACGTTCCTCGACTCGGGTGTGCTGGATGGCGCCCCGGCGGACGCGGTGCACGTGAACCTCGCGACCGTCAGCACGGCCCTCGCGCGCCGCGCGACCGAGGTTCATGCCGCGAACGGCATAGGCTATCTGGCCGCGCCGGTGTTCGGCAGGGTGCCGGTCGCCGAGGCAGGTGATCTCAACGTTCTGGCTGCCGGTCCCGCCGACCTCATCGACCGGGTGCAGCCGTTCTTCGACGTGATCGGCTCGCGCACCTGGCGACTGGGGGATGCGCCGGAGCAGGCGAACCTGGTGAAGATCCTCGGCAACTACCTGATCGCCGCGGCCATCCAGTCGCTGGGCGAGGCCGTGAGCCTGGCAGAGGCCAGCGGCGTCGACGCGCACCAGCTGGTCGAGCTGCTCACCAGCACGCTGTTCCCCGGTCAGGTGTATTCCTCCTACGGAATGCTGATCGCGGATCGCCGCTATCAGCCGGCGGGCTTCACGACCGAGCTCGGTCAGAAGGATCTGCGCCTCGCGCTCGACACGGCAGCGGAACACGAGATCCCGCTGCCGGTCGGCGAGTTGCTCCGGGCCGTCTTCGAGCAGGCCATCCGTGAGGGCCTCGCCCATGACGACTGGGCGTCGATCAGCGAGCTCCAGCCCCGCGCGGACTGAACCGGGCCGCGACCGCGACCACCAGTCCGATCAGCACCGCGGCGAACGGCACCCACAGAGCGCGTGCGTAGTCGGCGCTCCCGGGATCTGACCCGCCCGCGAGCAGCACGATCGTGACGATCGACACCCCGAGCGCGGCGCCGAACTGGAACCCTGTGTAGACGATGCCCCCGGCGACGCCGTGCTGCGCCTCGTCGACGCCCTCGACCGCCGCGGCGGTGAGCGGGCCGTAGATGAGGGCGAATGCCACGCCGACGAGCAGCAGCGAAGGCAGCAGGTCGAGGAAGCCGGCGGATCCGTCCAGCCGCAGGGAGAGCAGGAAGGCCGCGGAGATCGCCACGAGTCCGGCGATGAGCGTCGGCAGGTTTCCGAACCGGGCCGCGATCTTCGGCGTGAGGGTAGGTGCGATCAGCAGCTCCACGGCCATGACGGTGAAGCTCAGGCCGGTCTCCAACGGCCCCCAGCCCAGGTGCTGCTGCAGGAACAGCGTCAGCAGGAACTGCCAGGCGAAGAAGCCGCCGATGAACAGCATCCCGACCGCGCTCATCCACGGCAACCGGCCCTGGGTCATCACGCCTGACGGCACCAGCGGCTGCGCGACCCGTCGCTCGATCAACAGGAATGCGACGAAGAACGCGACGGAGAGAGTCAGCGCCCCGTATCCGAACAGGTCCGCAGGATGCTCGCCGACGGTGACCACTCCGTAAATGAACGACATCATCGCGGCCGTGAGCGTCACCGCACCTCCGACGTCGAAGCTGCCGCGCGGCGGCCGCGCCGCGGCATCCGATCGCGGGATGCTGCCCGCGCCGACCACGAGGAACGCGAGGGCGATGACGGCGGGGACGAAGAACACCCAGCGCCAACCGAACGACGTGATCACGCCCCCGGCGACGACCCCCAGATAGAAGCCGGCAGCGCCGATGGCGCCGTAGACGGCCAGCGCCCTGCCCCGCCGCTCCCCCTCCGGGAAGCTCGTGGTCAGCAGGCTGAAGCCCGCCGGGGTCATGAACCCGGCCGCCGCTCCGGTGACGAGTCGCACGGCGATCAGCATCCAGGACTCCTGGGCGAATCCGCCGAGCGCGGAGACGACGGCGAACACGGCGAGAGCCGCGAGGAACACTCGGCGGCGGCCGAGCAGGTCGGCCACGCGGCCACCCAGGATCATGAACCCGCCGTAGGCGAGGACGTAGGCGCTGATGATCCAATGCGCCGAACCGGTCGCCAGGCCGATGTCATCGGCGATGCTGGGCACGGCGACGTTCAGCATGGCGACGTCGATGCCCTCCAGGAACAGGGCTCCGGTCACGACGGCCAGTACGCCCCACGCCCCCTTCGTGGCGACAGCCTCCGGCACGGGCCGGTTCTTCAGATCAGTCACGTTCGTCTCCAGATCATGAATCGTTGACGGTTACCTCTTGTAACCTCGATCATGTTCAGTCACCATTGCGGCATGGCACAAGAAGGCACTTCAACGTTCCCGGGTTATCCCGAAGTAGCCGCTCCCGCCGCCGCGGACTGTGTGGACCCGCGCGACCCGTTCCAGTGGGACGTGCGCGAGGACTGCGAGGTGCGCCAGATCCTGGACCGCATCGCCGACAAATGGTCGCTGCTGGTCATCGCGCTCCTCGACACCAAGTCGATGCGCTTCGGCGAACTCGGTCGCGAGATACATGGCGTCAGTAAGCGGATGCTGACGGTCACGCTGCGCAATCTCGAGCGGGACGGCCTGGTGCACCGCACCATCTACGCCGAGGTGCCACCTCGCGTGGAGTACCGGCTCACGGCGATGGGCAGCACCTTGCACCGCACCGTGCAGACTCTGGTCGACTGGACCGAGGAGCACCAGGAGCAGATCGCGTACGCGAGGGAGGCGTTCGATCGCGCCCAGACGGCCGAGGTGGTGCCGTCGACCTGATTTGCTGAAATTCTGTTTCATTCTCTTTACCAATCGCTGAAACTCTGGATAAGGTCGGAATGGCCGGGCACGCCGACGTGCCGGTACGACCCAGAGGAGCGTCGCCATGCGCACAGCTGTTCGTCCACGATCCCGCCTGCTCGCGACGGCCGTCGCGCTCGTCATCGCGATCCCGTCGATCATCGGCTTTTCCGTGCCGATGGCCGTGGCGGCGGAGGATCCCGCCGATCTCTCTTCGTACGCGCCGCCCGGGACCGTGAACATCGGCCCGAATGCGCAGGTCCTCACCGACACCGCCCAGCAACTGGCGCCGCGCCTGGTGGACACCGACCTGGGTGAGTCCCCGATGAGACTCTGGGTCGCCGGCAACCTGGGAGCCGACGCCGGAGGCCAGGTCACCCTGACGCTGCGCAAGACCGCCGCTGTTCACCGGGTGGTCGTGTTCCCGCGAGCCGATCCCGGTTTCTACGGCGTGTACTTCCCGATCGACTACACCGTCTCGCTGCTCGACGCAGCGGGGGCATCGCTGTGGAGTACGAGGATCACGCATCCAGACAGCCCGGAGAACATCATCGACGCACCCGACGTCGTGGACCTGCCGACACCGACCGAAGCGCGACAGGTGCGCATCGACGTCCTGAAGCGGCAGGCTCGCGAGGGTGGAATCTTCCAGCTGTCCGAAGTCGCCGTCTTCGCCGACCCTCCTGCGCCGCCGGTCGACTACCAGCCGGCGGGAACGATCAACCTCGCGCGGACATCAGCAGTCACCGCGTCGTCGAGCTACGAGAAGCCCGACGAGACATGGAGCGCAGCGTTCGCCGTGAACGGCGTCGACGGCCCTGCCGACGGCTGGAGCACTGATCCGTACGAGCGGAACCAGGATCCACTGAAGCCGGCCGCCGTGACCCTGCAGCTGCGCTGCACGTCTGATCTGGCGCGGGTCGTCGTCTACCCGAGGCAGGCGAACTTCCCGAAGGACCTCGGGATCGACGTCTCTTCCGACGGCACGACGTGGACGTCGATCGGACGAAGCCTCGGTAACCCGGGCATCCAGGACGAGCCGCAGGTGTTCGACGCGCCGGCGGGCACCACGGCGCGCTTCGTGCGCCTGAACGTCGAGACCCGCAACGGCCCCTCGGGCAACGACGGCTATCTCGCCCAGATCTCGGAGCTGGCGGCGTTCGGCACGGCCGAGAACTGCGTGACCCTCGTCAAGCCCGCGCTCCTCCTCGAGCCGGGCATGACGGACGACAGCTGGTTCGATGCCCTGACTCCGGCGAGCACGTACTCCGTGTCCTCCTCGAAGCCCCAGGTGGCGACGGTCGACAGCAGCGGTGCGATCACCGCCCGCAAGAAGGGGACGACGGCCGTCACGCTGAAGGCGGGCGAGCACACGCTGACGGTTCCGGTCACCGTCGTGCCGCAGGTCGAACGTGTGGGTGATGAGTTCTCGATCAGCGCGTTCTGGCCGCCGACCGTCGACCATGTGGACGATGAGCAGTACCGAAACATGGCGGATGCCGGAATCGATCTCATCGAGAACGTGCAGGCGGAGACGATCACGACGGAACAGAACCTGAAGCTGGCGGCCCTCGCGCACGAGTACGGGATGCAGATCGTCGCGCAGGACGGTGCCGTCTCCCCCTCGCTGACAACGATGAGCGCTGCGGATGCCGCGGCCTACGCGAAGCGCTTCATGAACGTACCGGGGATCGGCGGAGTCTTCTTGGTCGACGAACCCGCTGACGCGACGGACTACGCCCAGTCGTACAACGCCATCCGCGAGGCGGCCCCGGAGTACTACCCGCACCTGAACTTCTTCCCGTACAACGTCTACGGATCTGCCTCCGATGGCGTCGCGGCGATGCAGAAGTGGCTTGACGCGACCGGGTCGCACAGCATCGACGGACCGGAGTACCTGATGTACGACCGGTATCCGTTCGAGGTGTCGCGGACCACCTATGAGGAGATGTTCACCAACCTGAACACGGTGCGCGAGCTCGGCCTGAAGAACGACATCAAGACGAGCACCTATCTTCAGTCGATCGGGATCACCGACTACATGCGCAGGCCGACCGCTGAGGAGATCCGATACGAGGCGAATGTCGCCCTCGCATACGGGTACAAGCAACTTTCGTACTTCACCTGGTGGACGCCCACGAAGCGGTCGCAGGACTTCACTGACGGGATCATGACCGCGGACGGAGAGAAGACCGACCTCTACGCACCGGTGCAGCAGCTCAACGCGGAGATCCACGCGCTGGGGCCGACGCTGATGCGTCTCGACGCGGAGGAGGTGTACCTCGCGGGCGCGGCGTACGGGCAGGCGACAGTCCCCGCGGACTGGTTCGTGCAGCCGGTCAGCACGGGAGACCTGGTGATCTCACGCATGGTGGACCGGAAGAACGGTGACGAGTACCTGTTCGTCGTGAACAACAGCTTCACGGACGGGCAGGACATGACACTGCGGATCGGCGACTCGGTCAAGGCTGTCCGCGAGGTGAAGCGCAGCAACGGGAAGACCGGCGGCAGGATCACGCTGTCAGACGGATCGTTGCTCACCGACCGCCTCGCTGCGTCGGAGGGGGTGCTCTACAAGCTCGAGCGCTGACCGGATCATCCGGTGGGGGGCCTGCGGGACAGCGACCCTGCGCGTCGCGTCGCGATGCGGTGACGCTGTACCGTGGCCTCCGCCTCTCGGGTGAACCTCGCCGAGCGCTCCCGGTCCTGCCAGGAGGTCAGGACGTACAAGAGGTCGGCCGCGAACAGCTGCGTGTGCGAGGACGCCATGGCGCCGAGATCGAGATAGTCGTCGGCAGGTGCGGAGCGGATGACGACATCGGCGATCGCTGCCAGCGGCGATGCCGGATCGCTCGTGATCGCGATCGTACCCGCGCCCGCGGAGCGAGCCACCGCGAGCATCTCCACTGTCTCCGTCGTGTGACCTGAACTCGAGACGCCGATCCCGACTGCGGAGCCGGTGAGGCAGGAGGCGCTCATGATCCCCATCTGCAGATCACTCCACGCGCGGGCGTTGATGCCGATCTGGTACAGGCGGTCGACGAGCCCCTTGGCGATGGAGCTCGAGCCGCCCACTCCGTACACGTCGACGTGCTCGCTCCCGGCGATCAACTGCGCCGCGCTGCGGAAATCGCGAAGGTCGACGAGGTCGGCCGAGGTCTGCAGCGCCCGGATGTGGGTGGACAGGAAGGTGCGCAGCAGCTCCTGATCGCCCATCTCGGGGTTCGCCATGACGCCGGGGACGCCTGCGATGGCGTCCTGACCGGCCGTTCGTCCGAGGTCGGCCGCGGCGCCGACGCGCATCTGCGTGTAGCCCCCGTATCCGATCAGCTTGCAGAACCGGGTGATGGTCGGGGACGAGACCCCGGAGCGCGCGGCGAGTTCCGCGATGGACAGTTCCGCGGGCAGCTCGGGATTCTCGAGCAGGAACTGAGCGAGCTTCGCCATGGAACGGCTGAGCCCCGGCAGTACGGCCTGCAGGCGCGCACGCAGACCGAAGGCCGCCGGAATCGACGTCGGATCAGTCGCTTGCTCGGAGGCCACCATGTCCTCAGTCTGACAGCCCTGAAATTCTGTTTCAAACATCTGAAACGGCGCAGCGCGGCCGGCTCAGACGGATGCCTCCGCGAGAGCGGCGAGCGAGTCGGTCACCGAACCCCAGCCGTCGTGGAAGCCGAGCTGCTCGTGCCTGTCACGCGCGGACGGATCCCCGTGCCGCACGACCACCCGATAGGTCGTGCCCGCGGCATCCGGCGTCAGCGTGATCTCCGCGGTCATCGCGACCGGCTGCGGCGTGGCGGGCCGCCAGGCACTGTCGATCGCGTTCGTGAAGACGAGGCGCTCGCCCGGCTCGACGACGAGAAAGATGCCGTCGGTGTGCGGCACGAACGCCGCACCGTCGTCGCTCATGCTCGTGACGAACGCACCGCCTGGCCGGACGTCCAATCGCTCGACACGGGCGAGGGTCGGAGCGGGAACCCACCACTTCGCGAGCTGCGACGGATCGGTCCAGGCGTTCCAGATCGTCTCGCGCCGAGCGCGGATGGTGCGCTCGAGCGAAAGGTCGAGCGCGGGATCGAAGGTGCTCATGGGGTCTCCTCCGGGTCGGTGACGAATCGTGCGAGGCGGTCGGTGCGCTGCTCCCACAGCTCGCGCTGCTCGGCGAGCCAGTCGTCCACGAGCGCGAGCCGCTCCCGGTCGAGCGTGCAACGGCGCACCCGTCCGGCCTTGGCGGTGCGGATCAGGCCGCTGGATTCCAGCATCCGCACGTGCTTCATGAACGACGGCAGCGTGATGGGGAACGGTGCGGCCAACTCGCTCACGCTCGCCGGTCCCCTGCCCAGCCGGCGGATGACCGCGCGGCGCGTGGGGTCGGCGAGCGCGACGAAGACCTCGTCGAGCTCCTCATACTTTGCCATAAGGCTAAGTATTGCTCGCTCCGCCAGAAGCCGCAAGGGTCGAACCCGCCGCAGAGGATCGACGCGTGCGCATCGGCTGAGCGGGAACTGACGCCGCACCGACCGCCGTGCCAAGCTGGGGGCATGAGTCTTCCCCACGCTGACATCGATCCGGACGGTCTGCTGGAGTACTCGGTGGTCTTCACCGACCGTTCCCTGAACCACATGTCGCAGCGCTTCATCGGCGTGATGCAGCAGACCCTCGGCATCCTGCGCGAGGCGTACAACGCGCACAGCGTCGCGATCGTCAACGGCGGCGGCACCTACGCGATGGAGTCGGTCGCCCGGCACCTGGCCGCCGGCCGCCGCGCGCTGGTCGTGCGCAACGGCCTGTTCTCGTACCGCTGGTCGCAGATCCTGGATGCCGGGGAGTTCGCCACCGACGTCACGGTCTGCCTGGCCAGGCCGGAATCCGACGCACACCAGGCGGCGTGGAGCCCGGCGCCGATCGACGAGGTCGTCGAGGTGATCCGCGCCCGCCGCACCGAGGTGGTCTTCGCGCCGCACGTCGAGACCGCGGCGGGCATCATGCTCACGGACGACTACGTCCGCTCCCTGGCGGCGGCCGTGCACGAGGTGGGTGGTCTGCTGGTGCTCGACTGCGTCGCCTCCGGTGCGATGTGGGTGGACATGCAGGATCTCGGCGTCGACGTGCTGATCAGCGCGCCGCAGAAGGGCTGGAGCGGCACGCCAGGCACCGGCTACGTCATGCTCAGCTCCGCCGCACGCGAGGTCGTCGAGGCCACGCCGTCCAGCAGCTTCGCGCTCGACCTGCGCACCTGGCTGGCCATGGCCGACGCCTACGTGGACGGCCGCGCCGCCTACCACGCGACCACGCCGACCGATTCGATCGCACACAACCTCGCCCAGATGATCGAGACGCGTGACCGCGGCTTCGCCGATGTCCGTGCCGCTCAGATCGAACTGGGCCGCCGGGTGCGCGAGATGCTCGGCGAGCGCGGACTGCCGTCCGTCGCGGCATCCGACTGGGCGGCACCCAGCGTCGTCGTCGTGCACGCCGACGACCCCGGCCTGCGCACCGGAGCGCGCCTGCGCGAGGCCGGCCTGCAGGTCGCCGCCGGCGTGCCGCTGCACTGCGGCGAGCCCGAGGATTTCTCGACCTTCCGTATCGGCCTTTTCGGCCTGGACAAGCTCAGCGACGTCGACGGGGCGGTCGCCCGCCTCGCCGACGCCCTCGACCGGATCGGCGTCACGCCGGTCTGAGCCCGGTTCAGGACGGCCCGGTTCAGGACGCCGCGCGGCGGACCAGAGCGGCGAGGAGCTCCCGGTCGGCGTCTCCGAGCCGGGTGACCGCGAACGAGACGGGCCACACATCGCCGTCGTCGAGGGCGGCGGCGGTGTCGAACTCGAAGGTCGCGTAGCGCACCTTGAACTTCGACTTCGGCTTGAAGAAGCACACGACCTTGCCTGCGGAGTTCGCCCATGCCGGCATCCCGTAGTAGGTGCGCGGCACCAGATGCGGTGCGTTCTCCGTGACCAGTGCGTGCAGCTGCTCGCCCAGCATCCGGTCCTCGTCGGGGAGCCCGGCGATCTTCTCCTGCACCTCCGCGAGGCCTTCGGCGTAGACCTCCTCGGGCGACTTCTTCGCGCGTCCGCGCGCCGTGCGCACCTCCTTGGTGCGGGCCTTCATCGCAGCCCGCTCCTCGTCGGTGAAGTTCACGGCGGTCTCGGTGGTGGTGTCCATGATGCGTCCTCTCCTGGGGTGTGACCCCACGCTACGGGGGCGTAAGAAGGGGCCGCTTCTCGATTCCTGACCACTACTGTGGGCACATGGATCTGCGCGTCGCCGCTTACGCCGTCGTCACCGACGACAGCGATCGGATCCTGCTCGCCCGCTGGACCGAGGGTCGGCGCATCGCCTGGACCATGCCGGGCGGCGGCCTCGAGGACGGCGAGGACCCGGAGGATGCGGTGCGCCGCGAAGTCCGTGAGGAGACCGGCTACACGATCGCGGTGCGCGAGCTGCTCGGCATCCATTCCCGGGTGATCCCCGCCACCCGCCGCATCTCGTACGCGGAGGAGCCCCTGCACACCCTCCGCATCATCTACCGCGGCGAGGTCACCGGCGGGCGGCTGCGGTTCGAGGAGAACGGCTCCACCGACCGCGCCGGCTGGTTCCCGCCCGAGAAGGCGGAGACGCTGCACCGTGTGAAGCTC
This sequence comes from Microbacterium sp. MAH-37, assembly GCF_009758255.1. Taxonomy (GTDB): domain Bacteria; phylum Actinomycetota; class Actinomycetes; order Actinomycetales; family Microbacteriaceae; genus Microbacterium. The sequence continues at coordinate 845,344 of NZ_WSEN01000010.1, forward strand.
GTCGACATCGCCCTGCGGATGGCCGGCATCCGCTGAGTGCCCCGCGGGGATCGCACGCCGGATGTCTCAGGCCGTCGTGTTCCGCACCAGGTCGTTCAGTGAGCGCATCACGAGCGGGTCCTGCAGCGCGGCAGGGTCCGAGACGGCCGTGATCGCGAACTGCGCGCTCTCGCCCGGCAGCAGGGTCACCAGTGCGCGATCCACCGTGGCCTCGGGATGCGCGCGATCGACGAGCAGGGAGAGGTCACGGACGAGATTCCGTGCGACGACGGTCACGGTCGCACCTTCCGGCGTCGCCGCGACGGTCGACTCGATGGCGGCGGGCTCCAGCGATGAGGCCCGTGGTTCCGCGAACCAGCCGAAGCCGCGCTGATGACCGAGATCGACGACGATCAGTTCGGAACCCGGATGCACGGGTTCTGCGACGTCGTCGTCGATCGTGAACGTCTCGATCGAGCGCGGGCGCACCCGCGCCTGATGCTCCGATCGCGCGAGTTCGGTCCCGTCGAAGGCGAGTCTGCGCAGCCGCACCGGACCGGTCCACGCCTGGTCGGTGTCGTTCAGGAGCGTCACGGTGCGTGCATCCTCATCGACCACGATCTCCCGGGGCGAATACGCCTGGCGCAGCGCATGCCACAGGGGTTTGCGTCTTCCCGCAGAGTCGATCGCGGACCACGACGTCACCGGCCAGCAGTCGTTCAGCTGCCAGACGATCGTGCCGCTGGTGATGCCCGTACTGCGGAAGTGGCCGAGGGCGAACCGGATCGCCGCGGCCTGGTTCCACTGCATCGCCCAGTGCCAGTCGGCCATCTCGCGCGGGACGGGAAGGTGCGCGAGCAGTCCGTCGCGGAGCTTCGCGTTGCCCTCCGCGGCCTTCTGATGCACCAGCATGCCTGGCGATTCCGGAGTGAGGGGTGCGTCGTGCACCGCATCCGCCAACGTGCTCCACGCCGGCGGCCCCTGCCAGCCGAACTCGGCGACGAATCGCGGCGCATGCCGGCGATAGGTTCGCCAGTCGTCCGTGTTCCACTGCTCCCACAGGTGCACAGGACCGTGACGCTCGTCGTTCGCGCGCCCGCCGCCCGGATGGAAGGGACTCCCCGGGATGTAGGGCGTTCCCGGCGCGAGATCCGCCACCAGGCGCGGCAGCAGTTCGAAGTAGTACCCGGCGCCCCAGGTGGCGCCGTCGAGCGACCGCTGCCACCCCCAGTCGTCGTGGCCCATGAGGTTCTCGTTGTTCCCGCACAGGAGCACGAGCGAGGCGTGACCGCTCAGCCTGACGATGTGCTCCCGCGCCTCGGCCTCCACCTCGCTGCGGAGGGGCTCCTCCTCGGGGTACGCGGCGCAGGCGAACAGGAAGTCCTGCCAGGTGAGCACCCCCATCTCGTCGCAGATGTCGTAGAACTCCTCGGACTCGTAGATGCCTCCGCCCCACACCCGCACGAGGTTCACGTGCGCGTCCCTCGCCTGCGCGAGCCGGCGCCGGTACTGGTCTCCGGTCACACGGGTCACCAGTGCGTCATCGGGAATCCAGTTCACGCCCTTCACGAGCACGGGCCGATCGTTGATGTGCAGGGTGAAACCCGTGCCGTGCGCATCCGGGGAAGTGTCCCAGCGCACGGTGCGGAACCCCACGCGCCGCCGGCGGGAGTCGACGACGACGCCGTCGTGCAGCAGCTCGACGTCGACCTCGTAGAGGGCCTGTTCGCCGTACCCCACGGGCCACCAGCGCTGCACGTCCTCGAGCGGGAGCTCGATCAGGACGCTGTCCCCGCCGGCGGGGATGACGGCCTGACGGTGCTCGCCGAGGAGGTCGACGGACACCGTCAACTCGGCCTCCGGATCCGCCCGCTCGATCCGGATGTCGGCCCGGAGGATGCCGCGTCCGGCATCCTCCGGCCGGGCATCGAGCAGGATGCGGTCGATGCGGGCGGTCGACCAGGATTCCAGGGCGACGGGCCGCCAGATGCCGCTGGTCGCCGTGTGGATGCCCCAGTCCCAGCCGAAGCTGGACGCCGACTTGCGGATCGCCTCGTAGGGCAGGGGATAGGGGCGGGGACGGGCTCCGAGGACGGCGCTCTGCGCGTTCGCCCAGCGCACCGGCGACGTGAAGCGGATGTCGAGGTCGTTGCCGCCGTGTCGCAGCAGGTCGGTGACGTCGACCCGATGGGATCGGTGCTGGTTCCGAGCGGACAGCACGAGGATTCCGTTGAGGCGGACGTCTGCGACCGTGTCGAGGCCGTCGAACACGAGATCGTGCCGGTCCGCGCCGCCCGGCTCTGCGTCGAAGCGAGTCCGGTAGTTCCAGTCCGTCTGGCCGATCCAGCGCTGCGCCGACTCGTTGTCGTCCGCGAAGGGGTCGTCTATGAGTCCCTCGGCGAGAAGGTCGGTGTGCACGCATCCCGGGACCGTCGCCGGGATTCTGGTGCGCTCGTCCAGCTCGTGCGGTCCGTCGCCGGCGCTCACGGTCCAGCCGTCGTGCAGCAGACGGCGGCGCAGCGCGGTCATGCGCGCACCGTGTCCGGGGCGAAGCGGGGCGCGAAATGCTGGTCGAGCACGAGACAGCCCGCGCCGATGGCGGCGACCTGGTCTCCGAGCGATGTTCCGGAGACGGTCACCTCGTGCAGGCGTCCGGTCACGGTGCGGCGATCGACCTCGGCGCCGATGACGTCGAGCGCGTACGGAGCGAGTTCCCGCCAGATGGGTCCGCCGAGCAGCACACGGTCGAGGTCGAGGAGGTTGGTGATGGTCAGGATGCCGGATGCGAGGTACTGGGCCATCTCGACGAGCATCTCGCGCGCAGACGGGGAACCGCCGTCGGCGAGCGCGCGCAGCACACGGAAGGCGGCGGCGGCCTCGGCAGGCTGGACCTCGCCGAAGTCGGCGGGGAGGATGCCGCGCCGCGCGGCCTGGCGCATCACGACGTGCGCGGAAGCGACCGCCCCGAGCGCGGCGAACTCTCGCGGGGACTCGCCGGCATCTCCGGTGGTGGAGACAGGCATCAGACCGATGTCGCCGATGTTGTTGGACGTGCCCCGGACGACATGCCCGTCCAGGACGAGTCCGACTCCGATGCCGGTGCCGATGTACACGAAGGCGAAGTTGCGGGAGTGCTCGGCGTCCGCGGCCCACTGTTCCGCGACGACACCGGCGATGACGTCCTTGTCCATGATCGTCGGCAGCCCGGTCTGCTCCTGCAGGTGATCGCGCAGCGGAACATTCACCCAGCCGGGCAGCAGCGGCGGGTTCAGCACCACGCCGTTGACGACATCGATCGGGCCGGGCGAGGCGATTCCGACGCCGATGACGCGATCCCGATCGACGCCGGAGTCCGAGATCAGCGACTCGACGTGCGCGGTGATCTCGTCCAGAACGGGCTGAACATCTGTCACCGAGGGCGTGCGATGAGACGTGTGCGCCACCGGCCGGCCGTGGAAGTCCAGCAGGACGTACGTGATGCTCGCCGGGTCGATGTGCACCCCGACGGCGTGCGCGCCCCGCGCATTCAGGCGCAGGAGAGTCCGCGGCTTGCCCACGCCCGCGGGGGCCGTCCTGCCGGCCTCGTGAATGAGCTCTCGCGCGAGAAGGCGCCGGGTGATGTTCGTGATCGTCTGACCGGAGAGTCCGGTGACGCGTGCAAGTTCCACCCGGGAACAGCCGTCCGTCGCGCGCCTGATGGCCTCGAGGACGATGGTCTCGTTGAAGTCGGCCAGGTGGGGGAGGTTTCCGCCGCGCAGAGCTGTGGTCGCGATCGCGTCGTTCATGTCGCGCAGTTTATCAACAGATTGGAGATTCTTAATTTCAGCTGGAAATCCGCGGTTTCAGGTCGATAATGCGTCCGATGATCAGGCTTGATCGTCATTTACCCAACAACTTAGAGTAACTCGGAATCCGAGTCGAAGGAGCCTCTTGTGACCACCGAGCAACCGCGCGTACGACGCGGACTGGCCTGCGCTCTCACCGGCGTCCTCATCGTCGCAGGACTCCTCGCCACGGGAGCCGGCGCGGCGGCCGATGTCGCCGAGCCCCATGCCACCGCCGTGCTCTCGGCGACACCGAGCTACGACGGGATCGTCGCAGCGTGGCCGGGAGACAAAGACAAGGATCCTGCGCACGCCGTGACATCCATGGCCGGCGTCGAGTGCTGGCAGATGTCGCAGGATCCCCTCAACCGCTACCTCTACGTGGATGTCGCGACGAATGCGAAGCCCTCGGGATCGCGGTACGCGAACGTGACCCTCACGTACTACGACGCTGCGTCGACGACCATGCGGGTCGAGTACGACGGCACCGGATCCGCGTTCCAGGCATCCTCCCCCGCCATTCTCGACGGGACCGGCGCCTGGCGCACGCAGACCATCCAGCTCGATGCCATCCGGTTCCTGAATGCGACGAACAATGCGGACTTCCGGGTCAACGTCAGTCCTGTGAGCGGCGTCGTGCCGCCGGTGTGCTTCTCCGAGGTCGCGGTAACCTTCAGTGACGTGCCTCGTCTCTCGCTGACGAACAAGAGTCTGCTTCTGACCACGGACGATCCCGTGCTCGAGCTCGGCACTCTCGCGTCGAGCGTCGACTACGCCCTCACGGCCGACGACGGCACGCAGCTCCGTACCGGAACCCTCGCACCGGATGCCGACGGCAAGGCGAGCCTGGACGTCTCCGACCTCGGACTCGGCTACTTCGGCATCGCCTTCGAGGGCGACGTGCTGGGCGAGAGACTGGAACGTCACGCGTCGTTCGGAGTCATCACGCCGACGCCGTCCGGCGCACTCGACGACGCCTCGTTCTTCGGGATCAGCAGTCACTTCGGACACTACGGCGCGGCGGAGGACGGGCTGATGGAGTCGCTCGCCGACATCGGGTACGGGCACATCCGCGGCGACGTCAACTGGGAGCTCATCGAGAAGAAGAAGGACGTCTACAGCTTCTCCGGGTACTCCTTCGACTCCAAGAGTGCGCAGGCGCTGAGCCTGGGGATGCAGCCGATGGGAGTGGTGGCGTACCGCAACCCCCTCTACGACGGCGGCGTGACTCCGAGCACGCCGGAGGGGCTCGCGGCCTTCGGCAGGTTCGCCGCCGCGACCGCTGCGGAGTACGGGCCGGAGATCGACGACTTCAACATCTACAACGAGTTCAACGGCACGGGCTTCAACAACGGCGCCTGCGGGATCACCGCGTCCTGCTACGTCGACATGCTCAAGGCCGTCTACGGTCCGATGCACGCCGCCAACCCTGACGTCAACGTGATGGGGCCGATCACCTCGGGCATCGTCCCTGACTGGAACGAGGAGTTCTTCGAGAAGGGCGGGATCGACTACATCGACACCTTCGCCTTCAACGTGTACGGCTATGCACTGCATGGGCAGAACACACCGCCGGAGGACACTCTCCTGGTCTCCGCGCTCCCCGCCCTTGTCGACCGCGTGGACCAGGAGGACGGGGATCGCGACATCCCGGTCTGGATCACCGAGAACGGCTGGCCGACGCATGCCGTGGGATCGACTCCGGCTCAGCAGGCCGAGGATCTCGTGCGCGCGAGCATCCTGGTGATGGATGCCGGTGTGGATGAGTACACCTGGTACTCCGCCCTCGACGACGGCACCGACCCGAACGAGCGCGAGCACAACTTCGGGATCTTCATGCGGCCGGACGAGTCGGCTCTCGGCGTCTCTCCGAAGCCCGCGGCGGTCGCGGCCTCGGTCCTCATCCGACAGCTGACGGGCAAGAAGCTGCAGGCGCGGGAGGATGTGGGTTCAGACGCGATCTACTCGTACCCCTATACGGGTGACGGCGCGACCAGCCGGGTGCTCTGGGCACCGGACGGCGCTGCCGCGCTGGTGACGGGGACCGGTCCGCTGACGCTGACCGACCACCTCGGGCGGACGACGACCTTCACCCCGCCGGTCGCGGGAACCACGGTCGACCTCGATGGGGAGCCGGTGTACCTCAGCGGGCCCGTGACCTCGGTCGCCGCGACGAACGACGCACCGCAGCTCTCACTGGCGAAGACGAACGTGGTGTCGCAGCCCGCGCCCGCCACCGTCACGATGGACCGATCCGCAGTGAAGGGGCCGCACACCAGCCTGCGGATCAGCGCCGCGGGTGCGGAGGACGCCAGGATGGCGGTGAAGGAAGGCGTGCTGACCGGCTCGGTCGAGCTGCCTCCGACGTCGGCGTTGGGCGCCCGCGCGGCTCGCGCGACGATCATCGACTCCGGACGTGGCCCGAACGGAGGCACGGTTCTTGCGCTGCTGCGCGCCCGGACCGAAACGGTCGAGCCGTATGCGGTCTCGGCGCAGCCCCGCATCCTGTCCGACGGGGCGCGACGTGACTACGTGCTCGACGTGGCGGTGACGAACAACGCCTCCGTCGCGGCCGCACCGGGTGCACTGCACTACCTGATCGGCGGCGCAGAGGGTGAAGCTCCCGCCGAGACGGAGATCCCGCCCGGCGGGACGGTCGACTTCCGGCTGGATGCGGGCGACCCCGTGCTGTTCGCACTCGTCCCGTACCGCATCGGGGTCGGCGAGTCCGATGCGGGTCTGGCCGGCACGGCCGCCTTCAGTCCGATCACGCGCACGGGCGATGCCGACGCCGCCCCGATCGATCTCGCCGCACTCGGCTCCTGGGTCTCATCGAAGGGCTCGCGCACAGGAGCGGATGACGTCAGTGGTCGGCTGACCGTGACCTATGACGACACCGGATTGAACCTGGACGCCAGGGTCGTCGACGAGGCGCACTTCGGCGCCCGCGACGCCGCGACGATGTGGCAGACCGACTCCATCCAGTTCGCGACCTACGACCGCTCGCCTTCGGCGCCCGGTGGGCAGAGCGTCGAGATCGGCGCGGCGCTGCTCGACTCTGGTGCTGCCGTGCAGACCTTCATCGCGCCGAGGGGCCAGACCGCGGGTACGACGCCCGGGGCCACCGCCGACATCGTGCGCGACGAGTCGGCCAGGACGACGCACTACGTGGTGCAGCTCCCCTGGGCGTCCCTCGGATTCGACGGACCGCCGGCCGAGCCGTTCGCCATGTCGTTCCTGGTCAACGACGACGACAGGGGCATCGCCGCCGGAGACTCGAGGGACGGCTTCCTGCAGTGGGCGTCCGGAATCGGCACCACGCCGAAGAATCCGAGGCTCTTCCGGGATGCGCAGCTGATCGGCTGACGCGGTCCCGCCTTCTCCTCGCCTCGCCCGGTGCCTCAGCGTCCCAGCTGCAGCGTCGCCGGGCGGGGCGAGAACTTGTCGTCCAGCACCAGGCACGCTGCGCCGATGGCCGCGACATCCGCACCGAGGGTGGTGCCGTTGATCGAGACCTCATGCAGCTGGTGGGCGATCGACCCCTGGGCGACGATCGGCCGCATGACCGTGAGGAAGCGCTCGGAGAGCTGCTCCCACATCGCGCCGCCGACGATGATCGAACCGACGTCGAGCAGGTTCGTGATGGTGAGGATCGCGGATGCCGTGGATCGGGCGGACCGGTCCAGAATCTCCCCGGCGCCCTCGTCCCCCGCATCCGCCAGGGCGCAGAGCTCGCGGAACGCAGCCTCGGCGATCGCCGGGGTGGAGAGATCGGTGCGAGCGGACAGCACGCCCGCGGCCACTGCCTGCTCTGCGAGGCTCTGCGGGGAACCGGCCTGCCAGAATGCGCGGAACGGGCGGGTGTAGCGGTCGCCGAACTCGTCGGCCGAGACGGGGAGCAGGCCGACATCGCCCGCGTTGCTGGAGATCCCGCGTACGACGAGGTCGTCGATCACGATGCCGAGTCCGACGCCGGTGCCGAGATACAGGAACACGAAGTTGCGGGCGCCCTCGGGCCCCCCGGCCCACTGCTCCGCGACGGCGCCGGCGATGACGTCCTTGTCGAGCAGCACCGGCAGCCCGGTCGCCTCCTGAATCTCGTCACGCAGCGGCACCTGGTGCCATCCCGGCAGGTGCGGCGGATCGAGGACGAGTCCGCGCACGACGTCCACGGGCCCGGGTGAGGCGATCCCGATGCCGATGATGCGATCGCGATCGACGGGCGCCTGGGCGATGAGGGTGAGGATGTGCTCGTTGATCTGCGCCAGCACCGATTCCGGATCCTGCACGGCAGGGGTCTCATGACTGGTGTTGACGACGACGGCGCCGGTGAAGTCCAGCAGGACGTAGGTGATCACGGCGGGGTCGATGTGGACCCCGACCGCGTAGCAGCCCGCCGGATTCAGCTCGAGCATGGTGCGCGGCTTGCCGAAGGCGACGGCCTGCTTGCCGGTCTCGACGATCAGGTCCTGGTCCAGCAGGCGCCGGCAGATGTTCGACACGGTCTGGGCGGAGAGCCCGGTCTCCTCCGTGAGCTCGACTCGACTGCGGCCGCCGGAGGCGCGCCGGATCGCGTTCAGCACGACTGCCTCATTGAAGTCTGCGACGCGCGGCATGTTCGTGCCACGGCTCTGGCTCTGCGCCACTGAACCCCCTTGAGCTCTCCGAAGATCGGACGTACGGGTCACCTGCGACTCCCCACCATATTCCACGGGTGAACGCGCAACCCGGCAGCTGCGTGCTCAGCGGATGCTTGTGTTTCCGCGCCCTGGGGTCTAACTTAATCCATGCATTTGAAGAAGTTAGTACTCTCGCAAGCTGGTAAGCGTATTCCCGGCCAAATCGGCCGAATCGACGACGACGTCAGATCAAGGAGTCCCCCATGTCCACGAATGCCATGTTCTCTCCGCCGAGAACCCGAACACGAAGAAGAAGGCTGCTCAGCGCCGGGGTCGCGACCGCCGTCGCGGTGGCCGGGCTCGTGGCGGTGTCATCGCCCGCTGCCACGGCTGCGACACCGGACGCGAGTGCGATCCTCACCGCGCCGCCGCAGCTGCACGGCGTCGACAAGGTGCGCCCCGGCGACAACTCCGCGACCGCCGACATGGTCGCCACCACGGTGGACGGCCGGCAGTGCTGGCAGATGCAGAACGACCCCGCCGTGCGATACGTGTACGTGGATGTCGCAGACGCCGCCATCCCCGCCGGTGCCACGCGCGCCATCGTGACGGTGGACTACCACGACGTCGGCACCGCCGGAATGCTGGTCAACTACAACTCGACCACCAACGCATGGGCGAACTCGAGCCTCTACCGGCTCACGGACACCAGCGGCTGGAAGTCGCACTCGTTCGAGCTCACCGACATCAAGTTCACGAACAGGGCGAACGGCTCCGACTTCCGGGTTCAGGTGCAGGGTGCGGACGGCGCCATCCCTCCGGTGTGCATCTCCGGCATCTCGGTGCGCTTCACCGACCAGCCGATCGCGGCCCTGGACTCGCTGGCCATCATGAGCCCGTCGCTCATCTTCAAGGAGGGTCAGGCCTCGGTGGATGTGGCCACGCCCGCCGAGGAGGTGAGCTGGCGGCTGGGCGACGCCGATGACGTCGAGCTGCGAACCGGCACCGCTGCCGTGGCCGACGGTGAGGGCTCGATCGATCTGAAGGATCTGCCGTTCGGCTACTACACGCTGAGTGTCACGGCCGACGTCGGCGAACCGGTCACGCGCACGACCTCCCTCGCCGTGCTCGACGATCCGCCGGCGGGATGGAACGACGGCGACGCCTTCTTCGGCACGCAGATCCATCGCGGACACCAGCCGACGGCGCAGACCGAGGCCCTGATGGATGCGATGGTCCTGGCCGGCTACGGCAAGAGCCGCATCGAGACGACCTGGGGCGAGGTCGAGAAGACGAAGGGCCAGTACGACTTCAGCGGCGAGGGCGTGCGCGTCGTCGGCGAGCTCGCCGACCGCGGACAGCAGGTGATGTGGAACGCCGGCCTCACCAGCCCTCTCTACGACGGCAACCGCACGCCCGCGAGCCCCGAGGCGATCTCCGCCTTCGCCGCCTACGTCGGTGCGACGGCCGCTCACTACTCCGCTGCCGGCGACTCTCACGACATCGGCATCCTCAACGAGTACAACTCGTCCGGTTTCAACAACGGGACGTGCGGCCTGACGGCGGCCTGCTATCTCGACATCCTGAAGCCGACGTTCACGGCTGCGCACGCGGCGGACGCGAAGGCGAACGTCATCGCACCGATCACGGCCGGCGTGCAGCTCGCCTGGGCGAAGGACTTCATCGCGCAGGGCGGACTCGACCACCTCGACACGTACGCCACGAACTACTACGGCTACTCCGAGCACGGTGCGGGAACACCGCCCGAGCAGGCATCCGACCTGAAGAACCTGGAGCAGCTGACGGCCATGATCGACGAGGCGGACGGGGATCGTGACATCCCGGTGCGCATCACAGAGAACGGCTGGCCGACGCACGACGCCGGCTCCACCCAGGAGCAGCAGGCGGACTACGCGATCCGCGGACCGCTGCTCGCCCAGCTCGCCGGAGCGGACGAGTACCTCTGGTACGACCTCTACGACGACGGGTTCAACTCCGGTGAGCGCGAAGATCGGTTCGGCCTGATCAACCGTGCGGACGACACCGCCTGCTACCTCTGGAAGTGCCCCGGAGACAACTACACCTACGGCGCCGTGCACGGGATCAGCCCGAAGCCGGGCTTCGTCTCGCAGGCCGTGGCGATCAGGCAGACCGTCGGCAAGACGCCGGCCGGCCGCGAGGACCTGGGATCCGACTCGCTGTACAGCCTGCGCTACACCGGTGACCGCGCCGCGGACACGACCCGCGTGCTGTGGAGCACCGGCACCGACAGTGTGCAGATCAACTCCGGCAACGGATACGTCCTGACCGACCAGTTCGGCCGGAGCAGGAACGTGCCGAAGGGATCGGCGGTCGTGCAGCTCACCGGCTCCCCGGTCTTCGTCACCGGCGACGCGACGGTCGCGCCGAGCGCTCCGCTGGTCGATGTCTCCGTCGCGGAGAGCTCGGTCCAGGGAGCCGACCTCCCAGTCACGGTGACGGTGGCCGACGGGGCCGACATCAAGGGCGGCGAGCTGACCGTCGCGGCGTCGGGTGTGCAGAAGAAGGTGAACCTCGCCGACACGGGGAAGGTCTCGCTGACCCTGCCGGGTGTCACTCGGCTCGGAGAGCGCGAGGTGGCTGTCACCCTGACGGACAAGAAGGGCCGGCTCGTGTCCGAGGGCCGGGGAAAGACCGCGGTGGTCGATCCGTTCTCCGTCTCGGCACGGCCGTCGATCAGCACCGAGGCGGGCGGGTACGCGTACAGCCTCGACGTCAGCGTCGTGAACAACGCGGCGAACACCGACCTCACGATCGACAGCTTCGACTGGAAGGTCGGGAACCTCTCGGGCACCGTGACGCAGGGGCTGACCGTTCCGGGTGGCGCCACGAAGTCCGTGTCGGTGCCGATCGACGACCCGAAGCTGTACACCACGCAGACGGCGAGCGTGGTGGCGCACTCCGGCGAGCTGACACGTTCCGACAGCGGCCCGATCAGTTTCTCGCCGATCGAGAAAGACGGAGCGCAGACGCTCGACCCGATCGACTTGAACACCATCGGAAAGTGGAATCCGATCCGTTCGGGCACCCGCACCGGTCCCGCCGACCTGGGCGGCGGACTGCAGTACACCGCCACGCAGGACGCGCTGGTGATGCGGGCCACCATCACCGACGACGTGCATCAGGCGGACCGCACCGATCCTGCGCTGAGCTGGCAGGCCGACTCGGTCCAGTTCAACACCTACGACCTGTTCCCGACCGTGCTCGGCGGCGAGCGGGTGGAGATCGCGGCGGCGCTGTACGCCAGCGGGCCGATCGTCTACACCTTCACGCCTCCGGCCGGACAGAAGGCGGGGCTCACCCCCGGGGCGACGGCGGAGATCGTGCGGGATGAGGATGCCGGGACGACGACCTACGACGTGTCGGTGCCGTGGTCGTCGCTGGGCTACGACGGGCCGCCGAGCGGCGTGTGGGGACTGTCGTTCCTGGTGAACGATGCCGACGGCGACATCCCCGGCACCGACGCACGCGCCGGGTATCTGGAGTGGGGCGCCGGCGTCGGCGCCGCGCCGAAGAACCCCGCGCTGTTCAAGTCGGTGCAGCTGGTGGGCTGAGCGCACGAGTGAGGAACACGGAATGGGGCGGTCGGCATCATGCCGACCGCCCCATTCCGCAGTTCTCAGCCGATCACAGCCCGGCACACTGACCGGATGCCATCCCGTGGATCGTGTTCGAGCCGCCGGTCGGGGCCGGATCGTTCCCCGTGCAGCTGAGCAGCCCGAACGCCTCGTTCCCGGTCAGCGTCACGCCGCCGGAGTTGTCGCTGAGCGCCGCGATGCCTCGCACGACGCTGTCGGCGATGGTCACGGGCCCGGAGGCGCCGTGAACGGTGAGCATTCCCCTGAGCTCGCTGCTCGTGAGCGTCACCTCTCCCGCGGATGTCGCCAGCAGCATGCCCATGAGCGTCGAATCCGTCGCCCGGATCGAGCCGCCGTCGGTCACCATGACGGGACCGGAGACCGTCACACCGGTGAGGCACGTCGTTCCGCCGGCCACCACGAGAGGTCCCTTCACATCCTTGTCCACCGTGGTGTCGCATGGTCGTTCGGGTTCGTCCGCGGAGAGCACCTGCGCCGACATGAACTTCAGCGGATCCTTCGGCGCCGTGCCCACTCCGCCGCCCCACTCGATGAACCCGGATCGGACGTCCGTCGCGGCGGAGGAGTCCGCATCGTTGACGAGCAGCGAGAGCCCGAACACCGACGACGGGCGCTCCGAGAAGCCGAGGGCGGCCCAGGGCACCGACAGGGCGTAGGACGTCGTTCCCGCGGCGTCATCGCGCGAGATCTCGACAGCCCCTCCCGGCGTGTCGCCCGTGCTCTGACCGGGCGCCGCCGCGTGCGTGTACAGCACGGCGCCTCCGTCGAGGAGAGCGGCGGTGAACTCCGTCCGCACGGCGCCGACGACCCCGGGGAAGTCCGTGTAGGCGCTGAACTGCAGCGAATCGACCTGCCAGCTGTCCACCGCACTCGTCCGGGCGCCGACGTGGATGTCGTCCGTGACCGTCGCGTCCACCCGGATCGCCTCCGGGGTCGAGCTGAAACGGACCGTGCCGCCGAGGTCGGCCGAGGAGTCTCTCGTTCCGCCACGCAGGCTCACCCACTTCCCCTGATCGTCCAGGGAGATCGCCGGCAGGGACGCCGCGTCGCCGTCCGCGATCGGCGCCCAGCTGAGCTTGCCGACGTCGTGGACGTCGCCTGTCCCGGTGAGGGCGGTCACCGAGTAGGAGTACGGCATGTTCAGTTCCGCACCCGTCACCGGGATCGAGATGGTCGCGGTGCTCCCCGCCGGCACGGCGGCAGGAGCATCCTCTGCGACACCGTTCGTTCCGGCCGCATTCCAGGTCACCTTCTTCACGGGCAGCGCGTTGACGGGGTCGTTGTTGGTGATGCCGATCTCGAGGCTGGTCCGGACACCGTCCGCCTCGAGCGCGACGGCGGGGCGCCCGGTGACGACTGCACTGTCGATGACGGTGCTCGCATCGCGCAGTCGCGCGTAGGTCCCGCTGTCGTCGGCGACGGATGCGGTGACCCGGCGGGTACCGGTGCTTTCGACGCCGGGGAGGGTCAGGTCGGCCGTGGCATCGCCGCCTGCGAGGTCGGCCGCGACCTCTCCGATCGTGACGGTGGACGCCGCGGCGCCCGTGCCCGTCACGGTCGCCGTGAGCGGGCCGTTCGTCACCGAGGTCTCCGCGACCTCCAACGACACCGGCGCCTCTGCGACCTGGACGCCTCCGACAGCACCGTGCAGATACACCGGGCTGCCGTCGAGGTCGATCCAGACCTTGCCGTCGTGCGGGGTGAGTTCGGTCGCTTCGCCGAACTCGTCCGTGAGCGTGATCGGCGTCTCCGCGGACACCGCGACCGTGCGCGGCGAGATCGACCACAGGATGCGGGTCTCCTCATCTGCGGCGGAGGGGTACACGTACACGTCGGAGTGCCCGGCATCCTCCCGCTCTCCGACCTTCGCATCCGGAAGCTGTCGGATCAGGACTGCCGTGGAGACCGCGGACGGCTTGGGTGAGATCCCCGTGATGCCTGCAGCAGGGCGGCGGAACTGTCCGAACCGCTGCTCGCGCTCCGTCGGATCGTCACCGTCGTCGAGGGCGTCGTAGATCAGCAGCTTGTCCACCCCGGCCGCCATCGCCAGCACCTGGGCGCGGACGATCCGTTCGGCCTGCTGCTCCTCGGTGACCCCGGCCGTGTTCGTCGCCGAACCCGTCTCGGTGATCCAGAACGGGATGTCGCGATCTCCGTCGGCCTGGTCGATCATGTCTGCCAGAACGGGAAGGTCCGTGCCATAGCTGCCGGTCTCGGGCGCCTGCCCCGGCTCGTGAAAGCCGTAATTGTTCGCCGAGTACACGTCGAGCTTGTCGAGGCCGCCGAGTTCGATCAGCCGCTGGGCGAAGGGCAGCGAGAAGCCGGCCGATGTCGGACCGAGCACCGTGGTGTCGGGCGCGACGGACTTCACGGCGTCGTACGTGGTGGAGAGCATCTTGTAATAGCAGTCGGCGGTGATCCCGCATCCGCCGTTGTTGAACCCGGTCGAGTTGTACTCGTTGTAGACGCTGAACGAGCTCCCGAACTGCGCGTAGTACTGGGCAGACGCGGTGGCGTACGCCGCATAGGCGGCGAGCCCCTCGAGCGTGCTGGGCGTCTTGCCGCCGTCGTAGAGCGGGTTGTCCCGCATCCAGTTGAGCGTGGTGGTGATCCCCAGCGATGCGGCTTTGCGCGTGCCCCGGGTTCCGACGTAGTTGTCGAAGCTGTAGACGCCCGGGGACTTCTCGATGCTGGACCAGTACGCGTCAGACCGGGTGGAGCCCCAGCCCACCAGTGTCATGGTCTCGAGCAGCGCGTCCTCAGTGGCGACGTCCTGCCAGCCGAAATGCATGCCGACCCCGTAGAACGAGTCGGGAGACACCGCACCCGCCGGTGTCGGGGTCACGATGCCGAACGAGGTGGTCCGGGTGACGGGAGCGCCCGGATCGGCCGTGACCTTCAGGGTGTAGTAGCCGGGGCCGAAGTCGTTCAGATCGATGCTCGTCTTGCCGCCGGAGACAGGCGCCTTTCCGGTCTTCACGGGCACGCCCTCGGCATCGCCGATGACGTAGTCCACCGAGGTCGCGGCGCTGGCGAGCGAGATCGCCGCGTCACCCTCTTCGAACATCAGCGACCGCGAGGTGATCGCGAGCGGAGGAGTGTCCGTGAAGTCCACGGTGATGTCACTGATGCAGACCGGGGGCACGGAACCCTCGTTCGCCGTGACGTCGACGCGGAAGTCCGCACCGTTGGCGTTGTTGGAGAAGCGGATGTCGGTGAGCTCGAACTGCGAGGAGACGAATTCCCCGGTGCCGAGCAGCTGCTGCGTCGCAGTGGTCTGGAACGCGTTGGACCTGGCGTCGTACGCGATGCGCATCCCGGTGGGCGCGGCGTCGTGAAATCTCACGGTGACGAGAGCCCGCGTCGCGCCGGCGGGGATGGCCGCGGGGTCGACGTCCACGTAGACGTAGCGATTGAACGGGTCGTTCGACATCACCCAGCAGGACTCTCCGTCGACCTGACGGGTGGCATGGGCGGGATCCTTGTCCTTGTCGCCCGGCCAGGCCTTGATGACGCCTGAGTAGACGGCAGGGTCGCCGAGGCGTGCGGACACGGTGTCCGAGGCGTGCGCGGCCGTGACGGTGAGCGCGCCGAGCGCGGTGACTGCTGCGGCGACGATCGCGACGGACCCACGGATCCGTCGTCGGTGGTGCGGGGATGATCTGGGCATGCGGTGCCATCTCCTTCGATAGGCGGTGGGTGACGCCGGGATCTGCTCACAGGTTGCGCAATCGTTTACGCACATGGCGTCGATTGATGATCATGGACTGCTAAGGTCGTGCTGTCAACCGATGCACAATTGTTTGCGCATCCCGAGGAGGTCCCGATGGCCAAGAAGGTCACGCTCAGCGATGTCGCGGCCGCGGCCGGCGTGTCCGTCGGCACGGCATCCCGCGCTCTCGGTGCCACGGGCCGTGTGTCGGAGAGCACACGGGAGCGCGTGCGCGCCACGGCCGAGCGCCTGGACTTCCACCCCGACGCCCTGGCCAGATCATTCGTCACGGGCCGCAGCGCGACCGTGGGGGTGCTGGCCGAACAGGCCGTCGGCCTGTTCAGCATGCCGGTGATCATCGGCGCCGCTGAGCGGCTGGGCGAGCACGGCATCGCGACGCTCATGCACAACGCACGGGCGACGCCGGCCGATCTCGCCGCGCACCTCAAGCGGCTGAAGGCGCGCCGCGTCGATGCGCTCCTCGTGGTCGGAGACACCCCGGACATCACGGACCTCGCCGAGGCTCTCGAGTTCCCGGCACCCATGATCTTCACGAACGTCGAGCCCACGCCGTCGCGCAGACCGGTCGTCACCTCGGACGAGCATCAGGCCGGCGTCATCGCGGCCGAGCACCTGCTCGGACTCGGTCGGACGCGCCTCGCGCACATCACGGCCTCCGCCGACCTGCCCGCCGTTGCACGACGAGCCGAGGGCGTCGTCGAGAGCCTGGCGCAGAGCGGGCTCCAGCCCGTGGGCGGCAGACCGGCGTACGGTTCCTACTCGCAGGCGTGGGGACGCGAAGCCGTGCGCCATCTGCTCGACGCGGGTGAATCGTTCGACGGAGTCGTCGCAGGCAACGACGAGATCGCCATCGGCGCGATGGCGGCCCTCGCGGATGCCGGGCTGCGTGTCCCCGAGGACGTCGCCGTGGTCGGACACGACAACCACCAGCGGCACGTGCTCGGCACCGATCTCGATCTGACCAGCGTCGACCCGCGACTGGTCGACGTCGGCCGTGCCGCCGGCGACGCGCTGCTGGCCGCGATCGCCGGCGAGCAGCTCGAGCCGATCGTCCGCGTTCCGGGGACGCTCGCCGTCGGGCGCTCCACTGTTCCGGATCGCTCGCGGTGACCCGGCATCCAGAATCCGCCTGAACAGGAGAATCGTGCAGACACTCACCCATGACGCCGACGTCACGGTCATCGGCGGCGGCCCCGCCGGCGTGGCGGCGGCCATCGCCGCTGCCCGCAACGGCGCTCGCGTTGCCCTGATCAACAACCGCCCCGTGCTCGGCGGGAACTCGTCGAGCGAGGTGCGCGTCTGGATCGTCGGCGCCACGTCGCACGGCGCTCAGAAGTTCGCCAGGGAGACCGGGATCATGGGGGAGCTGTTCCTCGAGAACCAGTGGCGCAATCCCGAGGGGAACCCGATCCTCTGGGACCACGTCGTGCTCGACGCCGTCCGCGCCGAGGAGAACATCTCGCTCTTCCTCAACACCGATGTGCGCGAGGTCACCGCGACCGGGCCGGAGGACGACCGCACGATCGAGACGGTGACCGGCTGGCAGACCGGATCCGAGAAGCTCATCACGTTCTCATCGCCGATCTTCATCGACTGCACCGGTGACGGCCTCGTCGGGCACCTCGCCGGGGCGCGGTACATGTCCGGTCGCGAGGATCGCGCCGCATTCGCGGAGCCCTGGGCGCCCGAGACCGCCGACACGGAGATGCTCGGCAGCACCATCCTCTTCTACACGAAGGACACCGGAGCGCCGGTGCGGTTCGTGCCCCCGGGGATCACGAAGGACATCGTCGCGGCGGGCATCCCGATCCATCGCCACATCGACACCGCCATGAACGGCTGCGACTACTGGTGGATCGAGTGGGGCGGCGAACTCGACGCCGTGGACGACAACGAGGCGATCCGCGACGAGCTGTGGGGCGTCGTCTTCGGCATCTGGGACCACATCAAGAACTCCGGTGAGTTCGACGCCGACACCCTCACCCTGGAATGGGTGGGCACCATGCCCGGCAAGCGCGAGTACCGCCGCTTCGTCGGCGATCACGTGCTCACCCAGCACGACATCCTCGGGCAGACCGGCTTCCCTGACAACATCGGATTCGGCGGGTGGTCGATCGACCTGCACCCGCCAGGAGGCGTGTACTCGGATGCCGCGGGATCCCGTCACCTGCATGGTCCCGGTCTCTACGAGATCCCGTTCCGCTCGCTGTACTCGGTGAACGTCTCGAACATGCTCATGGCCGGCCGCGACATCTCGGCCACCCACGTCGCCTTCGGCACGACGCGCGTCATGGCGACCTGCGCGGTCACCGGCGAGGCTGCGGGCACCGGCGCCGCCCTCGCCGCCCGCCACGGCACCACCCCGCGCGAGATCGGCCGACAGCACCTGACCGAGCTGCTGTCCACCCTCGTCCGTCAGGATGCCTCGGTGGTCGGGGTGCCCTGGACGGATGCCGCGGATCTGGCGCTCTCGGCATCGGTCTCCGCGTCGTCCACCCTGCGCGTGCTGGGGGCGGCTGCGGGCGACGAGGCCCTCCCGATCGGCGACCGCGACTTCGCCCTGCTGCTGCCCGTCGACCCGAGGCTGGACACGGTGCGCATCGGCGTCGAGGCGGCCGTCGACACGATCGCCCGCGTCGAGCTGTGGGGCACGGGCAACGGCATGAACCACATCCCCGTCGACCATGTCGCGACCCGCGAGGTCAGGGTGGATCGGGGGCGGGGCGTCCTCGAGGCGCGCTTCGATCACGCGCCGGATGCGCCGGAGGACGCCGTCGTCATCGTGCGCCGCAACGACGATCTCGCGATCCTGGTGGGGGACGAGCGCCCGCCCTACGGAGTGCTCGGACTGCTCGCCAGAGAGCCCGGGGTGCTGCTCGCCGATCCGCAGACCAACGAGTGGTCCGCCGCGGAGCTGCGCAGACGATCGCCGCGCTTCGCGGTCACGCCCGACACCGCGGCGTACCGGCCCGCGCACGTCGTGGGCGGTTTCGCCCGGCCGTTCGGCGGTCCGCAGCTGTGGGCGTCCGAGCCGACCGCCGGCGAGGAGTGGATCGAGCTCCGCTGGGACACCGCTCGTCCCGTCGCACGGATCGAACTCGTCTTCAACGACGACGTCGACGAGGACCTCATCAACCTGCACCACCACACCACTCCGTTCCTCGTCATGCCGGAGCTCGTCCGCGACTACCGCGTCGAGGCGCGCGTGGGCGGCGCGTGGCAGGTGCTCACCGAGGTCGCCGGCAACCGCCGCCGTCGGCGGGTCCACGACGTCGACCAGGTGATCACCGACGCCGTCCGCATCGTCGTGACCGCGACGAACGGCGATCCGCGAGTGATGATCCATGCGGTGCGGGTGTTCGAATCGTGATGCGATTCCGCTAATAATGCGCATTATCACCTTGACCGCATCATCCGGCTGAGCGGAGACTGCTCAGGTCGTCACGAACAGCGGATCAAGGAGGTGCGATGCCGCGCCATCACGTCACCCAGGCCGACGTCGCCGCCATGGCCGGCGTCAGCCAGCCGACGGTGAGCTTCGTGCTGAACGGCAGCGCGCCGGCCGGCGTCCGCATCTCGGAGGCCACCCGCGCCAGGGTGCTCGACGCGATCCGCATCACCGGCTACTCGGCGAACCCGGTCGCCCAGCGCCTGGCCAGCGGCCGCAATCAGATCCTCGGGATCTTCACGTACGAGACGACGTTCCCGCGCGGCGGCAACGACTTCTACAACGCGATCCTGCACGGCATCGAGCACGCGGCCGAGCGCCTGGGTGTCGACACGCTGCTGTTCACCTCCGCCCGCGTCGTCGACGGACGGCGTCGGCTCGCGCATGACGGCTGGCAGCGGCTCGGCATCGCCGACGGATGCCTGCTGCTCGGGCATCAGGAGGATCACGCCGAACTGCAGAAGCTTCTCGACACCGCATACCCCTTCGTCTTCGTCGGCAAGCGTGAGCGCGAGGGCCAGGCGCTCTCCTACGTCGGGGCGGACTACGCCGTCGCGACCGCGCGCCAGCTGGCCCGCCTGACGGCCCTGGGGCATCGGCGGATCGGTTACGTCGCATCCCCGTTCACGGACGAGCCGGCCCAGGACCGCCTCGCGGGCTACCGCGAGGGCGTCCGCACGGAGGGGATCGCCCCCTGCGTCCTCGAGCCGGGCAGCGCATCGGACGTCGCATCCGAGATCGTCGGCCGCGGTCTCAGCGCCGTGCTCGTCACGCCCGAGACCGATGCCGAGGCCCTCGCCGACGCCCTGGAAGCCCGTGGCCTGCGCGTCCCCCTCGACGTGTCGATGCTGCTGCTCGGTCAGCCGCTGAACCCCCGGCGCGGCGGGCGCAGGTGGTCGGGATTCGCCGTCCCGCGCGAGGAGATGGGGGCCAGGGCCGTCCTGCTCCTGTCGCGCATCATCGACCAGCAGGCCGCGTCCGCCCCACCTCTGAACGAACGAGACCTGCACCAGCTCCTGGACTGCGCCGACGTCGAGGGCGCAACGCTCGCACCCGCACCCACGACCCCGCCACGGGAAGGATCCCCCGCATGACCACCGCCGACATCTCCACCGACGTCCTCATCGTCGGAGCCGGTCTCGGCGGCATCGCCGCTGCGCTCGCCGCGGCTGAGCGGGGCGCGCAGGTGGTGCTCACGGAGGAGCATCCCTGGATCGGCGGCCAGCTCACCTCGCAGGCGGTGCCGCCGGACGAGCACGCCTGGGTCGAGGAGTTCGGCGTCACCGCGCGCTACCGAGCCCTCCGTGAGGGCATCCGCGACGCATACCGGCGCCGGTACCCGCTGACGGAGGCGGCACGGAAGCAGCCGGACCTCAACCCCGGTGCCGGGTGGGTCTCGCGTCTCTGCCACGAACCGCGGGTCGCCGTGGGCGTGCTCGAGGAGATGCTCGCGCCGTACCGCTCAGCGGGGAGGATCAGGCTTCTGGAACGGATGCGGCCGGTGGCGGCGGAGGTGGACGGCGACCGCGTCATCGGTGTGACGCTGGCCCCGGCCGTCGGCGACGGCGACGAGATCACCGTGAGCGCCGACTTCGTCCTGGACGCGACGGAGACCGGTGAACTGCTCCCCCTGACCGGCACCGAGTACGTGACCGGCTTCGAATCGCACGCCGAGACCGGCGAGCCCAGCGCGCCGGAGACGGCGCAGCCCGAGAACGTGCAGGCGCTCAGCGTGTGCTTCGTCGTCGAGCACGTCGACGGCGACCACACCATCCCTGAGCCGGAGGACTACGAGTTCTGGCGCGAGTACGCGCCCGCCGCCTGGCAGGGCGAGCGGATGCTGTCCTGGGTCGCGCCGAACCCCCGCACGCTGGAGATGACGCAGCGGACGTTCGATCCGAATCCGGACGACGACGTGCTGGCGGTGAACGCGGACCAGTCGAAGACCGCCGGCGACCTCGAGCTGTGGCGCTTCCGCAGGATCGCGGCGCGGTCGATGTTCGCCGACGGCTTCTACGCGAGCGACCTCTGCCTGGTGAACTGGCCGAGCATCGACTACTTCCTGGCGCCGGTGCTCGATGTTCCGCGCGAGGTCGAACTCGAGCGATACGCGGCCGCGCGGCGCCTGAGCCTGTCGATGCTGTACTGGATGCAGACCGAGGCCCCGCGCTCGGACGGCGGGCGGGGCTTCCCCGGTCTGCGCCTGCGCCCTGATGTCATGGGCACGGACGACGGGCTCGCACAGGCCCCGTACCATCGCGAGTCCCGCCGCATCCGCGCACTGACGACGGTGACCGAGAACGACGTCTCGTTCGCGGTGCGCGGTGACGCCGGCGCCACGCGGTACGAGGACTCCGTCGGGGTGGGGATGTACCGCATCGACCTGCATCCGTCGACCGGGGGAGACACGTACATCGACGTCGCCTCGACGCCGTTCGAGATCCCGCTGGGCGCCCTCATCCCCCGGCGGATGAAGAATCTGCTTGCTGCATGCAAGAACATCGGGACCACGCACATCACCAACGGCTGCTACCGCCTGCATCCGGTGGAGTGGAACATCGGAGAGGCGGCAGGGCACCTCGCGGCGTACTGCGCCGCCGCCGGCCTCGACCCGCATGCCGTGCGCGCGGACGGGCGGCATCTCGCGGCCTTTCAGGCCGAACTCGATGACGTCGGGGTCGAACGGCACTGGCCCGAGGGGCGAGTGCACGCGTACTGATCGGAGCCGTCGGAGCGCACGCAGCACTCGCGACGGGGGAAGTGCTTGATTTAATCAATCAAGTTGAATTAGAGTGACGAAATCACCCGCACTCGACGAAGAGGAACACACACCGTGCACGACAACCGGCCCATCGCGGAAGCCCGTCTGGAGCGCTTCATCGCCGAGTTCCTGACCCCGGCGCTCTACCGCACCGTGAGCCCGCTCGATGTGGCTGTCTTCGAGGTTCCCGACGAGCCGATCCCGGCCGCAGAGGCGCTCGCAGCCGATTACGCAGCCGTGCGGCTCCCCTACGCCTGGGGCCGGCCATGGTCCACGGTGTGGTTCCGGGCGACCGGAGCGGTCCCGGAGGAGTGGTTCGACGACGAGGGTGCGCTTCCGGCCGCCACGAGGGTGGAGCTCCTCGTCGACCTCGGCTTCTTCGGCGACCGGCCCGGGTTCCAGGCCGAGGGTCTCGGCTACCGCGCCGACGGCACCATCCTGAAGGCGGTCTCGCCGCGCGCCTCGTACCTCCCCTGGGACGGCGAGCGCACGGTCGAGTTCTACGTCGAGGCCGCGGGCAACCCCGACGTCGCGGGTGACTACGACTTCCTCCCCACGCCGATGGGTGCCAAGTCCACCGCCGGTGACGAACCGCTCTACACCGCCACGCAGTTCGCGGTCGGCCTGCTCGACGAGAACGTGTGGGAGCTCGCCCGTGACGTGTGGACGCTCGACGGGCTGATGCGCGAGCTCAGCCAGGACAACCCCCGGCGGCACAGGATCCTGCGGGCGTTCGAGCGCATGATGGACGTCGCCGACCCGCAGGACATCTCCGGGACGGCTGTCGAGGCCCGCGCCGTGATCGCCGAGGTGCTCGCCAGCCCTGCGAACGCGAGCGCGCACGAGGTCGTCGCGATCGGGCACGCGCACATCGACTCCGCATGGCTGTGGCCGTTCCGCGAGACCGTCCGCAAGTGCGCCCGCACGTTCTCGAACGTGCTGAACCTGATGGACGTCCACCCGGAGTTCCGGTTCGCCTGCTCGTCCGCGCAGCAGCTGAAGTGGATGAAGGACGACTACCCGCAGATCTTCGCGCGGATCAAGGAGAAGGTCGCGACCGGTCAATTCATCCCGGTGGGCGGGATGTGGGTCGAGCCGGACATCAACATGCCCGGCGGCGAGGCGATGGCACGGCAGTTCGTCGCCGGCAAGCGGTTCTTCCTCGAGGAGTTCGGCGTCGACACGCAGGAGGTCTGGGTGCCGGACACCTTCGGCTACTCCGCCGCGTTCCCGCAGATCATCGCCGCGTCCGGCTCGAAGTGGTTCGTCACCCAGAAGATCTCCTGGAACCAGACCAACCAGATGCCCCACCACACCTTCCTCTGGGAGGGCATCGACGGCACCCGCATCCTCACGCACTTCCCGTCGGCGGACACCTACATCTCGGAGCTGTCCGGCGCCGAGCTGGCACACGCCGAGCGCAGCTTCCGCGAGGCGGGCGACTCCTCCCTGTCGCTGATCCCGTTCGGCTGGGGCGACGGAGGCGGCGGCCCCACCCGCGAGATGATCGCCGCAGCCGGCCGGCTCCGGTCCCTCGAGGGGTCGCCGACAGTCGTCATCGACTCGCCGCAGCGGTTCTTCGAGCGTGTCGAGGAGCAGTATCCGAACCCGCCGGTGTGGTCGGGCGAGCTCTACCTCGAGCTGCACCGCGGAACCCTCACCTCGCAGCATCACACCAAGCAGGGCAACCGGCGCAGTGAGCACCTGCTCCGCGAGGCCGAGCTGTGGGCGGCGACGGCTGCCGTGCGCGAAGGCGCGGAGTACCCGTACGACGAGCTGGAGAGCGCGTGGCACGACGTGCTGCTCAACCAGTTCCACGACGTGCTGCCCGGATGCTCGATCGCCTGGGTGTACGAGGACGTCGAGCGGATGTATGCAGAGGTCGCCGCCGTCGCCGAGCGCACCATCGCGGACTCGGTCGCCGCACTGGTCGGCGAGGGTGAGCGGATGCTGGTGCTGAACGCCCGCCCGCAGGCCGAGGGCGGAGCCGCTGCGCTCTCCATCGCGCCCGCACCGGCGCCCGCCGACGGTGCGACCGTCACCGCCGCCGGTGACGGGTTCGTGCTCGACAACGGGCGGGTCCGTACGGTGATCGACGGCCGAGGACTGATGGTGTCGCTCACCGACGCGCATTCGGGACGAGAGGCCATCGCCCCGGGTGAGGCGGGCAACCTGCTCCAGCTGTTCCGCGACATCCCGAACAAGTGGGACGCCTGGGACATCGACGAGCACTACCGCCGGGTCTCCCGTGCGCTCACGTCGCCGACCTCGATCCGCTCCGAGAGCGGCGACGGCATCGCCTCGGTGATCGTCGAGCACGCGTTCGGCGGCTCGCGGATCACGCAGACCATCAGTCTCGCCGCGGGCGCCGAGGCCGTGGTGATCCGTCACGACATCGACTGGCACGAGAAGCGGCAGATGCTGAAGCTCTCGTTCCCGTTCGACATCCACGCCGACCGCAGCGCCGCCGAGACGCAGTTCGGGCACGTGTACCGTCCGACGCACGCGAACACGTCGTGGGATGCGGCCCGCTTCGAGATCTCGATGCACCGCTGGGCGCACATCGCGGAGCCCGGCTACGGCGTCGCGATCGCGAACGAGTCCACGTACGGGCACGACGTGCGCCGCGACACCCGCGACGGCGGCGGCACCACGACGACGGCGAGTCTCTCGCTGCTCCGCGGGCCGGTCTTCCCCGACCCCGAGGCGGATCAGGGGCGGCACGACATCACGGTCGCGGTCCGTCCCGGCGCCGGCATCCGCGAGGCCGTCGACGAGGGCTACCGCATGAACCTGCCGCTGCGCACGGTGACCGGAGCCCGAGCGGTGGCGCCGCTGGTCACGGTCTCGCACCCCGCGGTCCGCGTCGAGTCGGTCAAGCTGGCCGAGGATCGCTCCGGCGACCTCGTCGTCCGGCTCTACGAGTCCGAGGGAGCCAAGGCGCAGGTCGACATCACCGTCGACGTGCCCGGCGCCCACGGCATCCACACCGTCGATCTGCTCGAGCGGCGGATCGATGCTCCGGTCGGAGCGGTGCTCGAGCAGACGACTGCTCGGCTCGCGCTCAGGCCCTTCCAGCTCCTCACCCTGCGCGTTTCGAGGTGAGGCGCGCGGCGTGGCTAGGCTGGCACGTCGCGGAGTACCCAGAGATCCATCACAGTTCCCCTACGAAGGAGTAGCAGCAATGCACACATCAGCGAAGAAGCGTGCTCTCGGCATCGCCGCGTTCACCGCTCTCGCCGGGCTCGCTCTCGCCGGATGCTCCGCGCCCGGCAGCGCGGACGACACGGCTGCGGAGGTCGACCCGGACGCCAAGGTCACGATCACCGTCGGCGAGATGCCGACGGCCGACCAGGCGGCATCGCTCGAGACGTTCAACAAGCGCGTCGCCGAGTTCGAGGAGCTCTACCCGAACATCACGGTGAAGGGCGAGGAGACCACCTACGACCCGTCGACGTTCAACGCTCAGCTGGTCGGCGGCACCGCCCCCACGACGCTGGCGATCCCGTTCACCGACATGCAGGCTCTCATCGAGCGCGGGCAGGCAGCCGACATCACGGATCTCGTCGCCGACAGCGACGTCCTCTCCGCCGTGAACCCCAATCTGCAGGCCGTCGTGACCAAGGACGACAGGCAGTACGGGGTCGTGCGTCAGGCGTACACCATGGCGCTCGTGTACGACCGTGCGCTGTACAAGCAGGCAGGACTCGACCCGGATGCCGTGCCCACCGACTGGGAGGGCATCCTCGAGAACGCCAAGACGATCACCGAGAAGACCGGGAAGACCGGCTTCATCATCCCGACCACCGGCAACCAGGGCGGGTGGCTGCTGACCACGATGTCCTACTCGAACGGCTCGCTCGTGCAGAAGGTCGACGGCAAGAAGACCGAGGTCACGATCGACACCGACGCGATGAAGGACTCCCTGCAGTTCCTGCACGACGTGCGCTGGGAGGGAAACGCCGCCGGCGCGAACTTCCTGCTCGGCGGGGACGACATCCGCAACGAGCTCGGCGGCGGCAACATCGGTCAGACGATCAACGGCGGCACGATCTACAACGACCTGGTCGTCAACCGTGGCATGGACGGCGAGGACGTCGGCATCGCGCCGCTCCCGCAGGGTGCGGACGGGCTCGGCGCGCTCGGTGGCGGGGCCATCCAGTGGGTCAACCCGAAGGCCTCGGTGAACGAGCAGGCCGCTGCCCTGAAGTGGACCGAGTTCTACTGGCTCAAGAAGTACACCGACAAGGATGCGGCTGTCGCTGCAGCGGAATCCTCGGCGGCGGACGGCCGGCCGGTCGGCGCGCCGGAGCTGCCGATCGTGGACCAGAAGAGCTACGACACCTACCTGGGCTGGATCGAGCCGTACATCAACGTCAACCGCGACAACTACACCGCCTACCTGACGAGCGACCTCGCGGTCGTGCCCGAGCCCGCGATCAAGGCGCAGGAGCTGTATGCGGCCCTCGACCCGATCGCTCAGGCCGTGCTCACCGACAAGGGGGCGGACATCGACAAGCTGCTCTCCGACGCCCAGAGCGCCGTGCAGTCGCTGGTGGACGCCGGCTGACAGGCATCCCGCCGACCCTGCCGTGCGCGGCGCGACGCCGCGCACGACAGGGGTGCACCCCCCCCTTCTCCCCGCATCCCTCAGAGACGACAGGATCGACGTATGACCCAAGCCACGACGGCGGCGCAGAGGCGCCGCGCACAGCCGCTCCCTCGCCGGCTGTGGATCTGGGCGCGCGGCGGGGGCGTGACGACCTTCCTGTTCTTCGTCCCGCTGCTCTTCACGTTCGCGTACTTCGCGTGGTGGCCGATCCTCCGCAGCCTGGTGCTCGCACTGCAGAAGACGAACCTCGTCACTGAGCCCACCTGGGTGGGTCTGGAGAACTTCCAGCGCGTGCTCGCGGACCCGCTGCTGGGCACAGCCGTCGCGAACACGCTGCTCTTCGCGGGTCTCGCGATGCTCATCGGGTTCCCTGTGCCCGTGCTGCTCGCGACCTTCATGGCGGAGATGCGACGCAGCCGGCAGTTCGCCAGCGTCCTCGCCTACCTGCCGGTGATCATCCCGCCCGTGGTCTCGGTGCTGCTGTGGAAGCAGTTCTACGATCCGTCACCGGACGGCCTGTTCAACTCGGTCCTCGGGCTGTTCGGCATCGGGCCGCTCCCGTTCCTGCAGGACCCCAACACGGCGATGCTCGACATCGTGATCCAGGCGACCTGGGCCGGCTTCGGACAGTCGACCATCATCTATCTCGCCGCACTGATGTCCGTGCCGCCCGAGCTCTACGAGGCATCCGAGATGGACGGCGCGAAGGTCGTCCGCCGCTTCTGGCACATCACCCTCCCGCAGATGCGCGGGATCATGCTCCTCATGCTGCTGCTGCAGATCATCGGCACGATGCAGGTGTTCACCGAGCCGTTCGTCATGACCGGCGGAGGGCCCGTCAACCGGACGACGACCGTCCTCATGCTCATCTACAACTACGCGTTCCAGCAGGGCGACTACGGCAAGGCGACCGCCCTGAGCCTGTTGCTCGCCGTCGTGCTCACCATCGTCTCCGCGGTCTATCTGCGGCTCACCCGGAGTTGGAGCAAGTCATGACCGACACCCTCGTGCCCCCGACCACCGAGGCCCTCGTCACCGGCCGTCCCGTCGACGAGACCGTCTCGCCTCGCCGCCGTCGGCGCAAGGACGACGACCAGCAGGACAGGACCAACATCTCCGACCTCGAGCGCCGGAGCACCCGGGTCCGCGTCGGTCTGTGGATCCTCAACACCTTCCTCATCGTCGTCCTGATCGTCATCTCGGCCGGTCCGCTGCTCTGGCTGGCGAAGGCCTCGGTGTCCACGACGCAGGACATCCTGCGCGAGCCGTGGGCGTGGTGGCCCAGCGGCATCCAATGGCACAACCTCGCAGACGCCTGGACCAAGATCAACATCGGCAAGTATCTGCTGAACACCGTGTGGATCGCGGCCGGGACCTGGTTCATCGGGATGCTGGTCGCCCTCACCGGCGCCTACGGGATCTCGATACTGAAGCCCAAGTACGCGAAGGTCGTCAACGCCGGGGTGCTCGCGACGCTGTTCATCCCGGGCGTCGTGTCGCTCATCGCCCAGTACGTGACCGTGCTCGACATGCCGCTGCTGCACTGGAACCTCATCAACACGTTCTGGGCGGTGTGGCTGCCCAGCGCCGCGAGCGCCTTCAACGTGCTGCTGATCACACGGTTCTTCGACACTCTGCCGAAGGACGTGTTCGAGGCGGCGAAGATCGACGGGGCGGGTCCGTTCCAGATCTTCTGGAGGATCGTGCTGCCGATGTCGAAGCCCATCATCGGCGTCACCTCGCTGATCACGATCATCGGCGCCTGGAAGGAGTTCCTGTGGCCGCTGCTCGTGCTGCCCAGCCCGGATCTGCAGCCCTTGTCCGTCGGTCTGTACCGGATCACGGCCTCGGCGGAGATGAGCCTGCTGATGGCGGGAATGTTCATCTCGGTCATCCTTCCCGTGGTGCTGTTCCTGATCTTCCAGAAGCAGTTCCTGAAGAGCGCCGGCCAGGCCGGCGCGATCAAGGGCTGAGGCCATGACTCTGGAGATCTGGGCGGCCGTTCCGACGCCGTATGACGATGGCGGGGAACTCGCCCTGGGGCAGGTCGCAGCGCAGGCGGAGCGGCTGGCCGCCGACGGCGTCGACGGCGTCTTCGTCGGCGGGACCACAGGAGAGTTCCCGTTCCTGTCCGTCGGCGAGCGGAGAGCGCTGGCAGAGGCATGGGTGCAGGCCCGCGGAGGCCTGCGGCTCGGCGTGCACGTGGGTGCGACGGATGTGCGGGATGCCGCTGCGCTGGCAGGTCATGCCGAGAGCGTCGGCGCCGATCTGGTCTCGACCGTCGCCCCGTACTACGGTCCGATCGGGCTGACCGGGACCGTGGACTTCTTCGAGACCGTCGCCGCGGCGGCGCCGGGAACGCCCTTCTGCATCTACCACTTCCCCGGCATGACGGGCTCGCGGGTGCCGATCGTCGACATCGTCGCGGCTGCGCGCACGCGCATCCCGACGCTGTCGTCCGTCAAGTTCACGGACGAGGATCTCTCGGCGTTCGCAGCGGTGCGCGCGTCGGGGGTCGAGGCGTACTTCGGCCGCGACGAGCTGCTGCCCGCGGCGCTGGCCATGGGGGCGGATCGGGTGATCGGCAGTCTCTACAACCTGCTGGCCCCGCAGGCGCGCCGCGTGCACGACGCGGTCGCCGCCGGGCGCCTCGAGGAGGCGTTCGCCCTGCACGAGCCGTTCCGCCGGATCGCGGTGGCGGCCGGCCGGCACGGCGGACCCGCGTTCGTGAAGGCGCTGATCAGCGCTCAGGGACCCGACCTCGGTGCGACGCGCATGCCGTGGGGCCCGCTCACCGAGGAGGACGCCGCGGCCGTCGTCGCGCTCGGCTGACGACGGCCGCGGATGCCGGATCAGAGCACCAGCACGCGAGCGTCGGGACCCGCGGGGACCTCGATCACCAGATCGTCACCGCGCACGGCGACCGGCCAATCCGCACCTGCGGCGGGGAACGTCGTGCGCACGGCGCCCCCGAGGCCGGGCAGGACGACCTGGCGCGCGGCGCCGCGCGACCAGACACACAGGAAGAACGTCTCACCGCCGGAACGCAGAGCCAGGGCGATCACGTCGTCGTCCCATCCAGGCAGGCCGAGGGGCCACGACGGCACGGCGCTGCTCAATCGGTCGCGCCACGACGTGTGCAGCGCGACCGCTTCGCTCACCATTCGGGTCTGGTCCTCGCGCAGCTGCGGGAGGAAGCCGGAGAGCATGAAGCGTCCTGCCAGACCGTTCACGAGCGTCACCGCCGTCTCGCCGGCGGACATGCCGGCAGCCGGATAGGCCCAGTTCCCGGCCTGCTCGGGCAGTACGCTCGCGGGTGCTGAGGCCGCGATCGGCGCATAGTGGACAGCATCCTGCTGATCGCTCGTGGACTGCTGGTGCGCCACGGAGAGCAGCGCGTAGTCCATGCGCATCGCGCCGGAGGCGCAGTTCTCGAACAGCACCTCGGGATGCCGGGCCTGCACATCGATCAGCCACGCGCGCAGCGCCCGCGTGTGCCCGAGCAGACCGGCGCCGGCACTCGTGGTGGCGTGGTCGGTGCCCACCCCGGGGTTGATGTTGTAGTCGAGCTTGAAATAAGACACCCCGAACCGCGCGACGAGCCGGTCGACCGTCTCGTCCAGATGCGCTCTGGCCGCCGGATGGCGCAGATCGAGGTGGAGGCGCTCCGACTCGATCACGCGCTCTCCGAAGCGCTGGAAGAACGCATCGTCTGGCAGGGACTGCGCGGCGGGGGAGTCCACGCCGACGATCTCCGGCTCGAGCCAGAGGCCGGCACCCATGCCGCGGCTGCGGATCTCGTCGATCACGGACGCGAGACCGCCGGTGAAGCGGGACGGCGCCTCCTCCCACACGCCGATCGCCGACCAGTAGTCGGTGTCGTCGGTGAACCAGCCCGCGTCGATGCAGAAGACCTCGGCGCCGGCAGCTGCGGCGGCCTCGATCAACGGGAGCAGCTCCTCGGTGGACGGCTGGCCCATGAGTGTGTTCATGTAGTCGTTGTAGACGACGGGGAGGGACTCGTCCGCGGGGCGCAGCAGCCGCAGGGCGCGCCGGTACCCGGCGAGCTCGGCGAAGACGGCGTCCCGCCCGCCGTCCGCGACGACGAGACCCACCGGCACCGTCGTGAACGACGTCCCCGGTTCGAGACGCTCGGCGAACTGATGCTCCAGGTCGCCGGGACCGGATGCCGCGATCACCACCGACCCTTCGGTCTGGGCGAGCTCCCAGCTCCAGCCCGCGCTGGTCTCCACCTGCCATGCGACCGATGGGCCCCCGTCGCGCACGATCGCCCCCGTCGGCAGGTACTCGCCGGTGGACCAGGCGCCGTGGCTCGACCGGACGAACCGCCCTCGGCCGTCCTGGCGGTGCGAGTCGAGTCCGAGGTCCGGCAGAACCTCGCCGAGCCCCTGCTCGTGCCATCGACCCTCCGCCAGCCACTCGCTCTCGCCCCACAGCAGCCGCGCATCGGCGCGATCCGCGAGCTCGAGCGTGAGGGAGCTCGCGGCGGTCAGGGTCCATGCGCGGTCGGAGAGGTTGCGGATCGTCTGCGTCCACTGCAGGCCGGCGCCGACCGCACGTACAGATGTCGTGACCTCGAGACCGGTGGCGTCGTCGTGCTGGCGGATGCTCAGGTGAGAGGCATCCGCCTCATGCGAACGGTATCGGAGCCGCTCACCGGCGGCGGAGCGCACGAACGCCTGGCTGGTCCGCCGCCGGTGCTCGCCGGCGGTGAAGAGATCCACGATCGCGCGCGGCGCGACGGCGTTCTCTCCTCCGTCGATGGCCAGTGCGACAAGACTCACGGCCGCGTCGCCGGGCGCGGCGAATTCGAGAGAGAACCGTGACGTGGTCCATTCGATCCGCGTCATGCGCCGAACACCTCGTCGAGGAACTCCAGGTGCTTGAGCTGATGGGTCCACTGGCCGCCCTCGTGGCCGTTGTAGGGGTACACCTCGATGCGCTTGTCGTCGGAGCCGTAGGCGTTGAACTGCGCGAACACGGTGGACGGAGGGCACACCGCGTCGTAGAGCCCGACCGAGTACAGCGCCTTCGCGGTGGCGCGGGCGGCGAAGTTGACGCCGTCGAAGTAGCTGAGCACGCGGAAGACGTCCTCCTCCTCGCCGCGACGCGTCTGCAGGTACCGTGCGAGCTCGTTGTACGGGTTCGCGTCGGTGATCCGCAGGGCGCGGCGGTAGTGGCTCAGGAAGGGCACATCGATCATCGCTCCCGCGAGCCCGTCACTCAGGCCGGCGGCGGCGACGGCGATGCCGCCGCCCTGACTTCCCCCGGCCACGACCACGCGGCTCGGGTCGACCGCGTCGTGACTGCGGGCGGCATCCACGGCGCGGACGGCGTCCGTGAACAGCCGGCGGTAGTAGTAGCCGTCCTGGTGCTCGAGCCCGGACGACATCTGCCCCGCGATGCGGGGACCGCTGCCGACCGGATCGGCGGTCGCCGAGGCGCTGCCGCCAGACCCCTGGCCACGACTGTCCATCACGAACTGCCCGTACCCGGCGCTCGGCAGCAGGGTCCAGCTCTCCGGCACCGCCCGGCCGCCGCTGTAGCCGATGTAGCTCACGACGGTGCCGCGGATGTCTCCGTGCGCCGGCCGGACGAACCAGCCCTTGATCGGGTGGCCGGCGAAGCCGGGGAAGGTGACGTCCTCGACGATCAGGTTGCGCAGCGGCGAGTCGATCCGCTCGAACTGCGGCGCTCCGAATCCACGTGCGTCCGCGATCGTGCGCTGCCAGAACGCGTCGAAATCGGCCTCCTCCTCGCGCTCGGGGCGGTAGGCCTGAAGCTGCTCGAGGGGCATGTCGAACTGTGCCATGAATGGTCCTTCGGGTGATGGGGATGGTGTTCAGAGGCGGGCGCGCTGCGCGATGCGCGCGTGGTCCAGGCGGGAGCCGGGGAGAACGGGGGCGAGGAGTCGGAGGCCGGCTCCGGCGGTGCGCACCACGTCGCCGTCGACGGCAGCCGTCACCACGGCATCATCCAGCGGTGCGGCGCTCATGCGCAGCATCCCGGTCGCGAACGTCTCGCCCAGGCCCGACACGGCCAGATCGCGAGGGGAGGTGAGCCACGGCACGTCGATCACGATGTCATCGCCGGCCGTCACGGTCGCGCCGACCTCTGCGCCGTCGAAGCGGGCGGCGGCGAGCACCCAGTCCAGATGCAGTGCGGGGGTCTCGACCTGCACACGCGAGACGTCGGCGACGCTCGCTCCTGCTGCCAGGGGCTCGCCGTCGACGCGGACGGCGTCGGCGGATGCCCCGCGGATCCGGAAGCGCACCCGCAGGTCGCTGGTGGGGACGGCAGTCCCGGCGGGGATCGCGTCGAGGTGGATGTGCTCGTCGCCGGACGGCGTCGCGAGCGCGAGCGCCCACAGCACGCGGCCGTCCTCCTGCACCGAGCAGAACGAGCCGCCGGCGAAGCCGTGTCCGTCACGGACGACCTCGACACCGACGAATCGGGCGGGGCGCGTGATGTCCGTCGAGTCGTCTCCGGGCTCGACCCAGTACCCCAGGAGCGGCCGGCGCTGCAGCCAGGTGTCGCTGAAGTTCACGCTGCCGAGGCTGAGCGCGCCGTCCCGCCAGGTCGCCCCGACCGTGGGCACCACGACGGAGGGCACGCCGGAAGCGGCGGCCTCCGAGATCCCGGCGACCTGGCCCTCGATGTAGAAGGTGTCGGCGAACACTTCGCGCACGGTGTCGGCGGATGCCACGTGATCGAGCAGCGGACGCAGGTCGGCGGGGATCCGGTAGTCGAGCACGGCATCCTGTACGAAGTGGATGTCGGGCTCGAGGTCGGTCTTCTCGAGCAGCGGCCAGGTGTCACCGGCCACGCGCTGCAGCACCGACAGCACGCCGGGACGCAGATGCAGGTCGGTGTCGTAGCAGCGCGCCATCGGTCCGCTCAGCTGCCCGGCGGCGGGGTGCCAGTGCCGCAGGAAGTGCTCCCAGGCGACGCGTTCGAGGTCCGCGGCGAGCGGATGCATGTCCACATCGTCGACGTACTGACGGATGCCGGTGAACGCCTGCAGCACGACGTGCCAGTAGGTCGGGGAGTTGTACTCGGCGAAGCTTCCCTGCGCGAGCAGCCGGGTGTGCAGTCGGGAGAGCCGCTCGCGGCCGTACTCCGCGATGGAGTCCTCGGACGTGATCTCCCCGGCGGCCAGAGTGACGAACGCGCCCTTCACAGCGATGTTCGTGTAGTCGAGATCGACATCGCGTCGGATGATCGACCGCGCCGCGTGCACCAGTGCGGTCTCCGCGCGGCCGCGCAGTTCGGGGGCGAGCGTCTCGCCATGGCGGCGCAGGATGAGGATCAGGAACTCGCCGATGAAGTCGGCCCAGTTCCAGTCCGCCGGCGACATCTGCGCCGCCGGCTCCTCGGCCCAGTAGCCCCACAGTCCGTAGGTCTCGCTGCGCGGATCGGTGTCCTGCAGGTCGAGCACGGTGCTGAGGACGCGAGCGCCTCGGTCGGAACGGCGCTCGCCGTCGACCAGGTCGTCGCCGGCGGACGCCAGCTCGAACAGCACGAGCGCGTAGGCGAGGCTCTCACGGACACGATGCGCGCGTCCCGAGACGATGCGAGTGTGGATGGGGTTGTAGTTGGCCTCACTGAGCAGCAGGTCCCACTGCCGGTCGTACTCCGCGTCACCGGCGCGACGGGCGGCGTCGAGGGTCAGGGGGTCCGAGGTCTGGAGACGGGTCGTCATGATCGTGCGCTTTCTGGAAGAGGGAGTCGGTCGAGGCCGTGCATCTGCAGGCCGAGGTCGTCGGCCTCCGCCAGCACCGCGGCGAGGCGATCGGGATGGATGTGGTTGGCCTGGCTGCGATCTGCGATGTCATGCGCGTACAGCACGAGGGTCGCGTCGTGCTCGGCGGTCGCGCGGAGCAGCGAGCTGAGCACGTCGGCGTCGGCGAGATGCGCCTGTTCGCCCCGGCCGGTGTCCATGCCGCGGCTCGGCAGCACCGGCGTCGGCCGGCTCATGATCGTTCGCGCGGCGACGTCCCTGTCGTGGGTGCGCGCGCTGCCGGCGCGCATCCAGTCGAACAGCCGGCCCAGCACGGCATCCGACACGTCGTCGCGTCGGCTGTTCGGGTAGGCGAAGGAGCGGCAGCGCGCGCCGAGTGCGGAGAGGGCCTCGACGCTCGGGGTGATCTCGGCGCGCAGGTACCCCTCGGCGCCGAGGCCGGCGATCGCCGCATCGGCGTCGAGGTGCCGGAGTCCGTGCGATCCCACGCTGTGTCCGTCGGCGAGCAGGGTGCGGATGCCGCGCTGCTCCTCGGCATCCAGGAGGTCGGCCTCCACGACGAAGAAGGTGACGGTCGCTCCGACGTGGTCGAACAGCGGGCGCGCGGCCACCCAGGAGCCGACGTGCCGGTCGTCGAACGTCAGCAGCAGTCGCCCGCTCACTGGGCCGCCTCGCGCAGGGCGACCCCGCGCCGGCCCTGCGGGTCGATGTGGTTGTGCACGATCTGCGCTCCGTCCGGCGTGAAGGCCGGATGCGGATGGAACGGATGCGGCGCGAAGCGGGTCTCGGCGATGACGGTGCGCGCACCCGTCGCCGTGTCGATGACGACGATCGAGCTGCGGTCTCCCGCATCAGCCCATCCGCGGCCGGGCGCTGCAGCCGGACCCGTGGTGTCCACGACGACGCGTGTGCCGTCCCGGCTGATCCCGCAGTGCCAGTCGCGGTCTCCCGCGGAGATCAGCCGGGCCTCCGCGCCGACCGGCACCTCCCACACGCCACGCGGTGCGGGGCCCTCGCCGTACGCGACGATGATCGCGCCGGGCCGATGGAACATCCAGCGCTCGTGCCCGGCCTGGAGCGGATCATCGTGGTCGGCCGACAGCGCCCGCTGATCGAACAGCGAGATCCCCTGCGGCGCCAGGCGCGGATGCACGCCCCACATCCGATCCGGGATGCTCGCCGCCGGACCTTCGTGTGCGAACCCGACCCAGGCCGGGTCCGCGGGGCTGATCTGAACGTGGTTCGCCTCACCGTGCAGCGCGGTGCTGCTCTCGACGGAGCCGCTGCGCGCGTCGATCGACAGCAGCGTCCGGCTGTCGCCACGCACTTCGATCGCCGCGATCCGCGAGCCGTCCGGTGAGATCGACACGAGGCCGTCGAAGGCGGCACCCTCAGCGGCGGTGCGGACCGCACGGGGACGGGGCGCGGCATCCGACAGATCGAGGGTGAGGATGCGCCCCGCCCAGACGGTCGCGAGCAGCGGGACCTCGAGGGCCACATCGAACCAGGGGATCGCACCGGGAGCGGAGCCGATCTCGGCGAGCTCGAGCAGCGGACGAGGTGTCGCGCCGATCGCCACGTCGACGATGAGAAGGGCGTCGAGACCGGCGGAACCGACCACCATGCGCTCGCCGCCGGGAAGGAAGCCGTTGGTGTGAGGGTAGGCGCCGTAGACGCCGAGGGCGACGAAACCCTCCTTGGATGCGGCAGTCACCTGATCGCCTCTCTGCGCGTGTCCCGGCCAGTGCGAACCACTCTAATTCAATTCAATTGAGTTAGTCCACCCCCGAAGCAGGTGAGCATCGGCGAGGATAGGACGATGAGCACTTCCTTCCCCGCAGTCACCGCCGTCCGCAACGTCCGCCCCTGGGGAGGGGAGGCCAGTGACATCCTCATCGACGGCTCCGAGATCACGCAGGTCGTTCCCGCGACGGATGCTCCGATCGCGGAGACGGAGATCGACGGTCGCGGCCTGCTGGCCATCCCCGGCCTCGTCAACACCCACGCGCACGTCGACAAGTCGTGGTGGGGTCACCCGTGGCAGTCCTACGGCGGTGAGGGCGGCACCGATGGTCGCATCCGTCATGAGCGCGCACGCCGTGACGAGCTCGGCATCCCCAGCGTCGAGATCACCAGCGCGGTCCTCGCCGAGTCGGTCAAAACGGGCACCACCGAGATCCGCACCCACGTCGACGTCGACCTCGGACTCGGGCTGCGCGGCATCGAGGCCGTGCGCGAGGCCGTCGCCACCTACGACGGCGCGCTGGCCTGCGAGATCATCGCCTTCCCGCAGGACGGCGTGCTGCGCCGCCCCGGCGTGCTCGCTCTGCTGGAGGATGCCGCGAAGGCGGGCGTCGAGCACATCGGCGGCCTCGACCCGGCCGGCATCGACCGCGACCCGGTCGGCCAGATCGACGCCATCCTCGGCCTCGCCGCCGAGTACGGCACCGGCGTCGACATCCACCTGCACGACGGCGGCTCGCTGGGCGCGTTCCAGTTCGACCTCATCATCGACCGCACCCGCACCCTCGGTCTGCAGGGCAAGGTCAACATCGCGCACGGCTTCGCGATCGTCGACCAGACTCCGCAGCGTCGCGCCGAGCTGCTGGCGCAGATGGCCGAGCTCGACATCACCATGACCACCGTCGCGCCGGTGCGGATGACGCAGTTCGGCCTGCACGAGTTCGACGACGCCGGCGTGCGCTTCGGCTTCGGCACCGACGGCATCCGCGACCTGTGGAGCCCGTACGGCACCGGTGACCTGATGGGCATCGCCTGGCAGTACGCCCGCGGATCCGGCATCGTCCGCGACGAGGACCTGCTGCGCGTGGTGCAGCTGGCCACCTCGGCGGCCGCGCCGTTCGCCGGCGTCGCGCAGAACGACCTGGCCACGGGCTCGCGCGCCGACGTCGTGCTCATCGACGCGGAGAACCCGATGGACGCGCTGGTGCGCACGCTCCCCCGCGAACGTGTCATCGGCGGCGGGAAGCTGCTGTTCACGCGCTGATCACGTGATGAGGACGCCCTTCGTCTCGCTCGTTCCTCGCTCGCTCAGGGTGCGAATCTGTTCGGGTCCTGAGTGAGCGAAGCGAGACGAAGGGCGTCCGCCCGCCCGTCAGCCCCGGGGCTTCTCCGGCTCGGAGATGTCGGCGACGGTCGCGCCGTAGGCGGCGATGAGGGCGTCGGCATCGACGAACAGGCTGTAGCCGTGCGCGCCGGCGCCCATGGCCACGCGCTGCCCGACGATGGTCTCGTCGGCGTAGACCGGCCAGTCCGTGGTGCTGCCGACCGGCGTGATCGTGCCGCGCTCGTACCCGGTGGCGGCCAGCGCCAGCTCGGCCTCGGGCAGGCGCAGCTTGTTCACGCCGACGATCGCGCGCAGCTTCGGCCAGGAGATCGAGCGCCCACCGGGCACCAGCGCGAACAGGTACGTGTCATCCGAGCGCTTCACGACGAGCGTCTTCACGATGCCGGATGCCGGGATGCCGAGGATGTCCGCGGCCTCCTGCAGGCTGTTCGCCGCGGGGCGCTCGCGGATCTCGATCTCGAGTCCGCGGGCGGCCGCGGCGTCGAGCACCCTGGAGTGCCCTTCGGCCGGCTCAGTGGCCGAAGGCGTGGTCACGCGTTCGGCGGCGACAGCGGGTCGTCCGCGACCCAGAGCTCGTCGTCGGCGCGCAGCGCCTGCCAGGCGGCGGCGATCACGCCGACCGCTGCGGCGACGCCCAGGATGATGGCGATGACGCGACCGAGGCCGAGTCCGCTCTTCTCCGGGACGACGACGGTGTGGCGCACGGCACCCTGACGCTTGGCGTTGGCGACATCCCAGGCCGACAGCGCGGTGCCCACGACACCGCCAACGATCGGAACGACCTTGTCGTCGACGACGTGCTTGCCGTAGCGCACGCCCTGGTCGACGACCGGCGCGACCTTGCGGTTGTAGGTGTCCTGCACGGTGGGCACGATCTGCTCGCGGTTGAAGTTGCCCAGCTGACGGCTGGCCTCACGAGCGACATCGGCGGCCTGACCGACGAGCACCTGCTGCGACTCCCAGAGCCGGCCCGCGTCTTCCTGAAGCTTGCGCAGTTCCTTCTTGCGCTTGCGGCTGACGTTCACGTTCTCTCCCGTCGATCGGAGTTCGTTGCCCCCATCCTGCCAGATGCATTCCCCTGACGGCACAGAACCGGCCGCATTCAAAGCATCCTCTGCGAGAATGGAGGGCATGCCTCACGCTTCGCACGTCGCAACCCTGCACACCAACCACGGCGACATCGTCATCAACCTCTTCGGTGACCACGCCCCCAACACCGTCAAGAACTTCGTCGGCCTGGCCGACGGCACCGGCGAGTGGACCGACCCGGCGACCGGCAAGCCCGGCGAGGGCCCGCTGTACAAGGACGTCATCTTCCACCGCATCATCCCGAACTTCATGATCCAGGGCGGCGACCCGCTCGGTCAGGGCGTCGGCGGTCCCGGCTACACCTTCAACGACGAGATCAACATGGAGCTGAACTTCAACGCTCCCTACATCCTCGCCATGGCGAACGCCGGCCTGCGTCGCAACGCCATCACCGGTCAGGCCGAGGGCACCAACGGCTCGCAGTTCTTCATCACCACCGACCCGACGCCGTGGCTGCAGGGCAAGCACACCATCTTCGGCGAGGTCGCCGACGACGCCTCGAAGGCCGTCGTCGACGCGATCGCGTCCGTGCCCACCGCCGCGGGCGACCGCCCGATCGAGCCGGTCGTGCTGCAGTCCGTCGACATCGTCGCCGCCTGATCGCGCCCCTCCGATCCGGATGTCGACGCCCGAGTTCACGGCCAACCGTGAGAACTTCTGCTACCGGCATCCGGATCGGCAGAGCTTCGTGCTCTGCCAGCGCTGCCTGCGCACGATCTGCCCGGAGTGCCAGACGCAGGCTCCCGTCGGCGTCATCTGCCCGGAGTGCCTGAAGGACCAGCGCAAGGCCGAATCCCCCGCTCAGCGCCGAGCGCGCCGGCAGTGGGGCATGTCCTCGGCCGCCGGCGGCAAGCCGATCGTCACCTACGCGATCATGGCGGTGACCAGCCTTGTCAGCCTGATCGCGATGATTCCGGGGATCGGCGATCAGATCACGAACGCGCTGGCGTTCTTCGCGCCGTACCTCTACCCGCAGCTGAGCGGTGTGTTCGAGCCGTGGCGGCTGTTCACGGCCATGCTCGTGCACGGCGGCTTCATCCACCTCGCCCTGAACATGCTGGCCCTGTGGATGATCGGCCGCAGCCTCGAGCCGATGCTCGGCCGCTGGCGCTATCTCACGCTGTACATCCTCAGCGGCCTCGGCGGCTCGGTGATGGTGGCCTGCCTGGATCCAGGGCAGGCGACGGTCGGCGCCTCCGGCGCGATCTTCGGCCTGATGGCCGCACTGCTCATCGTCGGCCGGCACCTCGGGGCGAACGTCACCGGCATCCTGGTGATCCTGGTGATCAACTTCGTCTACGGGCTCTTCATCGGCGGGATCTCGTGGCAGGCGCACCTGGGCGGCATGCTTGTCGGCGCACTGGTGGCGTTCATCTTCACGCGCACGAAGCGGCCGAAGCAGCGCAGTCTGCAGATCGGCCTGCTCTCGGCGGTCGGCGTCGGCCTGCTGCTGGTCGTCGCTCTGGTGCCGCCGGCGCTGATCAACGCCGGCGTCTTCATCTGACCCACAGAGTTATCCACAGGGTTGTGCACAGCATGGGGAGAATTACACACATGTGATTCCACAGCCCGCATATACGAAGAGACCCCCTCATCGAGGGGGTCTCTTCGTATCGAGAAGCGGATGCCGGTCAGCGCCAGCGCGTGGTCATGAGGAAGCCGATCAGCGCGATGCCCAGGCCGATGGCCAGGTTCCAGGCGCCCAGCCCCGGGATCGGCCATGCCTGTCCGGAGATGTAGTAGACCAGGATCCAGACCAGGCCGAGCAGCATGAAGCCGACCATGACCGGCTTGAACCAGGCGGCGTTGGGGGCGTCATCGCCCTCGGCGCGCTCGACGGCGGGCTCTTCGGGATTGCGGGAACGTGCCATGGAGACAGTCTACCTGCGCGTTCTGGCCGCGATAACGCCCCGGATTAGACTTCCGATCATGACCGTCGCACCCTCTCGACGTCGCTCACGAGCGACGTTCGCGAGCGTGCTCGGCGAGCTGCTGCTGACCGCCGGCGTGCTGGTGCTGCTGTTCGTGGTCTGGCAGCTCTGGGTGGGCGACATCATCATCGGCGCGCAGAACAACGAGAAGGGCGCCGCGCTGTCGCAGGAGTGGGATCGGATGCCGGTCCCCGAGCCTCCGCAGCCGACCGAGGGCCCCGACGGCACCGTCGTCGTTCCTCCCCCTGTGCAGCCGCATCCGGCCGACGCCGAGATCTTCGCCAACATGCACATCCCGCGCTTCGGCGACGACTACGACGTGAACATGGCCGGCGGCACCAGCCGCGCCCGCACCCTCGACAAGATCGGCATCGGCCTGTACACCGAGTCGAAGATGCCCGGCGAGGTGGGCAATCTCGCGCTGGCCGGCCACCGCACCACCTGGGGCAAGCCCTTCAACAAGCTCGACAAGCTGAAGCTGAACGACGCGATCGTGGTCGAGACCCGCGACGGCTGGTACACCTACAGGTTCCGCACGCTGGAGTACGTCAAGCCCACCCAGACCGACGTGCTGCTCGACGTGCCGCAGATGCCCGAGCTCTCCACCGGCGAGCGGTACATCACTCTCACCGCCTGCTCGCCGCTGTACTCGCTGGCCGAGCGCATCGTGGCCTACGGCGTCTTCGAGAGCTTCCAGCCCCGTGCCGACGGCCCGCCGGCGTCCCTGGCGCCGGTCGACGTCGCCACACCGTCCGCCGAAGGAGCCCGCTGATGTACGCCGCCCTGTGGCGCCTGTTGCCCGGACCCTGGTGGGTGCGCACGATCATCCTGCTCGTCGTGCTCGCCGCCGTGCTCTACGGTCTGTTCTTCTATGTGTTCCCGTGGGTGAGCCCGTTCATCACACCCGGCGAGGTCGACCTCGGATGACGGCACGGATCCTCGTCGTGGACAACCACGACAGCTTCGTGCACACCCTCATCGGCTACCTGCGCGAACTCGGCGCCGAGGTGACGATGATCGAGGCGGATGCCGGTGACGCCGCCTTCTTCGCCGATCTGATGGACGCCTACGACGGGGTCCTCATCTCCCCCGGTCCGGGCGAACCGGCGGATGCCGGAGCATCCGTCGACATCGTCCGGCACGCGGCGGAGAAGCGGATGCCGCTGCTCGGGGTGTGCCTCGGGCACCAGGCGATCGGCGCCGCCTACGGCGCCCCGATCGTCGCTGCCCCCGAGCTCATGCACGGCATGGTGTCGAAGGTGCAGCATGACGGGACGGGGCTGTTCACCGGCATCCGCTCACCCTTCGATGCCGGGCGCTACCACTCGCTGGCGCTCGCCGAGGCGGATCTGCCGCCCGAGATCCGCGTGACCGCGCGCACCGCGAACGG
The DNA here is from genome assembly GCF_009758255.1 of Microbacterium sp. MAH-37. Lineage (GTDB taxonomy): Bacteria > Actinomycetota > Actinomycetes > Actinomycetales > Microbacteriaceae > Microbacterium. The sequence continues at coordinate 887,218 of NZ_WSEN01000010.1, forward strand.
CACGGTGATGGGCATCGCGCACGAGAGCCTGCCGATCGCCGGGGTGCAGTTCCACCCCGAGAGCATCCTCACCGAGAGCGGTCACCGGCTGCTGGGCAACTGGCTGGCTTCGCTCCAGCTCAGCTGCCGCTGCAGTAGTTCAGGTCGACCGTGGTGGTGATCGGCACGTCGCCCGGCGCGACCGACATCGACTTCACCGTCGGCGGGGTCGACGCGGGGCAGCTGTCGTCCTTCACCGGGTTCGGCGTCATCCCGAGCTCCTTCAGCCGCGCGGTGGCGGCGTCCAGAGTCCAGCCCGTCATGTTGTCCACGGTCATCACGCCGCTCGCCACCACGAGGTCGACGACCGTCTTCGGCGGCACCTGGGCGTCGGCATCCTGGCTCGCCGACAGCACTGTGCCGCCCTTCGCCTTCGCATCGTTCTGCTGACGCACCTCGCCGAAGACGAGCCCGGCGTCCTCGATGGCCTGTCGGGCGGCATCCTGCGAGAGACCTTCCAGCACGGGCACGGTGACCAGCTCGGCGCCCGTGGACACGTAGATCGTCACGGTCTCGCCCTCGTTCAGGGTCTGCCCGGCCTCAGGGTCGGTGCGGAACACGTGGTCCTTCTCGACCTGGGAACTGGGCTCCGTGACGACCTTCGCGAACAGGTCGAGATCCTCGAGCTGGCTCTGCGCGGACTCGGTGGTCTGGTCGATCAGGTTCGGCACCGTGCGTGAGGTGCTGGGCACCTCCGGCGGACGCATGCTCATGCTGATCACCCAGAACAGCACCGAGACCAGCAGCACGGCGAGCAGCGCGACGCCGGCCCAGATCCACGCCACCGGCGGGCCGGACTGCGTGCGGGTCATCGTGGTGTCGGTGCTCAGCTGGCGCAGCGAACGGGCCGTCTCCTGCGCCTGGCGCGGGTTGGGGCCGTACAGCTCACTGGTGAGCGCGCCGATCTCCTTCTTGCTCGGCGCGCGTCCGGTGACGGCGCTGTCGAGCGCCTTGCGGAAGCTCGCCGCATCGGGGAACCGCTGGTACGGGTCCTTCGCCATCGCGCGCAGCACGATCGGATCGAGGCCGGCGGGCACCGCCTCGTTCACCTCGGTGGGGGGCACCGGGGTCTCGCTGACGTGCTGGTAGGCGACGGCCACCGGGGAGTCGCCGCGGAACGGCTGGCGCCCGGTGAGCAGCTCGTAGAGCACCACGCCGGTGGAGTACAGGTCGGTGCGGGCGTCGACCGGCTCGCCCTTCGCCTGCTCCGGGGAGAAGTACGCGGCGGTGCCGATGATCTGAGTGGTCTCGGCGACGGTCGACGACGAGTCGGACACCGCGCGCGCGATGCCGAAGTCCATCACCTTGACCGCGCCGGAGTCGGTGATCATCACGTTGCCGGGCTTGATGTCGCGATGCACGACGCCGGCACGGTGCGAGTAGTCCAGCGCCTCGAGGATGCCGTCGGTGTAGCGCACGGCGACTTCGGGCGGCACCGGCCCCGCGGCGATGATGTCCTTGAGCAGCGTGCCGTGCACGAGCTCCATGACGATGTACGGCGGCTCGCCGGCGGTGTTGCCGTCCGAAGGGTCGCCGGCGTCGAAGACGCGCACGATCGACGGATGCGACATCCGCGACGCCGCCTGCGCTTCGAGCCGGAACCGGGTGCGGAACGCGGCATCCCTGGCCAGCTCGGGGTCCAGGATCTTGATCGCGACCTGGCGGCCCAGGGTCAGGTCGTACCCGCGGTACACCTTCGCCATGCCGCCGCGACCGATGATCTCATCGACGCGGTAGCGATCAGCGAGGATTCGCGGCTCTCCTGACACGGGATGCTCCCCCTCTGCGATGATCTCTGACTGCGTGATGATGACCTCTGTGACGACTGATCCAGGTTAACCCGCGGGCGGCGGGTCCTCGGTACCGTCGCCCTGACCGTCGCCGACCGCCGGCAGGATCGCGCTCGACTGGCCGGCCGGAGACGCGTCGGAGGGGCGGTTGTCGCAGTAGGCGACGAACGTGGCCGAGACCGTCTTGCCCGCGGAACCGGCGATCGGCGTGATCGGAGCCGAAGTGACGTCGCCGCCGAAGCTGCGCTTCGTCGATCCGTCGTCGAACGTCGCGTTCGTGATCGTCACGTCGTAGGCGGTGTTCCCGCCGGTGCCGGAGGGGCAGCTGAACGCCCAGTTGACGGTGCCGGGCTGGCCCTCGGTGAGCGTGCCGGAGAACGTCGGCGCAGACGGCTGGCCGATGGCGACCATGTCCTTGTACAGCGTCAGCGTGATGATCGCGTCCAGAGGAACAGTGCCGGTGGGGTTGACGCTCTGCACGGTGCCGACCTGCTCCTGCGAGGTGGCGGGGGTGTTGCCGGTGGTGCAGTTGGCCTCGAGACCGGCCTCCTTCACCTTGGCGGTGGCGGCGTCGCAGCTGAGGCCGACCAGGCCGCCAGGGACGTCCGCGCGCGTGGGAGCCTCGGTCGTGGGCGGCGGCGTCGTCGGCGTCGTGGGCGGCGGCGCGCTGGTGCTGGAGTCCGTCGGCTCTGGCGTGTCCTGGTTGTTGAACAGCGCGAACAGCGTGCCGCCCAGCACCAGCAGCAGCAGCACGATCAGCGCGATGAGCGGCCACGTCCACGGGCTGCGCTTCTTCTTCTCGGCCTCTTCCGCAGCCTCCTCCGCCGGCAGCGGAGCGGTGGTCGGCATGATGCTGGTGGAATCGTCCACACCGAGGATGCGGGTCGCGTCGTCGGCACCGGCCGCCGCGACGCCGGCCGCGATGGCGGGCACCGCGATCGCCGCCGAGTTCAGGTCGCCGCGGCGCAGCGCCTGGGCCGCGCGGGCCACGGTGGCGGCGGACGACGGCCGGTCGGCGGGCTTCTTGGCGATCATCGCCATCACGAGGTTCTGCACCGGCTGCGGCACGGTGGCCGGCAGCGGCGGGGGCTGCTCGTTGATCTGCGCCATCGCGATGGCCACCTGCGACTCGCCGGTGAACGGGCGCTTTCCCGCCAGGCACTCGTACGCGACGATGCCGAGCGAGTAGATGTCGGTGGCCGGGGAGGCCGGGTGGCCGGAGGCCTGCTCGGGCGACAGGTACTGAACCGTGCCCATCACCTGGCCGGTGGCCGTCAGCGGCACCTGGTCGGCGATGCGCGCGATGCCGAAGTCGGTGATCTTGACCCGCCCGTCCGGCGTGATCAGCAGGTTCCCCGGCTTGATGTCGCGGTGCACCAGGCCGGCGGCGTGCGCGGCCTGCAGCGCGGAAGCGGTCTGCGCGACGATGTCGAGCGTCTTGTCGGCGCTCAGCTCGCCGTCGCGCTCCAGCACGGTCGAGAGCGCCTCGCCGGGCACCAGCTCCATGACGAGGTACGCGGAGCCGTTCTCCTCGCCGTAGTCGAACACGCTCGCGATGCCCTCGTGGTTGACGAGCGCAGCGTGGCGGGCCTCGGCGCGGAAGCGCTCGAGGAAGCCCGGATCACCCATGTACTCGTCTTTGAGGATCTTGATGGCGACGGTGCGTCCGATGACGTGATCCGTCGCCTCCCACACCTCGCCCATGCCGCCGATCGCGATACGCGACTGCAGCTCGTAGCGACCACCGAACGACACACCCTGCGTCGGCCTCATCTGCCCAGCACCGCCTCTATGACCTTCTTCGCAATCGGAGCGGCGATCGCATCGCCGGATCCGGACTGACCCTTACCACCGCCGTCTTCCACGACGACTGCAACCGCTACTTCGGGATTCTCCGCGGGGGCGAATCCCGTGAACCACAGTGTGTACGGCTTGGACTCGCCGTTCTGCGCAGTGCCCGTCTTACCGGCCACATCGACTCCGTCTATTCTTGCATTCTGCGCGGCGCCGTCCTTGACGCTCGCGACCATCGCCGCCGTCACCGCCGCGGCCGTGTCCTTGTCGACGGCGCGGCCGAATTCGGTGTCGTCGTACTCGCGGTGCACGGCGAAGTCGTCGCCGATCACGGCGTCCACCATCCGCGGGTTCATCACGATGCCGCCGTTGCCGAGGCCCGCCGACACCATGGCCATCTGCAGCGGCGTCGCGGTGACCGGGCCCTGACCGTACCCGGTCTGCGCAGTCAGATCGTCGCTGAGCCCCTTCGGGTAGCTCGACGGGGTCGACTTCAGCGGCGTCTCGAAGGCGCTGTTGAAGCCGAACGCCTCCGCGGTCTCGCGGATGCGCTCGTCGCCGAGCTCGACGGCGAGCTCCGCCATCGGGATGTTGCAGCTGAGCCTGATCGCCTCGGCGATCGTGACCTCGGCGCCAGGGCCGCAGGTGCCGCCCCAGGCGTTCGAGATCACGATCTTGGTGCCGGGGAGCGTGTAGCGGGCCGGGTTGGGCAGCGTGGACTGCATGGTGTAGTCGCCGCCGTTCACCGCGGCCGCGGCGACCACGACCTTGAACGTGGAACCCGGCGGGTTCAGGTCGCCGCCGATCCCGCGGTTGTACATCGGGTTCTGCGGGTTCTCGTCGAGCGCGTCGTACGCGGCGTTCGCAGCGTTCGCGTCGTGCACCGCGAGGGTGTTCGTATCGAAGCTGGGCGTCGACACCATCGCGAGGATGCGCCCGGTCTTCGGCTCGATCGCGACCACCGCGCCCTGCAGCCCCTGCATGGCGTCCCAGGCGGCCTTCTGCACCTGCGGATCGATGCTGAGCTCGACGCTGAACCCCTGCTGCGGCTGGCCGGAGAAGATCCGCTCGATCTCGGCGAAGAACGCGCTGGAGCCGGTGCCGGAGAGCTCGGTGTTCAGGGCCTTCTCGATGCCGGTGGCCGAGCCGAGCGCCGGGTTGAAGTATCCGGTCACGGGCGCCCACATCGGGGCATCCTTGTACACCCGCTGGTAGCGGTACTTGTCATCGGCCGGCGTCGACGAGGCGATGGCCGTGCCGCCGGCGATGATCGCGCCGCGCTGGATCTGGTAGCTGTCCAGACGCGTGCGGGTGTTCTCCGGGTTCTGCGCGAGAGTGTCGGCCTCGACCACCTGGATCCAGCTGGTCGCGACGAACAGTGCGAGGAACATCGCGAGCATCACGATCGCGAGACGGCGCAGCTCCTTGGTCATCCGATCACCACCCGGGGCTGGCGGCGCACGCCGTCGCTGATGCGCAGCAGCAGCGCGACGATGAGCCAGTTGGCGACCAGCGACGAACCGCCGGCGGCGAGGAACGGCGTGGTCAGACCGGTCAGCGGGATCACGCGGGTGACGCCGCCGACCATGATGAACACCTGCAGGGCGATCGTGAACGACAGCCCGATCGCGAGCAGCTTGCCGAAGTCGTCCTGGCCGGCGAGCCCGATCCGGATGCCGCGGCTGACGAAGACCATGTACAGGCAGAGGATGGCGAACAGGCCGACGATGCCGAGTTCCTCGCCGAGGCTGGGGATGATGAAGTCGCTGTGCGCGAGCGGCGTGATGTCGGGGCGCCCCTGTCCCCACCCGGTGCCGATCAGACCGCCGTGCGCGAGTCCGAAGATGCCCTGCACGAGCTGGTAGCTGCCGCCCTGGCTCTCGATGAGCGCGGGGTCGAACGCGTGCAGCCAGGCGGAGAAGCGCCCCTGCACGTACGACAGCACCTGCGCGGCCAGGAAGACGCCGATCGCGACGCCCGCCAGCCCGATGAGCACCCAGCTGGTCTTGCCGGTGGCCACGTAGAGCATGGCGATGAACATGCCGAAGATCAGCATTCCGGTGCCGAGGTCGCGCTGGATGACGATGATGCCGAGCGAGACGGCCCAGACCACGATCACCGGGCCCAGGTCGCGCATGCGCGGCCAGGTGATGCCGAGGAACTTCTTGCCCACAGAGGCGAGGCTGTCGCGGGTGCGCACCAGATAGCCGGCGAAGAAGATCGCCAGGCAGATCTTGGCGAGCTCGCCCGGCTGGAACGAGAACAGGCCGCCCAGCGACACCCAGACCTGGGCGTTCGCGTCCGGGATGCGGAGCCCTGGGATGAAGGGCAGGATCAGCAGCACGATTCCGGCGAGGCCGAAGATGTAGGTGTACCGGTAGAGCACGCGGTAGTTGCGCAGCGCGATCACCAGGGCGATCGCGAGGGCGATCGAGATCGCCGTCCACACCAGCTGCTTGTTGGAGTACGCCGCCCAGCCGATGAGCTTCTCGGCGATGTCGAGGCGGTAGATCATCGCGATGCCCAGCCCGGTGAGCAGGGTCGCGATGGGCAGCACGAACGGGTCGGCGTCGGATGCCACGGCGCGCAGCACGATGTGCAGGGCGAACACCAGCACGGCCAGGCCGCCGCCGATCACGAGGATCATCGGATCGATGCGATCCAGTGCGCCGAGTTGCACGAGGGTGAGCGCGAAGCCCGAGATCGCGCAGGCGAACAGCAGCAGCCAGAACTCCCGGTTGCGCTGGGTCTGCGGCTGACGGATCTTCTTCAGCGCCTTGACGACGCTGGTGTCTGCGGCGACGTCGGTCATGGTGTCGGCTCCTCACTGGGAGTCGGCGTGGGGGTCGGGGTCTCGCCGGTGACGTCGTCGGCGCTCACCCGAAGGCGGTTCACGATCGCCTCGGCATCCGACAGGGAACGGGCGTTGATCGTGCGCTCGACGGCGGAGCGCTGGTACGGCGGCAGGTCGGCGAGCAGGATCTGGGTGTCCTGGATCTCGGTGGAGAGGCTGATCGGCCCGATGCTCTGCTGCACGCCGCGGAAGATCACGACGCTGTCGTCGTCGGCGCCCACGAAGTAGCGCGTCTGGGTCCAGTTGTAGGCGACGAAGCCCGCGCCCACGAGCAGGGCGAGTGCGGCGACGAGCGCGGCGATCCATCCGATGCGCCGACGGCGCGACCGGCGCTTGTCCTCCTCGATGAGCTCCTCGAGGTAGTCGGCGGCGGGCTCGAAGTGGGTGGGCTCGTTCGCGGCCTGGCGTACTGGGTGCAGCCATCCGGTCAGCGACGAGCGCGCGGCGGGCACGATGACGCCCTGCGGGTTGGCGGCGGAGCCGACGACGGTGGGCGTGCCGGACGAGAGCGGGTGGGCGCCGCCGACGTCGACCATGACGATGGTCACGTTGTCGGGGGCGCCGCCGTCGAGCGCCTGCTTGAGCAGGATGTCGGAGGTGCGGCCGGGAGCGAGGCCGAGGCGCATCGCCTTGGCGATGTGCAGCTCGTCGACCACGCCGGAGAGGCCGTCCGAGCAGATCAGCCAGCGGTCGCCCGGATGCGTGGGCATGACGAACATGTCCAGCTCGGGGTCGATGTCCATGTCGCTGAGCACGCGCATCAGCACGGAGCGGCGCGGGTGGTAGCGGGCCTCTTCGGGGGTGATGCGGCCGGAGTCGACCAGCCGCTGCACGAAGGTGTGGTCGGCGGAGATCTGGGTGAGCTCGTCGTCGCGGAACAGGTAGATGCGCGAGTCGCCGATGTGGCCGATGACGGCGTAGTCGTCGACCATGATGATCGCGCTGAGCGTGGTGCCGAGGCCCGCGAGCTCCGGGCGGTCCTTGGAGGCGCGCACCAGATCGGATGCCGCTGTGGTGGCCGCCGCCTGCAGCTCGGCCTGCGCGTCGTCGGTGGACTCGTAGGCGTGGTCGAGTCCCTGGATGCGGTGGATGGCGATGCTCGACGCGACGTCTCCGCCGGCGTGGCCTCCCATGCCGTCGGCGACGACGAACAGGTTGGCTCCGGAGTATCCGGAGTCCTGGTTGTTGGAGCGGACCTTCCCGGTGTGGGAGATCGCTGCGCTCGAGCCCTCGAAGACCATGTCCGCGGTCAGGCTCGCAGCTCGAAGGTCGTGGCTCCCACCTTGATGGGGGTGCCGATCGAGATCGGGACGGGAGGACCGGTCAGGCGCTGGCCGTTCAGATACGTGCCGTTGGTGGATTCCAGATCCTGGATGGTCCAGGTGCCGCCGCGCGGGACGAGGCGGGCGTGATGGCTGGAGGTGTAGTCGTCACGGATGACCAGACCGGATTCGCTGGAGCGCCCGATGCTCAGCGGCTCGGTGCCCAGCGGCACCTCGAGTCCGGCCTTCGGTCCTGAGGTGATGACGAGCTTCGTCGCCGTGGAGGTGGTCGCGGGTCCCGTCGAGCGACCCTTCGCCGGCGCCGCGGGAGCGGGAGTGGCGGATGCCGCGGCCTCGCCGGCCGGCAGCTTGCGCACGCGCACGCCGAACAGGTCGGCCCGCAGCGAGTAGATGACGCCGAAGACGAAGAACCACAGCAGCACGAGGAAGGCGATGCGCAGAAGAAGGAGGACCAGTTCGCTCATCGCACGGCCTCCGTCGTCGCGAAGGGACAGAATCGGACCGGTTCCTGAGCGAGCGGACAGGCGAGCGTCGCCCTGAGCGAGCGCAGCGAGACGAAGGGACGAAGGGCGCTCACGAGATCGTGCCCATCGCGCGGGTGGCGTCGTCGCGACCGGCGACGGGGACCACGCGGAAGGTGAGGTCGGTGCGTCCGATCATGAAGGTCGTCTCGGGCGGCAGGGCCGCCTCGCGGATCTTCTGGCCGTCGATCTTGGTGCCGTTGGTGGAGCCGAGGTCGCGCAGCAGGGCGCGTTCGCCGTCCCAGAGGATCTCGGCGTGCTTGCGGCTGGAACCGGCATCCGAGATCGTGATGTCGGCGTCGCTGCCGCGACCGATGACCGTGCGCGCCTTGGTGAGCGGGTGTCGGCGTCCGCCGGCCTCGATGACGCCCTGCCAGGACACCTTGCCCTGCACGGAGCCGGAGTCGACGTGCACGGTGCCGGTGGTGAGCTTCTCGTCGGCCTCGAGATGGATGGAGAGTGGGCCGGCGAAGCTGTAGCCCTGCGCAGTCGCGTGCGAGGTCATCAGTGCGAGCAGCTCGTCGGTGAGGGCGCCGCCGAGCGCCTGCATCCGCTGGGCGTCGTCGGAGGCGAGGTGCACGACGTAGTCGTTGGGCGCGATGATGCGGTCGCGGCTGACGACCGCGGCCTTGGTGTCGGCCTCGCGGCGCAGGGCCGAGGCGATCTCGACCGGCTGGACGCCGCTGCGGAAGGTCTTCGCGAACGCGCCGTTCACGGCGCGCTCGAGACCCTTCTCGAAGCTGTCAAGTAGTCCCACTGGGCTCCTAAGGCATGGCTGACCGGTAGGGACATCGTAGCCAGCCCGGCTGAGTGAACGCCTCTGCCGCGTCGCTCCGCCGCGAGAAACGCCTCCCGGTATGAGGCAGGGCCGCTGCGGCCGTTTCTCGGGCGCAGTGGCATTTCTCGCGGGATGCCGGGGATGCTGCCGTGTTCATCGACGCCGAAATCGCATGTTAGGCTTGTGCGGTTGGTTCGTCACGGACCGACATGCGCGAGTGGCGGAATAGGTAGACGCGCTGGCTTCAGGTGCCAGTGCCTGCAAGGGCGTGGGGGTTCAAGTCCCCCCTCGCGCACAGATGGTGTGTTTAGGAAACTAGACAGATCCGATTACGAAACCGGCCCGGTTCCATTTAGGAAACCGGGCCGGTTTCGTTTTCTCCTATTGACCTGGGTTTTTCTAGATGCTGGCAGGCGGGAACGCGTGTTGCAGCGGTGCCGCACTGACGATGCTCTCTCTACCTGGTCAGATCCCCGTCCGGCGCGTCAACGGAGGCTTGACGTTGTCCGTGAGGTTCATGGGTAGCTGCAGCTCGTCAGACAGTTGATCAAGCTCAATGAGCAGTTCTTCATCGTTCGTCAGCCGGGCGAGGACCCAGCGGGCCATCATGCACGCGATGGCGCACACATAAGTTGCCTGGCTTCGGTAGGCATACTCCTGCTCGTACAGGATGTGGAGTTCGCCTTCTTCGCCCTCAGTGAGGAACGCGGTCACCGCACTGTGCGTCACGTGCACGTGTTGAGAGAGGATGCGGTAACTCATCTGGAGGAATTTCTTGTCGTCGAGGTCACGCATCATGTCCGTGAACTTGCCCAGCTGCTTGCCCTTTGGAATCGGGTCGAGTTGGCACAGCGCTTCGCGGAGCTCGTCATTGTCGAGCCATTCCGCGAGACTGCGGAAATGGTCGACGCGGTCGTGAGCGACGGTGTTCCTATACCTCGTAACCCCGCCATCGACGACGAACACCCATTGCAGGGTGACAGCGTGCTCCAAGGCTGCTCGCGCGAGCGGCACGGCTTCGCCTTCCATTCCGGCTTTGACGAGGGTCAGATAAGCGTTGCTGTAGCGGAACGTGCGGACGATCAGTCCATGGAGCAGCAGATACTCGTCGTGATGGGCAGCACTGACCGTGACGCTCGGTGCCTCACGCGCATCGGTGGCGCAGCGCTCTATCCATTCGACAAGCGCGGACTCTGGTACGTGCCGCATATTCCAACGTTAGGTCTGCCGGTGAGCGCAATATCACACGCGACACGCGGTCGAATCCGCTGCATCACGGCTCGTCACCGCAGTTCGCTGCCGCGACTCATCGCGGACGGAGTGTTCCGACCCGTCCTCCATGCGGAAACATCCACTCTTCAGCAGGACGTTCGGAGTCCACGTGGAGCCTGACGACACTCGGCGACAGAAAGCTAGCTAGTCGACCCTCGGGACCAGGATCTCGACGGGAAGTTACCTTGGCTGCCTGCGTCAACCGCGGTCAGCAACGCGCAGAACTCGCGCAACATCGCGAGCCTGCTGCCTTCGTGCGGGCGCTGATTAGATGAACCCGGCCTCGCGGATCCGGTCTTTCGCCTCCAGGTAGAACCTCAATTCCTCGAGGCCGACAGTTGCGCTTCCTTCTTCCGCACCGGGGTTGGTCACCGCCTGCAATCGATCCAAGGCCTCTCCGCGACCTAAGACGGTGGACACGAAGCAGCCAAGTGCTGCAGCGATCCCGAGCACTTCGCCGAGATTCGGCATTACCTCCCCCGACTCGATGCGGCTCCACGTTTCCGCGGATAGTGGGGAGGTCTGGTGTTGTGTCAGCCCGATGTCGGCGCGGAGGCGGGCGATGCGGTCGCCAATCTCAGTCACGAGAGCCTCCTTCTGTTCCGTCCCCGACAGCCGCCCGAGCGATCCCCCGCCGGCTGTTCTCCCGCCCGTCGAGTCGCCTGCTCGCAGTGCGATGGGGTCGAGGCCTCACGGCGGGGCGGAGCAGATGTGAGCTGGTCATACCTACTTCATGCGCAGTGCACCTTCATGCCCAGTGCGCGCGGAAATATCTCCCGGCCTCGTCAGCATCGACTCGCACTTCGGATGTTGCATCGCGGAAGCGACGGCATTACTCCCGAGTCTTCGGCCAGGGAACCCCCGGCGGCCAGGGCGTGGGCAGGCCGAAGAACTCGAGCGCCGGCGTGGTGGCTGCCGTGGCGTCCAGCCGGTTGTCGGTCATCGTCATGGTGTCTATCGGGCCGTCCAGAGGTGGCGCCGGGAGCGCGGCGCCGGGATGCCGCCACAGTGTCGCCTGGGTGTGGTGCAGATGATATGGCTGCAGCTGATTGACCAGGAGCACTGCGGACACGTTCGTGTGTCGCCAAGCTGGCGGCGCACCGAAGTAGCCGTCCAACCCGCGGAACCCGCTCGCTTCCTCACCGTCGTTCCACTGAATCCGTTCGTGCCCGTAGAACGCGTTCGTGCTGTGCCACAGGTCCGGGTCGTGTACGTAGAGTCCGACAGCGATCACGAACGGCTTATCCAGCGCGCCGTACTCGCCGTGCTTCGATTTCAGGGCGCGCTCGATGATAACCGCGTCGTCGACCCACTGCGCCGGCTGGTGAGCATAGACGCCGATGGCTCGGTGGTGAGAGCGAGCCTGGCCCCGAGGTTTCGCCTTCCTCGGGAGCGCGGAGAACTCTGCGGCCCAGTCGCCGTTCTCCCACCGGAACGCCGGAGCCGTCGCCCAGTCGGTGACAGCATCAGGGTCCAGTGATCTGAGCCACGCGTGGAGTGCGCCGCGGAGCTTAGATGCGGGTGGGTTGGATGCACCGACTGCGAGCGAGTTCAACGAGAGGGTGAAGTTCAGGTCTTCGAGGCGGTTGATGACGTCCAGGAACCTGTTCTCCCGGGCCCGCCCGGACAGCGTCTGCTTGCTTGCGCCAGGCACGACCGCTTCTACGTAGAAGCCCGTGCCGTTCTTTTCGGCGTAGAAATCGGGCCGGCGCGAAGTGTGTGCAAGCTTGGGATGCACGGTGATCTGGTGGCCGGTGCGTCGAAGTAGCTCGTGGATGTACAGCTCAAGCATGACGCTGCTGTACTCGTGTGCGTCTCCGGAACGCAGGCGCCCGCGGACGTCCGCATAGTCTTCGTCATCGGCGAGGCGGTCGCACCAGTCCTGAATCAAGCGGCGCGGGTGCTCCCAGAACTCGCCGGCGACCCTGTTGAGGAAGGGGAACGAGGACTCCTCGTGCGTCGCCGGGGCAGTGTTCGTGCGCTCGCGCACGTCGAACACCGGCGGCCTGGAGTCTCGCATGCGACCAGCTTTCCATCCCGAATTGCGTGAGAGCGTGGCGACGCCACACCACTCGTGCCCGTGCTCTGGCTGTCGCGATGATGATCATCAATCATCATCGCGACGACAATCATCATCGCTGAGCTCAGGTCCGGACGGGTGGGGGGGTGTCGGGGGTGCTTGGCGGGTGGGTCGTGATGTCTGCCGCGGAACGAGCGGCGGCGACGGCCGTCGCCGACTGAGCATTCATTGCGACCGTCGGGAGATTCCGCAGTTCGCCTTCCGCCCCAAGGCCGGCACACGGCCATCGCCAGCGGGCCGAAGTTCATGCGGGCAAAGACTGTGGGCACATTTGCGGGGAACCTAACGATCCCGCTCTTGATCGTGGCCAACAAGTAGCACCGCGCGAGCGCCACAGCAAGAGTGACCAGCGCGCAGAGCATGACGCCATGCAGGCTCTGCCATGCGTGGGAGCCGCCAGACGAGCACCGACCCGCTGACAAGCGAGAACATGGGCCAGCCCTGATTCAGAGGGCTCAACCCATTGACGCCATCGAAGTTGAACTATCGAATCGCGCCAACACGGCCGGCGAACGGAAGGGGACGCATTTCAGTCCAGCTGTCGGCGCTCAACATATCGGTGAACGGCATTTGATTTCCATTCAGGGCGGGGAAGTTCGCTCAGCGGTCCTGGGAGCAGCGACGGCGAGGCACGCTGTGGTGGATACTCTCTGTGAATGACAACACCTGCTTTCGGTGAGGATCGGTACGTTCGAGCCGCTGCGGATCAAGACCCCGGTCGCCCTCTGCCCATGGCATGGGACGATTACAAGTCGGCTGTGCTCGCCGACTGGGACAAGCTGCTGGACAGCGATCCCGAAGAGGCAGCAGTCCAGAGCTTCCTGGAGCTGCACCCGGCCATGATCCCCGGCGGAAGCGGCGACGTGGGCCCGGGCGGGCACCACGGGTCCGATGGGGGTGTGGTCTTTGCGCAGCCGCGGCTGAACGGGCGGGGGAAGAACTTCGAGCCCGATTTCATGTGGGTCACTCGTTCATCGGCGCTGATCACCCCGATCCTCATCGAGATCGAAAAGCCGGGTAAGCGATGGTTCAACAAGGACGGTCGCCCGTCTGCACATTTCACCGCCGCGCACGACCAACTGAACGAGTGGCGTGCGTGGTTCAAGGAGGGCAACAACGCCAGTGCGTTCCGTGAGCGGTTCCTCTTCCTCGGCGACAAGTACACGTCCCGCCCGCTTGAGCCGCACTTCGTGCTCATCTTCGGTCGTCGGAGCGAGTTCGAGGTGGGAGGGGGATACAGGGACCCCGACGCGCTGCTACTGAAGCGGGACACTCAGCGGGGTGAGCATGAGCAGTTCATGACCTTCGATTCGCTGACACCGCGCCATGACCATTCCAGTTCAATCACGGCGACCATCGGGCCGAGCGCCGTGCGGCCGTTCGCGTTCTCCCCCATGTATCAGACGACGCCGGGATCGGGAGATGAAGCGCTTGCGCTGGGGGACCCGCGTGAGGCACTTGCCCGGTCGGTGATGATGACGGATGAACGTAAGGCGTACATCGCATCTCGCTGGCAGCATTGGGCAAACGTGGAGCGCTCCGTGCGCACCACCAACAGGACTCTGATGCGAGAGATGGGACGCGAGTGACCGGCACGAGGGAGGCTCACGAGCCCGAGCATCGCCTGCAGTATTTCGGGCAGCATGATCTGTCCTCGGGCTGGCAGGCGGGCGAAGCGGCCGCAATCGTGCGCGCCTTCGACGGGTCATCCCCGCCCGGGAATGTTACGGACCTCATCGAGCTCCACCACGCGCACCAGTTCGTCCAGGCGGGTTTTGTGCCCCGGACCCTCACTGACGAAGAAATGGCGGAGCTCAACGAGAAAAGCTCCCGCATCCGGGGTGCCGTTGCCCGCTTCTTCACCGAGGTGAACAGCTCTAACCTTGACGCACGCATCCAGGCGGTTCCCTTCCAGTACCGCAGTGATGTCCTCACCTTGCTCGGCAACAATCGGGCGTTCGAACGGTGCGGAGCAGCGCAGATGCTCCCGCTGCTCCTGGCCCAGGGGTTCCGGGTGGGTGAGCTGATTGAGAACAAGAAGCTGGTGTCCGCATACGACCCTCAAGTACGTGAGCTCATGATCGAGGACCCACGGAACGCAGAGCTCCTCATCGAGCATCATTTCGGGAGAGACCGGCGCCGGCACCTCTATATCCCCTCCTCTCTCACCCCCGCGGATGCCAGGGATCTGATGAGCCGCTACCTTCAGGCGCCTGAGGCGAACGGGAACTACGTGGCGCTCATCGAAGCAGCACCGATCACGAAAGACACCGGGGTCGACGCCAAACTGAAACTGGACGCAAAGCGCCGCAAGGCCCGCGACACCAAGGCATTCTTCGAGAACAACGAGGGCATCCGGACGGGCGTCGAAGTGAGCATCGTCGGCGGCCAGGAAGGACCTGCTCTGTCCACGCTCGATGGGATGGTCATACACCTCTCATATAGCCGCGAATGGCTGGAGCAGACCACAGATCCCGCGAGCGTGCTCAATCACTTCCAGCACCTGTTCGAATTCGCCGACGAGAACGTCCTGCTCACCCTCCCCTCGTACAAGGCAGAGCTCGGTACTCTCGAGGGGCTCTTCACTTCCGTCGGGCGCACCGACTATCACATGGGTGCGGCCTACAGGATCCGCGACATGAGCTCCACGGTCCAGACACAACTGACCCTGGATTTCCTCCGCGACAAGGGCATCGACCTCGAATCCGTCATCGCCTGGTTCTTCCAGGAGTACCTGCCCGTCGAGTTCGGCGCGGACGGGTTCACGTTCTCCCCCTCAAACAAGGAGTCCGGGTACTTGGAGAAGACCCGGAACCTCCTGTCGGAGATGGAGAGCGTTGTGCGCCAGTTCGATCTCTTCGTGGCGGACGGCGAGATCGACAGAGAGCTGCTCACCATCACCTCAGACACCGTGCGGTACAAGCACATCCCCACACTCAATGACGGAAAGTACCTCTACGCGACGGACGCACCGGAGATTCAGCAGATACTCCACGCCCTGTTCTCCGACCAGTCTCTGATGGGTTATCTCCGGGAAGAGCTGCACGAGGACACGCTGACTCAAGTGCTCCTGCGCCACACAGTTGCCTACAGCGATTTCCTGGATGTGCACCGGGGAACGCTCGACCATCTCATTGGTCTCGGAATCCTCCAGCGCGAAGATGAACACGTCCGCGTCGCGAGCATTCCCCAGCTCCTCATCCTCAGCTCTTTGTGGGCGAGGGAGGCCGCGAGCTACTGCCACCTGCCGGCAGCGTCGCGCTCGCTGGCTGACGAGATGGTCGAGCGTGGTTGGCTTCGCCGGAGCGCGACTCTGCTCACCGCCGCGGAGGCCGGCTACTTCAACTTCCACCTCAACAAGGCCGAGTTCTTCAACGGGCCGGAGATCCGCAACAAGTACCTGCACGGAACACAGGCAGATGCCGACGGCCCGCAGGCTCATTTCGACGCTTACATTTCCGCCCTCAAGCTCACCCTCGCGCTGGTCATCAAGATAAACGACGACTTCGCCCTGAAGGCATCCAGCCCCGGCTAGCCCCAAGGCCAGCCCACACCGCGTTTCCGGTTTCAGGGTGCCGGTGCACATTCCGTGAAATGAATACCTTCAGAAGAAGCGACGCTTCTAGGACGAGGCGAAACCGTCCCCGGGATCATGGAAGGGCCGGGGACGGTTTCATCCATCCTCCCTCGTGACCGCCCAGTTGCCGTCGTCAGTTGCTCACCGCCGCCGGCCGTCGCATGGTGTTGTGTGCACTCTTGCCGCCCTTCAATCCGGGCACACGCTGTGACTCCGATACGTTGAAGCGGTGAGCACCCCGCAACGCCGCGTACAACGAGCCGAGGGCCCACCGGATCCCCTCCCGGCGCAGGACGCCAACGAGCCCGCGCCCGCAACAAGCCCGGCCGAGGAGGAACGCTCAGGGTACGAGTATCTGCGCCCACTCGGGAGGTGGTTCCGCTGGTACGACCTGCCGTATGTCATTCTCAACAGGCTCCACTACTCGAAGGCCGCCTCGAGGCTTCCTGTACGGTGGCAAGAAGCCCTCCGCCGTTCCGAGAGCTTCCTGGAGCAGACGCATTATGCGAAGGAGTTCCGACGGCAGAAGGGGCATCGGGACTGGTGGCGGATCCACCTTCCCGACGACGAGAAGATCGCCCTTCCAGCGGTGTGGGTGGTGGAGTACTTCACCGCAAGCGGCGTTCACCGCCTGTACGACTCCATCCGACGTGCCGGATGGAGCGCCCCTCAACTGTCGAGAGACCACGCCGGCGAGGAGGTGCTCGCGTCATCACGCGCCGGGGGTGGACAGGTCGGCTGGCGGATCGCGCACCTGCACTCTGGGGAATCCACGGGCTTCAGTGCCCTCACTACGCACCGTGCGACGCTCCCACCGGGCGTGACAGCCGCCAACATCTACGGCGTGCCCATCGGCAAGGGGCTCACCGCGGTCGTCGTCAGCTTCTGGCTGGATGAGTCTCATTCTGACAGGCTGAATGACGTGCTGCACGCCGACCACCAGGCGGCGCTCATTCGCCGGCCCGGGCACCTGGCGGTTGCCCAAGGGCCCAGTGCGGTCCTCCACCACCGTATGCAGCGCGAGCGCACCCGCACCCATCAGTCGATGCGGAAATGGATGACCGGAGCTCTTCCTGGCACGTTCGCACGCTCCGGGAAGCCCCAGCCACTGTTCGACCTGGTGTTCTTCGACGTCGCGGACCCGCTCGCAGACGGCTTCATTCCCGCGCGCCGCGAGAACGACGCCGTCCGCGGGATCGGCGTCGACGCGATGACGGGATACCGCACGGTCAGCCCCGATCTTCCCGGGCTGCTGTTCGAACCCGCCGATAGCCGGAGTTGGGCGGAAGACATCACCGCGAACGTGTGGACGCTATGGGGCAACAGCGCTGTGGCGGCCGGGCTCGCCATCGGCAGCGACAAGAACGTTCAGGGCGCAGCGCACAGTGTCGGAGCCGACACCACGGACTTCATGGCCCGCACCGGACTCACCGCTCTGCTCAGGCTCCTGCGGGAGAACGCATCCGTCGCGCACGACAACGCCCGCAAACTCCACGGCGGAACCTCGAGCCGAAACCTCAAACGCCTCCGCGAACGCACCTTGACGACCAGCCTGGACCTGGCCACGCTCGAGGAAGACATCAAGGAGTACAACGGGCGCGGGTGGCGGTTCAACGAACCGCAGTTCTACATGGAACGGGCTCCGTCCTTGCGGCAACGGGAGATTGAAAGTGGGACGCAGCACTCCCCGCCGATTGATCTCAACAAGAACGAGCGAAAAACCCAGAAGAAGCTCGCACGGGAACTCGTGGCCTTCGATACGGACTACCGCGAAGTCCTCAACACCGTCGCATCCATCGGGGCTTCGCTGGACTCCCGGCGCGTGCAACGCGTAGCCGTATGGATTTCCATCGCCTCCCTCGGGGTCGCGCTCGCGACGCTCTGGGCGACCAGCCCTACCGCTCGAGACCTCATCCTGATGGCGTCGGACGCTATCAGTTCCTGGTTCTCCTGAGCTCTCCTCACATCAGGGATTGAGTGTCGAGCTGTTGGTCGAAGAATCGGACGGTGGTGTCGCTTTTGTGCGTGGTCCTGAGCTAGGGCGCGGGTCGCGCAGAGTCGGAGCGGCAC
This sequence comes from Microbacterium sp. MAH-37, assembly GCF_009758255.1. Lineage (GTDB taxonomy): Bacteria > Actinomycetota > Actinomycetes > Actinomycetales > Microbacteriaceae > Microbacterium. Next base: position 905,276 of record NZ_WSEN01000010.1, read on the forward strand.
GTTGAGTGCTGAGGTCTTGGGGGTTTTGCCGAGTGCCCCGCCGCTATTGGAGAGCCGTCAGCAGACGAGCTGCCCGAGGCATGACTCGCCCGACGCCTCCGCCGAAGTTCAAATGGCTGAGTTGCCCAAGTGCGAGACTGGTCCCGTGTCACGTGATTCAGCCAAATCTGCTCCCGGAGGCGCCAGGGTGTATGCCACGCGCCCCTATTCGGTGACCGCCGAACAAGAAGCCAAGGTTCGGGAGCAACTCGCAACGCCAGAAGGGCGCGAAGTTCAACGGATCTTCATCGAGGGGCTTCTCCGTGGCATTGCTCGGAATATGATTCTCCGCGGCGCCGTCGATGCGGCAACCATCTCATTGGACGAGTTGCGGACGCTCGCCTGGCAGGAATTCGTTGACCTCCGGGACACAGGAGAACTGTCGCTCGAAGCGGCGACTGACTACTCTGCCTCCATCTTGGAGGATGCGCGCAAGTTCGCCGCGGACGGCAAGGTCGAGTATGCCTTCGTCTTCTACGGTCTGTATCTTGAGCATCTTCTGAACTGGGCGGTTAGGGACGGCGGCATCCGGTGCTCGCTGACGAAACCCGAAGCCATCGAGATCATGAAGAAATCGATCTATGACAAGACCGGCGTCATGTGGGTACTCCTCTTCGGTGAACCGATGCCCGAAGAGCTGGCCCGCGACATCCGTGCCGTCGCAAATCTGCGCAATCAGTTCACGCACTATAAGTGGGCGCCTGATCCGGACTTGTATAGGACTCACGATGAGGTTGAGCGGCAAGAGAGAGAAGCGCTGGGAACCGCGGAGCGCGCGGCGGAGGGGCTCCGCCGCTACATCGACGAACTGATCGCCCCTGCCGAGAGCGATGTCTTCGAGTGGCTCACTGATAGTGATTCTGCCGCCATCACAGCCCTAACCGAGGCACGTTCTATCTAGTCAAAGCGGGCCTCGCTCAGGCTTTCGGCGAACTCGGAAGGATTCCCAACACGTTGCCGAAGTCAATCCTGAAGTTGCAACGCTGCTCGCGCTGACGCCCAGGAGGGAAGCGTATTGGCGGCTCTTCGCAGTTGAGCGTGTAGCGGCCTGAGCGTGGTGTTGGCCGGGTAGGCGTCGAG
>NZ_WSEN01000011.1 GCF_009758255.1 Microbacterium sp. MAH-37
TGTTCTTCCCCGACACGTTGTGAACGTCTGAGGTGAGCGAAGACCTCCGGGACGATGTGGGTACCACCCTCACATCTGCTCCACGGAGGTCTTCATGACTCACGCTAATGCGCCCTTGACGCCGGAAGGGCGTCGACGCCTCGGTTCCCTCATCGTCGACGACGGCTGGTCGGTGCGACGTGCCGCCGAGCGCTTCCAGGTGTCACCGGCGACTGCCTCGCGGTGGTCTCGTCGATACCGGGCAGGACAGCCGTTGACCGACCGTTCCTCTCGCCCGCGCGTCTCGCCGGCTCAGCTTTCGGCACGGCGGGAACGGCGGATCGTCTCGCTGCGGTACACCAGACGGTGGGGACCACACCGGATCGGATACCACCTCGGCATCCCGCACTCCACGGTCGGGCGTGTGCTGGCCCGCTACAGGATGCCGTTGCTGCACCACCTCGACCAGGCCACCGGGCTCCCGGTGCGCAAGCCCAAGCCTGTCCGCTACGAGAAGGATGCCCCGGGCGAACTGGTCCACGTGGACATCAAGAAGCTCGGCAGGATCCCGGATGGCGGCGGCTGGCGCATGCTCGGCCTGCAGGCCGGCAAGCGCAACAACAAGAAGCAGGGACTGGGCTACGCGTTCCTGCACCACGCGGTCGATGACTGCACCCGGTTGGCTTACTCCGAGCAGCTGAGCGACGAACGCAAAGAGACCGCAGCGGGGTTCTGGACACGCGCCAAAGCGTTCTTCGCCGAGCAC
>NZ_WSEN01000012.1 GCF_009758255.1 Microbacterium sp. MAH-37
GACTCGACGGGGACGGACACGTTCACGTACAAGGTGCGCGACAACCTCGGCAAGGAGGGCACGGCGACGGTCACCGTCGGCATCGCGCCCACCGAGCAGGTCAACCAGTCGCCGTACGCGGTGAAGGACGCCGTCGTCGTGCGGCCGGGGCGCGAGGTCGCGGTGCCGGTGCTCGCGAACGACTCCGACCCCGAGGGCGACAAGATCGCGCTCGTCAAGAACGGCATCACTCCGCCCAAGGACGTCCCCGGCTTCGGGGCGCGCGTCTCCGGCGACCGGATTCTCGTGCAGGCACCGGATTCCGAGGTCGAGACATCGCTGCAGTACACGATCGTCGACGAGCGGGGCGCGGAGGCCACTGCGGTGCTGCAGGTCACCGTCGACGAGGACGTGCCGCTGCTGTTCCCGATCGCCCGGGACGACCGCGTGAAGAGCGAGGACGTCAAGGACGGCGTGAACGTCGACCTCGACGTGCTGGCCAACGATGAGGATCCGGACGGCACGACGGATTCGTTGAAGCTGGTCGTCGAGGAGGGCGGCACGGTGGTCAAGGACCGCAAGGTCCGGGTGAAGATCGGCGATGCCCGCCAGCTGGTCAAGTACACGCTGACGGATCAGGACGACCAGACCACCTCGGCCTTCATCTACGTTCCCGCGCTGGCCGACCTGCGTCCGACAGTCGATTCGTCGAAGTCCATCGAGGTGATCAGCGGTGAGACCGTCGAGGTTCCCCTCGACGACTACGTGACCGTGGCCGGCGGCGGCTCCGTGGTGATCACCGAGGCGGAGAAGGTCTCGGCGACGCACGCCAACGGCGACAACCTCATCAAGGATGAGCGCACGCTGGTGTACACATCCGTCGCGGGCTACTTCGGCGCGGATGCGCTCAGCTTCGAGGTGACCGACGGCACGGGACCGGATGACCCGAAGGGCCGCAAGGCCACGCTGTCTATCCCGATCACGGTGCTTCCCCCGGACAACCAGCAGCCGACGTTCACGCGCGGTCAGCTGAACGTCGCCCCCGGCGAGGACGCGGTCTCGATCGACCTCGCCGAGTTGACGGACGACCCGGACCCCGCCGATCGAGGCAAGCACGAGTTCACCTACGTCGGCGGTGCCAGTGACGGCATCACCGCGCGGATGGACGGTACCGACCTCCTGGTCGAGGCCTCCTCGAAGACGCCGAAGGGCACGGTCGCGACCCTCACGGTCCGCGTCACGGACGGCGAGACCGAGCCGATCGAGGGCACGGTCGAGGTGACGGTGACGGCGTCCACCAGGGCTCTGGCGACGGCGAACACCGACACGTTCCCCGAGGCGAACCAGGGCGAGAAGATCACCGTCCCCGTGCTCGCGAACGACTTCAACCCGTTCGAGGACAAGGGCGACCTGCGTCTGCTCTCCGCCGCAGTGGAGACCGGCAACGGCAAGGCGAACGTCGTCGGCGACAAGGTCGACGTGACGCCGGACGCGAAGTTCGTCGGCAGCATGACCGTCCGCTACCGGATCGGTGACGCGACGGAGGACCCCGATCGCGAGGTCGACGGCCTGATCGTCCTGACCGTGCAGGGCAAGCCGGATGCCCCGGGTGTTCCCACCGTGTCGAGTGTGCAGGACCGCACTGTCGTGCTGTCCTGGTCTCCTCCGGCGAACAACGGCGCCGAGATCACCGAGTACACGGTGCGCTCCGTGCAGGGGAACTCCTACGAGCGGAAGTGCGAGTCGACGACCTGCACCCTGGACGGCCTGACGAACAACGTCAAGTACCTGTTCCAGGTGACCGCGACGAACCGCGTCGGTGAGTCGGATCCCTCGCCGTCGTCGGCCGAGGCCCGGCCCGATGCGCGTCCGGACACCCCTGCGGCTCCGACGATGGTGTTCGGCGACAAGGAGCTGAAGATCTCGTGGGTGACTCCGTCGACCCCCGGTTCGCCGGTCGAGTACTACACGCTCGAGCTCTCGGGCGGCGTGGGAGCCGGTCAGAAGACGCAGATCACCGGCAACTCCTACACGTGGACGGGGCTGGAGAACGGCACCGAGTACACGGTGCGGATCCGGGCGCACAACCTCGCCCCCGATCCGTCGAGCTGGAGTCCTTCGTCACTCGGTGAGATCCCGGCCGGGCCTCCGGCGGCACCGGCCGCGCCGACCACGGCAGAGATGACCCCGGTCGGGGACCGTGCCCAGATGCAGGTCTCGTGGGTCGCGCCGAACGACAACGGCGACGCGATCGACGGCTACCGGCTGCAGGTGATCAACGGGTCCACCGTCAAGCAGACCATCTCGGTCGCGGCGGGCAAGACCTCTCAGGCCGTGGTCGTCGACACCTCGACGACGGCGTACACCTACAAGGTCCAGGCGCAGAACAAGGCCGGATGGGGCGACCTGAGCCCGGCATCCGCTCCGCGCCGCGCCGCGATCAAGCCGGACACCCCCGCCACTCCGAAGATCAAGAGCTATGGCGACAAGCACCTGGTTGTGGACCCGAACTCGTACAGGCTGACCGAGTCGCAGCTCAACGGCGCGACGACGGGCGAGACCACGTACCAGTACAACGTCGGCGGCGGCTGGAAGAGCGACTGGGACGGCTCCAAGATCGACCCGCTCAACAACGGCACCAGCTACTCGGTGCGTGTCCGCGCGGTCGCCACTGTCGGCGGGAAGCAGTACATCAGCGACCAGTCCGGAGCATCCGCCGGTGTGGTGCCGTTCGGCATCCCGCCGAAGCCGAACGTCACCGCGAGGAACAACGGCACCACGGTGACGTTCACGTGGAGCCCGAACGGCGACAACGGCGCAAGCATCACCAATGCGCGGTACAGCATCAACGGCGGGGGCTGGCAGGACGCAGCCAACAGCGGCAGCGGTCAGTACACGACGCCGAGCGCCTATGAGACGACGTACTCGATCCGAGTGCAGGTGTACAACAAGGCCGGCTGGTCGGCCGACGGAACAGCATCCGCCCGCACGAACGACAGGCCGCCGCCCCCGGACCCGCCCAGGGCCTGGGTGACCAACGGAGCATACGTCGGGTCCTCGGACTGCGCGGACGGCTGCCACAAGTTCCACCTGAACACGAACAGCACCTTCCCGTCCGGGAGCCACTCCGTCCGCTGCTACAGCAACGCCTTCCCCGACGGCTGGAGCACCAACACCTACAGCTTCGGGGCGAACGCCAGCTTCGACCTGTGGTGCCACCACGGCAACATGCTTCGGGAACCTCCGAACCAGGTCTGGGTCACGATCGATGGCAAGGCGTACGAAAAACGAGACTGGTAGCGGCGCGACCGCCGCATGGTGCCCCAGCACCACAGCATCCGATATCCACACGTAAGGAAACTCCCCACTCATGACGATGACCCCCGAACAGGCGGCGTGGTTCCAGGGCACCTTCAACCGCCTCGTCGACAACGTCGACAAGGCGCTGCAGGGCAAGAGCGAGATCGTGAGCCTGGTGCTCGCCTCGATGCTCGCCGAGGGGCACGTGCTCCTCGAGGACGCACCGGGCACCGGCAAGACCAGCCTCGCCAAGGCGCTGGCCGCAACCGTGCAGGGCACGAGCGCCCGCATCCAGTTCACGCCCGACCTGCTGCCGTCCGATGTGACCGGCGTCACGATCTACGACCAGCAGGCGCACCGCTTCGAGTTCCACCGCGGACCGATCTTCGCCTCGATCGTCCTCGCGGACGAGATCAACCGCGCCTCGCCGAAGACCCAGTCGGCACTGCTGGAGGTCATGGAGGAGTCGCGCGTCACGGTCGACGGCGTCACGCATGAGACCGGCCGCCCGTTCCTCGTGATCGCGACCCAGAACCCCGTCGAGCAGGCCGGAACCTACAAGCTGCCCGAGGCACAGCTGGACCGCTTCCTGATCAAGACGTCGATCGGCTACCCGGACCTCGCGGTGACGGAGAGCATCCTGGCCGGGGCGTCGGACCGCAACCCGTCGGCGAGCCTGTCCGCGATCATCACGACCAGCGCGGTCGCCGACATGGCAGACCTCGCGGCATCCGCGCATGTCGAGCCCGCCGTGCTGCGCTACGTCGCCGAGCTCGCCGAGGCGACCCGCAACGACAGCAGCGTGCGCCTGGGCGTCTCCGTTCGTGGCGCCATCGCCATGGTCCGCATCGCGAAGGTCTGGGCGGCCGCGCACGGACGCCACTACGTCCTCCCCGACGACATCAAGACTCTCGCCCCCGCGGTGTGGCAGCACCGTCTGCTGCTGGATGCAGAGGCCGAGTTCGCCGGCACCACTTCCGCCGTCGTGATCTCGCGGGTCCTGGACTCCGTGGCGGCGCCGCAGGCGCGAACGGCGGCGTGATGGCGTCGGAGACTCTTCCCGCCGCTCCGTCGACCACCCGACGAGACGCCGGCTGGCGGGACATCGCGGCGGTCGTCGGATCGCGGATCGGGGCGCGTCTCCGGCTCATCCTGTCCGCCGTGCGCCCGCTGGCGTGGGTGCTCATCGGGCTGGCACTGACCCTGTGGGTCATCGGCCTGATGCTGGGCTGGTGGGAGCTCACGGTCGCCGCGATGATCATCACGGTCACTGTGGCGCTGTGCGCGCTTTTCCTGATCGGGCGGACGGAGTACGACGTCGCGCTGGATCTCGCCCGCACCCGTGTCGTCGTGGGCGAGCGCGCGGTCGGCGCGCTGACCCTCTCCAACGGCAGCAACCGGGCAATCCTGCCCTCGCGCGTCGTCCTTCCGGTGGGATCGGGGCGCGGTGAGTTCGGCATCCAGCGACTGGCACCGGGCCAGAAGGCTGAGGAGCTCTTCGCGATCCCCACGCAGAAGCGCAGCGTCGTGAAGGTCGGTCCGGTCAGCGTGGTCCGCGGTGATCCGCTGGGCCTGTTCGAGCGCGCCCACCGGCGCGATGAGCCCGTCGACCTGTACGTCCACCCGCGCACCGTCCTCTTCGACGGGCAGTCCCTGGGCTTCCTGCGCGACCTGGAGGGGATGCCGGCGGCGGATCTCTCCCGCGACGACGTGTCCTTCCACGCTCTGCTGGAGTATCAGCCCGGTGATGACCTGCGCCACGTGCACTGGCGCTCGACCGCACGCACCGGCACGATGATGGTGCGTCAGTTCGAGGAGACCCGGCGCTCGCACTTCGTCATCGGACTGTCCCGAAACACCGCGGAGTACGCCGAGGACGAGGAGTTCGAGCGCGCCGTGTCGATCGCCGGCTCCGTCGGCCTGCGCGCTCTGCGCGACTCGCAGCGCGTCGACCTGCGGGTGCAGGGCAAGGACCTGCCTGCGGGCACCGGAAAGCAGCTGCTGGACTCGCTGTCCACGGTCGAGCTCTCCAAGCCGAAGGCCGGCGGTCTGGTCGAGCTCGCCGGCGTCCTCGCCGCCACCATGGCGCTCGCCAGCTTCGTCGTGCTCGTGACCGGCTCGAAGACCAGCACCGAGGACCTCAGGGCCGCGTGCGCGCGCGTGCCGTTCGGGGCCCGCGCCCTGGCGATCGTCGTCGATCTGCGCGCCGAGAACCCGACGCTGCGACGCATCGGCGATGCCGACGTCGTCACCGTCGCCGCACTCGAGCAGCTGCCCATCGCCCTGCAGAAGGTGCTCGCATGACCCCGTCCCGCATCAGCCCCCGGCGCTGGATCCTCGACCTCACGGCCTCGGCTCTTCTGCTCGCGGTCGCCGTCGTCGGCTTCTGGCCCACCTTCGCCGGCCCCTCCTACCTCCCCGCCGCGGTCGGCGCCGTCATCCTCGGACTCGGCATCGCCGCGGTCAGCGCCTGGCGCCGCTGGGGCATCCTGATCATCGCCGGTCTCACGATCGCCGCCTACTTCGTCTTCGGCGGGGCGCTCGCGCTGCCGCACACGACGATCGCGGGCGTCGTGCCGACGCTGGACACCCTGCAGAAGCTGGCGCTGGGCTCCATCACCTCCTGGAAGCAGCTGCTGACCACGGTGGCTCCGGTCGCGGTGACCGACGGACACGCGCTCGTGCCGTTCCTGCTGCTGCTCGTCGCCAGCGTGCTCACCGGTTCGCTCGCGCTGCGGCTGAACAACGGGGGCTGGGCGCTGATCCCCGCCGGGTTCGCGGTCGGGTTCGGCATCGCGCTCGGCGTCCCCTCGCCTGCGGCCCCCATCGCGCAGGGCGTCGTCTTCGCGCTCGTCAGCGTCGGCTGGCTGGCGCTGCGGCAGATCTGGGCGCCGCAGAACGCGGCCGTCTCGGTCAGCGAGGTCGATCCCACGCGCGCCTCCCAGATGCGCTGGCGGCGTGTCGGAGCCGGCGCCGCGGTGCTCGTGGTGGCGGCAGGCGCCGGTGTCGCGACCAGCGCGTTCGCCCATCCTTCCGAGCCCAGGCACGTGTTCCGCGACACGATCGTGCCGCCGTTCAACATCCGCGAGTACCCCAGCCCGCTGCAGTCGTACCGCAAGTATGTGCGCGATGATCTGGACAACACGCTCTTCACCGTCCGGGGCCTGCCGGAGGGCGCCCGGATGCGCCTCGCGGCGATGGACGACTTCAACGGCCAGGTCTACAACGTCTCGGATGCCGGCAACGGCTCCTCCGGTGCGTTCACGCCGCTGCGCGGCAACATGTCGGTGGATGCCGAGGGCGAGCGCGCGACGCTCAAGGTCGAGATCAAGGATTACGACCAGGTCTGGATCCCCACTGCCGGGCAGGTCAACGAGCTGGAGTTCACCGGTGACCGCGCCGAGCAGCTGCGCCGCACGACCTACTACAACGAGTCCAGCGCCACGGCGATCACGACCACCCCGCTCGCCGAGGGCGACTCCTACACCCTCGAGACGACGCTCCCCGCAGAGCGCGACGACAAGAGCCTCGGCGACGCGAAGTTCGGGTCGGTCGCGATGCCGAAGCAGTCCGACGTGCCCGAGGAGCTCTCCGGGCTGGCGGCCGACGTCACCGAAGAGGCGGAGACGCCGATCGAGAAGGTCGCCGCGCTGGAGGTGTTCCTCGCCGAGGGCGGCTTCTTCAGCCACGGTCTTGAGGGAGAGGTCATCTCCCGCGCCGGACACACGTCGGAGCGCATCTCGACGCTCATCGGCGGCGACCAGATGATCGGCGACGACGAGCAGTACGCCGTCGCGATGACGCTGCTCGCCCGCGAACTCGACATCCCGGCCCGCGTCGTCATGGGCTTCTACCCCGACGAGGAGCAGGCGGGCGCGGCATCGTTCCAGGCCAACGGCGACACGCTGCACGCCTGGGTCGAGGTCAACTTCGCCGGGCACGGCTGGGTCGCGTTCGACCCGACCCCGCCGGAGGACAAGGTCCCCAACGATCAGAACACCAAGCCCCGCGCGGATCCCAAGCCGCAGGTGCTGCAGCCGCCGCCCCCGCCGCAGGAGCCGGTGGACCTGCCGCCGACGCTGCCAGACGACCGTGAGCCGGAGGACGACGCGGCGAACATCTGGGGCATCATCGGCCTGATCCTCGCGATCGGAGGCATCTCGCTCGGTGTGATCGCCCTGCTGGCCTCGCCGTTCATCGTGATCGGCGCCTGGAAGGCCGCGCGCCGCCGCAGCCGCCGCAACGCGGAGCGCACCTCGGATCGCATCAGCGGCGGCTGGGACGAGCTGACCGATCGCGCCAGCGACTACGGCGCGCACACCGCGCCGGGCGCGACCCGGGCCGAGGACGCGACGGCCGTCGCCTCCACGCTCGCCGTTCCCGCCGTCACGGCGCTGGCGGATCGCGCCGACGCACAGGTGTTCGGCCCGTCGGATCCGACGCCCGAGGACGTCGACGCGTTCTGGCGCGAGGTCGACGGCATCGTCGCCGGCATGGGAGCCGAGGCCGGCTTCTGGCGACGGCTGCGTGCACGTCTGAGCCTGCGCTCTCTGCTCGGCGGCGGCGTGATGGCGTCGAAGCTGGGCGAGCTGAAGGATGCCGCGACCGCGCGCGTCCGCCGCGAAGGTGGCACCATCGACAAGAACACCTCCGCATCCCCCGAAACATCTGCAGCACCCGAGAAGACTGCAGGACCCGAGAGCGAGACGACATGACGATGCTGCCCTTCGGACAGGTCGCGCCGGTGAACCGGCGAGTGCTGGCCTACGTCGTGGACGCCCTGATCGCGGCGGGGCTCGCGATCGTCCTGACGATCGTCGTGGCCGTGATCGCCGTGTCCGCCGGACCCGAGGGATACCTCACCGCGTACGCGGTCGGCATGGGGGTCATGTCGCTGGTGATGCTGGCATGGCTGATCGTCTACACGGCGATGCAGGGCGGCGCGGGATCGATCGGGATGCGCGCGCAGGGCCTGCGCCTGGCGCGTGCCGGCGACGGCGCACCGCTCGGCTTCGGCAAGGCGCTGCTGCGCAACCTGGTCTTCGGGGTGACCGCCTGGATCGTGGTCGGGTACTTCTCGCCGCTGTTCGACGGCTCCGGCCGGTTCCAGGGCTGGCACGACAAGGCCGCGGGCGCGCTGATGCTGGATGCCAGGGTCCCGGCTGGTCCCGCAGCCCCTGTCCCTCCGGCACCGCAGACGTCGGCGATGCCTGCCGCCCCCACCTCGGCGATGCAGATCCCGCCCCGTCCGCCGCTGCCCGGAGCAGCCGCGCCGGTGCCTCCGGTGCCCGCGCCGGCCGCCCCGGTGCCACCCGCGCCGGTTCCGCCCGCCGCCGGCGTCGCGGACCTCGATGAGACCGTCGTCGCGCCGACGCCGCCGGCTGCTCCGGCATCCGCCGCTGCGCCCGAGTCGTTGATCGCCTTCGTCCCCGGCGTCACCCGCGACTCGGCGCCGGCCGAGCCGGTCGTCGCCCCTGTACCGCCCGTCGTCGACGCCCACGTGGCCCCTGCAGCGCCGGTGCGTCCCGACCCGGAGCCGACGCCGGAGCCGGTGCAGCCGCTCGATCCGGACGATGTCGAGGACACCCGCATCAGCATCCCGGGCCACCGTCTGGTCTTCACCTGGGACGACGGCAGTCGTGTCACGGTGTCACGGCGGACGATCTTCGGCCGCAACCCGTCCCCCGAGGACGGCGCGGTGGTCGTGCCGGTCCGGGATGAGACGCTCTCGCTGTCCAAGACGCACTTCGAGGCGGCATCCGAGGTCTCCGGCGGCTGGATCATGGACCGCCACTCCACCAACGGCATGACGATCGTGCGCGACGGCGTGCGCATCGCGTGCACGCCGGGGGAGCGCACCCGCGTGCGCCTCGGCGACGTCATCGAGATCGGCGACCGGGTCGTCACGATCGGCGGTTACGCGTGATCCCTCCGATCGTCGTCTCCTGCGGCTGGGCCACACACGCCGGCCTTCGTCGCACGCTGAACGAGGACTCCCTTCTGGTCCAGGCGCCGCTCTTCCTGGTCGCCGACGGCATGGGCGGTCACCAGGCCGGTGAAGAGGCCAGCGCCGGCGCGATCCAGGAGTTCGCCGGTCTGGTCGGCCGGCCGGCGGTCGCGCTCGACGACGTGCGGTTCGCGATCGCACGCGCCAAGAGCCGCATCGACGCGCTGTCGGATGCCGGCACCGGCCGTGCGGGCACGACGCTCAGCGGCGTCGCCGTCGCCTCCGTCGACGGCGTCGGGTACTGGCTGGCCGTGAACATCGGCGACTCGCGCACCTACCGGCTGTCCGACGGCGAGCTCGAGCAGATCACCGTCGACCACTCGGTGGTGCAGGAGCTGATCGACGCGGGGGAGCTGCTCGAGTCCGATGCGCGCGGCGATCGCCGGCGGAACATCATCACGCGGGCGCTGGGCGCCGGCAGCACCGGCGAGGCCGACTACTGGATGCTCCCGGCGGAGACCGGCGACCGCATCCTGGTCTGCTCGGACGGGCTGTCCTCGGAGGTCGGCGATGATGTCATCGCGCAGATCCTCTCGCAGCACAGCGATCCGCAGGTCGCTGCGGATCACCTCGTCGCCGCCGCCCTGGAGCAGGGCGGTCGCGACAACATCACGGCGGTCGTCGTCGACGCCGTGCATGTCAGGACGCGCCCCGAGGGCGCAGGGGGAGACGACACCATCGACATCGACGTCGACACGCTGCCGCGTGCCGAAGCCACCGGAGGAGTGCAGTGATGCGAGCGGGATACGAGTTGGGCACCTGGTGGTCCCTGATCGGGCGCACCGGTGTGGTCGTGCTGCCGCCGGATGCCGATGACCGCCTGGTCGACGGACTCTGGGACGTGATCGAGGGCGGCGCAGGCCTGAGCGCTGTCGTGGACGTGCTGACCACGCACGTCGGCGGCGTGTTCGCGGCCATACCGCCGTTCGTCGCCGTCGTGCGCGAGGGCGCCGACGTGCGGGTCGCGGTGCGCGGGCGGGTCTCGGCCCGCGTCACCGATGCGGAGGGCGACGAGCGCACCTTCACCGGCGCCGAGGTCACCACCTGGAGCGAGCACTTCGTCCCTCGCGGTGCCGAGGCCGAACTGCTGGTCGACGAGGACGTCACAGGGCGCGTACTCCCGATCTCGCACGGCGTGATCACGGCCGCCCGCATCACGCTCGATTTCACGCAGGAGGATGCCGCGGCACCGCCGCTCCCCGACGCCGTGCTCGCGCCGGTCCCCGATGTCGCCGTCACGCCCGCTCCGGATGCCGCATTCGTGCCGGCTGAGGTGCCGGTGGTCGAGGAGCCGGTCGCTGAGGAGCCGGTCGCCGAGGAGCCGGTCGCCGAGGAGCCGGTGGTCGCGGAGCCGGTCGTGGCGGAGCCGGTGATCACCGCGCAGGACGAGGCCGACATCGTGCCCGAGCCGGAGATCCTGCCGGAGCCGGAGCCGGAGCCGGAGCCGGAGCCGGAGCCGGAGCCGCAGCCCGTCGCCGAGCCGGAGCCCGAACCGCACCCGCAGACCGATCCGTTCGCCACGCTCGGACTCACCGACGTGCTGGAGGAGGACGTCGAGTCCACCATCGTCAGCCCGGCATCGCTCGCAGCCCCTGTGCCGCCCGCCCCGCCGGCGCCCCCGGCCGACGGCGACCACGACGGCGCGACGATCTCGCTCGCGCAACTGCGCGCGATGCGCGGCGAGGGCGTGGTGCCTCCGCCTCCGCCGGCCCCTGTGGCGCCGGACGCCGCCACGGCGGTGCTCGACGTCCCGGCATCCACACGCGGCCGCATCCGCATGTCCACAGGCCAGGTCGTCGAGCTCGACCGTCCGGTGATCATCGGCCGCCGGCCGCGTTCGACGCGCGCCAGCGGAGACAACCTGCCGCACCTGATCGCCGTCGACAGCCCGCAGCAGGACATCTCGCGCAACCACCTGGAGATCCGTCCCGAGGCCGGCGCCTGCGTCGTGATCGACCTGCACACCACCAACGGCTCGACGCTCCTGCGCACCGGTGCGGACCCGGTGCGCCTGCACCCGGGCGAGCAGAACGTCGTGGTCAGTGGCGACACGGTCGACCTCGGCGACGGGGTGACGATCACGTTCGAGGATCTGCCGTGAGCCGTCCGCCGTCCGCGCCGCCCGCGCTTCCGGGCTTCACCTACCTCGATCCGCTGGGCACCGGCGGGTTCGCCGACGTGTTCCTGTATGAGCAGGAGATGCCGCGCCGCAAGGTCGCGGTGAAGGTGCTGCTCGCCGATCGCATCACCGGCAGCGCGGTGAAGGAGTTCACCGACGAGGCGAACGTGATGGCGATGCTGTCCACGCATCCCGCGATCGTCACGATCTATCAGGCGGGCGTCGCCGGCGACGGCCGGCCGTACCTGGTGATGGAGTACTGCCCCAGGCCGAACCTGCAGCTGCGCGCCCGCCGCGAGCGCTTCTCGGTCGCAGAGGCGCTGCGCGTCGGCATCCAGGTCGCTGGTGCGGTCGAGACCGCGCATCGCGCGGGCGTGCTGCACCGCGACATCAAGCCGGCCAACATCCTCGTCACCGAGTACAACCGTCCTGCGCTGACCGACTTCGGCATCGCCTCGACCACCCAGGGCGTCGGCGAGGCGACCGGCATGTCGATCCCGTGGTCGCCGCCCGAGTCGTTCGCCGACCCGCCCTCGGCGACGCCGCGATCCGATGTCTGGGCGCTGGGCGCGACGATCTACACGCTGCTCACCGGCCGTTCCCCGTTCGAACAGCCCGGTGGTCGTAATTCCGGCGCCGATCTGATCGAGCGGATCGAACGCTCTCCGCTGCCCTCGCTGGGCCGCGCCGATGCGCCCGGCAGCCTGCAGTCGGCGCTCGAGAAGTCGATGGCGAAGAATCCGGCGGATCGGTACCCGAGCGCCGTCGCGTTCGCCCGAGCGCTGCAGAAGGTGCAGATCGAGCTCTCGCACTCGGTCACCCCGGTCGACATCGTCGACGATCAGCCGCACGACGGCGGCGTCGACGAGGACGACGACGGTCTGACCCGGGTCCGCGAGATCGTCAGCATCGACCCGACCCGGCCGTCCGCGACGACCGAGCGCAAGATTCCGGCCCCCGCGATCTCGTTCGGCGACGTGCCCGCCGGCACTCCCGCGTTCACGGCCGCTCCCGCTCTGGACGCATCCGCCCTGGAGGCGACCGTCCAGCGCGGCGTGCCGGCGGATGCCGCGCCCGTCGCATCCGCAGACGAGGACGACGATCGCACGATGCTGCGCGCTCCGCGCGTGCTCACACCGCACGCCACCGAGCCGCAGCAGGCTCAGCCGACGGCACCCGCCGTCGCAGACGAGCCGCAGCCCGCTCGCCGCGGCATGCCGTGGTGGGGGTGGGCCGCGGCGTCCGTGGCAGTGCTCGCGCTGATCGTGGGCGGGGCGTGGTTCGTGGGCGGGGCGCTGCTGAACCAGGCGGCTCCCACGCCGGTGAAATCCGACGAGAAGCCCGTTCCGCAGGATCCGATCTCAGCCCTCGTCCCCCAGGTCGGGGACCTGACCGGCGTGCGTCAGGGCGATCAGGTGGTCTTCACCTGGACCAACCCGGATCCGCAGGACGGCGACACGTACATCTGGCAGCCGGTGACGCTCGAGGGGCCCGGCGACGCCGCGACCACCGAGCAGACGACGGTGAGCGTCCCGGCACAGGCGTCGGGGGCCACCTGCATCGAAGTGGTGCTCCGCCGCGACAAGGGGCAGAGCTCGGATCCGGTGCGGGAGTGCACGCCATGACCGACGAGGAACTGGAGACCGGGGCCCAGCCGATCCTGAAGCCGGCGCCGCCGGGACAGGTCACGGTGGAGTTCGCGGGCGAGTACTTCCCGGTGCTCGCCGGAGGCCGCTTCACGGTCGGTCGCGAGGGGGATCTCGCGATCGACGACAATCTGTTCCTGCACCGGCACTTCCTCGACATCTCCGAGGAGCAGGGACTGTGGTGGCTGACGAACGTCGGTACGCGGCTGTCCGCCTCGGTGACGGACGCCTCCGGCGGCGTGCAGGCGTGGCTGTCGCCTGGTGCCCGGCTGCCGCTGGTGTTCGCGCGCACGACGATCGTGTTCTCCGCGGGGCCCACGACCTACGAACTGGTGGTGCACTCGGCGCAGCCGAAGTTCCGCCCGGTGCGCCAGGAGCTCCTCGACGGCGATTCGACCATCGGGGAGGTGCCGCTCACCCTCAGCCAGAAGCTGCTGGTGGTGGCACTCGCCGAGCCGATGCTGCGCCGTGACGGCACCGGGATGAGCGCCATCCCCTCCTCGGCGGCTGCCGCGGAGCGGCTGGGGTGGACCGTGACGCGGTTCAACCGCAAGCTCGACAACGTGTGCGACAAGTTCGACCGCATCGGCGTGCCCGGTATGCGCGGCGGAGTCCGCTCGGGCGCCACGAACAGACGTGCGCGGCTGGTCGAGTACGCGGTCACCTCGCGGCTGGTGACCCGCGACGACCTGCCGCTGCTCGACCAGGATCACGAGACGGAATCGGAGAACGACGCGGAATGATCTGGGAGGTCGACAGCGGAGAGAAGGCGATCGAGGGACTCGACGCGCAGGGGCGTCCCGACCCTGGCTACGCGAAGGCGCTCGGGCTCGTCCCGGCACGGAGCGGGATGCGGGTGCTCTCGACCCTCACCGAACTCGTGCTCGCGGTGCTGCTGGCGCTGCCGGCCACCCTCGTGCTCACGCCGATCGCGCTGTCGATCACGGCGGGAACCTTCGATCCCGCCGCCTTCGGGAAGCGCGGAGACCTGATCTGGCTGCTCGTCGCGGTCATCGCCTCGAACGTGCTGGTGACCGCCTACACGCTCGTGCAGCTGATCCTGCACGGACGCAAGGGCGTGACGCTGGGCAAGGCGATCTTCGGCATCCGCTCCGTGAACGTGCGCACGCTGGAGCGACCGGGGTTCTGGCGGGGCGCGGTGGTGCGGTACTTGATCCTCGGTGCGTCGTTCATCGTCCCCCTGATCGGCCCGCTGCTGGTGATCGTGATCTCGCCGTTCCTCGACTCCGAGCGTCGTGGTCGCGGCTGGCCCGACCTCGTCGCGGCGACCTGGTTCATCGACGTGCGACGGGGCCTCGACCCCTACGACGTCAAGCGGATGCGCATCGCGCGCAAGCAGCAGACCGTCACCCTGCACGAGGAGAAGGCGCCGCTGCCCTCGCTCGCGACAGCGGTGGATCGCCCCGGCACCGCCGAGTACGTGCCGACCGGCCGGTTCTCGGGCGGAGTGCTCGGCGCCCGCAGGCTGAACGGAGCGACGGATGCCGCTCCCGCTGCGCCGTCCTCGGGCGGCGGGCTGGCCACACCCCAGGGCCAGGCCCCGGCTCCGACCCCCGCTCCGGCGTGGACTCCGGCTTCCGGTGCCCCGCAGTCGCAGGGGCCCGCGCCGTTCGCGCCGGCCGGCACCGCGGCGGCGATGGGAATGATCACGGGAGTCCCCTCGCTGAAGCCGCAGGCGGACGGAGCGGCGCCCGCCGCACCGGCACCGGTCGTGCCCGCACAGGCGCCGACTTCGGCACCGACCCCGGAAGCACGGCCATCGGCGGCGACGCCCGCGCCCGCGCCCGCGACACCCGCACCGGCCGCGCCAGCGCCTGCCGCCTCAACGCCGGTCGCGCCAGCGACTGCCGCGCCCGCGCCCGCCGCCTCCACGCCGGCCGCCTCCGCGCCCGCCGCACCGGCGCCCGCCGCGGCAGCGCCGGCCGCCGCGACCCCGCCCGCCCCTGCGCCCGCCGCCGCGGCACCCGTTTCCGGCGAGACGCGCATCCCCGCAGAGACCCTGATTCCGGTGGAGACCGTCGCGCCCGAGGAGGCCTCGCCCGCCGCCGCAGCATCCGCGTCCGCAGCATCCGCCGCCGCAGCATCCGCGTCTCCGGCATCCGCCGCCGCCGGCCGGACGCCGACCGGCGGCACGTCGGCATCGGTGCCGCGCGCGGTGCTGGTGCTCGACACCGGCGAGCGCATCGAGGTGCGGGCGACCGTGCTGATCGGGCGCTCCCCGAAGCCGGCCGACGGCGAGGGCTCCGTGCAGCTGGTGCCGCTGGCCGACGACAGCCGCTCGGTGTCGAAGACGCATCTGGCGATCATGCCGACCCGTCGTGGTCTGCTCGCGGTGGACCGCGGGTCCACGAACGGCTCCGCCGTGCTGCGCGGCGGTGTCGAGACCGCGCTCGCACCGGGGCAGCCGCAGCCGCTCACCGCTGGTGACGGCGTGCGCTTCGGCGACCGGATGCTGCGGGTCGAGCAGCTGTGATCGCCCGTCTGCACACATCACTCCCCGACACATCAGAGGATGAACGATGAGGGTCAAGCTCACCCTGCGCCGTCCCGGCGCCCCGCTCACCGACATCGTGGTGATGACGGACTCGACTGCCACGGTCGCGGATGTCGCCCGGCAGATCGCCGTGGCCGATCCGCAGCGCAGCATCCGCGTGGGAGCCGGTGACACGCTGACCCTCTCGGTGGCGCCGCCGACGAGCGACTCTCCCGAGGTGCTCAATCCCGACCTCGTGGTCGGCGACGCGCCGCTGGGCTCAGGCTTCCTCGCCGAGGTCGTGAACCTCGGCCCCGACCGCGTCGCGACCGGGTTCGGCAGCGCGCGCCCCGTGGCCCTGCTCACCGCTCTCAGCGGTCCGGCCGCGGGACGGGAATTCCCGTTGCCGCACGGGCATTTCATGATCGGTCGCGACCCGTCCAGCGACGTGCACCTCTCCGATCCACTGGTGTCGAAGCGGCATGCGCGCATCGAGATCGGGCCCGGCTTCGTCGAGGTCGTGGACCTCAACTCCGCGAACGGCATCCTGGTCGACGGCGGCCTGGTGCAGCGTCTGCGCGTCATCCCCGGTCAGCCCTTCACGATCGGCGACGGCGAGCTCGTCGTGCACCTGGTGGGCGACTACGACGGCTCCGCCGCCGAGAAGGACCCGATCCTGGAGCGCGGCGGGGCCCTGCTGTTCAACCGCAGCCCGCGCGTCGAGGCGCGCTTCGTCGGCGAGGAGCTCGACGAGCCGCGTTACCCGCGCGACCAGGTGCAGCGTCTGTTCCCCTGGCCGATGCTCGTCGCGCCGATCCTGCTCGCCGTGACGATGTGGGCGGTCACAGGTCGTGTGCTCTCGCTGCTCATGGCGGCGGCCTCGCCGATGATGATGTTCGGAAACTTCATCTCGCAGAAGACCAACCTCGGCCAGCGCCTGGGCAAGGAGTCCGAGCTGTTCGAGCAGCAGTACGAACGCCTCGAGGAGAAGCTCTACAACGCGGTGCCGCGCGAGCGCGAGGTGCGACAGAACGAGGTGCCCCCCGTGGGCGTCGTGTTCGACGAGGCGATGCGCCTCGGGCCGATGCTGTGGACCCGCCGCCCCGAGCACTGGAACTTCCTCGCTGTGCGGCTGGGCACCTGCACCGACCGTTCCCGCACCCAGATCAAGCGCACCGAGACACCGGAGGCACTGCCGGAGTACGTCGAGCGCGTGGATCGGCTCGAGGAGCGCTACCGGCTGATCACGGATGTTCCGGTGCTGGAGTCGCTGCAGAGCGTGGGCTCCCTCGGTGTCGCAGGTCCCACGGCCTTCGCCGCCGATGCGCTGCGCGGGCTGGCCGTGCAGCTGTTCGGCATGCATTCGCCGAACGAGCTCGTCACGGTCGCGCTCACCGAGCCGGGCTGGGCGCAGGAGCTGGACTGGCTGAAGTGGCTGCCGCACACCTCCAGCGAGCGCAACCCGTTCAAGGAGATGCCGCTCGCCGACTCCGCCTCCACGGGCAACGCGCTGCTCAGCGGCCTGGAGGAGATCGTGATGCGCCGGTCGAAGGCGGCCAGCGCCCCGCGCCCGCCGTACGGCGATGACTGGGATCCGATGATGTACGGCACCGACGTGAAGCGCGCCGCCGAGGATGCCACGTTCCCCGGGCAGACCGCGGTGCTGGTGATCGTGACCGACGACGCCCCGGTCGATCGGGCCCGCCTGACGCAGGTGCTCGAGCGCGGCGCCGACGTCGGCGTCTACGGACTCTTCGTCGCGCCGGTCGTCGAGGCGCTGCCCGCCGTGTGCAGGTCCTTCCTCGACGTCACGACGGGGTTGGATGCCGCGACGGTGGGCACCGTGCGCAGCGGTCGCGACCACCGCGACGTGGCGGTCGAGGGTGTCTCGCACGCCTACATGACGATGTTCGCCAAGCGCCTCGCGCCGGTGGTGGACTCCAGCACCGTGGTGGAGGACTCGTCCGACATCCCGAACTCGGTGATGTTCCTGTCGCTGGTCGGCAGCGACCTGGCCGAGGACCCGAACGCGGTGATCGACCGCTGGCGGCAGAACAACACGATCATCGACCGCTCCGGTGCGCCGCAGCCGCGGCTGAAGAAGGCCGGCAACCTGCGCGCCATCATCGGCCAGTCGCAGACCGACGCCATGACCCTCGACCTGCGTCTGCAGGGCCCGCACGCGCTCGTCGGCGGCACCACCGGTGCCGGCAAGTCGGAATTCCTGCAGGCCTGGGTGCTCGGCATGGCCGCCGCGCACAGCCCCGACCGCGTCACGTTCCTGTTCGTGGACTACAAGGGCGGCTCGGCCTTCGCCGACTGCGTCGACCTGCCGCACACGGTCGGCCTGGTGACCGACCTCAGCCCGCACCTCGTGCGCCGCGCGCTCACCAGCCTGCGCGCCGAGCTGCACCACCGCGAGCACCTGTTCAACCGCAAGAAGGCCAAGGATCTTCTCGAGCTCGAGAAGCGCCGTGACCCCGACACCCCGCCCGCGCTCGTGCTCGTCATCGACGAGTTCGCGGCGCTCGCCGGCGAGGTCCCCGAGTTCGTGGACGGCGTGGTCGACATCGCCCAGCGCGGCCGCTCGCTCGGCATCCACCTGATCATGGCCACGCAGCGCCCCGCCGGCGTGATCAAGGACAACCTACGCGCGAACACGAACCTGCGCGTCGCGCTGCGCATGGCCGACGAGTCCGACTCGAAGGACGTCGTGGACGATCCGGTGGCGGCGAGCTTCTCGCCGTCGATCCCCGGCCGCGGCATCGCGAAGACCGGCCCTGGCCGCCTGGTGCCGTTCCAGTCGGCGTACGCCGGCGGATGGTCCAGCGACGAGGTGCAGGCGGCGGACGTCAAGGTCGCGGAGCTGCGCTTCGGATCGATCCAGCTCTGGGAGCCCGAGCAGGCACCCGAGTCGGACTCGCACGACGAGGACCTCGGCCCGAACGACCAGAAGCGCATCGTCGCCACGCTGGTGAAGGCCGCAGCCCAGGCATCCATCCCGGCCCCGCGCCGGCCGTGGCTCGACGACCTGGAGCAGGCCGTCGACCTGCGCGACCTGCCGGTGCTGGGCGACGGGCAGATCCTGCTCGGCAAGCAGGACGTGCCCGAGCGGCAGCTGCAGGAGTCCGCGTACTTCCTGCCCGACAAGGACGGCTCGCTGCTGATCTACGGCACGAGCGGCGCCGGCAAATCGACGGTGCTGCGCACCATGGCGATCGCTGCCGGGTATCAGGCCTCTTCGCAGGTCGAGGTGTACGGGCTGGACTTCGGTTCCGGTGCGCTGAAGAGCCTGGAGATCCTGCCGCACGTCGGCTCGATCATCTCGGGCGACGACGCCGAGCGCGTGCAGCGCATCCTGCGCTCGCTCGCCCGGATCCTGGACGACCGCGGCAAGCGGTTCAGCGCGGCCAACGCGGCCAGCCTGACCGAGTACCGCGAGATCACCGGGCGGGACGAGTCCCGCATCCTGTTCCTCGTCGACGGCTTCCCGCAGTTCCGCTCCGAGTGGGAGTCGACGACGGCGCGGATGCCGTTCTATCAGACGTTCATGCGGATCCTCGGCGAGGGTCGTCCCTTGGGCGTGCACGTGATCGCCAGCGCCGACCGGGCGGGCTCCGTGCCGACCGCGGTCAGCGCGAACGTCTCGCGCCGCGTGGTGCTCCGGCTCGCCGATGAGAGCGGCTATGCGATGCTGAACGCCCCGAAGGACGTGCTCGACGAGCGCTCCGCACCGGGCCGCGCGATCGTCGACGGCCGGGAGACGCAGATCGCCACGCTCGGAGGCACCCCGAACGTCGCCGAGCAGACCAAGCTGCTCGAGCAGCTCGCGGCAGAGCTGCGGGCGACCGGCGCCCGCGAGGTCGCCGAGATCGGCTCGCTGCCCACCAGGCTCGCGCTGCGCGACCTGCCGGACCGTGCAGACGACATGCCGGTGCTGGGTGTCGCGGAGGACACGCTCGCCGCGCGCGGCTTCGACCCTGTGGGCACCTTCGTGGTCGCCGGGCCCCCGCTGTCGGGCAAGACCAACGCGCTCAAGGCGATCATCACCTCGGTGCGCCGCTTCGACCCCGAGGTCAAGCTGTTCCACTTCGGAGGACGCCGCGCGGTGCTGAAGGACTGGGTGGACTGGACGCGCAGCGCCGTCACACCGGACGACGCGAAGGAACTGGCGAAGGAGATCACCGAGATCGCCGGCGACGAGTCCGTGCCGGTGCGCATGCTGATCGTCATCGAGGACGTGCCGCAGTTCGCGGACAGCCCGGCCGAGCGCGACATGAAGGCGATGTTCCAGGCGATCAACCGCAGCGACCACCTGCTCATCGGTGACGCCGATGTGACCCAGGTGACCAGCGGGTTCGGCTTCATCGGCGACTTCAAGGCCGGCCGCAAGGGCATCATCCTCAAGCCCGACGCCTTCGACGGCGACGCCGTGTTCAAGGTGCCGTTCCCGAAGGTCAAGCGCAGCGACTTCCCCGACGGCCGCGGCATCTTCGTGCAGAACGGCCGCCCGGTCACGGTGCAGCTGCCGCTGGTGGAGGGGGACCGATGGACGCCCGGTCATTGAGCGCGAGCGCCGACCTTCCCCGGATGTCGAGAAAGAGCAGACGATGACGACAGTCTTTGAAGATGCCGCGCTGCGGGCGCGTGTGGATCCGGCCCTCGCCAGGCAGGAGAGCCGGGAGCGTGTCGTCCGTGAGGGACGTCAGTTCGGCGTCGTCGTCGGCTCTGGGTGGGTCATCCTCCAGTCGGTCGTGCTGGTCGTCGGCGCGGGTGTCCTCGCTGCGCTGGCGGTCCTGGTCGTGCAGCTCATGTCGGGTGCTGACGGCGCCGATGCGACGACATTCGTGCTCGCCGCGCTCATGGTGGTTCCTCTCGCCGTGGCGAGGATCCGTTCGCACCTCCGTGGTCCGCGTGAACGCGAGGCTGAGGAGTACCGCCTTGCCCGGTTCGCCGAGGCGAACGGTCTCTCCTATGAGACAGGTCAGCTCGACCCGGAGCGGTCTGCCGCGCTGTTCGGAGTGGGGACGTCGCGTGTGGCGACGGACATCATCGGAGGCGCTGCACCGCGCCCCTTCGAAGTCGCCAACTACTCGTTCGACACCTGGGCTGCGCGAGCCCGCCTGCCACGAGCGGCGAACTACGTCGCGTTCGAATCCCGCGGCGTCCTCCCCGCGATGACCATCAAGACGAAGGCTCCCGTCGCCTCGTCTGCGTGGGAACCCGCCGCGCCGCAGGAGCGAGTGCAGATCGAGGGGGAGTTCGCGTCGCGCTTCGAGGTCTTCACTGCGCGCGCCACGGCCGATGCCGTGCGTCACCTGCTCTCAGCGGAGGTGCAGGCCGCGATCACGGCGCTCGCCGCCCCGTGCGACATCGAGGTCACCGACGATCGAGTGTTCGTGATCGCCCGCCGTCATCTGTCGATGACCGATCCCACGTATTGGGAATGGGTCGCCGACCTCGCATCGCTCGTCGCTCTCATCGAGGGGCGAGGACGCGGGGAGCAGGTCGTGGCCTTCGAAGATGCCGATTCGGCGCGCAGCACGCGACGAGAGGCGCTGTTCGCGGCTCCCCGTGCCGGCCGCGCCGGGGTCATCGGATGCCTGATCCCTCTGGTCATCGGGCTCGCCGCCGCGGCCCTGATCACGAGGATCGCGTTGGGATAGCTTTCGGTGTCACAAGTCCGCGGCATGGGTAGTTGTCCCCATCGACTGTTTTCGAGGGTGTCTCGTAGGGTGGTTGTTGTCGGGC
>NZ_WSEN01000013.1 GCF_009758255.1 Microbacterium sp. MAH-37
CGTCCAGCGGGATCGCGATGTTCGTCGTCGTACCGCTGATCGTGCGAGCAGTCACATCCCGCGGACGAGGAGCCGCATTCTTCTCCTCATCCACCGCGAGGATCTGGATAGTGATGTAACCGGCGTCGATCTGACCGTTCTCGTCCACGGCGTTGTACGTCGCATAGACCGTCTTCGCCTCAGAGCCGGCACGGAAGCGCACCGCATCCTGCGACACGAACGCCTCACCGTCCTCGGGGTCGATGAACGGCTCCACCAGCTCCGGCTGCACGTGCAACGTCAGGTCATTGGGGTGCGTGTCGTTGTCCAGCACCGGGATCGTGACCACATCACCCGCACGCACCACCGCGGTGTCGTCATTCGCCACCGGCGGCAGCAGCTTGTCCGGCGCAGGAATCGGAATCACGACGACATCGCCCTCGGCGTTCTGCTTGCCGTTGGAGATGCGGTATTTGATCCGCACCTGGTCCTTCAGCCCGCCCTGATCCCCGATGCGCAGGGTCTCGTGATTCAGCACCGACACCGAGATACCGCTGCCCGGCTCCACGGTCACCGACTGCACCACGAGCACGCCGCCGGCAGGATCGGTGTCGTTGTTCAGCACGCCGACGAGCACCTCGCCGCCGGTCGGCAGGAGGGCCACATCGCGCACCGCGATCGGTGCCAGGTCCTCCTCCGTGGCCTCCTCCACGTCGATGCGCACCAGGCCCGCGGCGGACGGAACGCCGGCGGTGACCAGGTACTGCACGTAGTAGGTGCCGGCGGTCTGAGTCTTGAAAGTGAACGTCTTGTTCGAGTAGTCGGGCACGATCGTGGCACCGTCGACAGGATCGACACGGCTCATCCGCAGGGGCTCACGGCTGGAGCTGGTGTCGTTCGCCAGCGGTGACACCGTCACCTGCTGACCCACCTTGGTCACCACATGATCGGCGTTCGTCTTCGGCAGGGTCGAACCCACGGGACGCACGTCCAACTGGATCGTGCCGCCGGCATCCTCACCGGACGCGTCTGCGACGACGATCTGCACCTCGTGGCGGCCAGGAGGGCTCGCGATCGCGCGGTAGGTGATCTGGCCGTCGGTGGTGAAGTCGACCTCGTCGCCGGGGGCTGCGACGACCTCCTTCAGATAGACGTCGTCACCGTCCGGGTCGATCCAGTCCGGGAGCACGTTGTACGACACCGTGCCGCCGGCTTCCACCGCCAAGGAGCTCTTCCGCTTCGGCTTCGGAGCGCCGTTCACGCTCCAGTCGTGCACAGACAGCGACACCTTCGCCGTGTCCGTGCCCTTGCGACCGTCGTCGATCAGGTACTCGAAGGTCGCCGAGCCGGACGCGTCCTCGGGCACCGCGATCTGCAGCGCGCTGCCGTTGTTGATCGGCTGCACCTCGCCTACCGAGGGCTGCTTGCTCGACACCGAGGCGACGAGGACGTCACCGTCGGCATCGGTGTCGTTGTCCAGCACCGGCAGGAACGTCGTGCCGCCAGGACGCACACCGAACTCGTCGTCCTCGGCGACCGGCGCCGTGTTTTCCTCACTGCGCTCGGGCAGCGATGTCTCCACCGTCTCCTCGGTGGTGTTCTCCTCTTCCTCCGTCTCGCCCTCCGGAGGAGTGATGTCGTTCCAGTTGTCGACCTGCTGCAGGCTCTCGGTCGCGATCCACGCCAAACCGCCCACGACATCGTTCAGCACCACGACATTCCGGTTGACCCGGAACTCCAGCGTCGCCGACGGCTTCAGGTTGGGGATCTTCTCCTTGAGATCCGCGGACTTGCCCAGGCAGTCCCGCACGAATGCACCGGAGCCGCCCCACGCGCCGTAGACGCACCCCGCGACGCGCACGGGTGCCGCCGGAACACCCTGCGACCGGGTGCTCGTGGCGACGACGTCGCCACCGTCCAGCGGCACGTCCAGAAGATGGGATGCCGTCGCGACCGCCACGGCACCGGCACCGGCGGACGGCTGCTGCAGAACCGCGGTGTCCGCGCCGTCGATCTCGGTCCGGAAGCCGGCCGGCGACATCACGGCCTTCTGCGCGCGATCCAGCACGACCGGCGTATCGCCGACGACAGTGATCGAGGGCTGGCTCGAAGCCTTCAGCCCCTCCACGGAGGCGGAGCGCGGATCTCCGGGGTCGCCCTGCGGGCTGACCGGGATCGTGTACACGGACGACTCCGCCGGCGACACCGCGTACACCGTGCCGTCCCGTCCCACGGCGATGTCCGCGTTCTTGCCGAGCTCGACGAGCGGATCCTTGCCGGCGAACTTGAAGTTGGCCATGCCCTGCACCGACTCGACCCACAGTCCGCCCGAGTCACGGTCGAGGACGGCGACGGTGTTCTCCGCAAGAGCGACCTTGCTCGCACCGGGGATCGGCACCGCATCGTTCAGCGCCACCGTCGCGGGATTGATTGTCGCGAGCGTCGAGTCGTCGTGGTTGACGACGGCGACCGTCGCCTCGTC
Source organism: Microbacterium sp. MAH-37 (assembly GCF_009758255.1). Classification (GTDB taxonomy): domain Bacteria; phylum Actinomycetota; class Actinomycetes; order Actinomycetales; family Microbacteriaceae; genus Microbacterium. The sequence continues at coordinate 2,462 of NZ_WSEN01000013.1, forward strand.
CTGCAGGATGTCGAAGTCTTCGCCCGTCGTGCGCAGGCCGCCGTCGAGCAGCGTCGACTCGTTGTTGAAGTGCCCCACCAGCAGTTTCGACGACTTCGTGATCCACACGCCACCGTCGTTCAGGTCGACCTCGGTCGTGGGGTTGCCGTCGTAGGCCATGGCCATCGTCGTGATCGTGAGGACGCCCACGGTGACGGCGGCGGCCGACGCCAACGTCTTCGGGCGCGTCCTGACCCAGGCGAACGCCTTCATAACCTATTCCCCCCTGGAACTGCTGTCTCTGCTGTGCACGGGGGACGGTCGACTCCGGCCACGTTCCGCACCGGGCCATACTAACCGGGCGTGCTGGGTGCCGCGAATGGGGAGGACTACCCATCCGCGGCGCCCGATCACCCTATGGTCTCGGCCAGTAATTCTTCTCGGTGTCCACTCCGTCACCCCAGCCGATGATGTCGATCCAGACGTCGACGCCGTCGCGACCCTGGTGGCAGGCGATCTCCACCCCGCCGTTGCCGTCGAAGTTGACGTTGTAGGTGTAGCTGCTCACGCCGCCGGGGTAGGCGCTCGAGTAGCACTTGACCTGCTTGTTGCCGATGCTGAGGTTCTGCCAGTTCACGAAGAAGTTGGCGCACCGGTTCACGCAGGCCTGCGGGTCGAGGGATCCCTGGGTCACCCACACTCGCGGTGCCGGCGGGTTGCTGGTCGTCGCGGACTTCGAGGTCACGTCGGAGTAGCCGGCCTTGTTGTGCACTCGGACCTTGATCGAGTGGGTCTGACTGTAACCGTTGCCGACCGTGGTGGAGCCGCTGTTGTTCGCCGACTTCCAGCCGTTGCCGTCGACGTTGATCTCCGTCGTGATCGGTGCACCATTGTCTCCGTTGGGGCTCCACGAGAAGGTGATCGACTGTCCGTTGTTCTGCGCCGACACGCTCGGCGCCGGCGGGATGCCGTACGGGGTCTTGCTCGCCGACGAGGCCGACGGATCGGAGATGTAGTCCTTGCCGCTCACGGTCGCCACCGCACGGATGCGCACCTGGTACGGGTCGCCATTGTTCACGCCCGAGATCGTCGAGCCATCCCAGCTGCCCTGCCAGCCGCCGCCGTTGAGGCTGTACTGGTACTTCATCTCGGACCTGCTCGCGCCGTTCAGGTCGGAATCGGCCAACTCGTACGAGGCGGGATCGACGGTGAGCTTCCGGTCACCGGCGGTCACCGACGGTGTACCCGGCGTACCGGGCTTGATCGTGGCGCGGCGCGCGGCGGATGGGTCGCTCCATGCGCCCCAGCCGGAGCGGTTCGTGGCATGCACCTTGAACGTGTACGTCGTCGTCGAGGTGTCCACCACGATGGCCTGCGACGTCGTGCCCGCGCCGACGGGGATCGTCTGCACGACACTGGATCCGCGGATGACCTGCACCTCGTAGCCGTCGATCGAGTCGCCGTTGTCGTCGGGGGCGTTCCAGTTCACCTGCATCTGCGCGCGGTCGCCGACCGCCGCCATCTCGGCCGTCGTCGGCGCCGCGGGCTTGGCCGGCGGGCCGGACGGGACCTCCGGCAGGGAATCGGGGCTCCAGCTGGACGCCTCCGGCGCCAGGTTGTGCGCCTGCACCCGGGCTGTGTACGACGAGCCGTTCTCCAGTCCCGTCCAGGTGTACGAGTTGCCGGTGATGTTCGTCTTCTGCCCCGCACCGACACCGCCGGACAGCTCCAGCGTGTAGTACTGCACGGGAGAGCCCGGTGTCGACGGAGTGGTCCAGTTGACCGTCAGCTGCTTGTCGCCATAGGTGAGCGACGGTGCGGCAGGCGTGTCGGGACGGGCATCCGGTCGCGCCTCGTCGGACGAAGCCGACGGGTCGGACTCGCCGACCCGGTTCGTGGCCGTCACCTGGAACAGGTACTTGACGTTGTTCGTCAGGCCGTCGAGCGTGCACGTCGTCGACGAGCACTTCTTCTCGTAGGACGCACCCTGCACCGAGCGCACCGTGTACCCGGTGATCTCCGCGCCGTTGTTCGCCGGAGGCGACCATGACAGCACTACGGTGCGGTCCTGCACGCTCGACACTGTCGGCTTGCCCGGAGCATCCGGCTTGCCCTGCACCGTCAGCACGACGAGGCCGTCGACCTCACGATCCGGATCCTCGGTGACGTCACCGATCCGGTACCGGACGGTCAGCGTTCCCACGAACTTCGCCCCCGGGGTGATCTTGATCTTGTCCCCGGTCACGACCGCCTCGCCGTCGCCGCTCTGGCGCTCGGCACGGATCAGTCGAAGGTCACCCTCGCCCGGGAACGGGTTCACGTCGTTGTCCAGCGGGGAGACCGTGATCGTCTCACCCTGGTTCGACTCCGGGAAGGTGTCCGTGTTCGCCGTGGGGAGTTCACGAGTCGAGGCCGTGACCGTCACGTCGACGGTGCCCTCGATCGGCTCGGTCTCGCCGTCCGTGATGCTCAGGGTCAGCGTCGCCGCCGTGCCCTTCTTCACATTCGAGGACGCCTCCACGAGCAGCTTGTCGCCCTCGACCCGTGCGGAGATCCCTCCGCTCGCGCCGCCGACATAGCGGAACGTGTGCTTGCCGGCATCCTTCGGATCCGGGTCGTCGGTCAGCTCGGCCAGATCGAGCGACACGGCCTTCTCCCCTGGCGCGACGTTGACCTGACCGCGGGTGAAGGTGGGCTGCTGGTTGTCCGGGGGAAGCACCGTGATGGGGATCGACAGCGTCGCCTTGCGGCCCTTCGGGTCGTCAGGGCCGGCGCCGTCGGTCACCTCGAATGTCAGTGCGTCCGATCCGAAGTATCCCTGTGCCGAGGTGTAGACCAGAGTTCGCTCGTCCTTGACGAGTGCATCGCCGTTGGCGTGAACGGCGGAGACCTTCTCGGCCTCGGTGATCACGACGGAGCCGCCACCGGCGACCGTCACGTACTCGCTGAGCGGCACGTCGATCTTCTCGCCGCTGACGACCTCGATCGACGCGCTGGATTTCACGACCGGTCGCAGATCAGACAGCGCCGGCACGTGGATGAACGCCGAGGACTCCTGCTCATCCTGATCGGTGAGCGTGTAACGGAGCAGCTGACGCTCGTCGCCGACCTTCACACGGACCTTGCGGTCGGGAAGAACCGTTCCGCCGTTCTCGACGACCAGCTTCAGCGAGTCCGTCGTGCCGTCCGGATCTTCATCGTTGGCAAGGACGTCGACCTCGACCGTCGTCCCGTCCTTGACGTCCTCGCTCTTCACGCGGTCGTCGCGGGCGATCGGGAACAGCAGCGGCACGTCCTCGTCGACGGTGATCTGCAGGACCGCGGATGCCTCGGCACCTCGTTCGTCGACGATGGTGTACCGCAGCGAGGTCTCGACCTCGTCGTTCGGCGCCTGCACGAGCACCCGGTCTCCGGACACCCGGCCGTCCAGGCCCGCGACACCCTCCGGGAGCTTGATCCCCTTCTTCACGAGAGAGATCTGGTCGCCCTCGGGGTCGGAGTCGTTCGCGAGCACCGGCACCGCGACCTCGCGCCCCGGGCGCACGACGACGGCGTCCTTCACCGCATAGGGTGCCTGGTTCACGTCCTCGCCGGGGGCGATGCCCACGTGCACGGTCGCGATGCCCTCCTTGCCGAGGTTGTCGCGCACCTTGTACGTGAACGTGTCCGTCCCCGTCGAGTC
>NZ_WSEN01000014.1 GCF_009758255.1 Microbacterium sp. MAH-37
CGGCTCATCGCATTTGAGCGTGTAGGACTGGTCTGAAGCCGCCGGCCTCGAGTAGCGATCGGGCGATGTAGTGGGTCAGGTTCCGGAAGCCGAGGGCGGATCCGCGGAGGTGCTCAAGGCGGCCGTTGATCGCCTCTGTCGGCCCGTTCGATGTTCCTGGCCGGTCGAAGTAGGCCAAGATGTCCGCGGCTCTCTTGCTCAGCGTGTTCCCGAGCTTGCGGATCTCGATCAACGCGGTTGGGACGCCTGTGGAGACGTCGTTGATGAGCTGCTGCATGACGAACTTTCCGAGCCTGCGATCGGGTTCCCGGTAGGCGGTGATCATGCGCTGGTAGATCCCGTGCGTCGCTTCGACCTCGACGTGCCGGTCATCAGCGAACAGCGTTTCGAGCCGGGTGATCTGCCGGTCGGTGAGCAGCGCCGCGCCGGTGTGGAGGGTGCGGCGGGCCTTGTAGAGCGGGTCGTCTTTGCGGCCGCGCCGCCCGAAGACGTCGCTCTGAACCCGGCGGCGGCAGGTATCGAGCGCATCGCCGGCGAGTCGGACCACGTGGAACGGGTCCATCACCGCGACCGCTGTGGGGATCTCCTCGGCGGCGGCGGTCTTGAACCCGGTGAACCCGTCCATCGCGACAACCTCGATGTTTCTGCGCCACGACTCTGGCCGTTCAGTGAGCCAGGTCTTGAACACCGCTTTCGAGCGACCCTCGACCATGTCCAACAGCCGCGACGGCCCCGTGCCCGCGCGGATCGGGGTGAGGTCGATGATGACCGTGACGTATTTGTCGCCGCGGCGGGTGTGTCGCCAGACGTGCTCGTCGACGCCGATCACGGTGACGCCGTCGAACCGGTGCGGATCATCGATCAGCGCCCTGCGTCCCTCGGTGAGGACCGCGTCGTTGGCCGTGTGCCAGGCGACGTCGAGGGTAGCTGCGACCCGGGAGACGGTGAGATGGTCGATGACGAGCGCGCGCAGCGCCCAGGCCAGCGCGGTGCGGGTGAGCTTGCCGCGAGGCTCCGCGACGCTCGTGGTGTCTTCCTGCCAGAACCGGGCGCAATCGTCGCAACGGAACCGGCGAACCCGCAGAAGCAACGTCGTGGGGCGATGCCCGAACGGCTCATGTGCCAGCCACCGCGCGGCCGTTCCCCGCGGCGTCGCCTCCGCGCCACAACGGCGACACCAGGGGTCGGGTTCGGTGAGACGACACTCGATCACTGCCCGATCCGGCGCGAGATGCTGTCCAACGGCTTCAACGCCGAGCTCGTCGAGGCGAGCGAATGTGGTCAGGTCAGGGTGCGTGAAGGTAGCGTTGATCACCGTCGAGGTCTTCTTGAGATGGCCAGTGTAGGAACTTCCATCTTGACGGAGACCTCGACGCCTACCCGGCCAACACCACGCTCAGGCCGCTACACGCTCAACTGCGAAGAGCCG
>NZ_WSEN01000015.1 GCF_009758255.1 Microbacterium sp. MAH-37
GGTAAGGACGGTCGCCTCCGCGGGAGTCGTCCCGCTTGTAGGGACGGTCACCCTGCTGACGATCGTTCCGATACGGACGATCACCCTGCGGACGATCGTTCCGATACGGACGATCACCCTGCGGACGATCGTTCCGATACGGACGGTCGCCTCCGCGGGAGTCGTCCCGCTTGTAGGGACGGTCACCCTGCGGACGATCGTTCCGATACGGGCGGTCGCCACCGCGCAAGTCGTCCCGCTTGTAGGGACGGTCCCCCTGGGGACGATCGTTGCTGCGGTACGGACGGTCGCCGCCGCGCGAATCATCGCGCTTGTACGGGCGGTCGCCGCCCTGGCCGCGGTCGTTCCGGTTGGGACGGTCGCCACCGCGCGAGTCTTCGCGCCGGTAAGAGCGCTCACCCTGAGGGCGATCGCCGCGGTACGGACGGTCGCCGCCCTGCGAGCGGTCGCCGCGGTAGGCGCGATCGCCCGAGCCTCCGCGATCGTCACGACGCGAGCTGTTGCGGTCATGACCACCCGAGCGCGGCGCACGGCCGGCGGCGTCGGAGTACGAGCGCTTCTTATCGTTCGAGGAGCCTGAGCCAGAGCGCGAAGAATCCCCGCCCTCGCGACGATTCTGCTGTTCTTCTGACATTCTGACTCCCTATGAGCTTGTTAACGCAAGATGGCCACCCAACAATGGGTGGCCATCTTACCTAAGAGGAGTTCGGCGGTGTCCTACTCTCCCACAGGGTCCCCCCTGCAGTACCATCGGCGCTGTG
>NZ_WSEN01000002.1 GCF_009758255.1 Microbacterium sp. MAH-37
GGGGGGACCCTGTGGGAGAGTAGGACACCGCCGAACTCCTTCTAAACGAAAGAGCCACCCAAAGCTGGGTGGCTCTTTCGCGTTAACACACCCTCAACACACCCGTGATTTGACTTCCCCCGCGGGCGGGCTATGGTCGATGGTTACGCCAGCCATCAGAAGGGGAAGCGATAACCATGTCTGGAAAGACGCCGCAGTCACGCGCAGGAAAGAAGACGCCGAAGCTCTCGCTCAAGGAGAAGAGAGCGGAGAAGCGCGCAAAACGGGAGCCGGAGACGTTCATCAAGCCTCGCAAGGGCGCGAGCCACTGATCTGACTCCATCTCCTGCGGGCGCTGCCGTGGACCGTCTTCCTGGTCCGGGCAGCGCCCGATTCCGTCTCGGCGCCCTCGCTCCTACGTCCTGCTTTCGGTGAGACTCGATCCCGGTTAGACTGACTCTCAGTCTCAGCATTGCGCTGCCGCAGAATGGAGTCCCCGATGGCATCCGACTACATCCCCCCGGTCTCGGACTACGCGTTCCTGTTCGGCGAGGCCTTCGGCCTCGACCTGGTCGCGCGCGGAACCGGCGGCGCGTTCAGCGCAGAGGACGCCACCGAGATCCTCGCGGGCGCCGGCGAGTTCGCGGCATCCGTCCTCGCCCCGCTCGAGACCGTGGGCGACCGTGTGGGAGCTCGCCTCGAGGACGGCCAGGTGCACCTTCCCGCAGGATTCGCCGAGGCTTACCAGGCGTTCGTCGAAGCGGGTTGGGTCACTGCCGAGGCCCCGGAGTCCGCGGGCGGCGACGGCCTGCCCGGATCGATCCGCGCCGGGCTCGGCGAGATCTGGAACGGCTCCAACGCGGCCTTCGCCCTCTGCTGGCTGCTTTCCGCCGGCCAGATCCACGCGCTCGACGCCGCAGCATCCGACGAGATCCGTGCGACGTACCTGTCCAAGCTGGTCTCGGGCGAGTGGACCGGCACGATGAACCTCACCGAGCCGGAGGCCGGCACCGATCTCGGCGCGATCCGCACCATGGCCACGCCGCGCGGCGACGGTTCGTGGGGCGTCAGCGGGCAGAAGATCTTCATCACCTGGGGCGACCACGACGTCGCGCCTAACATCGTGCACCTCGTGCTCGCGCGCACGCCGGATGCTCCGGCCGGCGCCAAGGGTCTGTCGCTGTTCGTCGTGCCGAAGTTCCTGCCTGACGCTGCCGGTGAGCCGGGTGAGCGCAACGCTGTCACGACCGCATCGATCGAGCACAAGCTCGGTATCCATGGCAGCCCGACCTGCGTGCTCGCCTATGAGGATGCCACCGGCTACCTCGTCGGCGAGGTCGGCGGGGGACTGGCCGGAATGTTCGTCATGATGAACTCCGCCCGTGCGGGCATGGGATTCCAGGCCACCGGCATCTCGGACCGCGCCTACCAGCAGGCCGCCGCCTACGCCGACGAGCGACGACAGGGCGGCGTGCTCGACCGCCCCGCGGGGACACCGATCGCAGGGCATCCGGACGTCCGTCGACTGCTGCTGTCGATGCAGAGCCGGGTCTTCGCGATGCGCGCCCTCGGCGTCTACCTCGGCGACCTGTTCGACCGGGCGGAGACCGACGGAACCGGCGCACTCGCGGAGTTCTTCGTGCCGATCCTGAAGGGCTGGGCGACCGAGGACGCCGTCGCGCTCACCAGCGACGCGATCCAGGTGCACGGCGGGATGGGCTTCATCGAGGAGACCGGCATCGCGCAGCACTACCGGGATGCCCGGATCATGCCGATCTACGAGGGCACCACCGCGATCCAGTCGAACGACCTGATCGGCCGCAAGGTGATCCGCAACGGCGGCGCCACCGCCGAGGAGCTGTTCGATCAGATCGAGCAGACGGTCGCGGCGCTGCGCGACACCGGTGACGCGGTCGCCGCGCGCACCGCCGACCGTCTCGAGCGCGCGGTCGCCTCGGCCCGAGCGGCCACCGCCGCGCTGGTCGGCTTCGGCCAGACCCGCGACGCCTACGGCGTCAGTGTGCCGTACCTCATGCTGCTCGGTACGCTCGCCGGCGGCTGGATGCACGGACTCGCCGTGGTCGCGGTGCTGGCGCACGACACGGCGGATGCTGCAGACGCCGGCCGCCTGGTCTCCGCCGACTTCTACGGTGCCCACCACCTGCCCCGCGTGCACATGCTTGCCGAGACGGTCGCGGCCGGCGAGGTCGCGTAAGACGGAGAGAAGGCCCTGTTCCGATGCCCGGCTTCGGAACAGGGCCTTCTCCGTGCCGTCAGGACGCGGTGCCCTCGCCGGCGACGACCTGGGTGCGCAGCGGCATCAGTGCACCGGCGGCTTCGCCGATCGTCTGCGCGTCGACGCCTGCCTCGGCGAGTGCCGTCGCTGCATGGCCGATCACGTTGTCGAAGTCGGCGTCGGGCGGGTGATCAGTCGCCGTCGTCCTGCAGACGCAGGGCGCCCGCGCCCCGTGTGCCGAGGGCGTCGTCGGGGTTCAGCAGTCCGCAGGCCCGCATCGACAGGCATCCGCAGCCGATGCATCCCGTCAGCTCGCGCTCCAGACGCTCGATGCCCTCGCGGCGCTTCTCCAGCTCGCGCTTCCAGCGCCGGGAGGCGCGCGCCCAGTCCTCGTGACTCGGGGTCTGCGTGAGCGGCACGTCGGCGAACGCGTCCTTCACCTCCGACAGCGGCAGGCCGAGGTTCTTCGCGACAGTGATGAGAGAGACGCGGCGCAGCATGTGCCGGGCGTAGCGGCGTTGATTCCCGGGAGTGCGGGTCGACGCGATCAGCCCGAGGCTCTCGTAGAAGTGCAGCGCTGAAGGCGCGACGCCGGTGCGCTGGCTCATCTCGCCGATGGTCATCGGCTCCTCCGGGGTGTGCGCCTGCTCGCTCGCCATCACAGAACCTTCGCTCGATTTGACCTCAAGGTTACTTGAGGTTTTACGCTGGAACTGTGACCCGAGTGAAGAACGCCCTCCGATGACCTACGTGATCGCGCTGCCATGTGTCGACGTCAAGGACAGGGCCTGCATCGACGAGTGTCCGGTGGACTGCATCTACGAGGGCGAACGATCGCTCTACATCCACCCCGACGAATGCGTGGACTGCGGTGCGTGCGAGCCGGTCTGCCCGGTCGAGGCGATCTACTACGAGGACGACCTCCCCGAGGAGTGGGCCGACTACTACAAGGCCAACGTCGAGTTCTTCGACGAGATCGGCTCCCCGGGTGGCGCTGCCAAGGTCGGGGCGTACGACTTCGACCACCCGCTGATCGCGGCTCTTCCCCCGCAGGTGGTGGCGGAGTGAGCGCGCCCGCCATCACCGTGAGGCCCGGGGCACCGGTTCCGTCCGAGGTCGGCGAGGCCATGAAGGCGGCGTTCCGCAAGCATCCGGCCGGAGTCGCGATCATCACCACGATGACGCCGACGGGCCCGGTCGGCCTGACAGCCTCGAGCGTCGCGTCGGTGGCCGTCGACCCCGCGGCGATCGTCTTCTCCGTCACGCGCGCCACTGGCAGCGCGGGCGCGATCCTCGAGGCCGATGGCTTCGTCGTGCACCTGATCGATGACGACCACTCCGCGCTCGCGCAGAGCTTCGCCGTGAGCGGGTCGGAGCGCTTCACCCCCGAGCAGGGCTGGGACGCCCTGCCGAGCGGCGAGCCGCACCTGCCGGCGGCGCGGGCCGCTCTGCGCTGCCGGCCGCTGCAGACGGTCGCGGTCGGGTCCTCTACGGTCGTCATCGCCGAGGTCGTGGAGGTGCTGTTCGGTGACGAGAGCAGCCCGCTGATCTACGTCGATCGCGCGTTCCACGCGCTGCCACACGCCGACTGAGCTCGGATACGACGGACGCGCGAGGATCAGCGGGACCGCCGGATCAGCTCCTGCAGCGCCATCCCATACGCCTCCGAAGGATCCGGATGCTCGAAGCGCAGCCGCTCGCCGGCGATCTCGATCTCAACCTCGAAGGCGTCCTCGAGACGGATCAGGTGGCGGAAAGTGCGTCGCAGCAGGTCGCGCAGCTGATCCTCGCGCGGCAGCCACACCGCATCGGCGACGGCGACCGCATCCAGCGCCCACTCGGTCGTGCCGTTGAAGGCGAGGTTCGTGCCGCCCGTCGTCGGGCGCGCCTCGATCGTCATCGCGCTCACCGTGTAGATCTCCGCCTCCGCCTCGAGCTCCACCTCATCCGGCAGGTCGAGCTGGAAGCGGTCGCCCTCGGCGGGATGCCAGACGAGCCCGCCGTCACGCAGGGCCCGCGCGAGTTCACGGGAGATCATCTCCCCACGCTATCCGCTCGATCGGGGAGCCGGACGACAGCCGCCGATCGGTGGTGCACGATCGGCGGGTCATGAGGATCCGTTTCGGGAGCCGTTCGGGAACCGTGAGGACGCGTTCCCGGCGCGCGGGCGGAGGCGTAGACCGGAGGGCGTGACTCTCACCTCCATCCTTCCCACGCTCCGCGACAGCATTCCGTTGCCCATCGACCGTTCGCGCTGGCCGGCCCGCTCGGTCGCCCTGCTCGACGACGTGACTGTCGCCGCGATGTCCCTGCGGCGATACGCCGAGCTCTGCGGCACGCCCTGCACCTGCACGGCGCCCGCGGTGATCCCGCTGTCGGGCGGCATGCCGTCACCGGACGCCTCCACGACCGTCGTCGTCGCAACGGTCGTCGACGCGGAGGAGTGCGAGCTGGAGCTCGACGCGGACCTCGAGCACCTCTCGCCGGCGTGGGGCGAGATGCGCCTCATCGGCCGGATCTCACACGCCTACGAAGTGCTCTTCCGCATCTCAGGCGCGGGGGCCGCGCTGGTGTCGCTGCCCGGCGACATCCGAGCCGGCGATCGGATCGCGATTCCATGCCCCGGATGCCACACGCTCGGCGAGGTCCGCCGCGGAACGGCGCGGTGACGGGATGCTGCTCCACACCGTCGTCCACGCAGGCCGCTGCGCAAGGATGCAGGCCGCGTTCCTCGCGGCCCATCCCGATCAATCGGATCGCGAGCTCGAAGCCGAAGCAGCGCAACTGGTCGCCGAAGCCGACGGCTGAGGCGGGGTGCCGGCGTCAGTGCTTCCCGCGCTCGCGGCGCCACCACCGCTTGACTCGCTGAGTGAAGGTGCTCCGGGTGTCGGTGTCGCGCCCGACGGGCAGCGCCACGGCGAACTGCACGATCTCCTCGGCGCCGTGGTGCACCACGCGGTAAAGGGCGGTTCCGATCAGCACGCCGAGAGCGATCGACATCACCGACACCAGCGCCTCGGTGAAATCGGCGATCCCGCCGTCGGTGGCCACGGCCTCGGTCAGGCCGACGAGTCCTGCGGCACCAGGAACCAGCAGCCAGAACGCCGGAAGGAAGGTCAGTTGCGAGGGCGCGCCGTTGCGCAGGCCGGCGATCCAGAGGACCACGGGGGTCATGGCGAGCGCCCCGATGAACCCGCTGACGGTCGGGCCGAGCACGATGCCGCCGATCGTCTGCGCGCTGTAGGCGACCGCCAGCACGAGAAGAACCCACCCGAACGTCGATGGCGGCGCAGAGAAGTGCAGGTAGTTGCCGACCGCGAAGATGAGCACCCCGAGCAGCGGCACCCACCAGGCGACCGTCCCACCGCCCTTGAGCGGCTCGTAGTCCGCGGAGTCGACGCCGACCAGCGACCCCGCTGCGAGGATGCCGAACGCCAGGAGCGCCAGCTGCACGAAACCGTAGACCAGTCGCGACGCCCCGGCGATCATCTGCCCCGCGGCCAGCTCCACGGTGGCGGTCGTGAGGACGCCGCCGGGCAGGAAGGTCACCAGCGGCGCGATCAGCAGGTGGATGGGGTCGCCGATCTCGATGACCTCGGCGAGCAGGAACACTGCGGTCGCGCACGCGAATGCCGCGACGATCGGCATGACCAGCTGCAGAGTGGGTGACCGCACCAGCTTGAGCAGGCCGATTCCGGCGCCGAGCACGAACGCGATGAACGCGCCCTCCCAGGTCGGCGCCAGCAGCAGCGCGAGTCCCAGGGTGAGCAGCGCGTGCCCGAGTGTGCGCACAGCCCATCCGTACCGGGGTCGCATCGCGCCGATCTCGTTGAGCCGGCGGATGCCCTCCTCCGGTGCCACCGCGGCCGTCCTCGCCCGCGTGATCAGCGCGTAGAGCGCGGCGATCTGATCGAACCGGAACTTCGCCGACAGCGTCGAGCGGAGCGAGACACGATCCTCCTCGCCGCCGGTCTCGATGAGGATCACCGTGGGCAGGATGACGATGTCGGTGGCCGTGCTGCCGTACGCGGATGCCACCGTCGCCATGGTGTCGCGGATACGGTCCACCGATTCGTCCGACGCCGTCATCCCCTCGGCGAGACCCAGCAGGAACCGATTGAGGACGACGGGATCGGTGGCGGCGGTCATGTCGTGCGGTGGGTCAGGCGAAGGCGAACGAGAGGGCCACGCCGACGACGATCGCCGTGCCGACGTACACCAGGTTCGGCAGCTGGAACGAGTGGTCGAAGACGTACTTGCCGAGCTTGGTCGTGCCGGTCTGGTCGAACGCCGCGGTGGCGACCTGGCTGCCGTTGGCCGGCAGCGTGTACATGCCCATGGCCGAGGGCCACAGACCCACCAGCAGCGGCGCCGGCAGGCCGATCGTGATACCGATGGGCACGATGGCGTTCGTCGCGCTGGACTGGCTCGTGGTCAGCATCGCGACGACGAACAGGGCCAGTGCGAACAGCAGAGCACCGAGGAACGCCGACGATCCCGACACCACCGAGCCGAGCCCGTCGACGATCATCTGCTGGTTCGAGGCGACGAACGTGTTCGCCAGCCAGGCGATGCCGAACAGTGCGATCGCGCCGACCATGCCCGCGGGGAACGTCGGCTGCTTGGGCACGTCGGAGGCCTTCACCTTGCAGAGCAGGAAGATCAGCGCGGCGATCACGCCCATGACCACCTCGATGATCACGGTGACGCTGAGCCGCACCGGGTCGCCGTCGTCGTCGGTGCCGATGATCGGGCGGATGCTCTCGAACAGGCCGAACAGCACGATCACGGCCACGCCGATGAGGAACAGCGTCGCGGAGAGCACTGCCGTGCGAGGCAGCTTCTTCTCATGCGCGTCCGTGACCGGGGGCTTGATCTGCCCGTCGGCCAGTCGCTGCCGGTAGACGGGATCGTCGTCGAGTTCCTTGCCGTGCTTGAGCATGACCAGCGCGGCCAGGAACAGCCCGGCGATCGACGCCGGCCACATGATCAGCAGCAGCCCGCCCAGGTCGACGCCCTGCGGCGCGAGCAGCACCACCATCGACGCGGTCGCCGCAGACACCGGCGAGCAGAGGATGCCGACCTGCGAGGCCACGGCCGACACCGACAGCGCGCGCTCGGGGCGGATCTTCTGCTGGTAGGAGACGTCGTAGATGACCGGCAGCAGCGGATAGAAGATGTTGCCGGTGCCGGCGCCCACGGTGAACAGGAAGGACATCGCAGGGGCGAGGAAGACCACGGATCTCGGTCGCTTGCGGATCACCTTCGCGGCGACCGAGACCATCCAGTCGATGCCTCCGGCGGCCTGCATCGTGGAGGCCGCAGTGATCACGGTGATCACGATGAAGACGGCATCCACCGGGGCGCTGCCCGGTGCCTCCCCGAACAGGAAGACCAGCACTGCCACGCCGACCAGGCCCCAGACGCCGAGGCCGATCCCGCTGGTGCGGGTGCCCATGTAGATGGCGCCGATGACGACCAGGAGCTCGGCGATCAGGATCCAGATGCTGTCGTTCATGAGGACGGGCCCTTCACGATCGGGCCGGTGCCGGCGAGCACCTTCGCCGGCAGTGCGGTCTCGACGATCTTCCCGTCGATCGCCTCGACGCGCAGAGCGAGCGGATCCTCGACCGGGCTGATCGCGGTGACGAACTCGGAGCCGTCGAAGTGCAGCGACTGCAGGTTTCCGACGGCGTACCCGGTGGCGAGTTCGCCGCTGCGCAGTGCCGCGTGGAACAGCGGCTGGCGCTGGTCCTCCGCGTCGTAGTGCGGGCAGAAGCTGCCGTGCAGGAACCCGAGTCCCTCGGGCAGCACCTGCAGGGTCGGGCCGTAGCTGTCGGTCGTGCCGCCCTCGAACCAGCAGATCCCGCCGGCGCTGCCGCCGGTGAACACGGTGTTCGAGGCGGGGTCCTCCCACATCTCGCGCAGGATCTCGTCCAGACCCTGCCGGCGCCACACGTCGAGCATGTTCGCGGTGTTGCCGCCGCCGACGTGGACCACGTCGAATCCCTTCACGAACCCGGCGAGGTCGTCGATCGCCCGATGGAACAGCGGCAGGTGGTGAGGCGCGCACCGGTCCGCATGATAGGTCGTGTAGAAGCTGAGGATGTATGCCGGGTCATCGCCTGTCGCGGTCCCCAGGAACAGCACGCGCGGCCGCTCCTTGCCCGTCAGCCCCAGGATGTATTCGTGCGTCGGATCGTTCCGCCGCTCCATCATGACCTTGCCGGCCCCGGTCGCCACCACGTGCGCCATCGCAACCTCCCGTTCTGCGTGTTCTTCCCCTGCGCATAAGCTAGCGGCACTCATCACGCGAAGGCGAGAGTGGATCACCGGAGCATCCGGGTGAGGCATGATGGCATCACACATCTGAGCCTGGGGGCAGCCATCAAGACGCACGACGACGTGACGGACGAGTTCTCCGATTTCGCGACGCTCCTGCAGGGAGCTCAGACACCGACCGATGCCGACCGCGCCGTGCGCCGCAGGCGCGGCAAGATCGGGCTGCTGATCACCGCGATCGTGCTCGTGCTGATCCTCGGTGCCACCGGGGGATACGTCTGGTGGGCGCTGACGGCATCGCTGCCTGCACCGGCCGCGTCATCGCAGACTCCTGCCGCACCGGCGCCCGCCGCGGCGGTCATCGCGCTGCCCCAGGCCGGCGCCGCGGCGCTCGCCATCTCCGGCGGTGAGGCGTACCTCGGCGAGACGCCCGGCATCTGGGCGCAGAGCGGCACGAACGACCCACGCCCGATGGCGAGCATCAGCAAGCTCATCACCGCGCTGGTCGTGCTCGAGCGCAAGCCGCTCGCGGATGCCACCGACCCCGGCCCCACGATCGTGTTCAGCAAGGCCGATCACGATCTCTACGACAAGTACTACGTGCTGGGCGCGACCATCAAGGCGATGCCGACCGGCAGTTCGATGTCCGAGCGCGATGCGCTCGCCGCGATGCTCGTCCCGTCGGCCAGTAACTACGCCGAGGCGGTCTCCACCTGGGCGTACGGCTCGCAGGACGCATTCCTCAGCGCCGCGCGGAAGTGGCTCGCGAAGAACGGCCTCGCGGACACGCGGATCGTCGAGCCGACCGGCATCAGCCCGAAGAACACCAGTACGCCGGCCGACCTCATCACGCTGGGCCGGCTGGCGGCGGCGAACCCGGCGGTCGCCGCGATCTCGGGAACCCGTTCCCTCTCACTGCCCGGCATCGGCGGCGTCTCCAACACCAACGGCCTGCTCGGCGTCGAGGGGATCACGGGGCTGAAGACCGGGAACCTGGGCGACGGCGCGCACAACCTGCTCTACACCGCGTCGCTCGACGTGGGCATCGGCACGCCGCTCTCCGTGGTCGGAGTGATGCTCGGCGGTGCGACAGAAGGATCTGTCGACGCCGACGTGCAGTCGCTGCTCGCGAGCATCCGTGAGGGGTTCCACGAAGTCCGGGTCGGGAGCGCCGGTCAGGTGGTCGGACAGGTGACGACGCCGTGGGGCGACAAGGCGCAGCTGGTGATCGCCGACAGCCCGTCGCTCCTGATCTGGTCGGACACACCGATCGAGGTCACCATGAAGACCGGGAAGCCGACGGCCTACACCGACGGCGAGGTCGTCGGCAGCATCACCTGGACGGCTGGTCCGAACACGACGACCTCCGACATCGCGCTCAAGGGCACGATCGGCCAGCCCGACGAATGGTGGCGGCTGACGAACCCCGAGGTGCTCGCCGGCGGCTGAGCCGCGGGATCAGTTCAGCGCCGAGGTCAGCCGGAAGACTCCGTCGAGGAACGTCGACTTCGCGGGCTCGCGCAGCCACTCCTCGAGGGTGAGCTCGCGTCCGGCATCCCGGTACTTCTGCTCCACCTCGCGCATCTGCGCGACGAACGATTCGCCGCGCACCAGCAGCGACATCTCGGAGTTCAGGCTGAAGGAGCGGATGTCCATGTTGCTCGACCCGATCACGGCGATGTCGTCATCGATCGAGAAGTGCTTCGCGTGCAGGATGTACGGCGCGGGGTACAGGAAGATCCGCACACCGGCGCGCAGCAGCGTCTCGTAGTACGAGCGCTGCGCGTGGTAGACCATGCCCTGGTCGCCCAGCTCCGACACGAACAGCTGCACGTCGAGGCCCCGCTGGCAGGCGGTGGTGATCGCGTAGATCATCGCCTCGTCCGGCACGAAGTACGGGCTGGTCAGGATGACCTTCTCGGTCGCCCCGTGGATCAGCGAGAGGAACATCCGCAGGTTGTTCTCGGTGCCGTAGGCCGGGCCGCTCGGCACCATCTGGCAGTGCAGATCGCCGCCGGCGGGCGTCGGAACGGCGGATGCCGGAACCCGCTCGACCGCGGAGAGGTCCTCGCCGGTCTCGATCAGCCAGTCCGAGAGGAACACGGCATCCACCTGCGCCACGACGGGGCCCTCGACGCGCGAGACGAGCTCCTGCCACATCAGGCCGCGCTTGATGTTCTTCTCGGCGTTGTAGTCGCGCGAGATGAGGTTCTGCGAACCGACGAATCCGACCGCGCCGTCGACGACGACGAGCTTGCGGTGGTTGCGCAGGTCGGGGCGCTGGTACTCGCCCTTGAACGGGCGGAACGGCAGCATCCACGACCACTTCACGCCGATGCGGTCCAGCTCGGCGAACGTCTCCTCCGACTTCGGGATCTTGCGCGAGGCGATGTAGTCGGCGAGCAGGCGCACGGTGACGCCGCGCTGCACGGCCCGCTCCATCGCGGCGAAGAAGCCGCGCGTGGTGTCATCCCAGGCGGCGATGTAGAACTCGACGTGCACGTATGTCTTCGCGGTGTCGATCGCGGCGGCCATCGCGTCGATCGAGCCCTGGTAGTCGTCGATCAGCTCGGCGGACGAGTCCCCGACGACCGGCAGGCCGGTGAGTTCGTGGTTCTGGATCGCGACGCGCTGCAGCCACCGTGGGGCCTCGACGTCGACGTGACCGCCGGCCTCCTCCTTGATCATCGTGGTGATGCGCTTCTGCTCGTCCTGGCGCTTCTTCGGCAGCCGGAAGTTGCCGATCAGCAGGTACAGCCCCATGCCGACGAACGGCACCAGGAAGATGAGCAGCAGCCAGGCCATCGCCGCCGTGGGCTTGCGGCCGCGCGGGATGTAGATCAGCGCGAGCACGTTGATGGCGAGCGCGGCGAGCGCCACGATCGTCCAGATCAGGTTGGCGGAGAAGAGTGCGGACATCAGTTTCCTTCGGGCCGGGTCGCTACAGTGTTTCACGCCCGGGTGCGCGGTGAGGACAAGTTCATCCGGCGCGGGCGGGGCGCGAGCCGGGCGGCCATATGATGACCTCGTGGCCGCAACGGTGCGGCGGTGAGAGAAGGATGCCGGATGACCCGGAAGTCTGGCGGCTTCGCCGCGTTCATGCGGTTCTACATCCGCAGCCCTTACGTCCTGGCGCTGCCCGCACTGGTCGTCTTCGGCCTGTTTCGAGGGTTGACCTGGGAGACGCTCGTTCTGCTTGCGGGCGTTCTGCTGGTGGTCACGCTGCCGATGGCGGCGTTCGCGATGCGCAGGAAGGCGCTCGCGGATGAGTACGTGCCGCCGCATGCCGGTGCGCTGGGCGCCCTGCCTGCCAGCGCCGTGTTTACCGCGGACCGGCGAGAGCGTCGCCGAGGGCTCGCGATCGTGTGGTGGGGTGGGATCCTCGCGAGCGGGATCGCCGTGTGCTGGGGAGTGGCCGAGTTGATCGAAGGCGGCGGAACGTTCGTCACCGGCTCCTTCGGCGGCGCGGACCTGCTCTTCGTGGTCGGCGTGGTGCTGTGGGTCCTGCTTGTGGCGCATTTCATCTGGACGCGACCCGCACTCAGCCGCGGTGAGCGATTGGCGGAGCAGTATCCGAATGCGCTGGTCACGACCTTCTTCATGGGGACGACGGACACTATCTCCGCGGGGATGACGCTGCGCGAAGCATGTCGGGCGTCTGCTTCGTGGTGGCGCGCGCGTGTCTCGACCCACTCGACTGTCGTCGTCGACGACGAGGGCATTGCGTTCTGGCGCGGGTGGGCGCGGCTTCGGCGGCAGTACCTGCTCCCGTGGGCGGCCGTCGGCGGGATCACGCCCGCCTTCGTCGACGTCGACGGCACGGGCGGAGACGGTGTCGGGCTGGGGATCGAGCTGGAAGTGCGCCTTCTCGAGGACGGCCGAACCGAGGGATGGGACGCGTTGTCCTTCAGACCGACTCGGAGCACCCTCTGGGCCACCTATCCGTACCGTCGGCGCGATGCTGTCGAGGCCTTCGCCGCCGCGATCGAAGCGCGTCGTCCGCGCGCGGCGGACCTGTTCCGTGGTACGACGCTCGCTGAGACTCAGGAGCTGCTCGAAGAGTACGAGAATGCGGGCGAGACGGACGCCGCTGCAGCGCTTCTGGACGACCTGCGGGCGTGGCGTGACCAGCGCGGAGGGGCATTGCCTGAAGGTGCAGATTGGCTCCGTGAGCGTCTGGAGTTCAGATAGGGGCCGCCTGTGGGATCGTGAGGACAGGAGGCCGACCAGGAACAGGACGATTCGCTGTCGCCAGTCCTGTTCTCGTCGGATCTCCTGTTCTGGCGGCAAGCGGACATCCCACGGGCGAAGTTCCGTGATCTCACGGATCCGGCGCCCGCCCGCCGATGCGACGCTGGCAGGGTGCGGATCGAGATCGAGCTGGACGGCACCGACCCGCCCGTCGGTCGGGTGAGCGGGCGGGATCAGGCCCTGCCGTTCAGCGGTTGGATCGATCTACTCGCCGTGCTCTCCGACGTCATCGAGACGGCGCGCGACGAAGACGGCCACCTCGGTGCGCGTGCGCAGCCCGAGCTTGGCGAGGATGCTTGAGACATGCGTCTCCACGGTGCGCCGCGAGACGTTCAGCCGCTGGGCGATCTGCGGATTCGTCGCTCCGGTGGCGAGCTGCGCGGCGACCCTCTCCTCGGTGCGGGTGAGCGACTCCCACCCGAACGTCGGCCGCGTGCGCGGCGGCGACAGCACCGGGATCCCGAGCTTCCGGAAGCCGGCTCTGGCCCTGGTCACCTCGTGATCGGCGCCGATCTCGGCGTACTCGCGAAGCGCGGTCTCGGCCAGCATCCGCCGATCGCCCGTCTTCGTCGGCATCGCGCGTGCCGCGACCTCGGCGAGGCGTGCGTGGTCGAGACGGCGCGGCGTGGTCGCCATCAGCCGCTCGGCTTCGAGCACCGCATCCGAGCCGTCCAGCACGCCGCGCACGACCAGCGCTGTCGCCCGCAGGTATGTGACGCCGGGATTCCGGTCGGCGAAGGCGGCGAGCAGATCGGATGCCGCCTGCGCCCGCTCCAGCAGCAGCCGGCTCTCCGCCGGGCGGATGCCGGCCACCAGCCGCGACAGGAGCACGAGATCGAGGCCGAGCTCGGCGCACTCCATGAGCATGTCCGCCTCGAGGCAGTCCTGCCAGCCGGTCCAGAGCACCTCGAGCGCGGCGGCGTGGTCCTCGCGGGCACGGTCGCGCTGGCTGAGACCGCGCCAGATCCATGCCCTCCCGCGGCCGGCCCAGGTGGACCTGTCGGGTACCGGGTCGAGCAGCTCGGCGAACTCGATCGCCGCCGCAGGTCCGTGCTGGCGGGCCACCATGCAGGCCCGCAGGCCCAGCACCGGGCCGATCATCCGCACGTCCATCGTTCCGCTGAGCAGCGACTGGTGCGCGTCGAGCTCGGCGGTGATGTCGGACAGGTTGCCGGTGCTGCTCAGCGCCTGCGCACCGAAGGCGTGCGCGGCGACCATGCCGGTGCGGTAGCCGAACTCCTCCGACACGCGCACTGCCTGCTGCACGAGCGCGGCGACACCGTCGGTGCGTCCGGCATCGGCGAGCGCGAGCGCGAGCTGCGCATGAGGGAACGCCTCGATCGCGGCGAGCGACGGATGCCGGTCAGCCGTCTCGGCCGCCGTCGACAGCAGAGCGACAGCCGTGTCCAGGTCGCCCTGGAAGTCGGCGATCTGACCGTGCAGCGCGAGCGCGGTGACCTGCGCTCCGTGGTTGCCGACCTCCGCGGCCAGCGCGGCGCCCTCGGTGGCGAGCCGCTTCGCGCCGTCGAGGTCGCCGAGCATCAGCCGAGGCCAGCCGGCGAACGCCAGGTGCGCGGCGCGGTCGGCGGGCTCGATCAGCTCCGACAGCGCCCAGCGCTGGGACTGCTGCTGCGACTCGACGTGCCGGTGCTGCTGCATGAGCGCGTGCGTGTAGGTCAGGGTGAGGGCCGGCAGCACGTCCGCGGGAACCTCCTCGCTCAGCGCCCGCTCTGCGAGGCTGCTCGCCTCGGCCGCGCGGCCGGAGCTGAGCGCGGCCCTGGCGAGGCCGGCCGTCGCGCGCACGTGCCGCTCCTCGCCCGCATCCGCGTGGTGTGCGACCCGCTCCCACAGTTCTGCGGCCATCAGGGGCGCCGCGACCGCCGTGCGCTGCGCGAGCTGCAGCATCCAGTCCAGGTCCTCCGGAGAGACGGGCGCCTGCAGCAGGTGCCCGGCGACAGTCGCCGGGGTGACGCCCGCGGCATCCATCCGCACCGCCACCTCGCGGTGCAGCTCGGCGCGCACCGCGGCGGGCAGATCCTGCAGCAGCACCTCCTGGATCAGCTCGTGTCGGAAGCCGAGAGTGTCGGCGTCGATCTCCTCGAGGAAGCCGGCGGCGAACGTCTCGCGCAGCATCGGCAGGAGGGCGCTCATCGGCTGCCCGGCGACCACCCGCAGCTGTGCGACCGAGAAGCGGGTGCCGAGCAGCGCGGCGGTCGTGAGCATCTCGCGGGTGGCGGCGCCCAGGTGGCTGAGGTGCCGCATCATCACCATCGACAGCGAGGGGGAGGGGCCGACCGGCGCGGCCACCAGCTTCGCCTGGCCGTCCGGCGCAATCGTGACGGCGTCGTCGCGCAGCAGGGAGCGCACCATCTCGGTGAGGAACAGCGGGTTGCCGCCGGCCGCCTCCACGTAGTGGGCGAGGGCGCCTTCGACCCGTCCGCCGGTGAGGCGTTCCACGATCGTCACGCAGGTGGCATCCGGCAGCCGCGGCACCTCGATCTGCGACAGCAGCCCTCGCTCGCTGAGCACGCTGAGCAGGTGGTCGAGGGCGGGCGAGGTCTCGTGGCGGGCCTGCGTGCGCAGCGAGCAGACGATCAGCAGCGGGAGCTGGGCGAGCGTGCGGCTGACCCGGGTGAGCAGCGCGAGCGAGGCGTCGTCGGCCCACTGCAGGTCTTCCAGCACGAGCGCGGTCGGCGAGGTCGCGACGCTGTCGGTCACAGCCAGCAGCCGCTCCGCGACGGCGTGCGCGTTGCGCTCGTCGACGATGCGGCGGTCGTCATCGGTGAGCAGCGAGGCGTACGCGTCGAGCAGCAGCCCGAGCGGGCGGCGCTGATCCATCGCATCCGCACCGGCACGCAGCACGACCCGCTCGGAACCCGCGCGGGACAGCGCCTGATCGATCAGCGTGCTCTTGCCGATGCCGCCTTCGCCGAGCACGACGATGACGCGTCCGGACGCGGCTGTGTCGTCCAGCGCGGTGGTGAGCGCACGCAACTCGGCTTCCCTGCCCAGGAACACGCTGACGCCACCGCCTCTCAAGCAGTCCCCATGAGTCCGTCCCCTGATCGCAGATTCTAGTGAGGTCGATACACCCGTGTCCCGAGTTTCCGTGACGGCACCGCTCGACCTCCGCCCCTACGCTCCCCGGCTGTCGGCCGAGTGGCTCGCCGAGGGCGCGTCAGAGCGGTACCGGGTGGCGTCCGGCACCATGGTCTTCGCCGACATCTCCGGTTTCACGTCGCTCACGGAGCGGCTCGCCCGTAGAGGACGCGTGGGTGCTGAGCTGCTCAGCGACACCCTCGACCTGACCTTCGCGACGCTGCTCGAACCCGCCTTCGCCGACGGCGCCGACTTGCTCAAGTGGGGCGGCGACGCGGTGCTGCTGCTGTACCGCGGCGCCGATCACGCCGCTCGCGCGGCGCGGGCGTCGCACCGGATGCGCGCGGCGCTGCGCGAGCTGGTCCGCACAGCCGCGCTGCCCGCCCCCGCTCGGCTGCGGCTGTCGATCGGCATCCACAGCGGATGCTTCGACTTCTTCCTCGTCGGCGATCCGGCGAGCCACCGGGAGCTCATCGTCGCGGGGCCTGCGAGTACCAGGCTGGTCGCCGTGGAGCAGGCCTGCGAGGCCGGGCAGATCCTGCTGAGCGCGGAGACCGCCGGACTGCTGCCGGCGCGAGTGCTCGGCGAGCGGGTGCCGGATGCCCGGCTGCTGCGGTCCCGCCCGGAGCCGGCGGCCCCGCCTCCCGCCGCCGCGCCGATGACGGATGCCGCGCCGACCCTGCCGCCCGGCATCCTCGCGCACCTGCGCGCCGGTGCGGCAGCACCGGAGCACCGCCCGATCGCCGTCGCGTTCGTACAGTTCACCGGCACCGACGCGCTGCTGCGCGAGAAGGGACCGGATGCCGCGGCATCCGCCGTGCACGACGTCGTGGCCGCCGTGCAGCACGCCTGCCTCGACAACGGAACGACGTTCTTCGAATCGGACATCGCCGCGGACGGCGGCAAGATCATGCTCACCGCGGGCGCTCCGCGCAGCGCGGGGCACGACGCGGACCGGATGCTGCGCACCGCCCTCGCGATCGCCGCGCACGCCGGCCCGCTCGAGGTGCGGGTGGGGCTGAACACCGGGCACGTGTTCAGCGGAGAGTTGGGGCCGGCGGTGCGCCGGACGTACTCGATCAAGGGCGATGCGGTGAACCTCGCCGCCCGGCTGCTGGGCCGCGCCGCCGCGGGACAGGTGGTCGCCACTCGGCACGCGGCCCGGGAGACCAGGGCGGAGGTGCGAGGCGACGAGCTCCAGCCGTTCCTCGTGAAGGGCAAGCGCGACCCCGTGCAGGCGCTGGTGGTCCGCGAGGTGCACGGAGGGTGGAGCGCGGGCCGCGGCGAGACGCGCTTCCTCGCTCGTGAGGAGGAGCTCGCGACGCTGGCCGCGGCACTGGACGGCGCCGCGGCCGGCCAGGGAGCCGTGCTGGACGTGGTCGGCGAGCCGGGCATCGGCAAGTCGCGGTTGGTGGCCGAGGTCACGGTGCCGGCGGGCATGTCCGTGCTCGTCACGACCGCCGGCGGCTACGACACCGGCACGCCGTATGCGGCGGCCGGCTCGCTGCTGCGCTCCGTGCTCGGGATCGGCACGCACGAGTCCGTCGAGCAGGCCACGGCGCGACTCGTGCAGGCCGTGCAGACGGATGCCCCGGAGCTGGCGCCCTGGCTGCCGCTGCTGGGAGCGCCGCTCGACCTGAGTCTGCCGATGACCCGCGAGGTCGAGGAACTGGATGAGCGGTTCCGCCGTGGACGCATCGAGGAAGCGGCGGTCGCGCTGATCGGCGCGTTGCTGCCGAGGCCGACGCTGCTGATCTTCGAGGATGCGCATCTGATGGATGAGGCCTCCGGCGCGCTGCTGCAGCGGCTGGGCGAGGAGGCGCGGCGCCGCGCGTGGTGCATGCTCGTCACGCGGCGCGAGGTGCCGATCGGGTTCGTGCCGTCGCTGGACGGGCCGGTGGATCGGCGGATCGCGCTCGCCGCGATGCCGACGGAGGCCGCCATTGAACTGCTCGCGTCCGCGGCAGGCGACGCTCGGCCCGGCCGCAGCGCACTGGAGGCGATGGCTGAGCGGGCCCGCGGCAACCCGTTGTTCCTCACCGCGCTCGCCGCGGGCGGCACGGCGGATGAGTTGCCGGACTCCGTCGAGGCCGTACTGCTCGTCGACATCGACCGGCTCTCGGCCGACGACCGCACCCTGCTGCGGCTGGCGGCGGTGCTCGGCGCACGGTTCGACCCCGGCATCCTCTCGGAGATGCATGCGGTGCGCGCAGACGAGATCGTGGGGCGGCTGGAGGAGTTCCTGCGGCCTGCGGACGGTGGCGAGCTGGAGTTCCGGCACGCGATGGTGCGCGACGTCGCGTACGCCGGACTGCCGTACCGGATGCGGCGGGAGATGCACGAACGGGTCGCGCTGACGCTGGAGCAGAGCGCTCCGGCCGACCTGCTCAGCATGCACTTCCACGCCGCGGGGCTGCACGAGAAGGCCTGGCCGTACTCGCTGCGCGCGGGCGAGGAGGCGCGCGCGAAGTACGCCTACGCGCAGGCGGCGGCGTTCTTCGCCAGGGCGCTGGACAGCGCGACGCACCTGCCCACCCCGCCGTCGGAACGCTCGGCGGCGAACGCGTCCCTGGGCGAGTGCCTCGACATGGCGGGGGACGCGGCGGGGGCGCTGGCCGCACTGCGGCGGGCGCGGCATGATCTGGCATCCGATCCCGTGCCCACTGCCGAGCTGCTCTACAAGGAGGCGCGGATCACGCTGCGCCTGGGGCGGTACCGCCCGGCGCTGGCGCAACTGACCCGGGCACTGAGGATGCTGGAGGGCACGGCGGGTGCGGCGGCGGATGCCGTGCGCGCGACGCTCGCCACCCGCTACGGGTTCTGCCTGCATCTGCAGCGCCGGTCGGCGGGTGCCGTGCAGTGGGGGCGGCAGGGCGTCGCCTGGGCCGAGGCGTCCGGCGACCGGACCGTGCTCGCCCACGCGTGCAATGCCCTGCACCTGGCGTACGGGGCGTCGGAGGAGGCGGAGGACCGTCCGTACGGGCAGCTCGCGCTCGCGCTGTACGAGCAGCTGGACGACCTCAGCGGGCAGGCGCTCACGCTGAACAACCTCGCGATCGATGCGTACAACTCGGGGGAGTGGGGGCAGGCGGTGGAGGGGTTCGGACGGGCGGCGGAGAGCTTCCACCGTCTCGGCGACGACGCGAACGAGGCCACCGCGCTGTACAACCGCGCCGACGTGCTGGTGGCGCAGGGCAGGCACGACGAGGCGCTCCCCGTGCTGCGCGCGGCGCTGCGGCTGGCGCAGCGGGTCGATGACGAGGAGCTGGTCGGGCTGGTCTTCCGCGAGCAGGCTCGAGCGGCGGCCGGCACCGGTGATCGCGACGGGGCGTGGGAACTGTTCGATCAGGCGCGCGGTGTGCTCGCAGGACTCGATCTCGCGACCGAGGTCGCGCTGCTGGATGCTGCCAGGGCAGAGGCGCTCGCGGATGCCGGCGACGTGGCCGCGGCCCTGTCGCTGATCGATGAAACCATCACGGCCGCGCAGGCGAAGGCGACCGAGACGCTCGCCCGACTGCACCGGATCAGGGCGCAGGCGCTGGTGAGACAGGGGCAGGTCGTGCAGGCGGCGGATGCCGCACGCGAGGGGCTGGCACGGACGACCGGCACCTACGGCGGCTACGAGCCTGCGCTGCTGGGCTTGACGCTCGCCGATGCGACGAGCGATGAGGAACTCGGGGCCGAGTCGCGGAGGGTGCTCGCGGGGCTCGGTGTCGTTTCGCTGGGGTCCTGAGCTTGTCGCTGGGTCCCTGAGCTTGTCGAAGGGGTCGCCTCCGGCCGTTGAGCGAGGGAGCTCGCGACCGAGACGAAACGTCTCGCGCCCCTGCAGAAATGTTTGTTAGACCCCTTGTGTAACTCCGGGCGTGCACGGTACTTATTGATTCACGCCTGCGGGTCTCTCCGACGGCGATCGTCTATTGAGTCGTTTGTGAGAGAGGCCAACCGCGATGGTGCGTGTTGCTCGTTTCTGGGTGCTGTCGATGCGCTGGGGCTGGAATGACTGAGCACGTAGCCCTGCTTTGGAAGCGCAACAGGGGCTGGCCTTATGACGAACTGTCGTACGGGATGGACCCGATGTTTGGGCCTAAAGGATGGTGCCACAGCTGCGGGATACCGCTGGTACCTCAGAGCGGGAACGTCGTTCTGCGGCAGAGAAATCTGACCGTGACTGGCGTGTGGGCACCGAACTGGCTCTTTGACGTGATCTGTATGGAGAAGTCGATTGGTGACGAGCTCGTCCGCCGGGCTGACGTGCAATTGCGCGAAGTTGCCTGGCATCGGTCACCGCTTGGCGATGCGCTTCAACTGATGTTCGCCTCGACGGCGGAGCACTGGTTCGATGAAGACGAACTGACGCGACAGACATCTGCTAGGCATGGTGTCTCCGGAACCACTTGTGCTGAGTGTGGAAGGTGGAAGTGGATGCCGTTGAGCGCGGACCTTCTTCCACCGGTTCGCGTGCGCGAAGGTCTCCGTGATGTTGCTATTGCAGCGAGCCCTGAGTGGTTTGGCGATGGAGGGGTGGCCTATAGGGAGGTATTGGTCCGTCGAGATCTTGCGGAGTTTCTGCACGAAACCAGTCCTCGCGATTTCGATTTGAAGTAAGCGAATCATGGATCAGGCGCTTCGGGCATACTTATATGCGGCGTAGCAAAGTCGACGCTTCGCTCGGTCGGGCGCGTGCCGCGATCTCTCGCGATCATATTCTTCGCGCTGGCAGTGTTCTTTTCGGCGGGGGTGATTCATTCCAACCTGATCGCGGTGCCATTATTCCTGGTGCCGGCGATGCTCCTGCTGGTCACTTCTTGTCGGGTGAAGGCGGGGATTCAAGACGACAGTCTGGTCATCCGCAGCTATTGGACGACCCGACGGTTTCCTCTTCGGGATCTCGATCTGGTGGCGGAATCCGTTTACGGCGGATGAAGGGTAACGCAAGGCGCGCGCATCGGGCTGTATCATCTGGCGCTGGGGAAGAAAGACTAATCGCGCGTGGATGAGCGCCCCGAGACAGTCTGTTTGCCGTGGACAGCTAGGCGAATGGTGACTGAGCTCAACGACTTGATTGAACTGGAACCGGAAGAAACGTGAGTGAGACCTGTTCCGATCCGATGAGCTGAGATCGGCGCTCGGGCTTCCTCTGCGCGGATCTTGTGTTCGAAGTTCAGGAACCTGACTTTAAGGAGATGTCGATGAGCCTGTTGGATCCGGCGAACCGGTATCGGTGGTATCGAATGGACCATTCCAAGGCGAAAGGTTATGTGCTCTCGCCTGGGGAGCAAGGAGTCGATATCGCTGAAATGCGGGCCGCCATCCACCCAGGGACGCAGATCTGGGTGGGCTTCGGACAGGGGCCACGTACGACGGTGTCGCTGGGTTCGCTCGCGCCGGCGATTGCGGAGGTCACTGACCTCCAGGTCGCGACATATCACCGGGTTGCTGAGGTCGAGGTGATCAACGCTGCGAGGAAGCTGCGATCCCTCTCGTTCTTCACGGGCCCCTGTGACGGGATTCTGGAGTTGGCGGATTTCCCTCGCCTGGAGGAGTTGCGGACGAAGGTCAATCGCGTCTCGGCGTCGGGGTTGCGCAATCCGAAGTTGAAGTTTCTGAGCGTGGAAGGGGCGATCCCGAAATCCTTCGCGCGGGTCGTGGGTCCGGTGGAAGTCTTCGAGCAGGAGGGTGGTCGGGCGCAGGGGGAGTTGCCGGTATTCGAGCAGCCGGAGGCGATGCGGTCGATCACTCGGATGGGTCCGGGCAGGTTCGATCTGAACCAGCTCCGGCCGATGAAGAACCTCACCCACCTGACGATCACGATGTGTCCCGATATCGTCGGGATCGATGCCCTCCACGATCTGCCGTCTTTGAAGTTCGTGGCGTTCAAGGGCTGTGGGGCGAGTGAGCGGTGGGAGGACCTCCCGGATATTCCGAAGGTGATGTTGTACGAGATTTCGCCGATCCCGAGCAAGCGGTTCCTTGAGGAGAAGCTTGCGGCGGGGTGGTCGGTTCCGCCGCCTGAGCTGGCCGACCAGGCAGATCAGGAGCCTGGTGACGCTGTGTTCGTCGATGATGATGGCGAGGGCGACGAGTGGGGCGTGTTCATGAACCGCTTCGATGTCCTGGCCGAGGCTGCCGATCGTTTCGACGGGGCGGTGGCGTCCGGGAGGCACGGTGAGCGGTTCCTGCTCGGCGTCGTCGCTGAGCTGCGGGAGCAGGGTGCCGTGCTCAAGCCTGAGCCGGACTCCGAGGGCGGGTTCACGGCGGTGTACTTCCCTGAGCAGGCGCAGGCAGACCTCGTCGCCGATCGCGCGAAGAGCATCCTGGAAAGCGCGGACACGGAAACCCTCGTCGCCTACCTGCGTCGAACGCGGCGACGTTAGTCACCTCTTCAAGGACGCACCCGCAGCGCATCCGCCGCGGCATCCAGCGCACCGTCGTTCAGGGCGAAGTACGCCCACTTGCCGCGCTGCTCGCGCGTGACCAGACCGGCCTCGGTGAGCAGCTTCATGTGGTGCGACACCGTGCCCTGCGAGAGTCCGACCGGATCGGTGAGGTCGCAGATGCAGGCCTCGCCGCCTTCGCTGCCGGCGATCAGCGAGAGCAGCATCACCCGAGTGGAGTCGCCGAGTGCCTTGAACACGCGCGCGGCCTGCTCGGCTTCCGCGGGGGTCAGCGTCGCGGTCACGCGCGGCACGCAGCACGCGGTTTGGTCGATGGTCATAGGGAGGCTCACACCGATAGTCTTACACGTATTGACATTCTTCGATAGGTGCGGGAACGTTCTCGTATTGAAGTTCTTCGATTTGAGGAGTTGTGATGCCTGACCTTCCTGTCGTCGTCATCGGGGCCGGCCCGCAGGGCCTGGCGGCTGCTGCCCACTTGACCGAGCGCGGCCTCGACGTCGTGGTCGTCGAACGCGGCGCGACCGCTGCCGCCGCCGTGTCCGAGTGGGGCCACGTGCGGCTGTTCTCCGCATGGCCGGAGCTGACGGATGCCGCCGCGCGGCGCCTACTCCAGCCGACTGGCTGGGTCGCGCCGGCTGCCGGGTTCCCCACCGGGGCGGAGTGGGTGAGCGACTACCTCGCGCCGCTCGCGAACGCGCTGGGTGACCGGGTGCGGTACGGCGTGACCGTGACCGGTGTCGCGCGCCGAGGTCGCGACAAGGTCGTCGCCAGCGGGCGCAAGAGCACGCCGTTCGTCGTGCACACGGTCGACCAGGACGGCCAGGACGGCCGCATCCTCGCGAGCACGGTGATCGACGCCAGCGGCACCTGGGCCCAGCCGAACCCCGCTGGAGCCGACGGGTTCCCCGCCGTCGGCGAGTCGGCGGCATCCGACCTCATCTCGTACCGCATCCCGGACGATGTGTCCGACCTCGCCGGCTCGCACGTCGTGGTCGTCGGCGCGGGCCACTCCGCAACGCATGCGGTGCTCCGACTGAGCGAACTGGCGCGTCGCGAACCGGGAACGCGGGTGACCTGGCTGCTGCGCCGGGGGAGCGCGACGAACGTGTTCGGCGGCGGTGCCGGGGACGAACTGCCTGAGCGCGCCGCGCTCGGGTCACGCGCACGCAAGGTCATCGACGCCGGCATCGTCGAGGTGATCACCGGCTTCCGGGTCGCCGAGTTCGCGCAGGATGCCGGCTCGCTGACGATCGTCGCGGAAGACGGGCGCGAGATCTCGGGCGTCGCGCAGATCTTCGCGCTCACCGGGTTCCGTCCCGACACGAGCTTCCTCCGCGAGGTGCGCATCGACCTCGACGGATCGCTCGACGCGGTCGCCGGCATCGCCTCGGAGATCGACCCGAACATCCACTCCTGCGGCTCGGTCGGAGCGACCGGCGCGCGCCAGCTCGCACAGCCCGAGCAGGGGCTGTTCATCATCGGCGCGAAGTCGTACGGCCGGGCGCCGACGTTCCTCGCGCTCACCGGCTACGAGCAGGTGCGCAGCGTCGCCGCGCACCTCGCCGGCGACCACGAGGCCGCAGCGCGCGACGAGCTCGTGCTGCCGGACACGGGAGTGTGCGGGGGAGCCGGCGGTTTCGACGCCGAGGGTGGCGGATGCTGCGCGGCGCCGGCTGTGCTGCAGATCGGATCGCGGCCCGTCACCGTCGGCTGATGCTTGAATCTTGAATAGACATGCTTCAATATAGAAGCATGTCTATTCAAGTGGGATCGAATCCCTCGTGAGTGCCGCAGTCGCCACGCCGGCCCACGCCGCCACTCGCCGGTTGTCCACGCTGGACAGGTGGCTGCCGCTGTGGATCGGGCTCGCCATGATCGGCGGACTCGTGCTCGGTCGCTTCGTCCCCGCCCTCTCCGGGCTGCTGACGAAGATGGAGGTCGGCGGTATCTCGGTGCCGATCGGGCTCGGGCTGCTGGTGATGATGTACCCGGTGCTCGCGAAGGTCCGCTACGACAGGATCGCCGCCGTCACCGGCGACAAGCGGCTTCTCGTGTCCTCGTTGGTGCTGAACTGGCTGGTCGGTCCCGCCGTGATGTTCACATTGGCCTGGATCTTCCTCGCCGACCTGCCCGAGTACCGCACCGGACTGATCATCGTCGGTCTCGCGCGCTGCATCGCCATGGTCGTGATCTGGAACGACCTCGCCTGCGGTGACCGGGAGGCGACTGCCGTGCTGGTCGCGATCAACTCGGTGTTCCAGGTCGTCGCGTTCTCGCTGCTCGGCTGGTTCTACCTCACCGTCCTGCCCGGATGGCTGGGTCTGGACACGCAGGGGCTGGAGATCTCGGTCGGGCAGATCGCTCTGAACGTGCTGGTCTTCCTCGGTGTGCCGCTGGTCGCCGGCTTCGCGTCCCGGTGGATCGGCGAGAGGCGCCGCGGCCGCGCCTGGTATGAGCAGAAGTTCCTCCCGGTCATAGGTCCGTGGGCGCTGTACGGGCTGCTATTCACCATCGTGCTGCTGTTCGCACTGCAGGGAAAGCAGGTGGTGTCGCATCCGCTGGACGTCGCACGGATCGCCGTCCCGCTGCTGGCGTACTTCGCGATCATGTGGTCCACCGGCATCCTCACCGGCAGGGCGCTCGGGCTGAACTATGCCCGCTCGACCTCGCTGGCCTTCACTGCGGCGGGCAACAACTTCGAGCTCGCGATCGCCGTCGCGATCGGAACCTTCGGCGCCGCCTCCGGCCAGGCCCTCGCCGGAGTGGTCGGACCGCTCATCGAGGTCCCGGTGCTCGTCGGACTCGTCTACGTCTCGCTCTGGGCCGCACGCGCCTGGTTCCACACCGATCCGTACACCGGCGAGAGGATCCCCTCATGAACGTCACCCTGACGGATGCGGGCGAGGCCTGCAGCCCGGTCGCCACACACGCCATCGGCCAGGAGGCCGCCGGTGCTGTCGCCGCGACGCTGAAGGCGCTCTCCGACCCGCTGCGGCTGCGGATGCTGTCCGCGATCGCGTCCGACCCGCGCGGTGAGTCCTGCGTCTGCGACCTCGCCGAACTCGCCGACGTGTCGCAGCCGACCGTGTCGCACCACCTGAAGGTGCTCAAGGACGTCGACGTGCTCACCTCGGAGCGCCGCGGCACCTGGGTCTGGTACCGCATCACCCCCAACCGACGCGGCGCCGTCACCGCCCTGCTGGAGTCGTTCGCGCCGGCGACCGTCGCCCCTGTCGCGGACGCTCCGGCAGAGAACACACGCCCGGACTTCGACATCCGGATCACCCATCTCGCCGACGAGCTCGCCGCGGACGTCCCCGGCCTGGAGCCCGAGACCGTGCTCAGCATCGTCCGCGAGTCGTACACCTCGCTTGCCAGAACGGCGAAGGTCAGCGGAGCGCTCGTGCCGCTCACGGAACGATTCGCCCGGCAGCGCCTCGCCGACCTCACCCGCGATCGCGACGCGTCCGTGCCGCAGGTCCTGTTCGTGTGCGTCGCGAACGCGGGCCGCTCGCAGCTCGCCGCTGCGCTCGTGAACCAGATCGCCGGCGGTCGAGTCGTCGCGCGCTCGGCGGGATCCAGCCCGGCTGAGGTGATCCGCCCGCATGTGCGCTCGATACTCACCGAGATCGAGGGCGACGTCGCGGCCGAGCGCTTCCCGAAGCCGCTCACCGATGATGCCGTCCGCGCGGCGGACGTCGTCATCACGATGGGCTGCGGCGACGTCTGCCCCATCATTCCCGGCGTCCGCTACGACGACTGGGCCGTCGGAGACCCCGCCCTCGCCTCCCGCGAAGGCGTCGAAGCCATTCGCGACGACCTCGCCGCGCGCGTCCGCGCGCTCGTCGACGACCTCACCCGCGCCACCGAACAGGAGCAGTCATGACCAAGCCCTCCGTCCTCTTCGTCTGCGTGCACAACGCGGGCCGCTCGCAGATGGCCGCCGGCTTCCTGCGCGACATCGCCGGCGACCGCATCGAGGTGCGCTCCGCCGGATCCCTGCCGGCTGAGCAGATCAACCCGGTGGCCGTCGAGGCCATGCGCGAGGCGGGCA
Organism: Microbacterium sp. MAH-37; assembly: GCF_009758255.1. Lineage (GTDB taxonomy): Bacteria > Actinomycetota > Actinomycetes > Actinomycetales > Microbacteriaceae > Microbacterium. Next base: position 26,300 of record NZ_WSEN01000002.1, read on the forward strand.
TCGACATCACCGCCGAGCAGCCCAAGGTGCTCACCACCGAAGCGGTGCAGGCATCCGACGTCGTCATCACGATGGGGTGCGGCGACGCCTGCCCGTTCTTCCCTGGAAAGCGCTACGAGGACTGGAAGCTCGACGACCCGGCGGGGCAGGGCATCGACGCCGTCCGGCCGATCCGCGACGAGATCCGCGGCCGGATCGAGAGGCTCGTCGCGGAACTGGTCTGACAGCGGCTCAAAGGTCGTTGTAGACCTCGCGGCGGTGCGCGACGCGGAAGACGGTCACGAGCACGAGTTCGTCCACCACCTCGTAGAGCACTCGGTAGTCGCCGACTCGGATTCGCCAGGCATCGTCGTACCCGGCGAGCTTTCGAACCCCGGCCGGTCGGGGCTCGTTCTCGAGGGTCGCGATCCCCGCAAGGATCCGCCGACGGACTTGCGGGTCGAGCTTTCGGACCTCTTTCGCCGCAGCAGCGGTGAACTCGACGCGAAAGGCAGTCACGAAAGCTCAGCGCGCAGCTCGTCGAGCGACACGCGTTCGCCGTCATCGGCTGCCTTTGCTGCAGTGAACTCGGCAGCGTCGCGCGCCGCCTCGAGCTGCTCGAGCAGCTCCAGGTCGTCGACCCCGATCACCACGGCGGTGAGCTTGCCGTGCCGGGTCACGCCGACCCGCTCCGCACCGTAGGCGACTCCGCCGAGGACATCGGCGAGTCCATCGCGGAGATCCTTCGAGGCGATACTGCGACTCAGGGTGTTCATGCCCCGATTCTACCGCAATATGTACATAAGGGTGAAAAGATACATATCAGATCGTCCCGCGGACGTCGGTCAGGAACAGGACCACCAGTCGAAGGTCGCCCGCCCGGTCGCGGGTGCTCGCGCGCTGGTCGGTGCAGAAGTCCTGAACGGCGCCGATCACGCCCTTCGCAGGGCAAGCCGGAGCGATGACGAGATCACCGGCGGCTGTCGTGGACCACAGCGCCCGGAAGTGTGCGACACCGCCGCTGCCGCACAGCGACTTGTCGCAGATGATCGTCATCTTCGCCGGGGCGTCGCGCGTGTACAGGCCGTCGAGATCGGCGAGCACCTGCGTCACCAGCGAGTGGCTGCCGCAAGCGGCATCCGCGCATGTGCCGAGCGACACCGCGACGTCACTGCCGGCACCGGCCGGCAGTGAGATCAGCGCGCACATCGGATGCTGCGCGTCGACGGTCGCACAGGCCGCGCCGTCGGAACCCGCTGTGCCGTTCAGCAGAGAAGCGGCGTCGTGGGAGAGCACGGCCAGCGTCAGCTCGACCGGGAACGATCCCGTCGACGCGATCAGCCCGCCGGCCGCCACCGTGACCGTGAGCGCGGTCGTCGGCTCGGAGTACGTCAGCTCGAACGTCGCCGTGTCGTGCCCGGCGAGGATCATCGGGTCGCCGTGCAAAATGAACGAACCGCCGCCGTTCGCGGCGAACGTCACGGGTGTGTCTGCGGTGAACGATGCCGGCATTCCGATGTCCGTCAGTGCGACGGTGACCAGGAATGACGTGTCGACCGATGTGAGCACCGGGGGTGCGGCGCCGATGGGCAGCGTGCCGAGGCCGTCCACCAGCTCCGGCACCGAGGATGCCACGGCGGTCATCGCCGTCGGCACCGGGACGACCGTCGGCGGATCGTCATCCGCGCTCGCGACGGCCGGTGCGACGAGCGCGGCCAGCGCCAGAGCGACCACGGCGATGAAGGATCGAAGCGCGCGACGATGCGACATGACAGTGCCTCCCCAGGTAGGTCCCTCCCAGGGTGCTCCGCACCGGCGCGGAAAAGATCCGTGAGATCACTGAGGTTTCCGGCCCGCGGTGCGGACAGCCTGGAGGCATGGCGCTGCAGTCACCCGAAGCCGGCGTCGCGGGGCGCTCCCGCGAGCCCGCGCTTCGGCGCGGTCGGATCCCGGGTCGCACGGTGCTGCTGGTCGCCTCGTTCGGAGCCGTCCTGGCGTTCCTCGACGCCACGATCGTGAACATCGCGTTCCCCAGCATCCGCGAGTCCTTCCCGGACGACTCGATCGGCACGATCTCGTGGGTGCTGAACGCCTTCAACATCGTGTTCGCCGCGTTCATGATCGTGTTCGGGCGGCTCGGCGACGTGGTCGGCCGCAAGCGCGTGTATCTGATCGGGATCGGGCTGTTCACGATCGCCTCGGTGATCTGCGCGCTCGCCCCCAGCGTGGGGATCCTGGTGACGGGGCGCATCGTGCAGGCACTCGGCGCCGCGATGATCGTGCCCGCTTCCCTGGCGCTGGTCATCGAGGGGTTCCCTGCGGGAAAGCGCGCCCGCGCGGTCGGGCTGTGGGCGGCCGCCGCAGCGGTGGCCGCGGGACTCGGCCCGCCGCTCGGCGGCGTCGTCGTCGAGGCCGGAGGGTGGACCTGGGCGTTCTGGATCAACCTTCCGCTCGGCGCGATCGCCTGGTGGCTGGGGCGGCGCCAGCTGGTGAACAGCAGGGCGCCCGGCCGGCGGCGGATGCCGGATCTGCGCGGCGCGCTGCTGCTGGCGGCATCCCTCGCGCTGATCACGCTGGCGATCATCAAGGCGTCGGAGTGGGGCGCGGGAAGCCCCCTGCTGTGGACCGTGGTCGTCGCCGCAGTGCTGCTGCTCGCCGGATTCGTGCTCAGCTCGATGAAGCATCCGGTGCCCGTCCTGGACCTTGCGATGATGCGCGACCGGCCCTTCCTGGTCGCCAACATCGCGACTCTCGTGGCGGGCGTCGGGTTCTTCGGGTACATGCTCACCAACGTGCTGTGGCTGCAGTACGTGTGGCAGTACTCGGTGCTCGAGGCCGGCCTGGCGCTGATCCCCGGCGCGCTGGTCGCCGCGGTCACCGCGGGGCTCCTCGAACCGGTCGCGGAGCGATTCGGGCACCGGTGGATCATCGCTGCCGGGTTCATCGTCTGGGCGCTGGGGTACGTCTGGTACGTCGGGGTGGTGGGGACCACCCCGGACTTCTGGGCGCAGTGGCTGCCGGGGCAGGTCATCAGCGGCATCGGCGTGGGGGCCACCCTGCCGCTGCTGGCCTCCTCGACGCTCGCCTCGCAGCCCGGAGGCAAGTACGCCACGGCATCCGCCGTGATCTCCAGCGCGCGGCAGATCGGCGGCACGATCGGCGTCGCGCTGCTGGTGGTGATCCTGGGCACGCCGACTCCGCTGACGGTCGTCCAGGACCTGCGCGACGGCTGGACGATGTGCATCGTCTCGTTCGCAGCCGGCGCGGTGATCTCTCTGTTCCTGGGCAGGGTCGGGCACACCGCAGAGGGCGCGGCCGACGAGCCGATCGTCGAGTCCGACCTGCGCGAGCCGGATGCCGGGCGCTCGGTGCTGCTGCGCCGCGAGCTGCCGCCAGTGGAGGAGTCGCTGTTCGGGCGGCTTCCTGCGGCGGCGCGGGAGCGGATCGTGGGGACCGCTCCGCACCGAGCGGTGCCCGCAGGGGAGTGGGTGCTGCGGCAGGGGGACGCCGCGGAGTCGATGTTCGTGCTGATCTCGGGGCGCGCGGAGATCGTGATCGGGGAGCAGGTCGTCCGTGAGGTGGGGCCGGGCGCGGTTCTGGGGGAACTCGCGCTCTTCACGGGCGACCTGCGTTCCGCGTCGGTGCGCGCGCGCCGGGACTGCCGGGTCCTCGAGGTGTCGCGCGCGCTTCTCGACGAGGCGATCGGTGAAGACCCGGTGGCGCTCTCGGCCGTGGTCACCGCCCTCGCGCATCAGCTCGCCGAGGCCAGCCCGCCGGTGACCAGGGTGGGCTCGCGGCCCAGTCTGGTGGCGGTGCTCCCCGCAGTGCCGGGTGCTCCGATGGAGGCGGTCGCCGCGGTGCTGCACCGCGGGCTGAGCGATCACCTGCGGGTCGCGCTGCTGCACGGTGCGCACGCTCCGGAACAGGTGGACCGCGCGGAGGCGGACCACCAGATGGTCGTCCTCGTCGGGACGGGGGCCGACGAGGCCTGGGTCGCCCGCTGTGCGCGGGAGGCCGACACGGTGGTGCTGGTCGGAGTCACAGGGGGCGCTCCGGCCGGCACGACACCTGCCATGGCGGGCCGGGCGGAACTCGTCCTCGTGGGCCCGGCGCCGTCGCGCGCGGTGCGTCAGGCCTGGCTCGACGCCGTGGACCCCTGGCGCATCAGTGAAATCTCCTTCGCGGACGCCGGTACACCGGGCGCTGTGCCGAGCGGCATCCGAGGCCTGGTCGACCGGCTCGCCGGGCGCTCCATCGCCCTGGTGCTCGGCGGTGGGGGCGCCCGCGCCCTCACCCACATCGGCGTGCTGCTGGAACTCGAGGACGCCGGGCTGCGCATCGATCGCGTCGCCGGCGCCAGCATGGGATCGGTCATCGCCGGCTACTACGCGACGGGAGCATCGGCGGCGGATGCCGGCGACGTGGCGTATCGCGAGTTCGTGCGCGAGGACATCCTCGGCGACTACGGTCTGCCGCGGACGTCGCTCGCCCGGGGATCGCGGGTGCAGAGGGCCCTGGCGCGCACCTTCGGCGACCTGCGGATCGAGGAGCTGCCGCGCGGCTTCCGCTGCGTGAGCACCGACCTGCTCGCGCGGTCGACGGTCGTGCACCGGACCGGGCATCTCGGGGACGCCATCAAGGCGTCGTCGCGGCTGCCGGTGCTGTTCACGCCGATCCCGAGTGACGGCCGGCTGCTCGTGGACGGCGGAGTGCTCGACAATCTGCCGGTCGACACGGTCACCGAGCGCAACGAGGGACCGATCGTGGCGGTGAACATCTCGATGAGCGGCGGACGGAAGCGAGCGCCGGGGGAGGCGCCGCGACCGGTTCGCGTGCCGCCGCTGGGCGAGACGATGCTGCGCACGCTGATGATCGGCGGAGGCGGAGCCGCGGAGGCGCAGAAGCTCGGCGCGTGGGTCATCACCCCGCCGTCGATGGGCGTCGGGCTGCTGGAGTTCCACCAGTACGACCGGATGGTCGAGGCGGGTCGAGCCGCCGCGCGGACGCTGCTGGATCAGACCGGCGGTGACCTGTTCGCTCAGGAGTGATATCTTTGGGCGCATGAACACCCGTCGGTATGCGTATTTTGAGTCGGCTCTGGAGGAGCCGGCGCAGATCTAACGCGCACCGACCTCTTCCAGAGCCGACAAAGGCAGAGCGATTGCTCTGCCTTTCGCCGTTTTCGGCGGGCTCTGCTCTCGGGTCCGTCCGGAATCCACCCAGAACAGGACAGGACCCATGCACACACTCGACGCCACCTCCGATCTGCACGTCTCCGGATTCACCACCATTCCGACGCCCGCGGAGGTGCTGACCGAGCATCCGGCGGGCGGCGACGCGTCCGCGCTCGTCTCTCGCACTCGTGACGAGGTGCGCGCGATCATGACGGGCGAGGACGACCGCCTGCTCGTCGTCGTCGGCCCCTGCTCGATCCACGACCCGGAGGCCGGTCTGGAGTACGCCTCCCGGCTGGTGCAGCAGGCAGACCGGCTGGGCGACGACCTGCTGATCGTCATGCGCACGTACTTCGAGAAGCCGCGCACCACGGTCGGCTGGAAGGGGCTGATCAACGACCCGCACCTGGACGGCAGCCACGACATCGCGACCGGGCTGCGGATGGCCCGCGGCTTCCTTCGCGACGTCGTCGCGCTGGGGATGCCGTGCGCGACGGAGTTCCTCGAGATGATCAGCCCGCAGTACATCGCCGATCTGGTGACCTGGGGCGCGATCGGTGCGCGCACCACCGAGAGCCAGCTGCACCGCCAGCTCGCGTCAGGGCTCTCGATGCCGATCGGATTCAAGAACGGCACGGACGGAGGTCTGCAGGTGGCGCTGGACGCTGCGGTCGCGGCATCCGCTCCGCAGGCGTTCCTCGGCATCGATGCAGAAGGGCGGGCGAGCCTGGTGTCGACGACCGGCAACCCCGACACCGCGGTGATCCTGCGCGGTGGCGCGGACGGCCCGAACTACGGGCCGGAGCACGTCGAGCGTGCCGCGCAGCGGCTTTCGGCGGCCGGCGCCTGCGACCGGCTGATCGTCGACGCCAGCCACGGGAACAGCGGCAAGGACCACCTGCGGCAGGCCGTCGTGGTCTCGGAGCTCGCCGCGCAGATCGCCGCCGACGGGCGGGCGATCGCGGGCGTGATGATGGAGAGCAACCTCGTCGCCGGAGCGCAGAAGCTCGACGTGTCGGCGGGGCCGGCCGGGCTGGTGCGCGGTCAGAGCGTGACGGATGCCTGCATGGGCTGGGACGTCACCGTCGAGGCGCTGGAGCAGCTGGCGGAGGGGGTGCGTGCGCGGCGGGCGTGACGCCTGCCGCGGTCGCATTTCGTCCCGCCATCGGGCGTCGACATGCGTTCTGGTCGCAGTTCGTCCCGTTCACCCGGCCGATTCGCGGGGCGAACTGCGACCTGGATGCCTGAGGTCGAACGCTTCCAGGACGAACTGCGATCCGGATTCGGCGGGCGGTCAGTCCTCGTCCCGCTTGACGAGGTCCCGCCCGGCCGCAGCGTACTGCCGCAGCGTCGCACCCGGGAGGAACGCCTGCGTGAGGGCGACGCCGATGCGAGGCAGGTCGCCCGCTTCGCGGTACAGCAGGTGCAGCGTCTCGTACCGGGGGTGGAACTTCTCCTTGAACCGGTGCAGCGACTTGAAGCCGTACACCGGCTCGAGCAGGTCCGAGAGCCGGGTGCTGAGTGCGGCGATCGCCCCTGCCTCCGGCGGGTAGTCGTGGGTGAGTGGGGCCCCGGAGAGCGAGAGGAACTGTGCGCCCTCATCGCGGAACGTCGCCGCCGACATCCCGATCAGATACTCCATCACCGGCGGGAAGCCGCCGGGCCGGCGGCGCATGAGGTCCAGGGTCCAGCCGCGCACGACTCCGCCGGAACCGTAGACCGGCAGCCAGGACAGGAACCCGTCCACGTCGCCGTTCTCGGCGGTGGCGAGCGCGACGCGCACGTGCGGGTCCTCAGCCTCGGCGAGCGTACCGAGCGTGAAGCGCATCTCGGGCAGATCCTTGTCGCCGACCCACAGCTCGGAGATCGCCTGCAGCTGTGCGCGCACGCCCCAGCGCTCGTCGGTCAGCCGAGAGACGGTGAAGCTCACGCCCTCACGCTGCGCGCGGTTGGTCGCTGTGCGGATCGTACCCCAGCGCTTGCCGGTGAACTCGAGCCCGGGCAGGTCGACGATCGTGTCATCCGCGACGACCAGGCTCTGCCAGCCGTCCGGCACGACGGCGCGAGTGGCGTCGTCCGCGCTGAAGAAGCAGGGCGTCGTGCCCGCGCGTTCGGCGCGTTCGATGAAGTCGGACACGGCTGTCGCGCGGTCGGACGGATCCCCGATCGGATCGGCCAGGGCCAGCGCGACCCCGTTGTGCCGCTGGTAGGCCACGATTCCGCCGGCCGTGCGCAAGTATTCGTTCGGCTCCCACGTCGTCATCCACGACAGCGTCCCACCGCCGTGCTGCTGCAGCGCGGCGATCACGTCGTCGCGGGTGGGCGCTGTGCCCCCGCCGAGCGGCGGCCGGCGCCGCCAGCGGAAGGCGCGACGTTCGATCAGCAGCATGATCAGGAACAGCGCCCAGAGGATGCTGGTGGCCAGCGCCATCCGGGCGTTGAGGCCGAGATCCTCGAGATCCCGTTCCGAGGACAGCATCACCAACAGCAGGATCAGGGCGCCGAGCAGCACGTTCAGTACGGCATAGAGCAAGGACAGCAGCCATGCCCAGCGCCGACCGCGGCGCAGCCCGTTGAGCACGAGCAGCGTGACCGCCAGGTCGATCAGCACGCTCCAGCGCAGCGTCTCGGAGGGCACGGTGTCGCCGAACGGACCTGAGGTCGGCACGTAGTCGACGATCGTCGAGATCACGATCAGCACGATCAGCGCCCAGAACGCCAGCAGTCGCTGCTCGCGCACTGTGGCACGGCGCAGGGTGAGCGACCGGTCGACGGCCAGCACCAGCACGACCGCGGCCGCGTGCTCGAGGTCGGCGATGTCGCCCCAGAACAGCAGCGCGATGAAGATGTAGGTCAGCAGTGTGAGCCACGCGCGGTTGCGCCACGGCGAGGGCAGCACGCCGACCGCGACGGCGATGCACGCGAGAAGCCCGCCGCTGGGTCCGACGTCCAGGGCGGCTGCCTGATGCTGCACCCACGGCCAGGCCGGAGTGACGACAGAGAGCAGCCAGAGCAGACCCGCGGTAGCGAGGATGGCGAACAGCTGCCCACCCGCGAACCAGGCCAGAGTCACGCGCCAGCCGCGATGCCACTCCAGATAGGCGACGCCCAGCAGGCAGGCGACGAGCAGCAGATATCCGGGCGGCTGCGCTGCCAGGAACGTGCCCGTGAACGGGGTCCACCAGCGGCCGTCCGCGAGGGCGGGAAGCCCGTAGGCCAGATCGTCCCAGAGCGGGCTGTCCTGGAACGGGGCCCACAGCGCGCCCGTCGCGACACCCGCGGCGAGCAGGGTGGCGAGGATCAGCAGTGTGACGGGCAGACGACGCAGGATGCTGCGCGGTGGCGTCGTCGTGTGGGCGATCGTCCCGTCGGTCATGCCACCCGCTCCGTCTCTCCGCTCTCGGCGAGGATGAGTCCGGCCCGGCGGGCCGTGGCGACGGCATCCGCTCTGCTGGTCACGTCGAGCTTGCGATGGATCGACTTTATGTGAGTGCGCGCGGTGTTGACGGAGATGAACAGCTCTGAGGCGATCTCGGCGGCACTCAGCGCGGTGGGCAGCAGCGTCAGCACCTCCAGCTCCCGCCGGCTCAGTCCCTCCTGCAAGCGAGACGGCGCGGGCGCGGAGCCGGTCTTCGCGCGCAGTGCGGCGATCCGCTCAGGCAACGCGCCGGCATCCGCGGCCCCGGCGATGACGTGGTCGGCCTGATTCAGGGTGACCGTCGCGCGATCGGGGCGCCCGAGCGCGAGGTCTGCGCGTGCCGTCTCGATGAGCAGATGGGGGACGACGAGCACCGAGTCATCGTGCTGGGCGGCGACCTCGAGCGCCCGCACGGCGGTCGCCCGCCCTGCGGCTGGGCTGCCGCGTTCGATCTGGAAACGAGCCAGAGCCTGCTCCGCCGGGAGGTAGACATGGTCCATCCCGATCGCGAACGCCTTCCGCACGGCGGCGCATCGCTCGATCGCGGCCTCGGCACCGTCGATATCTCCGAGCTCGAGCAGGCACAGCGCTCGGTAGGCCGGGACGAACAACTGGAGCGGCCGGGCGAGCGGCTGCATCTCCTCCACCGTGTCCAGCTCTCGCAGCGCCGCCGTGCTCTCGCCGGCGAGATGCAGCATCGTCGCCATCCGGGTGCGCACGATCGCCGCGAACGGCGATGCCGGGTCGTGCCCGGCGAGAAAGCGGTCGGCGGCGCGACGCGCGACGCCGACGTCGTCGTAGCAGGCGGAGGCATGGATGAAGTCCTCGACCTCGTCCCAGTCCCGGAACGGGGCGACGGGGCGCGCACCGGAGGAGAGGCGGCCGCGGGAGAGCGCTCGGTCGCGCCGAACCCGATCGCCCCCGGTCGCGGTGGCCCAGGCCTCCCAGAACGCCAGGCGCGGATCCTCGCCGAGAGCGGATGCCGGGATGCGGTCCAGCCAGCTCAGCCCGAGCTCCTGCCGCGGGACGAGGAAGGTGGCGTGCACGTTGAAGAGCACGTCAGCGATCGACTCGTAGTCCTCGGCCCCGAGCAGGTGGTGCACCGTGGAGGCGATGTCCTGGTGCTCCGCGAACCAGCCGGCAGCGCGCCGGTGCAGCGCCCTTCGGCCTGCGGGGTCCGCTCGGCCCAATTCCGCGAGCAGCTGTTCCCGCACGAGGTGGTGCATGCGCCACCAGCGTCCGTCGTCGTCCAGAGCCGCGATCAGGCCCGTGCGGGTCGCAACATCCATGGCCACAGTCCAGGCTCGGTCATCCTGCAGCACGGCCGCGAGCACCTCAGCGGTGAACCGCTCGAACACGGCGAGTTGACGCAGCAGCTCCCCGTCGTCCGGGTCGCCGCCGGCGAGGCCCTCGCCGATCAGCGCTCCGATGCCGGTCGGATCATCGGGGCTCTGAGAGACGACACGGGCCGGAGCCAGTCCGCGCGAGATCGCCGCCCCGATGAGAGACACGGCGGCCGGCCAGCCGCCGGTGATGTCGTGCACGAAGGTCGGATCGACGGGTTCGGGGCCGGCGGCGGCGCGCAGCAGTTCCGCAGTCTGGGCCGGCTGCAGGCGCAGCTGCTCCACCTGCAGGTCGGCGACCTCGCCGCGGGAGCGGAGCCGCTGAAGGGCAGGCAGTTCCAGCGGCACCCGAGCGATCAGCACGACGACCAGGTTCTCGGGCATCCGTCCGAGGAACCAGTCCAGGCTTGCGATGGCGTCCTCGCGCGCGACCAGATGGGCGTCGTCCAGCACGAGTGTCCACTGTTCGGGCGAGGCGGCGATCGCATCGATCAGCGGCACGATGATCGAGCGGCGCACGGCGCCGGCATCCGAGGTGTTCACGGTGAGCTCGTCGGCGGCACCCGAGCGTGCGACCGCAGTGGCGATCGCGCCCCACAGCCCCGCCGGGTCGTTGTCGTCGGCGTCGAGGCTGACCCAGATCCGGCCGCGGTCGGGCATGGCCTCGAGCCACTGCGTGACGACCGTGGTCTTGCCGTATCCGGCCGGGGCACGGACGGCGATGACACGAAGGGGAGCGCCGTGCAGCATCCCGAAGACGTCGTCGCGGATGATCGGATGCGGACCGGAGATCGGCGGGCGGAACTTGGTCGATGGATACATGTGCGTCTTATTCTGACGGACGGAAATCACCTGGGTGAACGACGGCCTTCTTCGCGCGAATCACCCGGGCGAGGAAGCCGGTGAGCGGTACTCTTTCGACGCTGAATCCATAGAACGCCGAGGAGAATCGTGTCCGACATCACCACCACCGAGAACGGCTGGCGCAGGTTCTGGAACAAGGGCGCCTGGTGGAAGGCGCTGATCCTGGTGCTCGTCTACGTCGTGATCTACCAGCTCATGCCGGCGCTGTGGGTGGGGGCGACGGAATCCGCGACGGCGGACGGCATGTTCTCCTCGGCGGCGAGCGTACTCTTCGGGCTCGGACTCCCGGTCATCGTCGGCTCCCTGCTGCTGCTCGCCTTCGCCTGGTCCGTCGGCTGGTTGCCCAAACCGCTGTTCACCAGGCAACCGGTGCCCGGTCGCTGGTGGATGTGGATCGCCGTGGTACTCGTCGCACTCCCGATCCTGCTGCGGCTCTTCGGCATCGACTACTCGGTGTACTCGGCGGGCACGATCATCATGACCTTCGCGACCGGTCTTTTCATCGGGTTGTCGGAAGAACTGCTGACACGTGGTCTCGTCGTCGAGATCATGCGCCGCGCAGGCCATCGGGAGTGGGCGGTGGCGGCGGTGTCCGCCTTGTTCTTCGCCCTGCTGCACTCCGGCAACCTGCTGTCCGGCCAGTCGATCGTGACGGTCGGTGGCACACTCGTCTACACCTTCGCCTTCGGCGTACTGATGTACCTCATCATGCGGGTCACCGGGAACATCATCTGGGCGATCATCCTGCACGGGCTCACCGACCCGACGACCTTCCTCGCCACCGGAGGCATCGATGTCGAGGGTGCCCACACCAATACGCTGCTCGCACTCGCAGGCCCGGTGACGACGCTGCTGATCATCGCCGGCTTCGTGCTGCTGATCTTCATCCGCGGACGCGCCTACCCGGAGCTCGCGAAGACCGCGGAGGCACAGCCGACGGCGAGCTGATCCGCGCAACCCCTTGACGGCACGCGCGCCTGGCCCCTCAATAGACGTGGGGGAGGCAACCGACTGGGGGCCTCGATGGACTTTCTCGACGACAATGGAGGCACGGCGACGCGCAGTGGAACGCTTCTCGCGCTGCACGAGGGGCCGGGATTCCTGATCCCGAACGCGTGGAACGCCGGGTCCGCGCGCATACTCGAACAGGTGGGTTTTCCGGCGATCGCTACTACCAGCGCGGGTATCGCCTGGTCATCCGGGATGCCGGACGGAGGGCCGATCGGACCCGACGCGATGTTCGAGAATCTCGCGGCGATCGTCGGTGCGGTGGCTGTTCCTGTCTCGGCCGACCTCGAGGCCGGATACGGCGAGACACCGGGGGACGTCGGGTTCACTGTCGCGCGCGCCGCCGAGATGGGTCTCGCCGGCGGCAATCTCGAAGACGCGATCGGCGGGAACCTGCTGGATCCCGAGGTCGCGGCCGAACGCATCGCTGCGGCGCGCGCCGCAGCGCCGGCAGGCACGTTCGTGCTCAACGCCCGCACGGACACGTACTTCTCCTCGTTCGACGGTGACAGTTTCGCGGAGACGATCAGCCGGGCGTCCCGCTACATCGATGCGGGTGCGGACTGCATCTTCGTACCGGGGGTGCGCGACGTCGAGACGATCCGTCGGCTGGCCGCCGAGATCCCCGCGCCGCTGAACATGGTCGCCGGTCTCACCGCGCCCGTACTCGATGCGCCGACACTGTTCTCGCTCGGAGTGAAACGTGTGAGCGTCGGTGGCAGCATCGCCAGGGCGGCGTTCAGCGCGGTCGAGAAGGCCGCGACGGAGCTGTTCGAGACCGGCACACTGGGCTTCCTCGATGGTGCGGCGACCTACGCTGAACTGCAGCGGCGGTTCGGGGGATGAGCTCGGTCTCGCTCACCGCCGTCCTCGGCGACATCACCGCACAGCACGTCGACGCGGTCGTCAACGCGGCGAACAACGCGATGCGCGGCGGCGGAGGCGTCGACGGCGCCATCCACCGCGTCGGTGGTCCGGCGATCCTGCAGGACTGCATCGCCCGGTTCCCGGACGGCCTCGCGACAGGTGACGCGGGCTGGACCACGGCCGGCGACCTGCCCGCGAAGTGGGTGGTGCACACCGTCGGGCCGAACTGGAACGCCGGGCAGCGCGATCGTTCGCTGCTGGAGTCCTGCTATCGACGCGCCCTCGAGGTCGCAGACGAGCTCGGCGCGCGCAGCATCGCGTTCCCGCTGATCAGCGCCGGCGTCTACGGCTGGCCGCGCGACGACGCGATCGCGGCGGCCGTCGACACCATCCTCAGCACACCGACTCGGGTCGCGGATGCTCGGATCGTGGCCTTCGACGAGACCGTGCACCGGCACGTGCAGGAGGCGCTGGACGCACGCCGGTGATCCGGGCCGGAATCCGTTCAGGCTATTCACAGATTCGGCTCCGGCACCCTATGCTCTCCCTATGACTTTCTTCTCGGACATGGAGCCGATCAACCAGGGCGTCAGCGCCGGTGTCGGCGTCGTCGGCGTGATCTTCGGTCTCATCTACTGGGTGGCGATGATCGCGGCCTATTGGAAGACGTTCACCAAGGCCGGGTACCCGGGCTGGCTCGCGATCATCCCGATCGTGAACCTGTTCGTGCTCGTCAAGGTCGCGGGGCTCTCGGCGTGGTTCGGGCTGCTCTACTTCATCCCGATCGCGAACATCGTCCTCGCGATCATCGTCGCGTTCCGCAACGGCCGCGCCTTCGGCCACGGCGGCGCCTTCTCGTTCTTCCTGCTGTTCCTGCTCAACCCGATCGGCTACTTCATCACCGGTTTCAGCAACGACACCTACACCAAGCCGGTCTGAGCCGCAGCCTGACTCTCTCCAGGGCCGGCGCATCCGCAGGGGTGCGCCGGCCCTTGCCGTCGGCGCACCTACCCGCGCCTGATGCGCGCGTCAAGCCCCGTGCATCACGCTCCCGAGCGGGCGATGATCGGTCCTCGACGAACCGAGGAGGACCAGGTGACCGTACTCTCCGACATCCCCGAGACGACGACGATCCCGATCAGGGCGCGCGGCCCGCTCAGCCTGCTCGTGCTCGACCGGCTCTCCGACGACGGCGAGGAGCCGGCCGCGGGGGAGGCGAATCTCGTCCTCGCGCAGGAGCTGGTCTCGTCCAGCCGTGACCTGGTGCACGACGACGACGTGCAGCTGTCGCTGTTCCTGCTGTACGCCTCGCACTACGGTTCTCTTCCCGGTATGGACGCCGACCGGGAATGGGACGGTGAGCTCCTCGGTATCCGCCGGGTGCTGGAGGACGGGTTCGAGGCCGACCTGCGCGAGCGGATCGTCCTGCCCGAAGCGCCGGAGCCGAGCGCGGCGGGCGTCGCGGAGGCGCTCTTCGCGCTGACCGCGGAGGAGGGTGGTCCGAGTCTGGCGCGGTTCATCGCGAGGAAGGCGGATGCCGGGCAGGTGCGCGAGTTCATGGTGCACCGCTCGATCTACACGCTGCGCGAAGCGGATCCGCACAGCTGGGCGATTCCGAGGCTGACGGGCAGGGCAAAGGCCGCGCTCGTCGAGATCCAGTCCGACGAGTACGGCGGAGGCAGAGCGGAGCGCGTGCACGCCGAACTGTTCGCCAGAGCGCTGCGCGGCGCCGGTCTGGACGACGCCTACGGCGCGTACGTCGACAGCGTCCCGGCGGTCACGCTGGCATCGATGAACACGATGTCGCTGTTCGGCCTGAACCGGCGACTGCTCGGTGCGATCGTCGGTCACCTCGCGGCGTTCGAGATGACCTCGTCGATCCCCAGCCGGTTCTACGCCCAGGGGCTGAACCGCCTCGGCTTCGGCGCGGAGGTCACCGACTACTACGACGAGCACGTCGAGGCCGACGCCGTGCACGAGCAGATCGCCGGGCATGATCTTGCCGGCGCGCTCGCCGAGGACCGTCCAGAACTGCTGCCGGACATCCTCTTCGGCGCCGCCGCCTGCCTCGCCGCGGACGGCTGGGTCGCGGAGCGGATCCTCGGATGCTGGGAGGCGGGCGTCTCCTCCCTCCGCGATAACGGCGACCGGGGGACGTCATGAATCCGACGACGATCACGCCCTATCCGAACGGTCCGCTGCTCGTACGCGGTGCGTTCGCCCTGCAGGACGAGGACGGCGAGCCGATCCCTCGACATCGGCGCACCATCGCCCTGTGCCGCTGCGGACTCTCCTCGATCAAGCCGCTCTGCGACGGATCGCACAAGGCGGCGGGCTTCCGCACCGACTGAGGATCGCGGTCAGGCCTCCGCCGCCGCGGCATCCGCTTCGACAGGATTCCGGCGGATGCCGATCCACGACACGATGCCGCCGGCGAGCATCAGCCCGGCGGTGACGAGCGCCGCACTGTGGAAGCCGGCGAGATCCAGCATCCCGCCGACGATGGTCGAGATCATCGCGACCACGAGCAGACCGGCCACGCGCGAGACCGCGTTGTTCACCGCCGAGGCGATGCCGCTGCGGCTCTCGTCGATCGACCCGAGGATCGCGGCGGTCAGCGGCGCCACCGTGATCGACAGGCCCAGGCCCATCACGAGCATCGACGGCAGCACCTGCCACCAGTAGTTGAACTCGATCCCCACGGTGAGCAGCAGCAGAGCGCCCAGCCCCATCAGGATCGGGCCGACCGTCATGAAGACCCGCGGGCCGTACTTGCCCGCCCAGGCTCCGGCGCGCGAGCTGAGCAGGATCATCAGGATCGTGATCGGCAGGCTCGCCAGCCCCGCTTCGGTGGCACCCAGCCCGGCACCCTGCTGCAGATAGACCACGACGACGAAGCCGTTCAGCGACAGCGCGGCATAGATGAACAGGGTTGCGAGGTTGCCCCAGCCGAAGTTGCGCACCCGGAACATGTCCAGAGGCATGAGCGGCGGCGTGACCCTGGTCTGCCGCAGGAGGAAGCCGGCCATCATCGCGATGCCCGCGACCAGCGGAATCCAGATCCCGGCGGAGGACCAGCCCAGCCGCGGCTGCTCGATGAGCGCGAACACCAGGGAGCCCAGCCCCGCCGCGCAGAGGATGCCGCTGAACCAGTCCACTCTCGCGCCGCGCGGATGCTCCGGCATCTTCAGCCTGGTCAGCAGATAGAGCGTGACGGCGATCGGCAGCACGTTGATGAGGAACACGAGCCGCCAGGAGAGGAAGTCGACGAACAGGCCGCCGAGCAGCGGCCCGACGAGCTGCGCGGCGGTCGTGAACGCCGTCCACACGCCGATCGCGTGCGCCTGCACCGGACCCCGCATGGTCGCGGTGATCAGCGCGAGCGAGCTCGGCACCAGCAGGGCGCCCGCCGCGCCCTGCGCGGCCCGGGCGATGATCAGCACGAGCGGATCGGGCGCGGCCGCCACTGCGACGGATGCGACGCCGAACGCGATCAGCCCGATGCGCATGATCAGCACCCGCCCGTAGGCGTCGGACAGCGAGCCGGCCAGCAGGATCAGGGCGCTGAGCGTGATCAGGTAGGCGTCCACCACCCACTGCTGGGTGCTGATGCCGCCGCCGAGTTCATCGCTGATCGCCGGCAGCGCGACGTTCACGACGGTGCCGTCGAGGAACGTGACGAACGACGCGAGGACGGCGATCGAGACGACCAGTCGCTGGGTGCCGGTGAGGGATGCCACGGCCCGACACTACGCCTGCCCTCGGACTCCCAGAAGAAAATCAGTATTCGTTGTTGCTAAGTACCGGTAGTCAGTGTTACTTTATACCGGTAGTCAGCAACACCGAGTACTGAAGGGAGTTCCGATGGGCAAGCAGGAGACCGAGATGCTCAAGGGCGTCCTGGAAGGCGTCGTCCTCGCGGTCCTCGCGAAGCGCCCCGCCTATGGATACGAGATCACCGCCTCGCTGCGGGATCGCGGATTCGCCGACATCGCCGAGGGCACCGTGTACGCGGTGCTGGTGCGGATCGAGCAGCGGGGCATGGTCGACGTCGAGAAGGTGCCGTCCGAGAAGGGGCCGCCGCGCAAGGTCTACACGCTCAACGCGCAGGGCCGGCAGAGCCTCGAAGAGTTCTGGAGGACGTGGAGCTTCCTCGCAGACCGACTCACCCAGCTCCACACCGAAGACATCAACGCAGAGAACGCAGAAGGAGCCTGACATGGCCGCCAAGTGGATCGAAGTCATCACCGGATCGCTCGAGCAGAAGAAGCAGTACAAGCAGGACAAGGCCCGCATCGAGGGGCTCGTGGAGCCCTACCGCTCGTCGGCCCTGGCGATGCACCGCTACCTCATGTACGCGGGTGGCATCACCGACGGCGACACCCTGATGCAGATGTTCACCGACATGGCGGACCTCTGGGAGGCCGCCGCCGCCGACGGCACCCCGGTGCGTGACATCGTCGGCGCCGACCCGGTCGACTTCGCTGAGACGTTCGCCAAGGCGTACGGCGGCAAGGAGTGGATCGACAAGGAGCGCAACCGCTTCACAAAGACGATCGACGATGCAGAGAAGGGACAGCGATCATGACCACCTCCATCCAGGTGCGCGGCATCCGCAAGTCGTTCAAGGACCTCGATGTGCTGCGCGGCGTCGACTTCGACGTCGCCTCCGGCAGCATCTTCGCCCTGCTCGGCTCGAACGGGGCCGGCAAGACCACGCTGGTGCGCATTCTCTCGACCCTGCTCAAGGCGGATGCCGGCACGGCATCCGTGCAGGGATTCGATGTGGCATCCGCACCGGGCGACGTCCGCGAGTCGATCAGCCTGACCGGGCAGTTCGCTGCGGTCGACGAGGTGCTCACCGGACGTGAGAACCTCGTGCTGGTCGCCCGGCTGCGCCACCTGAAGAACCCCGGCGCGATCGCCGACGACATGCTGGCGCGGTTCTCGCTGACGGATGCCGGTGGCCGCAAGGCCGGCGAGTACTCCGGCGGTATGCGCCGGCGGCTCGACATCGCGATGAGCCTGATCGGCAACCCGCCGATCATCTTCCTCGACGAGCCGACCACCGGTCTCGACCCGCAGGCGCGCATCGAGGTGTGGCAGACCGTGAAGCAGCTGGCGCAGAACGGGACGACGGTGCTGCTGACCACGCAGTACCTCGATGAGGCCGAGCAGCTCGCGGACCGCATCGCGATCCTGCACCAGGGCGTGATCATCCAGAACGGCACGCTCACCGAGCTCAAGAAACTGCTTCCGCAGGCGACCGTCGAGTACGTCGAGAAGCAGCCCACTCTCGAGGAAGTGTTCCTCGCACTGGTGGGGGAGGGGAAGGAATCATGACCACGCACGTCCTGGCCGACACCGGCACGCTCACCGGGCGCTCGCTGAAGCACATCCTGCGCAGCCCGGACACCATCATCACGACGGCGGTCACGCCGATCGCACTGATGCTGCTGTTCGTGTACGTCCTCGGCGGTGCCATCAACACCGGCACCGACGAGTCGTACATCAACTACATGCTCCCAGGCATTCTGCTGATCACCATCGCCTCCGGCATCGCCTACACGGCCTACCGGCTGTTCCTGGACATGCAGGGCGGCATCTTCGAGCGGTTCCAGTCCATGCCGATCGCGCGCTCCAGCGTGCTGTGGGCGCACGTGCTCACCTCGCTGGTGTCGAACATCGTCTCGGTGGCGATCGTGATCGGGGTCGCCCTGTTGATGGGCTTCCGCACCGGGGCGTCCTTCGGAGCCTGGCTCGGCGTCGCCGGCATCCTCGTGCTGTTCACCCTGGCGCTGACCTGGCTGGCCGTGATCGCCGGTCTGTCGGCGAAGACGGTGGACGGGGCGAGTGCGTTCAGCTATCCGCTGATCTTCCTGCCGTTCATCAGCTCGGCGTTCGTACCGACCTCGACGATGCCGGGCCCGGTGGCCTGGTTCGCCGAGAATCAGCCGGTCACCTCGATCGTGAACACGATCCGGGCGCTGTTCGCAGGACAGCCGGTGGGTTCGGACATCTGGATCGCGCTGGCCTGGATGCTCGGCATCCTGATCGTCGCCTACGCGTTCGCCGTGTCGATCTACAAGAAGAAGCTGCGCTGACCGCAGCACCCCTGCTCCGGTCGCATTCCGGCACAGTGTTCCTGCTCAGGACTGTGCCGGAATGCGACCGGAGCGTCGTCGTGGACAGCGACTGGCCGTTCGGGTCGCGATCGAGCACAGTGCGACGCCACGGGACTGTGCTCGATTGCGACTGGAGCATCGTCGTGCATCGCTCGGGAACCGGCCATCGACGTGGGCATCCGGGCGGCGTACCCTGGCGTCAGGCGGACGAGTCGCCCGCCGATTCCGAACAGAAGGGTGCGGGCGAGATGGACGCGATGATGATGGACATGATGTCGGACGAGATGAAGATGGCCGACATGCAGACCATGGACATGTCGGTGATGCAGGCCTGTATGGACGCGTGTTCGGCCTGCGAGCAGGCGTGCACGGTGTGCTCGATGCAGATGATGGACTGCGCTCCGGCCTGCATGAACTGCGCCGACATGTGCAACACGATGATGCGCGGCATGCTGCGCATGCAGGGGATGACGTCGCCGGTGATGATGGCGATGCTCGACGCTTGCATCGCGATGTGCCAGTACTGCATGGACAAGTGCATGGAGCACGCGAACCACAGCGACGTCTGCAAGATGTGCGCTCAGGCCTGCAAGGCCTGCATGGACGCCTGCATGGCGATGCGCGAGTCGATGATGATGGCGGCATCCTGAGGCGGATGCCAGAACCGGCACTGTAACCGGTAGGCAGGCGGAGAAGGGCTCAGGCTTTCGCCGCGATCTGCCCAGGATACGTGGTGCTGAAAAAGCCTGGGTGAGGATCGCCGTCCTGCGCGCGGGCAAGGATGTTGAAGGTGATCTGCATGACGTGCGCGTCAGGCCCCGACAAGCCTGCGTTGCGCATTCCACCGATCACGGGAGCTTGGTGGTCGCCGTACCTCTTGCCGGCTGAGCTGATGCGCCAGTGGAGATGCGGATGCCTCGCGATCAGTGCGTCGCCGAGGAGAAGTGCCGCGTCGATTCCGATGCTCGACCAGTCCGCATGCGGTTCCGTCGATGGGTACACGGACAACAGCGCATCGACACCGCGGAGAAAATCGTCGGTCGTCGCTGTGGAGAACCCGTTCGCCTCGACGAGCGCGCGGAGCTCCCTGATGCGCTCTTCGCGAGCGTGCATCAGGAACTCGAACGTCTGGCGAGCCTGGCGCGGGGTGAGCGAGGAGAACTCGAGGCCGTACGGCGTCGCGAACGCTCGATACGTCGACAGATCCAGCGTTCGCGCAGAGAGCGCCCCGGCTGCTGCGGTGGCTGTTGCCAGAGCGAGAATCTCGCGCTCCAGCAGGTCTGGCCGCAGGTCCGCGGGCATCCTCTCAGCGGGTTTGAGGGTGTAGCTGCGGTAGCCGGAGCCCGGCGGAGTGAGATCGCGGGCGAGGAAGTCCGCTGGGAGCGTGGCGTGCGCAGGCAACACATTGCGGCCGACCGGTGAGGCACTGAACTGCACGAAACCGCTCACGCCGAACGGTGTCACCGACGCGGCGTCGAGATGCGGCCTGAGCAGATCGAGGTACTCAGAGCCGAGCCAGAGCCAGGAGACCGGATACGGCGGCAGTCCCATCCATTTCCCAAGGGGAGCGGGGAAGGCGCTGCGCTCAGTGTTGACGCTGCCCCAAACTGTGCGTCCGGACCATTCGTGGCCGCGGACGAGTTCGCAGGTCGCGGCGAACGCTCCGACCTGGTCGGCGAACTCGACGAAGTACCGACGCAGCGCCTGCAGCCAGCGAGGGTCATCGAAGGGGTCGCGAATCGCGTGCAATGAGAAGGACGTGACTTGCGCGTCGTCGTCCACGCTGCCGCGCAGGGACCCGTGGGTGAAGGGGAGCGTAGGGGCGAAGAAGATCATGCCCTCCTCGGTGGCCACCTCGGCGAACTTCTCGTCACCGTCCCGATCGAGCCGACCCTGAAGCGGTTCGGTGCCCCCGAATCGTCGGGGCAGAGCCTCAGGAAGGCAGCGCCGTGCGACCTTCAGCCAGCCGCGCGGCGCTGCTTCGACGGCTGCGGCGGGCGCGTACCAGTTCATCTCGATCACATCGACGCGGCCTCGTTCGACTGGCGCGACGGAACGCAGCTTGCCACGCGACCAGTACGCGTCAGTCTGGGGATCTTCGACCACACCGCCAGTCGCCTCTGCCAGGCGACGCGCGAGTCTGATGGCGTGCGGGATGTCTGCTTCTGCGCTGCCCTCCACGGACACCTCGAGCAGGAAACGCGCGCCCAGCATCAGGCCGGATATCTCTTCTGGGACGTCCTCCGCTTCCAGCAGTACTGGGGACTGGAGAGTGCAGCAGTACGACCCCCGCCGTCCTCTAACCAGAGGGACGACGTCATCGGACGGATCCGAGTCCGGAGCGACTGCAAGTTTCACTTGAGTGATGAGCGCTGCCAGAGCGTCGCTCTCGAGGTTCTGCGCGCAATAGATCCGCAGATCGTAGGACATCCGTCGACCTCCCTGTCGGCATGGCTGATGCCATCATGCCGACTCCCGAAGTCGTGCGGAAATCAGACGGCCGCGACGTTGAACTGCGTGCGGCCGTAGGCGAGCACGCCGTAGTCACTGTGCAGGGCGACCGGGCTGCCGGCCGGCGCCTCCAGCGCCGCTCCGCCGCTGTTCCAGATCACGTGCAGGTCGCCGTCGAGCGTGCGCAGGGACAGGATGCCGGAGGCCGGGTCGGCCTCCTCGACGATCGCATCGGTCCAGCCCAGCGGCGTCGCCGAGGCCATGCGTGCCTGGATCAGGTGCAGCGCGTGGCCAGGGGCGAACGAGGAGCAGGCGAATCCGTGGTCGCACATGCACGCCGCACGCTCACGCACCTCGAGGGGCGAAAGGCGGGTGTGCTGGCTGGTCACGGTGATTCTCCTGACGATCGGTTTCACCGAGAGTACGTCCGCCTCCTGAAACGCGCGATCAGGAGCGAAACGCAGCGCAACAATCAGCCGAACGTGCTGAACATGAAAAGCAGGCCGATGCACGGGCCAAGGAAGACCAGCCATATCGCGGATGCGGCGAGCATGACGCCCGCTCCAACACGCCGGGTCCTCCGGAAGAAGAGCAGCGTCAGGCTCAGCGCCACGGCGACGGCCGTCGGTAACAGCGACCAACCGAGGCCGTCGGCAGTCATGAGAATCGGCGCCCGCAGCACGTAGAGCACCGCAGGGATGTGGAGGAGCACCCCGATTGCGATGCCGATCCAGACCTCGAGCGCGCGTCCTCGGCGTGCGGGCCGGCCTGAAGGGGCACCCTCCTCGCTCATCGCCCCGCCTTCAGTAGCCGCCGTAGAGCCCGAAGCACGGACCGATCACCACGAGCCACGATGCCGCCGCGACGATCGTCATACCGGCGCCCAATCGCCGGGTCCGCGCGGGGAACAGCAACAGCAGCGAGACGGCCGCGATCACGATGAACGGGATCAGCTGCCCGGCTGTCGTTGTCGTCAGTGCACGACCGCCGGTGGACATCGCGATGGACATGAGCGTGAGCGTCAACAGCATGGCGATCACGTGGAGTCCGCAGCCGATCCCGGTGCCCGCCCAGATACCGAGGCGGGAGCGCGGTGGCGGTTCCGGAGCGGGCTGTGGAGTGTCGCTCATGTCGCCCGCCTCAGTACCCGCCGAAGAGGCCGAAACAGGGGCCGATGATGATGATGCCGAACGCTGCGACCCCGATGAAGAAGAGTGCGGCGACGGAGCCGCACGTGATGCCGAGGATCTTGCCGGTACTGCTGGGCGCCGGCGGGGGACCGGGCTGCGGGTATCCCGGCGGATAGCTTTGCGGCGGATACCCGGACTGGTCGGAGGGAACGCCGGGTGGCTGCGGATACCCGGGCTGCGGAGGCGCAGGCTGCGGAGGCGCAGGCTGCCCCGTGGGCGGCGGGAACCCGGATGGCGGCGGGAATGCGGACGGGTCCGCGGCCGGAGCAGGGGGAGTCGGTGGCGCAGGCGGCGGCAGCGCCGGGCCCGCCGGCGGCTGCACCTCCCACGAAGGAGGCGCCGGCGGCTGCGCCGCCGGGTCGTTCGCAGGATCCTCAGGCGTGCTCATGCGGGCACCGTCCTCTCCACCGAAGGCGCCGCCGTGGCGCGGAACCGCCCGCGGCGCAGCATCCAGACGATCCGCGCCGCGAGCAGCGGGATCGTGACCAGCAGGAACAACTGGGGGCGGGTCAGCCCCATCCAGGCGATGTCGTTGCCGCGCACGAACTCGACGAGGAAGCGGAAGATCGCGTACCCGGCGATGTACAGCGTGAGGGTCTCGCCGGCGGCGATCGGGCGGTGCCGCAGCCAGAACCACAGCACCGCGAACGCCAGGGCCTGGAAGACGATCTCGTACACGAAGCTCGGATGCAGCGGCACCCCGGCCACCGAGCCGGTGCGGGCGGCCGCCTCCGCGTCGAGCACGATGCCCCAATCACCGCCGGTCGGCGTGCCGGGGCGCTCGGTGAGCAGGCATCCGATCCGTCCGATCACCATCGCGAGCGCGAAGGCGGGCGCGAACAGGTCACCGGTGCGATCGGGGTACTTCACGATCTTCTTCGCGACGTGAACGCCGAGCCAGGCGCCGACCATCGCCGAGAGCACCGAGGCGTTGCCTCGGAGCAGCTGCTCGCCGAGGCTGAGGTTCTTCGACGGATCGAGGTGCTGGGCCCAGGTGCCCAGCCGCGACATCACGGCGGCACCCACCATCGCGCCCATCACCAGGTAGACCAGCCGCGGATCGGTCACGCCCCGGCGGCGGCGCTCTACGAGGAAGACCACTCCGGCGGCGAGCATGCCCAGCGCGACGAACACCGAGTGCGTGCCCAGCGGGGGCAGCCACGGCGCGATGTCGTGCAGGGTCGGGAACACGTCAGCCTCCCAGCATCCGCATCCAGAGCATGACCCAGAACGGAATCGCGACGGCTGCGGCGACGGCGATCACCGAGAGGTACGCGAGCACCAGGCGGGTGTCGCCCAGCTTGCAGCGCGAGCGCAGCAGGCCGCCGCGGCGGGCCTTCGCGTAGCCGGCGATCGCGATCAGCGCGAAAGCCAGCACGGCGATGGGGCCGAGGACGCAGGAGATCAGCGCGATCGTCGTGAACACGCACAGGCGCAGCGGGTCGAAGGGCTTGGCGTCCGGCACGGACGGATCGCGCTGGTTCAGATGGGTGTAGTCGTGGGTCATGCGCGTCGTCTCGCTTCGCTCGCTCAGCGTCCGAGTACCGGGAGTCGCGTGCGCCCGCCTGTCTCGCGCACGTCGGTGGTCGATTCGGCGGGGCGGCCCGTCGCCGTCGAGATGCGGGTGCGGCTCAGTGGTGCCCAGGCCTGCAGCGCGCAGAACGGCGCGCACTGGTGCGCGCTCGTCTCCTCGTTCACGGTCGCCACGTGCACGCAACACTGGGTGAGCCGCTCCTCGATCATCGTGTTGATGTCCATGAACGGCTTCACCGTGATGCGCAGCACGCGGTCTGCGAGCATCGCCCGCATCCGCTTGTGCTGACCGGGCAGCTTCGACGCGGCGAGCGTCGCGAGGGTGCCGACGCCGAGATCGCAGTTCACGCAGATGTCGCGCCAGATGTCGCCCATCGACGGATGCGACAGCGACGACTGCTCGCTGAGCAGGTCGAGCAGCGAGTTCTTCACGACATCGCGGATCGCCTTGTTGACGTTCGAGTCCGCGATGCGGTTCGCGAGGAGGTCGGGGTTCAGATCGAGGAACTCCTTCAGTCGCTCGTGCCCGATCAGGCCGACCAGCGACTTCCAGTCGCCGGAGTCGTCCTTGAGGAAGTAGCCCACCGAGCAGCAGTGCGGATGGCTGCACGGCAGAGCGGTGAGGTCCTGCCAGGTGATGTCGCCGTCGGTCTGCGGGCCGAGCCTGGCGAGCACGCCGGTGTGCGTCAGGCGGTCGTCCGGATCGATGCCGGCGGAGCGGCCCGAGCCGAACACGGGCTGGATCGTGACCCCGCCGACGTAGGGCGTCGCCTGTGCCCTGCGGATGACGGCGCCGATCTCGTGGTCGTTCACCCCGAGGGTCGCGGTCATCGTGAGCGTGGTGAACACACCGGCATCCGCCAGCCGCTCCAGCGCGCGCTCCTTGAACCGGCGGATGTCGGCGCCGCGATGGAACGCGACCGAGCCGGCCTCCTCGCCGTCGTACTGCAGATACACCTCGACCCGCTCGCGATGCTTCTTCAGGAACGCGACGAACTCGTCGTCGTTCGCGATGCGCAGGCCGTTCGAGTTCAGCAGGATGCGCACGATAGGGCGGGCGACCAGATGCTCGATGAGCTGCTCCAGCCACGGATACAGCGTCGGCTCACCACCGGACAGCATGAGCACGTCGATGCGGTCGTTCTCACGACTGAGCTTCGCGTCGACGGAGGCCAGCACCTCTGCCAGGGGGGCCACGGCGGCCATCGCCGGGCTCGACTCGGCGAAGCAGGTCGGGCACTTCAGATTGCAGTGGTCGGTGATGTCCTCGAGCAGGATGCAGGTGTGCTGCGTCTGCATCTCGGGCAGGCCGTCCTCGAAGGCCTGCGGCACCGGCTTGAAGTTGCCCGCCGTGTCGGGGGTGTGCACCTTCGTCGGCGCCGTCCACTGCTCGAGGTACCGCAGGATCTCGGCGTTCTCGTCGTACATCGTCGAGATGAGACCGTGTTCGGGGCACCCGCGCTCCAACCACACGGTGCCGTCCCGGTCGGCGAGCCAGCCCGACAGCCTTCGCACCTCGGAGAGAGGCTGATCCGGCTTCTCCTCATGGCACCGCGGGCAGAACGCGTTCACATAGCGGTGCACGCGGTAGTCGCGCAGCGGCATCCCGGTTCCGGCAGACGGCGTCATGCGTTCACCCTAGTGGGGAGGCGTAGACTCTCCGGGTGCATTTCGTGAAGGTGGTCGTCGGCGCATCGCGCGCCGGCGGCAGAGGCTGACGATCAGCCGGCGGCGGAACTCCCGTCACCGGTGCTTCATCGCACCCATTCACCTCATCTCATAGAAGGCACCTTCATGCTTCCCCTCGACGAGCGCGCGATCCGCGCCTCCTTCCTCAACGCCTCCCGCAAGGAGGCCGCATCGCTCACCCTGCCCGCCGACTTCGACGAGACCGACTTCTCCGTTCTCGACTACTTCGGTTGGTTCGACCCCAAGATGCCCAAGCGGGCGTACGTGATCACCGAGATCGACGACCGTCCGGTCGGCGTGCTGCTGCAGCGCACCGAGAACCGGGTCGTGCGTCGCGCCCAGTGCTCCTGGTGCGACGATGTGACGCTCCGCAACGACGTGCAGTTCTTCTCGGCACGCAAGACCGGCGCCGCCGGCCGCAACGGCAACACGATCGGCACCCTGGTGTGCGCGAACTTCGGCTGCTCGGCGAATGTGCGCCGTCTGCCCCCGCTCGCATACGAGGGCTACGACCGTGAGCTCGCGCGTGACCTCCGGATGCTGCGCCTGCGCGAGCACGTCGCGTCGTTCATCGCCGAGCTCGGCTGACCCTCAGCCGACGGGAACCGGGCCGATCGACTCCCGGCTGATCAGGGAAGGCGTCGAGTCGAGGAACGGCTTCGGCTCGGCGCCGCTCTGCACGTCGAACAGCCGGCGTGCGGCGTGGGCACCGAACGCGACGACGTCGTGGCTCAGCGCCGAGAGCTTCGGCACGACGTGCTGGCAGATCAGCGAGTCGTCCCAGGCGATCACGGAGACGTCGTCCGGACAGCGCAGCCCCGCCCGCGCGAAGGCGCCCAGCGCGGCGACGGCCATGATGTCGTTGTCGTAGACGAACGCCGTGGGGCGGCCATCCGACGCGAGCGCCTGCTCGGTCGCCTCGGTGCCCTGCTCGGGCGAGTAATCGGTGCGCAGCAGCACGGCGTCGCACCCGAGCTTTGCGGTCTCGTCGAGGAACGCCGCATCACGGATCTGCGTGTGTGCGAGGGCCGAGAGACCCGCCACCCTGGCGATGCGGCGATGCCCGAGCGAGGCGAGGGCGCGCACGGCCTCGCGCATCGCCTGGGCGTCGTCGGTCCACACCGTGGTGAGCCCGGGGGCCGCCGACGGGTCGGCGACGGCGACGGCGGGGAACTCCGGATGCTCCGCGAAGTACGCGGCGCGCGGGTCGTCGACACGGAGATCGACCAGGAGGGTGCCGTCCACGCGCTTGGTGGTACGCCAGCGACGCAGCGTCTTGAGCTGGCTGGCTTCATCGGGTGCGACCTGCAGCAGTAGACCGTACCCGCGCGGGGCGAGCTCGGTCTCCATGCCGGCGATGAACTGCATGTAGAAGGACTCCACACCCAGGTTCTTCGGATCGCGCGCGAGCACCAGACCGAAGCTGTTCGAGGTCGTGGTCTTGAGCGCCTTGGCCGCGGCACCCGGTACCCAGCCGAGCTCGTCGGCCACCAGCAGGATGTGCGCCCGGGTGCGTTCGGACACGCCCTTGCGACCGTTCAGTGCGAACGAGACCGCGCCCACGGAGACGCCGGCGCGCTCTGCGATCTCGGCCACTGTGACGGTGTGCTTGGTGCTCGAACCGGAACTCACTGTCGTACCTTAGACCGCTTCCACGTGCAGCACGAATGCCTGAACCGGCCAGAGCGTCGGCAGCTGCAGCCCGACCTCGGTCAGGACTGAACCGGGCAGCTCGATCTCTCCGACGGTGAACCATTCCGGGGCGATCCAGCCGTACGCCGCGCTGCCGATCTCACGCCGCACCCGGACACGGTACCGTCGCTGCGGAGACAGCCCGGTGAGCTGCAGGCGCTCCGCTCGGGCATCCTCGAGGCTGGCCACTGTGGCCACGACGTAGACGGACGCCTCCTCGGTCGTGAACCCGGTCACCCGCCACGCGGGATCGCGCAGATCGGGATGCACGGTGCGGCCGGTGTGCACGATCGGACGCAGCTCCTTGTACAGGGCGGCGAAGCGGGCGATCGCCTCGAGATCCTCGTCGGAGCAGCCGAGGATGTCCCATTCGAGTCCGGCGGAGCCGGTCAGGCTCGTCGCCATCCGGTACGACAGCGCGGTCGCCCGACCCGAACTGTGCGACTCGGCCGGCCCCACATGCGCGCCGACGAGCTCTGGCGGCAGCAGCAGGCTCGTCCAACGCTGGATGTCCGCCCGTTCGACCGGGTCGTTCGAATCACTGGCCCACACCCGGTCGGCATGCGCGAGAATGCCGAGATCGGTGCGCGCACCGCCCGACGAACACGACTCGATCTCCAGACCGGGATGCGCGACCTTCAGCTCGTCGAACAGGCGATACACCGCCAGCGTCTGCGCGTGCACGCCCGGACGCCCGTCGTGCATGCTCTCGATCAGGTCGCGGTTATGGTCCCACTTGATGAAGTCGATCCCCAGCTCTGCGACCAGTGCCGACATCTGGCCGAGCACGTGGGCAAACGCTCCAGGATCGGCGAGGTCGAGCACGAACTGGCTGCGCCAGGACAGCCGTGGATCATGGTCGAGGTGCCGCACGTCGTGCAGCAGCCATTCGGGGTGCTGCCGGGCGAGATCGGAGTCGAGACTGACCATCTCCGGCTCGAACCACAGGCCGAACTGCATGCCCAGTGCGTGCACGCGCTCGGCCAGCGGAGCGAGCCCGTCCGGCCACACCGATCGATCGACGACCCAGTCGCCCAGGCTCGTCGTGTCGTCGCGTCGCCCTGCGAACCAGCCGTCGTCGAGGACGAACCGCTCGACCCCGACGGCGGCGGCCTGCTCGGCCAGGGCGGTCACCTTCGCCGGATCATGGTCGAAGTACACCGCCTCCCAGGTGTTGAGCACGAAGGGCCGAGAAGAGCGCGGATGCTGCGCTCGCGCGCGAAGCATTATGTGGAACGCCGCGGCGATGCCGTCCAGACCGGTCTCGGAATACGCGAACAGCGCCGGAGGCGCGGTCAGCTCATCGCCGGGGGCCAGCACCAGCTCGCCAGGGCGTAGCAGCTCCCCACCGCCGAACTGCGTGACGGAGTCGGTGATCCGGTCGATGCGGTAGGTGACGTCGGCGGCCCAGGCCACGTGCGCGGCCCACGCCCGCCCCGATTCCCAGCGATGCCGGCCCTCGGCGGCGACGAGCATGGTCGGCGCGTCATGCCCCGGCCGCCCTCGACGGGACTGCCGCACGGTCGACCCGGCCGGGATCTCTGTGAACACCGGTCGCTTCTCGCGGGTCCAGCGTCCGTCGAAGGTGAGCAGCCGGTCGGCACTCGTCGGCACCGGCAGGATGCTCTCCAGCCAGTCCACCTCCACGGCATCCGATCCGTCGTTGCGCAGGGTCTGCGCGACCTGGACCACGCCACCGGCGCCGATCTCGATGCTGATGGTGAGGCGCAGGTCCGCCGCGTCGTCGACCGCCGTGAACGCGGCGCGAGCAGCGGATGCCTCGGTCTCGGTCACGTGCCATCTGGGGCGCAGCTGCACGCCGTCGCGGCGCAGTTGCAGCCCCGGCCTACCGCTCCAGCCCTCGGCCTCCTGCGGTGACAGATTCACCTGCCAGGCGGCATCGAGCGTGCCGGGCGCGGTCTGCCGCGAGAGCGCGGCGCGCAGGGCGCCGTCGTCGAACGGCGCGTCGCCCAGCGGCGCGCCCCAGTGCAGCACGCTGGGCAGCTGCTGCGTGGCCGGGTCGATCACCATCGCGACGCCGTGCGCCTCGATGTGGATGAGGGGAGGGGTCATCGTTCCTCGTCTCCAGGGGAAGGGGGTCTTTCGCCGCTGCCGCGCTCGATGAGCCAGGTCGGCAGCTCTACCCGACGGGTGAAGCCGGTGGGATCGGCGATGCGCTCCATGGCCAGCATCGCGGCCCTCCGCCCGAGTTCCACAGGGTCGTACGACACCACGGAGACGCCGAGCACGTCCGCAGTGTCGAAGTCGTCGAATCCGATCAGCGCAGGTTCCGCACGCCCGGGGCGGGCGCGGAACGCCCGGAGAGCACCCACCGTCATCCTGTTGTTGCCGGCGAAGATCGCGGTCGGTGGATGCTCGCCGTCGAGCAGCCCGCCGATCACCTCCTCCGGGCGCAGATCGCGGTCGTCGATCAGTCGTTCCAGGTCGCCGGTGTCGGTGATGCCGCGTGCGGCCATCGCCTCACGGTAGCCGCGCAGCCGCTCCTGCTGGCTGTAGACATCGGCCGGATTGCAGGCGTATGCGATCCGACGATGTCCGAGGGCGAGCAGGCGCGACGTCGCCTCCCGCGCTCCCTGCCGGTTCTCGAGCACGATCGCATCTGCGACCAGATTGCGTGCCGGCCGATCGATCGCGATCATCGGGGTGCCCAGCTGGCGCTCGACCTCGAGATGCGATTGATCGCCGGCGACCGGGATGATCAGCAGCGCGCCCACCCGCTGCGCGAGCAGGGTCTCGGCGACGCGCTCCTCGCCCTCGGCGGTGTCGTCGGTGGTCGCCACCAGGAGCGAGAAGCCGTTGCGGCTGAGCTCGGCCTCGATGCCGGCCGCCACCTTGTAGTAGAACGGGTTGCTCAGATCGCCCATCAGGAAGCCGAACGTCTGCGAAGCGCCGCCCTTGCGCAGTGTGCGCGCGAGCGCGTTGGGGCGGAATCGGAGCCGCTTGGCAGCGCTCAGCACCCTCTCCACCGTCTCGGCCGACACGACGTCGGGGTTCGCGTACACGCGCGACACGGTCTTCGAACTGACCCCGGCCAAGCGGGCGACGTCGTCGAGCGTCGCTCTCTGCTGCACTGCCATCGTCGCTCCTTCGTCCGGGGCCGCACGGTGAGCCTAACAGTCGCATCGTGGTGTGTCCATCGAAGGACATTCAGTAGACATTTCTGATCTTGCGGGGTCGCGTGGAGTGATAGAAGATCCAGTTCAAAGCGATTTATATCAACCCTGCGGGTCTTAGAAGAGCGTGAGACAGCACAGACATTTAGTTGCGTTTCATGTGACCTTGAGCCTACGGTTGCAGCACTGCCCCGCTGGGGCCGTGCCCGGTTTCAAGGGTGAACCTGACAAGGAGTCCACACATGGCGAAGAAGGCAGTGGCAGCAGCAGCCGCGATCGCTGCGGCCGCGATCGTGCTGAGCGGATGCTCGGCCGGCGGCGCGAACGATCCGGAGAACACGATCGACGGCGAGGTGAAGGGCGAGATCACCGTCCTGACCAACCGCACCGACCGCGTCGACGACGGGACCTTCGAGACGTACGCGAAGGAGTTCAACAAGAAGTACCCCGACGTGAAGGTCAAGTTCGAGGGCGTCGACGACTACGACAACGCCATGAAGACCCGCCTGAACGGAGACAAGTACGGCGACGTCCTGGCGATCCCCGCGCAGGTCAAGCCGGGACAGTACGACCAGTTCTTCGAGCCGCTCGGCAAGACCAGCGACTTCGCCGAGAAGTACCGCTGGACCGAGAAGGCCACCTCCGGTGGCGAGCAGTTCGGCATCGTGACCGCCGGCAGCGCGAACGGCATCCTCTACAACAAGGCCGTCTTCGAGAAGGCCGGCGTCACCGAACTGCCGAAGACCGAGGACGAGTGGCTCGCGGCGATGAAGAAGGTCAAGCAGAGCACCGACGCGGTGCCGCTGTACACGAACTACAAGGACGGCTGGCCGCTCGGGCAGTACAACGGCAGCATCGGCGCCATCACCAACGACGTCAACGGCGGAGTGAGCATGGCCGAGAACGATGCGCCATGGACCGAGGGGGGCGAGAAGGGCACCGACATCTACGCCCTCGACAGCTTGATGTACGACACCGTCGCCGCCGGCCTGACCGAGTCCGATCCGCTCTCGACCGACTGGGAGGGATCGAAGACCCAGATCGCCGAGGGCAAGATCGGCGCGATGATCCTGGGCTCGTGGGCAGTCATCCAGATGAAGCAGGCCGCCGAGAAGGTGGGTGCGAACCCGGATGACATCGGATACATGGCCTGGCCGTCGAACATCGACGGCAAGCAGTATGCCGTCACCGACGGCGACTACGCGCTGGCCGTCAGCAAGCACTCGAAGAGCAAGGCGGCCGCCTGGGCTTGGATCCAGTGGTTCGTCGAGGAGTCCGGCTACGCCGAGAACGAGGGCATGATCAACACCGTCAAGGATGCCGACGCACCGAGCTACCTCACCGACCTCCAGGATGCCGGAGTCGAACTGATCTCGCCTGCCCTCGCCCCCGAGGGCAAGGAGAGCCTGCAGAAGGACATCGCGAACGACGCCGGCATCGACCTGTTCGGCCAGGTCTACCGCCAGAAGCTGATCGATATCGCCCGCGGCGCAGCCGACGGTGACAAGGACAGCTACTTCGCCGAGCTCAACAAGAAGTGGGGTGCTGCGGCGGAGAAGAACGCCGAGTAAGCAGCATCCCCTTCCGCAGCAAGAAAACCGACGGAGCATTCCCATGGCGATCACCGCAACGACGAACGCACGCGTGGAAGACTCTGCAACCCCCGTGCGGGGGCGCGGCTCGCGAGAGCCTCGCCCCCGCACGGGCCGGCGGCGGATCTTCACCAGCCTCACCCCGTGGCTCTTCCTCGCGGCGGCGGTGGGACTGCTCCTGATGCTCACCTACTGGCCGGCGCTGAACCTCTTCTACTACAGCGTCACCGACTGGGACGGCATCGACCAGACCAAGAACATCGTCGGCCTCGAGAACTACATCGAGGTGTTCACGAACCCTGAGATCTTCCAGGTGTTCTTCGTCAGCCTCTACTACTTCGCCGCCACGTTCGTGCAGATCGGGCTCGCGCTCTACTTCGCGACGATCCTGAGCTTCAGCACCCGGTTCCAGAACATGTGGCGCGGCATCATCTTCTTCCCTTACCTGGTCAACGGCGTGGCCATCGCCTTCATGTTCCAGTACGTGTTCCAGCAGGGCGGCACGCTCGACATCATGCTCAGCTGGTTCGGCGTCACCGATCCGCCGATGTGGCTCGGCGACCCGGCCATCGCGAACTGGTCACTCGCCAGCACCTCGGTGTGGCGCTACACAGGCCTGAACTTCGTGCTCTTCCTCGGCGCGATCCAGTCGATCCCGTCCGAGCTGTACGAGGCGGCCGAGATCGACGGCGCCTCGAAGTGGCAGCAGTTCTGGACGATCATCGTCCCCGGCATCCGCCGCGTCGTGGTGCTCAGCCTCATCCTCGCCATCTCGGGCTCGCTCGCAGCCTTCGAGACCCCGTTCATCATCACCGGCGGTGCGAACGGCACAGCCACATTCGTGATCAAGACCGTGCAGGAGGCGTTCGTCTTCAGCCATGTCGGCCTCGCCTCGGCGATGGCGGTCGTGCTCCTGATCATCGTGCTGCTGGTCACCTGGATCCAGCGAAAGCTCTTCCCCGACGAGAAGGTCGAACTGTCATGACCGCCACGACGACGCAACAGACCGTCAACCCGCGCGGAACGCGCGGCAGGACCGTGGGGATGGAGGGATTCCGCATCCGCCGGGTCTCTGCGGCGACCGCGAAGTACCTCAGCCTGATCATCGCGGCCTTCTGCACCTTCCTGCCGATGATCGCGATCCTGTTCGCCAGTTTCAAGCCGGCCGCCGAGTACGCCAAGACCTCGGCGCTGACGCCGCCGAGCGACTGGCTGAACTTCGACAACTTCGTGCGCGCCTTCGTCGACGGCGACATGCTCGAGGGCCTGGTGAACACGGCGATCGTGCTGGCTGTCTCGCTGGTCGCGACGATCTTCATCGGCAGCATGGCCGCCTACGCAATCGACCGGTTCACCTTCCACGGCAAGAACATGGTGATCGCGCTGTTCATGATCGCCACCCTGGTGCCCTCGGTGACCTCGCAGGTCGCCACCTTCCAGCTCATCAACGGGCTCGGTCTGTACGACACCAAGGCCGCGCTGATCCTGCTCTTCTCCGGTACGGACATCATCGCGATCTACCTGTTCATGCAGTTCATGGCCTCCATTCCGCACTCGCTCGACGAGGCCGCGATGCTCGACGGCGCGAACCGCTGGACCATCTACTGGCGCATCATCCTGCCGCTGCTCAAGCCCGCCATCGCCACTGTGATGATCATCAAGGGCATCGGCATCTACAACGAGTTCTACACGCCGTTCCTCTACCTGCCCTCGGAGGGCGTCATCTCGACGACGCTGTTCAACTTCAAGAGCGCGACGAACTCCGCCTGGGAGGTCATCGCCGCCGGCACGATCCTCGTCATCATCCCCTCTCTGATCGCCTTCCTCTTCCTGCAGAAGTGGATCTACAAAGGCCTCGCGGCCGGAGCTGTCAAATGACCCTCGTCAACACCATGCCCCACGTCTCGTCCCGCCGGGAACTGCACTCTGGCTGGAGCCTGAGCGCGACCGCCGGTCCGGTGCCGGACTCCATGGGAGCACTCGCGGCCGTGCCGGCGGTAGTGCCCGGATGCGTGCATGTCGACCTGCTCGCCGCGGGCCTGATCCCCGACCCGTACCTGGACGACAACGAGGCACTTCTCGCCTGGATCGGCCTGGTCGACTGGACCTACACGACGACGTTCGAGTGGTCGCCCGACGGCCATGAGCGGCACGATCTGGTCTTCGACGGCCTCGACACGGTCGCGACCGTGCGCGTGAACGGGCGAGTCATGCTCGAGGCGGCGAATCAGCACCGCTCCTACCGGATCGACCTTCGCGACGTGCTAATGCCCGGCGCGAACATGATCGAGGTCGCTTTCCGCTCGCCGATCAAGTACGCGAACGCGCAGAGCCTGGAGTTCGGGGCGCGTCCGCGGCCCTACCCGCTGCCCTACGAGGCCATCCGCAAGTCGGCCGCCAACTTCGGCTGGGACTGGGGCATCGCCACCTACACCTCCGGGATCTGGCGGGCCGTCCGGCTGGAGTCGTGGTCAGTCGCCCGCATCGCCGAGGCGCGGTTCGCCGCGGCTCCCGCCGGCGAGGGCGGCCGGGTGGACATCGCACTGACGATCGAAAGGGCGGATGCCACGAAGGCGCTCTCCGCACGGGCATCCGTCGCCGGTACCGCGACCGAGATCCCGGTCGCGGGCGATCGCGCGAGCGTGACGGTCGAGGCGGCAGACGTCGATCGCTGGTGGCCGGTGGGGCATGGCGAGCAGCCGCTCTATGCGGCGTCCGTCGCTCTTCGTGCAGGCGACCAGGTCCTCGATGAGGTGACCAGGCGTATAGGCTTCCGCACGATCGCATGGGATACAGCCCCCGATGCCGACGGTACGCCGTTCACCCTGGTCGTGAACGACCGCCCGATCTTCGTGAAGGGCGTCAACTGGATCCCCGACGATGCGCTGCCGGTGCGGGTCGACCGCGCCCGCTACGAGCGCCGGCTGCGTCAGGCGGTCGCCGCGAACCTCAACCTGGTCAGGGTGTGGGGCGGGGGAATCTACGAGGCCGACGACTTCTACGAACTCTGCGACGAACTGGGACTGCTGACCTGGCAGGACTTCCTGTTCGCCTGCGCCGCGTACCCGGAGGAGGAGCCGCTGCGGGGCCAGATCGAGGCGGAGGCGCGCGAGAACATTGTGCGGCTCTCGTCGCACGCGTCACTGGTGCTGCTCACCGGCAACAACGAGAACCTGTGGGGGCATGAGGACTGGGGATGGAAGACCTCCCTCGACGGCAAGTCCTGGGGTGCGTACTACTATCACGAGCTGTTCCCGCAGCTGGTGTCAGAGCTCGCCCCGCACCTGCCCTACAGCCCCGGCAGCCCGTTCAGCCCCGGCGGCGAGCACCCGAACGCCGAGTCGCACGGCACCATGCACCTGTGGGAGCAGTGGAACCGGCGCGACTACCTCACCTACGCCGAGCATCGCCCCCGCTTCGTGGCCGAGTTCGGCTGGCAGGGCCCGCCGACGTGGTCGACGCTGGTGCGCTCGGTGTCGGACGCTCCGCTCACACCTGAGTCGCCGGGCATGATCGTGCACCAGAAGGCGATGGAGGGCAACACCAAACTCACGAACGGCCTGCTGCCGCACTTCCGCGTACCTGCCGACATGGAGAGCTGGCACTGGGCGATGCAGCTGAACCAGGCGCACGCCGTGCGCTTCGCACTCGAGCACTTCCGCGCTTCGGCCCCTCACACGATGGGTGCCGTGATCTGGCAGCTCAATGACTGCTGGCCCGTGACTTCGTGGGCGGCGATCGACGGGGACGAGCGGCTGAAGCCGCTCTGGCACGCGATCAAGAACGCGTTCGCGCCGAGGGCGGTGTCGGTCCAGCCACGCGACGAGGGTCTCGCCGCAGTGCTGTCGAACGACTCGGCTGACGACTGGTCCGGGGAGCTGGTCGTCCGCCGAATCTCCTTCGACGGCTCGGAACTCGCCGCGCAGCGGGTCGCGTTCTCGGTGGCACCGTGGGGTTCGGCGACGGTCGGGATCGACGCCACCGTCACGACGCCGGGGGATGCCGCGGCGGAGCTGATCGTCGCGGATGCCGGTGAGCGAGGCTTCCGGTTCTTCACCGAGCCCCGCGACTCCGTGCTCGCCGCGGCCGAACTGTCGTTCGAGACGGCCGTCGTGGCCGGCGGCACCGAGGTGCGGGTGACGGCCTCGAATCTCGTCCGCGATCTGTCGCTGCTGGTGGACAAAGCCGACGAAGCGGCGTTCACGGAGGATGGGCTCGTGACCCTGCTGCCGGGTGAGACGGCGACGTTCACCGTGCGGCATGAAGGTCCGATCGACCCGGCGTCGCTGATCTCCGAGCGAGTCGTCCGCACCGCGAACGAGCTGGTAGCCCGGTGACCGCGGCTCTGGCCGGCGAGTATGTCGCCGGGATGACCTGGGGGTGGACCGGCATCCGCGGCACGTGGGCCACGCCCGCGGCATCCGAATCGCTGGCGAGAATGGCCGACCACGGCGTGAACTGGACGGCGATCGCTTACGCGGTCGAGCAGGCAACGGCGCAGTCCACCGAGCTGCCCTGGGATCAGGCGCCCACGGTGACCGAGGACGAGATCATCTGGGCGATCCGCGAGGCGAAGTCGCACGGGCTGAAGGTGTGCCTGAAGCCGGTCGTGAACGTCAGCGACGGCACCTGGCGCGCGTACATCGGGTTCTTCGACTGGGACGTTCCGGGCGAGCCGACCTGGGGGCAGTGGTTCGTGGCGTACACCGAGTTCATCCTGCACGCGGCCCGGATCGCCGAGGCCGAGGGCTGCGAGATGCTCTGCATCGGCTGCGAGATGGTGCGTGCGGACTCGCGCGAGAGCGAATGGCGGGCGCTGGTCGCGGCCGTGCGCGAGGTGTACTCGGGCGTGATCGCGTACAACTGCGACAAGTACCAGGAGGACCACGTCACCTGGTGGGACGCCGTCGACGTGATCACCGCGAGCGGGTACTACCCGATCGACCGCTGGGACGCCGAGCTCGATCGCATCGAGCAGGTGGTGGATGCCGCCGCTAAGCCGTTCTTCTTCATGGAGGCCGGCTGCCCATCCCGCGTCGGCTCCGCCGACCTGCCCAACGACTGGAATCTCGTCGGCACGCCGTCGGGCGAGGAGCAGCTGCGCTACTACCGCGCGATGTTCGACGCCTGCGACGCCAGGCCATGGATGCGCGGATTCATGCTGTGGGACTGGCCGCCGGTGCTGTACGCCGAGGCGGATGCCGCGGAGAGCGACGACTACTGCCCCTACGGCAAGCCCGCCGGCGCGTACGTGCGAGAGAGGTACCTCGCCACGAGGACCGCTTGACACCCCCCTCGAAGGAGAAGTCGATGAAGACACCCTGGAAACTGATCGCGGCTACCGCCGCGGCCGCGCTGCTGGTCGGAGGCGCGACGCCCGCTGCGACCGCAGCCGGAGACTCGCCATCCGTCGATCTGGCCGACGCGCAAGCCACCGCCGCGACCCGCAGCCTGTTCTCCTATCTGCGGGACACCCGCGGCGAGGGCATCCTGTTCGGCCACCAGCACACCACCGACTACGGCGAGAGCTTCGAGACCCGCGACGGGGTCTCCAGCGACGTGAAAGCGGCGACCGGCGACTATCCGGCGGTGTTCGGCTTCGACACCCTCATCATCGAGGGGCGCGAGAAGCCTGGCGACGCCGATGCCACCCGTGAGCAGAACGCCCTGACTCTGGCGAAGTCGATCCGCGAGGCGCACGACCTCGGCGGTATCGCGACCCTGAGTGCGCACGTGGAGAACTTCGCCACCGGCGGGGACTTCTACGACACCTCGGGCGACGCCCTGCGCGCCGTCCTGCCCGGCGGCCCGAAGAACGCCGAACTCACCGCTTACCTCGACCTGGTCGCGCTCGCCGCGACGAACGCCGTGGATGCCGACGGCACGGCCATCCCGATCTTGTTCCGGCCATGGCACGAGAACGCCGGCTCGTGGTTCTGGTGGGGCGCCGCGTTCGGCTCACCGGGCGAGTACGCCGAGCTCTTCCGCTACACGGTCGAGTACCTGCGTGATGTGAAGGGCGTGCACAACCTGCTCTACGCCTTCTCGCCGGGCGGCGGCTTCGGGGGTGATGCCGAGCTGTATCTGCGCACCTATCCCGGTGACGATTACGTCGACGTCCTGGGCTACGACACCTACGACGCCTCGGCATCGTCATCGTTCCTGACCGGGCTCGTCGACGACCTCGGCATGATCGCGAAGCTCGCCGATCAGCGGGGCAAGATCAGCGCGTTCACCGAGTTCGGCATCACCGGGGGAGTGCAGCCGGACGGCTCGAACGCGAACACGCACTGGTACACCGATGTGCTGAACGCGATCAAGGCCGACCCCGGGGCATCCCGCTCGGCGTACATGCTGACCTGGGCGAACTTCGGTGGCTCGACGACGCCGTACACGCCGACCGACGGCGAGATGCTGCTCGACTTCCTGGCGTTCCACGACGACCCGTACTCGCTCTTCGCCGACGACCTGAGCGGGGTCTACGACAAGGCGACGGATGCGGTGGCCGCGGCGCCGACCGTGCATCTCGCGGCTCCCGCCCACGGCGCCCGGGTCTCCACCGGTACAGTGCCGCTGCTCACATCGGTGCGCG
The DNA here is from genome assembly GCF_009758255.1 of Microbacterium sp. MAH-37. GTDB lineage: Bacteria > Actinomycetota > Actinomycetes > Actinomycetales > Microbacteriaceae > Microbacterium. The sequence continues at coordinate 64,951 of NZ_WSEN01000002.1, forward strand.
GCGTCGACGCAGACAGGGTGACGGTCACCGTCGACGGCACGGATGTCGTCGATGAGCTGACTGCCCCAGTGGGCGACTCGCTGTGGTGGACCGGCGAACTCACCCTTCCCGCCGAACTGCTCGACAACTCCGCACGTGGGCTCACCGTGCACGTGTTCTCCGACGGCGCCGAGGTCGTGACCGAGGCGTCCTCGATCGTCGCGGGACCGCGGCCCGAGCTCGAGCCCGGCGTGGTCGACGACTTCGAGGGCTACGGCGACGATGCCGCGCTGCGCAGCGAGTACGTGCAGTACGGGGCCAACACCATCGGGCTCGAGCAGGGCGCCGTCGGCGACGGCACCCGGGCGCTGCGACTGGACTACTCGTTCGCGACGCAGTCGTACACCGGCATCGGCAAGCAGGTCAGCGCCGACTGGACCGGCTTCTGGGACTTCCAGGCCTGGGTCGACCCGGATGCCTCGAACAACAAGCTCGTGCTGCAGCTGGTCGCCGACGGCGTGACCTTCGAGGCGTACCCGTCGCTTGCCGGCGACGCGCCGTCGCTCGTGACGATCCCGTTCGCCGACTGGCGTCCCGCGCCCTGGGACACCGCCCACGCCGACGCGCGGCTCACGCCGGACCGGCTGGCGAAGGTGACGCAGTTCAACATCTACGTCAACGCAGTCGACGGCGGCGCGGCATCCGGATCCCTCGGTATCGACAGTCTGCGTGCGGTCGTGGGAACCCCGCCGCCCACGACATACAGCGACGTGCCCCGCGATCACGCGGACTACACCGCGATCGAATGGCTGCACGACGACGTGACCGACCTCGGCGACAAGCACGGCAGGTTCCACCCGATGAAGTCGGTGAAGGACGACGAGGTCGAGGCTGTGCTCGTCGCCTACGACGCCTCGACCGATGTCACAGCGACAGCCAGGCGGCTGTCGGTGACAGAGGCGCTCTGGGCGCTGGCCGGTTCGCCGCAGCCCGCGTCACGGGTTGCGTACAAGGATGTGCCGGCGCCGTCGGCGGATGCCGTCTCGTGGGCTGTCGGCGAGGGCGTCGTCGAGATCTCCTCGGCGAAGATGTTCGGCGCTAACGGAAAGGTGTCCCGCGCCGAGCTCGCCCGCTGGCTGCAGAAGACGGACGCCTATCGCGCGGCGCACCAGGCGCTCACCGTGTCGGACTTCGAGGACGGCGCCGACGGATGGGCGATCGCCTCGTGGCAGAGCACCGGCACCGTCGCCGCGTCGGATGGACGGCTGGTCGTCGACGCCGGTGCGGACGGCAACTGGATCAGCCGCACCGGCGGGCTCGACCTGTCCGGACGTACCGAGCTGCTGCTCGACGTGACAGAGACGTCCGGGTACGACACGAAGGCCGCCCTGCAGCTCGGGCCGGACTGGATCTGGTGCGAGACCGGTCAGGCCGGGTGGACGTCGACGCCGGGGATCATGGCGATCGACCTGACCACGTTGAGCCCCGAATGCCAGGCGATTCTCGATGATGTCCGCGGGATCAACGTGTTCCTGAACGAAGGGCACCACGAGATCGACGTGGTCAGCGCCCGCTGACGGCGTCACGCGATAGCGCGGACATGCTCCCAGGCGGGGGCGGTCAAGCGGGCGGACAGCCCGGCGAATGCGGCGAAGCCGCGCTCGCCGGGCCAGTCCGCCGGCAGCAGCTCTGCGGGCAGGCCGGGATCGACGTAGGGCAGCACGCGCCAGCTGTCGATCAGCCGTACGTAGGCGGCGAAGGGCTCGTCGGGCAGGGCATCGACGGATGCCTGGAATCGGAGGTGCTCGGCGCGGAGCGCGTCGAGATCCCACCATCGGGCGACGGCCTCGGACAGCGGGCCGGCCGGGCGGGGGTCGTCGGCGCGGAAGAGCGTCGCGAACGTGCGCGCCCCCAGCTCGTCGAGCAGCTGTCCGACCTCGTCGTCGAGATACCCGGGCACGATCCACAGTCCCGGCGCGACGGACCCCGCACCGATGAACTGCAGCCGCCTGCGCAGCTGGTGGCGCAGGTCGCGTCGAGCCTCGGGGATCGTCGCCGAGATCAGGCACCACGGATCTCCTGCCTGCATCCGGCGCACCTCGAAGATGCGGCGATCGCCGCGTTCCAGCATCCGCGTCGCCGCCGGATTCAGGAGGTATCCGCCGGGCTGCGACAGCAGCAGCCCTTTTTGCTTGAGACGCGCGATCGCGGTGCGCGCGGGCGCGGGCAGGATCCCGAGGTCGCCGGCGAGGCGCACCAGCGCGGCCGACGAGATCGCGCCGTCTAGCCGGCGCAGATACAGCCCGATCGTCGTGCGCAGCAGCGACGTCGTGCTCCCCGGCCGCGCATCGATGTCGTCGAGCACGGTGTCACCGGCACCCGCATGGGAGCCTTTCGCGGCTCCCGGGGCGCCCGAAGCCGCGTTCGGCTCCCCTGCAGCTGGTCGGCCCATGGTCACGTCAGTGCATCGCGGACGGCGACGACTCCGCGCAGGGTCTCCTCGTGCGATGTGCTCAGCGGCGAGAGGCCGAGGCGGATGCCGTCGGGGAAGCGGAAGTCCGGGATGATGCCCTCGCCCCACAGCTCCTGGGTCACGCGCTGGAAGGACGGATGTCCGATCGTGATGTGTCCGCCGCGGCCCGCGGCATCCCGCGTGCTCAGCAGTCGCACGCCCAGTGGAGCGAGCAGCTCGTCGTAGGCGCGCACCGCGAAGTCGGTGAGCGAGATCGACTTCGCCCGCACGGCGCCGATGCCGGCGTCCGCGATGAGGTCGAGCATCCCCTGCATCCCGAGCATCGACATCACCGGCGGGGTGCCGCTGAGCAGCTGGCGGATGCCGGGCACCGGCGCGTACTCCGGGCCCATCGCGAAGATGTCCGCAGCGCTCCACCAGCCGTGGATCGGCTGCGTGATCTCGGATTGAAGATCGGCGCGCACGTACCCGAACGCAGGGGAGCCCGGCCCGCCGTTCAGGTACTTGTAGGTGCAGCCGACCGCGAGGTCGACGCCCCAGGCGTCCAGCTGCATCGGCACGACGCCGACGGAGTGGCACAGGTCCCAGAGCATCAGCGCGCCGGCATCGTGCACGGCGGCGGTGATGGAGGGCATGTCGGCGAGCGCGCCGGAGCGGTAGTCGACGTGGCTGAGCACGACCAGCGCGGTGCGTTCGCCCACGACCGCGCGCACATCGTCGACAGAGACGCCGGTGATCTCGTTCGGTTCGACCCAGCGCAGCGTCGCGCCGACCTCGTCCGCGATGCCCGCCGCGATGAAGCGGTCGGTGGGGAAGTTGCCGGCTTCGATGACGATCTCGTCACGCCCGGGGCGAGCCGCCACGGCCGCCCGGATGAGCTTGTAGAGCATGACGCTGGTCGAATCGGCGACCACCGTCTGCCCCTCCGCCGCTCCCAGAGCGACCGATGCGATCCGGTCGCCGATGCGCATCGGCAGCTCCATCCACTGCTCGTCCCAGGAGCGGATCAGCCGGGTGCCCCAGTCGTCCCGGATGAACTGCGCGACCTTCTCGGGCATGTCGGCGAGCGGCCGCCCGAGCGAGTTGCCGTCGAGGTAGGCGGTGACACCCGGTGCTTCGGCGAAGGCCGCGAGGTGGTGCGCGAGCGGATCGGCGGCGTCGAGTCGGGCGGCCTCTGAGGCGAGGTCGGGGGCGGACAGCCCTGCGACGCGGCGGTGCTGGTCTTCGGGGGATTCGGTCATGTCGGTCCTCAGGTGCTTCGTCGGTCAGAGGGGAGCTGGAGCGGTGATGTCGCTCTGCAGGTCGGCGCGGGTCAGCAGGCGGGCGGACGCGAGGTCGGTCTCGGGCGCCACCAGCAGCACCGCGCCGGGGAGGAGCGGATCGAGCGGCGCGAGTGCCCTGAGCAACGATGGTCCCTCGACGCCTGCCTCACGGAGCGCGGCCAGCTCGGCCGTGTTCAGATCGACCGGAGTCGGCCCGTTGCCCATGTCGGTGCCGTACAGCAGCATGCCGCCGGCCGCAGCGAAGCGGCGGACGTTGTCGATCGCGATCGCGCGGTGCGCGTCGTCATGGACGGCGATGGTCGAGATCCATGCGACGGATGCCGCCTGGAAGGCGATCTCGTCGTCGTCCAGCGGTTCGGAGAACGGGGCGTGCGCGAGGGCGGTGGCACCGAGACGTGCAGCGCGCTGCGCCTGACCCGCGCCCTCCGCGTGCACGATCAGCGGAAACCCGCGTCCGGCGGCGAGGTCTGCGAGCGCGCGCATCAGATCGTCGTCGAGCACCGGGCCGGCCTCCGAATGGGCAACGGCCTTCAGCGCGCTCGCGCCCGCCGCCGCCAGGTCGTCGACCACGGCCGCGGCGTGGGCGGCGTCGCGGAGTTCGACGACCGCCCCGTCCGGTGCCCAGTCCCGGTCGGAGGGGTATCCGCCCGGCGCGGTGAGGAACGGGCCGGCGAAGTCGATCACGCAGCATCCGGTGCGGCGCGGTGCCGCGACGGAGAAGTCCGCGTCGGCGGGGACGGGCCTATCCGGATCGTCGGCGACGCCGCCGAGCGTTCGGATACGCGCGGGGATCCCGCCCGCGTCGGTCGCGATGGCGGGCACGGCCTTCGCGGGCGCGGGGATGCCGGACAGCGCAGGATCCACCTGCGCGGACAGCGCCCGTATCGCCTCGAGGTCGGCACCGAGATCCACGACGCGCCCCAGGCGCGAGCCGGTCAGAAGGGCGGGATCGACGAGCTGCAGGTGCACGTGATGGTCGGTGAACCGCCCTGTGACGATTCCCTCGAGCCGGGGCGCGCCGACAGGGGCCAGCGTCGCCAGCAGGCGTACGCCGTCGCCGTCGGCGATGAGCGCACCCTCGTGCGTTCCGCCTTCGCGGTGGTAGCGGACGGCGTGGATCACATCCCGATCCGATCGTCCTTGCCGATCTCGGTGCGCACCGTGTAGAGCTCGGGGAAGAAGGTGAGTGACAGCGCGCGCTGCAGGAAGTCGACACCGGTCGATCCGCCGGTGCCGCGCTTCATACCGATCGTGCGGGTGACCGTGCGCAGGTGCCGGAAGCGCCAGAACTGGAAGTTGTCCTCGACATCGACGAGCTCCTCGCAGGCCTCGTAGAGCTCCCAGTGCTCCTTCGGGTTCTCATAGACCTCGCGGATCACCGGCACGAGTTCCTCGGTCTCCCGGTATGGCAGGCGCACGTCGCGATCGAGAATGGATGCCGGCACGGGAAGGCCCCGCCGGGCGACGTAGCGCAGGAACTCGTCGTACAGGGTCGGCCGCTCGAACTCGGCGGTGAGCAGGGCGAGGTTCTCGGGGTGGTCGCGGAACAGCGCCAGCATCCGCTCGTTCTTGTTGCCGAGCGCGAACTCGACCGCGCGGTACTGCACGGACTGGAATCCGGACGAGTTGCCCAGGTCGCTGCGGAACTCGGCGTACTCGGTGGGGGTGAGCGTGGCGAGCACCGACCACTGCTGGGTCAGCACCTCCTGGATGTGCTTGATGCGCGCGATGTGCTTCAGAGCTGATCGCAGATCGTCCTCGGCGAGCCGCACGCGCGCGGTGTCGAGCTCGCGCAGCACGAGTTTGAGCCACAGCTCGGTGGTCTGGTGCTGGATGATGAACAGCATCTCGTCGTGGTGCTCTGGCACCGAGACCGGATGCTGTGCTCCGAGCAGCCGGTCGAGGTCGAGGTAGCCTCCGTAGGTCATCCGATCCTTGAGATCGGTGACGATGCCGTCCTCCAGGGCGCGCTCGTTCTGCTCAGCAGTCATGCCGCGAGAATAACACCATCGCAACGGTCGTCATAATAATGAAATGCCTACTGACCGGCGAGCACCATCTCCGTGGTCGAGATCGTCAGTTGCGGCGGATACAGCCCCATCACGTGCAGCGCCGCCGCATGGTTCTCGGCGGTCGACCCCGCGCAGGCATCCGCTGCGATCGTCGCGTGCGCTCCGGCATCCGCTGCGGCGAGAGCCGTGGACAGCACGCAGCAGTCGGTCGAGACGCCGGTGAGGACGACGTGCGCGCCGCGTCCGACGATCGCCTCGATCTCCGGTCCCCACTTGCCGAACGACGGCAGATCGAGGGTCGGATGCCGCGACAACTCGCGGGCCTCTGGTACGAGGTCGAAGAGCGGATCGGATGCCGGCCTGTCGGCGAACGGCCACGCGGCGAAGTAGTCGCCCCAGGCCGTGGAGCGGTCGGCGGTCGGCAACCATCTGGTCACCAGCACGTTCTCGCCGAACGCGCCGGCCAGGCGGCGGATGTTGGTGAAGGCGTCCGCGAAGAACGGCGATCCCCAGTCGGAGTCAGCGGCGGCGAAGATGTTCTGGGGGTCGATGACGACCAGCCATCCTTCGTCTCGTCGCTGCGCTCCGGGTCCTGAGCGAGCGGAGCGAGACGAAGGGCGCTCAGGAACCGGAGTCACGCGCCGGCCTCTTGCTCCCGGATCCTCCCGGCGCGGGCGAACCAGGTCACCAGGAACGACAGCACCAGCGCGAAGATCACGCCGAGGTTCGCGTACCCCCAGGCGTCCCGCCAGCCGAGCAGGTCGAGGAAGTACCCCTGCCAGTCGTTCCAGGGAGTGTCCGGGATCTGGTTCATCACGAAGCCCCAGCCGATCACGGTCGCGACGACCATCGTGATGATCGAGGTCCAGTCGAACGCGCCGTACCGGCCGGACGAGTCGAACAGCGCGGCGTCGTCGTAGTCCTTGCGGCGGCGCAGGATGTCGGCGATGAGGATGCCCGCCCAGGAGGCCATCGGCACCCCGAGCGTGATGAGGAACGACTGGAACGGTCCGATGAAGCTCGTCGCGAAGAACACCACGAAGATCGTGCCGGCGGTGAGGATGATGCCATCGATGCCCGCCGCTGCGGGGCGCGGGATGCGGATGCCGAGGCTCAGCAGCGTGAGACCCGAGGAGTAGATGCCGAGCACGGCGCCGGAGACGAGGGTGAGGATCGCGACGATGAGGAACGGGAACAGCGCCCAGGTCGGCAGCAGCACGGCCAGCGCTCCGATCGGATCGCTGCCCACGGCGGCGAGGAGGTCGTCGTCCGACCCCGCGAGCAGCAGGCCGAAGAACACCAGCACGATCGGCGCCACCGAGCCGCCGATCGTGTTCCAGGCGATGATCTGCCCGTCCGAGGCGGAGCGCTTCTGGTAGCGCGACCAGTCGGCGGCGATGTTGATCCAGCCCAGTCCGAAGCCGGTCATCACCATGACGAGGGCGCCGATGGTCTGCGCGAACGTGCCGTCGGGACGCGAGAACGCGGTGGCCCAGTCGATGTACTGGAAGGTGAGGATGAGGAACAGCACGGTCATCGCGCCGGTCAGCCAGGTGAGCACCGACTGCAGTTTCATGATCGTGTGATAGCCGAGCACCGAGGCGCTCACGATCAGTGCCGCGACGAGGATCGTCGCGATGATCTTCACGGCGGTGTCGTCGCCGTCGACCCAGCCCAGTTCGCGCAGGATCGTGCCGGTGGCGAGCACCGCGGTGATCGCGAGCGAGGTCTCCCAGCCGATCGACGTCAGCCACGACACGATGCCGGGCAGCTTCTGCCCCTGCACGCCGAACGCCGCCCGTGAGAGCACCATCGTCGGCGCGGATCCCCGCTTGCCGGCGATCGCGATCAGTCCGCAAAGGAAGAACGACACGACGATGCCGATCACCGAGACGATCGTCGCCTGCCAGAGCGAGACGCCGAAGCCGAGGATGAACGAGCCGTACGACATGCCGAACACCGACACGTTCGCCGCGAACCACGGCCAGAACAGGTCACGCGGCTTCGCGGTGCGCTCGGACTCGGGGATGATCTCGATTCCGGTGCGCTCGATGAGCGTCGACGTCGAGGTGCTCTCTGCGGTCATGCCCTCATCCTGGCACCGGCCGGGGCCCGGCGGCCAGGGTCACCCCGCCACGGGGCTCAGCCGGCGAAGAACGCCTCCGCGACGCGGGACAGGTCGTGCAGGTCGCTCACGCCGGCGAGCTCACGCGCCGAGTGCATCGAGAGGATCGGGATGCCGATGTCGACGGTGCGGATGCCGAGCCGCGTCGCAGTGATCGGCCCGATCGTCGATCCGCAGGGCACGGCGTTGTTCGACACGAACTCCTGCGATGCGACGCCGGATGCCTCGCACCAGGCGGCCCAGGCCGCCGCGCCCACGGCATCCGTGGCGTACCGCTGGTTCGCGTTGATCTTCAGGATCGGGCCCGAGCCGAGCAGCGGCTGCACCACCGGATCGTGACGCTGGGAGTAGTTCGGGTGCACCGAGTGACCCACATCGCTGGACAGGTGCCACGACGCGGCGTACGCGCGCCGGCGATCCGCGGCATCCGCGCCGAGCTGCTCGTAGACGCGCTCCAGCACATCCTCGAGGAACGGGCCTGCCGCGCCGGAACGCGACTCGGAGCCGAGCTCCTCGTGGTCGAAGGCGGCGAGCACCGGGATGACGCCCGTCGCCGCGTCGGCGGCGGCGAGCAGCGCCACGACGCCGGCGTGCACGGATGCCAGGTCGTCGAGGCGTCCGCTCGCGAAGAACGCGTCGTCCTTGCCGAAGACCGCACCGCGCGCGGAATCGGCGACGACCGCGTCGAAGCCGCGGACCTCGCGCGGGTCGACGCCGGCGGCGTCGGCGAGCTCGGCGAGCAGGTCCGCGTCGGCGGGGGAACCCAGACCCCACACCGGCTGCGTGTTCACCTGCTTGTCGAGGGCGAGTCCGTCGTTGACGCCGCGATCGAGGTGGATCGCCAGCTGCGGCAGGCGCAGCAGCGCGCCGGTGTCGGCGAGCACCACGCGGCCGTCGGTCAGCGCGAGCCGGCCGGCCAGGCGCAGCTCGCGGTCCAGCCAGGAGTTCAGCAGCGGCCCGCCGTAGACCTCGACGCCGGCCTGCAGCCAGCCGTGCGATCCGGTGGTGGGCTTCGGCTTGAGCTTGAACCCGGGGGAGTCGGTGTGCGCGCCCAGGATGTGCGCGGGCGTGATGGCCGAGGCGTCCGCCGGCACCACCCAGGCGATCGCCGCACCGTCGCGCACGACCACGTACCGTCCGCCGGGCTGTGCGGGCCAGGCGTCCGCCTCGCTCAGCCGCGTGAAGCCGCCGTCCTCGAGCCGTCGCGCGATCTCTGCGGCGGCGTGATAGCTCGACGGGGACGCGGCGACGAAGTCGGCCAGATCGGCGGCGTGGGCGAGGGCGGCGGGAGAGACGGGCATGCCTTCGATGCTAGGGCGTGTGGGGCCCAGGCTCTGACGAGCGCGCGCAGCTGCCTCGTCAGAGCCCGCCCCGAGCGGTTCCCGTCCGTCACATCCACGGAAGCCGCGTCGAGATCGGCTCCGGAACCGGGAGCGAACCGGGGGTGAGCGCCCTCACGGCCTGCGGCGTCGCGCCGATCTGCCGAACAGCGACTCCGTCCCCGACTCTGACGGCGACGAAAGAGCTCTCGGACGGGACAACGGGCGGGATCGGGATGGCGTGCCGGCCGGCGTCGAGCTCAGCCTCGAACACGGAGATCTCGTGCCCGACGGGCTCGGGCGGGACGAACGTTCCCCAGATGCCCTGCACTGCGACTTTCGCGACCGTATCGGTCGTCACGTGGAGCACCCGTGAGGTGGCGTCGTAACTGAACTCCGGGGTGACGGCGCAGAAGAACTGCTCGATCTGCGCGGCCAGCAGCGGCGCGACACCACCGAGGCCGGGCAGGAAGGTCACGTGGGGGTTCACCGCGAGGATCTGTTCCTGCAGTCGTTCCTTCTTCTCCGGCGGCACCATTCCGCCGAAGACCACGAGGTCGACGCTGCCGAAGTCGTAGTCGGTCAGCAGCTGGTCGAACTGGTTGCTCGCATTCGCCGCGTATCCGCGTCCGCGCAGCAGCGCGACGGCGTCCAGCAGCACGGCTGTGCTGCGGCCGACGATGAGTACTCGTCCCTGATTCGTTGACATGGCATCCATTCTTGTTGGTTGCACCAATGTTGGTCTGACCAACATAGCGCATTGTTGGCTGGGCCAACAAGGGGCGTAGGATTCCGGCATGCGTGAGACACAAGTCGGCCGCACTCCAGACCGCCTCAGGGACCGGCCCACCTGGCTGCTGGGGCGAGCCGCCGCGCGCGCGTCGGCGTTGCTCGCCGGCGGGTTCGAAGCAAGAGGCAACGGCCTGCGCGGGTATCACTACCGCCTGCTCGCCGCACTGGAGCAGTTCGGCCCGTCGAGTCAGATCGAACTCGGGCGCGATGCGGGCATCGATCGCAGCGATGTGACGGCGGCGCTCTCCCTGATGGAGGATCGCGGCCTCGTCGTGCGCGCGATCGACCCGGGGAACCGTCGGCGCAAGATCGTGTCGATCACGGATACCGGGGTCGCAAGACTGCGAGAACTGGACGAGATGCTCGATGGCATCCAGGAAGAGCTGCTCGCTCCGTTGTCGCAGGCGCAGCGGGCGCAGTTCGGCAAGATCATGGTCGCGTTGGGGGAGCCGAGCAGTTCCCTGCCGGAGGCCGGCCCTGGGTCTCGTGACCGCGCTGACGCCGAGGCCTCGCGACGGGCGGGCGGCGTCGCCTAGGGTGGTTCTCGACAGCGCCTAGGGTTCCGGGGCATCGGCCCGACTGGTCCGAGCGGCGCCACGGCTCGCCGCGCGGCGGGCCGTCATCTGAACGGACAAAAGCCTGGAGGACCCGTCCGTCGCGCCCCGCGGCGGGCAGAAGGGTCTTCGGATGTCCGGTATCGCCATCGCTCTCGCGCTCGCCGCGGCTGTCGTGCACGCTGCCTGGAACGTCATCGCACATGACGTGAGTCGCGCAGGCGTCGCGTTCCTCTGGTGGGGAGCGGTGGCGAGCACGGTGATCTGGGGCGGCGTGATCCCGCTCACCGGTGGCTTCGGCACCGACGACGTCGCCGGCATCGCTCTCGGCATCGGTGTCTCCGGCGTGCTGCACGTGATCTACATGAGCGTGCTGCAGCGCGGATACCGGGCGGGAAACCTGTCCACCGTGTACGCGACCGCGCGCGGCACCGGACCGTTCCTGTCGGTGATCATCGCGATGGCGCTGCTGGGGGAGCGGCCCAGCCTCATCGCCTTGGGCGGAGTGTTGCTGGTGATCGCCGGGGTGGTCGCGATCGGACTGGTCGACCGGGGGCCTTCGGCGGGCCGGCGCGGCCCGGACCCCGCGATCGTGTTCGGCCTGCTCACCGGCGTGGCTATCGCGGGCTACACGATCTGGGACGCGTTCGCGCTGCGGACCTGGCACCTCTCACCGGTGGCGTTCATGGTGGGCGCCGCTGCGGCCGAGATCCCGTTCTTCACGATCGCGGTCGGCCGGCGGTGGGATGCCGTGGGTGCGCTCTGGCGCACGCAGTGGCGCTGCATCCTCGCCTTCGGCGTGCTGTCGCCGCTCGCCTACATCCTGGTGCTGCAGGCGATCACGATCGCCCCCGTGGCGCTGGTCGCCCCGCTGCGCGAGGTGAGCGTCGTGCTGGTGAGCCTGTTCGGCGCCCTCGTGCTGCGCGAGAGCAGACCGGGATGGCGCATCGCGGCATCCGTCGTGGTCGTCGCGGGCGTGGCGCTGATCGCGGTGTGAGAGGGCTCAGCCCGCGACAGCGCGCAGGTACTGGCCGTCGGCCGAGATGCCGGAGCCCGAGACGGTGAAGCGCACGACGTCGCCGAGGTAGCGGTCCTGGGATGCCTCGAAGATGCGGCCCTCCGCGTCGCGCGAGACGCGGCTGAGGCGCAGGATCGGCGACCCCTGAGGCACGCGCAGCAGTGCGGCATCCCGCTCGTCCGCCGCGATCGCGTCGATCTCGTGCTGCACGCCGACGATCGGATGCCCGTGCGCGCCGAGGAACTCGGTGATCGAGATCGCGTCGAGGTCGGCCTGGAACAGCAGCCGGCCGACCTCCTCGATGTAGTTCAGGCGCTCGACCATGGTGGGCCGGCCGTCGAGCAGCCTCAGTCGCAGCACGCTGACGATCTGATCATCGGGCGAGACGCCGAGCGGTTCGGCGAGCTCGGCCGCCCGGCGCAGGCTGACCTCCTGGGTCTGCGCGCCCGGCTCCAGGCCCAGGTCGCGCGCCCAGCGTGTGAACGGGACGGACATGTCCACGGCCTGCGTGGCCTTCTTGGAGACGACCCTGGCGGGGCGTCCGCGCGTGGTCTCGACGAGACCCTCGGCGCGTAGCGCCGCGAGTGCGTTGCGGATCGGACCGCGCGACGTCTGCCAGCGCTCGGCCAGCTCGGCCTCGGTCGGCACATCGTCTCCCGGGCGCAGCCGGCCCGACGTGATCCGCTCCCGCAGATCGTCGGCGATACGGAGGTAGACAGCTTGGGACACATAGGCATACTAGTTGCGCAGGTGGGTGCACGGTGCCCTGTTCTGCGGATGTTCACCCCGGGAAACCCTTGGTGAACGACGAGGGAACAGTGCCGAGATAGGTACATTTGTCGCGCTTTCGGGTGTCATTCTTGGTCGCGGATTCCTCCACACACCCGAAAGGTCCTCATGAAGCTCCGTGCTCTCCCCGCTCTCGTCGGCGCTGCGGCCCTCGCCCTCGGCCTCGCCGCCTGCTCCGGCTCGGCCGGTGCCACCGGCTCGTCCGACGAGCCGAAGGCGGAAGGCGGTTACGCCGTCGACGCGAACACCCTCGTCTTCGGCGTCGTGCCCGACTCGGTCGACACCGAGACCAACTACCAGCCCCTCATGGACTACATCGCCGAGGAGACCGGCAAGAAGGTCGAGTACCACGAGTCCACCGATTACGCCGCGCTCATCGAGGCCGCGATCGCCGGCAAGGTCGACGTCGCCTCGTTCTCGGGCTTCACCTACGTCACCGCCACCAATAACGGCGCGAAGCTCACCCCGATCTCCTCGATCATCACCAAGGAGGGCCAGGAGCCCGGCTACTACTCGCAGGCGATCGTGCCCAAGGGGTCGTCGATCAAGACCCTCGAGGAGTTCAAGGGCAAGAAGGTCTGCTTCGTCGACCCGTCGTCGACCTCGGGCTACCTGTTCCCGTCCTACAACCTGCTCGAGGCGGGCGTCGATCCCGAGAAGGACGTCACCCCGGTCTTCGCCGGCAAGCACGATGTCAGCGTCACCAAGGTCGGCGAGGGCAAGGAGTGCGAGGCCGGCTTCGCCGAGGACAGCGAGGTCGCCAAGTCCGACAAGGTCACCAAGATCGCCGAGACCATGGTGCCCGGTGCGCCGCTGGTCTACGCGAACGCTCTGCCGGATGACGTGAAGAAGACCCTGACCGACGCCCTGTCCGAGGTCACCATCGACGACATCATCGCCGCCGGCGTGACCAGCGCCGACAGCGACGCCTTCCGCACCGTCTTCTACGCCACCAAGCCGGTCGACGACGCGTACTACGACCTCATCCGCGACATCTGCAAGAAGACGAACGCGACCCAGTGCCAGGGCTGACGCCCGTCGGCCGTTGAGCGCCCTTCGTCTCGTCGCTGCGCTCCTCGCTCAGGATCCACGGAGTGAGACGAAGCGCGTCCACACAAGCTGACGCGCTTCGTCTCACTCCTTCGTCGCTCGCTCAACGACCGGAACCTCGGTCATCGACCGGGAATGGAGACTCCTCATGAACCCCGAATCCGTCATCCGCATCGACTCGCTCACCAAGCGATTCGACGAGACCACGGCCCTCGCCGACGTGAACCTCAGCGTCGGCCGCGGCGAGATCGTCGTGCTGCTCGGCCTCTCGGGGTCCGGCAAGTCCACCCTGCTGCGTCACATCGACGCGCTCGAGCTGCCGACATCCGGCCGGGTGGACGTGCTCGGAGAGGACGTCACTCGCCTGCGCGGACGCGCCCTGCGCCGGTTGCGCAGCCGCGTCGGCTTCATCTTCCAGCAGTTCGAACTGGTGGGCTCGCTCACCGTGCTGGAGAACGTGCTGACCGGTGCCCTCGCCACGCTGCGCGGTCCCAGGCTCGGCCTGTTCGGCTACTCGCGCGCCCTGCGCCGCCGCGCGCTCGGGCACCTCGACCGGGTTGGACTGCTCGACCGCGCCTACCAGCGCGCGGACACCCTCTCCGGAGGGCAGCAGCAGCGCGTCGCCATCGCCAGAGCACTCATGCAGAACCCCGAGGTGCTGCTCGCCGACGAACCCGTCGCCTCGCTCGACCCCGAGTCGAGCTCGCAGGTGATGGCGCTCATCCGCGAGATCGCCGCCGAGGACGGACTCACCGTGCTCTGCAGCCTGCACCAGGTGGACCTCGCGATCGACTGGGCCGACCGCATCGTCGGCCTGCGGCACGGCGAGGTCGTGCTCGACACCACCACCGATGACCTCGACAAGGCGCAGGTGATGGAGATCTACGGCCGCGTCGCCACCACCACCGCCGAGATCAACGCGCTGGAGACCGAGCTGCTCGCCGCGGAGCCTGTGGCATGACGATCACAGCCCCGCGCCTGCAGCGGCCGTCCGCGCCGCCGCCCGCCGACGTCCTCGACCGCGCTCCCCGTCGCCGGGTCAGCCCCGAGCGCATCTCCGCCGCGCTGACCCTGCTCGTCATCGCCGGCCTCGCCGTGGCATCCCTCGCCGAGCTGAACATCTCGTTCGCGGGCATGGCCGACAGCTGGGGGAACGCGCAGAACTTCTTCGCCCGCGTCGGCGGACTGACCTTCCCGCCCGCCGACGAGCTGATCCAGCTCACCGTGCTCACGGTCGGGCTGGTGCTCACCGGAACGCTGCTCGCGGCGGTGCTCTCGGTGCCGATCGCCTACCTCGCGGCGTCCAACACCACGCCGAACACCACCGCCCGCGCGGTCGCACGCTTCATCGGGGTGTTCACCCGCGCGCTGCCCGACGTCGTGCTCGCGATGGTGTTCGTGCTGATGTTCTCGCTCGGCACGCTGCCCGGCATCCTCGCCATCGGCATCCATTCCGTCGGCATGATCTCGAAGATGTTCGCCGATGCGATCGAGCAGATCGACGAGGGTCCGCGTCTCGCGATCCGCGCCGCAGGCGGAACCCGGATGCAGGAGTTCTTCTCCGGTGTCCTGCCGCAGGTGCTGCCCAGCTGGGTGGCGACGGTGCTGCACCGCAACGACATCAACCTCCGAGGCTCGGTCGTGCTCGGCTACGTCGGCGTCGCGGGCCTCGGCCTCGAGATGTCGCACGCCTTCAAGTCGCTGAACTACGGCCTCGGCCTCGGCATCGCCCTCGTGATCTTCCTGCTCTGCGTGGTGATGGAGATCGTCTCCAGCGCGGTGCGCGTCGCGATGCTCGGGGAGAATGCGGGCCGGGGTGTGTTCGTGCGGATGTTCATCAACGCCCGCC
This sequence comes from Microbacterium sp. MAH-37, assembly GCF_009758255.1. GTDB lineage: Bacteria > Actinomycetota > Actinomycetes > Actinomycetales > Microbacteriaceae > Microbacterium. Next base: position 80,194 of record NZ_WSEN01000002.1, read on the forward strand.
GCGCGGATGCCGCGCAGCTGGGCATCCGGCGATTCGCCTCCGTCGACGCGGCGATGCGCCGTCCCTGGACCGCCACCCGCATCCGCAATGTGTCGGCCGGCTTCGTCGCGATCGCGGTCGTGATCGCGGGCGTCGCGGTCAGCGACATCGTCTGGGGCGACCTGCTCACGTTCTGGGCGAAGATCCCAGAGGTCGCCGCGCAGTTCTGGCCGCCGGACTTCGGCAGCTACGGCTTCCCGGTGATCGCCGGAGCCATGCTCGACACCGTGAAGATCGCGCTCGCCGCGTGCCTGATCACCCTCGTGCTCTCGCTCGGCATCGGCTCGCTCGCCGCGCGCAACGTCGCCCCGAACGTCGGAGTCCGAGGCGGGTTCCGCCTGCTGCTGGTGATCATCCGAGGCATCCCCGAGCTCATCCTCGCGATCGTGTTGATCGTGATCACGGGCCTGGGAGCGCAGGCGGGGACGATCGCGCTCGCGTTCGGCGGCATCGGCCTGCTCGGCAAGCTCATCGCCGACTCGTTCGAGGAGGTGCCCCGCGGGCCGGAGCGCGCGATGACCGCCGCCGGCGCCACGCGCCTGCAGCGCTACGCCGCGGCCACGCTGCCGCAGGGGTCCCGCGCCCTGATCGGCCACACGTTCTACCTGCTCGACACGAACATCCGCGCCGCGACGCTGCTCGGCATCGTCGGCGGCGGCGGCATCGGCTACTACCTGCTGAACGCCGGGCAGGGCTCGAACTACCCGCTCGTGACCAGCATCGTGCTGATGATCCTCGTGACCGTGCTGATCGTGGAGGGCATCGCGATGTGGATGAGGAAGGTGTTCCGATGAGCCGCGCAGATGTCGTCGTCGTCGGGTCGGGGATCGTCGGGCTCGGCGCCGCCTATGCGGCGGTGCGCCGGGGACTGATCGTCACCGTCGTCGATCGCACAGAGCGCCCTGTGGGCGCCACGATCCGTAACTTCGGGCACCTCTGCATCGGCGCGCAGACAGGTGAGGCGCGCCGGTACGGAGACGCCTCCCGCGGGCTCTGGCTGCGCCTCGCGCAGGACGCGGGATTCTGGCTGCGCGAGTCCGGCACGTTGGTCGCGGCCCGGCACGACGACGAGCTCGCCGTGCTCGAACGGGCCGCCCGCGACGGCGGCATCCGGATGCTGGATGCCGCGGAGTTGCTGGCCCGTGCGCCGCTGCGCCGGGGCGATCTCGTCGGCGGCGCGCTCATCGAGGCCGATCTGCAGGCGAACCCCCGCGAGGCCGCCGACGCGATCGTACGGCACCTCGCAGACCTCGGCGTGGACTTCCGCTTCCGCACCGCGGTCACCGCCGTCGAGACCGGGCGGGTGCACACCACCCGCGGACCGATCGACGCCGGGCTGGTGGTCGTCGCGGTGAACCACGATGTCGACCAGCTGCTGCCGGTAGTCGCCGAGGATGCCGGCATCCAGCGCTGCGCGCTCGACATGATGCGCGTCGCGGCGGACCTGCCCGCACCGCTCACGGCACCGCTGCTCACCGGCTGGTCGTTGGTGCGGTACGGCCGGTTCGGCGGCCTGGCCGAGACGGCGGCGCTGCGCGAGCGGCTGCACGCCGAGCGCCCCGACCTCGCCGCGCTCGACCTCAACCAGATGTACACCCAGCTGCCGGACGGATCGCTGCTGGTCGGCGACTCGCATGTCAAGGACGTGCAGCCGGGGCCGTTCCAGCCCGAGGAGGCCTTCGACGCGTTCCTCGACGAGGCGCGGGCGCTGTTCGCCGCAGACCGCTTCCGCGTGCTCGAGCGGTGGCAGGGCGTGTACGCGTCCGGACCGGCGGAGTTCCTCCGCGAACAGGCCGCCGACGGCGTGCTCGCGATCGCGGCGACCACCGGCATCGGCATGACCTGCGGACTCGGCCTCGCCGAGACCGCCCTCTCAGAGACCCTCGGGTGGGCATCGTCGTCCGCCCTCATCACCGCCCAGGAGGCACTCGCATGATCCCCATCGAACTCGTCGTACTCGACATGGCCGGCACGACGGTGCTCGACGACGGCGTCGTGGAGCAGGCGTTCCAACGGGCCGCGCAGCGCACCGGCGTCGCCGAGCGGATGCCGTGGGACGAGGCCCTCGCCTATGTGCGCGAGACCATGGGGCAGTCCAAGATCGACGTCTTCACGTATCTGTCCGGCGGCGACCGCGCCGCGGCGGAGCGCGCCACGGCGGCGTTCGAGGGTGCCTACGAGGAGATCATCGCCGAGCAGGGCGCCACCGAGATCCCTGGTGCACGGGCCGCGATCGAGTCGCTGAAGGGCGCCGGGGTGCAGGTCGCCCTGACCACCGGCTTCGCGCCGGTGACCCGCGATGCAATCATCGCCGCACTCGGCTGGGGCGACCTCGTCGACGTCGCGCTGTCGCCGGCGGATGCCGGACGAGGGCGACCGGCCCCCGACCTGGTGCTCACCGCGCTGCTGCGCGCCGGCGTCTCAGACGTGCGGGCCGTCGCCGTGGCCGGAGACACCGCGAGCGACGTGCGCTCGGGGCGCAGCGCGGGCGCGGGGTTCGTCGCCGGCGTGCTGACCGGCGCACACGACCGCACGGCGCTGACGGAGGCCGGAGCGGATGCCGTGCTGGCATCCGTCGTCGACCTGCAGCCCGCGCTCGCCGCGCAGGGCCTGCTGCGAGTCGCGGCGGCCGCGTGATGCGGCGCGCGGGGGGCGTGCCGACAGCGAGTGCACCACTTGCCGCCGAGTGCACGGGGCTCGGACGTCGATACGTGGTGCTTTCGGCGACTGCCGGTGCACTCGCCGCAGGCAGCGCGGGTGGGCGCTGACATGCGGACGACTCTGACACGACCTCCGGGTCTGCATCGCGACGTCGTGCTGCGCCCGCCCGCCGTGGCCATGGCCTTCGTCGGAGAGGGCCTGCCGCACGAGGTCGTCGCCGTCCCCGGCGTCGCCCTCGGCGAGCACGAGGTGCTCGTCGCCGTCGAACTCTCCACTGTGTGCGGCTCGGACGTGCACACCGCGCAGGGGCGCCGCGCAGCATCGGTGCCCCTCGTGCTCGGGCATGAGAGCGTCGGGCGGATCGTCGCCGTCGGCGACGGCGGAGTGCAGGGATCAGACGGCTCGGAGCTCGCCGTCGGCGATCGCGTGGTGTGGTCGGTCACCGCGTCCTGCGGCACGTGCGATCGGTGCGCCGCCGGTATCCCGCAGAAGTGCCGCTCCCTGGTGAAGTACGGGCATGAGCGCATCGCACCGCACGCCGAGCTGAACGGCGGCTTCGCCAGTCATGTGCAACTGCGCCCTGGCACGACGATCGTGCGCGTGCCGGAGCAGCTTCCGGCGACGGTCGCCGCTCCGGCATCCTGCGCCACGGCGACCGCATGGGCCGCCGTCGCACGAGCCGGCGGGATCCGCCCGCTCGAGGGGGCGCGCGTGCGCGTGCACGGGGCAGGGCTGGTCGGCATCTCGGCTGCGGCGATCGCCGCCGAGCACGGCGCCGTCGTGGACGTGCGCGATCCGGATGCCGCGCGCGCGGCGCAGGCGGAGGAGTTCGGCGCGACCGGATTCGACGGCGCTCCGGATGTGGTGATCGAGGCCTCCGGGCACGCCGTGCGGGCGGCATTGGACGAGGTCGAGGTCGGCGGGGTCGTCGTGCTGGTCGGAAGCGTGTTCCCCACGCCGCCCGTTCCGCTGGATGCCGAGAGCATCGTGCGCCGCCTGGTCACCGTCACCGGCGTGCACAATTACACCGGCGCTGAGCTCACCGGGGCGGTCGGCTTCCTCAGTGGTGCAGGGCGGGCCTACCCGTTCGCTGGTGCCGTCGGGGCTGTGCATCCGCTCACCGAACTCGACGGCGCGATCAGGGCCGCTGCGGCACCGGGTGCGCCGTTGCGGATCGGTGTCGCGGTGCGCTGAGCTCCGTCGCAGATGCCCGTGCCGCGGAGGGCTCGGGGTGTCAGACTGGAATCAGGAAAGGAGGCGACCATGTCCGATCCTGAGATCCACACCTGGTGGCCGCACCTGCACGCCGCGACGAAGGAGCTGCTCGAAGGAATCGGGGACGACCCGCTGCCTGCGAAGGTGCTCGACGAGATCGCGGTCATCACGGGCAGACCCGTTCCCGAAGACTGCCACCTGACTCCGAGCGACCACGACTTCATCCGCACGCAGCGCGAAGAGGTGGACTGAGCAGACCGATCAGTGGTGGTAGTCCGGACGATCCGGCTGCCGCCGCTGATGCGTGCCCTCGCCGCCCTCGCGTCCGCCGTAGGGCCGGCCGTGATCGGCGTACTCGGCGCGCATGAACACGATCCGCCAGGGGCCCATCGTGAACCGTGCCCCGGTGCGCAGCACCTCGGTTCGGTCCTGCGCGCCCTCGATCGGACGCGCGTTCGTCTCGCCCGGTCCGTGCATGGTCAGCAGGTACTCATCGTGCTCGTCGTGCCGGATCGTGGCGTGCAGGGGCATCGTGCCCTCGAGCACGACGTGATTGCCGCCGTCAGAGCCGATGGTGACGAGATCGGCGTCGAGCGGGAAGACGATCCGCCCGTCCTCCTCGTTCACGATGAGCAGGTGCGGTTCGCCGGACCCCCACGACGAGTGGGTGGTCGTCGGCTGGGGCGCGTGGGGCGCCGGCGCTTCAGGACGCATGATGTCCTCCTCGGGCTCGCCGTCGGCGGCCCTGGGGACCCGCTCCCGTCACGGGGGCGGAGCCGCCGACGGGTTCACTTTCGATGTTACGCCGGTCGCAGGGGCGCGGATCCGGTTCTGCCGATCCCCAGCCCTTTGGTTCCGGTCGCAATCCGGCACAGTGTTGACGTATTGGACTGTGCTCGATTGCGACGGGAGCGCCGGGGCGCACGCCCCTGCCGGTTCGAATCGCGATTCAGCACAGTGCTCGGGCGTGGCACTGTGCTCGATTGCGACCGGGGCGGATAGGACGTGGATGCTCGGGCAGCGGCGACTGTGGATAACCCGGTCGCACAGTGGGCGGGGAGTGCCATCATCGGGCGAATGACAGGACGGCGTCCGCTTCCCGACGAACTCGACCGGCGATTCGGCATCGCCCGTGCCCGTGCGAATGGCGTGACGCGCAGCCGGATGCGGGCGTCCGACCTCGAGGTGCCCTTTCCCGGCGTCCGGCGCCGCGTGGAGCAGAACCCCGCTGCGCTGCCCGGGGATCCCTACGAGCGGCAGGCGCATGCGCGCCGCGAGCGTGCCCTCGACTATGCACCACGGCTGACCGTCGGCCAGTTCGTCAGCCACGAGTCGGCTGCGGCTGTGCTCGGTGCGCCCCTGCCCATGGTCCTGGACGAGCACGGCGAGATCGCCGACCTCTCGCGTGCGTCCGTGCACGTCAGCGTTCTCGGTACAGGGCCGCTCCCTCGCTGCTCGGGGGTGATCGGCCATCGCGCGAACCCTGAGACCGCGTGCGTCGGGACGGCCCGAGGCCTCCGCATCTCCGATGCGGCGACGACCTGGGCGTCCCTGGCGCATCTGCAGGTTCCCGACCTCGTCGCCGTCGGTGACTACTTCTGCCGTAGGTGGCGGCCCGGGGTCGGCCGGAAGCACGTCGGGAGACGGTCGTTCTGCACGATCGATGATCTGCGAAAGATCACCACCGGCGGTCGCCGTCGCGGAATCATCCGTCTGCGCGAGGCGGTGGAGCTGGTCCGAGAGGACTCCTGGTCGCCTCGCGAGACGAAGCTACGACTGCTCCTGTGCGAAGCGCACCTGCCGGAGCCTCAGCTCAACATCGATGTGCGCGACGACGACGGTCGATTTCTCGGATGCGTGGATCTGGCATATCCGGCGCTCAAAGTCGCGATCGAGTACCAGAGCATGCTGCACGGCCCGCGGTACGCGGCGGACGTGGAGCGGATCGCCGCGCTGCGCGCAGCAGGCTGGATCGTGATCGAGGTGACCAGCGAGTTGTTCCGCCGCCCCGACGAGATCGTGCGCCGCGTGCGCGCGGCGATCTCCGAGCGGCGCTGAATCGCGCTGCCGTCGCAATCCGGCACGGTATTCGCGGCTTGGGCTGTGCTCGATCGCGACGGGAACGTGCGTGAAACACGGGTTCGGCGCGGGCGTAGCCTCGGGAGTATGAGTGACCTCTGCGCGCTGCTCGGCATCCGGCATCCGATCGTCCTGGCTCCGTTCGGCGGGCTCTCATCGGTCGCCCTGACCGCCGCGGTCAGCGAGGCAGGAGGACTCGGGTCGTACGGTCTGTACGGCTACGACGGCGAGCGGATCGCGCGCACGGCGGCCGCGCTGCGGGATGCCACCGATGCGCCGTTCGCGCTGAACATCTGGCTGCCGACGGGCGACGAGGTCGCGCCGGGCCCGGAGCACGACGGCTACGCCGAGGCGCTCGCCTCCCTCTACGCCGAAGTCGGAATGGATGCTCCGCCGCGGCCCGCCAGCTATCTGCCGACGCTCGACGAGCAGCTCGACGCGATCTGGGATGCCGCACCCGCAGCGCTCAGCGTGGTCTTCGGCGTGCCCTCCAGCGAGCTCGTCGAGGAGGCCCACCGGCGCGGCATCCGCGTCATCGGCACGGCGACCACCGTCGCCGAGGCAGTGGCGCTCGAGGCCGGCGGGGTGGACGCGATCGTCGCGACAGGTGCCGAGGCGGCCGGCCACCGGGTGTCGTTCCTCAAGCCGGCGGAGCAGTCGCTGGTCGGGCTGTTCTCGCTGCTGCCGCAGGTGGCGGATGCCGTGTCGGTGCCGGTCATCGCGGCCGGCGGCATCGCCGATCGCCGGGGGGTCGCCGCGGCCTTCGCCCTCGGTGCCGACGGCGTGCAGGTCGGCACGTCGTTCCTCGTCACCACGGAGTCCGCCGCGAACGAGGCGCATCGAGCCGCGATCCGCGGCACCGCCGCCGACGAAAGCGTGCTCACGCGCGCGATGAGCGGGAGGCTGTCCCGCGGCGCCGCGAACCGCGTGGTCCGCGAGATAGAGGCATCCGGCGCCATCGCGCCGTTCCCCGCGCAGAACTGGCTCACCGGACGGTTCCGCGCCGTCGCCGGGGAGCGCGGCCTCGGTGAGCTGCAGTCGCTGTGGCTCGGGCAGTCGGCGCCGCTCGCACGCGGCACCGCAGCATCCGACGTCTTCGCCGAGCTGCTGGTGGGCGTACCGGCGACGTGACCTTCGGGTCGCGATCCGGCACAGTGCTGTGCCGTGGGACTGTGCTCGATTGCGACGGGAACCCCACGCGGAGCAGCATCGCCGTGTTCCGGTCGCGATCCGGCACAGTGCCGTGCCCTGGGACTGTGCTCGATTGCGACGGGAGCGGTGCGAGCGACCGCGACAGGGACCGCGAGCGCGACGCTAGAGGATGACGGTCGAGCGGCCGTGCACGATCACGCGATCCTCGGCGTGCCACTTCACGGCGCGCGCGAGCACGAACCGCTCCACGTCGGCGCCGCGGCGCTGCAGCTCGGCCGCCGACTCGGCGTGCGTCACGCGGGTGACGTCCTGCTCGATGATCGGCCCCTCGTCGAGGTCGGCCGTGGCGTAGTGCGCGGTCGCGCCGATCAGTTTCACGCCGCGCTCCTTCGCCCGTGCGTAGGGGTTCGCGCCGATGAACGCGGGCAGGAAGGAGTGGTGGATGTTGATCACCGGTGCGCCCAGCTCCGAGATGAACGAGTCAGTGAGGATCTGCATGTACCTGGCCAGCACGACCAGGTCGACGTTGCCACGCAGCAGCTCGAGCTGGCGCTGCTCCATCGTCGCCTTGTCGTCCGCGGGGATGTGCACGAACGGCACCCCGAAGGCCCGCACCGAGTCGGCCAGGTCGGGGTGGTTGGACACCACCATGGTCACGTCGATGTCGAGCTCGCCGCGCTGCGTGCGCCAGAGCAGCTCGAGCAGGCAGTGATCGTACTTCGAGACGAAGATCGCGACCCGCTTGCGCAGCGACGCGTCGTGCAGCGACCACTCCATGTCGAAGCGCTCCGCGACCGCGGCGATGGATGCCTCGAGCGCCGGCCGCTTCGCGGCCAGACCCTCCAGGTGGATGACCGTGCGCTGGAAGAAGCGTCCGCCTGCGGCATCCGTCGAGTGCTGGTCGAGGGAGATGATGTTCGCGCCGTGCTCGGCGAGGGCGCCGGCGACGGCCGCGACGATGCCGGGCTGGTCGTCGCAGGCGATGAGAAGGCGGGCGGTGTCGGGCTGGGCCATGCATAGATTCTGCCGCTCCCGCGTCTCAGCCGCCGAATCATGACGCCCTCGGCCACTACTCTTAGCGGGTGGAACACACCGCTATCAGCCTCGTCATGATCCCTCTGCTGGCGGTGCTCGCACCGATTCTGGCCCGCCTGATCGGCCCGGTGCTGCGCATCCCGGTCGTCGTGTTCGAGCTGGTGCTCGGGATCATCGCCGGTCCCGCGCTGCTCGGCTGGGTGCATCCGAACGAGATCATCGACATGCTCAGCGAGTTCGGTCTCGCGATGCTGTTCTTCCTCGCGGGCACCGAGATCGACTTCAAGGCTCTCGGGCGCAAGTCGCTCGGACGCGCCTCGCTGGGCTGGCTGGTCAGCATCGCGCTGGGCATCGGCGTCGGCTTCATGATCGCCCCCGGTGACGGCATGATCGTGGTGGCGATCGCGCTCAGCTCGACCGCGCTGGGCACCCTGATGCCGATCCTGCGGGATGCCGGTGAGATGGACTCCCCGTTCGGCAAGGCCGTCATCGCGATCGGCACCATCGGCGAGTTCCTGCCGCTGATCGCGATCTCGATCTTCCTCAGCGTGCGTGCAGCGCCCGCCGCGACCATCGTGCTGCTCGTGTTCGTGGCGATCGCGCTGCTCGCGGTCTACGCGGCGCGGCGCATCCCGCACGGCCGTCTGCACACCTTCGTCAGCACGACGCTGCACACCTCGGCGCAGTTCGGCGTGCGATTCGTGCTGCTGCTGGTCGCGGCGCTGGTGGCTCTGAGCGTGTGGCTCGACCTGGACATGCTGCTCGGCGCGTTCGTGGCCGGATCGGTCTGGCGGATCATGATGTCGAGCGCCTCGAAGAAGGATGCCGAAGAGGTCGAGAGCAAGGTCGAGGCGATCGCGTTCGGCTTCCTGGTGCCGATCTTCTTCATCTACACGGGCGTGACGTTCGACCTGAAGGCGCTGCTGGCCTCGCCGCTGGCCATGATTCTGGTGCCCATCCTGCTGGTCGCGCTGCTGGTGATCCGTGGCCTCGCCGCGCAGTTCTCGGCGAACCAGGGCATGTCCACGCGCGATCGCACTGCGCTCGGTCTGCTGGCGGCGACCGGCCTTCCGATCATCGTCGCCGTCACCGGAATCGGCGTCAGCGAGGGGATGCTCGGGACCGACATCGCCGCCGCACTCGTCGGCGCCGGCATGCTGTCGGTGCTGCTGTACCCGCTGATCGGCATGACCATCCGCGGTGAGCGGTCGGCCGTGCAGAGCCCGCAGCTGCAGGGAGAGCTGTGACCACAGCATCCGTGCTGCTGGACGCCGCACGGCGGCAGCTTGCGGATGCTCCGATGCAGGGCATCGGAGTGGCGAAGGTCTCGCGGTGGCGGGCGCCGCGCATCGTGCGAGCGGGTGAGGCCTGGCACCTCGGCGTGCTGCTGCTCACCCACGACGGCGTGCTCGCCACCGGTGAGGTTCTGCGCGCCGCGGAGGAGGTCCGTCGCGGCTACGCCGCGGAGTCGGCCAGGGCGCGCGCCGACCGCCGCGCGCAGGCGCGCCGCGGCGGCTTCGGTGAGGGAGAGATCGTGCACGTCGGCTGGACGGAGCTGGATGTCGCCGCGGTCGATGCCGGGGGAGTGTCCGGCCCGCTGCTGCTCGTCGACGGCGTGCCGTCCGTGCGCTGGAGCGCGGCAGGTGTGAGGTCGCTGGAGGCGTACCTGCGCGAGCAGATCGAGCTGCGGTACCCGGGAAGCTGAACGTCCCTCGTCTCGCTTCGCTCGCTCAGGAACCGGGGTCGGCGCGGCCCTCGAACCGTCTCGGGTCCTGAAGGAGCGCGAGGCCGAGCGAGCGCCGTACTGAGCGAGCGAAGCGAGTCGAAGTGACGAAGGGCGTCGTCTCAGCGACCGACGAGCTCCGCGAAGCGCCGCAGCAGATCCGTTCCGGTGGGCGAGGTGGCGAGGATCTCAGCCTCGACCCGGTCGAACTCGGCGGGGTCGAAGTACCCGGTGCTGCGGTAGAAGTCCATGCGGTGCGCGAAGTCCTGCGGCGTCGGCTCGGGGTGGAACTGGGTCGCGTACAGCCGGTCGCCGACCCGGTAGGCCTGCACCGGGCAGTCGTCGTTCGTCGCGAGCAGCACTGCGCCGGGAGGCGGCTCGGCCGAACCCTCCTTGTGCGCGGTGAGCACGTCCATCTGCGGAGCGCTGGGTCCGAACACCGGATCGTCCGCGCCGGCCGCAGTGATGCGGATGGTCGTCTCGCGAGTGAACTCCGGGGTCGCGGTGCCGACCGTGCCACCCAGCATCCGCGTGACGACGCCGATGCCGTAACAGGTGAACATCGCCGCGGGGCCGCCGTCGATGGCGGAGCGGGCGATCCGTTCGAGGTCGGCCTCGACGCGCAGCTGCTCGTCGGACTTCTCCTCGTCACCGACGTTGAACGGCGACCCGCCGACGACGATGCCGTCGTACTCGCGCCAGTCGATCTCGTTGAGCGGATGCCCGATCAGGTCGTGCCGGTCCAGGGTCTCCACGCCGAGCCCGCGCCGGAACGACAGGTGCTCGGCTGCCGCCGCGCCCTGCTCCGGACGCACGCAGACGTAGAGGAGTGAGACCACAGAGCGAGTTTAGTGCGGCGAGCGGGAATACCAGCACCGCCCCGACGTTGAACTTGACAGGAGTACACTCAACTTCTCTCAGACTTCAGGAGGACATGATGCCCAGCGACATCAACGGCGCAGGATCTTTCGACGACTTCCTCGCCCGCTACCTCGCCGGGGAGCAGGCCCGGCAGGCGCGATCGATCGACCTCGGTCGCTTTCTCACCGCACGTACGCAGCAGATCCTGCAGCGCGCGGGCCGCTTCGCGATCGAGCGCGGACAGATCGAACTCGACGCCCTGCACATCCTGCGCGTGATCGTCGACGACGATGCCGTCGCGAGTGCTGTGCGGCACATCGGCGTGGACCCGGCGAAGATCCTCGCCGCCGTCGACGCCCGGCTGCCCGAACCCCGGGACGCCGGCGACGTGGACGCCGCCACGCTCACCCCGAGCGCCTCGCGCGCCCTGTTCCACGCCTACCAGGTGGCCCGGTCGTCGGGCTCGACCTACATCGACCCCGAGCACCTCTTCTTCGCGCTGGTGCTCGGCCAGGACGTGCCCGCCGGGCAGGTCCTGGCGCAGGCCGGCGTCACCGCGGAGGCCCTGACCCAGGGGCTGCGCGAGGGCGTGCCCGCACCTGCGGGGGCTCCCGCCGAGGAGGCGCCCGCGAACCCGGCATCCGAGACGCCGATGCTCGACCAGTACGGGCTCGACCTCACCGCCCGCGCCCGCGAGGGCGCACTCGACCCGGTGATTGGCCGGGCCGACGAGATCGAGCAGACCATCGAGATCCTCAGCCGTCGCACGAAGAACAACCCCGTGCTGATCGGCGAGGCCGGTGTCGGCAAGACGGCGATCGTCGAGGGGCTGGCCCGCGCGATCATCGAGGGCGCCGTGCCCGAGCAGCTGAAGGACCGCCGCGTGGTGGCCCTCGACCTGCCCGGAATGCTCGCCGGCACCCGGTACCGCGGCGACTTCGAGGAGCGCCTCACCAAGACGATGGACGAGATCGCCGCCCACAAGGGCGAGGTCATCGTGTTCATCGACGAGGTGCACACCGTGGTCGGCGCCGGAGGTTCCGGCGAGTCCGGCGGCATGGACGCGGGCAACATCCTCAAGCCGCGCCTGGCGCGCGGTGACCTGCACATGATCGGCGCGACGACGCTCGACGAGTACCGCCGCATCGAGAAGGACCCGGCGCTGGAGCGCCGCTTCCAGCCGGTGAAGGTCGGGGAGCCGTCCGTCGCCGACGCCGTGCGCATCCTCGAAGGCCTCAAGCAGGCCTATGAGGACCACCACCGCGTCACCTACACGGATGCCGCGATCCGCGCCGCCGTGCAGCTGAGCGACCGGTACCTGTCCGACCGCGTGCTGCCGGACAAGGCGATCGACCTGATCGACCAGGCCGGTGCACGGCTGCGGCTGCGACTCGGCGTGCCGGTCGACGTCAGCGACCTGATGGCGCAGCTGGCCGACCTGGAGGCGCAGAAGAACGCCGCCGTCACCGGCGAGCACTACGAGGAGGCCTCCCGCATCCGCGACGAGATCGCCGAGGTGCAGGAGCGCATCGACACGGCCGCCGTTCCGGCGGTCGGGAGCACCGTCGTGGACGAGCCCGAGATCGCCGCGGTGATCTCGCGCGCCACCGGCATCCCGGTCAGCCGTCTCACCGAGGGGGAGCGCGAGCGTCTGCACGATCTGGAGTCGGATCTGCACGCAAGGGTGATCGGGCAGGACGATGCGGTGAAGGCCGTGGCGCGTGCCGTGCGCCGCAACCGCACCGGCATGGGCGACGCCCGTCGCCCGGTCGGATCATTCCTGTTCCTCGGTCCGACCGGCGTCGGCAAGACCGAGCTGGCCAAGGCCCTCGCGTCCCGGCTGTTCGACGACGAGGACGCGGTGATCCGGTTCGACATGAGCGAGTTCGGCGAGCGGCACACCGTGTCGCGCCTCGTCGGCGCCCCTCCTGGATACGTCGGGTACGACGAGGCCGGTCAGCTCACCGAGCGCGTGCGGCGCAACCCGTACTCGATCGTGCTGTTCGACGAGATCGAGAAGGCGCACCCGGACGTGTTCAACCTGCTGCTGCAGGTGCTCGACGACGGGCGGCTCACCGACGGCCAGGGTCGCACGGTCGACTTCCGCAACACGGTGGTCGTGATGACCTCGAACATCGGCTCGGAGTTCCTGGCCTCGCGGTCGGGAGCGCTCGGCTTCGTGGCCTCCCGCGACGAGTCCGGGTTCTCCTCGCAGGAGGACCTGAAGGCCCGCGTGATGGGCAAGCTGCGCGAGGCGATGCGTCCGGAGTTCCTGAACAGGATCGACGAGATCGTGATCTTCCAGAAGCTGTCGCTCGCGGAGATCTCGCAGATCGTGCGGCTCGTGCTCGGCGCGACCGCCGACCGCCTGTCGCTGCGTGAGGTGACCCTCGAGGTCACGGATGCCGCGGTGGCCTGGCTCGGTGAGCACGGCTACGAGCCGGAGTACGGCGCGCGGCCGCTGCGCCGCCTGATCCAGCGCGAGGTCGACGACCGGATCGCCGACCTGTTCGTCGCAGGCGAGCTGGCCGACGGCGGTCACGTCGTGGTGGATGCCGCGGGCGACGCGCTCGCGGTGCGCGCCAAGGCGCCGGTCACGGTCTGACTCCCTCGGGACGTTTCCGTTCCCGTCGCGATCGAGCACAGTGTTCCGTGTGCGGACTGTGCTCGATCGCGACGGGAACCCGCTGTTCGCGCGGCGTCGTCGAGGGCTCGCGGTGTGGGGCAGGCGCAGACTGATTCGAGATGCGCGTCAGCGCGAGGAGTTCGCGGTGCGGCCGCGCACGATTCCGACGAAGGTCTCGACGTCGGGGGTGGTTCGGTCGCGGGGCCAGGCCAGCGCGACGGTCGACGTCGGCCCGCCCTCGAGCACCCGATGGTCGGCATCCTTGCGGTGATGCAGTCGCGCCAGCGACATCGGCACCACGACCACGCCGATCCCGGTGGCAACGGTCGCGATGGCGTCTGCGGTCGTGGGGACCGGCGCGAATCGCGGCGCGACGGTCGGAAGATCCAGCGGGCCGAGCACGTCGTCGAGCGGAGTGACCAGCGTTTCGCCGTCGAGATCGGCGGCGGTGAGGGTCTCGGCTGCCATGAGATGGGACTCGGCGGAGGCCACGACGACAGGCAACTCGTCGTAGAGGCGGATCACGTGCAACTCGTCGGGGCGCTCGATCGGCAGACGGACGAGAGCTGCGTCGAGGTCGGACAGCGCCTCGCGCTGAACGGCGGCCTCGATCGGAACGAGTTCCAGGGTGATGTGCGGCATCCGGGTCTTCCAGGCGTCGATCCATTTGCCGGGCGTCGCGCCGGGGATGGCGCCGAGACGGAACGTGCGCGGGGCCTCGTCGACGACCTCGGCGGGTTCGGGTTTCCTGACCTGCGGACGCTTGGCCGGCGCGGCCTTCCTTCCCGCCGGCTTGCCTCGACCTCCGCTGGGTCGCTTCCCGGCTGCGGGTCGCCCGCTCTTCTTCACCACGCACTCACGCTACTGGCTCAGCGCGCCCCTGTCGCCGCAGCATCCCGTCCTGGGGAATGTCCCTGTTTGCCGCATCCGGGCGCGGAACGCGACCAATCGCGGCATTCCTCGGGGCTGAGGGTCATGCCTCGCGGGTCACTGTCACGCAGCAGCGGCCCGCCGCCGGGTCGAGACGGGCGTCGAGATGCGCGCAGCCGAGTCCCTCCACGATGCCGTCGACGTAGGCATGGTTCATCCCGCAGACGAGTCCGGTGTGCTCGCGTGCGAGCGAGTCGAAAGGGCAGTTCGCGAGGACCAGGCCGTCGTCCGATCGGCGCGGCTCGTATCCCTGCGTGGCGAGGGTCGCGGCGGTGCGGTCGAGCTCGTCGGCCTGCACGGCGGGGGCCGCCGCGCCCAGCATCCGCCCCTCCTCCTTGGCGACCGTGTCGAGGGCATCGGGCAGTGCCGTGCCGTCCGCCGTGCGCTCGATCGCCGCGGCGAGCAGGTGACCCACCAGGTCGTACCGACGCTCGGGCAGCGACACCGCGACGGTGCCCGCTGTCCGGCGGTACAGCTTCGACGGGCGCCCGGCTCCCGGGCCGGTGCGCCCCGTGAGCCGGCGGAACTCCACCTCGAGCAGACCAGCCTCCACGAGGCGGTCGAGCTGGAATCGGGCGACGTGCGGCGGCAGGTGGAGGGCGGATGCCGCCGCTTCGCGCCCGACCGGTTGCGGCTGCGCGGCGACGTACTCGTACAGCGACTGCCGCGTGGGATCGGCGAGTGCGCCGATGCGTCCTGCCTCTGCGCTGACGTCCATCCTCTAAGTGTAGCTTCTGTCGTATTTAGAGGATCGGGAACGGACGGGTCAGCGCGACATCCGCCGCTGCAGGCGGCGCAGCAGCCCGGCGAGGCCGGCGACGAGGACGAACACGCCCACGACGAGAAGCGAGACCGCGACGATGGTGGCCGGAGCGAGCCCGGCCAGCCAGTCGGTGACCCCGTCCCGTCGTTGCGGATCGCTGAGCACCCAGATGCCGCCGAATGCGAGGCCGGCGAAGAACAGGCCCCAGATGATCGCCGCCCAGCGGGTCCGCGGTGCAAGGGGTCCCGCGGATGCGGCGGCCGGATCTTCCGAGGCGGATGGCGTCGCGGCATCCGTCTCGGCGAACAGACCCTTGTCCAGGAAATCGGTGCCGTCGTCTGCGGTGCTCATTCGGACTTCTCCTCGGCCTGCTCGTTGAACGTGATGTCGATGATGCCGGACTGCTGCTGCAGCCGCACCGGCGCAATGGTGCTCGGTGCGTCCGGCCGCTCGGAGTCGGGTCCTGAGGCTCTCGTGCGCTGAATCAGCCGTGTGCCGTCGGCCCGCTGCGTGCCCGTCCAGACGCCGCCATCGGTCGCCTCGACGGTGCCGTCCTGTGCTGTCGTCAGGACCGTCCAATTGACCGTGGCGTCCTGGACAGCGGCGTCCAGCTCCAGCGTCACGCCCAGCGGAACCTCGATCGAGGTGTAGCCGTCGCCCTTGTACAGGGTGACCGGGTTGCGCTCGCCGCCGTCGAGGGGCATCAGGTAGATCGACATCGACCCGAACGGCTGGCGTACGGTCGTCGCCTGCGAATTGTTCATGCCGCTGTCGCCCATCACGACGTCGCCGATGGTGGTGAAGCCCCCGGCGATCGCCCCGCCCACGAGCGTGATCACGGTGAGGAAGGTGAGGAACCCGCTTCGGCGTCGCGCGACACCGGCGATCACCATCCCGAGCGCGAGGATCAGAGCAGCGGTGCACAGTGCGAGCGCCACGGCGGCGCTGCGATCCGCGAACAGCGCGACGACGGCTCCCGTCACCAGGGCCAGTCCGGTGACCGCAGCGAGATACGCTCCGCTGATCCGCGGATTCGACGCCCGCTTCGCGCGCCGACGTTCCGATGCCTCGGCGGCGAACTGGGCCGCGACGGCCTGCCGCTCGCGCCTGGCTTGCTCCCGTGCTGCACGATCGGCGTCCTGCTGCTGTCGGCGCCAGGCCTGGTCCTGCTCCCGCCAGGCGGCGTGCTGCGCACGCCAGGCATTCAGATCACCGGCGTCCGCAGGGGCCGACGGTGGCGCGGGAGGATCGGCGGGGGTGGATGCCGCGATCACCGGTTCGGTGATCAGCGAGGCATCCCGCCCCCGCCCGTCCGCGGTGGAGGCGATTCCCGAGTCGCCGTCCGTCGCGGATGTGCCGGGGCCGGCCGGATCAGCAGAAGCCTTCAGCGGATCCGGTGCCTGGGCACCCGGGGTGCGGCGCGCGGCGCGCACGATGAGGACGAGCAGAGCGATCGCGACCGCCAGCCCGATGAGGAGGAACAGCACGGAGACAGGACCCGCTCCGTAGAAGAGCCCCCAGCTGCCGCCGAGCCACCAGAACGGATTCGCGATCGGCAGGAACGCGAGGATCACCAGGGCGAGGATGCCGAGCTGCGCGGCCTCGAAACGGCCGTGCACCAGGTCCCGGGCGTGGATCCTTCCGTCGGCATCCGGCAGCAGCGCCCAGGCGACGGCGTACAGGAAGACGACCGGCAGGCCGAACAGCAGTGCCACCAGCAGGATGCCGCGCACGATCAGCGGGTCGATCCGCAGCCGTGCGGCGATGCCGGCGCACACGCCGCCGAGCCACCCGTCGGAGCGGGCGATCCCGAGGCCGGCGACCCACAGGAAGAACCGGTCGGAGCCGTGCGGCGCCGGCGGCGGCGGGGTGGGGGACGGCGGTGCGGTCGGGATCGTCATGTCTCGATCCTGACGGGCCGAGGTCCGGAGCCGCCATGGGGTGAACCCCTGACCCGACCCTGATCTTCGCCGGAGACCGGGGTGCGCGGTCCGCACGGGTGATTGGATTGCGGCATGCACTCTTCCGTCCCCGGCACCCTGCCGCGCCCTCCTCGGGTCGCGCCGCCGCCGCGTCCGCCGCTGGACCGCGACCGCGAATGCGTGATCTCCGGTGTCAGCGCAGGGCTGGCGCGCCATCTCGGCGCGCCGGTGTGGGCGGTCAGGGCGCTGTTCGTCGTGTTGGGGCTGCTCGGTGGCGTCGGCATCCTGCTGTACGCGTGGTGCTGGGCGCTGATGCCGTGGCAGGCGGGCGAGAGCGCGCCGTCCCGCCAGGTGCCGATCGCCTGGGTGCTGCTCGCCCTCGCCGGCGCTGCGCTGTTCCTCATCGTGGTGGACGGCGGGTATCCCTGGGTGTACGGGGCGGTCGTCGGCGGCAACCCGCTCACGGTGCTCGCCCTGCCGGCGTGCCTCGTGCTCGCATCGGTCGCCGGCATCTGGTCGGCGCTGGTCGATCAGGCCGACCCAGCCCGCGGGCCGCGGCACTCGGTCATCATCCGCACGATCGCCGTGGCGATGATGCTGATCCTCTTCCTCACGCTGTCGCTGCGCGGTGTGGCGTCGCTGGTGCTGCTGCTCCCGCTGCTCGCGATCGCCGTGGTGCTGTCGTCCACGCTGTACCGCCGCTGGCGCGAGCTCTCCGGTGAGCGCATCCGGCGTATCCGCGAAGAGCAGCGCAGCGAGATGGCTGCGCACCTGCACGACTCCGTGCTGCAGACGCTCGCGCTGATCCAGAACCGCGCCGGCCCCTCGAGCGAGGCGGCCCGGCTCGCCAGAGCTCAGGAGCGCGAGCTGCGCGCCTGGCTGTACGACGGCGACTCGCCCGCCGACAGCGACCTTCCCACCGACCTGCGCGACTACGCCGGAGCGCTCGAACTCGACTATCCGGTGCGCATCGACGTCGTCTCCGCCGGGCTCTCGGCGGAGCGGGCCAGCGGCGAGGTCGCCGCAGCCGCGCGCGAGGCCATGCTGAACGCAGCCCGGCACGCAGGCGGCGAGGTGTCGGTGTACATCGAGGGCTCGGCGGCGGGCGTCGACGTGTTCATCCGCGACCGCGGGGCGGGATTCGACCTCGACGGCGTGCCGAGCGACCGGCTCGGCGTACGCGAATCGATCATCGGCCGGATGCGGCGCGCGGGCGGCAGCGCCACGGTGCGCAGCAGCGGACAGGGGACCGAAGTGCACCTGACGTTCACCGGAGTGCAGTCGTGACCGGCCTGTCCCTGTACGGATGCAGGCCGAATGTCCGTCTGCAGACGGACACGCCGGGGGATCTGCCTGCAGGTGTGCGTTCCTGCCTGCATCCGTGCCGCGAGAACGGAGAGGCAGCGTGACTGGCATCCGGGTCGTGATCGTCGACGACCACTCGATCTTCCGCTCCGGGCTGCGTGCCGATCTGGACGCGTCCGTCGACGTCGTCGGCGACGCCGCCGACGTGCCGTCGGCGATCGTCGTGATCCGCGAGAAGGTGCCCGACGTGGTGCTGCTGGACGTGCATCTGCCGGGCGGCCCCGGCGACGACGCGTCCGGTGGAGAGTCGGTGATCCGCGGCTGCGCCGGGGTGCCGACGAGGTTCCTCGCGCTGAGCGTGTCGGATGCCGCGGAGGACGTCGTGCGCGTCATCCGCGCGGGCGCACGTGGTTACATCACCAAGGGGTCATCCGGAGCCGAAGTGAGCAGCGCCGTGCACGCCGTGGCTGACGGGGATGCGGTGTTCTCGCCGCGCCTGGCCGGTTTCGTGCTCGACGCGTTCGGTGCGGTCGCGGGTGAGACCGCGACGGTGGACGACGAACTCGACCGGCTGTCCGCGCGCGAGCAGGAGGTCATGCGACTGATCGCCCGCGGCTACGCGTACAAGGAAGTGGCGTCCGAGCTGTTCATCTCGATCAAGACCGTCGAGACCCACGTGTCGGCCGTGCTGCGCAAGCTTCAACTGTCATCGCGGCACGAACTGACCGCGTGGGCCACGGAGCGACGACTGCTCTGACCGATCAGGCCGCCAGCCACAGTCCCTTCTGGTCGGTCGCGACCATCAGTCCGGCGGCGACGGTCTCGTCGTCGCCGATACGGGCTCCACGGGCGATGCGCGCCCCCGCTCCGACCTCGGTGCGGACGCCGATGTGTGCGCCGTCGCCGATCACAGCGCCTTCTCCGACGTGCGCGTGCGCGTCGATGTAGGCGTTCTCGCCGATCACGGCATCAGGCTCGATCCAGGCGCCGCGCGAGACGTGCGCGCCGGCTCCGACCCGCGCGCGCGGTTCGATATAGGCGCCGGACTCGATCAGAGCCTTCGGGTGCACCTTCGCGCCGTGCGCGACGAGGCCCCGGCCGTTGGCGTGCTTGCGGTACCGCAGCGTGGCGCCCTGGTCGTCCTCGATATCGATGTAGTTCTTGCCCACGATTCCTCCCGTCCGGACACTGCCGGATATAGCAACAACCGTGGGAGTGGCGGATATATTCCCGCGTTCACCTCTGGCAGCGAGGGCACCAGAAGGTGACGCGTTCCGTGGTGGGATCCGCGCCCTGGGAGCCGGTGAGGATCGACGTTCCGCACCGTCGGCAGGGGCGTCCGGCACGGCCGTACACCCAGGTGTCCTGCCCGCGCCGCGCGACGCCGGTGAAGGTGCGCACAGGGCGGTCGCGGTTCATACGGATCGTCCGCGCGCCGAGGTCGAGCAGAGCCGCGGCGTCGACGTCGGCTGCGGGTGTCTCGGGCAGGATTCCGCGCAGGAACAGCAGTTCTGCGGCGTACTCGTTGCCGAAGCCGGCGACGTTGCGCTGATCGAGCAGGGCGACGTGGATGCTGCGCGCGTCGGCGTGTACCCGAAGGGCGGCTTCGGCCGGATCCCAGTGGTCCGAGAGCGGATCGGGGCCGAGATGACCGACCAGCTGCTGCTCGTCGCGTGTGGGCACGACGTCGATGTCATGGATGTCGACGCCCACCGCCTCGGCGGCCGCGGTTCCCACGATCGCACGCACCTTGAAGGCGGGATGCCGCCATCTCTCGCCCGGCCGGTAGACGAACCAGGAGCCGTCCATGCGCAGATGGGAATGAACGGTCAGGTCGCCGATGCGCATCAGGATGTGCTTGCCGCGCGGAACGACCTCGTGCACGGTTCGGCCGGTCAGATCGACGGTCGCGGCCTGCGGCACCCGCAGCTCGAACCGGGTGATCAGTTGCCCGTGCAGTGCGGTGTCCAGGCGGTGCGCCGCCTGGTAGACGGTGTCACCCTCGGGCATCCGCCGGCTGCCGTTCTGTGAGCGCCCGCGCGAGCATGGTGGAGCCGGCCACGGCAGCGGGCATGGTGATGATCGCGCCGAGCGGGATCATGAAGCACAGCTGCGTCGCGACGCCGAAGCCGAGCACGCGGGCGCGCCCGGAGCCCAACAGCCGCGATCGTGTCTCGGAGTCGAGCCCGCGGGCGTCGAATGCGCGGCCGGTGAGCTCGCGGGCGAGCAGACGACCCGACAGCACGACGCCGGCGACGGAGGCGATGACACCGCCGACCACCGGGATGAACCCGATCGCGAGCGTCAACAGGGCGACGAGGATGCCGAGCACGACCAGCCGCAGCCCCTCGCCGACGGTGGCCCAGAACCCGGTCTCGCCGGTGGGCTCCTCACCGCCGAGCGAGCGCTCCACGCCGCGCCAGATGCGCTGATAGAACGGGTCGCCGATCGTGAGTGCGAGGGCGGTGAACACGAGTCCGGCGAGGATCGCCGCGGCGATGAACAGCACGATGCCGAGAGCAGCGCGCAGGGCGATCTGCCATCCGTCCTCCCACCCGTCGGCGAACGGCGTCATCCACGCGGTGATGCCGCCGAGGGAGAGGCCGAACGGGATGAGCGCGGCGGCGAGCACGATGAACGCCAGGACCGCCGGAATGAGGCCCAGTGCCAGCAGCTTCGGATGCGTGCGCCACATGCCGAAGCCACGTAGCAGTGTGCCGAACCCGGCGGCGAACTCGCGGATCATGTCACCAGCGTATGCGGCGCCGCCCAGCGCGTCATGGACGCACGTCGAGGCGCGTCCAGGTCCGCCGGCCGGTGCGCAGGATGCTGCCGTCCTCGACGGTCAGCACCAGATCCGGGTCCGAGACGACGACGCCGTCGAGCCGTGCGGCGCCCTGCGCGAGCAGACGACGGCGGGCGGAGCCGCTCAGCTCGGGCCGGACCAGTTCGAGCAGCCCTCGCACCGTGATCACCGGAGAGCTCAGCTGCACAGCATCCGTCCTCTCCGGCGCCGCGCCCTGCGAGAAGACGCGCAGGAACGACTCCCGTTCTCGCGCGGCGACGTCCGTACCGTGGTACCGGACGACGATCGCCTCCGCCATCGCGAGTTTGGCGTCGCGTGCGGCGTGGCCGCCCTGGGCGGCAGCCGACGAGATGCGGCCGACCTCGTCGTCGTCGAGGGTCGTGTACGCGCCCGCCCACACGCCGGTGAGGTCGTCGGGCAGACTCATCGCCCTGCCGAACTTATCCGTGGCGGTGTCGGTCAGCGCGACGTAGTTGCCGAGCGACTTCGACTGCTTCGGCCCGCCGTCCAGGCCCGGCGTGATCACCGTGGTGATCAGCGACTGCGGTCGCGCGCCGAGGCGCTGCTGGTACTGCCGGCCCATCATCTCGTTGAACAGCTGGTCCGACCCGACGATCGTGAGGTCGCTGTCCATGGCGAAGCTGTCGTAGCCCTGCAGCACCGGGTAGGTCAGCTCGTGCAGGGCGATCTCACGACCCTGCGCGAGACGTTCACGGAACATGTCGCGCGCCATCAGCTGCGCGTGCGTCGTCATGCTGAACAGACTCAGCAGCTCGGCCACCGGCATCCGGTCGAACCACTCCGAGTTGCGTCGCACCTCGAAGACCTCCGGCGAGGTGTCCAGCACCAGCGAGACCTGCGCGAGGAACGCGCGGGCGTTCTCCTCGATCTGCTCATCGGAGAGCACCGGACGCGTCTCGCTCTTGCCGGTCGGATCGCCGACGCGGGTGGTGAGGTCTCCCAGCAGGAAAACCACGCGATGTCCGTGCTCCTGTAGGTGCCGCATCAGCCAGAGATTCACCGCGTGGCCCAGGTGCAGGTCGGGGGCGGTGAGGTCGACGCCGTACTTGATCCGCAGCTGCGCGCCGCTGTCGAGTCTGTCGCGAAGGGCGTCCTCATCGACGATCGTGTCGATCGTGCGCCGCATCGGCCGCAGGATGTCGTCTGCTCCGGTCATGGTGGTCCTCTCGTCAGGTGGAGAGGATGGCCGGGCCAGAGCCTCCCGCGGATACGCGAAAGGCAAGGACGGATGTCCTTGCCTCGAGCTCTGGCCAGTGTGTGATGGGCGCTACAGACCGCCGGCTCTGGCCAGAGCCGGGCGATACGAATACAGACGCGCCGTCATGTCGAGCACCGTATCACGACGGATACCGGGCCATACGATGGCGGGGTGTGGTGGTCCGAGGCGGAGCAGGCGGCGCTGGCCGATCCGTCGACCTGCGGGATGTGCGCCGACGCGCACCTCGAGGAGAACCCGCACAGTGTCCTGATCGCGTCCACGCCGACGGCGCACATCCGGTTGGCGCGGAACCAGGCGCATCCGGGCTACTGCCTGGTCATCCTGCGTGAGCACGCCACCGATCTGGCCGACCTCGACGCCGACGCGCTCACTGCATTCTGGAGCGACGTGCAGCGCGCGGGGCGTGCGATCGGCGCGGTGCTCGATCCGCGCAAGATCGACTATCTGGTGATGGGGCACCGGATGCCGCACCTGCACTGCCATCTGCTGCCGCAGCACGGCGACGACGACCCGCTGCGGAACGTCGACATCTCGGACGGGCCGGTGCTGCTGCCGGATGCGGGGCTGCGCGAGCGGGCGGAGATACTCCGGCGAGCGTGGGCGACTGCCGGCTGAGTCACACCGCCTTGCGCAGTGCATATCCGCGTGGAGTGACGACGAAGCCGGCCTCCTGCAGGATGCGGGCGATGGCCGTGCCGTACACGCCCTCGCCGTTGATCTTCTCGATCGTCAGCGTCTCGAGCCGGCGCAGTCGTGAGGTCGCCGCGAGGTCGGACACAGCAGCGCGCAGGGTCTCCTCGTCATCGGTGAAGGCCAGCACGGTGCGGCCTCCGCGCTCCAGGTAGAGCACGAGCGCACCGTCGACGATCACGACAAGCCCGCCTGCCTTGCGACCCGGTCGATGCGACACCTCGTCGATGCGCGGCCAGGGCAGCGCGGCGCCGTACGGATTCGCCGGGTCGGTCGCGGCGAGCGTGACAGCGTTGCGGGGCGGGGGATCGGCCAGGCCGGCGAAGGTGCGCAGCCGGTCGACGGTGGTGGATGCGGCGAACTGCGCGGCTCCGAGCCGTTCGATCACATAGCCGCGACGGGCGTGCCCGGCCTCCTCGAACCCGGCGAGCACGCGGTACGCCTGGGCGAAGCCGCCGGGCACGCCCTCGGCCTGAACGGCGCCGCGGGTGACCACACCGTACCGATCGAGCAACAGACCCGCGGTGACGGTCGCGCGGCGAGCGGCATCCGGGTCGGTCTCGGGAAGCACAGACCAGCGGCCACCGATCGTCGTGGGGCGAGCGCTCGCCGGGCGAGCCAGCGAGACGCCGCGGTAGGTGCGGGTGCGCGGCGCGCGGCGCGTGGTCTTGTGCGCCTGCGACCCGCCGGCGATCAGCGCGCGCACCGGCGCGAATGTGTCGTTGGTGATGTGCCCCTGCCAGGTCAGGGCCCAGAGCGCGTCGAGCACCGACCGTTCATTCTCCGCATCTGTCATCGCCTTAAGCGCACCGGCGAACTGGGCGCCGCTGAGGCGCAGAGCGTCGAGCAGCTTCTCCTCGAGCGATCCGGGTGCAGGAGGCTCCTCCGGGAAGGGGAGCGTGAACGGCGCGAGATCGACCGGATGCAGCGACACCCAGCCGTCCCGGCCGGGCAGTGAGCCGTGGCCGGCCCAGACCACCTCGCCGGCTGCAGTGAGCTCGTCGAGCAGCGCGGGTGTGTAGTCGCGCACCCGGGTCGGCAGTACCAGCGACTCCCACGCGCTCGCGGGGATCGGCACGCCGGCGAACTGCTCGACCACCGAGAGCACACCGTCGACGCCCTCGAGTGGGCGGGTCAGGTGCTGCCAATCGGGCAGGAACCGAGCGTATGCCTCGGCCGGGACGGGCTCGACCGATCCTCGGATCGCTGCGAGTGACCGCATCCGCAGCCGGCGCAGCACCTCGGCGTCGCACCACTCCTTCTCGTCGGCGGATGAGCCGCTGTTGGCCGGCAGGAAGTACCCGCTGTTCAGCCGCCCGGCCGATTCGAGCCGCTGCAGGGTGTGCCTGGCGACGGCGCTGCCGAGCCCGAAGCGGGTCGCGACGGCATCGGTCGTGAACGGTCCGTGGGTGCGTGCGTGCCGCGACACCAGGTCGCCGAGCGGGTCGGCGACCGGCTCGAGGAACGCCACCGGGATGCCCACCGGAAGCGCGGTGCCCAGGCCGTCGCGCAGGCGCCCGGCATCCTCGATCGCGGCGAACCGGCGGGCGCCCGCGATCGTCACCTCGATCGCGCGGTGCGCGGAGACGAGGGAGGCCAGGTGGGCGGATGCCTCGGCGTCAGATGCTGCGGCAGAAGGCGTTTCGTCTCGGTCGCTGGCGCTCTCTCGCGGGGCGGCCGGGGGAGTGGACTCCAGCCGCCGCGCCACCTCGGCGGCATCCATCGGCCCGAGCATCCGCAGCAGGTCGGCGACGCCCTCCACACCGCGAGCCCGTCGCGACGGGTCGAGCCGTTGCGCCTCGAGCTCGAACTGGGCGAGCACGTCGGGATCGAGCAGCTCGCGCATCTCGACCGTGCCGAGCAGCTCTCCGAGGAGCGCAGGGTCCACGGACAGCGCCGCCGCGCGGCGCTCGGCCAGCGGCGAATCGCCCTCGTACATGAACGCACCGACGTAGCCGAACAGCAGGTCGCGGGCGTATGGCGAGGGCTGCGCGGGCTCGGTCTCCACCAGCCGCACGCGGCGCTCGGCGATGTCCGTCGCCAGGCGCCGCAGCGAGGGCAGGTCGTAGACGTCCTGCAGCACTTCGCGCAGGGTCTCGAGGATGACAGGGAAGGTGGGATGCCGTCTCGCCACCTCGAGCAGCTGCGCCGAGCGCTGTCGCTGCTGCCAGAGCGGGGTGCGCTTGTTCGGATTCATCCGCGGCATGAGCAGCGCACGCGCCGCGCACTCCCGGAATCGCGAGGCGAACAGCGCCGATCCGCCGACCTCGGCGGTGACGATCTGCTCCAGCTCATCGGCGTCGAAGACGAACAGATCCGCTCCGGGCGGCTCGGCATCCGCATCCGGCACGCGCACGATGATGCCGTCGTCGCTCGCGACCGCCGATCCCTCGACGCCAAGGCGCTCGCGCACCGTGGCGCTGATCGCCAGGGCCCACGGTGCATGGACCTTCATGCCGAAGGGCGAATGCAGGATGATCCGCCAGTCGCCTACCTCGTCGTGACCGCGTTCGACGGTCAGCGTGCGGTCGGTGGGCAGAGTGCCGGTGGCCTCGCGCTGCTCATTCAGATATCCGAGCAGGTTGTCGCGGGCTCGTTCGTCGAGGCCCGCGTCGATCAGGCGCTGCTGCGCCTTTCCCGGATCGGTGGTGGACACCTCGCGCGAGAACGCGCCCAGGGCCTCGCCGAGCTCGAAGGGGCGGCCGATGCCGTCGCCGTGCCAGAACGGCACCTTGCCCGGCTGCCCGAACGCGGGGATGACGTTGACCCGGTCGTGTGTGATCTCGGCGATCCGCCAGCTGGTCGTGCCGAGCGTGAACACGTCGCCCACGCGGGACTCGTAGACCATCTCCTCGTCCAGTTCGCCCACACGAGCCCCGGTCGTCTCACCGGCGACGAACACGCCGAACAGGCCGCGGTCGGGGATGGTTCCGCCACTGGTCACTGCGATGCGCTGCGCGCCGGGTCTGCCGGTCAGCGTGCCGGCATCCCGATCCCAGACCAGCCGCGGCCGCAGTTCGGCGAACTCGTCCGACGGGTACTTGCCCGCGAGCAGATCGAGCGTCGCCTCGTATGCCGAGCGGGGAAGCGAGGCGAACGGCGCGCTGCGTCGCACCGTCTCGAACCAGTCCTCCACATCGAGCGGATCCAGCGCGCAGGCAGCCACGGTCTGCTGGGCGAGGATGTCGAGGGGGTTGCGGGGCACGGCGATCGCCTCGATCTTGCCGGCCAGCATCCGCTCGGTGACGATCGCGGTGTGCAGCACGTCGCCGCGATGCTTGGGGAAGAGATCCGCGCGGCTGATCTCGCCGACCTGGTGGCCGGCGCGTCCTACGCGCTGCAGGCCGGATGCCGCTGACGGCGGCGCCTCCACCTGGATCACCAGGTCGACCGCGCCCATGTCGATGCCGAGCTCGAGGCTGCTCGTTGCGACCACGCAGCGCAGCACGCCCGACTTCAGCTCGTCCTCGACCAGGGCGCGCTGCTCCTTGGAGACTGAGCCGTGGTGCGCCTTCGCGAGCACTGGATCGGCGCCTGCGGTCGATCCCGCCTGCGCCATCATCGCCGCCGGCGGTCCGGAGGCGTCGGGCAGAGGCACCCCGATGCGCTCGGAGTAGATCTCGTTCAGCCGCCCGGTGAGCCGCTCGGCGAGGCGCCGCGAGTTCGCGAACACGATCGTGGAGTTGTTCTGGAGCACCCGGTCGACGATCGCCTCTTCGACGTGCGGCCACACCGAGCCGGTCACCTCGGTGTACTCGGCGGGCTCGTCGGAGGCCGCCGCCGCACCCGGTGGCGGGGGAGGGTTGCGCATGTCGTCGATCGGCACGACGACGCCGAGCTCGAAGGTCTTGGTGGCACGCGGCGCGACGATCTCGACGGGCGCGGAGCCGCCCAGGAAGCGCGCGACCTCGTCGATCGGCCGCACGGTCGCGGACAGGCCGATGCGCTGGGCCGGAGCATCCGCGCCGCGCGCCTCGCGCAGGGCGTCGAGCCGCTCCAGGCTGACCGCGAGATGCGCGCCGCGCTTGGTCGCCGCGACGGCATGCACCTCGTCGATGATCACCGTGTGCACGCCGCGCAGCGTCTCGCCGGCGCGGCTGGTGAGCATGAGGTAGAGCGACTCGGGCGTGGTGATGAGGATGTCGGGCGGATCGCTGACCAGCTTGCGGCGGTCGCTCGAGGTGGTGTCCCCGGAGCGCACGCCCACCGTGATCTCGGGCACCGGCACACCGAGCCTTCGCGCCGACTGACCGATGCCCACCAGGGGCGAGCGCAGGTTGCGTTCGACGTCGACGCCGAGCGCCTTCAGCGGCGAGATGTAGAGGATGCGGGTGCGCGGAAGGCCGTCGGGCGCGGAATCCGCTGCCGAGGCCCGCTCACGGAAGACGCTGTCGATCGCCCAGAGGAAGGCGGAGAGCGTCTTGCCAGATCCGGTCGGCGCAACGACGAGGGCGTGCTTGCCGGCGGAGATCGCATCCCATGCCCCGGCCTGCGCCGAGGTGGGCGCGGCGAAGGCACCCCGGAACCAGTCCTGCGTGGCGGGGGTGAACCGATCGAGCACGTCGCCCATCCCTCCATCATGAAGCAGGCTTCGGACATCCGGGCCCGGTAGCGTCGGATGCATGGACGACGCCGAGTTCACCCGCTTGTACGGAGCGTGGGAATCGCGCACGCCCGAAGATGTCCGCGCCCTCTTCGACGGATACCGCGGGGTGTGGTGGATCGCCGGCGGCTGGGCGCTGCAGGCCTTCACCGGCGTCGTCCGCGGGCACGAGGACATCGACCCCGGCATCCTGCGTACCGACCTGCCGCTGCTGCGCGCGCATGTCGCCGGCCTGCTCGATCTGTGGGGCGCCTCCTCGGGCGCGCTCAAGCCGGTGAGCTCCGACGATCCGGCGGACCTCATGGAGGGCTGCGGCCAGGCCTGGGCGCGCCGCAGCGCGGCCGACCCGTGGGAGTACGACATCCTGCTCGGCCCCGGCACGTCGGACGAGTGGCGCTACAAGCGCGACGAGTCGGTGCGGATGCCGATGAGCGAGGCCCTCTGGGCGCGTGACGGCATCCGGTATCTGCAGCCGGAGATCCAGCTGCTCCACAAGGCGAAGGGTCTGCGTCCGAAGGACGAGGCCGACTTCGCGACGACGCTGCCCTTTCTCGACGCACGGCGTCGCGACTGGCTGCAGGAAGCGCTTGAGCGCACGCTTCCGGGACATCCCTGGATCGCGCGGCTCTGAACGGCCTCGTGTCGGTGGCCGGGTGCAAGCTGGGTTCATGGCCGACCACACCACGAACTACGTCTCGACGTTCATCGAGGTCGCCGAGGACTGCCCGGCGGATGCCGCGCAGGAGCCGCCGGCCGAGAAGCCGACGATCGCCGCGCTGCATTACCGGCTGATAGCCGAACAGCCCTACGGCCGCACGTCCGACGACGTGATCTTCCAGACCCAGGCGCTGCGCCGAGGGATCGCCGACACGGCGGAGGCGCGCGAGGAGTTCTTCTCGAAGGGACAGGCCTGCCTGCGATCCTCGCCGCTGGGCAAACGCTACGGCTGGGGCGTCCTCAGCGATGCCGAGGGTCGTGTCACGCTGGTGCCGCGGGAGTCGGAGGAGTACGCGCGCCTCGCCGCCGACCCGACGATCGGGCACACGAGGGCGATGCGCTCGAAGCGCGCGTAGGCGTCACTCCTCGTTGGGGATCACGATCCAGAGCAGGATGTAGGCCCAGAGCGACAGGCCGGCGAACAGGACGAGCAGCACGGTCAGGACGCGCACGGTCGTCGGGGTGAAGCCGAAGCGATGGGCGACGGCGGCGCACACACCGGCGATGATGCGGCCCTGGCGGGGACGGACGAGAGCGGAAGACATGCCTCCATCCTCCCCGCCAGGCGCCCGGATGTCACCCGATCTCGGTCAGACGCCCCTCGGAGTCCAACTCCAGAGTGAGGTCCAGGCCGAGCCGTTCCAGGAAGACGTCGTCGTGGCTGACGACGAGCACCGCGCCCCGGTAGGCGCGCAGCGCGTCGACGAGTTGCCCGACCGTGTCGAGGTCGAGGTTGTTCGTCGGCTCGTCGAGGATCACCAGGTGCGGCGCCGGGTCGGCCAGCAGGAGCGTCGCCAGGGCGACGCGGAAGCGCTCGCCGCCGGAGAGCGCGCCCACGGGCCGGTCCATCGCCGCCCCGCGGATCAGGAACCTGGCCAGCCGGTTGCGCAGCTCCTTCTCGGGAACGTGCGGCGCGGCGGCCGCGACGTTCGCCACGACCGATGCCGCGTCGTCCAGGCCGTCCACCCGCTGCGACAGGTAGCCGATCCGGTCGGTGTGCGCCTGCGCGGTCAGTTCCGGATGCAGGTCGAGCACCGGAGCATCCGCGGCATCCGGCTCTTCCGGCACGAGCCTGCGCAGCAGCGTGGTCTTGCCCACGCCGTTGCGGCCGATCAGCGCGACGCGCTCCGGTCCCTGGATCACCCAGGCATGTGATCCGTCGCCGATGGTGGCGATACGTCGTGCCCGTGATAGATCGGGGTCGGGGAGGTCGATCTTCATCGAGGCGTCGTCGCGCACGCGGTGCCCGGCGGCGTCCAGCGCCTCGCGGGCGATCGACTCCTTCTCGGCGACCTCGGTGCGCAGCCTGCCGGCCGAGACCTCGGCCTCCATCTTGCGACCGTGCGCGACGATCTTCGGCACCCGCTTCTCGACCTCGGCTTTGTTGGCCATCCGCGCGCGGGTGGCCAGTTTCGCCTCGGCCTCGATGCGCTGCCGCTTCTCCTTCTTGAAGGCCTGCTTGGCATCGCGCTCGGCCTGCCGCGCAGCATCCTGCTCGGCGTCCAGCCAGGCGCGCCATTCCGAGTACGGACCGCCGAACACGTTCAGCGCGCTGCCGTACAGCTCGGCGGTGTCGTCCATCAGTTCCAGCAGGGTGATGTCGTGGCTGACCACGATCAGGGTGCCGCGCCAGCCCCGCACCATCTCGCCGAGCCGCGCACGCGCGTCTCGGTCGAGGTTGTTGGTCGGCTCGTCGAGCAGGGTGATCGGCGCGCGCCGCAGCCGGATGCCGGCCACGGCGACCAGCACGGCCTCGCCGCCGGACAGCTCCCCGACCGTGCGGTCGAGGAACGACGGGTCCAGCCCCGCGTCGGCGAGGGCGACCTGAGCGCGCGCCTCGACGTCCCAGTCGTCGCCGACCGCGTCGAAGTGCGCGGGGTCGACGTCTCCCGCGGTGATCGCTCGTACGGCGTCGAGGGCGTCGGCGACTCCGAGGAGCACCGCGACCCTGGCATCCGTGTCGAGCGTGAGCTGCTGCGGCAGATAGGCGACGTCACCCGTGGTCGAGAGCGACCCCGACGTCGGGGTGAGCTCGCCTGCGATCAGGCGCAGCAGGGTGGACTTGCCCGAGCCGTTGCGGCCGACGAGGCCCGTGCGTCCGGAGCCGAAGGCACCGGAGACCGAGTCCAGGGCGACCGAACCGTCCGGCCAGGCGAAGGTGAGTCGGTCGAGGACGACCGAGGAGGTGATTGTGGGGGTTGACATGAGCGGCTCCCGAGAGTGTGCGGGTGCGCTGAACAACGGTTGTTCCCGAGAGGACTCGAGGGAACGGATGCCTGAGGGCAGGAAGGATCGTCGGATCAGCGCGTGGACAGGACGCGGAGACGACGATTCAGATCAATGGACTTCCCAACACGGCGGACAGGACTCGTCGAGGTTACCGGTCGGGACGGGATCGCGCAACCCGGGCGTGTCGCGCGATCCGCGTACTGTTGAGGTCATGGAACAACGGCAGCCGAGCTCTCACGAGATGCGCGCCCGGATGGGCTTCGCGGGCAGCATCGTGGTCGGGCTCGGTGTCGCGGCGGCGCTCTGGTCGGCCACGCACAACATGGGCGTGACGGTGGGCGTCGCGGTCGCGATCACGATCGCGCTGATGGTCGCGTTCGCCGGAGCGTTCCGGAAGCGGCGGCCGAGGCCGCCTCGCGACGACACTCAGGATGCCGGAGACTCCGACCCTCCGGTCTGAACCGCGGCGTCCCGCCAGGTCGTCAGGAAGACGCCGACGTCGTTCAGCTCGGCCTCCGAGATCGAGTGGGTGAGCCCCTGGTAGACCCGTCCGGAGAGCTCGGCGTGATCGGGCAGCCACTGCGCAGTGTGGTCGATCAGGTGCTGCGGGATGACGTCGTCGTGCGTGCCCCGGCCCCAGAACACCTTCGGCCGCTGCTCCTGCAGCACGGCGTCGTTCGGCAGAGCACCGGGCGCCGCGTACCCGCTCAGGGCGACGACGGCGTCGAACCGCGACGGATCCAGCCGCAGCGCCTGCAGCGACACCGCCGCGCCCTGCGAGAAACCCAGAAGGGCGACGGATGCGGCATCCGACGCCTCCTCGTCCAGCCAGCGCACCAGCGCCTCGGCCGCGGTGGTGATCTGGGTCGCGTCGCGCGACTGCAGATCGTCGATCGGGTACCAGGAGCGGCCGGGCATGGGCCACGGGGGAGCGAGGGGCGCGGCGAGAGCCGCGACGGCGATACCTTCCGGGAGGTAGGGAACCAGGCCGAACAGGTCTCGTTCGTCGGCCCCATAGCCGTGCAGCAGCACGAGGAGCGGCAGACCGGCGCGGTCCGCGGTCGACCAGAGCGTGGCCTCGGCGTCGATCGTGAGGGTCATGCAGCCATCCTGCCAGCGACCGCCGACGCGGGCCTCCCGCGTTCGCGGCACCCTGCTGGTAGAAAGGTCTCATGGCGGTGCGCACACCCGATCCCGACCCCGATGGCGACTTCGGTTTCGACGGCGTGCCCGAGTCGGATGCCAACCCGGGCTGGCTGACCGAGATCGAACTCGCCGAGGCGCGGCGCCGGCTCCCGATGCTCTACGTCGAAGCCGTCCCGGTGCGCACCGACGGCTCAGGCCAGGTCACCTCGCTCGGCGTGCTGCTGCGCTCGACGCCCCTCGGCGAGATCACTCGCACCGTCGTCTCCGGACGGGTGCGCTACGGCGAGACCATCCGCGACGCGCTGTTCCGGCACATCGAGAACGACCTCGGGCCGATGGCGTTCCCGCTGCTGCCGCCATCGCCCGACCCTTTCACTGTCGCGGAGTACTTCCCGATCCCCGGCGTCAGCGCGTACAGTGACGACCGGCAGCACGCGGTGTCTCTCGCATTCGTGGTTCCGGTGACCGGCACCTGCGAACCGCGGCAGGACGCGCTCGAGGTGACCTGGTTCACCCCGGAGGAGGCCGCATCCGACGCGGTCTGGGCTGAGATGGAGGGTGGCCGCGGCACCCTCATCCGCCAGGCGCTCGCGCACCTCGGCCTGCTGAGATGAGGGGCCTGCGGAGATGACCTGGACTCCCGAGGTCTGGTCCTCGACCGCATTCCTCGACGACCTCCGCGACTGGCTGTCCCCGTACGTCGGCGAGGTGCGCTCGCTGGAGCGGGTCAAGGACCGGCCGTGGGCGGCGGTCTGGCGGGTGGACGCCGCTGCCGGTGTGCACTACGTCAAGCAGAACTGCCCCGCGCAGCAGCAGGAGGCGCGGGTGCTCTCCGTGCTGTCACGCGTCGCGCCGGAGCACGTCGTCACGCCGGTGGCCGTCGACGTCCGGCGTGACCTGACTCTCACGGCCGATCAGGGCCGGGTGCTGCGTGACCTGCCCGAGCATGATCGCTGGGCCGAGCTGCTGCGCGACGCGATGCTGCTGTCCCGGGCCTCCGCTTCACATCTCGACGAGCTCGCGTTGACGACGATCGATCCCGCCGGCGCCCGCGAGTACGTCGAGAGCGCGCGTAACGGCTGGACCATCCCCGACGACCTCCGCGACGGCGTCGACGCGGCCGTTGCGTCGGCCGGGGACGCCGGAGAGCAGCTGGCCGCGCTCGGACTGCCTCTCGCGCTGAATCACAACGACCTGCACGATGCGAACGTCTTCGCACCGGAGGGGCGGCTGCTCTTCTTCGACTTCGGCGACGCCGTCGCCTCCTCGCCGCTGGCCGCGCTGCGCATCCCGTTGGAGGGATACGCCAGGCGGCTGGGCACGGATGCCGCAGACCCGCGTGTGGGCGCCGTCGCCGACGCCGCCCTGGAGGTGTGGAGCGACCTCGCGCCGATGTCGCAGTTGCGGGCTGCACTGCCCGCTGCCTGGCGCCTCGCCGCGCTCGGGCGGGCCGAGTCCTGGCACCGCATCCTCAGCACGGTTCCGGAGCGGTTCGTCGAGGAGGACTACCGCGGCGCTGATGCGGACTGGCTCGCCGAGGCCGCCCTGTAGCGGGCCGCTGTCCTGGCGCCGCGTAGGCTCGTTCGGGTGACCGAACCCATCGCCTTCCCGACCACGTCCGCCGACTGGCTCGCCTTCGCGAGCACCCGATCCGATGACCGGCTCGCGCACGCCGACGAGCTCGTCGCCGCTCTCAAGGACGGCACTCCGCGCTCGACACGCGAGACGCTGGAGATCTGGAACGACCTGCAGACCGATGTGCACCGGGTGCGGGCCGAGGCCGAAGTGTTCAGCGAGGTCCACCCCGACCGCGAGGTGCGCGAGGCCGCTGAGGCGCGCGTCGCCGCGGGCGAGGCCAAGTGGACCGCGCTGATGGCGGATGCCGAGCTGGCCGCGATCTTCGCCGCCACCGATCCCGAGGGCCTCGATGCGGGTGCAGCGCGCGTGCGCGACCACCTGCTGCGCGACTTCCGCCGCGGCGGTGCCGACCGCGACGAGGCGACCAGAGTGAAGGCGCAGGAGCTCGCCGCGAGGGACACCGAGCTCAGCCTGGCGTTCTCGCGGAACATCCGTGAGGGGCGGCGCGAGATCCGCGTCGCGCCTGAGGCGCTCGCCGGGCTTCCGGAGGACTTCGTGGCGCAGCATCCGGTGGGCGACGACGGACTCGTCGCGCTGTCCACCGACGCGACCGACGTGATGCCGGTGAGCAACTATGCGGCCGACCGTGCGACCCGGCTCGCACTGAGCGCGGCTCGCGCCGAGCTGGCCTGGCCCGAGAACGACGCCGTCCTCGCCGAGCTGCTTGACGTGCGGCAGCAGCGCGCCGACCTGCTCGGCTACGGCAACTGGTCCGACTACGAGACCGAGGACCGGATGGCGGGCTCCAGCGCCCGCGTCGCGAGCTTCCTCGACGAGGTGGACGAGGCCTCAGGTGCGGCATCCGCCCGTGAGTACGACCTGCTGCTCGCGCGCCTGCGCGAGGACGAGCCGGATGCCGAGACGGTCACTGCCGCCGACCAGCTGTATCTCCTGACACGGATGCACGCCGAGCGCTTCGCCGTCGACTCCCAGGAGGTGCGCTCCTATCTTTCCTACGAGCGCGTCCTGGGCGGTGTGCTCGCCACCACGGGTCGGCTCTTCGGCATCGTCTACGAGCCCGTCGACGTGCAGACGTGGCACGACGACGTGCGGTCCTACGACGTGGTGCGAGACGGCGTTCGGATCGGCCGCATCCACCTCGACATGCACCCGCGCGACGGAAAGTTCAACCACGCAGCGTGCTTCGGCATCGCACCAGGGCTGCGCGGTCGCGTCCTGCCCGAGGCATCCCTGGTCTGCAACTTTCCGAGGGGACTCATGGAGCACCGCCAGGTGCAGACGTTCTTCCACGAGTTCGGGCATCTGGTGCACGAGATCCTCGGCGGCGCCCAGGAGTGGGTCGCGTTCTCGGGCGTGGCCACCGAGTGGGACTTCGTCGAGGCGCCCAGCCAGATGCTCGAGGAGTGGGTCTGGGACGCCGGGGTACTGCAGTCCTTCGCGCTGAACGATGCCGGCCAGCCGATCCCGGTCGAGCTGGTCGAGCGGATGCGTGAGGCGGACGCCTTCGGTCGCGCCCTGCTCGTGCGCACGCAGCTGGGCCACGCGCGCGTGTCCTACCACCTGCACGTCGACCGCCCCGCCGATCTGGCCGCGGCGACCGACCACTGGTACGAGGTCTCGACCCCGGTGGCGCGGATCGCCGGCACGCACTCCTACGCCTCGTTCGGCCATCTGACCGGTTACGGCGCCTGTTACTACACGTACCAGTGGAGCCTCGTGATCGCCCGCGATCTGCTGACCGGCTTCACCGGGCTGCTCGACCCCGAGTCGGCGGCGCGCTACCGCCGTGAGATCCTCGAGCCGGGCGGAAGCCGGGATGCCGCAGATCTGGTCGAGTCGTTCCTCGGACGCCCGTTCACAGTCGACGCGTACCGCGAGTACCTCGGCTCCTGACCGCCCTTGGACAGGCTCAGCGCCCGGGAACTGGGGCGCTGAGCCTGTCGGAGCGTCGTGCGCTCAGGCCGTGGTCAGTCGTCCGAGCTCGGCGACGAACGCGTCCACGTCCGACTCCTGCGTGTCGAAGCTGCACATCCAGCGCACCTCGCGCTTTGCGGCATCCCAGTCGTAGAAACGGAAGCTCTTGCGCAGTTCGTCGGCGACGCCCTCGGGCAGCACGGCGAAGATGCCGTTCGACTGCGTGGGCTGCGAGAACGAGACGCCGCGCACGGTGCCGGCTGCCAGCCCCGCCTCGACCTCGGACCGCAGTCGCTGCGCCATGGCGTTCGAGTGCCGCGCGTTGCGCAGCCACAGGTCGCCCTCGAGCAGCGCGATCAGCTGGGCCGAGACGAACCGCATCTTCGAGGCCAGCTGCATGTTGAACTTGCGCCCGAAGACCAGCCCGTCCGACGCCTCGGGGTTCAGCACCACGACGGCTTCGCCGAGCATCGCGCCGTTCTTGGTGCCGCCGAAGCTCAGCACGTCGACGCCGACGTCGCGGGTGAAGGCGCGCAGCGGCAGGTCGAGGGCTGCGGCGGCGTTGGAGATGCGGGCGCCGTCGAGGTGCAGCTTCATGCCGTGGCCGTGGGCATGGTCGGCGAGCGCGCGGATCTCGTCCGCGGTGTACAGCGTGCCCAGCTCGGTGGACTGGGTGATCGAGACCACCAGCGGCTGCGCCCGGTGCTCGTCGTCCCAGCCCCACGCCTCGCGGTCGACGAGCTCGGGGGTGAGCTTGCCGTCGTCGGTGGGCACGGTCAGCAGCTTGAAGCCGCCGACCTTCTCGGGGGCGCCCGCCTCGTCGACGTTGATGTGGGCGGTGGATGCCGCGATGACCGCGCCCCAGCGCGGCAGCATCGACTGCAGCCCCGTGACGTTGGCGCCGGTGCCGTTGAACACCGGGAAGGCCTGCACACCGTCGCCGAAGTGGCTGCGGAAGACCTCCTGCAGTCGTTCGGTGTACTGGTCCTCGCCGTAGGCGACCTGGTGGCCGTCGTTGGCCTCCGAGATCGCCTGGAGCACCTCGGGGTGGATGCCGGAGTAGTTGTCGGATGCGAAGCCGCGCACGGCGGTGTCATGCAGAACGCTCACCGTACCAGCCTACTTCTCAGCGGATGTCACGATCTGCGCGCAGCACTGTCGGATGTCGGTCGTCCCGCCTACCCTCGATCCATGCGCACATTCCTTCAGGTGCTGGTGAACACGATGGTGGCGAACGTCACCACCAGTTTCCTGTGGTTCGCGCTGACCTTCTGGGTCTACCTCGAGACGAAGAACGTCATGGCGACCGGCATCGTCGGCGGTGCCTACATGCTGCTGATCGCGGTGTTCTCGATCGTGTTCGGCACGTTCGTCGACAGGCACCGCAAGCGCGCGGTGTTCATCTTCTCGAGCGCCGTCACCGCCGTGGCCTTCGTCGCGGCCGGCGTGGTCTACCTCTGGCAGCCCGAGAGCGCGCTGATCGACTTCGGCGGTCCCTGGTTCTGGGTGTTCTGCGGCTTCATCCTGTTCGGCGCGGTGGTCGAGCAGATGCGCAACATCGCGCTGTCCACGACCGTGACGCTGCTGGTGCCGGTCGAACGGCACGCCAACGCGAACGGCATGGTCGGCACCGTGCAGGGTCTCGCGTTCCTCGTCACCAGCGTGTTCAGCGGCCTGGCGATCGGCTTCCTCGGCATGGGAGGCACGCTCGTGATCGCCGTCGGGCTGACCGTGGTGTCGCTGGTGCACATCCTGTTCGTGCAGATCCCGGAGGAGAAGCCGCAGGTCGACCCCGATGCGCCGTCGACGATGGACGTCCGCGGCAGCATCCGCTCGATCCGTGCGGTGCCCGGTCTGTTCGTGCTGCTGTTCTTCTCGATGTTCAACAACCTCATCGGCGGCGTCTACATGGCGCTGATGGATCCCTACGGACTCGAGCTGATGTCCGTGCAGCTCTGGGGCATCGCACTGGCCGTGTCGTCCACCGGCTTCCTGATCGGTGGCGCCGTCGTCGCGGCGCGAGGACTGGGGCGCAACCCGATCCGCACCATGCTGCTGCTCGTCATGGGCATGGGTGTGCTCGGCGCGGTCTTCACGATCCGGGACTGGTGGCCGCTGTACGTGTTCGGCATCTGGGTCTACATGGCGCTGATCCCCGCGGTCGAGGCCGCCGAGCAGACCGTGATCCAGAAGGTCGTGCCCTTCGAACGGCAGGGGCGGGTGTTCGGTTTCGCCTCGGCGATGGAGGCCTCGGCCGCACCGATCACCGCATTCCTCATCGCCCCGATCGCGCAGTACGCGATCATCCCGTTCGTCGAGTCGGCGCAGGGGCAGCAGAGCTGGGGCTGGCTCGTCGGCGACGGCCGGGCGCGCGGCATCGCGCTGATCTTCTTCTTCGCCGGCCTCGCCACGATCGCGCTCGCCCTGTTCGCCTTCACCACCCGCGCCTACCGCCGGCTCAGCGCGTCGTACGCCCAGGAACCTGCAGGAGGCGAACCGCCGGCACCCGAGACGGATGCCGCGGGGGTCGCGGTGGATGCGACTCCGCTGACTGCCCGCGGAGGACTGGTCGACCCCTCCGCCCCCGCCGGACACACCGAACCGGGCGGCGGCGGGGAATCCTGATCAGGGCGCGAGCTCGATCATCCGGTCGTTGATCTCCTCGGCGGGGGACTCCCACATGCCGACGACGGCGGATGCCAGGAGCTCGGGCTCGAGCGCCCCCTTCGCGCGGAACACGACGGAAGCCGCACGCAGCGGCGCGCCGGCATCCCGCGCCGCCTTGGCGAACCCCTGTGCGACGGCACGTGCCCAGGTCTCGCTCGCGGCCTTGACGCTCGCGTAGTTCGCTCCGCCCGCCAGCGGCCGGGCGACGGCGGTGGATGACACGACGGCGAAGCGGCCGGCTTCCGACGCCCGCAGCGCGGCGTCGAAGGCGCGACTGGTGGCGCGCACGGCCGCGAACGCGGGAAGCAGGGCGGCCAGGTCGTCATCGCTCTGGCCGGCGAGACCGCCGCCACCGCGCCAGCCGCCCACCAGCGGCAGCACGCCGTCGACGGGGCCGAGACGCGCGGCAAGGGCCGTCATCTCCTCGAACGAGGTCGCATCGGCGATCTCGGTCTGCGCCCCGGCATCCGCGAGCGGTGCGAGGCGCTCCGCCGAGCGCCCGGTCGCGACGACGCTCGCGCCGCTCGCGATCAGTGCGTGCGCGACAGCGAGCCCTGCCGCACTCGTCGCGCCGGCGATGATGACGGTCTTCCCCGAAACGCTCATACCCTCACCTTTCCATGCCTCTGCAGCTCCGGTCTCAACGGTTGCGGGTGATCCGGCCGGAACACCCGCAACCGTTGAGACCGGAGCGGAGGAAGAGCCTCAGTCGTCGGTGCCGCGGATGCCCACGGTCGACTCGATCACCGGCTTCATCTTCTTGTCGAGCGTCTCGAAGAACATCGACAGCGGGAACTCGTCGTCCATCACCGCGTCCGTGTAACCCTTGGGTGCACCGGCGAGGATCTCGTCGGACAGTCCACGGGCCCACTGGGACGCCGGGTGCGGGGTCAGCGTGCCGCGGACCAGTTCGTACGCGGCCAACCAGTGCGCGACCTTCGGGCGGTCGATCGAGTGCCAGTACAGGTCGTCGATCGCATCACCCAGCGCGACGACGGCGTCGGGCACGTTGTCCCAGTCGAACGCGAGAGCGGTGTCGGTCCAGTGCAGCACGCCGCGCTGGTGCAGCCATGCGAACAGCAGCTGGCCGCCGACGGCGTCGTAGTTGCGCGTGCGGTTGCCGGT
Source organism: Microbacterium sp. MAH-37 (assembly GCF_009758255.1). Classification (GTDB taxonomy): domain Bacteria; phylum Actinomycetota; class Actinomycetes; order Actinomycetales; family Microbacteriaceae; genus Microbacterium. Next base: position 119,241 of record NZ_WSEN01000002.1, read on the forward strand.
GATGGCGAAGCGGAAGATGCGGTCGAAGATCACCGCGTACTGCACGAGGTGCGCGTAGTCGTGCATCTCCTGCTCGGTCTCGGTGAGCGTCTCCCCGGCGGCGATGCGGGCGTCGAACGCGCGCTCGATCTTGACCGACTCGCGGAACGCCGTCATGTCGCAGCGCATCTCCTCGAGCGAGTACAGGAAGAACGGCATCCGCTGCTTGATCATGAACGGGTCGAACGGCAGGTCGCCGCGCATGTGGGTGCGGTCGTGGATGATGTCCCACATCACGAACGTCTTCTCGGCCATCTGCTGGTCGTCGAGCATCGCCTTCGCGCGCTCGGGCAGCTCGAGATTGGTGATCTCGGATGCCGCGCGGACGACGCGACGGTAACGGGCCGCCTCGCGGTCCTGGAAGATCGCACCCCAGGTGAACGATGGGATCTCGCGCATCGCGACGGTCTCGGGGAAGAGCACCGCCGAATTCGTGTCGTAGCCGGGCGTGAAGTCGATCAGCCGCAGTGAGACGAACAGCTTGTTGCCGTAGTCGCCGGCCTCGAGGTCGGCGATGAACTCCGGCCAGATGGTCTCGACGATGAGCGCCTCGACGAGGCGGTCGCTCGAGCCGTTCTGGGTGTACATCGGAAAGATCACGAGGTGGCGGATGCCGTCGACACGGTGCTGCTGGGGCTGGAAGGCCACCAGCGAGTCGAGGAAGTCCGGCACTCCGAAGTCCTCGTCGACCCAGCGCTCGAAGTCCTTCACGGAGGCGGCGAGGTACTCGGCGTCGTGCGGGAAGGCGGGGGAGAGGGCACGGATGCCGGCGGTGATGGCGCCGACGAGTTCCTTGGCCTTCTCGCGGTCGGCGGCCTCCGGGATGGAGCCGTCCTTGATCTGCAGCGGGCGGATCGCGATCGCGGCGTCCTTGAGCTGCGCCCAGGCGGCCGTGTGCTCGGCGGTGGCGGCATCCTCGACGACCTCGGGTTCGCCGATGATGGCGTTGGCGGTGGGAGTGAGAGTGGACATCGGGACCTCCGATCGGCAATGAGGCGGAAATTTTCCTGCAAGCACAGGTATCTGCCGCTATTCTTCCATGTATGGATGATGCTGTCGACCGCGCGATCATCGCCGAGGTGTCCCGTGATGGACGGGTGACCCTGGCGCAGCTGTCCGAGTCCGTGGGGCTCTCGACCTCGGCCGTGCAGGCGCGATTGAAACGACTGGAGTCCCGCGGGGTGATCACCGGCTATCGCGCGCTGCTCGACGCCGAGCAGGTCGGCAAGCCGCTGTCCGCCTTCATCGAGATCACGCCGCTCGACCCCGCTCAGCCCGACACTGCGCCCGAGCTTCTCGAGCACCTCGACGCCATCGAGGCGTGCCACTCGATCGCGGGCGACGCCAGCTACATGCTCTTCGTGCGCGTACCCTCACCGCGTGCGCTGGAGCAGTTGGTCCGCGACATCCGTCTCGCCGCGAACGTCAGCACGCGCACGACGGTCGTGCTGCAGACGTTCTACGAGAACCGCCCGATCGTCCCATCGGGGGACTGAACTCACGCGATCGAGGCCCGCGAGCCGAAGATCTTCTGGCCGACGCGCACCACGGTCGAACCTTCCTCGATCGCGGCCTGGTAGTCGCCGGACATGCCCATCGAGAGCTCACCAGGGCCGACCAGGTCGCGCTCGCGGGCGCGGTCGCGCACGTCGCGCAGGATACGGAAGCACTCCCGCACCCGCTCGGTGTCGCTCGTGAAGAGCGCGAGGGTCATCAACCCCTGCACGTGCAGACTGTCGCGGTGCTTCAGCTCCTCGAGGAAGGCGAGGGCATCGGCCGGGTCGATACCCGACTTCTGCTCCTCCGCCGAGGTGTTCACCTGCACGAAGACGTCGAGCGACCGCCCCGCGGCCTGCAGGCGCTTGTCCAGCGCGTCGGCGAGGCGGATGCTGTCCAGCGCCTGGAACTCGTCGGCGAACGACACGACGTCCTTGGCCTTGTTGGTCTGCAGGTGTCCGATCACGGACCAGCGCAGGTCGAGGTCGGCGAGGTTCTCGGCCTTGCGCTTCGCCTCCTGCACCTTGTTCTCGCCCAGATCGGTCGCTCCGGCCTCGATCGCGAGGCGCAGGCGCTCCTCGGGCACGGTCTTGCTCACTGCCAGCAGGCGGATGCCGGATGCGTCGCGCCCGGAGCGCTCGGCGGCGGCCGCGATGTTCGCGCGCACGTCGGCGATGTTCTGCGCGAACTCCGCCACGGAGGTCGCCTGCGGGTAGAGGGGGCGCGCGGGCTGGTCGGTCACCCTTCGAGGGTACCCGTGGGCAAGTGCGTTCATCGGCCGAGTCAGTAGGATGCCGGACGTGGCATCCGGCAAGAACAGCAAGAGCAAGAAGAAGCGCGGCACCAGCGGGAACCCGGCCAAGCGCCCGGTCGTCGAGCAGGGGCCGGTCCGCGTCGGCGACTGGGTCGGGGCGGCGCGGCTGCGCACGCTGCCGTTGGCCGTCGCGCCCGTCGTGCTCGGGACCGGTGCCGCGCAGACCGTTGACCACCTCTTCCACTGGGCGCTCGCCCTGGCCTGCCTCGCCGTCGCCGTGCTGCTGCAGATCGGTGTGAACTTCGCCAACGACTACAGCGACGGCATCCGTGGCACCGACGCGCACCGGGTGGGGCCGGCGCGGCTCACGGCCTCCGGCCGCGTGCCCGCGAAGCGTGTGCTTCTGATGGCGCTGGTGTTCTTCGCGCTCGCCGCGCTGGTGGGGCTGGCGATCGTCATCCGCACGCAGCAGTGGTGGATGCTGGCGGTCGGCGCCGTGAGCATCATCGCCGCGTGGTTCTACACCGGCGGCAAGCGTCCGTACGGCTACAACGCCATGGGTGAGCTGTTCGTGTTCGTGTTCTTCGGTCTGGTCGCCACGCTGGGCACCACCTGGGTGCAGGTGTCGGCGCTGCCGCTGCAGGCCTGGATCGCCGCGGTCGCCGCGGGGTTCTTCGCATGCGCCGTCCTGCTGGCCAACAACCTGCGCGACATCGATCAGGACCGTGAGGTGGGTAAGCGCACACTCACCGTCCTGATCGGCAAGACCGCGACCCGCGTGCTGTACACGCTGTTCGTGCTCATCCCGTTCGTCTGCTCCGTGCTGTTCGCCCTGCTCTACCCGATCGCGTGGATCTCGCTGCTCGTGCTGCTGGCGGTGCTGCCGGCGATCCTCATCGTGTGGACCTACCGTCAGGCGCGCGAACTGATCATCGCGCTGAGCCTCACCTCGCTGTCGTCTCTGGCATGGGCAGGACTCATCTACTGGGCCCTGGTCGGCTGATGGACCTCTTCGCTCTTCCCGCCGAGCCCGGCCGTGAGAGCGAGGACGCCTGCGCACTCGGTGACGGCATCGCTGTCGTGGTCGACGGCGCAGGGCTTCCCAAGAGCATGCGGCAGGGCTGCGGGCACTCGGTCGCCTGGTACGCGCGGATGCTGGCGGAAGCCTTCCGGGTGCGACTGGAAGATCGCACCGCGACCATGACGCACGCCCTGGCCGGAGCGATCGGCGAGGTCACCGACGCGCACCGCGGCACCTGCGACCTGGATGCCGGGTCGCCGAGCGCCACGGTCGCGGCCTGGCGCATCATCGGCGATGACGTCGAGCACCTGGTGCTCTGCGACGCCTCGATCGTGCTGGTCGGGCGAGACGGCGAGGCGACGGAGATCACCGACGACCGGATCAACGCCGCGGTGGACCGCCGTGCTGCCCAGCTTCTCGGCGCCGGCGAGCACGAGCGCGCCGAGATCGCCGCTGCGCGATTCCGCGCGCTCGACGAGACGCGCAACGTCGCGGGCGGGTTCTGGTGCGCCCAGACCGATCCGGATGCCGCCCGGCACGCGCTCACCGGGCGCACGCCGGCCGCAGGGCTCGCCGCGATCGTGGCATCGTCCGACGGCGGCACCCGGGGCTTCCAACTGGTCGGGGTTCACACCCTCGAGCGCTTCGCCGAACTGGCATCCGCCGGGCGCCTGGCCGAGATCGCCGGTGAGATCCGCGCGGCGGAGGACGCGAAGGACGAATGGATCTTCGCGAAGCCGCACGACGACATCGCCATCGTCGCGCAGAGCTTCCCGGCCTGACTCGCCGTCGTCTCAGAGCCCCGCGCCGACGAGCGCCTCGCCGAGCGCCGTGCGCAGGTGCAGCATCCGGTTCCCGTCGCGGGAGCTCGTGACCAGCCCCGCGTCGCGCAGCACGGTCAGGTGGTGCGACGCCGTCGAGACGGCGATCCCGGCCTCCGCGGCGACCTGTGACGTCGTGCGCGGGATGTGTGCCTGCAGCAGGATGCCGGCACGCACCGGCCCGACCAGGGCGCCGAGAGCCCGCTCGACATCGGCGGATTCCCGCGCCCAGCCGGCGGTGACGCCCCGCGCGGGGTAGAACAGCGTGGGCTGCGCGGGCGGCTCCGTCAGAACCATGCAGCCCCACGACGACATCACCGACGGCACCAGGACGAGTCCGCTGCCGCGGCAGTCGACGTCCTCGCTGTGGCGGCGCAGCTGCACCCGCACCGCACCGTCGCTCCAGCGCACCGTGCGGTGCAGCCCTCCGGCCATGGCGGCGAGGCCGTCGGCCGCGACGATCCTGGCACGCACGGCGATGTCGGCGCGCAGCATCCGCTCCAGCTGCGGCCAGACCGGGGCGACCGCGGCATCCCAGACCTGCTCCCAGGCGTCGGCGATCAGGGCGCGGGCGCGTTCGGGATCGGTCTGCATGCGGCGCAGCGCCCGCTGCCGCTCTCCGGACGACCGCTGCACCATCTTGCCGAGATCGACGAGGATGCCGGGCACCGGTGCCTCGCGGAGAGCGGCGAGCTCGTCGGAGGGCGTGAGATCCCAGCGGGCGTCGGTGGTGAGGAAATCCGGCATATAGCCGTCTGCGCCGATCACCTGCGCGAGCAGGCCGAACGCCTCACGCGGAACGGACTCGCGCACCTGCTTCAACCAGCCCCATTGCAGCGGATAGTCCGCCGGCCGCAGCAGCACGCGCATCGCATGGGCGAACTCGTGCCCGGGCGAGACGCCGAACCGCACGGCCTGGATGTCGCCGGGGCTCAGCCGGAAGTCCACCCGATGGTCCGGGCTCTCGACGCCTTCGCGCGGGCGGGTGTTTCGATCCACATCGAAACTCTAGGGTCTCTTCTCCATGGGCGAAAGAGTGGGACCACCGCACGGAAAGGAGCACATCATGGTCGAGACACTCGCCGTTCCCACGCTCGTCGCGCCGGATGAGATCCGGCTGGGCAGCGGGCGCAGCCGCCGGTTCCAGGGCAGCGACCACGGGGCAGGCATCTCGTACTTCTACATCGACAACCAGCCGGGCCAGGGGGCGTCGCTGCACTGGCATCCGTACCCCGAGACCTGGGTCGTGCTCGAGGGCGACGTCACCTTCGTCGTCGGCGACGAGCAGATCCTCGCCACCGCCGGCGACACGGTCACCGGCCCGGCGTACGTGCCGCACAAGTTCACCAACACCGGCACGGGCACGATGCGCCTCATGGGCATCCACGCCTCTGCCATCATCATCCAGACAGACCTCGATCCTTCGTCAAGCTCAGGAACCGAATAGGAGTCAGATGTCCTTCCAGGCATACCTCGACAACATCGAGACCAAGACCGGTCTCACTCCGCGTCAGTTCATCGAGCTGGCGACCGACAAGGGCTTCGGCCCCGACACCAAGGCGACCCCGATCCTGGAGTGGCTGAAGGCCGACTACGACCTGTCCCGCGGCTACGGGATGGCGCTCGTGCACGTCATCACCAAGGGCCCGCAGATCAGCGCGAAGCACGTCGGCACCGACGGCGCGCATGCGGATGCCTCCGACACCCTGTGGCTGGACGGCAAGGCCAGCAACCCCGCGAACGCCTGAGAGGAACACGATGAGCGTACGAGTCGATCTGAACATCTCGCTGGACGGCTACGCCACCACCACCGACCAGACGCCGGAGAACCCCTTCGGCGACGACTGGGGCCGCCTGGTGGCCGCCTACACCGCCACCCGCACCATGCAGCAGCGTGTGTTCGGCGACACGTCGGGCAGGGGCACGACCGGCGTCGACGAGAAGTACGCCGCCGCCTATTTCGAGGGCATCGGCGCCGAGATCATGGGAGCGGGCATGTTCGGCCTGCACCATCACGGCGACGACCCGGACTGGCGCGGATGGTGGGGCGAGGAGCCGCCGTTCCAGGTGCCGGTCTTCGTGCTCACCCACACGCCCCGCCCGTCGATCGCCTTCGACAACGGCACGGTGTTCCACTTCCTCGAGGCGACGCCGGAGGACGCCCTGCGGCGGGCGACCGAGGCGGCCGGAGGCCGGGATGTGCGGATCGGCGGCGGCGTCGACGTCGTGCGCCGGTTCCTCGCCACGGGCCTCGTGGACCGGCTGCACGTGGGAATCGCACCGATCCTGCTCGGCCGCGGCGACAGCCTCTGGCAGGATCTGCGCGGCCTCGAAGAGGGTTGCGACGTGACCAGCGAGGTCGCCGAGAGCGGCACGATCCACGTCACGTTCCGCAGGCGCTGAACGTGAAGAGAGCGGATGCCGGCCGGCATCCGCTCTCTTCGTCGTTCAGGCCTCGGGCGTCTCGCCGTCCTCGACGTCCTCGTCGGTCGGCTTGCCGGGCCTGCGCGCCGCGCGGCGCTCGTAGATGTCGCGCGAGGTCGCCGAGAGCGGGGTGCGCAGGAACAGCAGCGAGATGCTCATGCCGATGAGAGCGGCGAACAGCGCCGCGAGCCACCAGAACTCGCGGAAGATCGGGAAGAAGAAGTACAGGATCGCCAGCGGCACCAGGAACGCCAGCAGACGCAGCACGGTGTACACGAGGAGGGGTGGCAACTTCTTCACCCGAACAGCTTAGGCGGGGCGCTTAGGACTGGGCTGGGCGCGGGAATCCGCGCCTACACTGGAGACATGGCGAGGTTCCTCATCATCGGCGGCTTCCTGGCCGTCGTGTTCTGGGTGTTCAGCATCGTCGACTGCAGCGTGCAGCCGGCGACGCGGCACCGTGGTGTGTCGAAGGGCGCCTGGGTCGCGATCGTCGTCTTCATCCCGGTGATCGGCGGCATCCTCTGGTTCGCCATCGGCCGGCGGCGCAAGGACGACTCCGACACACGTCCCTACGCGCCCGACGACGACGCCGAGTTCCTGCGCGGGATCACCCGCAAGGAACAGGACGCCCGCATCCGCGAGCTCGAGGAGGAGCTCGCCAGACTGGACGAGGACGGCGACCACCCGGATCCGCGGTCGTGACGACGGGGACCTCCTCGCCGGCGAGCGAGGCCGCAGCCGACCTGCTCGCCGACCTCATCGCGCACGGTGTGCGCGACCTCGTGCTCTCGCCCGGATCCCGCTCGCAGGCACTCGCACTCGCGGCGACGGCCCTCGATCGCGCCGGACTGCTCCGCGTGCACGTGCGCATCGATGAGCGGGTGGCCGGCTTCACCGCGCTCGGCATCGCTCGGGAGACCCGCGTGCCCGTCGCCGTCGTCTGCACCTCGGGCACCGCGGCGGGCAACCTGCTCCCGGCGGCGATGGAGGCCTTCCACTCCGGCGTGCCGCTGCTGTTGATGACCGCCGACCGTCCGCCTGAGCTGCGCGGCGTCGGCGCGAACCAGGCCACCGTGCAGCCCGGGATCTTCGGCCCGTTCGTGCGCTGGGCGGTGGATGCCCCGGTGCCGGGTCCACTTCCGGGTCCTGAGCGCCCTTCGTCTCGTCGCTTCGCTCCTCGCTCAGGATCCGCGGAGCGAGACGAAGGACGCCCTTCGTCTCGTCGCTCCGCTCCTCGCTCAGGATCCGCGGTGCAGGCAACCGCCTGGTCCGGCCTCGGCACCCTGGCCGTCGACGCGGCCCTGGGAATCACAGGCGAGGGCGTCCCCGGCGTCGCCGGCCCCGTGCACCTGAACCTCCCCTCCCGCGAGCCGCTCTCCGCCTCGAACGACGTGACCGCCGATCCCGGACCCGCGCCGCGACTTCCGGCATCCGATCCTCTGCTGCTCGCCCACGGCCCGCGCACTGTCGTGTTCGCCGGGGCGGATGCCGGTGCCGATGCGGAGGAGATCGCCCACACCGGGGGCTGGCCGTTGATCGCCGAGATCGTCAGCGGGGCCCGGTTCGGCCGCCGACTGGTGCACGACTACCGCGGACTGCTCCGCGACGACAGCCTCGGCGGCCGCATCGAGCGGGCCGTCGTGCTCGGGCATCCGACCCTCAGCCGCGAGGTGACGGCGCTGCTCTCCCGCGGCGACGTCGACGTGATCGCCGTGCGCGGCGGGGGCGAGGAGCTCGACCTGAACGGTCGCACCACTGCCGCATCCGCCGTGACCGTCGAGCAGGGCGAGATCGATCGTCAGTGGCTGGGCGCGTGGATGACGGCCTCGCAGGCCGTCGCGATCGACCTCTCCGAGGCTGCACCCGACCAGGGCGGACTGAGCTCGAAGGATCCGCTCGTGCGCGCCGAGGCGGTGCGGGCCGAGCTCGACGCCGTGCGCAGACCCGTGGACCGTGCGCTGCTCGCAGACGCCGTCTGGCGCGCGACCTGGCCTCACGACCGGCTGGTCTTCGGTTCGTCGCGGCTGGTGCGCGTGGCCGATCAGGTGCTCAGCGGTAAGAAGGTGCCTGTCCACGCGAACCGCGGGCTGGCCGGCATCGACGGCACGATCGCGACCGCCATCGGCATCGCCCTCGCCAGCCAAGGCGACGGCGCTCCCGGCGTCACGCGCGTGCTGCTCGGCGACCTCGCCGCGCTGCACGACGTCGGCGCGCTGCTGCTGCCCGCGGGCGAGACGGCACCCCGCATCCAGGTGGTGATCGGTAACGACGGCGGCGGCACGATCTTCGACGGCCTCGAGGTCGCGGTATCCGCTCCGCAGGACGACCTTGACCGCGCGTTCTACACACCGCACTCCGCACGGTTCGCCGACCTCGCGGCGGCGTACGGCTGGGAGTACCAGCGGGTGTCCACCCGCTCGGCGCTGGATCAGGTGCTCACCTCGGCGGTGACCGGGCCACAGCTCATCGAGGTACCGCTCGAGCGCTAGGCTCGACCGGATGGATCAGGACAACGCGCGTTTCACCGCCTGGAGTGACGAGCTCCGTCGTGTGCACGGGCGGCTGCGCGAGGCGCTGCGGGTGACCCGCGAGGCGCTCGCCGCAGGCGAGCAGGCGGCGCCGGCCACCCGCGACCTGCTGCTCTACTGCCGAGGATTCTGCAGCGCCCTCGACTCGCACCACCGCGGCGAGGATCGGTCGCTGTTCCCCGCGATCGAGCGGGAGCACCCCGGCCTGGCGCCCGTGCTGCGCAAGCTCGAGCAGGACCACTCGATGATGGCCCACCTGATCGGCGGCCTGCAGACCGCCGTCGACTCGGATGCCGCCCCCGCAGACCTCTCCCGTCACCTGGACGGTCTCGGCGCGATCATGGAGAGCCACTTCCGCTTCGAGGAGCGCCGGCTGCTGACCGTGCTGGACACCCTCGCCACGGATGCCGCCCCGCGCGACGCGCTCGGCACGCTCTGACCGGCCTTTCCCTCGGCTCCGGTCTCAACGGTTGTGGGTGCGGGCCGCCGGCCACCCGCAACGAGCGAGACCGGAGCCCTGAGGAGCTTGTCTTCCCCAGTTCCGGTCTCAACGGTTGTGGGTGCGGGCCACCGCACACCCGCAAGGAGTGAGACCGGAGCAAGGAAAGGGCCGACGCGTACGGCAGGATGTCACCATGTCGAAGCACCTGTGGCACGAGCATCCGTCCGACCTCCTGCGTGTGCGCGAGGGGTTCCGCCTCGCGGATGTCGATGCGGACTCGACGCCGGGGTTCTCGCACGGGAAGTCGCATGGCGAGAAGGATCTCGCGACGCGTCGGGAGCTGCTCGGCGACCTGCAGGAGCGGCTCTATGCGGCCAGCCGCGTCGGCGAGGACACGGATGCCGTGCTGCTGGTCCTCCAGGCGATGGATTCCGCGGGCAAGGGTGGCATCGTGCGGCATGTCGTCGGCGGCGTCGACCCGCAGGGCGTGGAACTCGCCGCGTTCAAGGCCCCGACCGACGAGGAGCGCGCGCACGACTTCCTCTGGCGGGTCGAGAAGCGGCTGCCGCAGCGTGGATTCATCGGGGTCTTCGATCGCTCGCACTACGAGGACGTGCTGATCGGCCGGGTGCGTTCACTGGCGTCCGCGGAAGAGATCGAGCGCCGGTACGGCGCGATCCGCGAGTTCGAGCAGCAGGTCGCGGCCTCCGGCATCCGTCTCGTGAAGGTGATGCTGCACATCTCGCGTGACGAGCAGAAGTCGCGGCTCATGGAGCGGCTCGACCGCCCCGACAAGCACTGGAAGTACAACCCGGGCGACGTCGACGAGCGGATGCTGTGGGACGACTACATGGAGGCGTATCAGACCGTCTTCGACCGCACCTCCACGGCGGATGCCCCGTGGCACGTCGTCCCTGCGAACCACAAGTGGTACGCGCGGCTGGCCGTGCAGGAACTCCTGATCGCCGCGCTCGAGGGCATCGATCCGCAGTGGCCGAAGGCCGACTTCGACGTGGACGCCGAGAAGAAGCGCCTCGCCGCGAGCTGATCAGGCCAGGGCGTCGACGATCGGACGGAACTTCACCCGGGTCTCGAGCAGCTCGGTCTCGGGGTCGCTGCCAGCGACGATGCCGGCGCCGGCATACGCGGTCACCGGGATCGTGTCGTCCGCGACCTGGCCGGCCTCGCCGCTGCCGAACTGCGCGCAGCGCAGCGCGACGGCCCATTCGCCGTTGCCCGCGGCGTCGACCCAGCCGACGGGGCCGGCGTAGCGGCCGCGGTCGAAGGGTTCCAGGCGGCGGATCGCCTGCACCGCGACATCCGTCGGCGTACCGCCGACCGCAGCGGTGGGATGCAGCACGCCGACGAGGTCGAGGGAGGAGGCGCCGTCCGAGAGCTCGGCCTCGACGTCGGTCGCGAGATGGAACAGGTTGGGCAGCTTGAGGATGAACGGCTGCTCGGCGGCGGCGAGGGCGCGCACGTGCGGCCGCAGAGAGGCGAGCAGGCTCTGCACGGCGTACTCGTGCTCGTCGAGGTCCTTCGTGCTGGAGGCGAGGTAGGCGGATGCCGCGGTGTCGGCATCCGCGTCGGCGCCGCGGCCGATCGTGCCGGCGAGCACCCGGGCGGTCACGGTGCCGCCCTGGACGGTGACGAGGGTCTCCGGGCAGGCTCCGATGAACCCGTCGACGGCGTAGGTCCAGGTGTCGGGGTATCCGGTCGCAAGCGCCCGCACCAGCCGGCGCAGATCCGATCCCGCAGGAACGGTGCCGGTGAGGTCGCGGGCCAGCACGACCTTCTCGTAGTCGCCGGCGGTGATCTCGGCGACGGCGCGGCGCACCGAGTCCTGATAGCCCTCCGGCGACTGCGCGCCGGGGCCGAGGGTGCCGGCCCAATGCGGCCCGTACTCTCGCGGAGCGACGTCGGCCGGCACGTCGTCCTCGATGCCGCGGATGCGGGTGATCCAGCCGCGCCCGTCGCGGCGGCCGATGATCGTCTCGGGCACGATCAGCACGGCGTCGCGAGCCGAGTCCTCGTCGAAGGTGAGGGTGCTGAAACCCACCAGCCCGGTGCCCGGCAGATCGACCTGGTCGTCGATGTCCGCGGCGGCGGTCAGCTCGCGCCACGCCTCGGCCATCAGCGCTGCGCGGCTCGGTTCTGATCCGGCGGGCACGCGGATGGTGATCCGGTGCCGGCCGCCGGCGGCGACGATGCCGTCACCGCGGCGCAGCCAGGCAAGCGGCTCGTCGGGGTCCGCATATGTCAGGGGGTCTTCGACCGGGTCGATCTCTCGGGTCTCCACGACCAGTCGGGTAGTCACCCGATCAGCCTAGCTTTCTGCAGGCAGCGGGAGGTCCAGACCGAGGGCCACGAGCCGGTCCAGCCAGGCATCCGCGGTCGCGTCGTCGAACGGGGCCCGCTGCGCGCGCACCTGCGTCTCGAGCTCGGCAGCACGGGCCTCGAGGTGCGCCATGACGTCGGCGGGGTAGCCGAACCGCACGCTGTGCTCCTCCCACTCGTCCTGATCCACGATGCGGGTGCCGCGCTCGTCGAGGTGCCGCACGACGTCGAGGTCCATGTCGATCGCCGTCGCGACGAGCGGGTCGTCATCGGACCAGCGCACGTCCCAGGCCAGATCGATGTAGATGCGCATCGCGCGCGGATGTCCGCGGTGCACGGTGAGGGCGTAGTCGGCGGCGTCCCGCGGCACGAGCGTCACGTTCGGGCTCTCGGCGACGAACGACCTGCCAGGGCGGGAGCTCATCCAGCCGACCGGCTGCCCGATCCAGTCGCCCCACTGGTCCGCACCCAGGTACACGCCCTCGCCGCCCCAGTGCGGCGAACCGTCCCACTTGCGCCACTGGAAGATCATCGTCTGGCCGGGATCAGGACGCTGTGCACTCACTCGGCAGAGTCTACGACCGCCCATGCGCTGCCCCGTAGGATCGGAGGATGACCGCAGAGCCCAACCGCGCCGACCTCGGCAAGGACCCGGCCCGCGTCAGCGGGATGTTCGATCAGGTCGCCGCCGGCTACGACCGCACCAACACGGTGATGACCGTCGGCAACGACGCGCTCTGGCGCGCCGCGACCACGAGGGCGGTCGCGCCGCGCAAGGGCGAGCGCATCCTCGACCTCGGTGCGGGCACCGCGTCCTCCTCCGCCTCCCTCGCGGCGAGCGGCGCCGACGTCATCGCCGCCGACTTCTCGCCGGGGATGCTGGCCGAGGGGGAGCGCCGGCACGGCGACCTGCCCAACCTCAGCTTCGTCCAGGCGGATGCCACGGACCTGCCGTTCGGCGACGCCGAGTTCGACGCGGTGACCATGTCGTACAGCCTGCGCAACGTGCAGGACCCGAAGAAGGCGATCGCGGAGCTGTTCCGCGTGACCAAGCCCGGCGGGCGACTGGTGATCAACGAGTTCTCCACCCCGCCGTCGCCGGTGTTCCGTGCGTTCTTCGGGTTCTACAACTCGCAGGTGCTGCCGCGAGTGGCCAGGGTGGCCGGGACGAACGGTGAGGCCTACGACTACCTGAACGAGTCGATCAGGGAGTGGCCCGACCAGAAGACTCTCGCGGCATGGCTGCGCGAAGCCGGGTGGATCGACGTCGCCTGGCGCAACCTGTCGTTCGGGATCGTGGCACTGCACCGCGCTCGCAAGCCTGTCGTCTGACCACAGGTAGGCTGGTCTTCGTGACTTCGAGCCCCGACGCCCCGGGCACGCGCCTTGCGAGCCTGCTGGGCTTCAGCGACCGCGTGTTCCTCGGGCCTTCAGCGCGCCGTCTGTCGCGCGAGGTCGAGGCCGGCCTCGAGCTCGTCGAGTCCGGGCTCGCGGAGGATCTGAAGGCCGCCGACTCGGTCGCCGATGCGGCCAGCCGCTACCTGTACGAGGCCGGCGGCAAGCGTATCCGGCCGATCCTGACGCTGCTGACCGCCCAGCTCGGCGACGGCAACATCCCCGCGGTGGTCGACATCGCCAAGGCGCTCGAGCTCACGCACCTCGGCTCGCTGTACCACGACGACGTCATGGACGGCGCGGACAAGCGCCGCGGCGTGGCCGCCGCGCACGAGGTGTGGGGCAACAACGTCGCCATCCTCACCGGCGACATCCTGTTCTCGCGCGCCAGCCAGCTCATGTCGCATCACGGCGACCGCGCCATCCGGCTGCAGTCCGACACCTTCGAGCGCCTCGTGCTCGGCCAGCTGCACGAGACCGTCGGCGCGCAGCCGGGCGACGATCCGATCGAGTTCTACATCCAGGTGCTCTCCGACAAGACCGGCTCGCTGATCGCCGCCGCCACGCAGGGCGGCGTGATCTTCTCGAACGCCCCGGCCGAGTACGAGGAGCCGATGCGCGTGTTCGGAGAGAAGATCGGCGTCGCATTCCAGCTGCTCGACGACGTGATCGACCTTTCCGCGAACCCGGCCGACACGGGCAAGGTGCCCGGCACGGACCTGCGAGCCGGCGTTCCGACGATGCCCTATCTGCTGCTGAAGCACGACGACGCCGGCGATCTCGCGCGGCGCATCGACGACGGCGTCGCCCGGATCGCCGAGGGAGAGGATCCGTCGCTGCTCGACGGTCCGCTCGCCGAGCTCCGCGACCACGCGGCCACCCAGCGCACCCTCGCACTCGCGCAGTCCTGGACGGACGAGGCGGTCGCCCAGCTCGGCGTCCTGCCCAAGGGCCCGGTGCGGGACGCGCTCACCCGATTCGCCGAGAGCCTCGCGGAACGCTCGCGCTGAGCGGCATCCGGCTCGCAGGCCTCTGAACCGACCTCACGGAAGGATCCTCATGACCAAGCTCAGGCTGGCTATCGTCGGCGCAGGCCCGGCAGGCATCTACGCCGCCGACCTCCTGCTGAAGGCGGAGCGCAAGTTCGACGTGTCCATCGACCTGTTCGAGCAGCTGCCCGCTCCGTACGGCCTGGTGCGCTACGGCGTCGCCCCCGACCACCCGCGCATCAAGGGCATCATCAACGCCCTGCGCGACGTGCTCGACCGCGGTGACATCCGCCTGTTCGGCAACGTGCGCTTCGGTGAGGACATCACCCTGGAGGATCTGAAGCGGCACTACAACGCGGTGATCTTCGCGACCGGCGCTGTGCGCGACACCTCGCTCGACATCCCCGGCATCGATGCGCTCGGCTCGTACGGCGCCGCCGACTACGTCAGCTGGTTCGACGGGCACCCCGACGTGCCGCGCGAGTGGCCCCTGGATGCCGCATCCGTCGGCGTGATCGGCAACGGCAACGTCGCCCTCGACGTGTCGCGGATGCTCGCGAAGCACGCCGAGGATCTGCTGGTCACCGAAGTGCCGCGCAACGTCTACGAGGGCATGAAGGGCAGCGCCGTCACCGACGTGCACGTGTTCGGCCGCCGGGGGCCGGCGCAGGTGAAGTTCACGCCGCTCGAGCTGCGCGAGCTCGGCGAGCTGCGCGACGTCGACATGGTCGTCTACGACGAGGACTTCGACTACGACGAGGCCTCGAAGGACGCCGTCGCCAGCAACAAGCAGGTCATGGTGATCGACCGCATCCTGCAGTCCTGGCGCAAGCGCGACTCGGTGAACAACGCAGGCGGCACGGCGTCGCGACGGCTGCACCTGCACTTCTGGGCCAAGCCGGTCGAGGTGCGCAAAGACGAGCAGGGTCGCGTCGCGGCGCTGGTCTACGAGCGCACCAAGTCGGATGGCGCCGGCGGTGCCGTGGGCACCGGCGAGATGCGCGAAGTGCCGATGCAGGCGCTGTACCGCGCGATCGGCTACTTCGGATCGCCGCTGCCTGACGTGCCTTTCGACAAGAAGCACGGCGTCATCCCGAACCGGGAGGGGCAGGTGCTGGAGAACAAGTCCAACCAGCGCGTCCCCGGCATCTACGCCACGGGCTGGATCAAGCGGGGTCCGGTGGGTCTGATCGGGCACACCAAGTCCGACGCCATGGAGACCGTGCGGCACCTGATCAACGACCAGGGGTCCTGGTGGCAGCCCGAGGTCCCCGACGAGGAGGCGATCCCGGCGCTGCTGCAGGAGCGCGGCGTGCTGTGGACCGACCTGGACGGCTGGCACCGTCTCGACGCGCATGAGATCGGTCTCGGCGAGCCGGAGGGCCGCGCCCGCATCAAGGTCGTGCCGCGTGACGAGATGGTGCGCGTCTCGCGCGACTGACGCTCCGGTTCCTGAGCGCCCCTTCGCCTCGTCTCGTCGCGTCGCTCCCCGCTCAGGATCCGCCGAGAGAGACGAAGGGCCGATACCCTGGCCCCATGGGGGAGTGGACACCGGACGTTCTGGGCGACGAGTTCGTCCAGCAGACGCTGCCGCTCGGTCATGACGACGAGGGCGAGGTCGTCGCGACGCTGGTGCGCGCACTGCCGGATGCGCCAGAGCCGGTGCCCGCGCCGACGTTCTGGCAGCGGCTGCGCGGCATCCGCCCGGATCCTGCGCCGACGCTCCCACTGGGGGACGTCGACGTGCTGTACGTGCACGGCTGGTCGGACTACTTCTTCCAGAAGCGGCTCGCCCGGTTCTGGACCGCGCGCGGCGCGCGCTTCTTCGCGCTGGACCTGCGCAAGTACGGCCGCAGTCTGCGGCCGGGCCAGACACCGGGCTACATCGACGACCTCGCCACGTACGACGAGGACATCGCCGCCGCGCTCGCAGTGATCAGGGAGGGGCAGGATGCCGGGAACCGCCGCCTCATGCTCTTCGGTCACTCGACCGGGGGACTGATCCTCAGCCTGTGGGCCGACCGGCATCCTGGCGAGGTGGCCGGGATGGTTCTGAACAGCCCCTGGCTGGAGTTCCAGCTGCCCCGCTTCCAGCGTGAGACGATCGCGCCACTGGTGGGCATGCAGGCGAAGTACTGGCCCCTGGAGAAGGCGCCCCAGGTCGACCTCGGGTTCTACACGCGGGCGCAGAACGCGGTCGCCGATCCCGACGACCCGATGGACGTGAACCTGGACTGGCGGCCGGAGCAGACGATGACGGTGTACGCCGGCTGGCTCAACGCGATCCTCACCGGGCACCGGCAGATCGCCGCCGGCGTGCGGATCGATGCCCCGGTGCTCGTCCTGCTGTCCGCGCGCACGGCCATGCCGACCGCATGGTCGGATGCTCTCACCAGCGCCGACACCGTGCTCTGGGTCGACGACATCGCGCGCGCTGCGCTGAAACTCGGACCGTCCGTGACCGTGGCCCGCATCGACGGCGCCCTCCACGACGTCTTCCTGTCGCGCCATGAGGCGCGGGAGGAGGCCTATGCGCGCCTGGCGCAGTGGGTCACCGGCTGGAACGCGGCGACCGGGGCCTGAGCCGCGCACCATGCCTGGCGCCCATCGCGGACATGCGCGAGAGTGAAGACACAATCCCCACACAGCGATCATCTCGGTTGCGCCTCTTGGCACGGGTTTCCGTGGAGAAGACCAGAGGACGCCGGCCATGGGCAAGTTCATCTATGAAGGTGGGACGAAGATCGAGGTGGAGGATCGCGCGCTCACCCATGTGCAGATCGTGATGACTGCGAAGCTGCGGCGCGGAGAGCCGTTCCCGTTCTCGTGGCGCGAGGACCCCAGCATCGGCGGCGGGCGCACCACGGTGTGGGTGCACGCGGGCAGCGACCTCGTCTTCAAGTACTTCGGCAGCAGGCAGCCGGCCATCAACCGGGCGTGGATCGAGGCCCTCGCGTACACGGCGAACTCCCCGACGGGGCTCTACGTCACTCCCGAGCCGGCGAACACGGTCACCGTCGAGCGGGTGCATGAGGCAGCCGCGGTCTGAGCACGCGCAGGGCCGGACGGGTCACTCCGTCTCGGGCTGCTCCTCGACTTCGTCGACGAGCTGGATCCCGCCCGTCGTGTTGGCGGAGTGCATCAGCCGCTCGACCCAGGCGGCGTTGAGTTCCGGCGGCTGCGGGTCGTCGAACACGAAGCGCAGCGGTATCGAGGGATGCAGCCAGATCGTCGTCCTGCCCACGGGCTGACCGTCCGTATGCCGCCAGCTCAGCGTGAAGCTCTCCTGCCGGCGCAGCTTGGTCGAGATGACGACCTTCAGATGAGCGAGTGTCCGGTCCTCGATGAAGATCGGGTGTTCGGAATCGTCGTAGATGAGCGCGCCCATCCTCCGACGGTACGCGCAGTCCGCGCCCGGCGGCACCCCGAATCGGGAGCGGCGCCGGGCCCACAGATCAGCGGTAGTTGATGAACTGCAGGTCGATGTCGAGGTCGCTGCCCTTGAGCAGCGCGATGACGGCCTGCAGATCGTCGCGGCTCTTGGACTGCACGCGCAGCTCGTCGCCCTGGATCTGGCTCTTGACGCCCTTAGGCCCCTCGTCGCGGATGATCTTGCCGATCTTCTTGGCGTTCTCGCTCGAGATGCCGTCCTTGAGGGACGAGACGATGCGGTACTCCTTGCCGCTGGCGAACGGATCGCCGGAGTCGAGGCTCTTCAGCGAGATGCCGCGCTTGATGAGCTTGGACTGCAGGACGTCGAGGACGGCCTTCGCGCGCTCCTCGGAGTTCGCCTTGATGAGGATCTGCTCGCCGCTCCACGCGACGGAGGCGTCGGTGCCCTTGAAGTCGTAGCGCTGCTCGATCTCCTTGCGGGCCTGGTTCACAGCGTTTTCGGCCTCCTGGTGATCCACCTTGGAGACGATGTCGAATGAAGAGTCAGCCATGCCGCCAAGTGTAACGAGTGCGGCTCTGCGGCATCCGATCTGGAAGCGCTTCCACGAAAGGTGACCCGCTTCTTGCAAGGTCACAGCTCTGTATCGCCGTCTCCGGGCGTTGCGCGCAACGGCTTCTTCCATGCATACTGTAAGCGCTTGCAGTTTTGCAGGCCCCACGCATCGAGAGAGGCACACCACCAATGAAGGTGAACAAGAGGAGCATCGCGGCCTTCGGCGCGATCACCGTTCTGACCTCGCTGGCGCTCGCCGGCTGCAGCAGCGGATCCACGGACGACAAGAGCTCGGACGCGGGCGCGAAGAGCGGCAAGCTCACCGTCTGGGTCGACGCCGAGCGCGTCGACGCCCTCAGCGGCGCCGCCAAGGCCTACGAGAAGAAGACCGGCGTCGAGGTCGACATCGTCGGCAAGGATGTCGACACCATCAAGGACGACTACATCCAGCAGGTGCCGACCGGCAAGGGCCCGGACATCACCATGGGTGCCCACGACTGGCTCGGCGAGCTGTCCACGAACGGCGTCGTCGCCCCGATCGAGCTCGGAGACTCGGCCGACGACTACCTGCCCGTCGCGCTGCAGGCGTCGACCTACGACGGAACCACCTACATGCTCCCGTACGCGGTCGAGAACATCGCCGTGCTGCGCAACACCGACATCGTGGCGGAGCCGGCGACGAGCTTCGACGACATGATCGCCAAGGGCAAGGCCGCCGGTCTCGAGCAGCCGTTCGTCGTCGAGCAGGGCAAGGACGGCAACCCGTACCACCTGTACCCGTTCCAGACCGCGTTCGGCGCTCCGGTGTTCGGCACCGACGACAAGGGCTCCTACGACCCGACCGACCTGCAGCTCGGCAGTGACGGCGGCTTCGAGTTCGCGAACTGGCTGTCCGCACAGGGCAAGGCGGGCACGCTGAACACCGACATCGACGGTGAGATCGCCAAGCAGCAGTTCATCGACGGCAAGGCCGCCTTCTGGCTGACCGGCCCGTGGAACGTCGGCGCTGCGAAGGATGCCGGCATCAACCTGGCCATCGACCAGATCCCCAGCCCGACCTCCGAGGTCGCCTCGCCGTTCGCCGGCGTGAAGGGTTTCTTCGTCAGCTCCGAGTCGAAGAACAAGGTCGCCGCCAACGACTTCCTGGTCAACTACATCGGCACCGAGGACGTCCAGCTCGAGCTGTTCAAGGCCGGCAACATCCTGCCCGCCCTCACCGCAGCCGCCGACACCGCGGCAGCCGACCCGATCATCGCGGGCTTCCAGAAGGTCGGCGCGGACGCCGTGCCCATGCCTGCGATCCCCGCGATGGGCTCCGTATGGGAGTTCTGGGGCATCGCCGAGGCCGCCATCATCAACGGCGCGGACCCGCAGGCGACGTGGCAGAAGCTCGTCGACGACGTGACGGCCGCGATCAAGTAATCAAGTCCACCGCTGCCGGGGCAGGGCATCGCCCCGCCCCGGCAGCCGTGCACGACGGGGTGAGGGATGAGCCAGACCACGACTGAGCAGGAGACGCCGCAGGCGCCTCCCACGAAGAAGCAGCGCCAGGCCGCGCGGATCGCCGAAGCGGCATCCGGCAGCATCCGGTGGATGCTGCTGAAGATCCTGCTGCTGGCGATCGTCGACGCGATCGCGCTCTATGCGGCGTTCGTCCTGGTCTCGCACCGGGAATGGCTGGTGCTCGGCGTCGTGGTCGTCGTCGCGGCGCTGGTCAACTGGATCTACTTCAGCCACAAGCGCATCGCGGCGAAGTACCTCACGCCCGGGGTGATCTTCCTCGTCCTGTTCCAGGTGTTCACGCTGCTGTACACCGGGTACATCGGCTTCACCAACTACGGCACCGGGCACAACGGCAGCAAGGACCAGGCGATCTCGTCGCTGATGGCCTCCGCCCAGGAGCGCGTCGAGGACTCGCCCACCTACCCGGTCACCGTCGTCGAGCGACTCGGTACGCTCGGCCTGCTGGTCACCGATCCCGAGGACGGCGAGGCGAGCGTCGGCACGAACGAGCAGCCGCTGCAGGATGCTCCTGACGCGACCGTCGAGGGCGGCAAGGCCGTCGCGGTCGACGGCTGGACCACACTCTCCTTCGCCCAGGTCATCTCCCGCTCGAGCGAGATCGAGAAGCTCTCGGTGCCGTTCAGCGAGGATCCCAACGACGGCGCGATCCGCACGCCGGACGGCCAGAACGGCTACCTCTACGTCTCCACGCTGGTCTACGACGCAGACGCCGACACCATGACCGACACGCGCACCGGTGCGGTCTACAGCGACACCGGCGTCGGCGCGTTCACGGCCGAGGACGGCGACCAGTTGATGCCCGGCTGGCAGATCACCGTCGGCTTCGACAACTTCGTCCGGGCGATCACGGATGCCTCGATCCGCGGGCCGCTGATCTCGGTGACGATCTGGACGTTCGTGTTCGCCCTCATCTCCGTCGCATCCACGTTCTTCCTCGGCCTGCTGCTGGCACTGGTGTTCAACAACACCCGGATGCGCTTCCGCAACGGCTACCGCATCCTGCTGATCCTGCCCTACGCCTTCCCGGCCTTCCTGTCGGCGCTGGTGTGGGCGGGCATGATGAACGAGAGCTTCGGCTTCATCAACCAGGTGATCTTCGGCGGGGCGTCCATCCCGTGGCTCACCGACCCGACGCTCGCGAAGGTGTCGGTGCTGATCGTGAACCTGTGGCTCGGCTTCCCCTACATGTTCCTGGTCTGCATGGGTGCCCTGCAGGGCATCCCGGATGACGTGAACGAGGCCGCCGCGATGGACGGCGCGAATCCGTGGCAGATCTTCCGGCGCATCAAGCTGCCGCTGCTGCTGGTCACTGTGGCGCCCCTGCTGATCTCGTCGTTCGCGTTCAACTTCAACAACTTCAACCTGATCTACATGCTCACGGGCGGCGGTCCGCGCTTCACGGACGTGTCGATCCCGGTCGGGCACACCGACATCCTGATCTCGATGGTCTACAAGGTGGCCTTCACCGGGCAGACCCGCGACTACGGTCTGGCGTCGGCGTTCACCATCCTGATCTTCATCGTCGTCGCGGTGATCTCGATCGTGAGCTTCCGCAAGACCAAGGCCCTCGAGGAGCTGAACTGACATGAGCACCGCAGTCTCGTCCCGCCGCTCCTTCGGCAAGTGGTTCGCCGACACCGGCTGGCGGCACGTCGTCGCCATCGTCGTGAGCGCGTTCGCGATCTTCCCGCTGCTCTACGTGCTCTCGGCATCGCTGAACCCGAAGGGCACGCTGACCGGTTCGAACCAGCTGTTCTCGGCGATCGGCTTCGAGAGCTACGTGCGCATCCTCACCGACCCGAAGAATCCGTACCCGATGTGGTTCTGGAACACGCTGGTGATCGCCACGGTCACCGGGTTCGTGACCGTCTTCCTCGGCGCGCTGGCCGCGTACGCGTTCTCGCGGATGCGGTTCAGCGGCCGCCGCGTGGGTCTCGTGACCATCGTGGTGGTGCAGATGTTCCCGCAGCTGCTCGCCGTGGTGGCGATCTTCCTGCTGATGTCCACGCTCGGCGACTGGTTCCCGGCGATCGGGCTTAACACGCACACCGGCCTGATCCTCGTGTACCTCGGTGGCGCACTCGGGGTGAACACGTACCTGATGTACGGCTTCTTCAACACCCTGCCGATGGAGCTCGACGAAGCCGCCCGCATCGACGGCGCAGGCCATGCCCGGATCTTCTTCACGATGATCCTGCCGCTGGTCGCACCGATCCTGGCCGTCGTCGCACTGCTGTCGTTCATCGGCACGGTGAACGAGTACGTGATCGCCAGCGTCATGCTGATCGACCCCGACAAGCAGACCCTGGTCGTGGGCCTGACCAAGCTGGTGTCGAATCCGCGTTACGCGGACTGGTCGGCGTTCTCGGCCGGTGCCGTGATGGCCGCGGTCCCCGTCATGGTTCTCTTCCTCTTCCTGCAGAAGTACATCGTCGGCGGTCTGACCGCCGGCGCCACGAAGGGCTGATTCCGCTGTCTTGCGTCACATGCTAGCTTGTGACGCATGACAGCCGACATCGGAGCGCAGATGCGCAAGGGCGTCGTCGAGTACTGCGTGCTCGGCCTGCTCTCGCGCGAGCCGATGTACGGCTGGCAGCTGTCCGAGGCGCTCACCGAGTCCGGGCTCATCGCGAGCATCGGCACCCTGTATCCGTTGCTCGCGCGCCTGCGCGACAACGGCTGGGTGTCGACGTTCGAGATGCCAGGCGAGTCCGGCCCGGTGCGCAAGTACTACCGGTTGACGGATGCCGGGGTCGCGCAGCTCGCACAGTTCCGCACGCATTGGATGCCCTTCGCCCGCACCGTGACGGGCCTCGTCGGGGAGGACCGACCATGACGACCGACACCGCCGACTACCTCGCCAGGCTCGACGCCGCGCTGCGCGACGTTCCGCACGGCATCGCCGCCGAGATCCGCGCCGGGATCGTGGAGGAGTTCGACGGGCTCGCGCCGGATGCCGCGGCCGCCCGCATCGCGCAGCTCGGCGACCCCGCCGAGATCGCACGGGAGGCGATGGATGCCGGTAGTGCGGAGCGCCCGAGCGCGACTGCCGCGCCGATCGCCCCGGCGAAACCCGCGGTGACATCGACGAAGGGATTCGCGATCATCGCGGCGCTGGCGCTGCTGTGCGGCGGGTTCGTCATCCCGGTCGTCGGGTGGTTCGGAGGGGTCGCGCTGGTGATCCTGAGTGGCCTGTGGCGCAGGTGGGAGAAGGTCGTGGCGATCTTGGGACCGCTGGCGCTGATCGCGGTCCTCGGGCTCCTCGCCATGGTCTTCGCTGCTCTCGGGTCCGGGCAGGAGCAGCAGGGTGGCCCGATGAACCCGCTGGTGCCGACGCCTCTCGACAGCTGGCACGCAACCTTCATCCTGGTGTTCCTCCTCGTCCCCGCATCGGGTCTCTGGCTGCTCTGGCGCCTGCGAGGCCGCACGGTGCCGCCGGCATCCTGAGCTCGCGCTCCTCCGCTGTCCGCGCACACACGGGGTGTGTCTGACGCGCGGATGCCGCAGGCGCGGCGTACGGTGGCGGCATGAGCGCTCGGGTGGGAGGGCGGAACAGGGCGATCGCCTGGGTCGCCGGATTCCTCTGCGCGTGCGTGGTCGCCGTGCTGCTGTGGTTCGCGCAGCCGGCCGGTCCCGCACTCCTGCAGCTCATCGGCGAGAGCCTGCGCAACTCGATGCCCTGACACGTCGGCACGCCTCCTCTCGTCGCAGTCCGGCGCGCGCTAATCTCGCACAGAACCCACCGATGAGAGGCGGCACCATGAGCGACCCCGAGGTTCCCCAGCCCGAGAAGCCCGGCGACGTCGACGACGTCGTGGACAGCGCCAAGGCCGGACTCGCCGACGCCGAGGCCGCCGCTGCCGGCGCACCTGAGTCGAAGACCGGCGATGTGCCGGATGCCGCGGACGAGTCCGCCGCGACCGCCGACGAGACTGCTGCGGACGCCGCACCGGTCGACCCCGACGCCGCGGCCTTCGCCGAGGCGGAGAAGTCGTTCCCCGGCACCTTCACGACATCGGTCGACGACGTGGCCGACGACCACGAGCCTCCGACGAAGATCGAGTACTCCGCGACCGACGACGTCGCCACGGCGGCCTACGGCGCCTCGGCGACCGCTGCCGCAGCCGCTGCCGCCGAGACGCAGGTCGTCCCGGCCGAGCCGATCGTCGACGCGCCGCCGCCCCAGCCGCAGCCGATCTTCGTGCAGGCCCCCGAGCCTCCGCGTCCTCTGGGCAACCGCGGCACGGCAGGCGCGATCGGCCTGCTCGCCGCGCTGTGCTTCGCGATCCTGCTGCTCGGTGTCACGCTCGCGATCGGCGCCGTAGGTGGCGATGTCACCGGCGAGAACGTCGGCGACAAGGCGCTCGCGCCGCTGACCACCTGGGCGTTCTGGACCCCGGTCGTCGTGTTCTTCATCGCGTTCTGGCTGCTCGGAGCGATCATCAACCGCGGGCGCTGGGGCCACTGGGTCATCTGGGGCCTGCTGGTCGGTGTCGCGGCCTGGGCCGGACACCTGCTCGGCCGGCTGTTCGAGGCGCCGTTCTGGACGCTCTCCGCCCAGCAGGGCGTCGACCTCGTGCAGGAGCAGCTGTTCGCCCCGCTCGCGATCGCTGCCTTCATCATCGGCCGCGAGCTCACCATCTGGTTCGGAGCCTGGGTGGCGCGAGCGGGCGCCCGCAAGACCCAGCTGAACATCGAGGCGCAGCGCGAGTACGAGCGCACCCTCGAGGCCGGCCCCAGCCTGTCGAGGTAATCACGTCCACGACGCCGTCAGACCCCCGCGACCCGCAGGCCGCGGGGGTCTCGGCCGTCCTGGCGGTGGTACTCACGACCGTCCTCTTCCTCGGGTTCGCGATCCTCGGCCTCGGGATGCTGAGCTACTTCACCGACTCCGACATCCTCGACGTACCCGCCCTCGGCCAGTACCCGGCAGTCGTGGGCATGATCATCGCGATCGTCGTGTTCGTCACGACGCTGATCCCCGCGGTGCGCCCGCAGCGGCCCGCGTATCCCGCATCCGTCCTGGTCGCCCTGGCGACCGCCCTCGCACATCTCGCCGGGGTGTGGCTGGCGGCGCTGATCGGGGGAGCTGGCGTGACGGCGGCGACGGCGGCGGCCATGCAGCTGATGCTGGGTGGCTCGACCGTCGTGATCGGCCTCGCGGCGCTCGTCGCCGCGTGGATCGGGATCGCCCTGCGCCGCACTCGTGCGCAGAAGCCGCAGTGGCCGTGGGAGGACCGGGCCGGAGACGAGTGAGCGGGGCGGATTCCGCGCGGTTCCGCGCCTGCGCGGCATCCTCCGCTTACGCTTGACCCGTGGAGCGCTCGCTGGAGACGCAGGTGGACCAGGCCGTGGAGGCCTGGCTGCGCTGGGTGCCGCGCTGGGAGCCGGCCACCCACCGCGGTCGCGTCGCGCCCTGCCGTCGCTGCCTCGGCTCGCCGGTGCTCTCCGCCGTCGGGATCGGCGGCAACGTGCCGCATGGGGTGCAGCACGGGCTGTCCACGCGCATCAAGACGATCGTGGATCGCTCGGTGGCCGAGTACACCGCACGCAACCTTCCGATGCTGCAGCGCGAGCTCGATCAGCAGGCCGCCCGCAACAGGTCGCGCAGCTATCGACCGGGGGAGGATCTCGACCCGGAGTACGACGGGATGCCGCTGGATCCCGACCCGGTGCCAGGGGCGCCGTTCCTTTTCACCGTCGCCGGGATGGCGGACGATGCCGCCGCCGATCTGCCCCCGCTCCCACCGCTGAGTGAGGATGCCAAGGCGGCGCTGCGCCAGGAGGTGGCACTGGCCGACGAGTACGCGAACATGGTCGGGCGCGAGATCTGCGGCATCCTGCTGCGGCACCGTCTTGCCGTGCAGGGCGCGATCTCGCAGTATGTCGAGCCGCAGATCGAGGCGATGCTCGCCGAGCTGAGCGAGGCACTGGACTCGCCGTTCGACCCCGACACGTTCTGACCCTCACGCTCTGGGAATCGCGCGGTGCGATTGTGCTGTCACCATCGCAGCGGCTATCGTTTTTCGATAGATATGCACTGTCTATCGATAGGAACATCATGCAGCCCCGTGCCACCTTCGCCCTGAAGGCATTGATCGTCGTCATGCTCGCGCTGCTGCTGGTCGCGCAGGTCTTCATGATCCCGCGGATCGCCGCGAGCACGGCCGAGAGGAATCCCGACGTGGCCTTCCTCGAGGTTCCCGGGATCATCGGCGCCGTGCTGTTCCTCGTGCTGATCGAGATCGTTCTGCTGTGCGTGTACCGCTTGCTCACCCTGGTGAGGGCCGACAGGATCTTCAGCTCGGACGCCTTCCGCTACGTCGACGTCATCGCCATCACGATGCTGGTCTCCGCTCTGCTGATCGCGGTGAGCTACGGCGTCGTGTTCGCGGCCCGCGCGGCGAACCCCGGCATCACGATCCTCGCGCTGCTCGGGATCACCGTCAGCATCGCGCTGACTCTCCTGGTGCGCGTCATGCGCGGACTGCTGCGCAAGGCGCTGCAGCTCGAGCAGGACCTGTCCGAGGTGGTCTGATGCCCATCGTGATCGACATCGATGTCATGCTGGCCCGCCGCAAGATGAGCGTCCAGGACTTCGCCGACGCCATCGGCATCACGCCCGCCAACGTCGCGGTGCTGAAGAACGGGCGGGCGAAAGCGGTGCGGTTCACCACGCTCGACGCGATCTGCCGGGTGCTGGAGTGCCAGCCCGGCGACATCCTGCGCTGGGTGCCGGAGGGGGAGCGATGACGAGTTGTCCACATGGATCCTCAGGGGCGGCGGCGAGGCCGCCAGCGTCCTGTCAGGTCGGCGACGGGGAGAAGCGATGACCACCATGAATGAGCGCGGCATCGACTGGAGCGAGCAGGCGGCCGCGCATCTGCTCGACGCCAGGACGTGTCCGATCTGCGTCGCCGCGCAGTTGGTCGACGGTCGCTGCCCGCAGTGCGGTGTCGATCTCACAGGGCGGGCCGGCGCCGACCTCTGGGCTGCGTCCGTGGAGGCGGCCCGCGTGCTGCGTTACCGCGCGAACCTGCAGCGCGGCGCCTTGGCGACCCGCACGCCGGCGCACCTGCCGGCGCAGGTTCCGGTGCCGGATGCGTCGGCCGCGGGGTCGGCGCATCCGACGGATGCCGTGGCGGGGGAGTCGGCGCGGATGCCGGTTGCGGCACTGTCCGCGGTCGCAGCGCCCGTCGCCGCCGCGCCGCCTGCCGCACCCGCCGGCGCACCGCCGGCTCCCGCAGCACCGCTGCCGGATGCGCAGGCCCCGTCGCAGGCCGGCGCTCAACCGGGCATGCAGCCCGCCGCGCCCCCGGCTCCGCTTCCGTCTGCGAACCGCGCCGCGAGCCCCGGGGCGAGTCTGCAGTCGGTGCTCGCCACCGCCGGAGCCGGACTGTTCGCCGTCGCGGCGATCGTCTTCACGTTCTTCAATCCCGACCTGGCTGACCGCGCCGTGCGCAGCGTCATCATCGGGCTCGTCACCCTGGTGTTCCTCGGCGGCGCGTGGCTGCTCGCCCGACGCCGGTTGCAGTCCTCCGCCGAGGCCGTAGGCGGTCTCGGCCTGGTGTTCGTCGGGCTCGACGTGCAGGCGGTCGCAGGCACCTGGGTCGATGACACGACTTCCTGGACCGCGGCGGCGATCGCGACCGGCGTCGCCGGCGGGCTGCTGCTCGCTGCGGCGCTGCGCGCGCGTATCAGGATCTGGCTGTGGGCGGCGCTGCCGGCGCTGGCCGCGGTGCCGGCGATGCTCGGCTTCGCCGCGCAGGACGCACTCCTCGGCGCGCTGCTGCTGGCAGGGTCCGCGTTCGCCGGAACAGGGCTCTGCGCGCTGCTGCCCCGCTTCGCCCTGCTGTTCCCGCTCAAGGAGACCCCCGCCGCCGCGCCCGTCCCGCCCCTGCCGCCGGTCGCGCTGAACTCGGGGGCGGCGCCGACGGCCCCGCCCCGCCCGCGGCGTCCGCTCGCCGCCGAGGCGGCGGTGCTCACGGCGGCGCAGCTCATCGCGACGGTGCTCGCCGTCGGGCGCATCGTCCTCGCCGGACGCGGGGAGTTCCTCATCGCACTGGTGCTCGCCGTGCTCGCCGTGCAGGCCGTGCTCGCCGCCAGATACGTGATCCCCAGGCTCTGGGCATTCCTCTCCGGTGTTCTGGGCGCTGTCGCCGGGGCGTTCGCCGCGGTGGGCCTGAGGCCGGACGGCGCATTGGACTGGACGATCACGGTGATCGTCGCAGGGGCGGCCGTCGTCCTCATCGGCACC
Organism: Microbacterium sp. MAH-37; assembly: GCF_009758255.1. Classification (GTDB taxonomy): domain Bacteria; phylum Actinomycetota; class Actinomycetes; order Actinomycetales; family Microbacteriaceae; genus Microbacterium. The sequence goes on from NZ_WSEN01000002.1 coordinate 147,218, forward strand.
GCCGTCGTCCCGCTGCCCGCGCGCACGCCGCGCCCCCTCCTCGCGGCGGGAGCCGCCGTGACGGTCGCCCTGACGAGCGCGCCGTCGGTGATCGGAGGCCTGATCATCGGCTCGTCGCTGCTGCGCAGCACGGCCGACATCGCTCAGAGGTACCCGCTCTCCGAGACGACGACGGCGGCGGTCGTGGCGCTCGGCGTCGTGGCCGTCTGCCTGGTCGTGTTCGCGCTGCTGGCCGCATCCCGGCCCGACATCGCCCGGCTGACCGTGCCCGCTCACGCCGTGGCAGTGCTCTACGGCACGGGCGCGGTCCTCGCCCTCGGCTGTTCTGGGCTGATCGTGCTTCCGGCGAGCATCGGCGTCGTCCTGGCGGCGGCCGCCGCGGTCGGCTTGCTCCTGGTGCGGACCCGTGGCCGGGGTGCCGAGGTGGTGCGCTGGATGCTGACGGTCGCTGTGCACGTCGCGCTGCTCGTCGCCGTCCTGCTGTCCTGGCAGGACCGCGCCCTGGTGCCGTACGCCGGCGCCGCGACACTCGTCGTCCTCGCCGTGGCGGCGCGCACGCTTCCGGCCGAGGTCCGGTTCCTCCATGTCGGAGCAGGCTACGCCTACGCGCTCGCGCTCGTCGCGACGGCACTGTCGCTCGGGGGCGTGATGGGCATCGCGCAGTTCTCCCTGACGGCATCCGCCGGTCTGCTCGGTGCCATCGTGGCCACCTTCCTGAGCAGGATCGGCGCCCGCAACTGGTACGCGGTGCTCGTCGTGGCCACGGTCCCGTTCGCGATCGGGATCGTGCAGGTGCTCGTCGAGCGCAGCGGGTGGACCGCACTGTCCACCGGCCTCATGTTCGTCCTCGCCCTCGTGCTGCTGACGACCCGGCGGCCGGGGCTCACCGCACCCGTGCGGATCGCGGCGGCCGGGCTGCTCGTCCCGACACTGGCGGTGGTCGTGGTGTGCCTGTGCGCACAGCTGCTTGCACAGAGCGGGTCGCCGGTCGCACTGCCGATCATCGCCGTGCTGGTGGCCTTCGCGCTGGCATCCGGCGTGCTCGTCAGCGACCTGCTCGTCGCCCGCGGACGTGACGAGCGCACGGCCGAGGCCGCCCGCGTGGCGATCGAGGCCTCGGCCCTGCTGACCGGAGCGATCGCCGTCGTGCTCGCCCTCGCGCGTGAGGCGGCGGGACTGGGCACCGCCTGCCTGGTGCTGATCGTCCTGGGGGTGGGCGCCGCGCTCGCATCCGGGGTCGCAGGACGTCGGTACGGATGGTGGGTCGCCGCGGCGTCGTTCACCGGTGCGCTGTGGTCGGCTTGGGCTCTGGCCGGGGTGGAACTGCCGGAGGCGTACCTGCTGCCGCCCGCGCTCGGCGCTGCAGTGGTGGGCATCGTCCTGACGATGCGCGGTCGCCCGGCCGTCGGGCTGTTCGCCGTGGGGCTGGGCGTGGCGACCGTGCCGCTCGACGTGCTGCTCGCAGCGGCGCCGGGCACGGATGCCGTGCCATGGCGTGCATTCGGGCTGCTTGCTGCGGGCTGGGCGCTGCTCGGACTGATCGCACTGATCGCACGAGCATCCGCATCGCGACTGCATCGCCTTCGCGTATTGCGCGCGCCCGCGCTCGGCGCCGCCGCGGTCGCCGCGATCGCGGGCACCATCCAGGCCGCCCGGTGGGAGAGCGGAACGGATGCCGCTCCGCTGGCGCCCTCGCCGATCGGGGTGCTCCTGGTCGGCGCAGGCCTCAGTGCGCTCGCATCGCTCGCGCTCGTCGTCGTGGTGCGGATGCTGCGGGGCCAGGCATCCGCTGTCGCGCATCTGCGGGAGAGCACACCTGCTGCGGACGGGGCAAGCGCGGGCGGCCGCGCGAAGCGCACTTCTCCGCGGGAGGCGCACGGCTCGCTCGGGCAGTTCACGGCATCGCGGTGGCTGTACGCGCCGGCCGTGCTGGCGTTCACGATCGGCGTGTGGCCCGCCATCGAGCGGGACTGGGCGGTGATCTGGACGATGTGGTCGCTGATGCTGGCCGTGCTGATCCTGATGCTCTGCGCGGCAACGGCCCGCGGGGCGATGCTGCCGCCGGTGTGGTTCCTGTTCGGCATCGCCTTCGTCACTGCGGTGGTGGCATGGAGCCCGCGCGACCTGCGGGTGGAGTGGTTCTCGCTGCCACTGGGCGCGTTCCTGCTCGCCGCGGGCGCGCTGGGGCTGAGGGGCGACGGGATGACCGAGCACGCCAGGGTGGTGGACTGGCCACGCGGCTGGCGGGGTTCCTGGCCGCTGCTCGCGCCGGGCCTGATCGTCATGATGTCGGCATCCGTCGTGTCGACGTTCACCGATCCGCTCACGTGGCGGGCGATCCTCGTGATGGTGCTCGCGCTCGTCGCGATCCTGGCCGGAGCGTCGCGGCGGCTGTCGGCACCGTTCATCATCGGGCTGATCGTGCTGCCGATCGAGAACGTGTTCGTGTTCTCGGTGCAGCTCGGCCGCGGCATAGAATCCATGCCGTGGTGGATCACCCTCGCCACGATCGGCGCCGTGCTGCTGATCATCGCCGTGGCAGGCGAACGGCGCGAGGGCGCCGACAGGGGAGTGGTCGCCCGGATGCGCGATCTGCGGTGACCGGCGTGGCGTCCGCGATCATTTGACCGGTGGCGTTACGCCGGATTACACTTGGTCGAGTGTGCGCACTGCTGTGCGCGCATGTCAGGGCGCCGGCACTCGCCGGTCCGCCCCCACGGCATACCCATCACACCAAAAGCGCGGCGGTTCCGTCACGCCGGTGGGTCATGATGTGAAACCCATCATGCTGTCACCGTGCAGCACTATTAGGAGAGAACGTGCCAACCATTCAGCAGTTGGTTCGCAAGGGCCGTTCGCCGAAGGTCAACAAGACCAAGGCGCCCGCCCTGAAGTCGAACCCGCAGCAGGCCGGCGTGTGCACCCGTGTGTACACCACCACCCCGAAGAAGCCGAACTCGGCGATGCGCAAGGTCGCCCGTGTGAAGCTGCGCAACGGCACCGAGGTCACGGCCTACATCCCCGGTGAGGGCCACAACCTGCAGGAGCACTCGCTGGTGCTCGTCCGCGGCGGTCGTGTGAAGGACCTCCCCGGTGTCCGCTACAAGATCGTCCGTGGTGCGCTCGACACCCAGGCAGTCAAGAACCGTAAGCAGGCTCGTTCCCGCTACGGCGCGAAGAAGGGTTGAGTTAGATGCCTCGTAAGGGTCCCGCCCCCAAGCGCCCCGTCGTCAACGACCCGGTCTACGGCGCTCCGATCGTCACCTCGCTCGTGAACAAGATCCTCGTCGACGGCAAGAAGTCGCTCGCCGAGTCGATCGTGTACGGCGCGCTCGAGGGCGTCCACGCCAAGAACGGCGAGGACGCGGTCGCAACGCTCAAGAAGGCGCTCGACAACGTGCGCCCCACCCTCGAGGTCCGCAGCCGCCGCGTCGGTGGCTCGACCTACCAGGTTCCGGTCGAGGTCAAGCCGCACCGCGCGAACACCCTCGCGCTGCGCTGGCTCGTGAGCTACGCGAAGGGTCGTCGTGAGAAGACGATGACCGAGCGTCTGCAGAACGAGATCCTCGACGCCTCGAACGGCCTCGGTGCCGCGGTCAAGCGCCGCGAGGACACCCACAAGATGGCCGAGTCGAACCGCGCCTTCGCGCACTACCGCTGGTAAGCGGCTTCGCCGGTCCCCGGTCACACGCCGGGGACCGGCATCCACTCTTCGCAGTACCACTGCTCGACAGATAAGGACACTCCTGTGGCACAAGACGTGCTCACCGACCTGAGCAAGGTCCGCAACATCGGCATCATGGCGCACATCGATGCCGGAAAGACCACGACGACCGAGCGCATCCTGTTCTACACGGGCGTCAACCACAAGCTGGGCGAGACCCACGACGGCGCGTCGACGACCGACTGGATGGAGCAGGAGAAGGAGCGCGGCATCACGATCACGTCTGCCGCCGTGACCTGCTTCTGGAACAAGAACCAGATCAACATCATCGACACCCCGGGCCACGTGGACTTCACCGTCGAGGTGGAGCGCTCGCTCCGCGTCCTCGACGGCGCCGTCGCCGTCTTCGACGGCAAGGAGGGCGTCGAGCCCCAGTCCGAGACCGTGTGGCGTCAGGCCGACAAGTACGGCGTGCCCCGCATCTGCTTCGTCAACAAGATGGACAAGCTCGGCGCTGACTTCTACTACACCGTCGACACGATCATCAGCCGCCTGGGCGCCAAGCCGCTCGTGCTGCAGCTGCCGATCGGCGCCGAGAACGACTTCGTCGGTGTCGTCGACCTCATCGAGATGCGGGCGCTGGTCTGGCCTGGCGACGCCAAGGGTGACGTGACCATGGGCGCCTCCTACGAGGTCCAGGAGATCCCCGCCGACCTCCAGGCCAAGGCCGAGGAGTACCGCCAGCAGCTGCTGGAGACCGTCGCCGAGACCGACGAGGAGCTTCTGGAGAAGTTCTTCGGCGGCGAGGAGCTCACCGTCGCCGAGATCAAGGGCGCGATCCGTAAGCTCGTCGTCGACGACGCGATCTACCCCGTGCTCTGCGGCTCCGCGTTCAAGAACCGCGGCGTGCAGCCGATGCTGGACGCTGTCGTCGACTTCCTGCCGTCCCCGCTGGACGTGCCCGCCATCGAGGCGCACGACCCGAAGGACGAAGAGAAGATCATCGAGCGTCACCCCGACGCGAAGGACCCCTTCGCCGCGCTGGCCTTCAAGGTCGCCGTGCACCCGTTCTTCGGTCGTCTGACCTACGTGCGCGTCTACTCGGGTGAGCTCGAGTCCGGCTCGCAGGTCATCAACTCGACCAAGGGCAAGAAGGAGCGCATCGGAAAGATCTTCCAGATGCACGCCAACAAGGAGAACCCGGTCGACAAGCTGACCGCCGGAAACATCTACGCCGTCATCGGCCTGAAGGACACCACCACTGGTGACACCCTGGCCGACATGGCGCAGCCGGTCGTCCTCGAGTCGATGACGTTCCCGGAGCCGGTGATCGAGGTCGCCATCGAGCCGAAGACCAAGGCCGACCAGGAGAAGCTGGGTGTCGCCATCCAGAAGCTCGCTGAGGAGGACCCGACCTTCCGCACGGAGCTCAACCCCGAGACCGGTCAGACGACCATCAAGGGCATGGGCGAGCTGCACCTCGACATCCTCGTGGACCGTATGAAGCGCGAGTTCAAGGTCGAGGCGAACGTCGGCAAGCCGCAGGTGGCGTACCGCGAGACGATCAAGAAGGCCGTCGAGAAGCACGACTACACCCACAAGAAGCAGACGGGTGGATCGGGCCAGTTCGCGAAGATCCAGTTCACCATCGAGCCCCTCGAGCTCGACTCGGAGAAGACCTACGAGTTCGAGAACAAGGTCACCGGTGGTCGCATCCCGCGCGAGTACATCGAGCCGACCAACCAGGGCTTCCAGGACGCCATGGCGACCGGTGCGCTGGCGGGCTACCCGATGGTGGGCGTGAAGGCGATCCTCATCGACGGTGCCTCGCACGACGTCGACTCCTCGGAGATGGCGTTCAAGATCGCCGGTTCGATGGGCTTCAAGGAGGCCGTCCGCCGTGCGAACCCGGTGCTGCTCGAGCCGCTGATGGCCGTCGAGGTCCGTACTCCCGAGGAGTACATGGGCGACGTCATCGGCGACCTGAACTCGCGTCGTGGCCAGATCCAGTCGATGGAGGACGCCCAGGGCGTCAAGGTCGTCCGTGCGTCGGTGCCGCTGTCCGAGATGTTCGGCTACATCGGCGACCTGCGCTCGAAGACCTCGGGCCGTGCCGTCTACTCGATGGAGTTCGAGTCCTACGCCGAGGTGCCCCGCGCCGTGGCGGACGAGATCGTCCAGAAGACCAAGGGCGAGTAAGCCCTTGTCCGGGATGCCGCTTCGCGGCGGCGTCCCGGACGTCCTACAACTTCACATTCCCTCTCTACTAAACTGAGAAACCGAAATCTGTAGGGAGCCGGTCACAATCCAGTGCCCGGCGATCTCTACACGAACGTCCTGAGGAGGACCAAGTGGCCAAGGCCAAGTTCGAGCGGACCAAGCCGCACGTCAACATCGGAACGATCGGTCACGTCGACCACGGCAAGACCACGCTCACCGCTGCGATCTCGAAGGTGCTCGCCGACAAGTACCCGTCCGACGTCAACGTCGTTCGTGACTTCTCGACCATCGACTCCGCTCCGGAGGAGCGTCAGCGCGGTATCACGATCAACATCTCGCACGTCGAGTACGAGACCCCGAAGCGTCACTACGCTCACGTCGACGCGCCGGGTCACGCCGACTACATCAAGAACATGATCACCGGTGCCGCTCAGATGGACGGCGCGATCCTCGTGGTCGCCGCCACCGACGGCATGATGGCGCAGACCAAGGAGCACATCCTGCTCGCCAAGCAGGTCGGCGTCCCCTACCTGCTGGTCGCGCTGAACAAGTCCGACATGGTCGACGACGAGGAGATCCTCGAGCTCGTCGAGATGGAGGTCCGCGAGGAGCTCTCCAAGAACGACTTCGACGGTGATAACGCTCCTGTCGTCCGCGTCTCGGGCCTGAAGGCTCTCGAGGGCGACGAGAAGTGGGTCGAGTCGATCGTCGAGCTGATGAACGCCGTCGACGAGCACGTTCCGGACCCGGTGCGTGACCGCGACAAGCCGTTCCTGATGCCGATCGAGGACGTCTTCACGATCACCGGTCGTGGCACCGTCGTCACCGGTCGCGCCGAGCGCGGCACCCTGGCGATCAACTCCGAGGTCGAGATCGTGGGCCTGCGCCCGACGCAGAAGACCACGGTCACCGGTATCGAGATGTTCCACAAGCAGCTCGACGAGGCATGGGCCGGCGAGAACTGCGGTCTGCTGCTCCGCGGCACCAAGCGCGAGGACGTCGAGCGCGGCCAGGTCGTCGTGAAGCCGGGCTCGATCACCCCGCACACGGAGTTCGAGGGCACCGCGTACATCCTCAACAAGAACGAGGGTGGCCGCCACAACCCCTTCTACACGAACTACCGCCCGCAGTTCTACTTCCGCACCACCGACGTCACCGGCGTCATCTCGCTGCCCGAGGGCACCGAGATGGTCATGCCCGGTGACACCACCGACATGTCGGTCGAGCTGATCCAGCCGATCGCCATGGAGGAGGGCCTCGGCTTCGCGATCCGTGAGGGTGGCCGCACCGTCGGCGCCGGCACGGTCACGAAGATCGTGAAGTAATCTCTCTCTGAGATCGGAGGGGTCGGACCTACGGGTCCGGCCCCTTTGTCATGCCCGGGGTTCCCAATTCCTGCGGCGACCGGCAGAATGGCCGTGGCCGGCGTCCGCCGGTGAACCGACCTGGAGGGGAGCCCACCATGGCAGACGAGAATCAGGCCGCGGACGCGGTGAACAAGGTGAAGGAGTTCTTCGAGCAGAACGCCGACAAGCTCGGCGGCGCTGCGGACGACGCCCTCGCCAAGGCCAAGACGTTCTACGAGGAGAACAAGGACAAGGTCGACGAGGCTCTGAAGAGCGAGCAGGCCGAGGGGATCAGCGACAACGTCCTGGACACTCTCGCGGGGCTCGCGAAGAAGATCCTTCCCGAGGACCAGGCAGGCAAGATCGACGAGGTGCGGGGCAACCTCGACAAGGCCGTCGGTCACGAGTGACTCCTCCGGAACGGCGGGATGCTGCGGCATCCCGCCGTTTTCGCATCTCCGGGTGGGCTGTGAAAGACTCGGCTCATGACTGGGGAAGACACGAGTACGGGGGTGCGGCGTCGCACGGTGCTCAAGGGCGCGGCGTGGTCGGTGCCGGTCGCAGCCGTCGCAGTCGCCGTTCCGGCCCGGGCGGCAAGCGGGTGTGTCGACTGCGAGGACTACGCGATCACGCAGACGCTCGAGAAGGAGACCGGAGCGTGGCAGTACAAGGACACGATCGCGATCACCCATTGCGGCGATCCGGTGTCCGTGCAGGGGGCCGTGGTCCTCGTGAAGTTCGACGATCCCGACGAGGTCAAGACGACGACTGACGCGCACAACTGCTCTCCGAGTTACGATCCCGCGACCGCCACCCTCACTGTGACGGGCAATGCCGACGCGACATTCATGGACTTCGCCGTCAGCTTCAACACGCAGGGAGCGTCCGACCGGGACATCACAGGCAACGTCACCGTTCTTGTGCCAGGCTGCACGGATCCGGTCATCGTCGCTCAGCCTTTCGTCTTCCACGCGATCAAGCAGTGAGGGACCGAAGCGTGAACCGCGGAACGACGCGCGACACGCCCGGGTTTGCAGTAGTCGAATCCGGCATGGCAGAATAGACAGGTTCCACATTCCTGCGCTCTGCGCGGGATCACTGCCAGGCAGTGCATAGACGGCATCCGATCCTCGTGATTCGGCGTGCAGGGATCTAGGCCGCGGGCAGCAGAACATCTCCTACTCGAAGACGCGGGCACCCGATGCCGGCGTCTTCCGTGTGAAAAGAGAACAGGGTGCGCAAGCGCCAGGCGCAACAGCGCCGACGTGCGTCCAATGCCCCCGGGTCCACCTGGCCCGGTGAGGTAAGACGCTTATAGAGAGTGAGCAGACAAATGGCGGGACAGAAGATCCGCATTCGCCTGAAGTCGTATGACCACGAGGTGATCGACTCGTCGGCACGCAAGATCGTCGACACCGTGACCCGTGCGGGCGCGACCGTCGTGGGCCCCGTGCCCCTTCCGACGGAGAAGAACGTGATCGCAGTGATCCGTTCGCCGCACAAGTACAAGGACAGCCGCGAGCACTTCGAGATGCGCACCCACAAGCGTCTGATCGACATCGTCGACCCGACGCCGAAGGCTGTCGACTCGCTGATGCGTCTCGACCTGCCGGCCGATGTCAACATCGAGATCAAGCTCTGAGGTTCGACATGGTTGACATCAACAACAAGGTTTCCAAGGCCCTGCTCGGCACCAAGCTCGGCATGACTCAGGTCTGGGACGAGAACGGCAAGCTCGTTCCCGTCACCGTGATCGAGATCGCCCCGAACGTGGTCACGCAGGTCCGCACGCCCGAGAAGGACGGCTACAACGCCGTTCAGATCGCCTACGGCCAGATCGACCCCCGCAAGGTCACCCAGCCGCTCGCGAAGCACTTCGAGGCCGCCGGCGTCACGCCGCGCCGCCACGTCACCGAGATCCGCACTGCGGATGCTGCTGACTACTCACTCGGTCAGGAGCTCACGGTCGACGGCACCTTCGAGGCCGGCCAGCTCGTCGACGTCGTCGGCACGAGCAAGGGCAAGGGCTTCGCCGGTGTCATGAAGCGCCACAACTTCAAGGGCGTCTCCGCCTCGCACGGTGCGCACCGCAACCACCGCAAGCCCGGCTCGATCGGCGCCTCGGCAACCCCGAGCCGCGTGTTCAAGGGCATGCGTATGGCCGGTCGCATGGGTGGCGAGCGCGTCACCGTCCTCAACCTGAAGGTGCACGCCATCGACGCCGAGAAGGGACTCATGCTCGTCAAGGGCGCCGTCCCCGGTGCTCGCGGCCGCATCGTCTACGTCCGCAACGCAGTGAAGGGTGCCTGAACATGGCTGACTCGACTCTCGCGCTCGACGTCCTGAAGGCAGACGGCAAGAAGGCCGGCTCGATCGAGCTGCCTGCCGCGCTGTTCGACGTCAAGACGAACATCCCGCTCATCCACCAGGTCGTCGTCGCGCAGCTCGCGGCGGCTCGCCAGGGCACCCACTCGACCAAGCGTCGCGGTGAGGTCTCCGGTGCCGGCCGCAAGCCCTTCAAGCAGAAGGGCACGGGTAACGCCCGTCAGGGTTCGATCCGCGCGCCGCACATGACCGGTGGTGGCATCGTGCACGGACCGAAGCCGCGCGACTACTCGCAGCGCACCCCCAAGAAGATGATCGCCGCCGCCCTGCTGGGTGCGCTGAGCGACCGCTTCCGCGGTGAGCGTCTGCACGCCGTCGAGAACTTCGGCATCGAGGGCACGCCCTCGACCAAGGCCGCGGCAGCGCTGATCGCGCAGGTCTCGCCGTCGAAGAACGTCCTGATCGTCACCGAGCGCGGCGACGACCTGACGCTGCTCAGCGTGCGCAACCTCTCCGAGGTGCACGTGCTGACGTTCGACCAGCTGAACGCCTATGACGTGCTCGTCGCCGACGACATCGTCTTCACCCAGGCCGCTCTCGAGGGCTTCATCGCCTCGAAGACCGGCGCAACCGAGGAGGTCTCGGCATGACCGAGCAGGCAAGCGCCCTCTCCGCGGCCTTCAACAAGGACCCGCGCGACATCATCCTGGGCCCGGTGGTCTCCGAGAAGAGCTACGGCCTGATCGACGAGGGCAAGTACACGTTCTACGTGGACACCCGCGCCTCGAAGACCGAGATCAAGCTCGCCATCGAGAAGATCTTCGGCGTCAAGGTCGCCGCGGTGAACACTCTCAACCGCGCCGGCAAGGCCCGCCGCACCCGCTTCGGCACCGGCAAGCGCAAGGACACCAAGCGCGCCATCGTCACGCTGAAGTCCGGCACCATCGACATCTTCACGGCAGTCGGCTGACCGGGGGATAAGGACTAAACATGGCTATTCGCAAGTACAAGCCCACGACCCCTGGTCGCCGCGGTTCGTCTGTGGCCGACTTCGCCGAGATCACCCGATCGACGCCGGAGAAGTCGCTGCTGCGTCCGCTGAGCAAGACCGGTGGCCGCAACAACCAGGGCCGCATCACCACCCGTCACATCGGTGGTGGCCACAAGCGTCAGTACCGCGTCATCGACTTCCGTCGCAATGACAAGGACGGCATCAACGCCAAGGTCGCGCACATCGAGTACGACCCCAACCGCACCGCGCGCATCGCGCTGCTGCACTACTTCGACGGCGAGAAGCGCTACATCATCGCGCCGAACAAGCTGAAGCAGGGCGACATCGTCGAGTCGGGTCCCTCGGCCGACATCAAGCCGGGCAACAACCTGCCGCTGAAGAACATCCCCACCGGTACCGTGATCCACGCGATCGAGCTGCGTCCCGGCGGCGGTGCGAAGATGGCCCGTTCGGCCGGCGCCTCCGTGCGTCTGGTCGCGAAGGACGGCCCCTACGCTCAGCTGCGTCTGCCCTCGGGCGAGATCCGCAACGTCGACGCGCGCTGCCGTGCGACGATCGGCGAGGTCGGCAACGCCGAGCAGTCGAACATCAACTGGGGCAAGGCCGGCCGCAACCGCTGGAAGGGCATCCGCCCGACCGTCCGTGGTGTCGCCATGAACCCGGTCGACCACCCGCACGGTGGTGGTGAGGGCAAGACCTCCGGTGGACGTCACCCCGTCTCCCCGTGGGGCCAGGCTGAGGGCCGCACCCGTCACGCCAACAAGGAAAGCGACAAGTACATCGTGCGTCGCCGTACCGCTGGCAAGAAGCGCAAGTAGGAGTAGAGGAAGATGCCACGCAGTCTGAAGAAGGGCCCCTTCGTCGACGAGCACCTGCTTCGCAAGGTGATCGGTCAGAACGAAGCCGGTACGAAGAACGTCATCAAGACCTGGTCGCGCCGGTCGATGATCATCCCCGCCATGCTGGGACACACCATCGCCGTCCACGACGGTCGCAAGCACATCCCCGTGTTCGTGACCGAGACCATGGTCGGCCACAAGCTGGGCGAGTTCGCGCCCACCCGCACCTTCCGCGGCCACGAGAAGGACGACAAGAAGGGCCGTCGCCGCTGACGCGGCGACTGTCTGAGAGACAGAGGAGAGAGAAATGGTGGAGTCCATCGCACGTGTGCGACACATCCGCGTGACCCCTCAGAAGGCTCGTCGTGTCGTCGCGCTCATCAAGGGCAAGCAGGCTCAGGAGGCCCTGGCCATCCTGAAGTTCGCTCCGCAGAGCGCCAGCGAGCCGATCTACAAGCTTGTCGCGTCGGCCATGGCCAACGCGCAGGTGAAGGCTGATCGTGACGGCGAGTACCTCGACGAGCAGGACCTGTACGTGAAGAACGCGTACGTCGACGAGGGCACGACGCTCAAGCGTTTCCAGCCCCGCGCCCAGGGTCGTGCTTTCCAGATCAAGAAGCGCACGAGCCACATCACGGTCGTGCTGGCGACCCCCGAGGTCGCCGAGGCGGCTCCGGCCGCCGAGACGAAGAAGGCGAGCAAGTAATGGGCCAGAAGGTCAACCCGTACGGCTTCCGCCTCGGCATCACGACCGACCACGTGTCGCGTTGGTTCTCGGACTCGACGAAGCCCGGCCAGCGTTACGCCGACTACGTCGCCGAGGACATCAAGATCCGCAAGCTGCTGCAGACGCAGCTCGACCGTGCCGGTGTGTCCGGCATCGAGATCGAGCGCACCCGTGACCGCGTGCGTGTGGACATCCACACCGCTCGTCCGGGTATCGTCATCGGCCGCCGCGGCGCCGAGGCCGAGCGCATCCGCGCCGACCTCGAGAAGCTCACCGGCAAGCAGATCCAGCTGAACATCCTCGAGGTCAAGAACCCCGAGGCCGACGCTCAGCTGGTCGCGCAGGGCATCGCCGAGCAGCTCTCTGCTCGCGTGGCGTTCCGTCGCGCGATGCGCAAGGGTCTGCAGGGCGCTCAGCGCGCCGGCGCCAAGGGCATCCGCATCCAGGTCTCCGGCCGCCTCGGCGGCGCGGAGATGAGCCGCTCGGAGTTCTACCGCGAGGGTCGTGTGCCGCTGCACACGCTGCGCGCGAACATCGACTACGGCTTCTACGAGGCCAAGACCACCTTCGGCCGCATCGGCGTGAAGGTCTGGATCTACAAGGGCGACCTCACCAACAAGGAGCTTGCTCGTGAGCAGGCCAACCAGAAGCCTTCGCGCGAGCGTGGCGACCGTCGTGGCCCCCGTGGCGACCGCGGTGACCGTCGCAACGAGGCTCCCGTCGCAGAAGGAGCGTCTGCCTGATGCTTATCCCTCGTAAGGTCAAGTACCGCAAGCAGCACCACCCGAAGCGCACGGGTCAGGCCACCGGTGGCACGAAGGTCTCCTTCGGCGAGTTCGGTATCCAGGCTCTCACCCCCGCCTACGTGACCAACCGTCAGATCGAGGCAGCTCGTATCGCGATGACCCGTCACATCAAGCGTGGTGGAAAGGTGTGGATCAACATCTACCCCGACCGTCCGCTCACCAAGAAGCCTGCTGAGACCCGCATGGGTTCCGGTAAGGGTTCCCCCGAGTGGTGGGTCGCCAACGTCAAGCCGGGTCGCGTCCTCTTCGAGGTCGCGGGCGTGAACGAGGAGCTCGCACGCGAGGCCCTCACCCGAGCAATCCACAAGCTGCCTCTCAAGGCACGCATCATCAAGCGCGAGGAGGGCGACGCGTAATGGCGATCGGCACCAAGGAGCTCGCTCCGGCAGAGCTCGACACGTTCGAAGACCAGCGCCTCGTCGAGGAGCTGCGCAAGGCCAAGGAGGAGCTGTTCAACCTCCGTTTCCAGTCGGCCACCGGCCAGCTGGAGAGCCACGGCCGCATCCGCACCGTGAAGCGCGACATCGCGCGCCTCTACACCGTCATCCGTGAGCGCGAGCTCGGCATCCGTGCGACGCCGGCTCCGGTCGAGGCGCCGGCGAAGAAGGCGTCCAAGGCGAAGGCGAAGAAGGCCGAAGAGGCTGAGGCGCCGAAGGAGGAGGCCGAGTAATGGCTGAGAAGAAGGCTGCTGAAGCCACCCCGGCCGTCGAGGCCGAGGCCCGCGGGTACCGCAAGGCGCGCCGTGGTTACGTCGTCAGCGACAAGATGGACAAGACCATCGTCGTCGAGGTCGAGGACCGCGTGAAGCACCCGCTGTACGGCAAGGTCATCCGCCGCACCTCGAAGGTCAAGGCGCACGACGAGAACAACACCGCCGGCATCGGCGACCTCGTCCTCATCAACGAGACCCGGCCGCTGAGCGCCACCAAGCGCTGGCGTCTGGTGGAGATTCTGGAGAAGGCCAAGTGATCCAGCAGGAGTCCCGCCTCAAGGTCGCCGACAACACCGGCGCGAAGGAGCTGCTCACCATCCGCGTTCTCGGTGGCTCGCGCCGCCGTTACGCCGGTCTCGGTGACACGATCGTCGCGACCGTCAAGGACGCGATCCCGGGCGGCAACGTCAAGAAGGGCGATGTGGTCAAGGCCGTCATCGTCCGCACCAAGAAGCAGACGCGTCGTGCAGACGGCTCGTACATCAAGTTCGACGAGAACGCCGCCGTGATCCTGAAGGCTGACGGGGAGCCCCGCGGCACCCGCATCTTCGGACCGGTCGGTCGTGAGCTTCGTGACAAGAAGTTCATGAAGATCGTCTCGCTCGCCCCGGAGGTCATCTGATCATGGCGAACATCAAGAAGGGCGACCTCGTCGAGGTCATCACCGGCCGCAAGCAGGACAAGGGCGGCGACCGTGGCAAGCAGGGCAAGGTCCTCGAGGTCCTCGTCGAGCAGAACCGCGTCGTCGTCGAGGGCGTGAACTACGTCACGAAGCACACCCGCGTCGGTCAGACCCAGCGCGGCACCAAGACCGGTGGCATCGAGACCGTCGAGGCGCCCATCCACATTTCCAACGTCGCACTCGTCGACCCCTCGACCAAGAAGCCGACCCGCGTCGGTCACCGCGTCGAGGAGCAGACGAAGGACGGCGTGAAGCGCACGGTCCGCGTGCGCTACGCGAAGAAGTCGGGTAAGGACATCTGATGAGCGACACCACTGCCGTGGAGGCTGGCAAGATCCAGCCCCGCCTCAAGCAGAAGTACAACACCGAGATCAAGAAGGCCCTGCAGGACGAGTTCGGCTACGTCAACGTCATGCAGATCCCCGGACTGGTCAAGGTCGTCGTCAACACCGGCGTCGGCGAGGCGGCTCGTGACTCCAAGGTGATCGATGGTGCGGTCGACGACCTCACCAAGATCACCGGTCAGAAGCCGATCGTCACCAAGGCTCGCAAGTCGATCGCGCAGTTCAAGCTGCGCGAGGGCCAGGCCATCGGCGCGCACGTCACCCTCCGCGGTGACCGCGCGTGGGAGTTCCTGGACCGCCTGGTGAACCTCGCACTGCCCCGCATCCGCGACTTCCGCGGACTGTCGGCCCAGCAGTTCGACGGCAACGGCAACTACACCTTCGGTCTCACGGAGCAGAGCGTGTTCCACGAGATCGACCAGGACAAGATCGACCGCGTCCGCGGTTTCGACATCACCGTGGTGACCTCGGCCAAGACGGATGACGAGGGCCGTGCGCTGCTGCGCCACCTCGGCTTCCCGTTCAAGGCCGCCGACGCCGCGGCGTGAGTCCTCGGGTGGGCTCGATGACATGGTCATCGGGCCCACCCGATTGCACGTACAATTGAAGATTGCGTGCTCATCGCAGGCCGTCTGTCGTGTAACGGCAGCCGGAACCTCAATGAACAAAGGAAAATCACAATGACAATGACAGACCCGGTCGCAGACATGCTGACCCGTCTGCGCAACGCGAACTCGGCGCACCACGACAGCGTGTCGCTCCCGTCGAGCAAGCTGAAGACGCACATCGCCGAGATCCTCCAGAAGGAGGGCTACATCGCCGGCTTCGAGGTGACCGACGCCCGCGTGGGCAAGACCCTCACGATGTCGCTCAAGTACGGTCCCAACCGTGAGCGCTCCATCGCCGGCATCAAGCGCGTTTCGAAGCCCGGCCTCCGCGTCTACGCGAAGTCCACTGAGCTTCCCAAGGTCCTCGGTGGCCTCGGCGTCGCCATCCTGTCCACCTCCTCCGGTCTTCTCACCGACCGTCAGGCCGAGCAGAAGGGCGTGGGCGGAGAAGTTCTCGCCTACGTGTGGTGACCTGAAATGTCGCGTATCGGACGACTTCCCATCGAGATCCCCGCGGGCGTGACCGTTTCGGTCGACGGCCGTGAGGTCGCGGTGAAGGGCCCCAAGGGTGAGCTCACCCTGCAGGTGGCCAGCCCCATCGAGGTCGCGGTCGAGGAGAACCAGGTTCTGGTCTCCCGTCCCGACGACGAGCGCGAGTCGCGGTCTCTCCACGGCCTGACCCGCACTCTCATCAACAACAACATCATCGGCGTCACCCAGGGCTACACCAAGGGCCTCGAGGTCGTCGGCACCGGTTACCGCGTGCAGCAGAAGGGCAACTCGATCGAGTTCGCTCTCGGCTTCTCGCACCCCGTGCTGGTCGACCCGCCCGAGGGAATCACCTTCGCGGTGGAGGGCACCAACAAGGTGACCGTCAGCGGCATCTCCAAGCAGGCCGTCGGCGAGGCGGCTGCGAACATCCGCAAGATCCGCAAGCCGGAGCCGTACAAGGGCAAGGGTGTGCGCTACGCCGGCGAGGTCGTGCGTCGCAAGGCCGGAAAGGCTGGTAAGTAACCATGGCTGTGAAGTCGAAGTCCGACGCCCGCGCGCGTCGTCACGCCCGTCTTCGCAAGAAGATCGTCGGCACCGAGGCGCGTCCGCGCCTGGTCGTCACCCGTTCGGCCCGCCACGTCTTCGTGCAGCTGGTCGACGACAGCAAGGGCCACACCGTGGCATCCGCATCGACGCTCGAGACCGAGCTGCGCACCTTCGACGGTGACAAGACCGCCAAGGCCCGCAAGGTCGGCGAGCTCGTCGCCGAGCGTGCGAAGGCCGTGGGCGTCTCCGAGGTCGTGTTCGACCGCGGTGGCAACCGCTACGCCGGCCGCGTCGCAGCGATCGCAGACGGCGCCCGCGAAGGGGGGCTGGCACTGTGAGTGACAACAAGGAGAACGAAGTGACCGAGCAGCAGCCCGCTGCCGAGGCTCAGGCGACTGAGCCGGCCCGCGAGCAGCGCGACAACCGTCGCGGTGGCCGCGGCGACCGCAACCAGGGTCGCGACCGCAACTCGCGCGACCGTGGCGACAACCAGTTCCTGGAGCGCGTCGTCACCATCAACCGCGTCTCGAAGGTCGTGAAGGGTGGTCGTCGCTTCAGCTTCACCGCTCTCGTGGTCGTCGGTGACGGCAACGGTCTGGTGGGCGTCGGCTACGGCAAGGCCCGCGAGGTCCCCCTGGCGATCTCGAAGGGTGTCGAAGAGGCCAAGCGCAACTTCTTCCGCGTCCCGCGCGTCGGCTCGACCATCCCGCACCCGGTGCAGGGCGAGTCCGCCGCCGGTGTGGTGCTGCTGCGTCCGGCTGCCGCCGGTACCGGTGTCATCGCCGGTGGTCCGGTCCGCGCCGTGCTCGAGTGCGCCGGTATCCACGACGTCCTGTCGAAGTCCCTCGGCTCGTCGAACACGATCAACATCGTGCACGCGACCGTGACCGCGCTGAAGGCTCTCGAGGAGCCCCGCGCCGTGGCCGCACGTCGTGGCCTCGACTACGACGCCGTCGTGCCGGAGATCATCATCCGCAACGAGGCGAAGGCCGCTGCGGCCGCCGCCGCACAGAAGGTGGGTGCCTGATGGCCGCTCGTCTGAAGGTGACCCAGGTCAAGTCCAAGGTGAGCGAGAAGCAGAACCAGCGCGACACGCTGCGTTCGCTCGGTCTCAAGAAGATCGGCGACTCGGTCGTCCGTCCCGATGACGCGCAGACGCGCGGCTACGTCCGGACCGTCGCTCACCTCGTCAAGGTTGAGGAGATCGACTAATGGCTGAGAAGAACGAAGCCGTCGAGGCCGAGAAGGTCGAGAAGAAGGCGCCGGCCAAGAAGCCCGCCGCCAAGAAGGCGCCCGCGAAGAAGACCGAGACGAAGGATGCTCCGGCGTCGCGTCCCGGCGTTCTGAAGGTGCACCACCTGCGTCCGGTCCCCGGCGCCAACACCGCGAAGACCCGTGTCGGTCGCGGTGAGGGCTCCAAGGGCAAGACCGCCGGCCGCGGCACCAAGGGCACCAAGGCCCGCAACACCGTCCGCGTCGGATTCGAGGGTGGGCAGATGCCGCTGCACATGCGCACCCCGAAGCTCCGCGGCTTCAAGAACCCGTTCCGCGTCGAGTACCAGGTCGTGAACCTGAACAAGCTCGCCGAGCTGTACCCGGCCGGTGGCGACGTCACCGTCAGCGACCTGGTCGCCAAGGGTGCCGTTCGCAAGAACGAGAAGGTCAAGGTCCTGGGCGACGGAGAGATCTCCGTCAAGCTCACGGTCTCGGTCGACAAGGTCTCGGGCAGCGCCGAGCAGAAGATCGTCGCCGCCGGCGGTTCCATCAAGTGACCGTCTGGTGACCAGCACCAGGAGGGGTCGGAGATTCTCCGGCCCCTCCTGTGCGTTACCCTGGACTTTCGGCCGCGAGTTCTAGGCCGGCATCCCCACTCAGGAGGAAAACTCTTGTTCAGCGCTATCGCGCGGATCGTCCGCACGCCCGACCTGCGGCGGAAGATCGGCTTCACCCTGGCGATCATCGCCCTCTACCGCCTGGGTTCGAACGTTCCCGCCCCCTTCGTGGACTTCCCCAATGTGGAGACGTGTCTCGCTGCCAGCGCCGGCACCGAGGGTCTCCTGGGGCTCGTCAACCTCTTCTCCGGCGGGGCCCTGCTCAAGCTGTCGATCTTCGCGCTCGGCGTCATGCCGTACATCACCGCGACGATCATCGTGCAGCTGCTGCGCGTCGTCATCCCGCACTTCGAGACGCTCCACAAGGAGGGTCAGGCGGGCCAGGCCAAGCTCACGCAGTACACCCGCTACCTGACCATCGCGCTCGCGCTGCTGCAGTCGACCACGCTGGTCACCGTCGCACGCAGCGGGCAGCTGTTCGGATCCGCGAGCGATCCGTCCTGCCAGGCGCTCCTCACCAACGACGTGTGGTGGGCGCAGCTGCTGATGATCTTCGCGCTGACCGCCGGCACCGGCCTGATCATGTGGTTCGCCGAGCTCGTCACCGAGCGCGGCATCGGCAACGGCATGTCGCTGCTGATCTTCACGTCGATCGCCGCCACCTTCCCGGCCGCCATGTGGGCGATCTGGGAGGCGAAGGGCTTCGAGGTCTTCCTCATGGTCCTCATCGTCGGCATCATCGTGATGGCGCTCGTCGTCTTCGTCGAGCAGTCGCAGCGCCGCATCCCGGTGCAGTACGCCAAGCGCATGGTGGGGCGTCGCACCTACGGCGGCACGAACACGTACATCCCGCTGAAGGTGAACATGGCGGGCGTGATCCCGATCATCTTCGCCTCTTCGCTGCTGTACATCCCGATGCTGATCGCGCAGTTCAACACCCCGACCGACGGCAGCGCGCCGCCCGAGTGGGTCACCTGGATCTCGCAGCACTTCACGACCGGTGACAGCCCGCTGTACATGCTGGTCTACTTCCTGCTGATCATCGGCTTCACCTACTTCTACGTGGCGATCACGTTCAACCCGGTCGAGGTCGCGGACAACATGAAGAAGTACGGCGGCTTCATCCCCGGCATCCGTGCCGGCCGGCCGACGGCCGAGTACCTCGACTACGTGCTGACGCGCATCACGTTCCCCGGCTCGCTCTACATCGGCCTGATCGCGCTGATCCCGCTGATCGCGCTGTCGACGGTCCAGGCCAACCAGAACTTCCCGTTCGGCGGCGCCTCGATCCTCATCATCGTGGGCGTCGGGCTCGAGACCGTGAAGCAGATCGACGCGCAGCTGCAGCAGCGCCATTACGAAGGGCTCCTCCGATGACGGCATCCGCACAGTCCACCGCTCGCCTCCTGATCGTGGGCCCGCAGGGCTCCGGCAAGGGCACGCAGGGCGTGCGCATCGCCGCCGCATACGGGATCCCCGTGGTCTCCACCGGCGACATCTTCCGCGCGAACATCAAGGCGGGCACCGAGCTGGGTCAGAAGGTCACCGCCATCCTGGATGCCGGCGACCTGGTGCCCGACGAGCTGACCAGCGAGATCGTGCGCGACCGCCTGTCGCAGGAGGATGCCGCGAACGGCTTCCTGCTGGACGGCTACCCGCGCAACACGCACCAGGTCGAGCACCTGGACGAGTTCCTGCAGGAGCACGGCCAGGCGCTCGACGCGGTCATCCTGCTGGACGTGCCGCGTGAGGAGAGCCTGACCCGCCTGCGCCTTCGGGCGACTGAGCAGGGCCGCTCCGACGACACCGACGAGGCCATCGCGCACCGCCTGGACATCTACGAGCACGAGACGGCCCCGATCATCTCGGTGTACGAGGCCCGTGGCATCGTCGACCGCATCGACGGCGTCGGCTCGCTCGACGACATCGCCGAGCGCATCGTCGCAGCGCTGGACGCCCGCGGCCTGCGCGTGCTGGTCTGACGTGTTCCGACGCTCGATCTACAAGTCGCCGGCTCAACTCCGGTCGATGGTCGAGCCCGGCCTGATCACGGCCGCGGCGCTCGACGAGGTGCGCACCCTCGTGCGTCCCGGCGTCACGACCGCCGAACTGGATGCTGCGGCATCCCGTGTCATCACCGGTCGCGGCGCGGAGTCGAACTTCCAGCTCGTGCGGGGATACCGGCACACGACCTGCATCTCGGTCAACGACCAGGTCGTGCACGGCATCCCCGGCGAGCGGGTGCTGCAGCCCGGCGACATCGTGTCGATCGACTGCGGAGCGCAGTACCAGGGCTGGAACGGCGACAGCGCCATCACGATCGTCGTGCCGGATGCCGCGCAGCCCGAGCTCGTCGCGCGCCGCGAGGAGCTCTCCCGCGTGACCGAGGGGTCGATGTGGGCGGGGATCGCCGCCATGTCGACCGCCACGCACATCGGCCAGCTCGGCGAGGCCATCCAGGGTTACATCGAGGCGCAGGGGGAGTACGGCATCCTGCGCGAGTACGTGGGCCACGGCATCGGCCGCAAGATGCACGAGTCGCCCAGCGTCTTCAACTACCGCACCCCGGACGCCGGTGCCGAGATCCGTCCGGGTCTGGTGCTGGCCATCGAGCCGATGGTCACCGCCGGGGGAGAGGCGACCTTCGTGGAGGACGACGACTGGACGGTCACGACCGTCGACGGCTCCGACGGCTCGCACTGGGAGCACAGCATCGCCCGCCACGAGGGCGGCATCTGGGTCCTGACCGCCCCCGACGGCGGCGCGGCCGGCCTCGCGCCCTTCGGCGTCACCCCCGTCCCGATTCCGTAGCGCTGCACGACTTTCACGCGAGACCCCGAGTTCTGCGTGAGACCCGCGTCTGGAACGTGGGTCTGACGCAGAATTCGGGGTCTCGTCATGCGGCCGTGCGCCCCGCCCCTTACTGTGCGCGCGGTGCGTTGCGCGGTCGGGCAGGGCGGTGTGCCGCGAGGAGCCGTCGAGTTCCGCACGACCTTCTTGCGAGACCTTGACCTCTGCGTGAGACCCGCGCCCGGAGCGTTGGTTTCGTGCGGCGATCGGGAACTCGGTGACCGGGGACTCCTCCTCCACAGTGAGGGCGCTGCACATTGTTGTGCACGTCGAGAGCGGATGAGCGGATCGCCGACGGCAGCGGGTGGTCATGGACGTCAGGATGCTGGCATGTCGTTGCTCCTCTCAGAACGTGCCGAGATCGTCTCGCCACTGCCGCTGATGACCGTTCAGGATACTCGGATGCTGGGTATCCGGCTCGTTCCGAAGGTGTGGCGCCGTATTCGCCGCGGCGTGTACGTCGATCGCGCTGCCTACGACAAGTTGCAGCCGTGGAAGCGGTACGCCGTCCGTGTCCACGCGTTCGTGCGTGCGCACCCCGACGCTGTGCTCTGTCTCGAAAGCGCGGCGGTGTTCCACGGGCTTCCTCTGTTCGGTGAGACGCGTGACATCCACGTCTTCGCCGACGGCAGCGAGAAAGCGCGTCGGGTGGGCGACGTATGGGTGCACACCAGTGAGCATCCGCGGAGCATCGAGCGGGTAGGGGGCGCGCTGGTCACGTCGCAGATCGACACCGTGGCGGATCTCTGCCGCGTGCTGCCTATCGCGAAGGCGCTCTGTCTTGCCGACGCTGCGATCTCGCCGGTCCAGGGCGGCTCCGCCGCGATCGACGACGTCGTCGACCTGCTCGACGCGCAGACGAACAGGCGTGGCATCGCGCGTGCGAGATGGGTCTGCGACCACGCCGATGGATTGTCCGAGTCGCCAGGCGAGAGTGTCAGTCGTGCCGTCATCATCTGGAGTGGATTCGAAGAGCCGGAGCTGCAGCGCGAGTTCCACTACGACGGCTTCGAGGACCGCGTCGACTTCCACTTCCGATCGGTCAGCGCCATCGGTGAGTCCGACGGCTGGCAGAAGTATCGTCTCGGTGATCCGGAGGAGGCCGCGCAGAGACTGGTCGAAGAGAAGCGGCGCGAGGACAGGCTGCGCCGCCACGGGCATCCTTTCGGTCGCTGGGATCTCAGCGACGCGATGCAGGTGAAGCCGCTGTGCACCGCGCTGAAGGGTGCCGGGGTGCCCCAGACCCGCCCTCCGCAACCCGCAATGCTGGCCACGTTGCGCACGAGCCCGCGAGAACTGCCGCGAGTTCCGCGCGAGACCCCGAAAGCGGGGTGAGACCCGTGCACTCCACGTGGGTCTCACGCAGAACTCGGGGTCTCACGCGGAACTCGGCGGGAAGCCAGGGACCTTCATGCATTCACATGGAGCCCATAGCCGTCTGATGGGAGAATTGCGGGGATGCGGGCGTGCGGACGCCCCCTGCAGACAGAACGGAATGCAATGGCCAACGCCAAGAGCAAGACCAACTGGTTCGCCATCGGAGTGTCCATCGCGGTCGTGGTGGTGCTCGTCGTCCTCGGTGGCGTCGTGGTGTACCTGAACAACCAGGCGACAGCGCCCGACGCGATCAACCAGCCGCAGAGCTCGGTCGTGGACGAGAAGTCCGGCGCGATCACCTACGGCAAGGGCGAGACCACGGTCGACACCTACGTCGACTTCATGTGCCCGATCTGCGGTCAGTTCGAGGACGCCTACGGTGCGGCCCTCCAGCAGGCGGCGGCGGATGACAAGATCACGCTGAACCTGCACCCGATCTCGATCCTCGACCGCGCGTCGCAGGGCACCGAGTTCTCGACCCGCTCCGCGGCATCCGTGTACTGCGTCGCCGACGCGAACCCGGACGCCACCCTGGACTACTTCAACCTGCTGTTCAAGAACCAGCCGGCGGAGGGCAGCACCGGACTGACCGACGACCAGCTCGCCGACCTGGCGAAGCAGGCCGGCGCGGAGAAGGCCGCCTCCTGCATCAAGGACGGCACCTACAAGGGCTTCGTGACGGAGCAGACGACCAAGCACGACGTCAAGGGCACGCCGACCGTCGACATCAACGGCAAGCGTCTCGACAACAAGGACATCGCCGCGGAGCTCGCCAAGATCCTCGGCTGATCGTCCCCGCGAGAACGCGGATGCGGGCCACGGCACCGCATCCGCGTTCTGCATTTGCCGGATGCTCCGGAGCGGACTATCATAGATCTTTGGTGCCTTGCGCCTTCATCCGGCGTGTCCCGGCACCACCCATCCATCCACCGCAGATCGACCGATCTGCAGAAGCGTCAGCGAGGCTATGGCTAAGAAAGACGGTGTCATCGAGATCGAGGGCGTCGTGTCCGAGGCTCTTCCCAACGCGATGTTCCGCGTTGAGCTCAGCAACGGGCACAAGGTTCTGGCAACGATCTCCGGCAAGATGCGGCAGAACTACATCCGCATCATCCCCGAGGACCGCGTGGTCGTGGAGCTCTCGCCCTACGATCTGACCCGCGGCCGCATCGTCTACCGCTACCGCTGATCGGTCGAGAAGTAACACCCCAGGCGCTCGCGCCTGCCCGGTGAGGACAGCGAACAGGAAGAAACATGAAGGTCAACCCCAGCGTCAAGCCCATCTGCGACCACTGCCGCGTGATCCGTCGTCACGGTCGCGTCATGGTGATCTGCAAGAGCAACCCGCGCCACAAGCAGCGCCAGGGCTGAACGGGGCGCCCTCCGGGGCGGCCGGACAACTCAATATCTGAACAGGCAGGTCGGATCCCGCGAAAGCGGGGGACACCCCGGGTAGGAGGCCCGGGAAAGGATTCTGCTCCACACCTCCACAACACTCCAGGAGTTACCGCATGGCACGTCTTGCCGGCGTCGACATCCCGCGCGACAAGCGCGTGGTGATCGCCCTCACGTACATCTACGGCATCGGCCGTACCCGTTCGGTCGAGATCCTCAAGGCCACCGAGATCGACGAGTCGATCCGCGTCAAGGACCTCACCGACGACCAGCTCGTCGCACTCCGCGACCACATCGAGGGCAACTACAAGGTGGAGGGTGACCTTCGCCGCGAGGTTGCCGCAGACATCCGCCGCAAGGTCGAGATCGGCTCGTACGAGGGCATCCGCCACCGTCGTGGTCTCCCGGTCCGCGGTCAGCGCACCAAGACCAACGCCCGTACCCGCAAGGGCCCGAAGCGCACCGTCGCCGGTAAGAAGAAGGCCCGCTAAGCGGCCAGGGAATAGGAGAACACTTTCATGGCTGCACCCAAGGCCGCCGCGCGCAAGCCGCGCCGCAAGGAGAAGAAGAACATCGCGCTGGGCCAGGCCCACATCAAGTCGACGTTCAACAACACCATCGTCTCGATCACCGACCCGTCCGGCGCTGTCATCAGCTGGGCGTCGTCGGGTGGCGTGGGCTTCAAGGGCTCGCGCAAGTCCACCCCGTACGCGGCCGGCATGGCCGCCGAGTCGGCCGCCCGTCAGGCCGCCGAGCACGGTGTGAAGAAGGTCGACGTCTTCGTGAAGGGTCCGGGCTCCGGCCGCGAGACCGCGATCCGCTCGCTGCAGGCCGCCGGCCTCGAGGTGGGGTCCATCCAGGACGTCACCCCGCAGGCGCACAACGGCTGCCGCCCGCCGAAGCGCCGCCGCGTCTGATCTCGGACAGGGATGCCGGAACCGATCCATCGGGTCCGGCATCCCTTCCGCCGACTTTCGACAACTCAACACCTCACCCAACACATGTCATATAGCGGGCATGTGATCGAAAGGAACACATAGTGCTCATCGCACAGCGTCCCACCCTGAACGAGGAAAAGCTCGCCGACAACCGCAGCCGCTTCGTGATCGAGCCGCTCGAGCCCGGTTTCGGCTACACGATCGGCAACGCGCTGCGTCGCAGCCTCCTCTCGTCGATCCCCGGCGCCGCGGTCACCACCATCCGCATCGACGGCGTGCTGCACGAGTTCAGCACGATTCCGGGCGTGAAGGAGGATGTCACCGAGATCATCCTCAACATCAAGCAGCTGGTCGTCTCCTCGGAGCGCGACGAGCCGATCACCGCCTACCTGCGCAAGACGGGCGCGGGCGAGGTCACCGCTGCGGACATCTCCGCTCCGGCCGGCGTCGAGGTGCACAACCCCGACCTGGTGATCGCGACCCTGAACGACACCGCGAAGTTCGAGCTGGAGCTGACGATCGAGCGCGGTCGCGGCTACGTCTCCGCCTCGCAGAACCGCAACGAGTACGCCGAGGCCGGTCAGATCCCGGTCGACTCGATCTACTCGCCGGTCCTGAAGGTCAGCTACCGCGTCGACGCCACCCGTGCCGGTGAGCGCACCGACTTCGACAAGCTGGTCCTGGACGTCGAGACCAAGTCCGCGATCAGCCCGCGCGACGCCGTCGCATCGGCGGCGAAGACCCTGACCGAGCTGTTCGGCCTCGCTCGCGAGCTGAACGTCGAGGCCGAGGGCATCGAGATCGGCCCGGCGCCGGTGGAGGCTGTGCTCTCCAGCGAGCTGTCCATGCCGATCGAGGACCTCGACCTGTCGGTCCGTTCCTACAACTGCCTCAAGCGCGAGGGCATCAACACGGTCGCGGAGCTGGTCGCCCTCTCCGAGACGCAGCTGATGAACATCCGCAACTTTGGGCAGAAGTCGGTCGACGAGGTGCGCGACAAGCTCGTCTCGCTCGGTCTGTCGCTGAAGGACTCGGTGCCCGGTTTCGACGGAGCCCACTTCTACGGCGGCTCCGAAGACGAGTCCTTCTGATCCCCTTTTTCCCTGGAGTAAACGAATATGCCTAAGCCCACCAAGGGTCCCCGCCTCGGAGGCGGCCCCGCCCACGAGCGCCTGCTTCTCGCGAACCTGGCCGCGTCGCTCTTCGAGCACCGCTCGATCACGACCACCGAGACCAAGGCCAAGCGCCTGCGTCCGCTGGCCGAGCGTCTCGTCACGCTGGCCAAGCGCGGCGACCTGCACGCCCGTCGTCGTGCGATGACCGTGCTGCGCAGCAACAAGGATGCCGCGCACGTGCTGTTCACCGAGATCGCGCCGCTGGTCGCCGAGCGTGAGGGCGGTTACACCCGCATCACCAAGATCGGCAACCGCAAGGGTGACAACGCGCCCATGGCCGTGATCGAGCTCGTCCTCGAGCCCGTCACCCCGAAGAAGAAGGCCGCCAAGAAGGCTGCTGCCCCCAAGGCCGAGAAGGTCGAGGAGGCTCCTGCGGAGGAGACCGTCGAGGCTCCGGTCGAGGAGACCGCTGCCGAGGCACCCGCCGAGGAGAAGGCCGAGTAATTCTCGTCTGACGCAAGAAGCCCGCCACCCTTTCGGGGTGGCGGGCTTCTTCGCATCTGCCGCGCAGAAAGAAGCTCCGGTCTCACTCGTTGCGGGTGTTCGGGCAGAAACACCCGCAACGAGTGAGACCGGAGCGAGGGAAGGGCGGGTCGGACCCAGAACGCGGCTCAGACCCGGACGCGGAGGTCCTTGCGCAGGATCTTGCCCGAGCTGGACTTCGGGATGACGTCGATGAACTCGACCATGCGCACCTTCTCGTGGGGCGCGACGCGCCCTGCGACGAACTCCATGACGTCCTCGGCGCTCAGCTCGGCGTCCTGCTGCAGCACGATGAACGCCTTCGGCACCTCCTGGCCGTCGGCGTCGTTCGCGCCGATCACCGCGGCATCCGCGATCCGGGGGTGCTCCAGCAGCAGCGCCTCGAGCACGGCCGGCGCCACCTGGTAGCCCTTGTACTTGATGAGCTCCTTCAGGCGGTCGACGATGCGGAAGATGCCGTCCGAGGTGACCGTGGCGACATCGCCGGTATGCAGCCAGCCGTCTGCATCCAGCATCTCGGCGGTCGCATCGGGGCGGTTCAGGTAGCCGGTCATGATCTGGGGCCCGCGCAGCCACAGTTCGCCTGGCTCGCTCGCGCCCTCGGCCGGCGGCGTGACGTCGGAACCGGTCTCGGGGTCGACCAGACGCGCCTCGGTATTGGGCACCAGCGGGCCGATCGACGAGCGGTCGATGTCGGTGCGATCGACGGGGATGATGTTCGCGGCGGGGCTCGTCTCGGTCATGCCGTAGCCCTGCACCACGATGCAGCCGAGGCGGTTCGCGACCGCGCCGGCCAGCGCGCCGTCCAGCGGGGCCGCACCCGAGAAGATGACCTTCACCGCGGAGAGGTCGTACTGATCGACCACCGGATGCTTGGCGAGGGCGACCGCGATCGGCGGAGCCACGAACACCCAGGTGGTGCGGTGCTCCTGGATGATGCGCAGGAACTCCAGCAGGTCGAACTTCGGCATCGTGACCAGACCCGCGCGCTGCTTGAGTGCGAAGTCGAGGAGGACGGTCATGCCGTAGATGTGGAAGAACGGCAGCACGGCGAGCAGCCGGTCGTTCTCGTCGATGTCCGTGACAGGCCGCACCTGCTCGACGTTCGCGACCAGGTTCCGATGCGTGAGCATGACGCCCTTGGGGCGGCCCGTGGTGCCGGAGGAGTACGGCAGCACCGCGAGATGAGTCGCCGGGTCGAAGTCGATCTCCGGCGCCGGATGCCCCTCGGCGAGCAGGTCGCGCAGGCTCGGATGACCCTCCGCGCCGTCGAGCACGATCAGGCGCTCCGCCGGGATGCCGCGCCGCTCGGCGGCCGCTTGGGCGCCAGGCAGCAGCGGAGACACCGTGAACAGCCAGTCGGCTCCGGCGTCCTCGAGCTGATTCGCGATCTCTTCGGCGGTGTACAGCGAGTTGATGGTGGTCGCGGTGGCGCCGGAGCGCAGCACGCCGTGGAACACGGTGGCGAAAGCCGGGATGTTCGGGCACAGGATGCCGACGACACTGCCCACACCCACACCGCGGGCGGCCAGCGCACCGGCGAGCAGGTCGATCTGCGCGATCAGCTGCCGATAGGTCGTCTCGGCACCCGACATGCCGTCGACGATGGCGACCCGATCGAGGTCGGTGTCGTCGAGGCCGGCGAACAGGTACTCGTAGATCGAGACGTTCGGGATCTCGAGATCGGGGTAGGGGCTGCGGAACATGGTGATCTCCTTCGATCATCCCGTCGGGTATGCGTGATTCAGTGTCGCACGTACTGAGACGCAGTCTCAATAGGTCCGGTTGCGGAATCGTGGATCCGGTAGCGGCTGCCCGGCCGTCCGCGCGTCGAGTAGTCGAGCGAGCGCACCGCACGACCCGTGCTCGCGAGATGCTCGAGATATCGACGAGTGCTCACCCGCGAGATCTGCAGCACCTCGCCGAGCTCGGAGGCCGAGCAATCCGGATGCGCGGCGAGGGCGCTCGCCACCCGCTCCAGCGTCTCCGCGGACAGCCCCTTCGGCAGCCCCGCGCGCTGCCGGAACGCGATGATCGCATCGGCGGCCTCCACCCGCTGCACCACGTCGTGCAGCTCGGTGTGGTCGCGCAGCAGCAGGGTGGCATCCACCGCCGCCCCGCCGTCGCGGGCGCCGGTCGAGCGGGCCACCAGCACGCGCGCGCCGAGGATGACCGGGCGCCCGGCGTCCTCGCCCTCGCGCAGCACCTCGATCAGCTCAGCACCGAGTACGTCCTCGACCCGTGATCCGGTCAGAGCAGCGGCATCCGTGTCCAGGAACCGGGCCGCCGCGTCGTTCGCCAGCGTGATGACGCCATGCGCGTCGACCGTGATCACGCCCTCGCTCAGCCCGTGCAGCGTGGTCTCCTGGTTGCGCACCAGCGCGCTGATCTCGTCTGGCTCGAGGCCCTGGATGCGTCGCCGGATCAGCGCCGCCACCCAGGCCGAGCCGAACAGGCCGAGGAGCACGGCGGCGAGCATCGCCCCGATGATCCAGGCCAGGGTGCCGAAGAACTCCGCCTGGCCGTGCGACTCCAGGATGCCGACCGACGCGGTGCCGATCACCGCACCGTCCTGGAAGATCGGCACTTTCACACGCCACGTGGTGCCCAGGGTGCCGGTCTGCGTGCCGGTGTAGATCCTGCCGGACAGCGGCACAGATGCATCCGTCGAGACATGGTGACCGATCTTCTCGGGATCCGGATGCGAATAACGGATGCCGTCGGCGTTGGCGACGACGACGTACGTGAGGTCGGACGCCTTGCGGATGGCCTCGGCGAGCGGCTGGATGGTCTCGGACGGGTCTGCGTCGTCGAAGGCGCCGACCACGGCGGGCATCGACGCGATGGACTGCGAGACCGCCATCATCCGGTCCTCGTAGGCGTCGCGGATGGTGCCCCACTGCACGAACCCTGCGGTGATGCCGGCGATCAGGGTGACCAGGCACACGATCGCCGCCTGCAGCAGGAGCAGCTGTACGCGGAGCGTCATCTTCGACGCATGCGTCTTCGTCATCGAGGGCACACTCCATTGTCGCCGCAGGCGGGAACGCCCGCATCCGGGGTGACGACCATCTCGCGACCAATACTTTCGGAACGCGACCAATGGTTTCGCAAGCAGGACCGCGGCGGTCCGGCCGCTTACGTTCGACAGCGTCCCTGAACGCTCGAGGAGGAGCGCAATGAACAGAACCCGGATCACCCTGATCGCCGCCGCAGCAGCCGCGGCACTCGCCCTCACCGGATGCTCCACGCAGGGCGGCACGGCAGAGAAGCCGGCCGCCGACGGCGAGAAGTCCAGCATCACCGATGTGAAGATCATCGTGCCCGCCGATCCCGGCGGCGGATGGGACCAGACCGGTCGCGCGATGTCGAAGGTGCTCACCGACGACAAGGTCGTGAAGACCGCTCCGGTCAGCAACGTCGGCGGTGCCGGCGGCACGATCGGACTGGCACAGCTCGCCAACGAGAAGGACCCCGGCACGCTCATGGTCAACGGGCTGGTGATGGTCGGAGCCATCGAGACCAACGACTCGAAGATCCGCCTCGAGGACACCACGCCGATCGCCCGTCTCACCGACGAGGCGCTGGTCGTGGTCGTCCCGAAGGATTCCGAGTACAAGACTCTCGAGGACCTGGTCGAGGACATCGCCGACAAGGGGCAGGAGGTCACCGTGACAGGCGGCTCCGCCGGCGGCGCCGACCACATCCTCGCCGGGCTCCTGCTCGAAGAGGCGGGGCTGGACAGCACGGAGATCCCTCAGAAGCTCAACTACACGCCCAACGCCGGCGGTGGTGAGGCGGTCTCGCTGATCCTCGGCGGCAAGGTCGACGCCGGCATCTCCGGTGTGGGTGAGTTCCAGCAGCACATCGACAACGGCACCATGCGAGCCCTCGCCGTCTCCGGTGAGGAGCCGGTGGAGTCGCTTCCCGACGTGCCCACCATCACCGACGCAGGCTACGACGTCGTGCTCACCAACTGGCGGGGCGTGATCGCACCCGGCGGCATCTCCGAGGCCGACAAGGCGGAGCTGGTGCGCATCGTCACCGAGATGCACGACTCGGACGCCTGGCAGGCCGAGCTCGAGAGCAAGGGCTGGGCCGACGCCTTCCTCACCGGGGAGGAGATGGATTCGTTCGTGGAGCAGAACGTCGAGGACGTCACCGGCACTCTGAAGAACATCGGACTGATCTGACATGTCCGCCCCGATCACCGGGGCGAACCGGCCGGCCGAGGCGACTCGGCCGGCCGCACGGGTTCCGATCGGGGAACTCGTCTTCGCCCTGCTCATGCTCGCCCTCGGGGTCTTCGCCCTGGTCGGCGTGTTCTCGATCCACGTGCCGGTCGGCGTCACCGTCGGCCCCACGGTGTTCCCGATCTTCGTCTCCGTCACCCTGCTCGCCTCAGCGGCGGCCGTGCTCGTCGGCGTCCTGCGCGGCAGGCGAGCCGAGGTCGAGGACAGCGAGGACATCGATCCCGATGCGAAGACCGACTGGCTCACCCTCGTGAAGATCGTGGGCGCGCTCATCGCTCATCTGCTGCTCATCGACGTGATCGGCTGGGCTCCGGCGGCCGCCGTGCTGTTCGGTCTGGTCGCCTGGAGCCTCGGCGCCAAGCGCTGGTGGATGGCGTTCCTGATCGGACTCGTCGTCGGGCTCGCGGTGCAGATCGTGTTCGGCGGGTTCCTCGGGCTCTCGCTGCCCTGGGGGCCGGCGCTCGGGTGGCTGGGAGGGATGCTCTGATGGACAGCTGGAGCCTGCTGCTCGACGGTTTCGCGACCGCGATCCAGCCGCAGTATCTCGTGTTCGCCTTCCTCGGCGTGCTGATCGGCACGGCGGTCGGCGTGCTGCCCGGCATCGGCCCTGCGATGACCGTGGCCCTGCTTCTGCCGCTGACCTACACGCTCGACCCGACCGCGGCGCTGATCACCTTCGCCGGCATCTACTACGGCGGCATGTACGGCGGCTCGACGACGAGCATCCTGCTGAACACCCCTGGTGAATCGGCGTCGATCGTGACGGCGATCGAGGGCAACAGGATGGCCAAGCTGGGCCGCGGAGCGGCCGCGCTCGCCACCGCCGCCATCGGCTCGTTCATCGCCGGCACGATCGCCACGGTCGGGCTGACGCTGCTGGCCCCGGTGCTCGCGCAGTTCGCGGTGAACCTCGGGCCCGCCGACTACTTCGCGCTCATCGTCATCGCGTTCGTGACGGTCGGCGCGCTGATCGGCAGCTCGGTCTCGCGCGGGATGCTCTCGCTCGGAGTCGGCCTGTTCCTGGGGCTGATCGGCACGGACCTGCTCTCCGGTCAGCAGCGCTACACGCTGGGCCTGCCGGTGCTGTCGGACGGGATCGACATCGTGCTCGTCGCGGTCGGACTGTTCGCGGTGGGGGAGACGCTCTACATCGCGGCGAAGCTCCGCCACGGCGGCGTCGACGTCATTCCGGTGACCCGCGGATGGCGCAGTTGGATGACGCGCGAGGACTGGAAGCGCTCCTGGAAGCCCTGGCTGCGCGGCACGGCGATCGGCTTCCCGATCGGCACCATCCCCGCCGGCGGGGCGGATGTCGCGACGTTCCTCTCCTATGCCACCGAGCGCAAGCTCTCGAAGCACAAGCAGGAGTTCGGCCGCGGCGCGATCGAGGGTGTGGCAGGTCCCGAGTCCGCGAACAACGCGGCGGCCGCCGGCGTCCTGGTGCCCCTGCTGACGCTCGGGCTGCCCACGACGGCGACCGCGGCGATCATCCTCGTCGCGTTCCAGGCGTACGGCCTGCAGCCGGGGCCGCTGCTGTTCCAGAGCCAGCCTGCGCTCGTCTGGGCGCTGGTGGCGAGCCTGTACCTGGGCAATGTCATCCTGATCGTGCTGAACCTGCCGCTGGTGGGCATGTGGGTGAAGCTGCTGCAGATCCCGCGGCCGTACCTGTATGCGGGCATTCTCACGTTCGCCGCCTTCGGCGCGTACGCGCTGAACTTCGCCGTCGCCGACATCCTGATCCTCGTGATCGTCGGCATGCTCGGCTACTTCATGCGCCGCTACGGCTACCCGGTCGCGCCGCTCGTCGTCGGCATGATCCTCGGGCCGATGGCCGAGGAGTCGCTGCGCAAGGCGCTGCAGCTGAGCCAGGGTGACCTGACCACACTGATCATGCAGCCGTTCGCCGCGGCCGCGTACGGTGTGCTCGCCCTGCTCGTCCTGGGCGGGCTGTGGCTGCAGCGGCGGCAGCGCCGCTACGAGCGGCAGCTCACCGAGACGATCGCGGTGCCGATCCACGCCGACCAGGAGATCTGAGCCGTTCCGGGCCCCACGCCCTCGCCGACACGCGGGCGTGGGGTCTCGTCGCGGAGCAATAGGCTGGGCGGATGCGCGACGAGCAGACGACCACCCGGGGCGCCCGGGCGTACCTGTCCTACATCGGCATCGGGCTCGCGGCCGGCATCCTGTCCGGCCTGTTCGGCGTCGGCGGCGGCACGGTCATCGTGCCGCTGCTCGTCCTGCTGCTCGGCTTCGATCAGCGCCGCGCGGCAGGCACCTCGCTCGCCGCGATCGTGCCGATCGCCAGCGTCGGCGTGATCTCGTACGCCGTCTCGGACTCGGTCGCGTGGATCCCCGCGCTGATCCTCGCGCTCGGCGCCGTGGTGGGTGCGCAGATCGGCACACGGCTGCTGCCGCGGATGTCGCAGCGCACGCTGCTCTGGGGATTCGTCGGCTTCATCGCCGTGGTCATCGTGAGCCTTTTCCTGATCGTCCCGTCGCGCGAGGCCGAGCTCGACCTCACCTGGATGACGGGGCTCGTCCTCGTCGTCGTCGGCGTGTTCACCGGCATCCTGGCCGGGCTGATCGGCGTCGGCGGCGGCATCATCGTCGTGCCCGCTCTCATGCTCGGCATGGGCGTCAGCGACCTCGTCGCGAAGGGCACCTCGCTGCTCATGATGATCCCGACCGCGGTCTCGGGCACCGTCGGCAACCTGCGGCACAAGAACGTCGACCTCGTCGCCGCCGCGTGCGTCGGCGTCTCGGCGTGCGCCACGACCGCGCTCGGCGCGCTCTTCGCCGCGCGCATCGACCCTTTCGCCGGGAACGTGCTGTTCGCGGTGTACCTGCTCTACATCGGGTACCAGATGGCACGGAAGGCCATGCGCGCCAAGAACTAGCATCCGCACAGCGAGGCGCCCCTCGGAACGGACTCCGAGGGGCGCCCCTGTCAGCCGGTCACTCGCAGGTGAACAGGGCGTCGCCCCACACGCCGTGCGCGCCGTTGATGCTTCCCGGTGCGTTCACGTTGAGGTCGATGTACTGCACTCCGGTGACGTCCACGTCCACCTGCTCCGGGGCGAAGCCCGGGGTGAAGGTGCGGGACTGGTAGCGGTTCACGCCGTCGGT
The DNA here is from genome assembly GCF_009758255.1 of Microbacterium sp. MAH-37. Lineage (GTDB taxonomy): Bacteria > Actinomycetota > Actinomycetes > Actinomycetales > Microbacteriaceae > Microbacterium. The sequence goes on from NZ_WSEN01000002.1 coordinate 180,970, forward strand.
GTCGACGGTGAAGATCACGTTGCCGGCGAAGCCCTTCTCCAGGCCCACCGAGGCCGTGAACGTCTTGCACTTGCCGCCGAGGTAGTACGTCACCTTCGATGCCGCGTGCACACCGAGCCCCTTGGCGTACGTCGGGCTCTTCCCCGTGTCGGGATCGACGTAATTGATCGCCAGGGGCAGATCCGGCGAGGTCGCCGAGTCCTTGTTGGCGACGTCCTTGCCGATCACACCCCAGCCGTTCGTGGCGCTGATCCAGCCCAGATCCGACGCGTAGACCTTGCCGGACGGCGCCGGCGGCATGGGCTGGTCGACGACCTTCCAATCGAAGATCTTCAGCCGGCTCTCGGTCGGGAGCACCACGTACGCGAGCTCCTTTGCCGGGTTCAGCCGCACGAGGTTCGAGTACACCTGGTACCTGCCGGTGGGGTACTCGTACACGTTCGGGTTGTTGCCGTTGTTGCGTCCGAGGCTGGTGATCGCCACGCTCGCCCCTCCCAGGCCGGATGCCTGCGGCAGCCAGTTCGGGAAGAACACGTTCTGCTTCGAGACCGTGCCGTCGGCGTAGTGCAGTTCCAGCGCGGGGTTCACGCCGCCGCCGGATGCCGCGGAGGCGAGCACCGCGAGGTGCGTGCCCTTGCCCGTCAGCGCGATGGTCTGCCCGGCCGGCGAGACGGAGTCCTTCGCACCGGACGGATTCGGCCAGGTGTAACCGATGGCCGCGTCACCGGTTCCGACCGTGACAGTGGAGCCAGGAATGACCCCGGCCCGTTCCAGGGCCTCGGCCGAGAAGGTGGCGCCGCCGCCGTCGAAGTCACCCGCCTTCGCGGTGGTGAGCGTGGTCACGGAGTCGGCGTTGTACGCCCCGGCCAGCGACCCGTAGGCGACGTAGAGCTGGTTGGCTCCTGATGCCTGCTGCGCGGTCTTCTGCGCGGTGTAGTCGGCGACCACGGTCACGGTCTGCAGGTCGGCGGCCGCGGCATCCGTGACCTTCACCTCGAACGTCGCAGTCAGCGATGCACCGGGTTCGACCAGGGGCGCCTTGTCGCCCTTGGCGGACACGAGGTTCCACCCCTCGGGCAGCTGCGGGGCGAGGGCGATGTTCTCCTTCTTCTTGGTGCCGGTGTTGCGGAAGGTCGCCTCCACCGTGGTGGTGTCGCCCTGGAACACGCGGTCATCGAGTCCGACCGAGACGGATGCCGCGGTGAGATCCGCGTCCCGTCCTCCGACGGCGCTGGTCGCTGCGAGCACGATCTCCGCCGAGGCGGAGGACGCGAGGGCGGGCACCTTCACGACGATGACGCCGCCGGCGTCCTCCGCGTCGAAGAACCAGCCGGAGGATGCGGCATCCAGCGCCTCGCGGGAGGCGGCCTGCTTCAGGCCCTTGCCGTCGACAGAGACGTTCGCCGGCGCGGAGCCGGTGTGCGCCTCGATCACGTACGGCCGGGCATCGGCCTTGCCGTCGTACGATCCGGCGCGCTTGCCGATGCCGATCGTGACGGAACCCTTCTTGCCGGCCTCCGGGGCATCAACGGTGAACTCCTGGGTGCTGGAGGCGCCGTCGGCGTAGGCCCGGGTGACCTGGTCGTCCTCGTAGAGCGAGAACGCGCTCTTGCCCTGTGGGAACAGCGAGAGTGTGACGGGGGAGTCCGCCGGCACCAGCGACGCGTTCCGTGCCGTGACGCCCTGCGGAACCAGCGCGCCGGCGCGCACGAAGATCGGCAGCCTGTCGAGCGGAGCCGGGTGCCCGTTCAGCACCTGTCCGCCCTCGTGCACCTCGCCGGTCCAGAAGTCCACCCACTGGGAGCCGGCGGGCAGGTAGATGCCGTTGCGCACCTCGGTCTTCGTGAACACCGGGGCGACCAGGTAGTCGCTGCCGAGCAGGAACTCGTTGTTCGCCTCGACGCTGTACGAGCCCGCGTCCTTCGGGTACTCCAGCGCCAGCGACCGCATCATCGGCAGGCCGCTGCGGTGCGATTCCGCTGCGAGCGTGTAGATGTAGGGCATCAGGCGCTGCCGCAGCTGCAGGTAGCTGCGGTTGATCTTCGTCGCCTCGTCGCCGTACAGCCAGGGCCGTTTGTCGACCGACGCCCAGCCGCTCATCGAGTAGAGCGCGGGGGCGAAGGCCTTCCACTGCAGGTCGCGCACGTAGCTCTCCGGCGAGCCTCCGAAGATGCCGTCCACGTCGCCGGTGGAGAACGCGAGACCCGAGTTGCCGGCACCGGTCAGTGCGGAGATCTGCCAGCGCACGGCGTCGAGATTGCCGGAGTGGTCACCGGTCCACTGCATGCCGCAGCGCTGGGAACCGGCCCAGCCCTCGACCATGAGGGCCGTGCCGCGGGCGTCCGAGTACTTCTCGATGCCGTCGTTCGCGGCCTCGCAGCCGGTCAGTGCCATCCGGTAGCCGGAGCCCACCCAGGCGACGTCGAGCTTGCGCAGCCGGACGCCGGCCTCGCCGACCTCGTACTCCTGGTTCGTCAGCGAGCGCTGGGTCCACAGGCCGGTCTTGAGCCCGGTCTCCTCCTCGATCGCCTGGACCGTCTCGGGCAGTTCCTGATACTCGCAGCCGTAGCCGTCGTTGACCAGCATCCATCCACCGGGCATGTCGTTCTCGACGAAGCCCTTGGCGACCTCGAGCGCCTGCGGGGTGCGCAGTTTCGACGGCGTCTTGGTGCCGGTGTAGGTCGGGCTGGAGCGGTTGTAGCAGTCGGCGTCGCCGTACTCCAGGGCGTACACGGGCGGCATGAACGGCCGGCCGGTGAGCTGGGTGTACGACTCGAGCGACTGCTCGTAGTCGCCCACGAAGTAATAGGCGTCGAAGCGGCGCTCCTGGTGCGTGGTGGTGTGCTTCGCGAAGTCGTAGGTGCCCTTCGCGAACGTGTTGCGCAGCACGCCATATCCCTCGGAGGACATGTAGTACGGCACGGCGTTGGGGTAGCCGTCGTCGTCCCAGTCGAAGTTGTTGGCGATGTTGATGACGGATCCGGTGTGGATCGAGCGGCCGTTCTGCATGCCGCCGCCGAGGATCTGCTCGCCGTCCTGACCCTCGAGGTGCTGGGTCGCCGAGTTCTTGCCGAACGTGATGGCGGCGGACTCGGTGAAGATCGTCGAGCCGTCGGCACGGGTGGCGGACACCGCGCCGGTGGCGCGGTCGATCGACACCGTGACGGTCTTCGACGCGATGCTGATCACATCGCCCTCGCCGACCGAGACGTCGGCGCCCTCGAAGGTCTTCGCACCCACGACGATGTCGGCGGTGCGCGCGGGGTCGTTCTGCGGCGTGTTCGCCGGGTCGGTGAAGGAACCGCTCGGGTCGGCCTCGAGTCGGAAGGTGCCGTTCTCGAGGAACGTCACGCGCATCGCGCCGTGCTCGGCGGTCAGCGTCACGGAGGCGCCGTCGCGCTGCACGTCGGTGATGGCGCCGATCGAAGTGCCCGTGCCGTCGACGGGGACCTCCGGCGAAGCGGGCTTCGGCGTGATCGGGGTGGGGGCGGACGCCGCGGTCGCGGCGGCGGGGACGGGGGATGCGGCGGCGGCTCCGACCGAGGTCAGCCCGATGCCGGTCACCCCCAGGGCGATGGCGAAGCCGAGCGCGCTGAGGCGCCGGCGACAGGATGGTGAGTTCAACTTCATCGTCTCCTCAGTGGTGATTGTTTCTGCATCTGTGGGCGCAGAAACAATCACATGGAAGCATGAATGCGCGGTAAGGGTCAAGGATCTTCCGGATTGTCCCGGTCTCGCGCCGAGGATGCGGAACACGCGCCCGGATAGGATCGAGAGGTGCCAGTGAACCCAGAACTGGTCGGCAGGGAGTTCCCGCCGACGTCCCCCTACCTCGTCGGACGTGAGAAGGTGCGCGAGTTCGCGCGTGCCGTCTTCGCCGATGCCCCCGTGCACACCGACGTCGACGCCGCACGCGCCGCCGGCTACGCCGACGTCGTCGCTCCGCCGACGTTCGCGATGGTCATCCAGGACCACACGCTGCAGCAGCTGCTCGCGCTCGAGGATTCCGGCATCGTCCTGGCGCGCACCATCCACGCCGAGCAGAGGTTCACGTACACCCGGCCCATCGTGGCCGGCGACGAACTCACCGGGCAGCTGCGGGTCACCGGCATCCGCACGCTCGGCGGCAACGCCATGATCACCAGCGAGGCCGAGATCGCCGATGCGGGCGGCGCGCACGTCGTCACCGCGACCAGCGTGCTGCTGGTGGGCTCCGAGCGAGAGGGGGAGTGATGGCCGCCTTCACCGTGGGAGACGCCATCGCCGAGCGCACCGTGCATCTGACGCGCGAGTCGCTGGTGCGCTACGCCGGAGCATCCGGCGACTTCAACCCGATCCACTACCGTGACGACGTCGCGGCCGAGGTGGGTCTGCCCGGCGTGCTGGCGCACGGGATGCTGACGATGGGGCTCGCCTCGTCGGTCGTGGTGTCCGCCCTCGGCGATGTCGCCAAGATCGTCGACTACGGCGTCCGGTTCACCAAGCCGGTCGTCGTCGACCCGCAGGACGGCGCCGACGTGACCGTCGTCGCGAAGGTCGCCGCCGTCGACGAGGAGACCGCGCGGATCGACCTGAAGGTCACGCACGGCGACACGACCGTGCTGGCCAAGGCTCAGCTGCGCGTGGCGCTGTGACGGAGATCACGCCGATCCCGCTGCGCACGCTGACCACGCTGCGCACCGGCGGCGCCCCCGAGCGCATGCGCGAGGCCACCACCACGGCCGAGCTGATCTCCGAGCTGCAGCAGGTCTGGGCCGCCGGCGACGAGTGGTTCGTGCTCGGCGGCGGATCGAACCTGTTCGCCGGCGACGCCGGTTTCGAGGGCACCGTCATCCGCGTGCTCACCCGCGGCATCGAGGAGATCCCCTCGCCGCACGAGGGCCGCGTGCGGCTGCGCGTGCAGGCCGGGCACGACTGGGACCACCTGGTCGCCTACGCCGTCGAGCGCGGCTACGCCGGCATCGAGGCGATGAGCGGCATCCCCGGCACCGTCGGCGCCGCCCCCGTGCAGAACGTGGGCGCCTACGGGCAGGAGATCCAGGAGACGCTCGTCGAGGTCGAACTGCTCGACGAGTACGCGGACAGCCCCGTCATCGTCCCGGCATCCGAGCTGGCCCTCGGCTTCCGCACCTCCGTGCTCAAGCACCACTACGGCGGGGTGCCGCAGCGTCGTGCCGTGATCCTCAGCGTCACCCTCGACCTCGCCGTCACGGACGGCACGCGCGTGGTGCGCGGGGAGCAGCTGCGCCGCGCGCTCGGCCTCGAGGACGCGAGGGCCGTGCCGCTGTCCTGGGTACGCTCCACGATCCTCGAGACCAGGGCGAAGAAGGGGATGCTGCTGAACCCCGACGACCCCGACACCGCGAGCGCCGGGTCGTTCTTCCAGAACGCCATCGTGCCCGAGTCCGTCGCGCGCACGCTGCCGCCGGAATGCCCGCGCTGGCCCGTCACGCCCGACCTCGACGCGGTCACCGTGATCCCGCTCTCCGGGTTCACCGGCGCCGTGCCGCCGCTCGCGGCCGCGCAGGCCGACGTGAAGGTCAGCGCCGCGTGGCTGATCGAGCACTCCGGCATCCGCAAGGGGTTCAAACTGCCTCGGTCGCGCGCCGGCGTCTCCACCAAGCACGCCCTCGCCNGCGCGCCGGCGTCTCCACCAAGCACGCCCTCGCCCTCACCAACCGGGGCGGCGCCACTGCCGCCGAGGTGTCGGAGCTGGCCCGGTTCATCCAGAGTCGTGTGCACGCCGAGTTCGGCCTGCTGCTGCAGCCAGAGCCGGTGCTCATCCAGGTCGAGCTCTGAGCTCGTTCTAAGCTCGAGGGGTGCTCGACACTCTCACCGGATTCGCCGTCGTCGGGCTGGCGATCGCCGTCGGGTACGTCATCGGCCGCATCGACCTGCTCGGCGCGCACGCGCGCGAGGTGCTGAGCCGGCTGACGTTCTTCGTGCTGTCGCCGTTCCTGCTGTTCACCGTGCTGGCCCAGGCGGATGCCCGGGTGCTGTTCTCGTCGCTGCTGCCGGTGTCGGCTGTGGCAGCCGTCGTCGTGATCGGGCTGTACGTGCTCGTGGCGAAGCTGGTCTGGCGGCGGTCCGCGGGCGAGACGGTCATCGGCGCGCTGTCGGCAGGCCAGGTGAACTCGAACAACATCGGCATCCCGCTCTCGCTCTACCTGCTCGGCAGCGCGGCCTACCCGGCGCCGGTGATCCTCATGCAGCTGCTGGTCTTCACGCCCATCTCGCTGACGATCCTCGACACGGTGACCGGCGGGCGCACATCGTTCGGGCGCACGGTGCTGCGCACCGCGACCAACCCGATCATCCTCGGATCGGCACTCGGCACCCTGGTCTCGGTGCTGGGGATCGAGCTGCCGCCGATCGTCATCGATCCGGTCACCCTGCTCGCGAACGCCTGCGTGCCGGTGCTTCTGATCAGCTACGGCATCTCGCTGCACGGACAGCGGGTGCTCGGCGCAGCAGGGCGCCGGCGCGACGTGCTGCTGGCGAGCACGCTGAAGCTGCTCGTCATGCCGGTGATCGCCTGGCTGGTCGCGCAGTTCGTGTTCGGACTCTCGGCGCACGAGGTGCTCATCGTCGTGGTGCTGGCGGCGCTGCCCACCGCGCAGAACGTCTTCAACTACTCGCAGCGGTACGACGTCGGCGAGGCCATCGCCAGGGACACCGTGTTCATCACCACCGTCGGATGTATCCCCGTGCTGCTCGCCGCCACCGTGCTGCTCGGCTGACGTCAGGGCGTACGCTCGCAGACATGAGCGGACTCGTGCCCTACCTCCTGTTCCCCGGAACCGCAGCCGAGGCGCTGCCGTTCTACCAGTCGGTGTTCGGCGGTGAGGTCGCGCTGTTCACCTACGAGCAGTTCGAGCGCACCGACGGCCCCGGCGATCAGATCGCGCACGGCATGCTCACGGGCGGTCCGGTCGAGATCTCCGGTGCGGATGCTGGAGCAGACGACGACGCCGTGCACATGAACGGCATGTTCTTCTCGCTGCTCGGCACCGCTGACCCGGAGACCCTGACGCGCTGGTTCGCGCAGCTGGGGGAGGGCGGTCGCGTGATCGATCCTCTGCAGCAGCGCCCCTGGGGCGACCACGACGGCACGCTCGTCGACCGCTACGGCGTGCGCTGGCTGATCGGCTTTCACCCGGAGGGCTGAGCGCTCGAGCAAGGGGCGCTCAGCTCACGGAGGTCAGGCCAGCTCGAGCACGCTCCATGGGACCATGTCGATCAGTCCGTCGGACGTCAGGCCGAAGCGCGCGCCGTCACCCGAGGCGACCCGGTACGGCAGAGCGCTCCCCGCGGTGCCGTTGATCACGACAAGGCGGTCGACGCCGTCGAGGTCGAGGTCGAGCATCCGCTCCTGGTACGCAGCAACCACCAGGGTGCCGGCCAGGCGGGAGGCGACCACCGGGTAGCCTTCGCCGGGCAGACCCGCTGAGATCTCGCCGCGGATCAGCACGTCGCGCAGCCTGTGCCAGATCTGCAGCAGATCGCGCACGCGCTCGACCTGCTCGGTCGGGAGCGCGGCCATCGGCATCGAAAGCTGCGGCACCGAGAAGAACGCGTTCAGCAGCTGCCTGGCGGGGGCGTCGACGCCGGCGCGCGGGTCCCACATGATCGGGTCCGCGTGCACCACCTGATCCGTGGCGAACAGGCGCAGATCGACCGTGCGCCGGCGGTTCTGATCGGCATCGGCGGGGCAGTCCGTCGCTCGGATGACGTCGGCATACCCCGCGATCGCGGGCGAGACGTAGGGCTGGCGGTACTCGATCAGCGAACCGGGGCGGGCCAGCTCGGCAGCATCCGAGATGTCGGAGAGCAGCACCCGCATCGCCTCGCCGACGTCGTCGATGTCGCCAGGCGACGGCGTGCCGGCGTAGACCATCGCGTTGTTCAGGAAGTCGACCTTGAGGCCGTCCAGTGCATAGTCCGACATCAGCCTGGCGCATGCGCCGGCGAGATGACGTCGCACCTCGGGGATTCGCGGGTCGAGCACGTGCGCGCGCAGGCCGCCGGAGTAGTGCGGCGCGTACCCGGCCAGCTCGGCGAACGCGTCGCTCTGCGGCCCCAGCAGCAGCGGCGCCACCCAGAGCACCACGCCCATGCCGGCGTCGTGCAGCTCGTCGACGGTGTCGCGGAAGTCCGGGAACTTGGCCTCGTCGGGCACCCAGTCTCCGCAGCCCGCATACCAGCGGCCGTCGCCGAGTCGCTGCCAGCCGTCGTCGATGAAGATCGACCTGCATCCGATCTCGTGCGACCGCAGGGCCTCGTCGCGCACGATGTCGGCCGAGATCCGCTGCGAGTACGAGTACCACGTCGAGTACACCGGTTCGAGGGAGTACGGCGACACCGTGTGCACGGGCCGTCCGTCATGCAGCCGGCGTGACAGCGCCCGCACCGCGTCGGCGTAAGCCGCCTGCTCGGCGACGAAGAGCAGGGTGATGACGCCGTCGTCGTCCGCGAGTGCGGGCTCGACGGCGATGCGGACGACGAACGACTTCGATTCCTCCGAGACGCCGTACTCGATGCGGCCGGTGGGCACCAGGCTGTCCAGCGCGAAGCCGAGCTGAGCGGAGCCGTCGACATCGCACAGCACCAGCAGCGGCACCGAGCGCACCGCCCCGAAGGACTCGGAGCCGGCCCAGTCCGCGGGAAGCCCGCGGATCGAATCCGCCCCGGCGTGCCAGACACCGGAGGCGTTGCCGAGGGGACCCTCCAGCATGATCTGCCCCGGTTCCTCCGCGCTCAGGCGGATCTCCGTCAGGTCGCCGACCTGATCGGCGGAGAGGATGCGGCATCCGCCGCCGGTGCCGAGCGAGAATCCGCGCGTGAGCGGCGTCCACTGGACGCTGTCGAGGTCGTTGTCTTCGAGGAGCACAGATGGTCCTTTGCGTTGGGAGATCGGGTCAGCGTCACTGCTTGACGGCGCCGGCGAGGATGCCGGCGACGAACTGGCGCTGGAGGAACAGGAACAGGATGAGGATCGGCAGCATCGAGAGCATGGTGCCCGTCAGCAGCTGGCCGTAGTCGGTGTTGCTGACACCCTGCAGGGTGGCCAGCGCGACCGGGATCGTGTAGGCGTCCGGCGTGCGCAGCACGACCAGCGGGAACACGAAGGCGTTCCACATGCCGAGGAACAGGAAGATCGACAGTGCCGCGAGAGCCGGACGGACGGTGGGGATCACGATCTGGAACAGCAGCCGGAACTCCCCGGCGCCGTCGACGCGGGCCGCCTGGATGAGCTCGTCGGGGATGGAGCTCATCGCCTGCCGCATGAGGAACACGCCGAACGGCAATGCGAGGCTCGGCAGGATGAGCGCCTGATAGGTGTCGAGCCAGCCGAGCCACACCATGATCTGGAACAGCGGGACCAGCGTCACCTGAGAGGGCAGCGCGAGAGTCACCAGCAGGATGCCGAACATCACGTTCTTGCCGCGGAACTCGAACTTCGCGAACGCATAACCGGCCGCAGTGCAGACGATGAGCCCGAGCACCGTGTAGATGCTGGCGACGAGCACCGAGTTCAGCACGGAGCGGCCGAACATCGTCTCGTTGAACAGACTCGTGACGTTGCTCCAGAACGCGTCGCCCGGCACGAAGTTCGGCGGGGTCGAGAAGACCTTGTTCGACGGGTAGGTGCTGGCGATGATCAGCCAGTAGAACGGCAGCGCCATGAGCACGGCACCTGCGGCGATGGCGGTGGTCAGCACCAGGGAGCGGCCCGTGCGGCGGGGGCCGGCCTGAAGGGTGGTCATCACTTCTCCCGGAAGAGTCGGAACTGGATCAGCGAGATGACGCCGATGATGAGCGTGAGGACGTACCCGATCGCGGAGGCGTACCCGAAGTCGAAGTACTGGAATCCGTTCTGATAGAGGTACATGCCCACGGTGAGGGTGGAGTTCAGCGGTCCGCCGTTGGTGATCACGAACGGTTCGTCGAAGAGCTGCAGCGTGCCGATCGTGGACAGGATCACCGTGAGGATGATCGCCGGGCGCAGACCCGGGATCGTGACGTGCCAGAACTGCTTGCGGCCGTTCGCACCGTCGACCGAGGCGGCCTCGTAGAGCTCGGTGGGGATGGCCTGCAGCTGGGCGAGGTAGATGATGGCGCTCTGGCCGGTGTAGTGCCAGGTCATCGCGATGACGATCGAGATCTTCGCCCAGAACGGGTCGGTGAGCCACGGCACAGGGCCGATGCCCACGTAGCCGAGCAGCTGATTGACGAAGCCGTCCTCCGAGTTGAACAGAGCGCTGAACAGGATGCCGTAGGCGACCAGACCCATCACGATGGGCACGAAGTAGAGCGTGCGCCACAGTGCGCGGAACTTCAGCAGCACCGAGTTGAACGCGACGGCGAGCAGGATCGCCAGGACCAGCATGATCGGCACCTGCACGATCAGCATGACGAAGGTGTTCCACAGCGCCTGATAGAACAGCGGGTCCTGGAACAGGCGGGTGTAGTTGGCGAGGCCGGCGAATGCGGTCTCGCCGTCGACGTTGGTGGTGAAGCTCTGCCAGAGGGCGCTCAGGTAGGGGAAGACCGTGAACGCCGCGAACAGCGCGATGGTCGGCAGCAGCAGCACGTAGGGCGTGTAGACGGGGTAGCCGACGCTGCGGCGACGGCGCTGCTGCTTCGGCGGCAGCACGGGGACGAGGGCCTTCGTCTCGGGGGATGCAGTGAGTGTCACGATGTGATCGCGGGTCCCGGCGGCGCAACCGCCGGGACCCGCATCCTTTCTCGGCTCAGTCGTCCGCGATCTTGCGGCCGGTCTGCTGGGCGACGAGCTTCGCGGCGTCGTCCAGCACCTTCTGCGGATCGGCGTCCTCGGTCAGCACCTTGGTCTGCGCGTCGCTGTACGCCTTCAGGGCGCGGGCGTAGTCGCTGGTGTAGTTGACCACCGGGGTCTTCTCGGCGAGCTGCGCGATGAAGATGTCGTTCACGCGCTGACCGCCGTAGAACTCGACCGGCTGCGAGAACTCCTTGGTCGTGATGAAGGGCTTGTAACCCGGGAACATGCCGCCGGCCTTGTAGACCTCCTCGGCGCCCTCCGTGGTGGCCATCGCGTACTTGGCGAATGCGACAGCGGTCGCCTTGTTCTTGCTGGTGGTGGGCACCGAGAGGTAGGTGCCGCCGTCGATCGCGGCGGTCAGGCCGCCGGGCTCGACGGACGGGGGCTTGCGCACGCCCCACTTGCCGGCCATCTCGGGAGCGTCGATCGCCATCTCACCGGCCATCCAGCCACCGCTCGAGAATGCCGAGACGGGCTTCTCGCCCTTCATCTGCGCGACCATGGCGTCCCAGCCGCCGGAGTCCTGCACGATGAGGCCCATGTCCTTGGCCTTCTTGATCAGCTCGAGGGACTTCAGCCCCTCCGGACCGTTCATCGTGATCTCGCCCTTCTCGTTGAAGTAGAACGAGCCCTGCAGGTTGGTCAGCAGCTGCCAGAGGCCGCCGGACGGCCCCTTCGAGGCGGACATGTCCATGCGGAACAGCGGGGCTCCGGTCTTGTCCTGCACGATCTTGGCGGCGTCGAACAGCTGGTCCCAGGTCTCGACCGAGTCGATGTCGACGCCGGCCTCCTGGAACAGATCGGTGCGGTAGAAGAATCCGGTGGCGTTCACCTCGTAGGGCAGACCGTAGACCTGCCCCTTCTCACCGCTGCCGCTCTTCCACGCGCCGGCGGGGAAGTCTGCCGCGAGCTCTTCGCCGTCATAGTCGCGGAAGTCGACGAGTTTGCCGGGGAACTTCTCGACGTAGTTGCCCATGTAGTCGATGCCGATGTTGAGCACGTCGGCGAGACCGGCGCCGCCTGCGGCCATGCCGGTGGTGATCTTGCTCCAGATCGCAGGGTTGCCGACGTCGAGCACCTCGACCTCGACACCGGGGTGCAGCTTCTTGAAGCCGGGGATCGCGGCGCGCAGGCCCTTGGCGGGTGCGGTCCACGACCAGACGGTGATCTTGCCCTCGATCTTCTCGCTGCCGGCCGAACCGCCGTCGGACGCCGGTGAGCAGGAGGTGAGGGCGAGCGCCGCGGCGGCTGCCGCGGCGATCAATGCGGTGGTGCGGCCGAGCCGCGAGGGGAGCTTCATCGTTGAGGGTCCTTTCGGGTGCTACGTCACATAGCAGCGGGTGGTGAACGCCATGCTAACAACACATTCTGCAGATATGCAATGATGGCTTGCAAGATTGCAGACTGGAAAAGAGCACATGGACACCGATGTCTTTCACCTGACCGCCGACGACGTCAGCGTCGTGATCACCGCGGATGCCGGGGCGATGCCCGCGATCGCGTACTGGGGCCGCGGCCTCGGCGAGCTCTCGCCGCAGGCGCTGGACGACATCGCAACGGGCACTCACCGTCAGCGCGCGGTCAGCGAGCCGGACATCCCGCTGCCGATCGGCGTTCTACCGGAGGCGGGGCAGGGCTGGTACGGTCCCACGGGTCTCGCGGGCCACCGTGCCGGGCGGCATCCGTTCCCCGCCTTCCTGCGCACCGGCGTCCGGGAGGAGGAGGGCGCGGTCGTCGCGCACGGTGTCGACGACGCCGCAGGAGTCTCCCTGGAGCTGCAGCTGGAACTGCTCCCGAGCGGTGTGCTGCGCACGCGCGCCACCGTGACGAACGACGGCGACGGCGCGTATTCTCTGGAGGGCATGGACCTGGCTGTGCCCGTCCCCGCGCGCGCGACCGAGCTGTTCGATTTCAGTGGGCGGCACAACGGCGAGCGCCGCCCGCAGCGGCACGCCCTGGTCGACGGCACGCATCTGCGCGAGAACCGCCGAGGACGCACCGGCCCCGACGCCGTGACACTGCTCGCCGCCGGCATCCCCGGCTTCGGATTCGACACCGGTGAGGTGTGGGCTGCGCACCTGGCCTGGTCGGGTGACCAGCGGCTGTGGGCGCATCGCACCAACGGCGGGCGCTCGTTCCTCGGCGGCGGCGAGGTGCTCGAACCCGGTGAACTCGACCTCGCCCCGGGCTCGCAGTACACGTCGCCCTGGCTGTACCTCACCTGGGGCGAGGGGCTGGATGCGGCATCCGCTCGCCTGCACCGGATGCTGCGGGCGCGGCCCTCACACCCGCCGGTCGGCCGCCCGATCACCCTGAACACCTGGGAGGCGGTGTACTTCGACCACTCGCTGCCACCGCTGCTGGAGCTGGCCGACCAGGCCGCCGAGGTCGGCATCGAGCGCTTCGTGCTGGACGACGGCTGGTTCCGGGGCCGACGACATGACCGCGCAGGGCTCGGGGACTGGTACGAGGACGAGGATGTGTGGCCGCAAGGGCTCGGCCCGCTCGTCGACCACGTGCGCGAGCGAGGCATGCAGTTCGGGCTGTGGTTCGAACCCGAGATGGTCAACCCCGACTCGGACCTCGCCCGGCGGCATCCGGACTGGCTCCTCTCACCCGAGGAGCGCGACGCCCCGCTCGCGCGCCAGCAGCAGGTGCTGAACATCGGCCACCCCGGCGCGTACGCCTACATCGCGGGGCGGCTCATCGACGTGATCACCAGGTATCGGGTGGACTACGTGAAGTGGGACCACAACCGCGACCTCACAGAACCGGTCGATCGCAGTACAGGCCGCGCCGGCGTGCACCGGCAGACCGCCGCCGTGTACCGCTTGCTGCACGAGGTACGGGAGGCGTGCCCGTGGCTGGAGATCGAATCGTGCTCGGCCGGCGGCGGGCGCATCGACCTCGGCATCGTGGAGTACGTCGACCGGTTCTGGACCAGCGATTCGAACGACCCGCTGGAACGGCAGCGCATCCAGCGCGGTACGACCCTGCTGATGCCGCCGGAGCTGCTCGGCTCGCACGTGGGCGCCCAGTTCGCGCACACCACCGGCCGCGCCGCGAGCATGACCTACCGCGCGGTGACCGCGCTGGTCGCCAGTTTCGGCGTGGAGTGGGATCTCCGCGAGGCCACGCCCGCCGAGCGCACCGAGCTCGCCGGCTGGATCGCCATCGCCAAGCGGCTGCGGCCCCTCACCGAACGCGGCGAGCTGCATCGGCTCGACACCGAGGCCGCGCTGGTCGCGCAGGCGGTCGTCGCCGAGGACCGCGCGCACGCGCTGGTCACGATCGCCGCGATCGACTCGGTCGCGCACAGCCCCGGCGGCGCGCTGCGGGTGGCCGGTGTCGACCCCGACCGCCGCTACCGCGTGCAGCGGCTGACCGTCGAGGGAGCGGACGACCCCACGATCCGGCGCGGACAGCCGGCGTGGTGGCTCGAGCAGACGGAGGTCGCGGGCGTCGTGCTCGGGCAGGTCGGTCTGCCGCTGCCGACCCTGCGTCCGCAGGAAGCGGGAGCGATCGAGCTGATCGCCGTATGACCGAGCTCACGCTGCGCAGCGACAGCCACGAGCTCGAGCGGATCTTCGCCTGGGCGGTCGCCGGGGCGCGATCGCACGCCGTGCAGGGCGGACGGCTGGGCCCGAACGACGTCTCGGAGCGCTCGCCGCGGGGGCAGGGCTCCGTGCTGTACCGTGACGCGTACTGGGCGGGTTACCGGCATCGATCCGGCTTCTACCTGCGCGACTTCGTGCATCAGGCGGTCGGCGCGCACATGCTCGGCTGGGCGGACCGCAACGCGGCGATGCTCACGGCGTTCCTGCGCTCGGCGGACGAACAGCACGACGGCTGGCCCTGGTGGGCGATCAACTTCGATCTGCGTACGCCGTTGGCGATCGACTACCGCAGTGCCTCCGATTTCGTGCGCGAGCTGCCCGCGGCGTTCGAGCTCGCCGAGATCGTGCACGTGCTGCACCGCTGGACCGGCGACTCTGCGCTGCGTGCGCACAGGGATGCGGCCCGGCGGCTCGTCGAGGAGTTCGCTGACGCCCATGACAGGTATCCCCGCAACGGCGTCGCCGAGGCATCCGGCCCCGGCATCTTCGATGGCACCGCCAGCTACAACGAGCTGCCGGGAGTCGTGCTGCACGAGGCCGGAGACGGCTACGCCGCGCAGTACGCCGCCACCCGGCATGTCGGGGCGCTGCTGTCCGGCACGGATGCCGCGCCGCGGCTCGCGGCACGGGCGGAGCGGATGCGGAAGCACTACGACGCCGTGTGGAGTCGTGATGCCTCCCGTGAGGTGGTGTGCGGCTGGACCACGTCCGGCGAAGCGGTCACCGAGTGGTCACGCGAATCGACCTGGTTCCCGCTGCTGAAGGGTCTGCTCGTGGGTGAACGGGCGGAGGCCGAGCTCGATCGCGTGGACGCGCTCTGCCGCGATGCGGCATCCGCTCCGCGCAACGTCGAGGCGCTCACCTACCTGCCCGACCTGTACTTCCGGCACGGCCGGCCCGACACCGCCTGGGACTGGATGCGGCGCATCCATGGGCTGCGCGACGAGCCGCACGAGGTGCCGGAGCAGGGTGCGAACGGTACCTATCCCGAGGTGTCGTTCACGTTGCTCAGCCAGATCGTGCTCGGCATCCTCGGTATCGAGCCGGACGCCGGAGCGGGCCGGCTCACGGTGCGACCGGGGCTGCCCTCCGGCATCGGCACCGTCGAGCTGCGCGGTCTGCCGTTCGCCGACGGCACTGTGGCGGTGCGGGTCACGCGTGTGGAGGTGCATGTGTGGAACGGCACAGATCGGGCGCTCCGGGTCGCCGTGGCCGGGGCACCCGGGTTCCGCGATCCGCACCTGTCCGAGGCGACCGATGACAGCGTGCTCGTCGCCGCAGGCGGCGGCGCGATCCTGCGACGTGCCGGACGCTAGGAGGACTGCGCGGGAACCGGTCCGGTGGACTTGCGCAGGCGCAGCTCCGGCTCGAGCAGCACCTCCTCTGTGCGCAGCGGGCGGTTCTGGATCATCGTGACCAGTGCGCGAGTGCATACCTCGCCGATCGACTCCACCGGCTGCCGCACACTCGTCAGCGGCGGATCGGTGAAGTCCAGCAGATAGGAGTCGTTGTAGCCGATCACCGACACGTCCTGTGGCACCGTGAGACCACGTCGTCCGATGGCGCGGTAGGCGCCGAGCGCCATGTCGTCGCTCGACGCGATGATCGCCGTCGCGCCGAGGCTGAGCAGCTCGTCCGCCGCAGTGCGGCCACCCTCGATCGAGTATTTGCCGCGCACCACGAAGTCCTCGGCGTCGTCCAGGCCGCGGGACTCCATCGCGGTGAGGAAGCCCTCGACGCGGCGATCCGCCGGGATGTTGCCGGCAGGGCCGGCGACCAGCCCGATCCGGCGGTGTCCGAGGTCGTGCAGGTGGGCCACCGAGAGCTCGGCGGCCTGCCAGTCATCGGTGGACACGACCGGGGCATCGGCGTCGGCGAACCCGCCGTTGACGGTGAGGAAGGGCACACCGCGCGACTCCAGCAGCTGATGCGCGACCGGATCCGAGTTGCGCAGGGTGTTGCTGGAAGACACGAAGATCGCGCCGGCGATGCCCTTGTCGATCATCAGCTCGACGTAGTCCCGCTCGTACACCGCGCCGGGGAAGACCGGGCAGATCAGGGCGCGCAGACCGTGCGGGCTGAGGTGCTCCTCGATCTCGTTGCACATCTCGGAGAAGATGACCCCGCTCAGGCTGGGCACCAGGATCAGGACGATCTCGCCCTTGTTCGTGCGCTCGTAGCCGACCGCGCGCAGGGCGGCTTCCACCTGATCCCTGGTCTTCTGCGCGACGCCGTACTTGCGGTTGAGCACGCGGCTCACCGTCGCCTCGCTGACCCCTGCGATCGCGGCGATCTCGGACAGCCGCATCGAGCCCGCGGGCGATCGCGGTCTGCGTGCGCCGATCTCGACCGCCTCGTCCGTCACGTCGGACCTCAGGAGGCGAACAGCCGCTGCAGGCGCTGCACACCCTCGAGCAGGGCGTCGTCACCGAGCGCGTAGGACATGCGGATGTAGCCGGACGGGCCGAAGGCCTCGCCGGGCACGACGGCGACCTCGGCCTGATCCAGGATGAGGTCGGCGAGCTCGAGCGAGGTGGTCGGGGTGACCCCGCCCCATGTGCGGCCGAGCAGGCCCTGCACGTCGGGGTAGACGTAGAACGCGCCGGTGGGGTTCGGCACCACGAGGCCGCCGATCTTCGACAGCTCCGAGACGATCAGACGGCGACGGCGATCGAACGCCTCGCGCATCTGCTCGGCCTCGGTCTGCGGGCCGTTCAGCGCGGCGATCGCCGCCTTCTGCGCGATGTTGTTCACATTGCTGGTCAGGTGCGACTGCAGGTTGGCCGCGACCTTGATCGCGTCGGCGGGGCCGACCATCCAGCCCACGCGCCAACCGGTCATCGCGTAGGTCTTGGCGACGCCGTTGACGAGGATGGTCTGGCCGGCGGCCTCGGGGACGACTTCGACGACAGAGGTGGCCTTCACCCCGTCGTAGGTGAGGTTCTGGTAGATCTCATCCGAGATGATCCAGATGCCGTGCTCCACGGCCCACTCGCCGATGGCCTTCGTCTCCTCCGGGGAGTAAACCGAACCGGTCGGGTTCGAGGGCGAGACGAACAGCAGCACCGTGGTGCGCGGCGTGCGGGCGGCCTCGAGCTGCTCGACGGTGACCTTGTAGTCCTGGTCGGCGCCGGCGAACACCTCGACCGGCACGCCGTCGGCGAGGCGAACCGCCTCGGGGTACGTGGTCCAGTAGGGGGCGGGGAGGAGCACCTCGTCGCCAGGGTTCACCACGGCCTGGAACGCCTGATAGACGGACTGCTTGCCGCCGTTGGTCACGATCACCTGGCTGGGCGAGACCTCGAGGCCCGAGTCGCGCAGCGTCTTGGCGGCGATCGCCTCGCGCAGCGCCGGAAGGCCGGCAGCGGGGGTGTACCGGAAGTTCGCCGGGTCGGTGAGAGCCTCCGCGGCGGCATCCACGATGAATTGCGGCGTCGCGAAGTCGGGCTCGCCGGCGGCATAGGAGATGACGGGCTTACCCTCGGCCTTGAGAGCCTTGGCCTTGGCGTCCACCTTCAGCGTGGCGGACTCGGCGATGGCGGAGAGCTTGCGGGAGAGAGGCGCGCGTTCGGTCACGATCTCGATCGTACTCGGGCGGATGCCCCGGTGCAGCCGATGAGGGGCGTCAAGAACAGTGATTCTTGACTCCCCTCATCAAAGCGGTCAGGCGGCGAGTCCGTGCGCCTCGGCGACGGCCGGCAGCGTGATGCGTCCTCCGCTCACGTTCAGGCCCTTGGCCAGCGCCGCGTCGTCCGCGGCAGCCCGCTCCCAGCCCTTGCCGGCGATCGCCGAGACGTAGGGGAGGGTCGCGTTGGTGAGGGCGCGCGTGGCGGTCTCGGGCACGGCTCCGGGCATGTTCGCGACGCAGTAGTAGATCGAGTCGTGCACGGCGAACGTCGGGTCGTCGTGCGTCGTGGGGCGCGAGCCCTCGAAGCATCCGCCCTGGTCGATCGCGATGTCCACCAGCACGGAGCCGGGCTTCATGTTCGCGACCATCTCGTCCGTGACGAGCTTCGGGGCGGCAGCGCCGGGGATGAGCACCGATCCGATCACGAGATCGGCCGTCCTGAGTTCCTCGGCGATGTCGTAGCGGTTCGACGCGCGGGTCTCCAGACCGGGATAGAGGTGCTCGAGCTCACGCAGTCGCGGCAGCGAGATGTCGATCACTGTGACCTGCGAGCCGAGACCGAGCGCGTTCGCCGCAGCGTGCTCGCCGGCGACGCCCCCGCCGATGACGACGGTCTTCGCGCGCCGGGTGCCGGGGATGCCGCCGAGCAGCGTGCCGCGCCCGCCGTTGGAACGCATCAGCGAGTAGGAGCCGACGGTCACCGAGAGGCGCCCGGCGATCTCGCTCATCGGCACCAGCAGCGGCAGGCTGCGGTCGGGCAGCTGGACGGTCTCGTAGGCGACGGCGGTGGTGCCTGCGGCGACGAGTGCCTCGGTGAGCGGGCGGTCGGCGGCCAGGTGCAGGTAGGTGAACAGCGTGAGGTCGGGGCGCAGGAAGCCGTACTCCTGCGCGACGGGCTCCTTCACCTTGAGCAGCAGCTCGGCCTCGCCCCAGGCTTCCTCAGCTGAGGGGACGATCTCGGCGCCTGCGGCGCGGTACGCGTCGTCGTCGATGCGCGAGCCGCGCCCGGCTCCGGACTGCACGAACACACGGTGTCCCTCGCGCACCAGCCGGTCTGCCCCGGCGGGGGTGAGGGCGACGCGGTTCTCGTTGTTCTTGACCTCGGTCGGGACGCCGATCTTCATTGATTCTCCTGGGATGCGGGAACAGCAGAGCGTAGAGAAGAATCGCAGAAACATCGATGCCCTGAACCGGATTTCGCAGAATCCTCGCGAACTGACGCAACTGAGAAAGAATCAGCACCTGATGCGGCATCTGAGGCGGTCAGCGCGGGCGGATCAGCGCGGTCAGCCGCGCGACGGCCTCCTCGACGAGGGCGTCGTCGAGGTCGCCGTAGCCGAGCACCAGCGCCTCGGGCGCCGGCGACGCGATGAGGTAGCGGGACAGGGCGGTCAGCGCGAGATCGTCGGGCGCGGCCGCGACCAGATCGGCGGCGACGACGCCGGGCGGCAGTTCGAGCACCAGGTGCATGCCGGCGGCGATGCCGGACACGGGCAGGTCGGGCATCCGCTCTGCGAGGGCGGCGAGCAGGCGCTCCCGGCGCCGTCGGAAGCGGACCCGTGCGCTGCGCAGGTGCCGTTCGAGGTCGCCGTTGGCGATGAACCGGGCGAGCGCGACCTGGTCGATCGTCGACGGAGCGGGCGGAGCATCCGCGAGCGGGAGCCAGGTCGGCAGCACCGCCCAGCCGACGCCGAGTGCCGGCGTGACCGACTTCGAGAGTGAGCCGATCAGCGCGACCCGGTCCGGCGCGAGGCGCTGCAGCGCCGCGATCGGCCGACGGTCGTAGCGGAACTCGGCGTCGTAGTCGTCCTCGATGAGCAGACCGTCGACCTCGCGCGCCCAGGCGACCAATCGCTCGCGGCGGGAGGGATGCAGCGCCACGCCGAGCGGGAACTGATGCGCGGGCGTCAGCAGCGCGGCTCGAGCCCCGGTGCGGGTGGCCTCATCGGCCAGGCGCACCGCGTCGATGCCTTCGGCGTCCACCGGAACGGGCACCGGCTCCAGGCCGTGCCGCCGAGCGACCTCGCGCAGCCGCGGCCAGCTGGGGTCCTCTACGAGCACGTGCGTGTGCCCTCGCTCGCGCAGCGCGGACGCGATCAGCGCCATGCCGTCGGTCGCGCCGTGCGTGATCACGATGCGGGCGGCCTCGACATCGACCAGCCGTGAGCGGCCGAGATACCCGGCGACCGCGGCGGTGGCGAGCGGGTGCCCGAGAGGGAAGGCGCTCGCGAGGTCGCGGTCCGGCAGCGCTGCGAGGCCCTCGCGCAGCGCCGCGGCCCAGCGCGAGCGCGGCACGGCGCGCAGATCCGGGATGCCGGGACGCAGGTCGAACCGCGGATGCCGCGGAGGAGCGGCCGGTGAAAGCGCAACGCCCGCGGCGGGGTCGCGCGCGACATCCCTCGGGGCCGGTCGCGCAGCATCCGCCCATCCGGCCGAGACGCGCGTGGCCGACCCCGTCCTGGCATCGAGCACGCCCTCGGCGACCAGACGTCCGTACGTCTCGGTGACCACCCAGCGCGAGACTCCGAGCGCATCGGCGAGCACCCGGCTGGGCGGTAGAGCGGCGCCGGCCGGCAGCCGGCCGTCGGCGATCGCGTCGCGCAGCGCATGCTCGAGCCGATCCCGCAATGCCGGCAGGCGGCCGGGACGGCCGGCATCCGCGGTGGAGGGCGCGAGTTCGAGCAGCGTCTCCCACGCGATAATTGGTCTGGTGTTCTGCATTCTGATTGGAGTGTATGCCCGAGCCGATCTCTTCCTAGCGTGGAGCTCACCGACGAAAGGGAATCGACATGCAGTACCGCACCATCTCCGACGGACGCACCTCGTTCGACGTCTCCACCCTCTGCCTGGGAGCGATGAACTTCGGCACCCGCGTCGACGAGCAGACCTCCCGCGCCATCCTTGACGGCTTCGTCGAGGCCGGCGGCACCTTCATCGACACCGCGAACAACTACGCCGTCTGGTCCGGCGGCACCGGCCGCGACAGCGAGGACCTGCTCGGCCGCTGGCTGAAGGACCGCGGCAACCGCGACGGCCTGCGGATCGCCACCAAACTGGGCGCCGCGCCGCGCGACCCCGGCATCCCGCTCACCGAGGACAACTTCGAGGGGCTGTCCGCCGAGATCATCGCCCGGCAGGCGCCGGAGAGCGCCCGCCACCTCGGGATCGATCACATCGACGTCCTCTACGGGCACGTCGACGACCGTGCCACCGACCCCGCCGAGACCGTCTCGGCCTTCGGCGAGCTGCAGCGCAGCGGCCTGGTCGGCATCACCGGCATCTCGAACATCGCCACCTGGCGCCTGGTCGAGGCGCGGCAGGAGGCGCAGCGCCAGGGCGTCGCGCCCTACGGGCTGGTGCAGCAGCAGTACAGCTACCTTCACCCCGCGCCCAAGTACGGGCGCAACAACTTCGTCACGCCCGGAATGCTCGACTACGCCGCATCCACCGGCACCGCCGAGCGCCCGCCGCTGGCGATCACGGTGTACTCGCCGCTGCACCAGGGCGCGATCTCGCGGCTGAACCAGCCGATGTGGGGCGGCGTCGACCACCCGACCAGCCACGCCCGCCGCGCCCTGCTGCACGAGGTGGCGGCCGACATCGGCCGCACGCCCAACCAGGTCGCGCTGGCCTGGCTGCTCGGCGGCGAGGTGCCGGTGATTCCCGTCGTCGGCGTTTCGAGCGTCGCTCAGCTGGACGAGGTGTTGGGAGCGGCCGACCTGGTGCTCGACGACGACGTGCGCGCACAGTTGGACGCGGAGCCCGTCGACCCGCGCTGATCGGATGCCGGATGCCCCGCGGCATCCGGCATCCGTCCGTCATCGGGCGAACGCGCCGTCGCGAGTCGAGACGATCTCCTTGCCGAGCGGCATGAGGGAGATGGGCACGAGCTTGAAGTCGGCGATCGCCATCGGGATTCCGATGATCGTGATGCACAGGGCGATGCCCGAGATGATGTGTCCGAGCGCCAGCCACCAACCCGCGAGGATCACCCAGATCACGTTGCCGAGGAACGAGCCCACCCCGGCGGTGGGCTTCGCGACGATGGTGCGGCCGAACGGCCAGATCACATAGCCCGCGGTGCGGAACGAGGCGATCGCCCACGGGATCGTGATGATCGGGATGCACAGCAGGACACCCGCGAGCACGTAGCCGAGGAACAGGCCGAAGCCGGCGAAGATCAGCCAGATGATGTTCAGCAGGGTGCGCATGAATCCATTGTGGATCAGCCAGGCTGTGTCAGCGCTCGACGAGGACGCCGTCGTCGTCGGCGTACAGCCGGGCACCGGGACGGAACACGACGTCGCCGAAGGACAGGACGACGTCCACCTCGCCAGTGCCCTCCTTGCGGCTCTTGCGAGGGTTCGTGCCGAGGGCCTTCACGCCGAGCGGCATCCGCGCGAGAGCTGCGCTGTCGCGCACGCAGCCGTTGATGATCACGCCCGCCCAGCCGTTGTCGATCGCGAGCTGCGCGATCATGTCGCCCATCAGCGCTGTGACCAGGGAGCCTGCGCCGTCGACGACGAGCACCGCGCCGTCGCCGGGGGAGGAGAGGATGCTCTTCAGCAGCGCGTTGTCCTGGAAACAGCGCACCGTGCGGATCGGTCCCTCGAAGCCGGTCACGCCGCCGAAGGAGCGCAGCTGCAGCGGGAGGGACTGCAGGGCGTCGCCGTGCTCGTCGTAGAGGTCTGCGGTGGAGGTCATGGGGATTTCCTAACAGGTCTCGCAGAGGAGGGGCCGGATGCCGCGGCATCCGACCCCTCCTCATACTGCGTCAGCTGAACTGGTTCATCGTGTTGTGCTGGCCGCCGGCCTTCAGAGCGGCCTCGCCGGCGAAGTACTCCTTGTGGTTGTCGCCCAGGTCGGAGCCGGCCATGTTCTGGTGCTTCACGGTCGCGATGCCGCCACGGATCTCACGGCGCTGCACGCCCTTCACGTAGGCCAGCATCCCCTCGTCGCCGAAGTAGCCCTTCGCCAGGTCATCGGTCGACAGCGCGGCCGTGTGGTAAGTCGGCAGGGTGATGAGGTGGTGGAAGATGCCGGCGCGGGCCGAGCCGTCGCGCTGGAACGTGCGGATCTTCTCGTCGGCCTGACGCGCCAGCTCGGTGTCGTCGTACTCGACGCTCATCAGCCGGTCGCGGTCGTAGCCCGAGACGTCCTCGCCCAGCTCGGCGAGCGCGTCGTAGACCTGCTGGCGGAAGTTCAGCGTCCAGTTGAACGACGGGCTGTTGTTGTATACCAGCTTGGCGTCGGGGATCTCGGCGCGGATGGCGTCGACCATTCCGGCGATCTGCTCCACGTGCGGCTTCTCGGTCTCGATCCACAGCAGATCGGCGCCGTTGCGCAGCGAGGTGATGCAGTCCAGCACGACGCGCTCCTCGCCGGTGCCCTTGCGGAACTGGTAGAGGTTGCTGGCGAGGCGCTTCGGTCGCAGCAGTTTGCCGTCGCGCTTGATGATCACGTCGCCGTCACCCAGATCGCCCTCGGCGATCTCCTCGACGTCGAGGAACGAGTTGTACTGGTCGCCCAGGTCACCCGGATGCTGCGAGACGGCGAGCTTCTGGGTGAGGCCGGCGCCGAGCGAGTCGGTCCGGGCGACGATGATGCCGTTGTCGATGCCGAGCTCGAGGAAGGCGTAGCGGACCGCGTTGATCTTCGCGAGGAAGTCCTCGTGCGGCACGGTGACCTTGCCGTCCTGGTGGCCGCACTGCTTCTCGTCCGAGACCTGGTTCTCGATCTGGATCGCGCAGGCGCCGGCCTCGATCATCTTCTTCGCCAGCAGGTACGTGGCCTCGGGGTTGCCGAAGCCGGCGTCGATGTCGGCGATGATCGGCACGACGTGGGTCTCGTAGTCGTCGATCTGCGACTGGATGAACTCGGCGCCGGTCTCATCGCCGGCGGCGCGGGCGGCGTCGAGCTGAGTGAACAGCAGGTCGAGTTCGCGGGCGTCGGCCTGGCGCAGGAACGTGTAGAGCTCCTCGATCAGGGCGGGAACGGCCGTCTTCTCGTGCATCGACTGGTCGGGCAGCGGGCCGAACTCCGAGCGCAGGGCCGCCACCATCCAGCCGGACAGGTACAGGTAGCGCTTGTTCGTGGACTTCAGGTGCTTCTTGATCGAGATCAGCTTCTGCTGACCGATGAAGCCGTGCCAGACGCCGAGCGACTGGGTGTAGACCGACGAGTCGGCGTCGTACTCCGCCATGTCGCGCCGCATGATGTCGGCGGTGTACTGCGCGATCTCGAGTCCGGTGCGGAACCGGTTCTGCGCGCGCATCCGTGCGGCGGCCTCGGGGTCGATGGCGTCCCACGGCGAGCCGTTCTGCTGCTTCAGCGCCTGGATGGCCTCGATGTCGTCCTGGTAGCGGGTCATTTCTCTGTCCTTCGGTGGGAGGTGGATGTTCGGGTGGTCAGGCGGTCTCGACGAGGAAGCGCGAGTACGCCGGCAGGGTCAGGAAGGCGGGGAACTCGGGCCGCAGGGCGACCTCGCGGAACACGTCCGCGGCGTCGTCGAAGCGGTTGCCCTCGGTGCGCCAGGTCGTGGCGAGCAGCTCGGAGATCAGGCCCTCGACGTACTCGGCCGTGATCGGCGTGCCGTCCTCGACGGTCTGGCTCTGGTGGATCCACTGCCACACCTGCGAGCGGCTGATCTCGGCCGTGGCGGCATCCTCCATGAGGTTGTCGATGGCGACGGCGCCGATGCCCCGCAGCCACGCCTCGATGTAGCGGATGGCCACGGAGACGTTGTCTCGCACACCGTCGGCCGTGATGGGACGGCCGATCCGCACATCGAGCAGCTCCTCGGCGCGCACCTGCACGTCGTCGCGCTGCCGGTCCAGCTGGTTCGGCCGGTCGCCCAGCACGGCGTCGAACTCGGCCCGCGCGGTGGGGATCAGGTCGGGATGCGCGACCCAGGTGCCGTCGAAGCCGTCGCCGGCCTCGCGGCGCTTGTCGGCGGCGACCTTTTCGATCGCCCTCGCGGTCACCTCGGGGTCGCGGCGGTTCGGGATGAAGGCGCTCATGCCGCCGATCGCGAAGGCTCCGCGGCGGTGGCAGGTCTTCACCAGCAGCTCGGTGTAGGCCCGCATGAACGGCACGGTCATCGTGACCTCGCTGCGGTCCGGGAGGACGAAGCGCGCGCCGCGGCCGCGGTAGTTCTTGATGATCGAGAAGATGTAGTCCCAGCGGCCGGCGTTGAGACCCGCGCAGTGGTCGCGCAGCTCGTAGAGGATCTCCTCCATCTCGAATGCGGCGGGCAGGGTCTCGATCAGCACGGTGGCACGGATGGTGCCGTGCTCGATGCCGAGGTACTCCTCGCTGAACGAGAAGACGTCGTTCCACAGCTTCGCCTCCTCGCTGGACTCGAGCTTGGCGATGTAGAAGTACGGGCCGCGGCCGTCGTCGATCAGCGCCTGCGCGTTGTGGAAGAAGTACAGGCCGAAGTCGACCAGCGAGCCGGATGCGTCCATCTGTCGGCCGGTGCGGTCGGTGAAGCTCAGGTGCTTCTCGACCAGGTGCCAGCCACGAGGGCGCATCACGATCGTGGGGGTCTGCTCGGCGGTGACCCGGTACACCTTGCCATCCGAGCTGGTGTGCTCCAGCGTGCCGCGGATCGCGTCGTGCAGCGACAGCTGCCCGCCGATCACGTTGTCCCACGTCGGGCTGGTGGCGTCCTCCTGGTCGGCCAGCCAGACCTTGGCGCCGGAGTTCAGCGCGTTGATGGTCATCTTCGGGTCGGTCGGGCCGGTGATCTCGACGCGACGGTCCTCCAGGCCTGGGCCCGCGCCGGCGACGCGCCAGTCGGCGTCGTCGCGGATGTGCCGGGTGTCGTCGCGGAACCGCGGGTCGTGACCGTTGCCGATCTCGAAGCGGCGGCGCATCCGGTCGGCGAGGCGGTCGTGCCGGCGACCGGCGAAGCGGTGATGCAGCTCGGTGAGGAACGCCAGCGCGGCGGGGGTGAGGATCTCGTCGTACCGCTCACGGACGGGACCTGCGACGACGATCGCGGGCCCCTGCTGGGTGGTCTGGATGGTGGGAGTGCTCATGACCGTGGTCCTCTCTGTGCTGCCGGGATGGCGTCTGCCGTGGTGGCTTGTCATCCACTCTGGGAGAAGTTCCGGCATCCGCATGACCAAAACGAGGGAGAAATTTGGCTGGATTTCTTTTTTCGTGACAGAATCGCTCGCATGAGCGCCACGGACGCTGCAGAAGAGACGGATGCCCTCACGATCGGGAGGCGCATCCGTCAGCTGCGCACGGCGCGGGGGATGACGCTCGAAGAGCTGGCATCCGCTGTCGATCGCGCACCGAGCCAGCTGTCCATGGTCGAGACCGGCAAGCGCGAGCCGAAGCTCACGCAGCTGCAGGCGATCGCGCGGGCCCTCGACACCACGATCGACGCGCTGCTCGAGGGTGAGCCGCTCGACGAGCGCAGCACGATGGAGATCGCGCTGGAGCGCGCGATGAAGGGGCAGACCTTCCGTGCCCTCGGCATCCCGTCGTTCCGGATCGGCAAGTCGGTGCCGGATGACGCGCTCGCCGCGATGCTCGCGCTGCACGGCGAGATCGAGCGACTGCGCGACGAGCGGGCCGCGACGCCGGAGGAGGCCCGCCGCGCCAATGTCGAGCTGCGGCACTTGATGCGGACGCAGGACAACTACTTCGAAGGGTTGGAGACCGCAGCGCGCGAGATCCTCGACGCGGTCGGGCATCCTGGTGGACCGCTGACGCAGCGCACGGCATCCGAGATCGCCGCGCACCTCGGCTTCACGCTGCACTACGCGCCCGATCTGCCGCAGTCCACGCGCAGCGTGGCCGACCTCGCGAACGGCCGGCTGTACCTCTCCACCGGGGTGCAGGCCAAGGGCGATGCGCGCACTGCCGTGCTGCAGGCGCTGAGCAGCCGCATCCTCGGCCATGCCGAGCCGCGCAGCTACGCGGAGTTCCTGCGGCAGCGGGTGGAGACGAACTACCTGACAGGCGCCCTGCTGGTGCCGGAATCGCATGTCGTGCCGGTGCTGCAGGACGCCAAGGCGCGGCGCGCGATCTCGATCGAGGACCTCCGCGATACCTACTCGGTGTCGTATGAGACGGCTGCCCACCGGTTCACGAACCTCGCGACGCGGCACCTCGGCATCCCGGTGCACTTCCTGAAGGTGCACGAGTCGGGCACGATCACGAAGGCCTACGAGAACGACGACGTGAACTTCCCGACCGACAGGCTCGGCGCGATCGAGGGACAGATGTGCTGCCGGCGCTGGACCAGCCGCGAGGTGTTCGAGGTCGAGGACAGGTTCAACCCGTACTACCAGTACACCGACACCGGCAACGGCACGTACTGGTGCACCGCGCGGGTGGAGCCCTCCAGCGAGGGGCTGCACTCGGTGAGCGTCGGCGTGCGCTTCGACGACACGAAGTGGTTCGTCGGACGGGACACGCAGAACCGCGGGGTGTCGAAGCACTCCGTCGAGGTGTGCTGCCGTCGCGCGCCGGCCGAGCTGGAGGAGCGCTGGCGTCAGCAGTCCTGGCCGAACGTGCGCACCCCGCGCACTCTGCTCGCGACGCTGCCCACCGGTGCGTTCCCCGGTGTCGACACGACGGACGTGTACGAATTCCTGGAGGCGCACGCCCCGGCGTGACGCATGGTTGCGGGTCAGTCGCGGGTGGCCACCGCCTCCGCACCCGCCTCGCGGCTCCGCCGTGCGTGACCGGCGAGGAGCAGCACGACGGCGGCGATGGTCGCCGCGGCCCCGGTGAGAGGGATCAGCAGAGCTCCGCCCAGGGCTGCGGCGGCGTTGCCCAGCGGCGGCGCGAGAGCGATGCCCAGATAGAGCGCCGTCGAATACCAGGACATCGTCACCGCTGCTGCCGAGGGGGCGATCGAGACGAGGCGGTGCTGCACCGGGATCGAGATCGCGGCGGATGCCGCACCCCAGACGACGAAGGCGAGGAGCAGGGCGGGATAGTCCGCCTCGAGCGGTGCGATCAGCCCCAGCGCCAGCAGCTGCACGGCGAGGGCGATGAGGGCGGCCGTGCTTCCGCCGAGCCGGTCGGTGATCGCGCCGGCGGCGAGGTTGCCTGCCACGCCGCCTGCGCCGAACGCGAGCAGCAGTGCCGCCAGGTGCGTTCCCGATCCACCCGTCGCGGCTGCAGTGACCTGCCCACTGAAGATGTAGACGACGTTGAAGGCGGCGACGGCGAGAGCGAACGCGATCAGGGTGAGGAGGATGCGGGGATCGGCCAGCGGTGCGAATCTGGTGCGCAGGTTCGGAGTGATCCCGCGCCCGGGCATCCGGAACAGGGCCAGTAGGGGCACGACGATCGCCGCGCCGGCGAGGGCGAGGACCGCCAGCGGCATTCGCCAGCCGAAGACGCTGCCTGCAGCCGTGCCGAGCGGGGCGCCGAGCGCGGTGGCGAGGGTGAAGCCCGCGCCGACGATCGCGAGGGCGCGTCCTCGACGGTCGGGCGTGGCCAGCTCCGCTCCCACAGCCGTCGCCGTGGGCACGAGCGCCGCACCGCCGAGGGCGGCGAGGATCCGGCCCACGGCGAACCAGCCGAGGTCGGACCCGATCGCGGTGATGGCGGTCCCGACGGCGAACAGTCCTGCGCCTGCGGCCATGAGCACCCGCTGCGGCAGTCGGGGGAGCAGGATCGCGATCGCCGGCGCGGCGACGGCGACGACGAGCGAGTAGGCGGTCACGGTGTAGCTCACGGCGGCCTGCGTGGTGTGCAGCGCAACGGAGATGCGGGGGAGCAGCCCGGCGATGACGAAGGCGTTGGTGCCGACGAGGAACATCGCGCCGCCGAGCAGGAGCAGGTGCCGAAGGGGGCCGCGGTATGATCGTTCGATCACTGTCATACGATCAATGTAGGGCATTGTTTGACAATCATCAAACGATTAGGGAGAAGTCCGTGTCATCGCCGTCCGTCGACCCGTACCCGACGCCCGACATCGAGCGGATCGAACTCGTCGAGGTGCTGCGCGCACTGGCCGATCCGGCACGCCTGGCGATCGTCCGGGTGCTCGCCGACGGCGAGCCGCACGCCAAGACCGCGGATGTCTGGGGGCTCGGGCTGCAGAAGTCGACGCTCTCGCATCACTTCAAGACGCTGCGCGAAGCCGGTCTCACCCGCACGATCGTGAAGGGGCGGACGCACGAGATCCAGCTGCGACGGACCGAGCTCGATGCGCGGTTCCCCGGTCTCATCGACTCCGTGCTGCGGGGCTGACGCCGGCGCCGGCGCCGGTCATCGCTCTCAGCAGCACATCGAGTCCGTACTCGAAGGCGGCGTCGACATCGCCGCCGAGGCGGAATGCGCCGGCCTGCTCCATCGTGCAGAAGCCGTAGATCCAGGCGGTGAAGGTGCGCGCCGCCGGCAGCGGATCGCCGGGTGCGGCTGCGGAGACGGCGTCGAGCAGCGGGCGCAGCAGGGGCTCCCCGGCTTCGGGCGACGGCCCGGCCGCGGCTGACGGCGCGGCGAACAGCAGGCCGGAGACGCGAGGGGAGCGGCCGGCGAAACCCCGCAGGGCGTGCGCCATCCGCCGCAGCCGACCGGCGGCGCCCTCGCCGGGGGTGAGTGGGGCGCCGGACATCTCCGCGACGAGCTCGCGGGCGGCGTCGTCCGCGGCGAGCCGCAGCAGTCCGTGCCGGTCCGCGGTCCTCTTGTACAGACTCGGCGTGCGGACGCCGACGGCGGATGCCACCGAGCTCATCGTGACGGCGTCGATCCCGTCGTCCTCGGCGATCCTGCGGATCGCTGCGACGAGATCCTCCTGGCTGACGCGTTGTGGTGCAGGCATGCGGCTCCTCCCGTGAGTCGATCATAAGGCTATTGACATTAGCCTTCAAGGCTATTTAATGTAGCCATCATGAACGTAGAGATCCTTCGAATCGGCGACGACCTGGTCGCCATGCACGCTGTCGTCACCGACGCGGGGGTCACCCTCGTCGACGCCGGCCTTCCCGGAGACCGCAAGGCGCTCGAGCGCGCACTGCGCGCCGCGGGGCGCGAGCTCTCCGACATCCGCGGAGTCGTCCTGACCCATGGTGACAGCGACCACATCGGCGTCGCCGAGTGGCTGCGCGCGGAACACGGCGTGACCGTGCACGTGCACGAGGCGGATGCGGCGCGGGCCAGGGGAGAGGAGAAGTCCCACGCGCCGGGCGGGGCGTGGCGGCTGGGGCCGGTGCTGCGCTTCCTCGCCGGCGGCATCCAGCGCGGCGCCCTGCGCACCGTCCGGATCGGCGAGGTGCACGCGTTCCGCGACGGCGACGTAATCGATCTGCCAGGCGCCCCCGAGATCATCGGCCTTCCCGGTCACTCACCGGGCTCCGTCGCGATCCGCATCCCGTCCGCCCACGCGCTGTTCCTGGGCGACGCGGTCACGACCCGCAACGTGCTCACCGGAGTCGAGGCCGTCGGCCTCGGCCCGTTCAGCGACGATCCGCACCAGACGCCGCAGAGCCTGGATCGACTGCGCGGACTGCCCGAGACCCGCCTCTTCCCCGGCCACGGGCCGGAATTCCGCGGCACAGCCGATCAGCTGATCGGTGCGCTCGCCGTGAGCTGACGCGTCAGCGCGCCGCCTGCAGCGCCGCCCACAGCTCGGCACGGGCGGGGAACGTCGCGAGATCGGTCTGCAGGATGACGGATGCCTGCGCGATGCGCGCTCGCAGGGTGTGGCGGTGGATGCCGAGGATCGCGGCCGCCTGCTCGATCCGTGCGTCGTGCTCGAGCCACACCCGCAGCTGCTCCTCGAGGCCAGGGTCCGCCTCGCGCAGTCCCGCGAGCCGGCTCTGCGCGGCGAGACGCGCATCCGGGCCGAGGGAGTCCAGGATGCCGGCGGGCGCGGCATACCGGATCACGCCGGTGCCCGAACGGCGCAGCGCGGCCGTGGCCTGCGCCTCGGCTCGGGAGAACTCCCCGAGGTCGCCCGGCTCGGAGAGTCCGAGCTTCGCGTCGAAGGTCGCCGCGAACTCGTCCGCTGCGCCGGCATCCGCGTCCGCGAGAACCACGAGGCCGTCCGCGACGAGCGCGCCGGGCGCGTGCCGGCGCCACCAGTCCGGGTTCGGCGGGGTTTCCGTCGCGGCGATCCGCACCGGCTCGTCGGGCAGCTCTCGCACCCGCCGGGCGGCGTTCGCCGCACCCTCCCTGAGCAGCGTCAGCACCGCGGCATCCAGCCGGCGCTCGCGCAGGGCGAGCCGCTCGCTCTGCTCGAGCGCGAGGCCCGCCATCGCGATCACGGAGGTGACGACGGTGCGGGTCTCGGGGTCGATCGCCGCCGCGCCCACGCCGATCACCCCGCGCAGTCGTCCGGTGCCGCCCAGCGTGAACAGTGTCGCGCCGCTCTCGCCGTGTTCGATCGTCTCGCTCGCGGTGGCTCCGCGTGCGAGCAGTGCTGCGGCGTGGGCGGTGAGCTCGGCGGTCGCCGCGCCGGACGGATGCTCGTGCACCAGTCCGCCCGCGTCGTCGAACATCGTGACGCCGCAGCCGAGGCGGCGGGAGAGCTCGGTGAGCGCGGCATCCAGTCCCTGCGGACGCAGTGACGCGATCGCGAGGGCGCGCTGGGCCTCGAGAGCCCAGGTGCGCCGGGAGTACGCCTGTTCGGCGATCGCTTCGGCGTGCGCGCGGGCGACGGCGATGAACGGTGTGCCGTACGGCACCTCGAACAGCGGGATGCCGCGCGCGGCGCAGGCCTCCGCGAGATCCTCCGGCACTCCCGCGCGGTGCACGTCGGAGCCGAACCCGAGGCCGATCACGCCGCGCTGCGCGAGCCGGTCCACGTAGTCGGCCACCGGCGTGCGCTCGAGCTGCGTACCCGTGGTGAGCAGCACCAGATCGTCGGCGAGGAACGGCGTCGGGTCGGCGAGGTCGCTGCTGTGCACCCAGCGCAGCGCGCGGTCCAGTGCACCGTCCGGGAGCTCCGCCGGCAGCAGCCGCAGTTTCAGCGCGGGCCGTGCGAGCAGCGTGCGCAGGGTGGGCGTCGTGGTGTCCATCTCTCATCCCTCCGTGGCCTTCTGCAGCTCCGGTCTCACTCGTTGCGGGTGTTCGGCCGCCGGCACCCGCAACGAGTGGGACCGGAGCGGGAGGGGCACTGATGTACGAGGTGGCGAACACCCGTTTCAGATTGTACGTTCCGGCGAATGCATCCCGCATCCGGTGGTCTTAGCGTTGCTGTCATGACCCTCATCGACGAGCCCACCACTGTCCCCGTCGGCGGCCCCGCACTGCCCCAGGTGCGCCGCGTCGTCACCGAACTCCCCGGCCCCCGTTCCGCCGAGATCCTGGCCCGCAAGGCCGACGCCGTCTCGGCCGGCGTCTCGCACACCATCCCCGTCGCCGCCGTCGCGGCAGGCGGCGGAGTCGTCGTCGACGCCGACGGCAACTCGCTGATCGACCTGGGCTCCGGCATCGCCGTGACCTCGGTCGGCAACGCCCACCCGAAGGTCGCCGCCGCCGTCGCCGCGCAGGCCGCGCAGTTCACCCACACCTGCTTCATGATCTCGCCGTACGAGTCGTACATCGAGGTCGCCGAGGCCCTGAACCGGCTGACCCCCGGCGACTTCGCCAAGAAGAGCGCCCTGTTCAACTCCGGTGCCGAGGCCGTCGAGAACGCGATCAAGATCGCCCGCAAGCACACCGGCCGCCAGGCCGTCGTCGCCCTCGACCACGGCTACCACGGCCGCACCAACCTCACCATGGCCCTGACCGCGAAGTCGATGCCCTACAAGAGCGGCTTCGGCCCGTTCGCCCCCGAGGTCTACCGCGTGCCCGGCTCGTACCCGCTGCGCGACGGGCTGACTGGACCCGAGGCCGCCGCCCGCGCGATCACCCTGATCGAGAAGCAGGTCGGCGCCGACAACCTCGCCGCGATCATCATCGAGCCCATCCAGGGCGAGGGCGGCTTCATCGTCCCCGCCGACGGCTTCCTGAACGACGTCGTGGACTGGTGCCGCGCGAACGGCGTGGTCTTCATCGCCGACGAGGTGCAGACCGGCTTCGCCCGCACCGGCCACATGTTCGCCAGCGAGATCTTCGGCATCGAGCCCGACCTCATCACGACCGCCAAGGGCATCGCGGCGGGTCTGCCGCTGGCCGGCGTCACCGGCCGCGCCGAGATCATGGACGCCGCGCACGCCGGCGGCCTGGGCGGCACCTACGGCGGCAACCCGATCGCCTGCGCCGCCGCCATCGCGGCGATCGACGCATTCGAGAACGAGGGCCTCGTGCAGCGTGCCGCCGAGATCGGCAGCATCCTGCTCGGCCGCCTCGCGGTCATGCAGGCCAGCGACCCGCGCATCGGCGACGTCCGCGGCCACGGCGCGATGATCGCCGCCGAGTTCGTCGACCCTGCCACCGGCGCGCCGGATGCCGCCCTGACGGCGAAGGTCGCCAAGGCCGCGATCGCGGAGGGCGTGATCGTGCTCACCTGCGGCACGTTCGGCAATGTCATCCGTTTCCTGCCGCCGCTCTCGATCGGCGACGAGCTGCTGAACGAGGGCCTCGACGTCGTCGCGGCCGCCCTCGCCGCGGCCTGAGACCACCGGCCGCGCGAAGGGTCGGGGGATCTCGGAGCGCGGCCGGTACACCCCATTTCGAACAGAAGGAACTGTGCAATGACGGACATCACTCGCGACGTGGTCATCATCGGCGCCGGCGCAGCCGGCACGACGGCCGCGAACAAGCTGCGCCAGGCGGGCCTGACGGTCGCCGTGCTCGAGGCCCGCGACCGCGTCGGCGGACGCCTGTGGACCGACGTCATCGACGGCGCCATGCTCGAGATCGGCGGTCAGTGGGTCTCGCCCGATCAGGACGCCCTGAAGGAGACCATCGAGGAGCTGGGCCTGGAGACCTTCAGCCGCTACCGCGAGGGCGACAGCGTCTACGTCGGTCCCGACGGCACCCTGCACCGGTTCACCGGCGAGATGTTCCCCGTGTCGGCGGAGACCGAGGCCGTCATCGCCGAGATCACAGAGCGCCTCGACGCGATGGTGGCGGAGATCGACCCCGACAAGCCCTGGGAGCACCCGAACGCCCAGGAGTGGGACTCGGTCACCTGGGACGCCTGGCTCCGTGCGCAGACCGACGACGACGAGGCGGTCCGCAACCTCGCCTTCGCCACCGGCTCCGCGATGCTCACCAAGCCCACGCACACGTTCTCTCTGCTGCAGTCGCTGCTGATGGCGGCATCCGCCGGCTCGTACTCGAACCTCGTCGATGCGGACTTCATCCTGGACAAGCGCGTCGTCGGCGGTCTGCAGCAGGTGCCGCAGATGCTGGCCGAGCGCCTCGGCGACGACGTGTTCCTGAACAGCCCGGTGCGCTCTCTGGAGTGGGGCGACGACGGCGTCGTGGCGCACGCAGACGGCGACCTCACGGTCCGCGCGCGCTACGCGATCCTCGCGCACGCCCCGGTGCTCTACGACCGCATCTCGTTCGTCCCGGCGCTCCCGCGCCGCCAGCACCAGCTGCACCAGCACCTCTCGATGGGCTTCGTGATCAAGGTGCACGCCGTCTACGACCGCCCGTTCTGGCGCGAGCAGGGCCTGTCCGGCACCGCGTTCAGCCCCTACGAGCTCTCGCACGAGGCGTACGACAACACCAACCACGGCGACGAGCGAGGCACCTTGGTCGGCTTCGTGTCCGACCAGAACGCCGACGACCTGTTCACGCTCTCGGCAGAGGAGCGCAAGGAGCGCATCCTCGAGTCGCTGTCGCACTACTACGGCCCCGAGGCGAAGAACCCGGTCGTCTACTACGAGAGCGACTGGGGCACCGAGGAGTGGACCCGCGGCGCCTACGCCGCGAGCTTCGACATGGGCGGCCTGCACCGCTACGGCGCCGACCTGCGTGCCGCGGTCGGCCCGATCCACTTCGCCTGCAGCGACATGGCCGGCGCCGGTTACCAGCACGTCGACGGCGCGATCCGCATGGGCCGCCTCGCCGCGGCGAACATCCTGGCTGCGGACGGCTCATGACCAGCTCGATCGTCGTCGGCTACACCGCCACGGCCGCGGGGGCGGACGCGCTCGCTCTCGGCATCCGGCTCGCCAGGGCCACGGATGCCCGGCTGCACGTGGTGATCGTGCTCCCGCTCGAGGGGACGCGCAGCAAGGCGGTCGCGCCGGAGCGGGCCTACGAGGACCTGCTCGCGGGCCAGGCGCGCAGCTGGCTGGAGGACGCGGTCACCGCCATCCCCGCCGGCGTGGTGCACAGCGCGCACGTCCGCTTCGCGGAGTCGTTCGGCGAGGGGCTGCTGTCCGCCGCCGACGAGTTCGGCGCCGTCCTGCTCGTGCTCGGCGCCGCCAACGGCGGGGCCCTGCGCCGGCACAGGCTCGGCTCTGTGGCATCCGAACTGCTGCACACCTCGACCGTGCCCGTCGCGCTCGCCCCGGCAGGTCTGTCGGGCGAGGCGGATGCCGGGCTTCCGCGCATCACCGTCGCGACCGGGACCCGTCCCGGCGCCGAGCGGCTGCTGCAGAGTGCCGTGCGGCTGGCCGCAGCATCCGGTGCCGCCGTGCGCCTGGTGTCCCTGATGCCGCTCGATGTGCCTGCCGGGCTCAACACGGGCGCCATCACGCTGGTGCAGGACGCGCACGTCGACCAGGTGCTCGCCGCGGCGCGCGACCGCCTGCCCGCCGAGACCGAGGTCGAGGTGCTGCAGGCCGGCGGCGACAGCATCGAAGACGCCGTGGCGCAGCTGGACTGGCTGCCCGGCGAGGTCGTGCTGGTCGGATCCAGCCGTCTGGCGCAGCCGCGCCGTCTGTTCCTCGGGTCGACCGCGGCGAAGATGCTGCGCGAACTGCCCGTCCCCATGATCGTGGTGCCGCGTACCGGCACCGAAGCAGGAGACCGCTGATGACCACCGCGAACCGGGCGACGCAGCCCGATTCCTCCGTGACCACGGGGATCTCCCGCAAGGGCCTCAGCGTCGGGACCGTCGGCGTCCTCGGCGCCCTGGTGATGGGCATCTCGTGCATCGCCCCGGCGTACACCTACACCGCCGGCATCGGCGGCGCGGTCGGCGCCGTCGGATTCCAGGTGCCCGCGATCCTGCTGCTCGGCTTCATCCCTATGCTGCTCGTCGCCTTCGGCTACCGCGAGCTCAACAAGGCCATGCCCGACTCGGGAACTTCGTTCACGTGGGCCACGCGCGCCTTCGGACCCTACGTCGGCTGGATGGCCGGCTGGGGCCTGATCGTCGCGACGATCCTGGTGCTGTCCAACCTCGCCGGCATCGCCGTCGACTTCCTCTTCCTGCTGATCTCGCAGATCACCGGCAACGAGGCCATCGCCGAGATCACGCGCAACCCGTTCGTGAACGTCGGGGTGTGCCTGGCCTTCGTGGCGCTCGCCGCCTGGGTGTCCTACCGCGACGTGTCGACCTCGCAGAAGCTGCAGTACGGGCTGGTCGCGTTCCAGATCGTGATCCTCGTGCTGTTCGCCGTCATGGCGATCGTGGAGACCGTGCAGGGCAACGCCTTCGAGCCCCACATGCCCGAACTCGCCTGGTTCAACCCCTTCGAGATCCAGGGCGGCCTGTCCATGATCGTGATGGGGCTCTCCGCCTCGGTCTTCATGTTCTGGGGCTGGGACGTCACCCTCACCATGAACGAGGAGGCGAAGGACCCCGAGCGCACGCCGGGACGGGCGGCGATGCTCACCGTCGTGTCGATCATCGCGATCTACCTGCTGCTCACGGTCAGCAGCCTGATGTACTCCGGAATCGGGGACAAGGGCCTCGGGCTCACCAACGAGGACATCGGCGGCAACGTCTTCTTCGCGCTGTCGGGTCCGGTGATGGGCGGTCTGGCGTTCCTGCTCTCCCTGGCGGTGCTCACCTCATCGGCATCCTCGCTGCAGTCGACGTTCATCTCGCCGGCGCGCACGCTGCTGGCGATGGGCCACTACGGCGCGGTGCCGAAGAAGTTCGCCGGCGTCAGCCCGCGGTTCTTCACGCCCGGGTTCGCGACGATCGCCTCCGCCGTCGTCGCCGGCGGCTTCTACGCCGTGATGCGTTTCCTCAGCGAGGACGCCC
The DNA here is from genome assembly GCF_009758255.1 of Microbacterium sp. MAH-37. Classification (GTDB taxonomy): domain Bacteria; phylum Actinomycetota; class Actinomycetes; order Actinomycetales; family Microbacteriaceae; genus Microbacterium. The sequence continues at coordinate 218,052 of NZ_WSEN01000002.1, forward strand.
TGTGGGACACGATCCTCGCGCTGGGCATGATGATCTGCTTCTACTACGGCATCACCGCGCTGTCCTGCGTCTGGTACTTCCGGCACCAGTGGTTCGACTCGGGCAAGGACTTCTTCTTCAAGTTCGCCAGCCCGCTCGTCGGCGGCGTCATCCTGCTGGTGCTGTTCGTGATCACCGCGGTCGACAGCCTCGCGCCCGACTACGGATCGATCGCCATCGGCGCCGACGCGAACGGTGGGGGCGGCATCGGCATCGTGTTCTTCATCGGCGTCGGCCTGCTCCTGTTCGGCGCGGTGCTGATGCTCGTCATGAGGCTCGTCTCTCCCGACTTCTTCCGCGGCAGGACGCTGAGCATGGACGCTCCGCCCAGCAACCGCCGCTGACCCGCATCGACAAGAAAGAGAAACCATGAGCACTGCACTCGCACAGAACGAGCAGGACCTGCTCGACCGCGTCCGCACCGGCCTGTTCATCGGCGGCGAATGGGTCGACGCCGAGGAGGGGCGCACCTTCGACGTGCACGACCCCGCCACCGGTGCTGTCATCCGCTCGATCGCCGACGCCTCGGCTGCCGATGGCATCCGCGCGCTCGACGCCGCAGTCGCCGCGCAGGATGCCTGGGCCGCGACCGCCCCTCGGACCCGCAGCGACATCCTGCGCCGCGCCTGGGAGCTCGTGCAGGAGCACAAGGAGGACCTCGCGCTGCTGATGACGCTCGAGATGGGCAAGCCCCTCGCCGAAGCGCGCGGCGAGGTCGCCTACGGCGGTGAGTTCCTGCGCTGGTTCAGCGAAGAGGCGGTGCGCATCACCGGCCGCTACGGGCAGAACCCGGAGGGCACCGGACGGATGGTGGTCTCGCAGCGCCCCGTCGGCCCGTCGTTCTTCATCACGCCGTGGAACTTCCCGCTGGCTATGGCAACGCGCAAGATCGCCCCGGCGCTGGCCGCCGGCTGCACGGTCGTCGTCAAGCCCGCTGCGCTCACCCCGCTGACCACGATCTTCTTCACGCAGCTGCTGGAGGAGGCCGGCGTCCCGGCCGGCGTCGTGAACGTGGTGCAGACCACCCGCTCCAGCGCGGTGTCGGCCCCGATCATCGCCGACCCGCGGCTGCGTAAGCTGTCGTTCACCGGTTCGACCGGCGTCGGCCAGAAGCTCATCGAGCAGGCCGCGCAGGGCGTGCTGCGGGTGTCGATGGAACTCGGCGGCAACGCGCCGTTCGTCGTGTTCGAGGACGCCGACCTGGACAAGGCGGTCGAGGGTGCGCTGCTCGCGAAGTTCCGCAACATCGGCCAGGCCTGCACCGCTGCGAACCGCTTCATCGTGCACTCGTCGGTGGCGGAGGAGTTCGCCGACCGGGTCGCCGAGCGCGTGAAGGCGATGAAGATCGGTCGCGGCACCGAGGACGGCATCACGATCGGGCCGCTGATCGACGAGAAGGCCGTCGCGAAGGCCGGCGAGCTGGTCCAGGATGCCGTGGATCGCGGCGCGAAGGTGCTCGCCGGCGGTCGCGCCGTCGAGGGCGAGGGCACGTTCTACGAGCCCACCGTCGTCACCGAGGTGGCCGCGGGCAGCGACATCCTGCGTGAGGAGATCTTCGGACCGGTGCTCGCGATCGCGACCTTCGACACCGAGGAGGAGGGCGTGCGCCTGGCGAACGACACCGAGTACGGGCTGGTCTCGTACGTCTTCACCGAGGACCTGGCGCGCGGTCACCGGATGATCGACGCCCTGGAGACCGGCATGATGGGGCTGAACGTCGGAGTCGTCTCCAACGCCGCCGCACCGTTCGGCGGTGTCAAGCAGTCCGGCATCGGCCGGGAGGGCGGGTTCGAGGGTATCCACGAGTACCTGTCCACCAAGTACACGCTCATTCCCAACGACTGAAAGGACCGTCATGACCGACTACGCCGTCGTCAATCCGGCCACCGGGCAGACCCTCGCCTCGTTCGACACGCTCACCGATGAGCAGGTCGAGCAGGCCGTGGCAGCCGCCGCCGAGGCGCATCGCACCTGGTCGCGCACGTCGACCGTCGCCGAGCGCGCCGGACTGATCCGCCGGATGGCGCAGCTGCACCGCGAGCGCCGCGAGGAACTGGCCGACATCTTCGTGCGCGAGATGGGCAAGCCGCGCGAGGCCGCCCTCGGCGAGGTCGACTTCGCCGCCGACATCGCCGAGTACTACGCGGACCAGGCCGAGGCCATCATGGCCGACCAGCCGATCGCGATCCTGGGGGAGGGGTCGGCGATCATCCGCCGCTCCTCGCTGGGGCCGCTGATCGGCATCATGCCCTGGAACTTCCCGGCGTATCAGATCGTCCGCTTCGCGGCGCCGAACCTGATCGTGGGCAACACGATCCTGCTGAAGCCGGCACCGCAGTGCCCGGAGTCGTCGACGGCGATCGCGGAGATCTACCGCGATGCCGGGTTCCCGGCCGGGGCGTACCAGAACATCCTCGCGACCAACGAGCAGATCGCCGAGATGATCGCCGACCCGCGGATCGCAGGCGTCTCGCTGACCGGCTCCGAGCGCGCCGGCGCGGCCGTCGCCGAGGTCGCCGGCCGCAACCTGAAGAAGGTGGCGCTGGAGCTGGGCGGGTCCGACCCGTTCATCGTGCTGTCCACCGACGATCTGGACGCCACGGTGCAGGCCGGGGTCGACGCGCGCCTGGACAACAACGGCCAGGCCTGCAACGGCGCGAAGCGCTTCATCGTCGTGGACGAGTTGTATGAAGCGTTCACCGAGAAGTTCACGGCGGCGATGGCCGCGGTCACTGCTACCGACCCGATGCAGGACGACACCGTGCTCGGCCCGGTGTCGTCAGAGGCCGCCGCGGAGCGCCTGCAGGAGCAGATCGACGGTGCGGTCGCGCAGGGCGCGACGCTGCTGACCGGCGGTACGCGCGAGGGCGCGTTCTTCGCGCCGACCGTGCTCGCCGACGTGACGCCCGAGATGGACGTCTACCGTGAGGAGCTGTTCGGCCCGGCGGCGGTGGTCTACCGCGTCGCCGACGAGGACGCCGCGGTCGCCCTGGCGAACGACACATCGTTCGGTCTCGGCTCGTACGTGTTCACGACGGATGCCGCCCAGGCCGAGCGCGTGGCCGACAAGATCGAGGCTGGCATGGTCTACGTCAACCTCGTGCTGGCGGACAGCCCCGAGCTGCCCTTCGGCGGTATCAAGCGCAGCGGCACCGCCCGCGAGCTGGGCCACCTCGCCGCCGACGAGTTCGTGAACAAGAAGCTCATCCGCGTGGCCTGACCCGTCTGGCTGCTCAGGCGCCCCGCCCGGTCCGCCGGGCGGGGCGTCGTGCGTTCCGGCATCCGTCCCGCCCGTCCAGTCCTCGATCTGGTCAGGCGCCGGACGACGGGCCGAGATAGGCCAGCACAGCGAGCACGCGGCGGTTGTACCGCCCGTCCGCGACGATGCCGGCCTTGCCGAAGATCGTGTTGATGTGCTTCTCGACGCCGCTGAGACTCATGTGCAGCCGCTCCGCGATCGCCGCGTTGCTGTGCCCCTGAGCGAGCAGGTCGAGCACGGCGCGCTCCCGTTCGCTGAGGCCCGCGAAGCGCTCGGCGGGCCTGTCCTGCGCCGCGAGCAGCTGCCGGATCACCTCCGGGTCGAAGGCGGTCCCGCCGCCGGCCACCCGTTCGATCGCGTCGAGGAAACCGGGGATGTCCGATACGCGGTCCTTGAGCAGATAGCCGACCCCGCCCTCGCCGTCGAGCAGCTCACGGGCGTGACGGCGCTCGACGTACTGCGACAGCACCAGCACGGCGACCGCGGGCCGGCTCCGCCGGATCTCGAGTGCGGCCCTGATGCCCTCGTCCACGAAGTCCGGCGGCATGCGCACATCCGCGATCACGAGGTCGGGCGGATCGAGCGCGACCTCGCGAAGCAGATCGGCGGCGGTGCCGACGGATGCCACGACGTCATGGCCCTCGGCGGTCAGCAGCTGGGAGATGCCCTCACGGAGCAGCGCGGAGTCCTCGGCGAGCATCACGCGCACGGCAGCACCGCCTCGATCCGCGTGGGCCCGCCCACGGGGCTGTCCACCTGCAGCCGGCCGCCCTGCGCGCGCACGCGCGAGGCGATGCCCGTGAGCCCCGGCCCTGAGGCATCCGCTCCGCCGATGCCGTCGTCGAGCACGGCGATCGTCAGCTCGTCGCCGTCGTCGCGCACCCAGATCTCGATGATGCTGCACTCGCCGTGCTTGATCGCATTCGTGACCGCCTCGCTCGCGACGAAGTACGCCGCGGTCTCCGCCGCCGGGTGCCGTGCGCCGGAGACCTCCGCGTCCAACCGGATCGGCAGGGGCGTGCGGTCGCGCAGGGCCTCGAGCGCGGCGAGCAGCCCATCGCGGGCGAGCATCGCCGGATAGGTGCGCCACGCCACCGCCCGGAGGTCTTCCAGCACCAGGCGGGTCTCCGCCACGCCACGGCGCAGCAGATCGTCACGCGCGGCGGCGTCCTCGGCGCGCTCAACCCGCGCGAGCAGGATCGACAGCGCCACCACGCGCTGCTGCACGCCGTCGTGGATGTCGCGCTCGATGCGCCGGCGTTCACCGTCGACGGCCGCGACAACGTCGTCGAGGGTGCTGGACAGACGCGTGATCTCGCGTTCCAGCTGCTCGGCACCGGGCCGCGCGAAGGACGACCAGGCTCGTCGCTCGAGCCACAGGATGCCGCCGATCCCCGACGCGGCGAGGAACAGCATCACGATTCCCGGTAGGGCGAAGACGGCGACCGTCGACCAGGTGACGCGTCCGGGCGGCGCATCGAAGACGCTGACGCCGCTTCCGGTCGCGGCTGCGGTCACGACCTGCGCGACCGAGACGACGCCGATCACGAGCAGGGCGAGCACGCAGAGATTGAGGACTCCCAGCAGGAGCATGACCGCGTGCATCCCGAACAGGCGCCCGCCGCGTGGCAGCGACTCCCGTGGAGCGCCGTCGATCCAGGACAGGCGCCGCGCCGTCCAGCGTGCGACCGTCGTGGCCGGATGTACCGGCGCCGCCAGCACCGCGAAGAGGACGGCGGGCAGCAGGGCGACGCCCCACAGCGCCCCCGCCGCGCCGCGGACGATCGCCCGCGGCAGCGGCGTGTCCGTCGAGGGCGGGGGAGCGGGGACGTCCATCACCCCATCCTGCCCTGAGCCCGCTCGCGCAGGCGCATCACCACGAACGCCGCCGCGGCGACACCGACGGCGGCGATGACGACGTACTGCCAGAGGTCGGCGTACTGCTCCACCAGGTGCCAGTTCGCGCCCAGGAAGTAGCCGGCCAGCACGAAGATCGAGTTCCAGATCGCGCTGCCACCAGCGGTCAGCAGCAGGAACCGCGGCAGCGGCATCCGCTCGATGCCTGCGGGGATGGAGATGAGGCTGCGCACGATCGGGACCATCCTCCCCAGGAAGACGGCCTTGCCACCGTGCCGGGCGAACCAGGCCTCGGCGCGGTCGACATCGGTGACCTTCATCAGCGGCATCCGGTCGACGATGCGGCGCAGCCGCTGCGGGCCGAGCCAGGCGCCGAGCCCGTAGAGCAGCAGTGCGCCGATCACCGACCCGATCGTGGTCCAGAGCAGCACCTCCCAGAGGACCAGTGAGCCGCGGCGCGCGGTGAAGCCGGCGAGCGGCAGGATGATCTCGCTCGGAATCGGCGGGAAGAGGTTCTCCAGTGCCACCGCGATCCCGGCTCCGACGCTGCCGAGGCGCTCCATCAGCGACATCGCCCATTCCGCGATCGTCCCGAGCTGTTCTGTGCTGTCCATGTCTCCATGCTGGACAGCCGCGCCGCCGGTGTCACTGCGGCCGACCGCACACCCGGTGCGGAAAACCGCAGTCCTCTTCAGCCCTCGGGGCTGAGTGCGGGAAGCAGCACACCGGCGATGCCGGAGGCGACCCGGCGCGAAGCGGGCACGTCGTCTCTGCCGTCGAATGCGGCCAGAAACCCCTGGTGGAACGCGGCGCCGACGAGCGTGCGCGCAGCGGCGGTGGTGTCGGCGTCGCGACGGATGCGGCCGGCCCTGCGCTCGGCCTCGAGGTATCGGCGCACCTCGGTCACAGCCTCGGCCGGGCCCTTGCCGTGCGCGGCCACGCCGTCGCGGTGCTGCGCGAGCAGCTCCGGCGTGCCGAACACCGACGCGGCGAGCGGGAACGAGCGGGCGAAGAACGCCATCAGCTGCTCCACCAGGGTCATGATCGACTCGAAGAGATCCTCCGACCCGGTGGCGTCCGGATCGAATCGTACCCGCGGCGTGCGCTCCTCGAGCACGCACAGGAACAGGTGCTGCTTGTCGTCGAAGTTCTTGTAGAGCAGCGCCTCGGACAGCCCTGCGCGCTGCGCGATGAGCTTCGTCGTCGTGTTCGCGATGCCGCGCTCGCGCATGACGAGCAATGCGGCGTCGAGGAAGCGTTCGCGGGCGGGGGGAGCGGGTTCGGCCATGGGGCTATTCTAGTGAGTAAGTGTTCACTCACCCTTAGGAGAATCGCATGCGCGTCGTCATCATCGGAGCATCGGGCAGGTCCGGCCGGCGGGCCGTCGCCCACGCTCTCGCCGCCGGGCACGAGGTCGTCTCGGTCGTGCGCACACCGTCGTCCGCGCCGGAGTCGACGGAGGTCGCGCGAGCGGATGCCCGAGACGTCGACGCTCTCACTGTCGCGATGACGGGCGCGGACGCCGTCATCTCCACGCTCGGCTTCGTCAAGGGCGACGCCGACGCGCGCATCCTGCGCGAGGGGATGGCGGCGACGCTCGAGGCGATGCACCGCACCGGCATCCGCCGCCTCATCGCGATCTCCGCCGGTGCGCCCTACGTCGCCGGCGACGATCCGCTCGCGCGGTTCGTCGCGAAGCCGATCCTGCAGCGCGTACTGCGCGCCAACAACGAGGACACGATGGCGATGGATGCCGCGATGGCGGCATCCGGACTCGACTGGACCAGCATCCGCCCCGGCCGTCTCGTGCAGGGGACAGGGGCCGTCGACTACCGTCGGCGCGTCGACCTCTCTGTGCGCTGGCACTACAGCACGACCTTCGACACGGTGGGCCGTGTCGCAGTCGACGCGCTGACGCATCCGGACTGGATCGGCCACGCGGTGTACATCACGGAGTAGCGTCGGAGGCGTCCTGTCCCTTCATGAGAGGCCGCCATGACCACCGTCGCCGAGAACATCGTCCAGAACCTGCGCGCGAACGGGGTGCAGCGCGTCTACGGCATCCCGGGGGACTCCCTCAACGGGTTCACCGACGCGCTCCGCAAAGACGGCACGATCCGCTGGGTGCATGTGCGCCATGAGGAGACCGCGGCCTTCGCGGCCGCCGCAGACGCCGCGCTGACCGGCGACCTCGCCGTCGTCGCCGGCTCGTGCGGGCCGGGCAACCTGCACCTGATCAACGGGCTCTACGACGCGAACCGCTCGCGGGTTCCGGTGCTCGCGATCGCCGCGCACATCCCGACCAGCGAGATCGGCACCGGCTACTTCCAGGAGACGCACCCGCAGGAGCTGTTCCGCGAATCCAGTGTCTACGTCGAGTACGTCGCCGACCCGAGCCAGATGCCCCGTGTGCTCGAGATCGCGATGCGCGCGGCGATCGAGCAGCGCGGCGTCGCGGTCATCGTCATCCCCGGCGACGTCGCCCTGGCGGATGCCCGTGACACGCGCACCACCGTGATCGAGCGCACCCGTCCGGTGATCGTGCCCGGGCCGGCCGAGCTCGAGAAGGCCGCGACGATCCTGAACGGATGCCACCGCGTCACGATCCTCGCCGGCGCGGGCGTCGAGGACGCCCACGACGAGGTGATCGCGCTCGCCGACCGGCTCGGCGCTCCGATCGTGCACGCTCTGCGCGGCAAGGAGTTCATCGAGTGGGGCAACCCCTACGACGTCGGAATGACGGGTCTGCTCGGCTTCGCCTCCGGCTACCGCGCGATGGATGCCGCAGACGCGCTGCTGCTGCTCGGCACCGACTTCCCGTACACGCAGTTCTATCCCGACGGCGTCACGACGATCCAGGTCGACATCCGCGGATCGCAGCTGGGTAAGCGGCATCCGCTCGATCTCGGGCTGGTGGGCGATGTGAAGGCCACCGCCGAGGCGCTCCTGCCGCGGCTGAAGCACAAGGACGACCGCGCGCACCTCGACGACGCCGTCGCGCACTATCGCAAGACGCGCGCGAAGCTCGACGAGCTCGCGGTGCCCTCGCGCGGCAAGGCGCCGATCCATCCGCAGTATCTCGCCAGCCTGCTGGACGACGCGGCCTCCTCCGACGCGGTCTTCACCGCGGATGTCGGATCGCCGACGGTCTGGGCGGCGCGGTACTTCACCATGACCGAGAACCGCCGCCTGATCGGGTCGTTCAACCACGGCTCCATGGCGAACGCACTGCTGCACGGCATCGGCGCGCAGGTCGCATATCCCGACCGGCAGGTCGTCGCCCTCGCCGGCGACGGCGGGCTGTCGATGATGCTCGGCGAGCTGATCTCGCTCACGCAGAACAAGCTGCCCGTGAAGGTCATCGTCGTGAACAACTCGTCGCTGAACTTCGTCGAGCTCGAGATGAAGGCCGCCGGGTTCGTGACCTACGGCACCGACCTGCAGAACCCCGACTTCGCGGCGGTCGCGCGGGCTCTCGGCATCTTCGCCCGGCGCGTGGAGCGCTCAGAGGATCTGCTCGACGCGGTCGCCGAGGTGCTCGCGCACGACGGCCCTGCGCTGCTCGACGTGGTCACGGAGCGGCAGGAGCTGTCCATGCCGCCGGCGATCAAGGCGGACCAGGTCAAGGGCTTCGCACTGTACGCGCTGCGCACGGTGATGTCGGGTCGTGGTGACGAGCTGCTCGACCTCGCGAAGGCGAACTGGCGGCAGCTGTTCTAGCCGACCGGCTCCGGTTCGTGCACGAGCGGCACGTCGGTCCCCGGCGTGCGCGGATGCGGGAACAGCAGCACGGCGAGGCCGATGCCCACACCGGTGCCGATGAGCTGCGCGACCAGGAAGGGCAGGAACGACGCCGGGGCGATCCCGCCCGCGGAGTCGGTGATCAGACGGCCGACGAGCACAGCCGGGTTGGCGAACGCGGTCGAACTGGAGAACCAGAACGCCGCGCCGATGTACGCGCCGACGGCGGACGCGATCACCATGATGCTGCGCCCCGCCCGCACCAGGCCCACGATGAGCAGGACGAGTCCGGCGGTCGCGACGAGCTCGCCGAGCAGCACCGGTATCGTGGCCCGTTCCACGCTGCCGAGCCCGGCAGGCACCTCGAACATCACGTTCACGAGCAGCGCGCCGAGAACTGCGCCGATGACCTGGGCCAGTACGTAGGCGCCGAGCTCGACCGGGCGAAGCCCCTTGCCGCTGCCGCGCCGGCTCAGCACCGCGTCGGTCAGCGAGACCGCGGGGTTCAGGTGCCCGCCGGAGACAGGACCGAACAGCAGGATCAGCGCGCCGAGACCGAGCATGGTCGCGAGCGACCCCTCGAGCAGCCTCAGCCCGGCATCCGTCGAGAGCTTCTGGGCCGCCGCCGCCGAGCCGAGCGTGACCGCGGTCAGCAGCGCGGTGCCGAGAAGCTCGGCGCCGGCGCGCCGGAGCAGGGGGACAGGTTCCATAGAAGGATCATTCTGCCGTGTCCCCGGCCCCGGCTGCGCCTGGTCAGCCCTCCGCGATCGCGCGCGCCTCGGCGGCTTCGGCACTGCGCCCGAGGGCCGAGAGCACGTCGCCGAGTTCGAGCGCCGCGACCTGTCGCAGCGGAGGGATCTCCGCAGCCCGGTCGATGGCGCTGCGGAACAGCGGCACGGCGTCGTCGCGCCGGCCGGCCTCGGTGAGCACACGGGCGGCGAACAGTTCGGACCCGCCGGCCGATCCGGCGTCTCCCAGCTCGGCGAACGCGTCCGCAGCGGTCAGCGCCGCTGCCGTCGCCTCGTCGATCCGGCCGAGTTCGGCGAACGCCCGACCGCGCGAATCGGTCACATCGGCGATCAGCCAGGCCGCGTCGTTCTCGGCTGCGATCCGTGCGACCTCGTCGAACAGTGCGAACGCCCGCTCGTCCTTCTGCGATCCGTAGCCCTGACCGAGCTCGTGCAGCACCTGTGTGATCGCGCCGGCGGCCTCGGTGGGGCGCACCACGTCCGCCGCCTCCTCGAGCGTCTCGATCGCCTCGTCCATCTCGCCGAAGCGCGCCAGGATCCTGGCCTGCTCGAGCATCGCCATGGCCTGATCGGCGGGCTCCTCGGCCTCGGCGTGCAGGCCGGCCTGGTAGCCGAACGCGCCGACCGCCTGTCCGAATTCGCCGGAACCTGCGAGTGCACGCGCCAGCATGCCGACCGTGATCGCCCGCGACCCCGCAGGCGCCTCGGCGGCCTCCTCGCGCTGCAGCACGTCGCTGAGCAGCTCTGCTGCCTCCGCCGCGTCGCCGGCGGCGAGCATCGCCTTGGCCTGGCGGAACTCCACGCCCTCGCGGTCACCGCCGTGCTCGGCCACCAGCCGCGCCGCCAGCCGGTACCGGACCACGGCCTGCTCGGGGGAGCCGGCGTCCTCCCACAGGGCACCGCCGAGCAGCTGCGCGTTCGCCAGAGCGCGCTCGGCGCCCAGACCTGCGAGAAGGCCGGCGGCGCGATCGGCGTCTGCCGCGCCTGCGCCGAAGTCGCCGTCGCCGCCGCGCACACGGGCGCGCAGATCGAGCGCCCTGGCCCGGTGCCCGTTGTTCAGTCCCTCACCCTCGACCAGCTGGTCCAGCAGCTCGGCCGCCTCTGCGGTCCGCTCGGATCGCAGCAGCGCGACGGCGGCCGTCAGCACCGCGGTGGTGGCGAGACGGTCCTCACCGACGCCCTCGTAGATCCGCTGCGCCTGGGCGGCCAGCTCGAGGGCGGCAGGGTCGCCCGCTCCGGTGCGCGCGGACGCGAGGGTCAGGGCGAGATCGCCGCGCGGACGCTCCGGCAGCGAGGCGGCATCCGCCCATTCCCGCTCCAGCGCGGCGATGTCCTCCGCCGTGCCGCGGCCGAAGATCGACAGGCCGAGGCGCTCCTCGAGCTCGGCCTGGTCATCCTGATCGGACGCGCGCAGCTCCGCGAGACGCGGAGCGAGCAGAGCGGATGCCTCGTCGAACTGCTCGAGCGAGACCAGAGCGCCGATACGCAGCCCCAGCATGCGGGCGCGCTTGGCGGGATCGGAGAGCCCGGCCGACTCGGCGCGGTCCGCGGCTGCGAGGGCATCCTGCTCGGAGCCGTAGCTGCCGATCGCCACCGCACGGTCGTACCAGCCGTCCGCATCCACCGGGGTGGCGTTCGCGGGCGCGGGAGCGAAGGCATCCGAGCGGATCGGCACGTCGTAGTGCTCGGCGGCCAGCGCCTGCATCCGGGCACGGCGCTGCGCGTGCCCGTCGGTGCCGTCGCGCTCGTCGAACGCAGTGCCGATGCGGTCCGCCGCCGCCCATGCCGCCGCCGCCAGCTGCTCCGCGGTCCAGACGCCGTCGTGCTCGCCGAAGAACGGCACCAGCGCCGCGGCATCCGCACCGCGCACCGGGGTGTCGCCGTGGCCCGCCGCCGTGACGCGGTCCAGCGCGAAGGCGATCGTGCTCAGGGCGGCGTGGTGCCCGTCGACGTTGAGCTGGTCGTGCGCGAGCCAGGGCAGGTGCCGCTCGATCATGGTCAGGGCGCGCGCCTCGTTGCCGGTCAGCGCGGCGAAGTCGATGTTGTTCGCGACGATCACGAGGTTGTCGGGGTTGTCCTTCGCGAGCCGGTAGCTGCGCAGGTGCGCGGCCTTCGCCTCCTCGAAGCGGCCGAGGTGCAGGTAGGGGATCAGGGCCCGCGAGAGCGCGTGCTCTGGTTCCTCGCCGCACGAGAAGCCGCCCTCGATCATCTCCTCGACCAGACGGACCGCCTCCTCCTCGCGATCGGTCGCGGCGAAGAATCCGGCGATCTGGCTGCGGCTGCAGGCGTCGCAGTGGCTGTAGTCATCGCGCGGGGCAGCCTCCAGGCGCACGCGCAGCTCCTCGGCCTCGTCCATCCGTCCGGCATCCCAGGCGTCCTCGAAACGCGCGGTGAGCACACCGCTCATGCCGATGCCGGCGGCGCGGTAGTGCGCCTCCATGTCGTCCAGCACCGCGGCGATCTGCTCCTGCGAGAACGACGGCGAGGAGCGCAGCGAGGCGGCCATCCACTTGAACTGCCACATCAGGTCGGCGCCGCCGTTCTCGATGTCGGCGGGGAAGCGCACCGGGTCGGCGTCGTGCCTGGCCAGGCACCAGGCGAACGAGTTCAGCATGACGTCGGTCGCGCCGCCCATGTTCGCGGATGCGGTCTGCCGCATCCGGGCGCGGTACTCGAGCTGCTCGTCGCCGATCTCGACCGCGAGTGCCACGGCCTCCGCCGTGAGCGCCTGTTCCGCAGGACCCCAGGGGGTGCGGTCGATCTCCTCGAGCAGCTGCTCGAAACGCTGGGCAGGACGGGGCATGGTGCTCCTTCTGGGTGCGGGGCGGCGCGCAGGGTCAGCGCGGGTCGTCGAAGGGGAAGACGTCGGCCTCGAGGCCGGCGGAGAGGGACACGAGGTCGGCGAGGGCCGTGGTCATCAGCGTGCGGTCGGCGTCCGAGAGTGGATGATGCCCGGCGAGCAGCGACTGGATGTAGAGCAGCTGCACGGTGCGAGCGAACACGGCGTCGTCCTGCACGCCGACGAGGGCGCGCACCACGCGGTTGCTCCAGTTCAGGCACAGCCGCGCCGCGAGGTCGTCGTCGCGTCCTGCCCCGACCTGGTCGTCGATCCGGGAGAGCACGCCGCCCCACAGCGAGTTCGTGATGCCCTTGGTGCGGGTGCGGTCCATCGCGCGCAGCACGTCGGGGTCGGCGACGTACAGTCCGGTCAGTTCGGGGCGGTCGATGGTCCGCACCACGACCGCGCAGCCGGATGCCGCGAGCACAGCGCTCGCCCGCTCCTCGAGCGCCACCGCGGAGTCGCGATCGTCCAGCGGCGGCGGGTCGAGCCGGTCGAGTTCGCCGGTGACGTCGACCTGCTCGACCGTGAGGTGGGGGTACAGCTCCGGCAGCATCCGCACCAGGTCGGCGTCGTACAGGTACCCGCCGTTGACCAACACCTCGCCGGGTCGCGCGATGCCCGCCACCTGGCGGAACTCGTCGACCGTCGCCGCGTAGCGGATCAGCGGATACCGCTCGGCGAGGTCGCCGAGGCGCATCGTCCCGTGCGTGGTCTCGACCGTGAGCCAGCGCGTGATGAAGCGCGCGAGCTCCTCGTCGTGCCGGACCAGCGACTTCAGCCCGATCTCGTGCACGGCGACGAACTGCGCCAGGCGGTGCGGCTCGCGCAGTCCGAGCTCGAGCACCCAGCGGCGGATGCCGGCGCCGAGCTGCTCACGGACGTGCTCGAGCGCCGGGTCCTCGACCAGGGACTCCCGGCTGGCGGTGGGGGACAGACCAGTGGAGTCGACCACCGCGCGCACGAAGAACGCCCAGCCGGGCAGCACGTCCGAGGTGTGCTCCGAGAGCAGCATCCGGCCGAGGTACATGCGGGTCGCCTGCCTGGCGCTCGGCGGCGGGGCATAGGGGAGCACATAGGCGAGGCCGCGCGTGCCGGTGCCGGGCTCCGCGATCTCGATGACGTCGAGCGGGGCGGCGCCGATGAGGTCGCGGCCGTAGCCGCGGGCGGCGTCCGCCCACGCGGCATCCGACATCGTCCCGTCGAGGAACGGCGCAGAGCGCGTGACGTCGACGTCGCCGGCCGGGGTGTCCAGCACCACGCGCACGGGCAGGAACTCGGCGAAGGTCTGCGCGAGCTCGAGCACGGCGGGGCCGCGCAGCAGGTCGTCGGCGTCGAACCGCGGCACCAGGTGCACGCTGGTGCCGATCGGAAGCTCCTCGTCGAGCTCGGCGACGACGAAGGTGCCGTCGGCGTTGCCGGTCCACTCCACGGATGCGCCGCCGCGGGCGCTGCGCGAGCGGATCACGATGCTGTCGGCGACCATGAAGCAGCTCAGCAGCCCGATGCCGAACTGGCCGAGGAAGTCGCTGCGGGGCAGATCGAAGATGTCGCGCTTCGAGCTGCGGCCGACGGTCGCGAGCAGCTCCGCGACCTCGGCGGCGGTGAGTCCCACCCCGTCGTCGCGCAGCACGAACTCGCCGCTGTGCTCGGACAGTGGGGTGATCCGGATCAGCCCGCCACCGCCGTCCACTTCGCGACGCGCCGTGATCGCGTCCCTGGCGTTCTGCAGGAGTTCCCGCAGATACACCCGCGGGCTCGAGTAGATGTGGCGACTCAGAAGGTCGACGACACCGCGCAGATCCACCTGGAACTGCTGCATCCCCTCGGTCACTGAAACCCCTCCCGTTCGCGGCCGCTCGCAGAGCCTAACAGGGGACGGGTTCCGACCCCGGTTCGTCGGAGGGTTCCGGATGTCGTACACTGGTGGGGCAGTTGTCTGCATTCTTTCGCCGTGCCTCAGGTCGGTGGGGGATGCAGATCCCAGGGGCCTCCGGGTCTCTAGGGCGGTAGCTCAATTGGCAGAGCAGCGGTCTCCAAAACCGCAGGTTGCAGGTTCGATTCCTGTCCGCCCTGCGCGTCAGCGCGACGCTGACCACGAAAGGTACATGCAGGATGGATCAGGACGAACCGCGCGGCGAGGTCGCAGCGTTCGGCGGAACCGCCACCCGCGACAAGAAGCTGGGCTTCTTCGGTCGAATCGCGTTGTTCTTCCGGCAGGTGATCGCCGAGCTCCGCAAGGTCGTCACGCCGACCCGCAAGGAACTCGTGAAGTTCACGCTGGTCGTGCTCGTGTTCGTGCTGATCGTGATGGGCGTCGTGTACGGCCTGGACACGCTGTTCGCAGCGTTGACCCACTTCGTATTCGGCGTCCCGGCCAAGTGACGCCCTGCGGCGATCGCCGCAGTGAAACGAAAGAAGCACAGTGTCTGAAAGATATTCCGACGACGCCGACTGGGCGACCGCGGCCGAGCAGTCGAGCGAGGAGGACGAGTCCCAGGAGGGGAACGTCCTCGCCGCCGAAGAGCTCTCCGCGACCGCGGTCGAGCACGTCGCCCTGCACATCGAGGACGACGAGGAATACGACGAGACAGATGACGACACTGACGACATCGACGACCCGGAGGCGGACGCGATCGTGAACGACGCTCTCAACCTGGACGAGACGGCCGAGACCGAGGCCGCCGCAGAGGTTCTCAACGATTCGGCTGCCGAGGAGGCCGCTGAGCAGGAGGCGGAGGAGGCGGCCGAGGTCGCACCCTACGACGGCCCCGAGCTCGGCGACGACTCGGACGAGCCCGACGACGACGAGCAGGCCGAGGAGGACCCGTACGAGGCCTTCCGTCTCGACCTGCGCATGCTCCCCGGCAAGTGGTACGTCATCCACTCCTACGCCGGCTTCGAGCGCAAGGTGAAGGCCAACATCGAGCAGCGCAAGTCGACGCTCGAGGTCGAGGACGACATCTACCAGGTCGAGGTCCCCATGGAGGACGTCGTCGAGATCAAGAACGGCCAGCGCAAGATGGTCACCCGCGTGCGCATCCCCGGCTACGTGCTGGTGCGCATGGAACTCAACGAGGACACCTGGTCGGTCGTCCGCCACACGCCCGGTGTCACCGGCTTCGTGGGCAACGCGCACAACCCGACCCCGCTGCGCTTCGAAGAGGCCTTCAACATGCTGAAGTCCCTCGTCGAGGTCAAGGACGTTCCGACTGCGAAGTCCATCGCCGCCAAGGGCGGCACGGCTGTGGCCCGCCCGGTCGCGGCCGAGGTCGACTTCGAGATCGGTGAGACGATCACCATCAAGGAGGGCTCGTTCGCCGGCCTTCCCGGTTCGATCAGCGAGATCAAGCCCGAGAGCGGCAAGCTCACCGTGCTGGTGTCGCTCTTCGAGCGCGAGACTCCGGTCGAACTGTCGTTCGACCAGGTCACCAAGATGATCTGACGCCCCGAGCGTACGAGAACGGCCGTCCCTTCCGGGGCGGCCGTTCTTCGTCTGCGGGATCAGGCGTGCTGCGCCGCCCAGTGCGGGCTCTGGATCAGGCCGATCAGGTTGCCGAACGGGTCGCTGACGGATGCCGAGTACCAGCCCTCGCCGCGCTGGGTCACCGGGTCGAACGTCGCGGCGCCGAGCGCGATCAGGCGGTCGAAGGACGCCTGGATGTCGTCGACGTGCATGCTGACCAGTGCGCCGCCGGGCTGGGGGAGTGCGGGGCGGAACCGGGAATCCATCAGGGCGAACTCGTCGTCATCGTCGCCGAAGCGCCACTCGGCGTACTGCGCGGGGCCCTGTCCTGCGGCGGGCTCAGGACGGACGAAATAGGGGGCCGAGTCGAACACCTGCGTGTACCAGTCGACGGCGGCGATCATGTCGTCGGCGACGAGGTTGAGGTTGGCGAGGCCACGGAACATGTCGTTTCTCCTTCGGTTGAACTGCTGATACTTCTATGCTCGAGGATTAAGTGATCATCTTCTGATCACTTAAAAAAGTTCTCGGAGAAGGCCCTCGAAATGCGTGCCGACCGCCTCATCCAGGCGCTCCTGCTGCTGCAGGGGCGCCCGCAGATCACGGCCGCCGAGCTGGCCGAGGAGCTCGAGGTCTCGATCCCGACTGCGCGCCGCGACCTCGAGGCGCTGGCGATGTCGGGCGTTCCGATCTACCCGACCCGGGGCAGAGGCGGGGGCTGGCGGCTGATAGGCGGTGCGCGCACCGATCTGACCGGACTCACCGAGGGTGAGGTGACCTCGCTGCTGATCGGGCTGAGCCAGAGCGGGCATGCCGATCCAGAGCGCATCGCCGCCGTACGCAAGCTGGTGCGCGCGATGCCGGCGCCGTTCCGCGAGGGGGCGCAGCGCGTGGCGGCATCCACCGTGCGGGACGCGCCGTGGGGTGAGGTCGCGGATGAAGCGGCGTCGACGACGGTCGCGGCCCTGCAGCGTGCCATCGCCGGGCAGCGCCGGGTGCGTCTCTCGTACGAGGGGACGCGCGGCTCAGTCGAGTTCGACCTGGTCCCGCTCGTGATCGGCAGCCGCGGGAACAGGCAGTACCTGCTCGGCGCGCCCGCGCAGGAGGAGTCGGATGCCGCGGATGCGGAACGGCTGCGGATGTACCGGATCGACCGGATCCGCACTGTGAGCGTGCTGCCGGAGCGCGGAGCGGCACCCGACGGCTTCGACGTCGCCGCAGCCTGGGCGCGCATGGTCGAGCGGGTGGAGGACCTGCGTGGCGCGGTGCGGGCGATGGTCCGAGTCGAGCCGTGGGCGGTGCGGGCGCTGCAGGACCGCTTCGGCGCGCAGGCATTCGTGCTGGAGGCGGAGCCCGACGAGAACGGGCGTGCGCTCCTGGAGGTGCGCGCGCACAGGGTGGACGCCCTCGCGGAGCAGCTGGTCGGCTGGGCCGGTGTCGCCGAGGCGATCGGGCCGCCGGAGGTGCGCGCGGCGCTGCGGGAGCTGGGGGAGCGGATCACCGCGCTCTACCGGAGCGACGGGGCACCGCGCACCCGGCATCCGCTCTGATCGGGTAGACTTGTCTGGTTTGTGCGCCGCTTCGGCGTGCGCGCATTCAACACCGCGCTCCGGAGATGCCGGATCTGCGGGAGAGGGACGCTCGTCCTGAGCGAGGCGCGAAGCGCCGAGACGAAGGGCCCCAGGGCATCCGCTCGAGAAAGGAATCACAATGGCACCGAAGAAGAAGGTGACCGGCCTGATCAAGCTTCAGATCAACGCCGGTGCAGCCAACCCGGCGCCGCCGATCGGCCCCGCGCTCGGTCAGCATGGCGTCAACATCATGGAGTTCTGCAAGGCGTACAACGCCGCGACCGAGTCGCAGCGCGGCAACGTCATCCCCGTGGAGATCACCGTCTACGAGGACCGCAGCTTCACCTTCATCCTGAAGACCCCGCCGGCTGCGGAGCTCATCAAGAAGGCCGCAGGCGTGCCCAAGGGCTCCGCCACGCCGCACACCGTCAAGGTCGCGAAGATCACCAAGGACCAGGTCCGTCAGATCGCCGAGACCAAGCAGGCCGACCTGAACGCGAACGACATCGAGGCCGCGTCGAAGATCATCGCCGGTACCGCCCGTTCCATGGGCATCACGGTCGAGGGCTGAGGGAGATAACAATGGCTACCAAGTCCAAGGCTTACAAGAACGCCGCTGCGAAGATCGAGGCGGACCGCTTCTACACGCCCACCGAGGCCGTCGTCCTGGCGAAGGAGACCGGCTCGGCGAAGTTCGACTCGACCGTCGAGGTCGCGCTGAAGCTCTCGGTCGACCCCCGCAAGGCCGACCAGATGGTGCGCGGCACCGTCATCCTCCCGCACGGCACCGGCAAGACCGCCCGCGTCATCGTGTTCGCCAACGGCCCGGCTGCTGAGGCCGCCATCGCCGCAGGCGCCGACGAGGTCGGTGGCACCGAGCTGATCGAGAAGGTCGCCGCCGGCTGGACCGACTTCGACGCCGCCGTCGCCACCCCTGAGCTCATGGGCCAGGTCGGCCGTCTGGGTAAGGTGCTGGGCCCCCGTGGTCTGATGCCGAACCCGAAGACCGGCACCGTGACCCCGAACACGGCCAAGGCCGTCGAGGAGATCAAGGGCGGAAAGATCGAGTTCCGCGTCGACAAGCACGCCAACGTGCACTTCGTCGTCGGCAAGGCCTCGTTCTCGGCCGAGCAGCTCGACGAGAACATGAAGGCCGCGCTCGAGGAGATCGTGCGCCTCAAGCCGTCCAGCTCGAAGGGCCGCTACATCCAGAAGGGCGCCGTCTCGACCACGTTCGGCCCCGGCATCCCGCTGGACGTCAACGCCATCTGAGCCTGACGCTCATTCGGAAGACCCCTGCCTTCGGGCGGGGGTCTTCTGCGTTCCCGGCGCGGATGCGAGGATGCCGTATGGGAACGATCGACGACTACCTCGAGGGACTGGACCCGGACGACCGCGCGGTGATCGCGCACGTCTACGAGATCGCCCGGGCGACGGCGGGCGAGACCGAGCAGGGCAAGAGCTACGGGATGCCGGCTCTGCTGCACGGCGGAAAGGCGCTGATCTCGGTCATGCGCACCAAGAAGCACATCGGGCTCTATCCGTTCAGCGGAGGGGTGCCGGATGTCGTGGCGGACGCGCTCGCCGGCTTCGAGCACGACAAGGGGACGATCCGGTTCCAGCCGGAGCATCCGCTGCCGGATGACGCGATCCGGGCCATCGTCTCGGCGCGGATGGCCGAGATCGACGACCCGTCGCTGCGCCGCAGTTGACGTTCGGGTCGCAGCCGGGCGCGATCCGGTCTGCCCCTCCGTCCGGGTCGCAGTTCGTCCCGGTTCCGCCGGCTTTCCTGCGTTCGGGTCGCAGTTCGTCCCGGTTTCCGGCATTCTCATCGAGCCGAAGCGCGACCTGGATGCGGGTGAGCAGCAGCGATGGTCGCTGCGGTAGGACGGCAGTCGCGACCGATCCGCCCGCTGACTCAGCCGGTGAACACCGGCACCACCAGCGCGATGCCCATCGTGACCAGCAGCACTGCGATGCCGGTGTCGAGGATGCGCCAGGCGCGCGGGGTGCGCAGCCAGCGCCCGAGGTAGCGGGCGCCGTAGCCGAGCGCGAAGAACCAGGTGATGCTGCCGATGATGGCCCCGGTGGCGAACAGCCAGCGCTGGTCGCCGTGCGTCGCGGCGATGCCGCCGATCAGCAGCACGGTGTCGAGGTACACGTTCGGGTTGAGCCAGGTGAACGCCAGGGTGGCGAGGATCACGGGTGCGAGGCGCGTCCTCGTGGCCAGGGCCGTGCCGCCACCGGGGGCCGTGCCCGCGGCTTCCGCGTCGGGATCGGCGACCAGCGACTCGCCGCCCGCCGCCCATGCGCGGCGGGCGGCGAAGATCCCGTATACGACCAGCGAGATGCCGCCGGCCCAGCGGGCGACGACGATCAGCCAGGGCGCGGAGTTCACGAGGTAGCCGAGACCGGCGGTGCCGGCCAGCACCAGCAGGGCGTCGGATGCCGCGCAGATCAGTACGACCGGCAACACGTGCTCGCGGCGCATGCCCTGGCGCAGGACGAAGACGTTCTGCGCGCCGACGGCGATGATCAGCGAGTACATGAGACCGAGGCCGGACAGGAGGGTGAGCACGGATCCACGCTAAGCGTCAGTCAGCATGAACTCCAGCGAAGAGAACTGCATCAGCATTAGCATTACTTATGTGCAGATCGACGCCCAGCTCGCCGCCACCGTCGCCGCTGTCATCGACGAGGGCAGCTTCGATGCCGCGGCGCGGCGACTGCATGTGACGCCCTCCGCGGTCAGCCAGCGCCTCAAGTCGCTCGAGCAGCAGCTGGGCAGGGTCGTGGTCGTGAGGTCGAAGCCGGTGCGCGCGACCGAGGCGGGCGAAGCACTGGTGCGCCTGGCGCGCCAGGTGGCGCTGCTCGAGCACGACACGATCACCGCCTTCGGCCTCTCGCCCGACGACGCGGGGGAGACCAGGGTGCGCGTGCCGCTCGCCGTGAACGCGGACTCGATGGCGACATGGTTCCTCCCGCCGATCGCCCGGGTGGCCCAGAAGCACGACATCGACGTGGATCTGCACCGCGACGATCAGAACTACACCGCCCGTCTGCTCGAGTCCGGAGAGGTGATGGCGGCGGTCACCTCGGAGAGCACCCCGGTCGGCGGATGCCGGGTCGAGCCGCTCGGCGTGCTGGAGTACCGTCCGATGGCGACGGCGGAGTACCTCGCGCGGTGGCTCCCCGACGAAGTGACCCCCGATGCCCTTGCCCGCGCTCCGTTCGTCGACTTCGATCGGCGTGACGAGCTGCAGCACGACTGGCTGCGCGCCCGCGGAGTCGACCCGTGGTCGGTGCCGCGGCACTACGTGCCGGCATCGTACGACTTCGCGCAGGCGGTGCGGCTCGGCTTGGGCTGGGCCCTCATCCCTGTCGTGCAGGGTGTCGAGGGGCTGGTCGACCTCGGCGGCCCGGCGACCCGGGTGCCGCTGTACTGGCAGCAGTGGAACCTGCGTTCCCCGCTGCTCGACGCCATCGCCGCGGAGGTCGCGGCCGAGGCATCCCGCGCCCTCGCTCCGCTGCGCTGAGGGCGCGGTGGCTGTGGGCGCGAGTGCACGGCTTGCTCGCGAGCGGACGGGTTGTTGGCGCGAGTACGTCGTGCACTCGGCAGGAAGGCGTGCACTCGGCACCGGGCCGGGCGGCGCGCGTTAGTCGGAGAGGGCCAGTGCGCGGAACATGTCGCGCTCGCGCAGCGCCTCGCGGGCGCTGGCGGCGGCGGGCGCCTGCTGGGGAGGACGCTGCCCTGTGGTGCGGTGGTACAGCTCGTCGATCAGGCGCGTGGCGAGGCCCACCAGCCGCCCGATCTCGCGGTCGTCTCGATCGATCCACACCGACTTCGGCTCGTCGTGGATCGGACGGAAGTCGTCGTGCTCCTCCCACACGAACAGCGTGCGCTCGGCGCCGAGCACGTGCTGCTGCCACCACACCTGACGCAGGTAGGTGCGCGGGATGGACCGCCACGACTTGTTCGTCGTCTTGATCTCGGCGAGCAGCACGCGGCCGTCCGCCTCCTGCACGATGCCGTCCGGGGTGGCCAGGTGCCGTTTCTCGACCTCGGCGCAGAACAGCGCGGACGAGGGCAGGATGCCGTGGGTCGCGGCGACCCACGCGGCGATCTCGGGTTCACGGCGGCGACCGTGGTCGGTGTAGGCGTTGCCGCCGAAGCGGGGGCCGGCACCGAGCTTGGAGTCGGCGGCCCGGGTGATGGACGCCTCGCTGGACAGTCCGGCGACATCCGTCGCGGTGATCCCTCGTGCCCTGGCCCGCAACCACGCGACCCGATCGCGGGAGTCCGCGACGATACGCGCTTCGAGTTCCGGGGTCACCTCACGAGGCTACCCCTGACCACAGGCATCCGCCCGCACACACGCCGCCCGCCCTGGCACGCTGTATGCGCGGAAGTCGGCGAGTGCACG
Organism: Microbacterium sp. MAH-37; assembly: GCF_009758255.1. Lineage (GTDB taxonomy): Bacteria > Actinomycetota > Actinomycetes > Actinomycetales > Microbacteriaceae > Microbacterium. The sequence goes on from NZ_WSEN01000002.1 coordinate 239,997, forward strand.
GGATGCCGCCGAGTGCACGGGTCATGAGTGAGAACACCTCGTGCACACGCGAACAAGCCGTGCGCTCGGAAGACGCGATCTCGTTCTGCACCGGGCGAGATGCGGTGCGAAGCTTCCACAGGGCCGGGAAACAGGGGAGATCCTTCCTGTGTGGCGAGATCAGGATGTCGGATGCGAAACTCCGTCCTCGACCTCGCTCCGCAGATCCGCTCCCGTCGAATGATGCTGCTCGACGGCTGGACCGACCGAGGTCTGGCCGAGGCCGTGCGCGCCGGTGCGCTCCATCAGGTTCGTCGGGGCTGGTACATCGGAGGCGAGGAATGGCGGTCGATGTGGCCCGAAGACAGACATCGTGTTCATGTCATCGCCGTGTCGCGTGACGCGACAGGGGGAGCGGTCGCTGCGGGCCCGTCTGCCGCGGTGCTGTGGCGCATCCCGCTGTACCGCCTGCGGCTTCCGCAGGTGCATCTGATCACCGATGCGCCGAGGCGCATCTCCAGCGGCGGCGACGTCGTCCGTCATGTTGCTCCGTTGTCGGAGCTCGACACCGACGTCGTCGACGGCATCCGCTGCACGAGCCTGTCCCGCACGGTCTTCGATCTGATCCGCACGACTCCGCTCGAGGCCGCCGTCAGCGCAGCCGACGCGGCCGAGCGGATGATGGCTCAGCGAGGGAGGGAATGGGATCTGGATGCGGTCGAGTCGTGGCGCATGGCCATCGCGCAGCGCATCGCCGACGCATCCGGTGCGCGCGGTATCCGGCAGGCCCGCTGGGTCGCGGATTTCGCGGACGGGCGCGCGCAGTTGCCGGGAGAGAGCGTGAGCCGTCTGCATCTGCACCGGCTCGGATTCGCCCGTCCGCGGTTGCAGGTGCGGATCCCCGGCCCGAACGGCGCCCCGTTCTTCGTCGATTTCGGACTGGACGACGTCGACAGCTTCGGCGAGTTCGACGGCGAGACCAAATACAGTGACGAAGCTATGCGGCGGGGCAAGTCTGTCGAAGACGTGCTGCTCGAGGAGAAGCAGCGGGAGGACTGGATACGCGGACGGACGGGTCGACGTTTCGCGAGGTGGGGTTCGCCGCACATCGAGACAGTCCGCGTATTGGCGGCGCGTCTCCGTGCCTTCGGGATCACCCCGCCGTGACCTCGCGGCGACGCGAGTGCACGGGGATCTGCCGAGTGCACGACCTGTGCACGCGCGCAGGCCGTGCGTTCGCGAGCAAGTCGTGCGCTCGGCGGAATGGAGGGGGGAAGGGGAGAGGAGAGAAGGGAGGGGGCGATTTGGGCGGTGGCGCGGGATGCCTTAGAGTAGGAGCAACCGAAGACCGCCGGTCATCGTCGTGCGCGCAAGCGCGAGGCGATCGAAGCACTGCATCGCAGGGGCCCGCGCAGGTGTGCGAGATCAGTTTCCAGAGCTCCGTGCGCTTGCGCCGGAGCTTTCTTCATGCGGGGCCGGAGTCGAGGTCGATGTCCCACCTCCGTGAGGCATCTCGTACACATCAAGGAGTGACCATGGCGCAGAAGGATGCATCGGTCGCGGAGCTCACGAAGTCATTCGAGGACTCCAACGCCGTTCTGCTGACCGAGTACCGCGGTCTGACGGTTGCCCAGCTCAAGGAGCTGCGCAACAGCATCCGTCAGAACGCTGAGTACGCCGTGGTGAAGAACACGCTGACCAAGATCGCCGCGAACAACGCGGGGATCAGCGCTCTGGACGACGACCTCAAGGGACCGTCGGCCATCGCGTTCGTGCACGGCGACTTCGTCGCCACCGCGAAGGCCCTGCGTGACTTCGCCAAGGCCAACCCGCTTCTCGTGATCAAGGGCGGCATCTTCGAGGGCAACGCCCTCGACGCCGCCGAGGTCGACAAGTACGCCTCGCTGGAGAGCCGTGAGGTTCTGCTGGCGAAGGCCGCGGGCATGATGAAGGCGACGATGGGCAAGGCTGCAGCCACCATCGACGCGCTTCGCGAAAAGCTGGAGACCGCCGAAGCCGCGTGAGCGGCCTGGTGATCTTTTACCCCAAAACCCCATCAATCTAGGAGATACATCATGGCTAAGCTCACCACTGAGGAGCTGCTCGAGCAGTTCGCCGGCCTGACCCTCGTCGAGCTCAACGACTTCGTGAAGGCGTTCGAGGAGAAGTTCGAGGTCACCGCTGCTGCTCCGGTCGCCGTCGCCGGTGCTGCCGGTGGCGCTGCCGGTGCCGAGGCCGAGGAGGAGAAGGACGAGTTCGACGTCATCCTCGAGGCTGCCGGTGACAAGAAGATCCAGGTCATCAAGACCGTCCGCGAGCTGACCTCGCTGGGCCTCGGCGAGGCCAAGGCTCTCGTCGACGGCGCTCCGAAGCCCGTCCTGGAGGGTGCGAACAAGGAGGCCGCCGAGGCCGCCAAGACCGCCCTCGAGGAGGCCGGCGCCACGGTGACCCTGAAGTAATTCGCTTCACCGCGCTTTCGAAGGCCCCGGGAGAGATCCCGGGGCCTTCGTGCATCCTCGGCACTATCGGATGCCGGAGGTGGACGACCGTGCGACGAGTTCGATCGGCAGGGTCACCTGCGCAGGCGCGGCATCCGGGTGCTCCATGCGTGTGCGGAGCAGGCGCACGGCGGCGGCGCCCTGCTCGCGCGGATGCTGCCGCACCGTCGTCAGGGAGAACATCTCGGCGTGCTCGTGATCGTCGATTCCGATCACGCTGAGCTCCGCAGGGACGGCGATGCCGAGCCGGCGGGCGGCGACGATGCCGCCGATCGCCGCCTCGTCGCAGATGCCGACGAAGGCCGTCGGCCTCTTGCGCCGGTCGCCCAGCACCCGCACCGCCGCCTCGTAGCCACCGGGCATCGTCGGCGGACCGGATGCCTGTCTGACGTGCTCATCCAAGCCGGCGGCGATCATCGCCGCGCGGTAGCCGTCGAAGCGCCGCTTGTCGCCGACGGCATGGGTCGCGGCATCCGCCCGTCCGCCGAGCAGCACGATGTCGCGGTGTCCGAGATCGATGAGGTGCTCCGTCGCGATGCGCGCGGCGACGGCGTCGTCGATCGACACCGCGCTGGTGCCCTCGCTGTACGGCCCGATGCTGATGACGGGGGAGGACACCTGCAGCAGTCGCTCCAGCTCGTGCGCGCTGGGCTGGATGCCGACTGCGATGATGCCGTCGAACCGACGCCTGGGCAGGATGTGCTCGAAGAGTCGCGCCCGCTCCGCGGACCCCTCCCTGATGCCGTACAGCACGAGGTCGTACCCCTCGGCGAACAGGGCGTCCTGCACCCCGGCGAGCAGCTCGGCGAAGAACCAGCGGTCCAGCGACGGCATGATCACGCCGACGGACAGTGAGCGACCGGTCGCCAGGCTCATCGCCGACGAGTGAGCGACGTACGAGAGCTCGTCGGCGGCGGCCTGCACCCGGTCGCGGGTCTCGGGTGAGACGTAGCCGTTGCCGCTCAGCGCGCGGCTCGCAGTCGCCTTCGAGACCCCTGCGCGGGCGGCGACATCGGCGATCGTGCTCATGATTCCTCCGGTCCGCACACGGCTCCGGCACAGCGTATCGGAAGACGTGCATATACGGAACCGGTTCCATGGGTTAGGCTGTGGGAGCGCTCCCACGATGGGAGCAGATGGTTGCCCTGTTGTAACAGTCTCGGCATTGTGCCGGGGCACCGCGGCCGGATAGGTTGGGCTGGAAGCGGTTCCTGAACGGATGCCGCATGGCGACCGTCGAGCAATCGACAAGCACTCGAAGAGGAGAATTCACATGGCTTTGTCACAGCGATACCGCCTTCTTGCTCCGCTCGCCCTGGTCGGCGCCGCGGCGCTCGTCCTGACCGGTTGTGCGGAGGGCGACACCGGTGGCTCCGGCGACGATGGTGCCAAGACCGTCAAGATCGCCGGCGGCATCACCGGCTCCGAAGCGGATGCCCTCAACGAGTCCTTCGATCAGTTCACGAAGGACACCGGCATCAAGGTCGAGTACACCGGCGACAAGAGCTTCGAGGGCAACATCGTCACCAAGGTGACCGGTGGCTCGGCACCCGACGTGGCGATTGTCCCCCAGCCCGGTCTGCTGAACTCGCTCATCGACACCGGTGAGGTGAAGGAGGGCACCGACGCCGTCTCGAAGAACGTCGACGAGTACTGGGGCGAGGACTGGAAGTCCTACGGCAGTGCGGACGGCACGTTCTATGCGGCGCCGATGCTCGCCAACGTCAAGGGCTACGTCTGGTACCAGCCGGCGAAGTTCAAGGAGTGGGGCGTCGAGGTCCCGAAGACCTGGGACGAGCTGCTCACGCTCACCCAGACCATCCAGTCCAAGACCGGCACGCAGCCCTGGTGCGCAGGGTTCGAGTCCGGCGACGCCAGCGGATGGCCGGGCACGGACTGGATCGAGGACCTCGTGCTTCGCACCGCCGGCCCCGACGTCTACGACAAGTGGGTCTCCGGTGACGTGAAGTTCACCGACCCCGAGATCAAGAAGGCCTTCGACGAGACCGGCAAGATCCTGCTGAACGGCGACTACGTGAACGCCGGCTTCGGTGACGTGAAGAGCATCAACTCCACGCCGTTCGGCAACGACATCGCGGCGAAGGTCGCTGACGGCACCTGCGCGCTGACGCACCAGGCATCGTTCCTGACCGCGAACTTCCTCGCGGTGAAGAACGCCGATGGTGAGACCCCTGAGGTCGCGCCCGACGGCGACGTGTACGCGTTCGTGCTCCCGGGGATGACCGAGGGCGAGCAGGCGATCGAGGGCGGCGGCGAGTTCGTCACCCGCTTCTCGGACGACGACGCCACCAAGCAGGTCGTCGAGTACATGTCCACGCCGGAGTTCGCCGACGCCCGCGTGAAGCTCGGCGGAGCGATCTCGGCCAACAAGGGCGCCGACCCGGAGCTGGCATCCAGCGAGTTCCTCACCGACGCCATGAAGCTGCTGCAGGACCCGGCGACCACGTTCCGCTTCGACGCTTCCGACATGATGCCGGCGACGGTGGGCTCGGGATCGTTCTGGAAGGGCATGGTCAACTGGATCGACGGTCGTCCCACCGATCAGGTGCTGAAGGACATCCAGGCGGGCTACGAGAACTAGTCACGAGGGGCTGCGCTCCGGCAGGATGGGGTCGTCCGCATCGCGGACGGCCCCATCCGAGTCCGAAGACGCGCTCAGAAAGGCAGGGTCATGACTGATACCCGAACCCTCACGACCTCTGAGGAGACCGCTGCTGCGCCGCATTTCGCGCCGAAGCAGGGCAAGTACTCCGCCCGGGTGACCGGCGTGGTCGCCCTCATCATCGGCGTGCTGATCGTCGCGCTGTTTCTGTTCATGGTGACGCGCACGCCCCTGGAGGAGCCGAAGCCGACCTCGCTCGGCTTCTCACTGAACAGCTTCTTCATCTGGATCGGCGGACTCAGCCCGCTCGTGCAGATCCCCGTCGTCATCGCCGTGTTCGGCGTGGTCGTCGCACTCATCCTGGTGCTGATCGAGTACGCGCCGCGCCCCGGCACCGGCTACACGATCCTGCGCGTGGCGGCCTGCTTCGTCATCCCGCTGATCGCGTTCATGATGATGCGGCCCTATCAGGGGGCCGTGCTCTACGTGGTCGCGATCGCGCTGCTGGCGGGGGCGCTGCTGTTCTTCGCGGACTACCGCGCGAGGGCGGGCGCCGGCTACCTGTTCCAGTTGATCATCTTCCTCGCCCCGGCGGCGATCCTGCTGCTGGTCGGCCTGGTCTACCCGACCATCGCGACCTTCGTCCAGTCGTTCTTCGACAAGACCGGCAAGGAGTTCGTCGGACTGGACAACTACGTGTGGACCTTCACACAGCCCGAGGGCTTCTGGTCGGTGATCAACACGCTGATCTGGGCGCTGCTGGCTCCCACCATCTCGACGCTCATCGGACTGGCCTACGCGGTGTTCATCGACCGGGCGCACGGCGAGAAGATCCTGAAGGTGCTGGTGTTCATGCCGGTGGCCATCTCGTTCGTCGGCGCGGGCATCATCTGGAAATTCGTCTACGACTACCGGCAGGGCGACCAGATCGGCATCCTGAACGCCATCATCACCTGGTTCGGCGGGCAGCCGATCGGATGGCTTGACGCGACGCCGTTCATCAACACGTTCTGCCTGCTCGCGGTGTTCATCTGGAGCCAGACCGGCTTCGCGATGGTGTTCCTCTCCGCGGCGATCAAGGGCGTACCGGCCGAGCAGATCGAGGCGGCCGAGCTCGACGGCGCGAACGCCTGGGAGCGGTTCAGGAACGTCACCCTGCCCGGCATCCGCTCGTCGATGATCGTGGTGCTCACCACGATCACCATCGCATCGCTGAAGGTCTACGACATCGTCGCCAACATGACCGGCGGCCGGTCGAACTCGTCGGTGCTGGGCTTCGAGATGGTGAACCAGCAGCAGCGGTTCCAGAGCTACGGTCATTCGTCGGCGCTGGCCGTCGTGCTGTTCCTGTTCATGGTGCCGCTGATCGTGTACAACGTGCGCAACCTGCGCAAGCAGAGGGAGGTGCGCTGATGGCCACCGTGGACACCACACCCGCGCCGCGTTTCGACGGCAAGGAGGCCCGCCGGGTCGCGCGGCAGACGCGCAGGCTCGAGAACGAGGCACAGAAGAAGCTCGCCTCGAAGGGCGCCACGATCGTCGCGATCGTGATCGCCGTCGTCTGGACCATCCCGACGCTCGGTCTGTTCGTCACGTCGTTCCGTCCCGGTGCCGACTCGTCGGTCACCGGCTGGTGGACGGTCTTCGTGGATCCGAACTTCACGCTCTCCAACTATGCCGAGGCGCTCACCTCCGGCGGCACGGCGCTCACGCTGGCGGACTCGTTCATCAACTCGCTGGTGATCACGATCCCGGTGACGGTGTTCGCGATCGCCGTCGCCTCACTCGGCGCCTACGCGTTCGCGTGGATCCCGTTCCGTGGCAGGGGCTTCCTGTTCGTGGCGGTGTTCGCACTGCAGATCGTGCCGATCCAGATGACGCTGGTGCCGCTGCTCAGCCTGTTCTCCCGGGGGCTGACGGTCAACGGCGTGCAGATCTTCCCCGGGCTCGCGCTGCGCGACGTCGACCACAGCTTCGCGACCGTGTGGATCGCGCATACGATCTTCGCGATCCCGCTGGCGATCTTCCTGCTGCACAACTTCATCGCCGAGCTTCCCAGCGAGCTCATGGAGGCGGCGCGGGTGGACGGCGCAGGACACGGGCAGATCTTCTTCCGCATCATCCTGCCGCTGTCGATGCCGGTGATCGCGTCCTACGCGATCTTCCAGTTCATCTGGGTGTGGAACGACCTGCTGGTGGCGACGATCTTCGCGCCATCGAGTTCGCTGCCGTTGATGCAGACGCTGAACTCTCTGTCGGGATCGTGGGGCGACCGCTGGTTCCTGCAGTCCGCGGGAACGTTCATCTCCATCGTCGTGCCGCTGATCGTGTTCTTCGCGCTGCAGAGGTTCTTCGTGCGCGGCCTGCTGGCCGGAGCGACGAAGGGCTGAGCCCCGCACGAAAGGCCGCCGGGGACCGTCCGAGACGGATCCCGGCGGTCTTCGCGTGCGCGGGATGCCGGATAGAGTGGAGACTTCTCGAATCGATTCGGCAATCCGCCTCGAAAGGCCTCAGTGACAGACGAGCGCACCCCCACCGGCAGCATCCGCGCCATCACCGGCAGCATCCGCACCTCGACATCCACCGGAGCGATCCGCACCCTCGGGTCGAACCCGGCCACCGCGCCGGTCATGCTCCACCCGGGCGACGCGATCCCGACCGGTCGCAGGGTGCTCTACATCATCCTGCTCGGTGCGCTCACCGCGCTCGGCCCGTTCACGATCGACCTGTACCTGCCCGCGTTCCCGGTGCTGGAGAGCGACTTCCAGACCACCGCGGCGATGATCCAGCTCACGCTGACCGGCACCATGATCGGTTTCGCACTCGGCCAGCTGGTGGTGGGTCCGCTCAGCGACAAGGTCGGCCGCAGGGTGCCGCTGATCACGGTGACCGCCCTGCACGTGCTCGCCAGCGTCGCGGCGGCTCTCGCACCGAACCTGCTGCTGCTGGGCGGGGCGCGTGTGCTGATGGGGGTCGGCGCCGCGGCCGGCGGCGTGGTGGCGATGGCGATCGTGCGCGACCTGTTCGGCGGCAAGCGCCTCGTCGTCATGCTGTCGAGGCTCGCCCTGGTCTCGGGCGTCGCGCCCGTGGTCGCGCCGCTGATCGGATCGTGGCTGCTGACGGTCATGTCCTGGCATGGGATCTTCGTGGTGCTCGCCTGCTACGGCGCGGTCATGCTCATCACCACCGCGGTCTTCATCCCCGAGACCCTGCCCAAGGAGCGCCGTCAGGAGCGCGGCACCGGCACTGCTCTGCAGCGCTACCGCAGCGTGCTCACCGACCGGGTGTTCCTCGGTGTGCTCGTCATCGGCGGCATGACCTTCTCGGGTCTGTTCTCGTATCTCTCGGCTTCGCCGTTCCTGTTCCAGCAGACGCACGGCCTCGACCCGCAGCAGTACGGCCTGCTGTTCGCCGCGAACTCGCTCGGTGTGGTGCTGGGCGTGCAGACCGCCGCGCGTCTGGCCGCCCGGTTCGGGCCGCAGTGGGTGCTCGCGGTCTCGACGGCCATGCTGCTGATCTCGGGCGTTGCGATCATCGTGTGCGATCAGTTCGGGCTGGGTCTGTGGGGCACCGTGATCCCGCTCTTCGTGTTCATGACGTCGTGCGGGTTCAGCTTCCCCTGCGTGCAGGTGCTCGCGCTCGACCGGCACGGCAAGGCCGCGGGCACCGCGGCATCCATCCTCGGCGCGAGCAACAACGGCATCGCGGCGCTCATCTCGCCGGTCGTCGGTTGGATCGCACGGGATGCCGGGATCACCGCGACGACGATGGCGTCGGTCATGGCCGGATGCGCCGTCGTCGCGATCCTGTCACTCTGGCTGATCGTGCGCCCGCGCACGGTCGGGATGCTGGCTCCGTAGCACCTACCCCAGCAGGGTGAGCAGCACGTGCGAGGCGTCGACGGCTTCGACCTCGTGCGGCACGGAGGCGTCGACCTGGATCGCCCCTCCCGCGGAGAGGTCGTGCTCTGCACCCTCGACGCGGAACAGGACGCGACCGGACGCGACCTGCACCAGGATCGGCACGGGCGCGCGGTGCTCACGCAGCACCGTTCCGGCATCCATCGCCAGGGTCCGGATCTTGAACCTGTCGCCGTCCATCGTCTTGTGCGGGCGCACCCGGCCGGCCTCGATCGGGTAGCGGGCTGCGAGATCTGCGGCGGACGAGGCGATGAGGGTCATGGGCCGAGCATACGACCCGGTGATCGGGCGGAGATCACAGTTCGGACGGCGCGGAGACGGCGTGCCGGAGAGCGACACGCCGCACGGCGGACGGAGGGTCTGTGATTCCCGATGCTGAGGCCGGGCAGAATGGCACGATGGACAGGCGCACGGCAGGGATCACCGGTGGAGCTCTCGTGGTCGCGGCTGTGCTTCTCGGAGTGCTCGTGACTCTCGTGCCGGTCATGAGCGCACCGGATTCCGGCTGGCACGACCTGATGGTGGGGCTCCGGGCGCCTTGGATGATCGATGCCGCGCTGTTCTTCAACTGGATCGGCGGGGGATGGCGCGCGGTGCTCCTGGTACCGCTCGGCTTCGCCGCCGTGCTGCTGGTGCTCCGCCGCCGCATGGAGGCGCTGTTCGCGCTCACCGCCTTCGCCCTGAGCGCCGGGCTGGTCCAGGTCATCAAGCACATCGCGGGCCGCGCGAGGCCGGAGGACCTGCTCGTGCCATCGGACTTCGGTTCATTCCCCTCCGGGCATACGGCCAATGCGGCGACGATCGCCCTCGTGCTGTGGCTGATCGCGCCACGGGTCTGGGTCGCCGTCCTCGGTACCCTGTGGACGCTGGCGATGGCCCTCTCCCGCACGATCCTGAGCGTGCACTGGCTGACCGACACGATCGGCGGCATGCTGGTCGGCGCCGGAGCGCCCCTGCTGGTCGCCGCGCTGCTGTGGGGCTGGCTACGCTGGGATCGGCGTCCGCCGCAGGCGGAGCTCGCCGCCTGACCGAGGAGAATCCCGTGCCGCAGATCCGCCCGTACCGCCCGGCCGACCGTGACGGCCTCTACGACGTGTGCGTGAAGACCGCGGACTCCGGAGCGGACGCCACGGGCATCCTCTCGGACGACCGGCTCTGGGGCGACATCTGGGCGGTGCCCTACGCGGAGCGGCATCCCGATCTGTGCTGGGTCGTGGAGTCGGATGACGCACGGGTGATCGGCTACATCGTCGCCACGGACGACACGCTCTCGTTCGAGCGCTGGTTCCACGACGAGTGGTGGCCGACGCGCGTCGGCGAGTACCCCGAGCCACCGGTGCCGGGTCACCCGCGCCAGGACTGGGCGATGTCCTATGCGGCCGGCCGCGGCCGGAACGAGGAGCCGAACGCCGCCGAGTATCCGGCGCACCTGCACATCGACCTCCTTCCCGAGACCCAGGGCATGGGGCTGGGGCGCCGGCTCACGGAACTGCTGTTCGCCGAGCTCGCGGACCGCGGTGTCGCAGGGCTGCACCTGGGCATGAACCCGGACAACACCGGCGCCGGCAAGTTCTACGAGCGGCTCGGCATGCAGGTGCTGCCGTCCGGCGAGGGCGTGCGCGTGTACGGGGTGAGGTTCGGGGCACCCTCCGCGATCGGATAGACTGTTCAGGTTGTTCCTTGGTGACGTGTCCGAGCGGCCGAAGGAGCACGCTTGGAAAGCGTGTGTTGTGCAAGCAACCGCGGGTTCGAATCCCGCCGTCACCGCCATTCAGAGAAGGGCTCCCGCATCGCGGGGGCCCTTCTTCGCACCATCAGGAGGCCGCGTGAGCGCCATCATCGACGGAACGTACAACTCGCGCGACACCGGCGGGATGCCGCTTCGCGACGGCGGCACGACGCGATCCGGCGTGTTCTACCGCACCGATGCGCTCGCCGGTGTCACCGCCGCCGGGCTCGAGACTCTCGAGAACAGCCCCATCGGCGCGGTCGTCGACTTCCGCACCGACGTCGAGCGGGCTCAGGCGCCGGACCGGCTCCCTGCAGGTCGCGACATCCGGGTCGTGCAGCTGTCGATCCTGGAGGCGGCCCTGGCCATGCCCGCCGATCTCACGCTGGACGACGCGGCGACGAAGGCGCTGCTCTCGCGCATCCCGAGCCTGGCGGACCTCTATCGCGGCATGCTGCAGCACAGTCCTTCGGCGTTCGCCGAGGTCGCCCGCCTGATCGTGAACCCGCCGGATGCCGCGCATCCGGCGGTGCTCGTGCACTGCACCGCGGGCAAGGACCGCACCGGCGTGGCGGTCGCGCTGCTGCTCGACGCCATCGGCGTCGAGCGTGCGGCGATCGTCGCGGACTACGTATCGAGCCAGGCGAACCTCGCCGGCGAGTGGGCGGACGGGATGCTGGCGAGGATGACGGCGATGGGCGTGCCCGCACTGCCCGCGATCGTCGAGGTCGTCACCGGCACACCGCCGTCCGCGATCGAAGCGGCCTTCACATGGCTGGACGAACGCGGCGGCAGCGCGGAGTACCTCCTGAGCGGCGGACTCACCCCGGGCGAACTGGACGGCCTGCGCGAGCGCCTCGCCGGCTGAGCCTCGTCTCCAGCGCGGCATCCTAGAATCTCCTGGTGCCCACCCCGAAGATCGTGCTGTTCTATGCCTTCGCGCCGCTCGCCGACCCCGAGGCGATCCGGCTCTGGCAGCGGGACGTCTGCGAACTGCTGGGACTGCGCGGGCGCATCCTCATCTCGGCGCAGGGCATCAACGGCACGCTCGGCGGCGACCTGCCGAACGTGAAGAAGTGGCTGCGCCGGTTCCGCGAGCATCCGGCGTTCAAGACCGCCGACATCAAGTGGAGCGAGGGTACCGGCCTGGACGCCGACGGGCTGAGCCTGGACTTCCCGAAGCTCAGCGTGAAGGTGCGCGACGAGATCGTCTCGTTCGGCGCCCCCGACGAGCTCGCGGTGGACGACCACGGAGTGATCGGCGGGGGAGCGCGGCTGACCCCGGACGCCCTGCACGAACTGATGTCCGAGCGCGGCGACGAGGTCGTCTTCTTCGACGGGCGCAACGCCCTCGAGGCCGAGATCGGGCGCTTCCGGAACGCGATCGTGCCCGCGACCTCGACCACCCGCGACTTCGTCGGGCTGCTCGACAGCGGCGCCTACGACCACCTCAAGGGGAAGCCGGTCGTGACCTACTGCACCGGCGGCATCCGCTGCGAGGTGCTCTCCAGCCTAATGACCGCGCGCGGCTTCGGCGAGGTGTACCAACTCGAGGGCGGCATCGTCCGCTACGGCGAGCGGTTCGGCGACGACGGCCTGTGGGAGGGATCGCTGTACGTCTTCGACAAGCGGGGATCGATCGACTTCTCCGACCACGCCGCTGTGATCGGCACGTGCGCCGGATGCGGCTCGCCGACCAACCGCACGGCGAACTGCCCCGACGCGTCCTGCCGGCGCCAGTTCGTGGCGTGCGAGACCTGCGTCGCAGTGCCCTGCGAGGAGCACGCCGCCCAGGTCACTTCCCGGTGACGACGGCCGCGCCGTCCCGGCGGCGCGGCAGCAGTGAGCGCGGCACCAGCCGGGCGCCCAGGCGAGCCGGCGTACTGGACGACGCCCGCAGCGCGCGGTCGATCCGCGTCACCGCGCCGCCGAGACCGGATGCCTCATCCGCCGTCTCCGCGTAGGCCGCGCGCTCCACGGCACGGACGAGGGCCGCGACGTCCGCGGCATCCGCAGTGCTCTCGGCCACGATCCAGTCGCCGCGCGTGCGCGCGGTGTCGGCGTCCGACACCGGCATCCGCAGGTCGACCATGGTCGCCTGCAGCTCGCGCCAGGCGGCCAGGGCGTCTCCGGCCGCGGCCCGGCGCAGCCGCCCGAACTGCAGCGCCAGGCGGATCAGAGCGGGAATCAGCAGTGCCACGAGCAGTCCGAGCATCGTCCACAGGAACGGCGCGGGGTTCGCGGTCTGCAGAGTTCCGGTTCCGCCGTTCTGCGCTCCGGGGTCCTTGAGATCCTCGGTCGGTGCCGCCGAGGGCGTGTCGGTCGGCGCGGTGGTCGGTCGCTCGGCGTCCGGGAGGTCGTCGCCGCTGCCGCCGGCCGCGCTGAACTCGGTCGGCACTCCCAGCGTCGCAGTGGGCTCGAACGGCACCCAGCCGATGCCGTCGAAGTGCACCTCGGGCCAGGAGTGCAGCTGGTCGCTGTCCACCTGGAAGACGGTCCGGTCGTCGCGGCGCTCCTCCGTCGCCCGGCCCGGCAGATAGCCGACCACGATGCGCACCGGCATGCCCATGCTGCGCGCCATCAGTGCGAAGGCGCCGGCGAAGTGGATGCAGTACCCCGACCGCACTTCCAGGAACGACGCCACGGCCTCGGCGCCCGTCCCGTCGAATCCCTGGTCGACGGGGGTCTCCAGCGAGTAGGTGAACTGACTGCGGAACCAGTTCTGCAGCGTGATCAGGCGGTCGTAATCGTTCGTGGCGTTCGCGGTGACCTCGCGGACGGTCTCGGCGATCACGGGCGGAAGGTCCGCAGGGACATCGCCGACGTCGGCGCCCCCGGCGCTCGCGGCGCGGATCTGCTCGAGCGTGGGCAGCACGGCGGTGGATGTGACCGTGTAGTCGGCGCCGTCCGCGTTCCGCGTCTCCGACGAGGCGGTGCGGTTCCCGGGCATGGCCTCCCAGCCGTTCCCGAGGTCGGCTACCTTCTCAGCCGCGTAGGGCAGCGGCAGCCGCGAGCTCGACATGCCGGTCACCCGGATGGAGGTGTTCTGCTCCTCGACCTTCACGGAGGACGCCCAGTCCGGAGTGCCGAAGCCGTCGTCGATCGACTGCTTCGCCGGACGGTCCGGGCGCCAGACCTCGCCGTCGAAGCGCGAGAGCGTGGCCATGCGCAGATACGGCGGGTTCAGGGCGCTCGTGACGACGGACATCACGGGGACGCTCCGCGGACGGCGCAGATCGTCGCCCAGCCGAAGGCTCGCATCGACACGGACCGAGGGGCCGGTGCCGGGCAGCGTCGCCGACACGGGCATCCCGGGCGCGATGACCAGTGCGATCACCACCGCGACGGCGCCCACCGCGGTCGCCACCGCCCCAGAGCTGCGTCGGGGCGCGCGGTCGTCGTGCCGGGCACCGTACCGGAACAGGACGAGCACGAGCAGCGCGAGGAGCACGAACCACACGACATCGACGCCGTCGCCGATGATGATCATCGGCACGGCGCCGACAGTGGCGACCACGAGCGCGGTGGCGATCACGCAGCGCAGCGCGACGAGCTGATCCATGATGACGGCGAGCAGGCCGAAGGCGGCGCCGAGCAGCACCGCCATGCCCGTGGTGGCATCGATCGGTGCGACCCCGGCTGCCACCTCGCCGAAGGCCCGGCCGAGGTGTGCCGCAGCGAGGCGCAGCGCCGTCGGCGTCGGGACGATGCCGAACCAGGCGGCCTCGCGCACCAGCATCGTGGTCAGCACGAGCGTGACCACCACGAGCTGCGCGACCAGCGTCGTCCACCCGCGCACGGCGGCTCTGCGGCCACCGAGCAGTTTCCGGACCACGATTCCCGTGATCGCGGTGGCGATGATGACGACGACCACGACCAGGGTCCACCTGCCCGGCTGCACGGCGGCCGTGTACGGCCAGGCGGCGATCGCCGTCGCGCCGGCGGCCAGTAGTGCGGGCGCGACGGGGGCGGGCCTGGCGTCGGGATTGCGGACGCCCCAGGCGCTCTGCGGCGAGGGATCAGCCATGCAGCGCCCCCGGCATCGGGATGACGTCCTGCCAGGCATCCGCGAGGTCGGTGCCGGATTCGATCTCGGCCGTGCGCCAGCCGTGCGCGGCGGCGGCATGCAGAGCGCCCTCGCCGGGAGCGGCGGCGAACAGGATCGGGGCGGCCGCGCCTGCCGAGCGCAGCCGGTCGGCGTCGGTCTCGGTCACGGCGCCGGTGATGACGACGAGCGGACCGGGTGTCGATCCGCCGATCAGCGCCCCGATGTCGCGCGCCTCACCGCGCGGGGAGATCGTCGCGAGGGCCACCAGCAGGCCGTCCCGGTCGTCCTCGTGGCCGTGCAGCGATCCGAGCAGTTGTCCGGCGCTGTCGATCACGTCCACGCCGTAGCCGTCCTGCACGAGGCGGATCGCGACCGAGGCGCACAGCGAGACCGCGGTCTCGAACAGCGGATCCGGAGCGAGTGCCGGACGTGCCCAGCGTGAGGCGGCGCGGTCGAGCACGACCACGGCGTCGGGGCTCGCCTCCTCCTCTTCCTGACGCACCATCAGGTCGCCGCGGTGCGCGGTGGCGCGCCAGTGGATGCGGCGCATCGAGTCGCCGGGCACGTAGTGCCGCGGGGTGAGGTTGTCGCTGCCGGGGCCCAGGCGGCTGGACCGGGAGTGCGCGCTGCCCCCCGACGCCCCGACGCGCACCGGCAGCGGCTCGAGGGCGACCACCTGCGGCACGACGGTGATCGTGCTGGTGTCGCCGAACTGCTGCTCGCGCTGGGCGAGACCGAACGGATCGACGGTGCGCAGCAGCAGAGGACCGAGCGCCGAGACGCCGCGCCGCACACCGGTGACCTGGTAGCGCAGCGAGGTGCTGCCGCGCTCGTACTCCCCGGATGCCTCGCCGCTGACGGCGGCGGGGAGCTCGTCGCGCCAGAGACCGTAGGGGGTGCGCAGCGCCCGCAGATCGAAGCGCACCGTCACGCGTGAGGTCTCGCCGACCGTGAGCAGGTCCGTCGAGATCACCCGCGAGACCGCGCCGGCGCGTCGCGGCAGGTGCACGGCGATCGAGGCGACGATCGGCAGCGCGAACAGCAGTACCGCCAGGTAGATCAGCACGGGCGCGGCGATGAGGTTCGCCGCGATCACCAGCAGGATGCCGCACAGCAGGCACCCCACACCGCGCAGGGTGAGCGGACGCCGGCGCATGATCAGAGCCGCGCGGCGAGCGGCACGCGGACCCGGTCGAGGATCTGCGCCAGCGCGGCCTCGACGGGCTGGGCACCGGCGCGGTGCGCGCCACGCGCGGGCAGCAGCCGGTGTGCGAACACGGGGGAGAGCAGCTCGGCGAGATCGTCGGGGATGACGTAGTCTCGGCCGTCGAGGGCGGCGTGCACCTTCGCCGCGCGCACGAGCTGCAGAGTCGCCCGGGGGCTCGCGCCGAGGTGCAGGCTCGGGTCCATCCGGGTGGCCTGGGCGAGGGCGACGGCGTACTCCTCGACGGCCTCTGCGACGTGCACCCCGCGGGAGTGCGCGATCAGCGCGCGCACCGATGCCGCGTCGGCGACCGGGGCGACGGCGGACAACGGGTTGACGGTGTCGCGCTGGCGCAGCATGAGGGCCTCGGCGGCGGCATCCGGGTATCCCATCGAGATGCGCATCATGAAGCGGTCGCGCTGTGCCTCGGGCAGCGGGTAGGTGCCCTCCATCTCGAGCGGATTCTGCGTCGCGACGACGAGGAACGGATCGGGCAGCGTGTGCGTGGCGCCGTCGACGGTGACCTGGCCCTCCTCCATGGCCTCGAGCAGCGCCGACTGGGTCTTCGGCGAGGCCCGGTTGATCTCGTCGGCGATCACGATGTGGGCGAAGATCGCGCCCGGCTTGAACACGAACTCACGGTCGACCGGGTCGTAGACCGAGACGCCGGTGACGTCGCCGGGGAGCAGATCGGGGGTGAACTGGATGCGCCGCACCGTGGCATCCACGCTGGCGGCCAGCGCGCGGGCGAGCATCGTCTTGCCGACGCCGGGGACGTCCTCGATGAGCAGATGGCCCTCGGCGAGCAGGCAGACGAGGGCGCTGCGCACGGCGTCGGGCTTGCCGTCGATGACGGCGCTGACGGAGGCGATGATCCGCGAGGTCTGCGCAGCGAACTGCTCGGCCGTGATCGAGGGTGCGTCGTCGGTCATGGAGTCCCTTTCGCCCGTCAGTGCGCGTGGTTCGATCGTAACGCCCCGGTGGGCGGCTCGGACCTCCTCGGATGTCCGTTAGACTGTTCAACGGCTCTCCGCGTGACGACACCCAGGCCAATTCCCCCAGGACGGAAACGTAGCAAGGGTAACCGGGCTCTGTCGGGTGCGCGGAGGGTCTTTTCTTTGCCTGTTTCCGTTCTGTTCACAGCGGATGCTGGCACGATGGCGAGCATGCATGCCACCAGTCGGGCGGCCGCCGCACGGCGCCGCAGGAGCAGGACACGTCGTCCGGTCCGCCGGCCGAGCCGTGCTTCGACTGCGCGCCGCCGTTCCGCACGCAGCGCCCTGCGCGCTCGCCGCTGGCGCGGGTTCGCGATCGGCGGGCTGATCGTCGCGGTCGCCGCGCTGCTGGTGATGGTCCCGCTGCGGATGGCTGAGCAGCCTCCGCTGTGCGCGGCGGACCCGGCATCCTTCCCCGCTGCCGGCGTGGCAGGCTGGCAGGGCGATCAGCTCGAGAACGCGGCGACGATCGTGCAGACGGCGCGGGCGCTGGGCTTCGCGCGCGACGGGCAGATCCTCGGTGTGATGACCGCGATGGGCGAGAGCAGCCTGCGCAACATCGACTACGGCGACTGGGAGACGATCGGCTTCACCAACCCCGACGGCAGCCGCACGACCAGCATCGGCCTGTTCCAGCAGCAGAAGTGGTGGGGGAGCGTCGAGACCCGGATGGATCCCGCCGGTGCCGCCGGGCTGTTCTACGCGAAGCTGGCGACGCTGGACGGCTGGCAGAGCATGCCGCCGACCCAGGCGATCCACCGCGTGCAGGTGAACACCGACCGTGACTACTACGCGCAGTTCCAGGACGACGCGACCGCCGTGGTGGATGCGCTCTCCGGGGCGTGCGTCTGATGCTTCGGACCGCGTCGCGGTGACGATAGCGTGAAGCGCATGACATCGGACACACGACGCATCGAGCTGAACCTGCACAGGCCCAGGTTCGCGCTCTACGCCGGAATCCGTCCGACACTCGTGATCGGCGGCCGAGGGCAGCCCAGCCAGTGGGGCGTCGGTACATGGCAGGTGTCGGCCGCACGTCCCGAGCGGCTCGAGGTGTTCCTGTTCAACCGGATGTGGCGATTCGGTCAGGCCGAGATCACGCTCTCACCGGCTGACGCAGGCGAACTCGTGTACCGGGCGCCGGTGCTTCCGTTCGGACGGGGCGAGCTGCGGGTGCAGTAGTGCGCCCAGGTCAGGGGGTGCTCCTGACGGATTCCCCGGTCCTGGCCGATGGCCGTGGGTCAGCACCCCGGCATAGGCTGGCCCCGTGGCGCAGAGCATCTACATCACCTCCGCCGAGGGGCACACCGGCAAATCCACGATCGCGCTCGGAGTGCTCGACGCGCTGATGCGCGTCTCGCCACGGGTGGGGGTGTTCCGGCCCATCGCGCGTTCGACCAGCGAGCGCGACGACATCCTCGAGCTGCTGATCGCCCATGACGGCGTGCAGCTCGGCTACGACGAGTGCATCGGCGTCACCTATGACGATGTGCGGGCCGACCCCGACGCCGCGCTCGCCGCGATCGTCGCGCGTTTCAAGGCCGTCGAGGCGCAGTGCGACGCCGTCGTCGTGCTCGGCAGCGACTACACCGACGTCGCCAGCCCTGCCGAGCTCGGCTACAACGCCCGCGTCGCCGCGAACCTCGGCGCCCCGGTGCTGCTGGTGCTCTCCGGCCGCGACCAGCAGACCCAGGCGGAGCGGCTCGGGACCACCACCGCCCGTACACCGGCGCAGGTCGGTCAGATGGCCTCGCTCGCGATGGCCGAGCTCGCCGCGGAGCGCGCCGAGCTGTTCGCCGTGATCGTCAACCGCGCCGACCCGGATGCCCTGGAGCCGACGATCGAGGTCGTCGAGGCAGCCCCGCACAAGCGCACCCCGGTGTGGGCGATCCCGGAGGACCGCTCGCTCGTGGCGCCCTCCATGCGCGGCGTGCTGCGCGCGGTGGACGGACGACTGCTCAAGGGCGATCCGGCCCTGCTCGATCGCGAGGCCCTCGACGTCGTCATCTCGGGCATGTCGATGGTCAACGTGCTGCCGCGCATCACCGAGGGCGCTGTCGTGGTGATCGCCGCCGACCGCACGGAGGTGCTGCTCGCCGCCCTGCTGGCATCCGCCTCCGGCACCTTCCCGCAGATCGCGGGCATCGTGCTGAACGGCCCGTTCGAACTGCCAGAGCCCATCGAGCAGCTACTGGAGGGCTTCGAGATCGGCGTGCCGATCGTCGCGACCGACCTCGGCACCTTCGACACGGCGACCCGCATCATGAACACACGCGGCCGACTCAGCGTGCATTCCGGACAGCGCTACGACAAGGCGCTCGCGCTGTTCCAGCGACACGTCGACCTCACCGAGCTGACCATCGAGCTGGGCCTGGCGGAATCGTCGGTCGTCACGCCGCTGATGTTCGAGTACGGGCTTATCGAGCGGGCCCGCGCCGACCGCAAGCGCATCGTGCTGCCCGAGGGAGGTGACGATCGCATCCTGCGTGCCGCCGCGATCCTGCTCGCGAGAGACGTCGCCGACCTGACCATCCTCGGCGACGAGAGCGACATCCGCGCCAGGGCATCCTCCCTCGGTCTCGACCTCGACACCGCGCAGATCATCAGTCCCACCGACCCGGCCCTCGTCGAGCGCTTCGCCGCCGAGTATGCGCGGCTGCGCGCGCACAAGGGCGTCACGCTGCAGCAGGCATCCGACACCGTCACCGACGTGTCGTACTTCGGCACGATGATGGTGCATCTCGGCCTCGCCGACGGCATGGTCTCGGGGGCGGCGCACACCACCGCGCACACGATCCGCCCGGCGTTCGAGATCATCAAGACCCGGCCGGGCGTCGAAGTCGTCTCGAGCGTGTTCCTGATGGCACTCGCGGATCGGGTACTCGTCTACGGCGACTGCGCGGTGATCCCCGAGCCCACCAGCGTGCAGCTGGCCGACATCGCCATCTCGTCGGCCGCGACGGCGCGGCAG
Source organism: Microbacterium sp. MAH-37 (assembly GCF_009758255.1). Taxonomy (GTDB): domain Bacteria; phylum Actinomycetota; class Actinomycetes; order Actinomycetales; family Microbacteriaceae; genus Microbacterium. The sequence continues at coordinate 259,964 of NZ_WSEN01000002.1, forward strand.
TTCGGCATCGACCCGCGGGTGGCGATGCTGTCGTACTCGACGGGGGAGTCCGGCTCGGGCGCCGAGGTCGACAAGGTGCGCGCGGCCACCGCCCTGGTCCGCGAGCGCGCGCCCGAGCTGCCCGTCGAGGGGCCGATCCAGTACGACGCCGCGGCCGACGCCGCCGTCGCACGGGCCAAGCTGCCCGACTCGGCCGTGGCGGGACGCGCGACGGTCTTCGTCTTCCCCGACCTGAACACCGGCAACAACACGTACAAGGCGGTGCAGCGCTCGGCCGGCGCCGTGGCGATGGGCCCGGTGCTGCAGGGGCTGAACCGGCCGATCAACGACCTCAGCCGCGGCGCGCTCGTGGAGGACATCGTGAACACCGTCGCGATCACCGCGATCCAGGCGCAGGGACAGACGCAGGGAGAGAACCGATGACCGCCGTCCTCGTGATCAACAGCGGCTCCTCGTCGCTGAAGTACAGCCTGCTCGACATGGATCGCGAGACCGAGCTCGCGAGCGGCCTGATCGAACGGATCGGCCAGTCCAGCGGAGTCGTGTCGCACACGATCCGTCAGGCGGCGGGGCCCGGCGAGCCCGCCACCACCATGCTGGACGCCACGGCGAAGGACGAGCGCCCCGTCGCCGACCACGACGTCGCGTTCGCGGTCATGCTGGAGCAGTTCGCCGCGCACGGTCCGTCGCTCGACGAGCATCCGCCGGTCGCGGTCGGGCACCGGGTCGTGCACGGGGGCGCCCGGTTCTTCAAGCCCACCGTGATCACACCACTGGTCGAGATCAACATCGAAGACCTCGCGGTGCTCGCCCCGCTGCACAACCCGGCCAACGTCGCCGGCATCCGCTCCGCGCGCAAGGCGTTCCCCACGGTGCCGCACGTCGCCGTGTTCGACACGGCATTCCACCAGACCCTGCCGCCGGCCGCGTACACCTACGCGATCGATGCGGATCTCGCGCACGCGCATCGCGTGCGCCGGTACGGGTTCCACGGCACCAGCCACAAGTACGTCAGCGAGCAGGCCGCCGCCTTCCTCGGCCGCGATCTCGCCGACCTGCGCCAGATCGTGTTCCACCTCGGCAATGGGGCATCCGTCACGGCGATCCGCGGCGGCGAGTCCGTCGAGACCTCGATGGGGCTCACACCGCTCGAGGGACTCGTGATGGGCACCAGGTCCGGCGACATCGACGCCGCAGCCCTGTTGCACCTGGCCCGCCGCGCGGGCATGGGAACGTCGGATCTGGACACCCTGCTGAACAAGCGCAGCGGCCTGCTCGGGCTGGCCGGGCGCAGCGACATGCGCGACATCCTCGCCGGGCGCGAAGCGGGAGAGGATGCCGCGACGCTGGCCTACGACGTCTACATCCACCGTCTGCGCGCCTATGCCGGCGCGTACATCGCGCAGCTCGGCGGCGTCGACGTGATCTCGTTCACTGCGGGAGTCGGCGAGAACGCCGCGCCGGTGCGCGCGGACGCGCTCGCGACGCTGGGCTTCCTCGGCCTGCGCATCGATCCCGAGCGGAACGCCCAGCGCGGCGGCATCCGGCGCATCTCCGCGGACGACTCGTCGGTCGAGGTGCTCGTGGTGCCTACCGACGAGGAACTGGAGATCGCGCGGCAGACGCTCGCCGTGGTCTGACGGGCCCTGTCGCCACTACGCTGGAACCGGTCCCATTCCGATCGACGACAAGGGAGAACCGTGCCCGAGTCCCTGCCCGACCTTCGTGCCGCCGCCGGAGTCCTCTTCGACCTCGACGGCGTGCTCACCCCCACGGCCGAAGTGCACATGCGCGCCTGGCAGGCCGTGTTCGACGACGTGTTCGCGCAGTGGGGCATCACGCCGCCCTACACGGACGACGACTACTACGCGCACGTCGACGGCAAGAAGCGCTACGACGGGGTCGCCGCCGTGATGCACAGCCGCAACGTGGAGATCCCGTGGGGGCACGTCGACGACGCTCCCACCGAGGACACGATCTGCGGCATCGGCAACCGCAAGAACGCCGCCTTCGCCGCCGAGCTGCGCAGCGGCGGCATCGCCCCGTACCCGGGATCGCTCGCGCTGATCGAGCAGTTGCGGGATGCCGGCATCCCGATGGGCGTCGTGTCGAGCTCGAAGAACGCCGAGGAGGTGCTCGGCTCCGCCGGCATCCGCTCCTTCTTCACCGTCGTCGTCGACGGGGTGGTCGCCGAGCGCGACCACCTCGCGTCCAAGCCCGCGCCGGACATGTTCCGCGCCGGCGCCCTGGCGCTGGGCGTCGAGCCCGCCGAGGCAGCCGCCGTGGAGGACGCGGTGTCGGGCGCGGCATCCGCGGCATCCGCCGGATACGGCGTCGTCATCGGCGTCGATCGCGGAGCCGGCGAGGCCGCCCTGCGGGATGCGGGCGCGACGAGTATCGTCGATGATCTCGCCCGCCTGCTGGCATCCTGATCCCTTCGTCCTGAGCCCTTCGTCCGAATCCCGATCCACGGAGACCGCATGTTCGACAGCGACCGTTACTCGTCCGATCCCTGGCGTCTCGTCGAGAGCCGCTATGACGCGGACGGCCTGCCCGAGACCCTCTTCGCGGTGGGCAACGGCTACCTGGGTCTGCGCGGCAACCACATCGAAGGCCGCGGCGCGCACGAGCACGGCACGTTCATCAACGGCCTGCACGAGACCTGGCCCATCCGGCACGCCGAGCAGGCCTACGGCTTCGCCGAGGTCGGGCAGACGATCATCAACGCGCCGGATGCCAAGATCATGCGCGTCTACGTCGACGACGAGCCGCTGTCGTTCGACGACGCCGACGTGCGCGAGTACAGCCGCACGCTCGACATGCGCACCGGCATCGTGCACCGCGACGTGCTGTGGGTGACGCCCTCGGGCAAGCGGGTGCGACTGCGCGACGAGCGGATGGTGAGCTTCGACGAGCGCCACCTCGCGGTGATGCGGCTCGACCTCGTGGTCGAGAACTCGGATGCCCCGGTGACGATCAGCTGCCAGCTGCTGAACCGGCAGGACGGCGGCACCGTGTACACCGGCACGCCGGAGGCGGCGCAGAAGGCGGCGGCGGGCAAGGCCGGTTTCGACCCGCGCAAGGCCGAGAAGATCACCGAGCGGGTGCTGCAGCCGGCCGAGTACTGGCAGGACGGGCTGCGCGCGGCCCTGTCGTATCAGGTGACGGACTCGGGGATGACGCTGGCCGTCGTCGCCGATCACGTGATCGACACCGAGAACGACCACAGCGCGCGCACGCTGATCGAGCCGGACATCGCGAAGAACGTGTTCCGGGTGCAGGCCAAGGCGGGCGTGCCGATCCGGCTCACCAAGCTGGTGAGTTACCACACGTCGCGGGGCGTGCCGCCGCGCGAGCTGGTGGACCGCTGCCGCCGCACCCTCGACCGTGCCGCCGTCGAGGGAGTCGACGCCCTGTTCGCCCGCCAGGCGGAGTGGCTCGCCGACTTCTGGGAGCGCAGCGACGTGCGCATCGGCGGTCACGACTCCCTGCAGCAGGCCGTGCGCTGGTGTCTGTTCCAGCTGGCGCAGGCCTCGGCGCGGGCCGACGGTGCCGGTGTGCCGGCGAAGGGCCTCACAGGGTCGGGCTACAGCGGGCACTACTTCTGGGACACCGAGATCTACGTGCTGCCGTTCCTGACCTACACGTCGCCGCAGTGGGCGCGCAACGCACTGCGGGCGCGCGTGCTGATGCTGCCGGCGGCGCGCCGCCGTGCGGCGCAGCTGAACGAAGCGGGGGCGCTGTTCCCGTGGCGCACGATCAACGGCGAGGAGGCGTCGGCGTACTACGCGGCGGGCACCGCGCAGTACCACATCAACGCCGACGTCAGCTTCGCGCTGGGCAAGTACGTGTACGCCACCGGTGACGTGGAGTTCCTGCGCAGCGAGGCCGCCGACATCGCCGTGGAGACCGCGCGGCTGTGGGCGACGCTGGGGTTCTGGCGCGGCACGAACGGCGACTCGACATTCCACATCCACGGCGTCACCGGCCCTGACGAGTACACCACGGTCGTCAACGACAACCTGTTCACCAACGTGATGGCCAGGCACAACCTGCGCCTGGCCGCCCGCGTGGTGCGGACGATGGCGGAGTCCGCTCCCGACGCGTACGCGGCGCTGGTCGCGCGCACCGGACTGGATGCCGGGGAGCCGGACGGCTGGGAGCGCGCCGCCGAGGCGATGCACATCCCGTACAGCGAGGGGCTCGGCATCCACCCGCAGGACTCGCTGTTCCTGGAGCGCGAGGTCTGGGACCTGGCGAACACCCCCGACGAGCAGCGCCCGCTGCTGCTGCACTTCCACCCGCTGGTGATCTACCGGTTCCAGGTGCTCAAGCAGGCGGACGTGGTGCTCGCGCTGTTCCTGCAGGGCAGCCACTTCACGGCGGAGGAGAAGCTGGCCGACTTCGACTACTACGACCCGCTGACGACCGGCGACTCCACGCTGTCGGCCGTGGTGCAGTCGATCCTCGCCGCCGAGGTGGGGTACCAGGAGCTCGCGCTCGAGTACTTCCGCGAGGCGCTGTACGTCGACCTGCACGATCTGCACAACAATGCCACCGACGGCGTGCACGTGGCGTCGGCGGGCGGCGTGTGGTCGGCGCTGGTGAGCGGCTTCGGCGGCATGCGCGACTACGCCGGAGAATTGAGCTTCGACCCGCGGCTGCCCGCGGAGTGGCCCTCGCTGGAGTTCCCGATGCAGTGGCGCGGGTCGTCACTGCGGGTGACGATCACCCGCGGGGAGCTGCGGATGCGGGTGCTGTCGGGCGATCCAGTCTCGTTCACTGTGCGGGGGGCGGCGCACACGGCGTCGGTGGATGCCGATGCCGAGGTGCTGCTGGCCGGACAGGGGCCGGTGCGCCCAGGTCGACCGACGCTGCGCCAGTTCGCCGACGCCCGCCGCGAGGACGGCACGCTGATGTCGCCGACGGTGCCCGTGACCACGACGATCCCGGTGCTCGCGATCGACTGACCGGCGTCCGGCTCCCTGAGCCTGTCGAAGAGCCCCGGTCGTTGAGCGAGCGACGAAGGAGCGAGACGAAACGCGCTCAGCTCTTGCTTCCGATTCTCCAGACCGGTACTTGTTGACTCACGCCTGCGAGTCCTCAAAGGTGATTGAAATTGGATAGTGGAGTGATCACCGCAGAGCTGAGATACATCTACAGCACCGACATCGACGTCGACACCTACCGGTCTCCGACGCCGGATGACGATGGGCAATGGATTCGGCTGATCGTCGGCCCGAAGGATGCTCTCGGCGAAGAGTCCCTGGACGTGCTCGTGTGCACCTCACATTGGCTCGCTCGTGAGATCCGTGACAACGGGCCACGTCTGGTTCGGCACACACTGCTCATGCCCGAGTTCGATATTCATACTGCCGAGGCGATCCTCAGGCGCGAAGTCGAGAAAGCCACCGGGGAGACATGGGAAGACGTCGCACAGTCGCTGGTTCAGACCGGCTACTGGGAGTTCGACTCCTATCGCCCGTGATGCGGGTTCTGGGGAAGCGCCCGAGGGGTGCGGACGGAACGGCCATGGAGGATCCCGTTGAGATCGCACTCACGGGCGATGAGGCGCTCGTCCTGTTCGAGTGGATCACGTGAATCAACGATGGCACGATTCAGGTTCCACGCGGAGGAGCAGAGCAGCGGATCCTCTGGGACATCGAAGCGGTGCTCGAAACGACTCTTGTCGCACCCTTCAGACACGACTACGACGAGCTGCTCGATGCCGCGAGGGCGAGGATTGAGGCTCTCGAGAATCCGGATGGGGAGATCGAGACATAGTGAAGGGCCCGAACCTTCCGTGGACATCGTATGTATGCTTCGAGATTCCGCCGTGGTGGGAGCGTGAAGAGCTATCGCGCAGCGCCGCAAGATCTGTGTTCCGGCACTTCGTTGAAGAGCGGGAGCACCGCGTGCAGCTCACATCTCTCCTCGCTACAGACGGCGTGATCATCGACGGATCGGACCGCGCAATCCAGTCCTTGAACGACTGGTTCCGCGATCAAGTCCAGTCATTGGCAGAAGATGTCCGGATGCCGGACGGGCTGACGCTGTCGATCACGGAAGACATCGCCATTCTCCTCGCAGAGACGATGATCGCGAGGGCATCCGAACCTTGAATGGCGGATGGAGGAGAGTAAGAAGCGCGATGACTATCAGTCGCCGGTGATCGCGGGCTTCATCGACGAACCGGATTGGCGCGTCATCGGGCTGTCCGGCAACGTCTACACAGACGCAGTCCTGATTCTGGAGGACCGTTTCGCGACGCTCCCCGATCTCGAGGTGGAGGTTCGCGGACGGGAGTTCGTGCTCTCGGGCGAGTTCCTGCGCGTTCGCCCGCAGACGGATCAGTTCCTGACGTACCTGCGCTTGGCGGCCGAGTTCAATACGCCCGGGTGAGCGGAAGCGCACGCCCGGCCGCAGTGTCCGGGGCACACCGTAGGCTGTTCTGGTGACCACAGCCCTTTACCGCCGCTACCGGCCCGAGAACTTCGGGGAGATGATCGGTCAGTCCCAGGTGACCGACCCGCTCATGACCGCACTCCGCGGTGACAGGGTGGGTCACGCCTACCTGTTCTCCGGTCCGCGCGGATGCGGAAAGACCACGTCCGCCCGCATCCTGGCGCGCTGCCTGAACTGCGCCGAGGGTCCGACAGACACCCCGTGCGGCGTGTGCCCGAGCTGCGTCGAGCTGTCGCGCAACGGCGGCGGTTCGCTCGACGTCGTCGAGATCGACGCAGCCAGCCACAACGGCGTTGACGACGCCCGCGACCTGCGCGAGCGCGCGACCTTCGCGCCCAGCCGCGACCGGTACAAGATCTTCATCCTCGACGAGGCGCACATGGTCACGCCGCAGGGCTTCAACGCCCTGCTGAAGCTGGTCGAAGAGCCCCCGGAGCACGTGAAGTTCATCTTCGCGACCACCGAGCCCGAGAAGGTGCTCGGCACCATCCGCTCGCGTACGCACCACTATCCGTTCCGGCTGGTGCCGCCGGCGGCCATGCTCGAGTACGTCGAGAAGCTCTGCGCCGAGGAGGGCGTGCAGGTCGAGGAGGGCGTGCTCGCGCTCGCCGTCCGCGCAGGCGGCGGATCGCCGCGTGACACGCTGTCGCTGCTCGATCAGCTGATCGCCGGCTCCGAGGACGGCAACGTCACCTACGCGCGGGCTGTTGCGCTGCTCGGCTACACCCACGCCGAGCTGCTCGACGAGATCGTCGACGCGCTCGCCGCCGGCGACGCCGCGGCGGCCTTCCCCGCAGTCGATCGCGTCGTGCAGACCGGCCAGGACCCGCGGCGCTTCGTCGACGACCTGCTCGAGCGGCTGCGCGACCTCATCGTGATCGCCGCCGTCGGCGACGGCGCCTCCGCCGTGCTGCGCGGAATTCCGGCTGACGAACTGCAGCGGATGCAGGCACAGGCCGTCGCGTTCGGATCGGTGCGGCTGTCCCGCACTGCGGATGTCGTCAGCCAGGCGCTCGACGACATGACCGGCGCCACTTCACCGCGCCTCCACCTCGAGCTCATGGTGGCGCGCGTGCTCGCGAGCGCGGGCGAGGGGGCGGCTGTCGCGCCCGCACCGGTCGCTTCTGCTCCGGCGGCTTCCACCCCCGTTGCTTCCGCTCCGGTCGCCCCGCGAGCGACGAAGGAGCGGGACGAAACGCCTTCAGCTGACGCTGAGGCCGCGTCGCCGATTCCCGCACCCGAGACATCGGCTCCCGATGTCTCGTCTGCACCTCGTACCTCGGCTCCGCTCGACGACCCGCAGAAGGATGCCCCGGCTCCGGTCGCCCCGGCTCCGGTCGCCCCGCCGGAGCCGAAGGCGGTGGTTGAGCGGAGCGACGAAGGAGCGAAGACGGAACGCAGAGACGAAACGCCTTCAGCGCCCGCGGTCTCCGGCCCCGTCACCTTCGAGCGCATCACGGCCGAATGGCCCGCGGTCCTCGACAAGCTTGCGGCGATCAACCGCAATGCCTGGCTTCTCGTCACCGGTGTGCAGCCTCTCGCTTACGCCGATGAGGTGCTCACGCTCGGTTTCGCGGCCCCGTCCGATGTCACGAGGTTCAAGGGACCGACCCCGGGCCCCGGGCCCTCCGACCACCTGCGCACCGCGATCGAGCAGCAGCTCGGCGTGCGCGTGAAGTACCGCCCGGCCCCGCTGCCGGCCGGCAACGCCCCTGGCGGGGGAGCGCGCTCTCCGCAGGACGGACCGGAGCAGGGCGGAGCATCCGCTCCCGCTGAGCCCGCGCCCGCCGACCCTGCGCCGGCGCGCGCCGAGCACCAGGGTGACACCGCGCCCGCCTCCGGCTGGGCGACACCCGGCGTGCCGCAGGCCGACGCCCCGGAGCCTGCTCCCGCCGCGGCAGCGGTGCAGCAGACCGCGCCCGCCACAGCGCAGCAGACGGGTCCCGCGGTCGCGTCGCGGCAGCAGCCGGCACCCGCCGCGCGCCCGGCGCAGTCCCGCCCGTCGGCATCCGCAGCCGCTCCAGTGACGGAATGGGCGGTCGCGCCCATCCCCGCCTCGCATGAGGAGCCGGTGCAGCCGCAGTTCGCCGTCGACGAGGAGCCCGCAGAAGTCGAGTCCGCGGCATCCGCACCGATGCCGCCGGTGGACGGCGCGATCGACCGCGACGAGCCGCCGCTGCCCGGCGACGACGAGGCTCCCGACATCGACGAGCCGCCGTACGACCCGCACTACGACGCCGCGCCGCCCGACGCCGGCGACAGGATGCCGGTCGCGCAGGCTCAGGCGCACCAGACTCCGCCTCGCCAGGCGCCGGTGCAGCACACCCCGGTGCAGCAGGGCCCGGCACGCCAGGCGCCGCAGGCGTCCGCCCCGCAGCGCTCTGCTCCGCTGACCGCCGCGCCGGTCGTCACCAGCCGATCCTCCGCCCCGGACGGCGTGGAGCGCCGCGGCGAGGCCGTGATCCGCCAGGTGCTCGGCGCGACGTTCATCCGCGAAGAGCCCTTCGAGCCCCAGACGAGGTTCAACTGATGTACGACGGCATCGTCCAGGAGCTGATCGACGAGTTCGGCCGGCTGCCGGGCATCGGACCCAAGTCCGCTCAGCGCATCGCGTTCCACATCCTGCAGACTCCGTCGTTCGACGTCGCCCGCCTCGCCGAACTGCTCACCGAGGTGCGCGCCCGCGTGCGCTTCTGCGAGATCTGCGGCAACGTCTCCGAGCAGGACCGCTGCGCGATCTGCCGCGACCCGCGTCGCAACGCCGCGCTCATCTGCGTGGTCGAGGACGCCAAGGACGTCGCCGCGATCGAGCGCACCCGCGAGTTCCGCGGGCTGTACCACGTGCTCGGCGGGGCGATCAGCCCGATCGCCGGTGTCGGACCCGACGATCTGCGCATCGCCCAGCTGATGACCCGCCTCGCAGACGGCACCGTGCAGGAGGTCATCCTCGCGACCAACCCCAACCTCGAGGGTGAAGCCACGGCGAGCTACCTCAGCCGCCTGCTGACCACGATGGAGATCACGGTCTCGCGCCTGGCCTCCGGACTGCCGGTCGGCGGCGACCTCGAGTACGCCGACGAGGTCACCCTGGGTCGCGCCTTCGAGGGCCGGCGCCGGCTGTGAGCCCGCACGGCGGGTTCACCCGCAAGGGCTGGATCCTCTTCGCGATCATGTCGATCGTGTGGGGCATCACCTACCTCTTCATCAAAGAGGCGGTGGTGTCCTTCTCGCCCCCGGCTGTGGTCTCCGCACGCACGCTGCTCGGCGCGCTCGTGCTGCTGCCGTTCGCGATCCGCTCGGGCGCGCTGAAGTCCGCACTCAAGGTGTGGCCGTGGGTGCTCGCCTTCGGCGCGATCGAGATGGCAGGGCCCTTCCTGCTGCTCAGCCATGCCGAGACCCAGCTGCCCTCAGGGCTCACCGGACTGCTGGTCTCGACGGTTCCGTTGTTCGCAGTGATCATCGCCCTGATGCGCGGCGACCGCTCCGTGCTCGCACCGACCCGCCTGGGCGGTCTGCTGGTGGGCTTCGCCGGTGTCGCGATCGTCGTCGCCGGCCCCGGCCTGTTCGCGCACGGCACCGCGAGCTACATCGCGATCGGCGAGATCCTGCTCACCGCCGTGCTGTACGCGATCGCGCCGTTCATCATCGCGCACAAACTGGCCGATGTTCCCTCGATCGGCACCATCACGCTCGCCCTCACCGTGGTCGGTCTCGCCTACCTGCCGGCGGGGCTGCTCACACAGCACGATGTCCCGACCGTGCGCTCGACCGTATCGCTCGTACTGCTCGGCGTGATCTGCACCGCCCTCGCCTTCGTGTTCTTCTTCGCGCTGATCCGCGAGGTCGGCCCGGTGCGCGCGCCGCTGTTCACGTACATCAATCCGGTGGTCGCGATCATCCTCGGCACCATCCTGGTCGGCGAACCGGTCACGCTCGGCCTGCTGATCGGGTTCCCGATCATCCTGGTCGGATGCTGGTTCGCCGCCACCGGCGGCAGGCTGAAGTCCGGAGAGGCCGATCTGACGACAGGACCGGTGACGACGGCCGAGACCGCCGAGGCGATCTGCGACGGCTCGGAGCCAGACCCGGACCCCACCCGCTGATCCACTCCCGGTTCCGGTCTCACTCGTTGCGGGTCTGGGACTGCTTGCACCCGCATCCAGTGAGACCGGAGCGGTGAGACGGATCAGTTCCGACGGATCGCCTTCCACAGCATCAGGAGCAGCAGCACGAACCCGGCGCCGATCAGGATGTGGCCCAGCCCGGCGATGCCGGAGATCGCCGCCGAAGCCTTCGTGCCCAGCACCTGCAGCGTGCCGTGCCAGACCATCATCGCCGTGGTCAGCACGACTCCCGCGTTGTAGATCCAGAAGAACCAGCCGAACAGCCTGCTAGTCGACAGCCGGAACGACTTCTCCAGCGCCAGCACGATGAGCGGCACGATCATTCCCAGCACCAGCAGGTGCGTGTGCGTGACGGCGAGCTGACCAGGGAACCCCTCGGGGAAGCCGTTCCCCTTCGTGAACTCCCGGTAGAACAGTCCCGCGCCCAGGCCGAGCACGGTGTACACGGCCGTGGCGGAGAAGAGCTTCGTCAGCGCTGAGCGCTGGGTGCGGACATCGACGGATGCTTCGGTCATGGCACCAGTCTCTTCCACGAGCTGCGCGAGCGCATCCATCGAAGGATCGACAATCCGCCATGCGCGGCGCGGCCGTTCGCGCGAGAATCGGAGGATGTCCGCCGCAGCATCCGTCTCGAGCCGCCATCGGATGCTGCGCACCGCACGCGTCGCGCTCCATCTGATCGCCGTGCTGCTCGTCGTGGTCACCACGATCCGAGCCATCGTCGCCGGCCTGGCTCCGCTGCCTGCGATCCTCGCCGCTGTCGCCTTCCTCGGCTGGTACGGCGCCGGCGCCCTGCTGATCCAGGGCCCGGGCGCGCGTTGGTGGCTGGGCGGGCTCACCGTGCTCTGGGGTGGGATGCTGGTGCTCTCGCCCGAGTACGTGTGGCTGGCATTCCCGCTGCTGCTGCTCGCCGGGCACCTGATCCGCGGGCGCGCGGCGTGGATCTACGCGATGATCGTGATGCTCGGGGCCGTAGCCGCTCCGGTGCTGCATCACACCCAGCTGACCTTCGCCCACATCGCCGGCCCCGTGCTCGGCGGGGGCTTCGCGCTGGCCATCTCGCTCGGCTACGACACGCTGCTGCGCGACGCCGGAGAGCGCGAGCGCCTCATCGCCTCGCTGCTGCAGGCGCAGCACGAGACCGCCGCCCTGCAGGACGAGCTCGCCCGCACACAGCACGAGGCGGGCGCCGCCAAGGAACGCACCCGCCTGGCCCGCGACCTGCACGACACGATCGCGCAGGAGCTCAGTTCCGTCTCGCTGCTCGCGCGCAGCGGCGACGTGGAGCGGATGCCGCAGATCGATGCCCTCGCGCAGCAGTCGCTGATCGAACTGCGCCGCATCGTCGCCTCGCTCGCGCCCGCCGAACTGGAGGACTCCGCCCTCGCCGGGGCTCTGGGCAGGATGCTCGACACGCTGCGCACGGATGCCGGGATCGAGACCGCGCTGGAGGTGTCCGAGCCGATGCCCGCGCTGCCGACCGGCGTCGAGGTCGCCTTCCTCCGCGTGGCGCAGTCCGCGCTCGCCAACGTGCGGCAGCACTCGGGCGCCATGCGGGTCGACGTGCGCCTGGGCGTCGCGGACGGGGTCGCCCGACTCGAGGTCGCCGACGACGGGCACGGCTTCGACCAGGCATCCGCCGGCCGCCCCGGGTCGTCCTACGGCCTGATCGCGATGCGCTCCCGGCTCGAAGAGCTCGGCGGGTCCCTCTCGGTCAGCAGCGCCGCCGGCGACGGCACTCTGCTGACAGCGACCGTACCGCTCGTCTTCGACGGTGCGGTCAGCACCGTCGAAGAGTCCGCCCGCGGAGCAGCGGAGCCGACCGTGCTGCAGCGGGACGCGCCCGCCGGCGCGTCCCGCGCGGCGGCCGAATCGACCGCGCCAGTCCCGCGACACTCAGGGGAGGTCCAGCGATGAGCATCCGCATCCTCCTCGTCGACGACCATCCGATCGTGCGCGCGGGTCTCCGCGCGGTGATCGAGAGCCGTGGTTTCGAGGTGATCGGCGAGGCAGCCACGGGCGAGGACGCACTCGTCGCGGCATCCGAGCTGCGCCCCGACGTCGTGCTCTGCGACCTGCGCCTGGGGGACGGCATCGACGGCGTAGCCGTGACGGCGGCGCTGCGCGCGACGCCGTCGCCGCCCGCGGTCATCATCCTCACCACCTTCGACCACGATGCGCAGATCGTCCGCGCCATCGAGGCCGGGGCCGCCGGCTACCTGCTCAAAGAGGTGGACACCGACACGATCGCGAGAGCGATCACCGATGCCGCATCCGGCGGCCTGGTGGGAGGGCTGGCCGACGACCGGCTGATCGGCGCGCTGCGGGCGCCTCGGGTGACGCTGACCGCGCGCGAGCGGGAGGTGCTCCAGCTCGTGGACGAGGGTGCGGCCAACCGCGAGATCGCGAACCGGCTGTTCATCAGCGAGGCCACGGTGAAGACGCACGTGGTGCATCTGCTCGAGAAGCTCGGCGTGCAGAGCCGTACGGCAGCCGCCGCCGAGGCCCGCCGCCGCGGGCTGATCTGACACATACGTAATGAGGCATGAACTCGCTCCGTAGAATGTGGATGGGCTGATCGCCCGGCAATCCCAGGGAGTGAACGTGGCCCTCATCGTGCAGAAGTACGGCGGTTCGTCCGTCGCCGACGCCGACAGCATCAAGCGCGTCGCCAAGCGCATCGTCGACACCCGTCGCGCCGGGCACGACGTCGTGGTCGCCGTCAGCGCCATGGGCGACACCACGGACGAGCTGCTCGACCTCGCCCACGAGGTCGCCCCCATCCCGGCTCCGCGTGAACTCGACATGCTGCTCTCCAGTGGAGAGCGCATCTCGATGGCGCTGCTCGCCATGACGATCCACTCCATGGGCTTCGAGGCGCGGTCGTTCACCGGCAGCCAGGCCGGCATGATGACCGACTCGCACCACGGCAAGGCGCGCATCGTCGACGTCACCCCGGTGCGGGTGCGCGAAGCGCTCGACGAGGGCGCGATCGTCATCGTCGCCGGCTTCCAGGGCATCAACCGCGACACCCTCGACATCACCACGCTCGGCCGCGGCGGGTCCGACACCACTGCCGTCGCGCTCGCCGCCGCGCTGAGCGCCGACGTCTGCGAGATCTACAGCGACGTGGACGGCATCTACACCGCCGACCCGCGCGTGATCCCGAACGCCCGCAAGCTCGACCACGTCGCCAGCGAGGAGATGCTCGAGCTCGCCGCCAACGGCGCCAAGGTGCTGTACATCCGCGCCGTCGAATACGCGCGCCGGCACGGCGTCCTGATCCACGCCCGCTCGACCTTCTCGACGGCCGAGGGCACCTACGTTCTGGGCGAGGGCATGAAGAACCCCCGCGAATCCGAGGGAGCAGCCATGGAAGAACCCATCGTCGCCGGCGTCGCCACCGACCTCAGCCAGGCCAAGATCACCGTCTCCGGCGTTCCGGACGTGCCGGGCAAGGCGGCCGAGATCTTCACCGTCGTGGCCAAGTCCGGCGCGAACGTCGACATGATCGTGCAGAACGTGTCCGCGGCATCCACCGGCCGCACCGACATCTCGTTCACCCTTCCCAAGGCCGATGCCGCATCCGCGCTGAAGGCGCTCGCCGCCGAGCGCGCCGGCATCGGCTTCGACTCGCTGCAGCACGACGACCAGATCGGCAAGCTGTCGGTCGTCGGCGCCGGCATGCGCACGCACTCGGGCGTCTCCGCGATCCTGTTCGAGGCGCTCTCGACGGCCGGCATCAACATCGAGATGATCTCGACCTCCGAGATCCGCATCTCCGTCGTGCTGCGCGCCGACGAGCTCGCCGACGCCGCCCGCGCCGTGCACACCGCCTACGGCCTCGACAGCGAGATCGAGGCCGTCGTGCACGCCGGCACCGGGCGCTGACCGCCTGATGTCACACCGGCGCCGCGCCCTCCGGGGCACGGTAGACTCACCGCAACCCTGACATCGGCGCCGGGCGAAGCATCCGCGACCCGGGGCTGAGCCTGGCGTATCCGTCTTAACGCCAAGGACCCCAGTCATGACCCGCATCTCCGATTCCGGATACTCCGTCGCCGTCGTCGGCGCCACCGGCCAGGTCGGCCGCGTGATGCGCGAGATCCTCGCCGAGCGCTCGTTCCCGATCCGCGAGCTGCGCCTGTTCGCCTCCGCCCGCTCCGCGGGCACCGCCATCGACTTCGGCGGTGTCGACGTGATCGTCGAGGACGTCGAGAAGGCGGATGCCGCGGGCATCGACATCGCCCTGTTCTCGGCGGGTGCGACCGCCAGCCGCGCCTACGCGCCGAAGTTCGCGGAAGCCGGCGCAGTCGTCATTGACAACTCCAGCGCCTGGCGCAACGACCCCGAGGTGCCGCTGGTCGTCAGCGAGGTCAACCCGCACGCGATCGACGAGCGCCCCCGCGGCATCATCGCCAACCCGAACTGCACGACGATGGCCGCCATGCCGGTGCTGAAGGCCCTGCACGCCGAGGCCGGCCTCGAGCGCCTGATCGTCTCGACCTACCAGGCCGTCTCCGGGTCGGGCATCGCGGGTGCCGAGGAGCTGCTCGGCCAGGTCCAGGGCGTCCTCGCCCAGGGCGACACGCTGCGTCTGGTGCACGACGGCTCGGCCGTCGACTTCCCCCAGCCCGAGAAGTACATCGCCCCGATCGCCTTCGACGTCATCCCGTTCGCCGGCAACCTCGTCGACGACGGCGACAACGAGACCGACGAGGAGAAGAAGCTCCGCAACGAGAGCCGCAAGATCCTCGGGCTGCCCGACCTCCGCGTGGCGGGCACCTGCGTGCGCGTCCCCGTGTTCACCGGGCACTCGCTGTCGATCCACGCCGAGTTCGGTGCCGACATCACGCCCGACCGTGCGCGTGAGGTGCTGGCGTCCGCCCCGGGTGTCTCCCTCGAAGAGGTGCCGACTCCGCTGCAGGCGGCCGGCAAGGACGACAGCTTCGTCGGACGCATCCGCGCCGACCAGTCCGCCCCCGAGGGCAAGGGACTCGTGCTGTTCATCAGCAACGACAACCTGCGCAAGGGCGCGGCGCTGAACGCCGTGCAGATCGCCGAGCTGGTTGCAGAGCGTCTGGGCGCACCCGTCGCCTGACCCGTCCGTCGCGGCGAATATCGTCGTCGGGATGGACGCGGCGGCGAATCGCGGCCTTCGTCAGGCGAACTAGACTGGTGTGGTGACTGAATCCGTCGACGTCGTCCTGATCGGTGGTGGCATCATGAGTGCCACCCTGGGTACTCTGCTGCACGAGCTGCAGCCGGACTGGAAGATCGTCGCGTTCGAACGCCTGAGCGACGTCGCCGAGGAGAGCTCCAACGCGTGGAACAACGCCGGCACCGGCCACTCCGCGCTCTGCGAGCTCAACTACACACCCCGCGGTGAGGACCGCCTGCTCGACTCGAGCAAGGCCATCAACATCAACGAGCAGTTCCAGCTCAGCCGTGAGCTCTGGTCGTCGTGGGTCAAGCGCGGCATCCTCGACGGGCCGAAGACGTTCATCAACTCGACCCCGCACATGACGTTCGTGCGCGGTGAAGACGACGTGCAGTACCTGCGCGAGCGCTACGCCCTGCTCAAGGACGAGCCGCTGTTCGCCGGCATGGAGTACAGCGAGGACTCCCGGGTCATCAACCAGTGGGCTCCGCTGCTCATGCAGAAGCGTCGCAAGGGCGAGCCGTTCGCGGCGACCCGCAGCGTGGCAGGCACCGACGTCGACTTCGGTGCGCTCACCCGGCAGCTCTTCGATCACCTCCGCGAGAGCGGCGTCGACGTGCGCACCAACACCGAGGTGCGCAAGCTCAAGCGCGACAAGGACGGCAGCTGGAACATCAAGTACCGTCGCACGATCGGGCGGGCACCCGGCGACATCAAGGCGCGCTTCGTGTTCGTCGGCGCCGGCGGCTGGGCCCTCAAGCTGCTGCAGGGCTCGGGCATCCCCGAGATCCGCGGTTACGGATGCTTCCCGATCGGCGGTCAGTGGCTGAAGACCTCCGACCCGAAGATCGTCGCCCAGCACAAGGCGAAGGTCTACTCGCAGGCGCCGGTCGGCGCTCCGCCGATGTCGGTCCCGCACCTGGACACCCGCGTCGTCGACGGTGAGAGCAGCCTGCTGTTCGGCCCGTTCGCGACGTTCAGCCCGAAGTTCCTCAAGAACGGCGGGATGCTCGACATCGTCACCCAGGTGCGACCGCACAATCTGGGCAGCATGCTCAAGGTCGCGTTCACGAACTTCGACCTCATCACGTACCTCGTCAGCGAGCTGCTGAAGACCCCCAAGAAGAAGGTGGCGACGCTGCGGCAGTTCATGCCGACCGCGGCAGACGGCGACTGGGAGCTGCTGCAGGCCGGCCAGCGCGCGCAGGTCATGCGCGACGGCAAGCTGCAGTTCGGCACCGAGATCGTCGCTGCCGAGGACGGCTCGATCGCCGGACTCCTCGGTGCTTCGCCGGGCGCCTCGACGGCGCCTCCGATCATGCTGCAGCTGCTCAAGCGGTGCTTCCCCGAGCAGTACGCGGGATGGGAGCCGCAGCTGCGCGAGCTCGTCCCGACTCTGGGCGCGAAGCTGAACGACGATCGTGAGACCGCCGACATGGCGATGAGCGCGACCGCGACGGCACTCGACCTGACGGCCTGACTCACGACCGTGGCGAAGCTCTACTTCCGCTACGGCGCGATGAACTCGGGCAAGTCGACGTCTCTGCTGCAGGCGGCGTACAACTACGAGGAGCGCGGCCAGCACGTGCTGCTCGCGAAGCCCGCGATCGACACCAAGGGCGCGTCGCAGATCGAGAGCCGTCTCGGCGTCACGCGCGAGGTCGATTTCCTTATCGGCGCCGAGGATGACGCCCGAGCGCTGTTCGCGTCCGAGCGGGAGCGGATCCGGCAGCGGGATGCCGCCACGTTGCTGCCTCAGCAGGTCGACGTGGCCTGCCTGCTGATCGACGAGGCCCAGTTCCTCACGCCCGAGCAGATCGACGATCTGTTCCGGATCGCGGTGCTGGACGGGATCCCGGTGATGGCCTACGGCATCCGCAACGACTTCCTCACCCACGCGTTCCCCGGATCAGCCCGCCTGCTCGCGATCGCACACTCCCTGGAGGAGCTGAAGACGATCTGCCGCTGCGGTCGCAAGGCCGTGTTCAACGGCCGGCTCGTCGACGGGCGCTTCGTGTTCGACGGCGATCAGGTCGCGATCGACGGTGCCGCCGTGACGTACGAGTCGCTGTGCGGCAACTGCTATCTCGAGGAGTCCGCGGGAGCGCTCGCCTGACCCGCTCCTGGGGAATGTCCCTGTTTGCCGCATCCCGGCCTCGGATGCGACCAATTGCGACATTCCTCAGGGGGTGGGTGCCTCGGCAGTCCTGGGGAATGTCCCTATTTGCCGCATCTCGGCCTCGGATGCGACCAATTGCGACATTCCTCAGAGAGGCTGCGCGCGGGTTGCGTGGTCTGACCACAGGGGATAACCTGTGGTCAGACCACAGGAGGACGGATGGCGGAGCCCACAGCCGCGCGCGCCTGGCGCACGGTGCTGGAGCGCATCGAGCGCGACCTCGTGGAGGGGCGCCTCGGTCCCGGCGATCGGCTGCCCTCCGAGCGCGAACTTTCCTCCGAGCTCGGCGTCGGGCGCTCGAGCGTGCGTGAGGCGCTGCGCGTGCTCGAGGTCATGGGTCTCATCCGCACCTCGACCGGCTCCGGCCCCCAGGCCGGCGCGATCGTCATCGCCACGCCCGCCGGGGGACTGGAGCAGCTGCTTCGACTGCAGGTCGCCGCCCAGGGGTTCCCGATCGCCGATGTCGTGCAGACCCGTGTCGTGCTCGAAGGGGCCGTGGCGGCATCCCTCGCCGCTTCCGAGAGTCGCGAGACGGCCGACGCACACATACTGCTGGAGGCGATGGACGACGCGACCCTGCCTGCACCGGAGTTCCTCGCGCTGGACGCCCAGCTTCATCTGGCGCTCGCCGAGGCATCCGGCAACGCGGTGATCGCGGCGATGATGGCGGGCCTGCGCACCGCCATCGAATCGTACGTGCTGGAGGGATCCGCGCGCATCGACGACTGGACCGGCATGGCCCAGCGTCTGCGCGTCGAGCACCGTGCCCTGGTCGCGGCGATCGACGACGGCGACGCAGACCGTGCGCGGGTCCTCGTGCGCGACCACATCATCGGCTATTACACCGCGGCGGGGCTGGTCCCCGACACCGCTGTCTGAAGGAGAAGACCATGGTCCAGCGACAGCTGCCCAAGCCCGCAGAGCTCTTCGAGCTGATGCAGTTCAAGAAGCCCGAACTCGACGGGCGCAAGCGCCGCCTCGACGCCGCGCTCACCATCTACGACCTGCGCACGATCGCAAAGCGCCGCACTCCGAAGGCCGCATTCGACTACACCGACGGCGCCGCCGAGGGCGAGCTGTCGCTGGCCAGGGCGCGCCAGGCTTTCGAGGACGTGGAGTTCCACCCCGGCATCCTCAAGCCGGCTCCCACCGTCGACACGAGCGTGCAGATCCTGGACGGTCCCAGCGCCCTGCCGTTCGGCATCGCGCCGACAGGGTTCACCCGCCTGATGCAGACCGAGGGCGAGGTCGCCGGAGCCGGAGCCGCCGCCGCCGCGGGCATCCCGTTCACGCTCTCCACGCTCGGCACGACCTCGATCGAGGGAGTGAAGGCGGCCAACCCCGACGGTCGCAACTGGTTCCAGCTCTACGTCATGCGTGACCGTGAGATCTCCTACGAGCTCACCCGCCGTGCTGCCGCCGCAGGCTTCGACACCCTGCATTTCACTGTCGACACACCGGTCGCCGGCGCCCGCCTGCGCGACAAGCGCAACGGGTTCAGCATCCCTCCGCAGCTGACTCTCGGCACCGTGATCAACGCGATCCCGCGACCGTGGTGGTGGATCGACTTCCTGACCACGCCGAAGCTCGAGTTCGCGTCGCTCAGCACCACCGGCGGCACCGTCGGTGAACTGCTGGATGCCGCGATGGACCCGACCATCAGCTACGCCGATCTCGACGTGATCCGCGACCTCTGGCCCGGCAAGATCGTGGTCAAGGGCGTGCAGAACGTCGAGGACTCCGTGCGCCTGAAGGATGCCGGGGTCGACGGCATCGTGCTGTCGAACCACGGCGGACGCCAGCTCGACCGTGCCACCATCCCGTTCCACCTGCTGCCGCAGGTGCGCAAGGCCGTGGGAGACGACTTCACCGTCATGGTCGACACCGGCATCATGAACGGCGCCGACATCGTGGCATCCGTGGCGCTCGGCGCCGACTTCACGCTGATCGGCCGGGCGTACCTCTACGGCCTGATGGCCGGCGGCCGCCAGGGCGTCGACCGCACGATCGCGATCCTGCGCACCGAGATCGAGCGCACGATGCGCCTGCTGGGCGTCTCGTCACTCGCCGAGCTCGAGCCCGCGCACGTGACGCAGCTGACCCGGATGGTGCCGCTGGGCTCGGCCGCCGCCCGCGCAACCGTCTGACAGTCGCGTTCCCGTCGCACTCTTCGTCGCTACCGCCCTGTGCACGGCGACGAAAAGTGCGACGGGAACGGATCAGTTCGTGGAGATTCCGGCGAGCAGCGCGTCGAGCTGGTCGGCGGTGTCCTCCCAGCCCTCCACGGCCACGCACGGGACGCCGATCGCGAGCACCGGATAGTCGTTGCCGCCCTCGTCCAGGCGATCGCCGTAGAAGAGCATGTCGGTGAGCGGGATGCCGGTGAGCTCGGCGAGCTGCCGCATGCCGTACGCCTTGTCGATGCCGGCGCGAGTGATGTCGATCGATGTCGACCCGCCCGAGCGCACCTCCAGGCCGGGCAGCCGGGCGGAGACCGCGTCGCGCAGGGCGGCGCGCTTCGCGCCGTCCGGGTCCCAGGCCACCTTCGCGTCGCGGGGAGCGCGCTGGCCGAGCGCCGAGAACGTGATCTGCGAGCCGCGGTCCTCGAGGATGTCGCCCCAGGGCTCCGGCTCCCAGAGGCCGAGACGCTCGGCCTCCTCACGGAGCGCCTGCAACGCAGCATCCCGTTCGTCAGCGGTCAGGTCGCGCGCGTACACCGGCGTGAAGTCGTGACCGTCGTGGCGCAGGTAGCGGGTGCCGCAGGTGGGTAGCAGGTGCAGGCGCGCCAGATCCGCGGCATCCGTGTCGCCGAGCTGCGCGATCACCTGGTTGCGGAACTGCTCCTCGTTGCCGCCGGAGATGATGGCGACGTCGACGCGGTGCATGAGCGCGCGCAGGAGATCGGCGATGCGAGCGTCGATCGCGCCCTTCGAGGGGGCCAGCGTGTCGTCGAGGTCGAAGGCGACAAGGCGGGGCGCAGTCATCCCTCCAGCTTAGCCGGGCCGCCCTCTCGTGACCTGCGCAGGGCCCGTACGGCGAGCGTGATGCCTGCGCCGACGGTCGCGCCGAGCGAGTTCAGCAGCAGGTCGCTGAGCGTCGCGGACCGGTGCGACAGCGCGAGCCCCTGGACGGTCTCGATGATCGCCGACAGCGCAGGACCGACGAACAGCGCCAGGGGCCAGACCCGGAGCGGGACGAGCACGGCCGCGAGCACCCCGACCGGGATGAAGACGAGCACGTTCGCGATCTTCTCGAGTGCGGTGAAGCCCAGCCAGGTCCAGCCGAGGGTGTGCCGGCCGAAGTCGAGCACCGCATCGAGGACGACCGGGAACCGGTCCTGCAGCCCCTGCGGCGAGATGGTCAGCACCAGGAGGAACGCGAGGAACGGGATGCCGATGACGAGGGCTGTCGTGACGGATCGGCGGGGCATGGCTCGAGCGTAGAGGGAAACGAAAAGGACCCGCCATTCGGCGGGTCCTTTCAGTGATGGTCGGGGTGACAGGATTTGAACCTGCGACCTCGTCGTCCCGAACGACGCGCGCTACCAAACTGCGCCACACCCCGTTTTTGCAACTGTTCGAGTCTACATGGCGGAGGCCGTAACGACGAATCGAGGGTGGTTCCGATCACCCGCCGAAAGGACGCATGGGCTCGCCTCGCTACATCCCCGAAGGTTGTTCAGGAGTGTCGGCTGGACATTCCCTCGGCTTGGTTGTCACCTGCTCGGCTGTGACCGTGACGACCTGACAGGATCGTCCCCAGTACGAACCACTGCCCCAGATCAAGGAGCCATCCTCCCACCAGAAGTAGAAGGTGACAGGGATTCGGGATCCATCTCGGTCACCCACTACCCACTCGGTGTTCCAGAATCGTTCCGCATCACCTGGGTCAAGGAGCCACGACTCAGCGGCCTGCGGACGATCCGATGGATCCACGTCCGCGATCGCGTCGGAGATCTTCGGCACCAGAATCTCACCGGTCCGCGCTGCTTCCTCATCTCCCGCACGAAGGACAGGCTCGTGGGGCGCGCTCGAACGCGCGAATACAGCGAGAACGACGGCCAGGGCGAACAGTCCGGCGATCAGCCACAGCCGCCACCGTCTGGAACCTCCATCTCGCGGCTTCGTGGTCACGTCATCTCTCTGTTGGGCTTCTCAGCGGCTGAGCGTCTCCGCGGGGGAGGGCGCCGCGACGAGCGTGAGCAGCGACGCCTCGGGCCGGCAGGCGAAGCGCACCGGAGCGTAGATCGACGTGCCGCATCCCGCGCTGACGTTCAGCGGCACGGAGCGGCTGCCGTGCGACCAGGTGCTCAGCCCCTTGGCCTGCTTCAGCGGGATGTCGCAGTTCGCGACGATCGTGCCGTATCCGGGCAGGCAGACCTGCCCACCGTGCGTGTGGCCGGCGATGAGCATGTCCGCGCCGAGGTCGACGAACTCGTTCAGCACCCGCTGGTACGGCGCGTGCGCGACTCCGAGCACCGATGCCCCGGCATCCCGGGGCCCGAAGGCGGCGAGCCGCTCGGGCAGCTCCTCCATGCGATCCCAGCCGCGGTGCGGGTCGTCCACGCCGAAGAAGTCGACGCTGCGCCCTGCGACCCTCAGGCGGGCGGCGTCGTTGTTCAGGTCTGTCCAGCCCAGCTCATCGGTGAAGTACGCGTCCATCGCGGCGGTGTCCAGGCGCGGCGCCGTGGAGTGCCGCTTGGACGGCCCCATGAAGTACTTGAAAGGGTTGCGCGGTGCCGGCGCGTGCACATCGTTCGAACCGTGCACGAACACGCCAGGGATGCCTGCCAGCGGGGCGAAAGCGCGGCGGATGCCGTCAAGGCCGTCGATGTGCCCGAGGTTGTCGCCGGTGTTCACGACGAGATCCGGCTCCAGAGCGGCGAGAGAGGCCAGCCACTGCTGCTTGCGGTGCTGCCAGGGTGCCATGTGCGCATCGGACAGATGCAGCACGCGGATCGGGGCGGACCCGGGCGAGAGCACCGGAACCGTCGCCGTGCGCACCGTGAACAGGTAGCGTTCGATTCCGATTCCCCAGGTGGCGGCCGCGATGCCGACGGCCCCCACCGCGCTGAGCGCGATGAGGGCCGGGCGGGCACTCGAGGAGGTCAACGGCCGTTGTCCTTCTCGCACTGCACCTTGATCTGCTGGGTGGCCTGAGCCATCGACCCCGCCGGGGGATCGGTGTCGGTGACCTGCGAGCTGGGCTGGCACTTGCCGTCCCACTTGACGTTCGAGAATCCGGCGCCGTTGAGCATGATCACCGCCTCTGCGGTGGACTTGCCGCTCACATCGGGCACCTCGATCCCTGTCTCCACCTGCTTGCCGGTGCTCGGCGAGATCGTGACAGTGGTGCCGGCCGCGACCTGGCCCGCTCCCGGAGCCTGAGCGGCCACGATGCCCGCCGCCTGGTCGCTGTCCACAGCCTCACCGACGCTCACCTGGAACCCGGCGTCCTCGAGTGTCTTGGTCGCAGCATCGACGGTCATGCCGACGACGTTCGGGAGGTCCTTCAGCACGTTGCGGGTGAGGTTCTTGTCCGGGCTCGGGAAGGCATCGCCGCCGTAGATCTCGTTCGCGGCGCGCTGGATCGCCTTCGCCATCGAGTATCGGATGTTGTTGAGCTGAATGCCCTTGTACGAGAACTTTCGCAGCGACTCGTCGCCGGTGACGTTTCCGACCCAGACCGCGGTGGCGACCTTGGTGCTCGACTCGACGAGCATGGTGTGCGCCTTCTCAGCGGTACCCGTCTTGCCGATCAGCTGGACTCCGTTGCGGGGGTTGGCGTTGGAGCCGGTTCCACCCTCCATCACACCGCGCAGGGCGTAGGCGGCGGTCGCCGCGATCTCGGGAGCGATGACCTGCGTGCAGGACTCCTTCGGGGGCGCGATCTCCTTGCCGTCCTGCCCGATGATCTTGTCGATCACGCGCGGCTCGCAGTACTTGCCGTTGTTGGCCACGGTCGCGTAAGCGCCGGCGATCTGGAGCGGCGCGATGTTCTTCGAGCCGAGCACCGAGGCGAACGGGTCGTTCGCACCGGGGTTGTACTTGTTGTCCGACTTCGTCACGTCCCACCCGCTGCCGAGGTGCACGCCCATCCGCTTCGCCACCTGGTTGATGTCGCACAGGTTGAGCTGTTTCGCCATCGCGAGGAAGCCGGAGTTCAGCGAGGCTGCGGTGAACTTCATCACACTGCCCGTGTAGCCCGGGTTGTTGCCGGAGTTGCCGATCGCCCTGTCGGGCTGGCGCGGCAGCGTGTAGGCGCCGCCGCAGCCGTCACGGTTGTACTTTCCGAAGACGGAGCTGGTCCGCCCGTCGAGCACCTCGTTGACCGAGTGGCCCTTCTCGAGCCAGTCGATCAACGTGAAGAGCTTGTAGGTCGAACCGACCGAGAAGCCGATGCCGCCGCCGTGCTTGCTGTCCGCCGCGAACACCTGTGAGGACTGGCCCTTGGCCAGCGAAGCATCCGCCGCCTCGCTGAACGACGTGTTCTGCGCCATCGCGAGGATGCGTCCGGTGGCGGCCTCGACGGAGACACCGGCGCCGCCGACGGCGATGCCGCCCATCGTCGGCGGTACGCGGTCGTGCACGGCCTGGATGGCAGGACCCTGCAGGCGCATGTCGAGCGAGGTGTACACCGACATGCCGCCGCGCTTCAGGTTCGCGGCGCGCTCCTCGGCTGTGGCGCCGAACGCGGGGTCGTCCTTGAGCACGCTCTGCACGTACTTGCAGAAGTAGGCGTTGTCGCCGGCGGTCGAGCAGCCCTGTCGGGTATCGGAGAGCTGGGGGGTGACCGGAGTGGCCTTGGCCTCGTCGTACTGCGCCTTGGTGATCTGGCCGTTCTTGTACATCTGGCCGAGCACGTAGTCACGACGATCCTTGGTCGTCGCGTAGCCATCGGCCTCGCTGTTCTGACCGACGTCCTGGCCGTCGACCTTCTTGGTCCAGGTGCCGCCCGGGCGGTCGATGCGCAGCAGGTTGGGCTCCTGCACCATACCGGCGAGGGTCGCGGCCTGAACCAGGCTGACATTCGCGGCGGTGGTGCTGAAGTAGCGCTGCGCTGCGGCCTCGATGCCGTACGTCGTGCCGCCGAAGTTCGAGACGTTCAGGTACCCGAGCAGGATGTCGTTCTTCGAGTAGTCCTTCTCGACCTGGAGTGCATAGCGCATCTCCTGCAGCTTGCGCTCGATGCCCGCCGAGCCCTTCGCCGTCGCAGCATCCAGGTAGCACTGCTGCATCTTGTCGTCGTAGTGCTCGTCGTCCGTCGGGACTTCCTGCTCGCACTGCTGGATGAGCACGTTCTTGACGTACTGCTGAGTGATCGTCGACGCACCGCGTGACGAGGTGCCCTTGAAGTTTTCGACCGCAGCCTTCACCGTCGACAGCAGGTTCACGCCACCGTGGGAGTAGAAGTTCTTGTCCTCACTGGACAGCAGCGCGTCTACCAGGGTCGGAGAGAGCTTGCTGAACGTGATCGGCGTGCGGTTCTGCTCGTAGAACGTGGCGAGCTTGAACGGCTGGCCGTTCTCATCGTTGGCGTAGATGGTCGTCGGAGCCATCGGCTCGGACGGCTTCAGGTAGCTCGGCAGCTCGTCGAAAAGAGTCAGCGCCTGCGAGCCGGTGTAACCGGCCATGGCGATCGCAGGGGTGACCGTCGCAGTGACCAGGAGGCCGGCGACCGCGCTCAGGCCCACGAGGCCGAGCAGTCCGCCGAGCACACCTTTCACCGTGCGTTTCGTTTGGGGCATACGCTTGATCGTAGGGGAGTTCCCTGAATAACAGCCCGAATGCCAGGCCATCACGGGCCTGCTGACGCACAGGAGTGCCATGACCACGTGGGAGTATCTGACCACCCCGCTGCTGATCCACAACACGGCGGCGATCCTCAACAACTGGGGCAAGCAGGGCTGGGAACTCGTGCAGGTCGTGACCGGGCCCGAGGGCGGGCTCGTCGCCTACTTCAAGCGCCCCGTCCAGGAGTCCGCCGCGCAGAACGCCGGCCTCGCCGCAGCGGCCGAGGCCGCCCGCCAGTTCGAAGGGAACTGATCAGATGAGCACCACCGCGCGCCTGGCCGAGCTGGGCATCGAGCTGCCCGCCGTCGCCGCACCCGTCGCCGCCTACGTGCCCGCCACCGTCCACGGAGATGTCGTCTACACCTCCGGCCAGCTGCCGTTCGAGGGCGGCGTGCTCCCCGCCACCGGCAAGGTCGGCGCCGGGATCGAGGCGGAGGACGCCAAGGGCTACGCCCGGATCTGCGCGCTGAACGCCCTCGCTGCGGCCGCGGATGCCGCCGGTGGCGCCGACCGGATCGTCGGTGTGCTCCGGGTGGGCGCGTTCGTGGCATCCGACCCGTCGTTCACCGGTCAGCCCGCCGTCGCGAACGGCGCGAGCGAGGTCCTCGGCGAGATCTTCGGAGATGCCGGCAAGCACGTCCGGGCCGCCGTGGGCGTGCCGGTGCTGCCGCTGGACGCCCCCGTCGAAGTCGAGGTCGCGTTCCTGCTCGGCTGATCTCGCTTCCCACACGAAGAACGCCCCTCCGAGGAGGGGCGTTCTTCGTGTCCGGACTCTTCGACAGGCTCAGGGATCCACTCTGGGGCGCTGAGCCTGTCGAAGCGCGCTTACTTGACCTGCGCCGAGATGATGCTCATCACCGCGGTGTCGGCCAGGGTGGTGGTGTCGCCGACCTCACGGCCCTCGGCGACGTCGCGCAGCAGACGGCGCATGATCTTGCCGGAGCGGGTCTTCGGCAGCTCGCCGACGATGTAGACGTCGCGCGGCCGGGCGATCGGGCCGATCTGCTCTCCGACCCAGGTGCGCAGCTGCGTCGCCAGCCCCTCGGGGGTGTGCTCGGCGAGGAAGCTCTCCTTGAGGATGACGAAGGCCACGACCGCCTGGCCGGTGGTCTCGTCGGACGCGCCGACGACGGCGGCCTCGGCAGTCGCCTCATGTGCGACCAGCGACGACTCGATCTCGGCCGTGGAGAGGCGGTGACCCGAGACGTTCATCACGTCGTCGACGCGGCCCAGCAGCCACAGGTCGCCGTCCTCGTCGAGGCGGGCGCCGTCACCGGCGAAGTAGAAGCCCTGCTCCTCGAACTTCTCCCAGTAGGTCTCCTTGAACCGCTCCGGGTCGCCCCAGACGCCGCGCAGCATCGCCGGCCAGGGCTTGGTGATGGCAAGCAGACCGCCGGCGCCGTTCTCGACCGCGTTGCCCTGCTCATCGACCACGTCGATCGAGATGCCGGGCAGCGGCACCTGGGCGGAGCCCGGCTTCGCGGCGGTGATGCCGGGCAGCGGCGAGACCATGATCCCGCCGGTCTCGGTCTGCCACCACGTGTCGACGATCGGGGTCTCGCCCCCGCCGATCACCTCGCGGTACCACATCCACGCCTCGGGGTTGATGGGCTCGCCCACCGAGCCGAGCAGACGCAGGGTCGAAAGGTCGAACTCGTTCGGGATCTGGCGTCCGAGCTTCATGAACGAACGGATCGCGGTCGGCGCGGTGTACAGGATGGTGACGCCGTACTTCTGGATCAGCTCCCACCAGCGGCCGGGGTGCGGGGCATCCGGCGTGCCCTCGTACATGAGCTGGGTCGCGCCGTTGGCGAGTGGGCCGTACGTCACATAGGAATGACCGGTGATCCAGCCGATGTCGGCCGTGCACCAGTAGACGTCGGTCTCGGGGTGCAGGTCGAACACGTACTTGTGCGTGTAAGCGGCCTGCGTCAGGTAACCGCCCGAGGTGTGCAGGATGCCCTTGGGCTTGCCCGTCGTTCCCGACGTGTAGAGGATGAACAGCGGGTTCTCAGCGCCGAACGCCTGCGCCTCGTGCTCGGCGGATGCCGCAGGAACGACGTCGTGCCACCAGATGTCGCGGCCCTCGGTCCACTCCACGTCGTTGCCGCCGCGCTTGACGACGAGCACGTGCTCGACGGTCTGCTGCTCGCCTTCGCCGTTGCGGTCGGCCAGCGACTGGTCGACGGCGGGCTTGAGCGCCGACACCTTGCCCTTGCGGTAGCCTCCGTCGGCGGTGATGACCACCTTCGCGCCGGCGTCGTCGATGCGCGATCGCAGGCTGTCTGCGCTGAAGCCGCCGAAGACGACGGAGTGGATCGCACCGAGGCGGGCGACCGCGAGCATCGAGATCACGGCCTCCGGAATCATCGGGAGGTAGATCGCAACCCGGTCGCCCTCGCCGACGCCGAGGTCCGCCAGCACGTTCGCGGTGCGCCTGACCTCATCGGTGAGCTCGGCGTAGGTGATGCTGCGGGAGTCGCCCGGCTCGCCCTCCCAGTGGATGGCGACGCGGTCGCCGATGCCGGCCTCGACGTGCCGGTCCAGGCAGTTGTAGGCGACGTTCAGCTCGCCGTCGCCGAACCACTTCGCGAACGGCGGGTTCGTCCAGTCCAGCACCTCGGTGAAGGGCTTGTGCCAGTGCAGCAGCTCGCGCGCCTGGTCGGCCCAGAATCCCTCGCGGTCGGCGGCCGCGCGCTCGTAGAGAGCGGGGTCGTCGATGGACTGGGCGACGAACTCGGGCGAGGGCGGGAACTGCCGAGACTCGTTGAGAAGATGATCGATCTGGCTGCTCATGGCGCTCGCTCCTTTGCGCGGATGGTGGGGTCATGCAGGGACACGACCGTGACACGGCGAATCTATCCTCGGTACCCGACGCGGCATACTGCCGAAAGTCAGTATCGCCGGCGGGTTTTGTGAGGGCACCTACCTTGCGTACACTCTTGCTCAGCCGAAATCGTATTCCGGCTTTCAGCGCGCCCGACACCCCCGATTCGGCGGCGCGCTCTGGGCGGCATCTCATTCCCCCCGTGAGATGCCGCCCTCCATTTTGGGAGCGCTCCCGCGGGTTCTCGGCAGAAGCCCTCCACAACCGGGGTCCTCCCTCTCTTGTGCACAGGGAGTGGGTTCCCGGCGTTCAGGCGTCCGCGCACCCTTCTAGCGTCTGGGACATGACCGATCCGTTCGTGCTCCGTCCCCGCCGCGCACCGGCAGCTTCCGGCGTTCCCGCCGCGCCGCTGCAGGTGGATCCGGCCTTCGGCGCTCTCGCCGAGCACTGCGCTGACGAGCGGGTCACGGACATCTTCGTCAACGGCTCGAGCGGACTCTTCGTCGACAGAGGACAAGGCGCCGAGCGGGTTCCGGAGTGGCGGGCCTCCGAGCGCGAGGTCCGTGATCTGGCCGTGGCGCTTGTGGGCCTCGGCGGCAGGCACCTCGATGACAGGGCTCCCTGCGTGGATGTGCGCCTCGACTCCGGCATCCGGGTGCACGCGGTGCTCGCGCCGGTGTCGACGTCGGGAACCGCACTCTCTATCCGCGTGCCGCGGGTGCGCGCAGCGGACCTCGTCGCGCTCGCCGCACTCGGCGCCTTCGACGGCGCACAGCATGCCTGGCTGCGCACGCTCGTCGCCGAGCGTGCCAACGTGCTCATCACCGGAGGGACGGGCACGGGCAAGACGACGCTCCTCTCGGCGATGCTGGCTGCGGTGCCCCCGGGCGAGCGCATCGTCACGATCGAGGACGTCGCCGAGCTGCGTCCGCCGCATCCGCACCACGTCGCGCTCGAGGCGCGTCAGGCGAACCTCGAGGGCGCAGGCCGGATCACGCTCGCGATGCTGGTGCGCGAGTCGCTGCGGATGCGGCCGGACAGGCTCATCGTGGGGGAGTGCCGCGGCGAAGAGGTCCGCGATCTGCTCACTGCGCTGAACACAGGCCACGACGGCGGCGCCGGAACGCTGCACGCGAGCGGGCTCGCCGACGTGCCGGCCCGGCTGGAGGCGCTCGGCGCGCTGGCCGGGATGGATGCCCCGGCGCTGGCGCGTCAGGTCGTGAGCGCGTTCACCGTGGTGGTGCATCTCGCGCGCCGGCCTGATGGCACCAGGCAGATCGTACAGACCGGCCGATTCGTCCTCGCCGGTGAACGCCTGGGCATCGAGGAGGTGCAGCCGTGGTGAGTGCGCGCTTGCTCCGTGGATCCCGCACAAGGACGGATGCCGGGGCCCAGGCCGCCCAGGCGGCCGCCGCGGTGCGCACGCTCGCCGTGCTGCTGCAGGCCGGTGCCCGGCCGATGACGGCCTGGCGGCATCTCGCCGAGTCCGGCGACGCCCACGCACAGTGCGTGGTGGCGCGCTGCGAAGAGGGCGGCGACCTGGTCGCGGAGATCGCCGCGGAGGGCGGAGCCTGGGCCGACGTCGCCGCCGCCTGGGAGATCGCGACGACCGTCGGTGCCCCCCTCGCAGAGGTACTGCGCTCCCTCGCCGAGTCGCTACAGGACGCGGCCACGGCGGCCGACGACGTGCGGATCGCGCTCGCCGAGCCGACCGGCACTGCGCGGCTGCTGCTGTGGCTGCCGTTCGCAGGGCTGCTGCTCGGTTTCGCACTCGGCTTCGACACGATCGGAGTGCTGGTGACCAACCCGTTCGGTGCGGGATGCGTCATCGTCGGCGTGCTCCTCGTGCTCGCCGCACGCGGATGGACGGCCGCGCTGGTGCGGCGTGCGCAGCCTGCGCACGGCACGCCGGGGATGCACGCCGAACTGATGTCGGTCGCTCTCGCCGGCGGCGCAGCGATCCCGCGGGCGCTGCAGCTGGTGGAGCGCAGCACCGCGTCACTCGGCGACGATGCCGAGCGCACCGCCTCCGTGCTCGAGCTGTCGCGCTCGGCCGGAGTTCCCGCGGGCGAGCTGCTGCGGGCGTCGGCCGCGCAGCAGCGCCAGGAGGCCCGGGTGCAGGGACGGCTGCGCGCGGCCCGGCTGTCGTCCAGGCTGCTGCTGCCGCTGGGTGCCTGCACGCTGCCGGCGTTCCTGCTGCTCGGCGTGGCTCCGCTCATGCTCAGCGTGCTCACCTCGACGCCGCTGCCGATCTGAAACGTCCGGGCGCAACGGGCGTCCGCCGAGAGAGAGAAGAAGGAAATGAAGGAGAACCCGATCCCCGATCTGACCCGGCGCAGAGCCGCGTCGCTGTTCACCGACGAGTCAGGCGCGGCGACCGCGGAGTACGCGATCACCACGATGGCGGCAGTGGCGTTCGCCGGACTGCTGGTCGTCATCATGCGCTCCGACGAAGTGCGCGGAATCCTCACCGATCTCGTGCGCCGGGCACTCACGGTGTCGTGATGCGAACGCGCGGGCGGCGGACGCGTGACGAGCGCGGCTCGGTGGCGGCGGAGCTCGCCGTCGCCGTGCCCGCCGTGCTGCTGGTGCTGATGCTGGGCGTCGGCGCGCTCTCGGCCGCCGCCCGCCAGGTCGCCCTGCAGGATGCCGCGGCCGACGCCGCTCGACTGCTCGGTCGCGGCGAGAGCGAGGGGCGGGCGTTCGGCTCCGTCAGTGGCGCCGTCCACGGGGCCGGCGCAGTATCCGAGCAGCGCGGCGACCTCATCTGCGTCACGGCGACGGCGGACCTGGCGATCGGGCGGGTGATCTCGGTGCCGCTGCGCGCGTCGAGCTGCGCGCTGACCGGCGGGCTCTGACGAAAGGAACCTCATGGCAGGAACAGCATTCGCGACCGGCGTCCTCGCCGTCACGGCCACGCTCGTCCTCGGCTTCGCCGCGGTGGGTGGGGCATCCGTCACCGCACAGCGAGCGGCGAGCGCGGCGGACGCCGCCGCGCTCGCCGCGGCAGACACGGCATCCGGCGCAGTGACCTCGGCCGACGACCCCTGCGTCGTCGCGGAACGCGTGGCCGCGGCAGCCGGAACCTCGGTCACGGAGTGCGTCGTCGACGGGCTGGTGGCGACCGTGCAGGTCCAGGCGGCGTACGCTGGTCTCGCCGCCGTCTCCCGGGCCCGAGCAGGGCCACCCGACGGGACGTGACTGCGGAACTCCCCTCATCGACGCTGTGTTCACGACACGAACGCGGTGTGTATGGTGTGCTTCGAAGAAAGGACGCACCCTTGGCTGAAGGCAAGAAGCTCGTCATCGTCGAGTCTCCGACGAAGATGCGGTCTATTCAGGGGTACCTCGGCGACGGCTACGAGGTGCTCAGCTCTGTGGGTCACATCCGCGACCTCGCCGACAAGAAGGACATCCCCGCCGCCGACAAGCAGGCGTACGGCAAGTACTCGATCGACGTAGATCACGGCTTCGACCCTTACTACGTCGTCTCGGATCGCAAGACGAAGACCGTCGCCGAGCTCAAGCGCGCACTGAAGTCCGCGGACGAGCTCCTGCTCGCCACTGATGAGGACCGCGAGGGCGAGGCCATCGCGTGGCACCTTCTCGAGACTCTCAAGCCCAAGGTGCCCGTCAAGCGGATGGTCTTCCACGAGATCACGAAGGACGCCATCCAGGAGGCCGTCGGAAAGACGCGTGAGCTCGATCTCGCGCTCGTCGACGCGCAGGAGACCCGTCGCATCCTCGACCGCCTGTACGGCTGGGACGTGTCGCCGGTGCTCTGGTACAAGGTCAAGACCGGTCTGTCCGCCGGCCGTGTGCAGTCCGCAGCCACCCGCATGATCGTCGACCGGGAGCGCGAGCGCATGGCGTTCACCTCCGCCGAGTACTGGGACGTCGAGTCGACCGCATTTGCGCCGCGCCCTGAGCGAGCGCAGCGAGACGAAGGGTTCCGGGTGCGCCTGGTGCGCGTCGACGGCGGCCAGCTCGCCCGCGGCACCGACTTCGACGACACCGGAAAGCTGAAGAAGGCCGTCGTCGTCCTCAGCGAGAAGCAGGCGGCCGAGATCGCCGCCGCCGTGGATGCTGCGGCCCGCGCGACCGTCACCAAGGTCGAGGCCAAGCCCGGCACCCGCAGCCCGTACGCCCCGTTCACCACCTCCACGATGCAGCAGGAGGCCGGACGCAAGCTCTCGATGAGCGCGAAGCAGGCGATGAGCACCGCCCAGCGCCTGTACGAGAAGGGCTACATCACCTATATGCGCACCGACTCGACGGCGCTGAGCACGCAGGCCGTCCAGGCCGCGCGCAACCAGGCCGTCGCGCTGTACGGCGACGCCGCCGTGCCGCTCAAGCCGCGCGTGTACAAGTCCAAGAGCAAGAACGCGCAGGAGGCGCACGAGGCCATCCGCCCGTCCGGCGAGACCTTCCGCACTCCGGCATCCGTCTCCTCGCAGCTGGACCGCGACGAGCAGCGCCTCTACGACCTGATCTGGAAGCGCACCGTCGCCAGCCAGATGTCCGACGCGAAATACGAGACGACCACGGTCACGCTCGAGGCGGACACTTCGACGGAGCTCAGTGCAGGTGCAATCAAGCGCGTCGAGTTCACCGCCTCCGGCACGGTGTACACCTTCAAGGGCTTCCTGGAGGCCTATGAAGAGGGACGGGACGAGAAGCGCAACTCCCAGGACGCCGCGGAGAACCAGTCGCTGCCGGCGGTCGCCGTCGGCGACGAGCTCGGCATGGCCGAGTCCGAGGCCAAGGGGCACCGCACCAGCCCCAAGCCGCGCTACACCGAGGCCTCCCTCGTGAAGGCCCTCGAGGAGCACGGCATCGGGCGCCCGTCGACGTTCGCCAGCATCATCGGCACCGTCATCGATCGCGGCTACGCGACCAAGCGCGGGCAGGCGCTCGTGCCCACCTGGATGGCGTTCAGCGTGGTGCGGCTGCTCGAGCAGCACTTCGCCGAGCTGATCGACTATGACTTCACCGCGGCGCTCGAGGACGACCTCGACGCGATCGCCCGAGGCGAGCAGAAGCGGGCCGAGTGGCTGAACTCGTTCTACTTCGGCTCGAACGAGCATGTCGGTCTGCGCCAGATCGTCGACAACCTGGGTGAGATCGACGCACGTGCACTGAACTCCACGCCGATCGCCGAGAACGTGACGCTGCGGTTCGGCAAGTACGGCCCCTATCTCGAGGTCGCGGATCCTGCGAACCCCGAGGCGAAGCCGCGCATCGTGAACGTGCCGGAGGACCTGGCTCCCGACGAGCTCACCGCCGCCAAGGCGCAGGAGCTCGTCGACGCTCCGGTCGCCGGCGACCGCGTGCTGGGCGAGAATCCCGAGAACGGCAAGATCATCGTCGTCAAGGACGGCCGGTTCGGTCCCTACGTTCAGGAGAACGACCCGGTCGCCGAGGATGCCGAGGTCGATGCGGCCACCGGCGAAGTCGTCGACGACGCGCGCCGTGCTGAGCGAGCGCAGCGAGACGAAGCGAAGCCGAAGAAGAAGGCCAAGAAGGAGGCTGCGCCGAAGCCGCGCACCGGGTCGCTGTTCCGCTCCATGTCTGTCGACACGATCGACCTCGACACCGCGCTGAAGCTGCTGAGCCTGCCCCGCGTGGTCGGCGCCGATCCCGAGTCCGGCGAGGAGATCACGGCGCAGAACGGCAGGTACGGGCCGTACCTGAAGAAGGGCGCAGACTCGCGCTCGCTGGAGAACGAGCAGCAGATCTTCGACATCACGCTCGATCAGGCGCTGGCGATCTACGCGCAGCCGAAGTACGGTGCGGGTTCGCGTCGCGCGTCCAGCGCGATCGCCGAGTTCGAGGCCGACCCGGTCAGCGGCAAGCCGATCCGCATCCGCGACGGCCGGTTCGGCCCGTACGTCACCGACGGCGAGACCAACGTCACGATCCAGCGCGGCCAGCAGCCGACCGACATCACCTTCGAGACCGCCGTGCAGATGCTCGCCGACAAGCGCGCCAAGGGGCCGGCCCCGAAGCGTGGTGCGAAGAAGGCTCCCGCCAAGAAGGCACCCGCCAAGAAGGCTCCCGCGAAGAAGGCGCCGGCGAAGACGGACGCCGAGAAGGCGGCGGCCCGCTCGGCAGCCGCGAAGAAGGCGGCGGCGACGCGCGCCGCGAACGCGGCGAAGAAGAACTCGTGACCTCAGGGCTATGGATCACGTTCGAGGGCGGTGACGGCTCGGGGAAGACCACGCAGTCCGAGCTGCTCTCGACCTGGCTCGGCTCGGGTGGGCGCAGTGTGCTGCACACCCGTGAGCCGGGCGGTTCCGAGGTGGGCCGGCTGATCCGTGACATCGTGCTGCACCATCGCGGAGACATCGCCCCGCGTGCCGAGGCACTGCTGTACGCGGCCGACCGCGCGCACCACGTGGCGACGGTCGTCCGGCCGGCGCTGGCTCGTGGCGAGGTCGTCATCCAGGACCGGTATCTCGACTCGTCCGTCGCGTACCAGGGAGCGGGCCGCGTTCTCGACGGCGCCGAGGTGCGCGACCTGTCGCTGTGGGCGACCGAGGGAGCGCTGCCGGATCTGACGGTGCTGCTCGACCTCGATCCCGCGGCGGCACGCCTGCGCCTTGATGCCGACGACAAGCCCTTCGACCGCCTGGAGGCCGAGAAGGAGGAGTTCCACACCCGCGTGCGCGAGGCGTATCTGGCACTGGCGGATGCGGAGCCCGAGCGCTTCCTCGTCGTCGACGCGGCGCTTCCCGCGCACGAGATCGCCGCCCAGATCCGCGACCGCGTGGAGCCCCTGCTCTGACCAGCGGGCGTCGCCCCGGCTCGGTTGGCGCTACTGTTCTCTGCTCGCGCTGCTGTTCTCTGCGTCCGATCCGGGTCGCGCTGCTGTTCTTTGCTCGTGTGGCGCGTATTCGCATAGCTCGAGCGAGATCGTGTAGCGCGGCGGCGCCCCCGCGCGCCTGACCCGCCCGCGCCGAGGCGCGCAGCGCCGCTGCTCTGACCGGCGGGCGTCGTACCCTCCGATTAGGCTGGAGTCCATGACCCCCACGACGCTCGCTCCGTTCCCGTGGACGGACGTCTGGGGGCAGGACGCCGCAGTCGAGACGCTGCGTCAGGCGGCCTCCGATCCTGCGGCGCTCTCGCACGCCTGGCTGCTGACGGGCCCGCCCGGATCCGGGCGCTCCACGCTCGCGTACGCCTTCGCCGCCGCGCTCATCGCGGACGGCCCCGACGACGAGAACACCATGCGGCAGGTGCTCGCCGGCACGCATCCGGACGTCACCGCGCTGCGCACCGAGAAGGTGCTCATCACGATCAGGGAGGCGCGCGACCTCGTGGCGCGCTCCTACTTCGCGCCCTCCGCGGGCCGCTATCGCGTGATCGTCGTGGAGGACGCTGATCGCATGGTCGAACGCACCTCGAACGTGCTCCTGAAGGCGCTCGAAGAGCCGCCCGAGCAGACGGTGTGGATCCTCTGCGCCCCCAGCGAGGCAGATCTGCTGCCCACCATCCGATCCAGGGTGCGTGCGATGCGCCTGCGCGAGCCGGATGCCGCGGACGTCGCACGCCTGATCGTGGAGCGCACCGGTGTCGACGAGCAGATCGCCGAGCAGGCGGCACGCCACGCGCAGCGCCACATCGGCATGGCCCAGCGCCTCGCCACAGACGAGGCGGCTCGGCGCCGCCGTGACGAGACGCTGCGCGCGGTGCTCGGCGTGCGCGGAGTGCGGGACGCGGTCGACGTCGCCGGCCGTGTCATCCAGGCGGCGACCGACGATGCGAAGGCGCTCACGGCCGAGCGCGACGCCGCCGAGCGCGCCGCTCTGCTGCGCACCGTCGGCATCGCCGAGGGGCAGGCCGTGCCGCCCGCCCTTCGGACTCAGATCTCGGCGCTCGAGGACGACCAGAAGAAGCGCGCCACGCGCAGCCTGCGCGACGGCATCGACCGGGTGCTCACCGATCTGCAGTCGATGTTCCGCGACGTCATCATGCTGCAGTACGGCCGCGGCGACGACCTCATCAATCGCGAGCTCGAGTCCGAGCTGCGCACCATCGCCGAATCCTGGCCGATCGAGCGCACCCTGACCGTGCTCGACCATCTCGCCGACACCCGTGAGTCGCTGGAGCGCAACGTCGCCCCGCTGCTCGCCCTGGAGAGCCTTCTCGTGACAGTCACGAGTGGAAGGACGCCGTGAACAACCGAACGACCTCCAGGCTGCGCCGGATCGCCGCTGTCGTGGCCGGTGCCGCCACGGCGGCACTCGTGCTGAGCGGATGCCTGTACTCGATGATCCCCGAGGAGTCCGCCCCTGCGGCGTCGAAGACGCCGGACACGTCAGGCGTCGCGGACGATCTGCTGCCGTTCTACGGCCAGGAGATCGACTGGAGCAGCTGCGGCCCGTCGTTCGACTGCGCGGACGTCAAGGCGCCGCTGGACTGGGAGAACCCGGATGACGGTGAGATCGAGCTGGCCATCGTGCGGCACCGCGCGAGTGGTACCGCGAAGGGGTCGCTGCTGGTGAACCCCGGCGGTCCGGGTGCGAGCGGCAAGGACTTCGTGCGGGACAGCCTGGACTACGCGGTGGGTCCCGATCTCATCGACTCCTTCGACGTGGTCGGGTTCGATCCGCGCGGAGTCGGCGAGTCGACGGCGGTGACCTGCTACGACGCCGAGCAGATGGACGAGTTCCTCTACGGCATCCCGAAGTCCCCGCGCAACACTCCGGCCTGGGAGGCGGAGCTCAACGCCCGCAACAAGGGGTTCAGCACGGCCTGCGATGAGAACTCCGGCGGCATCCTGCCGTTCGTCACGACGGTGAACGCCGCCCGCGACATGGACCTGCTGCGCGCGGTGCTGGGCGACAAGGAGCTGAACTACCTGGGCTACTCCTACGGCACCTTCGTCGGCGCCACCTACGCGAAGCTCTATCCAGAACGGGCCACGCATCTGGTGCTCGACGGAGCGATCGATCCGTCGGTTCCCGGCCTCGAGGTCGGCACCACTCAGGCGCTCGGGTTCGAATCGGCGCTGACCGCCTACCTCGAGGACTGCGTCTCCGGCAGGGAATGCCCGTTCAACGGCACCGTCGACGAGGCGCGTGCCGACCTCTCCGCTCTGCTGGCCGCCGTCGACCGCAATCCCCTCAAGGGCGGCGACGGGCGGCTGATGGGTGCCGACACGATGCTGACGGGCATCATTCAGGCGCTCTACTCCCAGGACTACTGGGGCTACCTGAGCCAGGCGCTGAGCGGCGCACTGCAGGGCGACCCGACGCAGATGTTCTTCCTCGCTGACAGCTACAACGGCCGCGACGAGGACGGCACCTACGCCGACAACCAGACCGAGGCGTTCTCGGCCTACAACTGCATGGACTATCCGGTCGACACCGATCCCGCCGACGAGCAGGCGGCGCGCGAGAAGGTCGAGAAGGGGGCGCCCACGCTGGCCCCGTACTGGAGCGCGCCCGACCCGTGCCTGCAGTGGCCGTACCCGGCCACCGGCGTGCGGGAGAAGATCACCGCGCCGGGATCCGGACCGATCCTCGTGGTCGGGACGACCAACGACCCCGCCACGCCGTACGACTGGTCCGTGTCGCTCGCCGACCAGCTCGAGAACGGCGTGCTGATCACTCGCGTCGGCGAGGGACACACCGGCTACAACAAGGGGAATTCCTGCGTGGACGACGCCGTGGAGTCGTTCCTCCTCGACAGTACGGTGCCGAAGGACGGTCTGCGGTGCGGGTGATCGGCGGCTCGGTTTCGCGGCACCGCCTCTGACAGGGTAAGATCGTTGATCGTGCCGCGGTTCGCGGTGCAGGCCACCTTAGCTCAGGGGTAGAGCAGTTCCCTCGTAAAGAACAGGTCGTCAGTTCAAATCTGACAGGTGGCTCCGAAGAAGGCCCGGGATGCAGCATCCCGGGCCTTCCTCGTACCCGGGGACGCCGCCCGGCGTAGGCTCGAGCCATGGCCAGAGCACTTCTCGTCGTCGACGTGCAGAACGACTTCACCGAGGGCGGCGCACTCGCCGTCGACGGCGGCGACGCCGTCGCATCCGGCGTCTCGCGCCTGCTCGCCGAACGCGCCGGCGACTACGCCGTGATCGTCGCCTCGCGCGACTGGCACGATGCAGAGGGCGACAACAGCGGGCACTTCTCCGCGGAGCCCGACTACGTGGACACCTGGCCGGTGCACTGCGTCGCCGACACCGAGGGTGCGGCCTACGACCCGCTGCTGGACACCGCGGCGATCACGCACCACGTGCGCAAGGGGCAGGGGCGTCCCGCCTACTCGATGTTCGAGGGCACGGCCGACGACGGCGCCACCGTCGCCGAGATCCTCGCCGCGCACGGCATCGTCGAGGCGGATGTCGTCGGCATCGCCACCGACCACTGCGTGCGGGCATCCGCCCTCGACGCCGTCTCGCACGGCGTGCATGTTCGCATCCTCACCGACCTGGTCGCAGGGGTGGGGGAGGACTCCAGCGCCGCCGCGCTGGCCGAGCTCGCGCACGCCGGCGCCGAACTCAGCGAGAGCGGCGCGTGACCGAGCGCTGTGCGCTGCTGCTGCGCGCGGTGAACGTCGGCGGCCGGAACCGGGTACCGATGGCCGAACTGCGCGCCCTGCTCGCCGATCGGCTCGGGCTGCAGAACGTGAAGACCTACATCGCCAGCGGCAACGTGATCTGCGACCTCCCCGTCGACAGGCACGCCGTGCGGGCGCTGATCGCCGCCGAGTTCGATGTCGACACCCCCGTGGTGCAGCGCACTCATGATGAGCTGGTCGCGGCGCTCGAAGAGAACCCGTTCCCGGATGCCGCGGCGGAGAAGATGCTGCACGCGATGTTCCTGGACGGTCCCGCCGCAGCTGATGCGGTGGAGGCGCTGACACCGCGGCTGCAGCCGGGCGAGCGGATCGCCCTCGTCGGCGACGACCTCTGGATCGACTACGGCTCAGGGGGCGTGCAGTCCACGAAGCTCACCGGACCCGTGCTGGATCGTGCCCTCGGCGTCGCGGGCACCGCGCGGAACCTCCGCACGGTGCGCACGCTCGCCGAGCTGACCGCACAGCCGGCCTAGTCGTCCAGGTCGGTGGAGACGACGACGCCGTCCCCGCTGAAACCGGTCAGGCCGCGGCCAGGCGCTGCTTCTCGCGAGCGTTCACTGCGGCGAACAGCCGGTTGCGCTTCGTGTTCTGGAATGCCGCGCACCGCCAGCGGTCGCCCTCGTGCACGAGCACGTAGGTCTGCACCTTGTCGTGTCGGATGCCGCCTGCACGCCGGCCGCCGCGCCCCTTGCCGATGCCGCCCTCGGTCACGACGACGGCGGTATCCGCTCCGAGCATCCTGACGTCGAGGACGGTCATCGACATGCGGCTGCCGCGCTGCCAGCGCTCGAAGACGGGCACGTGGTCTGCGCGGATCTCGTCGCGGCCTGTGCTGATCAGTCCGGCGAAGATCACGTAGCTGGCGTCTTCGGTGAACTCCTCGGCGTAGGCCGCTGCGTCGCCGGCATCCCACGCGCTGCGCATGCGGTCCAGTGTCTCGTCGATCCCTGCGGGGTAGTCGTCCATGTCATCTCCTTAGTGCAAGTTGCACTAAAATAGTGCAGGGTGCACTAATCTGTGTCAAGCCCTAGACTCGCAGGGATGACCGAGCCGAACCGCCCGCTGACCCGCGCAGAGCGCGATCTTCCCGCGCTCACCGTGCTCGCTCTGCTGACGATCGGACCGCGGCATCCGTATGACATCCATCGCTTCGTGGTCGAGACGCGCAAGGACTTCGTCAGCGGCGCCCCGCGCAGCATCTACCACGCCGTGCAGCGGCTCGAGGCGGCCCATCTCATCGAGCCCATCGGCTCGGAGCAGGCGGGCGGGCGCCCGGAGCGCACCGTGTTCGCGCTCACCGACGCCGGGCGAGCGGAGGCCCGCCGGCGCGTCTTCGCGCTCGTGTCGACACCGCAGGCCGATCGCACGGTCACCGTCGCTGCGCTGTCGTTCCTCGGAATCCTCGGCCGGGGCGACGCCGTGGTCGCCGTGCATGCGCGCGTCGCCGCGCTGGATGCCGCGCTCGCGCTCGCCGCGACGGATCTCGCGGCCGCCTCAGACCTCCCGCCGATCCTGCTCATCGAGGCGGAGTACGACCGCCACCAGCTCGTCGCCGAGCGCGAGTGGTTCGCGGACATCGCCGCGCGCCTGGATTCGGGCGAGCTCGGCTGGCTGCCGACGTGACCGACTATCCCGCCACGATCGCAGTCGCGGTCGACCACGAGCTCGTCATCAAGAAGTCGCGCTTCCTCGCCCACGTCGCGCCGGTCGGCTCGCCGGAAGAGGCGGACGAGGTGATCGCGGCACTCAAGAAGAAGTACTGGGATGCACGGCACAACTGCTCCGCGCAGGTCACCGGACTGCGGGGCGATCGCGCACGGTCGTCCGATGACGGCGAGCCGTCCGGCACCGCAGGCATGCCGATGCTCGAGGTGCTGCGCCGCCGTGAGCTCACAGACGTGGTCGCCGTGGTCACTCGCTACTTCGGCGGAGTGAAGCTCGGCGCCGGGGGACTGGCACGTGCGTACTCCTCCGCAGTGTCGGAGGCGCTCGACCTGGCTGCGCTGCGCGATCGGATGCTGCTGGCGCAGGCGACGGTCGCCGTCCCGCATGCGGAGGCCGGCCGCTTCGACAACGCGCTGCGCGAATGGGTGGGCGCGCACGGTGCGGTGCTCGGGGAGATCGCCTACGCGGCCGACGCGGTCTTCGAGGTGTGGGCGCCCGCCGATGAGCTCCACTCTCTCGAGGCCAATGTCGCGGCGCTGTCGGCCGGGGCGTGGCATCCGCTCGTCACCGGCTCCTCGCGCGTGATCGACGTCCCGCGCTGACGGGGGAGATCAGGCGGCGGGCGGAGCCGGTGCGGTGCGGCTCGCGGCGGCCGGCGGCAGCCCGCAGAAGGGCAACAGATCGACCCGCCGCGCGCCGCAGTCCGCGCACCGCACGTAGACGATCACGCCCTCCGACGTGCGGTGCCGTGACTCCGTGGTCCAGACGTGCTCATGGCTGTGCGGCGGGGCGGGAGTAGGGGTCGGCGCGGTGCGGGATGCGGTCATGTCTCCACGATGATGTAATGCTCTTATGCATCTCAACCCTTACGGTGAGTACGCGGTGCTGCTCGCGGCCTCGCTGGCGAACGACTGGCCGGAGACGCGAGACGGCATCGAGGAACGGACCCGCGACTTCGGGATGACCATGGTCTTCGCCGTCTCGCCCGACGACCACACGGCCACGCGTGCGGTGCTGGACGAGTGGCTGCGGGTCGTCGACGCCGACACGGACGCGGAGCGCGCGCGGCTGCTGAACGGGCAGATGGCCGCACGAGGCGCCTACCCGCAGCTCACCGACCATGACGGCGAGGGCTGGCACCTGCACTACCGCGACGACGCAGCGACGCTGCCGCTCGTGCTCGGGGCGGTGTTCAGCGTCGGCACCGCCCTGCACCTGGCGGGCCGGGGGATGGGGCGGCTCGGTCGTTGCGGGGCCTCCCCCTGCCGCGACGTCGTGGTCGACGTCACCCGCAACGGCAGGCAGCGCTACTGCTCGGTGCGCTGCGCCAATCGCGACGCCGTGCGAAGGCATCGGGCGCGGAAGGCCTGATCACCGGGCGCTCAGCCGAGCCAGCCGCGCTCCTCGGCGATGCGCGCGGCGTCTGCACGGGTGCGCGCCTCGAGCTTCTGCATGCCGGACGAGAGATAGTTGCGGGTCGTGCCCTCGGACAGGTGCAGCTCGGCGGCGATGTCGGCGATCGTTCCGCCGCCGCGCGCTGCCGACAGCACGTCGGTCTCGCGTGGCGTCAGCGGGGACTGCCCGGCGGTGAGTGCGTCGGTCGCCAGCGCCGCATCGATCACGCGTTCGCCGCGCATCACGCGTCGCACCACGTCGGCGAGCTCTGCCGACGGCGTGTCCTTGACGACATAGCCGGTCACGCCCGCCGCGAGGGCGCGCGACAGGTAGCCCGCGCGCCCGAAGGTCGTCACGATCACGACCCGGATGCCGGGATGCTCCCGCTTCAGCCGTGCGGCGGCGGTCAGTCCGTCCATACCGGGCATCTCGACGTCGAGCAGGGCGACGTCCGGACGGTGCTCGCGCGCGGCATCCAGCACCTCGTCCCCGCGCCCCACCTCGGCGACGACCTCGAGGTCGTCCTCGAGGGAGAGCAGGGTGGCCAGGGCGCCACGGACGAGCGCCTGGTCGTCTGCGACGAGGATCCGCACGGTCATGCCCTCACCTCCAGCAGGAAGCCGCCGCGGCGCGAGCGG
Organism: Microbacterium sp. MAH-37; assembly: GCF_009758255.1. GTDB lineage: Bacteria > Actinomycetota > Actinomycetes > Actinomycetales > Microbacteriaceae > Microbacterium. The sequence continues at coordinate 302,798 of NZ_WSEN01000002.1, forward strand.
CCGATGCGCACCGCGCCGCCGGCGTCCTGCACCCGCTCGACCAGGCCGCGCAGCCCGTTGCCCTCGTCTCCGGCATCCTCTGCAGGTCCGATGCCGTCGTCCTCCACCGTGATCCGGTGCGGGGAGAGCGTGACCCAGCACTGCCGTGCCTGCGCGTGCCTGATGACGTTCGTGGCCGCCTCGCGCAGCACCCAGCCGAACAGCTCGCGGTTCTGCTCCGGCACCTCGTCGGTCGTCGTCGGCAGATGCGGGATCAGTCCGGCTGCCGGCAGCAGCGTGCGCAGGGAGGCGAGCTCGCTCGCGACCCGCACCTGCCGGTATCCCGAGACCACGGCGCGCATGTCGCCGAGTGTCGATCGCGCGAGTGTCTGCACCTCGCGGATCTCTCGTGCCGCCGCCTGCGGGTCGCGCTCGGACAGCGCGGCGGCGAGGTCCGCCTTCACGGCGATCGCCGACAGCGAGTGCCCGAGGATGTCGTGCATGTCGCGACCCACGCGGTTGCGCTCCTCCTCGACCGCGACCGCCGCGAGCTCGTTGCGTGTGGCATGCAGCAGGCGCAGCGTCGCGATGTTGCGCGCGAACGCGACCATGAGCACGCCGGTGGAGAGGATGATCAGCGGCATAGCCCAGGCGGGCAGGTCGCCGAGGGGCTGCCAGACGGCGAGGCCGAACGCGGCGAGTGCGAGTCCGATCACGATCAGCAGCGACGTGCGCGGCTGCATCAGCGAGATCGCGTAGGACACCGCCACATACGCCCAGAGGCCCGTGAACCCCGAGTCGAGTTCGAGCGCGAACACCGTGGACAGGAGCAGCAGCACCGTCGCCGGCACCCACCGCCAGCGAGCGGGAAGCGCCATCGCGATCGGCGCGGAGGCCAGGAACAGCACGACGAACACCGCGAGCGCGACAGTCCACAGCACGACCGTGTGCGGGGGTTCGCCCTGCACCAGCGGCAGCAGGAAGAACAGGATCGTGATGCCGACGCTGATGGAGGCGCCGGAGTACCACCGGCGGGCGCCGCGGGCGAGCAGTGCATCGCGCAGCCAGGTCAGGCCGCGGGCGAGGGCCGAGCCGCCCCGGGTGACGCGATCGTCCGAGGGGGAGGGGATCCAGTCCGCGCTCCGCACGGCGTGCTCGACATCACGGTGCAGGGCGGCCCGGTCGTCGTCGCGCTGCTCGCTCATGCCCTCATCCTCTCGTGCTCGTCACCGTACCGGTCACACGCGCTTCGTGTCCCGGCGGAACATCAGCACGGCGAAGCCGGTGAACAGCACGAACCAGATGATGAGGTTCGGCAGAGCCCACACATCCGGTGCGATGCCCATGATCGCCGACTGCGACAGGTTCGCGATGCCCCACACCGGGGTGAACTTCGCCGCGATCTGCACGCCCTCGGGCAGCAGCGCGAGCGGGAGGAACAGTCCGCCCATGAAGCTCAGGATCGGCAGGATCGGACCGAGGTACCGCATCGCGTTCTGCGCCGGGAAGGCGTAGCCGACGGCCAGACCGAGGCTCGTCATCATCAGTGAGCTCAGCCAGGCGAGCAGACCGGCGAGGATGAGGCTGCCGAGCGGGGCGGTGATGCCCAGTGCGGCGCCCAGGATGAGCGTGACGGCCACGGCGATGCCGCCGAGCACCATTCCGCAGAGCACCTTCACCAGGATGTACACCACGGGGTTCAGCGGGGTCAGCCGCAGCTGCCGGCTCCAGCCCTGGGTGCGCTCGGCCGCGACCGTGACACCGGTCATCGTGCTGGCCATCATCGCTCCGTAGACGGCCATCGAGATCATGATCGGCACGGCCGCGGACATCCCGCCCTGCGAGATCGGCACGTCGCTGATCGGCACGTCCTTGTTCGGCAGGCCGACCCCGACCAGCATCGCGATGGGGAAGATCAGCGTGAAGATCACGACCGTCGAATTGCGGAACAGGCGCTTCAGCTCGACGGAGAGGAACGTCCAGCTGAAACCTCCGTATCCGGGGGCGCGGCGGGTGGACGGGTCGATCGCGTCGAGACGCCCGAGAGCTGAGGTGGTCATGTCATTCTCCTTCGGAGGTCTCGTCGTCGTCACCGGTCAGTCGCAGGAACGCCTGCTCGAGGTTCTGGCCGGTGATGGTCACGTCGTGGGCGTCGGTCTGTCCCAGCAGGTAGCGCGCCACGGCATCCGAGTCGCCGGAGCGCACGATCACGCGCGTTCCGCGCACCTCGACGGAGTCGACGCCCGGAAGGCGGGACAGAGCGAGCTGATCCGCGACCGCCCACTCCGCCTCGATCGTGCGGCCCGAGGCCATCGCCTTGATCTCGGCGGTGGTGCCGTTCGCGACGATCCGCCCCCTGCGGATCAGCAGGATGCGGTCGGCGTACTGATCCGCCTCCTCGAGGTAGTGCGTCGCGAACAGCACGGTGCGCCCGCGCTGGGCGTCGGCGTGGATGGCCTGCCAGAACGAATGGCGCCCCTCGACATCCATGCCGGTGGTCGGTTCGTCGAGCACGATCAGGCCGGGATCGGAGACGAGCGCCATCGCGAAACGCAGTCGCTGCTGCTGACCGCCGGAGCACTTGGACACGCGCCGGTCGGCGATGTCGAGGATGCCGGCTCGTTCGAGCGCCGCATCGATCCCGGTGGTCTGCGCGAACAGCGATGCGGTGAGCTTCATCGTGTCGCGGACGGTGATGTCGCTGAGCAGCCCGCCGGTCTGCATCACCGCCGAGACGAGGCCGCGGCCGATCGCCTGACGCGGGGTGAGGCCGAACAGGCTGACCTCGCCGCGGTCGGGCTGCGAGAGGCCGAGCAGCATGTCGATCGTGGTTGTCTTGCCGGCGCCGTTCGGGCCGAGGAATGCGACGACCTCGCCCTGGCCGACCCGCAGGTCGACGCCGTCCACGGCCGTGACGCCGCGGAACGTCTTCGTGAGGCCTGTGGCCGCGATCGCGGGGAGCGTGGACGCGGCGGATGCCTGCGGCGCGGCACTCGGCGTGAACGATGCCGATGTGGTGGCTGTCTGTGTCATGACTCCAGTCTTCGGCGGCCGGAGCCCGACGCGTCATGAACGATGTCATGGATCGGGCATGACATCCGTCATGCCCGGGCGCATGGATGCGGCGATCCGCTGTCGCGAACCGCCGCATCCGATGCATCCAGGTGCCGGTCAGCCGGCCGTGTCCAGAGCCGGCTCGGCGGCCGGAGCCGGCGTCGCCGCCGGTGTGCGGCGGAAGAAGGCCAGCGCGAGCAGTCCGCCGACCAGCGCGACTGCCGCTGATCCGAGGAACGCCGCCGAGTACCCGTCGGTGAGTGCCGGCAGGTCGCCGAGCTGTTCCGCGCCGAACGAGGCCGCCAGGGCGGTCATCGCGGCCAGGCCGAGTGCGGACCCGACCTGGTAGCTGGTGTTCACGATGCCGGAGGCCAGTCCGCCCTCCTCGGGGCGGGCCGCCGAGATGGCCGTGCCGAGCGAGGGGATGAAGGCCAGCGACATTCCGAGCGCGGCGACCAGAGAACCGGGCAGCACGTCCACGAGGAAGTTGCCGTCCGGGCGGACCAGCGACAGCCATCCGAGTCCGGCCGCCAGCAGGACGAGTCCGGCGACGATCGGCGTCTTCATGCCGAACCGCGCGATCACCCGCGGTGCGAGCACGATCATGCCGATCATGATGAGGGCCGTCATCGGCAGCAGCGCCGCGCCGCTGGGGAACGCGCTGTAGCCGAGCACCTGCTGCAGGTACAGGTTCAGGAAGAACCACATCGGGATCCACGCGCCGCCGAGGAAGAACTGCGCGAGGTTCGCGGCGCCCAGCCGCGGCGCGCGGAAGATCGACAGCGGCATCAGCGGGCTGCGGGAGCGGGACTGGATCACGAGGAACAGCGCGAGCAGCACCACGCCGCCGCCGATCGCGATCAGCGTCTCGAGCGCCGCCCAGCCGGCCTCGGGAGCACGGACGATGCCGTAGACCAGCGCGCCCAAGCCCAGCGTGGCGGTCAGCGCGCCCAGCAGATCTATGCCGCCACGAGCGCCGGATGCTCCGCCGGGGAGCAGCGAGCGGGCGGCGAAGACGGCGACGAGGGCGATCGGGATGTTGATGTAGAACACCCAGGGCCAGGACGCGTACTGCGTGATCAGGCCGCCGAGGAAGACACCGGCGGTGCCACCGGCAGGAGCGGCGGCGCCGTAGAGCGCGAGTGCACGCGTGAGCTCCTTCGGATCAGCTCCGAAGAGCATCATCAGCAATGTCAGTGCCGACGGGGCGATGAGCGCGGCTCCCGCGCCCTGGACGACGCGTCCGACGAGCTCGATGGTCGCATCGCCCGCAGCGCCGGCGATGAAGGAGCCCACGAGCAGGATGATCCAACCGGTGACGAACAGTCGGCGGGCACCGAACAGGTCGGAGAGCCTGCCGCCGAGCAGCAGGAGACCGCCGAAGGCGATGACGTAGGCGTTGAACACCCAGGAGAGGGTGCTCGGGGTGAAGCCGAGATCCTCTTGCATTCGGGGGAGCGCGACGCCGATGATCGAGGTGTCCATGATCACCATGAACTGCGCGATGGCGATGAGTCCGAGCGCCCACCATCGGCGGCGGCTCGGGGCGGGGGATGAGGTCATGATCTTCTCCAGTCGTGATGGTCGGGTCAGTGGGTGTGGACTGCGTGGTGTTCGTGATGGTCGGCGGTCGCCGTCGGGGCCGCGCCCGAAGCCTCGACGACGAACGAGGCGGTGCGCACGCGTCCGTCGACCTGGAAGTCGAGGAAGAGGAAGTAGCGGCCGGCGGTCGGAGCGGATGCATGGAACGCGACCTCGGGGCCGGAGAGGTCGCCCGCCGCCGGGGTCTCACCGAGCGCGTGCACGTGCAGGTACGCGAGGTCGCCCTCGCGCAGCGCGACCAGGTGGCCGTAGGCGCCGAGATAGGGCTCGAGGCGCTGCACCGGATGCCCGTGCTCTGAGACCGTCGCGGTCAGCACGCCGCCGTCGCCGGTGCGCAGCGTCCCGTCGAGGTGCACCTCGATGCCGTCGACGGTGACGTGGCGGCGCTCGCCGCGGTGCTTGGCCGGTCGGAGGTCGCCCTCGACGTCGATAGTGCGAGTGAGGGTGACGCCGTCGGCGCCGAGCGGGGTCGCGTCGGCGAAGAGGCGGTACGAGCCCGCGGCATCCCAGGTCACCGTCGTCGACCACACGCCGCTCGCGGCGTCGAGTTCAGGGTGCAGGTGGCGGTAGCCGGTGCCGTCGGTGCGGACCACGATCAGGTGCAGTGCCCTGCCGTGGCTCTGCGCGAACGCCGTGACCGGGGTGCCGTCGGCATCGCGGATGGTGAACGACAGCGTTCCCGTCTCGCCCGCGGTCGCCGGGGCGCCGACCTCGGTCAGCAGATACCCGTCGCGGGAGAGTGACGTGCCGATGATGTCCATGTTTCCTCCTCGAATGGATGATTCGAAGAGGAGGAACGGAATACCCCAGGGGGGTATTCCGAACTACCTGAGATCAGTCTCGCCAGGCGGCCTCGGCGACGTGTGCCGGGCGCATGCCGGCGTCGTAGACCCGCACCCAGTCGGGGCGCACGGCGACCACGAGGAACCCGTCCGCGAACGCTCGGGATCCGGGGAAGCGGCGCTCGTAGGCTCGGCCGTACCGATCGCGCTCGGCACCGGCGGTGATGGTCGCTGCGCCCTCGATCTGCAGGCTCACGTCGTCCTGGCTCACGACCACCGCGACCCGCGGGCTGGTGCGCAGGTTGTCGACCTTGCGCGCCGCATCTGGCGTGTTGAAGATCAGGGTGCCGTCCTCGAGCGCGGCGAGGCCGACCAGGGCGGCCTCCGGCGCGCCGCCGGGGGAGACGGTCGCGACGACCCCGCATCCGATCCCGTCGACGAACGCGGCGATCGAGGCGGGGTCGTGCGGGACGGGGTCGTGCGGGGCGGGGGTGGTCACGGCGTGCATGCTGGAGACCTTAGCGAACGCCGGGTGGGACGATGAGTCTGTGTTCGAGGACGCGCGTTCTCTCGCCGACCACGTGCGCGTTCAGACGAGTATGTGACTATCGCGTGGCAATTGCGGCATCGCACATCGCATTTCGCGATCTCGGCGTCCACGATCGGGATGCTGAATCCGTTGCGAACGAGCTGCATCACGCCGTCGCGTTTTTCCGTTCCGGGCCGATGATCGAAGTCGAGCACTCGGATGTCGGAGGCGCCGCAGTCGACGCAGGGATGTGAGCTCAAGTATCGTGCGACATGTGCTCTGCTGAGGTCGCGTTGGGCGTTGTTCCTGGCCCGGATCACCGAAATGTGGTGCTGGCGATTCTCGGCGTAATACCTCCGAGACGACGCCCTGTTGCACTCGCGGCAGACTTCCTGGAGCCCGTCGGGGCGTGAAGACTTCCGGTTGAATGCGCTCGGAGGAAGCGCGCGACCACACGTGCCACATCGCTTGTCCATATGCTCTCCCGACGACGCCTCATCAAGAAGGTATCGTCGGGCACCGACATCGCGTCCGGTGTTCAACTACACGGTGGGCCCCGTGGGGCTCGAACCCACGACCCGCGGATTAACCTGCCACTTCGGCTTTCGCCGCCGCCCGGGTGGGCGTTCGTGGTCTGGACTGTCCCTTCACCTTGGCTTTCGCTGTAGGTGCCACCCGTCCAGTCTCTACACCTTCCGAACTGGGTTCGGCTTGGCTCGGGATTGCCAACTGGTCTCCCAGGAAGGGTTCCCCGACTTTGAGTGGTGTCATCCTCGGGGTTTCCCCCGAGGCGCTCCTATTCTGTTGAAGTCCGATGCTCTGCCAACTGAGCTAGAGGCCCGTGTCCTTCCAGTCTAGAGGGAACGACTGGGCGCCCCGTTCGGGCATCGCGCGTAGCCTGGTGCGATGCCTGCGCAGTTCCACCGCCCCGAGCGCCGTCCCTCGGCAGCCTTCGACAATCTTGTCGGGTCGCACGACCCCGCCGAGGAGACGCGGATCGCGCATGCGACGGCATCCGCTCTGCTCGCGCGCGTGCGTGCGGACGACAGCGGAGTGAGCGCCGAACGCCTCATCGCGTACACCGGCGAACACGGGATCGACGAGATCGCCGAGTTGTGGTCGAAGGCGACTTCGCGCTCGCTGCCGGGCGCACTGTGGCGGCTGTACCTCGTGCAGGCAGCGATCCACGGCGACCCGACCACCACTGCGCTGCTGTACGAGCGCGGCCGGGTCGAGCTGCGCAGCGCGGATGCCGTGATCGCCGGTGCGCCCGCTCCCGCGAGCCCGGACGAACTCGTCTCCCTCATCGACACGATCATGCGCGGAGCGTTCCGCGGCGACTTCGCCGTTGCGCTGGATCGCGCCGCATCGTTCTGCAGGGTGCAGGCATCCGGCGCGACGCACACCGCCGACGACTACGAGCTCACCGAGCCGGAGCGCGCGAGCGACCTGACCCGTCGAGCGGCGCGCCTGAGCTCGTACGCCGACGACCTCACGGCGTCGGCGAAAGCCTGGCGCGCCGGCATGCTCACCTGAGCCGGGCGCGGCCGCGTGCCGAACTTCGGATGCCGGAGAAGACGCGCCGTAGCATCCGGCTGTTTCGAAGGCGTGTTCCGTCTGCGATCCGAATTCGGGTACGCGCTCAGCGCGGGCTGAGCAGGAACGCGTTGATCTCGGTCGTCAGCGGGTCGATGGGCAGGACGCGATCGTCGATCGCGACGATCGGCGCAGCCAGACGCACGCTGGAGACCAGCCATGCGGCATCGGCCTTCGCGAGATCGGATGCCGGGATCTGCGCGTATCCGGCGTCGAACCCACGTGCGGCGAGGTGCTCGTAGACGCTCAGCTGCGTCGTGCCGTGCAGGATGCCGCCGGACGGCGCCGGAGTGATGAAACGGTCGCCGAAGCGCAGGATCAGCGATGCGGTCGGCGCCTCCAGCACGAAGCCGTCGGAGCTGAGGAACACGGCGTCGTTCGCTCCGCGGCGGTGCGCCTCGCGGATGGCGGCCATGTTGACCGCGTACGACAGCGTCTTCGCTCCGAGCAGCAGCCACGGAGCGCGCTCCGCCGCGCCGATGTCGTAGCCGCGGTCGAGGGTCACGACCCGGATGCCGTCGGTGCGCGGCACGGTGAAATCTCCGGCCCTCGTCGCCGTGGCCCAGGCCGTCGGCGTCGGTCCGTGCTCGACGCCACGGCTGAGGATGAGCTTGATCACGGCCTCGCCCCTGGGGCACTCGGATGCGGCGACCGCGACAGCCTGCCGCCACTGCTCGAGGTTCGGAGGGGGCAGCTCGCAGAGCTCGGCGGAGTGCGCGAGGCGCTGCACATGCGCCTCGACCTCCTGGGGGTGCCCGTCCACGACCCCGATCGACTCGAAGACGCCGTCGCCCCGCTGCGTGCTGAGCTCTCCGACGCTGAGCGCCGGCGCCGAGGCATCCACGGCGCGGAACGAATCGGAGAAGTCCGCGCGCTCCTCATCGGCTTCGGCGGGCACGATCATGAGGGCGAAACGGGTGGCCATGACACGAGCTTAGGACTCCGGGAATACCTCGGCGCCACACGCGTTACACTAGATCGGCCGGGCCGCATAACCCCGGGCTCCAACTTCTGCCGCTTCGAGCGGCCTTCCGCCGAGAGGCGTTCTTGCGGCCCGGTCTTTTCATGTCTGTGATCGGCTGTCGGCCCGGCATCCGGATCGGAAATCACGGATGGGATGCTCCGCGTACGGTGCGTCGTTGGGCTGTGTAACCTGGCACGCCGCGGGCCGTTCGGATCCTCTGTGATCTCCGCGCGCGTAACCGAGGCCCACGGACGGGTGCCGAGATGCGAGCGCGCGGTCCGTGATCACCGGCATTCGCCTACGAGATCGTCGGCAGCCCCGCGACCGTCGGATTCTACGGATCGAATGCCCGCGGTGCGGTGTTTCGTGCGGCCTGCCGGGCCGACACGCGGTCGTCCATCCCAGTAGCCTGTGAGTTCCGACGAGGATCGACAGATCCTGAGCGCACCTTGGCGAGGATAGCCGCCTCGACCACGGCCCAATCGTGCACGATCATCGAATAGTCGAAGCGCAGCGTCTCGTATCCGCGCGCGGCCGCCGCCGCATCCCGCATCAGATCCTTGTGCCGCTCCGCCTCGCGCTCATGGTTCTCGCGGCCGTCGCACTCGATGATCAGCCATCCGCCGTACACGAAGTCAACTTCGCCGACGCCGCGGATCGCGACCTGGCGGCGAAGGCGGATTCCGAACCGGCGCAGTCGCAGGCGCACCAGGGACTCCAGACCGCTGTCGGCATCGCTCTGCGCGAAGTCGAGCAGCCAGCGCATCCTCACCGGGAGGTGCTTCCACAGCCAGGCGATGCCCCCGGGCGAGATCTTCGACCAGCGCAACGCGGATTCGTATGCGGCGAAGAAGGTCTCCTCGCCCGCGCACTTCGCGATCTGCAGCAGAACGTTGTGCACGGGCGGCAGCCGTCCGGTCTGAACCAGACCCTCGTCCCAGTGGAACCGGCAGTCCTTGCATCCGCCGTGCCGGTTGCCCGCGGTGCCGAGCCAGATGTGGCGCTCGCCGTCCGCGAGGACCCACAGCCCGTGCAGCCGCGCGGCATCCGTGCATCCGGGCGCACCACCGTGCTCGGCCGCGTGCATCATGATCGGATCGACGCCGGGTAGGGCGTACAGGCCTTGTCGGATGCGGGTGACCTCGCCGGAGCGCACCGACCAGGTCAGCTCACGCTCGGTGACACCCCGAGCCTTGAGCTCGGAGGTGCGGGCGATCCGGCCGAAGGCGGTGAGGACGGACACGACGGACATTCCGACATCGTCGGTGTCGCCGGGCACGACGGATGCCCGCATACCCCACGAATGAGGACAACCGACGGGGTGCCTGGAGATGAGGAGGGGAACTCGGATGCGGGGACCCATTGGTCATCCGGTCGTCGCACGGCGTGTCGATGGTCGTGGGTTGCAGAACACGCCGTGTCGCGGGCGAACCGTCTGTGATCTCCTACGCCACGGGTCGATCAGCGCGGTAGCGAGCGTCGGGACCGGGGTGGAACTCGTATGGAGATCAGAGACGATCCGGCCGCCGCGGGGCGTGCCGAAGGCTCGGGTCGCGGAACACGCCGTGTCGCGGGCAGACGGTCCGTGACTTCCGACGCGGCCGACGCGGCCGACCCGCGGGCGACCCCTGCTTACCCGAAACGCCCCGACACGTAGTCCTCGGTGGCCTGCACCGACGGAGTGGTGAAGATCGTCGCGGTGTCGTCGTACTCGATGAGCTTGCCGGGCTTGCCCGTGCCGGCGATGTTGAAGAACGCCGTACGGTCGGAGACGCGGGATGCCTGCTGCATGTTGTGCGTCACGATCACGACCGTGTACTCGTTCTTCAGCTCGCCGATGAGCTCCTCGATCGCGTAGGTCGAGATCGGGTCCAGGGCCGAGCACGGCTCGTCCATCAGGATCACCTCGGGCGAGACCGCGATAGCGCGTGCGATGCACAGACGCTGCTGCTGGCCGCCGGAGAGGCCGGAACCGGGCTTGTCGAGGCGGTCCTTCACCTCGTTCCACAGGTTCGCGCCGACCAGCGAGCGCTCGACCAGGGCGTCCTCGTCCGACCGCGACATCCGCTTGTTGTTGAGCTTCACGCCCGCGAGGACGTTCTCCTTGATCGACATCGTCGGGAACGGGTTCGGGCGCTGGAACACCATGCCCACCTGACGGCGGACGAGCACGGGGTCGACGCCGGGAGCGTACAGATCGCGGCCGTCGAGCAGCACCTCGCCCTCGACGCGGGCGCCAGGGATGACCTCGTGCATGCGGTTGAGGGTGCGCAGGAAGGTCGACTTGCCGCAGCCGGACGGGCCGATGAAGGCGGTGACACTGCGCGGCTGGATGTCGAGGGAGACGCCCTCGACGGCGAGGAAGTCGCCGTAGTAGACGTTGAGGTCGTTGACTTCGATGCTCTTGGACATATCGGGTTCCTTGTCTGAGAAGGTGCGCTCAGCGGCCCTTGGCCGGGGCGAAGAACTTGGCGATGAGGCGGGCGATGAGGTTCAGCGCCATGACGATGAGGATCAGGACGAGCGCGGCGGCCCAGGCCCTGTTCACGTACGCCTCGGGCGGGATGCCTTGGTTCATGTACTGCGTGTAGACGAACACCGGCAGGGTCATCATCCGGCCGTCGAACAGGTTGTAGTTCATCGACGCGGTGAACCCGGCGGTGATCAGCAGCGGTGCGGTCTCGCCGATGACGCGGGCGATGGCGAGCATGACACCCGTCACGATGCCGGCGATCGAGGTCGGCAGCACGACCTTGAGGATGGTCAGCCACTTCGGCACGCCCAGCGCGTAGGACGCCTCGCGCAGCTCGTTCGGCACCAGCCGCAGCATCTCCTCGCTGGAGCGCACCACGACCGGGATCATCAGCACGGCCAGCGACAGCGCGCCCATGATCCCGAGGCGGATGCCGGGACCCATGATCAGTGCGAACAGGGCGTAGATGAACAGACCGGCGACGATCGAGGGGATGCCGGTCATCACGTCCACGAGGAAGGTGATGCCGCGCGCGAGGCGGCCGCGCCCGTACTCGACGAGATAGATCGCGGTGAGCAGGCCGATCGGGATCGAGATGACGGCTGCCGCCAGTGTGATCTCGACGGTGCCCATGATGGCGTGCAGCGCGCCGCCGCCCTCACCGACCACGTTGCGCATCGAGTTGGTGAAGAACTCGGCGGACAGGCCTTTGACGCCGTTCTCGACCACGGTGATCGCCACCGAGACCAGCGGCACCATCGCGAGCAGGAAGGCCCCGCTCACGAGGCCGGTGACGACGCGGTCGGTCGCCTTGCGGCGTCCCTCGACGACCGTCGAGATCACGGCGATGAGGACGATGTACAGCAGCGCGGCGACGATCAGCCATCCGGCGATGTTGAAGCCGTCGCCGCTGACGGCGACCACACCGAAGACGGCGCCGGAGACGACGAGCGCGAGGCCGAGGATGGCCCACGGCGCCCACGACGGCAGGTGTCCGTTCGTGATGCGCATGGCGGCCGGTGCCGGAGCGACCGGGGGAGTGGCGGTGAGGGTCATGTCAGTTGGCTCCCGAGAATTCCTTGCGGCGGTTCACGATCCAGCGGGCGGCGGCGTTCACCAGGAACGTGACCACGAAGAGGATGAGGCCGGTCGCGATCAGCACGTTGACACTGACGCCGTACGCCTCGGGGAAGGTCTGCGCGATGTTCGCGGGGATGGTGTTGGGGTTCTGGGCGGTGAGCAGACGCCAGGTGATGCCGCCGGAGGCGGACAGCACCATGGCGACGGCCATGGTCTCGCCGAGTGCGCGGCCCAGTCCCAGCATCGCGGCCGAGACGATGCCGCCGCGGGCGAAGGGGAGCACCGCCATGCGGATCATCTCCCAGCGCGTCGCGCCGAGGGCGAGGGCGGCCTCCTCGTGCAGCGGCGGGGTCTGCAGGAAGATCTCGCGGCAGATCGCGGTCATGATCGGCAGCACCATGACCGCCAGCACGATCGCGGCGGTGAGGATGCTGCGCCCGGAGGGGTTCCCGTCGAAGAGCGGGATCCAGCCCATGTTCTGGTTCAGCCAGGTGTAGACGGGCAGAGCGGCGGGGGCGAGCACGGCGATGCCCCAGATGCCGAAGACGACGGAGGGCACCGCGGCGAGCAGGTCGACGATGTAGCCGAGCCCCTGCGCGAGCCGGCGCGGTGCGTAGTGCGAGATGAACAGGGCGACGGCGATCGACAGCGGCACCGCGAACAGCAGCGCGAGGGCCGCGGCCCAGATGGTTCCGAACGCGAGCGGCGCGACGTAGCCCCAGAAGTCGGTCTTGAGGATCGTGGCGTCCTCGGGCGTCGCGATCAGGCCGGGGATGGACTGCACGACGAGGAAGACCGCGACGGCTGCCAGGGTGACGAGGATCATCGACCCGGCGAACAGCGCTGCCCCGGAGAACCAGCGGTCCCCTGGCCGCTGCTTCGCGGTCGCCGCCGGTGCGGCGGCCTTCGCGGTGGTGGTCATCGAGGGCTCCTCGTGTGGTGTCGGGTGGTCTGCGTGCCTGCGGCGGCCCGGCAGCGCAGGTGCGCTGCCGGGCCGCCGCGATGGATCACTTGGTGACGATCAGGTCGACCGCGGCCTGAGCCTTGGTGCGCAGGTCGTCGGAGATGGGGGCGCTGCCGGATGCCTCGGCGGCGGCCTTCTGGCCGTCGGCGCTGATCGCGACGTTGAAGAAGCCCTTCACCAGCGCGGCCTGCGCGGCGTCTGCGTACTCCTCGCAGCCGATCAGGTAGCTGACCAGGACGATCGGGTAGACGCCCTCCTCGGTGCTGGTGCGGTCGAGCTTGATCGCGAGGTCGCCGTCCGCGCGACCCTCCTCCAGCGGCGAGTGGTCGACGATGGCCGCGGCGGCCTCCGGCGAGTAGCCGACGAACTCGTCGCCGACCTTCACCGAGACGGTGCCGAGCTCACCGGCGCGCGAGGCGTCGGCGTAGCCGATGGTGCCCTGGCCGCCCTCGACGGCCTGGACGACGCCCGAGGTGCCCTGGGCTGCCTCGCCGGCCTCGATCGGCCACTCCTCCACGGAGCCGTAGGTCCAGGCATCCGGAGCTGCGGCGCCGAGGTAGTCGGTGAAGTTGCCCGTGGTGCCGGACTTGTCGGCGCGGTGCACGGGGTTGATGGCCAGGTCGGGCAGCGTCGCGTCCGGGTTGGTCGCGGCGATCGCCGGGTCGTTCCACTTCGTGATGGTGCCGGCGAAGATGCCCGCGAGCGTCTGCGGGTCGAGGTCGAGCTTGTCGACGCCCTCGACGTTGAAGATCACGGCGATCGGCGAGATGTAGGCCGGGACCTCGATGATCGGCGAGTCGGCGGCGCAGCCCTTGAACTCCATCGAAGACAGCTCGTCGCTCTTGAAGGCGCGGTCGGAGCCGGCGAACGTGTACGCGCCTGCGGCGAAGGACTCGCGGCCGGTGCCGGAGCCCTGCGGGTCGTAGTCGACGGTCACGTCGGGGTTGGAGGTCTGGAACGACTTGGTCCAGGCCGAGATGGCGACTTCCTGCGAGGTCGCGCCGCCGCCGACCAGGTTGCCGCTCAGCGCGGACTCGGAGGGGGCGTCGGACGACGCGGGCGCGGCGCCCTCGTTCGCGGCGCAGCCGGAAAGGGCGAGAGCGGCGATGGCGCCGACGGCGCCGATACGGGCGATGCGGGAGATCTTCACTGTGGATCCGTTCGATCGTGGGTGGGTTTCGGGCCCGGTGCAGGGCACACAGTGACGTTAGGAGCGACGGTTAACGAGACTGTCCCGTGCGGGTGAACGGAAGGTGAACGGATGGCGGCGCCGAGAAGACGACCCGCGGGAAATCAGACCTGAGGGTCGTGCGTCTCGATCGAGATGATCCCGGAACCGGGGTTGGTGGCCGAGAGGTGGACCACCGAGAACGCGCCCGGCTCGAGGGCGCTCGCGCTGGCGACGTAGGAGCCGCGCATGGTCCCGGTGGCGAGGGCGATCTCGGACAGGATGTCGGGCAGAACCGGGCCGTGGCTGCAGATCACGGCGGCCTCGCGCAGCCGCACGCGCTTGCCGATGACTCCGCGCAGATCCGCGGTGCCCGCCTCCCAGGCATCCTGCCCGATGCGATCTGTCCTCTTCGGCTTGATGCCGAGCGCCTTGGCGAGGGGCTTCACGGTGCGCATGCAGCGCACCGCGTCGCTGGTGACGATCTTGCTCACGCCGAACGCCCGCAGTGGTCCGACGATCGCCTTGGCCTGCGCCTCGCCCCGCCCCGTGAGGGGGCGCTCGACGTCGGGTCCGTCCCAGTCTGCACGCGCGACGGCCTTGCCGTGCCGCAGGGCGATGAGGGGGAACGTCTGCAGCACGCCGTCTTCGACCAGGCCCGCGAAGTTGTCGAGGATCTCGGTGTCGACCGGATAGCTGAGATGGGCGCGCGCCTTCTTCAGGCTCACCCACTCGATCGCGGCGATCTCGTGGTTCGGTACGAAGGTGGATGCCCGGATCGCGTCGTCGGTGGCCTCCGCGGCCCAGTAGTGCACGACCTTCTGCCGCTTCGGCTTGAGGAAGTAGCGACTCACGCCGACGGGTGCGCCGAGCAGCACCCGGATGCCGGTCTCCTCGTGCACCTCCCGCACCGCGGTCTCGGCGAGCGTCTCGCCCGGATCGACCTTGCCCTTGGGCAGGGTGACGTCCTGATACTTGGTGCGGTGGATGAGCAGGATGCGCAGCTTGCCGTCGACGAGCCGCCACACCACGCATCCGGCCGCGTAGACGGCCTTGTCAGACGCCAGCGCGATCGTCGTGGGGATCATCGCACCGCGCGCTTGCGCCGACGTCGCTGGACCTGGACCATGGTCTCATCCTGCAGGTCGGTGAGCGGATTGCCGTCGGAATCCTCGGTGTGGCGTGTCCACACGCCGCCGGCCTCGAGATGCCACGAGTTCGTGCCGTCGTCCATCGCGCGGTCGAACAGCGTCGTGAGCTCCTGCACGTGCGCCTCGTCGGTGACCCGCACCAGCGCCTCGACCCTGCGGTCCAGGTTGCGGTGCATCATGTCGGCACTGCCGATGAACACCTGCGGGTCGCCGTCGTTGTCGAACGCGAAGATCCGCGAGTGCTCCAGGTAGCGGCCCAGGATGCTGCGCACGGTGATGTTGTCGCTGACCCCCGGCAGGTCCACGCGCAGGCTGCAGATACCGCGCACCCAGACGTCCACCTGCACGCCGGCCTGGCTGGCGCGGTAGAGCGCGTCGATGATCTGCTCGTCGACCATCGAGTTGACCTTGATGCGGATGTGGGCGGGCTTGCCCTTCTCGGCGTTCGCGCGCTCCTTGTCGATCAGCCGCAGCAGTCCTCGGCGCAGGTGCAGCGGGGCGACGAGCAGACGCTTGAACTTCTTCTCGATCGCGTAGCCGCTCAGCTCGTTGAAGAGGCGGGTGAGATCGCGGCCGACCTGCGGGTCCGCGGTGAAGAGGCCGAAGTCCTCGTAGATGCGGCTGGTCTTGGGGTTGTAGTTGCCGGTGCCGACGTGGGAGTAGTGGCGCAGCACGCCGTCCTCCTCGCGGATCACGAGGGCCAGCTTGCAGTGCGTCTTCAGCCCGACAAGGCCGTACACGACGTGCACGCCGGCCTTCTCGAGCTTGCGCGCCCAGACGATGTTGTTCGCCTCGTCGAAACGTGCCTTCACCTCGACCAGGGCCA
The DNA here is from genome assembly GCF_009758255.1 of Microbacterium sp. MAH-37. GTDB lineage: Bacteria > Actinomycetota > Actinomycetes > Actinomycetales > Microbacteriaceae > Microbacterium. The sequence continues at coordinate 318,966 of NZ_WSEN01000002.1, forward strand.
GCACCTGCTTGCCCGCCTCCGCGGCGTCGATGAGAGCCTGCACGATGGGGCTGTCGCCCGAGGTGCGGTACAGCGTCTGCTTGATCGCGAGCACGTGCGGGTCGCGGGCGGCCTGCTCCAGGAACGCCTGCACGCTGGTCGCGAACGACTCGTAGGGGTGATGCACGAGCACGTCGGCCTTGCCGATCGCCTTGAACACGTCGGGGCGCTCGTTGCTGTCACCGGGCTGGAACGCCACCGCGGTGGTGGGCACGTGCGGCGCGTAGCGCAGATCAGGCCGGTCGATGCGGGACAGGTCGAACAGGCCGCGCAGGTCGAGCGGTCCGGGGAGCCGGTAGACCTCCTGATCGGTGATGTCGAGCTCCTTCAGCAGCAGCTCGAGCGTCACGTCATCCATGTCGTCGGTGATCTCCAGGCGGATCGGAGGTCCGAACCGCCGCTTGAGCAGCTCGGCCTCGAGCGCCTGGATGAGGTTCTCGGACTCGTCCTCCTCGACCTCGACGTCTTCGTTGCGGGTCAGCCGGAAGGCATGGTGGTCGAGCACCTCCATGCCGGGGAACAGGTCGCCGAGGTGGTTGGCGATCAGCTCCTCGAGGCGGATGAAACGCAGGATCTCGCCGCCGCCGGGGACGGCGACGAAGCGGGGCAGCATCGGCGGCACCTTCAGACGGGCGAACTCCTGACGGCCGGTACGGGCATTGCGGATGCGGATCGCGAGGTTCAGCGAGAGCCCGGAGATGTAGGGGAACGGATGGGCCGGATCGACTGCGAGCGGCATCAGCACCGGGAACACCTGGGCCTGGAAGTACTCGCCCAGCGCGTCGCGTTCGGCGTCGGTGAGGTCGTCCCACTCCGTGATCTCGATGCCGGAGTCGGACAGCGCCGGCCTGACCTGGGAGGTCCAGACGTCGGCGTGCCGCAGCTGCAGCGCGTGCGCCTCGGCGGAGATGTCGGCGAGCACGTCGGTGGGGGCGCGACCGACGTTGGTCGGCACGGCGAGGCCGGTCAGGATGCGGCGCTTGAGCCCGGCGACGCGAACCATGAAGAACTCGTCGAGGTTGCTGGCGAAGATCGCGAGGAAGTTCGCGCGCTCCAGCTCGGGAAGGGTCGGGTCCTCGGCGAGCTCCAGCACGCGCTGATTGAACGCCAGCCAGCTCAGTTCGCGGTCGAGGTACCGGTGGTCGGGCAGCAGTGAGTCGGGTTCCTCGATGGCGTCGAAGTCGTCGTCCTCGGCGTCGCCGAGCCCGGAGTCTGCCAGTAGGGGATCGATCATGGGTACATCCTTGCACCGACCGATGACGCGGCGGTTAACCGATGACGGTCACTCGTCCGTGGCATCCTCGTCGTACAGGTTGAAGCGGTAGCCGACGTTGCGGACCGTGCCGATGGCCTGCTCGGCGTCGCCGAGCTTGGCACGCAGGCGGCGCACGTGCACGTCGACGGTGCGGGTTCCGCCGAAGTAGTCGTAGCCCCACACCTCGCTGAGCAGCTGCTCGCGCGTGAACACCCTCGACGGGTGGGTGGCGAGGAAGTGCAGCAGCTGGAACTCCTTGTAAGTGAGGTCCAGGGGCTTGCCGTGCAGCTTCGCCGAGTAGGACTGCTCGTCGATCGTGATCCCGGATGCCTGCACACGGACCGGCTCTGCGGACTCGGCGGCGCGGGCCAGCACGAGCCGGATGCGGGCGTCGACCTCGGCGGGCCCCGCGGAGGTCAGCAGCAGGTCGTCGAACCCCCAATCGGCGGCGACCGCCGACATCCCGCCCTCGGTCACCACGAGCAGCACCGGGGTGCGCTCGCCGGTCGTGCGCAGCAGCCGGCAGAGAGCCTTCGCCGCGGAGAGATCGGTGCGCCCGTCGACCAGCAGCAGATCGGCCTCAGGGGCGGACAGCAGGTGCCCGGCATCCGCGGGATGCGGGCGCACGGCGTGCGTGAGGAACTCCAGTGCGGGCAGCACGGCATCCGCATCCGCATCCGAGGTGAATACCAGCAACCGGGCCACCTGCCCATGCTATTCAGTCTGAGGTGAGAGGATGGGACACATGACCGAACCTGCGCTCGCGCCGCGTAACGCATACGTCGGCGTGTACATCGTGTGGGGCATCTCCGTCGTCGCCTCTATCGTGCTGGGCGTCGTGCTCCCCGAGGACGATCGCGTGCCCTGGATGCTGGTGGCCTTCGGCGTCGTGGTGCTGCTCTCCTTCGCCGTGCAGCTGTGGTTCGGCAGGGTCGAGGGCTTCATCGTGCGGGTCTCGGCCAGCGTGATCGGCGCGCTGCTGATCATGGGCCTGATCTCGGTCGGGTTCGGTCTGGCCGCACTCGTGCCCGCCGTATAGCGGACGTGCGTCGCGCGAGCAGATAGAGTGAGTGTCATGGACGTCGTCGCGCTCGAATTCTTCTTCCTCGGTCTGCTGGGCCTCGCGAGCCTTGCGATCGCCTTCGTCTCGGTCGTGGTTCTGGTCAACCTGTTCCGCGGTCAGCGCTGACCGGATCGTGTTCGATCTGCCCACAGATCTCCCCGCCGACCTGGTGCCGCTGTCGTGGCTGCTCGGCGTGTGGGAGGGCACGGGTGTCATCGACTACACCGCGGGCGATCAGCACCTGCAGGGTGAGTTCTCGCACCGCGTGAGTTTCAGCCATGACGGCGGCCCGTTCCTGAACTACGCCGCGACCGCGTCGTTCCTCGGTGGCGACGTGCCCGTCCCGCTGCTCGCCGAGACCGGATTCTGGCGTCTCGGCCGCACGCACGGCGAGGCCGATCCCGGCCCGGCACTGCTGCCGCCGACCGCGGAAGCGACCTCGCGCACCGCCGCCGACGTGGAGCAGCTGCGCACCGACCAGGGCTTCCCGCTCGAGGTGTCGCTCGCGCACTCCGACGGCACCCTCGAGCTCTACCTCGGCCGCATCGACGGCCCGCGCATCGACATCGCCACCGACGCGGTGGTGCGCACAGCAGGAGCGAAGCCCTACAACGCGGCATCCCGCATGTACGGCCTGGTCGACGGCCACCTGCTCTGGGCGTGGGACATCGCGGCGTTCGGCTCGCCGCTCGCATCGCACGCCTCCGCGAGATTGGCGAAGGTATGACGCTCGACGCTTTCGCGGCCCTGCCGGGTGCCGTGCGCGACGGAGACACGATCGCGCACTTCGGCGACCCGATCGGCGAACAGCGCCGCCTGGCATCCGGCTCCGCCGTCGTGCCGCTCGGCGACCGCACCGTCATCGAGGTGGCGGGGGAGGACCGGCTGACCTGGCTGGACTCGATCACCTCGCAGGCCCTCACCGGGCTGCGTCCTGGCGACAGCACCGAGCTCTTCGTGCTCGACCCGCAGGGGCGCATCGAGCACGACGCCGCTGTCCTGGAAGACGGCTCGTCGGTGTGGCTGATCGCCGACGCCGGCGACGCGGAGGGGCTGGCGACGTGGCTGCAGCGGATGGTGTTCCGCTCGCGCGCCGTGGTCACGCTGCGCCCCGAGTTCTCGCTGATCGGCTTCGTCGACGGAGGATCGGCTGCAGAGTCCGTCACGGCGGATGCCCCGAACGGCGTGCCCCTGGTGTGGGCCGATCCGTGGCAGCACGTGCAGCCTGGCGGGTTCCAGTACTCGCAGGTGGCGGAGCATCCCGGTGCGGAACTGGCCTGGCGAGTCGCGATCGTCACTGATCCGTCGGCGCTCGCCGCGGGAGAAGTCTCCGGTGCGCTCGCCGCGGAGGCGCTGCGCATCGCGGCCTGGCGACCGCGCTGGACATTCGAGGTCGACGAGAAGTCGATCCCGCACGAGGCAGACTGGATCCGCAGCGCGGTGCACCTGAACAAGGGCTGCTACCGCGGGCAGGAGACCGTCGCCAAGGTGCACAACCTGGGGCATCCGCCCCGTCGGCTGGCGCTGCTGCAGCTCGACGGCAGCGACGCGGTGCTGCCCGAACCCGGTGCGCCGGTGTTCGCCGGCGACGCCGAGGTCGGGCATGTGACCTCGTCCGCCAGGCATCACGAGGACGGTCCGATCGCGCTGGCGATCCTGTCGCGTCGCGCGCCGGTCGGCGACCTGGTGGTGCGTGCCGACGGTGTCGACATCGCGGCGGCTCAGCAGGTCATCGTCCCGGCGGATGCGGGTGCCACAGCCGAGGTCCCTCGGCTCACCCGCCTGTCCCGCCGCCCGGCCGGCCAGGACCCCCGCAACGCCTGACAGGACTGGGACGCTCGGCGAACAGCGCTGGTCCCGACATTGCGCCCTCAACGGAACGAGTGCTTCCACCATTCCGGTCTCACTCGGTGCGGGTGTCCGCACCCGAACACTCGCAACGAGTGAGACCGGAACAGGAGGTGCGCCGGCTGAGGGGAGGGTGCGGTCAGAGCTCGTAGGAGGGGGCGACGGTGCGCCAGGGCACCGTCAGCTCGCCCAGGCGCCAGCGGCGCCGATCGCCGAGCACCGGGACGTCTTGATCGCGCAGCGCCGTGGCCACGGCGATGAAGCGCTGCGCGGCGCCGAAGGCCGACAGCGGAGCGGCACGGTCCCACTCCCGATCCAGCGCGACGAGCAGGTCGTGCACGCGCTCGCCGCGGATGTTGCGGTGGATGAGTGCCTTCGGCAGTCGCTCCGCGACGACGGACGGATGCTCGAGCTCGGACAGCTTCAGCGAGATCGTGAAGCGCTGCGGGATGCCGTGCTCGTCGACCTCGACCCACGAGGCGATGCGGCCGATCTCGTCGCAGGTGCCCTCGAACAGCAGGCCGCCGTGCGCGAGCCGCGACGTCATCCGCCCCCAGGCATCGGGCACCTGGGCCTCGTCGTACTGCCGCAGCACGTTCATGGCGCGGATCACTGCGGGGCGATGCCCATCCGGCAGCGGAACCTCGAACCCGCCGCGTGCGAACGACACCGGCAGATCCGCGGGGAACGAGGTCGCCCCCGTCCGCACCTCCTCGAGCTGTGCGGATGCCGTCGCGACGCGCTCCGGGTCGAGTTCGAGCCCGATCACCGAGAGGTCCGGCCGAACCTTGCGCAGCCGTCGGGCGAGCTCGAACGCGGTCACGCCGCTCGCTCCGAAACCCAGGTCGATCACCAGCGGGTCCGCCGCTTTCCGGAACGCGTCCGATGCTGCGATGGCCCGATCGTTCCGCCGCAGCCGGTTCGTCCCCGTCGTCCCCCGCGTGGGCTGCCCGATCACTCCCGCCATGCCCCCATTCTCCCAAAGCCCACAGATCCCCAGGCGCCTCCACCCTCGCATACCTCACCCCCATGAGGGCGCGCTCCTCCGGAAGCACGAGGGCGCAGTGACGTTCCCGGAGCGAGCATCGGGAGGGGCCCGCGAAGCGGGAAGGAACCCGCTCTGCGAGCGCAGGGAACGTCACGGAGCCCGCCTCCGGGAGCATACGTCCCGTAACCCACGAAGCCCCCACGATAAACTGACCATCATGACCCGCACCCTCATCCTGCTCCGCCACGGCCAGAGCGAATGGAACCAGCTCAACCTCTTCACCGGCTGGGTCGACGTCCGCCTCACCGAGCAGGGCAAGGCCGAGGCGCGCCGCGGCGGCGAGCTGCTGGCCGAGTCGGGTCTGCTGCCCGACGTGCTGCACACGTCGCTGCTGAGCCGCGCGATCCAGACCGCGAACATCGCGCTGGACACCGCTGACCGGCTGTGGATCCCGGTGACCCGATCCTGGCGCCTGAACGAGCGCCACTACGGTGCGCTGCAGGGCAAGGACAAGGCGCAGACGCTGGCCGAGTTCGGCCCGGAGCAGTTCCAGCTGTGGCGCCGCTCCTTCGACGTGCCGCCGCCCCTGCTCGACGACGACAGCGAGTTCAGCCAGGTCGATGACCCGCGCTACGCCGGCATCGACGGCGAGGTCCCGCGGACCGAGTCGCTCAAGCTCGTCATCGACCGCCTGCTGCCGTACTGGGAGTCCGCGATCGTCCCCGACCTGAATGCCGGGAAGACCGTCCTGGTGACCGCGCACGGCAACTCGCTGCGCGGCCTGGTGAAGCACCTCGAGGGCATCGGCGACGACGACATCGCCGAGCTGAACATCCCCACCGGCATCCCGCTGGTCTACGAGCTCGACGAGAACAACAAGCCCGTCGCCCCTGGTCGCTACCTCGACCCCGAGGCCGCCGCGGCCGGCGCCGCCGCGGTCGCCGCACAGGGCAAGAAGTAGCCACAGGGCACGAGCAGAGGAGGGGCGGATGCTGCAGCATCCGCCCCTCCTCTCATGTCCGGCCGCTCAGGCGTGGCCCGAACCGGTGTCCTCCTGCTCCTGCGCCTCCGCGGCGAGGGCGATGTCCTCCTCATCGACGGCCCAGTCGCCGGTGGCGAGGTAGACGACCTTCTTCGCGACGGCGACGGCGTGGTCGGCGAAGCGCTCGTGGTAGCGGCTCGCGAGCGTGGCATCCACGGTGGCGGTCGCCTCGCCCTTCCAGTTGTCGCTGAGCACCTTCTCGAACACGCGGGCGTGCAGCTCGTCGACATCGTCGTCCGCGTTGCGGATCGCGTCCGCCAGGCGCAGGTCCTGGGTGCGCAGCAGCTCGGCGAGGGTGCGGGCGATCTCGACATCCAGCTCGCCCATCCGGGTGAAGGTGCCCTTCAGGCCCTTCGGGATGGCGCGCTCCGGGAAGCGCAGGCGCGCGAGCTGCGCGATGTGCTCCGCCATGTCGCCCATGCGCTCCAGCGAGGCGCTCACGCGCAGCGCGGTGATGACGATGCGCAGGTCGCGGGCGACCGGCTGCTGGCGGGCGAGGATCTCGATGGCGCGCTCGTCGAGCGTCACCGCCATCTCGTCGATCCGTGCGTCGTCGGCGATGACCTCCTCAGCGAGGGAGACGTCGCTGGTGGCGAAGGCACGGGTTGCCTTGTCGATCGACACGGTGACCATCTCGGCGATCTCGACCAGCTGGGCCTGCAGATCCTCGAGGGACTGGTGGAAGACTTCGCGCATTGTCCGGCGCAACCTTTCGTCATGGGCCCGGGCTCGTGTCGCCGGGTGTGCGGCGCGCGCAACGCCTGCTGCGCGCCCTGGGCGATTGTGTCCGCCGAAGGTTAACGGACGGTGCCCGGCATGTGAACAGTATGCCGTGCACCCGCGGAAGTCCGGGCGAACGGCAGGTGACGCACTCGCCACGGCCCTACGCTGGTGGCATGACCTCGCCGCATATCGCGCTGTTCGCCCTTGCCGTCGGCGCGATCATCGGAGCGGGCCTCGTGCTGCTGGTCGGCTGGGCGTATCGCGCCAGGGCGCAGGCCGCGGAGGAGACCTCGCAGGCCGTCCCCGCCGGCACGATCGACGTGCTCGCCAGCATGGACGACGCGGCCTGCGTGCTGGACGCCTCCGGCCTGGTGCTGGCGGTCTCGCAGGCGGCGACGAGGTTCGGCATCGAGGCCGGCGCCGTGCTGGAGAACGCCGAGCTGCGCCAGCTGGTGCGCTCGGTGCGGCAGTCCGGCGGCACCGCGACCGAGACGCTGCGCATCTCGCGCGGCGGCGTGCGACTGGATCCTCGCCTGGTGTCGGCGCGCGCGAGCGCGATGGGTGCGCGACTCACGCTGCTGATCATCCGCGACGTCACAGAGCGCGAACGACTCGATCAGATGCGCAACGACTTCGTGGCGAACACCAGCCATGAGCTGAAGACCCCGGTGGGCGCCGTGACGCTGCTGGCCGAGGCGATCGAGTCCGCGGCCGACGACCCGGAGCAGGTGCGGAAGTTCGCGGGCCGGATCCAGGCCGAGGCCGGCAGACTCGGCCAGCTCACCGGGCGCATCATGAGCCTGTCCCGGCTGCAGTCATCCGACGGACTGTCCGGCCTGCGGCCGGTGTCGCTCGACGAGGTGATCGCCTCCTCGCTCGAGGCGCACGCGGTGCAGGCGGACTCCGCCGCCGTCGAGCTGGCGCGCGGCGGCGACCGGGGCGCGTGGGTGCTCGGCGACGCGCAGATCCTGATCGAGGCGGTAGGGAACCTCGTCGCGAACGCGATCGCCTACTCTCCGCAGGGCTCGCGCGTCGGCGTCGGCGTGCGTGTGGATGGCGAGGTCGTCGAGATCGCCGTCACGGATCAGGGCATCGGCATCGCCGAGGCCGACCGCGAGCGCATCTTCGAGCGCTTCTACCGCGCCGACGAGGCCCGCTCGCGCCGCACCGGCGGTACCGGTCTCGGCCTGTCGATCGTCAAGCACGCCGCTCAGCGCCACGGCGGGGAGGTGCGGCTGTGGTCGCGCCCGGGGCGCGGATCGACCTTCACCGTCCGGCTGCCGCGCATCGAGGCGCCGTCGGCCGATCCGGCGGACAAGAAGAGGAAAAAGAAGAAGCGGGCGAAGAAGGACAACACGGCCCGCACCCGGAACGGAGAGAACGCATGACCCGCATCCTGCTCGTCGAGGACGAACCCGATCTCGCGGACCCGCTCGCGTACCTGCTGCGCCGCGAGGGCTACGAGGTCGAGATCGCCGAGGACGGACCGGGCGCCCTCACCGCGTTCCGGGAGCGCGGCGCCGACATCGTGCTGCTCGACCTCATGCTGCCGGGGATGCCCGGCACGGAGGTCTGCAAGCAGATCCGGCAGTCCTCGGCCGTGCCGATCATCATGCTGACGGCCAAGGACTCCGAGATCGACATCGTGGTGGGCCTGGAGCTCGGAGCGGACGACTACATCACCAAGCCCTACTCGTCGCGCGAACTGCTGGCGCGCATGCGTGCCGTGCTGCGCCGTGTCGTTCCCGGCGAGGAGGACCTCGACGAGCGCGTGCTGGACGGCGGCCGGGTGAGCCTCGACATCGACAGGCACACCGTCACCGTGGCCGGCGAACAGATCAACATGCCGCTCAAGGAGTTCGAGCTGCTCGAGGTGCTGATGCGCAACTCCGGGCGCGTGCTCACCCGCGGACAGCTGATCGACCGCGTCTGGGGCAGCGACTACTTCGGCGACACGAAGACCCTCGACGTGCACATCAAGCGCATCCGCTCGCGCATCGAGGAGAATCCCTCCGAGCCGGTCATGCTCGTCACGGTGCGCGGACTGGGCTACCGCTTCGAGGGCTGACGCCCGCGTACGAGAAGAGGCCGGCCGCGGAACGCGGGCCGGCCTCTGGTGTCGTGCTCTTGTGCACGACGAGCGGTTGTCAGGACGCGGGCGTCTCGGTGGGAGTCGGCGTCGCTGCGGGCGTCTCGCGCAGGAGCGTGGGCTTCGGGCTCGGCACCAGGTCGGAGTAGTACGGCAGCGTGCCGTCGAGCACGGGCACGTCGGCCGTCCGGCCGGAGGAGTCGCCGGACTGGAAGAGCACCTCGACGGTCGCACCGGGCTGGACGTCCAGGTCGTCGATGCGCAGCGGGTCCTCGTCGGCGCCGAGGCTGACGCGCTCGCCTGCCGGAACCTCGACCTCGAACGGGTCCTGACCCTCGAGGGAGATGGTGATCGTCTCGTCCTCGGCGGTGTCGTTGACCAGACCGGCCACGAAGTTGCCGATGGAGCCGTCCTCGGTCGCGATGATCATCGCGTTGCGCACCTTGACCGGGCCTGCGTCATTGCTGACGTTGACGCCGTCGGAGGGCGAGTAGGGGATCTCGGTCGCCTGGTCGGTGATGAAGGTGCATCCGGTGGTGCCGAGCAGGGCGACCGCGCCGAGCGCGATCGACGCCAGAAGGCGCGGGGCGATGGACGCAGCAGGGCGCGATTTCACGGATCCTCCAGAGGTGCGAACGGTGGGCCGCCACAAGTCTAGTGGGTGAGCGTCGTCTCCTGTGGGCGCGCGCCCGTGAGGCCCGCGGCGGCGAACCTTAGTGCATGTCCGTTGTGGTATCCTGGAGGTTGCCGAAAGGACACGTTTTTATGCTTTTTGAGGTTGGCGAAACTGTCGTCTACCCGCACCACGGGGCCGCGACGATCATCGAGGTCAAGGACCGTGTGATCAAGGGTGAGACGAAGAAGTATCTGAAGCTCAACGTCACCCAGGGCGATCTCATCATCGAGGTCCCGGCTGAGAACGTCGACCTCGTCGGCGTGCGCGATGTGATCGGCAAGGAGGGCCTCGACCACGTGTTCGAGGTGCTGCGCGCGCCGTTCACCGAGGAGCCGACCAACTGGTCCCGCCGCTACAAGGCCAACCTCGAGAAGCTCGCCTCCGGCGATGTCATCAAGGTCAGCGAGGTCGTGCGCGACCTGTGGCGCCGCGATCAGGACCGCGGCCTGTCGGCCGGAGAGAAGCGGATGCTGGCCAAGGCCCGGCAGATCCTCATCTCCGAGCTCGCGCTCGCCGAGAAGATCGACGAGGACAAGGCCGGCGAGCTGCTCGACGAGGTGCTCGCCTCCTGACGGAGTCTTCCGAAGGGCCGGATGCTGACGCATCCGGCCCTTCGTCGTCTCCGGGGCGGCGATACCCTGAGAGCGTGACTGTGCTTCCCGTTCCGGACACCGCGATCGTCGTCGTCGCGGCGGGCTCCGGCACCCGCCTCGGCGCGGACGCCCCCAAGGCCCTGGTCGGCATCGACGACCGGACGATCCTGCGGCTCGCTCTGGACGGCGTGTTCGCCGCAGCGCCGATGCAGGTCGTCGTCGTCGCACCGCCCGGACTCGAGGGCGTCGCCGAGGCCGAGATGCGAGCGGCGGCGGGTGACCGCGCCGACCTGGGTCGCGTCGTCACGGGCGGCGACACCCGCCAGCGCTCCGTGGCGGCGGGGCTCGCCGCGCTCTGGGGCGACGTCAGCACCGTGCTCGTGCACGACGCCGCCAGGGCGCTCACGCCGCCCGCCCTGATCGATGCGGTCGCTCACGCGGTGCGGGACGGAGGAGCAGTCGCGGGCGTCATCCCGGCGCTCCCGGTGGTCGACACGCTGAAACGGGTCGAGGCCGCGGACGTCGTCGGGGCGGTGGATCGCAGCGCCCTCGCGGCCGCGCAGACGCCACAGGGCTTCCGACGCGAGCCGCTCGAGGCGGCGTACGCCGTGGCGCTGGCCTCGGGTGCCGAGTACACCGACGACGCTGCGCTGTTCGCCGCGGCCGGGCATCCGGTGCAGCACATCGCCGGCTCCGAGCGAGCCTTCAAGATCACGGTGCCGGCGGACCTGGAGCGCGCCAGGCATCTGCTGTCGGCGTCGCGCGTCCGCACCGCGAGGCCGCAGCCCGGCGTGCCGCTGCCCCGAGTCGGGGTGGGAACGGATGTGCATGCCTTCGGTGGCGAGGGAAACCTCTGGCTCGCCGGTCTCGAGTGGCCTGGCGAGCAGCCGCTTTCCGGGCACTCCGACGGCGACGCGGTCGCGCATGCCATCGTCGACGCACTGCTCGCGGCTGCCGGGCTCGGCGACATCGGCGAGCACTTCGGCGCCGCGCACCCGGAGTACGCCGGCGCGCACGCCGAGGTCTTTCTGGCGCGCACCCGCGAGCTGCTCGGCGAAGCAGGTTTCGCGATCGGCAACGTCTCGGTGCAGTTCCAGGGGAATCGCCCGCGGTTCAGCGCCCGCCGCGCCGAGGCGGAGCGAGCGCTCTCCTCCGCGCTCGGGGGTGCGCCGGTCGCTGTGGCGGCCACCACGACGGACGGGCTCGGATTCCCCGGTCGCGGCGAGGGCGTCGCGGTGACAGCCGTGGCGCTGGTGGTCGCGCGCTCCGCGGAATGAGGGGGATCGGTCAGGCGCCGCCCGGTAGTCTTGTGCGGTGACTCTCCGCCTGTACGACACCCGCGCCCAGCAGCTGCGCGACTTCGTTCCTCTCGATCCCGAGAACGTGACGATGTACGTCTGCGGGCCGACCGTGCAGTCCGGGCCCCACATCGGTCACGTCCGGGCGGCGCTGAGCTTCGACATCCTGCGCCGCTGGCTCGACCTCCGTCACGGCCGCGTCACCTTCGTGCGCAACGTGACCGACATCGACGACAAGATCCTCGTGAACGGCACCGACGCCGAACCCTGGTGGGCGCTCGCGTATCGGATGGAGAAGGAGTTCACCGCGGCGTACGAGGCCGTCGGGATCCTGCCGCCGACCTACGAGCCCCGCGCGACCGGTTTCATCCCGCAGATGCACGAGATCATCGAGCGGCTCATCGAGAACGGCCACGCCTACCCGGCGCCGGACGGGTCCGGCGACGTCTACTTCGACGTGCGATCCTGGCCGGCCTACGGCGACCTGACCCACCAGTCCGTCGACGCGATGGAGGCGGCCGAGGACGCCGACCCGCGCGGCAAGCGCGCCCCGCAGGACTTCGCGCTGTGGAAGGGCGCCAAGCCGGGTGAGCCGGCGGATGCCACGTGGGATTCGCCCTGGGGACCGGGGCGGCCAGGGTGGCACATCGAGTGCTCCGCGATGTCCCGGCGCTACCTCGGCTCCGAGTTCGACATCCACGGCGGCGGTCTCGACCTGCGGTTCCCGCACCACGAGAACGAGCTGGCCCAGTCCACGGCGGCCGGCGACGGCTTCGCACGGTACTGGGTGCACAACGGCCTGGTGACGGTCGACGGGCAGAAGATGTCGAAGTCGCTCGGCAACTTCACCCTCGCTGCGGACGTGCTGAAGGCGCACGATCCTCTCGTCGTGCGCTATGCGCTGGCCGCCGCGCACTACCGTTCGAGCCTGGATCTCAGTGACTCGTCCTGGGTGGAGGCGGATGCTGCGCTCGGGCGCATCCGGACGTTCCTGCAGCGCGCGGTGCGCGCCGCAGGGGGCGGCTTCGGCTGGTTCGCGTCGGACCTTCCGGAGGCCTTCCGCACGGCGATGGACGATGACCTCGGCGTGCCGCAGGCGCTGGCGGTGCTGCATGACACCGTGCGCGCCGGCAATGCGGCACTCGACGGGGGCGACGCGGATGCCGCGCAGGCGGCACTGCGCCAGGTGATGGCGATGACCACCGTGCTGGGCATCAACCCCCTCTCGCCCGAGTGGCGGACCGGAAGCGGCGGCGCCGAGGCATCCGCTCTGGACGCCCTCGTGCAGACCATGATCGTGCAGCGCGCGGCGGCGCGCGCTGACAAGGACTGGGCCTCGGCAGATCGCATACGCGATGCGATCGCGGCCGCAGGCATCACTCTGGAGGACACTCCGGACGGAACACATTGGAGTATCGATGGCTAAGCCGAGTCGCCCCGGAGCGGGCAACAGCAAGAAGAAGGGCGCCTCGAAGGGCACCGGCGGTCACAGCCGCAAGGCTCTCGAGGGCCGTGGGCCGACGCCGAAGGCCGAGGACAGGGCATGGCACGTCGCCGGCAAGCGCAAGGCCGCGGCCGAGCGCTACGCGGCGGCCGGCGGTAAGGGCCGCCCCGGCCAGAAGCCCCAGGGCCGCGACATGAACCGGCAGGCACGGGCGAAGTCGACGGACGACACCGAGACCGTCACCGGGCGCAACTCGGTGCTCGAGGCGCTGCGCACCAAGATCCCCGCGACGACCTTCTACATCGCCCAGCGCGTCGAGATGGACGACCGCGTCAAGGAGATGCTGGCGATCGCACGGCACCGCGAGATCCCGGTGCTCGAGGTCACCCGGCAGGAGCTCGACCGCATGGCCGGCTTCGACGGCGTGCACCAGGGCGTCGCGCTCAAGGTCCCGCCTTACGAGTACGCGCACCCGCAGGATCTGCTCGAGAAGGTCATCGACCGCGGTGAGACCCCGCTGTTCGTCGCCCTCGACGGCATCACCGATCCGCGCAACCTCGGTGCGATCATCCGCTCCACCGCCGCGTTCGGCGGGCACGGCATCATCCTGCCGCAGCGCCGCTCGGCGAGCGTGAACTCGGCTGCGTGGAAGACCAGCGCCGGAGCCGCTGCGAGGCTGCCCGTCGCTCTGGCGTCGAACCTCACCACTCAGCTCAAGGAGTTCAAGAAGCAGGGTGTGTTCGTGCTCGGCCTCGACGGCGGGGGAGATGTTGCGTTGCCCGCGCTCGAGCTCGCCGACCGCCCGGTCGTGATCGTCGTCGGCTCGGAGGGCAAGGGCCTGTCGCGTCTGGTCACCGAGACCTGCGACCAGGTCGTGTCGATCCCGATCTCGGCGGCGACCGAGTCGCTGAACGCCGGCATCGCGGCGTCCGTCGCGCTCTACCAGGTGGCGACGCTGCGCGGCGCGGAATAACCGGACGCGGTGCCGCCTTTCACACTGCATACGTCTGAATGCAGTGTGAAAGGAAAACGCATGGCCCGCATCATCGTCGTCGGAGGAACCGGATACGCCGGAGCGCACATCGTCCGCGAGGCGGTGAGCCGAGGACACGATGTGGTCGCCATCGCGCGCAGCACGCCGGATGCCCCGATCGAGGGGGCCACCTATGTGCAGGGCTCCGTGCTCGACATCGACGGTCTCGGCGACATCTTCGACGGAGCGGATGCCGTGGTCTCGGCGATCTCGCCGCGCGGTGACATGGCCGACAAGGCCGTCAGCGCCCTCGACGGCGTCGCGGCGAAGCTGTCCGGCACGCCCACCCGCCTCGGTGTGGTCGGCGGTGCGGGTGGCAGCCTGGTCTCGCCCGGCGGCCCGCGCCTGTTCGATCTGGACTTCCCGGAGGAGTACAAGCACGAGGCCCAGGTCGGCATCGACGAGCTCGCCCTGCTGCAGGACTCGGACGCCGGACTCGACTGGTTCTTCGTGCACCCCGCCGAGGTGTTCGGCCCGTGGGCCGAAGGAGAGCGCACCGGTTCCTACCGCGACGGCGGCGACGTGCTCGTGCGCGCCGAGGACGGCAGCTCCACGATCTCCGGCGCGGACTTCGCCATGGCGATCGTCGACGAGATCGAGGCGCCGAAGCACCGTCGCGAGCGTTTCACCGTCGGGTACTGAGCTCCGGGATCAGACCAGGTCCCGCCAGTCCACCTCACCGGTGTCGTCGGACACGTCCACGGCACCGGTGACCACGGGCAGGCTCATCGTCTCGGTGGGCGGTCCCATGATCGTCGCCTCGTCGCGCCGGTGCCGGAGCACGTCGTTGATGTAGCTCGTCAGCACCTCGGCGATCGGCACCGAGCGCCCCTGAGCCTGGGACAGGTACCATCGGTGCTCGAGCACCTGGTGGAACACCTCGGCGGGCTCGAGCTTCGCGCGCAGGTCGTAGGGGATCGCGCGGACGACCGGCTCGAACACGCGGGTGAGCCACTCATGCGCGTACATCTCCTCATCCGCCCACTGCTTGGTGGAGCGGGCACGGAACTCGTCGAGGTCGTTCAGCAGCCGACGGGCCTGGTTCTCCTCGACGTCGAGACCGGTCAGACGGATCAGCCTGCGCTGGTGGTGACCGGCATCCACGACCTTCGGCTGGATGTGCACGACGGCGCCGTCCGCGGTGGTCTTCATGGACATCTCGTCGATGTCGAACCCGAGGGCGTTCAGCTGCTCGACGCGCTCGGTGATGCGCCAGGTCTCGTTCGCCGAGAACGACTCCTCGGCGGTCAGCGCGGCCCACAGCGCGCGGTACGACGAGACGATCCCGTCGGCGATCGCCACGGCATCGACGCCGTTCTCGAGCCGGCCGCCGGCTGCGAGGTCGAGGATCTCGCCGGCGATGTTCGTGCGGGCGATGTCCAGGTCGTAGGAGCGCTGGCCGTCGGTCAGGCCCTCCTCGTGCAGCTCGCCGGTCTCGGCATCGACCAGGTACGCGGCGAACGCCCCGGCATCCCGCCGGAACAGGGTGTTCGACAGGGACACGTCGCCCCAGTAGAACCCGACGTTGTGCAGCCGCACCAGCAGCAGCGCGAGCGCGTCGACCAGGCGCGTGGCGGTGTCAGGTCGCAGCACGCGTGTGAACAGCGCACGGTACGGCATCGAGAACTTCAGGTGCGAGGTCACCAGCGCCGCGGGAAGCGGCTTGCCGTCGGCATCCTGTCGGCCGGCGATCACGGCCACCCGGCTCACACAGGGCACATCGAGGCGGGCCAGGCTGCCGAGCATGTCGTACTCGCGCTGGGCCATCTCGGCCGTGGTCTCCTTGACCGCGACCACCCGGCCGGAGAGATCGGCGAAACGCACAAGGTGCCGCGACAGGCCCTTCGGCAGCGAGACGATGTGCTCGCTCGGCCACTTGCCCAGCGGAGTCGACCACGGCAGCGCGAGCAGGCCGGGGTCGACGGAGCTGGCGGTGATGCGCAGAGTGCTGGACAGGCGCCCGGTGTCGGCCATGCGCGCTCCTCGGATGCTGATGCGGGACTCGGAGGGAAAGACGACGCGGCGCGGGCGACCCAGAAGGTCGGCCCGCGCCGCGCTGCGTGAGGTGTCTCAGGAAGCCGAGACGATCGGCTTGTCGTTCAGCCGCTCGCCCGACTCGATGTCGAAGGCGTGCACGTGCCCCGGGTTGGCGGCAAGAGTGACCTTCTCGCCCGCGTTCGGGTGGTTGCGGCCGTCGACGCGTGCGACGATGTCGCTGCGCTTGCCGTTGATCTCGGTGTGACCGTAGAGGTAGCCGTCCGCACCGAGCTCCTCGACCAGGTCGACGGTGACGGCGATGCCCTTGCCGTCGGCCGGGCCGACGGTGATGTCCTCGGGACGGACGCCGACGGTCACCTGGCTGCCGGTGGCGCGGCCGGTCACGTCGCGGTCCAGCGGCACGACCTCGGTGCCGAACTGCACCCCGCCGTCGGCGAGGTCGGCAGCGAACAGGTTCATGGCCGGCGAGCCGATGAAGCCTGCGACGAACACGTTGTTCGGCTTCTCGTACAGGTCGCGCGGGGTGCCGACCTGCTGCAGGATGCCGTCCTTGAGCACCGCGATGCGGTCGCCCATGGTGAGGGCCTCGGTCTGGTCGTGGGTGACGTAGACCGTGGTGACGCCGAGGCGGCGCTGCAGCGAGGCGATCTGGGTACGGGTCTGCACGCGGAGCTTGGCGTCGAGGTTCGACAGCGGCTCGTCCATGAGGAACACCTGCGGCTGGCGGACGATCGCGCGGCCCATGGCGACGCGCTGACGCTGACCACCCGAGAGGGCCTTCGGCTTGCGGGTCAGGTACTCCTCGAGGTCGAGGAGCTTGGCGGCCTCGAGGACGCGGGCTGCGCGCTCCTCCTTGCCGACGCCGGCGATCTTCAGGGCGAAGCCCATGTTCTCGGCGACGGTCATGTGCGGGTACAGCGCGTAGTTCTGGAACACCATCGCGATGTCGCGGTCCTTCGGCGGCACGTCGGTGACGTCGCGGTCGCCGATCAGGATGCGGCCGGCGTTGACCTCTTCGAGGCCGGCGAGCATGCGCAGCGACGTGGACTTTCCGCAGCCGGAGGGGCCGACGAGAACGAGGAACTCGCCATCGGCGATCTCGATGTTCAGCTTGTCGACCGCGGGGCGCGTGCCTCCGGGGTAGAGGCGAGTGGCGTCGTCAAAGGTCACGGTTGCCATTGATTTCTCCTTCACCGGCAGGTACGTGCCGGACGATCCGTTGTGATGGAAGCGGCGGAATGACCCGCCGTGGCCCGCCGTCGGGCCACGATCAGTATGGCATGAGGCCGGGCCATCTGGGTAACTTCCCAGGAGGTCTGGATAACATCGAACCCGGTGCCGCTTGATGCGGCCGCCGGCCGCTTCGGGCGGCCACAGGGGGGAGACCCGTCCCCAACCGGACTTTCAAGAGGAACGATGTCGAGCGACGAAACGCCGAACGTCCCCACCACGACCTCATCACGCGAGGCGGTGCGGGAGAAGGCACAGCAGGTGCATTCCCGTCAGCGTCGGGCGCGCGCGATGCGACGGATCATCATCGGTCTCGTCGCGATCGTCGCCGTCGGTGCGGTGGGCACGGCAGTGACCTGGGCGGTCAGCTCCTCGGTGTCGAAGCCCACGCTGAGCCCGGCGGGCATGGACGGCGACGGTGTGACCGTGCGCGAGGTCGCCGTGAGCGCACCGCAGTCTGCGCCGGACGGCACGCCGGCCCCGGATCCGAGCGAGGCGGGCACCACGGCCTCGGCCACGCCGACGCCCGAGCCGACCCCGATCGAGGGTGCTGTCGACGTGCACATCTACGTCGACTACCTCTCGCCGGATGCCGGTGAGTTCGAGCGTGCGAACGCCCGACAGCTGACCGGATGGATCACCGAGGGTGCGGTCAACGTCACCTACCACCCTGTTTCGCTGCTGACCGCCAGCTCGAACGGCACCAAGTACTCGCTGCGCGCCGCGGCGGCATCCGCGTGTGTCGCCAGCTACGCACCGGACTTCTTCTACGCGTACAACCACGAGCTGCTGATCGACCAGCCGAAGGTCGACAGCGACGGTCGCACCGACGTCGAGCTGGCCGATCTCGCCGGTGCTGTGGGGATCGACAACGCGGAGCAGGTGCGCTCCTGCATCGAGGGCGGCGACTACCTGACCTGGGCGAAGGACGCCACGACGCGCGCGCTCGAGGGTCCGCTGCCCGGCTCGAAGAAGCTCAAGCTGAACGCCGCGCCCATGATCGTGGTCAACGGCGAGGCCTACGTCGGTGCGATGGATGACCCGGCCGAGTTCTCGCAGTTCGTGATGACGGTCGCCAGCGACGCGTACTACGGCGAGCCGACCCCGACTCCGACGCCCACCGCCACGACGCCGGCGAAGTGAGGACGGCGGTCGCCACTAAGCTGGTGACCGTTCGCCTCCTTAGCTCATCTGGTAGAGCAGCGGCCTTGTAAACCGCAGGTGGCCGGTTCGAGTCCGGCAGGAGGCTCAGCACGAGAAGAGCTCCCCCGGCAGGGGGAGCTCTTCTGCTGTGCGGGCCGCTCAGACGACGGGGTCCTGCGCGGGCCAGCCCGGCACCAGGCCGGTGTCCGTGAAGTAGCCGATGTACGCCTCGTGCGGGATGCCGTGCCAGATCATGGGGTCGGTGTCCCAGATCTCGCCCCCGGCGAGGCCGGCGAGCAGCGCCTCCACGCCGAGCACGTTCTGCTTGATGGCCTTGCCTCTGCTCTTCTGCCCGATCGAGCCGCCGTAGGTCTCGAAGAAGACCATCGGGTGGCTGTGACCGGACGGGTTCAGGCCGTTGTAGTCCAGCCCCAGCATGGCGGCCGACGTGACGCCGCCCTTGATGTCGATCTCGCTCGGGCCGCCGACGCTGTAGCGATCGATGTTGACGTAGCCGTACTTCTTCAGCTCGGTGTAGATGTGCCCCTGCAGCTGCCGGGTCTTGATGTCGTACTCACCGCCGCGGATGCCTGGCAGGGTCGGACCGCTCGGCGCGAGGGAGATGCCCAGCGACATCGTGATCGGCTCGTCGGATGCGTCGTACTTCAGACCCTGGTGGTGGATGTCGAGGCCGACGTGCGGCTGGACCCGGGTCCAGTAGGTGTACCAGGCGAGGGACTCCTTCGCCGCGAAGCCGGTCGGCGACCAGTCGCGGTTCAGATCGATGCGCCGCTCGGTGCCGTCCTGCAGGACGGTGTGCCGGATGTACAGCTCCGAGCCGTCCGGGTTGTACATCGGGATCACGTGCAGGGTGAACTGTTCACGCACGGTCTTCCACAGCGCGGACCCGCTGGACCCGGCCGCCTGCAGGATCGCGAGCAGCACGTCCGGTCCGTACGGCTCGTTCCCGTGGATGCGGCCCTGCAGCCACACCTTCGTGGGGCCGGTTCCCACCGTCGCGACGTAGAGGTCTCTTCCGGCCTCGGAGCGACCGGGTTCGATGCCGAGTCCGGCGAGCGTGTGGACGGTGACGGCGCCCTGCGAGTTCCGCTGGATCTTCGCCAGCTCCGACACCACATCCGCGTACGTGAGCAGTGCACTCCGCGGCACGTTCGGTCCTGGATCGGGGAAGGAGCCTGCGCCGAAGGCGGACTGCCCCACCAGGACCGGCACGGCGGCGAGCGGCAGCGCAGCGAGCAGATGCCGGCGCGTGAGCGTGAATCGGGGGGACTGTTCAGTCATCTCTTCGTTCCTTTGTCTTCGTTGACGGCGGACAGCGCCAGTGTGTCAGCGTCGACGAGCGCGGAGCAAGGAACGTGGGAGAACTGCTCAGAACAGCATGCCGTCGGCGCCCTTGTCATCGGCGCGCTCGGCGGCATCGATGCGCTCGTCGAGGGACGCTGCAGCGATCAGCGCCTCGTCGATGAGTTCGCGTGAACCGTCGGCCGTGAGCCAGTCACCCTGGAAGGCCGCCGGCAGCAGCAGCGGCACGCGGTCGTGGATATGGGCGACCTGCGGGGGCGCCGGGCGCATGACGATCGAGTAGCAGGTGCGCCATTCCCCGTCCGGGTCCTTGCCGCGCTGCGTGACCGCCGCCATGCCGAACAGGACGCCGCGGCCCAGCCCGAACTCGTGCCACACGCGCTGAGGCTTCTGCATCTCGAACCATCCGGTGCTCGGCACGATCGCCCGGCCGCGCAGTGCGCCCGGCTTCTCCTGCAGTCGCTCCGAGCGGGTGTTGATCGAGGGGAACCGTGCCGGGGCGCCGTTCACGAGGAATCCCCACCAGGCCTGCTCGAGCACGGCGGTGTCGTCGCCCTGCATCACGACCGGGTTCAGGTTGCGCAGGTTCCGCCCGGTGGGACGCAGCGTCTCGCCGGCGTTCTGCTCGGCCCAGTGCCGCAGGCCCTCCAGCATCGCGGCATCCGCCGCGGCGAGCTGCTCGGCATCGGTGAACCGCGGATCGAGACCGTAACTGGCGCACATGCGGCCAGCGTAGACCAGGCCACCGACACGGAACGATAGGGTCGGTCGGTGACCGAACGCCGTCTTCCCGCCACCGTCGCCCTCGGCGGCGCAGTCGCGATCGGCGTCATGACGGCCGTGCAGGCGCGCATCAACGGCGTGCTGGGCGTGCGATTGGGCGACGGGATCGTCGCCGGGCTCGTCTCGTTCGTCGCCGGACTGATCCTGCTGGTGGTGGTCGTGGCCGCCATGCCGTCGGCGCGCGCCGGGGTGCGACGGCTGATCTCCGGGGTCCGCACCCGTCGCATCCCGTTCTGGATGCTCCTCGGCGGCGCCTGCGGCGCGCTCACCGTCTCGACTCAGGGCCTGGTCGCCGGCGTGCTCGGGGTGTCGCTCTTCACCGTCGGCGTCGTCGCAGGTCAGACCGTGCACGGCCTGGTGCTCGATCGTCTCGGCGTCGGGCCGGCCGGTGTCGTCGCGATCACCCCTGGACGCGTGGCCGGCGGGGCGCTGGCACTCGTGGCGGTCGGTGTCTCGCTCGGCGGGGGAGTGCTGGCGTCCGCACCGCTCTGGCTCCTTGTGCTTCCCTTCCTCGCCGGCGCAGGCATCGCCTGGCAGACCGCGGCGAACGGACGTCTGGCCCAGCGGGTGGCCTCGCCGCTCACCGCGACGATGACGAGCTTCATCGCGGGGACGATCGTGCTGGTGATCGCCTCCTGCGTGAGCATCGCGGTCACCGGCCCGCCGGCGCAGCTGCCCTCGGAGCCGTGGCTCTATCTCGGTGGACTGCTCGGATTCGCCTACATCCTGCTCGGGGCGTTCCTCGTCGCTCACACCGGAGTGCTGCTGCTGGGTCTCGGATCGGTCCTGGGCCAGCTGACCACATCGATCGTGATCGACCTCATCTGGCCCCTGCCGGCGGGGCCCGCGCCCTGGCAGCTCGTCACGATGGTCGTCGTCGCTGTCGCGTCGGTCGTCGTCGCGCTGCCGCGCCGGCGGCGCCGTGCCGTGAGCAGCTAGGCTCTCGGCATCCGGCTGAGCACGCTCTCGGCGTCGATCGCCTTGCGGCGTCCGCCGCCCTTGCCTGTGGGCTTGCCGCCGACGTAGAGCCAGCCCAGCAGCTGCTCCTTCTTCTTCAGACCGTGCGCCTTTGCGACGGCCTTCGAGCGTGTGTAGTGGCCAGTGCGCCAGATGACGCCCCAGCCCGCCTCGTCGAGCAGCAGGCTGAGGGTGTGCGCGACACCGGATGCCACGGCCTCCTGCTCCCAGTACGGCACCTTCTCGCTCTTGCGCGGGCTGACCACGACGGCGATCAGCAGCGGCGCGCGCAGCGGCTTCGAGGACGGCTTGCCGTCGCCCTGGGCCTTCGCGATCGCGGCGCCCAGGCGTTCACGGTCCTCGCCACGCAGCTCGACCAGCCGCCACGGGCGCAGCGAGGAGTGGTCGGCCACCCGGCCCGCCGCCGCGACGAGCGGCAGCAGCTGCTCGTGCGTCGGCGCCACGTCGGTGACCTTCGACCAGGACTGCCGGGAACGGACGGCGTCGAGAGCGCTCACGACTCGGTGGGGCTGAACGACAGCGCCAGCGAGTTCATGCAGTAGCGATCGCCGGTCGGCGTGCCGAAGCCGTCGGGGAAGACATGACCCAGATGCGAGCCGCAGGTCGCGCAGCGAACCTCGGTGCGCACCATGCCCAGGGTGCGGTCCTCGATGAGTGTCACGGCCTCCGGGCGGACCGACTCGTAGAAGCTCGGCCAGCCGCAGCCGCTGTCGAACTTCGTGCCGCTCCGGAACAGCTCGGCGCCGCAGGCGCCGCACCGATACAGCCCGTCGCGCTTCTCGTCGAGCAGCTCGCCGGTCCAGGGGCGCTCGGTCGCCGCCTCACGCAGCACCGCATACTCGGCGTCACCGAGCTCGTCGCGCCATTCCGCGTCCGTCTTCTCCACGTCGTAACCCATGGAACCATTCTCCCTCTCCGCGGTGGGAGTGGCGCGACGATACTTCGACGGATGCCGCGTAGCCTGGGGCCATGCTCGGAGACCTCACCGATCGTGACCGTGCGATCCTCGCCCTCGAGGCCGCCTGGCCGCGGCACGGCGGTGCGAAGGAGGAGAGGATCCGGGCGCAGCTGGGCATGAGTCCCGCCCGCTACTACCAGCTGCTCGGGCGTCTCATCGAGACCGAGCAGGCGCTGGAGTTCGACCCGCTGCTGGTGCGGCGGCTGCGCCGCATCCGCGACGCCCGCAGCGACCGTCGCGTCGCGCGGATGCGCGGTTTCGTCGGCTGACGCGGCGACGGGGATTCACAGAGGACATGCCCTAGCATCGAGGGGTGTCCAAGCCGAGCCAAGATCGATTCGACGACGTCCCCCACGCGACCGGGCGGGTCGGAGCGCATCGCGCCGAAGTTCCGGGCATGAACGGATGGGTCGTGCTGCTGTGGTCCGCTGCCGCCGTGCTCGTGCTGGTGGTCCTCGGCATCTTCGGATCCCTGCTGGCGATGGGGCGCATCTCGTTCGGTGGCGACGCGCCGCCCACGGCTGCCTCGACCGTCGCGCCCGAGGAGACCGGCGTGGTGGACACGTCCTACGCGGTGCTGATCCTCAACGCCACCCCTGATGGCAGTCTGGAGGACGCGATGCGCGACCAGCTGATCAAGGCCGGCTGGAGCGGGGACCAGATCACCAGCAGCGACGCCGCCAGCACCGACTTCCCGACCACGACGGTGTATTACGTCGATCCGGCCGACGAGGCCGCGGCGATCGGTCTGGCCGACGCGATCGGCGGCGCGGATGTGCAGCAGAGCGACGTGTACAAGGACTACAACGAATCCGGCGGCAAGCAACTCGCCGTGGTGATCGGAACGGACCGCAGCACGTCGACGTCGGAGACCCCCGCCGAGTAGTGCCGTCGCGGCTTGCACTCTCCATGGTCGAGTGCCAGAATGGCGTTAGCACTCGATCGTTGTGAGTGCTAACCCCAACGTCTACGTCCAGGAGGGACGACACTACTCATGGCAAAGATCATCGCTTTCGATGAGGAGGCCCGTCGCGGTCTCGAGCGCGGCCTGAACACCCTGGCCGACGCCGTCAAGGTGACCCTCGGCCCGCGCGGCCGCAACGTCGTGCTCGAGAAGAAGTGGGGCGCCCCCACGATCACGAACGACGGCGTCTCGATCGCCAAGGAGATCGAGCTCGACGACCCGTACGAGAAGATCGGTGCGGAGCTCGTCAAGGAGGTCGCCAAGAAGACCGACGACGTCGCCGGCGACGGCACCACCACCGCCACGGTCCTCGCTCAGGCGCTGGTCCGCGAGGGCCTGCGCAACGTCGCAGCCGGCGCAGACCCGATCAGCCTGAAGAAGGGCATCGAGAAGGCCGTCGCGGCGATCACCGCCGACCTGCTCGCCACCGCCAAGGAGGTCGAGTCGAAGGACCAGATCGCCGCCACCGCCTCGATCTCCGCTGCTGACCCCGAGATCGGCGCGCTGATCGCCGAGGCCATCGACAAGGTGGGCAAGGAGGGCGTCGTCACCGTCGAGGAGTCGCAGACCTTCGGCACCGAGCTCGAGCTCACCGAGGGCATGCGCTTCGACAAGGGCTACCTGAACCCCTACTTCGTCACGGACCCGGAGCGCCAGGAGGCCGTCTTCGAGGACCCGTACATCCTCATCGCGAACCAGAAGATCGGCAACATCAAGGACCTTCTGCCCGTCGTCGACAAGGTGATCCAGGACGGCAAGGAGCTCGTCATCATCGCCGAGGACGTCGAGGGCGAAGCTCTCGCGACCCTGGTGCTGAACAAGATCCGCGGAATCTTCAAGTCCGTCGCCGTCAAGGCCCCGGGCTTCGGCGACCGTCGCAAGGCTCAGCTGCAGGACATCGCGATCCTGACCGGCGGCCAGGTCATCACCGAGGAGGTCGGTCTCAAGCTCGAGAACACCACCCTCGACCTGCTCGGCCGTGCGCGCAAGGTCATCGTCACCAAGGACGAGACCACGATCGTCGAGGGTGCCGGTGACGCGGAGCAGATCGAGGGTCGCGTGACACAGATCCGCCGCGAGATCGAGAACACCGACAGCGACTACGACCGCGAGAAGCTGCAGGAGCGCCTCGCCAAGCTCGCCGGCGGCGTGGCCGTCATCAAGGCGGGTGCGGCCACCGAGGTCGAGCTCAAGGAGCGCAAGCACCGCATCGAGGACGCCGTCCGCAACGCGAAGGCAGCTGTCGAGGAGGGCATCGTCCCCGGTGGTGGTGTCGCGCTGCTGCAGTCGGCCAAGGTGCTCGACACCCTCGAGCTCGAGGGTGACGAGGCCACCGGCGCGAACATCGTCCGCGTCGCCATCGAGGCTCCGCTGAAGCAGATCGCCATCAACGCGGGCCTCGAGGCCGGCGTCGTCGCGCACAAGGTCTCCGAGCTCCCCGCGGGCCAGGGCCTGAACGCTGCGACCGGCGAGTACGGCGACATGTTCGCACAGGGCATCATCGACCCGGCCAAGGTCACCCGTTCGGCGCTGCAGAACGCTGCGTCGATCGCCGGCCTGTTCCTCACCACCGAGGCGGTCGTGGCCGACAAGCCCGAGAAGGCTCCGGCGATGCCGGCCGACCCGTCGGGCGGCATGGACTTCTGATCCATACCCCTCACACAGAACGCCCTCGGCTCCGGCCGGGGGCGTTCTGCGTTCCGCGCGTTCGGCGAGCTCAGCGATTCGTCACCGGAACAGGTTCGCGGAGTACTGGTCGGCGTCGGCGTACTGCGCCGCGGCAGAGCCGAGCGCGGTGCCGATCGATGCCAGCACCTGCTCGACGTGCAGCTGCGCGCCGCGCCACTGCTCGCTGCACTGCTGGAACGCGGCCGACGCGCTGCCGGTCCACGACGACTGCAGCTGTGTCAGCTGCGACATCAGTGCGGCCGACTCGGACTGCAGCCGCTCGATCGTGGCGCGGGTCGCGCCGTTCGCGGCCTGGACGGCGTCGGTGTCGACGGTGAAGACGGACATGAGGGTCTCCTCTCGTTGGGCTTCCGACGCTAGAGCGCAGCGCGACGTCGGAGGTGCCGGATCCACGGCATCCGGGAGAAGCCCCACGGGAACCCGATTGTGGAGGAGGGGTCGCGCTCAGAGATCGAGCGGCTCGATGGGTTGCGTCTCCTCGAGCAGATGCTCCGGAGTCGCACTGGCCGGCGCCAGCGGCAGGGAGACGATGAACGTCGCGCCGCCGCCCGGCGTCTCCTCGACGCGCACCGCACCGTTCAGGGCCTCGACGATGGACGAGACGATCGCGAGGCCGAGCCCGGAGCCGCCGGTCTCTCGCGCGCGCGAGGTGTCGGCGCGCCAGAACCGCTGGAAGATCTGCTCCCTGATCTGCTGCGGAACACCCTCGCCGTGATCGGCGATCGCGATCGTGCCGATGCCGCGCAGCCTGTCGACGCCGACGATGATCTCGATCGGGCTGTCCTCGGGCGAGAAGCGCCGCGCGTTGCCGAGCAGGTTGGTCACCACCTGCCGCACCTTGTTCTCGTCGCCGAGCACGATCGGAGGCGTGCGCACGGGGATGTCGAGGGTCTCGTGGAAGTCGATCTGCGGCACCACCTCGCTGCGAGGGCGGCGGCGCAGCCGGGCTAGCGCCGCTCCGGTCAGCCCGCGTGCGCCGGGAGCGCGGGCCGCAGCATCCTTCGTCTTCGACGGCTTCTGCGCCTCCACCGCCGGTGCCGTCGGCGGCATCGGCGGCAGGACGGGTTCGACCGCCTGATCCAGCGTGGTGTCCACCACCGTCACCGTGCGTGCGGGAGCGGTCACCCGCATGTCGAGGGCCGCATCGCGGGCGATCGGGCGCAGGTCGAGCGGCACGACCTCGAGCGACCGTCCCGCGTCCTCGTCCAGCCGTGCGAGGGCGAGCAGGTCCTCGACCATCGCGCCCATGCGGATGGCCTCCTTCTCGATCCGCTCCATCGCACGCGCGGTGTCCTCGTCACCGCGGATGGCGCCCATCCGGTACAGCTCGGCGTAGCCGCGCACGCTGACCAGGGGCGTGCGCAGCTCATGGCTGGCGTCGCCGATGAAGCGCCGCATGTGCTGCACGGTGCGGTCGCGCTGCGCGATCGCGCCGTCCACGCGGTCGAGCATCGTGTTGATCGCGGCGTTCAGACGGCCGACCTCGGTGGTGGGCTCGAGATCGGTGAGGCGCTGGCTGAGGTCACCGGCGGCGATCGACATGGCGGTGGACTCCACCTGCCCGAGCCGCCGGAACGTGAGCGTGACCAGCCCTCTGGTGAGCAGCGCCGCGATGAGGATGGTGACCAGCGCGACGGTCGTGTACACGCCGAAGTACGTCGCGACGATCCGATCTGCCTCGTCCAGCGGCAGCGCGACGATCTGCACATAGGTCACCGACGCGCCGACCGCGACCTGGGTCGCTGCGGCGGCGCTGAACGCACCGCCGTCCTCGCCGTGCAGCGGAATGACCTGATCAGCGCTCGACTGAGCCTCGGCCAGCGTGTAGGTCTCCGGGAAGATCGGGCGCTCGGCGCCGGGCTGACCGCCGGCCTCTGCGACCTTCTGCCCCGCGGTGTCGTAGAAGGCGGCGAAGTAGTCCGCCCGCGCGACGGCGCCGTCGCGCGGCGTGAACACCGCCTGTCCCTGTTCGATGGTGACGACGAAGAACCGATCCGCCTGACTGGTCGAGACCAGTCCAGGCAGCTGTGCGTTGATGTTGCCGATCATCGCGTTGCGCAGGATCGGCACGGTGCCGATGCCGGCGACGAGCAGACCGAGCGCGAGCACCGCGACGGTGACGCCGGTGACCTTGGCGCGCAGGCTGATGCGCCGCCACCACGAGGTGACGGCATCGGACCTGTGCGCCATGACGTTCTCCGGGGCGTCAGACGGTCTTGCCGACCTTGAGCATGTAGCCGAAGCCGCGCTTGGTCTGGATCAGCGACTCCTCGGTGTGCGGGTCGATCTTGCGGCGCAGGTACGAGATGTAGCTCTCGACGATCCCGGCGTCCCCGTTGAAGTCGTACTCCCAGACGTGGTCGAGGATCTGCGCCTTCGACAGCACGCGGTTGGGGTTGAGCATGAGGTACTTCAGGAGCTTGAACTCGGTGGGGCTGAGCTCGATCGGCTCCTTGCCCACGAACACGTCGTGCGTGTCCTGATCCATCGACAGCTCGCCGGCGCGGATGATCGACTCCTCGTCGGCCTGCATCGTGCGTCGCAGGATGGCCTGTGCGCGCGCCACGATCTCGTCCAGGCTGAAGGGCTTGGTGACGTAGTCGTCGCCGCCGGCGTTCAGGCCCTCGATCTTGTCCTGCGTGTCGTCCTTCGCCGTGAGGAACAGGATCGGCGCGGTGAAACCGGCACCGCGCAGGCGCTTGGTGACGCTGAAGCCGTTCATGTCGGGCAGCATCACGTCGAGGATGATGAGATCCGGCTCCTCTTCGAGGACCGCGGAGATGGTGGCCGCCCCGTTGGCGACGGTCTTCACCTGGAATCCGGCGAAGCTGAGACCCGTGGAGAGCAGGTCGCGGATGTTCGGCTCGTCGTCGACGACCAGGATGCGCGCATCAGTCATGCCCCCATTATGGTGACTCGACCGGTGCGGTGTCTGATTGTCTCCGGATCGGCGGCGATGACCCGGTGAAGTCGTGGTCACCGCGGTGGCAGCGAGGCGCGCACCACGAGCTCGACGGCGGGGCGGATCGGCGCGTCGGGCGCGACGGTGAGGCGGTTCACGATGATGCCGGCACTCGTGGCCAGAAGCGCTCGAGCGGCGAGTGCGGGATCGCGTGCTCCGAGCAGCGCGAGGCGGTCGCGGGTCCAGTTCTCGAACATCGATCGCTGATCGCGCATCGAGGGTCGCGCTCCCGGCGCGTTCGCCGTCTCGAAGAACAGCGCGTACCGTGCCCGCGTGCGTGCCGCCTCCCGTCCGGTGACGTCCTCGAGCACCCGGGTCAGCACATCGATGAGCTCGTCGGGAGTCTGCACGGGGTCCATGGCGGCGGTGAGGTCGGCGCGCTCGCGTTCCGCGATCCACACCAGGACGCCGGCGATGAGCGCGTCGCGGGTGCGGAACCAGTTCGATGTGGACCCCTTCGGCAGGCCGGCGGCTGCGTCGACGCGCCCATGGGTGAGTGCGCGCACGCCCTCCTCTCCGACGAGGAGGACGGCCGCCTCGAGGGCGCGTTCGCGGGTCGTGGCCATCCGGCGAGCATAACACTATGTTCATAGTAGCCAGGGCACTATGAACGTAGTACAGTGTGCGCATGGGATACATGGTGCTCGCAGCCTGGGCCGTGCAGGCCGCGGTGGGGGTGTCGCTGCTGGTCTCGTGGGCGCGGCACGCGAAGGGATGCAACCGGGGGCTCGTGCTGACGCACGCCTCGGCGATGGTCGCCTTCGCAGCGGTGTGGATCGTCTTCATCGTCACGGGTGAAGCGGTATGGGCATGGGCGGGTTTCGGAGTGCTCGCCGCGTTCATCGGGTTCGGCGACGCGACGATGGTGCGCCGGTCGAGGGCAGTGCTCGGCGAGTCGAACCCCGGGCTGCGGGACTACGGTCCGGCCATCGGCGTGGCACTCTCCGGCCGCCTCGGCGGGCGCACCAGATTCCATGCGCTCTTCTCGGCACTGGTCTTCTTCCCGTGCCTCGCCGTGTGCATCATCGCCACGATTGCGGCCTGGTAGCGCCGCAACGGACAGGAGAAGGTGGAGGGCATCATGTCTGAGCGTCGCGCGATCGTGATCGGGGCAGGGCTGGGCGGGCTCGCGGCGGCGGCCGCGCTGCGTCGCCGAGGCTGGGCCGTGCACATGTACGAGAAGGGTCCCTGGCCAGGTCCCGCGGGTTCGGGACTGGCGATGATGCCGAACGCGCTGCGGGCGCTGGACGCGTTCGGCGTGGGCGACACCGTGCGGGGCCTCGCAGCGATCCAGGGCGACGGCGGTCTGCGCCGCGCAGACGGGCGCTACCTGGCGCGGACCAGCGCCGCGGCCGTGCAGGCACGGTTCGGCGATCCGATGGTGGTGCTGGAGCGCGCTCGTCTCGCGGCCATCCTGCGCGACGCCGCCGCCGACGTCCCGCTGCACTCCGGAGCGCCGGCCGTCGTGGTCGACGCCGGTGACGCAGAGCGTGCGGCCGTCGTCCGGACCTCGGAGGGCGATGAAGACGCCGAACTGATCGTGGCCGCGGACGGGGTGCACTCCGCTGCCCGAGCGGAGCTGTTCCCCGAGCACCCGGGTCTGCGGCAGACCGGATGGACCGCGTGGCGGTTCATCGTCGCCGCGTCCGCGGCCGTGCAGACCGGGGAGACGTGGGGCGGCGCGGGAGTGGTGGGACTGGTGCCGCTGGCCGACGACCGCACCTACTTCTACGCCGCCGCCGTCGCCCCGGTCGGCCAGCGAGCCGCGGACGACGAACGCGCTGAGCTGCTGCGACGCTTCGGAGACTGGCACGCGCCGATCCGGCAGCTGATCGAGTCGTCGGTGCCCGACGCCGTGCTGCGCGGCGACATCGCCGAACTGGCCGCACCGCTGCCCGCGCTGCACCGTGGCAGGGTCGCGCTGCTCGGGGACGCCGCGCATCCGATGGCTCCGTTCCTCGGGCAGGGAGCCTGCCAGGCGATCGAAGACGCGGTCGTGCTCGCCCATGCACTGGACGGACCGGACGGACTGGTCGGCTACACCGCCGCACGACGCGGCCGTACCGCCGACGTCGTGCGGCGCTCCCACCGGATGGGGGCCCTGGCGCTGCTGCGCAGTCCGGTCGCCAGGACGCTGCGAGACACGTTTCTCCGGACGGTGGGCAGCCTCTCGTCCGACACGGCGATCCGCGAGCTGATCCCGGTCGTCGACTGGCGTCCGCCGATGGCCGACGGGGCGGTGGTCAGCGGAGTCCAGCCGGATCCGCGATGATCGAAGGATGCTTCCCTCGGACGACACCGCTCCCGGGCCCGCCGCGCCGACGCCGTTCCCGCCTCCGCCTCCACCTGCTCCGCAGGATCCCGCAGCGCCGCGGTTCCTGCCGGTTCCCGAGATCGTGGAGAACGTCGAATACCATCGCCTGAACCTGGCACGTGGCAGACGCCCGCGCTGGTGGCGCCCTCTGCTGGTCGCACTTCTCGGGCTGGCGCTGTACATCGGCATGATCATCGTGCTGGTGGTCCCCTTCGCCTTCGCGGCCGCGTTCGTCCCCGAAGTCATGCAGGTGATCTCCCGCGTCGCCGGCAGCGGAGGCATGGACATGACCGACCCCGCGACCTTCGTGGTCGCGATGCTGTCGATCATCCTGCTGCTGCCTGCGCTGCTGATCGCCTCGCGCGTGATCGCCGGGCGCGGCCTCGGCCTGCTCTCGTCGGTGACCGGGCGGCTGCGCTGGGGATGGATGCTGCGCTGCCTCGGCCTCGCCGCGGCGGTCTTCGCGCTGCAGACCGCCATCTCGATGACGATCGCGCTGCTGCAGGGTGAGGATCTCATCGTCACGGGCGCAGCTCCGCAGCCGTGGCCGATGCTGCTGCTGGTGATCCTGCTGGTGCCGCTGCAGTCGGCCACCGAGGAGTACGTGTTCCGTGGCTTCCTCATGCAGACCATCGGCTCCTGGCTGAAGCATCCGGCGTTCGCGATCCTGCTGCCCCTGCCTCTGTTCGTCTTCGGGCACCTCTACGACGTCTGGGGACTGCTCAGCGTCGCCGCGTTCGCGCTCGCAGCCGGGTGGTTGACCTGGCGCACCGGCGGCCTCGAGGCCGGCATCGCCCTGCACGTCGTCAACAACGTCAGCATCTTCGTGCTGGCCTCGTTCGGTCTCGCCGACGCGAATTCGTCCGGCGGAGGCCCGCTCGACCTGCTCGTCTCGGTGCTCGTGCTGGCCGTCACGGTCGGGGTGCTCGAGTGGATGCAGCGGCGCACCTCGATCGCGCGCACCCGTACCCTGCGCTGGCACGCGCCGGTGGTGCCGCCGCAGGGGTAGCATCCGGAGCATGGGCGAGGACGAGTACGGCGGGGACGCCGCCTGCTGGCTCGCGCAGGTGTGCCCGGAGTGCGGAGCCCTGCTCGACGACCTCGCCGCGCCCTGTTGGCGCTGCGGTCTCAAGCCGGGCGAGGAGCCCCGCGCCTAGGCGGCCTGCAGGTCGGTGGCGTCCATGATCGTGTAGCTGTAGCCCTGCTCCGCGAGGAACCGCTGACGGTTCTGCGCGTAGTCCTGGTCGACCGTGTCGCGCGCGACCAGCGTGTAGAAGCTCGCGGTGTGATCGGTCTGCTTGGGACGCAGCAGGCGGCCGAGGCGCTGGGCCTCCTCCTGGCGGGATCCGAACGACCCGGACACCTGGATCGCGACCGAGGCCTCCGGCAGGTCGACCGAGAAGTTCGCGACCTTCGAGACCACGAGCACCTTGATCTCGCCGGTGCGGAACTGCTGGTAGAGCACTTCGCGCTCGTCCACCGGGGTCGCACCCGTGATCTGCGGGGCGCCGAGGGCATCGGCCAGCACGTCCAGCTGGTCGAGGTACTGGCCGATCACGAGCACCTGCTCGTCAGGGTGCTTCGCGATGAGTTCCTTCACGGCGCGGATCTTCGCCGGAGCGGATGCCGCCAGGCGATAACGCTCATCGTCGGTGGCCGCCGCGTACTCCAGCCGGTCGCCCGGCGGAAGGTCGACGCGCACCTCGTAGCAGGCTGCGGGGGAGATGAAGCCCCGCGCCTCGATCTGCTTCCAGGGGGCGTCGAACCGCTTCGGGCCGATCAGGCTGAACACATCGCCCTCGCGGCCGTCCTCGCGCACCAGCGTGGCGGTCAGCCCGATGCGGCGGCGGGCCTGCAGATCGGCGGTGAGCTTGAAGACCGGCGCGGGCAGCAGGTGCACCTCGTCGTAGACGATGAGCCCCCAGTCCAGCGCATCCAGCAGGGCGAGGTGTGCGTACTGGCCCTTCCGCTTCGCGGTGAGGATCTGGTACGTCGCGATCGTGACCGGCTTGACCTCCTTGGCCTGGCCGGAGTACTCGCCGATCTCCTCAGGAGTGAGCGAGGTGCGCTTGAGCAGCTCGTCGCGCCACTGCCTGGCCGAGACCGTGTTGGTCACCAGGATGAGGGTCGTGGTCTTGGTCGCGGCCATCGCGCCCGCGCCGACGATGGTCTTGCCTGCGCCACAGGGCAGCACGACCACGCCCGAGCCGTCCTTCGAGAACGCGTCGACGGCCTCGTGCTGGTACGGCCGCATGGTCCAGCCGTCCTCGTCGAGGGCGATCTCGTGCGGGGTGCCCGGCGTGTATCCGGCGAGGTCCTCCGCAGGCCAGCCGATCTTCAGCAGCTCCTGCTTGATCTGGCCGCGCGCCCACGCGTCCACGACGAACGTGTCGGGGGAGGGATGGCCGATCAGCAGCGGCTGGATGCGCTTGTTGCCCGCCACCTGCGTCAGCACGGCGGGGTCGGTGGAGCGCAGGATGAGGGCGCCCTCGTCGTCGCGCTCGATGACCAGGCGGCCGTACCGGTTCACGGTCTCGCGCAGGTCGACCGCCACGGACGGCGGCACGGGGAAGCGCGACCAGCGGTCGAGCGTCTCGATCATGTCCTCGGCGGAGTGCCCCGCCGCGCGGGCGTTCCACAGACCCAGCCGGGTGATCCGGTAGGTGTGGATGTGCTCGGGCGCCCGCTCCAGCTCGGCGAAGATCGCGAGCTCGTGCCGGGCGGCCTCGGCGTCTGGGTGCGCGACCTCCAACAGCACGGTGCGGTCGCTTTGGACGATGAGAGGGCCGTCAGACATAGCTGTCCAGTCTACCTGCCGGTCGTCAGCCGGGCGTCGGCAGGTCGGCGAGGCGTACCGCGCGGATGCTGCGCACCGGCAGCGTCCGCTCCACGTCGGCGCCGCGGTCCAGCCCGCGCAGGCGGCCGCCGCCGAGCCCGGTGGCCTCCAGGACGAGCTCTCGGGTCGAGCCGTCCGGCATCCCGACGTCGACGATCAGCAGCGCCTTGGCGCGCACCGCTGCTTCGAGCTCGCGGTCCAGCCAGGCGGCATCCGCGTCCGGTCCCTGCCGCGCGCGCAGCCGCGCGATCAGCTCGTCGTAGGACGGGACGGCGACAGGCGTCTGCTCGACGGGCGGCGTGCGGCGCATCGAGACCGCACTGCCCGTGTCGTCGACGAGGGTCGCGGGATAGCGGGCATCCACCATCGCCCAGTACACGGTCTCGGCGCTGACGCGCGAGACGAGCATGCCGTCCTCTGCGGTGAGTCCCAGCGGACGCAGCCCGCGGTCGATGCCGATCGCCTGGACCAGGTGCGGGTCGCTGCTGGTGACGACCGTGCCGGCATCCGATGCCCAGACCCGCACGAGGCCGTGCCGCTGTGCGGTCTGGCTGACCAGGTAGGACAGCGGCTGGGGGAGGCCGGTGAGCGAGAGCGTGGTGAGGAACTCGAGTACGGATGCCTCGGTCTCGCCTTCGATCAGGGCGCGGTCGATCGACTCCGCGGTGAACCGGTACGACGAGGACTGCGCGGAGTCGCGCTCGGCCATGCCTCGCAGCCGCACCTCGAGACCCGGCTGGAGGGGACCAGGAGCGATCGCGGTCAGGTCGTTCTGCAGGAAGACCTTGTCGACCTCGGCGGGCACAAGAAGCTCGAGCGAGGCGGTGTCGACGGGGTCGCCGTGACGCAGTGGTGTCGCCCAGGCCGGTTCGGTGCCTTCCGCCGTCATGAGGCCGAGCAGGTGCGCCCTGCGTCGCAGCCCGGCCTCACGGTCCGGCCAGGTCGGATCCCATGGGTAGGCGTGCGCCCAGGAGGACGGCGGCAGCCACCCGTCGCCGTCGCGGAGCCCGCCGGGGAGCGCACGACGGAACGCCGCGGCCAGCCGGGACCAGCGGTAGGCGAAGGGCAGTCCGAGCCAGGCATCCGACTCCGTCGTGACCTGCACCCGACGCGCACTCGAGCGCAGCAGCCCGGCATCCTCCGCGATCGTGCGCAGCTCGTCGGCGTCCTGCTCGATGCCCGCCTCCGCGAGGCGCTTCTTCTCGCCGGCCGCGAGGGCCCTCGTCGCGAGCAGACCCAGCGGCGCCTCGCGCGCCACCAGGAGCATGTCGGCGACCCGGGACGCGGTGGTGAATGCGCGTTCCGCGACCGGCGCCGAGTCCTGCACGGATGCGGGAGACGGGGGCTGCACATCCACGGCGTCGGGCAACCGGCGCCCCGCGACCTGCTCGGCGACGGGGACCGGGACGGAGCCGGACGGGTCCTGCAGGGCGAGCGCGGTCAGGCGCGGCACCGGTTGTGGGTGTCCGTCGGCGGCGCGCTGCAGCGCCGCGGCATCCGCCAGCGGGAGCGCGATCAGCGCGCGCTCGATCGACGCCGGCTCGAGCAGCGCCTCCGCTGCGTCGAAGAAGTCCTGCCACGGCGCGTCCGTCTTGACGCCGCGAGCCAGGAACAGCGCGGTGAGCTCGTCATCGCTCGCCGCAGCCAGCCTGACGGCGAGCGGACGCGCGTGGGTGCTCATGATCGAGGCGTCCTAGGACCGCTTCGCCGCGCGTCCCTTGCGGACCATGCTCATGATCAGCAGCGCGATGATCATCACGAACGCGATCGGCAGTCCGTACAGCGGCAGACCTGCGACGAACGGCCAGATCCCTTGGGCGAACGCCTCCTGCTCCATGCCGGTTGCCGTGCCGATGATGATCGCGAAGAAGCAGAGCACGGATGCACCGGCGAGACCGAGCGCGGTGTACGCGAGGACCTTGTCGACGGTCCGGACCGGAAGGTCGGGCACCTCAGGGGTGGGGGTGCCGTCGTTCGGCCGTCTCCGCTGCGCGCTCATCCTTCTCAGACTAGTCCCTGCTCGCGGCCCCGGCCGCGCTCACCCGGTAGGCTTGAGTGGTCGCGCACCCGCGCGACGTCTTGGTTTTCTCAGCAGAAGAGGTTGTTCGATGCCCACCGGCAAGGTCAGGTTCTACGACGACGAGAAGGGGTTCGGCTTCATCTCCACGGATGACGGCCAGGACGTCTTCCTGCACGCCTCTGCCCTGCCCGCGGGGGCGGCCGTGAAGTCCGGCTCCCGGGTGGAGTTCGGGGTCGCCGACGGCAAGCGCGGTCTGCAGGCGCTGTCGGTGCGCGTCCTGGACACCCCGCCGAGCCTGGCGAAGGCCAAGCGCAAGCCGGCCGACGACATGGCGATCATCGTCGAGGACCTCGTGAAGCTTCTCGACGGCATCGGCGGCGATCTGCGTCACGGCCGGTATCCCTCCTCCGCTCAGGGCCGCAAGATCGCGGCTGTGCTCCGCAAGGTCGCTGATGACCTCGACGCCTGAGGACCTGGCCACCGCATCCCGTGAACTGGCGCTCGCCGCGCTGCACGAGATCACCGCGCCCGCGACGGTCGGACCCGCCGCGGGCCACTCGGTCGAGGAGGACGGCGCCGTCTCGCTACGTTTCGAGAACCGTCTGCCCGGCTATCCCGGCTGGTACTGGACGGTGACCGTCGCTCAGGTCGACGACGCCGAGCCGACCGTGCTCGAGGTCGAGCTGCTGCCCGGTGACGGCGCGCTGCTGGCCCCGGACTGGGTGCCGTGGGCCGAGCGCCTGGCCGAGTACCGTGCGCATCAGGCGGAGCTGGCCGAGCAGGCCGCCGCCGAGGGCTCCGAAGAGGATGAGGCGGACGAGGATCTCGACGAGGACGACGCCGACGCTGACCCGGATGATGACGACCTCGACTCCGATGACGACGTGTCCGACCTGCTGCACGCGGGTGATCTGGACGGCGTCGACATCGATGAGCTCGACGAGCCGTCCGACGACGAGGAAGCGACCGAGTCGTCCGACGAGGACTCGTCCGACGAGGAGGAATAGCCGGAACCTGCTCGTTTCGCCGAGACCCCGCCTGATTCACGTGAATGAGGCGGGGTCTCTGCGTCTGCGGAGGTCAGCGGCGTCGAGAGGTCAGCGGCTGCGGAACGCCAGCGGTTGCACCACGCGCGGCCATCACGGTCCGCGCTGCTCCTCGCGCTGCATCTCCCTGCTCGCGCGGCGCAGATACGCGGCGCGTGAGCAGAAGGGCGCAGCGCGAGGCGCCGGAGAACCGGCCGGAGCTCAGCCGGCGGTGTTCTCGAGCACGTAGTCGATCGAACGCGTCAGCTGCCGGACGTCGTCGGGTTCGATCGACACGAATGTCGCGATGCGCAGCTGGTTGCGGCCGAGCTTGCGGTACGGCTCGGTGTCGACGATGCCGTTCGCGCGCAGCTCCTTCGCCACGGCCGCCGCGTCGACGCTGTCGTCGAAGTCGATGGTGACGACGACCGGCGAGCGGTCGGCCGGATCCGCGACGAACGGGGTCGCCACGGGCGACGCCGCCGCCCAGTCGTAGAGGATGCCGGAGGACTCGGCGGTGCGGGACGCCGCCCAGGTCAGCCCGCCGTTCCCGAGCATCCACCGCAGCTGGCTGTCCAGAAGGTGCAGGGTCGCGAGTGCGGGGGTGTTCAGGGTCTGGTTCAGGCGCGAGTTGTCGACGGCGTTCTTCAGGCTGAGGAACTCGGGGATGTAGCGGTCGGAGGCGGCGATGCGCTCGATGCGCTCGATCGCGGCGGGCGACACCGCGGCCAGCCAGAGTCCGCCGTCGGAGGCGAAGTTCTTCTGCGGAGCGAAGTAATAGATGTCCGTCTCGGCGATGTCGACGTCGATGCCGCCGGCGGCGCTGGTCGCGTCGATCACGGTCAGCGCGCCCTCGGCGGCGACGCGGCGCACCGGCGCTGCGACGCCGGTCGAGGTCTCGTTGTGCGGCCAGGCGTAGACGTCGACACCGTCGACGATCTCGGCGTCGACCCGTGAGCCGGGCTCGGCCTTGCGCACGTCCGGCGTCTGCAGCCAGGGGGCGGCCGCGGCCTTCGCGAACTTGCCGCCGAACTCGCCGAACACGAGGTTCTGCGCGCGGTTCTCGATCAGGCCGAACGCCGCGGCATCCCAGAACGCGGTCGATCCGCCGTTGCCGAGCAGGATCTCGTACCCGTCCGGCAGCCGGAACAGCGACGCGAGCTGCTCGCGCACGCTGCCGACGAGGTTCTTCACCGGCGCCTGACGGTGCGACGTGCCCAGCAGCGAGCTGCCGACCTCCGCGAGCGCCGTGACATGCTCCGGTCGCACCTTGGACGGACCGCAGCCGAAGCGGCCGTCGACGGGCAGGAGTTCTCGGGGGATCTCGATCGCCATGGATCGATTGTAGAGGCGGCGGCGTGTGCCTCCCGACCCTGTGACGCCCGGTGTCGGAGGGGGAATGTAGGCTTGCCTAAGAAGACTTCGGAGGGAATCCATGGCCGACCTGATCGACACCACGGAGATGTATCTGCGCACCATCCTCGAGCTCGAGGAGGAGAACATCGTTCCGCTGCGCGCGCGCATCTCCGAGCGCCTCGGCCACTCCGGCCCCACGGTGTCCCAGACCGTCGGCCGCATGGAGCGCGACGGCCTGGTCGTCGTGTCCGAGGACCGTACGCTCGAGCTGACGGACTCCGGGCGCCGCAAGGCCGTCGACGTGATGCGCAAGCACCGTCTCGCCGAGCGTCTGCTCTCCGACGTGATCGGTCTGGACTGGGCGTTCGTACACGAGGAAGCCTGCCGTTGGGAGCACGTGATGAGCGAGCAGGTCGAGCGCCGTCTCGTCGAGCTGCTGGGCCACCCCACCGAGTCTCCCTACGGCAACCCGATCCCCGGTCTCGATCAGCTGGGCGACCTCCCGGCGCGCACCTTCGACGAAGGAGTGATCGGGCTGGTCAAGAAGCTGGATGCCGCGGGCGCCCCGATCGACGGCACGGTGCGACGCCTGGCCGAGCCGGCGCAGGTCGACCCCGAGCTGCTCGAGCAGTTGCGCGACGCCGGCGTCGTGCCCGGCGCGCGCGGTGACTACCGCTACAACGAGGGCTACGTCCTGATCCAGATGGAGGGGCAGGACGAGGGGCTCGAGCTTCCGGTCGAGCTGGCCTCGCACATCTTCCTTGTGGGGGATCCCGCCTGATCGAGGTCGCCGCGACCGGGCTGCCGGTCGGCATCGTGCCTGATCAGAGCTACCTTCAACCTTCATCCCGAGGATTGCCAGGTTCGCAGGGTGACAGAATCGTTATCTTCCGGTAACGTCGTTCGGGTCGTCGGCGAAGAAGCCCGCCGATGACTGACGTGAAGATCGCCTCCCGGGCTCGTCGTCTTCGCGGAGAACGCACAACGTGCCGCAATGTTTGCGTGCACGACTGACGACTTGCTGACGAGCCTGCGCTCACCCGAAGCGCGGAGGCGCAGGAGGACCACCTTTTGGCCGCAGACATCGCTAAGCCCGACACGACATCTGAACAGCGCACCCCCGCCAAGCGCGGGGCGAAGCCCAGGACTCGGAACGTGAAGCCGATGCGGACAGTGGCGATCTTCGCCGCCGTCGGCGCGCTCGTCGCAGCAGTCGCCCTCCCGGCGTACGCGGCGACTTCGACGCCCGCCACAGCGGCGGCGACGTCGCTGCGTCAGGCCGCAGTCGACGACGCGCAGTCGCTCGTCGTGGCATCCGAGGCGACCGCCGCCCCGATCGCGCGCGGCGACTACTCGGCGACCACCCCCGAGGAGATCGCCAAGGCGAAGGCCGAGGAGGCGGCGAAGAAGCGCGCCGCTGCTGCCGCTGCGGCGCGCGTCTCCTCTTCCGGCGGCAGCGTGAGCGATGCCGACCTGCAGCTCGTGGCCGCGGGCTCCGGTGAGGTGCGCTATCCGCTTCCCGCCGGCTCGTACACCGTCAGCCGCACGCTCAGCAGCGGGCACAACGGTGCCGACATGGCCGGCCCTTCCGGCACCCCGATCTTTGCGGCCACCAGCGGACGCGTGCGTGTCTCGAGCGAGAGCTACTACGGCTACGGCGTCGCCGTCGTCATCGACGGCGTCGTGGGCGGCAAGCGCGTCTCGACCCTGTACGCGCACATGATCAACGGTTCGCGCGGCGTCTCCGCCGGCCAGACCGTCAGCGCCGGCCAGTTCATCGGCAAGCGCGGCAACACCGGCCGCTCGTACGGTTCGCACCTGCACTTCGAGGTCGAGATCAACGGCTCGCTCGTCGAGCCGATCGCCTGGCTGCGCGCCAACGCGGGCTGAGCCGACACGCCACCGGGCGTTCACCGCGATTTCGCCCGGGCGTGTCGCGCATGCGTTAGCCTGAACCCGTCGTCGTTCAGGCAGGAGAAGCCGATGGAGCTGCAACCGCGCATCCGCACCATGGATGCTCTCGGTCGTCTGGTCCTTCGCCATCTGCCGGATGGATGCCTCGGTGCTGCCGAGCCTGAAAGGCGCTGTCTCTGCTGAGACGGCGCCTTTTTCGCATCCTCCGGTCGACTGCTGTCCGCACGGCGTCGTGTGAGTCGAGAGTGCCGGGAAGCCATCCCGGCGGATCGAGAGGATGACGATGCGCACACTGGTACTGAACGCCGGATACGAGCCGCTCGCGGTGGTCTCGTTCAAGAGAGCCCTTGTCCTGGTCATGAACGACAAGGCCACGATCATCGAGCGTGTGGAGGGCGATCCCGTCTGGGCCTCTCACGGCTCCTACGATCGCCCCGCGGTGATCATCCTCTCCAGATACGTGCGCGTGCCGCTCTCGCGCCGCGTCCCGGTCACCAGACGCGGTGTGCTGCGCCGGGACAGCCACCGGTGCGGGTACTGCGGCAAGGCGGCCTCGACCATCGACCACGTCATGCCGCGCTCGCGCGGAGGGATGGATTCGTGGGAGAACCTCGTGGCCTGCTGCCTGCGCTGCAACAACGTCAAGAGCGACCGCACCCCGCAGGAGATGGGCTGGGAGCTGCGCAGCACGCCGCGCCCGCCGCACGGCACAGCGTGGACGGTGCGAGGCACCGAACGCAGCGACCCGTGCTGGGAGCCGTACCTGGCTCTGGCTGCTTAGGAGGCTGGTGCGGGGACGCCGCCTGCGGCGGCGCGTGCCCTCGCGTCCCCATCGCGCCCTCCACGCGCCGCGGGGTCGTGGGCTTGTCGCGTTGCGCGGAAGGGCGGCGCGCGGAGCCTCCTGCGCGACGGGGCCCCGGCTGACGAGCGGTGTAGAACGCGCAAATGGGGCCACCCTCCGGGCGGCCCCATTTGCGCGTTCGTGCCCTCGACAGGATTCGAACCTGCGACCTGCCCTTTAGGAGAGGGCTGCTCTATCCGGCTGAGCTACGAAGGCGCGGAACAAGTCTAGACGGCTCGCGGCACGAGAAAGGCCCGGCACCTGCTGGCAGCGGATCCCGGGCCCTTCGCCGTGCTTCAGTGCGCGGCGCGGTACGCCTCGACGACCTCCGCGGAGATGCGCCCGCGCTCGGACACCTTGTAGCCGTTCGCTCCCGCCCACTCGCGGATCGCCGCGGTGTCGGAGTTGCGGGGCGCGCTCCGGCGCGTCGTCGCGGTGCGGCCGGTGCCTGCGGAACCCGCGCGGCGGCCCGCCTGGATGTACGGCGCGAGAGCGGCGTGGAACTCCTCCGCGTGCGCGTCGTTCAGATCGATCTCGTAGGCGATGCCGCCGACCGAGAAATGGATGGTTTCGCCGTCGCCGACCTCGAGCAGGGTTCCGTCGATATCGTCGACCAACTGATGCACAATTCTTCGAGCCATGCCGTCAAACGTAAAGGAGGGAATTCATCACCGCAAGAATTCCCATCGCGTTTCACGGAAGAAGATTCGCGCGTCGCGCCCGTGCGACGGCGGAATGACGCGTGGAGGCGTCGAGTTTCGACATCGCGGTGCCCAGATATGCCTTCACCGTTCCTTCTCGAAGTCCCAATTGTGCGGCGATCTCCGCATTCGTCGAACCGAGTGCGGCACACGAGAGCACATCGATTTCCCGGGGTGACAGATGCACCGTCGGAATGGGGGAGGTGAGCGGCGGAAGCGTGTCACCGGTGAGCGCGAGCAGACGCCTCTCCACCCCGGCGATGCGCTCGCGCAGCTGCGTGTCTTCGACGGAGGCGGCGACGCTGCGGAGCTCCGCGAAGCTCTCGCGCAGCTCCTCCTTCTGAGAAGGGGCGAGATCCGCGGGCGCCGAAAGCGACGCGATACGCCTCTCCACCTCATCCCGGATGCGCAGCTCGCTGGAGAGCGACTGAGCGACCGTCATCGCCGGTGCCGTCGTGATACCGCCGATCTGGAACTCGTCCCACGCACCCGCGTAGAGCACTCCCCGAGGGCGACCGCCGACGACGATCGGCACCGCCAGCAGAGTGCGCAGTCCCTCTCCCAGGACGAACATGTCGTAGTCATGGGTGATCTGCTGCGACGTCCGATAGTTGTTGGTCATCCGCGGGCGCAGTTCGGTCATCGCGCGGCCGCCGAGTCCGCGATCCGGGCGTACGCGGAGGCCGTCCAGGCTGCGCGTGCGGTTGCCCACGATCGTCGTGACCGAGACGACGCCGCTCTCGACGAGGCCTCCGAACGCGACAGGGAAGCGGGTACGGCGGGAGAGCTCGCGCACCGCGCCGGCGACGAGTTGCTCTTCGGACTCCAACGTGGAAGTCGTGTTCACCGAGTACCAACTTTCGGGGGTGACGGCACCGTTGCCCCCTTTCGTAGCGTCGACCCTATCACCCGTGCGGCGCGCACGTGCGTGCCAGTGACATGCGGCAAGGAGGCCTCATGACAGATCTGAATGACCCCGTTCCCCCGGACGGGATCGACTACATCGCGGTGCAGGAATCGGAGCGGTTCCGGACATTGAAGAAGACGCAGCGGTCGTTCATCTTCCCGCTCGCAGCATTCTTCCTCATCTGGTACTTCGCCTATGTGCTGCTCGCCGCTTTCGCGACCGACTTCATGAGTCAGCGCGTCTGGGGCGACATCACCGTCGGCCTGCTGTTCGGACTCGGTCAATTCGTCACCACATTCGTGATCACGATGTGGTACGTCTCCTTCGCCAACAAGCGGCTCGATCCGCAGGCGTCGGAGATCAGGGAAGAACTCGAGAAGGTGCAGGCAGAGGCATGATCATCCATTCCGCCGTCTCCACGGCCGAGAACAATCCCGTCCTGAACATCGCGATCTTCGGTGCATTCGTCGCGGTCACGCTGTTCATCGTGATCCGGGCGAGCCGCAACAACAAGACCGCCGCGGACTATTACGCGGCGGGGCGCTCGTTCAGCGGCCCGCAGAACGGATTCGCGATCGCCGGTGACTATCTGTCCGCGGCGTCCTTCCTCGGCATCTGCGGCGCCATCGCCGTGAACGGCTACGACGGGTTCCTGTATTCGATCGGATTCCTCGTCGCCTGGCTGGTCGCCCTGCTCCTGGTCGCGGAGATGATGCGCAACACCGGCAAGTTCACGATGGCCGACGTGCTCTCGTTCCGCCTCAAGCAGCGCCCTGTGCGCATGGCCGCGGCGATCACGACCCTCGCGGTCTGCTTCTTCTACCTGCTCGCGCAGATGGCCGGCGCGGGCGGCCTCGTGTCGCTGCTGCTCGGCATCGACAGCAAGGTCGGTCAGTCGATCGTCATCGCCGTGGTCGGCGTGCTGATGATCGTCTACGTGCTGATCGGCGGGATGAAGGGCACCACGTGGGTGCAGATCGTGAAGGCCGTGCTGCTCATCGCCGGCGCGATCGCCATGACGATCTGGGTCCTCGCGCTGAACGGCTTCAACCTGAACACGCTGCTCGAGTCGGCCGTCGCCGAGGCTCCGGCGGGCGACAAGATCCTCGGACCCGGCCTGCAGTACGGGGCGAACCCGATCGACTTCCTGTCGCTCGGTATGGCTCTCGTGCTCGGCACTGCCGGCCTGCCGCACGTGCTGATGCGTTTCTACACGGTCCCCACCGCGAAGGAGGCCCGTCGCTCGGTCGTCTGGGCGATCTGGCTGATCGGCCTCTTCTACCTGCTGACCCTGGTGCTCGGCTACGGCGCCGGCGCTCTGGTCGGTCCTGAGACGATCCTGGCGGCACCCGGCGGCGTGAACTCGGCGGCGCCGCTGCTGGCCCAGGCGCTCGGCGGGCCGATCCTGATGGGCTTCATCTCCGCGGTGGCCTTCGCGACGATCCTCGCGGTCGTCGCCGGCCTCACGATCACGGCGGCGGCCTCGTTCGCGCACGACATCTACGCGAACGTCATCAAGCGCGGCAAGAACGGCGACGGCGCCTCCGACCCGAACGGCGAGGTGAAGGTCGCACGCCGCACGGTGATCGTGATCGGCATCGTGGCCATCGTCGGCGGCATCGGCGCCCAGAGCCAGAACATCGCGTTCCTGGTCGCGCTCGCCTTCGCCGTCGCCGCGTCGGCGAACCTGCCGACCATCCTGTACTCGCTGTTCTGGAAGAGGTTCAACACGCGTGGTGCGGTCTGGAGCATGTACGGCGGCCTGATCGCCGCGATCGGACTGATCGTCATCTCGCCGGTGTTCTCCGGGTCCGAGA
This sequence comes from Microbacterium sp. MAH-37, assembly GCF_009758255.1. Lineage (GTDB taxonomy): Bacteria > Actinomycetota > Actinomycetes > Actinomycetales > Microbacteriaceae > Microbacterium. The sequence goes on from NZ_WSEN01000002.1 coordinate 362,816, forward strand.
AGTCGATGATCCCCGGTATCGACATCGCGATCTTCCCGCTGAACAACCCCGGCATCATCTCGATCCCGCTCGGGTTCCTCCTCGGCTGGCTGGGCACGGTCACGTCGAAGGCCGCGGAGTCGCGCACGCTGGCGGCTGAGATGGAGGTGCGCTCGCTCACCGGCTTCGGAGCCGAGAAGGCGGTGGAGCACTAGATCCCCACGCCCACGCGGACCCCGGCGGCCTACACGCCGGGGTCCGCGTCGTTCAGGAGGCGGCCGCCTGGCGCTCGAGATCGAGCAGGAACCGCTTGCGCTCGGGGCGCGCGCCGTAGTGGCCCGGCGTCCCGTCGGAGCGGATCACCCGGTGCACGGGCACGACGATCGAGAACGGCGTGTTCCGGCAGGCGGTGCCGACCGCACGTGCAGCACCAGGGCTTCCCGCAAGCACGGCGACCTCGCCGTAGCTGAGCGTCTCGCCCCACGGGATGGTGCAGATCGCCTGCAGTGCGGCACGCGGGAAGCCGTCGATCAGCCGCCAGTCCAGCCGCACGCTCTCGTCGAACCGGATCGGCTCTCCTTCGAAGTACCGGTCCAGCAGGTGGGCGAGCTCGTCGGCTGCGCCGGGATCGGGATGCGGCATCTGGTGCAGGCGCTGGGAGATGTCGTCGAGCAGCCAGGGCGCCTGAGGGTCGACGGACTCGGAGAGATCGAGGGAGATGAGCCCCTCGTCGGAGAAGACGGTGAGCGCGTCGCCGAACGGCGTCGGTGCGAAGTCGTAGCGGAACGTCATGGCTCCATCCTGTCGTCGGGCGGCGGACGGCGCGCGGGTCCGTCCCGCGGCATCCTCGGTCTCTGTGGAGCAGTCGTCGCGGAATCCGGCCTGTGCAGTGCGGGTCGACTTCCCGCGAATGCCGGGAAACCGGCCGGGGATACCAGCGCGGGCGCGCGGCGCGCTTAGTCTGTGACGTGTGTGGCGACGTGAAGGGAAACCGGCGGGAGACGCAGAGACGGATGCCGCGGTGACCCTTGGCGAGCTCGGAGAGACGGGCACCGGGGTGGACATCGCGCACGCCGCCGAAGCCGAGCGCACCCGTCTGCGCGCCGAGGCGGCCGACCTCGGGGGACAGTCGTCGCTGACCGGATTCCGCGATCGCGGCGACAACGGCATCGACATCTCCAAGGCGCACCCGGGCAGCCTGCCCCAGTTCATCACCGGCCGCGCCACGCTGCTCTCGAACCTGTTCCGCGACGAGGTGGGGCTGCGCACGGCACGCCTGGCCGCCGAGCGCATCACCGCCCGCAACACGGAGCTGCGCACGGTGCGCGGCATCGACGCGGTGCGCCTGGCCGTGGGAATCGCGCGCTGGCGCATCGGCGGCACCGACTTCGCCGCGCCCGTGCTGCTGCGCCCGCTCGCCATCCGCAGGCATCACTCGGACTTCGAGCTCAAGCTGCACGGAGCGTTCGAGGTGAACCCGGAGCTCGTCCGCGTGGTCCGCGAGCACTTCGGACTCTCGCTGGACGCCGCCGGTCTCGCTGCGCTCGCGTACGACGGCGGCATCTTCAAGCCCCAGCCGGTGATCGACCAGCTCCGCGCCCTCACCAGGCACATCGACACGTTCTCGGTGCAGCCCCGGCTCGTCGTCTCGACCTTCGCCGACGTCGCGAGTCCCATGGTCCGTGACATGGTCGACCTCGATCACCCTGTGCTGAATGCGCTCGCCGGGCACGTCGGCGACCGCGAGAACCTGGTCAGCCGGCGTGGGGAGTCGCGCGACGAAGCGCCGGTCAGCCCCGATGACCGCGCCCCGGCATCCGACACCTTGCTGCTCGACGCGGACGGCGAGCAGGAGGCGGTGCTCGCGCGGATCACGGCAGGGCAGTCGCTCATCGTCGCCACGCTGCCGGGGACCGGCGGCACCCAGACCGTGATCAACGCGCTCGGCGAGCTGGTGCGCGCGGGCAAACGGGTGCTCGTCGTCTCCGCGCGCCGATCGACGCTGGACGGTGTCCGGCACCGCCTCGGGGGCATCGGCCTGGACGGGCTCGCCGTGTCTCCGGCATCCGTCCGCCGCGACCTGGTGCGCGCGATCGCGCGCTGCGAGAAGTCCGCGCAGCCGAAGGTCGCCGACGTCGACGACGCCCTCGTGCGCCTGCGCACCGTGCTGCGCTCGTACCGGAATGCGCTGGTCTCGCCGGTCGGCGCCACCGGCGCGTCCGTGCTGGATGCCACACGCAATCTGACCCGCCTCGCATCGCTCGACGTGCCGCCGTCCACTACGGCGCGGCTGGGTCTGCCGGCCTTGGAGCGGCTGGCGGGGGAGCGCGGCGCTGCGGCGGACCGCCTCACCCAGGCCGCGCGGCTGGGCGAGTTCCGGTTCGGACCGGATGACTCGCCCTGGTACGGCGTGAGCTTCGAGACCACCGAGGCGGCGCGCGGCGCGCACGCACTCGCCGGACGTCTGCACGGCACCGCGGTTCCGGCACTGCTGGAGCGCGGGTACGAGCTGATCGCGCAGACGCGGATGCGTCCGTTCGCGACGATCGATGAGATGGGCGACTACCTGCGGCTGCTGCAGGGCATCAGGGACACCCTGGACAGGTTCAGTCCGACGGTGTTCGAGCGGCCGCTCGGCGAGCTCATCCAGGCGCACGGCTCGAGGCGCGATTCGCCGGGCATGTCGGCGGCGTCGCGGCGGCAGCTCAAGCGACTCGCCCGCGAGTACGTGCGCCCTGGCGCCCACGTCACCGAGATGCACGAGGCGCTGCTGCGCATCCAGCAGCAGCGCACCCAGTGGCAGCGCTACGTCGAGGCCGGAGTCGCACCGGAGGTGCCGCTCGGGCTCGCCGACGTGCAGGTGGCCTGGCAGCGCGTGCACGCGGAGCTCGCCGAGCTGGATGCCGCGATCGGGCGGCGTGAGCCGCTCTCGTCCCTTCCCGTGGCGCGGCTCGTCCGCACCCTCTCGGGTCTGGCCGCGAAGTCCGACGTCTTCGACAACCTCGTGGAGCGCGCGACGCTCCGTGACGAGCTCGCCGCACTCGGGCTCGACCCGCTGCTCACCGAGCTCTCGGTGCGGCATGTGCCGGAGGAGCGCGTCGCCGACGAACTCGAGTTCGCCTGGTGGCAGTCGCTGCTGGAGCGCTCGCTGCAGGACGACCGCGCACTGCTCGGCGCGAACACCGCGGTGGTCGACCGGCTCGAGAAGGACTTCCGCCTCGTCGACGAGGCGCACGCCGCGATGTCGGGCCCGCTGCTGGCGTGGAACCTCGCGAACCAGTGGCGCATCGCCGTCGTCGACGAGCCGCAGGAGGCGCAGCATCTGCGCAGCGCCCTGAAGCACGGGCACGCGACGGCCGCGGAGATCGTGTCGGCCGCACCGCGTCTGACCGAGGTGCTGGCACCGGTCTGGATCTCGTCGCCGTACGAGGTGCCGGACATCCCCGAGCAGATCCGATTCGACACCGTGCTGCTGGTGGATGCCGCGGCGATCAACCTCGCGGAGGCGGCGCCCGCCATCCGTCGTGCGCGGCAGATCGTGGCCTTCGGCGATCCGGTGACCCAGCGTCCGACGCCGTTCGAGGTGGCCACCGACCGCGACGACTCGTGGGAGCCGGAGGTCGCCTTCGACGATGTCTCGGTGTTCGAGCGGCTCGCCGAGCTCTTCCCGGTGACGACCCTGACCCGCAGCTACCGCGCCGGCGGCGAGGATCTCGCCGAGCTGATCAACGACGCCTTCTACGGGGGCGAGATCGTGTCGCTGCCCTGGGCCGGGTCGTATCTGGGCCGCGGCAGTCTGACGGTTGACTACGTCGAGGGCGGCGTCGGAGCCCCCGACCCCGTGACGGGTGCGGTCGAGAGTCCGGATGCCGAGGTCGCCCGCGTGGTCACCCTGGTGGTCGAGCACGCGGTGCATCGTCCTGATGACTCCCTGATGGTCGTGACGGCCAGCCCGCGTCACGCCGAGCGCGTGCGCGCGGCGGTGACGAACGCGTTCGCCGGCCGATCGGACGTCGCGGACTTCGTCCGCCGAGACACCGCGGAGCCGTTTGCGGTGCTCACTCTCGAGGAGTCTGTCGCAGAGAGCCGCGACCGCGTGATCTTCTCGCTGGGCTACGGCCTCACCAAGCACGGCCGCGTGCTCAGCGACTTCGGCGACCTGTCGTCCGCGGATGGCGAGCGGCTGCTCACCGTCGGGATGACCCGGGCTCGCCGCTCGATGGTGATCGTGTCGTCGATCCGACCGTCCGCCTTCGATGAGGGACGGCTCGAGTACGGCGCGGCCACGCTGATGTCGATCCTCGGCGGCCTGGCCGTGCGCGGGCGGGACGCACGGCTCGAGGATCTCGCCGATCCGCTGACGCTGGCCCTGGCTCGCGAGCTGCGCCGGCTCGGAGCATCCGTCGACGTGGACTACCGGGGACTGCTGCCGCTGGTCGCCCAGTACGCGGGCAAGGCTGTCGTCATCGAACCGGACCCCGAGTCGCGCGGCGAATCGCTGCGCGAGAGTCTTCGGCTGCGGCCGCACGTGCTGCGCCGGCTGGGCTGGCACTACGTGCGCGTGCACGCCTTCGACCTGTACAGCGATCCCGCGACCGTCGCGACTCGCATCGCCGAGGTGCTCGGCATCTCGGCCGAGACCGCGCGTGCCGAGCACGACACCGAGCCGATGGATCTCGGCACGGATGGTTGATGAGGAGCGTCAGCATGTGGTGCGGGTCCCCGGTTCGCGCCGCGCGAAGCTGACGCCCGCGCCCGACACCTGGGCGGAACCGGACGAACGCGACCGTGATGCCACGGCGTCCGGCGCATCCGACGACGGCGGACCCAACGACGAGCGGATGCGGCGCGAGGTGCCGCCGCACTACTGAGATCGAGACAGACGGAAGAAGGCCGCCCCGCGGGGCGGCCTTCTTCCTGGTCCGATGTCAGTGCGTGTCGTGCTTGCGCAGCGCGTCGCGGATCTCGATGAGCAGTTCCTGCTCGGTGGGGAGGGTCTCCTCCTCGACGGCCGGGTTCTTCGCGGCCTGGTGCTCCTTGTACTTGTTCATCGGGACGACGAACACGAAGTACACCACGAGAGCGACGGCGAGGAACGAGATGATCGCGCTGATCAGGTCGCCGATCGGGAACGTGACCTCCTGGCCGTAGATCCCATGGATGGTCCAGCCGACCTTCCCGGTCGCGTCTGCGTCGAAGAACAGAGACACGAGCGGGTTGATGATGCTCGAGACCACTGCGTTCACGATCGCGGTGAACGCGGCGCCGATGACCACGGCGACGGCCAGGTCGATGACGTTCCCCTTGGTGATGAATTCCTTGAATCCCTTGAGCATGGATGTTCCCCCTGTTTCTCGGTCTTCGGCCTCAGCTCGAGGCCGGGGCCTTCGCGGCCGATCCGGCGGACGAAGAACCTGCCTTCGATGATGCCGAATCGCCGCTCGTTGCGCCAGAACCGGAACTCTTGCGCGAGTCGGTGCGGTAGAAGCCGGAGCCGTTGAAGGTCACTCCGATCGAGCCGTACTGCTTGCGCAGCGCGCCGCCGCACTCCGGACAGACGGTGAGTGCGTCGTCGGAGAAGCTCTGGACGGCGTCGAAGCTGTGGCCGCACGAGGTGCAGGCGTAGGCGTAGGTGGGCAACGTTCCCCCGGATGTTCAGTGCTGCGGCAGGGGCAGCGTGATGGTCTGCGTGGGGGTGACGACGCCGTTCACCGGCTGGTCGTGCACCTCGCTCGGCAGCGAATCGAGTACCTCGGAATCATAGATCACCGCGTAGACGGGCGGGCAGCGCTCCATCGATCCGATGGTCTTGTCGTAGTAGCCGCGACCCCAGCCGAGGCGCACGCCGGTGCGATCGACCGCCGCGGCGGGGATGAGCATGAGGTCGACGTCGTTCACGGCGATGGGCCCGAGCACCTCGCCGGTCGGTTCTGGCAGGCCGAACATCCCCTCGGACACCTCGTCGGAGTCATCCGCGACGGCCCAGTCCAGCAGCCCGTCGGCGCGGGTGACGGGCAGGAGCACCCGGATGCCGCGCGCCACGGCGCCGCGGACGAAGTCCCAGGTGCCCGGTTCGGTCGTGGTCGAGAGGAAGCACGAGACGGAGGATGCGTCGTGTGCGGCGACCAGTGCGTCGAGCTGCTCGGTGATGCCGGCGGCGGCCGACTCGCGCTGCGCGTCGGAGAGCAGCTGTCTGCGCTCCCGCAGCTCTGCGCGCAGCGCGCGCTTCTCCTGCTCGACCTCGTTCGGCATGCCTCCGATCGTACAGGCGGGGTCCGCGGCGCTCCCCGCTAAGCTTGCCGAATGGCGAAGTCCCCCATGAAGGCTGTCATCCCCGCTGCGGGTCTCGGCACTCGTTTCCTGCCCGCCACCAAGGCGATGCCCAAGGAGATGCTGCCGGTCGTCGACAAGCCGGCCATCCAGTACGTGGTGGAAGAGGCGGCGAACGCCGGCATCGACGATGTCCTCGTCATCATCGGGCGCAACAAGAACGCGATCTCGAACCACTTCGACTCGGTGCCCGAGCTCGAGGTGAAGCTCATGGAGAAGGGCGACACCGGCAGACTCGAGCGCGTCATGGCCTCCAGCGACATCGCCGACATCCACTTCGTCCGTCAGGGCGAGCCGAAGGGGCTCGGGCATGCGGTGCTGCGTGCCAGGACCCACGTCGGCGACAGCTCGTTCGCCGTGCTGCTCGGCGACGACCTGATCGACGAGCGCGACCCTCTGCTGGTCGACATGATCGCCGCGCATGAGCGCACCGGTGCCGCTGTGATCGCGCTCATGGAGGTCGACCCCGCCAGCATCCACCTGTACGGAGCCGCGGCCGTCGAACCCACCGACGAGGCCGACGTGGTGCGGGTGACGGGTCTCGTGGAGAAGCCCGCTGCGGAGGACGCGCCGTCGAACCTCGCGGTGATCGGACGCTACGTCCTGCCGGCATCCGTCTTCGACATCCTCGAGCGCACCCAGCCTGGCAAGGGCGGTGAGATCCAGCTCACCGACGCCCTGCAGGAGCTTGCGACTGCACAGGACGGCCCTGGGGTCGTCGGTGTCGTCTTCCACGGGCGTCGCTACGACACCGGAGACCGAGTGGACTACATCAAGGCGATCGTGCAGCTCGCAGCCGACCGGGATGACCTCGGCTCCGAGCTGCGTCCCTGGTTGAAGGCCTTCGCCGAGCGCCTCTAGGCGATCCGCGGACACGACCATGCCTTTCGACACCTCCGCGCCCCTGCAGCACGGTCCGATCGGACTGCGTCTGGTGCGCTCGCGCGACGCACGCGTGCTGCAGCAGGAGCTGCTGGCGAACCGCTCGTGGCTGCAGCCCTGGGAGGCGACTATTCCCGGCGGCGTGCCCACGTTCGACATGCGCGTCGGCATCCGTCGTCTTCTGCAGCAGTACCGCGACGGGGCGGGGTACCCGTTCGTGATGGAGTACGACGGCGAGGTCGCCGGGCAGCTGAACGTGTGGGGCGTCGCGCGCGGGTCGCTGTGCTCGGCGACGATCGGTTACTGGGTGAGCGAACGATTCGCCGGCAAGGGCATCACGCCGACGGCGGTGGCACTGGCCACGGACGCCTGCTTCACGCAGTTCGGGCTGCATCGCATGGAGATCTGCATCCGCCCGGAGAACCAGGCCAGCCTGCGTGTGGTGCAGAAGCTCGGATTCCGTTATGAGGGGCTGCGTCGGCGCTACATCCACATCGACGGCGACTGGCGCGACCACCACGCGTTCGCCCTGACTGCTGAGGACGTCCCGCAGGGCGTGCTGGCGCGGTGGCTGCAGGGCGGCGTGCCGAAAGATGCCGGCGCGGTGCCGCCGAGCACGAGCGCACCCGGGCGGGATTCCTCCTCCGGTCCGACGACCGGCTGACGCGACACGCGACCGCACTGCGCACGGGGGACCGATCCCGTCGCTTACCGTTGAGGCTATGAACGGGCCGGTTCTGAGTGGGGGAGTGATCGTCCTCGTAGCCGCGCTGCTGTGGATGCTCTACCTGCTGCCCAGCTGGCGCGGCCGTCACCAGTACAACGCCGCGGAGCGGAACGCCGTACGGCTGAACCAGGCCCTTCGCGTGCTCGCCGAGACCAGTGAGACGCCCCAGGAGGTTCGTCTCGAGCTGAACGCCCGTACCGCACTCGCGCAGCAGCGGCTGGCCAAGCGCGTGCAGAACGAGCGTGAGAACGCCGAGCTGGCGAAGCTGAGGGAAGAACTCGCCGCCACCAGGAACGATCCGGTGCTGCGCCAGGCGCGCGCCCGCCGCCGGACCCGTCAGGTCGCCCTGACTGTGCTGCTCGCGGGCGTGGCGATGGCGGGGGTCGGCGGATGGCAGCTGGCGACGGGCGGGAGCGTGGGCTGGCTCATCGCCGGCGGAGTGATCATGCTGACCGGCATCGTCGTGCTGGTGCGGATGGCGCGGGTGGCGGCGCGTGCGCACCGCCGGGCCGCTGAGCCGGTGGTGGAGATCGTTCGCGAGTCGCCGCCGCTGCACGACCAGGGGGCGCCGACCTGGACGCCGCGTCCGGTTCCGCAGTCGCTGTCCCAGGTCGCCGGTTCGCGCACGCAGGTCGCACAGGCGCAGCGCGAGGCACAGGAGGAGCTGCGCCGCGCCGCGCGGCGCGAAGAACTCCGCCGGCGCGCGGAGGAGATCGCCCCGCCGGAGCCGGTGCGGCTTCCGGCGGCGGAAGGCACCTCGCCGTACGCTCAGATGGGCTTCGTCGACGACGCGGAGATCGAGGCCCACGTGCGGCAGATGCTGGCGCGGCGTGCGGCCGGCTGAACACGTGATAGTGTTGCTGAGTCCTAGGGCCCATGGCGCAGTTGGTAGCGCGCTTCGTTCGCAATGAAGAGGTCGGGGGTTCGAATCCCCCTGGGTCCACAAGACGGAGAAGCCCCGGCAGTCGCCGGGGCTTCTCGCATGTCCGGCATGCCGCGGAGAGGCGGTGCGATCCGGTGCGTTCTTTGCGAGGATCGACGCATGTCGAGTGACGCACCCGCGGGATGGTACACGGACGAGCAGTCCGGACAGGTTCGCTACTGGGACGGTTCGGCCTGGACGGCGCAGGTCTCGCCGATCGCCGATGCCGCCGCTGAAGCCGGCGCGGCCGCGCCGGCTTCAGATGCTCCGGATGCTGCGCCGCGCAGCGTGATCGGATTCATCGGCATCGCCCTCGCAGTGATCGGAACGGTCGGGGTCTGCACCCCGTGGATCCTGCCCGAACTGCTCGGCGGACTGGTGCTCGTGGTCGGCTTCGTCCTATCGATCATCGCGGTGCTCCGCCGGCCGAGATGGGCGGGCATCGCGGGGATCGTGATCAGCGTGTTCGGCACTCTCGCCGCGGGACTGCTCTTCGCGCAGGGGTTCGTCGCCGGCTACACAGGCGGCTGATCTGCGGGGTTCCGGGGGAGCGGACGCGCGACACGCCAGGGTGTCGGGCAGGATTTGCCGGATGCCCGGGATCCGCGTAAGTTATTACCTGTTCGCCCCAAGCGGTTGAGCGAAAGGCCGGAAGGCCCAGCTCCCCTCCAAGCGGCGGACATGCTTCCTCCTCCTTCGATCCGTCGAGTTGACAGATCGGGCGAGATGGATAAGATAGTGAAGTTGCCCTGCGCGTCTCCATCAGGTTCTGGTGGGTGTGTGGGTGCGTCCGATCCTT
>NZ_WSEN01000003.1 GCF_009758255.1 Microbacterium sp. MAH-37
AAGGATCGGACGCACCCACACACCCACCAGAACCTGATGGAGACGCGCAGGGCAACTTCACAACCATAACCGGCAGACCAGAGACTGTCAAAACAGTCTGTCCGGAGCCGGGACCTTCCATCGTAGACCCACGAAGCCGTGGGATCAAGTGATGGGAGGTGGTCCGCCGCTTGGAGGGGAGCTGGACCTTCCGGCCTTTCGCTCAACCGCTTGGGGCGAACATGTAATAACTTACGTGGATCCCGAGCATCCGGCAAATCCGCCTCCGTTCTCGGGCGTGTCGGGCCCGTCTCCCGGCGTAGCGTGGCGGCATGACGACTGTGCTGCGGCGGATCTGCGCGGACCTCGGGCTCGAGAGCGCGGTACCGGACGAACTGGCCGCTCCCCCGCATCCGGTGCCCCTGCCTTCGCGCCTCGGCACGGGGGAACTGGCCTGGTCCAGCGTCGTCTCCGCCGTGCTCGCAGCCGGCGGCACCCACGCCCCAGATCCCGACCGCATCGCCGCCTCCTACCGGAGCGCCGCGCTCCTGACGATCGACGGCATCGCGCCGAACGTCTGGGCTCCGCTCTCCGGTTTCTGGCGCACCTCGGACGGGTGGGTGCGCACGCACGCCAACTACCCGCATCACGCGGCGGCACTCCGTCGTGCGCTCGAACTGGACGAGGGTGATCCCGCCGCCGCGTTCGCCGACGGCAGCACCGCGTCGATCGTCGCCCGCATCACCAGTGCCGGCGGTCTCGCCGTCCCCGTCCTGCGAGAGGACCCCGTCCACGACACCGCGCTTCGCCGGGCACCTCTGGTCGAGATCGACATGCTCGACGCGGCATCCGTCGCCCGCGCACCCGTGACCGGCTCGCTCGCCGGCATCCGCGTCCTCGATCTCACCCGCGTTATCGCGGGCCCGGTGTGCACCCGCACCCTCGCCGCACTGGGCGCGGACGTGCTGCGCATCGATCCCCCACACCTGCCGGAACCCGAATGGCAGCATCTCGACAGCGGCCACGGCAAGCGGTCCGCGCTCCTGGACGCGCGCTCGACGCGGTTCGGCGAACTGCTCGACGCCGCGGACGTCGTCGTGCTCGGCTATCGGCCGTCCGGACTCGCGACGCTCGGGCTCTCCCCCGACGCGATCGCCGAGCGGTGTCCGGGAATCGTGATCGCGCAGCTCAGCGCGTGGGGCGTCGATCAGCCCGAGCGGCGCGGATTCGACAGCCTCGTGCAGGCGGAGTCCGGGATCGCGATGGTGGAGTCACCCGACGGCACGACCCCCGGCGTGCTGCCTGCGCAGGCACTCGACCACTCCGCCGGCTATCTGCTGGCGGCCGCGATCTGCATGGCGCTGCGCAGGCGCACCGGCCGCACGCAGCTCGTGCGCACGTCGCTGCGGCGGGTCGCCGCGGAGCTGCTCGGCATGTCGCGCAGCGAGGATCCCGGGCCGATGACCGTCGACGATCCCGCCGCGCACACCGAGGAGTTCCTCGTCGCGGGCCATCGCATCCGCACGGTCCGCTCCGCGCTGCCCGGGCATCCGCTCGCCGCGCCGCGCCCCTGGGGCGGCGACGAACCGACCTGGTGATCCGCGCTCACCGGTTTCCGGCGGCCACCTTCGCCGGCGTCCGGATCACGATCGCCGCGCACAGCACGAGCGTCGCCACGCCCCACAGACCGCACACCGGCGGAAGCGTCCGGTACGCGAGATGCGCGGGCGTGAACTGCGTGGTGAACGGCCCCCAGACCGCATAGCCCACGGCGGCCGCGAGCACCAGCGGCACGGGGAGCGCGACGATCCAGACGACGGGGATCCAGCGCGGCAGGGACTGCTCCGCGGCGCCGATCGGCCGACGACGCAGCCACAGCACCGCGTACACCGCCAGGACGATCAGGCCGATCAGCCCCGACCCGTACTGCAGCCACTTGTAGCCGAGGATGCTCCCCCACGACTCATCGAGGATCGGGAACGCCTGCACTCCCCAGCGCCCCTCGTGCGTGAACGAGTCCCACAGGATGTGCGAGGCGACGCCGATCATCAGCGAGGCCAGCAGAAGCAGCGGATACCAGGGCTTTCCGTCGCGCCAGAACGTCTGACGAACGGCATCCGCTCCCCTGCTCCGCCACTCGTCCGGCAGTCGCGCAGCGACGGATGCCGGCACCAGCTCGACGGATGCCGGGCGCAGCACCACTCGCCAGAGCAGCAGCAGCACCGCAGCGATCAGGCTCGTCCAGAGCAGGTTCGGCACCGCATGCAGGAACCCGTAGTCCGGACCGAGCCCCCGGAGGAACAGCGGCAGGTCCGGGGTCATGGCTCCGATCGCGATCGCCGCCGGCACCAGCGGCGTGCGCACGAAGGGCAGCGCGACGATCGCATGGCTCGGAGTGAAGGGCACGCGACGACGCTACCAACGACGCTCGCGCCCCTCCTGAGCGTCAGCCCCGGTACACCCCGGCGAGGGTCTTCTTGCCGCGGCGCAGCACGGAGACACCACCGGGAAGACCGAACGGGACGGTCGCATCGACGTCCTCGACGCGCTGCCCGTCGACAGACACGCCGCCCTGCGAGATCGCGCGGCGCGCCTCGGAGGCACTCGAGACCAGGCCGGTCGACACCAGCGCGTCGAGCACCGACGTGCCGGCATCCGCCGTCGCGTTCGGCAGCTCGTCGAGGGCCGTGCGCAGCGTCGCCGCATCCAGCGTCGCGAGATCACCCTGGCCGAACAGCGCCTCGGATGCCGCGATCACGGCTGCCGCCGCCTCCGCACCGTGCACCGTCGCGACGACCTCGAGGGCCAGACGCTTCTGTGCAGCGCGGCGGAACGGCTCGGCCTCCACCAGCTGCGCGTACTCGTCGATCTCGGCGCGGGTGAGGAACGTGAAGATCTTCAGCCGCTCGATCACGTCGGCATCGGCCGTGCCCAGCCAGAACTGGTACATCCGGTACGGGCTGCACATGTCGGCGTCCAGCCAGATCGCGTTGCCCTCGCTCTTGCCGAACTTGGTGCCGTCGCTGTTCGTGATCAGCGGCGTGCCGATCGCGTGTGCGGAGACGCCCTCGACGCGGTGGATCAGATCGGTGCCGCTGGTGAGGTTGCCCCACTGGTCGCTGCCGCCGGTCTGCAGCACGCAGTCGTACTGCCGGTACAGCTCGAGGAAGTCCATACCCTGCAGGATCTGGTAGCTGAACTCGGTGTAGCTGATGCCGGCATCGGAGTTCAGGCGCGCGGCGACCGCGTCCTTCTTCAGCATTGTGCCGACGCGGTAGTGCTTGCCGATCTCGCGCAGGAAGTCGATCGCCGACATCGGCGCCGTCCAGTCGAGGTTGTTCACGATGCGCGCCGAGTTCTCGCCCTCGAAGCTGAGGAAGCGCTCGACCTGGGCGCGCAGCCGGCCCACCCATTCCTCGACGGTCTCGCGCGTGTTCAGCGTGCGCTCGGCCGTCGGACGCGGGTCGCCGATCAGACCGGTCGATCCGCCGACCAGGCCGAGGGGCTTGTGCCCGGCGAGCTGGATGCGACGCAGCAGCAGCAGCTGCACGAGGTTGCCCAGGTGCAGGCTCGGAGCGGTGGGATCGAAACCGCAGTAATACGTGATCGGGTCCCCGGCGAGCAGCGCGCGCAGCGCTTCCTGATCGGTGGACACGTGGACGAGTCCGCGCCACAGCAGCTCGTCCCACACGTTCTCGAACGTGGGATCGAGCGCCACCGGCGCTGTCGTCAGAGCGGTTTCAGACACGCGCTCAAGGCTATCAGCGCGGTGCCCTCCGTCTCGCTCGCGCTCGCTCAAGGGCCGGTGTTCGCCGCCCACCACACCAGCAGCGCACCGCCGAGCGCCATCGCCCAGCTGACCAGGCTGCCCACCAGGAAGTACTCCGCGCGTGCTCCGGTCTCGCCGTCCTTGGAGATCTCCGGGAACCGCACGATGCCCTTCGCCGCGAGCAGCGCGGCGAGCAGCGAGTAGGCCGGTACGAGCATGAGCAAGAACGCGAGCACCCGCTCCAGCGGACCGATCAGCCGCCCGCCCTTGAAGCCGCCCTGATCCGCGGTCGGCTTCCAGGTGTGCTCGCCGGCCAGCGCTGCACGCACCACGACGTTGCCGGACTCCAGCAGGAAGACGACGGTGCCCAGCACCAGCACGGCCAGATCGAGCGAGACACGCCCGAACGGCGACTCGAGCAGCCATCCGCCGGGAGTGCGGTCGCCCAGCAGGACGACGCAGGCGACGGATGCCACGGCGAGGACCACCGCCGGCCAGAATCCCTGCCGTCCCTCCGGACGATCCGGCATGCTGAGCAGCCATGCCGCCGCACCGACGCCCGCGACGACCATGTACCCGGCGGCATTGCAGAACGAGCCGATCAGGATCAGCGCGAGCCCTGCGACGGCATAGCCGACCCAGCGCCGCCGAGCGGGAACGAATTGGCGCACCAGGTCGACGGCGCCGATCGCGAACAGCAGGAGTCCGGCGAGAATCATGCGCGCGTCCCGCGGAGCTGCTCGATGCCGGCGATCAGCGCGTTCGCCCCCGAACCGCGCAGCGCCTTGGACACGCTGGGCTGGGTGATCTGCTCCTGCGCCGCGAGATCCTGCTGCGACAGGCCCTCGAGCCTGCCGAGGGTCAGGCGCCTCGCGCGCGCGTTCATCTGGGTGACGATGTCGTCACGCAGCAGCAGGTAGGCGTTGTAAACGGCGATGGCGGAGGGCATGACCTCATCCTGGCCTGGAGCACCGACAATCCAGGTGCGGATGCCCGGCATGCCGCGCTGTCGCTCCTGCACGGACTCGATCGCGTCGCGAGCGGCGTACCAGGCGGTGCCGTCCGAGAGCTCGCGGTGCGCGGAGGAGACCGAGCGCACCTCGCCGATGCCGACTCCGAACCGGAACTCCACCCCCTCGGGCAGCGCGAGCTGCACCAGGAGCAGCGAGACCAGAGCATCCTCCAGCCGCGCGTAGACGCCCTGCTGCTCGTCGCCGACCGTGGGCCGGAGCGGCTGCAGCGCGAGCGGATGCCGCTCCTCGACGCGCGCGATGGTGTCGTCGAGCTGCTGCTGCGCAGCCGCCCGATCCTGCAGCCGGCGCGAGCCGACGATGTCTGCGATCACGGCGATGACCATGACATAACCATAACACGCATATTCTCAAATTATGCGTGTTATGGCTATTTCTCAGAGATATGCATGCATCGGGCATGCATGGTCGGATCAGAGTCCGAGTGCGTGCGCCGCCGCCTGGGCGCGCTCGATCAGCTCGCTGCGCTGCTCCGCCACACGCTCCGGTGCGGTGCCGCCCGCACCCGAACGGGATGCCACGGAACCCTCGATGGAGAGCACCTCGCGGACCTCGGGCGTCAGGTGCTCCGAGACCGACAGCAGCAGCTCGTCCGAGGCATCCTCCAGTCCGATCCCCCGCTCCTCGCAGGCGCGCACCAGCGCGCCGGAGACCTCGTGCGCATCGCGGAACGGCACCCGGCGCTTGACCAGCCACTCCGCGACGTCGGTCGCGAGCGAGAACCCCTGCGGCGCGAGCTCGGCCATCCGCCCCGTGTCGAACCGCAGCGTGGCGATCATGCCGGCGAACGCCGGCAGCACGACCTCGAGCGTGACGACAGAGTCGAACACCGGCTCCTTGTCCTCCTGCAGATCGCGGTTGTACGCCAGCGGCAGCGCCTTGAGCGTCGCGAGCAGACCGGTCAGGTTTCCGATCAGGCGCCCGGACTTGCCGCGGGCGAGCTCGGCGATGTCGGGATTCTTCTTCTGCGGCATGATGCTCGACCCGGTCGAGTACGCGTCGTCGAGGGTCACGAAGCCGAACTCGCGCGTGTTCCAGAGGATGATCTCCTCGGAAAGGCGAGAAAGGTCGATGCCGGTCATCGCCGTGATGAACGCGAACTCCGCGACCACGTCGCGGGCCGCGGTGCCGTCGAGGGAGTTCTCCGCCGGACGGTCGAGGCCCAGTTCGCGGGCCACCAGCGCAGGGTCGAGTCCCAGCGTCGAACCCGCCAGCGCACCGCCGCCGTACGGCGAGACGCCGGCGCGGCGGCGCCAGTCGACCAGTCGCTCGAGCTCGCGCACGAGCGGCCAGGCGTGCGCCTGCAGGTGGTGCGCGAGCAGCACGGGCTGCGCGTGCTGCAGGTGCGTGCGCCCGGGAAGGATCGCGTCCGGGTGCGCCTCGGCCTGTGCGACCAGGGCGTCGACGACCCGCAGCAGATCGCGGGCGATCACCTTCGCGTGGTCGATCAGATACATCCGCACCAGCGTGGCGATCTGGTCGTTGCGGCTGCGGCCGGCCCGCAGGCGGCCGCCCAGCTCGGCGCCGACCTCGGCGATGAGAGCCTTCTCGAGCGCCCCGTGCACGTCCTCGTCACCGGGATCGGGCAGCAGCGTGCCGTCCGCGATCTTCGCTGCGAGTGCATCGAGTCCGGCGTGCATCCGTGCGGCCTCATCGGCCTCCAGATACCCCGCGGCCTCCAGGGCCGTGGCGTGCGCGTGCGAACCCGCGATGTCGTAGGGCGCGAGGATCCAGTCGAAGTGCGTGGAACGGCTCAGCTCGGCCAGCTCGGGTGAGGGCCCGCCGGCGAAGCGCGCGCCCCAGAGCGCACCCTCGTTTGTGCCGTGGTTGTCGGTCACTTCGACTCGCTCCGCTCGCTCAGTGCATCGCACGCTTCTGCCGCCTCCTGCTTGTCGAGCAGCCACACCAGCAGCGCCTTCTGCGCGTGCAGGCGGTTCTCGGCCTCGTCCCAGACGACGCTCTGCGGCCCGTCGATGACCTCGGAGTCGACCTCGTAGCCGCGGTCGGCGGGCAGGCAGTGGATGAAGATCGACTCGGGGTCGGACAGGCTCATGATCTCGGAGGTCACCTTGAACCCGCCGAGGTCGCGCAGGCGCTGCTTCTTCTCCTCCTCCTTGCCCATCGACACCCAGGTGTCGGTCACGATCACATCGGCGCCGAGTGCGGCCTCGCGGGGATCGTCGAGCAGGGTGACCGAGCCGCCGGTCTCGGCGGCGCGGCGCTCGGCGTCGACCACCACGTCCGCGCGGGGCGCGTACGCCTCGGGTGAGGCCATGCGCACGTGCATCCCGGCGGTGACGCCGGCCAGCAGGTAGGAGTGCGCCATGTTGCTGCGGGCGTCACCGAAGAAGGTCAACGTGAGATCGGCGAGCTCGCCCTTGTGCTCGCGGATCGTGAGCAGGTCCGCCAGCAGCTGGCAGGGGTGGAAGTCGTCGGAGAGCGCGTTGATCACCGGCACGCGGGTGCCGCGGGCCATCTCCTCCAGACCCGACTGGGCGTAGGTGCGCCACACGATCGCGGCGACCTGGCGCTCCAGCACCCGGGCGGTGTCGGAGGGGGTCTCCTTGCCACCGAGCTGGCTGTTCGCCGTCGAGATGATCAGCGGCGAGCCGCCCAGGTCGGCGATGCCGACCGCGAACGACACGCGGGTGCGGGTGGACGACTTGTCGAAGATCACGGCCACGGTCTGCGGACCCGCCAGCGCCTTGTTCGCCCAGCGGTCCTTCTTCAGCTCGAGCGCGAGATCGAGGATCTCGGCCTGCTCGGCGGGGGTCAGGTCGTCGTCGCGCAGCAGGTGGCGGGTCATGCGGGGGTCTCCGTAGGGGTGAGAGTGGATGCCACGGCGCCGAGCGCCTGGCCGAACAGGTCGAGGAACTCCGCCACCTCGGCGTCGCCGATCGTGTAGGCGGGGGCGATGCGGATCGCGTCCTCGGTGGGGGCGTTGATGATGAGCCCGCGCGCCTGCGCGGCCTCGCGCACCGCGGCGGCGACCGGATGCGACAGGGTGATGCCGATCAGCAGACCCGCACCGCGGGTGCCGGTGACGAGCGGCAGGTTCTCGACGCCGGCGCGCAGCTCGGCGCCGCGCTCGTTCACGTTCGCGAGCAGGTCCTCGTCCTCGATGTGGCCGAGCACCGCGTTCGCCACCGCCGATGCCAGCGGGTTGCCGCCGAACGTCGAGTTGTGCGTGCCGGGGTAGAAAAGGTCGCTGGCGGCGCCGAAGGTGACGAGCGCGCCGAGCGGGAAGCCCGCACCGATGCTCTTCGCCAGTGTGATGGCGTCAGGGGTGACCCCGAATCGCTGGAACGCGAACCACTCGCCCGTGCGTCCGGATCCGGTCTGCACCTCGTCGAGGATCAGCAGTGCGCCGTGCTGCGTCGCGAGCTCACGGGCCCGCCGCAGGAAGCCGTCCGGCAGCTCGATGACGCCCGCCTCGCCCTGGATGGGCTCGATGAAGATCGCCGCGACGCTGTCGTCGAAGGCCGCCTCGAGACTCTCGATCGAATGCTCGACGGTGCGGACGTCCGGCACGGCCGGCTGGAACGGGTCGCGGTAGATCGCCTTGGGCGTCAGCGAGAGCGCACCCATCGTGCGGCCGTGGAACGCTCCGTCGAGCACCAGGATCGTGGTGCGGCCGGTCTCGCGCCCGTGCAGGCGGGCGAGCTTGATCGCCGTCTCATTGGCCTCGGTGCCGGAGTTCGTGAGGAACACCCGGCCCTGCTCCCCCGTGCCGGCGAGCCGCTTCAGCCGTGCGGCGAGCTCGAGCTGCGCCGGCGAGGCGAAGTAGTTCGAGATGTGCGTGAGCGTCGCCGCCTGGCGCGACACGGCCTCGACGAACACAGGATGCGCGTGCCCGAGGCAGTTCACGGCGATGCCGCCGAGGAAGTCCAGGTAGCGGGTGCCGTCGGCGTCCCACACGTGCGAGCCCTCGCCGTGCGTGAGCAGCGCGAGGCGCCCGCCCAGGCTCATCAGGTCGCGGGATGCTTCGTTCTGCCAGTCACTCACTTCGTCTCGCTCCGCTCGCTCAGTGCGACGCATCCGCCACCACTTCCGTTCCGATTCCCTTGCTTGTGAACAGCTCGACGAGCACCGAGTGCGGTACCCGGCCGTCGATGATCGCCGCGGCGTCGACGCCGCTCTCGACCGCGTCGAGGCAGGCCCGCATCTTCGGGATCATCCCCGACTCCAGCCGCGGCAGCATCTCGGTGAGCGCGCTCGAGGTCAGGTGCGAGACGAGCGAGTCGCGGTTCGGCCAGTCCGCGTACAGGCCGGGCACGTCGGTGAGGATCACGAGCTTGCGCGCGCCCAGCGCCACGGCGAGGGCGGATGCCGCGGCATCCGCGTTCACGTTCAGCGACTGCCCCGGGTGGTCGAGATCCGGCGCGATCGACGACACGACCGGGATGCGGCCCGCGGCGAGGTGGTCGAGCACGGGCGTGGGGTCGACCTGCACGACGTCGCCGACGCGGCCGAGGTCGACCTCTTCGCCGTCGATCATGACGCCGCGGCGGCGCCCGCCGAACAGTCCGGCGTCCTCACCGCTCAGGCCGGTCGCGATCGGGCCGTGCGAGTTGATCTTGCCGACCAGCTGCGGGTTGACCTGCCCGGTGAGCACCATCCGGACGACGCTGATCGCCTCGGTGTTGGTGACCCGGTAGCCGCCCTTGAACTCGCTGGGGATGTCGAGCCGATCGAGCATGTTCGAGATCTGCGGGCCGCCGCCGTGCACCACCACGGGCTGCACGCCGACGTAGCGCAGATAGGCGATGTCCTGGGCGAAGGCGTCCTGCAGCTCATCGCTGACCATGGCGTTGCCGCCGTACTTGACCACGACGATCTGGTCGCGGAACTTCTTCAGCCACGGCAGCGATTCGATGAGCGTGGCGGCCTTCCCGGCGGCCACGTCGGGCGGGGTGTCCTGCAGATCTGTCATGAGGAGTAGGCGCTGTTCTCGTGCACGTAGTCGTGGGTGAGGTCGTTGGTGAGGATCGTGGCCGTCTCGTCTCCGACCTTCAGGTCGATGATGAGATCGGTCGCGCGCGGGGTCAGGTCGACCTCCTCGCGGGGGCGATCCGGGCCTCCTGCGGTGCAGACGCGGACGCCGTTCATGAAGACGTCGGTGTCGTACGGGTCGAACTCGGCGTTCGTGGTGCCGATCGCGGCGAGCACACGCCCCCAGTTCGGGTCGTTGCCGAAGATCGCGGCCTTGAAGAGGTTGTTGCGGGCGACAGAGCGGCCCACCTCCACGGCGTCGACGACGGATGCCGCACCGCGGACCTCGATCGTGATGTCGTGGCTCGCGCCCTCGGCATCCTGCTGCAGCTTCTTGGCCAGCTGCGCGCACAGGTCGGCGAGCGCCTCGTCGAAGGCGTCCAGGTCGGGCTTCACGCCGCTGGCGCCGTTGGCGAGCAGCGTGACCTGGTCATTGGTCGACATGCAGCCGTCGGAGTCGAGGCGGTCGAAGGTGGTGCCGGTGGCGCGGCGCAGCGCGGCATCCGCCTCGTGCGCCTCGAGATCGGCGTCGGTCGTGATCACGACGAGCATCGTGGCCAGGCCCGGAGCCAGCATCCCGGCTCCCTTCGCCATGCCGCCGATGGTCCAGCCGTCACCGCTCACGACGGCGGTCTTCGAGACGGTGTCGGTGGTCATGATCGCCTCGGCGGCGGACTGACCGCCGTCGGCCGACAGCCCGGCGATCCCGCGCTCGACTCCGTCGAGCACCTTGGCGCGGAAGCCCTCGTCGCCGGTGCCGATGAGGCCGGTGGAGCAGACCACGATGTCGCCGGCGCTCACACCCAGCAGCTCGGCGGTCTTCTCCGCGGTGAGATGGCTGGTCTGGAAACCGAACTCGCCGGTGAAGCAGTTCGCTCCACCGGAGTTGAGCACGACGGCCTCCACGACCTTGTCGGCGACGACCTGCTGCGACCACAGGATCGGGTTGGCCTTGGCGCGGTTGCTGGTGAACACGGCGGTGCCGATCTTGCGCGGGCCGCGGTTCACGACCACGGCGACGTCGGGCTTCCCTGTCGACTTCAGGCCGGCGGCGACGCCGGCCGCCTCGAAACCCTGGGGTGCGGTGACGGTCACGGTGCGACTCCGTTCACGGTGAGGGCGCGGTCCTCGGGAAGGCCGAGCGCGATGTTCATGGACTGGACGGCAGCGCCTGCGGTGCCCTTGACGAGATTGTCGACGGCGGTCACCACGGTGACGCGGTTCGCGGCGCGGTCGATCGCGAGTCCGATCAGCGCGGTGTTCGCGCCGAGCACGTCCGCGGTGCGCGGGAAGTGCCCCTCCGGGAGCAGCTGCACGAAGGTCTCGTCGCCGTAGGCCTGCTGCCAGGCGTCCCGGATGTCGGAGTCGCTCGCACCGGGCACGATCGGCGCCGTCGAGGTGGCGAGGATGCCGCGGGCCATCGGCACGAGCACTGGTGTGAAGGAGATGCGGATGCCGTTGCCCGCGACCCCGCCAGCCGCGGCGAGGGCCTGGCGGATCTCGGGGATGTGCCGGTGGGTGCCGCCGACGGCGTAGGGGTTGGCGGTGCCGAGCAGTTCGCTGCCGAGCAGGTGCGGCTTGAGGCTCTTACCCGCTCCGGACGGCCCGACCGCGAGCACGGTGACGATGTCGCCCGGATCGATGATGCCCGCGGCGACGCCGGGAGCGAGGCTGAGGCTCACGGTCGACGCATTGCAGCCCGGGGCGGCGATGCGGGTGGCTCCGCGCAGGTACTCGCGCTGCTTCACACCGTCGACGGTGAGCTCGGGCACGCCGTAGGTCCATGGCTCGTGGAAGCCGCCGCCGTAGAACGCGTCCCAGGCATCCTGTGAGGTGAGCCGGTGATCGGCGCCCGCGTCGATCACGAGGGGCGCGTCGCCGAGCGCGTCGGTGTACTGCCCGGACTGTCCGTGCGGCAGCGCGAGGAAGACGATGTCGTGCCCGGAGAGGATCTCGGGGGTGGTGTCCTGCAGCGTCAGGTGGGCGAGCGAACGCAGGTGCGGCTGGTGCTGCACGAGCGGCTGGCCGGCGTTGGAGTGTGCGGTGACGGTGCGGATCTCGATGTCGGGATGCGCGGCGAGGAGGCGCAGGATCTCGCCGCCCGCATAGCCGGAAGCGCCGGAGACGGCGACGGAAAACGTCATGGATCTACCTTAACGGTCGGAGGTGGGGAGGACCGGGGCGGCGACACCGGCACTCTCCCCGTCCGAACGCAGGACGGGAGCGCAGGGTCGCCTAGAGTCGGCGGCCGCTGCGGCGTCGGCGCACAGGAGCAGCGCTCACCACGCACTTCGTCTCGCTACGCTCGCTCAGGAACCGCGAGGCGGGAGCGATGACGGCCGAAGGCATGTCGCGACGATATCGCCCTCGTCGCGGCATGCGCAAATCCCGGTCGTCACAGAACTGCGGCGGCCTCCGGCAGCGGAGCGGCGAAGAAGTCCAGCTCGAGCTGCGCGGCGCGCTCGAACGCCGCGTACATGCGAGCGCGCGTCTCAGGCGCGGCATCCGCCGCCGCTGCGGTCACGATCGCGATCGCGCGCCGGTTCGCCTCGGCGAACGCGGGATCGGCATAGGTCGCGAGCCAGGATGCGTAGGGATGGTCGGGGTCCAGCGCGTGGGCGCCGAAGTCGCCGGCGCCGAGCCTCTCCCCCAGATCGGCGTACAGCCAGTAACAGGGCAGCACGGCCGCGACGAGCTCCGCGTAGTCACCGCCGAACGCGACCGACCGGAGATGGTCGAGATAGGCGGTCGTCACCGGGCCAGGATCCGCCGCGAACGTGCGTTCCTCGCTCAGCCAGGACTCGTGCAGTTCGAGCTCGCCTGCGATCGCGCCCTGCGCCCCCTGCGCCCAGAACGCCTGCTCCGTGGAGGTCGGGGCCAGAGACGCCGCGGCCGCCAGCACTCGTGCGTACTCGCGCAGGTACAGCGCGTCCTGTCCGAGGTAGAAGACGAACGCGTCCCGCGGCAGCGTGCCGTCGGCGAGGGCTCGGATGAAGGGCAGGTCGTCGATCCCACGGCGGATGCCGGCGATCCGCTGCCACCAGTCGTCGGCGACACGCTCCGCGGTCGGCACCGTGTCGATCCCGCCGCGCGCCCAGAGGCCCGCGAAGTGCGACACCGGGCCATGGCCGCGGCCGACGTCGAGGTCGGAGCCGGCGGCGATCGACTCGCGCAGCCACGCCCGTGCCTCGGCGACCGCCGTCGGCCAATCGGCGCCTCGCGCGCGACGCGAGGCGAGGGCCGACGAGAGCGAGCATCCGGTGCCGTGCGTGTTGTCCGTGACGATCCGCGGATCGGAGAACGCAGCGAGCGCACCGTCGGGGCCGACCAACGCGTCCGGCGCATCGGCGGAATCCAGGTGCCCGCCCTTGACCAGCACCAGCACTCCGTACCGCTCCGAGAGACGGGCGGCCTGTTCCAGCGCCTGCTCCCAGTCGCCTGCCTGGGGCTCACCGGCGAGCACAGCCAGCTCGGGCAGGTTCGGCGTGACGACGTCGGCCAGCGGAAGCAGCCCGCGCAGCGCGTCCTCGGCGGCGGCGTCCAGCAGCCTGTCACCGCTGGTGGCGACCATCACCGGGTCCAGGACCACGGTCTCGGGGCGCACCCGGTCGAGCCATTCCCGCACCGTGCGGATGATCTCCGCGTCTGCGAGCATCCCGATCTTCACGGCGTCGATGTCCACGTCGTCGGCGAGCGCGTCGAGCTGCTCGCCGAGGAAGTCCGCCGGCGGCACGTGCACGCTGCGCACGCCCTGCGTGCTCTGCGCCGTCAGCGCGGTGATCGCCGCCATGCCGTAGCCGCCGTTCGCGGCGATCGACTTGAGGTCGGCCTGGATGCCGGCACCGCCGGACGGATCGCTGCCGGCGATGCTCAGCACCCGCGGCGCACGGCCGCCGTGCCAGGCGCGCAGGAACGCACGGCTCGTGGCTCGCGGGTCGTCGGCGGCGCAGATCGCGGAGACCACCGCGACGCCCGCGGCACCCGCTGCGCGCAGCGGGGCGACGTCATCGAGGCCGATCCCGCCGATCGCGACGCACGGCAGCGGGCTGTGCGCGGTGAAGGCGGCCCATCCGTCCACGCCGAGTGCCGGCGGATGGTTGGCCTTGGTCGTGGTCGGATGCACGACCCCGACGCCCAGATAGTCGACCGTTCCGGCGGGCAGCGCGCGCGCCGCGTCGAGGTGCTCGGGTCGGTTCGCGGTGAGGCCGACGATCGCGTCCGGTCCGAGCGCCGCGCGGGCGTCCAGCACCGAGGCGTCGGACTGACCGACGTGCACCCCGTCGACGCGCGCACCGCGGCGGCGGGCCTCGAGTGCGGCATCGAGCCGATCGTCGACGACGAGCAGGGCACGCCCGTCGATCACGGCAGAGAGCTCGACGAGCTGCTCCACGACCTCGGCATCCGTCGCGTGCTTGTCGCGCAGCTGCACGATACGTGCGCCGCCCGCGACGGACTCCGCGACGACCACGGCGACTCCGCGAGGGCCGCTCAGCGCGGCATCCGTGACCAGGTAGAGCGAGAGGTCGAGGCTCATCGTGCGACCTCCAGCGCGACGACGTCGACGCGGGCGTCCGCCACATCCGCCGGCGAGACCGCGGCGAGCGCGTCGAGCAGGGCGACGGCGAAGCTGCCCGGTCCGTCGGACACTGCGGCGGCGCGTTCCGCGGCGATCTCGTAGACGACGGAGGCTGCAGCGACGACGTGCAGCGCCGGGATGCCCGTGCCGCGCGCCGCGCCGAGGAACGCCGCCATCACGGCGCCGAGGGCGCAGCCGCCACCGGTGACCCGGGTGAGCAGGGCGGTGCCGTTGGCGATGCGCACCTCGCTCTCACCGTCGGTGAGCAGGTCGACGGGGCCGGAGACGGCGACGACGCTGCCGTGCTCGCGCGCCAGATGCCGGGCGGCGTCGGATGCGGCATCCGTGTCGTCGGTCGCGTCGACGCCACGACCGCCGGCGCTGAGTCCGGCGAGGGCGAGGATCTCGGAGGCGTTGCCCCGGACGGCTGTGGGCCGGCGCCCCACCAGGTCACGGGCCAGATCGGTGCGGATCGGGAGCACCCCGATCGCCACCGGGTCGAGCACCCACGGCGTGCCGGCGGCGGATGCTCCGCCCACCGCCTCCAGCATCGCCGCGCGCTGCTCCGGCGTGGGGGTGCCGAGGTTCACCAGCAGCCCGGAGGCGATGGAGGCGAACATCCCGGCCTCGCCGACGATGTCGACCATGGCCGGAGCCGCGCCGACGGCGAGCAGCACGTTGGCGGTGAAGCCGGTGACCACACTGTTGGTGATGCAGTGCGTCAGCGGAGGCGCTGCGCGCAGCGCCTCCAGCAGTCGGGCGGTGTCGTCGAGGACGGCGGACGGGTGCAGAGGATCGCTCATGGGCGACATCCCTTCGCTAGTACGAACTAGATCAGGTTCGACGGGTGTGTTCTCAGCCGCCGATGCGGCACCCCGTGTCACTGCGAGGCAGTCTATTCGTGCTCCCGGTGTCACCAGGACGACAAATATGAAACGAACCGTTCCGTTTCTGTCGAAATCCTGCTACCTTCCCCCACATGAGCGAAGAGGCTCGCCCCCGGGGCGGACGACCCAGAGACACCGATCTCACCGAGCGCATCCTCGAAGAGGCGCTGCGCGTGCTCACCGCGAGCGGATTCGCAGGACTGCGCATCGAGCAGCTGGCCGCCACGGTCGGCTGTGGCAAGGCCGCCGTCTACCGGAGGTTCAGCACCCCCGGTGAACTCGCCGCCGCCGCCATCGCACGCACACTCCCAGCCTCTGCCGAGTCGGTGGACAGTGGCGACGTCGTCTCCGATCTGATCGCGATCAACGACGAGATCACGAGCGGGCTGCAGCCCGATTCCGACGAGCGGAACGCGTCCGGCTCGCTGCTGTCCGCGATGCTCGCGCCCGAGGTGCGCCCGCACATCTGGGAGCGCTACTTCGCCGCTCGACGCGTCCGTGCCCGCGAGATCATCGCGCGCGGCAAGGAGCGCCGGCAGATCAGCCAGGACGTCGACGCCGACGACGTGATCGACGCCCTGTCCGGATACAGCCTCTACCGCTCATCCATGCGCGGAGTCGGTCTGGAGGATGCGCACACCCGCCGCATCGTCCAGCTCCTCCTCGGTGTATCGCCCGATGCACCGTCACCTATGTGAAAGAACACCCGTCCATGACCACACCCAGTACTCCCGCCGCAACGACGCAGCGGGTCGCCGCCGTCGTCGGGTTCCTCGTCTTCGTGGAGCTCACCAGCGGATTCATCCAGGGCTACTACCTGCCCTTGTTCGGCAAGATCGCCGAGCACCTCGGCGTGAGCGACGCCGACATCACCTGGTTCAACACCGTGCAGACCCTCGCCGCCGCCGTCTGCGTGCCCATCCTGTCCCGGCTCGGCGACATCTTCGGGCACCGCCTCATGCTCCGCATCGGCATCGTGCTGGTGCTCGCCGGCACCCTGCTCACCGCCCTCGCGCCGAACCTGCCCGTCATGCTCGCGGCGCGTCTGCTGATCGGGCCCCTCGCCGTCTGGCTCCCTCTCGAGATCGGAATCGTGCACAGCCGCGTCCAGGGCCAGTCCGGACGTCGTGCGGTCGGCATGCTCGTCTCCGCGCTGACGATCGGCGCTGTGGCCGGCTCGATCATCGGCGGCTTCGTGGGAGCAGCGATGCCCATCGTCCCTGCGCTGCTCGTCCCCGCGGCCGTGGTCCTCGTCTGCGCGATCATCGTTTTCACCGTGGTCCCCGAGTCCACCACGCGCACGCTGTCGAAGATCGACTGGCTCGGTTTCGCGCTCCTGGCCGTCGGCATGCTCGCGATCCTGTTCGGTCTGCGCAGCGCCCAGGGCGCCGGATTCGGAAACCTCACCACCATCGCCACGCTGGTCGTCGCCGCGGCGATCGTCGTGGGGTTCATCCTGTGGGAGCTGCGCGTCGCCAGCCCGGCGATCAACGTGCGGGTGGTCGCCTCTCGTGCGCTCTGGCCGGTGTACGCGACATCCTTCCTGTTCGGGATGAGCCTGTTCGGCACGCAGACCGTCATGACGACGTTCTACGCCGCCGACCCGGACGAGGTCGGCTACGGCTTCGCGCTGTCCTCCGGCGTGATCGGGCTGCTCACCGCGGCATCCGCCCTGGTGGCCGCCATCGGCGCCGCGCTCTTCGCGACGATCGCGGCGAGGACGACGATGCGAGGAGTGCTGATGCTCGGCGTCGGGCTCGCTGCCCTGGCGAACGTGCTGCTCGCGATCGGGCACGCGTCGCTGCCCACCGTGATCGCCACCGTCGCGCTGTCCGGCTTCGGCGGCGGCCTCCTGCTCGGCGCGCTCCCCGCACTGGTCGCCGAGCTGTCGCCGGCGACCGAGACCGGGATCGCCACCGGACTGTACAACACGCTGAAGACCCTCGGCGGTTCGGTCGCCGGTGCCGTGTTCGCCGTGGTCCTGAGCGCTTTCGCGCTGCCCGGCGCGCTCGCCTCATCCATCGGCGGTTACGTCACCGTGTGGCTGATCTGCGCTGCGGCGTTCGCGCTCGCGTTCGTCCTGCTGCTGCTCGTCCGGGTGCGGGGCACTCAGACGACGGCCCTGCACACAGTCGCCACCGAAGCCGCCTGACCCCTGACCGCATCAGAACACTAGGAGACATCATGACCCTCATCGACGACGCCACGACGACACTCGTCGACGACGCCGAAGCGCTGCTGCCCGATCTGCAGGAGCTGCGGCGCGATCTGCACCGCAACCCGGAGGTCGGGCTCGATCTGCCCTGGACCCAGCAGCGCGTGCTGCAGGCTCTCGAGGGCCTTCCGCTCGAGATCACGACCGGTGTGAAGACCAGCTCGATCACCGCCGTGCTG
The DNA here is from genome assembly GCF_009758255.1 of Microbacterium sp. MAH-37. Classification (GTDB taxonomy): domain Bacteria; phylum Actinomycetota; class Actinomycetes; order Actinomycetales; family Microbacteriaceae; genus Microbacterium. The sequence continues at coordinate 17,629 of NZ_WSEN01000003.1, forward strand.
CGCGGCGGGAAGCCGGGTCGCGTGGTGCTGCTGCGCGGCGACATGGACGGCCTGCCCGTTCGCGAGGAGACCGATCTGGACTATGCCTCGACCACCGGCCGCATGCACGCCTGCGGCCACGATCTGCACACCGCCGGCCTGGTCGGCGCGGCACGGCTGCTCAGCGCCCGCCGCGAAGAGATCGAGGGCTCGGTCGTCTTCATGTTCCAGCCCGGCGAAGAGGGCTGCAACGGGGCATCCGTGATGATCGAGGAAGGCATCCTGGACGCCGCGGGCGAGCGCCCCGTCGGCTCCTATGCCATCCACGTCGGCCCCGGACCGCGCGGGATCGTCGCCACCAAGGCGGGCACCCTGCTGGCCGGTTCGAGCACCCTGCACATCACGGTGCACGGCAGGGGCGGGCACGGTTCCCAGCCGCAGAGCGCCGCGGACCCCGTGCTGCCGCTCTCGCTCATCGCCGCCCAGCTGCAGAGCATGATCACACGACGGTTCGACGCCTTCGACCCGGTGGTGATCAGCGTCACTCAGCTCAGCGCCGGTGAGGCGATCAACGTCATCCCGCCGTCGGCGACGCTCGGGGCGACGGTCCGCACGATGTCGCAGGCCGCGCTCGACGCCCTGCCCGGCTTCATCACGTCGCTCGCGGAGGGAATCGCCTCGGCCTACGGGTGCACCGCGGAGGTGGACTTCACCACCCAGTACATCCCGACCGTGAACGACGAGGCCGAGACCGAGTTCGTGATCGACGAGCTGCGCGAGCTCCTCGGCGAGGAGCAGGTGATCGTCGCCCCGCACGGCATGATGGGCTCGGAGGACTTCTCGTTCGTGCTCGCCGAGGTGCCGGGCACGTTCATCTCGCTCTCCTCGACCCCCGACGACGTCGAGCTCGCCACTGCCGCGATGAACCACTCGCCGCACGTGCTGTTCGACGACTCCGTTCTCGGGCGCGAAGCCGCCATCCTCGCCGGTCTCGCGATCGCCCGGCTCCGCAAGGCGGCCGCCGAGGGGTGATCCCCGGCACGCCTCGAACGCCCGAGACCCCGACTGATCCACGTGAATCAGCCGGGGTCTCGGCAATCAGCAGGGGTTCCGCGGTCAGTCGCGGATGCTGGCTCCGAAGCGCTCCGTGACGACGGCGACTCCGGCGAGCTTCGCCTCGGTCGCCTCGGCGGCGGTGAGGGTGCGGTCGTCCGCGCGGAAGCGCAGCGCGAAGCTCAGGCTCTTGAAGCCCTCGTCGAGACCCTCGCCGCGGTAGTCGTCCACGAGTCGCACCGACTCGAGCAGCTCACCGGAGCCGGCGATCAGCGCAGCGCGCACCTCGGCGGCCGGCACATCGGCCGGCAGCACCAGCGAGACGTCCTGCGTCGCCGCCGGGAACCCGGAGAGGGATGCCGCAACGATGCGCTCACCCGCCAGCGACAGCACGCGGTCGAGGTCGAGCTCGAGAACCGTGACGCGCCCGTGCAGATCGGCGTCCGCCGAGACCTGCGGGTGCAGCTCGCCGACGTAGCCGACCTCCTCGCCGCCTACGCTCAGCGCACCGGCACGACCGGGGTGCAGCGCGGCGCGCGACGTCTGGGTCACGTCGATCTCGACGCCCGCGGCGGATGCCACGACGCGGACCGCGTCGAGCGCCTCCGTGAGCCCGGCCGCCTCGGCAGCGCGACCGGGCTGGCGGGGCGCCGTGTTGCCGGCGAGCAGCACCGCGAGGTGCCGCGGCTGCGGCGGGATCGCGGCGTTCAGCTCGGCGAGCTTCTCGTCGGACGGGCGGACGCCGAGCGGCGGCACCTCGGCGGTGCCGTACTCGACCCCCGGCTCTGGCGTGAAGACGATGCCGGTCTCGAACAGTGACAGATCGGTGAGTCCGCGCGCCGCGTTGCGGTGCGCGGTCTGCACCAGGCCAGGGATCAGCGAGCGGCGCAGGAACGGCGCCTGGCCGTCCAGGGCGTTCGCCAGGCGGATGCTGGGCAGATGCTCCCCCGAGGCGGATCCGTGCAGGTCGTTCTGCTGCTCGTTCGTGAACGGGAACGCCGGCGTCTCGACGAATCCCGCTGCGGCGAGCGCGTCGGCCACGCGCCGCCGACCCTGCTGCAGCACGGTGTAGCCGCGCCCTGACGGCGGCACCGGCAGCACGGACGGAATGCGGTCCAGCCCGTGGATGCGGGCGACCTCCTCCGCGAGCGTCCACTCGTCGGTGAGGTCGGGGCGCCAGCTCGGCGGGGTGACCAGCCAGCCGGCATCCGTGGTCTGGACCGATGCGCCGATCGTCTCCAGCGCGCCGGCGATCTCGGCATCGGTGTACTCGACGCCGATGAGCCCCGGCACGAAGCCCGAGGGCAGCTCGATGGTGGCGGTGGCGATCTCGGCGAACAGCGCGCCACCCTCGTCGGTCAGCGTGCCGCCGGCGAGCTCGACCATGAGGTCGGCGACGCGGCGGGCCGCGACGAACGGGATGCGCGGGTCGACGCCGCGCTCGAAGCGCTTGGACGCCTCGCTGGGCAGCTTGTGCCGGCGCGCGGAGCGCGCGATCGTGACCTGGTCGAAGGTGGCGGCTTCGATGAGCACGTTCTGCGTGGTCTCGCTCATCTCGGTGGTGCCACCGCCCATCACGCCGGCGAGGCCGATCGGGCCCGAGCCGTCGGTGATGAGCAGGTCCTCGACGTGCAGGGTGCGCTCCTGACCGTCCAGGGTGACCATCTTCTCACCCGCCGATGCGCGACGCACGGTGATCGTGCCGTCGAGCTTGTCGAGGTCGTAGCCGTGCACCGGGTTGCCCAGCTCGAGCATCACGTAGTTGGTGATGTCGATGAGCACGCCCAGCGGGCGCATCCCGGCCAGCACGAGGCGCGAGACCATCCACGGCGGCGTGGGCCGGGACGGGTCGACGCCGCGCACGACGCGGGTGACGAACTCGGTGGCGCCCACGCGACCGCGGATCGGGTTCTCGTCGGCGATGACGGCCGTGTGACCGTCACCGGGGATGAGGTCGGCGGCGTCACGGTCGGCCGGGTCGCGGAAGGCCGCGCCGGTCGCGTGCGAGAACTCGCGGGCAACGCCGCGAATCGAGAACGCGTAGCCGCGGTCGGGCGTGACGTTGATGTCGACGGCGACGTCGTCGAGGCCGAGCAGCGCGATCGCGTCGGTGCCGACCTCGGGGTCGAGGCCAAGCGTGGACAGCACGATGATGCCGTCGTGCTCATCGCCGAGGCCCAGCTCGCGTGCCGAGGCGATCATGCCGTCGGACACATGACCATAGGTCTTGCGCGCCGCGATGGGGAACGGGCCGGGCAGCACGGCACCGGGCAGGGTCACGACGACCTTGTCACCGGCCACGAAGTTGTGCGCGCCGCAGACGATGCCCCGGGGTTCGGCCTCGCCGACGTCCACCTGGCACCAGTTGATGGTCTTGCCGTTCTTCTGCGGCTCCGGCTCGGCCGAGAGCACCCGGCCGACCACGACGGGACCGGAGATCTCGAAGCGATGGATGTCCTCCTCTTCGAACCCGACCGTCACCAGCGCCGCGAGGACGTCCTCCGGCGTGGCATCCGGTGCCACATCGACGTATTCACGCAGCCACGAGAGCGGGACGCGCATCACACCACCATCCCGAACTGCTCGCTGAAGCGCACATCGCCCTCTGCCATGTCACGCATGTCCTTCACGTCGCTGCGGAACATCAGCCCGCGCTCGACGCCCATCCCGAACGCGAAGCCGCTGTAGACCTCGGGGTCGATCCCCGCCGCGCGCAGCACGTTGGGGTTGACCATGCCGCAGCCGCCCCACTCGATCCAGCGCGCGCCGCCCTTGAAGGTCGGGTGCCACAGGTCGAGTTCGGCCGAGGGCTCGGTGAACGGGAAGTAGTTGGTGCGGAAGCGGGTCTTCGCCTCCGGCCCGAACATCTGCCGGGCGACGTGGTCGAGGGTGCCCTTGAGGTGCGCCATCGAGATGCCCTTGTCGATGACGAGGCCCTCGAACTGGGTGAACACCGGCAGGTGGGTCGCGTCGAACTCGTCGGTGCGGTACACGCGTCCGGGGCAGAGCACGTAGATCGGCACATCGCGGTCGAGCATCGAGCGCACCTGCACCGGGCTGGTGTGCGTGCGCATCACCAGGTGGCGGGAGGGCGGGTCCACGTAGAAGGTGTCCTGCTCCTGGCGGGCGGGGTGGTCCACGTCGAAGTTCAGGGCGTCGAAGTTGAACCACTCGTGCTCGAGCTCGGGGCCCTCCGCGATCTCCCAGCCCATGCCGACGAAGATGTCGCAGATCTGGTCCTGCAGCAGGGTCAGCGGATGCCGGGCGCCGACGCGGGTGCGCGAGGGCACCGCGGTGATGTCGACGCGCTCGGCCTCGAGGCGTGCGGCGGTCTCGGCCTCGGCGAGCTCGGCCTCCTTGGCCGCCAGCGCCTGGGTGACGCGACCGCGACCCTGGCCGATGAGCTTGCCGAACGTCGCCTTGTGCTCGGGCGCGACCTGGCGCATCGAGGCGTTCAGCACCGCGAGCGGCGATCCCTCGGCGACGTGGTCGTGGCGGGCCTGTTTCAGCTCTGCGGTGTCGGCGGCGGCGCCGATCGCTTCGAGCGCGGCGGCGACGGCGGATTCCACCGCCTCGGGCGTGATCTCTGGGGCATCTGACACGAGAACCGAGTCTACCGGCGCGCGGTCAGACGATCAGACCGAGCACCAGCACCCCCGCCAGCCCCACCACCGAGACCGCGCACTCCATCAGACTCCAGGTCTTGAAGGTCTGCCCGACCGTGAGTCCGAAGTATTCCTTCACCAGCCAGAAGCCGGCGTCGTTCACGTGCGAGAGGAACACCGAGCCCGCACCGATCGACAGCACCATGAGGGCGACGTGCGTGGCGCTGAGGTCGCCCACCAGCGGCGCCATGATCCCCGCCGCGGTGATGGTGGCGACGGTCGCGGATCCCGTGGCCAGGCGGATGACGACCGCCACCAGCCAGCCGGCGATCAGCAGCGGGATGCCGGAGCCGGCGATGCCGTTGCCGATCACCTGCCCGACGCCGGAGTCGACGAGAGTCTGCTTGAACCCGCCGCCCGCGCCCACGATCAGCAGGATCGAGGCGATCGGCGCGAAGGCCGCGCCGGTCTCCTTCGAGACCTCCGCCATCGAGCGGCCCAGCGCGGTGCCGAGCACGATCATCGCGTACAGCGACGTGATCAGCAGGGCCTGCAGCGGCGTGCCGATCCAGACCAGGATCTGTCCGAAGAGCGAGTCGTCGATCCCGGTCGCCTCGACCACGGTCATCAGCAGCATCAGCACCACCGGCAGCAGCACCACCGACAGTGCGACGCCGAACGACGGACGCCGGCGCTCCTCCCCGTCCCGATCGTCCACCGCGGTGAGCAGCTGGCTGGTGGCCTGGATGGGCACCCATCTGGCCATCGGCTTGGCGAGCACGGGACCGGCGATGATCACGGTGGGGATGGCGACGAGCAGACCGAACGCGAGGGTCAGTCCGAGGTTCGCGCCGAGGGCATCGATGGCGATCAGCGGGCCGGGGTGCGGGGGCACCAGGCCGTGCAGCGCGGAGAGGCCGGCGAGCGCGGGGATGCCGACGAGGATCACCGGCAGCTTGGCGCGCTTCGCGACCAGCATGACGATCGGGATGAGCAGCACCACCCCGACCTCGAAGAAAAGCGGGATGCCGATGATGAAGGCGGCGAACGCCATCGCCCAGGGCAGCCGCTTCAGCGGTGTCTTGGCGAGGATGGTGTCGACGATCTCGTCGGCGCCGCCGGATTCGGTGAGGAATCTGCCGATCACCGCACCCAGCACGATCAGTACGCCGACGCCGCCGACGGTGGAGCCCAGTCCGAGGGAGAACGAGGTGAAGGCGTGCTCAAAGCCCATGTTCGCCGCGATGGCCATCACCGCCGCGCCGAGCATCAGGGCGAAGAAGGGATGCATCTTCACCCAGACGATGAGCACGACGATCACGGCGATCGAGACGATCGCGGCGATGATGAGCTGCGTCGTGCCGGCGGCCGGTTTCACCGGATCCGCGAACGGCAGGAGCCCGCCGAGGACTGCTGACCCGGAACTCAAGGAAACGTGCATGACGAACTCCTCACTGCGGCGGGTCGACCTCGGCCCGTTCCGTACCGCACACGCTAGCGGACGGATAGGATCGGCCGCGAGAGGGGTGAGCAGATGGCGCACGAGGATGTCCCCACGACCCGCAGCATCACGATCGAGGATGCTCCTGATCCGTTCGTCCTCGCGATCGACATCGGCTCAGGCTCGACCAGGTGCTGTCTCTACGACGCCTACGCACGGCCGGTGAAGCGCCGCATGGCGAAGGCCGACCACCTGTTCACCGAAGCCGCGGACGGCACGGTCGAGATCGACGCCGATCAGGTCACCGCAGAGGTCGCCGACCTGATCGGTCAGGTCACCGAGGGTATCGCCCCCGGCCGCATCCGCGCCGTCGTGATGGACACGTTCGCCTCGTCCCTGGTGTGTGTGGACGCGGACGGGCACGCTCTGACGCCGTGCTTCACGTACGCCGACTCCCGGTCATCGGCGCACCTCGCGCAGCTCCGCGCGCGCCTCGACGAGACCGCCGTGCATCAGCGCATCGGCGCGCGTCTGCACACCAGCTATCACCCGCCCCGTCTGCTCTGGCTGCAGGACGAGTTCCCGGACGTCTTCGCACGGACGGCGAAGTTCCTCTCGCTCGGCGAGTACGTCTACGCCGTGCTGGCAGGCGTCGAGGGCGCCGCGACTTCCACGATGGCCTGGGCCGGCATCCTGAACCGGCACACCTGCGAGCTCGACGACGAACTGCTCGCCGAGGCGGGCGTCGACCGCTCGCGCTTCGCGCCGATCGTCGACCCCGATCAGCCGCTGACCGATGTCTCCCCCGCGGTCGCCGAGCGCTGGCCCGCCCTCGAGGGCGCCGCTTGGTTCCCCGCTGTGCCGGACGGCTACGCGTCGAACGTCGGTGTCGGCGCCGACACCCCGGATGTCGCGGCGATGTCCGCCGCCACCTCCGGCGCGATCCGCGTGATCGTCGACGGCACGCCCGAGGTACTGCCCGCCGGTCTGTGGGCGTACCGCGTCTCACGCTCGCAGTCGATCGTCGGCGGCGCGCTGAACGATGTGGGCCGCGTGATGCTGTGGCTGAAGGCCACGCTCGCCGCCGCGCCGCCCGAGGCGATCGAACAGGCGCTCACCGCTCCCCCTGCGGCGGGAACACCGCTGATGCTGCCGTTCCTCACCGGAGAGCGCGCCACCGGATGGGCGGGAGACGCTCGGGCGGTGCTCACCGGCGTGTCATCCTCGACGACGCCGCTGGATCTGTGGCGGGGCGCCGCCGAGGGCGTGGCGGTGTCGTACGCCCGGGTGTTCGCGCAGCTCGTCGAGGCGAACCCCGGAGTTCAGCGAGTGATCGCGTCCGGCGGCGTGACCGGGCACTTCCCCGGTCTGATGCGCGTCGTGACGCAGGCGATCGGGTTCCCGGTGCAGGTGGTGAACGTCAAGCGCGTGACCATGCGCGGCGCGGCCGTCATCGCGCTGTCCGTGCTCGACCCCGGCAGGCCGATGGCGCAGATCCCGCCGACCGATCCGGTGCTGCCGGATGCCGCGGAGCGTGAGTACTACGCCGACCTGCGTCGGCGCTTCACCGACGCGTACGACGCGGTGATCGCGCCGTAGCGCGATCACCGCATCTCACTGCGGCGGGATGCCGCTGCCGGCGTCGAACTTGCCCGCGCCGCGCTGCATCGCGATGACCTCGGTCACCGTCGAGCCGTCGTGGATCCTCGGATCCCCGCCGCCGCCATCCGGGGTGTAGCCCTTCAGCTTCGGCGACCGCGACGTCCTCTTCTCGACCCACTTCGCGATCGCAGCCAGGATCAGACACATCACGATGTAGATGCCGCCGATGACGATCGCGGACTGCAGGACGGGACGCCCCTGCTGGGAGCCGAGGAGCTTCGCGAAGTACAGCAGCTCCGGGTAGGTGATGATGAACCCGAGCGCGGTGTCCTTCAACGTGACGACCAGCTGGGAGATGATCACCGGGAGCATCGCACGGATCGCCTGCGGCAGCAGGATCAGGGTCATGACGCCGCTCTTGCGCAGACCGATCGCGTAGCCGGCTTCCTTCTGGCCACGAGGCAGCGCCTCGACGCCGGCGCGCAGCGCCTCGGCGAGGACCGATCCGTTGTACATCATCAGTGCGAGCACGACGGCCCAGTACGGGGCCATCTTGATGCCGATCACGGGGAGACCGTAGAAGAGCAGCATCATGAACACGAGCACCGGGACGGCGCGGAAGAACTCCGTGATCACCGTGACCGGGACGCGCACCCACGCGTGGTCGGACAGTCTGCCGATCGCGAGCACGAAGGCGAGCACGAGGCTCAGCACGGCAGCCAGCGCGAATGCCGCGAGTGTGTTGCCCAACGCGGTGAGGATCTGCTCCCACACGGCAGTGAAGGTGAACACGTACCAGCGGGCGGGGTCGAACTGACCGGTGACGGCGAACCGGTAGGCGATGAAGCCGACGATCGCGAGCACGACCAGCACGGTCACGACACCGAGGATCAGGTTGCGCCGCACAGCCTTCGGGCCGGGGACGTCGTACAGCACGGAGCTCATCGCGCGATCCTCCACTTGTTCTCGAGGCTTCGCTGCGCCCAGCTCAGCAGCATGACCAGGACGACGAAGATGGCCGCCACCCAGAGCAGCACGACGAGCGCGTTCTCACCGCGCTCGCTCATGAACGCACGGACGGCGCCCAGCTCGGTGATCGCGAATCCGGCGGCGACCGTGGTGTTCTTCAGCAGGGCGATGAAGACGCTCATCATCGGCGGAACCACAGAGCGGAACGCCTGCGGGAGCACCACCAGGGTCATGACCTGCCCGAATGGGAGTCCGATCGCGCGCGCGGCCTCCGCCTGCCCGACGGGCACCGTGTTGATGCCGGCGCGAAGGACCTCGGCGACGTAGGTCGCGGTGTAGATGCCGAGCGCGAGAACACCGAGCGTGACGGCGTTGAGCCTCGGGAGCCCCAGCTGGGGATAGCCGAAGACGAAGAAGAAGAAGACCAGCGTCAGCGGGGTGTTGCGCACCAGGTTGACGTAGACCGTGCCCACGGCGCGGGCGATGGGCACCGGCGAGACGCGCATGGCGCCCACGATGATGCCCAGCACGAGCGCGAGCAGCCCGCCAGCGAAGAAGAGGATGAGGGTGTTCCCCAGCGCCTGGGGCCACAGATCCATGTTGTCGAAGATGACTCCCATGGAGCCTCCCCCTGTCAGGTGCGAGGTCGGGGGCGGCTCACGCCGCCCCCGACCGGATGATCAGTACGCGTCGACCTCGGGCTGCTCGACCTTGATGCCTGTCGAGCCGAGGTTGTTGTCGAAGATCTGCTGCCAGACGTCGTTGCCGTCGGTGAAGAGGTCGTTGATGTGCGTGCGCAGCGCGTCATCGCCCTTGGTCAGGCCGACGCCGTACTTCTCGACGGTGAACGGCTCGCCGACGACCTTCAGCTTGTCGGGATCCTGGGCCGCGTAACCGATCAGGATGGCCTGGTCGGTCGTGACCGCCTGCACGGTGCCGTTCAGCAGTGCCTCGACGCAGGCCGAATACAGGTCGAACTCCTTGGTGGGAACCTCGGGGAAGTTCGTGCGGATGTTCTGGATCGGAGTCGAGCCCGTCGCCGAGCACACCGTGGTGTCCTTGTTCAGGTCCTTCTCGCTCTTGATCGTGTCGTTGTCCGCCGCGACCAGCAGGCCCTGACCGGTGATGAAGTAGGGGCCGGCGAAGTCGATCTGCTCCTTGCGCTTGTCGGTGATCGAGTAGGTGCCGACGTAGTAGTCGATGTCGCCGTTCACGATCGCCTGCTCGCGGTTGGCCGAGGCGATCGCCTGGAAGTCGATCTTGTCCTCGTCGAAGCCGAGCGAGGCGGCGATCCAGCGCGCGATGTCGATGTCGAAACCGCTGCGCTCACCGGTGGTCACGTCGAGGTAGCCGAGACCGGGCTGGTCCTCCTTGACACCGACGACGACCTTGCCGCGCTTCTCCATCGCGTCGAACGTGGGGCTGCCGTCGAGCGTGACGTCCTTGGCGACCGTCCACGGCGTCTTGTCGGCGTCACCGCCGCCGTCGCCCCCGCCGGTGCCGCCGGGGTTGCTGGGGGAACCACTGTTGCACGCCGTCAGGGCGAGCAGGGCGGTCGCGGCGATTCCGATCGCCGCGAGAGTCTTGGTGCGTCGCATGTGCGTCTCCTTCATGTGCTGTGGGTGCGCAGGATCTCTGCGCGGGGAAGGTCAGTGGGTGAGCAGCTTCGAGAGGAAGTCCTTCGCGCGGTCGCTCTTCGGATTCGTGAAGAACTCCTCCGGCGTCGCCTCTTCGACGATCGTCCCGTCCGCCATGAAGACGACGCGGTTCGCGGCCTTGCGGGCGAAGCCCATCTCATGGGTGACGACGATCATGGTCATGCCCTCGTGGGCGAGCTGCACCATGACGTCGAGCACTTCGTTGATCATCTCGGGGTCGAGGGCGCTGGTGGGCTCGTCGAAGAGCATCACCTTGGGCTGCATGGCGAGGGCGCGCGCAATCGCGACGCGCTGCTGCTGTCCGCCGGAGAGCTGCGCGGGAAGCTTCTGCGCCTGCTGGCCGACGCCGACCCGCTCCAGGAGGATCATCGCCTCCTTCTCGGCATCCGCCTTCTTCATGCCACGCACCTTGATCGGGCCGAGCGTGACGTTCTCGAGGATCGTCAGGTGGGCGAACAGGTTGAACGACTGGAACACCATGCCGACATCGGCCCGGAGCTTCGCGAGCCCTTTGCCCTCGGCGGGGAGGAGATCGCCGTCGATGCGGATCTCGCCGCTGGTGATGGTCTCGAGCCTGTTGATCGTGCGGCACAGCGTCGACTTCCCGGAACCCGACGGGCCGATGACGACGACCACCTCGCCCTTGTCGACGGTGAGATTGATGTCCTTCAGCGCGTGGAAGTCGCCATAGTGCTTCTCGACGTGGTCGACCACGACCAGGGCGTCCGCGCCCTTGCTCTCTGCCATGCCTCCACACTAGAGCGCACGCCGGACACCGCGCGAGAGCGAAATACGCTGTTGTGCTTTCGTGACCAGGCGGAAACGAGGCGGAAACCTCTCAGGCGCGCTGCGCGAACGCGCTCTCGTACAGGCAGACGCTGGCCGCGGTGGCGAGGTTGAGCGACTCGGCACGGCCGAAGATCGGCAGCCTCAGGACGCGGTCGGCCAGCCCGAGCGCATCGTCGTCCAGGCCGCGGGCTTCGTTGCCGAACAGCCATCCGCTGGGCTGCGCGAGCACTCCCTCGGCGCGGGCCGCGAGCAGGTCGTCACCCTTCACATCCGCCGCGAGGATCTGCAGGCCCGCCGCGTGCGCGCGCTGCACCACGTCGGCGAGGTCGCCGCCCACGGACACCGGCAGGTGGAAGAGAGATCCCGTGGTGGAGCGCACCACCTTGGGGTTGTACGGGTCGACGGTGCGGCCCGTCAGCACCACGGCATCCGCTCCCGCCGCATCGGCGGCGCGGATGATCGTGCCGAGGTTGCCCGGGTCGCGCACCTCCTCGCAGATCGCGATCAGGCGCGGGGATGCCGCGAAGATGTCCCTCACCGAGGTCGGAGTCTGCCGGGCGACGGCCACCAGGCCCTGCGGGGTGACTGTGTCGGCCATCGCGGCGAGCACGCTCTCGGTGACGAACTCGGCCTCGACACCGGCATCCGCCGCCATGTCGCGCAGGTCGGCGTGCTTCTCCCAGCTGGTCGGGGTGACGAACAGGTCGACGATCGCCTCCGGGCGATACGTCAGCGCCTCGCGCACCGCCTGCGGACCCTCGAGCAGGAACAGACCCGCCTCGGTGCGCGCGCTGCGCTTGGTGAGCTTGGCGACGGCACGGACACGGGGCGAGCGAGGATTCTCCAGCACACGCCCAGTCTAGGGAACGGCGCGGGGGAACGCAGAAGGGCGCCTCCCGTGCGGGAGACGCCCTTCGTGGATGCCGGATGATCAGGCAGCGGCCTTCGGAGCGTTGACGTCCGAGGGAAGCGCCTTCTTCGCGACCTCGACCAGCGTCGCGAACGCACCGGCGTCGGTCACGGCGAGCTCGGCGAGCATACGACGGTCGACCTGCACACCCGCGAGGCCGAGGCCCTGGATGAAGCGGTTGTAAGTGATGCCGTTCTGGCGGGCAGCGGCGTTGATGCGCTGGATCCAGAGGCGGCGGAAGTCGCCCTTGCGCTTGCGACGGTCGCGGTACGCGTAGACGAGCGAGTGGGTGACCTGCTCCTTCGCCTTGCGGTAGAGGCGCGAACGCTGGCCGCGGTAACCCGAGGCGCGCTCGAGGATGACGCGACGCTTCTTGTGCGCGTTGACTGCGCGCTTGACTCTTGCCATTTTCGTGTTCCTATCGTGCGTTCGGGCGCGTCAGCGGCCGAGGAGCTTGTTCGCGACCTTGGTGTCTGCCTTCGACAGCACCTGGTCCTGGTTCAGACGGCGGGTGCGACGGCTCGACTTGTGCTCGAGGTTGTGGCGCATACCTGCCTGCTGCTTCTTCAGCTTGCCGCTGCCGGTGATCTTGAAGCGCTTCTTAGCACCCGAGTGGGTCTTCTGCTTCGGCATCTTCTCTTCCTTCGTGTGGCACCCGTGCGGATGCTGGTGGGGTACCCGCCTGCCTACGCGGCGGGAGCTGCGGGGCGGATCACTCCGCGGGGGCGTCCTCGGCGGCCGGAGCCGGCGCACCGGCGCCGTTCTTCGCGTCGCGTGCGGCCTGCTTGTTCGCGGTGCGGACCGCGTTCTGCTCGGCCTTCGCCTCGGACTTGTTCTTCAGGGGGGCCACGACCATCACCATGTTGCGGCCGTCGATCGTCGGGTTGGACTCGACGGTGCCGAACTCGGCGACATCCTCCGCGAACTTGCGGAGCAGGCGCACACCCTGCTCGGGGCGCGACTGCTCGCGGCCGCGGAACAGGATCATGGCCTTGACCTTGTCACCGGCCTTGAGGAAGCCCTCGGCGCGCTTGAGCTTGGTCGTGTAGTCGTGAGCCTCGATCTTCAGGCGGAACCGGACCTCTTTGAGGATGGTGTTCGCCTGGTTGCGGCGCGCTTCCTTCGCCTTCTGCGCAGCCTCGTACTTGAACTTGCCGTAGTCCATGATCTTGACCACGGGGGGCTTCGAGTTGGGAGCCACCTCGACGAGGTCGAGGTCGGCCTCCTGCGCAAGACGCAGCGCCACCTGGATGGCGACGACGCCGATCTGCTCGCCTCCGGGGCCGACGAGGCGGACCTCGGGCACTCGGATGCGGTCATTGGTGCGGGGATCGCTGATGCGGAACTCCTTAGACGTGGGGTTTCGGCCACCGGTCCGTCGTGCGACGTTCCGGGCGAAATCGGAGTCTCCCCACCCGCCGATGCGTCAGAAGCACCGGCTTGGCACCCTTTCCACCGGAATCCGGCGGGGTGCAGAACCCGGTAGCCTGGAACGGCAAGCGCGGGTGGGAATGAATCCTCTTTCGTGCCGGAGCATGACGCTCCGGAGCCCGCTGAAGTCTACCAGAAGGCACCCCGAAGTGACGATTCCTGACCAGGACCAGCCGCAGCACCACCACGACGACGAGCGCCACGAGCGCTGGGCGCAGCAGGAGGAGGCGGCGAACGCCGCCACGCGCGACATCGCGGACGTCCCCGCAGTGGAGGTCATCACCACGACCTCGGTGCACCTGATGAGCGCGGCGGCCGTGAAGCTCGGCCTCGCCGACGACCCCGACTCGCAGCTCGACCTCGACGAGGCACGCAAGCTCATCAACGCCCTCGCGGGCCTCATCACCGCCGGCGCCCCCGAGATCAGCGACGCGCACGCACGCCCCCTGCGAGACGGACTCCGCTCGCTGCAGCTCGCCTTCCGCGAGGCCTCCGCCGTCCCCGACCCGGTGGGCAAGGGTCCGGGCGAGAAGTGGACCGGGCCGGTCAGCTGACCGGAATCCCGACGCGGCCGTAGCGGGCGAGCAGATGCCAGACGCGCTTGAGCGTCTGCGGGTCGTGACGACCAGACCGCACCGCCGCACCGACGACCTCCGGGGTCAGCTCCACCCCCAGTTCTCGAGCCAGCCGCAGAGGCTCGGGACCGCGATACTCCTCGTCGAGGTCTTCGGTGCGCACCAGGAACCCGGGATGGAACTCGACGGCGCAGCCCAGGTGCTCGGCCGCATCCTGCACCGCGGTTCCACGGAAGCACGGGTCGAGCACGACCGCCTCGACATCGACCGCGAAGCGGATGCCGCCGTGCACATGCGCCTCGACGTACCTGTCGAGCAGATCGAGGTCGTCCGCCCGCATCCGCGCGACGAGCGCATCCGCGCCGTCCTCCTCGACGACACCGTCCGGCTCGAAGACGGAGTCCGGGTAGCAGAAGGTGGTCCGCGCGGTGACCTCCGGACGCAGCCGCAGATGAGCGGATCCGAACCGCGTCGCGGGGCCGTAGGCGTCCTCTCCGACGACCGCCCCGTACACCGGGCGCTCCTCGGCCGGGCGGCCGTCGTATCGACCGGCGAACAGACGACTCTCCCACCGCCAACGGTCTCCTCCCGGATGCGCCGTCAGGCCTCCGTTGGAGGTGGCGGTCTCGAACTGGGAGCGGTACCTTCCCGCCTCGGCCATCGCCTCGATCACTGATCCGCCCTGGAAGGGCCAGTTCGGGTGGAAATGGAGCGCGACGGTCGTGGGCATCCCTCGACTCTAGGTGAGCGCCGCCCGACGCCCGGCCGTGTTTCAGGCCGCGCGAGTGAGCTTCACACTCAGCGAGTCGACGAGCACCGCGATGCGGTCGTCGGCGGCCCAGCGCTGCGCGAGACGGGCGAGCACGGCGTCGAGGGTCTGCTGATCCAGCCCGTCGGCGAGCTCCAGGGTCACGATCAGTTCAGGGCCGCGCATCCTGGCATCCGGGTCGCCGGACGAGACGTGCACGTCGATGACGGCGAGCTCGTGCGCGACGCTCGCCTGCAGCGCGGTGAACACCTCCGGAGAGAGGAAGCTCGGCTCCCAGCGCTGGTCCTGTGCGACCGCCCAGACGGCAGGTCGGCGGAACACGAACTCCGTGTCGGATGCCGGGTCCAGGACGATGAGGTCGGTCTCCTCGCTCGAAGCCGAAAGCGCCACGCGCACGGCCTCGACCGGGATCGGCCGCGCGGTGGCATCCCACCGCGACATCGTCTGCACGGAGGAGAACACCGGCTGCACGCGTCGCCCATCGGGCGCGGCGACGGTGACGATCGAGAGCTCCTGGGTCTTGTCGACCTTCAGGCCCGTGGGGCCCACGCCCTCGTCGCCCTTCTCCGCGACCAGCGGCACCAGCACTCGCGCGGACCGGAACGCGTCCACGACTTCGACCTGGGAGCCGTCGCCCGATCGGAAGCGGAGCAGGGCGTCCAGCAGTGCGGGGTCGGCGGAGCCGTCGTCGGAGGCGTGCTGGTTCGACTCGAAGCTGCGCCCCTCCCAGGGAACCCCGGCCGAGTCGGCGCTGTTGCCGTGGCCGTGGGGTTCGGCGTCGTCAGTCGCCGGCGACATCCAGCGCCTCGGCCAGAGTGAACGCGCCCGCGTACAGCGCCTTGCCCACGATCGCGCCCTCGACGCCCAGCGGCACCAGCTCGCGCAGCGCGGCGATGTCGTCGAGGCTGGAGATACCGCCCGAGGCCACGACGGGCTTCGGCGTGCGCTGGGTCATCTCACGCAGCAGGTCGAGGTTCGGGCCGCGCAGCGTGCCGTCCTTGGTGACGTCCGTGACGACGTAGCGGCTGCAGCCGGCATCCTCGAGGCGGTCCAGGACCTCCCAGAGGTCGCCGCCCTCCTTCGTCCAGCCACGTGCCGCGAGGGTCGTGCCGCGCACGTCGAGTCCGACCGCGACGGCCTCGCCGTAGCGGGCGATGACGTCGGCGGCCCACTCCGGGTTCTCCAGCGCGGCGGTGCCGAGGTTGATGCGGGAGGCGCCGGACTCCAGAGCGGCCTCGAGGCTCGCGTCGTCACGGATGCCGCCGGAGAGCTCGACGCTCACGCCGCGGTACTGCTTGATGACCTTGCGCAGGATGCCGGCGTTGCTGCCGCGCCCGAACGCCGCGTCCAGATCCACGAGGTGGATCCACTGGGCACCCTGGTCGACCCACTCCCCTGCTGCGTCGACGGGATCGCCGTAGCTGGTCTCGGTGCCGGCCTCGCCCTGGGTGAGGCGCACGGCCTTGCCGCCGGCGACGTCGACCGCGGGCAGCAGGATGAGAGAGGGGGTTGACGCGAAGTCGTTCATGTCGTCCTTGTTCGGGAAGATCGGATGCCCGGTCCCCGGGCACGAGAGAAAAGCGTAGCCCGGGCGCGGCGGCGTCTCAAATGCCGTGACGCTCCCGGTCGAACCCGCCCCGGCATCCGCCTCAGAGCGATGACACCCAGTTGCGCAGGAGCCGGATGCCGGCGTCGCCGGACTTCTCGGGATGGAACTGCGTCGCGGTGAGTGGACCGTTCTCGACAGCCGCGAGGAAGCGCTCGCCGTACGTGGCGTAGGTGACCGCCGGCTGCGGGAACGGCGCCTGGACGTCGAGCTCCCACTGCTTCGCGGCGAAGGAGTGAACGAAGTAGAACCGCTCGCGCTCGATGCCCCGGAACAGCACGGTTCCCTCGCCCGGTTCGACGGTGTTCCAGCCCATGTGCGGCAGCACGAGTGAGTCGAGTTCGGTGACGGTGCCCGGCCACTCGCCGAGTCCCTCGGCATCCTGTCCGCGCTCGACGCCGCGCTCGAACATGACCTGCATGCCGACGCACACCCCGAGCACCGGCCGCCCGCCGGCGAGGCGTCGTTCGATGATCTCGTCGCCGCCGTGCGAGCGGAGCGCCTGCGCGACGGCGGCGAAAGCGCCCACCCCGGGCACGAACAGCCCGTCGGCCTCGAGCGCCTTCGAGCGGTCTCCGGTCAGCTCGACCTCGGCGCCGGCCGCCGCCAGCGCCTTGACAGCGGAGTGCACATTGCCTGATCCGTAGTCGTAGACGGTGACGCGAGGGGTACCACTCACAGCGCGCCCTTCGTGGACGGGATGCCCACGACCAGCGGGTCGAGGGCCTTGGCCTGACGGAACGCGCGCGCGAAGGCCTTGAACTCCGCCTCGGCGATGTGATGGGGGTCGCGCCCGCCGAGCACGCGCACGTGCACGGTCAGCCCGGCGTGATACGTGATCGCCTCGAACGCGTGCCGCACCAGGGATCCCGTGAAGTGGCCGCCGATGAGATGGAACTCGAAGCCCGCGGGCTCGCCTTCATGCACGAGGTACGGACGTCCGGAGATGTCGACGACGGCCTGCGCGAGCGCCTCGTCGAGCGGGACCAGTGCGTCGCCGTAGCGCGAGATGCCGGCCTTGTCACCCAGCGCCTCGCGGATCGCATCACCCAGCACGATCGACACGTCCTCCACGGTGTGGTGCGCGTCGATGTGCGTGTCGCCGGAGGCCCGCACGGTGAGGTCGGTGAGCGAGTGCTTCGCGAACGCCGTGAGCAGGTGGTCGAAGAACGGCACGGACGTGTCGATGCTGCTGCGACCGGTGCCGTCGAGGTTCACCTCGAGCTCGACGGTGGACTCGGACGTGCTGCGGGTGCGGCTGGCGGTGCGGTCGCTCATGCTGCCGATCCTACCGAGGCCATGGCGTCCAGGAACGCCGAGGTCTCCGCCTCCGTGCCCGCACTCACGCGGAGGTGGCCAGGGATCCCGACATCGCGGATCAGCACCCCGCGATCGTAGAGGGCCTGCCAGGTGGCGCGCCGGTCCTCGACGCCGCCGAACAGCACGAAGTTCGACCACGACTCGTGCGGCAGGTAGCCGAGCTCGGTGAGGCCGGCGGTGATGCGGTCGCGCTGCACGACGATCTCGTCGACCATGCGCAGCATCGTCGACGAGTTCCGCAGCGCGGCGGTCGCCGCCGCCTGGGTCAGAGCGCTCAGGTGGTACGGCAGCCGCACCAGACGCAGCGCATCGATGAACACCGGGTCGGCCGCGAGATAGCCGACGCGGGCGCCGGCGAAGGCGAACGCCTTGCTCATGGTGCGCGAGACGGCGAGACGCGGACGTCCCTCGAGCAGTGTGAGCGCAGACGGCGCTCCCTTGGGCGCGAACTCGTGATAGGCCTCATCGACGATCACGACGCCGCGTGCGACGTCGTAGACCGCCTCGACCACGTCCAGCCCGAGCGGGGTGCCGGTCGGGTTGTTCGGCGCGCACAGGAAGACGACATCCGGGTCCGCCGCGGCGACCTGCGCCGCAGCATCCTCTGAGGTGATCCGATAGTCGTCACCGCGGGTGCCCACGATCCATCGTGCGCCGGTGCCCTGCGAGAGCAGCGGGTACATCGAGTAGGTCGGCGCGAAGCCGAAGGCCGTGCGTCCGGGACCGGCGAAGGCCTGCAGGATGTGCTGCAGCACCTCGTTCGACCCGTTCCCCGCCCAGATCTGCTCCGGGCGCAGCCCGTGGCCGAGGTAGGCTGCGAACCCCTCCCGCAGGCGGGTGAACTCGCGGTCCGGGTAACGGTTCACGTCACGCAGCGCCGCGGCGATGTCCTCCAGGATCTGGGCGGCGACGTCGTCGGGAACCGGATGCGTGTTCTCATTGACGTTCAGCGCGACCGGCAGCGGCGCCTGAGGCGCGCCGTACGGTGTGAGTCCGCGCAGGTCATCGCGGAGGGGCAGCTCGTCGAGTGAGGTCACCTGACAATCGTAGGGCGATCGTCTGTGCCGCTCAGTCCGTATAACGCTGCGGGACGGCCAGCTCCTGGCCCACCTGCAGCACACCGCCGTGCAGGTTGTTCAGGCCGCTGATCTCGTCGATCACGTCGCGCGGGTCGGCACCGGGAGCGACCTCGCCGGCGATCGACCACAGGGTGTCACCCGGCATCACCATGACAGTGTCGAAGTCCACCGGAGCCGCGTGCTCACCCGAGGCGAGCGCCGACCCGCCGGCGACGCCCGCGTAGGCGATGCCGAGCGCGATCGGAGCGGCGACGAGCGCGCTGAGCACCCGGCGACCGCGCCGCGTCATCCGCAGTCGCGTGTGCGTGCCGACGATCCGGGTGGGGGCGATGCCGATGGTGCTCATGTCGTGCTCCTCGTCAGTGGAATCAGCTTTCGCATCCGCCGCTCGGCCGGGAACGGCGGATGCGAAGCTGTGTTCCGAAGTTATCTTCGATATCGAATACTTGTCAAGCGTTCTTCGAAATCCGGACCACTGAGTTCACCGACACGCTCGAACAGATCTTCCGATTCCGGCGACTTCTCGGATACGGTTTCGATAACGACACCCCACCACGGACCACCGACATTCGAATCGGCACGCAGCGGAGCACGGTGGGCAGGCGCACGAAGGAGCACCGATGAGCGACATCGCAGGCAACGCATCCGAGATGCCGCGCACCCGCCGCCGCAAGAGCCTGAGCGCGAAGCAGATGGCGATCCTCGAGGTGATCCAGACGTCCATCGCGACCTACGGCTATCCGCCGAGCATGCGCGAGATCGGCGACGCCGTCGGATTGAAGTCCCTCTCCAGCGTCACGCATCAGCTCGGTCAGCTCGAGCTGAGCGGCTACCTGCGCCGCGACCCGGGCAAGACCCGTGCCATGGAGGTGCTGATCGACCTGCCGGGCACGAGCACCGAGAACCCGGCCGACACTGCTCCCCCGGTCGGCGACGCCGCGCTGGTCCCCCTGGTGGGCCAGATCGCCGCCGGCGTGCCCATCACCGCCGAGCAGCAGGTCGAGGAGATCTTCCCGCTGCCCCGCCAGCTGGTGGGCAAGGGCGAGCTGTTCATGCTGAAGGTCAACGGCGAGTCGATGATCGACGCCGCCATCTGCGACGGCGACTGGGTGGTCGTGCGCTCTCAGCACACCGCCGAGAACGGCGAGATCGTCGCGGCGATGCTCGACGGCGAGGCCACCGTGAAGACCTTCCGGCAGCGCGACGGCCACACCTGGCTGCTGCCCCGCAACTCGTCCTTCGAACCGATCCTCGGCGACGACGCCGTCGTGCTCGGCAAGGTCGTCGCAGTGCTCCGCGCGGTCTGAGTTCCGCTCGCGCGACAGGATGCCGCTCGCGCTGCGCACATACGCGCCGCACGAGCAAAAGCTCGCAGCGCGAACAGCAACGTGTCTACGCTCGAGTCATGGCATCCCCGTACGGCACCTGGTCTTCCCCCTTCGACGCCGCGAGCATGGCGGCGGCGTCGCCCCGGCTCGACGGCGCCCGGTTCGTCGGCGACGAGATCTGGTGGGGCGAATCGGTGCCCGCCGAGGGCGGCAGGGTCACCGTGCGCAGCTCGAGCGGGCTCGAGATCCTGCCCGCACCGTGGAGCGCTCGTTCGCGTGTGCACGAGTACGGCGGCGGTGCATGGTCGGCGGACGGCGCCGGCACGCTGTTCTTCGTCGATGCCGGCGATCAGCGCGTCTATCGGATGCCGCGGGGCGGCGCACCGGAGCCGCTCACCGCACCCGGCCCCCAGTTCGGGGGTCTCTCCGTGCAACACGGACGCCTGCTCGCGGTGCGCGAGGATCTGCGCCGCGACCAGCACTCCCGCTCGATCGTCGAGATCCCGACGGACGGCTCCGCCGCCGAGGACGAGACGGCGGTGCGCATCTTCATCTCGACGAGCGGCTTCGTCGCCCACCCCGCGCTGTCTCCGGACGGCACGCGGATCGCGTGGGTGCAGTGGAGCACGATCCGGATGCCGTGGGAGCAGTGCCTGCTGCACATCGCGAGGATCGGCACGGATGACCTCGCGACGATCGGCAGCAGCACCGCGCTGCAGCCGGAGTGGGTCTCCGATCGCGAGCTGCTTTTCGTGGACGATCCGTCCGGACGGTGGAACCTGGAGCGGGTGGAGCTGGACGGCCTGCATGTGCTCTCACGGACGACGTACCCGGCCGACGCCGACACCGGCGGCGGGCTGTGGGTGCTCGGCACCCGCTGGTACCGTCCGCTCGGCGACGGTCGCGTCGTGGCGGTGCGGACGAACGGCTCCGACGAGATCGTGCTGATCGAGCGCGACGGCAGCACCGCGCGCCTGCCGCTGCCGGTCACGGCCGAGGCGAGCATCGACGATGCCGCGGGCGGCCGCATCCTGGTCTCCGGCGCCGGGGCGACCGTCGACCGAGGCCTGTGGCTGCTGGACACCACGACCGGCGAGAGCTTCGCAGTGCGCGGCGGGACCCCGGTCGACCGGGACTGGATCGCGACCCCCCGGCCGGTGACGTTCGACGGCCCGCACGGCCCCGTGCACGCGTTCGACTACCCGCCGACGAACCCCGATGCCACGGCTCCGGACGGCGAGCTCCCGCCGTACATCGTGATGGTGCACGGCGGCCCGACCGCGCACGTCGGCGGCGCGGCATCCACCGCGTATGCGTACTGGACGAGTCGCGGCATCGGCGTTCTCGACGTCAACTACGGCGGGTCCACCGGCTACGGCCGCACCTACCGCGAGCGACTGGACGGCCAGTGGGGCGTGGTGGACGTGGACGACGTGATCGCCGCCGCGCGGGGACTTGCGGCATCCGGTGCCGCGGATCCTGCCCGCATCGCGATCCGCGGCGGCTCGGCAGGCGGATGGACCGTGCTCAGCGCGCTGGTGCGCGGCGGTGTGTTCGCCGCGGGGATCAGCCGGTACGGCGTCGCGGACCTGCGGATGCTGGCAGCCGAGACCCACGACTTCGAGAAGCACTACCTCACGGGGCTCGTCGGACCGCTGCCCGAGGCCGAGCAGGTGTACATCGACCGCTCACCGCTGACGCACATCGACCGCATCGACGTACCCGTGCTGCTGGAACAGGGCGGCGAGGACCGCGTGGTGCCGCCGTCCCAGTCCGAGGCGATCGCCGAAGCGCTGGCCGCGCGCGGCGTGGATCACGAGTACGTCCTCTTCCCTGACGAGGGACACGGATTCCGTGCCGCCCAGTCGATCATCACGTCCCTCGAGACAGAGTTGCGCTTCCTCGGCCGGACGTTCGGGTTCGCTCCGGCGTGAGATACGAGCTGAGATAGCGTGATCGTCATGACGATGACGTCCCCTCCTCAGCCCTGGCGCACCAACACCGTCGATGCCGTCCTGCGGCGCAGCAGTTCCCGCGACCCGCTCGCCGTCGCACTCCGCTTCGAAGGCCGGGACTGGACCTATCGGGAACTCGACGACGCCGTCACGCGCGCCGCCGCGGGATTGCGGGCCTGGGGGCTCGACGCCGGAGATCGCGTGGTGACGTACGGCACGAATTCCGACGCGTATGTCATCGCCTTCCTCGCGATCGCCAGGGCGGGTCTCGTGCACGTGCCGGTCAACTACGCACTGCACGGCGCCGAGCTCGCCTACCTCATCGCGCAGTCCGGTGCCAGGGCTGCACTGGTCGACCCGCAGCTGCGCGCGCATTTCGACACCGTGCGCGCCGACACGGCCGTGGAGCTCGTCGCCCCGCTGCGCGACGAGGACGATTCCTTCCTTACTGGCGCGAGCACCGGCGATGTGTCCGAGCTCTCCGCCCATGTGGACGGCGACTCCCTGGTGCAGCTGCTGTACACCTCCGGTACCACCTCCCAGCCCAAGGGCGCGATGCTCACCCACGACGCGCTCGTCGCCGAGTACTCCTCGGTGATCGTGGCTCTCGACCTGAAGCCCGGCGACGCACCTCTGATCTGCATGCCGCTGTACCACTCCGCTGCCATGCACGTCTTCATGCTCCCCTACCTCGCCATCGGCGCGACCGTCCGCCTGCTGCCCGCACCGGACATCCCCCGCATCCTGCGCACCGTCGCGGAGGAGCGCATCGGGTCGCTGTTCCTCGCGCCGACGGTGTGGGTGCCGCTGGCCGGCCATCCGGACCTGGACACCGCCGATCTGTCCTCGCTCACCAAGGCGCAGTACGGCGCCTCGATCATGCCCGTCACCGTGCTGAACCGGCTGCGCGAGCGCTACCCCGCGCTGGGGTTCTACAACTGCTTCGGACAGTCCGAGATCGGACCGCTGGCCACCGTGCTGCGTCCGGAGGAACACGAGGAGCGGCCCGCGTCGGCGGGACGGCCCATCCTCTTCGTCGAGACCCGCGTCGTCGATGAGAACGGCGACGACGTCCCCGCCGGAGAACCCGGCGAGGTGCTGTACCGCTCACCGCAGCTGGCGCAGGGCTACTGGGACAAGCCCGAGGAGACCGCGGAGGCTTTCCGCGACGGCTGGTTCCACTCCGGCGACCTCGTCACCCGCGACGAGGCGGGATACCTGACCGTGGTCGACCGCATCAAGGACGCCATCAACACAGGCGGCATCATGGTGGCGTCCCGTGAGGTGGAGGACGCCATCTACACGCATCCTGAGGTCGCCGAAGTGGCGGTGATCGGCGTGCCGGACGAACGCTGGATCGAAGCGATCGTGGCCTGCGTGGTGCGCAGGCCAGATGCATCCGTGACGGAGACGGAGCTGATCGCGCATGTGCGAGAGCGGCTAGCGCCGTTCAAAGTGCCCAAGGCCGTCCGGTTCATCGACGCGCTGCCGCGGAACCAGAGTGGGAAGATCCTCAAGCGGGAGCTGCGCGACGCCTGAGCAGAACTCTGCTCACTCCCCCATGCGGTTGCGCATGCGCATCGCGCGCTCGGCCTCGCGGTTGTCCTGACGCTCCCGCAGGGTCTGCCGCTTGTCGAACTCGCGCTTGCCCTTGGCCAGGGCGATCTCGACCTTGGCGCGCCCGTCCGAGAAGTACAGCCGCAGCGGGATGAGCGTGTAGCCGCCCGCCGACACGGCGTGCTCGAGCTTGGCGATCTCCTCGCGATGCAGCAGCAGCTTGCGGATGCGCTTGGACGCATGGTTCGTCCAGTGCCCCTGCGAGTACTCCGGGATGTGCACGGCGTCGAGGTAGGCCTCGCCGCCCTTGATGAACGCATAGCCGTCGCTGAGGTTCGCGCGACCCTGGCGCAGCGACTTCACCTCGGTGCCGGTGAGCACGAGGCCCGCCTCATACGACTTCTCGAGGTTGTAGTCGTGGCGTGCGCGACGGTTGGTCGCGATGACCTTCTCACCGCGTTCCCTGGGCATGTTCTTCTCCTGACGACAGACAGCCCTTCAGCCTACACGGTCAGGTGCGCAGCCAGCGCCGGATCGCGAACCCCGCCGACAGGGCGGCCAGCAGCACGCCGATGCCGATCAGCACGGGCACCACGAAGATCGCATCCTGCATGCCCACCAGCGGGCGCATGAACGGCACCCGCTCAGCGAGATAGCCCTCGACGCCGAACTTCACTCCGGCCAGCACGGCGACGCCCGCCAGCACCGATCCGATGAACGCCGAGAACACCCCCTCGAGCACGAACGGCGTCTGGATGGCCCGGTTGGACGCACCGACGAGGCGCATGATGCCGATCTCCTTGCGCCGTGCATAGGCGGACAGCCGGATCGTGGTGGCGATCAGCAGCACGGCCGCGATGAGCATCAGCACGGCGATGCCGACGGCGATGTAGGTCGCGACGGTCAGCGCCGAGAACAGCGGATCGAGCAGCTTGCGCTGGTCGTTGACCTCATCGACACCCGGCATGCCGCCCACGGCCTCGGTGATGACGTCGGACTTGCTGGGGTCCTTGAGAGTGACCCGGAAGGACTCGGACATCGCATCGACGCCGTAGACGTCCGCCTGCTCCTGACCGAACTGATCGACGAAGTCCTTGAAGGCCTCTTCCTTCGTCTCGAACCGCAGGTCGCTGATCAGCGGCTTCAGCGCCTCGCCTCCGAGCTGCGCCTTGACGGCGTCGATCTGGTCCTGCGTGGCAGCGCCGGTGGAACAGCCCTCCGTGGTCGACAGCGGCGAGCACAGGTAGACGGTGACCTCGGCACGTTCGCCCCAGAAGGCCTTCATCGTGCTGATCTGGGTCTGCATCAGCATCGCGGCGCCGACGAAGGTCAGTGACACGAAGGTGACGAGGATGACCGAGATCACCATCGACAGGTTGCGGCGGAGCCCGCCGAGCGCCTCTTTCAGGATGAGTCCGAAGTTCACGACGTGGGTCCCACTTCCTCGTCATCGTCATCGCTCAGCCCGAGGCGGCCGGCCACGCCGAGCTCGGCGACGTCGACGTCGGGCAGGACGATCGGATGCGTGCGAGGGCTCTGCCCGTCCGGCGGGAGTGCAGGAGCAGTCGGTTCGGGGGCCGCAGGCGGCGCCTCCTCAGCGTCCGGCTTCTGAGCGGGCGCCGTGAGCGGCACGGGCTCGCTCTCCGCCGCATCCCGCACGATCACCGGCACCGCCTCGGTCTGCCGCTGTACCTCCTGCACCGCGGTGAGCGCGGCCGTCGCGGCAGCCCCGCGCAGCGCCTCCGGCGTGAGCCGTGGGATGTTCGAGGTGTCGCCGTAGCCGCCGCTGCTCTCGTCGCGGACCATCACGCCGTCCTGCAGCTCGATGACGCGGCGCTGCATCTGGTCGACGAAGCCCGCCTCGTGCGTCGCCATCAGCACCGTCGTGCCGCCGGCGTTGACCCGGGCGAGCAGCTGCATGATGCCGACGGAGGTCGCGGGGTCGAGGTTTCCGGTCGGCTCATCGGCGAGCAGGACCTGCGGGCGGTTGACCAGGGCCCGGGCGATCGCGACGCGCTGCTGCTCTCCGCCGGAGAGCTCATGCGGCATCCGCTTCTCCTTGCCCTCCAGCCCCACCAGCGCGAGCGCCTCGGGGACGGCCTGCTGGATGAATCCGCGCGACGACCCGATCACCTGCAACGAGAACGCGACGTTCTGATAGACGGTCTTCGACGGCAGCAGGCGGAAGTCCTGGAACACCGAGCCGATGTTGCGCCGGAAGTAAGGCACCTTGCGGTTGGCGAGCGAGCGCAGGTCGCGGCCCAGCACGGCGACGCGGCCTGTGGTGGGCACGTCTTCGCGCAGGATGAGACGGAGGCACGTGGACTTGCCCGACCCCGAGGCTCCCACGAGGAAGACGAACTCGCCCCGCTCCACCTCGAAGTCGACCTCGTCCAGGGCGGGACGCTTGGTGCCGCGGTACCGTTTGGTGACGTTCTCGAATCGGATCATGGCCTTTCGAGCCTAAGCGGGCGGGGCGCGCAGGCTCTCAGCGACACTCCCCCGCGCACGGACCGCCGCGCGATGGGGAGCGATGCCCATGGCCGCCGTCCGTCACGGCTGATATACACGTACACGGGGCGATTCCGCCCGACACGGAGGATCGGCGCCGGCGATGACGGCGCGACGAGGAGCATCATGAGCATTCCCGCAGGTTGGTACGACGACGGCTCCGGCCGGCAGCGCTGGTGGGACGGCGCGCAGTGGACCGATCAGTTCGCCCCCGAGCAGTTCGAGGGCGGCGCGCCGACTTCGGCGAGCTCGCCCGAGCAGACCCTCTCGGCCGAGCTGGCCGCAGCGGGCATCCCGGAGCCCGCCGGGCACCAGGGTCCCGGTTTCGCATCGGACGGCTACCCGCTGACCGGCCAGGCCACGGGAGCAGCGTATCCCGGCGCCTACACGCCGAGCGCGTACCCGGTCGGCGGCGTCCCCGGCGGGCCGGAGAAGAAGAAGGTCTCCGTGCTCGCGTGGATCGCCTTCGGCATCGCGATCCTCGGCCTGCTGCTCTGCTGGATCCCGTTCGTGGGCCCGTTCCTGCCGTTCGTTGGCCTCGTGCTCTCGATCATCGCGCTGTTCATGAAGGGCGCCAAGTGGCCCGGCATCGTCGGCCTTGCGGTGTCGATCGTCGGCCTGATCGTCGCGGCCATCATCACGGGACTCCTCGTGTTCGCCATCAACCGTGCGAACACCTACGAGGGCTCGTCGGACGGCAGCAGCTCTGACACCCAGTCCGAGAGCACCGATGACACCACCGACGACAGCGCCGACTCGTCGTCGAGCACGGGCCGCCCGACCGCCGAGGAGGTCACGAGCGGCATCGAGACGATCATCACCGCGACGGGCACCACCGACACCTTCACCGAATCCCAGATGCAGTGCTTCGGCGAGGAGTTCGTGGCTTCCGACATCTCCGACGACGTGCTGCAGGTGATCGCCTCCGGCGAGCCCGCGCTCACCGACGCGGAGGCTCTCGCCGCCTTCAGCCAGGAGCTGATGGACGCGGCGCCGACCTGCGCCCTGCGCTGATCCGCCGCACCGATCGAGACCGATCACGAAGGGCCCGGCTCGCCGGGCCCTTCGTCGTATCCCGGAGCGCCTCCGTCGTGCGAAGATGAGCCATGAGCATCCCCGCAGGCTGGTACGACGACGGTTCCGGTCGCCAGCGCTGGTGGGACGGAGCACAGTGGACCGAGCATTACGCTCCGGTCGAGGCTGCCCCGGTCCCCGTCTTCGAACCGCCCTACGTCGCGGATGACGCGGCGGCTGGTCGGCAGTGGTCTCTTTCGAGCACCGGCCCGGCGACATCCGGATATCCGGGTGCGCAACTGCCCGTCGCCTACGGCTCCGTGCCGGCGGAGGCGGCGGCCCGGCGTCCGTCCGTCCCCGGCTGGGTCGGGTTCGGGCTGTCGATCGCAGGTCTCGTGCTCGCCTGCATCCCGCCCGTCGTGGGCGTCGGCCTGCTGGTCCTCCTCGCCGCCATCGTGCTGTCGATCATCGCGCTGGTGCGTCCCGGCGCCCGGTGGCCGGGAGTGACCGGACTCATCGTCTCGGCCGTCGGCGTGATGATCGCCTTCGTCGTGCTGTTCGTGTCGTTCGTGAGCAGCTCCTTCGACCGCCTCGCGGACGACCCCACCAGCACGTGGCCTCTCCCCAGCGAGTCCGCGGAGCCACCGGCGGCGACAGCACCGCCCGGATCGGAGACCATCGACTGGTGGGAGCTGCAGGTCGGCGACTGCCTGCCCACCGACCAGCCGCTCTATGAGGACACCGGCGAGCTGGTCATCCTGCCGTGCGCCACTGAGCACTCGGAGGAGGTCTTCCACGAGTACGCGATGACGCAGGACGACTTCCCCGGCGACAAGGCGACCGAGGTCGAGGCCATGAGGGCCTGCGAGGAGGCGTTCACGGAGTTCGTCGGAACACCCTACGAAGAGTCCGAGCTGGACTTCTACGGGTTCTGGCCGAACGAGGACACCTGGGAGTTCGGCGATGATCGCAGCGTGCAGTGCATCGTCTACGACCCTGTGGGCGACGTCGTCACGGGGAGCCTGCGCGGCGCGGCCCGCTGATCCCGATCAGTCGTCCTCGTCGCGGCGCTTGCGCCACCGGATGCCGGCCGAGATGAAGCCGTCCAGGTCGCCGTCGAAGACATTCGCCGGGTTGCCGGACTCGTAGCCGGTGCGCAGGTCCTTGACCAGCTGCTGGCCGTAGAGGAAGTAGGAGCGCATCTGGTCGCCCCAGCTCGCGGTGATGTTGCCGGCGAGCTCCTTCTTCTTCGCCGCCTCCTGCTCCTTCTGCAGCAGCAGCAGGCGGGTCTGCAGCACGCGCATGGCGGCGGCGCGGTTCTGGATCTGCGACTTCTCGTTCTGCATCGACACGACGATGCCGGTGGGGAGGTGCGTGAGGCGCACGGCCGAGTCGGTGGTGTTGACCGACTGGCCGCCGGGGCCGGACGAGCGGAACACGTCGACGCGGATGTCGGCCTCGGGGATGTCGACCTCGGTGGCCTCCTCCATGAGCGGGATGACCTCGACCGCGGCGAAGGAGGTCTGGCGCTTGTCGGCGGAGCCGAACGGGCTGATCCGCGCGAGGCGGTGCGTGCCGGCCTCGACCGAGATGGTGCCGAACGCGTAGGGCGCGTCGATCTCGAAGGTGGCGGACTTGATGCCGGCGCCCTCGGCGTAGGAGGTGTCCATCACCTTGACGGGGTACTTGTGACGCTCAGCCCAGCGCAGGTACATGCGCATGAGCATCTCGGCGAAGTCGGTGGCGTCGTCGCCGCCGGCGCCGGAGCGGATCGTCACGATCGCGGCACGCTCGTCGTACTCGCCGTCGAGCAACGTCTGCACCTCGAGCTGGTTGATGGTGTCGGTCAGCACGGCGAGCTCGTTGCGGGCCTCCTGCGCGGAGTCCTCGTCACCCATCTCGTTGGCGAGGTCGACGAGCACCTCGAGGTCGTCGAGGCGCTGGGCGATTCCTTCGATGCGCGCGAGTTCGGACTGGCGGTGGCTGAGCGCGCTGGTGACCTTCTGGGCGCGCTCCGTGTCGTCCCAGAGGTCGGGCGCGCCGGCCTCTTCACTGAGTCGCGCGATCTCGTCGCGCAGTCGGGAGACGTCGACGACCTCGCGGATGTCGCCGAAGGTGAGTCGCAGGGCCTGGATGTCGGCGGAGAGATCGAGTTCGAGCATGGTCCCACCAGCCTACCGCCGCGCGGTTCGATCTCCCGATGCCAGTACCGTGAGAGGGGTGAGCACGAGTGCGGGATCGGTCCTGAGACAGTTCGGGCCGATGGTGTACGCACCCACGGTCCTGTTCTCCATCGGAGACGGGGCGATCATCCCGCTGATCCCGATCATCGCCTCGCGGCTGGGCGCCGACGTCGCGCTGGCCGCTCTGGTGGCATCCGCTCTCGTCGTCGGCGAGCTGTGCGGGAACCTGCCCGCCGGCTGGGCGGTCGCCCGGCTCGGCGAGCGCTGGACGATGATCATCGCGGGCCTCGTGTCGATGGGCTCCGCCGGCATGATGCTGCTCTCGTCGGAGCTGTGGGGCTTCACGGCGTCGGTGTTCCTGATGGGCTTCTGCGCCGCGGCGTTCGGGCTGGCGAGGCACGCGTTCATGACCACGCGGGTGCCGATCGCGTTCCGCGCCAGGGCGCTGTCACTACTCGGCGGCAGCAACCGGCTCGGGGTGTTCATCGGCCCGTTCGTCGCTGCCGCGCTGCTCGGGCTGTTCGGCACGCCGTATTCAGCGATCTGGTTCTTCCTGGTGTGCGTGGGAGCGACCGTCGTGCTGGTGGCGTTCGGTCCGGATCCTGAGAAGGAGTTCGCCGCGGCGACGCCGTCGGCGGCTGACGGTCCGGGCCCGCGCACGGCGCCGGGCACCGGCGTCATCCGCACGATGTGGAACAACCGCGCCGTCCTGGGGCGTCTCGGGGTGGCGGCGGCCGCGCTCTCAGCGGTGCGCTCGACACGGCAGGTGGTGCTGCCGCTGTGGGGCGTCTCGCTGGGTCTGGATGCGCAGACGATCGCGATCGTGGTGGGAGTCTCCGGCGCGATCGACTTCGCCCTGTTCTATGCGAGCGGGCAGGTCATGGACCGCTTCGGCCGGCTGTGGGCAGCGCTGCCTGCGACCATCCTGATGGGGCTCGGCTTCCTGGCACTCTCCTTCACGCATGACCTCGACTCCGCGACGGTCTGGTTCGTCGTCCTCGGCGGGGTGCTGGGCCTGGGCAACGGCCTCTCCAGCGGCATCCTGATGACCCTCGGCGCCGACACCGCGCCGCAGGCCGAGCCGGCGGCGTTCCTCGGCTCCTGGCGCACGCTGACCAACGCCGGCGCCGCAGCGGCGCCGCTGCTGGTGTCGGCGATCACCGCGGCGACCGCCCTCCCCCTCGCTGTGGCGGTGATGGGCGCGGTCGGGCTGCTCGGCGCCGCCGGGTTCCTGCGCTGGATCCCCCGGTACGTGCCGCGGATGACCGAGTAGTCCCGGGCTGGTTCACTGCAGGGCCGTGCGACTGGTGGCGGTGGCGCGCAGCGGCACGCCGTCGGGGACGAACGGCGAGAACAGCGGCGGATGCCACGCCGCGGCGACCGTCACCCTGGCGGAGACTCCGTCGGGACTCGAGGCCGACACGAGCGTGGCCTCCGGAGCCGTCGCTGACACGATCGCCTCAGCCTGCTCGAGGATCAGATCGTCGGCGAGCTCCGCACGGACCCCGTCGCCCTCGACGTTCAGGCTGAAGCCGTCCGACCCGGCGAGCGCGGCGGCATCGGCGAGTGCGTCCAGGCGCTTCTGCGCGATGTACATGTCGGTCGCGCACACGCAGACGACGATGACGGCGATCGCGAGCAGCACGTAGCCGAGGATGAGCGGCAGGATGCTGCCGTCCTCGTCCTCGAGCGCGGCGGCACGGAGCCTGGTCAGGATCGTCATCCGGCACCCCACAGCCGTGAGGTCTTCTGCGCGGCGGAGGCCTCGATCGGGATCGCCGTGAGCTGGTCCAGCCCTGCCACGGGCGGCATGAACGGCAGGGTCACCCGCGTGGACACGGTCACGACGACGGTCGCTCCCGCCCGGGGACACGCGCCGCCCGCCGGGACGCAGCTCAGCGCGACATCGACGTCGCTCATCCCGTACTCGTCCCGCACGCTGGCGAGCACGGCCTCAGCGCGCGCGTTCGCTGCTCCCTGGTCGGCCGCCTGGCTGATGGCGCGGGCGGTGTGCCGGGCTGCGGCCTCGGCGCCGAGGGTCTGCTCCTGCACAGCGCCCAGAGCGATCACGAGGTAGACGAGCGGGACGAGGAGCAGGACGCCCGCGGCGATGAACTCCAACGCGGCCGAGCCCTCCTCATCCTTCGCCCAGGGTCTCCACCGGCGCATGCGCTTCCACCTCCATCGCGTACGGGATGCCGATCAGGCCGACCACCGGCAGGGTCGCGCGCACCCGCACGACGACGGTCGGATGCCCGAGGGATCCGCTCTCGCCGACCGCGACATCCTCCGCGAAGTCCGTACCGACGGCCCTGGTGATGACCTGTTCGGTGCGCGCGGCGCCCTCGCTGAGTGATGTGTCGGCCAGCGCCGCGTAATGGGCCCCCTCCACCGCCGCGTCGTGCACGACGTTGCGGACGTACACGGCGAACCCGAGCTGCAGGACGGCGAGAGTCAGTGCGGTGAGCAGCGCACCGACGAGGACGAACTCCACGGGACTCGACCCGCGTTCGTCCGCCGGCATCCACTCCCGTCTCGGCATCTGCGCTCAGCCGATGCCGGACACGCTGGACATCGCCTGCTTGAACAGGTCGGTCAGTGCCGGGCCGGCGACGGCCCAGATCAGCACGACCAACCCTGCTGTCATCAAGGTCACGAGCACCCAGCCCGGCACATCGCCGCGTTC
This sequence comes from Microbacterium sp. MAH-37, assembly GCF_009758255.1. Classification (GTDB taxonomy): domain Bacteria; phylum Actinomycetota; class Actinomycetes; order Actinomycetales; family Microbacteriaceae; genus Microbacterium. Next base: position 49,649 of record NZ_WSEN01000003.1, read on the forward strand.
GTCTGCGGCGAGCTCCTGCGCGTCGCGGAACCAGCGTCTGATGGTCTTCATGTGTCTCCTCCGATCTTGACTCAGCCGAGGCCGAGCCGCAGAATGAACATCCCCGGGTAGATGGCGAACAGAACGCTCAAGGGCAGGATCAGGAAGACAAGCGGGAGAAGCATGAGGATCTCCTTGCGCCCTGCCTGTTCGATGAGCACCCGCTTCGCCTCTTCGCGGGCATCGCCCGCCTGCGCCTGCAGCACTCCTGCCAGCGGCGCGCCGTGCTCCAGCGCCGCGACCAGCTGATCCACGGCGCGACTCAGTGCTGGCAGCTGCAACCGGCTCGCCATCTCAGTGAGGGCGTCGGCGAGCGGCGAGCCGGTGTTCACCGACAGCACCACCCTGCGCAACTCGGTGGTCAGCTCGCCCGTGCCGATCGAGGAGACCCGCTTCAGCGCGTCGGGCAGCGACTCCCCCGCCGACAGGCACAGGGCGAGGAACTCCAGCATCGTCGGCAGCTCGTCGACCAGCCGCGCGCGACGCGCCTTCGCCCGAGCCGTCAGCTGCGCGTCGTAGCCGACCGCGGCGACGGCCGCGCCGATGATCGGCAGCAGCGCCGTCGGCACGCTCAGCCGCCCGGACATCGCCAGCGCGACGACGACGGCCGCACCGGCCACGAGACCGGCGAGAGCCCAGCCCAGCTGACGCGCGCGGAAGGTCGCCGGCTCCTGGTCGCTGCCCGCCTGGGACAGCCGCTGTCGCAGAACCTCGCCGCCGCCCAGCATCCGCTCGAGTCCGGCCTGCAGTCGAGGACGCAGTCCACGACCGCTCACCGGGAGCAGTCCAGAGCTGGGCAGCACCCCCGCCGGCATCAGTTCGTCGGGAACGACGTCGCGCACATACGGCGCGATGCGGCGGTCGAGCGGCAGTGCACGCCAGCGCGGGAGCGCGAACAGGACCGAGATCAGCCCTGCGGCGAGCGCCCCGCCGAGGAGGACTGCGATCGCGGCATCGGTCACCCCGCTCATCCGAACCACCGTCCGGGTTCGGGCAGCCGTCCGATTCGGAGCATGATCCGGTAGGCGACCACGGACACGATCGCGCCCAAGCAGATCACCATCACGCCCTCGGGCGTCGAGTACGCCCTCGCGCCCTCCGGACGCATCGCCAGCAGCGCGAGGATCACCCACGGGGCGACGCTGCCGAGCACCGCGGCGCCCCGGATCCAGGACTGTCTGGCCTCCACTTCGCCACGCAGAGCGGCATCAGCACGCACCGATGAGGAGAGCGCGCGCAGCACACCGGTCAGCTCGGTGCCGCCCACTTGGCGCGCCATGCGGAGCGTCTCGACGATGCGGTCGGCGATGGGGTCGGCCAGGGTGTCCTTCAACCGGTCGAGGCTGGTCTCGAAACGGCCGGTCGCCCGCAGATCGCGGGCGAACACGGCGAAGGCCGGTCGCACCGCCTGAGGTGCGGTGTCGGCGAGTGAGGCCACGGCGTCGGGCAGGGACAGTCCGACGCGGATCGCGGCGACGAGCAGATCGCACACGTCCGGCCAGAGCTGGCGTCGGGCCTTGCGCAGTCGAAGCCGCCTTCCGCGCAGGTACAGCACCGGAGCGGCCGCGCCTACGAGACCGGCGAGGACCCCGAGCACGGGGAGGGAGGTGAGCAGCCACGCGATGGCTGCCGCGCCCAGCCCCGCGGCGATCATCACCGCGATCAGTGCGCGGGGCGCGGTGCGTCCATAGCCGGATTCACCGAGCAGCCGCGAAAGGGCGCCTTCTCGCGCCGGTCGCGCGGCGCGTGCCCCTGCGGGCCACAGCCAGGGGGATGCGACGAGCACGAGTCCAGCGGCGAGCATCGCACCGAGCAGCAGCGTCATACGGCGCCCTCCGCCCGGTAGACGAGACGGGTGAGGATGCGTCCTCCGGAGACTTCCCCGGTCGGCGCCAGGACCTCGGCCACCCGGCGTCGCCCGCCCGCGTCGCGGACGACGTGCACGACGAGCGACACGGATGAGGCGAGCGCAGGCGCGATGAATGCGCGGTCGATGTTCCGACCGGCAAGCAGCGGCAGCAGGCAGAGCTTGTCTAGCGCCTCGGACGCCGAGTTCGCGTGGATGGTTCCGGCCGCGGGAACTCCGGTGTTCAGTGCGAGCACGAGGTCGAGCGCCTCGGCGTCACGCACTTCACCGACGACCAGCCGCTCCGGGCGCATGCGCAGCGCCTCCTTGACCAGTCGGCGCAGGGTGATCTCGCCGCTGCCCTCGAGGCTCGCCTGCCGGCCCTGGAGAGCGACGACGTCAGGCCCTTCGACGGCGAGTTCGAAGGTCTCCTCGACCGTGATGATGCGCTGCTCGTGGGCGCAGGAGGCCAGCAACGCTCCGAGCAGGGTCGTCTTGCCCGCATGCGTGGCGCCGGACACGATGAAGCTCCGCCCTTCGGCGACAGCCGATCGCAGCATCCGGCCGACGTCGGGCGGCATCGAGCCTGCGGCGACGAGGGAGTCGAGTGTGCGGTGCAGCGGAAGGAACTTGCGAATGTTGACCGCCCAAGAACCCCGGACGACATCGGCGATCGCGACGTGCAGTCGGGAGCCGTCGGGAAGCGAGGCGTCCACGAAGGGCTGACTGATGTCGACCCGGCGGCCCGTCGCGTGCAGCATCCGCTCCACGAGATCGCGGACGATCACGTCGGTGAGGCGCAGGTCGAGCCGGATCTTCTCGCCGTGGCGGATCACGAAGATCCGATCCGGCGCGTTGATCACGATCTCCTCGATCTCGGGATCATCGAGCAGCGGCTGCAGCGGGCCGAAACCAGATACGGATGCCAGCACGTCACGCACCAGGGCCAGCTCATCGTCGATGAACACCTCGCCTCGGGCGAGCGCAAGGTCGTTGTGCCGCCGCACCTCTGCCTGCGCGATTCGCCGCGCCTCTTCGGGCGCCGTGGACGGATCGGTGTTCTCCAGGCGCAGGCGCCGTCTGACGCGCTCGGCGACGACCACGGACGGATGACTCACGAGGGCATCGTGTCAGAAATCGCGAAACGGCCTCGAAAGTTATCCACAGGGGACCCGAACTCGAGTGCGGAAGGTGGGACTTGAGTCCCTCCGGCGCACTCCACGCGCCGCTGCGCGTCGCGCGGAGCCTCCGCGCCGGTGGGGCCCGGTTGTCCAAGGGGCCTGACTTCCACCCACTGGGCGCGAGGCTCCGCCCCGCGCCCACTGTGCGGAAGGTGGGACTTGAACCCACACGCCCGAAGGCACAGGAACCTAAATCCTGCGTGTCTACCGATTTCACCACTCCCGCGCGGTGTCCTCAGTCTACTGAGCGCTCGCAGCACGTCAGGCAGAGTCACAGCCAGCACAACACCTCGCGCCCCTATGCTGGAACGCGGGCAGGGGTGCCGTTCTTCGGTCGTTCCCGCATGCCCGCTTCACAGCCATTCGACGGGAGCCTCTTTTGCACCACGCCGGACTCATTCCCTGGCTCGACCCTGAGACGATCATCGCCGGAGCGGGGCCCTGGGCGCTCCTCGTCGTATGCTTCATCGTCTTCGCCGAGACCGGTCTGCTGGTGGGCTTCCTGCTGCCCGGCGACACGCTGCTGGTGATCTCGGGACTGCTCACCCACACCAGTGACATCTTCGGCGTGAACATCTGGGCGGTCGCGCTGCTGATCGCCCTCGCCGCGTTCATCGGCGGCGAGGTGGGCTACTACATCGGCCACAAGGGCGGCCCCGCTGTCTTCGAACGCAAGGAATCGGGCCTTTTCAGCATGAAGAACGTCGAACGCACGAACGCGTTCTTCGAGCGATTCGGCGGGCTGACCATCGTGCTCGCGCGCTTCGTGCCGATGGTGCGTACGTTCGCCCCTGTCGCGGCGGGCGTCGGCCACATGCCGTGGAAGCGCTACTCGCTGTACAACTTCATCGGTGCGGTGCTCTGGGGCTTCGGGCTGACGATGTTCGGCTATCTGATCGCCTACATCCCGTGGCTGAGCCACTTCGTGCAGGAGTACATCGATCTGATCCTGATCGCGGCTGTGCTCGGCACCGCGCTGATCACGGTCTGGCACTATCTCTCCGAGCGCCGCAAGGTGCGCCGCGAGGCCGCGGAGGATGCCGCTGCCGGTGTCGTCGCTCCCGAGACCTCGGCCCTGGCTCTTGACCCGGAGGTCTTCGACCGCGCGCCCGACTTCGACGGCGACGGCAAGCACTGAGCGTCGTCACCCGCTGAGCAAGAGGGATGCCGGTCAGCCGGCATCCCTCTTGCGCGCGGCCTTCGACTTCTCGACGCTCGCGCGCAGCGCCGCCATCAGGTCGATGACCTCTCCGCCCTCCTCCGCGCCTTCCTCGGCGAAGGTCTCCGAGACGTCGAAGCCTTCGCCGGCCTCGATCTTCGCGTCGATGAGGGTACGCAGCTCGCGCTGGTACTCGTCGACGTACTCCTCCGGATCGAAGTCGCTCGAGTAGCTGTCCACCAGCGACGACGAGAGCTCCAGCTCCTTCTTGCTGATCTTCACGTCCTCGTCGAGCGATGCGAACGCGGCCTCGCGCACCTCATCGGCCCACAGCAGCGTCTGGAGCACCAGTACATCTCCCCGCACCCGGAGCGCGGCGAGCCGCGTCTTCTGTCGCAGCGTGAACCGCACGATCGCCGTGCGATCGGTCTGCTCCAGCGTCTTGCGCAGCAGCACGTACGCCTTCGGAGACTTCGAGTCCGGCTCCAGGTAGTAGGCCTTGTCGAGCGTGAGCAGATCGACCTGCTCGGTGGGCACGAACTCCAGCACGTCGATCTCGCGGCTCTTCTCCGCGGGCAGGGCCGCCAGATCGTCCTTGGTGAGAACGACCGTGGTGCCGTCCTCGTCGACGTACGCCTTGTCGATGTCCGCGTAGGGGATCACCTGCCCGCACACCTCGCACACGCGCTGGTAGCGGATGCGTCCGCCGTCCTCGTCGTGCACCTGGTGCAGCGACACGTCGTGGTCCTCGGTGGCGGAATACACCTTCACCGGCACGTTCACCAGCCCGAAGGTCAGGGCGCCCTTCCAGATCGTCCTCATGGCACCAGTACACACCAGCGGCACGGGCGCGGGCCAGCCCCCTTGACATACCGGCAGCGATCGATGTGCCCTAGCCTTTCCCCATGGCTTCGGGCGGGCAGGTCGTGCAGATCGACGGCCGCCGTCTGCGCATCACCAATCTCGACAAGGTCGTCTACCCGTCCACCGGCACGACCAAGGGCGAGATCATCGACTACGTCACCCGCGTCGCGCCGGTGATGCTGCCGCATCTGCGCGGACGACCCGTGACGCGCAAGCGCTGGGTCGAGGGCGTCGGAACGGCGGATGCCCCGGAGTCGTCCTTCTTCACCAAGCAGCTGGAACAGGGCGCCCCGGAGTGGATCCGGCGGATGCCGATCGAGCACTCCGAGGGCACCAAGGAGTATCCGCTCGCCGACGACGTGCCGACGCTGGTCTGGCTGGCGCAGGTCGCCGCCCTCGAGCTGCACGTGCCGCAGTGGCGGTTCACCTCCTCCGGCGGACGGGGCCGCCCGGACCGACTCGTCCTCGACCTCGATCCTGGGCCTGGCGCGGGGCTTGCCGAGTGCGCCGAGATCGCCCGCATCGCGCGCGTCATCCTCACCGGCATGGGTCTCGACCCGGTGCCGGTGACGAGCGGCAGCAAGGGAATCCACCTCTACGCCGCGCTGCCCGTCGAAGAGGACGGCACCGGCGCGCAGACCAGCGAGCAGACCTCCGCGGTCGCCAAGGAGCTCGCGCGGTCGATCGAGGCCGACCATCCCGACCTCGCCACCAGCGTGATGTCGAAGGCGCTCCGCCCCGGCAAGGTGTTCATCGACTGGAGCCAGAACAACGCGTCCAAGACGACGATCGCCCCGTACTCGCTGCGCGGCAGGGCACGCCCCTGGGTCGCGGCGCCGCGCACCTGGGAGGAACTCGACGATCCGGACCTCGCCCAGCTCGAGTTCGACGAGGTGATCGCCCGGGTGGAGGCCGGCATCGACCCCTTCGCCGCTCTTGCCCCGGTCCCCGCCGCGCTGGCGCCGTACCTCGCCAAGCGCGATGCGTCGAAGACGCCGGAGCCGATGCCGTCCGCCGCGGCGGCCGGTGGGCACACCACACGGTTCGTGATCCAGGAGCATCACGCCAGCAGCCTGCATCACGACCTGCGCATCGAGCGCGACGGCGTGCTGATCAGCTGGGCCGTGCCCAAGGGTGTGCCGGACTCCCCCGCCCGCAACCATCTCGCGGTCATGACCGAGCCGCATCCGCTCGAGTACCTCGAGTTCGAGGGCACCATCCCGCACGGTGAGTACGGCGCCGGCGGGATGACGATCTGGGACACGGGCACCGTCGACCTCGAGAAGTGGCGCGACGACGAGGTGATCGGCACATTCACCGGCCGCCCTGGCGGGCGGCTCGGCACGGCCCGCCTCGCGCTGATCCGCACCTCCGGCAGCGGTGAGAAGTCGCAGTGGCTGCTGCATCGGATGAAGGAGGGCCGAGGCCACCGGCATCCGGTTTCCGCGCCCGTGCCTCCATCGAACGCGGATGCCGCGGCGGCCACCCCGCGGCCGATGCTCGCCGAGAACGGCACGGCCGGCCTCGCCCGCTCTCGCGGCTGGGCCGAGATCAAGTGGGATGGCATCCGCGCGCTGGGCACCTGGTCCGGAGGACGAATGCTGCTGCACGCGCGCAGCGGCACCGACGTCACCGCACGGTACCCCGAACTGACCGCCGACGGGGCGCCGCACCTGCCCGCAGACGACGCCGTGGTCGACGGCGAGATCGTGGCCTTCGACGGGGATGGCCGGCCGAGCTTCAGCCGCCTGCAGAACCGGATGCACCTCACGAAGGCGCGCGAGATCGAACGCGAGGTGGTGCGCACCCCCGTCGTCTACCTGCTGTTCGATCTGCTGCGGCTCAACGGTCACGATCTCACCGGAGCTCCGCTGCGCGAGCGGCGAGAGCTGCTGGAGCAGCTCGCCGAGGGACTCGACGCACCGGTGCAGGTCACGCCGGTGTTCGACGACGTCGACGCCGCCCTCGCTGCAAGCAGCGAGTTCGGTTTGGAGGGCGTGGTGGCCAAGGATCCGGATTCGTCCTACCGGCCTGGGACGCGCTCATCGGCGTGGCTGAAGCTCAAGCTCACCCGCACCCAGGAGGTCGCGATCATCGGCATCCGCCCCGGCAACGGCGACCGCGCAGGCACCTTCGGCTCGCTGCTGCTCGCGGTGCCCGACGAGCGCGGCGGTCTGCGTTATGCCGGCAGGGTGGGCACCGGGTTCACCGACCGGATGCTGCGCGACGTCCTCGCACGGCTGCAGCCGCTGCGTGTCGACGAGCCGCCGGTCGAAGTACCGCCTCTGGAGGCCTCCGACGCGCTCTGGGTGCAGCCCGAGCTGGTCGGAGAGGTGGAGTTCGCGAACTGGACGCCGGGCGGCATCCTGCGCCACGCCCGCTGGCGCGGCCTGCGCCCGGACAAGTCCGTGCCCGAGATCCGTCTCGAGAGCTGAGTCGTCTGAGCGTCGTTCCGTCCAAGGAATGGGCACATGGGGGCGAACGCCGACGCAGATGAGCCGGCACTCCCTTGATCAGCGAGGCGACGCGAGCTGGTCGGCGAGGCCGGCAGCATCCTGCTGGATCCAGTACTCCGCGATCATCCCGTCCTCGACGCGGTAGACCGCGCTTCCCACCGTCTCGAGCGGGCGTCCTGTCGGCGCGTGCCCATCGACCGCGCCGAGGTGACTGCCGTGCTGAGTCCATCGCACGTACGCCTTGTCACCGTCGACGAGCATCTCGTCCATCGTGAGGGAGAACGCCCCGAACGTCTCGATCATCTCTCGCACGTGCGCAGCGTAGTTGGCCGGTGAGCGGTCGATGACCTGCGTGGCACCGGCTCGGATCTGATGCGCGAGGACGACCGGAGCCATGAACTCCTCGGCACGTTCCGGGGAACGACCGCTGCGGACGTGCTGGAAGAAACCACGGACGGTCTCTGCTGTGCTTCTTGCCACTTCCCAAACCTACCGTCGTCTCGATCCACACCCCGCAGTGATCGCACGGAGACCTAGTCGTGTGCGGCCTCGCACTCGGAGCGATCGGCCGGCTCGAGCTGGAAGGTGGAGTGCTCGACGTCGAAGTGATCGGACAGGCAGGTGTGGAATTCATCCAGCAGGGTCGCTGCCCGGCCGTTCGTGAGCACGACGGGGTCGACCTGCACGTGCGCGGTGAACACCGGTGCACTGCGGGTGAGCTGCCAGACATGCACGTCGTGCACGTCGACGACGCCTTCGTAGCCGCGCAGGTGCTCACGGATCTCACTGACCTGGGTGCCTTTGGGCGCCGATTCGGCGAGCACCGAGAACACCTCGCGCAGCAGCGAGAGCGCGCGAGGCAGGATCATGACCGCGATCACAAGGGACGCGATCGCGTCCGCCGGCATCCATCCGGTCGTCACGATGACGATCGCGGCGATGATCACCATCACCGATCCGATGAGATCGCCCATCACCTCGAGGTAGGCGCCGCGCACGTTGATGCTGTGCTTCTGCGCGGAGCTGAGCAACCACATCGAGATGCCGTTGGCGACCATGCCGATCACGGCGACCGTCAGCATCAGAGGACCCGCGACCTCGACCTCTCCCGGCTCGATCAGCCGAGAGATGCCCTGCACCGCCACGACGACCATCAGCACGATGAGGATGATGGCGTTGATCAGCGCGCCGAACACCTCGGCGCGCTGATAACCGAAGGTGCGCCGGTCGTCGGCAGGTCGCATGGCCACGGCGCTCGCGATCAGCGCGATCACCAGCGCCGATGAATCGGTGAACATGTGCGCCGCGTCGGCGAGCAGCGCGAGCGAGCCGCTGAGGATCGCTCCGACGATCTGCACGACCATCACCGTCGCCGTCAGGCACAGCGAGATCGTCAGCAGTCGGCGATTGCTCGACGACCGGAGGTCGGTGGGCGCGTGATCGTGCATGCCTCCAGAGTAGGCCGGGAACTCCCTGGTGAAGCGCCTTTTCGCCTAGTCGGGAATGAGGATGATTCCCAGTAGCCTCTAGAGCTTCTCGAGCACCGGCAGGATCGCGGCGAACGCCCGCGCGCGATGCGAATCGGCCTGCTTCTCCGCGTCGGTGTACTCGCCCACGGTGCGCTCGGCGCCGGCGTCCTGTCCGTCCGGGATGAAGATCGGGTCGTAGCCGAAGCCGCCGGGTCCGGCTGCCGCGTGCGCGAGGCGTCCGGGCCACACACCCTCGACGGTCTGCTCCGCGCCGCCCGGGACGACCAGCGCGATCGTCGCATGGAACTGCGCCGCACGGTGCGGGTCGGCGATGTCGCGCAGCTGGTCCAGCAGCAGCTCGAGGTTGGCGGCCGCGTCCTTCTTCTGCCCGGCCCAGTATGCCGAGAACACGCCGGGCGAACCGCCCAGCACGTCGACGCAGATGCCGGAGTCGTCTGCGACGGTGGGAAGGCCGGTGTGCGCCGCCGCGGCGCGGGCCTTGATCAGCGCGTTCTCGGCGAACGTGACGCCGTCCTCGACCGGCTCGGGGCCGTCGTAGCCGACGATCTCGATGTCGGGCCGCACGCTGCTGACCAGCGCACGGAACTCCTCGATCTTGTGCGGGTTGTGCGTGGCGAGGACGACCTTCACGCGAGCGCCTTCAGCTGCAGGTCCTTCAGCTCGGCGCAGCCGGCTACACCCAGGTCGAGCAGCGCGTCGAGTTCGCGCTTGTCGAACGGCGCGCCCTCAGCCGTGCCCTGCACCTCGACGAACAGGCCGCGGCCGGTGACGACGATGTTCATGTCGGTCTCGGCGCGCACGTCCTCGACGTATGCCAGATCCAGCATGGGCTCGCCGTCGATGATGCCGACCGACACCGCGGCGACCGAGTCGAGCAGCGGCGTGGAGTTCTTGCCGATGAACTTCTTCTCGCGGCCCCACTCGATCGCGTCGGCCAGCGCGACGTAGGCGCCGGTGATCGCCGCGGTGCGCGTGCCGCCATCGGCCTGCAGCACGTCGCAGTCGATGACGATGGTGTTCTCGCCCAGAGCCTTGGTGTCGACCACGGCACGCAGCGCACGGCCGATCAGACGGGAGATCTCGTGCGTGCGTCCGCCGATGCGGCCCTTCACGCTCTCACGGTCGTTGCGCGAGTTGGTCGCGCGGGGCAGCATCGCGTACTCGGCGGTGACCCACCCCTTGCCCTTGCCGGTGAGCCAACGCGGCACGCCGTTGGTGAAGGATGCCGTGCACAGCACCTTCGTGCCGCCGAAGCTGATCAGCGCCGACCCCTCGGCCTGTGCGCTCCAGCCGCGCTCGATGGTGATCTCGCGGAGCTGATCGGCGGTGCGGCCGTCGGCGCGGGTGATGTCAGACATTGTTTCCTTCCAGGGACAGATGCGGGAGCGTGATCACGCCGGTCTGAACGAGCTGCACGTCGCGGACCTCGCGACCCATCAGCCGGTTCGCCAGCGCGGTGAAGTCGTCGGCGGAATCGCCGGTGGCCTCGTAGACGTGCGTCGGCTGGGCGTCGGGAGAGGCCAGCAGGTCGCCGGCGACGAGCTGCCGGTAGACGTCGGCCGCGGTCTCGTCGTCGCTGGAGACCAGGCTCACGCCGTCACCCATGACGTAGCTGATGGCGCCGCGCAGGAAGGGGTAGTGGGTGCATCCCAGCACCAGGGTGTCGACGCCGGCCTCGCGCAGCGGCGCCAGGTACTCCTCAGCGGTGGCGAGCACTTCCGGTGTGCCGGTGATGCCTGCCTCGACGAACTCGACGAAACGCGGGCAGGCCGCGGCGAACACTTCAAGACGCTCGTTGACCTCGAGCATGTCCTGGTAGGCGCGCGACCCGATCGTGCCGACCGTGCCGATCACGCCGATCCGGCCGTTGCGCGTCGTCGAGACGGCACGGCGCACGGCGGGGCCGATCACCTCGACGACGGGCACGTCGTACCGCTCCCTGGCGTCGCGCAGCATGGCGGACGATGCCGTGTTGCAGGCGATCACGAGCATCTTGACACCCTGCTCGACGAGAGTGTCGAGCACCTCGAGGCCATAGCGACGGACGTCGGCGATCGGCTTGGGACCGTACGGCGAATGCGCGGTGTCGCCGATGTAGACCATCGACTCCTGCGGCAGCTGGGCCCGGATGGCCCTCGCGACGGTGAGTCCGCCGACCCCGGAATCGAAGATGCCGATCGGAGCGTCGTTCATGATGATCCAGCCTACCGCGATTGCTGTGCCGGGCCCGTTGGCCGTAGTGTCTGAGACGTGCCCGAAGCATCCGACGTCATCGTCGTCAGCGTGGGCGAGGGCCTGGTGGTGTTCACACCCGAACCGCCGCGTCCGCTCGCCGAAGCCCAGACGTTCGCGCGCTCCCTCGGCGGAGCCGAACTGAACGTCGCTATCGCCCTGCAGACCGCCGGGGTGCGCTCGGCAGTGATCGGCCGCGTCGGCGACGACGGCTTCGGCGACTTCCTGCTCACAGAGCTCGGCCGCTACGGAGTGGACTCGTCCGCGATCGAGCGCGATCCGCACGCACCCACCGGCCTGTACGTGAAGGAGATCTCACCGGAGGCCTCCGGCATCGCCGATCGGATGCACTACTACCGCAGCTCGTCCGCCGGAAGCCTGCTCTCCCCCGACACGCTCGCGACCCCCGCAGCGCTCGCCCTCATCGAACAGGCCCGGGTCGTGCACACCACCGGTGTCACGTCCGCGCTGTCCGCTTCCGCGCTGCGCGCGCAGGAGGAGCTGTTCCTGACGCGCGGCGGGTCCGGCATCCGGTCCTTCAGCGTCCACTGGCGGCCACCGCTCTGGCTCGGCAGGGAGGACGTCGGGCGCGCAGCGCTGACCGGCCTCGCCCGCGGCGCCGACGTCGTCTTCGTGTCGGAGGCCGACGCCCTCAGCGTGTTCGGCGCGACGGATGCCGGCGCGCTGCGCGCGCTGCTGCCTGAGCCGCGCCATCTCGTGGTCATCCACCCCACAGGCGCGACGGCCTTCGACGGGAACACCCGCGCGGAGGCGCCCCCGATCGGCTTCCGCATGATCGAGCCGATCGGCGCGGAGGACGCCATCGCCGCCGGCTTCCTCGCGGGATTGGTGAGCGGGCTGTCGCTGGAGGGATCGCTGGCGCGCGCCAACCGGCTCGCCACCCGCGTGATGTCCAGCACCAGGGATCACCTGGGCTGAGGGCTCCGGTCAGTCCGCTGACGCGTTGTGCGTCTCGATGACCTCGCGAGTGCGCTGCAGCGCGTTACGCACCGAATCTCCACGCGCCTGCACGACGCGGGTGAACAGGATGTCGATGACGGCCAGCTGGGCGATGCGGCTCGCCATCGCGCCGATCCGGAACGGCGACTCCCTCGCCTTCGTCAGCAGCACATGGTCCGCGTGCTGGGTGATCGGCGAGTCCGCCGCGTTGGTGATCGCGACGGTGGTCGCCCCTCCCGCCCGTGCGATGGCGAGCGGCTCGATCGCCTCGCGCGTGCTGCCGCTGTGCGAGATCCCGACCGCGACGTCACCGGGGCCGCGCTGCGCTGCCTGCACGAGGGCGAGGTGCACATCGGAACCGTGCCAGGCGGTGTGGCCGATGCGCACCAGCTTGAGGTGCAGATCGACGGCGGCGAGCGCGGACGCCCCCATGGCGAAGATGTCGGTCCGGCCGGCCGAGCCGATCAGCGCCGCCACGGCGTCGATCTCCAGCGGATCGAGTCCGTGCGCGGTCTGCTCGATCGCCCGCATCTCCTGGTACGCGATCTTCGACGCGACGCTGCCGGCGTCGTCATCGGCGAGGATGTCCTCGTCGTCGATGCCGAACCTCTCCCGTTCGGCCTGTTCCCGGCTGAGTGCCTGGGCCAGCTCCATGCGGAACTGCCGGTAGCCGGTGAACCCCAGGGTCTGCGCGAAGCGCGCCACCGTCGCCGGTGAGGTCTCGCAGAGCACGGCGAGGTCGGTGATGGCCAGGTCGACGACGATCGTCGGATCCGCGGAGATGCGCCGCACCAGCCGCACTTCTGCCGCGCTCAGACCCGACGGGTCGACGCGCAGTGCGGCAAGCGGGTCCGTCACGCGGGTTCGATCCCTCCAGAGCGCGCGTCCAGGGCGGCGAGCGCGGGGCGCAGGCGCCCGCGGGACTCGGCGAGAAGTTCGGCCGCGGCATCCGCATCCGCTCCGGAGGCGATGAGGATCGCGACCTTCGCGGAACCGTCGGCCTGGCGGAGCGCATCCGCCGCCGTGGCCTGATCGCATCCGGTGGCCTGCATGACGATGCGCTCGGCGCGCACCCGCAGCTTCTCGTTGGTCGCCTGGACGTCGACCATGAGGTTGCCGAGGACCTTGCCCTCCTGCACCATCGCGAGAGTCGAGAGCGTGTTGAGGACGAGCTTCTGAACGGTTCCGGCCTTCAGCCGCGTGGACCCGGCCACCGCCTCGGGGCCGGCGTCGATCTCGATCGCCACGTCCACACCGCGCGAGATCGCGGCATCCGTGTTGCCGGCGAGGCTGATCGTGAACGCGCCGATCCGCTGCGCGCGCTCCAGTGCACCCGACACGTACGGGGTGCGGCCGGATGCCGAGATGCCGACGATCGCGTCGTCGGCGGTGAGTCCGATGCGCTCGACGGCCTCGGCTCCAGCGACGTCGTCGTCCTCGGCGTTCTCCACGGCTCCGCGGACGGCGACCTCTCCCCCGGCGATCAGGCCGACCACCTCTTCAGGAGCGGTGCCGTACGTGGGCGGGATCTCGCTTGCGTCGAGCACGCCCATCCGGCCCGCTGTGCCGGCGCCGATGTAGATCAGGCGGCCACCTCTGGCGCGCCGCGCGACGATGCCGTCCACCGCTGCGGCGATCTCGTCCGCGCTGCCTGCGACCGCCGCTGCGGCCTGCGCGGCCTGCGTGAGCATGACCTCCACCTGCTCACCCGTGCTGCGCACGTCGAGGTCGGCGTAGGCCGGATCCGCGCTCTCGGTCGAGAGCGTCCGCAGCGATGCTCGCAGGTCGTCGTCATGGGTCATCTTCGTACCTCCAGCCGGGCGAACGCCTGCCGCGGCCGCGGCGGCGCGAGCGGCGCAGCGGCCGCAGTGAATCGGCCGGCGATCCGCGATCGCGCGGTCGTGAGCGAGACCGGGATGCCGTGCCACGACAGTACTCCGAGCACGGCGAACATCAGGTTCTCCCTGCTGTCCGGATCCACGCCGTGCGCTGCGCTCGAGGTGATCCGGACCGGCCTCGCGAGCTCCGCGACGCGGCTCATCAGCACGGGATTGCGCACGCCACCGCCCGAGACGATCGCCCTCGTCGCGCCGGAGCCCCGCAGCGACTCTGCGATGCTCCAGGCCGTCAGCTCGACCAGAGTGGCCGCGGCATCGGCATCCGAGACCGCCCCGCCCGTCGATCGCACCGCATCGTCGAGCAGACCGAGATGGAACTCGTGCCGGCCGGTCGTCTTCGGGGCGGGGAGGCCGAAGTAGGGATGCGCACGCAGCACCCGCATCAGCTCCGGGAGCACCGTACCCGCAGCGGCCAGCGCCCCGTCACGGTCGTACGCCTCACTGCCGTCCGTCGCGCGCTCCACCAGAGCGTCGAGCAGCGCGTTGCCCGGCCCGCTGTCCCAGGCGTCCACCCGGCCGTCCGGATGCACCACCTGCACGTTGGCGATCCCGCCGATGTTGACGGTCGCGATGCTCTCGCCGGTCTCCGCTGCGAGCGGACCGAGCCAGAGCCGGTCGAACAGCGCCATCAGCGGCGCTCCCTCCCCGCCGGCGGCGATGTCCGCGTGGCGCAGGTGCGAGAGCACCGGGGCTCCGGCCGCCTCGGCGATGGGAGCGGGCTCCCCCAGCTGGGTGGTGCCGCGGGCGTGCCCGTCCTCGACCCAGTGGTAGACGGTCTGTCCGTGCGAGACGACGAGGTCGAGGTCGCCGAAACCGCGCACGGCATCGGCGAAGGCCTCGCCGAGCCGCCAGTCCAGGGCGCACCAGGCCGCGGCGTCGATCGCCGCGCCGTGCGTCACATCGAGGATGCTGCGCCGCAGGTCCTGCGACCACGGCACCGTGCGCCAGTCGACAGTCCGGAGAATGAGTACGTCGCCCTCGTCCTCCACGTCCACCACGAGCACGTCGATGCCGTCGGCTGAAGTCCCCGACTGCAGCGCGCACACCCTCATGTCACTGTCCGATCAGCGTCTGGCGTGCGACCTGCGCCCCGATCAGGCTCGCGCTTCGGACCTGCACGGTCGGCGCGCCCTCGATCACGGCGGGGCCGAAGCCGACGTCGACGATCACCGTTCCCTCATCGGCCCCGAGGATCCGCTGTGCCAGCGCCCGCTGCGGCGACTGCTCGTCGAGCCGGTCCACGAGCAGGATGCTGCGGCCTGCGGCCGCACGCTGCTCCGCAGCGACGATCTGGGGCTCCTGCGCCTGCTCTGCGTCCAGGCGGACGATCTCGCCTTCGGCCGCGAGCGCGGTGGCGACGTGCCCTGCCGCGCTGTCGACCGCCAGGGACGACCTCCGGCGGACGTCGATCACTGTGGTGGGCGCATCCGCGAGCGGCACCAGGTCGCCGACGACGGTCACTGCCCGCCGTACGACGGATGCCGCGTCGAAGTCGGCCGGCTGCACGGCCGCGCGCGCGGTCACGGCAGCGGACATCCGCGCGACGCGGCCTGCGGCCTCCTCCACGCGCTCACGGGACAGTTCGCCGGAGCGGAGCGCCGCGACGATGGCGTCACGCACCGCATGGAAGTCGCGCTCGTCCTGGTCGGGCAGCATCGCGGCGCCGGGGTTGGTCGGGTTGCCCACGCACAGCAGGTCGGCTCCTGCTGCGAGGGCGCGGACGGCACCGCCGCCGAGGCCGACGGTCTCGCGGATGGCGGCCATGTCGAGGGCGTCGGTGATGATCACGCCGTCGAATCCGGCGTCCCGCAGCCCGCCCAGCACCCGCGGGTTGAGCGTCGCAGGTTCCTCGCCCCACGCCGGCACAACGATGTGAGCGGTCATGATCGCCTGCACGCCGGCCTCGGTCGCGGCGCGGAACGGCGGCAGATGGTCGGCCTCGATCTGCTCCGCGGTCAGCTCGATCCGCGGCAGGTCGTGGTGCGAGTCGACGTGGGTGTCGCCGTGACCCGGGTAGTGCTTCGCACACGCCGCGAGACCGGTCGACTGGATGCCGGCGACCTCGGCAGCCGTGTGGCGGGAGACCACCTCGGTGTCGCCGCTGAACGCCCTGGTGCCGATCACCGGATTGCGCGGGTCGGTGTTCACGTCGGCGACCGGGCCGAGCACGACATCGGCACCGATCGCGGCGCAACGGCGTCCGATCTCGGCCCCCGTCGCCCTGGTGGCCGTCAGGTCGTCGACGAAGCCGAGCTGTTCCGCACCGGGGACCGTCGAACCCGTCGCGGATTCCAGCCGGGTGACGCTGCCGCCCTCCTCGTCGATGCCGATCAGCGCGCCGGGCGCGATCTCGTGGATCCTCGCGCTCAGCGCCGCGGTGTCGCCGTCCAGGTTCTGCGCGAAGTACACCACTCCGGCGAGGCCGTCGACGAGCTCGCGCTCGAGCCAGCGCGGAACGGTGTCACCAAGGAACCCGGGCCACACGACCCCGTTGGCCAGGCGTGTCAGGTCATCGACCACGGTCATCCCTTCACAGCGCCGGCGACGAGACCGTCGCTGAGTCGACGCTGAACGATCACGAAGAACACCATCACCGGAAGGGTGATCAGCGTCGAGGCCGCCATGATGTAACCCCATTCGTTGGAGTGCTCACCGAAGAACTGACGGAGCCCGATCGACACAGTGTACTGTCCGACCTCGCCGCCGAGCAGCGTCATTGCGAAGATGAACTCGTTCCACGCGGTGATGAACGAGAACACGCTGGTGGCGACCAGTCCGGGCATCACCAGCGGGAAGAGCACCGAGCGGAACATCCGCCACCAGGAGGCGCCGTCGATGTACGCGGCCTCCTCGAGCTCGACAGGGACGGCGGCGACGAATCCGCGCAGCATCCAGATACCGAACGGCAGCGACAGCGCGACGTAGACGATCATCAGTCCGATGAGCGTGTTCAGCAGGCCGAGGTTCTTGATCTGGATGAACAGCGGGATGACGAGCGCCTCAAGCGGCACCATCTGCACGACCAGGATCATCAGCAGCATCGAGGTGCGGAACTTGAAGCGGAAGCGGGTGACCGCGACCGCGGCGAGCAGCGCGAGCAGGGCGCTGGCGAGCACCGTGACGATCGCGACGATGGCGGAGTTGCGCAGGAACACGTCGAAGCCACCGTCAGTGAGCACGTAGGCGAAGTTGTCCCAGGTGAACTCGCGGGGCAGCAGGTTGCCGCCACCGCTCGAGGCCTTCTTGTCGAAGGAGCTCATGATCATCCAGTACACCGGGAACAGGGTGAACAGCAGAAGGCCGATCACCGCTACGACGATGCCGAACCGGCCCAGGGGCGACGACTTCCTCACAGCTGGTCCTCCTTGAGCAGGGTGCGGATGTAGACCACGGTGATCACCAGCAGCACGAGCGTGAGCAGCACGGCCAGCGCCGATCCGAATCCGTATCTGTTCTGGCCGAACGACTCCACGTACGACCACACACCGAGGTTGAGCACGGATCTGTTCGACCCCGCGCCTCCCGGCATCAGGAACACCTGGGTGAACACCTTGAAGTCCCAGATCGTGGACAGGATGATGACGACCGAGAAGACCGGGCGCAGGGTCGGGAACACGATCTTCCAGAACCGTCGCCACGCGCCGGCACCGTCGATCTCGGCTGCCTCCAGCATCTCCTTCGGCACTCCGAGGAGGCCGGCGAGCACGGTGATCGCGACGAACGGGAAGCCGTGGTGCACGACGTTCAGCAGCACGATCGCGTAGAAGGCCCAGCGGTTGGTGAACCAGTTGACCGGGCCGTCGATCAGACCCATCGACTGGAGTGCAGCGTTGA
The DNA here is from genome assembly GCF_009758255.1 of Microbacterium sp. MAH-37. Classification (GTDB taxonomy): domain Bacteria; phylum Actinomycetota; class Actinomycetes; order Actinomycetales; family Microbacteriaceae; genus Microbacterium. The sequence continues at coordinate 67,608 of NZ_WSEN01000003.1, forward strand.
ACACGCCGCGGTCGGCGTCGAAGATCCAGGTCCAGACGTAGGTGCCGGTGACGGCGGGCATCGCCCAGGCGATCATGATCGCGCTGCCGACGATGGTGCGCCAGGCCATGTTGAGCCGCGCAAGCAGCAGCGCGACGAGCGTGCCGAAGGCGACGGTGGTGAACACCGAGATGATGGCGAAGCCGACGGTGTTCGGCACGACGACCGCCCAGAGCTGGGGGTCGGTGAGCGCCTCGACGTAGTTGTCGAAGCCGATGAAGTTGGTCGTACCCCGCCGGATCTCACGGAGGCCGTAGTCCTGGAACGACAGCAGCACGACCTGGATGAGCGGCCACAGCAGCAGCACGCCGAGCACGATCAGTGCGGGCCCGAGCAGCAGCCAGGGCCGCGTCCGGGCGATCGAGAAGAGCTTCTGACGACGCCCGCCGGCCGGAGAAGGAGCAGTCTCCTTCTCCGGCGCGGACATCGTCGCGGGGAGCGACGTGGTCAAGATGCGTCCTACTTGGCGTTCAGCAGGTCGGTCATCTCAGCAGCAGCGTCCTTCGACGCCTCGGCGACGGTCTTCTGCCCGCTGAGGATCTCCTGCATCATCGTGTTGGTCGTCTGCTTGGCCTGGACGGCACCGAACTGCGGAGTCACCGGCACGGAGGCACCGCCGTCGACCATCTGCTCAGCGAAGGGGGCGATCAGCGGGTCGGTCGACTCCAGCGCGTCCTTCATGAGCGACTCGAGGCCCGGGAAGTAACCGGTCGAATCCGCCCACTGCGTGGCGAACTTGCCGACGGTCATCAGCTTGACCAGCTCCCAGGCCAGGTCGGGCTCCTTGGAGTCCGCGAAGATCGACAGGTGCGATCCGCCGAGCACGGACGGCGAGATGCCGCCGTCCTCACCGGGGATCACTGCGACGCCCAGCTTGCCCTCGAGCTCGGGGTTCGACTCGATCAGCGACTTCGGGGTCCACGATCCGGAGAGCATCGTGGCGACCTTGCCCTGGGTGAAGGCGTCGCGGACGTCGGTCTCCTTCCAGGTGGTCGCACCGGGGGTCGAGAAGCCGTGCTTCAGCGCCAGGTCGGTGTAGAACGTGAGGCCCGCCTGTGACTTCTCGGAGTCGAGCTCGGACTTCCACTTGTCGCCGTCCTTCACGGCGACTTCTCCGTCAGCGCCCCAGACCCACGGGTAGACGCCGAACTCGGCGTTGCCCGGAACCACGAACGCCGCCATCTCGGGGTGCGCGGCCTTGATCTTCTCGCCGTTCGAGACGATCTCATCCCAGGTGGTCGGGGCTGCAAGCCCCAGCTCCTCGTAGATGTCGGCGCGGTAGACGATGGAGCGGACGCCGGCGTACCAGGGCATGCCGTACAGCTCGTCGTCGTAGGTGCCCGCCTCGGCGAGGCCCTTGACCAGGTCGTCCTTCAGGCCCTTCTCCTCGGCGACGTAGTCGTCGATCGGGACGAGCGCGCCGGCGTCTGCGAACTCGGGGGTCCAGGTCGTGCCGGTCTCCGCCACATCGGGCGAGGTTCCGCCGGCGATGGCGGTCACGAAGCGCTGGTGGGCGTCGGCCCACTGGACCTCTTCGAACTTCACCTTGGCGCCGGTCTTCTCGGTGAAGGCCTTCGAGACGGCGTCGAGGTAGGCGGACGAGTCGGGGTTGGTGCCCTGCATCACCCAGGCGGTGATGGTCTTGCCCTTGCCGTCGACGGCGTCGCCGGAGTCCCCGGAGCTGCCGTTGGAGCATCCGGCGAGGGCCAGCGCGGCGACCGCGCCCAGCGCGACGACGGAGATCACGCGAGTTTTCATTTGCTTCCCTGTTCTTCCTTGAGCAGTCACGGGCGATCCCGAACCTGGAAGTAGTATTCATTAAATTAGGCGTCCGCGCAAATAACTTTCATGAGCCGGAGCCGCACCCCCGCGATCACTAAGCTCGTCCTCATGACGACGTCGACGGCGCTGTACACCGATCGCTATGAACTGACCATGCTGGCCGCGGCGCTGCGTGACGGAACGGGTGCCCGCCCATGCGTGTTCGAGCTGTTCTCACGCCGGCTCTCCGGCGGCCGCCGCTTCGGCGTCGTCGCCGGCACCGGGCGCCTGCTGGCGCTGCTGCGCGAGTTCCGATTCGGTGAGGACGAGCTGCGGTTCCTGCGCGACAACGACGTGGTGGATGCCACGACACTGGCGTATCTGGAGGACTACCGCTTCACCGGCACGATCCGCGGCTACCGCGAGGGCGAGCTGTACTTCCCCGGCTCCCCCATCCTCACGGTCGAGGGCAGCTTCGCCGACGCTGTCGTGCTCGAGACTCTGGCACTGAGCGTGCTCAACCACGACTCGGCAGTGGCCACCGCGGCATCTCGCATGAGCATCGCGGCCGGCGATCGTCCGCTCGCCGAGATGGGCTCGCGCCGCGCCGCGGAGCACTCCGCCGTCGCCGCAGCCCGAGCCGCGTACATCGCCGGCTTCGGTGCGACCAGCAATCTCGAGGCCGGTCGCAGCTGGGGCATCCCGACGATGGGCACGGCCGCGCACTCGTGGACCCTGCTGCACGACGACGAGGAGTCGGCCTTCCGATCGCAGATCGAGGCACTCGGCACCGACACCACCCTGCTCGTGGACACCTACGACATCCGCGCGGGCGTCGAACTCGCCATCCGCGTCGCCGGCACGTCGCTGGGCGGCGTGCGCATCGACTCCGGCGACCTGCCGATCGTGGCCGCCGAGGTGCGCGCCCAGCTCGACGAGCTCGGCGCAACCGGCACCCGGATCACGGTGACCAGCGATCTGGACGAATACGCGATCGCGGCCCTGGCCGCCTCGCCGGTCGACGCCTACGGCGTCGGCACATCGGTCGTCACCGGATCGGGATACCCGACCGCGAGCATGGTCTACAAGCTCGTCGCCCGGCAGGATGCCGCGGGATCCTGGGTCCCGGTCGCGAAGGCCTCCGCCGACAAGGCGTCGAAGGGCGGGAGGAAGGCCGCGTTCCGCTCCCTCGAGGACGGCACCGCGAGCGCCGAGACGATCGCCGTGTCGGCGGGCTTCGACGAGGTCGATGTACCCGCCGAGCACCCGGATGCGCGTGCGCTGCAGGTCGTGCTCGTCGAGAACGGCGAGATCGACACGTCCTTCGAAGGCGCACAGGGAACGGCATCCGCTCGCGCGCACCACCTGCGCGTGCGCGAGGAGCTGCCGATCCGTGCACTCGCACTCAGCAAGTCGGATCCGGCGATCCCGACCCTGTGGGTCGACGCGGTCTGACCCTGGGGGCCTGAACCTGCCGAAGGGCGGGCTCAGCCCACCATCGACTCGTAGATCTCCTTGCACGTGGGGCAGATCGGGAACTTCTCCGGGTCACGGCCCGGGGTCCACTTCTTGCCGCACAGCGCCCGCACCGGTTTGCCGGTGATGGCGGACTCGAGGATCTTCTCCTTCTTCACGTAGTGCGAGAAGCGCTCATGGTCGCCCGGCTCGAAGTGCTCTTCCTTGAGGAGTTCCTCGAGTTCGCGATCAAGCGTTGCCACGCCGCCCTGATCGGGGCTGTCCAGCGGAGTACTCATGACGGTGATTCTAATCGTCGTCGACGGCGCCAGGGCGCCCTCGTGACGATCAGGTGGTCTCGGCGAACTCCATCAGACGCTCACCGCTGTGCTCGAAGATGCGCCCGCCCAGCGATACGCCGGCCGCGAGCGCCAGCACGCCCACGATGATGCCGGTCCAGAACGTCGCCGGTCCGTGCTGGTCGCCCTCCAGCAGCGTGAGCACGAAGAGCCAGCCCGCCGGGACGGTGAGCACCAGCGCGGCGAGCAGTGAGAGCGCCGCGCCGTACGAACCGTAGGACGCGGAGCGCTGCGGCTGCTGGAACGGGCTGTCACCCGGGCGCGACACCGCGTACGGCGCGATGACCGACGAGAGGCTCGACATTCCCAGCGCGCTCAGGAACAGGCATGCCACGACCCCGGTGAACGGCATCAGCAGCGACCAATCCCCCACGACGGCGAGCGTGATCGACACGGCGACGGCGAGCAGCGGCAGTGCGAGCAGCACCATCGGAACCAGGCGTCCGAGCCGGTCGGCCACGCCCTTCATGCCGCTGGCGATGTGCACCCAGATCGCGGTCGAGTCGTATGCGACGTCGTTGTGCGGCAGCCAGCCGAGGAACAGTGCGATCAGCGGCGCCGGTATCAACGCGGCGATCGCGATCGGCACGCCGGCGACGACCAGCGGCAGCACGGTGAGGATGCCGGCGATCGGCACCACGATGACGTTCACGATGTAGCGACGGTCGCGCAGCCAGTAGACCAGGCTGCGTGCGGCGACCGCTCCGAAGGCGTTCGACGGCAGTACGGCGAACCAGCCCAGCCCGGAGCGCTCGCGCGCTGCCACCGGGCGCTCCACGGTGGTCAGCAGCCGGCGCACGAGCCACGCCCACAGCACGGCGGCCCCGACTGCTGTGAGGACGCCGACGACCGCGCTCAGCCACGCAGCGGCCGTGTCTCCGCCGGCGACGGAGAACAGGAACCCCTGCGCGGCGCCGAGGGGGGTCACGCCGATGATGGAGGTGGCTGTGGCGACGGCGGCCGGCACCGCGCCGTCCCACGCCATCGAGGCGAAGAACACGGCGACCGGGAACGCGATGACGATCAGCGCGAGCGCGAACAGGGCTGTCAGCTCACGCGAGCGACGCTCCGGGAGGAGCAGCGCGCTCACGGCCATCCCGATCCGAGCGGCGACGATGGTCACCGCGACGCCGAGGAGGGTGCAGAGCGCGGCGACCGGCCAGGGCGCACCGAAGCCGACGCCCACGATCGTCACGCAGACGCCGACGGCGATCAGCGCGGCACTCGGGATGCTGATCACCGACGCCAGGGCCAGCATCCACGGCATCCGCCGCTCGTCGACGCCGAACACCGCGAACTTCCGCGGATCGAGCTGGTCGCTGGTGCCGATCAGCACCGGCCCCAGCAGGAACGCGAGGAAGACGGCGGCGCCGCCCAGGACGATCACCGAGCGCGCGGTCTCCAGCGTGCCGTCGCTGAGGCTGAGCACCGCGACGCAGGTCGCGACCGTCAGCGCGGCGACCACCAGCAGACCGAGGACCGTGCGCACCGGACGACCGGTGCGCACCGATCCCGCCAGGAGCGCGAGCCTCAGGCGGAGAACGTGTGCAACCACTCGAGCCCCTCCACCTCGGCGTTTCCGCCGGACAGTTCGACGAAGCGCGCCTCCAGCGACTGTCCGCCCCGCACCTCGTCGATGGTGCCCTCGGCGAGCACCTCGCCGCCGACGATGACGGCGACTCGCGAGCAGACCCGCTCGACGAGGTCCATGCCGTGGCTGGACAGGATCACGGTGCCGCCGTGGTCGACGTACGCGCGCAGGATGTCCAGGATGACGCCGGACGAGACCGGATCGACCGATTCGAAGGGCTCGTCGAGGACGAGGACGCGCGGCGAGTGGATCATCGCACCGGCGAGCATGACCTTCTTGGTCATTCCCGCAGAGTAGTCGGAGACCACGCGGCTCAGTGCCTCGGTCAGGTCGAAGGCCCGGGCGAGGTCGGCCGCGCGCTTCTCGATCACGCCGGAGTCGAGCCCCCGCAGCAGCCCGTAGTAGTAGAGCAGCTGGCGACCGGTCAGCCTGTCGAAGGTGCGCAGCCGGTCGGGCAGCACGCCGAGCGCGCGCTTCGCGGCGACCGGCTCGGCCTTCTGGTCGACGCCGCCGATGATGATGTTGCCGCCGTCCGGGCGCAGGAGGCCGGCGACCATGGACAGCGTGGTCGTCTTGCCCGCGCCGTTCGGACCGACGATCCCGTAGAAGGTGCCCGCGGGCACGGTCAGGTCGATCCCGTCGACCGCGCGCGTGTCGCCGAAGTGCTTGACCAGGCCGCGGATCATCACGGCCGGCACGGCGTCCTCGTCCAGCGGTGCCGCGCGGGGCGCCTGCGGCACCTGCGCGGGTGCCGGCTCGGGGCACGGCTCGGCGGGTTCCGGCGCCGATGCGACGGGCTCGGGTTCCCGCTCGGATACGGCGGACTCGGGCTCCGGCGCGAATGCGGCGGACTCGGGTTCCGGCGCGAATGCGGCGGACTCGGGTTCCGGCGCGACCGCGACCGTGACGGCCTCCGCGGGGACGACGACGGTGTCGTCCCGCGGCGGCGCCTCGGTCTGCGGAGTCTCTTCGGTCACGATGACCTCCTTCACAGCGGGTTCCCCAGGACCCGTCGTCGCGGCATCTGCAGCCACAGTCTCCACCACACCGGCCGCCGCGGCTACTGCTGCGATCTTCGCGGCGGGGCGTGTCGTCGCCCCGGACTCCGCGGGGATGTCCGCGGATGCCGCCGCCGCTGTCTCAGCGGCGGTCGCCTTCGCCGCAGTCGTCTTCGCGGGAGACTTCTTCGCCGGAGCCTTCTTGGCCGCCGTCGCGCCGGCCGCCGCGGCCCCCTTGGCCGTGGTGCTCCTGGCGGTGGACGTCTTCGTCGCAGGCTTCTTGGCCGCTGTCGCAGACTTCGCCGCAGTCGCCTTCGAGCCGGCCGTCGCCTTCGCCGCAGTCGTCTTCGAGCCGGCCGCCGCCTTCGCCGCAGTCGTCTTCGAGCCGGCAGTCGTCTTCGCGGCCGTCGCGGCAGTGGACTTCCTCGCAGCCGTCTTCCGCACTGCGGGCGTCTTCGCGCTCGTCGCCGTCGACTCCTCATCGCGGGAGGCGGCCGCCGTCCGGGCCGCAGCGGTCTTCTTCGCCGCTGCCTGAGCCGCGGTCGTCTTCGCCGCGGACTTCGCCGCGGTCGTGCGCGCCGCCGCGGTCTTCGCCGCCGCGGTCTTGGCGGCGGCCGCCGTCGAGGTCTTCTTCGCCGCCGCCGTCTTCGCCGCGGCCGTCGTACGCGCCGCGCTCTTGACGGCCGCCGTCTTCGCCGCGGCCTGCTGCGCGGCATCCTTCTTCGCCGCCGCCGTCTCTGCAGACGTCGCCTTCTTCGCGGGCGTGGCCTTCCTCGTCGTGGTCGTCTTCCTCGCCGTCCCGGTCTTCTTCCCTGACGCCGGGGCATCCTCCGACGCAGCTGGGGCCTTCACAGGGTCGTCTCCGGGAGAGGGGGAAGAAGCAGTCACATCTATTACGCTATCAACCGACCTCGTGCTTTCCGGGGTCCGCGAACTGCGGTATTTCGCGCCATGACCGATCCTGAGTGTCCGGTGTGTACTCGATCACGAAACGGCAACGCCGACTCCCTGGCCCGGGGCTCTCCCAGGGCGTTTCGCTAACATGTGATCGGCACGAAGAGGTGTCCCGTCGATGAATCGACAGTGAACACAGATACTTTTTAGGAGCATTCGTGACTCTTCAGACCGTCATCCTGGCCGCAGGCATGGGCTCGCGCCTCGGGCGTGCCCTCCCCAAGCCGCTCACCGAGCTGCACGACGGCCGCACCATCATGCAGCAGCAGCACGAGAACATCCGTGCCGCCTTCGGTGGCGACGCCAGGATCACCACCGTCGTGGGCTACCGCGCCGAGACGATCATCGAGTCCTTCCCCGACGTCAACTACGTGCACAACGAGCGCTACGACGTCACCAACACGTCGAAGAGCCTGCTGCGCGCACTCAGCGTCACCGGCCGCGGCGGCGTGCTCTGGATGAACGGCGACGTCGTCTTCGACCCGCGCATCCTGGGCCGCGCGATCGAGCTCATCGAGCGCGACCAGTCGTTCGTCACCGTGAACACGTCCAAGGTCAGCGATGAAGAGGTGAAGTACACCGTCACCTCCGAGGGCTTCATCAACGAGCTGTCCAAGACCGTCAAGGGCGGTCTCGGCGAGGCGGTCGGCATCAACTACATCTCCTCCACGCACAAGAAGGCGTTCATGCGCCAGCTCCAGCGAGTCGAGGACCAGGACTACTTCGAGCGCGGCCTCGAGCTGGCGATCGCCGAGGACGGCGTGCTCATCGAGCCGATGGATGTGTCCGACCTGTACGCGGTCGAGATCGACTTCGCCGAGGACCTCGAGCGGGCGAACCTGTTCGTCTGACTCCGCTTCCTTCGAAAGCCCGGCCCCTCGTGGGGCCGGGCTTTCGGCTTTCTCGCGGCGTGATTCCATAGGATCGGCGCATGCGCGAGAAGGTGCACAAGATCCATTCGCTCCCCGCGGACTCCGCCTGGGACACCGGCCTGCCGCCGGCGGGCTCTGACGAGCATCCGTTCGTGATTCGCGGCGTCGACCGGGTGCTCGCGGTGCAGCGTCCGCTGGTGATCGCCCACATCCGCAGCATCCGCCTGCGCAGCCCGAACGCGACGCCGGCCGAGATCGTGCGCATCCTCGAGCTGCGCTATCTCGCCGCCGTGACCGCGGGCGGCGCGGCCGTCGGCGCGACGGCTGTGGTTCCCGGCATCGGTACCGGCGTGACACTCACCCTGTCGGGGGTCGAGACACTGGGCTTCGTGGAGTCGACCGCGTTGTTCGCGCAGTCGGTGGCCGAGGTGCACGGCATCCCGATCGAGAATCCCGACCGTGCACGCGCACTGGTGATGACGCTCATGCTCGGCAAGGAGGGCGTCGACCTGGTCTCTCAGCTGGCGAAGCAGGCGGTCGGCAAGGGCGGCACGCGCTCGGCGTACTGGGGTGAGCTGGTGACGAAGTCCCTGCCGCGGGCGGCGGTCGGGCCGCTCGTCGATCGGCTCAAGGGCATGTTCATCAAGCAGTTCGCCGTCAACGGCAGTGCGTCGTTCCTGGGCAAGGCGCTGCCGTTCGGCATCGGCGCAGCGATCGGCGGCGCCGGCAACCATGTCCTCGGCCGGCGCGTACTGACCGCGTCACGGAAGGCCTTCGGCCAGGCGCCGTCGGAGCTTCCCGCCGAGCTGGAACCGGTGCCCGGCGCACAGCGACTGGAGCTGCGGATGCTGCACGGCGCGCGTCTCGTCGGCGCTGCCGCCGCGAGCGCGGCGGGCACCGCCGTGCGCGGAGTGGGCTGGGCCGGGCGCAAGGTGACGGATGCAGTGCGTCGCCGGCCCGCACTGGACGTGGGAGACGCGGAGACGGATCCCGAGATCCTCTCCACAGCAGACGAATAGCAGGCGCTCCTGCACAGGCCCGGCACCGGATGCCCATGAGCCGGCAACCCTGTCCGCAGCCGTTCCTAGCGTGGCGGCATGACTCTCGGACTCCCCCAGCTCCCGCCATCCGTCCCTGCCTACCGCGTGCCCTGGCGTGTCCTGCGGGACGAGCGCGCGCACCCGGTCGTCGTCAACGGCGGCGACGAGCCGGTCGACTTCGTGCGGGTGTTCCACGACGTTCCGGCCACCGGCATCGTCACCGATCTGTGGGGTCAGGTGCTGCCGGCCGAGAGGCTCGAGCTGTGCCTGTGCGCTGCCGATCTGGACGACGTCGTGGTCACGCTGGCGTGGTTCCGCCCGGACGACGGTCTGGAGTACGTCTGGCGGTTCGTGGTGTGACGGCGGCAACTGGACCCCGAAGAACTGGCCGAGCAGGAGAACCGATCAGCCAAAGGATCGGCGAATCCGTTGTGGCGAGCATCCAACGGCGCCCCGGCGCCCGGCACTAGTGTGGAAACGTGACGGACACGCCTGACCTCTCGACGACCGCAGCCAAGATCGCGGACCTCCGCGCCCGCTACACCGAGGCCGTCGTCGACCCCGAGAAGAAAGCCCAGGAGAAGCAGCACGCCAAGGGCAAGATGACCGCCCGGGAACGTATCGAGCTTCTCGTCGACCCCGGCAGCTTCGTCGAGTTCGACGAGTACGTCCGGCATCGCACCACCGCCTTCGGCATGGACCGCAACCGCCCGTATGGCGACTCCGTCGTCACCGGCATCGGCACCATCCACGGACGCACCGTCGCCGTCTACTCACAGGACTTCACCACCTTCGGCGGCTCGCTCGGCGAGGTCTCCGGCGACAAGATCATCAAGATCATGGAGTTCGCCCTCACCAGCGGGATGCCGGTGATCGGCATCCTCGACTCGGGCGGCGCCCGCATCCAGGAGGGTGTGCTCGCGCTGTCGAAGTACGGCGAGATCTTCAAGATGAACACGCGCTCCTCAGGCGTCATCCCGCAGATCTCGATCATCATGGGCCCGGCCGCCGGCGGCGCCGTGTACGGCCCCGCTCTCACCGACTTCGTCATCATGGTCGACAAGACCAGCCAGATGTTCGTCACCGGACCCGACGTGATCAAGACCGTCACCGGCGAGGACGTCGGCATGGAGGAGCTCGGCGGCGCGTACACGCACAACACCCGCTCCGGTGTCGCGCACTACCTCGCCGACGACGAGGACGACGCGATCGACTACGCCCGCACGCTGCTCGGCTTCCTGCCGGACAACAACATGGCGGAGATCCCCGGCTACGACACGCCTTTCGAGTTCGAGACCACCGACTCCGACCGTGTGCTGAACACGATCATCCCGGACTCCCCCAACCAGCCCTACGACATGCACACCGTCATCGAGCACATCGTCGACGACGGGGACTTCCTCGAGGTGCAGCCGCTGTTCGCCCCGAACATCCTCATCGGCTTCGGCCGCGTCGAGGGGCGCTCGGTGGGCATCATCGCCAACCAGCCGTCGCAGATGGCAGGAACCCTCAACATCGAGGCCGGCGAGAAGGCGAGCCGGTTCGTGCGCTTCTGCGACGCGTTCTCGATCCCGATCGTCACGCTCGTCGACGTTCCCGGCTATCTGCCGGGCACCGATCAGGAGTGGACCGGTGTGATCCGCCGCGGCGCGAAGCTCATCTACGCCTACGCCGAGGCGACCGTGCCGCTGGTGACCGTCATCCTGCGCAAGGCATACGGCGGTGCGTACATCGTGATGGGCTCGAAGCAGCTCGGCGCCGATGTCAACCTCGCCTGGCCGACCGCGGAGATCGCTGTGATGGGCGGCCAGGGCGCCGTCAACATCCTGTACCGCGGTGAGATCAAGCGCGCTGAGGAGGCCGGAGAGGACGTCGCCGCCGTGCGCACGCGCCTCGCGAACGAGTACACGTACAGCGTGACCAGCCCGTTCCTCGCCGCCGAGCGCGGCGAGATCGACGGCATCATCGAGCCGGCGAACACCCGCGTGGCGATCGCGAAGTCCCTGCGCGCCCTCAAGGGCAAGCGGGCCGAGCTGCCGCCCAAGAAGCACGGGAACATCCCGCTGTGACCGAGCAGCCCGAGCAGAACGAGGTCCCGATCGTCGAGGTCGTGCGGGGCAACCCGACCGACGAGGAGCTCGCCGCGCTGGTCGCGATCGTCAGCGAGGCGTACACGTCCGAGGTCGCTGCGGCCGTCGCCGACGAGACCCGCGTCTCGGCGTGGATGAGCACGCGTCGTCCGATGCGCACGCCGCTGCGCCGCGACATCCCCTGGGGCCGGTTCTCGGGCTGATTTCTGGCGTTTCGACTCCGAAATGCCAGAAAAGGCGGGATTTGTCCCCCGAAATACCTACAGACAGCATGTTTCCTGCCCGGCAGACTGGATGCAACGCTTCGCGTTAGACGGTCTCCTTGTCCCAGGGTAGGCAAGCGAATCACCGTCCACATGCGGACAGTTTTCGGGTAACTCGTCCGCGTTGGCGAGGGGCGGGCGGCTTCGCCGCCCCTCGCCCTTTCTCTTCCCGAGACCGCAGGGTCTCCGGCTCCGGAGGGTTCAGCGCTTCGGCGCCTCGCGCGGGATCTCATGCCAGAGATCGACCTCGTCCTCATCGCGCGACCCGCCGGCACCGCCGCGACCGACGACCGTCACCGCGATGACCTCGTCGCTGCCCGCGCGGATGATCACCCGGTCGGTGCTCACCTGAGCCAGCACACCGGCCAGTTCGTCGCGAATCTCGTCCCTGCGCGGCTCGTCGACGTTGTCCAGCCCGCCCTCGTCGAAGACCGTGACCGCGACACCTCTGCTGCGGGCGTCCGCGATGGCCTCGCGCACCGCGTCGTTGAGCAGGCTCGCACCGCGCAGTTCGTCGCGCAGGCGGCCCTCTGCGATGCGCGCGCGCATCTTCTCCTCGGGGTCCAGTGCGCCGCGCTCGGCGACCGTCCTGGCCAGCAGTGGTCCCGCCACCGCGAGCGCCAACTGCACCCGCATCCGCCGTTCCCTCTGCCGCACCTGCTGGGTGGCGTGCCAGGCCGACACCGCCTGCTGTATGTCGGCGAGGCGCTCGGTGTCACGCACCGCACGGTCCCAGAACAGCACCAGCAGTTGGGCCACGGCCACCCACGTCATGGAGCCGACCAGGCCGAGGGTGAACGCGTTCTGCGGCCCCATGTGGGCACAAGACGAAATCGTGAGCACCAGCAGGATCAGCCAGCCGATCAGGAACCGGCGCCGCACGATGCACACCACGCCCAGCAGTCCGGTGGCCCCGATGTACCAGGTGGCGAACGGCGCGACGCGGTCGGCGTCGATGAGCGACACCGACACCAGGTGCGGCACGGCGATCGAGGTCACGATCGCGAGGATGCCGCACCACAGCGGCATCCGCACGTCCCGATCGGTGCCGGCCAGCACAGCGGTGAGGATGGTGGCGACGTACAGGCCGATCGCGGCGACCATGAACAGCGGCACCTCCGGCTGCACCGGCGTCCACCACACACCACGGGCCGCGAAGTAGACGGCGAAGCCGAGCGCCAACCCGGTGGCCATGCTGCGTACGGTGAGTCTCATGCGCCGTCCCAACCAAGCGTGACGACCGTGCCCCAGTCTCCGGATGAGATGTCCGCGGTTCCCGCGACCGCGGCCATGCGCGCGAGGATCGACGCGCGGATACCCAGCCGGTCCTCACCGATGTGCTCGAGGTCGAACCCGGGACCCGTGTCGCTGACGACGATCCGGATGCCGGGATCCTCTTCCTCCACGACCACGTGCAGTCCCCGACCCGCCGCGTGCGTCAGGGCGTTGCCGATCGCCTGACGCGCTGCAAGCACCAGCGCACGGGCCACCTTGCCCGGTACCGCACCGGGTTCGCCGCGCTCCTCGACGACGGCGTCCGCGCCCTGCTCCGACAGCGTGCGCCGCAGCTCGGACACGATCCCGGTGGTGCTCACCGGCTCGTCGCTGCCCTCCTGCGCCACCGACGCCTCGGTGTTGGCGAGACGGGTGAGCGCTTCCCGCGCCATGCCGACGGCCAGATCCTGCTCGCGCTCGCTCTCGGCCCTGGCCGCGGCGATCAGTGCCGCGAGCACGCTGTCGTGCATGAGCGCGGCGAGCGCGACGCGCTCCTCCTCCGCAGCGGTCGCGGCGGCGGCGGAGGCATAGGTGTCGACCGCCTTCGCGCGCGCCTCGTCGACGCCGGCCGCGACGGAGCGGAACATCCACGCCAGCGAGACGAGGACCATGCCGAGGATGAGGGTGAACGTCACATCGAAGGCCGTGGTGATCCAGTACTCCTGCGAGAATCCGCCCTGCACCAGCCGCACCCAGCCATACACCAGCGGGAGTGCCGCGGCCCAGACGAACTGCAGGGCGAACGGGAACGCCGCGACGGCGGCCACCACTCCGATGTTCACCAGGAAGAAGATCCACGGCTGCTCCGACGCTCCGCGCCCCGCGGAGATCACCACGACGGGCCAGAGCAGCAGCGCGAACATGTACGAGACGGCGAAGCTGCCGCAGGCCACCCGCACGAAACGTCCGGCCAGGCACGCCACGATCATGCACACCAGCGGCAGGAACACCATGTTCAGGATCGCCAGGTGCGCGGCATCCACGCTCGACATCGTGCCGATGGCGCCGAGGAACGCCTGCGCGCCCAGCGCCGCGGAGCCCAGCGCGATCACGATCTGAAGGATGCGCTCCATCCGGTTGCCGGTGAACCGCTCCAGACCGGAGCCTGCCGCACCCGGCGACGGGATCTGGTTCCACGCCTCCCGGATGCCGCGGGCGTCAACCGCCACGCGAGGCCCCGTCCGGGGCGACGATGCCGTCCTCCATCGCGCGGCGCAGCAGGTCGACCTTGGTCGGCGCCGGCCTGCCCACCTCGACGTACTTCACGCGGATGCGGGTGATGTTCTCCTTGGCCGTGGAGTACGCGACTCCGAGACGCTCGGCGACGACCTTCAGCGGAAGTCCGGCGGCATAGAGCCGGAGCACCTCGCGCTCGCGTGTGGAGAGCTGTGCGTCGGCGAACTCGCGGTCGCCGTCGACCGCACTGGCCCACTCGACGTTGTTCAGGGCGTCACCGCGCGCGACGGTGCGGATCGCGTCGAGAACGTCGTCCAGCGCGGACGACTTGCTCACGACGCCGGCAGCTCCGGCGACCAGCGCCTCTCGGACGGCGGCAGGGCGGTCGGCGACGCTGTGGATCACGACGCTCGCCCCGTCGGCGACGAGGGTGGCGACGTTCTCGGTGACGGTGGTGCCGTCGCCGAGGGTGAGGTCGAGCACGACGACGTCGACGGGCGGCGCTCCGGCCGATGCCCGCCACAGCAGGAAGTCCTTCACGGTGCCGCCGGAGAACACGACCTGCTGCTCCCCGTCGCGCAGACAGGCGGCCTCGAGGCCCAGACGTACCGACTCGTGATCGTCGATGAGGGCGACGGTGCTCATGGATTCAGGATACTCAGAGGGTCGGGCCGATCAGCGCGTCAGCCGCACCACGGTCTCGAAGTGGTGCGAATGCGGGAACAGGTCGAAGGCGCGCAGGCTGTCCGCCTCCCATCCGAGGGCGCGGAAGGTGCCGAGGTCGCGGGCCAGCGCCACGGGGTCGCAGGCGACGTAGACGATGGCCTCGGGGTCGAGACCGTGCACCGCCTCGACAACAGCCTTGCCCGCACCGGCGCGCGGCGGGTCGAGCACGATCGTGCCGGCCCGGCTCCCCGCGGGGCCGGATGCCAGGAAGCGGTCGACCCGCGCGGTGACGGCGTGCACGTCCAGTGGCGCGAGGTTCTGCTCCGCGTGCGCGGTGGCGCGGGCGTCCGACTCCACCGTCACCACGTCGGTGGCGCCGAGATCGGCGAGGGCTGCGGCGAACAGTCCCACCCCGCCGTACAGGTCGAAGTGCGTGGCATCGGGATCGACGCGTCCCTCGAGAGCCGCACGCACCTCGGCGTCGAGCGTGGCGGCGGCCAGCGGATGCACCTGCCAGAAGCCGTCCACGTCGAGACGGAACTCCCGCGAACCGACCTTCTCGACGATGACCTCCGGCTCCCGCCGGTGAGCGCGCGCTCCGCGTCGCGAACGGGTCGGGCGGTCCGGTCGCGGCAGCACCCTGGCACGGCCGTCGGCCGGCTCGACGAAGACGATGCGCCCTGCGGAGGGGGTGCCGACGAGGGCTCCGGCGGCCTCGGCCAGTTCCGGCCGCGCAAGCGGGAGCGAGCCGACCTCGATGACCCGGTGGCTGCGCGCCGCGTACGGTCCGACGCGACCGGCGTCGTCGACGTGCAGCGTCATGCGCGTGCGCCAGCCGGTGCCGTCGCTGTCGTCGAGGCCGGCGACCTCGGGCGCGTTGAGTCCTGCGCCCGCGAACTTGTCCAGCGCCTCCTGCAGCACCTGGCGCTTGAGCACGCGCTGGTGTCCGAGCTCGATGTGGCCGAGGTCGGCTCCGCCGACGCGGTCGGCCGGGTCGCGCGAGATGTCCGCCTCGGGCCAGATGTGGGGCACGCGGTGCGGGGAGGCCTCGAGCACCTCGACGGCGTCGGCGCGCCAGAACGACGGCTTCGACGCATCTGCCACGCGCACGCGCACCCGCTCTCCGGGAATGGCGTCGGCGACGAACACGACACGGCCCTCATGACGGGCGATGGCGGTGCCGCCGTGCGCGAAACCGGTGATGTCGAGATCGAGCAGCTCGCCCGCGGAAGAGGTCATCCCTCGATCTTCCCAGATACTGGGTAGCATGCGCGTGCTCCTGGCCTCCACATCCCCTGCCCGCCTCATGCTGCTGCGGCAGGCGGGCATCGAACCAGAGACCCTCTCCCCCGGCGTCGACGAGGACGCGGTCGCCGCAGCAGCCGAGGCGGAACGCGGAGCGCCGTTCGCTCCTGCTGAACTGGTGCTGCTGCTGGGTCGCGCGAAGGCGGCGGACGTCGTGCACAGGCTGCAGACGGATGCCCCGGACTTCGACGGTCTGGTGATCGGCGGCGACTCGATGTTCGAGATCGGCGGTGAGGTGCTCGGCAAGCCGTACACGCCGGAGGAGGCGCGTCGGCGCTGGCGGGGTATGCGGGGAGAGACCGGCGTCCTGCACTCCGGTCACTCGGTGTTCCGGGTGAGGCCCGGCGCCATACCGGTCGAGGCGCATGCCGTCGCGGAGGCCGCCGTCACGTTCGCCGCCGATGTGACCGATGCCGAGATCGACGCGTACATCGCCTCCGGCGAACCGCTGCACGTCGCGGGCGCCTTCACCGTGGACAGCCTGGGCGGACCGTTCATCACCCGCGTGGACGGCGACCCCTCGACGGTGGTGGGGATGTCGCTGTCGACGCTGCGCCGGCTGGCCGGCCAACTCGGAGTCGTCTGGACCGACCTGTGGACGCCTCGACAGCCTCAGTGACCCACCACGTTGACGCATCCCGACATGAATTCGAGGTTTTCTTGTGGAGAGTCGTCAAATAGATCGGTCCGACACTCGCTAGGCTGAAACCCATGCCTGATATCGCCAAGGTGCTCATCGCGAACCGCGGCGAGATCGCCGTACGCATCATCCGCGCCGCCCGGGACTCCGGGATCTCCTCTGTCGCCGTGTACGCCGACCAGGACCGCGACGCTCTGCACGTGCGACTCGCCGACGAGGCCTATGCCCTCGAGGGTGCGACGAGCGCGGAGACCTACCTGCAGATCGACAAGATCCTCTCGGTCGCCCGCCGCGCCGGCGCCGACGCCGTGCACCCCGGCTACGGCTTCCTCGCCGAGAACGCCGACTTCGCCCGAGCCGTCATCGGCGCGGGCATGACCTGGATAGGCCCGTCCCCCGAGGCGATCGAGGCGCTCGGCGACAAGGTCACCGCCCGCCACGTGGCCGAGAAGGTCGGCGCGCCGCTCGCGCCGGGCACCCCCGGTCCCGTAGACGGCGCCGACGAGGTCATCGCCTTCGCGCAGGAGCACGGCCTGCCCATCGCCATCAAGGCCGCCTACGGCGGCGGCGGACGCGGCCTGAAGGTCGCCCGCGAGTTCGACGAGGTCGCCGAGCTGTTCGAGTCCGCCACCCGCGAGGCCGTCGCGGCCTTCGGGCGTGGCGAGTGCTTCGTCGAGAAGTACCTCGACAAGCCCCGCCACGTCGAGACCCAGTGCCTGGCGGATGCCGAGGGCAATGTGGTGGTCATCTCCACCCGCGACTGCTCCCTGCAGCGCCGGCACCAGAAGCTCGTCGAGGAGGCCCCCGCGCCGTTCCTCACGAAGGAGCAGAACGACCAGCTGTACGCCGCGTCGAAGGCCATCCTCAAGGAGGTCGGCTACGTCGGCGCCGGAACCTGCGAGTTCCTCATCGGTGCAGACGGCACCGTGTCGTTCCTCGAGGTGAACACCCGCCTGCAGGTCGAGCACCCGGTCTCCGAAGAGGTCACCGGCATCGACCTGGTGCGCGAGCAGTTCCGTATCGCGGCCGGCGGCACCATCGACTACGCCGACCCGGAGCCGCAGGGGCACTCCTTCGAGTTCCGCATCAACGGCGAGGACCCGGGTCGCGGGTTCCTCCCCCAGCCCGGCCCCATCCACGTCTTCAAGACGTTCGGAGGCCCCGGCATCCGTCTCGACTCCGGCGTGACCGCCGGCGACCAGGTCTCGGGGGCCTTCGACTCGCTGCTGGCGAAGATCATCGTCACCGGCCGCGACCGCGCAGAGGCTCTGGAGCGCGCGCGTCGCGCCCTGGACGAGTTCGAGGTGTCCGGCATGCCCACCGTGCTGCCGTTCCACCGCAAGGTCGTGCGCGATCCCGCCTTCACCGCCGAGAACGGCGAGTTCGGCGTGTACACGCGCTGGATCGAGACCGAGTTCGTGAACGACATCCCGGCCTGGGACGGCGAGCTCGAGGATCCGGCCACTGCCCCCGGCCGTCACACCGTGGTCGTCGAGGTCGGCGGCAAGCGCCTCGAGGTCAGCCTGCCCGACCGCGTCGCCGTGGCATCCGGCACAGCAGGGCGCCCGGCCGCCGTGCCGCCGTCCCGCCGCAGCCATGCGACCACCGCGAACTCCGGAGCCTCCGGTGACGCAGTGAAGTCGCCGATGCAGGCCACTGTCGTGAAGGTCGCCGTCGAGGACGGCCAGCAGGTCGTCAAGGGCGACCTGGTCGTGGTCCTCGAGGCGATGAAGATGGAGCAGCCGCTGCAGGCGCACAAGGACGGCGTGATCGGCAACATCAACGCCGATGCCGGTGCGACGGTGTCCGCCGGGCACCAGCTGCTCACCATCAGCTGATCCCAGACATGCGAAAGGGCGCCCCGCGGGGCGCCCTTTCTGCGTTATGGGTCAGGAGATCGCGACCTGATGCATGGCCCTGGTGGCATCCGTGATGCTGCCCGACAGCGAGGGGTACGCCGCGAACACGCGGGAGACCTGGTCGGCGGTGAGACGGCGCTCCACCGCCACCGCGATCGGGTAGATCAGCTCGGAGGCCTTCGGCGCGACGATCACTCCGCCGATGATGGTGCCAGAGCCGCGCCGGGCGATGAGCTTCACGAAGCCGTCCCTGATGCCCATCATCTTGGCCCGCGGGTTGGCCGCCAGCGGCAGCTTGTGCACGATGCCCTCGATCACACCCTCCTGCACGTCCTTCTCGGAGTAGCCGACCGTCGCGATCTCCGGGGCGGTGAAGATGTTCGCCGTGATCCGGCGCTGCTCCAGAGGGATCACGATGTCGCCGAGGGCGTGGAACACCGCGGTGCGGCCCTGCATCGAGGCGACCGAGGCCAGGGGGAAGAAGTTCGTGCAGTCGCCCGCGGCGTAGATGTTCGACACCGAGGTGCGCGCGACCTTGTTCACGCGGATGTGCCCGGACTCGGTGAGCTCGACACCGGCCTCCTCGAGCCCGATGCCGTGCGTGTTCGGGATCGATCCCACCGCGAGCAGGCAGTGGCTGCCCTCGACCGTGCGGCCGTCGGAGAGGGTGACGACGACGCCGTCCTTGGTCCTCTCGACCTTGTCGGCGCGCGACTTCGACAGCACCTGCATGCCGCCGCGCTTGAACACCCGCTCCAGCACCGCAGCGGCGTCCTGGTCCTCGCCCGGGAGCACCTGGTCGCGGCTGGAGATCAGCGTGACCTTCGCACCCAGGTTCATGTAGGCCGAGGCGAACTCCGCACCGGTGACACCGGATCCCACCACGATGAGGTGCTCGGGGAGCGCCTTCATGTCGTACAGCTGCGTCCAGGTGAGGATGCGCTTGCCGTCTGGCTTGGCCGAGTCCAGCTCGCGCGGTGCGGCGCCGACGGCCACGACGATCGTGTCGGCCTCCACGCGGTCGAAGTCGGTCCCGCCCACCGCGGTCGACACGACGATCGCATTGTGCCCGTCGAGACGTCCGTGGCCGGAGAGGATCTTCACCCCGGCATCCAGCAGCGCGGTGCGCATGTCCTCGGACTGCTGCCCGGCGAGAGCCATCAGCCGCTTGTTCACCGCGGCCAGGTTGATCGCGATCTCGGGCTTGAGCGGTTTGCCGTGCTCGCCCTTGGCGTAGAACTGCACACCGAGATCGGATGCCTCGGAGATCGCGACGGCGGCGTCGGCCGTGGCGATCAGGCTCTTCGACGGCACCACGTCGGTGAGGACGGCGGCGCCGCCGACCCCTACGCGCTCGACGAGGGTGACATCAGCCCCCAGCTGGGCCGCGGCGAGCGCCGCCTCGTAGCCACCGGGGCCGCCACCGAGGACGGCGACGCTCTGCCTGTTCGCGAAGGGGGAATGAGCCATGGGTACCATTCTCGCAGGACGGACAGGAGCCCGCACACAGCCCCAAGCTGGCAGTGCGGCCCGCGCGTTCCTAGAGTGGTCTCATGCCAGACACTCTCACGAACCCCCTCGACGACCCGAGCGCGAACCCGTTCGAGGTCGCCGCCCAGGCCGCAGCCGACATCGCGCGGCTGACAGGGGTCTCTCACCACGACATCGCCCTCACGCTCGGATCGGGCTGGGGCAAGGCCGCCGAGCTCATCGGCGAGACCGTCGCGACCGTTCCGGCCACCGAGGTCACCGGATTCTCGAAGCCCGCTCTGGAGGGTCACGTCGGGACGCTCCGCAGCATCCGCACCCCGGACGGCAAGAACGTCCTCGTGATCGGCGCGCGCACGCACTACTACGAGGACCACGGCGTTCGCCGGGTCGTGCACTCGGTGCGCACCGCCGCCGCCACCGGAGCTGCGATCATGGTCCTCACCAACGGCGCGGGCGGCGTGCGCGAGACGTGGAAGCCCGGGCAGCCGGTGCTGATCAGCGACCACATCAACCTCACCGCCGACTCGCCGCTCGAGGGCGCGACGTTCATCGACCTCACCGACCTGTACTCGCAGCGTCTCCGCGACGTCGCGCGCACCGTCGACCCCTCGCTGGACGAGGGCGTGTACACGCAGTTCCGCGGCCCTCACTACGAGACTCCGGCTGAGGTGCAGATGGCGAAGACCATCGGCGGGCACATCGTCGGCATGTCCACCGCGCTCGAGGCCATCGCTGCCCGTGAGGCGGGCATGGAGATCCTCGGTTTCTCGCTGATCACCAACCTCGCCGCCGGCATCCAGAAGACTCCGCTCAGCCACGCCGAGGTGATCGAGGCCGGCCAGGCCGCCGAGCCGGTGATCTCGGCGCTGCTGGCCCGAGTGATCGAGGCGCTGTGAACGCCGAGCTGCTGGCCACGGCCCGCGCCTGGCTTCGGCAGGACCCGGACTCCGAGACGCGCGACGAGCTCGCCGGCGTGATCACGCGCGCCGCCTCCGGCGACGCCGCCGCGATCGCGGACCTCTCGGACCGGTTCGCCGGCCGGCTCGCCTTCGGCACCGCCGGTCTGCGCGGCGCCCTCGGCGCCGGCAGCAACCGGATGAATCGGGTGCTGGTCTCGCAGGCGGCGGCCGGCTTCGCCGCCTACCTGAAGAACCGCTCGGCCGGCACACCCACCGTGGTGATCGGCTACGACGGCCGCCGCAACTCGCGCCGGTTCGCTCTCGACTCCGCCGAGCTGTTCGCGGGCGCCGGCTTGCGTGCGATCCTGCTCCCCCGCCTGCTGCCGACCCCGGTGCTCGCCTTCGCGGTGCGGCACCTGGGCGCGGATGCCGGGGTGATGGTCACCGCCAGCCACAACCCGCCGAACGACAACGGCTACAAGGTGTACCTCGGAGGCGCCGACCACGGATCGCAGATCGTCGCACCCGCCGACGCCGAGATCGCCGCCGAGATCCAGCGGGTGGCGGATGCCGGTGACGTCACCGCGCTGCCGCGCTCGGACGCCTACGAGACCGCGGGCGAGGACCTGGTCGAGGCCTACGTCGTCGCCACCGCCGCCGTCGCCCCCGCGCCGCTGGGCGTACAGGAGATGCGCTGGGTGTACACGGCGATGCACGGCGTGGGCTGGGAGACCTTCTCACGCGTGGTGAAGAAGGCCGGCTACCCGGCACCTCGCGTCGTCGACGAGCAGCGCGAGCCCGATCCCACGTTCCGCACGGTGTCGTTCCCGAATCCCGAGGAGCCAGGCGCCATGGACCTCGCGTTCGAGCGCGCCCGCGCCGCGGATGCAGAGTTCGTCATCGCGAACGACCCTGATGCGGATCGCC
The DNA here is from genome assembly GCF_009758255.1 of Microbacterium sp. MAH-37. Classification (GTDB taxonomy): domain Bacteria; phylum Actinomycetota; class Actinomycetes; order Actinomycetales; family Microbacteriaceae; genus Microbacterium. The sequence goes on from NZ_WSEN01000003.1 coordinate 89,268, forward strand.
TCGCGGTCGCGATCCCGGACGCCTCGGCCGAGGGCGGCTGGCGCCGCCTGACGGGCAACGAGGTCGGACTGCTGCTGGGTCTGCGCGCCGCGAAGGCCGCTCAGGGCACGGCGGGGGCGTCGCTGGCGTGCTCGCTGGTCTCCTCCCCCGGTCTCGGCGCGATCGCCGCAGCCCACGGCCTGGACTTCCACGAGACCCTGACCGGGTTCAAGTGGATCTCCCGCGCCCCTGGCATCGCCTTCGGTTTCGAGGAGGCGCTGGGCTACCTGGTGAACCCCGACACCGTGCGCGACAAGGACGGGATCTCCGCCGCCGTCGCGCTGCTGGGTCTCGCCGCCGACGCCCGCGTGCGCGGCACGACGATCGCCGGACTCCTGGACGAGCTCGCCGAGCAGATCGGCTGGTTCGCGAGCGGTCAGGTGTCGATCCGTGTGGACGACCTCTCCGTGATCGCGGGGCTCATGGCCTCGCTGCGGCGGACGCCGCCCGCAGCGTTCGGGCAGCGGTCCGTGGCGTCCGCCGAGGACCTCGCCGCCGGGGCATCCGGCATGCCCGCGGGTGACGTGCTGCGCTACCGCCTCGCCGACGGGTCGCGCGTGATCGTGCGCCCCAGTGGCACCGAGCCGAAGCTCAAGGTGTACATCGATGCCAGGGCCGTCGACGCGGCTGCCGCACGCGCCGCCGTCGCCGAGCTCGAAGCCGCCGTCCGTGCCCTGCTGGAGGAGCGCTCGTAGTGCTGCTCGCCCTGACCGCGGCGGTCACCGTGATCGCCGCGGTCATCCAGCGTGTCACGGGGCTCGCCTTCGTGCTCGTGCTGATCGGCCCGGTCGTCCTTGTCTACGGTCCCGTCGAGGGCGTGACTATCGCCGTGCTGCTCGCCGTGATCGCTTCGCTCTTCGCGCTGCCCGGCGCCTGGCGCGACGTGGACTGGCCGCCCACCCGGTGGCTGCTCGGTGCCGGCGTCGTGGCGGCTCCTCTCGGCGCGCTGACCGCGCTGCTGCTGCCGGATGCCGCGCTGCTGCTGCTCATCGGTGCGATGGGGCTGCTCGCGCTCAGCGCCCAGCGGCTCGGCAGTGTCGCCAGGCGCCTCCGGGGGCGGGGCGGCGCGATCGGCGCCGGAGCCCTCGCCGGCTTCATGCACGCCTCGAGCGGCCTGTCCGGTCCCGCGCTCGCGTCCTACGCGCTGGGCGACGAGTGGCCGCAGCGACGGTTCGCCGCGAGCGCCCAGGTGATCTTCCTGGGCTACGGGCTGGTGTCCGTGGCTCTCCGTGGCCTGCCCTCGTCCCCGCCCGCCGACCTCATCCTGCTGGGCGTGTGCACGGCGGCGGGAATGCTGCTGGGCGGGTGGCTCTCCCGGCGCATCCCCGTCGCGCTGGCGCGCCGCATCATGCTGCTGTGCGCGTGGGCGGGCACGGTCGTCGTGCTGATCCGCGGCGTCGTGGCAGTGTTCTCCTGACCTGTTCCGAGTGCCACCGGTTTCGGAACCGGATTCCCGCCGGGTTAGGATCGCTGAGACCGGGGGGCGACAGAACGCAGCACGTCGTCGTGCGGGAGAGAAATGAAGAGATACGCCGTCATCGGCGCCGGCCCCTCCGGACTCGCCGCAGCCAGAGCGCTGCAGGCACAGGGCATCGCCGTCGAGGGCTACGAGGCGTCGCACGACGTCGGCGGCCTGTGGGACATCAGCAACCCGCGCAGCACGATGTACGAGTCCGCGCATCTGATCTCGTCGCGCACCACGACCGAGTTCACCGAGTTCCCCATGGACTCCGACGTCGACTACCCCGGGCACCGGGTGCTCAAGGACTACTTCGGCGCGTACGCGGACGAGTTCGGCCTGCGCGAGCTGTTCCGGTTCGACACGAAGGTCGAACGTCTCGAGCCCGTCGCCGACAGCGGGTGGATGCTCTACGCCGCCGGGCTGGATCCCGTCCGCTATGACGGAGTCATCCTCGCCAACGGCACCCTCGCCGAACCGCAGATCCCGACGTTCCCCGGCGAGTTCGCCGGGGAGATCATGCACACCAGCGCCTACAAGCGCGCGGCGCAGCTCGCCGGGAAGCGGGTGCTCATCATCGGCGCAGGCAACTCCGGATGCGACATCGCCGTGGATGCCGTGCACCATGCGGCATCCATCGACATGAGCGTGCGCCGGGGCTACTACTTCGTGCCGCGGTACCTGTTCGGCAGGCCCAGCGATCTGCTGAACCAGGGGCGTCCGCTGCCCGCCCGCATCAAGCAGGCGATCGACACCCGGGTCCTGAAGGCCTTCACCGGCGATCCGGTGCACTTCGGGTTCCCGAAGCCGGACTACCGGATCTACGAATCGCACCCGATCGTGAACACGCTGATCCTGAACCACCTCGGGCAGGGCGACCTCCGCATCCGTCCGGGGATCGACCGCTTCGACGGTGACACCGTGCGCTTCGCCGACGGCTCTTCCGGCGACTACGACCTGATCCTGCTCGCCACCGGGTACACGCTGGACTACCCCTTCGTCGACCGCGAGCACCTGCACTGGCAGGGTCCGGCGCCGGAGCTGTTCCTCAACGTCTTCCCTCCGTCGTTCAACGGGCTGTACGTGATGGGCATGATCGAGGCATCCGGCATCGGCTGGCAGGGCCGGTACGAGCAGGCTGAACTGGTCGCCGCCTACCTCGCCGCTGAGGAGCGCTCCCCCGAGCGCGCGCGACGGTTCCGCGAGCGCGTCACCGGATCGCCGTGGCCGGACCTCACCGGTGGGTACCGCTACCTCGGGCTCGACCGGATGGCGTACTACGTGAACAAGCACGCGTATCGCACCGCGGTGCGTAAGCAGAAGAGCACCCTGGAGAAGGCATGAACATCGACGAGGTGGTCCTGAACTTCACTCCCGGCACCCTGATGATCCTCAACGTCGTGCTGGGGCTCATCATGTTCGGCATCGCGCTGGACACCGCGCCGCGAGACTTCCGGGTCGTGGCGAAGCACCCGAAGCCGTTCGTGATCGCGATCCTCGCACAGCTGCTCCTGCTGCCGGTCGTGACATTCGTCCTGACCCTGGTGCTGCCGGTGACGCCGTCGATGGCGCTCGGCATGCTTCTGGTGGCATGCTGCCCTCCCGGGAACATCTCGCAGGTGCTGACGCACCGCTCCGGCGGCAACGTCGCGCTGTCTGTGTCGCTGACAGCGGTCGGCAACCTCATCTACATCGTCGCGATGCCGCTCAGCATCGCCTTCTGGGGCTCGCTGCACCCGAAGGCGCGCACCCTGCTGCATGCGGTCGAGCTGAATCCGTGGCAGATGCTGATGGAGATCGTGCTGATCATCGGCCTGCCGTTCGTTGTCGGCCTGCTCCTGCGCGCCAAGGCGCCGCGCTTCGCCGCCAGGGTGCAGCCGTTCGTGCGCTGGTTCAGCCTGATCGCCCTGCTCGGCTTCATCGTCGGCGCACTGGTGGGCAACTGGGCCGTGTTCATCAGCGTGCTGGGCACGGTGCTGCTGGTCGTCGCCGCACACGACGCGGTGGCGCTCGGCCTCGGCTACGGCACCGCCGTACTCGGTGGCCTCGGCACCCGCGAGCGCAAGGCGATGACCTTCGAGGTGGGCATCCGCAACGCCGGTCTGGGGCTCGGGCTGGTGTTCACGTTCTTCGGCGGGCTGGGTGGCATGGCGGTCGTCGCCGGCTGGTGGGGCGTGTGGGACATCATCGCCGGGCTGATCGTCGCCACGCTGTGGGCGGCGCACACCAGGCGCCGCACCGGGACCGCGACCGGTGACGCCTCTCGCCACGCCCTCACGGCGACGGGGGACCCCGCATGACCCGCGTTCTCGTCACCGGCGGCGCCGGCTTCCTCGGCTCCCACGTCACCCGTCTGCTCGCCGCGCACCCTGACGTGGAGCTCGTCGTCAGCGGCGACCTGCGCACGTCGGAGGTACCCGGCGTCGAGTCGGAGCCGTTCGACGTGACGGATCCGTCCTCGCTGGCCCCCGCTCTGCGCAGGCACGCGATCGACACCGTCGTGCATCTGGCGGCGATCGTGAATCCCGGTCGCGACGTCGCCCTGGAGTACCGGGTCGATGTGGACGGCTCGGCGAACGTGCTGGCAGCCTGCGTCGAGGCCGGCGTACGCCGCCTGGTCGTCTCGTCGTCCGGCGCAGCCTATGGTTATCACGCTGACAACCCTGAGTGGATCAGCGAGGATCAGCAACTGCGCGGCAACGACGCGTTCCCGTACTCACGGCACAAGCGCCTGGTCGAGGAGATGCTGGCGGATGCCCGCACCGCGCATCCGCAGCTCGAACAGGTGATCTTCCGGATCGGCACCATCCTCGGGCCGACCGTGCGCAACCAGATCACCGCGCTCTGGGACGGCGACCGCCTGCTGCGCATCGCCGGTTCCGACTCGCCCTTCGTGTTCGTCTGGGTCGACGACGTGGCGGGTGCGATGGTGCGGGCGGCGACCGGCGGCCCCGCCGGTGTCTACAACGTCGCGGGCGACGGCCGGATGACCGTGCCCGAGATCGCGGCCAGGCTCGGCAAGGGGATGCTCACGATCCCGGCGTGGGCGCTGTCGGCCGGACTGCGGATCGGACGGATGCTGCGCCTGACCGAGCACGGCCCGGAGAAGGTCCCGTTCCTGCGCTGGCGTCCGGTGCTCGCGAACGAGCGGCTGAAGCGCGACTTCGGATACACCCCCACGCTGAGCACGCGCGAGGCGTTCGAGGAGTACCTGCGCACGCATCCGGGCGTCGCGCGACGATAGCCTGGAACCATGCCTGAGAAGCGCGGAAGGCGGGTCCTCCGCTGGGTGCTGTGGAGCCTGCTCGCACTCCTCGTCCTGATCGTCGGCGGGACTCTGATCTGGAGTCAGGTCGGTGTGATGGCCGCCGAGCCGGGACCGCTCGCGGAAGCCGAGCAGAACCCCGGTCTGACGATTGACGACGCCGCCCCCGAGGGCATCGTGCTCTCCCCCGCGGACGGCGGCTCGGACGTGGGCCTCGTGTTCATCCCCGGCGCGAAGGTGCAACCGGAGGCGTACATCGCGAAACTGCAGGACCTCGCCGCAGAGGACGGCATCACCGTCGTGATCACCCGTCCCTGGTTGAACCTGGCGTTCTTCGACCTGCGCGGAATGGATGCCTTCACATCCGCCGCGCCCGACGTGGACGCGTGGATGGTCGGCGGGCATTCGCTCGGCGGAGTGCGCTCGTGCCAGCTGGCGGAGGATGCCGACGCGCTGGTGCTGTTCGCCTCGTACTGCGCGAACGAACTTGCGGAGTCCGGCCTGCCGGTGCTGAGCCTGTCCGGCAGTGAGGACGGCCTCTCCACGCCGCAGAAGATCGCGGATGCCCGGGACCTGCTGCCCTCCGACGCGGAGATGGTGGAGATCCCCGGTGCCTCGCACGCGTCGTTCGGTGACTACGGTCCGCAGGCCGGCGACGGCACCCCGACGATCTCGGACGAGGACATGCGCGCGCAGCTGACCGAGCACATCGGGTCGTTCGTCGACGCCCTGCGCTGAGCGGCGCTCACGCCGTTCGTGTTCAGCCGAGCACGTCGTCCAGCAGCGGATGCAGGTGACGAGTGCCCAGCACCGATGATGCGGAGCGTGCGCCCGCAGCCAGGGCTTCAGGGAGCACCGCGCCGTCAAGATGCGCGTGCAGCACGCCTGCGAGGAACGCGTCGCCGGCGCCGTTGGTGTCGAGCACCTCGACGGGCACAGCGGCGACCCGGTGCACGTCACCGGCGACATCCACCGCGACCGCACCCTCGGCGCCGAGCGTGCAGACGGCGAACGACGCACCCGCGTCGACACGCGAGCGCAGAAAGGCGACCGGGTCCGCCAGCCGGTCGGCGTTGCAGAACACCGCATCCGCCGTCGCCAGGAACGGCCGGTGGAACTCCGCCTCGCCGTCGTAGTCGTGCACGTCCACCCAGATCGGCCTGCCGGAGCGCTGCGCGGCGGGAAGCGCGGCGAGGCCCTCGGCCGAGAGATCCACCACGAGTACCTCGGCACCGTCGAAGAACTCGTCGAGAGCCGCAGGATCCGCCTCGGCGAGGGCCTCCGGACTGGCGAGGTACAGCGAGACCCGTTCCCCCTCCAGAGTCATCAGGTTGAGGTGGCGCTCCGAACGGTCAGCGACCACGAGGTCGGAGGGGTCGATGCCGACGCCCGTGAGCGCCATGCGGATCCGTTCCCCCTCGGCGTCATCCCCGACGCCCGCACGCAGCCGCACCCGGTCGCCCAGCGCCGCCAGCGCGAGCGCCTTGCCCGCGCTGGTGCCGCCAAGGGTCTGCCAGTCGTCCTGCGCGTACTGCATGTGCGGCACGGGAGCCGGCAGCTCATCGAGCAGCACGAGGGTGTTCCAGGAGACGGCGCCGACGACGGAGATGTGATGCATCCCTCGATTCTGGCGTATCCGCGCAGCGCACCCGTCACTGACGTGCCGTCGTTCACCTTGTCTTCACAACTCCACGCCCGCAATCGCGCCAGGCCGCACGACTTGTTCTCCTGGTGTTCTCTTCTTCGTCCCTGCTCGGTCCCGTCGGATGCCTAGTGTGCCTATCACGCCTGGTATCGGGCTACATAGATAGACAACTTGGAGAGAAGTGATGAAGCGAAAGATCGCCGGGGCGTGCGCCCTGGCCGCCGTCGCCACGGCCGTGGCTCTGCCCGGCGCCGCCGGTGCGAGCGTCACCGGCGCCGAAGACCTGCCGGCTCCCGTGTTCAGCCAGCAGGGCGGCCGGTTCACCGGACCCACCACCGTCGAACTCACCGCCCCGGCCGGAACGCAGATCCGCTACACGCTCGATGGCTCGGCACCCACCCGCCAGAGCCCGCTGTACAGGGCGCCGATCGTCATCGACGAGACGACCGACCTCGCCGCCGTCACGCTCCGTGGCAACCGCGTCTCGCCCGCTGAGATCGAGGGATACATCGTCAAGAGCGAGGAGAAGCCGCTGCTGTCGTTCTTCGTTATGAGCGACGTGCACACCTCGTCGCTCAGCGACAAGAACCGTGGAATCTGGGCGAGCCACTTCGACACGCTCGCGGCGATCGACCCCGATCCCGACCTGATCATCTCCAACGGCGACCAGATCAACGACAACTACGGCAACACGGCACCCGACCACCTGGTCGTGAAGACGATCTTCGACGAGAACATGACCCGTCTCGGCATCGAAGACACCCCGGTGCTCATGTCGCACGGCAACCACGACGTGGGTAACGCCGATATGGCACGGTACTACGGCGACTGGTTCCCCAACTCCGCCGGCGGGTACTACGAGCGCACCATCGGCGACCACACCTTCCTCGTGATCGACACCGAGCGGTATTCGGGTGCACAGCGCGAGTGGCTGCGCACCCGCCTCTCAGAGTTGTCGGCTCGCCCGGACGCGCTGACCGAGCCGGTCTTCGTGATCGGGCACCGTCCCACCGCGAGCACCGTCCACGACGGCGCCCAGGCGTCGAACCCCACGCTCACCGCCGACCTCGCAGGGCACCCGCAGGTCGTGTACTTCTCGGGACACTCGCACCTGAATCTGAACGACGAGCGCTCGATCTGGCAGGGCGCGTTCACCGCGGTCAACGACGGCTCGATGTCGTACACCGAGACCCCGCACGACGCCTATCAGATCTACGGCGACGCGCTGTGGGACGAGTACACCATTCCCACGGCGCAGGCACTGCACGTCGAGGTCTACGGCGACCGCACCGAGATCGAGCGGATCGACTTCGCCGCCGAGAACGAGCGCACGTACACGAACGGGAAGTGGGGAACGTACCAGTCCGCGTTCCCGTTCGTCAGCGCCGGCACGCTCGCCGGCCCCACATGGACGGTGCGCCTCGAGGGCGACACCGCGGACGAAGTGCGTGCGAACTTCGACTACACCTCCGATGCCCGCGACGCCGTGGCGCCGGTACTCACCCGGAAGCCGAAGCACATGGTCGACACGGGCGGCCGCGACGTGCTGCGCGTCACCGCGGCGACTGACGACGAGTCGGTCTACGGCTACGACGTGCGCGTGCGCGACGCCGCCACCGGTGCGGCGGCCCTGCCGATCCGCGCCGGCGCCAAGGTGCTCGCCGACTTCCAGATGGCGCCGCGCCCGAGCGTCCTCGACATCCCGCTCGCGATCCGCAACGGGCGGCAGGCGGATGCCCCGCTCCTGACGCTCACGAAGGGCACCGAGTACATCGCGGACGTGACGGCGGTCGACATGTACGGCAACCGATCGGAGACGAAGACGGTCAGGTTCGTCGCCGGTCAGGACGACTGACCGCTTCCACAGCGCACGGCCCCGGTGACCGGAAGGTCACCGGGGCCGTGCGCGACCTGGTGGAGGTGGTTTTCGCTCCTACCGCTCGAAGCCCTCCGCGATGATCTCGACGAGCTCCTCGCGCTCCTCGACCGGAAGGAAGGCTGCGGAGGCGGCGTTGAACTGGAACGTCTCCAGGTCCTCCAGGTCGTACCCGAAGGCGTCCACCAGCAGGGCCAGCTCCCGGGTCAGGGAGGTGCCGCTCATCGTGCGGTTGTCGGTGTTCACCGTCACTGCGAAGCCCAGCTGGTACAGCAGGTCGAACGGGTGGTCGGCGAGGTCGTCGCCCCACAGCGCCGAGGCGCCGGTCTGCAGGTTCGACGACGGCGACAGCTCGAGCGGGATCTCCCGATCGCGGACCCAGCGCGCGAGATCGCCGAACTGCACCTGCACCTCGTCGCCCTCGTGATCGATGATCTGCAGGTCCTCGGCGATGCGCACGCCGTGCCCGAGACGCAGGGCGCGCCCGTCCAGCAGCGCGGAGCGGATCGATGCCGGGCCTGCCGCTTCGCCGGCATGCACGGTCACCGGGAAGAACTCGGCGGCCAGGTAGTCGAAGGCTTCACGGTGCGCGGCGGGCAGGAAGCCGTCCTCAGGGCCGGCGATGTCGAAACCGACGACGCCGCGACCGCGGTACGACACCGCCAGCTCGGCGATCTCGCGGGTGCGATCGTCGTGGCGCATCGCAGACAGGATCTGGCTGACGCGGATGCTGCGGCCTGCGGCATCCGCCTCGTCCTCGCCCTCCTCGATGCCGCGCTGCACGGCGTCGACCGCGTCGCTCAGGGACAGGCCGCCGGCCACGTGCTGCTCCGGCGCCCAGCGCACCTCACCGTAGATCACACCGTCAGCCGCCAGGTCGGCGACGAACTCGCGCGCCACGCGCGCCAGCGCATCGGCGCTCTGCATGACCGCGGTCGTCAGCGAGAACGTCTCGAGGTACTTCGGCAGCGAACCGGAATCGCTCTGCTTCGCGATCCAGCGACGCAGAGCGGCGGGATCGGATGCCGGAGTGTTCACGCCGTGCGCATCCGCCAGCTCGAGGATCGTCTCCGGACGCACACCACCGTCGAGGTGGTCGTGCAGCGAGACCTTGGGCAGGCCGCGCAGCGAAGCGCCCTGCACGCGGACGTCGCCGTTCTGGTCGATGGTCATCGGTCCTCCAGGTGTGCGTTCAGTTCAGAGAGACGTGGTTCAGGCGGTGATGCGCTCGCGCACCAGCGGGCCGGCCGCCGGGGCCTCGGCACCGACCGCCCAGGCGCCCTCCAGCGCCTCCAGGGCACGGGCGAACCGTGCAGGATCCTCGGCGGAGAGCGTGAACACCGGCTGTCCGGCGGCCACGGCCTCGCCGGGCTTGACGTGCAGGTCGATGCCGGCAGCGTGGATGACCGGATCCTCCGCCCGTGCGCGTCCCGCGCCCAGGCGCCAGGCGGCGATACCGAAGGGCAGTGCCTCCATACGGGTCACGACGCCGGATTCCGTCGCGGTGACGACATGCGTCTCGCGGGCGGTCGGCAGCGCAGCATCCGGATCGCCGTCCTGCGCGCGGATCATGGCGTTCCACTGATCCATCGCACGGCCGTCATCCAGTGCCGCCTCGACGTCGGCGTCCGGCTGCCCGGCCAATGCGAGCATCTCGCGCGCCAGCGCGACGGTGAGCTCGCGGATGTCGGCGGGCCCGGCGCCGGCGAGCACCTCGACGGACTCGCGCACCTCATTGGCATTGCCGATGGCGCGACCGAGCGGCACGTTCATGTCGGTGAGCAGCGCGGTCGTGGCGACACCGGAGTCGGTGCCGAGTGCGACCATCGTGCGCGCCAGTTCGCGAGCGCGGTCGATGTCCTGCATGAACGCGCCGGAGCCGAACTTCACGTCCAGCACGAGTGCGTCGGTGCCCTCCGCGATCTTCTTCGACATGATGCTGGACGCGATCAGCGGGATCGCCTCCACCGTGCCGGTGACGTCGCGCAGCGCGTACAGCTTCTTGTCCGCGGGGGCGAGCCCCGAGCCCGCGGCGCAGATCACCGCGCCGACGTCGGACTTCATCTGCGCGAACATCTCCTCGTTCGAGAGCGCCGCGCGCCACCCGGGGATCGACTCGAGCTTGTCCAGCGTGCCGCCGGTGTGGCCGAGGCCGCGGCCCGAGAGCTGCGGCACCGCCACGCCGAACACCGCGACCAGCGGGGCGAGCGGCAACGTGATCTTGTCGCCCACGCCGCCGGTGGAGTGCTTGTCGACGGTGCGTTTCCCGAGCGAGGCGAAGCTCATCCGCTCTCCCGTCGCGATCATCGCGTCGGTGAGAACCCGGATCTCGTCGCGCTCCATGCCGCGCTGGAACACGGCCATCGCGAACGACGCCATCTGCGCGTCCGAGACATAGCCGCGCGTGTAGGCGTCCACCATCCAGCGAAGTGCGTCCTCGGGGACCGAGCCGCCGTCGCGCTTCGCACGGATGACATCGACGGCGTCGAACGGCTCGACCGCGGTCATCGGACGTCCTCCAGATCGGCGGGACCGAAGCGGTCGGGCAGCACCTCGTCGATCGTGCGGATGCCGGACACCGTCTCGAGCAGCATCCCCGGTGTGGCGTGCTCGGAGAGCAGCTGACGGCAGCGGCCGCACGGCATGATCGTCTTCCCCTCCACATTCACGCACACGAACGCGACCAGCTTGCCGCCGCCGGACATGTGCAGGTCGCCGACCATCGCGCACTCCGCGCACAGCGTCACGCCGTAGGAGGCGTTCTCGACGTTGCATCCGGCGACCACGCGGCCGTCGTCGACCAGCGCCGCGGCACCCACCTTGTAGCGCGAGTACGGCGCGTACGCCTTCTGCATCGCTTCGGTCGCGACCTGACGCAGGTCGTCCCAGTCGATGTCGGTCATGTCTTTCCGTCCTCCTAGGACTTGATGTAGGGATCGCCGTCCGCTGCCGGCGGACGCGATCGGCCGACCAGCCCTGCGACCGCGAAGATCGTCACGACGTAGGGCAGCATCAGCATGAACTGGCTGGGCACCGGAGACCCGATGACGCTCAGCACGCCCTGCAGGTTCGTCGCGAACCCGAACAGCAGTGCGGCCAGCGTCGCGCGGATCGGATCCCACTTTCCGAAGATCACGGCGGCCAGTGCGATGAAGCCCGCACCGGCGGTCATCTCGGGGTTGAACCGGGGCACGGACACCAGCGTGTAGAACGCGCCGCCCATGCCGGCGATCGCGCCTGCGATCAGCACGTTCATGTAGCGCGTGCGGGCGACGTTGATGCCCACGGTGTCGGCGGCCTGCGGGTGCTCGCCGACGGCGCGCATGCGCAGGCCCCAGCGGGTGCGGTACATGCCGAACCACACTGCGAAGACCACGATGTACATCAGGTAGACGACGACCGTCTGGCGGAACAGGATCGGGCCGATCACGGGGATCTCACTGAGACCCGGGATCGCGATTGCCTTGAACGGCGTGACCGTGTTCATCGTGGCCTGGTTCGGCGCCAGAACCTGCCGGAACAGGAACGTGGTCACGCCCACCACCAGCACGTTCAGCACGACACCGACGATCACCTGGTCGACGTAGTAGGTGATGGCGAAGACGCCGAGCACCAGCGCCACGAGCAGGCCGGCGGCCATGGCCGCCACGAGCCCGGCCCAAGGGCTGCCGGTGACCGAGCCGACGATCGCGGCGCAGAACGCGCCGGCGAGCAGCTGCGCCTCGATCGCGATGTTCACGACACCGGCGCGCTCACCGATCACGCCGCCCAGGGCGCCGAAGATCAGCGGAGTCGCCAGCGCCAGCGCGCCGCTGAGCAGGCCGACCATCGGCACGCTGCCGCTGCCGGCGGCCGCCCAGGCCAGGAACCCGAAGATCAGCACGAGCACGTAGATCGCGGTGAGCCACATCGGAACCGTACGACGGCGGGACACGAGCAGCACGGCGACGACCGTGATCGCGGCCATGATCACGGCGCACACCCACGCAGTGGCCGTGGCCGGAACCACCAGGTCGGGGATGGCGATGGCATCGCGGCCGGAACCGAAGCGGAAGGTGCTGTCGCCCTCGCGCGGGGCGAGCAGCGGAAGCAGTGCGAACAGCGCCGTCATGACGACGAAGATGATCGGGGTCTTCCAGGAGACGACGGTCACGGTGCGCGGTGCACCGATCTCGGGAGCATCGATCGTGGTGCTCATGCCGACACCTCCTTCCCTTCGACAGGCTCAGGACGTCGCTTCGCTTCTATACGACGTTGCTTGCGGCTCGGCTTGCCGGGCTGCGGCAGGCCGAACATGGCACGCACCAGCGGCGGTGCCGCGATGAAGAGCACGATCAGCGACTGCACGACGAGCACGATCTCGATCGGGATGCCCTCTGACACCTGCATCGTGAATCCACCGGTCTTGAAGCCGCCGAACAGGATGCCGGCCCACAGGATGCCCAGCGGACGCGAGCGGCCGAGCAGCGCGACCGTGATCGCGTCGAATCCGATGCCGGCGTCGATGCCGCCGGCGAAGCCGCCTGGCTCGGTGCCGAGCACCTGGCTGACACCGGCGAGGCCGACCAGGCCACCAGCGATGACCATGACCAGGAAGTACATCCGCCCGACCGAGATGCCGGCGGTGCGCGCGGCTGCGGGGTTCTCACCCACGGCACGGAAGCGGAAGCCGAGGCTGGAGCGCTCGAGCAGCCACCAGGTGACCGCCACCGCGACCAGCGCGAGGATGAAGCCGAGGTGCAGCTTGTACGTCGGGCCGAGGATCGGAGGCAGCACCGCGGAATCGGCCATCGGCGCGGTCTTCGGGTTGCTCGAGCCCGGCTGCTGCAGCACGCCCTGCGTCGCCAGCATCCAAGCCAGCAGGTACACGGCGATGTGGTTCAGCATGATCGTCACGATCACCTCGTGCGCGCCAGTGCGCGCCTTGAGGAAGCCGGCGATGCCCGCCCAGATCGCGCCCGCGAGGACACCGGCGACGACGGCGGCGAGCATGTGCAGCGGGAAGGGCATGTCCATGGCCGTGGCGACGTAGCCCGCCGCGGCCGCGGCCATCAGCATCTGTCCCTGGCCACCGATGTTGAACAGGCCGGCGCGGAACGCGAGGCCGACGCCGAGACCGGCCGCGATAAGCGGAGTGGCGAACTTCAGCGTCTCGGTCAACGGGCGGATGCCGATTGCGAACGAGTCGGCGTTGAAGTTGTACACCGCGCCGCGGAACATCGCGGCGTAGGCTCCGGCGACGGACTGCCAGATCGCGGCGATGGTGTCCATCGGCCGTGCGAAGAAGTACGACGCCGCCTCCTGCACGTCCGGGTCGGTGATCGCGATGAGGATCGAGCCGACCACGACGGCGGCGACGACCGCGAGCACCGAGATGATCGCGTTGCCGGTGACGACCCGCTGCCAGGCCTCATGCCACTTCGAGGGCGCGGGCGGCGCGGCGGAGGTCTCCGGCGGCAGGGTCTGCGCGGCGGTCATGCGCTGGCTCCTTCATTCACGGCGCCTGCCATCATCAGGCCGAGTTCTTCACGGGGGGTGTCGCCGGGCACGATGCCCACGATCCGGCCCCGGTACATCACGAGGATCCGGTCGGCGAGAGCGGCGACCTCGTCGAGTTCTGTGGAGATGACGATCACGGGGACTCCCGCATCCCGCGTCTCCACGACGCGCTTGTGGATGAACTCGATCGAACCCACGTCCACGCCCCGGGTCGGCTGGGCCGCCACGAACAGCGACAGGTCGCGGCTCAGCTCGCGTGCCAGCACGACCTTCTGCTGGTTGCCACCGGACAGTCGTCCCGCGGGCTGGGCCGGCCCCTGGGTGCGGATGTCGAACTCGCTGATCTTCTCGCGCGCGAAGGCATCGAGCGCGGCGAGCTGCAGTGCCCCGGCCTTCACGAACGGCGCACCGGACGAACGGTCCAGCATGAGGTTCTCCGCGATCGAGAACTCCTTGACCAGGCCGTCCACGCCGCGGTCCTCCGGCACGAACCCGACGCCGGCGTCGAGGATCTGCCTGACACTGCGGCCGACGAGCTCCTCACCGTTCAGGCGGATGCTGCCGCGGACATGGTCCTGCAGGCCCACCAGGGCCTCGGTGAGCTCGGTCTGGCCGTTGCCCTGCACACCGGCGATCGCGAGGACCTCACCGCCGTGCACCTCGAAGGATGCGTCGTCAACGAGCACGGTGCCTGTGGCATCCCGCACGGTCAGGCCTTCGACGACGAGCGCGTTGTCGCGCAGCTGCGGCGCGTCCTTGTGCACGGTCAGCTCGACGGCGCGGCCCACCATCAGCGAAGCGAGCTCCGCGTTGGACGCGGTGGGCGACGCCTCGCCGACCACCTTGCCGAGCCGGATCACCGTGATGCGGTCGGCGACCTCGCGGACCTCGCGCAGCTTGTGGGTGATGAACACGATCGCCGTGCCCTGCTCCTTGAGCTGACGCATCGTCGTCATCAGCTCGTCGGTCTCCTGTGGCGTGAGCACCGCTGTGGGCTCGTCGAACACCAGGATGTGGGCATCGCGCGAGAGCGCCTTGATGATCTCCACGCGCTGCTGCACACCGACCGGGAGGTCCTCGACGACGGCATCCGGGTCGACGTCGAACCCGAACCGATCGGAGATCTCCCGCACGCGCTTGCGTGCGGCGGCCAGGTCCAGGCGCCCTCCGAATCGCGTCTGCTCGTGACCGAGCATGACGTTCTCCGCGACGGTGAACACCGGCACAAGCATGAAGTGCTGGTGCACCATGCCGATGCCCGCCTTCATCGCGTCACCGGGGCCAGCGAAGCGCTGCACCTCGTCGTCGATGAGAATCTGCCCCTCATCGGCCTGGTACAGGCCGTAGAGCACGTTCATCAGGGTGGATTTGCCCGCGCCGTTCTCACCGAGCAGACAGTGGATCTCACCGGGTTCGACAGTGAGATCGATATGGTCGTTGGCCGTCAGCGCGCCGAACCTCTTCGTGATGCCGCGCAACTCGAGCTTCATGTGTCCGATCCTATTCATCACCTGCCGCCTCGCCCAGGGATCGCCCGGGCAGACGACAGCGGGGAGGCCGGTGCGAGCCGGCCTCCCCGTCTGCGGGGTCCTCTTACTTGCTGAGGTAGGAGGTGACGGTGATCTTGCCGTCGATGATGTCCTTCTTGATCTGCTCGACCTTCTCGACCAGGGCCGGGTCGACCTTGCTCTCGAAGTTGTGCAGCGGGGCGATGCCGACGCCCTCGTTCTCCAGCGTGCCGATGTAGGCCTCGGGGTCGAACTCGCCCTCGGCGCTCGACATCACGGCCTGGTAGGTCGAGAGGTCCATCGCCTTGAGGATCGACGTGAGGACGACGTCCTGGGTGGTGGGGTCGGTGACGAACAGGTCGGCGTCGGCGCCGATCAGCGCGACGTCGCGGCCGGACTCGCTGATGGCCTGCAGGGCCGACTGGTAGATCGGGCCGCCGACCGGGAGGATCACGTCGACACCCTGGTCGATGATGTTCTTCGCGACGGTCTTGGCGCCCTGGTTGGCCTCGAAGCCGCCGGTGAAGGAGCCGGTCTTGCCGTCCCAGCCGACGACGGCGACGTTGGTGCCGTTCTCCTTGTTGTAGTAGTCGACGCCCTGCTTGAAGCCGTCCATGAAGATCGTCACGGTCGGGAACTCCATGCCACCGAAGGTGCCGACCTTGCCGGCCTTCGAGTAGCCGGCGGCGAGGTAGCCGGCCTGGAACGCGGCCTGTGCGGTGTCGTACAGCAGCGGCTTGACGTTCTCGGCGTCCTTCTTGCCGTCGAAGTCGTTGTCGGCGGCGTCGTCGACGAGGATGAAGTCGATGTCGGCGTTGGCGTTGGCGGCGTCGACGGTGGCCTTCGACAGCGCGAAGCCGACCGAGACGATCGCGTTGCAGCCGGCCGAGACCATGTTGTCGATGTTCGGCCCGTACTCGGTCTCGGCGTTGGACTCTGCCTTCTTCAGCTCGACGCCCAGTTCGTCGGCGGCCTTCTTGGCACCTTCGTAGGAGAGCTGGTTGAAGGACTTGTCGTCGAAGCCGCCCGCGTCGGAGACGATGCAGGGGACGAAGTCGCTGTTCTTCGCGCCGTCGCCTGCCGGCTTGTCCTCCGGCGCCTGGCCGCAGCCGGCCAGTGCGAAGACGACGCCCGCGGCGAGGGTAGCGCCGATGAGCTTCTTGGTGGTGGAGATGGTCACTCGAGCCTCCCGGGAAAGATCCGCGCCCATCGCGGATCGATCAAAGTTACCTACTGTTTCGAACACACCACGGTATCGGGTGGCGAAAGGTTACAAATCTGAGATGATGCCCGCCCCGATCCGTTGGGCGGGCCCCACTAGAGCACGTCGCCGCGGCCGGTGAGCTTCAGCGATTCGACGACGCCCTTCACCCGCTGCGCGTGCTCCACCGTGGTGACCAGCAGCGCGTCGGGGGTGTCCACGACGACGATGTCCTGCACGCCGACCAGGCTGATCACGCGCGAGGTCTGACTGACCAGGATGCCGCTGGCGGCATCGCTCAGCACCCGGGCCTTGGGCCCGAGCACCGCGAGGTCGTTCTTGCGGCCGTTCGTGATCAGTTTGGTGAGCGAGGCGAAGTCCCCCACGTCGTCCCAGTCGAAGTGGCCTGGTACCACCGCGAGTCGCCCGCGCTCTGCGGCGGGCTCCGCGACCGCGTAGTCGATCGCGATCTTCTTCAGCCGCGGCCAGATGCGGTCCACGGCGGGGCCGCGCCGCTCGCGGTCGTCCCACGCCTCTGCGAGCTCCATCAGCCCGGCGTGCAGCTCGGGCTCGTTCAGCGCGA
This sequence comes from Microbacterium sp. MAH-37, assembly GCF_009758255.1. Classification (GTDB taxonomy): domain Bacteria; phylum Actinomycetota; class Actinomycetes; order Actinomycetales; family Microbacteriaceae; genus Microbacterium. The sequence continues at coordinate 106,343 of NZ_WSEN01000003.1, forward strand.
GCTCGTCGAGCAGCACGCTCGCCTTGGCGATGAACATGCCCGCGTTCCACAGGTAGGTGCGCTCGGCGAGGTAGCCCTTGGCGGTCTCGAGGTCCGGCTTCTCCACGAAGCGCTCGACGAGAGCCGCCTCGCGGGCCCCCTCGACGAGAAGCTCGGCCCCGCGCTTGATGTAGCCGAAGCCGACAGCCGGCTCGGTGGGCGAGATGCCGATCGTGCAGATGTACCCCTCGCGCGCCACCTCCACGGCATCCCGCACGGCGAACTCGAACACGCGCGACCCGCGGATCACGTGATCAGCGCTGAACGACCCGATGATCACCTCGGGGTCGCGACGGTGCAGGATGGCGGCCGCAAGGCCGATGGCAGCCGCCGACTCGCGCGGCTCGGACTCGAGGAACACGTTGTGGTCCGGGATGCCGGGCAGCTGCTCCTCCACTGCGGCGCGGTGCGCGCGCCCGGTGACCACCGCGATGCGGTCCGCGCCGGCGAGCGGCTCCAGCCGATCCCAGGTGTCGCGCAGCAGGGAGTGCCCCGATCCGGTCAGGTCGTGCAGGAACTTCGGCGCATCCGCACGGGACAGCGGCCACAGCCTGCTGCCGATGCCGCCGGCGGGGATCACCGCGTAGAAGTCCTCGATGGGCTCTCTCATGCACTCCAGGCTACCGGCGAGGAGAAATCTTGACATCAAGATAGTTAGGTCTGCCTTGCTCGCTCCCAGCGAACGAACAGGAATAGGATGGAGTCGACCACGCGTGCCCGCTGTGGCGCGCCCCGAGTCACATCGATCAGGATCGATCAGGGAGGACGAACGTGTCCGCAAGCACTCGCTTGACACCGTCGATTTCGGAGACGACATCCAAGACCCCGCGCGGAACCCTCTATCGGGGCCGCGAAGGCATGTGGTCCTGGGTGCTTCACCGCATCACCGGCGTCGCCATCTTCTTCTTCCTTCTGGTGCACGTGCTCGACACGTCACTGATCCGCGTCTCGCCCGAGGCGTACGACGCGGTCATCGGCACCTACAAGAACCCGGTCATGGCGGTCGGCGAGGTCGTCCTGGTGGCGGGCATCGTCTTCCACGCCATGAACGGCCTGCGCATCATCCTCATCGACTTCTGGTCGAAGGGCGCGCGCTACCAGCGGCAGATGTTCTGGGGCGTCCTCGGCGTCTGGGTCGTACTGATGGCCGGCTTCGTCCCGAGGCACCTCATGCTCGCGTTCGGAGGCAACTGATGACCACCACCGCAGCTCCCGCACCGGCCCGCACGCGCCGCGGATTCAACATCGAGAAGTGGGCATGGCTGTTCATGCGCCTCTCCGGTGTCGTCCTGATCGTGCTGATCTTCGGCCACCTGTTCGTCAACCTCATGGTCGGTGAGGGAATCCACGGCGTCGACTTCGGCTTCGTCGCCGGCAAGTACGCCACGCCGTTCTGGCAGTGGTGGGACGTGCTGATGCTCTGGCTCGCCCTGATCCACGGCGGCAACGGCATGCGCACGATCGTCAACGACTACGTCACGCACGAGGGCGCCCGCAAGGCGCTCGTCTGGGCGATCGGCCTCGCCGCCGCCCTGCTGATCGTGCTGGGCACCCTCGTGGTGTTCACCTTCGACCCCTGCAACGGCGTCCTCCAGGACGGCGTCATGTGGGAGACCTGCCAGGCCGTCGGCAACTGATCAGAGCGTAAGAGATAGGCATACGAGTGACTGCGCAGACCCAGGATTCCGTCGTCCGCGACGGTGTGCACTACCACCAGTTCGACATCGTCATCGTGGGCGCCGGCGGCGCCGGCATGCGGGCGGCCATCGAGGCCGGCCCCGGCGCGAAGACGGCCGTCATCTCCAAGCTGTACCCGACGCGCTCGCACACCGGTGCCGCGCAGGGCGGCATGGCGGCGGCCCTCGCGAACGTCGAGGACGACAACTGGGAATGGCACACCTACGACACCGTCAAGGGCGGTGACTACCTCGTCGACCAGGACGCCGCCGAGATCCTCGCCAAGGAGGCGATCGACGCGGTCATCGACCTCGAGAACATGGGGCTGCCGTTCAACCGCACCCCCGAGGGCAAGATCGACCAGCGCCGGTTCGGCGGTCACACCCGTGAGCACGGCAAGTCGCCGGTGCGCCGCGCCTGCTACGCCGCCGACCGCACCGGTCACATGATCCTGCAGACGCTGTTCCAGAACTGCGTGAAGCTCGGCATCAACTTCTTCAACGAGTTCTACGTGCTCGACCTGGTCACCGTGAAGGACGCAGAGGGGAAGACCCAGATCGCGGGTGTCGTCGCCTACGACCTCGCCACCGGTGAGCTCCACGTCTTCCAGTCCAAGGCCGTGATCTTCGCCACCGGCGGCTTCGGCAAGATCTTCAAGACCACCTCGAACGCGCACACTCTCACCGGTGACGGCGTCGGCATCGTGTGGCGCAAGGGCCTGCCGCTCGAGGACCTCGAGTTCTTCCAGTTCCACCCGACGGGTCTCGCCGGCCTCGGCATCCTTCTCACCGAGGGAGCCCGCGGCGAGGGCGCGATCCTGCGCAACGCCTCGGGTGAGCGCTTCATGGAGCGCTACGCCCCCACGATCAAGGACCTCGCGCCGCGCGACATCGTCGCCCGAAGCATGGTGCAGGAGGTCGCGGAGGGCCGCGGCGCCGGCCCGCACAAGGACTACGTGCTGCTGGACTGCACCCACCTGGGCGCCGAGGTGCTCGAGACCAAGCTCCCCGACATCACCGAGTTCGCGCGCACCTATCTGGGCGTCGACCCGGTCGTCGAGCCCGTGCCCGTCATGCCGACCGCGCACTACGCGATGGGCGGCATCCCGACCAACAACAACGGCGAAGTCCTCGCCGACAACGACACGATCGTCCCCGGCCTGTACGCTGCCGGCGAGTGCGCGTGCGTGTCGGTGCACGGCTCGAACCGACTGGGCACCAACTCGCTGCTGGACATCAACGTGTTCGGCAAGCGCAGTGGCCGCAACGCGGTCGAGTACGTCAAGACCGCCGACTTCGTGCCGCTGCCGGATGACGCGGTGAACGGCGTGCGCGACATGATCGAGGGCCTGCGCAACAACGCGGGCACCGAGCGCATCGCCGTGCTGCGCAAGAAGCTGCAGGACGAGATGGACAAGGGCGCGCAGGTGTTCCGCACCCACGAGTCGCTCGAGCACGTCCTCGGCGTCATCAAGGAGCTCCGCGAGCGCTACAAGAACGTTCACGTCGATGACAAGGGCCGGCGGTTCAACACCGACCTGCTCGAGGCCGTCGAGCTGGGCTTCCTGCTCGACATCGCCGAGGTCGTCGTCTACGCCGCGCAGAATCGCGAGGAGAGCCGTGGCGGACACATGCGCGACGACTTCCCGAAGCGCGACGACGAGAACTACATGAAGCACACGATGGCGTACCTGACCGGGGACCCGCACTCGTCGACGCCGGCCGACCACATCAGGCTGGATTGGAAGCCCGTCGTGTTCACCAAGAACGAGGACGGCGAGTTGCGGTACCCGCCGATGGAGAGGAAGTACTGATGTCCGACGCTCTCGTGGCACCCGAGCTCGACGCCGCGGCCGAAGCCGCGGACGCGGCCGCAGACAGCGGCGTGCAGTCGTTCCTCGTCACGTTCATCATCCGTCGTTTCGACCCCGAGACCGACGCCGAGCCGCACTGGGTGGACTACGACGTCGAGCTGTACGCGACCGACCGTGTGCTCGACGCCCTGCACAAGATCAAGTGGGAGGTGGACGGCTCGCTGAGCTTCCGCCGCTCCTGCGCGCACGGCATCTGCGGCTCCGACGCGATGCGCATCAACGGACGCAACCGCCTGGCCTGCAAGACGCTGATCAAGGACCTCGACATCTCGAAGCCGATCTACGTCGAGGCCATCAAGGGTCTGCCGCTCGAGAAGGACCTCATCGTCGACATGGAGCCGTTCTTCGCCTCCTACCGCGAGGTGCAGCCGTTCCTGGTTGCGAACTCCACTCCCGAGAAGGGCAAGGAGCGCATCCAGTCCATCGCCGACCGCGCGATCTTCGACGACACGACCAAGTGCATCCTGTGCGCCGCGTGCACCTCGTCGTGCCCCGTGTTCTGGACCGATGGCCAGTACTTCGGCCCCGCCGCGATCGTCAACGCGCACCGCTTCATCTTCGACTCGCGCGACGACAACGCCGACGTGCGCCTCGACATCCTCAACGACAAGGAGGGTGTGTGGCGCTGCCGCACGACCTTCAACTGCACCGAGGCATGCCCCCGCGGCATCGAGGTCACCAAGGCCATCGCCGAGGTCAAGCAGGCGGTGCTGCGCGGCGGACGCTGATCCCCTCGCTACTCTGAGATCGTGACCGACTCGGAGGCCTCGAACACGCCCGCGCCCAGCGCCCGCGCGAAGCGCGGGGCGGCTGCGCGGGCCGTCCGCGAGGAGCAGCATCTGCGTGAGCGCTGGGAGGCCACTCAGGAGAGTCTGCGCGAGCGCTTCGACGAGCCGATCTCGCGCGCGACGAAGCTCACGCGGCGCACGCTGGCGTGGTTCCCCGTGCGGGTGTGGCGCAACTTCCTGCAGCACGAGGGCTTCCTGCTCGCCGCGGGCATCAGCTACCAGACGCTGTTCGCGACCTTCGCCGCGGTGTACGTGGTCTTCGCTCTGGCCGGTCTGTGGCTCGGCAACGACCAGGACGCCGTCGACGGTCTCGTCGACGTCATCAACCATTACGTCCCGAACCTGATCAGCGAGAACGGCCTGGCCAGCGTCGAGGACGTGACCCAGATCGCGACGGATTCCGCCGGGACCCTCAGCATCACCGGTGCGATCGCGCTGGGCACCCTTATCTGGACTGCGATCGGAGCGATCTCGTTCGCCCGTCGCGCCGTTCGAGGCGTGTTCGGCATCGCGCCGGACCGACGCAACTACTTCCTCCTGAAGTCCCTCGACCTGCTCGCGGCGCTCACGTTCGGTGCCGGCCTGCTGATCGGCACCGCGCTCGGAACGGCGGGAACGGTCTCCCTGGACTTCCTGTTCGGCCTCATCGGCATGAGCAGTTCCTCTGTGCTGTTCAAGGTGGCTGTGTGGCTCGTCACCGTCGCTGTGCTCTACGCGGTGAACACGGCGCTGATGGCAGGTCTGTTCCGGTTCCTCACCGGCACGAAGCTCACGTTCCGGCGCATCCTGCCCGGTGCGTTCCTGGGCGCCGCGGCGACGACTGTGCTGCAGCTCGGCTTCGGCCTGTTCCTCGGGTACACCCCGACGAACACGCTGCTGGTCACGTTCATCTTCTTCATCGTGCTGCTGCTGTGGTTCCGCCTGATCGGCATCGTGCTGCTTGTCGCTGCATCCTGGATCGCCGTCGGCGCACACGACGACCACGTCGCGCTGATTCCGCAGACCGAGGCCGAGCGGCTGGCCAAGGAGCATGCGGCGCTGCTGCTGGCCGCCCAGGTGCGGCTGCGCACCGCGGTCGATGAGCGCGCGAGCGCACCCTGGTACCGCCGCTGGGCGGCCGACCGCGCTCTGCACGACGCGCAGGAGGAGCTCAAGCAGGTGGAGGAGGCCGCGCCGCCAGCACCCGCGCCGAAGAAGGGCTTCCTCTCCCCCGCGCCGAAGCGCGAGGCGGCCGCTGCGGAAGGGGATGTCCGCCCCCGTCGATAGGCTTGGTGGATGCCTCACCTGCGTATCGCCTCGGTCAATGTCAACGGCATCCGTGCCGCCGTCCGCAACGGGATGCACGGCTGGCTGGATGATGCCGGAGTCGACATCCTCACGGTGCAGGAGGTGCGCGCGCAGGACGAGCACGTCGAGGCGGCTTTCCCCGGCTGGTCGATCCTGCACGACGTCGCGAGCGCGAAGGGCCGCGCCGGTGTCGCGGTCGTCAGCCGCGAGCCGGCCGTCGCCTCGCGCACCGCGCTGGGCTCCGACGACTTCGACTCGGCGGGCCGCTGGCTCGAGGCCGACTTCGACCTCGGCGGCGTTCCGCTGACCGTCGTCAGCGCCTACGTGCACTCCGGCGAGGCCGATACCCCGAAGCAGATCGAGAAGTGGAAGTTCCTCGACGCGATGGAACGGCGGATGTCGCAGCTCGGCGCCGACGGCGCCCTCGCGCTCGTCACCGGTGACCTCAACGTCGGGCACCGCCCCCTCGACATCCTGAACTGGAAGGGCAACGTCAAGAAGTCCGGCTATCTGGCCCGCGAGCGCGCCTACTTCGACCGTTTCCTCGGCGCCGCGGGCGAACCCGCGATCGGTCAGGAAGGCATCGGCCGGGGCATGGTCGGGCAGCTCAGCGACACGCGCCCCTACGTGACGGAGGGCGACGGCAAGGGTCTGGGCTGGGTCGACGTCGGTCGCGCGACGCACGGCGAGGTCGACGGCCCGTACACCTGGTGGACCATGCGCGGCCAGGCGTTCGACAACGACTCCGGCTGGCGCATCGACTATCACCTCGCCACCCCTGCACTCGCTGCGCGGGCGACGAACTACCGCGTCGCGCGCGCCGCCACCTACGCCGAGCGCTGGAGCGACCACTCGCCCGTGATCGTCGACTACACGTATTGAGGAGGGTTTTCCCTACCCTCTGCTCCGGCTGGCCCGGTGGCCCTCGTGCGCGGCCACCGGGATCGTGGATTCCATGAACCCCCGCATCGTGCTGCGCACCTGGATCGTCTCCTTCTTCGCCTGCATACCGCTGCTCGCGCTGCTGCTCGTCCCGCAGTTGATGCGCAGCCGGGCCGGCAGCGAGCAGCTGCTGCTCGTCGGGACCGGACTGCTGCTGGCGCTGCTGATCGGCGCCTTCCTGCTCGCACCGCTGCTGTCCGCCATCGCAGCACCGCAGTCCGGCCTCTGGGAACGGCGGACGAGCCTGCGAAGCGCGGCGGTCGTGTGGCGGAAGAAACCCGGTCGCGCGGTGACCGCCCTGCTCATCGGCATCGCCGTCTACGCGCTTGGTCAGGCCGTGGGTTACGGGGTCGGGACCATCGTGCCCTACATCGAGGACAACCCCGCCCACCTGACCGACGCGTCGCAGTCGCCGTGGGTCCTGCACTATCCCGCCTATGCGCTGCAGGCCGTCGTGCTGTACGCGGCGACGACACTCGCGATCGCCGTCTACGCGGCCCTGCTGCGTGCCGCGCACCCCGCCACAGCGCTCAAGGTGCAGGCATCCGCCCCATAGGATTGACACCGTGACCAAACCTCGCCTCTACTCAGGAATGCAGCCCTCCGCCGACTCCCTCCAGGCCGGCAACTACATCGGGGCGCTCCTGCAGTGGCGCGACATGCAGAACTCGTACGACGCGTTCTTCTCGGTCGTCGACCTGCACGCGATCACCGTGCCGCAGGACCCCGCCGAGCTTCGTGAGAAGACGCGGCGTACCGCTGCGCAGTACATCGCTGCCGGCATCGAGCCGTCGAAGTCCACGCTGTACGTGCAGTCGCACGTCCGCGCGCACGCCGAACTGGCCTGGATCCTCTCCACGATCACCGGCTTCGGCGAGGCCGGTCGCATGACGCAGTTCAAGGACAAGTCCGCCCGCTACGGCGCGGACTCCACCTCGGTCGGACTGTTCACCTACCCGGTGCTGATGGCCGCCGACATCCTGCTCTACCAGAGCGAGCTGGTGCCTGTCGGCGACGACCAGAAGCAGCACGTCGAGCTCACCCGCGACCTCGCGGAGCGCTTCAACAAGCGGTTCGGCAAGACGTTCACGGTGCCGAAGGCGGTCATCCAGAAGGACACCGCCCGCATCTACGACCTGCAGAACCCGACCTCGAAGATGTCGAAGTCGGCCGAGAGCGACGCCGGTGTGCTGTGGCTGCTCGACGACCCGGCGAAGTCGGCGAAGAAGATCATGCGCGCGGTCACCGACACCGAGGGCTCGGTGCGGTACGACCGCGAGAACAAGCCCGGCGTCTCGAACCTGCTCACCATCTACGCCGCCCTCAGCGGCCGCCAGGTGGGGGCGATCGAGGACGAGTACGCGGGCCGGGGCTACGGCGACTTCAAGAAGGGCCTCGCCGAGGTCGTGGTGAACGAGTTCGGCCCGGTTCGCGAGCGGGTTCTCGAGCTGCTCGACGACCCCGCTGAGCTCGACCGGATCCTCGCCGCCAACGCCGCACGCGCCGACGAGGTGGCGGATGCCACGCTGAGGGACGTGTACGACAAGGTCGGCCTGCTCCGCCGCGTCTGACACCTCCGACACGTCTGACAGGATGAACGCGTGACCGATCCGTTCCCGCCGCAGCCGCCCGCCCACCCCGGATCCGCTCAGCCGCCGGTTCCTCCGGTGCCGCAGGCGCCCCCGGGGCAGGCGGCGCAGCCCGGCTACGTGGCACCGTCGGGCTACGCTCCCCCACCCGGCGCCTACGCCGTACCGGTGGGCGGGTATCAGGCTCCGGTCGGCGGATACACGCCGCCGCAGCCTCCTGCGAAGGGTTCGGCGACGCTCGGTGCCGCGGCGCTCGTGCTCGGCCTGATCGCGCTGATCGTGGTCCCGATCCTCGCGGGTGTGTTCGGGGCTCAGGTCGGCACGGCCGCTCCCGACTTCTTCCTCGACACCTCAGGCGCCTACGACGACATCGCCGCGCTCGCGCCCGCCCGCAACGAGATCCTGTGGACCGAGATCGCGTTCTGGAGCGGCACGGCCATCGGCATCGCCGCCATCGTCCTCGGCATCGTCGCGACAGCGAAGCGTCGCGGCCGTGCACTCGGCATCACCGGCATGGTTCTCGCCGTGCTCGGACCGGTGGCGTTCGTGCTCGCGTTCAGCATCGCCGCGGCGGCAGGCGCCGTGGGCACGATGACCTCGTTCTGACCTGCCGAGCAGGTCAGAACCGAGCACGTCATCCGTGCTCAGCGCGGGGCGTGGTGCTTCTGCTGTGCGGCGGTCAGGCCGTCCGAGACGAGCAGTTCGACGGCATCCGCAGCATCCGAGATGTGGATCGGGAGCGTCTTGCGCTCGGTCGTGCCGAATGGCGCGAGCACCCAGTCCGCAGGATCCTGTCGTCCTGGTGGACGGCCGATGCCGACACGGACGCGCGGGAACTCGGGGGTTCCCAGTGCCTTGGCGATGTCGCGGACGCCGTTGTGCCCGCCGTGCCCGCCGCCGGTCTTGAGCTTGAGAGTGTCGAACGGGATGTCGAGTTCGTCGTGCACGACGATGACGTGCTCCGGTTCGACCGAGTAGAACTTCGCCAGGCCGGCGGCCGGGCCACCCGACACGTTCATGAACGAGTTGAGCTTGGCGAGGACGAGCTTGTCCCCTCCCGGGCGCAGCCAGGTCTCCACGACCCGCGCACCGGCCTTGTGCTCGCGGAATCGCTCGCCGCGGCGCGCGGCAAGCTCGTCGACGACCATCTGCCCGATGTTGTGCCTGGTCGCCTCGTAGCGCGGCCCGGGGTTGCCGAGGCCGATCACCAGCCAGGTGGATGCCATGGTCGTCCTCTCTCAGCAGACGGAGTCTGGAATACGCCGGAGGGGACGCGAAGCTGTGCTCGCGTCCCCTCCGTCGAAGTGAATGCGGATCACTCCGCGGCGGCCTCCTCGGCCGGAGCAGCCTCTGCCTCGGCAGCAGCCTCGGCCTCGTTCTCCTCGGCGACCTCAGCAGCCGGGACGGAGATGCCGACGAGCAGCAGCTCGGCGTCGCCGACCAGCGCGGCGCCCTTGGGCAGGGTGACGTCACCGGCGGTGATGTGCGCGCCCTCCTGCAGGCCCTCGACGCTGACCTCGACGTGCTCGGGGATGTGGGTCGCCTCGACCTCGAGGGTGATGGTCGCGACGTCGACGGTCACGATGGTGCCCGAGAACGACTCGCCGGTGACGACGATCGGCACCTCGACGGTGACCTTCTCGCCCTTCTTCACGACCAGCAGGTCGATGTGCTCGATGATCTGGTGCACCGGGTCCTTCTGCACGTCCTTGACCAGGGCGAGCTGGCTCTTGCCCTCGATGTCGAGGTCGAGCACCGCGTTCGCGCGGCGGACGATCAGGCCGACCTGGTGACCGGGCAGCGCGACGTGCACGGGCTCGGTGCCGTGGCCGTAGATGACGGCGGGGATCTTGCCGGCGGCGCGGAGGCGGCGGGCGAAGCCCTTGCCGAAGCTCGAGCGGAGCTCGGCGTGGACCGTGTTCTCTTCGGACATGAGGTTCTCCTTCAAAACACACGGCGTCCGCCGCGCGATGGTCTGGTGGTCGTTCTCTCGGCACAGACACGGGAAAGCGAAACCCACCCGGCCGGCACGACCGCAGAGCTCACATCGCCACGTCGATAACGGATGCCGCGCACACGCAAGGCATCCCTCGCCGAGGAACTCCTCCATCGTACCCGAAGACCCGATACGCTGGAAACACACGTCCCGCTGAACGGAGCCCTTCGCATGTTCGACGCCGCCTTCTGGTCCCACGCGATCGCCTGGCTGATCGGCCTGATGGCCGTCGGCGCCACCGTCGTGACCTTCGGTGCACTGTTCTCGCTCGGCCGCTCGGGCTACCGCAAGGACTGACGTCGTCACACGTCGGAATGACGTGCGGCCGCGGCGATATCCTTGAGGTCTCCCTTCCGCGATATCGAGGAGCGCACACGTGCCCGAAGCCGCAGCCAACATCGGAGTCGTCGGACTCGCCGTCATGGGGTCCAATCTGGCCCGCAACCTCGCAAGCCGCGAGGGCAACACGGTGGCGGTCCTGAACCGCTCCCGCACCAAGACCGACGAACTCGTCGCCGCGCACCCCGAGGCCGGGTTCATCCCCGCGTTCTCGTACGAGGAGTTCGCCGCGAGCCTGCAGAAGCCGCGCACCGCGATCATCATGGTCAAGGCCGGTGGTCCGACCGACGCCGTCATCGACGAGCTGGTCAAGGTGTTCGAGCCGGGCGACATCATCGTCGACGGCGGCAACGCCTTCTTCCCCGACACGATCCGCCGCGAGAAGGCGGTCCGCGAGACCGGTATCAACTACGTCGGCGCCGGGATCTCCGGCGGCGAGGAGGGCGCGCTCAACGGCCCGTCGATCATGCCCGGTGGCTCGGACGAGTCCTGGGTCACGCTCGGCCCGATCCTGAAGTCCATCGCTGCGGTCGCCGAGGGCGAGCCGTGCGTCACGCACATCGGCCACGACGGCGCCGGCCACTTCGTGAAGATGGTGCACAACGGCATCGAGTACGCCGACATGCAGCTGATCGCCGAGGCCTACGACCTGATCCGCCGCGGCACAGGCAAGTCCCCCGCCGAGATCGCCGAGATCTTCGCCGAGTGGAACAAGGGCGAGCTGGAGTCCTACCTGATCGAGATCACCGCAGAGGTCCTCCGTCAGGTGGATGCCGCCACCGGGAAGCCGCTTGTCGATGTGATCCTCGACCAGGCCGGCGCCAAGGGCACCGGCGCCTGGACCGTGCAGACCGCGCTCTCGCTCGGCACGCCGGTCTCGGGCATCGCCGAGGCCACCTTCGCCCGGTCCCTCTCCAGCCACCCCGAGCAGCGCGCCGTCGCCGGCGCCCTTCCCGGCCCGGACGAGACCTTCGCCGTCGCCGACGTCGACGCTTTCATCGAGGACGTCCGCCTGGCGCTGTATGCGTCGAAGATCGTCGCCTACTCCCAGGGATTCGACGAGATCCGCGCCGGCGCCGCCGAGTACGACTGGACCATCGACCTCGGTGCCGTGTCGAAGATCTGGCGCGCAGGCTGCATCATCCGTGCCCAGTTCCTGAACCGTATCGCGGACGCCTACGCCGCTGAGCCCGGTCTGCCGGTGCTGATGACCGCCCCGTACTTCTCCGAGGCGATCACCCGCGCCCAGGCCGCGTGGCGCCGCGTCGTCGTGGCCGCCGCACAGGCGGGCATCCCCGCTCCGGCGTTCTCGTCGTCGCTGTCGTACTACGACGGCATCCGCGCAGACCGCCTGCCGGCCGCCCTGGTGCAGGGTCAGCGCGACTTCTTCGGCGCGCACACCTACAAGCGCATCGACAAGCCGGGCACCTTCCACACGCTGTGGTCGGGCGACCGCACCGAGATCGAGGCCGAGGACACGCACTGATCCCACGGCTGTCGAGGACGGGCCCGGATGCTGCGCATCCGGGCCCGTCCCGTCTGTTCAGACGATGTTGTGGTTGCGGCGGAACACGTTCTGCGGATCCCACTGCGCCTTCACCGCGCGCAGGCGCGCGTAGGCCTCGTCGCCGAACATGCCCGGCACGGCCTCCGGCCGCTCGGTGGCGGCGAAGTTGCCGTATTCGGCGAGTCGCCCCTGCCCGATCAGGCTCCAGTCCTGCTCGATGGCCGCCCGCGCCTCGTCGTCGACGAGACCGGGGATGTCGAACCCGCCCGCCATCACGAACCACGTCGCGTGACGTGCCGGGAACGGAGTGCTCTCCTGCGGAACCTCGCCATAGGCGCCGCCCAGCGATCGCAGGAACACCACGGACACCGGATGGGCGGCGCGGAACGCGACCAGACGGTCGATCAGGTCGTCGTCGAGTTCGGCGTACAGCCCGTTGCCCCCGATGAAGCCCGGCGGCTGCTGATCGGGGTCCTCCGGCTGCGGCGGCTCCATGAGGATGTCGCGGTAGGCCGGTGTGGTGACCGTGCCCTGTACGCCGTCGGTGTCGCCGATCGGCGCCAGCACCTCATGCATGGCGCTCTCGTCCGCCCCGGCCCAGACCGCAGTCAGGCGAGCTCCGGCCGGCGCACTCGGATCCATCGGCGGCACGTCCATGTAGGTGACGGTCAGCTCGTGCGGCGCATCGCGCAGCACGTCACGCATCCGACGCAGCAGCGTCGCCGGATCGCCGCCCGAGTACTCTCCGTGCACGATCGCCGGCAGCCGGTGCGCAGCGAAATCGAATCGCGTGACGATGCCGAAGTTGCCACCGCCCCCGCGCAGCGCCCAGAAGAGATCGGGATGCTCGGTCGCAGAGGCCTCGACCACCGTCCCGTCTGCGGTCACCACCTGTGCGCCGACCAACTGGTCGACGGCGAGACCCCAGAGCCGCGTCATCCATCCGATGCCGCCGCCCAGGGTCAGACCCCCGACGCCGACGGACGCCGTGTCGCCGGAGCTGATCGCCAATCCCTCTTCCGCCAGGCGCGCGGCGACCGCTCCCCACGTCGCCCCTCCCCCGACGCGGACCGTCGTCCCGTCGACCTCGATGTCGTCGATCGCCGACAACTCGATGCGCATCCCCTCATCGGGGATGTGCGACCACGGTCCGTGGCCGCCGCCCACGACCGTGATCCTGCGTTCCTCCCGCCGCGCCCGGCCGACCGCCTCGACGACGTCGGCGACGGAGCGGGCGCTGATGATCAGCTGTTCTGTCATCCCTCAGACGATAGGCGCGACCACCGACATCCGGAACAGGGAGTTCTGATCCCGGACGATCGATCGGATCGCCTGGACGATCGATCTGCTCACAGCCGTCGCATAGCTGAACCTATGGATTCTCGATGACTCCAGTATGACAATGGGGACATGTCGAACGAACACCCCGAGCTGCGCCGTCCCGACGGCTCCCCGCTGCGCATCCTGGCCGTCGACGACGAGCCGATGCTGACCGACCTCCTCGCGATGGCACTGCGGATGGAGGGCTGGGAGGTCCGGACGGCCGCGAGCGGTCTGGAGGCGCTGCAGGTGGCGCGGGACTTCGAGCCGGACGCGCTCGTGCTCGACGTCATGATGCCCGACCTCGACGGCATGGGCGTGCTGCGCCGGCTGCGCGAGTCCGGCAACCTCGTGCCCGTGGTGTTCCTGACCGCCAAGGACGCCGTGGAGGATCGCATCTCCGGCCTCACCGCCGGCGGCGACGACTACGTCACCAAGCCGTTCAGCCTGGAAGAGGTGATCGCGCGTCTGCGCGCCGTCATCCGTCGCGCCGGCCAGGTGCGCACCGACGACGAGCAGGCCATCCTGCGCGTCGCCGACCTCTCGCTGAACGAGGACAGCCACGAGGTGTTCCGCGGCGACGACGAGATCGAGCTGACCGCCACCGAGTTCGAGCTGCTCCGCTACCTGATGCGCAACGAGCGCCGGGTGCTGTCGAAGGCGCAGATCCTGGACCGCGTGTGGAGCTACGACTTCGGCGGCAAGTCCTCGGTGGTCGAGCTGTACATCTCGTATCTGCGCAAGAAGATCGACGCCGGTCGCACCCCTCTGCTGCACACCGTGCGCGGCGTCGGCTACATGATCAAGGCGCCGCAGTGATCCGCGGCGCAGCTGTGAGGCAGTACCCGTGTCGCGCCGTCCGCTGACCCTGCAGGCGCGGCTGATGGCCGCGGTGATCGGCTTCGTGTCGCTCATCCTCGCCATCGTCGCGATCATCACGAGCGTCACGCTCGGGACGACGATGAACGACCAGCTGAACAGCCAGCTGCGCTCCACGGCCGTGGACACGACGCGGTTCGTCACCGAGGCCGAACTGCTCTCCTCCCATCCGGACGATCTCACCGCGCAGCAGGTGCTGCAGGGCAAGACGTTCCAAGGCGGCGCGGGCCTGCTTCTCGCCATCGCCCCGACGAACGGGGCGCCGTCGGGCGTGATCCTCACCCCTCCGTCGACTCTGAAGGCGCTGAGCGCGGGCGACCTGTTCGAGATCCAGAACGCGCTGCGGAACACCAACGCGGCCACGGTCTCACTGCCCGACTACGGTTCGTACTCACTGATCGTCACGCGCACGCCCGACGGTTCTACCGTCGTCACCGGACTCTCCCGCGCCGGCATCCAGTCCACGATGGCGCAGCTGTTCACCGTGATCGCCCTGGCCACACTGGGCGGCCTGATCCTGCTCGCGCTCACCACCGCGGTCACGATCAGCGTCGGCCTTCGGCCGCTGCGCGCGGTGGTCGCCACCGCGACCCGCGTCGCGAACCAGCCGCTGGACCGCGGAGAGGTGTCGATCACCGAACGCGTCGCGGATGAGGAGGCCGACCCCCGCACCGAGACCGGCCTCGTCGGCGCCGCCCTGAACACGCTCCTCGACCACGTCGACACCTCTCTCGCGGCCCGGCAGCAGAACGAGGAGCGGATGCGCCGATTCGTCGCCGATGCGAGCCATGAGCTCCGCACACCGCTGGCCTCGATCCGGGGATACTCCGAGCTCTCCCTGCGCGACAAGGAGCTGCCCGAGACCGCGCACACCGCTCTGGAGCGCATCCAGGCGCAGTCCCTGCGGATGACGCGGCTGGTCGAGGACCTGCTGCTGCTCGCGCGCCTGGACGAGGGCCGCGAACTGGCGCACGCCCCGGTCGACCTCACGATGCTCGCGGTCGAAGAGCTGACGGATGCCCGGCCGACGGCATCCGATCACGTCTGGGAGCTGGACGTACCAGAGGAGCCGATCATGATCGACGGCGACGCCGGGCGCCTGCACCAGGTGGTCGGAAACCTGCTCGCCAACGCCCGCACGCACACGCCGGCCGGCACGACGATCACGCTGAGCGTCGCGGCGACGACGGACGGTGCCGAGCTGCGCGTGCACGACGACGGCCCCGGGATCGATCCGAAGGTGCGCGAGGAGCTGTTCGCGCGCTTCGCACGAGGCGACGTCTCCCGTGCACGCCAGACAGGCGGCACCGGCCTCGGCCTCGCGATCGCGAAGGCGATCGTCGAGGGCCATGGCGGCACCATCAGCGTCGAGAGCGTCCCCGGTGACACGACATTCCTCGTGCGCCTCCCCGTGGCCTCCGTCCAGACTTCCCCTACAGCTTGAGACTCGTGCGAGGGCGAGCCGTCTCGTGCCCGAAAGGAAGTCTCGAGGAACCGGCGACGGGTCAGACGGGTCAGACGGGTCGGACGGGTCAGTACCCGGCGAACGCGTCGGTCGTCAGGGACCGCGCCTTCTGCAGCGCGGGAGCGAGGTCGGCGATGAGGCGGGGCGGACCCGAGATGAACGCGTGCCGTGCCGGCAGATCGGGGACGACCTGCTCCAGGCCGTCGGCGTCCAGACGCACGCCCCGCGCCCAGGTCCAGTGCGCGGGCAGGTCCTGCGGCCGGTCGCGGGTGAAGACGACGACCGGAGCACCGGTCTCGGCCAGCTCGTCGCGGAAGGCCAGCTCCGCGGCATCCGATGCGACGTAGATCAGCACCACGTCGCGTGCCGCACCCGTGCCACGCAGCTCGCGCAATTGAGAGACGAACGGCGTGACACCGATGCCGGCGGCGACCATCAGCACCGGCGACGCGCCGCGCGGCAGCACGAAGTCTCCCCAGGTTCCCGTGACGGCGAGCACCGCTCCGGGCTGCGCCTCCGCGAGCGCGCGCTTGTAGCTGGACGGATGCTGCTGATCGCCGTTCTTG
Organism: Microbacterium sp. MAH-37; assembly: GCF_009758255.1. Taxonomy (GTDB): domain Bacteria; phylum Actinomycetota; class Actinomycetes; order Actinomycetales; family Microbacteriaceae; genus Microbacterium. Next base: position 122,610 of record NZ_WSEN01000003.1, read on the forward strand.
TAGGCGATCCGCAGCGTCGGCAGATCCGAGGGCGCGGACAGGATGCTGAACTCGCGGCGCGTGCCCCTGGCATCCGGCCGGTGATGCGGCACGTCGAGCTCGAGGTACTGCCCTGCGAGAAACCGCAGCCGGCTCTTCGTGCGGAACGTGAGCTCCTGCACGGTCGGGGTGACGAACTCGCGCTTCTCGAGCACCAGGCGCACCGAGCCGCGCAGCGCGAACGCGAAGGCCAGCAGGTTGCCGAGCAGCAGCGCACGTTCCTGTCCGAGTGTGAACAGCGCGCCGACCGGGATCGGCCAGCCCACCAGTGCGCCGACGAGAGCGGCGACCCAGAACTGCTGCCAGCGCCGCGGCGGCAGCGTCAGTGGCTCGGACAGCATGAACGCGCCAAGGAACAGGATCGGCGACTGCAGCAGCGCCATGCTGATCGCGTCTCCCACGGCGAAGTCCAGTCCCGCGGCGGTCAGCTGTACGGCCTGCCGCACCACCGAGACGCCGACGGCGACCACGGCGAACAGCGCCACGACGCGCACTTTCTCGGTGCGCCACAGTACGAGCAGTCCGAGCACGGCGACGGGCACGGCCATCGCCGGAGTTCCGACCCACCACGACGCGGTGGTGCCGAGGCCGAAGATCGACACGACGGCCGCGCCGAAGGCGGCGGGGTTCAGGATGTGCCGTCCACGCCAGGCGATGAGGTACTTCGACAGGCTGGCCAGCGCGCCGGCGAGCGCGACCCCTCCGACCCCGGGCAGAGTCAGCTGGGGCTGCAGCACGAACAGCAGAATGAAGGCGGTGACCAGCGAAGACTCGATGCGCCACGGCAGTCGCAGGATCCGCTGCGCCGCAGCATCCACCGCCGAGATCACGACGGCGAGGACAACATAGGTCGCGAGCAGCTCAGTGGCGGACGGCCCGATCTGGCCGAACAGCGAGAGCCCAAGCGCGATGACCCCGAGCCCGATCAGCGCGAACAGCACGAATCGGTACATCGAGATCGCGGCGAGCACGGCGAGGACGCGCTGGCGGAACGCGGTGAGTGAGCTGATCACACCCCTACTCTCCCATCCCGGCCAGGAAGAGCTCCCCGAGGAATCCCGGCGAAGCCTGCATCCGGCCGTCGGTTGCCATGCGCACCCACGGGATGCCGCGGGCGTCGGCGAATGCCGGACCTCCGTCGAAGAACAAGGCGGTCGTCGCGGCGTCGGCGAGCATCGCATCGGGCGCGAGCGCCCACGTCGCCGCCCATCGTCGCACCGGCAGACCGGTGCGCGCGTCGAGCACGTGGTGCAGGCCGTCGCCCCAGGCCCGGCGGTTGGTCGCAGAGGCGCACAATGCCCGGTCGCGCACCTCGACGACACCGACAGCGCGAGACGTATCGTAGGGATGCTCCAGCGCGACCCGGATGCTCCCGCCCCGCACCGCGAGGTCTCCGCCTGCGTCGACGACGACACGGCCATCGACCCGGACCAGCTCCGCGAGCACGAGGTCGACCAGGCGTCCCTTGCCGAGCGCGCCGACGTCGATCACGGCGGGGACCTCGAGCGACAGCGCGGCATCCGTCCATTGCAACGCGCGCGTCCAGTCCTCCGGCGCCGGACGCGCGGCGGAGGGCACCAGCGAGTACGACGCGTCGTAGCCGAGCGCCACGAGGCTCGCGCCCGTGAGCGGGTTCACGGCGCCCGCAGTGGCGTCCGAGAGCTCCCGATACAGGCCCAGCATCGCCGCAGCATCCGCCGGAGCCGGGACCCGCCCGCCGGCGGCGATCCGCGACACGACGGAGTCTGCACGGAATCGCGACCACTCGGCGTCGAACCGGTCGATCACCGCCGAGACCGCGACACGCTCCTGCGCACCGAGCCGTTCCTCGGTCTCGACCTCCCAGACCGTGCCTATCGCGTCGAACCGCCAGGTCTCCATCGCTCCGGTCTCACTCCCTGCGGGTGCTCGGCGCCCCGGACCCGCATCGAGTGAGACCGGAGCAGGGGGAAGCTGCGGCTACTCGGACGCCTGCTCTTTGATCTTCTCGATCGCCTGGTTGAACCCGCCGCTGGTCAGCGACGAGCCGGCGACGCGGTCGACCTGCAGCTCGTCGATGCTCTTGCCGTCGACCACCGCGGCGATGCCGTCGATGAACTGCCCCTGATACTGCTCGGTCTCGCGCGCCTGCGGGTCGCCGGTCACCTCGACGTCGCTGACGATCCCGTCCTTCAGCGTGAGCGTCACGGAGACCTGCTCGACGGTCTCCGGGGTCTGGTAGGAGCCCTCGGCCGTATACGTGCCGTCTTTGTAGTCGGCACCGGCCGCGGCCCCGCCGTCCTCGGCATCGGCGGCGCCGGAGCAGCCGGCCAGCAGGAGCGCGCCGGCGACCCCGACGAGGGCGGTACCGGTGCGGATCGCGTGAGAAGTCATGCGACCAGCATCCGATGCCCGGCTATGAGAGAGCCGTAGGGAACCCGCGAGAGGGGTAAAGGCTCAGGCCTCGCCGTTGAACATGCTCGTGACCGAGCCGTCCTCGAAGACCTGCTTGATCGCGGTCGCCAGCAGCGGCGCGATCGGCAGGATCGTGAGGCCGGGGAACCGGCGCGACTCGGACAGCGGGATCGTGTCGGTGACGACGACCTCGTCGATCGCGGTGTCCTGCAGTCGATCGGATGCCGGGTCGCTGAAGATCGCGTGGGTCGCGGCGACGATCACCTTGCGGGCGCCGTTGGCCTTGAGCGCCTGCGCGGCCTTGACGATCGTGCCGCCGGTGTCGATCATGTCGTCGACCAGCAGGCAGGTGCGGCCGTCGACGGCGCCGACGATCTCGTGAACGGAGACCTGGTTGGCGACCTTCGGGTCGCGGCGCTTGTGAATGATCGCCAGCGGCGCGTCGAGGCTGTCGGACCAGGTGTCCGCGACGCGCACGCGGCCCATGTCGGGCGAGACGATCGTGAGCGTCTCGCGGTCCTCGGCGGTGAGGGTCTCTTCGAAGTGACGCAGCAGCACGGGCTTGGCGAACAGGTGGTCGACGGGGCCGTCGAAGAAGCCCTGGATCTGCGCGGCGTGCAGGTCGACGCTCATCACGCGGTCGGCACCGGCGGTCTTCAGCAGGTCGGCGACGAGGCGGGCGCTGATCGGCTCGCGGCCGCGGCCCTTCTTGTCCTGACGGGAGTACGGGTAGTACGGGGCGACGACGGTGATGCGCTTGGCCGACGCGCGCTTTGCCGCGTCGAGCATGATCAGCGTCTCCATCAGCCACTCGTTCACCGGCTCGCCGAACGACTGCACGATGAACAGGTCGCAGCCGCGGATGGAGACCTCGAACCGGGCGTAGATCTCGCCAGACGCGAACGTGCGGTGCTCGACCGGCGCGATCTCGGTGCCGAGGGCTCCCGCGACCTGGCGCGTCAGCTCGGGGACCGATCGCCCGCCCGCGACGACGAGTCGCTTCTTGGTCTTGGCGATCAGACCCGGCGCGACGCCGTTCTCGCGGTCCAGCTCGATCGTCTTCTTCTTGCGCCCCATCGGGATCCGCCTATTCCGCCGATTCGGCCCGTGCCGCAGCGTCCGCCGCGGCCGTGCCCGCCCTGTTCTTCTCGACCCACCCCTCGATGTTGCGCTGAGGGGCGACGCTCATGGCCAGTGCACCAGCCGGCACGTCCTTGCGGACGACGGCTCCGGCCCCGGTCTTCGCTCCAGCACCAAGCCTAACGGGCGCGACGAGCACCGTGTGCGAGCCGGTGTGCACCTCGTCGCCGATCTCGGTGCGGTGCTTGTTCACATCGTCGTAGTTGGCGGTGATCGTACTGGCGCCGAGGTTGACCCCGCGGCCGATCGTGGCATCGCCGACGTAGGACAGGTGCGGCACCTTGGAGCCCTCGCCGATCTGCGCGTTCTTCGTCTCGACGTAGGCGCCGATCTTGCCGCCCTCGCCGAGCACGGTGCCCGCACGCAGGTAGGAGAACGGGCCGACGGTGGCCCGCGCGCCGATCACCGCGAGGGTCGCGTCGGTGCGCTTGACCACCGCGTCCTCGCCGACCTCGCAGTCGACGAGCGTCGTGTCGGGGCCGATGATCGCTCCGGAGTCCACCTTCGTGGCGCGCAGCAGCTGCGTGTTCGGCAGGATCGTCACGTCGGGCGCGAGCACCGCGTCGTCGTCGATCCAGGTGGTCTCCGGGTCGACGACGGTGACGCCCTCGCGCTGCCAGCGGCGGATGATGCGCTGCCGCAGCACCTTGCCCGCCTCGGCGAGCTGGATGCGATCGTTGATGCCGAAGGTGGAGGCGGCGTCCGCGGCGATCTCGGCGGCCACCGGCTCGGATGCCTCGCGCAGCAGCCCGATCACGTCGGTGAGGTACAGCTCGCCCTGGGCGTTGTCCTGCGTGATCCTTGCCAGGTGCGTGCGCAGCTGCGGAGCGCGGAACACGTAGACGCCGGCGTTGATCTCATGCACGGCCGCCTCTGCGGCATCCGCGTCCTTCTGCTCGACGATGCGCTGCACGCCACCCGCGGTGTCGCGGATGATGCGGCCGTAGCCGGTCGGGTCGTCGAGGACGGCGCTCAGCAGAGTAGCGGCGGCGGATGCCGCGCGGTGGCCGTCGATGAGGGCGCGCAGCGTGTCTGCCTCGAGCAGGGGAACATCGCCGGAGAGCACGAGCACGTCGCCGTCGAAGTCGGCGGGCAGCGCGTCCAGCGCGACCTGCACGGCACGTCCTGTTCCCGGGATCTCGTCCTGGTCGACGATCACGGCTCCGGGGTACTGCGCCGAGAGCGCCGACACGACCTGGTCGCGCTCGTGCCGCACGACGACCTCGACGTACGAGGCGTCCAGCGCCGCGGCCTGGGTGAGCACGTGTCCGACCAGCGGGCGACCGCCGATCTCGTGCAGCACCTTGGGCCGCTTGGACTTCATGCGGGTGCCCTGTCCCGCAGCGAGGACGACGATGGCGAGATTGTTCTGCGTCATGCTCCGCCGCCAGGACTCGAACCTGAACCTCACAGCTCCAAAGGCTGTCGTGCTGCCATTACACCACGGCGGACCGCGGCCGACCGGAGCGGGCCGCCCGTCAAGTCTGCCATGCGTCGCTGCGCGTGACGGGCGCGGAACCCACCCGCAACGTCACCGTAACGGGCGTGGGCCACCGTGGAACCATGATGATCCGAATCACCCGTGTGCACGCGCCGACCCCCGCTCTGGAGCGCTTCCTCGCTGATCATCTGCGCGACCTGGCGCCGACCGCGCCTGCGGAGAGCAGACACGCGCTGGCCGGGTCCCAGCTGTTCTCGTCGACAGTCCGCCTGTTCTCCGCGACCGTGGCCGACGAACTCGTCGGCACCGGGGCTCTGATCCCGCTGGAACCCGGCCACGAGGAGCTCAAGTCGATGCGCACGGCTCCCCTTGCCCGGGGCCGCGGTGTGGGAACGACGATGCTCCGCGCGCTGATCGACGATGCACGTGCGCGTGGCGTGCAGCGGCTGTCGCTGGAGACCGGCGCGAGCGACTACTTCTGGTCCGCGCATCGGCTCTACGCGAAGGCCGGCTTCGACGAGTGCGAACCCTTCGGCTCGTACGCCGACGATCCTCACAGCCTGTTCTTCACGATGCGGCTCTCAGCCGCACCCCGCGCCGGGGAACCGCCGGCCCTCGACCTGCCGCGATAATGGACGGATGAGCATCGGCGAGCAGCGGGCGAGCGACGAGGTCGACCGGATCGTCGCGGCGTGGACGACACAGCGTCCCGATCTCGACTTCTCGCCGCTCGAGGTGCTGTCGCGCGTGGACCGCCTCTCCCGGCACCTCGATCGCGCCCGGCGCGACGTGTTCCACCGCAGCGACCTGGAGTCGTGGGAGTGGGATGTGCTCTCGGCGCTGCGCCGTGCCGGCGCGCCGTTCCAGCTCTCGCCGAAGCAGCTGTTGCAGCAGACCCTGGTCTCCAGCGGCACCATGACGAACAGGATCGACCGGCTCGTCGGCCGTCGTCTGGTGCGCCGCGAGGCCGACCCGGGTGACGGCCGTAGTGTGCTCGTGACCCTCACCGACGACGGCAGGGTGCGGGTGGACGCCGCGATCACCCGACTCGTCGACGCAGAAGCGACCTTGCTGGCGGCGCTCCCCCGCGCCGAACGCGAACGACTGGCCGGGCTGCTGCGCAAGCTGAGCCTGAGCTTCGACGTCTGAACGGGCGCCGGAGAGACGACGGACGGAGACAGGGAATCATGCGCATCGCGGTGGCCGGCGGGACCGGACGAATCGGACGACTGGTGGTTGCGCTGCTCGCACAGAGCGGCCATGAGGCGGTCTCACTGAGCCGGGGCGAGGGCGTCGATCTGCTGAGCGGCGCCGGTCTGGCGCAGCGGCTCACCGGCGTCGAGGCGCTCATCGACGCCTCGAACCCCGCAGCCGCCGACGCTGCCGACGCCGAGCGCGTCTACACGGCGGCGTCGGAGAACCAGCTCGTCGCAGAGCTCGCGGCGGGTGTCGGGCACCACGTCGCGCTGTCGATCGCCGCCATCGACGCCGTCCGGGGCGGACCGCACTACTTCGGCAAGCGGGCGCAGGAGCGCACCGTCCGCGCCGGCGCCGTCCCCCACACGATCGTGCGCGCGACGCAGTTCCACGATTTCCCCGCGATGATCGCCGAGCGCGCGGTGTCCGGCGGCGAGGCCGTCGTTCCGCCGCTGCTGCTGCAGCCGATCGCTCCCGCCGATGTGGCATCCGTCCTCGTCGAGGCGGCTCTCGGAGCGCCGGAGCCAGCCGGGGTCGTCGTCGCCGGTCCCCGCACCGAGGATGCGGTGGACATGGCGCGGCGCACCTTCGCGGCCCGCGGTGCGGATCGTGCGATCCGCGCGTCCTGGGCCGGCGCCGCGCTCGGACTGGAGTTCTCCGGCGAGGTGCTGCTGCCGCCCGCCGGTGCGCGGATCGCGCCGACGTCGTTCGACGCCTGGCTCGCCGCGGGCGCGCGCTGATGGCGATGGCTTCACCGCTCCCGGTGCGCGACGGGGTGGGTGCCACCAGGCTCCATGTGCCGCTGGAGGGGCCCTGGGGCACGGTCTCGCAGTACATGGCGGAGCGGTTCTCGCACCTCGACCCGGAGCGGCTGCTGCGGCGGTTCGATCGCGGTGAGATCGTCGCGTTCGACGGATCCTCGCTCGCACGCGACACTCCCCTGGGCGCCGAGGAGTTCGTCTGGTACTACCGGGAGCCTCCCCAGGAGCGCGACATCCCGTTCGAGGTCGAGATCCTGCACCAGGACCGCGACCTCGTCGTCGTCGACAAGCCGCACTTCCTGCCGACGACCCCCGGTGGCAAGTACCTGCAGAACTCCGCACTCGTGCGCCTGCGCAATCTGCTGGGAAACCCCGATCTCACGCCGATCCACCGGCTCGACCGCGCCACCGCCGGCCTGCTGATGTTCTCGACGCGCCCCGAGACCCGGGGCGCCTATCAGCTGCTCTTCGAGAAGCGGACGGTCGAGAAGGTCTACGAGGCAGTCTCTGCGCTGCCGACGGACTGGGATGCCGCAGAGCCGGCGCTCGCCGGCATCCGCTTCCCGATCGTGCACCGCAACCACATCGAGAAGCTGCGTGCGCACGTGTGCGTGCGGGTGGATCCGGATCGCGAGCCGAACTCCGAGACGCTGATCGAGCTGATCGACTTCGACGACCGCGTCGTGCACACGCTGCTGCGCCCGCACAGCGGCAAGATGCACCAGCTGCGCGTGCATCTGTCCGCCCTCGGGGCCGGCATTCTGAACGACGGGTTCTACCCCGATCTGCTGCCGGAGGCGCCCGACGACTTCGCCAGGCCGCTGCAGCTTCTGGCGCGCGAGCTGCGGTTCGTGGACCCGCTCAGCGGGGCGCCGCGCGAGTTCGTCACGCGCAGGACGCTGCAGGAGCGTCCGTAGCGGTTCTCAGGTGCGGCAGCTGCCGGTGGACACCGCGCGCGCCGCGGGATCGAGGCGGGCGAGCACGGGAAGCAGCTCCGCGTTCGTCATCGCGTAGCCGACCTGGGGCTGCACCTCGTCGCGGGCGAAGACGACCCCCGCGACGGCGCCGCTCTGGGTGAGCAGCGGACCGCCGGAGTTCCCGGGCTGCACGTCGGCCTGCAGCGTGTACACCGATCGCTCCGCGGTGCTCGTGCCGTAGATATCGTCGATCAGCAGCGCGCCCGCGCGGATGACACCGGCGGGGACGGTGCGGAACGGGCCTCCGTGCGGGTAGCCCTGCACCACGCCGCCGTCGCCGGCCTGCAGCGTGTCCGCCAGCGGCAGCGGGTCGGCGCGCACATCGGCTGCGACCACGGCGAGGTCGTCCACGGGATCGAAGTACACCACGCGCCCGTCCCGCGCGGGCTCCCCCGGCAGCTCGACGATCGGCGCGTCGACGCCGGCGACGACGTGCGCGTTCGTGACGATCAGGTCGTCGGCGACGACGAATCCGGAACCGCTGGAGACCACACCGCACGCCGGCGCCATGCCGGAGACCTTGGCCACCGATCGCGCGGCCGCCGCGAGCGCGGGGTCGTCGGTGTCGATCTCGCCGGGATCCGGGGCGTTCGCCAGGTCGCTCTCGTCGAGGAGACCGTCGATCGTGGGCAGGGTCGTGTCGCCGAGCACGGCGGAGTGCAGCCGCGCCATCGCCTCGGCGACCGGCGGCGGAGTACTGTCCTGGATCGTCCGGAGGACAGTGGAGGAGGCTACCGAGGCCGAGACGACCGGGATGCCCGCTGCGGCGATGCCCGCCCCGGTGAGGGTGAGCGCGAGCGCCGCGGTGACGACCGCGAGTACGCCGCCGAGCAGGCGCTCGATGCCGCGCAGCTTGAGCTTGTCGGCGCCGTGCCCGAACAGGCTGCCGATCCCGGCGCCGATGCTCGCCCCGATCGCGAGGAGCAGGATCGCACTCCCGACGACGGAGAACCCGTGCCACTCGCTCGTCGCCGTCAGCCCGGACACCCACGGCAGCACCCAGGGTGCGGCGAGACCGCCCGCGATGAGGCCGCAGAGCATCCCGAGTACGGCGAACAGGCCGGCGCGGATGCCGCTCAGGAGCGCGACGATCAGCAGCACGACGGCGATGACGTCGACCACGTTCATGTCACAGCACGCTACGCGACGCGGCTATGTGAACCCCGAGGGACCGCTCAGCGCCGCATGACCTTGCGGGCCAGTTTCGTGCCGAGCAGCTGCACCAGATGCACGAACACGACGATGAGGATGATCGCCGCCCACATCACGATCGGCTCGAAGCGCCGGAAGCCGTAGGTCAGGGCGAACGCGCCGAGCCCGCCACCGCCTACTGCCCCGGCCATCGCGGTCATGTCGATCAGCGCGACGACGACGAACGTGTAGCCGAGGATCAGTGGCCCGAGCGATTCGGGGATCACGACCGTGAACAGGATGCGCCACGGCCCCGCGCCCATTGCGCGCGCCGCCTCGATCACACCAGGTGACACCGAGACGAGATGCTGCTCCACGATCCGTCCGATGGCGAACGACGCCGCGAGACCGATCGCGAAGGCTCCGGCCGTGGTGCCGATGCCGACGCCGACGATGGCCCTGGTGAGCGGCTGTGCGACCGCGATGAAGATCAGGAACGGAATGGGCCTGAAGAAGTTCACGAACAACTCGAGGATGAAATTGATCACCCGGTTCGGCAGCAGGCCGCCACGACGGGTGAGGTACAGGGCGATGCCGATGAAAGTCCCCAGCACGCCCGCCATGATGAGGGCGAAGGTCGCCATGTAGAGCGTCTCGAGGGCCGCCTGCCAGAGTTCGGGCCACAGCTCGTTGAGCCTGTCCATCAGCGCACCTCGCCTTCGAGCTCGGTGACCTGCGCATGGGCGCCGATCGTCTGCAGAGCCGCGTCCACCGCGGCATCCGCTCCTCTGATCGCGAGCGTGAGATGCCCGAACGCGCGACCGCGGATGTCGTTGATGCCGCCGTAGACCAGCTCGAAGCCGAGCCCGGCATTCGCGAGGTCGAGGAAGACCTGCGCCTGCGAGGAATCACCGTCCCGGAACGAGAACGTCACCAGACGTCCTTCGTGCCGTTCGCGCAGCGATGCCGCCTCGGCCGGCGACGGGATGCCCTTGATGACGGTGCCGACGAAGCGCTGGGAAGCCGGGTTCTGCGGGTTCGAGAACACATCGAACACATCGCCCTGCTCGATGACGCGGCCGCCCTCCATGACGGCGACCTTGGTCGCGATGGTCTGGATGACGTCCATCTCGTGCGTGATGACGACGATCGTGACGCCCTGCTCCTCGTTCACGCGCTTGAGCAGCTCAAGGACCTCATGGGTGGTCTGCGGGTCGAGCGCGCTGGTCGCCTCGTCGGCGAGCAGGATGTCCGGGCCGGTGGCGAGCGCGCGGGCGATGCCGACGCGCTGCTTCTGACCTCCGGAGAGCTGCTCCGGGTAGGCCTTGGCCTTGTCGGAGAGCCCGACGAAGGCGAGGAGCTCGGTGACGCGGGCGTCGATCTCGGACTTCTTCCAGCCGGCCAGCCTCAGCGGATAGGCGATGTTGGCCTTGACGTTCTTCGAGGAGAACAGGTTGAACTGCTGGAAGATCATCCCGATGCCGCTGCGCACGCGGCGCAGCTCGCGCTCGGAGAGGCGCGTGATGTCAGTGCCGTCGATGGTGATCGACCCGGACGACGCCGGTTCGAGGGCGTTGATGAGGCGCACGAGCGTCGACTTGCCAGCTCCGGAGTAGCCGATGATGCCGAAGACGTCGCCCTTCTCGATGTCGAGTGTCACGTCATCGACCGCTGTGACGGCGGCGCTGTTCTTGTCGGCGGGCGGATACGTCTTCGTGACGTCGGACAGGGTCACGATGGCCATTGTCGGGGGTTCTTCCTGTGAACGGCGGAATCGGGCGGCGCGAAGGCGCACCGCCCGATTGTCTCGCAGTCTTCGATCAGTCGCTTTCCTTGGCAGCCTCGGTGTCCTTCTGGACCTTCTTCAGCGCGTCCTCGAGGTCGGCGACAGGAGTCTTCAGCGCCACGGCGGTGTCGCCGGATGCCTCCTGCAGGCCCTTCTGCACGCCGGGGTCGTTCTGGAAGATGTCGACGAGCTTGAGGTAGGTCTTGTTGTCCTTGTCCTCGGCACGTGCCGCGAAGATGTTGACGTACGGGAGCGCGTTCGGATCCGTGGGGTCGTCCTGTGCGATCGCGTCGGAGAACTTCAGACCTGCCTGATCGACGAAGTCGTTGTTGATGATCGCGGCGGCGACATCGGGCAGCGACTGCGGGATGAGCGCGGCCTCGAGCGCCGTGACCTCGACCTTGGACTTGTCCTTGTCGATGTCGGCAAGGTCGGAGAACGTGGTGCCTCCGCTCTTCAGCTCGATGAGGCCGGCGGACTGCAGCACGAGGAGGGCGCGAGCCTGGTTCGAGGCGTCATCCGGAACGGCGACGGTCTCGCCCTTCTGGATGTCCTTCACGTCGTCGTACTTCGAGGAGTACAGCGCAAGCGGGTAGATCGCCGTCGCGCCGATCGGCACGAGGTCCTTGCCCGAGGAGACGTTGTAGTCGGCCAGGTAGACGATGTGCTGGAACTGGTTCAGGTCGAGCTCGCCCTCGGCGAGAGCGGGGTTGGGCTGCTCGTAAGAGGCGAAGTCGACCAGCTCGACAGTGATGCCCTCCTTCTTCGCGGCTTCGACGAATGCCGGCCACTGGGCGGTGCTCTTGTCGACGACGCCGACCTTGACCACCTTGTCGGCGGAATCCGACGAGCCGTCGGCGGCGGGCTTTGAGGCGCAGCCGGCGAGGCTGACGACGAGTGCGGTGGCTGCCGCGGCAGCGGCGATGACGGACGTGATGCGTCGAGACATGGTGGTCGGGTTCCTCTCTTGGGGGACTCGATCACCGTACGTGCGGCATCCGGTGTCGCCCGAGTCAGCCCGTCACACGGCGTCACAGCGAGGTGTCAGCCGAACTCCTCGATACCGCGCAGCCGCACCTCCTCGAGGTCCATCCGCGCGGCGATGCGGCGCACGACCAGGTCGTCGACCGTACCGGACCGGCGCAGCCCGTGCAGCACGACGCGTTTGCGCTCGATCAGTGCGAGCTTGAGGCGGGTGGCCTCGTCGTGGCGCACCAGCGGCGAGCGCTGCAGCACGTCGACATCGGTCGACACGGCGAGCATCTTCAGCGGCGCGGCGGATCCTGCGGTCGCCGGGTCGACCGCGGACTCGAGCGCCAGCGGGTCCGGCTCGTCGAGCATGGCCTCCATGGCGCCGACCTCGGCGTCGATGAGGCTGCGCTCGCGCTCCAGGGTGCGGGCGTTGGCCAGTTCGAGGGCCTCGTAGCCCTCGCGGCGGGCGCGGTCGCGCACCTCCTCGCTGACACCGTGCTCCGCGGCGAGCTCGTCCAGTGCGGCGAGCGCCGCCCCCGAGATGGCACGCTCCGCCATCTCGTACTCCTCGTCCTCCGCGTGGTCGACAGGGATCTTCGCCCAGCGCACGATCGCTGGCAGCAGCGGCCCCTGCACCAGGAGGCTGAGCAGGATGACGCCGGCGGTGACGAAGATGACGGAGTCCCGCCCTTCGACGGCATCACCCGCGCCCGTGGCGATCGGCACCGACAGCGCGATCGCCAGCGACACGGCACCGCGCATTCCGGCGACGGTGCTGACGATCCACGCTCGCGCCCTCGTGCGCGGAGGAAGGGTCGACCCATGCCTGCTGAACGGCGCAGTGAGCAGCTGGAACAGCAGCCGCACGGCCAGCAGCACCAGCCACACCGCGAGGGTCACCAGCACCAGCCATCCGATCATCGCCGCCGAGATCTCATGCACGACGTACTGCACCTCGATGCCGATCAGCACGAAGAGCGCGCCGTTGAGCAGGTACACGCCGAACGGCCAGGCGGCATCGGCCTGCCGGCGCGACGCAGCCGTGGTCATCCGCGGCGCGACAGCGGCGACGATCAGGCCGGCGACGACCACGGCCAGCACGCCAGACGCCTCGACGAGCTCGGCGACCAGGAAGGCGGTGAACGGCAGGAGCAGCAGTGTGACGTTGATCACGATCGTCGACGTCATCCGGCGCAGCACCAGATAGCCGATGCCGGCGACAGCGACGCCTGCGGCGATCCCGCCGACATAGGACACCACGACCATCCAGGTCACCGACAGCGGCGTGATCTGCGCCCCCATGGCGAGCGACACGGCGATGGCGTAGAGCACCAGCGCGGTGCCGTCGTTGGTGAGGCTCTCCGCCTTGAGCTTCATGAACATCCGTCGAGGCAGGAGGCGTCCCAGGGCGGCCACGGCCGTGGCATCCGGCGGGGCGACGGCGGCGCCGAGGATCAGCGCTGCCTCCCAGGGCAGTCCGAACAGCACCGCGACACCGGCCACGGCGAACGCGCTGGCGACGACGAGCACGGTGCTCATCGGAAGGATGTAGCGGAAGTCACGGCGGATCGAGCGCAGCGATGTGGTCAGGCTCTCCCAGAACAGCATGACCGGCAGGAACAGCAGCAGCACCGTCTCGGGTGGCAGCTGGATCTCTCGGAGCGCGGGTACGAAGCCGAGCAGCAGGCCGAGCACGACGAGCACGAGCGGGAGCGCGAGCCGCATCCGCGGCGCGATGATCGCGCCGACGACGATGGTCGCGCCGAGCAGGACCGTGACCTCGAGACCTTCCATGACGCCTCCCGATGGCGATAACGTCCGGGCCTCGCCGCAGCGGGTCCGCTGAGTGGGCCAAGCGTCGTCACGCTCAGAGTATTCCCGCCTCCCTCACGGCGCAGCCCGTCACCGATGCCGCCGCTCGCCCTCCGGATCGGCGGTGGCGGCGAGGTCGTCGAAGAATCCTGCGACGACGGCGCGCTGCTCGGCGGACAGAGCGGCGACCACATCGAAGCGACGGGCGTGGGAGCGTCCGACGCTCTCCCTCGCTGCCCGGCGCGTCCGCGCCGTCACCTCGATGGCGAGCCTGCGCCGATCCGTCGGATGCGGCCGGCGGCGGATGTGCCCGCCCTTCTCCAGGCGGTCGAGCAGCTTCGTCACCGACGCCGTGGACACCCCCAGATGAGCGGCGAGGTCACCGGGCGTCACCACGGCCTCCTGCCGCTGGGCGGCGATCAGCAGCCGGAGGGCACGCATGTCGGTCTCGCCGAGCTTCATGTACCGCTGCGATTCCTCGCTCATGGCGCGCTCGGCCTCTCGCCATCGGTGCATCGCATCGAGCACTCCCACGACCTGCGCGAGTTCGTCATCAGTGAGGTGCGAGCGGTGCACGATCTCCTCGTCCGGATCCAGACGGCGGGGGTCGTGCAGCACGACCGGCGCAGGTCTGGGCGGGATCGGCTTCGCCATGTCCATGACTTTAGCTCACCGAGGCTATATACTTCGAGATAAAGCTAGCTTGGCTAGTAAATAGACAGGAGAGAGATATGACCATCCTCGCGGAACGTGTCGTGCTGCTCAACGACGACGGCACGCCCCGTGGCGTCGCGGCCAAGCACGAGGTGCACACCACCAGCACGCCGCTTCATCTCGCCTTCTCCTGTCACGTCCTCGACGACGACGGCCGGGTGCTGCTCACCCGGCGGGCGCTGGGCAAGCGCACCTGGCCGGGCACCTGGACCAACGCCTTCTGCGGGCATCCCGAGCCCTTCGAGCCGATCCCCGACGCCGTCATCCGCCGTGCACGTGAGGAGCTCCGCCTGGAACTCGCCGACATCCGGTTGGAGCTCCCGGACTTCCGCTATCGCGCCGTGGACGCCTCGGGAACGGTGGAGAACGAGGTGTGCCCGGTGTACACCGCTCGTGCGACGAACGCTCCCTCTCCGGTCCCCTCGGAGGCGATGGAGCTGCGCTGGGTGGAACCCGCCGATCTCGCAGCAGCCCTCCGCGCCGCCCCCTGGGCGTTCAGCCCATGGCTGGTGAGCCAGGCGGAGGAACTGTCCGGTTCGCGCGGCGAGATCCGCGCGAGCGCCTGGCAGAGGACCGCAGCATGAGAACCACGCCCCCTGAGATCACCACGGGCGTGGAGGAGAGGATCCGTCGCTTCTTCGCCGTGCGCGCCGAGGACGCTCAGAGGCGGAACGCGGGGCACGCCCTGCTCTGGCGGCGTATCGCGGATGCGGCTGACGGCGGCAAGCGCCTGCGGTCGCGGCTGGTGCTGCTGGCCCATGATCATCTCGGCGGCGGTGACCGCCGCTCGGCCGAGACCGCCGGTGCCGCCTTCGAGCTGCTGCACACGGCGCTCCTGCTGCACGACGACGTCCTGGACGGCGATCTGATCCGCCGGGGCCGGCCGAACCTGGCCGGGCTCTTCACCTCGGACGCGATCGACGCCGGTCGCCCTCTCGAGGACGCCACCGCCTGGGGTACGGCGTCGGCGATGCTCGCCGGCGACCTCCTCATCAGTGGCGCGCATGCGCTCGTGTCCGAGCTGCCCGGCACGATCGCCGTCGAGATGCACCGCACGATCGACGATGCGCTCTTCGACGCCGTCGCCGGGGAGCACGCGGACGTGGGCGCGGCACGAGGAATGACCTCGCCGTCATCCGCCGACATCATCCTCACGATGGCGCAGAAGACGGCGACGTACTCCTGCGCCGCCCCGCTTCGCGCCGGCGCGATCATCGCCGGAGCGGGCTCCGACGCGGTAGCGGCCCTGCAGCGGATCGGCAGCGAACTCGGCGTCCTCTACCAGCTGCGCGACGACGTCCTCGGAGTCTTCGGAGCCGAGTCACGCACCGGCAAGTCGATCACAGGCGATCTTCGTGAGGGCAAGCGCACACTGCTGATCGCCTACGCCGAGCAGACGCCGGAGTGGCACGAGGTACGACATCTCTTCGGCCGTGTCCCCCTCGACGAGACCGACGCCGCCCGGCTGCGCGACGCGCTCATCGCCTCGGGCGCCGCCGATCGGATGCAGGCGGCCGTCACCGAGGGGCTCGACAGGACACGGCGCGAGATCGACCTCGCCCCGGTGCCCGTTGCGCTGCAGGACGCCCTGTCCGACATCGCCACGATGTGCGCGGAGCGCCAGTCATGACCAGACCCGAGGGTCTCACCCTGTACACGACCACCGCGCGGTCGTCGTCTCTGCGCATCATCCGCTCCTATTCGACGTCGTTCGGGATGGCCAGCCGCCTCCTCCCCCGGGGTGTCCGTCAGGGCATCGCCGATGTCTACGGGCTGGTCCGCATCGCCGACGAGATCGTCGACGGTCCCGCCGCCGAGGCCGGTCTCGACACGGCCATGACCCGCCGGATCCTCGACGATCTCGAGCAGGAGACGCTCGCAGCACTCTCTCGCGGCTTCAGCGCGAACGTCGTCGTGCACGCGTTCGCGGTCACCGCGCGTCAGACGGGGATCGACGCAGAACTGCTGCGACCCTTCTTCGCGTCGATGCGGATGGACCTCGATCCGTTCACCCTGGACCGCGAGACGTTCCGGCGCTACGTGCACGGATCCGCCGAGGTCGTCGGATCCATGTGCCTGCGCGTCTTCGCGCGTGAGGCACCCGGTGTCACGATCGACGAGCATCTGGAGGAGGGCGCCCGCAGGCTCGGTGCAGCCTTCCAGAAGGTGAACTTCCTGCGCGACCTCGCCGAGGACGTCGACACGCTCGGCCGCCAGTACATCCCCGGGACCCGCGCGGGCGTGCTCGCCGAGGTGGACAAGATCGCCCTGGTCGACGAGATCGCCGAGGACCTCGCCGCGGCGCGGTCCGCCATCCGCCGTCTCCCGCCGCGCTCCCGCCGCGCCACGGCAGCAGCCGCCGCACTCTTCGGACGGCTCAACGAACAGCTCAGGACCACGCCGGTCGATCAGCTGAGACGCGAGCGCGTGTCCGTGCCGATGGGCGTGAAGCTGCGACTGGTGTCGGGGGCGGCGCTCGGGCAGGTGCGAGGGTGAGGGCGGCGGAGCGCGCCGTGGTCATCGGCGGAGGCATCGCCGGACTCGCCACCGCAGCGCTGCTGGCCGACGAGGGACTGGAGGTGACCCTGGTCGAGGCACGGGATGAGCTCGGCGGAAGAGCCGGTCGCTGGGCGGCCGAGGGGTTCGTCTTCGACACCGGTCCGTCGTGGTACCTCATGCCCGAGGTGTTCGACCACTTCTTCCGCCTGCTCGGCACGTCCGCCGCGGAGCAGCTGGACCTGGTCCGCCTCGATCCCGCGTATCGCGTGTACTTCGAGGGGGATCCCACGCCCTTCGACCTTCCGGCTGACGATGCGCTGGCCGCGCTGACCGCCTTGGATCCGCCATCCGGGAAACGGCTCTCCGAGTACATGTCATCGGCCGCGGAGACGTACTCCCTGGCCACGTCGTCGTTCCTCTACAGCAGCTACGAGTCCTTCCGTCCCTTCCTGGACCCCGCACTCCTCCGTCGCCTCCCCCGGCTCGCCCGGCTTCTCGGGGAGCCCCTGGACCGGATGATCCGGCGCAGTTCGCCAGATCCCCGCGTGCAGCGCATCCTGGGGTATCCCGCCGTCTTCCTGGGCACCTCCCCGGCACAGGCGCCGAGCATGTACCACTTGATGAGCCACCTCGACATCGGACAGGGCGTGCTCTACCCGCGCGGCGGTCTCGGCGCGGTGATCGACGCGATCGCCGCACTCGCTGCCGGACGCGGAGCGACGCTGAGGACCGGGACGCGGGCAAGGCGGATCCTCGTGGAGGACGGCTCCGCGACCGGCGTGGAGGTCGAGTCGGCCGACGGCGTCGAGGTGCTCCCAGCGGACGTCGTCGTGTCCACGGCCGATCTCCGCGTGACGGAGCGGGAGCTGCTCGCTCCCGAGCATCGGAGCCGATCCGAGCGCTGGTGGCGCCGTCGCGACCCAGGACCCGGCGCCGTGCTCGCGATGCTCGGCGTCCGGGGGGAGCTGCCGCAGCTCGCCCACCACACCCTGCTGTTCGCGGACGGCTGGGAGGCCGGATTCGACGCGATCTACGGAGATCGTCCGCGCGTGCCCGACCCGGCGTCGCTGTACGTCTGCCGTCCCAGCGCTTCTGACGATGTGGCCCCTTCCGGGCACGAGAACCTCTTCGTCCTGGTGCCCGTGCCCGCGGATCCCGCCCTCGGCGCCGGAGGCATCGACGGAGCGGGATCACCGGCCGTGGAACGTGCGGTCGACTCCGCCATCGACCAGATCGCCGCGTGGTGCGGGATCCCCGATCTCCGTGAGCGCGTCGTCGTGCGGCGCAGCGTCGGCCCGGCCGATTTCGAACGCGAGTTCGGCGCCTGGCGAGGCGGGGCGCTCGGCCCGGCTCACACGCTGCGTCAGAGTGCCGTGCTCCGAGGCAGGAACGCCTCCCCTCGGGTCAAGGGGCTGCTGCTCGCGGGAGCTTCGACCATTCCGGGCATCGGGCTGCCGATGTGCCTGATCAGTGCCGAGCTGGTGCTCAAGCGGCTGCGCGGCGACCGCACGGCGGCCCCGCTCCCGGAGCCGCTGTGAACGCGCTCTACCTCGTGCTGCTGCTGGTCTCGCTCGCCGGTGCGGTGGTGGTCGACCTGCGGCACCGGCTCTTCCTCGGACGCGATCCGGTTCGCGCGGCGATCGTCCTCGGCATCGGCGTCGCCTTCCTCCTGCTCTGGGACGCCGCAGGCATCGCGCTGGGGATCTTCTTCCGCGGCGAGAACCCCTACTCGACAGGCGTCCTCCTGGCGCCCGAGCTGCCTCTGGAGGAGCCGCTCTTCCTCCTGTTCCTCTGCCAGCTGACGATGACCCTCGCCTGCGGCATCCAGCGCGTCTTCGATCACCGGCGGAGCCCGCGATGACCTACCTTCTGCTCTGCGCGGGTTTCCTCGCTGCGGCGGCAGCGGTCGCCGTTACCACCCGCCGTCGGCGTGTGCTGTCGGTCGCGGCACTGGCGATCACCGCCGCGGCACTCGTCGCCCTCACCGCCGTCTTCGACAATCTGATGATCGCCGCCGGCCTGTTCGCCTACGCCGAGGACCAGCGGGTCTCGGGGCTGACGCTCGGCGCGGCGCCGATCGAGGACTTCGCCTATCCCTTGGCCGCCGTGATCCTGCTCCCCGCCCTCTGGGGAGCATTGAGGAGGCACGATGATCCGTGACCTGTTCGCCGTCTCCCGCCCGCTCAGCTGGATCAACACCGGCTACCCGTTCGCCGCCGCCTACCTCCTCACGGCGCGGGAGCTGGACGCGGCGCTGATCATCGGGACGCTGTTCTTCCTCGTGCCCTACAACCTCGCGATGTACGGCATCAATGACGTCTTCGACCACGAATCGGATCTCGCCAACCCCCGCAAGGGCGGGGTGGAAGGAGCGCTGCTTCCGGCGTCGCGGCACCGGGGCGTCCTGATCGCCTCCGCGGTGCTGTGCCTGCCGTTCGTCGTCGCGCTCGTCGCGATGGGATCGCCGCTCTCCTGGCTCGTCCTCGCGGTCAGTCTCTTCGCCGTCGTGGCCTACTCCGCGCCGCCGCTGCGGTTCAAGGAGGTGCCGGGCCTCGACTCCGCGACGTCCAGCACGCATTTCGTGAGCCCTGCCGTCTACGGCGTGGTGCTCGCCGGCGGCGACTTCACGTGGGGTCTCGTCGCCGTCCTCAGTGCGTTCTTCCTCTGGGGCATGGCCAGTCACGCCTTCGGGGCCGTGCAGGACATCGTTCCCGACCGGGAAGCCGGCATCGCCTCCATCGGCACCGTGCTCGGTGCCGCGCGCACGGTGCGCTTCGCGCTCGCCTGCTGGACCGCCGCGGGGCTCCTGATGCTCATGACCGGATGGCCAGGCGCGCTGGCCGCGGTGCTCGCCGTTCCCTACCTTCTCGCCGCTGCGCCGTACGCCGGCGTGAGCGACCAGGACTCGGCAAACGCGAATCGGGGCTGGCGGCGGTTCCTGTGGATCAACTACCTCTGCGGATTCCTCGTGACGATGCTGCTGATCGCGTACGCGGCCCAGACCTCGTGAGGGCGCTCAGCCGAGCTGCTCCGTGAGCTCGAACCAGCGCAGCTCGAGCTCCTCCACCTCGTCCTGCTGTGCCTGGATGGCCTTCATCTTCTCGCCGAGACCGGCGTAGTCGGACTGGTCGTGATCGGCGAGGGCGTGCTTGGCCCTGTCGATGTCGCCGTTCAGCTTCTGCATCTTGCGCTCGAGGGCGGCGAGCTCCTTCTCGGCAGTGCGGCGGGCGGCACCGTCGAGCCCCGGGGCAGTCGCTGCGGCGGGGGCGGCCGGGGCCGAGGCATCCGCCCGCCCCTGCGCGGCGCGCAGCCGCAGGTACTCGTCCACGCCGCCCGGGAGGTGCCGGAGGTGCCTGTCGAGGATGGCGTACTGCTGGTCGGTGACCCGTTCCAGGAAGTACCGGTCGTGACTGACGACGAGCAGGGTGCCCGGCCACGAGTCGAGGAGGTCCTCGATCGCGGCGAGCATGTCCGTGTCCATGTCGTTCGTCGGCTCGTCGAGGATCAGCACGTTGGGCTGGTCGAGCAGCACGAGCAGCAGCTGCAGCCGGCGCTGCTGACCGCCGGAGAGATCCTTCACCGGGGTCGACAGCTGCGCGGAGGTGAAGCCGAGCCGCTCGAGCAGCTGCCCGGGCGTCAGATCCTGCGCCTTCGAGCCGGTGCCGAACGTGTACGAGGTCCGAAGGCCGTTGATCACGGTGCGCACCGGGTCATTCCAGTGCTGGTCGAGCTCGTCGAGACGCTGTGTGAGCGTGCGCACCTGCACGGTCTTGCCGTGCTTCACCCGTCCGCTGGTCGGCTGCACCGTACCCGAGATGAGGCCGAGCAGCGTGGACTTGCCCGCGCCGTTCACACCGAGGATGCCGGTGCGTTCACCAGGCGCGATGCGCCACTCGACGTCCTTCAGCACCTCTTTCGCCGCGGTCCCTGAGCCTGACGAAGGGTAGGAGACCCCGGCATCCAGCAGATCGACGACGTCCTTGCCCAGCCGCGAGACGGCGAGCGACTGCAGCGACACGGAATCGCGGATCGGCGGCACGTCGGCGATCAGCTCATTGGCGGCGTCGATGCGGAACTTCGGCTTGCTCGTGCGCGCCGGCGCGCCGCGGCGCAGCCAGGCGAGCTCCTTGCGCGCCAGGTTCTGGCGCTTCGCCTCGGATGCCGCGGCCATGCGGTCGCGCTCCACGCGCTGCAGGATGTAGGCGGCGTAGCCGCCCTCGAACGGTTCGACGATGCGGTCGTGCACCTCCCAGGTGGCGTTGCAGACCTCGTCGAGGAACCACCGGTCGTGGGTCACCACCAGGAGCGCGCCGGCGTTCTTCGCCCAGCGGTTCTTGAGGTGCCCGGCCAGCCAGGTGATGGCCTCGACGTCGAGGTGGTTCGTCGGCTCGTCGAGGAAGAGCACGTCCCAGTCCCCGGCCAGCAGCGTCGCGAGCGACACGCGGCGGCGCTGTCCGCCGCTGAGCGAGGCGACCGGGGTGTCCCAGCCGAGGTCGGCCACGAGTCCGGAGATCACGTCGCGGATGCGGGCGTCCCCCGCCCACTCGTGCTCCGGGGTGTCCCCGACGACTGCCGTGCCCACCGTGAGCGCGTCGTCGAGGGTGTCCGCCTGATCGAGGCGGCCGATGGTCGTCCCGCCGCGGACCGTCACGCGACCGGCATCCGGTTCGCGGAGACCTGCGAGCATGCCGAGCAGACTCGACTTGCCGTCGCCGTTGCGACCCACGATGCCGATGCGATCGCCCTCCTCCACGCCGAGCGTGACGGAGTCGAAGACGACGCGGGTGGGGTACTCGAGATGCAGGCCTTCGGCCCCGAGGAGATGTGCCATGTCCCTACAAGGCTAGTGCCGGGCGGGTGTGACTACGCTCGGAGCATGACCGCGTACTACTCCCCCACTGAGACCGAGTCCGCCCTGCTGCGCCGATGCGTCGACCTCGCCGCCGAGGCGCTGGACGACGGCGACGAGCCGTTCGGGTCGCTCATCGTCGACGCGGCGGGGAACGTGCTCTTCGAGGACCGCAACCGCGTGAAGGAGGGCGACGCCACCCGGCATCCGGAGTTCGAGATCGCGCGCTGGGCGGCCGAGAACCTCCCACCGGAGCAGCGCGCCTCCGCGGTGACCTTCACCTCCGGCGAGCACTGCCCGATGTGCTCGGCCGCGCACGCCTGGGTCGGCCTCGGCCGCATCGTCTACGCCACCGGCACGGTGCAGCTGGTCGGCTGGCTCGCCGAGTGGGGCGTTCCGTCCGGTCCGGTCTCCCCGCTGCCGATCAGCGCCGTGGCGCCCGGCGTCGAGGTCGCCGGCCCCGTCGAGGAGTTCGCCGACGAGGTGAGGGCGCTGCACGCGCGGATGCGCGGGCTCTGAGCCGCTCGCCCCGCACTCGGGCTCGCACGCGGAAGCGGGCCGCCCGAGGACGGCCCGCTTCGGCGTGGCGAGTGTCGGCAGATCACTCGTAGGATTCGACGACCTTCTCCAGGCTCGGCACGTTCTTGTACGCCTCG
Source organism: Microbacterium sp. MAH-37 (assembly GCF_009758255.1). Taxonomy (GTDB): domain Bacteria; phylum Actinomycetota; class Actinomycetes; order Actinomycetales; family Microbacteriaceae; genus Microbacterium. The sequence continues at coordinate 144,978 of NZ_WSEN01000003.1, forward strand.
GCGGCGTTGTCCTTCGTGACGATGACCGGGGGCAGCAGGTACGCCGGGACGACCTTCACGCCGTTGTCGTACTGATCGGTGTCGTTGACGTCGACGTCCTCGCCCTTCTGCAGCTGGCCGACCATCTTGATGGCCTGCTGCACCAGCAGCGTGGTGTCCTTGTTGATCGTGGAGTACTGCACGCCCTCCATGATCGACTTCACCGATTCGACCTCGGAGTCCTGGCCGGTGACCACGGGGACGGGCTTCCCGGCCTGCTGCACCGAGGTGATGATGGCGCGCGCCAGGGTGTCGTTCGGCGACAGCACGCCGTCGATGGTGGCGGAGCTGTAGGTCGAGGTGAGGATGGAGTCCATCCGGCGCTGGGCGTTCTCGGCCTTCCAGCCCTCGGTCGCCGTCTGCGCGATGTCGGTCTGACCCGAAAGCACCTTGAGCGTGCCGTCATCGATCTTCGGCTGCAGCACCTTCATGGCGCCATCGAAGAACACCTTCGAGTTGGCGTCGTCGGGCGACCCGGAGAACAGCTCGATGTTGTACGGCGCTTCGTGGCCCGCACGCTCCTCCAGCCCATCGAGCAGTGCCTGGCCCTGCAACTCACCGACCTTGAAGTTGTCGAACGCCACGTAGTAGTCGACGGCCTCGGTGTTCTCGATCAGACGGTCGTACGCGATCACGTACGCGCCCGCCTCGCGAGCAGCTTCCACCTGCGTGGCGAGCTGCTTGCCGTCCTTCGCGCCGATGATGATGACCTTGGCGCCACCGGTGACCATCGCCTGGATCTGGTTCTGCTGCTCGGCGACGGTGTTGGTCGCGGGCGCGTACTGCACGTTCGCCTTGAACCCGGCGTCCTCGAGACCGCTCTTGAACAGATCACCGGCGAGCACCCAGTTCTCGCTGGTCTTGTCGGGCAGTGCGACGCCGATGGTGGCGTCCGCGGCGAAACCGGCCTTGTCGCCGCTGTCGGATCCGCCATCGGATCCACCGGTGCGCTCGGAGGAGCATCCGGTCAGCGCGAATGCGCCAACGGCGACGATCGCTGTCGCCGTGAGAATCAGCTTCTTCATGTGATCTCTTTCTCTGTTGTCGTGAACCCCGCGGTGCTCGGGGTCCCCTACTTTCCGCTCGCCGACCCGGCGGCGGATGATTGGAAGGGCTCCGGCTCCTTTCGGAAGAACTTGCGGGAGATGAGCCCGGTGATCGACGGCCTGCCCTGCTGCTTGTTCAGCACGTCGATGCCGACGGCCACCACGAGAACGGCTCCCTTGATCATCGCGACGACGTCGGCACCGGCGCCGAGCAGCGCCAGGCCGTTGTTCAGGAAGGCCATCACCAGGCCGCCGATGATCGACCCGATCACGGTGCCGATGCCGCCTGAGACGGCCGCGCCGCCGATGAAGACCGCGGCGATGGCGTCCAGCTCCCAGCCGTTGCCGTCCTGCGGACCGGAGGCGGTCGCCCTTGCGACGTAGAGCATGCCCGCCAGCGACGCCAGCACCGACATGTTCATCATGACGAAGAAGTCGACCCAGCGATCCTTCACGCCCGAGAGTCGTGCCGCCTGGCGGTTGCCGCCGACCGCGTAGATGTGGCGGCCGAACACGGTGTTGCGGGTGATGAACGAGTACAGGATGACCAGGGCCACCAGGATGACGCCCGAGATCGGGAAACTCGTGCCCTCGCGTCCGGTGGCGAACAGCCATCCGGCGATGAGGATCACGGCGGACAGCAGCACGACCTTGGTCGCGCTGACCCAGGCGGGCGCCATCTCCGATCCGGTCTGACGCTGCGCGCGCCGCATCCGGGCCTCGTGCACGACCAGCCAGGCGACGGCGATCAGCGCGAGCACCATCGTCAGCACGTTGAACGGCACGGGTACAGGCAGCTCGGGCAGGTACCCCGCGCCGATGAACGTGAACGGCTTGGGCACGGCGACGGTGGTCGACTGCCCGATGAACTGGTTCGCCCCGCGGAAGAACAGCATGCCGGCCAGGGTGACGATGAACGCGGGGACGCCGACGTACGCGACCCACGTGCCCTGCACCGCTCCGATGACGACGCCGACGGCCAGACCGAGGACGATCGCCAGTCCCCAGTGCAGATTCCAGTCCGCCATGGCCTTGGCGACGATGATGCCGACCACGGCGGCGACCGAGCCGACCGACAGGTCGATGTGCCCCATGATGATGACCATCACCATGCCGATCGCCAGGATCAGGATGTACGAGTACTGGTTGACGACGTTGATCAGATTCCCCGATGAGAGCGTGAGCCCTCCGGTGAGGATCTGGAACAGCACGATGATGACGAGCAGGCTGCCGAGGATGCCGAACTGGCGCATCTTGGACTGTCCCCCGCCGAACATCTTGCGGATGTCGCCGAAATGGAAGCCGGCCCGCTCTGTGGTGGTGTCGGTGCTCATGCCTGTGCTTTCTGGTTCGTGGAGGTCATGCTGCGCATGAGCGCCTCCGGAGTGGCCTGGTCGGAGGGGACGCAGTCCGTGACGCGCCCCTCGAAGACGGTGTAGATGCGGTCGGTGATCCCGAGCAGCTCGGGCAGTTCGCTGGAGATGACGATCACGCCTTTGCCCGCGGCCGCGAGTTCGTTGATGATCGAGTAGATCTCGTACTTCGCACCGACGTCGATGCCTCGGGTCGGTTCGTCGAGGATCAGCAGATCGGGATCCGTGAACATCCACTTCGCCAGCACGACCTTCTGCTGGTTGCCGCCGGACAGTTTCGCTACTCCCTCCTCGACCGTCGGGGCCTTGATGCGCAGCGACTTGCGGTACTTCTCGGCGACCGCCATCTCGGCCCGCTCGTCGACGACGCCCCTCGTGGCGATCTTCGACAGCTTCGCCGCGACGATCGAGCGCTTGATGGTGTCGAGCAGGTTGAGCCCGAGCACCTTTCGGTCCTCGCTGACGTAGGCGAGCCCGTGATCGATCGCCGCGGCGACATCCGAAAGCTCGACGATCTCACCGTCCTTCACGATCGTGCCGGACTCGTAGATGCCGTACGACCTGCCGAAGATGCTCATCGCGAGCTCGGTGCGTCCCGCGCCCATGAGGCCGGCGATGCCGACCACCTCGCCGCGCCGCACCTCGATGTTCGAGCCCTTCGCGACCATGCGCTCGGACACCGTCGGGTGCCGCACCCACCAGTCCTTCACCTCGAAGAAGACCTCGCCGATGTCGGGGGTGCGGTCGGGGTAGCGGCTCTCCAGGGAGCGGCCGACCATCCCGCGGATGATGCGGTCCTCGTTGATCTCGCCCCTGGTGACGTCGAGGGTCTCGATCGTGCGCCCGTCGCGGATGATCGTGATCTCGTCGGCCACCCGCTCGATCTCGTTGAGCTTGTGGCTGATCATGATCGAGGTGATCCCCTTGGCCTTCAGCCCGAGGATCAGATCGAGCAGGTGCTGCGAGTCGTTCTCGTTGAGCGCGGCGGTCGGCTCGTCGAGGATGAGCAGCCGCACGTCCTTGTTGAGCGCCTTGGCGATCTCGATGAGCTGCTGCTTGCCGACGCCGAGGTGCTTGATCGCGATGTCGGGGTCCTCGTCGAGTCCGACCCGTGCCATCAGCTCGACGGCGCGCTGCTTCTGCGCGGTCCAGTCGATCCGTCCGCCGTGCTCGATCTCGTTGCCGAGGAAGATGTTCTCAGTGACGGACAGCTCGGGGATGAGCGCCAGCTCCTGGTGGATGATCGCGATCCCGGCCTGCTCGCTGGCGGGGATGTCCTTGAACCGCTGCTCCTGACCGTAGAGCAGGATGTCGCCGGTGTACGAGCCGTACGGGTAGACCCCCGACAGCACCTTCATCAGGGTCGACTTGCCGGCGCCGTTCTCGCCGCAGATCGCGTGGATCTCGCCGGGGCGGACGGTGATCGAGACGTCGGACAGAGCTTTGACTCCCGGGAACTCCTTGGTGATGCTGCGCATCTCCAGGATGGGGCCGGACACGGCCGGCATTGCTGCTGTGGTGCTCACGGATCTTCCTCGATACAGGGCGGTCACCCAATGTGACCGTTCACATTTGCAAGACTCATGGTGCAACGCGCTCCACGGAATGTCAAGCGCCGAGATTCCTCGTCGCGCTCAGCGGGCGATGGCCGACTGGCGTACGCGCAGCACGGACTCCAGCGGACCGAACTGCGGCGGCGCCTCTCCGCGGATCTCGGCCAGCAGCAGCTGCACGGCGCGACGGCCCAGAGCAGGGAAGTCCTGATGCACTGTCGTGAGCGTCGGGAACACGTGCGCGGCGACGGGGATGTCGTCGAAGCCGACGACGCTGACGTCCTCGGGGACCCGCAGCCCGGACGACCGGAACCCGTGCATGAGCCCGATCGCCATCAGGTCGTTCGCGGCGAAGACCGCGGTGAAATCCCGCCGCCGCGCGAGCTCCTCGCCCGCGAACCGTCCGAAGTCGGCGGTCCAGTCGCCACGGACGGGCGGGATCGTGGGCAGGTCCGCATCCAGCAGCGCCTCGAGGTATCCCCGCATCCGCGACTCCGCCTCGATCCAGTCCTGCGGACCAGCCAGATGCAGGATGTCGACATGACCGAGGCCGATCAGATGCTCGGTCACCCGGCGCGCACCCGCGACCTGGTCCGCGGCCAGACTCACCCCGTCGAAACCGGACGCCGTCTGCAGCGTCACGAACGGCACGGCCGAGTTCATGCCCCTCAGGACATGGAAGACCCGCACCTGCGGAGCCAGGACGATGATGCCGTCGACGTGCTCGCGCACCAACTGCCGCACCGCCGCGCCGATCGCCTCGGGCGTCGTCGCCGGCAGGTTGAGCGTGGACACCGAGTATCCCTCCGCCCGAGCAGCCTCCTCGATGCCGGCGATCGAGGACGCCGGCCCGAATTCGCCTATCGTCGCGGAGAGGATCCCGAGGGTGTTCGACCGGCTGGTCACGAGGGCGCGCGCCGCGAGATTGGGACGGTAGTCGAGGACGGCGATCGCGTCCAGCACCTTCGCCTTCGTCTCCGGCCTGATGCTGTGGTGGTCGTTCAGCACCCTCGACACGGTCTGATGGGAGACGCCGGCCAGACGCGCCACATCGCGGATGCTCGGTGCGCGCGCACGATCGGCCGACATGGCTCGTCCTCCTCGATGTGCACGGTCACATGGACTGCTCCATTATGTCGCGCTCGCCGCGAGAGCGCACCTCCGGGATCAGGACATGATGCGGGCGCCCGGGACGGCGCCGTGCACGTGCAGGGCCTCCCGGCCGATCGCGAGCAGTTCATCCTGCACGGCGCGTGCCGCCTCGGGGCCCGCGCACAGGAAGGCGATCGTCGGGCCCGAACCCGAGACGATGCCCGTCAGCGCGCCGGCGCGCACGCCCTCGGCGAGGATGTGGTCGAGCTCGGGACGCTCCGCCACTGCGGCCGACTCCAGGTCGTTGATCATGCCGGGCGCCAGTGCGAGCGGATCGCCCGCGCGCAGCGCCTGCAGCACGGCGACGGGGACGTCGAGGGACATGGGCGGGTCGTCGGCGAGGGCGCCGACGGCCGCGCGCTGCTCGTCGAGCCGACCGTAGATCGCCGGAGTGGAGAGTCCCTCGTCGCTGGGCACCAGCACCCAGTCGAAACGGCCTGGTGCGAGTGCCGGAGTCAGCTGCTCGCCGCGCCCGGTGCCGACGGCGGTCCCGCCGTGCAGCGCGAACGGCACATCGGCGCCCAGGCGGGATGCCAGGTCGTGCAGGACGTGCGGGCCCAGCTCAGTGCCCCAGAGCGCGTCGCAGGCGACCAGTGCGGCTGCGGCATCCGCCGATCCCCCGCCCATGCCGCCGGCGACCGGCACGCTCTTGCGCAGGTGCAGCGCCACACCCTCGTCGACGCCGGCCGCCTGCGCGACGAGCTTCGCCGCACGCATCGCGAGGTTGCGGTCGTCGAGCGGCACGCCGCCCGCGTCGACGTCGCCCGACACGGTCAACGAGAAGTCGGATGCCGGTGCCGCGTAGACGTCCTCGTACAGCGAGACCGCCTGGAAGACGGTCGCGAGAGCGTGGTATCCGTCCTCGCGACGGGCGCCGACTCCCAGATAGATGTTGATCTTTCCCGGGGCGCGCACGTGCACGGCATCCGAGCGCTCAGCGAAGCTCATCGGGCGCTCACAGATCCGAGGACGTGGACCACAGGTTCACGTCGACGCGGCCCGCGACGGCGTCGATGCGCGCCAGCTCCTCGGCGCTGAATGCGGCGCCGTCGACCGCCGCCAGGTTCTCGTCGAGCTGCTCCGGACGCGAGGCACCGATCAGCGCCGAGGCGACGACCGGGTCGCGGAGGGTCCACTGGATGGCCATCTGAGCCAGGCTCTGACCGCGCTGCTGCGCGACGTCGTTCAGCTCACGCAGCACCGTGAGTCCCTGGGCGGAGAGCGGAGCATCTGGCAGCGAGCCGCGCTTCTGCGCGCGCTCCGCCGTGCCATCGGCGAGGTACTTCCCCGTCAGGAGGCCCTGCGCGAGCGGCGTGAACGCGATCGCTCCGAGTCCCTCGCTGCGCAGCGTGTCGGTGAGACCGTCCTCGATCCAGCGGTTCAGGATCGAGTAGGACGGCTGGTGGATGACCAGCGGCGTGCCCAGCTCACGAGCGACGGCCATCGCCGCCTCGGTGCGCTCCGCGGAGTACGACGAGATACCCACATAGAGTGCCTTGCCCTGGCGTACCAGCGCGTCCAAGGCACCGACGGTCTCCTCCACCGGGGTGTCGGGGTCGACACGATGCGAGTAGAAGATGTCGACGTAGTCCAGGCCCATCCGGGTCAGGGACTGCTCGGCGCTGGCGATGATGTACTTGCGGCTGCCGAGGTACCCGTACGGGCCCTGCCACATGTCCCAGCCCGCCTTCGACGAGATGATCAGTTCGTCCCGATACGGGCGCAGGTCCTCGGCGAGGATGCGGCCGAAGTTCTTCTCGGCAGAACCGGGCGGCGGGCCGTAGTTGTTGGCCAGGTCGAAGTGCGTGATGCCGCTGTCGAACGCGTGACGCAGCAGGGCGCGCTGGTTGTCGAGCGGGATGTTGTCGCCGAAGTTCCACCACAGACCCAGCGAGATCGGCGGCAGATACAGGCCGGAGGTGCCGACCTGGCGGTAGCCCACCCGGTTGTAGCGTTCCGGATCCGCCGTGTACGGGCGGTGCAGGTCGGTGGTGCGCGGGAGCATTCGCGGCTCGGTCATCCCGCCAGATTACCGGCTCGATGAAGGCGGCCTCAGCCGGCGGCGAGCGCGACGCGGTGGTAGTCGTCGACCGTGAGGTCCTCGCCGCGGGCGGTGGGGGCGACGCCGGCGGATTCCAGAACGGCGGATGCCTCGGCAGAGCTGCCGAACAGGCCGGACAGCGCCTGCCGCAGCATCTTGCGGCGCTGGTTGAATGCGGCGTCCACGATCTCGAAGGTGCGCCTGCGCTCGTCCTCCGAGCCGCGCGGCTCGGCGTCCCTCTCGAAGCCGACCAGCAGGCTGTCGACGTTCGGTACGGGCCAGAACACCTGACGCGACACCGTGCCGCGCAGGTTCCACGGTCCGTACCAGGCGGCCTTGACGCTAGGGGTGCCGTAGATCTTCGATCCGGGCTTCGCCGCGAGGCGTTCGGCGACCTCGGCCTGCACCATCACCACGCCGCGGGTGATACCGGGGAAGGTCTCGAGGAAGTGCAGCAGCACCGGGACGGACACGTTGTACGGCAGGTTCGCGACGAGCACCTCGGGGTCGCCCGGCAGCTCGGTCACGCGCATCGCGTCCGCATCGACGACGGTGAGCGCACCGTTGGGAACCCCCTGCTCGCGCGCTGTCTGCGGCAGCCGCTCGGCGAGGCGGTGGTCGATCTCGACGGCGGTGACGGATGCCCCGGTCTCGAGCACCGCGAGGGTCAGCGACCCCAGTCCGGGGCCGATCTCCACGACCCGCTCCCCTGCCTGGACACCTGCGGCGTGCACGATCTTGCGCACGGTGTTGGCGTCCACGACGAAGTTCTGCCCAAGTTTCTTGGTGGGTGTGACGTCGAGCTCTGCGGCGAGACGGCGGATGTCGGCGGCGCCGAGCAGGGAGACGGTCATGTGTCCATTCTCCCGTATCCCCGTAGGATCATGCGGTGACCTCCCTCGGCGACCTGATCGCACCGCGCCGCCTGGGCAGGGATTTCCGCTGGCTGATGTCCTCGTCCTGGACGAGCAACGTCGGCGACGGCATCGCCCTCGCCGCGGCTCCCCTGCTGATCGCGTCCATGACCTCGTCGCCGATCCTCGTGGCGTCGGGCGCGATGCTGCAGTTCCTTCCGTGGCTGCTCTTCGGGCTGTACGCGGGGGCGATCGCTGATCGCTTCGACCGGCGGATGCTGGTCATGGTCGCGAACGGCGTGCGAGCCGTCATCGTGCTCGGGCTCGTCGTGTTCCTCATCACCGGCACGGCGAACATCTGGATCGTGCTCACCGTGTCGTTCCTGTACGGCACCGCGGAGGTGCTCGCCGACACCACGACGAGCACCCTGCTGCCGTCGATGGTCAAGGCCGCGGATCTGGGCACGGGGAACGCCCGGCTGCAGGCCGGGTTCCTCGTCGCGAACCAGCTCGCCGGTCCCCCGCTGGGCGCGTTCCTGTTCGCGATCGGATCGTTCTGGCCGTTCCTGCTGCAGGTGCTGTGCGTGTCGGTCGCGGTGCTGCTGATCTCGCGCATCGCGCGGCAGCCGGTTCCTGCGCGCCCTGCGGCAGGATCCGGGGCCGAGGCGGATGCCGGCAGGACCCACATCCGGCACGACATCATGGAGGGCCTGCGCTGGACCTGGCACAACAAGCCGGTGCGCACGCTGATCATCATCATCCTGACGTTCAACGTCACCTGGGCCGCGCCCTGGGGCATCCTCGTGCTGTACGCGACCGAGCACCTCGGCATGGGCCCGGTGGGCTACGGCGCGCTCACCACCGCGTCGGCGCTCGGCGGACTGGTCGCGACGTTCTGCTTCGGCTGGCTGGAGCGCCACGTGTCGTTCGCGACGCTGATGCGGGTCTGCCTGACGCTCGAGGTGCTGATGCACCTCGCCTTCGCTCTGACCACGGCCGGCTGGGTGGCTCTGGTGATCATGTTCGGCTTCGGCGCCTACGCCTTCGTGTGGGGCACGATCCAGTCCACGGTGCGGCAACGACTGGTGCCGCGTGAGCTGCAGGGCCGGGTGGGCTCGGTGAACATGGTCGGCGTCTTCGGCGGCATGGTGCTCGGTCAGGCGCTCGGCGGGGTCATCGCGCAGATCTGGGGCCTCACCGCGCCGTGGTGGTTCGCCTGCGTGGGCGCTGCCGTCACGCTCGTGCTGGTGTGGCGCTCGATCGGGCACATCGCGGCCGCTCCCCCGGTGGTCGACGCGGAGCCCGCCACCGAGGCCTAAGCCAGCCGGGCGTCCAGTCCGCTGCGCACGGCCGGCCACTCGTGCGGCAGGATCGAGTACGCGGCGGTGTCCCGCAGCGTACCGTCCGGCATGATCCGGTGGTTGCGCAGGATGCCGTCGAGCTTCGCGCCGAGCCGCTCGATGGCCGCGCGCGATTGCCTGTTGTGGAAGTGCGTCATGAGCGTGACGGCGATGGCGTCGCACTCGTCGAAGGCGTGCGCGAGAAGCAGCCGCTTCATCGCCGGGTTGACCTCGGTGCCGTGCGCGTCGGCGCCGATCCAGGTGTACCCGATCTCGACACGCCGGTTCGGCTGGTCGATGTTGCAGTAGGTCGTCATTCCCACGACCTGGCCCGTCGCGAGGCGCCGCACGGCGAACGGATTCATCATTCCGGCGTCCCGCATGGCGAGTCGCCGGTCGATCTCGGCCGGCACCTCCTCCGCCGACGGGACCGACGTGTACCAGAGCCTCTTCAGCGAGGCGGCGGCGCGCGCCAGGTCCTCAGCGTGCTCGTGGCCGAGCGGTTCGAGCCGCACGCGGCCGTCGTCCAGGGTGATCTCGTCGAGGAAGCGCACCCGCTCAGGATAATGGGCCGCGGCTGACGCTCGTGACGCGGGGGCATGGGTATTGTGACTCGCATGAGCGCCTCGGATGCACTTCCCACCGGTTCATTCACGCTGCGTGGCCCCTACGGGCGGCGAGCGATCGGACTCTCCGTGGCGGCTGCCGTCGGAGGCTTCCTGTTCGGCTTCGACTCATCGGTGATCAATGGCGCCGTCGACTCGATCCAGCACGACTTCGCGCTGAACTCGGTCGTCACCGGACTCGTCGTGGCGATCGCGCTGCTGGGCTGCGCCGCCGGTGCGATCATCGCCGGCAACCTCGCGGATCGCTGGGGGCGGCTGCGGGTGATGTTCCTCGGCGCGATCATGTTCTTCGTCAGTTCGCTCGGCTCCGGCCTCGCCTTCGCGGTCTGGGATCTGGCGCTGTGGCGGGTCATCGGCGGACTGGGCATCGGCATCGCCTCCGTGGTGGCCCCGGCATACATCGCCGAGATCGCGCCCAAGCAGATCCGCGGCGGGCTCGCGTCGCTGCAGCAGCTGGCGATCACGTTCGGCATCTTCGTCGCGCTGCTGTCCGACGCGCTGCTGGCGTGGTCGGCGGGCACCGCCGACAGCCCGCTCTGGTTCGGGTTGGATGCCTGGCGCTGGATGTTCATCGTCGGGGTGATCCCCGCCGCCGTGTACGGAATCCTGTCGTTCACGGTGCCCGAGTCACCGCGCTACCTGATCGCTGAAGGGCGATCGGACGAGGCCAGGACGATTTTCGCGCGGCTCGTGCCGCCGGTCGACCTCGACAAGACGATGACGGAGCTGACCACGGCGATCGAGACCGACCGGCGCAATGCCGGGGTGTCGCTGCGCGGCAAGGCCCTCGGCCTGCAGCCGATCGTGTGGATCGGCATCATCCTCTCGACGTTCCAGCAGTTCGTCGGCATCAACGTGATCTTCTACTACTCGACCACCCTCTGGCGGTCGGTCGGCTTCGCGGAGAGCTCGTCCTTCGGAATCAGTGTGATCACGGGCATCGTCAACGTGCTGGTCACGCTCGTCGCGATCTTCCTGGTCGACCGCGTGGGCCGCAAGCCGATCCTGCTGACCGGCTCCGTCGTGATGACCGTCGCGCTCGCGGCGATGGCCGTCTGCTTCGCGTTCTCGGTGACCGGCGAGGACGGCGCGGTCACGCTGCCGGCGCCATGGGGACCGATCGCGCTGGTCGCGGCGAACCTGTTCGTGGTCGGCTTCGGCGCGTCGTGGGGCCCGCTGGTGTGGGTGCTGCTCGGGGAGATCTTCCCCAGCCGCATCCGCGGCAAGGCGCTCGGCGTCGCGGCGGGTGCGCAGTGGATCGCGAACTTCCTCATCACCGTCAGCTTCCCGGCGATGTCGGCCTGGTCGCTGCCCCTCACCTACGGCATGTACGCGCTGTTCGCGGCGCTGTCGTTCCTGTTCGTGCTGTGGCGCATCCCCGAGACGAAGGGCATGGAGCTCGAGCAGACCGAGACGCTCTTCTTCAGCCCGAAGAACGCCGCGCCGTCACTCGAATGAGCCGTAGACCTCGAGCGTGTTCGCCGCCAGCTGCGCACACAGCTCGTCGACGTCGATCTCGAGTTCGGCGGCCATGAAGCGCACCGTGATCGGCACGAGATAGGGCGCGTTCGGACGGCCGCGCAGCGGCACGGGCGTGAGGAACGGAGCATCCGTCTCGACGAGCATGCGGTCCCGCGGCGTCACCTGCAGCGCATCGCGCAGGTTCTGCGCGTTCTTGAACGTGACGTTGCCGGCGAAGGACAGCCAGTAACCGGCATCCGCCGCCACCCGCGCCATGGTGTCGTCGCCGGAGAAGCAGTGGAACACCGTGCGCTCCGGGGCGCCCACGCGGGCGAGCGTCTCGAGCACGTCCTCATGAGCGTCGCGGTCGTGGATCTGCATCGCGATGCCGTGCTTCTTCGCCAGTGCGATGTGCGCCTCGAAGGACTCGTGCTGCGCGGGACGGCCAGGCTCGTCGGTGCGGAAGTAGTCCAGCCCGGTCTCGCCGATCGCGCGGGTGCGCGGGTGCGCGGCGAGCTCGTCGATCACCGCGATCGCCTCGTCCAGGCGGCCCTCGGCCGCATACACGGGTGCGTCGTTCGGGTGGATCGCCACGGCGGCCAGCACCCGGGCATCCTGCTCGGCGGCGGCGACCGCCCAGCGCGACGACTCGATGTCGCCGGATGCCTGCACGACACCGGCGATCCCGACGACGGTGGCCCGGTCGAGCTGCTCCGTCAGTGAGAGCGGTTCGTCGCCGTCGGTGATCTCCAGGTGGGCATGGTTGTCGTACACCGGCACGGTGAGGGGCTCTGGCGCCGGCGGATAGCGCAGATCCTTGCGCCCGTCGGACGAGCGTTCGCGCACGTAGGTGTCAGCCATGCGAAGCGTCAGACGGTCTGCTCCACGCGCGGGAACAGCGGCGCGAGCGCGCTCACCTGCGTGCCCGGCTGCAGGATGCCCCAGGCGCCGGCCTCGCGGATCGGCTGCGCGGTGAGCGCGCCGAGCGACTCGGCGCCGAGCGCGTCCCAGAGCTTCTGCGTGGACTGCGGCATCACCGGCGAGAGCAGCACCGCAAGAGCACGCAGGCCCTCGGCGCAGGTGTACAGCACCGTCGCCAGCCGGTCGCGCTTGTCCTCGTCTCCGTTGTCCGACTGCTTGGCCAGCGCCCACGGCTCGTTCACGGTGATGTAACCGTTCAGCTCGTCGACGATCGTCCAGATCGCACGGATGCCCTCGTCGATGCGGAAGGCGTCGATCGCGGCATCCGCGTTCTTCGCCGCATCCGCGACGACCTTCTGCACGGCGAGATCCTGCTCGCTGTACTCGGCCGGCGCCGGCACGACGCCGTCGAAGTACTTCTCGATCATCGCGATCGTGCGCGACGCGAGGTTGCCGAAGCCGTTCGCGAGCTCGGCCTGGTAGCGGGCGGAGAGGTCCTCCCAGGAGAACGACCCGTCCTGTCCGAACGAGATCGCGGAGAGGAAGTAGAACCGGTAGGCGTCGGAGCCGAACACGTCGGTGATCTCGGTCGGCGCGATGCCGGTGAGCTTCGACTTCGACATCTTCTCGCCGCCGACCAGCAGCCAGCCGTGCGCGAAGACGCCCTTGGGAACGTCGAGGCCCGCCGCCATCAGCATGGCGGGCCAGATCACGGCGTGGAAGCGCAGGATGTCCTTGCCGACCACGTGGTACCCGGGCCAGCGACGGTCGAAGGTCTCCTGGTCGGCGCCGTAGCCGATCGCGGTGGCGTAGTTCAGCAGCGCGTCGACCCACACGTAGATGACGTGCGACTCGTCCCAGGGCAGCGGGATGCCCCAGTCGAAGGTCGACCGCGAGATGGACAGGTCCTTCAGCCCCTGGCTGACGAACGAGACGACCTCATTGCGCGCCGAGTCGGGGCGCACGAAGTCGGGCTCGGTCTTGTAGAGCTCGAGCAGGCGGTCCTGAAACTCGCTGAGCTTGAAGAAGTAGTTCTTCTCCTGCAGCAGCTCGAGCGGCTTGGAGTGGATCGCGCAGACCTTCAGCCCCTCGAAGGGCCCCGTGCCGTCGACGATCTCGGACTCGGGCTTGAACTCCTCACAGCCCACGCAGTACAGCGCCTCGTACTCACCGGCGTAGATGTAGCCCGCGTCATACAGCTTCTGGAAGAAGACCTGCACGTTCTTCTCGTGCCGCTCCTGCGTGGTGCGGATGAAGTCGTCATTGGCGACGTCGAGCGTCTTCAGCAGCGGGAACCAGCTCTCGGTGACGAGCTTGTCCACCCACTCCTGCGGCGTGACGTTGTTCGCGGCTGCGGCCCGCAGCATCTTCTGACCGTGCTCGTCGGTGCCCGTCAGCATCCAGGTGTCATCACCGGACTGGCGGTGCCAGCGCGCGAGAGTGTCCACGGCGACGGACGTGTAGCCGTGGCCGATGTGCGGCACGTCGCTGGGGTAGTAGATCGGCGTGGTGATGTAGAACGATTCGCCTGCGGGCATGCGTTCGATTCTAGGCGGGATCGGGGTATGTGTTTTCCGCGTGACGGTCGTGCCTATGCGGGGATCGGGATGCTGCGCTCGCCCTCATCCGCCTGAAGATCGGCGTCAGCGCCGCACCGCCGTGATCGCGCCGTGCGCGCGGACGCTCGCGGCACCGGGCAGCCGGTCGCGGCGCTCGGACGCGGTCACAGAGAATCCGGCATCCGCGAGCGGGCCCGCGAGCGCCTCCGCCGACCAGAACCAGGCGGGCGCGACGGCGTGTGCGAACGGCTCGCGCGGTTCGCCGTCGAAGAATCCGATCAGGATGCTGCCGCCCGGTGCGAGCACGCGAGCGAACTCCGCGAGGATCTCGGGCAGGTCCTCGGGAGGCGTGTGGATGAGCGAGTACCAGGCGAGGATGCCGCCGAACGACGCATCCGCAAAAGGCAGCTCTCGGAACGAGCCGGCCTGGAACTCGAGACCCGGATGCCGCTCCCGCGCGGCGGCGATGAACTCGACCGACAGGTCGATCCCCTGCGCCACGCGTACCCTGTCGTGCAGGAAGGCAGTCCACAGGCCCGGTCCGCATCCGGCATCCAGCAGCGGCCCGGTCGTCGCGTCCCGCCAGCGCCCGATCAGCGCGATGTCGGGTGCCTCCATCTGGTCGAGGTCTCCGATGAGCGCGATGTACTCCGCAGCCCTGGCGTCGTAGGCGGCGGCGATCTGCGTGTCGGTCACGCGGCGACTGTACCGGTTGCTGCCGACAGCACCGGGTATCGACGTCTGCAGGTGGTGCGCTCGGCGGGAAGCGGTGCACTCGTCGGGTCAGCGACGGCTCGAGACCAGCATCGGGTGCTCGTAGTCGCTGTTGTCGACGACGAAGTCCGCCCGCTCCCGCGGCTGCGCCGCTGCGAAGTACAGGCGCTGCCCTCCGACGTACCGCCGCATGGACGGATGCTCGGGATCCGGGTTGCTGCCGTCGCGGACGGCCATACGCGCCGCGGTCACGGCGAACGGGACGTCCAGGTGGATCGACGCGTCCCAGCAGGGTGCGAGCTCATCGCGGAGCAGGAACATCCCCTCGACGAGCACCAGCGCAGACGGATCCGCATGCAGCCGATCGCCGACGATCGGCTCATCGCTCTTCGGGTCGTAGGCGACCGACCGGTACCGGCCGTCGCCTCCGCGCCCGAGCGGTTCCAGCACGTCGCGTCGCAGCGCATCGTAGTCGTACGTGTCCTGCCAGAACCCGACCTCCGAATGCCGACCGCGAGCGTGCCGGATGCGGGACGGATTGAGGAAGTCGTCGGCATGGATGATGATCACCGGTCGCCGCGTGATGTGCTCCGCGAGGTTCGCGGCGAAGCGCGTCTTCCCGCTGCCGTCGACGCCGTCGATCGCGACGAGCCGACCGGAGCCCACGGCACGCAGGACCGCCTCCGAGAGGTCGACCCAGAAGGTCACGCCTTCCTCGCGGCGAGCGCCTGCTGGTACAGGTCGCGCGAACTGAGCCCGGTCGCCGCGGCGACCTCGGCGCAGGCATCCTTCAACCGCATCCCGGATGCCACGAGGGCCTGAACCTGAGCAGCGGCATCCTCCGCGGAGATCTCGACCGGCGCCGCACCCTCGACGACCACGACGATCTCGCCCTTGACGCCCTGCTCGGCCCAGGCGACCAGCTCGGATGCGGTGCCCCGGCGCACCTCCTCGTAGAGCTTCGTGAGCTCACGGCATACGGCGACGCGGCGATCATCTCCGAAGGCGGCCCTCATGTCCGCGAGCGAGGAGGCGAGGCGGGAGGGCGACTCGAAGAACACCATCGTGCGCGGCTCGGATGCCAGGGCGGTGAGGGCGGAGCGCCTCTCCCCCGGCTTCCGCGGGAGGAAGCCCTCGAACGTGAAGCGGTCGGTCGGCAGGCCCGAGATCGCCAGCGCCATCAGCACCGCGCTGGGACCCGGGATCGCGGTGACCGTCACACCGGCCTCGACCGCTGCGGCGACGACGCCGTATCCGGGATCGCTTACCGCGGGCGTCCCCGCGTCGCTCACGACGACGATGTCCTGCTCGGCGGCGAGCGCGACCAGATCGGCCGCCTTGTGCTTCTCGTTGTGGTCGTGCAGGGCGATCAGCTTCGGCCGGTTGGTGATCTGCAGCGCCTGCAGCAGACGCTGGGTCGTGCGGGTGTCCTCCGCGGCCACGACCTCCGCGTTCTCGAGCACCTCGATCAGGCGCCGGGACGCGTCTCCGAGGTTGCCGATCGGGGTCGCCGCCAGGATGATCACACGTTCAGCCTAGACGGCCGTTCTAGGCTGTCAGGGTGACCGAGACCGCGCCGCTGCTGCCGCCCGTCGAGCGGCGGACGACCCGTCTCGAGTCCCTGCGCGACCGCATCCTCGCGGCACCCCGGTGGGACCGCGTCCTGCGGTGGCTGCCGCCGCTCCTGGTCACGCTGCTCGCCGCCGTGCTGCGGCTGACGAACCTCGGGCATCCGCACGCGATCATGTTCGACGAGACGTACTACGTCAAGGACGCCTGGTCGCTGTGGATCAACGGCTACGAGGCGACCTGGGCAGATGGCGCGAACGAGGAGCTGCTGAACGGCGACACCGGCGCCCTCGGATCCTCAGGGAGCTTCGTGGTGCATCCGCCGCTGGGCAAGTGGATCATCGCGCTCGGGATGGCGGCCTTCGGTCCCGGTTCGAGTGCGGGCTGGCGGATCTCCGCCGCGATCCTCGGAACGCTGTCCGTGCTCGTCGTCTACCTGATCACCCGCGAGCTGACCCGTTCCCGCGTGATCGCGACCATCACCGGCTACCTGCTGGCCATCGACGGGCTCAGCATCGTGCTGAGCCGGATCGCGCTGCTCGATGGCATCCTCACCTTCTTCGTGCTGCTGGGCTTCCTGTTCGTGCTGTACGACCGCCGACGTGCGATCCCGTTCATCGAGAGGCCGGATCCGCTGCACGAGGAGCCCACGCTGGGGCGCCTGCTCTGGCGCCGTCCCTGGCTGATCGCGGCAGGCGTCGCACTCGGCGCAGCATCCGCCGTGAAGTGGTCGGGACTGTACGTGCTCGCCGGGCTCGGCATCTACGTCGTCGTCACCGACGCGCTCGCGCGGCGGCGCGCCGGCGTCGTGTTCTGGCCGACGGATGCCGCCTTCCGGCAGGGTCCGATCTCGTTCCTGCTGCTGGTGCCGACGGCGCTGCTGACCTACCTGATCTCGTGGACCGGATGGCTGGTCACTTCGGGCGGATACGGACGTTCATCGGGCGGCAACCCCCTCGCCGAACTGTGGAAGTACCACGAGTCGATCTACGGGTTCCATGTGGGGCTGCACGCCGCCCATCCGTACGCGAGCCCCGCCTGGCAGTGGCCGCTGCTGCTGCGCCCGACAGCGATCTGGGTCGGCAACGAGCAGGGCGGATGCGGCACCGACCACTGCATCGCGGTGATCTCGGCCGTGCCGAACCCGCTGATCTGGTTCGCCGGGATGGCGGCCGTGCTCTACCTGCTGTACCGGTTCGTGCGCGGGCTGATCGACAGGAAGCCGGTCGGTCCAGCGTTCACGGTTCCTCTGGTGGGGATCGC
The DNA here is from genome assembly GCF_009758255.1 of Microbacterium sp. MAH-37. Taxonomy (GTDB): domain Bacteria; phylum Actinomycetota; class Actinomycetes; order Actinomycetales; family Microbacteriaceae; genus Microbacterium. The sequence continues at coordinate 162,489 of NZ_WSEN01000003.1, forward strand.
GGTCACCTATGTGCCGTGGCTGCTGTATCCCGAGCGCACGATCTTCCAGTTCTACACGGTGGTGATGGTGCCCTTCGTCGTGATCGCGCTGGCCGTCGCGCTGAGATCGCTCGCCGGCGCATCGGATGCGCCGCTGTCCCGCCGCCAGGCCGGACAGCGCACGGTCGTCGTGTTCCTGGTCATCGCGACGCTCGTGTCGGCGTTCTTCTACCCGGTGTGGACGGGCATGAGCGTGCCGTACGACTTCTGGCTCGTGCACAACTGGATGCCGGGCTGGATCTGATCCCTCTCTCGGAGGCCGATACGCTCGTCGAATGACGACGATCGCCCCCATCACGCCCGCCGACCTCGACGAGTGGCTTCCGCTCTGGAACGGCTACCTGACGTTCTACGAGGCCGCACTCGACGCTGAGATCACGGCGGCGACGTTCGAGCGCCTCGTCGATCCGGCATCCGGCATCCATGGCGCGTTCGCTCGCGACGATGACGGCACGGCGATCGGCGTGGTGCACTGGCTGACGCATCCGGCCACCTGGACGACGACGGACTACTGCTATCTCGAAGATCTCTTCGTCGCGCCGGACGCCCGCGGGACCGGCGCCGGGCGGCTGCTGATCGAGCATGTCCGAGACTGGGCCGAGGAGCACGGCTCTGCGAAGGTCTACTGGCTCACCGCGGAGTCGAACGCGACCGCCCGTGCGCTCTACGACCGGGTCGCGTCGCACTCGGGCATGATCCAGTACCAGATCAAGACGGCCTGAGGCCGGTCATGCCGGCCCCGAACGGATTCGCGTACAGCGTCCGCGGCGCGGACGTGGTGGTCACCCACCACGGACACACGGCGACGGTGCTGCGCGGTGCGCGAGCAGCCGAGTTCCTCGACGAGGTCGAGCGCGGGGACGCGCAGCTGCTGATGGCGAGAGTCACCGGGAACTACCGCCGGGGCAACGAGCGCACCGCGCGGCAGCATCCGCGCAATCAGGGCTGAGCGGTCTCCTCCGCGGCGGGCCGGTGGTGTCCTTCGTCGAACTGCGGGCGGCGGCCGAACAGGCGTCCGACGCCGAGCACGACCCCGACGACGATCAGGCCCACCAGCATCCCGCCGACGGCGGAGATCGCGGTGTCGCCGAGCCAGACCACGAACCCGCCGAGCGGAGCCAGCAGCTCCTCGACACCGTGCAGCAGATCCGCCGGCAGGTGGAATCCGACCTCGCCGAGGTTCACGATGACGAGGTGCCCACCGACCCAGAGCATCGCGACGGTGCCGACGACGCTGATCACCCGGAACACGGCCGGCATGGAGCGGACGATGCGCGTTCCGGTGTGCCGGACGCGGCGCACCGGGTTCTTCGCCATCTTCAGGCCGATGTCGTCGATCTTCACCAGCAGGGCGACGGCGCCGTACACGACGGCGGTCATGACCAGGGCGATCACGGCGAGGATCATCAGCGTCTGCCAGAAGCCGAGCCCTTTGTCGAGGCTCGCCAGCGAGATGAGCATGATCTCGGTGGACAGGATGAGGTCGGTGCGGATCGCGCCCCAGACGAGGCGCTTCTCGTCGCGTGCGCCCTCCTCCTCGTGACCGTGGCCGAAGCCGAACCACTCGAGCACCTTCTCGGCGCCTTCGAAGCAGAGGTACACGCCGCCGACGATCAGGAGGTACGGCAGCACCGCCGGAGCGAAGGCCGTGAGCACGAGCGCCACGGGAATGATGATGAGGAATTTGTTGCCCAGCGACCCGAGCGCGATGCGCCCGACCACGGGCAGTTCGCGCGCCGGCGTCAGGCCCTGCACGTACTGCGGCGTGACGGCGGCGTCGTCGATCACGACGCCCGCTGCCTTGGCCGATGCCTTCATCGCCGCGCTCAGAATGTCGTCGACGACCGCCAGCAGACCAACCGACATGCGTTCTCCCCGTGTTCTCCAGGGCCGTTTCGACCCGGGAGAACACTACCGGGTGCGCCGGGTAGCTCTGTGCGCGGGCTTCGGATGTACCAACCTCTCGAACCGTTATCAAGGACAGGAGGGCAACCGGAACAGACCCATCAGCGCCGCGGAGCCAGCGCCCCCGGGTCCCCCGTCGGCAGCCTGCACACGAAGTCCCGGCAGTCGTACGCGACGCCCTCCACCGCATCCTTCTCCCGGAACAACTCGAATCCGGCATCCGCGAAGGTGCGGGCCTGCGCCGGCGTGACCACCGCAACGACGTCGGCATCCGTCCGGTGCGCCGCCTCGGCGAGCTCGCCCACCGCACCGACGACCACGATCTGCCGCGGCGCCGAGGCCAGACCGGCGGCGACCCGCAGCAGAGCGCAGTACCCGAACGGATGCTCCAGGGCGCGCGCCGTGAGCCCTGCAACGAGTTCCGTCGCGCGGTCGAGATATGAGGAGCCTGCGCCGAGTCGCCAAGCCGTGAGGGATGCCGCAGCGAGGGCCGAGGTGCCCGAGGGCAGGTCACCGTCGCTGTCGTCACCCGCGACCGGGACGTCCTGATCCAGCAGCACCGGATCTCGCACGACCGGCGCGTTCAGCACGTCCAGCGCCGCGGTCGCCCAGGACGCCTCCCCCGTCGCCAGGGCGAGCGCGAAGAGCCCGTCGGCCAGCAGCCCGGCATCCGCCGTCGTGCCGACCGCGGCCGACGCGACGCCGTCCAGCGACGACCGCACCAGCGCGCCCTCGCCGTCGCGGTTCGTCGCCAGCACGAAGCGCGCGGCATCAGCCGCAGCGGCGATCCATGCCGGCTCGCCGAGCACCGCACCCGCGCGCGCGAGCGCGCCGATGGCGAGGCCGTTCCACCCGGTGAGCACCTTGCCGTCGACGGTCGGCGGCTCCAACCCGACTCGCGCGGCCACGGGCCGCCGGTAATACCCGCCCTCGTCGCGCTGCCCGTCGATCCACGACTCCGAGTCCTGCGCCGCGCCGAACCCACCGCCCTCGCGCCGGAGCACGCCGAGCAGGAAGTCCGCAATGCCGCGGACGAGATCGACCCGTCCGGCATCCAGCGCGACATCGAGCAGCTGGGCGTTGTCGATCAGCATCCGCTCGTAGTGCGGCACCGTCCAGTCGCGCTGCGTCGCGTACCGGAAGAACCCTCCGTCCTCGTCCCGGAGCTCCGAGCCGGCCATCGCCGTCACCGCACGGTCCGCGACCTCGACCGGCCCGACCGTCTGCAGGAATCGCAGCGTCGTCGCGACCGGGAACTTCGGCGCGCCGCCGAATCCGCCGTACACGCGGTCCTCCCGTGCCGCGATCTGCGCAGCGGCTTCCGCCAGCTGCGCCGACGTCGGCAGCGGCGAGGGCTCGGTCGCGATCTGCGAGAGAGCGGATGCCACGGCATCCGCCTGCTCGACGACCACATCGCGCCGGTCGCGCCAGGCCTCCTGCACGGCGGCGAGCACGTCGCGGAACGACGGCATCCCTCCGCGAGCGACCGGTGGGAAGTAGGTGCCCGCGTGGAATGCGCGGCCCGACGGCGTCGCGAACACGGTGAGCGGCCAGCCCAGGCTCTGCGTGAATGCGGACGCCGCAGCCATGTAGGCCGCATCGACCTCGGGATGCTCCTCGCGGTCGACCTTGATCGACACGAATCCGGCGTTAAGCTCGTCGGCGGTCGCCGGATCGGAGAACGACTCCCGCGCCATCACATGACACCAGTGGCACGTCGAATAGCCGATCGAGATCAGCACCGGCACATCGCGGCGGCGGGCCTCGTCGAAGGCGTCCTGCCCCCAGGGATGCCAGTCCACCGGGTTGTCGCCGTGTGAACGCAGATACGGACTGAGGGTTCCCGCCAGCCGGTTGCTCATGACCCCACGCTACGCCGCCGCGGTGTCGCGGGGTTCCCGATCAGAACACGGCGACGGCCCGAGGATCCCGGTCGGCTGCGTAGCCCACCAGGGGAAGAGCGCGCTCGGCGGCCAGATCGATCCGCGCGGCCAGCTCCGGCGATGAGATCCGGTACCCGTCGAAGTCCGAATTGCTCGCGTAGACGCCCAACGGCAGGGTGAGCGACTGGAAGAACGCGAACAGCGGACGCAGCTGGTGCTCGATGATCAGCGCATGCCGCTCCCCTCCGCCCGTCGCCGCGAGCAGCACGGGCTTGCCGACGAGCGCGTACTGCTCGACGAAGTCGAACAGATGCTTGAACAGTCCGGTGAACGAGGCTCGGTAGACCGGCGTCCCGACGATCAGGAGGTCGGCGGTCTCGATCTCGCGCAACCGCTCCTCCACCTCGGGCTGAAGGTGATCGCGCCGCAGCGCGCCGGCGAGCGACGGCCCGATCTCGGTGAGCTCGATGAGCCGGAACTCGACATCGGCACGCTCGGCCACCGCGTCCGCGATGGCCCGCACCAGGGCGGTCGTCTTGCTGGGTTCGTGGAGCGATCCGGAGACGGCGACCACGCGGTAGGGAGCAGGCATGCCATGACGGTACCGACAGAGACGCCCCGTGTCTCCTGCGGTGGGGACACGGGGCGTCATCGGACGACGCACGGCGACACGCGTCGCCGTGGATGCCGTCAGTTGAGCTCGGAGGGGTGCGCGCTCACGCGGCCAGAGCCGTCGCCCGGGTCGATCGCATCGATAGCCGCGATCTGATCCTCCGAGAGCTCGAAGTCGAAGACGTCGATGTTCTCGCGCAGCCGCTCGGCGTGCACCGACTTCGGGAACACGATGTTCCCCTTCTGCAGGTGCCAGCGCAGCACGACCTGCGCGGGGGTCTTCCCGGTCGCGGCGGCGGCCTCGGCGACGGCGGGCGTGCCGAACAGGTCGTACTTGCCCTGCCCCAGCGGACCCCAGGCCTCGACCTGCACGCCGTGCGCGGCGGCCCAGTCGGTGACCTCGCGCTGCTGGTAGGCGGGGTGCAGCTCGATCTGGTCGACCGCGGGGGTCACACCGGTGGCGGTGACGATGTCGTCCAGATGCGGAACGAGGAAGTTCGAGACGCCGATCGACGTGGCAAGACCCTGGTCGCGGATGCCGATGAGCTTCTCCCAGGCGTGCACGTGGTTGTTGCGCGCCGGCGTCGGCCAGTGCACCAGGTACAGGTCGACGTGGTCGAGGCCGAGCTTGTCGAGGCTCTCGGCGATCGCGGCATCCGGCTCGTCACCGTCGTGCCGGTCGTTCCAGAGCTTGGTGGTGATGAACAGCTCGTCGCGCGGGATGCCGGATGCGGCGATCGCGGCGCCGACGCCCTCCTCATTGCCGTAGATCGCGGCGGTGTCGATGTGCCGGTAACCGATCTCGAGCGCCTCCGAGACCGCACGCTCGGTCTCGGCGGGGTCGACCTTGAAGACGCCGTAGCCGAGCTGCGGGATGTCGTAGCCATCGTTGAAAGAGCGAGTGGGGATGATCATGCGTCCAGCCTACGACCGCCGTCTGACGGGGCGAGGGCAGCGAACGCACGCACCGCGAGAGATGCCGGGGAGCCGTCGCCGTGGACCGTCGCGTCGCCGGCCGCCCATTCCTCGAGCCCGATCCGGATCGACTCCGTCGCGGCGGCTGCAAGCAGTCGGGCGTCGAACCGGTCGCCTCCGCGCTCGAGCACCAGTTCGGTGAGCCGCAGCTCGGACTCGTGGTTCACACGATCCCACACCGCGCGCAGCTCGCGGTCCTCGGCGAGCGCGCGCAGCAGGGGGCGCATTCCGGCGAGCGCCTCGCTCTCCGCCTCGGACGACGTCGTGAGCTGGGCGGCGATGATGCCGGGGATGGCGGCGGTCAGGTCGCCGGATGCCTCGGCGAACGCCGACTGCCAGCGGGCCGCACCGATCTCGAGGATCGGGGCGACGGCATCCTCCTTGGTCGCGAAGTAGCGGTAGAAGGTGCGCAGCGAGACGCCGGCGGTCGCGGCGATCTCAGCCGCGGTGACGCCCGCGACGCCCTGCGCGGCGAACAGCCGGGCGGCGACCTGCGCGATCTCCCTGGCCGTCTGCGCCTTGCGTCTGCTCGTGAGTCCTGGCGCGGCATCCATGCTCCGAGCGTACGGGAATAACTTCCCTTCTCGTGCGTTTAGTGACAATATGACACGTTGTGCCATGTAGGCATGATGAAGCGGATCCGGGTCGCCGGACCCGGGAACCGAGGAAGGGAACACCATGAACCGCTATGAAGGCCGCCGCGCACTCGTCACCGGCGGCGGATCCGGCATCGGCCAGGCCACCGTGCTGCGCATGCTCTCGGAGGGCGGCCACGTCGTCGCCGCCGACGTCAGCGCCGCCGGTCTCGCCGACACCGTGGCGAAGGCCGGTGCCGACGCCGAGCGACTCACCACCGTCGAGGTGAACATCGCCGACGAGGCGTCGGTCAGGTCCGGCGTCGCCGCCGCCGTCGAGGCCCTTGGCGGCCTGGACGTGCTGGTCAACGCGGCCGGCATCCTGCGCTCATCCCACACCGAGCAGACCACCCTCGACCAATTCCAGCTCGTGCTGCAGGTCAACCTGGTCGGCACCTTCCTGATGATCCGAGAGGCGATCCCCGCGCTGCTCGAAGGCAACGACTCGGCCGTGGTCAACTTCAGCTCGACCTCGGCGATGTTCGCACACCCCTACATGGCCGCATACGCCGCCAGCAAGGGCGGCGTGCAGTCGATGACGCACGCGCTCGCCGCCGAGTACGCCAAGTCGGGCATCCGCTTCACCGCCGTGCAACCGGGTTCGATCTCGTCGGGCATGACCGACGGCTCGGGCCAGAGCAAGCAGAGCCAGGGCCCCGGGCTGCCCGAGGACGCCGACATGAGCCTGTTCATGAAGCTCGCCCCGGCCATCGGTCAGGGCTTCGCCGGCCCCGAGTCGGTCGCGGGCGTGGTGGCGATGCTCGCCAGCGCCGACGGCAAGTTCATCACCGGCACCGAGGTGCGCATCGACGGCGGTACGCACTTCTGATCGAGTCGTCCCGGCATCCGGACCCGAACCGGATGCCGGGACACCCCGTGAAACCGAGTCCCGGGTCCCGAGATCTCCCTCAGCGTTCCACGGGGCGATCCGGATCATCGCCCCACTGCGACCAGGAACCCACGTAGAGACCGGCGTCGTGCCCCAGGACGGTGAGGGCGAACACGGTGCCGGCCGCCGCCACGCCGCCACCGCAGTAGGCGGCGATCGGACCATCAGCCTCCGCGAGGTAGGACGCCGCCCATTCCTCCAGCTCGCCATCGGGAAGCAGGCGGCCGTCGCTGAAGACGTCTCCGCCCGGTGCGCTGACCGCACCGGGGATGTGCCCCGCCTCGAACACCACAGCCGGACGTGCGTCCAGCAGCACTCCGGTCGCGCCGATCACGCCGGCGCGGTCCGCGTCGATCGCGGTGACACGGACGTCGGATGCCGGCGCGGGCTCTCCGCCGGGCTCTGCGGTCCGGGCAGCCCATCCCGCCGCTCCGCCGTCGAGCACGCGCACGTCGGCGACCCCGGCGGTCCGGAGCACGAACCACGCGCGGGCCGCCACCTTGGCGTCGTCGGCGCTCGAGGCGTAGACGACGACCGGAGTCTCCGGCGTGATTCCCCAGGCGTCGAGCACCGCTGCGATGTCCTCCGGCTCCGGCAGCGGGAACCTGCCGATCCCCGGCGAGGGAGCGGCCGCGATCGTGCCGTTCTCGAGCGAGGCGAGGACGGCGCCGGGGATCACCGGCGTCCAGTCCTCGGGGTGGGAGAAGTGCGTCTCGATGAAGCGTGCTCCCGCGGGAATGGCGTCGTCGTGGGAGATCAGCAGCGAGCGGCGGCGGTTGTCGGTCATGGGCCGAGCCTAGGATCGGCAGGCATCACGCCGCCGCGAACATGACGCCCTGTTGCGACCGCTCAGCGGAACCGCTTGCCCTCGTCTCGGCGGAACAGCACCAGCGAGAGCGAGAGGAACACCGCGGTCCAGAACAGGATGCCGGTCCAGGACCACCAGGGAAGCTCGCCGCCCTGCACCGCCCAGATCACGAACTCGCGCGCCTGACGCGACGGGAAGAACTTCGAGAGAGTGTCCAGCCAGTCGGCGAACATGATCGGCGGCAGGAACAGCCCGCCGGCGAACGCCATCACGAACATCACCACCTGCACCACAGCGATCGCGGCCTTCTGCGACATCGCGTAGCCGATGCAGATGCCGATGAACATGAACGGCAGCGCCGCGCATGCGATCGCGACCAGTCCGGCGAGCACCCTGAGGGCGGATGCCTCGGCACTGGTGAACAGCGCGCCGATGAGGATGATCGGCAGAAGCGACATCAGGCCGATCACACCGGTCGAGAACACGTGCGCCAGCACCCGCACGATCCCGGGCGCCGGGAGCGTGCGCAGATAGGGGTCCCACGGAGTCGACCGACTCTCGGCGATCGTGAGCGCGAACGAGAACAAGCCGTTCACCATGATGGCGAACACGCTCATCGAGATGATCGCCTGGGTGGCGTAGAAGGAGTGCTCGGCCGCGGCACCGTTCGGCACCACGAAGAACAGCGTCGCCAGGGCTGGGAAGGCCACCGATCCGATCACGGCGATCGGCACCCGCAGGGTCTCCAGCAGGTTGTACTTGGCGTGGACGGCGGTCAGCGAGACGACGCTCATCGGATGCTCCCCTCCTGAGCCGGTTCGGCATGTTCACCGGTGAGGGCGAGGAAGGCCTCCTCGAGCGTGGCGCCGCGGACGCTGAGCTCGGAGAAGTCCAGACCGCTGCCCACCAGCCGGCGCACGAAGTCGTCGGAGTCGCCCACCATCAGACTCAGTTCACCGTCCTCCTCGGCGACGGGGGCGTCATCGGCGAGCGCGACCACACCACCGGCATCCCTCGTACGCAACGTGACTCGCGACCTGGCGACCCGGCCGAGCACACCGCGCAGCGCGTCATCGGCGACGATCCGCCCGTGGTCCACGACCACCACCCGCTCAGCGAGCGCCTCGATCTCCTCGAGATAGTGGCTGGTGACGACGATCGTCGTGCCCTGCGCGTGCCGGGCGCGGATCGCATCCCAGAGCACCCGCCGCGCGTCGACGTCGAGGCCCGTGGACGGCTCGTCGAGCAGCACCAGACGCGGGGCACCGACGAAGGCGAGAGCCACGGAGATCCGCCGTCGCTGACCACCTGACAGGCCACCGGTCTGCCGCTTCAGCAGGTCGGCGAAGCCGAACTGCTCGGCCAGCTCCGCAGCATCCACCCGCTCGGGGAAATGCGCACCGACGAAATCGAGCACCTCTCCGACCCGCAGTGTCTCGGGCAGCGCGGTCTCCTGCGGAGTGCTGCCCAGGCGCACCCGTGAGGCGGGGTCGCGCGGATCGCCGCCGAACAGGCGCACCGTGCCGGATGTCGGCCGGCGCAGGCCCTGGATCAGCGACAGCAGAGTGGACTTCCCGGCGCCGTTGGGACCGAGCAGACCGAGGATCTGCCCCTCCGGGACGTCGAGCGTCACCTCATCGACGGCGGTGAGGTCACCGAAGCGGTGTGTCACGCGATCGAAGGATGCCAATGTCATGTCGTTCCTCCCAGCAGGTCGCGCAGCTGCGCGGTGTAGTCCTCGAAGGCCCGGCGGCCCTTCGTGGTGAGTGCGATGTAGGTGACGGGCGTGCGTCCCTTGTGCGTCTTCTCGACGGTGACGTAGGCGGCGTCCTCGAGCTTGCGCAGGTGCGTGGAGAGGTTGCCGGCCGTCATGTCGAGCACTTCCTGAAGGCGCGGGAAGGTGATCTGGTCCTTCGCGTCGAGCGTCGCCAGGGCCGCGACGATCCGCAGCCGTGCCTGCGCGTGGATGACGGGGTCGAGGTCAGGCACGGCCGGACTCCGAGACCGCGACGCGACGACGCGCGACGTGCACCCACCAGGCCGTCCAGGCTGCGACGAGCAGGAATGCTCCTCCCCCGGCGAACGCGTAGACGAGGTAGTTGACCGGCGGAGGGAGCAGCGATCCGATCGCGGCCATCGCCACCGACCAGAGCCCCAGCACCACCATCGGGTAGGCCCGCCAGATGAGCCCGGACATGATGTACATCACGCCGGCGAAGAAGATGAACGCGCTCGGGTAGAACACCCCGAGCAGGTCGGTGTCCATACCGGCCTGCACCAGCGCCTGCCCGATCACGACGACCGCCAAGCTGCCCACCCACCAGGTGTTGCCGTAGATGATGCCGAGGATCGCGCTGTCCTGCGTACCACGCAGGCCGCGCCCGGATCGGATGCCGAGCGCCATCGAGATCAGTCCTGCGGCGAGGATCAGCGCGGCGAACGTGATGCCGGCCGCGAGCGTGGGCGCTGTGTTCTGCGGATGCTGCCCGGCGTCCCACCACAGGATCAGGAAGCCCACCAGCCAGGCGACGCCCCAGGCGACCAGGATCCAGGGCACGAATCCTGCCATCCGTCCGGTCACGGTGCGCTGCTGGTCCTGCACCAGGGCGAGCATCTGCTCCGGCGACAGGGCGATGTCGTCGTCCTCGTGGTTCTCGTAGTTCATAAACCACTTTGTACTGCAAACTGGTTTGCCTGTCAACGGTCCGGAGATCGCCTCCCCCGACTTCGGCATACGATGGAGGGCTATGTCTTCGCCCGTCATCGTCTATCCCCCTGAGCTGCCGGTCTCGGCTGCGCGGGGCGAGATCGCCGACGCGATCCGCGACCACCAGGTCGTGATCGTCGCCGGCGCCACCGGCTCGGGAAAGACCACCCAGCTGCCGAAGATCTGCCTCGAACTGGGTCGTGAGCGCATCGCGCACACTCAGCCGCGCCGCCTCGCCGCCCGCACGATCGCGGAGCGCGTCGCGGAAGAGCTGCACGTCGAACTCGGCGACCTGGTCGGCTACAAGGTACGTTTCACCGATCAGGTCTCGGATGCGACGCGCATCGCGCTGATGACCGACGGCATCCTGCTCAACGAGATCCATCGCGACCGGCTGCTGCGCCGCTACGACACGATCATCATCGACGAGGCGCACGAGCGCTCTCTCAACGTGGACTTCCTGCTCGGCTACCTGCACCGCATCCTGCCGGAGCGTCCAGATCTGAAGGTGATCATCACTTCTGCGACGATCGATCCGGAGAGCTTCGCCGCGCACTTCTCCTCCCTGGTTCCTGAGCGAGCGGAGCGAGACGAAGGGCGCGCGAGCTCAGGGACCGAATCAAGGCCTGCCCCGATCATCGAGGTCTCCGGCCGGACCTACCCGGTGGAGATCCGGTACCGCCCGCTGGTCGACGAGGCGGAGGAGAACCCCGCCGACCCCGAGCCCGGCGACGAGGTCACCGCGATCGTCGGCGCGCTGCGCGAGCTGGACCGCGAGCCGGCCGGCGACGTGCTGGTGTTCCTGCCCGGCGAGGCCGAGATCCGTGATGCCGCCGAGGCGGTGCGCGGTGCGTACCGCTCGCAGACGGCGCCGGTGGAGGTGCTGCCGCTGTACGGCAGGCTGTCCGCCGCCGAGCAGCATCGGGTGTTCGAACCCTCCAAGGTGGCCGGCGTTCGCCGCCGCGTCATCCTGGCCACGAACGTCGCCGAGACCAGCCTCACGGTGCCCGGCATCAAGTACGTGATCGACACCGGCACCGCCCGAATCTCGCGATACAGCAATCGCTCGAAGGTGCAGCGGCTGCCGATCGAGGCCGTGTCACAGGCATCGGCGAATCAGCGCTCCGGCCGCGCCGGCCGCACCAGCGACGGCATCGCGATCCGCCTGTACGGCGAGGACGACTTCGAGAAGCGGCCCGAATTCACCGAACCCGAGATCCTGCGGACTTCGCTCGCCTCTGTCGTGCTGCAGATGCTGTCGCTCGGCTTCGGCGACATCACCGAGTTCCCGTTCCTCACTCCCCCGGACTCCCGCGGCGTGAAGGCCGCTCTCGACCTGCTCGGCGAACTCGGCGCAGTCGTCGCCTCGCGTGACGGCGCACCGAGGCTGACCCGCATCGGGCGCGACATCGCGCGGATGCCGATGGATCCGCGATTCGCCCGGATGCTGGTCGAGGCCGCCCGCACGGGGGTAACGCACGACGTGCTGCCGATCGTCGCCGGGCTCTCGATCCAGGATGTTCGGGAGCGCCCCTCTGCCGAGGCACCGCAGGGTGTGCGCGACGAGGCCGATCGGATGCACGCCCGTTTCGCTGATCCGACCAGCGACTTCCTCACCCTGCTGAATCTGTGGAACCACCTGCGCGAGCAGCAGAAGGATCTCGGATCGAGCGCGTTCCGGCGGATGTGCCGCAGCGAGCACCTGAACTACGTGCGCGTGCGCGAGTGGTTCGACGTGCACCGCCAGTTGAGGACGCTCGTCAAGAGCCCGAAGACTCCCGCCCCGGCTCCTGAGCCCGGAGCGACGCACGCGGGCGACGCCGTCCACCGGGCGATCCTCGCCGGCCTGCTCTCGCAGATCGGCATCCTCGACGAGCGCACGGCGAGCCCGAGTACGAACAAGAACAAGGATAAGGGCGGCAAGCGCCGCATCGCCGAGTACCGCGGCGCACGCGGCATCCGGTTCTCGATCTTCCCCGGCTCGGCGCTGCGCAAGGAGTCCCCGCCGGCGGTGATGGCCGCTGAGATCGTCGAGACCTCGCGGACCTTCGCGCGCACGGTCGCGCAGATCGATCCGGCGTGGGCCGAAGCCCTCGCCGGTGACCTCGCGAAGCGGCAGATCTCCGAGCCGCACTGGTCGAAGGATGCCGGTGCCGCCGTTGCCTCCGAGAAGGTGACGCTTTTCGGGGTGGAGATCATCCCGCGCCGGCGCGTGCAGTTCGCCCGCATCGACCGGCCCGGCGCCCGCGAGCTGTTCCTGCGGCACGCGCTGGTCGAGGGTGAGTGGGATCCGTCACGGATCGACAAGCGCGTGAGCGCGTTCTGGCGCGCCAACGCCGAGCTGCGCCGCCGGCTGGAGAAGCTCGAGGAGCGCGAGCGTCGCCGTGACATCCTCGCGGGCGACGAGGCGGTGTTCCGCTTCTACGACGAACGTATTCCTGCTGAGGTATACGACGTCCGCTCCTTCGAGAAGTGGTGGCGTGAGGCGCTCGCGCAGACGCCGAAGCTGCTCGTGATGCGCGAGAGCGACCTGGTCGACGACGACGAACGCGCAGATCAGAGCGAGTTCCCGACACGGTGGCCGCAGGGCGACCAGGTGCTGGGCCTGGCCTACCGCTTCGAGCCCGGCGCCGCCGACGACGGGGTGAGCGTGGTGATCCCGCTCGCACTGCTGCAGCAGGTGCAGGATACCGGCTTCGACTGGCAGGTGCCCGGCCTGCGAGCCGAGCTGATCACTGCTCTGCTGCGCGCCCTGCCGAAGGCCATCCGCCGGCACGTCGTGCCCGCCGCGGACTGGGCCGAGAAGTTCGGCGTCGAGCTGGCGGAGGCCGGCCCCGAGAAGCACAGCGGCCTGCCGCCGCTGTCGCTCGTCGACGCCCTCGCCCGGCGCATCCTGGCCCTCGCCAACCAGAAGGTCTCGGCCGCCGACTTCGAGATGGATCGCGTGCCGTCGCACCTGCGGATGAACTTCCGCGCGGTCGACGAACGCGGCCGCGTCGTCGGTTCGAGCCGCGACCTCCGCGAGCTGCAGGACCAGCTCGCCGGGCGCGCCAGGCAGAGCGTCGCGCGGCAGATCTCGCGCGGCGACGAGCAGAAGGGACGCCGGAACGCGAAATCGCCCAGCGCGGCGGCATCCGTCGCCGCAGCATCCGCCCGCGGACCGATCGAGCGCGACGGCATCACCACCTGGGACTTCGACGACCTGCCAGAGGTGCTGGACACGAAGGTCGCCGGCGGCATCGTGCGGGGCTACCCCGCGCTGGTCGACACCGGTAGGTCCGTCTCGCTGCGCGTCGAGGCGACGGCGGATGCCGCAGCCGCGGCGACCCGCGACGGCGTGCTGCGTCTGGTGCTGCTGAACGTGCCATCGCCGTCGTCGTACGTGCAGGAGCACCTGACCGCCCCGGAGAAGCTCGCCCTCGCGGCGTCGCCGTACCAGAACGTGCAGGCTCTGATCGAGGACTGCCGCACGGCGGTCGCGCGCGCCCTGATCGAGCGGGCGGTGCCCAGCGGGCTCGTCCGCTCCGAGGCGGAGTTCGCACGGATCCGGGATGCCGTGAACGCCGCGCTCGTCGACGAGCTGTTCGCGTGCGTGTCGCTCGTCGCCCGCATCCTCACGAAGTCGCGCGACGTGGAGCGCGGCATCAAGAAGGAGAACTCGCTCGCCCTGCTCGCGCCACTGAACGACATCCGAGCGCAGCTGAGCGGCCTGGTGCATCCAGGATTCGTGTCCGAGACCGGCGTCGCCCAGCTCGCGCATCTGCCGAGGTACCTCGACGGCATGATCGAGCGGCTGCGCGGCCTGGCGGATGCTCCGGGCAAGGACCGCACCCGCATGACCGAGTACGAGCGGATGGCGGCGCTGTACGCGGATGCCGGTGGCACAGTGCCCCTTCCTGCAGATGCCCCGGCGCATCTCGTCGACGTGCGCTGGTTGCTCGAGGAGTACCGCGTGAGCCTGTTCGCGCAGCGCCTCGGCACCGCGCAGCCGGTCTCCCCGCAGCGCATCACGAAGGCGCTGGCGGCTCGCTGACCCTGCGCTCCTCTGCGCCCGCGAGAAACGTCCCGCGGTCTGACGAACACCGGGTCACGCCGTTTCTCATGCGGTGTGTCGTTTCTCGGCAAGAGCATCCCCGCCCGCGTTAGCCTGACAACATGGCTCGCGCGATCGTGTTCTCGGAAATCGGCTCACCGGACGTCCTCACGCTGGTGGAGGTGCCGGATCCCGTTCCCGGCCAGGGCGAGGTCGTCGTGCGCATCGAGGCGGCAGGGGTGAACCCGATCGACACCAAGCAGCGCGGGGGCGTGCGTCCGCTGCCCCCGCTGACCGAGCCGCGGCACGTCGGCTTCGACGGCGCCGGCACGATCGCCCAGGTCGGACCGGGCGTGAGCGGCTTCGCAGTCGGCGACCGCGTGGCGACCCGCGACACCCTCGGCACCTACGCCACGCTCCTCACCGTCCCGGTCGCCCATCTGGCGCACCTGCTCGACGGGGTCACCGCCGCGGAGGGTGCTGCACTGGCGATCCCGGTCGGCACGGCATACCAGGCGCTGCGATCGCTCCGTGTCGCGAAGGGCGAGACGCTGCTCGTGCACGCGGGCTCGGGCGCCGTCGGTCAGGCCGCGATCCAGTACGCCGTGCTGTGGGGTGCGACCGTGATCGCCACGGCCAGCCCGGCCCGGCATGACCGGCTGCGCGAGCTCGGCGCGATCCCGATCGCCTACGGCGACGGGCTCGAGGACCGGGTGCGCGAGGCCGCTCCGCAGGGCGTCGACGTCGCGCTGGACTGCGCGGGCACGGACGAGGCGATCCAGGTCTCGCTCGCCCTCGTCGAAGACCGCGATCGCATCGCGACGATCGTGCGCGGGCCGGATGCCGCCTCCTTCGGGATCCAGGCGTACTCGGGCGGCAGCCCCGACCCGCTGACCGAGGAACAGCTGTCCTGGCGGGCCGAGGCGCTGCCCCTGACGATCAACCTCATCGTCGCCGGCGAGTTCTCGGTCGAGCTCGGACCCGAGCTGCCGCTCGCCGACGCCGCTCGCGCGCACGAACTCGTCGAGTCGCACGCCGTTCAGGGCAAGATCGTCCTCATCCCCTGAGCAACGTCACCCATTCCCCGGGCTGCAACAGTTCGACACACGACGGGCGTCCGAGCAGCGCGCACAAGAGGATAGGGGGCATGACGAACTCCCCCGACGCTGCGCTCCCCCCTGCCTTCGCAACCGCGCAGGTGCAGCATGGCTTCGCAACAGGGATCCCGAGCAGGTCGGCGGTGCCGCCGATCCACCAGACGGCGGCGTACGAGTTCGCGAACCTGCAGGAGGCGGCCGACCTGTTCGCGCTGCGCAAGTCCGGCATCATCTACAGCCGCAACTCCAGCCCCACCCAGCTCATCCTCGAGGAGCGCGTCGCCGCCCTCGAGGGCGGCGTCAGCGCCGTCGCCGTGGCGTCCGGCCAGGCGGCGGTCGCCATCACGCTGCTGGCGCTCGCCGGCCGCGGCGGCCACATCGTCGCCGCGAACCAGCTCTACGGCGGCTCGGTCGACCTGCTGCAGGACACGCTCGACGACTTCGGGATCACCACGACCTTCGTCGACCAGGACGACGCGGATGCCTGGCGCGCCGCCGTCACCCCGCAGACCCGGGTGTTCTTCGCCGAGTCCGTCGCCAACCCGATCGCCCAGGTCCTCGACATCCGGCTGGTCGCCGACATCGCGCATGAGGCCGGCGTCCCGCTCGTGATCGACAACACCGTCGGCACGCCCTACCTGATCCGTCCGGGCGAGCACGGCGCGGACTTCTCGGTGCACTCGGCGACGAAGTTCCTCGCCGGCCACGGCACCTCGCTCGGCGGCGTGGTCGTCGACCTCGGCAGCTTCGACTTCGGCGCGGAGCCCGAGAAGTGGCCGCAGTTCACGCAGCCCCAGCACCGGTTCGGCGATGTCGTGCCGTGGGAGGCGTTCGGCAGGGACCGCGCGTTCACCGTGCTGGCGAAGTCGAAGTACGTCAGCGACCTCGGCCCGGCGCTGTCGCCGTTCAACGCCTGGCAGATCCTGCAGGGCATCGAGACCCTCGACCTGCGCGTGTCGCGCCAGAGCTCCTCCGCGCTGAGGATCGCCGAGCACCTCGCCGCCCACCCGAAGGTCGCTGCTGTGCACCACCCCGGCCTCGCCGGGAACCCATGGCACGACCTCGCCGATCGCTACCTGACGCGCGGCGTGCCCTCGGTGTTCTCCTTCGATGTCGCTCCTGGCGGTGACGAGGACGAGATCGCACGGGTCGCCCGCCTCATCGACGGACTCCGGACGTTCCGTCTGGTCGCGAACATCGGCGACGCCCGCAGCATCGTCGCGCACCCGGCATCGATGACGCACAACCACCTGAACGCCGAGCAGCGCGACGCCGCCGGCATCTCTCTGGGCACCATCCGCGTCTCGGTCGGCCTGGAGGATCCCGCCGACCTCATCGCGGACCTCGAGCGCGCGCTCGCGCTCCTCTGACTCGGAGTCCGGGGGTGTCGGGCTCCCGGACTCCGAACCTCCCCGCCCGCTACGCTGATTCCATGACCGGACTGCGCTGGGGAATCCTCGCCACCGGCGGCATCGCGACCGCCTTCACCTCCGACCTCCGCACCGCGGGCCTCGACGTCAGGGCGGTGGGGTCCCGCTCGCAGGAATCGGCGGACGCCTTCGCCGCAACCTTCGGCATCCCCCACGCCCACGCCTCGTACGAGGCGCTCGTGGCGGACCCGGACGTCGACATCGTCTACGTCTCCACCCCGCATCCGATGCACCACGCCAACGCGCGCCTCGCCCTCGAGAACGGCAAGCACGTGCTCGTCGAGAAGGCGTTCACCGTGAACCGCGCCGAGGCCGAGGATCTGCAGGCCCTCGCCGCTGAGAAGGGCCTGCTCGCCATGGAGGCGATGTGGACCCGGTATCTGCCGCACATGGTGCGCATCCGCGAGATCCTCGCCGCCGGAACGCTGGGCGAGATCCGTGCGGTGATGGCCGACCACACCCAGAGCCTTCCCACGGATCCCGCACACCGCCTCAATGCCCTCGAGCTCGGCGGCGGCGCGCTGCTCGACCTGGGCATCTACCCGATCTCGTTCATCTGGGACGTGCTGGGCGCGCCCACCAGCATCCAGGCATCCGGTCGTCTGCTCGACACCGGCGCGGATGCCGAGGTGGCTACCGTGATGACACACGCGGGCGGCGCGGTCTCGACGAGCCTGTCGTCGTCGCGGGCCGCAGGTCCCAACACGGCGGCGATCGTAGGCACGGATGCCCGGATCGACATCGACCGGGTGTTCTACTCCGCCACCTCGTTCCGCGTGATCGCCCCCGACGGCACCGTGCTCGAGGAGTACCGCACCGAGATCGACGGACGCGGCATGCAGTTCGAGGCCCTCGCCGCCGAGCGGCTCGTCGCCGAGGAGAAGTTCGCCGGCGATATCCTGCCGATCGCAGAGACGGTCGAGATCATGGGTGCGCTGGATGAGATCCGCCGCCAGATCGGGGTGCGCTACCCCGGGGAGGAGAACGCCTGATGGCTGACGAGACGGATGCCCGCGTCGCGGTCTACCTGGACTTCGACAACATCGTCATCTCCTGGTACGACCGGGTGCACGGCCGCAACGCCTACTCGAAGGACCGGCAGCGCATCGCCGATGACCCGCACGACGCCGAGGTCGCCGAGCGGCTGAGCCGCGCGGTCATCGACGTCGGGGCGATCATCGACTACGCGTCATCGTTCGGCACACTGGTGCTCACCCGCGCCTATGCCGACTGGTCGTCCCCGGTGAACGCCGAGTACCGCAGTCAGCTGGTCGCCCGCGCGGTCGACCTGGTGCAGCTGTTCCCGGCGGCGGCGTACGCGAAGAACGGCGCCGACATCCGGCTCGCGGTCGACGCGGTCGAGGATATGTTCCGGCTGCCCGACCTCACGCACGTGGTGATCGTCGCCGGCGACAGCGACTACGTGCCGCTCGCCCAGCGCTGCAAGCGCCTCGGCCGGTATGTGATCGGCGTCGGTGTCGCCGGTTCCACGGCGAAGTCCCTCGCGGCGGCCTGCGACCAGTTCGAGTCCTACGACTCGCTGCCCGGCGTCGATCGGCTGATCATCGAGAAGCGCGCGGCGAAGCAGCGCAGCACCCCGAAAGCGGATGCTGCGCAGACCGCCGCGCCCGAAACATCCGATACAAAAGATCCGGAACCGGAACCCGCACAGAAGCCCGCAGCCAAGCGCAGGAACACGAAGAAGGCACCCGCAGTGCCGGCCGACGACGACATCGATCTCACCTCCGAGGAGCAGATCGAGGCATCAGCCCTGCTCATCAGAGCGCTGCGTCTGGGACACGACAAGGCCGACGCAGACGAGTGGCTGCACAGTTCGGCGATCAAGACCCAGATGCGCCGTATGGACCCGTCATTCAGCGAGAAAGCGCTCGGTTACCGTTCCTTCTCGGACTTCCTGAAATCCCGCGACGACATCGCCGAACTGTCCGAGACCGGGCACGAACGACAGGTGCGGCTGAAGGGCGACTGACCGCCCGCGGAAAGTTAGCCCCCTGTTCAAAACGGGTCGGAGGGGGCTAGGCTGGCGACGCCCTGGGGTGGGCGGAGCTGGGGACGAAACTCGATGAGGAGTGACGTCATGCGAAACATATCCTTCCGGCGATCGGTGGCGATCGCCGCGGCGGTCGCGCTCGCGATCGGGCTCGGCCCCGTGGCCGCGTCATCGGCGGAGACTCCACCGCCGACAGGCGGGCAGTCCGCCGCGCACGCCAAGGACCGGGCGCTGGAGTACGCCCGCAGCACCATGGCGTCGATGACGCTCGAGGAGAAGATCGGGCAGCTCTTCATCCTCTTCGCGTACGGCCCGACCGCGACGAGTGCGGACGCGCGCAACACCGCTCTGTACGGCCAGCCCGACGCAGCCGGCATCATCTCCGAGTACGAGCCGGGCGGATTCATCCTGTTCTCCGCCCGCGACAACGTCACCGACCCGGTGCAGGTCGCGACGCTCTCGAACGGTCTGCAGGACGCCGCGGCGGATGCCGGTGCCGGCATCCCGCTGCTGGTCAGCACTGATCAGGAACAGGGCCTCGTCACCCGCATCGGCTCCCCCGCCACACTGTTCCCCGGCAACATGGCGCTCGGCGCCGGAGGCAGCACGAAGGACACCCGCAGGGCCGCCGCCATCACCGGCGAGGAGCTGCTGGCGATGGGCATCCAGCAGAACAACGCCCCCGACGCCGACGTCAACGTCAACCCGGACAACCCCGTGATCGGCGTTCGCAGCTTCTCATCCGACCCTGCACTCGTGTCCCGCCTGACCGCCGCCGCCGTGTCCGGTTACCAGGACGATGCGGGGATCATCGCGACGGCCAAGCACTTCCCCGGCCACGGCGACACCGCGACGGATTCCCACACCGGCCTGCCGCTGATCACACACACGCTCGAGCAGTGGCAGCAGATCGACGCGCCGCCTTTCCAGGCCGCGATCGCCGCCGGCGTCGACTCGATCATGACCGCGCACATCGTGGTGCCGGCTCTCGACGACAGCGGCGACCCCGCCACGCTGTCGAAGAAGATCGTCACCGGTCAGCTGCGCGAGGCACTCGGCTTCGACGGCGTGATCGTCACCGACGGCCTCGAGATGGCCGCGGTCCGGCAGAAGTACGGCGACGGAGAGGTCGCCGTGCGCGCCCTCGAGGCCGGCGTCGACCAGCTGCTGCTCCCCGCGGCTCCGCAGGAGGCGTATCAGGCGGTCGAGGACGCCCTGGAGTCCGGACGTCTCACCGAGGAGCGCATCGACGAGTCCGTGCAGCGCATCCTCGTCATGAAGTACGACCAGGGCGTGACGACGCACCCGAAGGTCGACGTGAACAAGGTGCTCGACAAGGTCGGCAAGCAGTCCAGCCTGCGCGCGGCCGAGAAGATCACCGACCGCACGACCACGCTGGTGCGCAACGAGAACGGCGCCCTGCCCTTGTCGGTCGCCGGCAAGAAGGTGCTCGTCACCGGCTACGGCGTGGTCACGGGCCAGACGCTGGCCGATCAGCTCGCCGCGCGCGGCGCGGAGACGACGGCCCTGTCGACGGGTACCGCGCCCTCTCAGGCGTCGATCGCTCAGGCCGTCGCCGCCGCTCAGGCCAGTGACGTCACCGTCGTGCTCACCAACGGCGTGACGGCCACGAGCAGCCAGAAGACGCTGGTCGCGGCGCTGGACGCCACCGACACCCATCTGATCGTGGTGGGCGTGCGCAACCCGTACGACATCAACCAGCTCGGCGACGTGGACGACTACATCGCGACGTACTCCTACGCGGCGCCAGCGCTCGCATCCCTGGCGAAGGTCATCACCGGCGAGATCAGCCCGACCGGCAAGCTGCCCGTCGACATCTTCTCGGCCGACGACCCGACCCAGGTCCTGTACCCGTTCGGCTACGGACTCACCTGGTGACCACGGAACGATGAGGAGAGAAGACATGAACATCAGCAGGAGAGGACTGTTCGGCGCCGCAGGCGTGGCCGCGGCGACCGCCGCGAGCGCCGCGGCCGCAGGATCGGCGACGGCGGCGACCGCAGCGGCCACAGCGAAGGGCGGTCGGCGCATCCGCACCGGCGCCGACATCGCGGCGTCCGACAAGTGGCGCGTCTTCGCCGGACGCAAGGTCGGCGTGATCACCAACCCGACCGGAGTGCTGGAGGACTTCACCAGCATCGTCGACGACATGGTCGCCCAGGGCGTCGACCTGAAGGCCGTGTTCGGACCCGAGCACGGCTTCCGCGGCACTGCCCAGGCCGGCGAGGCCGAGGAGACCTCCGTCGATCCGCGCACCGGCGTCACGGTGTACGACGCGTACGGGGCGACGGCCACGAAGCTGGCCGGTTTCTTCACCACCGCCGGCATCGACACCGTCGTCTTCGACATCCGCGATGTGGGCGCGCGCTTCTACACCTACATCTGGACGATGTGGACGGCGATGCAGGCGGCATCGAAGGTCGGCGGAGTGCGCTTCGTCGTCCTGGACCGTCCGAACCCGCTCGGCGGGCGGGCCCGCGGTCCGGTGCTGCAGCAGGGCTACACTTCGGGTGTCGGGCTGCTGGAGATCTCGCAGCAGCACGGCATGACGGTCGGCGAGCTGGCGCTGTTCTTCAACGCGACCTTCATGGAGCGCGCCGGGGTCGCGAAGCTGGACGACCTGCAGGTCGTGCAGGCCGCCGGCTGGCGGCGCGAGATGGTCGGCCCGGATCAGGCCGACCGGTGGATCCCGCCGTCGCCGAACATGCCGACTCCGCAGACCGCGACGCTGTACCCGGGCACCGGGATGGTCGAGGCGACGAACTGGTCGGAGGGGCGCGGCACCACCCGCCCCTTCGAGCTGATCGGCGCCCCCTATATCGACTACCGCTGGGCCCAGGCGCTGAACGCGAAGAAGCTCGCCGGTGTGGAGTTCCGCGAGGCGTACTTCACCCCGACGTTCTCGAAGAACGCGAACCTCGTGTGCGCCGGCGTGCAGGTGCACATCCTGGATGCCGAGAAGGTCGATGCGATCACGGTCGCCACGCACATGCTCGTCGAGGCGCGGCGGCTCTACCCCGAGTTCGACTGGCGCGGCGACGGCGGCAGGTGGATCGGCCTGCTCACCGGCTCGGGCCGCTTCCAGGAGCAGCTCGAGGCCGGGGCATCCGCCGACGAGATCGTCGCGGCCTGGCAGCCGGAGCTGCAGAAGTTCCGCGACGACACCGAGCCGTTCCTGCTGTACGGGGGTCCGCGATGAAGCGCCGCGCGGGTCGCGCCGCGCTCGCGGCGCTCGCCACCGCGGGGTTGCTGGCGACAGGTTCGCTGACGCCGGCCTTCGCGGATGCCGTGGGTCAGGGCCGCACGGGCCAGTTCGATCAGCCGTTCGAGGGGTTCATGAAGAGCAGCACGACTCTGCGCAGCAGCACGCCGGAGGCACTCGGTCTCGACCCGGCCCCGATCGATGCGGCGTGGCAGGCGATCGACGGCTTCGCCACGCCGGCAGATCCGGCCGTCAAACCGATGTACGCCTCGGCGGTCGGCGTGATGGGCCACCAGGGGCGCATCGTCAGCGAGCACGCCACCGGCTACTCGCTGCTGTACAAGGACGGCACGACCAAGCTGCCCGAGGACCAGCGCATCGCGGCGACGCAGGACACCATCTACGACATGGCGTCGGTGAGCAAGCTGTTCACCTCGATCGTGATCATGCAGCTGGTCGAGAAGGGACTCGTCGACCTCGACGCGACCTACGGCAGCTACATCCCGGAGTTCGCGAACGGCGGCAAGGAGACCATCACGATCCGGCAGATGCTCACGCACACGTCGGGCCTGGTGAGCTGGCTGCCGCTGTGGAGCAACTACCCCGACAAGGCATCGCGCATCAAGGCGGTGATGGACGTGCCGGTGAAGAACCCGCCGGGCACGGTGTACGAGTACTCCGACCTGAACCTCATCGCGCTCGGCGTGCTCGCCGAGCGGCTCACCGGTGAGTCGCTCGACACCCTGGTCGCGGAGGGCATCACCGATCCGCTGAAGATGGTCGACACCGGGTACAACCCGGATGAGAGCCTGAAACCGCGCATCGCCGCCACCGAGTACCAGGTCTCCCCCGCCCGCGGGATGGTCTGGGGCTCGGTGCACGACGAGAACGCCTGGAGTCTGGGCGGCGTGGCCGGCCATGCCGGCGTGTTCTCCACCGCGCACGACATGGCGATCCTCGCGCAGACGATGCTGAACGGTGGCGTCTACGACGGGCAGCGCATCCTGTCGGAGCAGTCCGTACAGGCGATGATCACCGACGAGAACACGGAGTTCCCCGGCGACTCGCACGGGCTGGGCTTCGAGCTCAACCAGCTCTGGTACATGGGCGGGCTGGCGGCCGGGTCGACGGCGGGGCACACCGGGTACACCGGCACCTCGCTGGTGATCGACTTCACCTCGCGCTCCTTCGCGGTGCTGCTGACGAACCGCGTGCATCCGAGCCGCAACTGGGGCTCGAACAACCCGTCGCGCAGGGCGATCGCGCAGGGCCTCGCCGAGGCCATGGCCGTCTCGCCGCAGAAGGGCAGGACGGAGTGGTTCGGGGGTACGCAGGATGCCGCGGAGCACACGCTCTCGGTGGCGGTGCCCGCCGGTCAGGACCTGTCGCTGTCGTTCGACGTCTTCACCGATCTCGAGTCGACCGACGTGTTCGCGCTGGAGGCATCGTCGGACGGCGGTGAGACCTGGTCTCTCGTGCCGTACACGGTGCGCTTCGCCGATCGCGCCGTCGAGACCGATGGCACCTTCGACAACCAGGGCCATCGTGACTGGGGCAAGGCGGACGCGGCGCTGCCCGACGGCACCGACACCGTGCGCTGGCGGTACACGACGGACGCCAACACGCAGGGTCGGGGCGCGTTCGTCGACGGCGTGATGCTGCGCGACGGGCATCGCGTCGTGCTGAACGGCGAGGCTGACCGGGATGCGTTCACCGCGGACGGCTTCACGGAGGTCACCCGCTGAGAGCCGGACTGTGCCCCGCGTCATCGTCGGATGCCGCGGGGCACGGTGCTGTACACGCGAACTGCACTCCGGAGGAGTCAGAGGTTGTCGGGTCCGAAGCCTCGGATGCCGCAATTTCTGCCCCATCGAGAACAGGTCGGAGATGCTGTTTTGAACACGTTCAATTCTGGCGGTAGGGTAACGTCATGGAGTTCTCCGCATCCCCGTATGCACGCGCATTGGGATCTCAGCTGCACCAGCTGCATCCCTCGCTGCAGTCGTACTTCTCCGGGGTCGCACCCGGTCGGGTGGGCATCGGCGAGGGCAACTTCGAACGGATCGGCACACGGCGCCGATGGCTCGTGCCATTCCTGCGCCCACTGCAGCGCCTGGGCGTCCTTGTCGCGGGCTGGCACACCGGCATCCCGTTGCGGGTCGAGAACCGCGTCGTCGCCGGACGTGCCGTCGCGAAGCGCACCCTGCGGCTGCCGGGCGGCGATTGGACGATGCACGACTCCGTTGGCCTGACCCCGAACGGGCGGCTCGTCGACAGCCTCGGCGCACCGGCGACAGTGAGCGCAGCCTTCGACACACGCGTCGCCGACGGCGCGGTGCTGCTGCGGAGCAGAGCCGTCGGCCTGCGGCTGGGCAGGCTGAGGGTGTGGATCCCCGGCGTCCTCTCCCCCGTCGTGCGACTGCGCGAGGCGCGCGACTCCGCGACCGAGGCGCAGCGGGTGGACGTCACGATCGACCTCCCGCTGATCGGCCGTGTCTACGAGTACGGCGGGACGTTCACATATCGCATCGAGGAGGACGAACGATGACCGGTGGCAGAGTCGTGATCGGAGGATCCTCCGGTTTCATGGGCCAGCATCTCGTGGCGCATCACCGTGCCGCCGGCCGCGAGGTCGTCACGGTCTCCCGCACCGGCTCAGATCTGAACTGGGCTGACCAGGCCGGCATCGACGAGGCGGTCGACGGCGCCGCCCTGGTGATCGGCCTCGCCGGCAAGAGCGTGAACTGCCGCTACACACCTGAGAACCGGGCGGAGATCTTCTCCTCGCGACTCGACACGACAGCCGCGCTCAGTGCGGCGATCGCCCGCGCCGCCGTCCCGCCGTCGCTGTGGGTGAATTCGTCCACCGCGACGATCTATCGTCACTCCGAGGACCGGCCCATGACGGAGTCGACCGGAGAGCTCGGCACGGGATTCTCCGTGGAGGTGGCCAAGGCGTGGGAGGGCGCGCTCTTCGCCGATCCGCTGCCGGCGACCCGTCGCGTCGCGCTGCGCAGCGCGATCGTCCTCGGAGACGGCGGCGTGCTCGGCCCCCTGCGCCGTCTCGCCACCATCGGCCTCGGCGGCGCACAGCACGACGGCCGGTGGCCGGTGGGCCGCAGACGCCGCGAGGCGGGCGCCGGGCACTTCCCCGGCGCGCGAATGGGGCGGCAACGCTTCAGCTGGGTGCACGTCGACGACGTCGTCGGCATCATCGACTTCCTCGAGGCGCACCCCGAGCTGGAGGGACCGGTCAACGCGGCGTCGCCGAACCCTGTCGACAACGCCGAGTTCATGGCCACCGTGCGCCGGGTGCTCGGCGTGCGGTTCGGCCCGCCGATGCCCCGATGGATGCTGGAGCTCGGCGCGATCGGCATCCGCACCGAGACCGAACTGATCCTCAAGAGCAGGTGGGTGCTGCCGGAGAAGCTCACCGAGGCCGGCTACGTGTTCCGGTACCCGACCCTCGAAGGCGCGGTGCGGGAGGCCTACGACCGCGAGATCGTCGCCGGCTGACCCCGTTCAGGCCTCTTCGCCCGACTGATCCTTCTTGCGCCTGGCGATCTCGTCCCGCAGCCGCCACTCCTCGATCTCGCGGTCGAGGTCGGCGATCTGCTGCTCGGTGCTACGAGTGTCCACCGGATGCACAGGTGCCGCGGGCGCCGACGCCTCGCGCGGCGACGGCTTCGCGGGCCGCTCCCGCCCCAGCCGGATGCCGCCCTCGGGAAACTCCCGCCCCACCGCGAACCACAGGATGCCGCCGATCAGAGGCAGGAACACCACCAGCAGGATCCACACGAGTTTGGGCATGTGCTTCACCTGCGTGTCGTCGCGGGTGATGATGTCGATCAGCGCCACGACCGTCAGAGCGACGATGAGGAGCGAGAACAGCGGCATGCCCTCAGTCTAGGCCGCGCCGTCGGGCTGCGGACCTGTGGCGACGGGGAGCTCCGGCCTGTTGGACCAGGCACTCCACGACCCCGGGTAGACCGTCACGTTGCGGTCTATCAGCGCTCCGGCGAGGGCGAACTGCGCCGCAGTGATGCCTGATCCGCAATATGCCGCCACCGGCATATCCGCCGTCGCACCGACCTGGTCGAAGGCCTCGGCGATGTCGGCGACGGGCCGGAACCGACCGTCCTCGGTGAGCAGCTGCGCGATCGGAAGGTTCACCGCGCCCGGGACGTGCCCGGCGACGGGATCGAGCGGCTCAGTCTCACCGCGATAGCGCTCAGCGGCGCGCACGTCGACGAGCACGCCGGTCTCAGGCCAGGCCGCGGCACCGGCGGTGTCGATCGTGCCGGCTGCGCCCGGGGCGTCCGCCTCTGTGTCGCTGGCCTCGACCGGGTCCTCCTCAGTCTGCGCCTCTCCGCCGGCGGCGAGCCAGGCCCGCCAGCCGCCGTCGAGCACGCGAACCTCGGCGAAGCCGGCACGCCGCAGCGCCCACCACAGGCGCGACGATGCCAGCATCCCCGCGTCATCGTAGACGACGACCGGAATGCCGGGGCGCACGCCCCAGCGCCGCACGGCGGCGGCGAAGGCGTCGTCTGCGGGCAGCGGATGCCGCCCCTCGCGTGGATCGGCATGACGGGAGAGCTCGCCCTCGACATCCACGAACACGGCACCCGGGATGTGCCCGGCGAGATACTGCTCGCGACCGTCGTCGCGGCCGAGCTTCCACCGGGCGTCGAGGACGCGCACCTCGGCGCCGCCTTCTCGCAGTGCGCGGAGCTCTTCCGCGCTGATGATCGGGGTCATGGCACGATGTGTCCCGCAGTGCGGAACAGCTCGTACCACTCCGGCCTGGACAGTTCGATGTCGGCGCCGGCCGCGGCATCCGCGACCCGCTGCGGGGTGGTCGTGCCGAGCACGACCTGCATCTTCGCCGGGTGCCGCGTGATCCATGCGGTGGCGATGCCGAGCGGTGTGACGTCGTACTTCGCGGCCAGCCGGTTCAGCACGGCATTCAGCTCGGGGTAGTCGGGGTTGTCCAGGAAGACGCCGTTGAAGAATCCGGCCTGGAACGGCGACCATGCCTGGATCGTGATGCCGTTGATGCGGCAGTACTCCACGATGCCGCCGCCGTCGAGGACGACGCTCTGGTCGGCGCCGTGCATGTTCGCGGAAAGCCCCTGGGCGATGATCGGCGAGTGCGTGATCGACAGCTGCAACTGGTTGGCGATCAACGGCTGGGTGACCGCGGTGCGCAGCAGGTCGATCTGCCGCGGCGTGTGGTTCGAGACGCCGAAGGCACGCACCTTGCCCGATGCGCTGAGCTCGTCGAATGCGCGGGCGACCTCCTCCGGCTCGACGAGGGCGTCCGGCCGGTGCAGCAGCAGGACGTCGATGTAGTCGGTGCGCAGCGCCTTCAGCGACCCCTCGACCTGCGCGATGAGGTGCTCGTACGAGAAGTCGAACATCTGGTGCTCCGGCACGATGCCGGCCTTGGTCTGGATCACGATCTCGCTGCGCTCTGCGGCGCTGAGGTTCAGTGCCGATGCGAAGCGGTCCTCGCACACGTGCATCGCGCCGCCGTAGATGTCGGCGTGGTCGAAGAAGTCCACCCCTGCCTGGCGAGCGGTGTCGTAGAGCTCGCGCACCTCGGCATCGGTCTTGTCGGGGATGCGCATCATCCCGGCGATGATCGCGGGAGCGGTCTCGGATCCGAACGGCACAGTCTTCATGACTGCAACGCTACTCCGCAACGTTGCCGCCGAGGGTCACGAGCCGCGCTAGCGTGAGGGGCATGAACGCTCCGATCGACCCGACGCGCACCTCCGCCTGGGCGGACCTCACCTCTCTGCAGAAGGACCTCTCGCCCGACCTGCGCGGCTGGTTCGACGCCGACCCGCAGCGCGTCGAGAAGCTCACCCTCGATCTGGCCGACCTGCACGTCGACCTGTCGAAGAACCTGGTGACCGATGAGATTCGCGCGGCGCTCGTGCGGCTCGCCGAGCAGACCGGGGTCGCGGAGCGCTACGCGCAGATGCTCGAGGGCGCCCACATCAACACCACCGAGGATCGCGCAGTGCTGCACACCGCGCTGCGCCGCCCTGCCGACGCCGATCAGACGCTGGTCGTCGACGGGCAGGACGTCGACGCCGACGTGCACGAGGTGCTCGAGGCACTGTCCGCGTTCGCAGACCGGGTGCGCTCCGGCGACTGGCTCGGCGTCACGGGCAAGAAGGTCACGCACGTCGTGAACATCGGCATCGGCGGGTCCGACCTCGGCCCGGTGATGGTCTACGAGGCGCTCAAGCCGTATGCGGATGCCGGAATCCAGGCGAGGTTCGTCTCGAACATCGACCCCACCGACCTCGCGCAGAAGACCGCGGACCTCGACCCGGAGACGACGCTGTTCATCGTCGCCTCGAAGACCTTCACCACGCTCGAGACCCTCACCAACGCGCGCCTCGCGCGTGACTGGCTGTGGGCCGGGCTCGTGGCATCCGGTGCCATCGGAGGCGACGACGCGAGCCGGCAGGACGCCGTCGCGCACCACTTCGTCGCCGTGTCCACCGCACTCGACAAGGTCGCCGCGTTCGGCATCGATCCCGCCAACGCCTTCGGGTTCTGGGACTGGGTCGGCGGGCGCTACTCGGTCGACTCGGCGATCGGCCTGTCACTCGCGATCACACTGGGACCGGAAGCGTTCCGTGAGCTGCTCGCCGGTTTCCACGCCGTCGACGAGCATGTGCGGACGACACCGCTGGACCGCAACGTGCCGGTGCTGATGGGGCTGCTGAACGTCTGGTACGTGAACTTCCTCGGTGCGCAGTCGCACGCGGTGCTTCCTTACGCGCAGCAGCTGAGCCGCTTCCCCGCCTACCTGCAGCAGCTCACCATGGAGTCCAATGGCAAGTCGGTGCGCTGGGACGGCTCGCCGGTCACGACCGGCACCGGTGAGGTGTTCTGGGGCGAGCCGGGCACGAACGGACAGCACGCGTTCTACCAGCTGATCCACCAGGGAACGCAGATCATCCCCGCAGACTTCATCGCCTTCGTGAATCCGGCCTACCCGCTCAAGGACGACGGACGCGATGTGCACGGCCTGTTCCTGGCGAACTTCCTCGCGCAGACCAAGGCGCTCGCGTTCGGCAAGACCGCGGAGGAGGTCGAGGCCGAGGGCACGACCGGCGCACTGGTGGCGGCCCGCACCTTCAGCGGCAACCGTCCGACGACGTCGATCTTCGCGCCTGCGCTGACGCCGGCCGTGCTTGGCCAGCTGATCGCGCTCTACGAGCACATCACCTTCACACAGGGCACGATCTGGGGCATCAACTCGTTCGATCAGTGGGGTGTCGAGCTGGGCAAGCAGCTCGCCCTGCAGATCGCTCCCGCGATCGAGGGCGACGCCGAGGCCGTCGCCGCGCAGGATGCTTCCACCCAGGCGCTCCTGGACTACTACCGCGCGCACCGGGCCTGACCCCGCACCGTCGCCGCGGGCGCCGTGCAGTAGCGTCGAGATCATGGACGACGGCATCGAGATCGGCGCGCTCGCGCTGAACGTCAGCATCCCGCATGAGCTGCGCTGGGAGGACGAGCGCCGCGGCGAGCGCTTCGAGCTGCAGTCGATCACCGTGCGGCTGCTGCCGGACGGGTCTCTGGCGGCGAAGGCGTACGGAAGGCCGGTCGCCGGCGGCCGGGGCGCCTACGTGTCGTTCGCCGTGCGGCACTCCCCCGAGGTCGACGCGCTGATCACCGGTGCGGCGAGTGCCGCCGGTGCGCGCTGGGCCGCGCATCGGGGACTCTAGGAGCCCATCGGTCACGTCGGTCGGCCCGACGAGGGTCCTTCATCCCGCCCTGTCGCGCCGGGGCCGCGGCACGACCGACCATGACTCAACCTGCGGATGCCACGCGCATCGCCTCGGTGAGTTCGCGCATCTCCGGAGACGGCTCGCCGATCGCCATGATGTTGTCCTCGCTGTCGCTGAACCACGCGCTGCGGAGTCCCCCGAGATCGGCGATCCCGTCGACGGTCTTCAGGCCCGGCAGATCGTAGTCATGGAACTCGACGCCACGTTCACGCAGCGCGGCCACGTCGCGATCGAGATCGTCGGACACGAAGTTGAACGCGGTGTTCTGGGCGGTCCCGGCATAGGCTGTCGCGTAGACCAGCACCATGGTGCCGCCGACGGCGTAGAACAGATTGGTCGATTCCGCATCGGCGTAGACCGGGTCGCGACCCAGTACGTCGTGCCACCAGCGCCTGGCGCGGTCGATGTCCTTCGCCGGGAGCACGGCGGTGGCCATGAGGTTCTCGAACATGATGATCCCCGATCCGGGGCCTCTGGATCCGCACGCCGGCCCAGCGCGACGCGCCACGGCGACTCGGGCACACGGACGGCGCCCCTCGCGGCGAGTCTATTCCCGCGCCTGTCGGTGCGTAATGAGGGGATCACCCTAGGTCGATTCCGCACCGACCAGCTCGAGCACCCACTCGTTGAAGGTCAGCTCGGCGCCGCGGAACTCATCCGTCTTCGTGCCCATCAGCTCGAAGCCGCCGTGCCGGCAGACCCCGTTCGACGCGACGTTGTCCACGGAGGGGTACGCCGTCAGGTACCGCGCGCCGCCGCGGTGCGCGCGCGCATCCTCGATCAGCAGCTCGATCGCCCGGGAGGACACACCGCGCCCCTGCGCCTCGGGAAGCACGAACCACCCGGCCTCACGGACCGGCTGGTCGCGCCACTCGGCACCCCAGTGCGCGATCGAGCCGAGCGGATGCCCCTGGTCGTCGACGATCACGAAGGTTCTCGCCGTGCCCTCCTGCCACAGGCGAAGGTATTTGGCGTGCCGATCGATCACCTGCTGCTCGGTCTCGGGCCCGTTCAGATGCGCCGTCATCTCCGGGGTGTTCGCCGCCTGCAGCAGACAGAGGTCGCCTGCCGACCAGGGCCGGAGTCGTAGAGAGTCCATGCCCGCCAGCATCCTCTCGGCCTCCGACATCCGCTGTCGGATGTCGGAGGCCGTCCTTAGTGTGGAACCGGCGGGAGACGGACTGCCGCCGCGGAGGAGCGTGCGACATGGACTGGAAGATCGAGCTGATCCACGTGCCGGTGACCGATGTGGACCGGGCGAAGGAGTTCTACGTGAAGATCGGCTTCAACCCCGATCACGACCACCAGGTGAACGACGAGCTGCGCTTCGTGCAGATGACCCCGCCCGGATCGGCCTGCTCGATCGCGTTCGGCACCGGACTGGGCAGTGGCCTCGAGCCGGGACAGCAGAACAGCATCCAGGTGGTCGTGCCCGACGCCGACGAGGCTCTCGCCCACCTGCGCGGCCTCGGGGTCGAAGCCTCTGGCGTGGACGAGCAGCCCTGGGGCCGGTTCGTCACCTTCGACGACCCCGACGGCAACACCTGGACCCTGCAGCAGATCCCGGACTACAGCGCCCAAGCGTGACTTGTGAGGACGGATGCCGCGGCGTCCGTCCTCACCGCCTCTGTCACGGCAGTTCGTCGTTGCTGGCGCGCGTCGAACGATGGGTGACGGGTTCGCCGGTGCTCGCATCCGTGCTGGTGCGCGTGATCGTGTCTGTGCGGCGGCGACGCATCAGCATCACGATGCCGATGATGAAGACGACTGCGCCCGCGCCCATCAGGATGTAGCCGACCAGATCGAGGTCGATCCAGTCGACCTGCACGTTCAGCGCGTAGACGAGGATCGCGCCGATGACGAACAGCACGATGCCGGTTCCGATGCTCATGGTGGTGTCCTCCGTTTCCGCGGGCGGCTGCCGCGTCCTGTCAGACTCCCGCGCCGTTCCACCGATCAGTAGGGGCTTGACAGGCGTGTATTCCCGCCCCAGCCGTCTCTGAAGCAGCCATCCCGGTGGTAGCGTCGACCTGTCCTCAGGGCGGGGTGAGAGTCCCCACCGGCGGTGTCGCGGCCAGTCCGCGCGAGCCCGCGAACGGTCCCCATGGTGGGGACCGTTGATCCGGTGCGAATCCGGAGCCGACGGTCACAGTCCGGATGAGAGAGGACAGAAGGAGCAGTCCACCATGCCCAGAATCGCCATCGTCGCCGCGCAGTGGCACGCCGAGATCGTCGAACAGGCGGTCTCCGCCTTTCTCGAACGACTGACCGAGCTCGGCTTCGACGAGGTCGACGTGCACAGGGTCCCCGGCGCGTTCGAGATCCCGCTGCACACCAAGCGCCTCGCTGAGACCGGTCGTTACGACGCCATCGCGACGAGTGCGCTCGTGGTCGACGGCGGCATCTACCGCCACGACTTCGTCGCCGCGACCGTCGTGGACGCGTTCATGCGGGTGCAGCTCGACACAGACGTGCCGGTGTTCTCCGCGGTGCTCACGCCGCACCAGTTCCACGAGCACGCCGAACACCGCGAGTACTTCACGCGTCACTTCGCCGTGAAGGGCCGCGAGCTCGCCGACGCCGTGTCGGCCACAGTCACGAGCCTCGCCGCGATCTCCCGCTGACCGGAAGGGAGCGGACGCTGCGTGCGCAGCATCCGCCCCCTCTCGTCTCACCGCTCGTGCTTTCCCCGG
The DNA here is from genome assembly GCF_009758255.1 of Microbacterium sp. MAH-37. Taxonomy (GTDB): domain Bacteria; phylum Actinomycetota; class Actinomycetes; order Actinomycetales; family Microbacteriaceae; genus Microbacterium. The sequence continues at coordinate 195,246 of NZ_WSEN01000003.1, forward strand.
CACCAGCGATCGGCGTCCCTGCCGGGCGGCCGAGCGCACCGATCAGCCGAGCACCTCCACGCCGAAACCGGCGACGACGGCTCGCACCTCATCGAGATAGCGCTGCGCCAGCTCCGTGAGCGGGATCGCCGCATGCCCGATCCAACCGATCTCGATGCGTTCGTCGACGTCGAGCGGGATGGCGACGATCTCCGGATCGAGCTCGTCGCTGATGATGCCCGTCGAGATCGTGTAGCCGCCGACCCCGATCATGAGGTTGAAGATGGTCGCACGGTCGGCGACGCGGATCTCCTGCTTGCTCGACAGGGTGGAGAGGATCTCCTCGGCGAAGTAGAACGAGTTGTTCGCCCCCTGATCGAATGTGAGCCGCGGCAGATCCTCGAGATCGGCGAGTGTGACGCGCGCCTGAGCGGACAGCGGGTTGTTCCGGGCGATGAAGATGTGCGGGCTGGCGAGGAAGAGGGGGTGGAACGCCATTCCCGCGTCCCGGAGCAGCTTGTCGATCACTCTGCGGTTGAAGTCGTTCCGGTAGAGGATGCCGACCTCACTGCGGAGAGTCCGGACGTCCTCGATGATGTCCCAGGTGCGCGTCTCTCGCAGCGAGAACTCGTACTGGGCCGCTTCCGTGGCCTTGACCATCCGGACGAGGGCGTCCACGGCGAAGGAGTAGTGCTGCGCCGACACCCCGAGCAGGCGCCGTGACGGTGGCCTGCCGAGGTAGCGCTGCTCGAGGAGTTCCACCTGTTCGACGACCTGTCGTGCGTACCCGAGGAACTCCGCACCGTCGTCGGTGAGCGTGATCCCACGGGCGGAGCGGACGAGGAGGGGACGGCCCACTCGGGCCTCGAGATCCTTCATCGCCGCCGACATGGTCGGTTGAGCGACGTAGAGCACGTCGGCGGCGCCCGAGATCGACCCCTCGGCCGCGACCTCGATGAAGTACCGCAACTGTTGCAGGGTCAGACCACTCGATGCGTTAGGCATAGGAAGACACTATATGAATGCATAGCCAGTACGAGTTACCCGATATCTGACGTGCTCCTGCACGATGGAGGCACTGCTTCCAGAGGCCGATCGCGGCCCCTCACACCGGATTGGCCATCATGGCGGACGACTTCACCTTCAGCATCACCACCACCCGCTTCGACGAGGACTACAGCCCGTCGGAGAACTCCCGGATCACCACGAACTTCGCCAACCTGGCCCGAGGAGAGAATCGTCAGCAGAACCTCCGCAACACGCTCACGATGATCAACAACCGGTTCAACGACCTCGCGCACTGGGACAACCCGAACCAGGACCGCTACGAGGTCGAGCTCGAGATCATCTCAGCGCAGCTGAGCTTCGCGGCGGAAGGCGCGGATCGGCAGTTCCCGCTCATCGAGGTCCTCGACACCCACGTCGTCGACCGGCACACCGGCATCCGCCACCACGGTATCGTGGGCAACAACTTCTCGTCCTTCGTGCGGGACTTCGACTTCAGCGTGGTGCTGCCGGCGGCCGGCGTCGGCCCGACCGGCCCCGCCGTCCCCGCCGATTTCGGCGACCTGCACGGGAAACTGTTCCAGCACTTCCTCGACTCGGCCGCCTACCAGGAGCGCTTCCCGCAGTTGCCGGTGATCTGCATCAGCGTCTCGACGAGCAAGACCTACCGCCGCACGGGAAACCATCACCCGGTGCTCGGCGACGAGTACGTGCAGGACGCCTCCTCACTGACCGATGAGTACTTCGGGAAGATGGGCCTGCAGGCGCGGTACTTCATGCCGCGCGGCAGCGTGGCGCCGCTCGCGTTCTACTTCCGTGGCGATCTGCTGGGCGACTACTCGAACCTGCAGCTCATCAGCACGATCAGCACGATGGAGACGTTCCAGAAGATCTATCGCCCGGAGATCTACAACGCGAACTCGGCCGCCGCATCGGTCTACCGGCCGAGCCTGGAATCGCAGGACTACTCACGGACCCAGATCGCGTACGACCGCGTCGAGCGCAGTCAGCTCGCGATCACGCAGGGCAAGTACACCGAGGAGCACTTCATCAAGCCCCACCGAAGCGTCCTGGAGCACTGGGCCGCCAAGCGCCCCGCTCGAGTCGCATGACCACCGGAGGATCTTCGATCATGCAGACGCTCCTGCCCACATCGATCGTCGGCAGCCTGCCGAAGCCGTCGTGGCTCGCGCAGCCCGAGACCCTGTGGTCCCCGTGGAAGCTCGAGGGAGACGAACTGCTCGAGGGCAAGCGGGATGCGCTGCGCATCGCCGTCCAGGAGCAGACCCGCAACGGCATCGACATCATCAGCGACGGGGAGCAGACCCGCCAGCACTTCGTCACGACGTTCATCGAGCATCTCAGCGGGGTCGATTTCGAACGACGTGAGACCGTGCGCATCCGCGATCGCTACGACGCGAGCGTGCCGACCGTGGTCGGCGCCGTGCGACGCGAGCAGCCGGTGTTCGTCGATGACGCGAAGCTGCTGCGCGCGACCACCGATCGCCCGATCAAGTGGGCCCTGCCCGGGCCGATGACGATGGTCGACACCCTCTACGACGCCCACTACCAGAGCCGCGAGAAGCTGGCATGGGAGTTCGCGACGATCCTCAACCAGGAGGCGAGAGAGCTCGAGGCGGCCGGCGTGGACATCATCCAGTTCGACGAGCCCGCGTTCAACGTCTTCTTCGACGAGGTGCAGGACTGGGGCATTGCGGCGCTGGAGCGTGCGACAGAGGGACTGCGCGCGGAGACCGCCGTGCACATCTGCTACGGCTACGGGATCAAGGCGAACAACGACTGGAAGGCGACCCTCGGGTCGCAGTGGCGGCAGTACGAGGAGACGTTCCCGTTGCTGCAGCAGTCGGGCATCGACATCGTCTCGCTGGAATGCCAGCACTCCCACGTCCCGATCGAGCTCATCGAGCTCCTCCGCGGCAAGAAGGTCATGCTCGGCGCCATCGACGTGGCGAGCGAGACGATCGAGACCCCGGAGGAGGTCGCCGACACCCTCCGCCGCGCGCTCGAGTTCGTCGATGCGGACAAGCTCGTCCCCAGCACGAACTGCGGCATGGCGCCGTTCCCCCGGAACGTCGCATCCGCGAAGTTGACCGCGCTCAGCGCCGGCACGAACCTCGTTCGTGAGGAGCTGGCCCGTTGAGCGCCGTCGCGCAGATCGAGACGCGGGAGCATGGCTTCTCGGCCTCGCTGTCACCGGGCGAGCTCAAAGCGCTCTTCCGCGGGCACCCAGGGGGTGTCGCCGTCATCACGGCGGACGCCGGCGACGGACCCGTCGCGCTGACGGCGACGTCGGTGTCATCCGTGAGCGCCGACCCGCCGCTGCTGATCTTCTCGATCTCGGCGCTGTCGTCGGCATCCGACGTGCTCGCGCGTGCCGAGACCGTCGTCGTGCACCTTCTCGACGCCCACGACCTCGGGGTGGCGGAGCTCGGCGCGAGCAGCGGCGTCGATCGCTTCGCCGAGACGCACCGCTGGTCGCGCCTGATCACCGGGGAGCCGGTCTATCACGACGTGCGCGCCTGGGTGCGCTGCGCAGTCGTCAATCGCATGGACACCGGAACGGCCACGGTGTTCGCCGCGCACGCGCTGCAGTCGCACATCGAGCGTGACGTCGAACCCGGAGTGCCCGGTGACGCGCTGGTCTACCACAACCGCACCTGGCACCGCTTGGGCGAGCACTCCCGCATCTGACGCTGAAGCGCCGCCGTGAACCGCTCTCGATGAGCGGTCGCGGGGGCCGTCGTGGACGCGCTCATGCTGGTGCAACTCGACACGGACGTGCCGGCCACAGTCACGAGCCTCTCGGCGATCTCCCCCTGACCGCAGCGGCGGTGCCTGCATGCACGATACCGCCGCTCCGGTCGGTGTCCGTGCTTGCTGCGAGGATGCCGGGATGAGCACCACTGGCGATGCGAACGACGTGTTCCACTGGCGGGGACGAGAGGTCTTCTGGGAGCGCATGGGCGAGGGGCCGTCTCTCATCGTCCTGCACGGGACCCCCTGGTCCTCGGCGCTGTGGCGCCCGTATGCTGCCGCGCTCGCGCAGCGATTCACGGTGTACCTCTGGGACATGCCCGGATACGGACGATCGTCGAAGGCCGCGGAGCACCCGGTGGATCTGGGGGTCCAGGGCGAGCTGTTCGCCGATCTGCTGCGGCATTGGGGGCTCGACAGGCCGCATGTGGTCGCGCATGACTTCGGCGGTGCCGTCGCCCTTCGAACCCGGCTGCTGCACGGCGCGGAGTACCGCTCGCTGTGCCTGGTGGATGTCGTCGCGCTGTCGCCGTGGGGATCGCCGTTCTTCACGCTCGTGAAGGAGAACGCGGATGTGTTCGCTCAGCTGCCGCCCGACATCCACCGGGCGGCGGTGGAGGCGTATGTGCGCGGCGCGAGCAATCGCGAACTGCGCGCCGACGAGCTGCGGATGCTCACGACCCCGTGGCTCGACCCCTCAGGCCAGCAGGCGTTCTACCGGCAGATCGCGCAGGCCGACGAACAGTTCACGCAGGAGGTCGAGCCTCGCTACGGCGAGATCACCGAGCCGGTGCACATCGTCTGGGGAACGGAGGACACCTGGATCCCGGTGGACAGGGCTCATCGTCTGCGGTCCGCGATCCCGCACGCCTCGCTGGCGCTGATCGATGGCGCCGGCCATCTCGTCCAGCTCGACCAACCCGTCGCTCTCGCGGCGGAACTCAGCGGTTGGCTCGCCCGCGCGTCACACTGACGCGAAGGAGGGGCGGATGCCGCAGCATCCGCCCCTCACATGTGTCACGCCGCAGACTCAGAAGTCCCAGTCGTCGTCCTCGGTGGCCTCGGCCTTGCCGATGACGTACGACGAGCCCGAACCGCTGAAGAAGTCGTGGTTCTCGTCGGCGTTCGGCGACAGAGCCGAGAGGATCGCCGGGTTCACGTTCGTGACGGTGGACGGGAACATCGCCTCATAGCCGAGGTTCATCAGCGCCTTGTTGGCGTTGTAGTGCAGGAACTTCTTGACGTCCTCGGTCAGTCCGACGCCGTCGTAGAGGTCCTGCGTGTACTGCACCTCGTTGTCGTAGAGCTCGTACAGCAGCGAGAAGGTGTAGTCCTTCAGCTCGTCGCGACGCTCCTGGGTCTCCTGCTCGAGGCCCTTCTGGTACTTGTACCCGATGTAGTAGCCGTGCACGGCCTCGTCGCGGATGATGAGGCGGATCAGGTCGGCCGTGTTCGTCAGCTTCGCCTTCGACGACCAGTAGATCGGCAGGTAGAAGCCGGAGTAGAACAGGAACGACTCCAGCAGCGTGGAGGCGACCTTGCGCTTCAGCGGGTCGTCACCGCGGTAGTAGTCCAGGATGATCTGCGCCTTCTTCTGCAGATTCTGGTTCTCGGTCGACCAGCGGAACGCCTCGTCGATCTCCTTGGTCGACGCGAGCGTCGAGAAGATCGAGGAGTAGCTCTTGGCGTGCACCGACTCCATGAAGGCGATGTTGGTGTACACCGCCTCCTCGTGCGGGGTGATCGCGTCCGGGATCAGCGAGACGGCGCCGACGGTGCCCTGAATCGTGTCGAGCAGCGTGAGACCGGTGAACACGCGCATCGTGAGCAGCTGCTCATCGGCGGTCAGCGTGTTCCACGACTGGACGTCGTTCGACAGCGGCACCTTCTCGGGCAGCCAGAAGTTGCCGGTGAGACGGTTCCACACCTCGAGGTCCTTGTCGTCCTCGATGCGGTTCCAGTTGATCGCGTCGACGTGACTGACCAGCTGAAGCTTCGGAGAGGGGGTCATTCTTGTTCCTTAATCCTGGGTCCCTGAGCCTGTCGAAGGGTCACAGCATGCAGCTGACGCACTCGGTCATGTCGGTGCCCTCGAGTGCCATCTGGCGCAGCCGGATGTAGTAGATCGTCTTGATGCCCTTGCGCCAGGCGTAGATCTGAGCCTTGTTGATGTCGCGCGTGGTGGCGGTGTCCTTGAAGAACAGCGTCAGCGACAGGCCCTGGTCGACGTGCTGGGTGGCGGCCGCGTAGGTGTCGATGACCTTCTCGTAGCCGATCTCGTACGCGTCCTGGTAGTACTCCAGGTTGTCGTTCGTCATGAACGGCGCCGGGTAGTACACGCGGCCGAGCTTGCCCTCCTTGCGGATCTCGATCTTCGAGGCGATCGGGTGGATCGACGAGGTCGAGTTGTTGATGTAGGAGATCGAGCCGGTCGGCGGCACCGCCTGCAGGTTCTGGTTGTAGATGCCGTGCTTCTGGATCGAGTCCTTCAGCGCCGCCCAGTCCTCCTGCGTGGGGATGTGCTTGCCGGCGAACAGCTCCTTGACCTTCTCGGTCGCGGGCACCCACGCCTGGTCGATGTACTTGTCGAAGAACTCGCCCGATGCGTAGGTCGAGTCCTCGAAGCCGTCGAAGGCGACGCCGCGCTCGATCGCGAGCTCGTTCGAGGCCCGCAGCGCGTGGAACAGCACCGTGTAGAAGTAGATGTTGGTGAAGTCCAGGCCCTCTTCCGAGCCGTAGAACACGCGCTCGCGGGCGAGGTAGCCGTGCAGGTTCATCTGCCCGAGGCCGATCGCGTGCGAGCGATCGTTGCCGTCCTCGATCGAGCGCACCGAGCCGATGTGGCTCTGGTTGCTGACCGCGGTGAGCGCCCGGATGGCCGTCTCGACGGTCTTGCCCAGGTCGTCGGCGTCCATCGCCAGCGCGATGTTCATCGAGCCGAGGTTGCAGGAGATGTCCTTGCCGATCTGCTCGTACGAGAGGTCCTCGTTGTAGGTGGTCGGCGTGTTCACCTGCAGGATCTCGCTGCACAGGTTGGACATGTTGATCCGGCCCTTGATCGGGTTGGCCTTGTTCACCGTGTCCTCGAACATGATGTACGGGTAGCCCGACTCGAACTGGATCTCGGCGAGGGTCTGGAAGAACTCGCGCGCGTTGATCTTCGTCTTCTTGATGCGCGGGTCGTCGACCATCTCGCGGTACTTCTCGGTGACCGAGATGTCGCCGAAGGGCACGCCGTAGACGCGCTCGACGTCGTACGGCGAGAAGAGGTACATGTCCTCGCCGTTCTTGGCCAGCTCGAACGTGATGTCCGGCACGACGACGCCCAGCGACAGGGTCTTGATGCGGATCTTCTCGTCGGCGTTCTCGCGCTTCGTGTCGAGGAACCGCATGATGTCGGGGTGGTGCGCGTTGAGGTAGACGGCACCGGCGCCCTGACGCGCGCCGAGCTGGTTGGCGTAGCTGAAGCTGTCTTCGAGCAGCTTCATGACGGGGATGATGCCCGAGGACTGGTTCTCGATCTGCTTGATCGGCGCACCCGACTCGCGGATGTTGCTGAGCAGCAGCGCCACGCCGCCGCCGCGCTTCGAGAGTTGCAGGGCGGAGTTGATGCCGCGGGCGATCGACTCCATGTTGTCCTCGATGCGCAGCAGGAAGCAGCTGACGAGCTCGCCGCGCTGCGCCTTGCCCGCGTTGAGGAACGTCGGGGTGGCCGGCTGGAACCGGCCGGAGATGATCTCGTCGACCAGCGAGGTCGCGAGCTTCTCGTCGCCGTCGGCGAGCGCGAGGGCGGTCATCACGACGCGGTCCTCGAAGCGCTCCAGGTAGCGCTTGCCGTCGAAGGTCTTCAGCGTGTAGCTGGTGTAGTACTTGAACGCACCGAGGAAGGTCTCGAAGCGGAACTTCTTGCCGTAGGCGAACTCGTTGAGCTTCGTGATGAAGTCGAACGAGTACTTCTCGATGACAGCGGGCTCGTAGTACTCCTTCTCGACCAGGTAGTCCAGGCGCTCCTTCAGGGAGTGGAAGAACACCGTGTTCTGGTTCACGTGCTGCAGGAAGTACTCCCGCGCCGCGCGCTTGTCGGCGTCGAACTGGATCTTTCCGTTCGCGTCGTAGAGATTCAGCATCGCGTTGAGGGCGTGATAGTCGAGCCCCTCGTATGCCGGGTTCGCCTTGAACGCCACCGTCTCCGTCACTGTGCTGTCCACCATCGTTCCAATCCGTCGCTCACGCGATCGACGTCATCCTGCGTGCCGAAGAGTTCGAACCGGTACAAGTGCGGCACGCGGCACTTCCGGCTGATGATCTCGCCCGCGAGGCAGAACGCCTCGCCGAAATTCGTGTTGCCCGCGGAGATCACTCCCCGGATCAGGCTGCGGTTGCGCTCGTCGTTGAGGAACCGGATGACCTGCTTCGGGACGGCCCCCTTCTCCTCGCCGCTCCCCTGCCCGCCCCCGTAGGTGGGGGTGACCAGGACGAACGGCTCGTCGATGACGAGAGGCTCGTCCTGGCGGTGCAGCGGGATGCGGCGGGCGGGGAGGCCCAGCTTGTCGATGAAGCGGGCGGTGTTCCCCGAGACGCTCGAGAAGTAGACCAGGAGCGGCGCGGCGGTAGCGACGGCGCTCACGGTCATCACCTCATGCCAGCCGGGAGGCCAGTTCGTCGATCTTGTCGGGACGGAAGCCCGACCAGTGGTCCTCGTCGGTGACGACGACCGGAGCCTGCAGGTAGCCAAGGGCCTTGACCTGCTCGAGCGCGTCGGCGTCCTCGGAGAGGTCGTGGATCTCGTACTCGATGCCCTTGGCGTCGAGCGCCCGATAGGTGGCGTTGCACTGCACGCACGAAGGCTTGGTGTAGACGGTGATCGACATCTCTTCCCCTCAAATCCTTGTCTTCCCGGACAGACCCCCCGCCGGGACTTCAATACTACATATAGGGACGGACATTGGATGCGACCACAAGGGGTAGTAGTTACATCTCTGTAGTTTTCCACCGTTCTCCACGGCTTCAGCACAGGTTCTCCACGCATCCATCCACAGTTCAGAGGCCCTCGCCGACCCCAGCGAACCGCGAGATCTCGCGGGTCTCCGAGGGCGGATCGGAATCCGTCCACAGCCCGCACGCTACGCCGGGTCACCGACATCCGATTTTCTGTGGAGAGGGCGCCCCGGCGTGTCGCGGCGTGTCGGATATCGTTGGCTGGTGGCGGGATATCGGGACCTTCTTCGCACGCCTGGCGTGGGGCGCATGATCGCTGCCCAGCTCACCGCGCGCTTCCCCAACGGCATGGCCTCGCTGGCCATCCTGCTGCACGTCGAGCAGCAGACCGGATCGTACGGCGCGGCGGGCCTGGTCCTCGCCGCGACGTCGGTCGGACAAGCGGTGGCGGGACCCGTCACCAGCCGCTGGATGGGCGCCTGGGGCATGCGGCGCGTGCTCACCCTCACGGCCGCGGTGTGCGTCGCCGCGGTGCTCTGCCTGGCCCTGCTGCCGCTGACGCTCCCCGGGTACATGGCCTTCGGCCTCGTCGCCGGCCTGTCCACCCCGCCGGTCCAGTCGGCGGTGCGCACCATCTATCCCAAGCTCGTCAACTCCTCGCAGCTGACGCCGCTGTTCTCGCTGGATGCCTCGCTGCAGGAGATCATCTGGATCCTCGCCCCCGTGGTGATCACCCTGGTCTCCACGCAGGTCGGCACCACCCAGGGTCTGCTGCTGGTCGCCGCGTTCCTCGTCGTCGGGTGCGGATGGTTCATCGCCTCCCCCGAGGTCGGCCGGGTCCGCATCCCGCGCAGCCGCCGCGCCTTCGGACGCGTCGTGCTCAAGCCGCCGGTGCTGCTGGCGACGACGATCGGTTTCCTGCTGATCGGCGCGTGCTCCGCAGTGGAGGTCGGCGTCGTCGCGACGTTCGAGCACGGCAGTCTCGAGGCTGGCCTGGTCCTGGCCGTGTTCTCGATCGGCAGCCTGATCGGGGGCCTGTCGTTCGGTCACATCCCCATCGGCCCCTGGGCGATGGCCCGCCGCCTCGTCATCGTCGCCGTCGGCCTGTCCCTGACCATGGTCATGCTGAACGCGTTCTGGCTCGGCGGAACCCTGCTCATCGCGGGGATCGGCATCGCGCCGGCCCTCGCCGTCCTGTTCGCGATCACCACCGCGAGCGTGAAGTTCTCCGAGACTGCCGAAGCGTTCGGCTGGGCCGGGACGGGGCAGTTGATCGGCGCGGCCGCCGGATCCGCCGTCGCCGGATTCCTCGTCGACAGCACCGGCGGGGCGCAGGGCGCCTACCTCGCAGCTACCCTGTTCGCGGTCTGCGGCGTCATCGTCTCGGTGGTGTTCGTCAGAGCCTTCCCCGACCTGCGGCACCGAGACCCCAGCCCCTACCCCGACACCGAGACGCTGACGATCCCGACGGTGTGAACCGGGCCGAGCTCAGACCTCCAGCGCGGACATCACGTGCTTCAGGCGCGTGTAGTCGTCGAAGCCGTACTGCGACAGGTCCTTGCCGTAGCCGGAGTGCTTGAAGCCGCCGTGCGGCATGTCCGAGACGAAGGGGATATGGGTGTTCACCCACACGCATCCGAAGTCCAGTTCGCGCGTGAACCGCATCGCCGTCGCGTGGTCACGGGTCCACACCGATGCGGCGAGCGCGAACGGCACGCCGTTGGCGAAGGCCAGCGCCTGGTCGGCGTCGGAGAAGGACTGCACGGTGAGCACCGGACCGAAGATCTCGCGCTGCACCACCTCGTCGTCCTGACGGACGCCGGAGAGGATCGTCGCCTCCCAGAAGTAGCCGCGGTCGCCCTGGCGCCGACCGCCGGTCTCGACGCGGATGTGAGCGGGCAGGCGCTCGATGAATCCGGACACCCCGTCGAGCTGCGCGCTGCTGTTCACCGCGCCGTAGAGGATGCCGTCCTCGTGCGGCCCTCCGGTGCGGGCGTGAGTGCAGGTACGGGCGACGAGCGCCGCGACGAACTCGTCGTGGATGCTCTCGTGCACGATCACGCGGGTGGCGGCGGTGCAGTCCTGGCCGGCGTTGAAGTAGGCGCCGGTGACGATGCCCTCCACCGCCTTCTCGAGGTTCGCGTCGGGGAACACCACGGCGGGCGCCTTGCCGCCGAGCTCGAGGTGCACGCGCTTGAGATCGGATGCCGCGGACGTGGCGACCTCCATGCCTGCGCGCACCGATCCGGTGATGGCGACCATGTCGGCGCGGGGGTGCCCCACCAGCATCCGCCCGGTCTCGCGGTCGCCGAGCACGACGTTGAACAGGCCCTCGGGCGTGTGGTTCGCGACCACCTCGGCGAGCAGCAGCGTGCTCTGCGGGGTGGTCTCGGCGGGCTTGAGCACGACGGCGTTGCCTGCGGCGAGCGCCGGGCCGATCTTCCAGACCGCCATGTTCAGCGGGTAGTTCCAGGGCGTGACCTGTCCGATCACGCCGACCGGCTCGCGGCGCACATAGGAGGTGTGGCCCGACAAGTACTCCCCCGCCGCGCGTCCTTCGAGGCTGCGGGCCGCGCCCGCGAAGAAGCGCAGCTGGTCGACGGACTGGTCGATCTCGTCGGCCACGAGGCTCGCACGGGGCTTGCCGGTGTCCTGCGATTCGAGGTCGGCGAACTCGTCGGCGCGCTCCTTCATCTCCTCCGCGATGCGGAACAGCGCGAGCTGCCGGTCGGCGGGCGTGGCGTCACGCCACTGCGCGAACGCGCCGTCGGCCGCGGCGTAGGCGGCGTCCACCTCGGCCGCTCCGGAGATCGGCGCCCTCCCGTACATCTCTTCTGTGGCCGGGTCGATCAGATCCATGGTCGCCTCGGTGGGGACCTCTGCGGCGCGACCCGCGATCACGTTGCGCAACACCGTTGTCAGCATGGCTTCAGTGTAGGAGTGAGGCACCGAAACATCCATCCAAATTCAACGAGATCAGTGGTTCCCGACATTGAATTCCACGGATTCTGTTGCTTGAGCGGTCCGGGAGTGTCAGGATCAGCACATGGCCTCAAAGCAGAAGCATGCAGTGCTGGACGATGTGTCGAAGACGATCATCGAGTTGCTCCAAGAGGACGGCCGGCGTGCGTACGCCGACATCGGCCGCGAGGTCGGCCTCAGTGAAGCCGCCGTCCGCCAGCGCGTGCAGCGCCTCATGGAGGCCGGCGTGATGCAGATCGTCGCGGTCACAGACCCCCTGCAGCTCGGCTTCCTCCGGCAGGCGATGATCGGCATCCGCGTCAGCGGGGATCCCGAGGTGGTCGCCGCAGCGCTCGCCGAGATCACCGAGATCGACTACGTCGTCGTCACTCTCGGCGGCTTCGACGTGCTCGCCGAGGTCGTGTGCGAGAGCGACGAGGACCTGCTCGAGCTGCTCGCCCGTCGCATCCGCAGCATCCCCGGCGTGCTGTCCACCGACACCTTCGTCTACGCCCGGCTGCACAAGCAGCTCTACAACTGGGGGACCCGATGACATACGACGCCGACCGCCTGCGCGCGAGCGCGAACGATCACCTCTGGATGCACTTCTCTCGGCAGTCCACGCTGCCGGAGGTGCCCATCATCACCCGCGGTGAGGGCCATCACATCTGGGATGCCGAGGGGCGGAAGTACATCGACGGACTCTCGGGCCTGTTCGTGGTCAACGCCGGACACGGCCGCCGCCGGCTCGCCGAGGCCGCCGCGAAGCAGGCCGAGGAGCTGGCGTTCTTCCCGCTCTGGTCGTACGCGCATCCGGCGGCCATAGAGCTCGCCGACCGGCTCGCCGGCTACGCACCGGGCGATCTGAACCGGGTGTTCTTCTCCACCGGCGGCGGCGAGGCGGTCGAGACCGCGTTCAAGCTCGCCAAGCACTATTGGAAGACGCAGGGCAGGCCGGGGAAGCACAAGGTCATCTCGCGGTCGATCGCCTACCACGGCACCACCCAGGGCGCACTCGCCGTCACCGGCATCCCGGCGATGAAGGCGATGTTCGAGCCGGTCACCCCGGGCGGCCTGCGGGTGCCGAACACGAACTTCTACCGCGCCGCAGAGATGGGCGCTCCGTCCGACGACGTCGAGGCGTTCGGACGCTGGGCCGCCGACCGCATCGAGGAGGCGATCCTGTTCGAGGGCGCCGACACCGTCGCGGCGGTCTTCCTCGAGCCGGTGCAGAACTCCGGCGGGTGCTTCCCTCCCCCGCCCGGATACTTCGCCAGGGTGCGCGAGATCTGCGACCGGCACGACGTGCTGCTCGTCTCGGACGAGGTGATCTGCGCCTTCGGCCGGCTCGGATCGATGTTCGCCTGCGAGCGCCTCGGCTACGTGCCCGACATGATCACCTGCGCGAAGGCGATGACCAGCGGGTACGCACCGATCGGCGCCACGATCGTCAGCGACCGCGTCCACGAACCGTTCGCCACCGGCGACGCGATGTTCCCGCACGGCTACACCTTCGGCGGGCATCCGGTCTCTGCGGCCGTCGCCCTGGAGAACCTGGATCTGTTCGAGGAGGAGGGCCTGAACGAGCACGTCGTGCAGAACTCGCCGCTGTTCCGCGCAGAGCTGGAGTCGCTGCTCGACCTGCCGCTCGTCGGCGACGTGCGCGGCGAGGGCTACTTCTTCGGCATCGAGCTGGTCAAGGACAAGGCGACCAAGGAAACCTTCGACGACGCGGAGTCCGAGCGGCTGCTGCGCGGCTTCCTCTCCCCCGCGCTGTACGAGGCCGGCCTGTACTGCCGCGCCGATGACCGCGGCGACCCCGTCATCCAGCTCGCACCGCCGCTGGCCATCGGACCGGCTGAGTTCCGCGAGATCGGCAGCATCCTCCGCGGCGTGCTCGGTGAGGCGGCGGCCCGGCTGTGAGGCCGGTCAGCGCTGGCTGACGCTGATCCGCACCAGGTTGCGACCGCGGATCGCGTAGAAGTCCTCGTTCTCGTCCACCGCGGATCGCGGGATGCCGTACCACTCGCCGTTCAGCGTCACCAGGTCGGTGCGGGCGAAGGTCTGGGGGTCGAAGCGGAAGAACTCGGCGCTGGAGGTGCCGTAGACCATCCCTCTGCTCACCAGCAGGGTGCCGTAGGTCGGGACCGCGTCTCGGTGCCGCGATCGGTGCACGACGGTGCGGGTGGTCAGGTCGATCACGGCGAGCTCTCCGCGGTATCCCAGCGCGTAGAGGTGGTTGCCGCGCACCGCGAGTCCGGTCACGCCCGCCGGGTCCTCGAGCGGATCGATGCGCCACAGCTCGGTGTGCGTGACCGGGTTCCAGGCCACGACGACTCCCCTGCCGCCGGTGACGTCGCCGCCGAGATAGGCGACGCCGTCGTGGGTGGCCACCGAACGCACCATCTGCCTCGCGTCGATGGGGTTGATCGCCGCGGTGAGAATATCGGCGACCGGGTCGTAGGCGAGCAGGCTCCCGCCGCCCTGTGTGTCGTTCTGCAGACCGAGCAGCAGCAGGCCGTTCACGTCGTCCCACACGACCTGGTGCGGACGGTTCTGCCCTGCGGGGAACTTCTCGACCAGACGCGGCCAGCGGCCGTCCACGGCCGGGTCATGGCGCAGGATGCCCACGCCGCTGTACTGCCCGAAGTAGGCGACGCCGTCGACGACCGCGATGTCCTTCGCCTCCGAGCCCGCGTACAGCCGGGTGACCGCGCCGGTGGAGACGTCGCGACGGCTGACCGCGTTCGTGCCGCCCACGTAGACGCCGCCCGCGCCGGCCGCCACCGACATCGCCAGCAGAGCGCCGGCCGGAGCTCCGGCGTCGATGAGATCGTGCAGCACGTGCTCGCCGGTGACGAGATCGATCTCGACGGCGAGCGCGAATGCCGACACCGTCCACAGCTTCCCGTCACGGACGAACAGGCCCCAGAGCTCGCCGAGCTCGACGCCCTTCGGCGTGAGATCGCGGAACGCTCCGGTGGCCGGGTCGTACTCGCGCACGCCGGCGAGCAGCGCGTAGAACCTCCCGCCGGCGTGCACGAGGTTCTTCGCGGACCCTCCACGCCCGGGGTAGGCGAGCGTGTACGAGGACGGGTCGGCCCGGTCGATGAACGCGAGTGCCGCGCCCTGGGGCGTGACGCCGGCAACGCACAGGGTGTTCTCGTCCACGACGATGAGATCGCGCACCTCGACCCCGGCGGCGAACTCCGGAGGCAGGATAGACCGCACGGCGTTGGTCGCCCGGTCCATCACCCAGAGGCCCGCCTTGCTGCTGGTCAGCAGTGCGTTGAGCACGCTGCCGGTGCCGATGTAGACCTCGTCGGCCGTCGCGGCGAGGGCGCGGATCATCGTCGCCTGCGGATCCGGGATCGCCACCTCGTCCAGGACGCCGGTGGACGTGTCAAAGCGGCGCAGCCGCGGGCGGAGGTCCTTGCTCATCTCCCGTCCGCCGAAGTACAGCACTCCGTCCGGAGAGACGGCCAGGGCGTAGGGGTCCAGCGCCGGCATGTCGTGCAGATCCTCCTTGGGCGCACCGGGGCGGCTGAGATCGAGGCGGATGAGGCCGGGGCCGGGTGCGGAGTCGTACTGGCGGATCGCGGCGTAGAGATACCGGCCCTCCGCATCCGGCACGAGCAGCTGGGTGCTGATGCCCGGCGCCTCGGTCACGCTGGTCACGGTACCCGTGGGGATGTGGAAGCCGATGATCCGCAGCGGATCGATGTTGCGGGAGGCGATGTACACGGTGTCACCCACCCTGGTCGCTGCCGCGTGTGTGAAGGCGGTGACGCCGGGTCCGAGGTCGGTCACAGTGACCGCCGGGGTCGCGGAGCCGCTCGCGAAGGCGCCGGAGGAGGCGCCGATGGAGGCGCCGAGGGCGCAGGCCACGCCGCCGGCGAGGCCGAGCTGCAGGAGGCTGCGTCGCGAGAGGGACGGGAGCTGAACGGTCATGAGGCTTCCTCATCGTCGAGGCGGGCGAAGGTTGCTCAGACCGTAGCCAGCAGGACGGCTCGGCGTCGAGCCGTCCTCACAATTCCTAACATCAGGCAGGCGGCCCGGGCGAGCCGTGTCCCCGAACGGCCGAACGGCGCCGCGACGGCCACCAGCGCGGTTCGCGAAACGAATATCGTGTGCTATCTCGCATTTCGCGTACGATGACGACAGTTTCAACATGAAACACCTACGGATTCCGCCGTCCGCGGAGCCATCCCGAGAGGATGATATAGATGGGTACCACGGTCTTCGAACGCCGTCGCCCGAACCCGACCATCGTTGACAACGCGTTGAACGACACGGCGTTCGCCGTGTTCTGGCTCGACGACGTGCAGCGCGTCCCGCATCCGCCCCTCACCGCGACGATCGATGCCGATCTCGCGATCGTGGGCGGCGGATACACCGGCCTGTGGACCGCGATCCGCGCCAAGGAGCGCGACCCGCAGCGCCGGGTCGTGCTGCTCGAGGCGTCACGCGTCGCCTGGGCGGCCACCGGCCGCAACGGCGGATTCTGCGAGGCCAGCCTCACGCACGGCCACGAGAACGGTCAGAGCCGCTGGCCGGACGAGATCGAGCAGCTCGAACGGATGGGGCTGGAGAACCTCGACGGCATCGAGGACTCGATCCGCCGCTACGGCATCGACGCCGACTTCGAGCGCACCGGCCAGCTCGCCCTCGCCGTCGAGCCACACCAGGTGGAGTGGCTGCGCGAGGAGGACGGTTTCCTCGACCGCGACGCCGTACAGGCCCAGGTGCACTCCGACACCTATCTCGCCGGCGCCTGGGACAAGGAGGGGTGCGCGATGGTGCATCCCGCGAAGCTCGGTCTCGAGCTCGCCCGCGTCGCCGCCGAACTCGGCGTGGAGATCTTCGAGCAGAGCCGCGTGCAGCGCCTGGAGGGCGACGGCTCCGGCCCTGTCACCCTGGTGACCGACAGCGGTCGCGTGAACGCCCAGCGCGTCGCCCTCGCGACCAACGTGTTCCCCTCGCTGCTCAAGCGCAACGCGCTGATGACGGTACCGGTCTACGACTACGTGCTGATGACCGAGCCGCTGAGCACAGAGCAGCTGGCCTCTATCGGCTGGTCGAACCGTCAGGGCCTGGCCGACAGCGCCAACCAGTTCCACTACTACCGGCTCAGCGGCGACAACCGCATCCTGTTCGGCGGCTACGACGCGATCTACCATTTCGGCGGCAAGGTGCGACCGGAGTACGAGGACCGCATGGAGAGCCACCGCAAGCTAGCGGAGCACTTCTTCACGACGTTCCCGCAGCTCGAGGGTCTGCGTTTCACCCATCGCTGGGCGGGTGCGATCGACTCGTGCAGCCGGTTCTGCGCGTTCTACGGCACCGCTCGCAAGGGCCGGGTCGCCTACGCGATCGGATTCACCGGGCTGGGCGTGGGCGCATCCCGCTTCGGCGCCGACGTGATGCTCGACCAGTTGGCCGGCGAGAAGACCGAGCGCACCGAACTGGAGATGGTTCGCAAGAAGCCGATCCCGTTCCCGCCGGAGCCGGCCGCGTCGATGGGCGTGAACATGGTGCGCTCTGCGATGGATCGTGCCGACCACAACGAGGGGCGCCGTGGTCCGCTGCTGAAGGTCCTCGACGCCGTCGGAATGGGGTTCGACTCGTGACCGCGCTGCCTGCCGCCGGCACCGCAGTCACGGATCTTGCACTCGACCACGAGGCGCTGCCCGCCTCGGCTGTGATCGCGGGCGCGCCGACCGCGGCCGTCGCCGTGCTCGACGACACCGGCGACCGCGAGGTCGGCATCTGGGAGATGACGCCCGGTGTGGCGACCGACACCGAGGCCGACGAGCTGTTCGTCGTGCTTTCGGGTGCCGCGATCATCGCCTTCGACGACCCCTCGATCCCCGACCTGCCGATCGGCCCCGGCTCCGTGGTGCGCCTCGCAGAAGGCATGCGCACGACCTGGACCGTGACGGAGACGCTCCGGAAGGTCTACATCGCCTGACCCCCTCAACCCCTTGAGTTGGCACCTGTTGCCGCCTGCCGCCCGACAGTGCGGCAACAGGTGCCAACTTTCTGAGGGTCGCTCCGCCCGTCAGCTCGCTGAGTTGGCACCTCATGTCGCTCGACGCTCGCGCAAGCGGCAACAGGTGCCACATCTGTCCGCAGCGTCAGGGGCGCCAGCCATGGCGTCGCAGGGCGGCCTTGACCATTTCCGTCGCGACGGGGCTGCGCCCTCGAATGTGTGTGCCGAGCAGGCGCACAACCTCGTATCCCTCGGCCGCGTAAGCCGCATACTTCTCGATGTCACGGCGCCACTGCTCTCTCGACGTGCGGTGGTGGTCTCCTTCGATCTCGACGAGAACTCGAAAATTCAAGTAGCCCACCTCTGTCACTCCGAGGAGACGCCCTCGCGCGTCGCGCACTTCGACATCAAGCGTCGGCGTGGGCAGCCCATCGGCCTCGGCGTCGAGCCGATAGTCCGTCTCCAGCGGCGAGGCGCTGCCGACCCGGATGTGCTCGAGAGCATCGCGCAGATGCTGGATGCCTCGCCGCCGACCCATGTCGACCGCATCCCGCAGTTCCTGCACGGTGCCCAGTGCCGATTCTTGGCATCGATTCGCGTACTGATCCCGCGGAACACGGACGATGGCGTCGCCGATCTTCACGAGTTCCCTAACGGACTGAGTCTCCGCGAGCATCGCCCAAGTCGTCGCCGGATCAGTCACACGAAAACCGTCGACGTCACCCAACCGCACCAGGTGGGGAGCGATCTGCTGGCCGCGGATGCCGCGACGCCGCGTGGCGCGGCGTGGAGCGCGGATGCCGACCTCGAGGGGCCCAGAGCAATCGACCGGCAGCCCATGAAAGCCCGCGGCAGATGCACCGATGAAGAACGCGTCATCGAGCATCACCGGTCGATACAGTTCCGCGCGCCGCCTCATCTCTGCGTGCCGGGCATTGTCGCGGGCGAACGGCGCATCCTGGTCGAGGTTCTGGAGCTCCTCGACGTCGGGAAGCGACACGAGCGCGCCACGATGCGTATGCCCGATGTCTTTGGCACGCAAGCGGCGAGCCGATACGCCGAACGCCCGCGCCTGCTCCGGCGTGAAGATCGGCCCGAGCCCCTCGGGGAGCGGTGCGGGTCGCGGTGGCATCCCAGCATCCTGCGCCCTCACCCACCGCACGAAGCGCGTGACTTCCCAACTTGGGTATGAAGACGCGACCTCGATCGTATGTGGATATCGAGTGTCGCCCACCAGATGCTCCACAAATCTGGCACCTGTTGTCGCTCCGGTCACGCCGACGCGACAACAGGGGCCAAGTTCAGATGCGGCCCTGGACGCGCTGCCAGTTCAGTTGGCACCTGTTGCCGGCTGCATGGCATTCATGCGATAACAGGTGCCAACTGAGCAGCAGCGGGGACGGCGCCTCAGACCAGCAGGGCGAGTTGGAGGGCGGCGAGAGTCTCGCCGTCCTCCAGCTCGGCGCCGGTGAGATCGGCGATCAGCTCAAGGCGCTGGTAGAACACCGAGCGGGACAGGCCGGATGCCGCGGCCGCGGCGGTTCTGCTGGTGGGGTGGGCGACCAGGGCGCGCAGCACCTCCACGAGGTCGCCTCGGTGCGCGGTATCCCACTCCTCCAGCGGCGCGAGCAGCTCCTCGCGCAGTGCCGCCAGCCGGGGGTCGCCCTGCAGCTCCCCCGCCAGCCGGATCAGCGGTCGCCCGTCTCCGCGCGCCACGGTTCCCGTGGCGGCACGGGCCGCGAGCACGCGCGCCGCGCGAACCGACGCGGCGAGGCCCTCCACGCCGTCCGCCCGCGGTCCCCAGGCCGCACCCGTTCCCGCCGCGGCGAGCGCTTCGGCGGCTCTGGCGAGCAGGGCGTCGATCTCGGACGCGCGGATGCCGGCGGGCAGCGACACCAGCATGATGCCGTCCCTTCCGTCCACGGCCTGCCGCACCGCCCCGCGGGCGATCAGGGATGTGGTCACCACGTCGAGCATCCCGGCATCCGCGTCCCGCACGACGAGCGTGTGCAGCACACGACCATGCACCGGAAAGCCGCCGGTCTCCAGCCGTGCGCGGGCATCCGCGGGCGTCGCGAACGACTCGTCGAGCAGTTCGCGCACCAGAGCGGTGCTCGCCGCTCGCTCCCACGCGCGGTCGTCGCCGTCGGCGAGGCGGCCGAGCGCGAGCGCCGTCGCCGCGCTCTCCAGCACCGTGAGCACGCCGGCGGGATGTGCGGCATCCGGATGCGCGTGAAGGCGACCCCAGCGTGTGCCTCGCGCCTCGACCGTGACGCGCTCCCACACCTCACCATCGCGGAACGCCTCGAGGACAGGCGCGTCCTCGCGGCCCGCCGGCGCGAAGGCGACGGTCTCGTCGGCAGCGGTGCGCAGCAGCACCGGCGCCCCGAGGATGCGGGCGGTCTCGCGCACCACGGTCCCCGCCGGTGCGCCGCGCAGGCTCAGTCCGGTGAACAGATCATGCACCCGCTGCCTGGCCTGCAGGGCGTCGAACTGCAGCTGCATGATCAGGCGGTGGATCGCCTCGGTGACGGCGACGAACTTCACCTCCTGCTCCAGCACGACCAGCGCCAGGCCGTGCTCGCGGCAGGCCTGTACGAGCGCCGGCGGCACCGTCGGAAACCGGCCGCCGAGCTCGAGCACGACGCCGGCGGCATCCGCGGCGTGCAGCCCGGCGACCAGCGCGCGCAGCCGCTCGTCGGCGCCGGGCCAGCCCGCGCCGGTGGTGAGCAGCAGCTCGCCGCCCTCCAGCATCCGCGGTGCGTCCTCGCTGTCGGAGATGTGCGCCCAGCGCACCGGCGCATCGAGCGCGTCGCCGCCGACGAGAACATCGGGATGTCCGGCCCGCAGCGCGGGGATCGCCAGTGCGTCCGCGACAGTGATCACCGAACCGGCATCCGGACGATCTGTCCGAATCGCATCCAACTTCTGACGATCTGCCGCCATGGCCACCTCTTGATTCTCGTCAGGCTAAGGATATCCCGATGCGCGTCCGCGTCGGTCAGAGTGTTCGACCAGGAGAAGCAGATGACTCTCATCCCCCACTACATCGACGGCGTCGAGGGCGCCGAGGCGGCGAAGACGCTGCCCGTCTACAACCCCGCGACCGGCGAGACGCACCGTCGGGTCGCCGTCGCCACCGCCGAGGAGACCGAGCGCGCGATCGCCGCTGCCAAGGCCGCTATGCCCGCCTGGCGCGCCACCAGCCTGATCAAGCGCGCCGACGTGTTCTTCCGCCTGCGCCAGATCCTCGCCGACCGCACCCCCGAACTGGCCGCGATCGTCACCAGCGAGCACGGCAAGGTGCTCTCCGACGCCGCCGGCGAGGTGTCCCGCGGCATCGAGAACGTCGAGTTCGCCGCCGGCCTCACACACCTGCTCAAGGGCGAGCGCGCCGAGCAGGTCGCCCGCGGCGTGGACGTGCACTCGGTGAAGCAGCCGGTCGGCGTGGTCGCGTGCATCACCCCGTTCAACTTCCCGGTGATGGTGCCGCTGTGGATGGTCGCCTCGGCGATCGCCTGCGGCAACACCGTCGTTCTCAAGCCCAGTGAGAAAGACCCGTCCGCCGCGATCTGGCTGGCGAAGGCCTTCACCGACGCCGGCCTGCCCGACGGCGTGCTGAACGTCATCAACGGCGACAAGACCGCCGTCGACGCACTGCTCGACTCCCCCGACGTCAAGGCTGTGAGCTTCGTCGGTTCCACCCCGATCGCGAAGTCCATCTACAAGCGTGCCTCCGCGAACGGCAAGCGTGTGCAGGCCCTCGGCGGCGCGAAGAACCACATGGTGGTCATGCCCGACGCCGACATCGATGCCGCCGCTGCCGCCGCCGTCTCGGCCGCCTACGGCTCCGCCGGCGAGCGCTGCATGGCCATCTCGGTGCTGGTCGCCGTCGGCGACGTCGCCGAGCCGCTGATCGCCTCGATCTCCGAGAAGGTGCAGAACCTGCGCATCGGCGACGGCACGGATGCCGCCAGCGAGATGGGTCCGCTCATCACTCGCGAGCACCGTGACCGGGTCGAGTCCTACGTGACCGGCGCCGAGGCCGAGGGCGCGACCGTGCTCATCGACGGCACCCAGCGCATCGCCGCGGGCCAGCGCATCGAGAGCGACGGCTTCTTCACCGGCATCAGCCTGATCGACCACGTCAAGCCCGGAATGAAGCTCTACGAGGACGAGATCTTCGGCCCGGTGCTCGGCATCGTCCGCGTGGGCAGCTACGCCGAGGCCGTCGAGCTGATCAACGCCCACCAGTTCGGCAACGGCACGGCGATCTTCACCCGCGATGGCGGCACCGCCCGTCAGTTCGAGTTCGACATCGAGGTCGGCATGGTCGGCGTGAACGTGCCGATCCCCGTTCCGGTCGGCGCGTTCTCGTTCGGAGGTTGGAAGACCTCGCTGTTCGGCGACTCGCACATCTACGGTCCCGAGTCGATCCACTTCTACACCCGCTCCAAGGTCGTCACCACCCGCTGGCCGGATCACACGCCGGCGCAGGTCGACCTCGGCTTCCCGAGCAACCACTGAGGAGTCCCGCCATGACCGCTCAGACCGCATCATCCGAGGCTCAGGTGCGCGCGGACGACCGCGCCCACGTGTTCCATTCCTGGAGCGCACAGGCGAAGATCGACCCGCTGCCCGTCGCCGGCGGCGAGGGTGCCTCGTTCTGGGACTACCAGGGCAACACCTACCTCGACTTCTCCAGCCAGCTGGTGAACCTGAACCTGGGCCACCAGCATCCTGATCTGGTCGCCGCCGTGCAGCAGCAGGCCGGGCGTCTGGCCACCATCCAGCCGGCCATGGCGAACGACGTCCGCGGTGAGCTGGCCCGGCTGATCTCCGAGGTCGCGCCGGACGGCTTCGAGAAGGTGTTCTTCACCAACGGCGGCGCCGACGCCAACGAGTACGCGGTGCGCATGGCCCGTCAGGTCACCGGCCGCCGCAAGGTGCTGTCGATGTATCGCAGCTACCACGGCTCCACCGCCACGGCGATCTCGCTCACCGGCGACCCGCGGCGCTGGGCGAACGACGTCGGCGACAACGGCACGGTGCGCTTCTTCGGACCGTACCTGTACCGTTCGGCGTTCCACGCGACCACGATCGAGGAGGAGTCGCAGCGCGCGCTGGAGCACCTGGAGCAGACCATCCTGCTCGAGGGCCCGTCCACGATCGCGGCGATCATCATCGAGACGGTGGTCGGCACCAACGGCGTGCTGATCCCGCCGCCCGGGTACCTCGACGGCGTGCGTGAGCTGTGCGACCGGCACGGCATCCTGTACATCGCCGACGAGGTGATGGTCGGCTTCGGCCGGCTCGGCGAGTGGTTCGGCATCGACGCCTTCGGCGCGAGGCCCGACCTCATCACCTTCGCGAAGGGCGTGAACTCCGGCTACGTGCCGCTCGGCGGCGTCGTGATCTCAGACCGCGTCGCGGGGCACTTCGACGAGGTGTCGTTCCCCGGCGGGCTGACCTATTCCGGGCATCCGCTGGCCTGCGCACCTGGCGTCGCCACGTTCGAGGTGTTCCGTCGCGACGGCGTCCTGGAGCGCGTGCGCGACCTGGGCAGCCGTGTCGTCGAGCCTGCCCTGCAGGCGATGGCCGCGAAGCATCCGTCCGTCGGCGAGGTCCGCGGCCTCGGTCTGTTCTGGGCGATCGAGCTGGTGCGCGATCAGGAGACCCGCGAACCGCTGGTGCCGTTCAACGCCGCCGGTGCGGATGCCGCGCCGATGGGCGCCTTCGCGGCGGCGGTGAAGGAGGGCGGCGTGTGGCCGTTCCTGCACTTCAACCGCACGCACATCGCGCCGCCGCTGGTGATCTCGGAGGACGACCTGGTGCGCGGCCTCGCCGTGATCGACGAGGCGCTCACCGTGTCGGACGGCTACTGCTCCGGTCGTTGAGCGAGCGAAGCGAGACGAAACGCCCCGGGGTCTCCCGGGGCGTTTCGTCTCGTCGCTTCGCTCTTCGCTCAACGACCGGAGTCGTACACCCGTTCGCCCTCCACCCAGGTGCCGATCACTCGGGTGTGACCGATCTCCTCGGCCGGATGCTCGAATGGGTCGCGGTCCAGCAGCGCCAGGTCCGCGAGCATCCCGACGGCGATCGTGCCCGTCTCATCGAGGTGATTGATCCGCGCAGACCCCGCCGTGTACGCGGCGAGGGCGGTGCCGAGGTCGATCGCCTGTTCCGGCAGGAACGGCGGGTAGTCGCCCTCCCACTCGCTCGGCGCCGACTGGCGGTTCACCGCCACGTGGATCGCCGCGAGGGGGTCGGGCGTCGACACGGACCAGTCGCTGCCGGCCGCGAGCGCGGCGCCCGAGTGCAGCAGATCGCCGAAGGGATACTGCCACGCCGAACGGGTCTCGCCGAGGAACGGGATGGTCAGCTCGACCATCTGCGGCTCCAGCGTCGCCCACAGCATCTGCATGTTCGCGGCCACATCGAGGGCTCGGAACCTCGGGATGTCGTCGGGATGGACGACCTGGATGTGCGAGATGTGATGCCGGTTGCCGCGAGGACCGTTGGCGCGCAGCGCAGCGTCGACGGCGTCCAGGCACTCCCGGACCGCGCGGTCGCCGATCGCATGGAAGTGAAGCCCGAAACCCAGCTGATCCAGGCGCGTCGCGGCCTCGTTCAGCACGTCGGGATCGACGAACGAGATGCCCTCGTTGCTCCCGGGATGCCCGTGGCCGTCGCAGTAGGGCTCCAGCATCGACGCGGTGAAGTTCTCGGCGACGCCGTCCTGCATGATCTTCACGTTGCGGGCGCGGAAGCGCCCCGCGGTGCCGGCGTCCCGGCGCGCGACGATGTCGTCGATCTGCTCCAGGCCCTTCGTGCGGTCCCACCACAGCGACCCGACGACGCGCCCGGTGAGCGCGCCGGACGCACCGGCGGAGAGATAGGCCGGCAGCGGGTCGCCCGCGTCGCCGTACTCGGTACCGACGATGGCGTCCTGCCAGGCCGTGATGCCGAAGGAGTGCAGATGCTTCTGCCCCAGCAGCAGCGCCTCGACGAGCCTCTCCGGCGGTTCCTCCGGCAGCAGCCGGTTGACCAGGCCCATCGCGCCCTCGTGCAACGTGCCGCTGGGATTCCCTGCGGCATCCCGCTCGATCCGGCCGTCGGCGGGGTCGGGCGTCTCGCGGGTGATCCCCGCGAGCGCCAGGGCGCGGGAGTTCACCCAGGCGCCGTGGCCGTCCCTGTTCGGCAGGAAGGCGGGCCGATCAGGCACGACCGCGTCGAGGTCGGCCGCCGTCGGCGTCCCGCCGGGGAACGCCGACATCTGCCATCCGCCGCCGAGCACCCACTCGTCGTCCGGATGCTCCGCGGCGAACTCGCCGATCCGTGCCAGGTACTCGTCCCTGGTCGCGAGCAGCGCGAGGTCGCATCGCAGCATGTCCAGCCCGCCCCAGACGGGGTGGACGTGCGCGTCCTGGAAGCCGGGGACGAGCAGCCGGCCGGCGAGGTCCACCACCTCGGTGCCGGGTCCGATCAGGTCGTCGAGGTCGTGTCCGACCGCGCTGATCCGGCCGGCGGTCACGGCGACCGAACGGGCGGTGCCGCGAGCCCCGTCCGCGAGGAAGGCTCTGCCTCCACGCGCGCCGCCGGTGAAGACGATGTCCGCGTGCGTCATATCAGCCACCCGCCATCGTCCGGGCGATGTCGGCGGCGGAGTCGCCCGCCTTCTTGAGGACGATGGCGACCACCGCGAGCGCGACCAGCGTGAGCACGAGCATGATCGTCGACACGGCAGCGATCTCGGGCCGCAGTCCGGTGCGCACCGAGCCGAGGATGTACACCGGCCACGGCGTCGACCCAGCCACCGAGACGAACGCCGCGATCACGGTGTTGTCCAGGCTGAGTGTGAACGACAGCAGGAAGCCGGCGAGCACCGCGGGCATCGCGAGGGGCAGCGTCACACGACGGAACGTGGTCAGCGGCCGTGCGTACAGGTCGGCGGAGGCCTCTTCCAGCTGCGCGTCGAGCCCGATGAGCCGGGCGCGGACGAGGTACGACACGATCGCCACCGAGAACAGCGAATGGCCCACCACGAGGCGGACGATGCCGTTCGCGAACAGCCCGATGCCCCAGTCCTGTCCGAGCGTCACCAGCCACGGCAGCAGAGCGACCGCGTCGACGATCTCCGGGGTGACGGAGACCAGCAGCAGCAGGCCCAGGAACCACCACACCCACTTGCCGGGATGCCGCGCCATCGCGATGCCGGCGAGGGTTCCGAGAGCGCTCGCCAGGAGAGCGGCGATGAAGCCGGTCTGCACCGAGATGAGCACGGCGTCGCGGATGACGCTGTTGGTCACGATGGCGGCGAAGGAGTCGAAGCCGAACTCGGTGAATGAGGTGAGCAGGCGCCCCGTGTTGAACGAGTACATCACGACGACGGCGATCGGCAGGAACAGGAACACCAGGACGGCGATGCCCCAGATCGTGAACCCGAGATCGCCGCGCGACCGCCGCGGACGCGGCTTGACGGAACTGCGCGCGGTGACGATCGTGCGGGTGTCGTCCCCGAGCGTACGGCTGTCGACTGCAGTCATGCGGCACCTCCGGGGGTCGTGACGGCGACGGACGCCGTCGAAGCGGGGGCGGGATCGAGCACGACGCGGTTGCGAAGCCGGAACGGGAGCCCGATCAGCCAGACCAGCGCCAGAGCGACCGCCGCGGTGAGCATGATGATGATGATCAGCGAGACCGCCATCGCCGAGCCGAGCGCCCAGTTCTGGGCGGTCTGGAACTGGATGGCCACCATCTGTCCGATCATGTTGCCCTTGGCCCCACCCAGGATCGTCGCGGTGATGTAGTCACCCATCAGCGGGATGAACACCAGCAGGATGCCTGCGACCAGACCTGGCTGAGCGATCGGAAGCGTCACCCGCAGGAAGGTCATCCAGCGGTTCGCTCCGAGGTCCTTCGACGCTTCGCGCAGAGACGGCGCGACCCGGTCGAAGGCGACGAACAACGGCAGGATCATCAGCGGGAGATAGTTGTAGATCACGCCCAACAGCACCGCGGGGCGGGTGTACAGGATCTCGAGCGGACCGAATCCGAGGCTCTCGAGCACTCCGGAGAGCCAGCCGTTCGGCGCCAGGATGATCTGCCATCCGATCGTGCGCACCAGGAAGTTGGTCCAGAACGGCACCATCACCAGGGCGACGAGCAGTCCCCGCTTGGACGGCGGCGCCTTGACCGCCATCCAGTACGCGACCGGCGCGCCGATGGCGAGGCACGCGAGCGTGCCGAGGATGCCGATCCACAGGGTGTTCTGGAACGTCGCGAAGAACGTCGGCGTGAGCACCTCGAGGTACCGGTCGAACGACAGGCGGTCGTTCGCGTGGGTGCCGAACAGGCCCGGCTTGTAGCCGAAGCTGTACCAGACCACGTACCCGACGGGGATGACGAAGAAGAAGAGCAGCCACGCCCACGCGGGGAACGCGAGCGCGACTCCGGCCTTCTTACGCACCCGCGGCCGCCTTCACCTTGTTGTAGATGTCGACGACACGGGTGAGCGACTCGTTGACCTCGCCCTCCTCCATCGTCTCGATCTGCTCGGGGGTGAAGAAGACCAGGTCGAGCATCACGAGTCCCGCGTCCTTGGCCGCCTGCTCGATGCCTGCGACGCCGGTGTGGTACCCGATGTAGTCGAGCTCCTCGAGCGACACCTCGGGGTCGAGCACGTAGTCGATGAACGCGTGAGCGGCCTCGGGATGCGGCGCTCCGACGGGGATCGCCCAGTTGTCCATCCAGATCTCGGTCTTCGGGCCGCCGAAGACCCACTGCCAGCGGTCCGGCTCCTCGCTCTCCATCAGAGCGAGGCGGACATCGCCGTTGTACGCCTGCATCAGCACGTGCGAGGCCTGCTGGATCGCACCGCCGCCCGGGTAGGAGTCGAATGCCTCGATGTGCGGGGCGAGGGTGTTGACCAGGAAGTCCTCGGCGGCGTCGAGGTCGGCGGTGTCCTGCGTCGTCCACGGGATGCCGTTGGCCCAGAAGTACACGCCCGTCAGCTCGCTCGCGTCATCGAGCATCGACGTCTTGCCGCTCGCCTCCTTCTGCGCGGCGTCGAGGAAGTCCGCCCATCCGGTCAGCTCGCGGGTGATGACCGTCTTGTCGTAGACGAAGCCGGTGGTGCCCCACGCCTTGCAGATGGAGTACTCGTTGTCGGGGTCCCAGCCGCGCCCGGCGAAGGCCGCGTCGACGTTCTTCAGGTTCGGGATGAGGTCGTGGTTGAGCTTCTGCAGCAGGCCGTTCTGCACCATCTGCGGAATGTAGACGCCGGTCGGCACGACGATGTCGTAGCCCGCGCTGCCCTTGGCCGCGGTGAGCTTCGCGATCATCTCCTCGTTCGAGTTGAACGAGGACAGTTCGATCTTGGGCCCCTTCTCCTTCGTGAAGGCCTTCAGCACGTCAGGGCTGTCGTAGTCGCCCCAGGTGTACACCGACAGCTCGCTCTCGAGGGCGCCGCCGGTGGCGGCAGGTGCGGCCGACGTGCCTCCGTTCGGCGAGCACGCCGTGAGGATGGCCGCGGCTCCCGCGGCGGCGGCCACGCCGAGGAAGCCGCGGCGGGACAGCTCGCGGCTGATCATGGGTACGGCTTCGCTGCTGGCGAGGATGCGGATCGGGTTCTTGGACATCTTTGTCTCCAGGTCGAATTCGGTCGGGGAGGATCAGGCGGGCGGGGCGACGTAGCCGCCGTCGGCGGCGGCGTCGTCCGCCGGGAAGAGCAGCACGTTCGAGGCATCCCACGAGCACACCACCGCGTCGCCGACGGACAGCGACGGCGCCTCCGGCGTGGGGCGCCGGGCGATCAGGCTGGTGTCGTCACCGACTCGCACCAGGTACTGCATGGTCTCGCCGAGGTGGGCGACACCGAGCAGCGTGCCGTGCACGCTGTTGACGGGTGCCGCTGCTGCGGCATCCTGCTCGGCGGCGATACGCACGAACTCGGGCCGCACTGCGGCCTGACCGCGCGCGATGCCGGCGAGATCGGCGGACGCGCCGCGGACCAGCCCCTCCGGCGCCTCGACCGCTGCGCCGCCCTCGGCGACGGGGCCGGTGAAGAAGTTCTGCTGGCCGACGAACGCGGCGACGTAGGCGGATGCCGGGCGCGAATAGACCGTGTCCGGGTCGGCGATCTGCTCGACGACGCCGTGCCGCATGATCGCGATGCGGTCGCTCATCGACAGCGCCTCGCCCTGGTCGTGAGTGACGAACACGAACGTGATGCCCAGCCGCGACTGCAGCAGCTTGAGCTCGAGCTGCATCTCCTCGCGCAGCTGCCGGTCCAGCGCGCCGAGGGGCTCATCGAGCAGCAGCACAGCAGGGCGGTTCACCAGCGCGCGCGACAGCGCGATGCGCTGCTGCTGCCCGCCGGAGAGCTGAGTGGGCTTGCGGTCCGCGAGGTGGCGCATCTGCACCAGGTCGAGCGCCTCGGCCACCCTGGTGCGGATCTCGGCCTTCGGCGTGCGGCGCTGCTGCAGGCCGTAGGCGACGTTCTCGGCCACCGTCATGTGCGGGAACAGCGCGTAGGCCTGGAAGACCGTGTTCACCTCGCGCTTGTAGGGCGGTTCGCCGAGCACGCTGCGTCCGGAGATGCGGATGTCGCCCTCGTCTGGATGCTCGAATCCTGCGATCATCCTCAGCGTCGTCGTCTTGCCGCAGCCCGAGGGGCCCAGCAGCGACAGGAACTCGCCCTGCCTGATCTCCAGCGTCAGGTCGTCGACTGCGGTCGCGTCGCCGTAGCGCTTCGTGATGCCGGCGATCTCAACGCCACCGGCGGTGGCAACGCTCTCAGCCATTCATCCTCCTCATCGAGAATCTCGGTCGAAGGAGTCTTTCACACCTGGAGGCGCAACGGAAGCGGAAACGGTTGCGAAACAGTCTCGAAGCGACGATATCCGTCGCCGCTCGCCCTACTTGCTATGGAAGTCGAATGCCTTCAGCAGTTCGTCGACGGCCTGCTCGCGCTGCTCGCCACCTTCCTCGAACATGTGCGTCACGTGCGTGCGCAGGTGGTTCTCCAGCAGCAGCCTGTTCAGGGACTCCAGGGAGCGCTGCACGGCGCGGGACTGCGTGATGATGTCCATGCAGTACTCGTCGTTCTCGATCATCCGCGCGATGCCGCGCAGCTGACCTTCGAGGATGCTGGTGCGGTGCAGAGCTCGCTTCTTGATGTCTTCGATCACAGATCGAGGGTACCCGCCGTGGCAGGATGAGGGCATGTCGCGTACCCCGATGGCGCTGCTGTCCGCCGCCGATCAGGAGCGGCTGCGCGCCCTGCGCATGATGAAGGGCGTCGCACTCGGCGCCCTGCTTGTCATGGCGGTCGCCTTCGTGATCGCCTTCGCACTCGAAGACCGCCACCCATGGCTCGCATATGTGCGCGCTGCGGCCGAGGGCGGGATGGTCGGCGCGCTCGCGGACTGGTTCGCGGTGACCGCTCTGTTCCGGCATCCGCTCGGCCTTCCGATCCCGCACACCGCGATCATCCCGAACCGCAAGGACGAGATCGGCCGCAGCCTCGGCGAGTTCGTCGAGACGAACTTCCTCTCCGCCGAGGTGGTGCGCACCAAGCTGGAGCAGACCGATGTGGCGAAGCGACTGGGCGAGTGGCTGAGTACCCCCGCGCATGCGGAACGCGTCGCCGCCGAGGGCGCCACGGTCGCGACCGCCGTGCTGCACGCGCTCAGCGATGACGACGTGCGCGACGTGATCGCCGACCTCGCCCGCCAGCACCTCGTCGACCCCGAGTGGGGTCCCCCGGCCGGCGCCTGGCTCGAACGGATCGTCGACGCCGGCGCGCATCACGGCGCCGTCGATCTCGCCGTGGACAGCGTCGTGACCTGGCTGGACGCGAACGCGCAGGCTTTCCACGGCCTGGTGTCGCGGCGCCTGCCGTCGTGGGTGCCGTCCATCGGACACCGGATGGTGGATGAGACGGTCTATCGCGAGGCAGTGAAGTTCGCGCATGCCGTGCAGGCCGATCCTCACCATCCCGCCAGGATCGCCGTCGACGGTTACCTGGAGCGTCTCGCCGACCGCCTGCAGCACGACCCGTCGATGCGCGCGAAGCTCGAGAACGCGAAGAGCGGGCTGTTCGACAGTCCGCGCGTCGCCGCGCTGGCCGCCGAGGCGTGGCAGGCGGCGAAGACGGGCCTGATCCGCTCGCTCGAGGATCCGCACAGCGGGCTGCGCGCCAGGGCCGCGTCGGCGATCGCCGACATCGGCACGCGGCTCACAACGGATGCGGCACTGCAGCGCCGCGTGGACGGCTGGGTGACGGATGCCGCCGTGTTCGCCGTCGATCGCTACCGTCACGACATCGCGTCGATCATCACCGACACGATCGAGCGCTGGGATCCCGCCGAGACCACCGAGAAGATCGAGCTCATGGTAGGCCGGGACCTGCAGTACATCCGCCTGAACGGCACGGTGGTCGGCGCACTCGCGGGTGTGGCGATCTTCGCGGTCGCGCATGCTCTGATCCCGGTGTGACGAACCGGGTCGTATCGACGCGGCGAGGATCCGTTTGGTTCTACATCGTTGCAGAACGGTTCTACATCGTTGTAGATTGCGGCTGACGCCGAGTTCGGCGCCAGCCGCATCCGTCCGATGACGAACAGGATCCCCATGCCCAGACGAACGACCCGCGCCGTCCTGGCGCTGACCGCCGCCGCTGCGGTCGCCTCGGCGCTGCTGACCGCGCCACCCGCCTTCGGCGGCGCCGAGCAGACACCTCCGCCTCCGCGGTTCCACGACGTCAGTGTGCACGACCCCTCGATCGTCACCTCAGGGGACGACATCTGGGTGTTCGGCTCCCACGGCGCCTCCGCCCGCACCACCGACCTGATGAACTGGGAGCAGTTCACCGTCGACCTGTCCCAGAACACCGACAATGCGCTGTTCGACGACGTCCGCACCGAACTCGCCGACGCCTTCGCCTGGGCCCAGACCAGCACGCTCTGGGCCGCGGACGTGATCCGGCTGCCCGACGGACGCTACGCGATGTACTACAACGCCTGCGAGGGCAGCAAGCCGCTGTCGGCCATGGGCCTGGCGACCTCGGACAGCGTGGACGGCCCCTACGAGAACCAGGGCATCCTGCTGAAGTCCGGCATGACCGGGGAGTCCGAGAACCCCGGCGAGGTCTACGACGCGAGGAAGCACCCGAACGCCGTCGACCCCGATGCGTTCTACGACGCCGACGGCAGGCTCTGGATGGTCTACGGCTCGTACTCCGGCGGCATCTTCCTGCTCGAGATGGACGCTGCGACCGGTGAGCCGCTCCCGGGACAGGGCTACGGCACGCACCTGGTCGGCGGCAACCACAGTCGCATCGAGGGTCCGACCATCGAGTACGACGCGCAGACCGGCTACTACTACCTGTATCTCTCGTTCGGCGGGCTGGACGCCTCCGGCGGGTACGACGTGCGCGTGGCCCGTTCGAAGGACGTCGCGGGCCCGTATCTCGATGCGCAGGGCAACGACATGCGCGAGGTCAAGGCCGACCCGTCCCTGCCGATCTTCGACGATGCATCGGTGCAGCCCTACGGCGTCAAGCTGATGGGCGGCCACCTGTTCGGCCGCGAGCTGGGCGACCCCGGCACCGGCCCCGGCACCGGCTACGTCTCCCCCGGTCACACGTCCTGGTACGTCGACGACGCGGGCAGGCGGTTCATGGTGTTCCACTCCCGCTTCCCGGGGACCGGTGAGATGCACCAGGTGCGCGTGCACCAGATGTGGATGAACGCGGACGGATGGCCCGTGGTGTCCCCGATGCGCTACGCCGGCGAGACCGCGGGCAAGGTGAAGCGTGCCGATGTGGTCGGCTCCTGGCAGTTCGTGAACCTGGGCAAGGACATCACCGCCGTCCCCGCACGGGCCACCAAGATCGACCTCGGCAGGTCCGGGGACGTCACAGGATCGGCGACGGGCACGTGGAAGCTCACCGGGCAGCACACCGCGACCCTCACCCTCGACGGCGAGGCCTACGACGGCGTGTTCGCACCGATCTGGGATCCCGATCTGAAGGCATGGTCCATCGGTTTCACGGCGAGCTCGGATGCGGGCGTCACCGTGTGGGGGCGCCGCAGCGTCGAGCTGCACGGCCAGGCCGCGGTGGATGCGGTCCTCGCGGACATCGCGATCGGCACGACGGCCACCGTCGACCTCGAGCTGCCGGTGTCCGGCACCGGCGGCACGACGATCGCATGGTCCTCGAATGGCACAGCGATCACCGCCGATGGGACCGTGACCAGGCCCGCTGTCGGGGAGCCGGATGCACGGATCACGCTGACGGCCACGGCGACCGACGGCACGGCGACCGGTCAGCGCGCGTTCGAGATCTTCGTGCCGGCTCGCACGGCGGGTGCACTCGCCGACAGCTGGGCGTTCGACGGAGCTCTCACCGCCGGCTCGGGCGTGCAGGCCTCCGGTGTCCCGACCGGCGCTCGCGTCGACGCGCCGGGCGGCACCGTGTCCTACGTCGCCGACGGCGTGTCAGGTTCGGCGCTGCATCTCGACGGCGGCTCGGGTGTGCGCCTTCCGGACGGACTGATCCAGGGCCGGTCCTACTCGGTGAGCGTCTGGCTGCGACCGGAACAGCTCACCGCGTACACCTCGGCGTTCTTCGCCGCGCGTGACGCCGATCACTGGGTCAGCCTGGTGCCGCGCGGGCACAGCGGCGTCGGCGGCTCCGCGATGGTGTGGGCGGGCACGGCCTGGTACGACGCGGGGACAGGAGCAGACCTTCCGCTGAACGCGTGGTCGCACCTCGCCTACGTCGTCGACGACGGCGCGATCACTGTGTACGTCGACGGCGAGCGACGCTTCCAGGGCACGGGATTCCCCGACGTACTGACGACCGACTCCGGCGTCTTCGCGATCGGCGTGAACTGGTGGGATGCTCCGTTCCGCGGCGATGTCGATGAGCTGACCGTGTGGAAGTCGGCGCTCTCCCCGCAGGACATCGCCGACCTCGCAGCGTCACCGACACGCTGAGCGCGTTCACCGAGCGGCGAGCGCCTCAGCGATGGGGTGCTCGCCGTCGTTGAAGCGGATCGTCCGGCGGAGGGTCGCGGACTCGATGAGAGTCTGCGCGATGACCTGAGCCACGTTCGCGCGGGACACCTCGCCGGATGCCGGCGGCTCGACGACGATGCGACCGGTGCCCTCGCCGAGGGTGAGCCGACTCGGTCCGAGCACCGTCCAGTCCAGGGAGGTCGCGCGCAGATACTTATCCGCCGCCGCCTTCGCCTCGGCGTAGGCATGAAAGGAGTCGGTCTCGGGGATGCCGTGCTCCGGTGAGGAGCCGAAGTAGGAGACCATCACATAGCGGCGCACTCCGGCATCCTTCGCCGCGTCCATCGACCGCACGGCGGCCTCGAAGTCGACGGCGTGCGTGCGCGCCGGATCACCGCCGCCGGCTCCCGCCGACCAGACCACCTCGTCGTGCCCGGCGATGAGACGCGCGAGGCCCGGACGGTCCTCGCGCTCGATGTCGAACACCACGGGATCTGCGCCCGTGATGCGCACCTCGGCCGCATGTGCCGGATTGCGGATGACCGCGGTCACCTCGTCACCACGCGAGACGAGAAGAGGAGCGAGCAGCAGCGCGACCTTTCCGTGGCCGCCGACGATCAGGATCCGAGCCATGACGCCCACGCTACTCGCCCGTCGGCGACCACGGGACTCTCGCCGAGCTCAGCGCGAGGCGAGGCCTGCGAGCAGTTCGAGCACGCACAGCGCCGCGAGGCGCACGGTCCTGGCATCCTCGGTGTCCGCCGTCGCATCGACCTCTGCGATGTCGGCGCTGAACACGCGGCGGTCCATGGCGATGCGGCGGGTCACCGCGCGCAGCTCCCACGCCGCCAGTCCCCCCGGCACGCTCGCGGGACACCCCGGCGCGACGGAACGGTCACAGGCGTCCACGTCGATGTCGAAGTGGACGCGCGATCCCGCACCCGCGATCTCGAGCGCCTCGGATGCCACGTCCTCTGTTCCCCGCCGGCGCAGCTCGTCGAGGGTGATCACGCGGATGCCCCAGTCCGCCGCACGCCGGGCGTAGGCTGAGGAGTTGGCGAAGTCGGCGATCCCGATCTGCACGATGCGCGTCGGATCGATCGGCTCCGGGGCATCCTCGACCAGTCGTCGCACCGGCGACCCGTTGGACACGCCGTCGCGCAGGTCGAAGTGCGCGTCGATCGTGATGAGCCCGTCCGCACGCGATCCGCGGGCGGCGGCGTAGGTCACCGAGTTGTCGCCGCCGATCGCGATCGTGAGGTCGGCGGCCGCGGCGAGCTCCGCGACGCGCGCCACCGCGCGCTCGACGCCCTCCTCCCCGTCCGGCTCGGTCACGTCGCCGGCATCCGCGATGCGCAGCACGGCGTTCAGGTCGAGCGGCGGACTCGTCATCAGGGTCGCGCTGTAGCGCTGCAGCGCCTCGCGCACCGCGGCCGGGGTCGCGTGCGCGCCGGTGGGTGAGAGCGATGAGCGCCAGGCGGGGATGCCGAGCAGCACCGCGTCGGCTGTGCCGTCGAACGGGGGCCAGCCGCCCGCGCGGGGCCAGAGGTCGTCGTGCGACAGTGCCATGGGGTCTCCTTCGTCTTCCGGGCGGACGCTCAGAGCGCCGCGTCCCCGTCCTTCCAGACCTGCCTCACCAGCGGCACACCCGGCCGGTAGGCGAGGTGCACACGCGTCGGAGCGTCCAGCAGAACCAGATCCGCGCGCTTCCCCGGGGCGATCGCCCCGATGTCATCGCGCTGCAGGGCCGCTGCTCCCCCGGCAGTGGCCGCCCAGACCGCCTCGGCCACCGTCATCCGCATGTCCCGCACGGCGACGGCGATGCAGAACGGCATCGAGCTCGTGAAGCTAGAACCGGGGTTCGTGTCGCAGGCGATCGCGACGGTGACGCCGGCGTCGATGAGCCGGCGGGCGTCGGGATACGGCTGCCGGGTGGAGAACTCCACGCCGGGCAGCAGCGTGAGCACGGTGTCGCTCGCGGCGAGCGCGGCGACGTCGTCGTCGGTCAGGTAGGTGCCGTGATCGACGGATGCCGCGCCGAGCTCGAGCGCCATCTGCACCCCCTCGCCCGGGCCCAGCTGACTGGCGTGCACGCGCGGCTTCAGACCGCGCGCGACGCCCGCCTCGAGCACGCGGCGGGACTGCGCGACGGTGAAGGCACCGGTCTCGCAGAACACGTCGATCCAGCGGGCGTGCGGCGCGCAGGCATCCAGCATGTCGCCCACGACGAGGTCGACGTAGGCGTCGTGATCATCGGCGAACTCGGCGGGCACGACGTGCGCACCGAGATAGGTGACCTCGTCGGTCACCTCGGATGCCAGGCGCACCAGACGTTCCTCGGTCGCGACGTCCAGGCCGTAGCCGCTCTTGATCTCGACGGTCGTGGTCCCCTGCGCGAGCAGCTCGCGGGCGAAACCGCGCAGCCGCGCGCGCAGCTCGTCGTCGGATGCCGCACGCGTCGCGGCGACGGTCGAGCGGATGCCGCCGGCGGCGTACTTCTGACCCGCCATCCGCGCCTCGAACTCCGCGGCGCGGTCGCCGCCGAACACCAGGTGACTGTGGCTGTCCACGAAGCCGGGGATGACGGCGCGTCCGCCGGCGTCCACGACCTGATCCGCGTGGGCGGGCGCATCCCCCGAGGCTCCCGCCCACGCGATCCTGCCGTCCTCGATGAGCACCGCCGCATCCTGCACGGTGCCGAGGCGGTCATCGTCGTCGGGAGCGTTGGTCGTCAGCTCTCCGATGTTCGTGATGAGGGTGGACATCACAGCCCCATCGGCACCTTGAGTCCGCGCTCGCGCGCGACGTCCTTGGCGTGGTC
This sequence comes from Microbacterium sp. MAH-37, assembly GCF_009758255.1. Classification (GTDB taxonomy): domain Bacteria; phylum Actinomycetota; class Actinomycetes; order Actinomycetales; family Microbacteriaceae; genus Microbacterium. The sequence continues at coordinate 231,743 of NZ_WSEN01000003.1, forward strand.
GTAGCCGGCGTCGACGTGCCGCATGACCCCGGTACCCGGGTCGTTGGTCAGCACGCGCTCCAGCTTCTCGGCGGCCAGATCCGAGCCGTCGGCCACAGTCACCTGGCCGGCGTGGATCGAACGGCCGATGCCGACGCCGCCGCCGTGGTGCAGCGACACCCAGCTGGCGCCCGACGCCGTGTTCAGCAGGGCGTTCAGCAGCGGCCAGTCGGCGATGGCGTCGGAGCCGTCCTTCATCGCCTCGGTCTCACGGTACGGGCTCGCAACGGAGCCCGAGTCCAGGTGGTCGCGGCCGATGACGATGGGAGCGGACAGCTCGCCGGAGGCGACCATCTCGTTGAACTTCAGACCGGCCAGGTGGCGCTCCTTGTAGCCCAGCCAGCAGATGCGCGCGGGAAGCCCCTCGAAGTGCACCTTCTCGCCGGCCTTCTCCAGCCAGCGGTGCAGCGCCTTGTCCTCGGGGAACAGCTCGGCGATGGCGCGGTCGGTCTTGTAGATGTCCTCCGGGTCGCCCGAGAGCGCAGCCCAGCGGAAGGGGCCACGGCCCTCCTCGAACTGCGTGCGGATGTACGCCGGCACGAACCCGGGGAACTCGAAGGCGCGATCGAAGCCGCCCAGCACCGCCTCGGCGCGGATCGAGTTGCCGTAGTCGAACACGGCGGCGCCGGCGTCCTGGAATGCCACCATCGCGGCGACGTGCGCGGCCATCGACTCGCGCGAGCGCCGGGTGAACTCCTCCGGGTCGCGCTCGGCCTCGGTCTTCCAGTCCGCCACGGAGATGCCGATCGGCAGGTAGGCGAGCGGGTCGTGCGCGCTGGTCTGGTCGGTGACGATGTCGATCGGCACGCCACGCCGGAGCAGCTCGGGGAACACCTCGGCGGCGTTGCCGACGATACCGACGGAGAGCGCCTCCCCGGCATCCTTCGCGGCGACCGCACGAGCGACGGCCTCGTCGAGGTCGGTGTAGTAGACGTCGAGATAGCCGTGGTCGACGCGTCGCGAAAGGCGCGACTCGTCGACGTCGACGATCAGGACCGCGCCCTCGTTCAGCGTGACGGCGAGCGGCTGGGCGCCGCCCATGCCGCCGGCGCCGCCGGTGAGCGACAGCGTGCCCTTGAGGGACTCCTTGCCGAGCGAGCGGGCGACGGCGGCGAACGTCTCGTAGGTGCCCTGCAGGATGCCCTGGGTGCCGATGTAGATCCAGGACCCGGCGGTCATCTGGCCGTACATCATCAGCCCGAGCTCCTCGAGCTTACGGAACTCCGGCCAGGTGGCCCAGTCTCCGACCAGGTTGGAGTTGGCGATCAGCACGCGCGGCGCCCACTCGTGGGTGCGGAACACGCCCACCGGCTTGCCGGACTGCACCAGAAGTGTCTCATCGGGCTCCAGCTCGTCGAGCGTGCGCACGATCGCGTCGTACGCCTCCCACGAGCGCGCCGCGCGGCCGGTGCCGCCGTAGACCACGAGATCCTCGGGGTGCTCGGCGACCTCGGCGTCGAGGTTGTTCATCAGCATGCGCTTGGCGGCCTCGGCACCCCAGCTCTTGGCCGTCCGCTCGTTGCCGCGCGGGGCGCGGATGCGGCGGGACGGGTCGTGCAGGGTGGGGCCGGACGGGGTGTCAGACATTCGCGTTCTCCTTGGCGGTGCGGGCGACAGCGCCCGAGGTGACGAGTTCGGTGACGGCTTCCATCTCAGGCGAGAGGAACCGGTCGGGTCCGGGGCCCCCGGCGACGGTGCGGACCAGGTCGCGCACGGCTCCGGTCGCGGGCCCTGCCTCGAGCGGGGCGCGCAGGTCGAGCGCCCGCGCACCGGTGAGGATCTCGATCGCGAGCACCCGCGAGAGCCCGTCGATCGCGCGACGCAGCTTGCGCGCTGCGGCCCAGCCCATCGAGACGTGGTCCTCCTGCATGGCCGACGACGGGATCGAGTCGACGGATGCCGGGGCGGCGAGACGCTTCAGCTCGGACACGATGCCGGCCGCCGCATACTGCGCGATCATCAACCCGGAGTCGACGCCCACTTCCGAAGCGAGGAAGGGCGGCAGGCCGTGGCTGCGCGCCGGGTCGAGGGCGCGGTCGGTGCGGCGCTCCGAGACGGATGCCACATCGGCGACCGAGATCGCGAGGAAGTCGAGCACGGCGGCGACGGGCGCGCCGTGGAAGTTGCCGTTGGACTCGATGCGTCCGTCCACGGTGACGACGGGGTTGTCGACCACTGAGGCGAGCTCGCGCTCGGCGATCATGGTGGCGTGCGCCATGGTGTCGCGCGCTGCCCCGTGCACCTGCGGCGAGCAGCGTAGCGAGTACGCGTCCTGCACCCGGCCGTCGTCCGGTCCCTTGTGGCTGGCTACCATCGGAGAGTTGCCGAGGAACGCGCGCAGGTTGGCTGCGGATGCTGCCTGGCCGACCTGCGGACGGAGCGCCATGAGATCCTCGGCGAACACGGCGTCGGTGCCGAGCTGCGACTCGATCGACATCGCGGCGGAGAGGTCGGCGGTCGTGATCAGCATCTCGAGGTCGTGCAGGGCGAGCACGAGCATCCCCAGCATCCCGTCGGTGCCGTTGATGAGGGCGAGACCCTCCTTCTCCTCGAGGACGAGCGGCTCGATCCCTGCGGCGGCGAGGGCGTCGGATGCCGGGACGAGCTCACCGTCCGCGTTGCGCACCTCCCCTTCGCCCATGGCTGCCAGCGCGACATGCGCGAGCGGCGCGAGGTCACCGGAGCAGCCCAGCGAGCCGTACTCACGGACCAGCGGGCTGATGCCGGCGTTGAGCATCGCCGCGTAGGTCTCGACCACGACGGGGCGAACACCGGTACGGCCCGACGCCAGTGTCTGCAGTCGCAGCAGCTGAAGGGCACGGACGACCTCGGTCTCCACCTCGGGTCCGGTGCCCGCCGCGTGTGAGCGGATCAGGCTGACCTGCAGCTGACGACGACGGTCCGGTGCGATGAACGTCGTGGCGAGAGCGCCGAAGCCGGTGGAGACGCCGTAGTGCGGCACCGGGTCCGCGGCCATCGCGTCGATGACGCGACGCGACTCTGCGACGCGGCCGAGCGCCCCGTCATCGATGACGACGGATGCGTGATGGCGGGCGATGGCGACGACGTCTGCCGGCGCGAGGGGTGCGGCGCCGACGACGACCGAGGAGTTCTGGAACATACCTCGATTCCACACCTCTCCTCCCCCGTCGGACAGAGCGATGTGACATCCTTTGTCTGTGATCTCAGACAATGCGGAGAGAAAGGCGCAGGTCCCCGCTGCCGACCAGACGCTGCGCATCCTGCGCCATCTCGCGCGTCGGCCCGCTCCGATCGCCGCCTCCGCTCTCGCGCGGGATCTCGGTATCCCGCGATCGACGGTCTATCACCTGCTGGCAACGCTCGAGGAGCACGGTTTCGTCGTGCATCTCGCGCAGGATCGCCGATGGGGCCTCGGTACGTCGGCGTTCGAGCTGGCAGGAGGCTATGCCAGGCAGGAGCCTCTGGCGCGTCTGGGGCGCCCGCTGGTCGCGGGGCTGGCCGACCGGCTCGGCGAGAGCGCGCACCTCGCCGTGATGAGCGGCCGGGACGTGCTGTACATCGTGGAGGAGCGCGCGCTGCGCCGCCCTGCGCTGGTGACGGATGTCGGCGTGCGACTGCCCGCGCATCTCACGGCCACAGGACGGGCAATGCTCGCCGCACTGCCGAAGGTGCAGGTGCGGGCGTTGTACCCGGACGCGTCGTCGTTCACGGAGCGCACGGGACGGGGCCCGCAGAAGCCGTCCGAGTTGCGCGAGCTGCTGCGGCTGGTGCGGCAGAGCGGTGTGGCCACCGAAGACGGTGAGATCACCGAGGGCTTCCGTTCAGTGGCCTCTGCGGTAACCGATCACGCGGGGTGGCCGGTGGCGGCGATCGCCGTGACGTGGACGGATGCCGCCGTCGACGCGGATCGCGCGGCTGATGCTGTCGTCGACGCTGCCGCGCAGTTGTCGCAACGGGTGCGTTGAGGGTGTGTTAACGCGAAAGAGCCACCCGGCAATGGGTGGCTCTTTCGTTTAGAAGGAGTTCGGCGGTGTCCTACTCTCCCACAGGGTCCCCCCTGCAGTACCATCGGCGCTGTGAGGCTTAGCTTCCGGGTTCGGAATGTGACCGGGCGTTTCCCTCACGCTATGGCCGCCGAAACACTATTGACATGTATCAGGCAACATCACAACGTTTGTGTGTGTTGTTTGGTTCCCGACCGTACGTCGAGAACCACAAAGTGGACGCGTTCATCTCGCAGAAAGAGGAGTGTTATCAAGTCGTCGGCTTATTAGTACCAGTCAGCTGCACACGTTGCCGTGCTTCCACATCTGGCCTATCAACCCAGTAGTCTGGCTGGGAGCCTCTCACCCACAAGGGGCATGGAAGTCTCATCTTGAGGCCGGCTTCCCGCTTAGATGCTTTCAGCGGTTATCCATCCCGAACGTAGCTAACCAGCGGTGCTCCTGGCGGAACAACTGGCACACCAGAGGTTCGTCCAACCCGGTCCTCTCGTACTAGGGTCAGATCCTCTCAAACTTCCTACGCGCGCAGCGGATAGGGACCGAACTGTCTCACGACGTTCTAAACCCAGCTCGCGTACCGCTTTAATGGGCGAACAGCCCAACCCTTGGGACCTACTCCAGCCCCAGGATGCGACGAGCCGACATCGAGGTGCCAAACCATGCCGTCGATATGGACTCTTGGGCAAGATCAGCCTGTTATCCCCGAGGTACCTTTTATCCGTTGAGCGACAGCGCTTCCACAAGCCACTGCCGGATCACTAGTCCCGACTTTCGTCCCTGCTCGACCTGTCAGTCTCACAGTCAAGCTCCCTTGTGCACTTACACTCGCCACCTGATTGCCAACCAGGTTGAGGGAACCTTTGGGCGCCTCCGTTACTTTTTGGGAGGCAACCGCCCCAGTTAAACTACCCACCAGGCACTGTCCCTGAACCGGATCACGGTTCGAAGTTAGATATCCAGAGTGACCAGAGTGGTATTTCAACAATGACTCCACGAATACTGGCGTACCCGCTTCACAGTCTCCCACCTATCCTACACAAGCCACACCGAACACCAATACCAAGCTGTAGTAAAGGTCACGGGGTCTTTCCGTCCTGCTGCGCGTAACGAGCATCTTTACTCGTAATGCAATTTCGCCGAGTTCGCGGTTGAGACAGTTGGGAAGTCGTTACGCCATTCGTGCAGGTCGGAACTTACCCGACAAGGAATTTCGCTACCTTAGGATGGTTATAGTTACCACCGCCGTTTACTGGGGCTTAAATTCTCAGCTTCGCCCAAAAGGGCTAACCGGTCCTCTTAACCTTCCAGCACCGGGCAGGCGTCAGTCCGTATACATCGACTTGCGTCTTCGCACGGACCTGTGTTTTTAGTAAACAGTCGCTACCCACTAGTCTCTGCGGCCACCACACCCTTTTCCAGGCAAGCTGGTATAAGTGGATGGCCCCCCTTCTCCCGAAGTTACGGGGGCATTTTGCCGAGTTCCTTAACCACGATTCTCTCGATCTCCTTGGTATTCTCTACCTGACCACCTGAGTCGGTTTGGGGTACGGGCGGCTGGAACCTCGCGTCGATGCTTTTCTCGGCAGCATAGGATCACCCACTTTTCATCCGCATCGTGTCTCAGCCTCAATGAGTCACGGATTTGCCTATGACTCGGCCTACGCACTTGCACCAGGACAACCATCGCCTGGCATGGGCTACCTTCCTGCGTCACACCTGTTAATACGCTCACTCCACCAGATGGGGTCCCGTGCTCCATCACCCGATGAACCCCGAAGGGTCCGGTGGGTGACTTCGGACGGTTAGCACTCCTGATCTCGTGTGGGCGGTTCTTCGCCGGTACGGGAATATCAACCCGTTGTCCATCGACTACGCCTGTCGGCCTCGCCTTAGGTCCCGACTTACCCAGGGAAGATTAGCTTGACCCTGGAACCCTTGGTCTTCCGGAGGACGTGTTTCTCACACGTCTTTCGCTACTCATGCCTGCATTCTCACTCGTGTGGCGTCCACGGCTGGATCACTCCGCCGCTTCACCCGCCACACGACGCTCTCCTACCCATCAACACGGCTGGACCACGAAGGCCTACCAAAAATGTCAATGCCACAACTTCGGTGGCGTGCTTGAGCCCCGTTACATTGTCGGCGCGGAATCACTTGACCAGTGAGCTATTACGCACTCTTTCAAGGGTGGCTGCTTCTAAGCCAACCTCCTGGTTGTCTAAGCAACTCCACATCCTTTTCCACTTAGCACGCGCTTAGGGACCTTAGATGGTGGTCTGGGTTGTTTCCCTCTCGACTATGAAGCTTATCCCCCACAGTCTCACTGCTGCGCTCTCACTTACCGGCATTCGGAGTTTGGCTGACGTCAGTAACCTGGTCGGGCCCATCGGCCATCCAGTAGCTCTACCTCCGGCAAGAAACACGCAACGCTGCACCTAAATGCATTTCGGAGAGAACCAGCTATCACGAAGTTTGATTGGCCTTTCACCCCTATCCACAGCTCATCCCCTCAGTTTTCAACCTAAGTGGGTTCGGCCCTCCACGACGTCTTACCGTCGCTTCAGCCTGGCCATGGATAGATCACTTCGCTTCGGGTCTAGGACATGCGACTGAATCGCCCTATTCAGACTCGCTTTCGCTACGGCTACCCCACACGGGTTAACCTCGCCACATATCACTAACTCGCAGGCTCATTCTTCAAAAGGCACGCTGTCACCCCTACTAAGGAGGCTCCAACGGTTTGTAAGCAAACGGTTTCAGGTACTATTTCACTCCCCTCCCGGGGTACTTTTCACCTTTCCCTCACGGTACTTGTCCGCTATCGGTCATCTGGGAGTATTTAGGCTTATCAGGTGGTCCTGACAGATTCACACGGGATTTCACGGGCCCCGTGCTACTTGGGATCCCCTCCACGCTGCACCAAGCATTTCGACTACGGGGCTGGCACCCACTATGGCCGGCCTTTCAAGACCGTTCGTCTACACTCGCGCATCACGTCAACCACTCGGCAGAATGATTAAGAGGGTCCCACAACCCCGGGCATGCAACGCCTGCCGGCTATCACACACACCCGGTTTAGCCTCATCCGCTTTCGCTCGCCACTACTCACGGAATCACATGTTGTTTTCTCTTCCTGCGGGTACTGAGATGTTTCACTTCCCCGCGTTCCCTCTACCCGCCCTATATATTCAGGCGGGAGTCACCAGGTCGCACAAACGCCTGGCGGGGTTTCCCCATTCGGACACCCTCGGATCAAAACTCGCTTATCAGTTCCCCGAGGCTTATCGCAGATTGCTACGTCCTTCTTCGGCTCCAGATGCCAAGGCATCCACCGTTTGCTCTTAAAGACTTGAAATCACATGAGAACCGTCAGACCCAGGAAAAGATCTGACGGAAGTTTTCTTTAAGATGCTCGCGTCCACTGTGTAGTTCTCAAAGTACGGGCGGTCCCCCACCCCCGAAGCCAACCGGCAACAGAAGTAAGGGCCACAAGGAATCAGAACAGCAGACCTCCCCGAAGAGAAGCCAACCGGCCCGGTCCCTCAGGACCCAACAGCGTGCAGCCACCACATCCCCGCAGCATCCCGTTCCAACTGCCGAAGCAGCGTACTGAGAACACCACGCATCCGTGATGGCATGTCAAATGTTCCACCCATGAGCTCCGGTCGGGAACATTCGTCCCGATTCCGGCTCTGTCNCAAGCCATCCCCACAAAGAGAAAGGCAAGAAGGGCCACGAGGAGTCGGTTCGACACAAACGTGCCGGCCCGGTCCCTCAGGACCCAACAGCGTGCAGGCCCCCGCCTCATCCCCCAGTCCGTTCCAACCGCAAGCGGCGTACTGAAACCAGAAGACTCAACAAGAGCCATGTCAAATGTTCCACCCATGAGCTCCGGTCGGGAACATTCGTCCCGATTCCGGCTCTGTCAGCCCGAGGGCTGCAGTGCTCCTTAGAAAGGAGGTGATCCAGCCGCACCTTCCGGTACGGCTACCTTGTTACGACTTAGTCCTAATTACCGATCCCACCTTCGACGGCTCCCTCCACAAGGGTTAGGCCACCGGCTTCAGGTGTTACCGACTTTCATGACTTGACGGGCGGTGTGTACAAGACCCGGGAACGTATTCACCGCAGCGTTGCTGATCTGCGATTACTAGCGACTCCGACTTCACGTAGTCGAGTTGCAGACTACGATCCGAACTGGGACCGGCTTTTTGGGATTCGCTCCACCTCACGGTATCGCAGCCCATTGTACCGGCCATTGTAGCATGCGTGAAGCCCAAGACATAAGGGGCATGATGATTTGACGTCATCCCCACCTTCCTCCGAGTTGACCCCGGCAGTATCCCATGAGTTCCCACCATTACGTGCTGGCAACATAGAACGAGGGTTGCGCTCGTTGCGGGACTTAACCCAACATCTCACGACACGAGCTGACGACAACCATGCACCACCTGTTCACGAGTGTCCAAAGAGTTGACCATTTCTGGCCCGTTCTCGTGTATGTCAAGCCTTGGTAAGGTTCTTCGCGTTGCATCGAATTAATCCGCATGCTCCGCCGCTTGTGCGGGTCCCCGTCAATTCCTTTGAGTTTTAGCCTTGCGGCCGTACTCCCCAGGCGGGGAACTTAATGCGTTAGCTGCGTCACGGAATCCGTGGAAAGGACCCCACAACTAGTTCCCAACGTTTACGGGGTGGACTACCAGGGTATCTAAGCCTGTTTGCTCCCCACCCTTTCGCTCCTCAGCGTCAGTTACGGCCCAGAGATCTGCCTTCGCCATCGGTGTTCCTCCTGATATCTGCGCATTCCACCGCTACACCAGGAATTCCAATCTCCCCTACCGCACTCAAGTCTGCCCGTACCCACCGCAAGCCTCAGGTTGAGCCTGAGGATTTCACGGCAGACGCGACAAACCGCCTACGAGCTCTTTACGCCCAATAATTCCGGATAACGCTTGCACCCTACGTATTACCGCGGCTGCTGGCACGTAGTTAGCCGGTGCTTTTTCTGCAGGTACCGTCACTTTCGCTTCTTCCCTGCTAAAAGAGGTTTACAACCCGAAGGCCGTCATCCCTCACGCGGCGTTGCTGCATCAGGCTTCCGCCCATTGTGCAATATTCCCCACTGCTGCCTCCCGTAGGAGTCTGGGCCGTGTCTCAGTCCCAGTGTGGCCGGTCACCCTCTCAGGCCGGCTACCCGTCGACGCCTTGGTGAGCCATTACCTCACCAACAAGCTGATAGGCCGCGAGCCCATCCCCAACCGAAAAATCTTTCCAACCACAGACCATGCGGCCGTGGCACATATCCAGTATTAGACACCGTTTCCAGCGCTTATCCCAGAGTCAGGGGCAGGTTGCTCACGTGTTACTCACCCGTTCGCCACTAATCCACCCCTGCAAGCAGGGGCTTCATCGTTCGACTTGCATGTGTTAAGCACGCCGCCAGCGTTCATCCTGAGCCAGGATCAAACTCTCCGTAAAAAACAGATGCAAACCCACCCACCGGGAAAACGGTGAACAGGCAGCGAGTTCAATCATGACCAAAAAACGAACATCATTGCTGACATTCAAATAAATTGATCCAAAGGAATCTCACCCCAACCAAAGTTGGAGACGAGGTTATTTGGCATTTGACAAGTGCACGCTGTTGAGTTCTCAAGGATCGGACGCA
>NZ_WSEN01000004.1 GCF_009758255.1 Microbacterium sp. MAH-37
CGATCGCTACTCGAGGCCGGCGGCTTCAGACCAGTCCTACACGCTCAAATGCGATGAGCCGTATTGGCCTCAGATTCCTCGTCATCGGCAGTTGGGAAACTCGAGTTGGTAGTCGGGGAAATACAAGTGGAGCGCTGGGGAATGTCCACCGCGATCGCGCGGCCGAGGCCTAGAACCTTTGGGGCTGCACGAGAAAGCTAAACACACCACAGAACGGCGAGAGCCCCGGGTCAATGACTCGGGGCTCTCGCCGTTTCAGCGTACGAGCGACGGCACCCTGACGATCAAGGCCCCACGACGTCCGAGGCTCACCCCAGATAGTCCCGCGTGAGGTGCTCCAGGACGGATCCCTCCGGAACAGTGTCGTACTTGTAGCTCAGCTTCTGCAGCGGGGCGATGCTCACGATCGTCTCCAGCGTCTGCGGCCGCCACGGCTGCATCATCTCCAGCTGCAGCAGGTGCGCGTCGGCGGCGGACAGGAACGGTGTGGCGCTCCACTGTCCGCGCAGCTCGGGTACCAGGGCCTGGAGCACCTCGAACACGCGGTGATAGAGGAAGTACTCCGGCAGGTCGTCGTTCTCGTCCCACCAGGTCTCCAGCGCCATGCGCTGCATCGCGATCAGCGGCGAACCGGGATGCGAGGCGATGAACCAGTTCGCGATGGCCCGCCTCGTCCAGCGCGGGAAGACCGTGCCGCTCCGCAGGTACTTCCCCTCCAGCTCCTCGTCGAGGCTGCGTCCGACCCAGGCGGTGGCATCGACCCAGATCCCTCCGTGCACCTCCAGCAGCCTGGTCCGGATGTAGTCGGAGAAGTGCGCGGGGCGCTCCTTCTCCAGCAGCTGCTCGACGCGTTGCGGAACGGTGATGAGCTCCCTGACCGATGCGCCATCGAGAACCCGCAGTGCGGGATAGACGGTGCGCAGCTGTGCGATGCAGGCCTGCACGAGGGGCGGCGCGGTGTGGACCGGCTTGTCCCAGTAGGTGAAGACGCGATCGGAGGGCGCCGGAAGGTTGCGGTAGCGGTGATCCTCTCTCGCACGCCAGCTCGCCCAGGCTGGGGGATCCTGCGGCAGGCCGGCGGCGACGCGGAGCGAGGCGAGCCGAGGCCTGAGCAGGTCGATGAGCCGGTCGTAGGTCTTCAACGCGGCGACAGGGTCGATGGTGTCGACGAACCGTCCAGCGCGCTGCCACTGCGCCTCCAGACCGGTGAGGATACTCTCCGGCGTGACTTCGCTCGCGTGTTCGGACATACCCGGTCCCTCAGTCGGCCTGCGCGACGGGCGCGACCGTCTCGCGGTGCTGTGCGGCCGAGGCTCCGTCGTTCGGTCTGAGCCTAGTGCTGTCGGACACCGGTGCCACCGGAGCTCGAAACGCATACGCCCACGCAACATCCGATCGGCTGGAGTGGATGCATGAGCACATCCCTCGGACCGCGCATCCTCGTCGCGCTCGCGGCGGTCGTCGCGGTCCTCGCACTCACCTTCTCGCCGCGATGGATCGTGGCGCCGGCACGAGGAGTCTTCATGCAGCTCGCACACGTCTGGGCAGGGCCGGTCATCGAGCCGATGACCTTCCTGCAGGTGGAGAGCACGCTCAATGCCCTGCTTTTCGTACCTCTCGGCGCCGCACTCGCGCTGCTTCTGAGCAGGCGCTGGTGGATCCTCGCACCGCTGATCGCGTTCGCGATCTCGTTCGGCGTGGAGACGATCCAGAACCGCATCCCCGGACGAGTGCCCGACATCGACGACGTCCTCTGGAACACCGTCGGAGCGTTCGTCGGCGCGGCACTGGCCGGCCTCATCCGTCTCGTCGGCGATGCAATGCGGCATGCCAGGCATCCGTAGAGTCGTCCTGTGCCTGAGAACCCCGAGATCGACGCGTACTGGCGCGCTGTGCGCGCCGCTCACCCCGAACTGCCGGATGCCGCACCCGAGGCGTGGGGTTTCGGCGCCACCCCCGAGCACGCCGACAGCCTGCTCGAACTCGTGCTCGCCGGCGTGAAGACCGGCACCGCCTCATCCCTCTGGGACTACGAGGCGACCGGCGATCCGCTCCCGCAGGAGGGCGAGTGCAGCATCATCCTGGACGGCGCCGGCACTCCGCGGGCGGTCATCCAGACCACGTCCGTCCGGATCGTCCCGTTCGATCAGGTGGGCGCAGACCACGCGCGCGCCGAGGGCGAGGGCGACCGCACCCTGCAGGCCTGGCGCGACATCCATGAGCAGTACTGGCGCGAGAACTCCGAGAACCCGCGCGGCTACGAGCCCGACATGCCCGTCGTCTGCGAGATCTTCCGAGTGGTGCACCCGAGCTGAACTACCCCACATCGCAGCCCGGAACCACTAACGTTCGAGACAACGGGTTCCACCGACGAAAGGGATCGACATGAACTTCTGGGACTGGCTCTGGATCTTCTTCGAGATGTTCATCTTCATCGCGCTGCTGATGGTGCTGTTCACCATCTTCAGCGACCTGTTCCGCGACCGTGAACTCAACGGCTGGTGGAAGGCGGTGTGGATCATCTTCCTGATCTTCGTGCCGTGGCTCACCGCGCTGGTCTACCTGATCGCCCGCGGCAAGGGCATGGCCGAGCGCAGCGCTGCGCAGGCACGACAGGCGCAGCAGGCCACCGACGCGTACATCCGTCAGGCGGCAGGCAAGAGCGCCGCGGATGAGATCGCGGATGCGGCGAAGCTGCTCGCCGCGGGCACCATCACCACCGAGGAGTACGAGCAGCTGAAGGCCAAGGCTCTCGCCTGACGACCTGCGACCTGCCGCCGACCGGGCATCCGGCGGCGGCAGGTCTTTTCATGTCCAGCTGTTTGCATCTGTATTAGTGTTGTAATACAGTAAGACACATGCAGATCGACGAGTCCCGTCCGATATGGGCACAGCTGGTCGACGAGTTCCGCCGGCGCATCGCCGCGGGCGAATGGATGCCCGGGGCCAAGGTGCCGTCGGTGCGGGAACTCGCCCTCGAGCTCGGTGTCAATCCCAACACCGTGCAGAAGGCGCTCGGCGAGGTGGACCGCCTCGGGCTGACCACCACAGAGCGCACCGCCGGCCGCTTCGTCACCCGTGACGAGCATGCGGTCGCGGACGGACGCGCCGCGCTCGCCGCCTCCACCGCCGACGGCTTCGTCGCCGCGGCACGCGGCATCGGGATGACCCTCGCCGAGGCATCCGATCTGCTCGCCCTGCGCTGGACGCAGAGCGAGGCAGACACCCACGACATCAACGGAAAGGACGCCCGATGAACGCGATCGAGATCACGGGCCTGACCAAGGCCTATCGCGGACGCCCCGCACTGCAGGACCTCTCGCTCTCCCTCGCGCCCGGCCAGATCGTCGGCCTGATGGGAGACAACGGCTCTGGCAAGACCACCCTGCTGAAGATCCTCGCCGGCGTGCTCGCCGAGTGGCAGGGCGAGGTACGCGTGGCCGGACATATTCCCGGACCGGAATCCAAGGCGCTGGTGTCGTTCCTGCCGGATGCCTCGTTCCTGCCGGACACGCACAAGCCGGCCGACTCGATCGCGCAGTTCGCCCGGTTCTTCGCCGACTTCGACGAGGCTAAGGCCCGGCAGATGGTCGACTTCTTCGGCCTGCCGTGGGATCGCACGCTCAAGGAGATGTCGAAGGGCATGCGCGAGAAGCTGCAGATCTCGCTGGCGATGTCGCGCCGCGCGAAGGTCTACCTGCTCGACGAACCGATCTCCGGTGTCGACCCGGCCTCCCGCGACGTGATCCTGCGCGGCATCCTGTCGAACTTCGATGAGGACGCCCTCATGCTCATCTCCACCCATCTGATCCAGGACGTCGAGCAGATCGTCGACTCGGTCCTCTTCCTGCGCGGGGGTGCCGTGCTGCTGCAGGGCGGCGCCGACGAGCTGCGCGCCGAGCACGGCGTCAGCCTCGACGCCCTCTTCCGAAAGGTGTACGCATCATGATCGGCACGCTGTTCGCCCAGGAGTTCCGGGCCACGAAGAAGAGCCTGGTCGCCGCCACCGGCACGGTCGTGCTCGTGGCCGCCGTCTCGCTGGTCTTCGCCGCCCTGAACGTCCCCGTGCTCGGCTCACTCGGCCTGTTCCTCGGGATCGCCGGCTTCATCGTGCTGGTGCCCGTCATCCTCTGCCTGCTGGCGGAGAGCTACTGGCGCACGATGTACGGGCGTGAGGGGTACTTCACGATGGTCATCCCGGTGCGCGGCCGCACGCTGTTCACCGCGAAGCTGGTCTACGGGCTGCTCATCTCGGTGGTCGCGATGATCGTCACGGCGGTCGGCCTGCTGGGCGCCGCCTTCGCCTTCGCCCTGTCGCTGCACAAGGATCCGTGGACGTTCATCGGCGACGGCCTCGCCGACATCCAGCCGTGGATGGTGTGGCTCGGAGTGTCCACCACCGTCCTGCAGGTCGCCTACCTCGTCGTCGCCGGCTCGGCTCTGATGACCATCGGCGCCGAGGGCCGCTTCAACCACCTCGGCTTCGGCGCGCCGGTCATCGGCGCGGTGGCGCTGTACCTCGTCATGCAGGTGGTCACGTTCATCGGCATCCTGTTCATCCCGCTCGGCATCCGCCTGACCGGACCGGATGCCGGCGAGCTGGTGCCCCAGGGCATGCTCGACGGCGTGATGGCCGCCATCGCCGATCCCGCCAGCCAGCCGGATGTGCTGGGTCTCGGCTTCGTCTTCACGACCATCGCCACGATGGTGCTGCTGGCCTGGTGGGGCGGGCGGTCGGTCGAGCGGCACACGTCCCTGCGCTGAGCGCGTTCTGAGCCGGCCCTGCGGGGCCGGCTCAGAACGGCCAGATCAGGGGCACCACGAAGATCGCGACGACGGCGAACAGCAGCAGGCACGGCAGGCCGAGCCGCCAGTAGTCGCCGAACCGGTAGCCGCCGGGTTCCTGCACCATCAGGTTGCCCGGCGTCGCGACGGGGGTGAGGAAGGATGCCGCACCCGCGACCGTGATCGCCATCATCATCGGCAGCGGGGACACCTGCGCCGACTCCGCGACGGCGATCGCGATCGGCGCGACGATCAGCACCGTGGCGAGGTTGCTGATGAACTGACCGAGCACCATCACCACCACCACGATGCCGGCGAGCAGCACCGTCGGTGAGCCCTGTCCGAACCATGACAGCAGCGTGTCCGAGATCAGATCCGCGGCGCCGCTGGTCTGGATCGCGGTGGACAGCGGGATCATCCCGGCCACGACCACCAGCGTGGTGAGCGAGATCGAGCGCTGCGCCTGCCCGACCGTGATCACCCGCAGGCCGATCAGCAGCGCGCCGGCGCCCATCACGGCGATCGCGGGCGGCACCAGGCCGGTGGCCAGCAGCACGCACATCGCGGCCAGGATCGACACCGCAACGGTCGCCCGCGGGTTCCACGCGACCGTGCTGCGGCGCAGCCGGTCGGGGTCCTCCACGCTGACGACGCCGCGCTGCGTCGCGCCGCGGCCGAGTTCGTCCCACGCGCCGCGCACCACCAGCACGTCACCCGCCCGCAGATCGGTCGCCTCGACGTGCGATCCGCCGCGCTGCACCGCCTCGATCATGAGGTTCGCCGACTCCATCCGCATGCCGGGGAAGACGTGGTCGCCGATGAACGGCGACCGCGGCGGGATCACGATCTCGGCGAGCCCGTACTCCGCGCCCGCGACGGCCACCTTCGGGTCCAGCCCGTACTGCGTGGCGATCGTCGCCGCGTAGTCGCTGAGATCCGACGGCGCGTTCGCGGGGGTCCGGTGCGGCAGCAGCCTGGGGCCGAGCAGCGCGCAGATGATGATCACGCCGACCAGCAGCGGCACGCCGACGACGGCGAACTCGAAGAAGCCGAAAGCCCGGTCGCCGGCGTTCACCGACAGCTCGGAGACCAGCACGTTGATCGGCGTGCCCAGCATGGTCAGCAGCGACCCGGCGTGCGCGGCGAACGCGACCGTCATCAGCATCTGCGACGGCGGCTGCTTGATCCGCGCGGCGAGGGCGACGGCGACCGGCACCAGTGCGGCCACCGCGCCGTTCACGCTGATCAGCGCCGTCAGCAGCGCCGACAGCAGCATCAGGGCGATGAGCACCGCCGACTTCCGGTCGCCGACCCGCTTCGTCAGCTGCTGCCCCGCCCACGCCGTCACCCCGGTGGCCTCGAGCGATTCGCTCACCACGAACAGCCCGGCCAGGTACACCACGATCGGGTCGCCGAACCCGGCGATCGTCTGCTCGAAGGTCACCACCCCGGTCGCGTACAGTGCGAGGGCGACCAGCAGGGCCACGAGCGGCGCCGGCAGGCGGTTCGAGATGAAGACGACGATCGCCGCGCCCAGCACGACGAAGGTGGTGATCAGCGGGTCCACGAGGCCACAGTACCGCTCGCCGCCGCCGCGGCCGGAGACATCGAAGGCCGGGAGATCTCTCCCGGCCTTCGTTGTGTCTGCGGTCGTGTCGGGTCCCTCCCCCGGCTTCTTCCGCCTCCCGGATTCCTCTGTGCTTCGTCGCCTTCCCCAGAAGACGTCTTCCCATCTCCCCAGAAGATGGGCTTGTTCCCCAGAAACAAGAGCGGGAATCCCCTACGATCTGCTCTGCGCCCCAGTCCCCACTGGACCAGCCGAGAAGGTCGTTACTCAATGATGCCACCGATCTTCCGATTTTGTCCCCCTTTTGGGGGACAAAAGTCCCCCAAAAGGGGGACAAAGGCTGTACGCTGTATCTGACGCACCCTCCGGTCGTCTTCGGCCCTCATCGCTCCCCCCGCGATGAGGGCCATCACTTTCTGCGGCAGCACGCGGGCCCCGCGGCCGTCAAGACCCCGGATGCAACATTTTCGTCACCTTCGACAAGGGGATGTCCACTGATACCCTGCCTCGGCTAGCGTTAGCTTCAGTCGGTGCAGCCCGCGTCGGCTTCGTAACAAGCAGAACGGCAGTACATGAGCACCCAGGGCACAGTCAAATGGTTCAACTCGGAGAAGGGCTTCGGCTTCATCTCCCCTGATGAGGGTGGCGCCGACGTGTTCGCGCACTACTCCGCAATCGAGTCTTCCGGCTACCGCACTCTTGAGGAGAACCAGCGCGTCGAGTTCGACATCGCGCAGGGTCCCAAGGGCCTGCAGGCGGAGAACATCCGCGCCATCTGAGGCGGAAGCGAAGAACCCCGCCGGCAGCTGTTCGCAGCGCGGCGGGGTTCTTGCGTATTCGGGTGCGGATCAGGCGGATGCCTTCTCGGACTTCCGGCTGGAGCGACGGCTGTTCTCGGCGACCTGCTCGACCGCGGCGGCTGCGGCGTCGGCGGCCTCCTCAGCGGCACGCGCCGCGAGGAACAGGCCCTCACGGTTGAGGTGGCGCGAGTACCGGGCGTCGAGGTACAGCACCGGCACGTCGCCGGCAGCGCGGATCAGCTCGGGGTAGAGCTCGTCCTTGATGGGGCCGGAGCCGCCGCCGTAGACGTACACGACCTCGGTGGACTCACCCGACTGGCTGAGCGTCTCGCTGAACGAGCGGCGGATCTGCTCTACGAGG
This sequence comes from Microbacterium sp. MAH-37, assembly GCF_009758255.1. Taxonomy (GTDB): domain Bacteria; phylum Actinomycetota; class Actinomycetes; order Actinomycetales; family Microbacteriaceae; genus Microbacterium. The sequence goes on from NZ_WSEN01000004.1 coordinate 7,514, forward strand.
TGCTTCACGTCGGGCTCGACCAGGGTCTGTGCGCGCTGGTGGCGGTTGCGCTGCAGCACCGAGGGCGTCGACTGCAGGAAGTCGGCGAGCTGCTTGCGGCTGGTGAAGCGCAGGTCGGCCTCGTCCTGACGGTCGAGCGCGTTCTCCAGGATCGTGCCGTAGCCCATGTCGAGGGTCGACGCGGCCTCGGCGTTGAAGCGCCCGTTCGTGAACACCGGGAAGTTCACGGTGCCCTCGCCCACGTCGATGCCGATGGTGTTCTGCGCGGCGACCAGGTCGGCACCGGTGACACCGGGGAGCATGTCCGCCTCGCGCGAGCGCAGGTCGGTGAGCAGCGCGTCTGCCAGGGGCTCGCCCTTGTCCGAGATCGCGTACTGCGCCGAGGCGCCCTCGGCGACCACCTGCACGTCGACGAACTCGAGGCGGATGCTGACCGGGGTGTTGAAGTTCTTGATCGTGACGAGGTGCACGGCCGAGCCCTTCGAGCCGATGAACTCGCCGGCGTAGCCGTAGCGGCGGGCGACGAACTCGCTGATCGGCAGGGCGAGACCGGTGCGCACCTTCACACGCAGCTCGTGGTCGGGCAGCGCGTCGTGCTCGCGCACGTAGTCGCGCAGCGCCTTCGCCGCGTACACGCCCAGCACGAGGATCTTGCTCAGCTGCTGGTCGGCCTTGCTGGCGTGTCCGTCGTGCACCTCGAACTCGCTGAACACCGAGCCGCGCACGCTGAGCGCGGAGCGGCCGAAGATGCGGCGGTCGCTGTCCGAGACCAGCGGCGACGAGAACGATGCGTCGAGGCGGTTGTAGAAGTCCTCCTCGGCGTCGTTCATGGTCTGCGCGGCCTCGGCATCCTCGAGAGGCACCTTCGGCGACTGCCGCGGGGTGGCCACGATCGCGCTCGGCAGGTCGATGCGATCCCGCAGACCGGTGTCCGTGTTGAGGATCATGCCCTTGACGTAGCCGTTGCCGACGTCGATGCCGCCGGTGAGGTTGATGATGTCCGAACTCATGGGGGAGACCTTTCGTTCCGAGTGTCGGGGTGAGATGGGGGAAGTGGTTACAGGCCGAGGAGATCGTCGATGGTCGCCGACGCGGCGTCCGCCTTGGGGGCGGGGGCCTTCTGCGCGGGGGCCTTCGGCGCCGGGGCATCCGGCTCCGGAGCCTCCGGCTCGTCGACATCCGGTGCGGATGCCGCAGCCGCGGGCGCGGCGACGGCAGTGGGTGCCGGCTCGTCGGCGGGGAAGATCTCCGCGACGTAGACCGGCTCCGACGGCGGCCTGACGGGGCGGTTCGCCACGTCGACGAAGCCCTCGCGGGCGATCGCCTCGCGCACCAGGCGGCGGAACGAGTCGGAGGCGGAGTACTGCAGATCGAGCCATTCGATCACGCTGGTGTCGGCGACGGGGACGGTGATCTGCACCTTCCGAGTGGATGGCACTTCAGCCACTGCTGCTCCTTCGTCTCTGACAGCGCTCCGGATCGCACGACAAAACGGCGACACGCCCTAGATCACGGTACAGTACCCTGCTGTCCGTCAGCCGATCAGAGCCTGTCTCAGCTCGGTCGTGCTCCCGACCTGCAGGATCGAACCCTCCGACTCCCCCGGCTCGCCGAAGCCCCATTCCGCGAAGATCACCGGGATGCCGTGCTGTCCGGCTCCTTCGATGTCGTGCACCCGGTCACCAATCAGCACGGGGCGCGACACGTCCGCCCCCGCGGCCTCGAGCAGCGTCAGCGCGCGCCCGATCACGGTCGCCTTGTCCTCGTTCCCGCCGGTCCGGGGATCGGGCAGCGAGCCGGCGACGGTCGTGAGCAGACCGGTCAGCTCGTAGTGGTCCAGGATCGCGAGCACCTGGTTCTCGGGCTTCGAGCTGGCCGTGGACTGCGGGATGCCGGCATCCCGCACGGCGCGCAGCACGTCCGCGACCCCGGGATAGATCGCGACAGATGCCGCATACCCGTCGCGTGCGGCGAGCTCGCGGTAGCGCGCGACGGCCTCGAGCGACTGCTCGACGCTCATGCCCGAGCGCTGGAAGGACTCGTACATGGGCGGTCCGATCCAGCGCGAGAGCTCCTCGGCGGCCGGCGGCTGCATGTCGTACGAGGTGAAGACCTCGCGCAGACGCGGAAGGATGCCGGCGGACGCGTCGGCGATCACGCCGTCGACGTCCCAGAGGATGCAGGTGAAGGGTCGGTGGGTCGCTGAGCTTGTCGGGTGGGTCGCTGAGCTTGTCGAAGCGTCGGGCATGCCTCCAGACTATGGGCGCTCAGTCGGAGGGCTCGTCGCCGAGATTCACGCGATACGCGGGAATGAACTCCACGGCGACGTCGGCGGTATCCACGCCGGCCTCCAGCAGGGTCTGCGTGAGTTCGTCAGTGCCGGGCAGCGGCGGCGCGCCGGTCAGCGTCAGCTCGGCACGCCCGCCGCTGACGGTGAGGGCGTCGATCTGCCATCCGGCCTGGTCCGCCCACGGCTCGGCGGCCGCGCGCACCCGCGACTCGAGCACCGCGTCCGTCGTGAACCGCACCGAGGTGCTGGCGAGGGGGATCGCGATGATCGCCAGAGACACGATGATCGAGATCAGTGCGCGGTACGGGCGTGCTGGTGTCGCGGCATCCTCCGCGGCGATCCCCTCCCACTTCGCGCGCAGGGGAGCGAGGACGACGATGCCGGAGCCGAGGATCGCGGCGACGTTCGTCGCGAACAGCAGCAGCGCTCCCCCGGCCTCGTTCCAGGCCCCGGATTCCATCGTGAGCCCGACCACGCAGAGCGGCGGCACCAGCGAGATGGCGATCGCGACGCCCGGCAGCGTGTCCGAGATGTCCTTGCGGACCAGGGCGACCGCACCGACGACTCCGGTGGCCAGCGCGGCGAGCAGGTCGATGAGATGCGGCGAGATGCGTCCGGCGACCTGGGAGTTCGTCTGCGCGATGATCGGCGACTGCACGAACAGGCCGACCAGGTAGCCGATCGCGATCGCGCACAGCGCGCCGGTGATGACCAGGATCCAGCAGCGGACGAGATTGCGCCGGCTGCCCAGCACCGTCGCCAGGACGATGCCGAGGATGGGGGTCATCAGCGGCGCGACGATCATCGCGCCGATCACCGTGGCCGTCGAGTCCCCGACGACGCCGGCGCTGGCGATGATGCTCGCCAGCACGAGCAGCATCCAGAACCGGGAGTCGCGATGCCGGGCATCCGGTCCTTCGAAGAACACGGATTCGCGCATGGCGGCGAGAGTGTTCATGGCCCCTCCTGCGGGTGACAGGAGGCGCGGTCCGCCTCCGGGTGGCGGAATCCTGACACTCGGAGGTCTCCGTGCGCAAGCAGGTCATCCCCGCCGGGCGAGTCCCGTGACGCGGCCGCGCAGGCCGGGATACTGTGCGGGAGTGAGCAGTGCACAGGGCGACCAGGAGCAGACCGCCGTCGGGGCGGACATCGGCGACGAGACGCCCGCGCAGCGAGCGTCGAGATCGTCGCGTCCGCGGCGCATCCTGCCCGCCGCGCCGCTGCGCTCCGGCTTCCTGGTGTCGATCGGCGTTCTGCTGGCGATCGCCCTCGCCCTGGTCTTCGTCTCGCTGTCCTCGGTGCTGATGTCGCTGTTCCTCGCGCTGTTCATCGCGCTGGGCCTCGATCCGGCCGTGCGGCAGCTGCAGCGCACAGGCATGAAGCGGCCGTGGGCGATCACGACCGTCGCCGTCGTGGTGCTCGCGCTCGCCGTGGTGATCGTGCTGGTGCTCGTCCCGAACATGGTGAAGCAGTTCGTGCACATCATCGAGAGCGCGCCGGAGTGGTACGCCCATGCGCAGACCACGGACTGGTTCCAGAACATCGAATCCGCGCTGGGGGTCGACCTCGACGCGGTGATCGCGCAGGGCGTGGCATCGATCACGAGCATCTCGTCGTTCCTGGCGATCTCGGGCGGTGTGCTCAAGGCCGCAGGAGGCATCGTCGCCGGCATCTCCAGCACGGTCCTGGTGGTCGTGCTGACGCTCTACTTCATCGCCTCGCTCGAGACCATGAAGCGGGCGCTGGCCACGCTGGTGCCGCAGTACCGGCGCAAGACCTTCTCCGACCTGACCGACCAGATCACGGCATCCGTGGGCGGCTTCGTGGCCGGCGGCGTCACCCTCTCGGCGATCAACGCCGCCGTCGTGCTGGTGCTGCAGCTCGCGATCGGCTCGAACATCGCGCTGCTGCTCGCCATCGGCGCGTTCTTCATCACGCTGGTGCCGATGATCGGCTCGATGATCTACCTCGTGGTCGGCACGGTCGCCGCACTGTTCGTCGGGCCGTGGCAAGCGGTCATCTTCCTGGTCGGCTACCTGGTGTACATCCAGATCGAGGCCTACTACGTCACCCCGCGCGTGATGGGCAAGGCCGTCGCGGTGCCCGGCATCCTCGTGATCATCGGCGCGATGACGGGAGCTGCCCTGATGGGGCTGCTCGGCGCGCTGGTCGCAATCCCGATCACGGCCTCGGTGCTGATCATCATCCGTCAGGTGACGATCCCCGCGCAGGACGCGAAGACGATCGCACCGGACGTCGGTTAGAACAGGCGCGGAGCGCCCGACTCGATGCCCTTCATGTCCTCGTAGTCGAGGACGAGGCAGCGGATGCCGCGGTCCTCGGCGAGCACCCGGGCCTGGGGCTTGATCTCCTGCGCGGCGAAAACGCCGGTGACGGGCGCGAGGTGCGGGTCGCGCCCCAGCAGCTCGAGGTACCTGGTGAGCTGCTCGACGCCGTCGATGTCACCGCGGCGCTTCACCTCGACCGCGATGGCCGCTCCCCCGGCATCCCGCACCATGAGATCCACCGGGCCGATCGCCGTCGGGAACTCGCGGCGCACCAGCGTCGCGCCCTCGCTGATCAGGTCGACCTGCTCGGCCAGCAGGCGCTGCAGGTCGGCCTCGACGCCGTCCTTCTGCAGGCCGGGGTCGATGCCGAGGTCGTGGTTCGAGTCGTGCAGGATCTCGTAGATCTGCACGCGCAGCGCATCACCGGTCTTCTTGTGGGTGACGCGCCAGACCTCCACGACGCCCGCTGATGCCTCTTCCTCACCGGGATTCTCCGTGGTGAGCGAGCACGGCGGGCTCATCCAGTTCAGCGGCTTGTAGCTGCCGCCGTCGGAGTGCACGAGCAGGCTGCCGTCGCCCTTGTGCATCAGCACACGGGTGGCCGGGGGCAGATGGGCGTTGAGGCGGCCGGAGTAGTCGACGGCACAGCGGGCGATGACGAGACGCACCCGAAGAGCCTACCCGTGGGCGATCAGGGACGCGTGAAGGGCTCGGGCACGACGAGCGTGCCGAGTGACGGATGCCACAGCGGTGTCGTGTGCCAGACCACGGACAGGGCGCCGGACTCGCGGCGGACGATCACGCGATGCGGCGAGGTCGGGACGACCAGGTGCACCAGCACTTCGTCGCCTTCGCGCTCGCCGCGGGCCGCCACGGCCAGCGACTGCTCGCCGGCGCCGAGCACGGCGTGCGACCACTCCTGCTGCGGCACGGTGACGTCGCCGAGCGGCGTCGTGAGCAGCCAGCCGCCGTCGGCGACGTCGACCAGCCGCCAGGAGTCCGCGTCGGGCATCGGGTCGGTCGGCTGCAGTGTGTGCCGGGAAGACCATGAGTCCAGCGCCGTACGCTCGGCGAGGCGGGCGGAATCCGCGTCGGAGCGCGCGACCTCTCCGTCCTGGAACGCCTCGACCAGCCGCCAGAAGGCGTTCAGCGTCTCGTGCGCGATCGTCGTGGCGCCCTGATAGGCGATCACGATGCCGGTCTCGGGCATGACGAGCACGAACTGGCCGTAGGCGCCGTCCAGACGGAACCCGTGCCGGCTGCGCCAGACCTGGAAGCCGTAACCGCGGGCCCAGTCCCCGTCCGCATCGCCGTCCTCGTCACGATTGTCGGACCAGGGCTGCGCCATCGCCTCGACGAAGGCCTCGGGGATGACCTGACGACCCTCGAACCGTCCGCCGGCGGCGAGCATGATCCCGGTCCTGGTCAGGTCGTCGATGTCGAGGTGCAGACCGGAGAATCCCTGGTCGATCCCGTCCAGAGGAATCCACCAGCGCTGCCCGATGCCCAGCGGGTCGAGCACCCGCTCGCGGAGCAGGGCGGTCAGCGACTGCCCGCTGACGGCCTGGACGATCGCGGACAGCGCGTAGCTTGCCGGCGAGTTGTACGCGAACGAGCTGCCCGGCGGCGCCGCCGGAGGCGTCGTGAGCAGGCCGGGCACAGAGAACGGCAGGCTCAGCGTCTGCTCCCGGCTGTGCCCCGTGTTCATGGTGAGCAGGTGCCGCACGGTGATCCCGCTCGGATTCTCCCCGCCCAGGTAGTGCTCCACGGGGAGGTCGAGGTCGAGAGCGCCGTCGGCCTCGAGCAATCCGATCGCGAACGCGGTGAAGGTCTTCGACACCGAGTACACCAGGGCAGGCTGCGCGGCCGACCACGGCGCCCAGGACGTGCGGAACAGCACCTGACCGTCGCGGACGACGACAAGGGCGTGCGGGTCGAGTCCGCCCTGCTCGAGTTCGTCGATCAGTCGGATCAGTGCGGCGGAGGGCAGGCCGGCGAGCTCGGGCGCGCAGGCGGGAAGCAGATCGGTCGTGAGCATTGTGACGCTCCTGTCAGATGGCCGCGGGGGCGGCGGTGGATTCGCGGACGACGAGCTCGGTCATCAGGTCCATCCGCATCGAGGTCGGCGGCTGGCCGTCCGCCGAGGCGATCAGCATCTGCGCCGCGAGGCCGCCCATCTCCCGCAGCGGCTGATTCACCGTTGTGAGCGGCGGGTTCAGCCATTCCGTGATCGGCAGGTTGTCGTAGCCGACGAGGGACAGGTCGTCGGGGACCCGCAGCCCGCATTCCCGGGCCGCCCTGGCGATGCCGAAGGCGATGTAGTCGGAGCCGGCGAAGATCGCGGTGGGACGATCGGGGCGGGAGAGCAGATCGAGAGCGTGCTGGTAGCCGGATGCCGCGTTGAACGCGCCCCAGCGCACCAGCGCGGGGTCCCAGGGGACACCGGCCGAATCGTGCGCGCTGCGGAACCCGTCCACGCGGGCGCGCGAGCACAGCACGTCGGCGGGACCCATCACCACCGCGATCCTGGTGTGCCCGAGGGCGAGCAGATGCTGGGTGGCGATGAGGCCGCCGTTCCAGTTGTTCGAGCCGACGGTCGGCACGTCGGTGGGCGGCTTGCCCTGCGTGTCGAGCACGACGAACGGGATCGAACGCGAGCTGAGCTGATGCCGCTGCGTCGGGTCGAGGTCGGAGAGCACCAGCAGGACGCCGAGCGGACGCCGCGCCATCACATCGTCGATCCACTCCTGGTTGGGTCGGTGCGAGCCACCCAGCTCGGACAGCACGACGCCGATGCGCGCCGGCCCCGCGATGCGCTCCACTCCGGAGATGATCTCCAGCGCCCACAGGTTGTCGGACTCGTGGAACACCACCTCGAGCAGCCGCGGTCCGGCGCTGCGCGTGCCGTCTGGTCGCACCGCGACGGGCTTGCGGTACTCATGCGCCGAGAGCGCGGCCTCGATGCGCAGCCGCGTCGCCTCCGCGACGTCGGCCCGCCCGTTCAGCACCTTCGACACCGTCGGTGCCGACACCCCTACCTCCGCCGCGATCTCCGCGATCGTGGAACGCCCCTTGGCCATGATTCCCCCTCGAAACTATCGATCAGCGTAGTCGGGATGCAGGGGTGTTGTCACCCGCGAACCATGAATCCGCGCCGAGGCATTGACGAAGTGTCCGCGGAATGCATAGTGTTGCCGCCAGCAACATATCGGAACAGATTCCGAAAGTTTCGAGATACGTAACCCGCACAACGAAGTGAGATCATGCTCGATTCCTCCCCGCCGCGCACCGCGCTGCCTGCCGGTCCGGATCCCCGGATGAGCGATACCAGAGCGCTCGTCACCGTACCGGCTCCGCGCGGCCGCCGCCGGGCGCCGCGTACCGGGAAACAGACCTGGCGGCGCGCACTCACACGCGACTGGCGCCTCTACACGTTCCTGATCCTCCCGCTGCTGTTCCTGCTGATCTTCCGGTACATCCCCATGCTGGGCAATGTGATCGCCTTCCGCCGGTTCCGGCCGGGCGGATCGATCTTCGGTGATGAATGGGTCGGCTTCTACTACTTCGAGGCGTTCATACACAACGCGCAGTTCTGGCAGGTGTTCTGGAACACCGTCATCCTCGGCACGTTCACCCTGGTCATCTGCTTCCCGCTGCCGATCATCCTCGCCCTCATGCTCAACGAGCTGCGGTCGCGGCGATTCAAACGCGTCGTGCAGACCATCTCGTACCTGCCGCATTTCATGTCGGTGGTCATCGTCGCCGGTCTCGTGCTGCAGCTGACCTCGCTCACCGGCACGATCAACCAGATCGTCGAGGCGTTCGGCGCCGATCCGATCCCGTTCATGCAGCAGCCGCAGTGGTTCCGCAGCATCTACGTCTCATCCGAGGCGTGGCAGACGGTCGGCTGGGGGACGATCCTCTACCTCGCCGCACTGACCACGATCGACGACCAGCTCTACGAAGCGGCACGCATCGACGGCGCGAACCGCTGGCAGCAGACCTGGCACATCACGCTGCCGGGCATCCGGCCCACCATGGTGGTCCTGCTCATCCTGAACATCGGCTCGTTCATGGCCGTCGGATTCGAGAAGGTCCTGCTGCTGCAGAATCCGCTCATCTACCCCACCGCCGACGTGATCTCGACCTACCTGTACCGCGTCGGCATCCAGTCCGCCCAGTTCTCCTACGCCACCGCGATCGGTCTGTTCGAAGCCCTCATCGGCCTCACGCTCGTGCTCGGCGCCAACTACATCTCCCGTCGATTGGTGGGTACCTCGCTATGGTGACCGCAGCCACGTCCGAAGCCGACGTCCTGTCCTCCGAGCCGGATCTGTCCCATGTGCGCGCCGAGAACGGCGTGATCAAGGAGTCGGTCGGATACCGCATCTTCCAGGTGGCGAACGTGGTCGCGCTGCTGCTCATCTGCGCGGTCACCCTCTATCCGTTCATCAACCTCGTCGCCAAGGCCTTCTCGTCGGAGGGGTACATCGCGGCTGGCGAGGTCAACCTGATCCCGCGCGGGTTCAACATCGAGACGTTCAAGGCCGTGCTCGGCGACGGTCTGTTCTGGACCAACTACGGCAACACGATCATCTACACGGTGGTGGCGACCGCGATCTCGATGTTCCTCACCACCACGTACGCCTACGCGATCAGCCGGCAGAACCTCAAGGGCCGCACCTTCTTCATCGGCGTGGCCGTGTTCACCATGTTCTTCAGTGGCGGGCTGATCCCGAACTACATCCTCGTGGCGAGCTGGCTCGGCTGGCGCAACAGCATCTGGGCCGTGGTCGTGCCCGGCGCGCTGAGCGTGTTCAACCTGCTGGTGATGAAGTCGTTCTTCGAGAACTTCCCGGCCGAGCTGGAAGAGGCGGCGGCGATCGACGGCATGTCCACGTACGGCGTGTTCTTCCGCATCGTCCTCCCGCTGTCGAAGGCGGTGCTCGCGACGATGACGCTGTTCTACGCCGTCGGCATGTGGAACTCCTGGTTCGGCGCGTTCCTGTACCTCGACGACAAGAACCTGTTCCCCGTGACCGTCTACCTGCGCAACCTGATCGCGAGCGCGACCGGCACGACCGACCTCGCCGGGACGGCCGCGGAGACCACGCAGGTCGCCGCCAACATCCAGTCGGTGACCATGCTGCTCACGGTGCTGCCGATCGTCTGCCTCTACCCCTTCATCCAGCGGTACTTCGTATCCGGCGTGATGCTCGGCTCCGTCAAGGGCTGACCGCCGCCTCCCCCCTGCACGTCGAACGACGACGTTCATCACGAATCACAGGAAGAGAGAACATGTCCCAGAACCGTATCCGCCTGGTGTCGCTGGCGGGTCTCGCGGTGGCCGCCATCGCGCTCACGGCATGCACCAGCAGCGCCACGCCCGACGACGCGGGCAGCGACAAGGTCACCATCGACAAGGCGCACTCCGTCGGAGCGATGAAGGACTTCGCGGCCGGAACCAGTTTCAAGGCCACCGAGCCCGTGAAGTTCGACCTGATGTACCGCGACATGACCGCCTATCCGGTCAAGAACGACTGGTCGGTCTTCACGCACCTCGACGAGGATCGCAACGTCACCTTCAACCGCACCGACATCCCCGCCGCCGACCTCGATCAGAAGAAGTCGCTGCTCATCGGGAGCGGAGAGGCCGGCGACATCATCTCGGTGACCTATCCCGGTGCCGAGACGCAGTTCGTCTCCGGCGGGGCCCTGCTTCCGGTGTCGGACTACTTCGACTACCTTCCCAACTTCGAGCAGAAGGTCAAGGACTGGGATCTGCAGGACGAGATCGACGCCCGCAAGCAGGAGAACGGGAAGGTCTATCTGCTGCCCGGTCTGCGCGAGAAGCCCGATGTGCAGTACAGCGTGCTCATCCGCGAGGACCTCTGGGAGAAGGCCGGCATCACCGACGACCCGAAGACGTGGGACGACTTCGCCGACCAGCTGAAGAAGGTGAAGGACGCCAACCCGTCGCTGGCATACCCGATGTCCGATCGGTGGACCGATTCCGACCCGCTCGGATCGTTCCTCAACGTGATGGCGCCGAACTACGGCACGGCCGCGGGGTGGGGCTACGCGAACACCTACTACGACCAGGACGCCGGCAAGTACGTCTTCACGGGCACCACGGACGAGTACAAGCAGGTGGTGACCTACGCCTCCGATCTGATCTCCGAGGGACTGCTCGATCCGGAGATCACGCAGAGCGACGACCAGGCCGCCGAGAAGTTCACCTCGGGCAAGTCGGCTGCGATCTCGGGCAACACGCAGTCGCTCGAGGAGTACCGCAAGAAGCTCGCGGACGCCGGCATGGACGGCAAGCTGCGGCTCATCGACATCCCCGGCGGGCCGGCGGGGTCGAACCTGCCCGGCGGACGCCTCGGCCCCGGCATCATGATCGGCGCGGATGCCGCGGACAAGCCGTACTTCAAGGCGATGCTGCAGTTCATCGACTGGCTGTACTACTCGGATGAGGGCATCGAGTTCGCCCAGTGGGGCGTCGAGGCCGAGACCTTCACCCGTGACGGCGACACCCGCGTGCTGAACGACGATCTCGGATGGGGGCCGATCAACCCCACCTCCGAGAAGAAGCTCAACGCCGACTACGGCTACAGCAACGGCGTGTTCCTGATGGCGAACGGCTCTTCGGCCGAGCTGACGCAGTCGATGATGACCCCCGAGATCGCCGACTGGACAGCCGCGCAGCTCAAGGAGAAGACGGTGCTGCCGATCGCTCCGCCGGCTCAGCTCGACGAGATGGAGCTGGAGCAGACCTCGCTTCTCGACACGTCGCTGAAGGATGCCGTCAAGTCGGCGACGGCGGCGTTCATCACGGGTCAGCGCTCGCTCGACGACTGGGACGCGTACGTCTCTGAGATCAAGGGCCTCGGCTCCGATCAGCTGATCGACACGATCAACAGCGCGCTCGCGAAGTCGGAGTGAACCCGCGGGTGGCCGGGAGCCTCGGGCTCCCGGCCACTTCGTCTACCGCCGTGCGGCGGTGGCGGTCATCTCGTCCTCGCGGAGCGGGCGGGCCGCTCCGGAGAACAGGCCGGAGAGCACGGCGAGCACCACGAGCACGTAGAGCGTGTTCAGCAGGCCGACGTGGTTGGCGATGAACCCGAGCACCGGAGGGCCGCCGAGGAAGGCGATGTACCCGATGGTCGCCGCCGCACTCACGCGGGCGGCCGCCTTCGCGGGGTCGTCGGCCGCCGCGGACATCCCGAGCGGGAAGCCGAGCGAGGCGCCGATCCCCCACAGCGCGGCCGCGACGAACACCAGCGGGGTGTTCGGGGCGAGGATGAAGAGCAGGATGCCGCCGGCGGCGGTGACCGCGAGCACGCGCAGGACGACCACGCGGCCGAAGCGGTCGACCAGCGGGCCGCCGAACACGCGCACGACGGTCATCGCGACCGAGAACACCGCGAGGGCCGCCGCACCCGCGGCAGGACCGGCACCGTGGTCCTCGGCCGTGCCGAGCGCCAGCCAGTCGTTCGCCCCGCCCTCGGCGAAGGACATGCCGAGCATGACGACGCCGAGCGCGTAGGTGCGCGGCTCGCGCCAGGCGGACAGCGCGACGTGCATCCGCTCGCGCCAGTGCGGCTTCTCCTGCGGCTCCGGGTCGAGCGCGGCGTCGCGGTTCGGGACGTTGAGGTAGCAGACCACCGCGGCGACGACGATGACCGCGCCCATCGTGACCCCGTGCGAGGCGACATCGGCGCCGATGCTGACGGCCAATGCGCCGGCGCCGGCGCCGAGCACGGTGCCGAGGCTGAAGAACGCGTGGAACACCGGCAGGACCGTCCTGCCCATCTGCTGCTCGATCGCCGTCGCCTCGACGTTCATCATGACGTCGAGGTTGCCGTTGCCGTAGCCGAACATCGCGAGGCCGGCGATGACCATCGGCACGGAGCCGAAGACATTCGTGCCGAGGCCGATGAGGGCGACGCCGACGCCGAAGATCAGCATCATCACCAGCATACCCCGGCGTGCTCCGGTGCGCGCCATCATCGCGGGGCTCGTGGAGATGCCGATGATCGAGGCGATGCCGGCGGCCAGCAGCAGCAGACCGACCTGCGCCTTGTCGATGTCGAGCGCGATCTTGATGTCGGGCACGCGGGACGCCCAGGTCGCGATCGACAGGCCGCTGGCGAGGAAGATGGCGAAGATCGCGGCGCGCCAGCGCACGAACTGCGAGCGAGTGAGGGCGGAGTCCATGTCCCCCATCGTATCGAATCGATTCGAAGCAACGGAACCACCGGGTTATGCTCGGAGGCATGAACGACCGCCGTCCCACCCTCGCCGACGTGGCGCACGCCGCCGGGGTGTCGACGTCCACGGCGTCCGTGGTGTTCAGCGGAAAGGTCAACGTGGCCGAGGCGACCCGCGAGAAGGTGCTCGCCGCGGCATCCGAACTCGGCTACACCGGTCCCGATCCGCGGGCCGCGTCGCTGCGCCTCGGCCGCAGCGGGATCGTCGCGGTCGTGCTCGGCGGGCACCTGCGGCACGCCTTCCTCGACCCGGTGACGACGGCGATGATGGACGGTCTGACCGACGCGCTGGCCGAGGCCAGCGCTGGTCTGCTGCTGCTGCGCGACGACCCGCAGAGCGAGAGTGCGCACCCCGTCACCGAGGCCCCGGTGGACGCCGTCGTGCTGATCGGATGCTCGGCGCGCTCGCGCGAGGCGCTCGAGATCGTGCGCGGGCGGGGGCTGCCGGTCGTCGTGATCGAGGGCGATGCAGGGGAGGGGATTCCCCAGGTCACGCTGGACAACCGCGAGGCGTCGGCGGAGGTCGCCCGGCATGTATTCCAGCTGGGGCATAGGGATGTCGCGCTGGTGACGCTGGGATTGGACGCCGAACGTCGACGCGGGGTCGTCACCCCGGAGCACATCGCGGCGGCGACCGTCGACGTGACGCTCGATCGGCTCGCAGGTGCGCGCGAGGTGTTCCCGGATGCTCCGGCGATCAGCGCGGCCGGCAGCCTGATCGATGAGGGGATGATCGCGGGACGGGCGCTGCTCACGGACCCGGCGCACCGGCCCACCGCCGTGCTGGCCCAGAGCGACCTGCTGGCGGTCGGCGTGATCCGCGCGGCCGAGGAACTGGGGCTGCGCGTGCCGGAGGACGTCAGCGTGGCCGGGTTCGACGGCATCGCCGTGGACGGACTCGGCGACTACCGCCTGACGACCGCGGTGCAGCCGGCCGTGCGCAAGGGCCGTGCCGCCGGCGAGCAGATCGTGCGCATGCTCGACGGCGAGCCGGGGGAGACGGTGCACCTCACCTGCCGCTTCCGCGCCGGGTCGACGACCGCGGCTCCGCCCGCCCGCCCCTGACTCGGGAGTGTCCCTGTTTGCCGCATCCGGCGCGCTGATGCGGCATATTGCGACATTCCTCAGAGGGGTCAGGAGCGCTGCGGGCCGAGGGGCAGCGGATGCCGGGCGAAGTCGAGGATCGTGTACCGGCCGCAGGGCACGACGGCGTCGGGCACGACGCCGGGCGGGGGCAGCTCCCATGCCTGGCTCTGGGCGTCCTCGACCAGGAACGTGACCGCCGAGACCTCGAAGTCGGTGCGATTCACCAGCCAGGCGTAGCCGCGCAGCGTGTGGTCGACCTGCACCAACCGCGCCGGATCCTTCAGATGCAGCTTGGGCAGCCGCACCGTCCAGAACTGCCCGGCGCCGGTGCGACCCGACTGATCGACCCAGTCCGTCACACAGCGCAGATCGCGGTCGTCCGCATTCGCCGCCGACGCCAGCCGCGGCGTCGAGACGACGGCGAGGACGAGCAGAACCACGGCGGATGCGGCGATCGCGATGCGGGCGGCGATCCGCGGCATCCGGATGCTGCGGGGGAGGGCGACCAGGGAGAGCACCGGCGCGAACGCGATCGGCTGCAGGTACCGGGCCGCGTGCGTGCCGAGCGCGACCGCTCCGATGACGACGAGCACGGGGATCAGCCAGCCCGCCGTGCCGACGATGCGGGCCCCGCCGCTGCAACGCAGCGTACGACGCACGCAGAACGCCAGAAGTCCCACGAAGATGAGCGCCGCCGCGACGCCACCGGGGGCGGTGAGTCGCTCGCCTGCGAGCCTCGCGTAGTACTGCAGCGACTGCATCCACTCAGGCGGCTGGGCGTATCCGGCGCCGGTGTTGGCGATCCATTCCGAGAACGGAATGCGTGCCAGGAAGCCGGCCACGGTCCCCGCGACGAGCGCGAGGAGCGGCACGAGCGCGCGTTCCCGCCGGCGCAGTGCGCCCAAGCCGAGTAGCAGCCCGAGCGGTGCCGTCGCCCATGCCGCGAACAGCGGATTCGACAGGGTCGAGACCGCGGCCACGAGACCGAGGAGGTACGGGATGCCCGCCCAGCCTCCATCGACGTGACGACGGATCAGCCCGACGGCGACGACCACGGCGATCACGGTCGCGGAGTAGTAGGTGGTGATCAGCAGCAGGGACGCCGGTTCCAGCGCATCGCGCGAGGGCGACGTCTCGAGCGACGCGAGGAGGCAGAAGGCCGCGAACGCGAAGAGCGTCCACACCACGGGCGAGCGTCCTTCGCCTCGGCGCCCGGCTGCCAGGCGCAGAGCGCCGTAGAGCGCCGCCAGATTCACGACGGCGTTCACCGCGAACAGCGCGTCGGGGCTGAGCCAGGGGAGGGCCAGGCCGAGCAGCGCGAAGCATGCCGACTCCGGCATGAACAGAACGCTGGAGAACGCCCAGTCCTGCGGCTGCCCTTCCAGCACCGAACGGGCGAACAGCGCGACGACCAGGGAGTCGCCGTCGCGGAACAGCAGTTCCGACCGGGCGGATGCGGCCATCTCAGCCGCGACGAACACCGCCATACCCAGTGCGGCAGCCCATCCCGCCGCTTCACGCCATCCCCCGCGCACCTGACCACTCTCGCACGACCCGGCCGGTCGGTACACTGGGAAAGTACAGCCCGCCTAGGCCGGAAGGCCCGACGAGCGTGAGGAGCCGCTTATGACGTTGCTCCTCGCCGTGTTCCTTGCGGGCTCTCTTCTGCTTCCCGCTCTGATCCGATGGCTGGGAGCCCAGGCGTTCGCCGTCGGAGCCCTCATCCCCGCGGCCGCCTTCGTCCACGCGCTCGTGCTCACCCCGCAGGTGCTCGATCCGGCGACCATCCCGTTCGAGACCTACCCGTGGATCCCGCAGCTGGGCCTGAACCTCTCCATGCGCATGACGCCGCTGAGCTGGGTCATGACGCTGATCGTGACCGGCGTCGGTGCGCTGGTGCTGTTCTACTGCCGCTGGTACTTCTTCGACGAGGGCCGTGAGGTCGGCCAGTTCGCCGGTGTGCTGCTCGGTTTCGCGGGCGCGATGTACGGCCTCGTCCTCACCGATGACCTGATCATGCTCGTGATCTTCTGGGAGATCACCAGCATCCTGTCCTACCTCCTGATCGGCCACTACCGTCGCCGCGCGGCGAGCCGTCGTGCCGCGCTGCAGGCCCTGCTGGTCACGACGCTCGGCGGTCTGGTGCTCTTCGTCGGCGCGATCGTCCTGACCGTGGATGCCGGGACGTCGAGCATCACCGCGCTCCTCGCCGACCCGCCGTCGGGCGCCCTGGTGAACGCCGCGATCGTGATGCTGCTGGTCGGCGCCATCAGCAAGTCGGCGATCTTCCCGTTCCACTTCTGGCTGCCCGGCGCGATGGCAGCGCCGACGCCGGTCAGCGCGTATCTGCACGCCGCGGCGATGGTGAAGGCGGGCATCTACCTGATCGCCCTGTTCGCGCCGGTCTTCGCGCAGGCAGGTCCATGGCGGCCGATCGTCGTCTCGCTGGGTGTGTTCACCATGCTGCTCGGCGGCGTCCAGGCCCTGCGCGAGACCGACCTGAAGCGCATCCTCGCGTTCGGCACGGTAAGCCAGCTGGGCTTCTTCGCCGTGGTGATCGGCTTCGGCACCCAGGCGGCCGCGCTCGGCGGCCTCGCACTCGTCATCGGCCACGCGCTGTTCAAGTCGGCGCTCTTCCTGATCGTCGGCGTGATCGACCGCCAGCTCTCCACCCGTGACATCCGTGAGCTGTCCGGTGTCGGCCGTCAGGCGCCCGTCATGGCGACGACCGCGTTCATCTCGATCGCGTCGATGATGGGCATCGCGCCCACGATCGGATTCGTCGCGAAGGAGTCGTCGCTGACGGCCCTGCTGGATGCCGCTCAGGCGGGGGAGCCCTGGGGCCTGGTGGCGCTGATCGGCGTCATCCTCGGTTCCATGCTGACGGCGGCATACGGCACCCGCTTCCTCTGGGGCGCGTTCTGGACGAAGCGCGACAAGAGAGGCGATCGGCTGCCGGACACGGCCTGGCCAGACCCGCCGGTGGGCTTCCTCTCCGCGCCGATCATCCTCGCCGGTGCGACCATCGGCGTCGGCATAGCCGCCCCGGCGCTGGACATCATGGTGCAGGGCTACGCGATCACCGCGCCGGACGACGGTCACGGCCCCGGTCATCTCGCGCTCTGGCACGGCTTCGAACCGGCTCTGGGCATCTCGATCCTGTCGATCCTGATCGGCATCGGCGTCTTCCTGCTCACCCGCCGCACCGGCTGGGACGCGAAGCCGCGTCTGCTGCGCTTCACCGCCGCCGACGTCTACTACCTGGTCATGCGCGGCGTCGACCGGCTCTCGGTGCTGACCACCACGCTCACCCAGCGCGGTTCGCTGCCGATCTACGTCGGCACGATCTTCGTGGTCTTCATCGCCGCCGAGGCGACCGCACTGGTCATGTCCGGCACTCCGCAGGCCATGCAGCTCTCGGCATGGCACACGCCCGCGCAGATCGTCGTGGCCCCGATCATGGCGGCCGCCGGCGTCGTCGCGGTGCGCGCACGCAAGCGCTACACCGGCGTCGTCCTGGTCTCGGTGACCGGCCTCGGCATGGTCGTGCTCTTCGCAACCAGCGGAGCCCCCGACCTCGCGCTCACGCAGATCCTCGTCGAGACGGTGACGATGGTCACGTTCGCCTTGGTGCTGCGCCGTCTGCCGTCGCGGATGGGGGAGCACAATGCGTCGGTCGGCCGGCTGCCCCGTGCCCTGCTCGCCGTCGGCGCCGGCGCGACGATGGCGCTGGTCGCG
Source organism: Microbacterium sp. MAH-37 (assembly GCF_009758255.1). Lineage (GTDB taxonomy): Bacteria > Actinomycetota > Actinomycetes > Actinomycetales > Microbacteriaceae > Microbacterium. The sequence goes on from NZ_WSEN01000004.1 coordinate 25,192, forward strand.
ATCGTCGCCCCTCAGGCGCGGATCACCGGGCCGATCTCGGTCGCCTTCCCGCAGCTCGCATACGAGCTCGGTCACGGCAAGAACGTGGTCAACGTCGCCCTGGTCGACCTGCGCGGGTGGGACACGATGGGCGAGCTCAGCGTCCTCGTGCTCGCGGCCACCGGCGTGGCATCCCTCGTGTTCGTCTCGCACCGCGCGGATCTGCTCTCCAGCACGCGCGCGCTGCCGGCGACGTCGCGCCGCCGGGGCGACCGCCGTCCCCTCATCGAGACCGTCGACGGGCCGCGCTTCCAGACCCCGGAGAACCGCTCCGGCAACCGCGCCTGGCTGATCGGCAGCCAGCAGCAGAAGCCGGAGAACCGCTCGATCCTGCTCGAGGTGATCGTGCGCATCCTGTTCCACACGGTCATCGTCGTGTCGATCTACCTCCTCTTCGCCGGACACAACGGGCCGGGCGGCGGTTTCGCGGGCGGCCTGGTCGCCGGCATGGCGCTCGTCATGCGGTACATCGCCGGCGGACGCTGGGAGCTGGGCGCCGCCGCGCCGACGGATGCCGGCCGCCTGCTCGGCGCCGGCCTGATCCTCGCCGTCGGCGATGCCGTGGTTCCGCTGCTGTTCGGTCTCGCACCGCTGCAGAGCGTGGTGTGGGAGGCGGATGTCCCGGTGCTGGGCCACCTGGAGTTCGTCTCGTCGACGATCTTCGACATCGGCGTCTACCTGGTGGTCATCGGTCTGGTGCTGGACGTGCTGCGCAGCCTCGGCGCCGAGGTCGACCGGCAGACGGCTCTGATGCGCGAGCGGGGGGTGCACATCTGATGGACGTGTCGCTCACCCTGATCATCGTGATGGCCGTGCTGTTCGCCTGCGGCGTCTACGCGATGATGGAGCGCAGCCTGACCCGCGTGCTGATCGGATTCCTGCTGCTCGGCAACGCCGTGAACCTGCTGCTGCTGATCGTGATGGGCGTGCCGGGCAAGGCTCCGTTCTTCGGCGAGGACGGCGACCTCAGCGATCCGCTGCCGCAGGCGCTGACCCTGACGGCGATCGTGATCACGTTCGCCGTATCGGCGTTCCTGCTCGCACTGATCTACCGCTCCTGGCAGCTCGGCCAGGCAGACACCGTCGAGGACGACGAGGAGGACATCGCCATCCGCGAGCGCACGATCTCGGAGGAGGAGGTCTTCGACGACGAGTCCGACATCGGCGACGACGACGCGACCACCGACTTCGTCGGCGAGCAGACCGCGCCGATCACGGTGCTGCACATGCGCGACGTGCCCGGCATCCGGGACGACGCTCCGGTGGACATGGCGGATGCTGCGCCGCTCGACGCGCGCCGAGACGACGAGGGGGACCGCACATGACCGCGCTCGTCCCGCTGCTCGTCGCCCTGCCGCTGCTGGGCGCCGCGATCACGCTCGTCTTCGGGCGCAGTCCGCGGCTGCAGGTGCTGGTGTCGGCGATCACCCTGGCATCCGTCTCGGTGATCGCGGCGATCCTGCTGGTCGTCGTCGACCGCAGCGGCACGCCGATCGCCGTCTCGGTGGGCGGCTGGCCGATCCCGTTCGGCATCGTGCTCTACGTCGACCGGTTCGCGGCCCTGCTCGTGCTCACCTCGGCGATCGTGCTGCTCGCGGTGCTGCTGTTCTCGATCGGCCAGGGCGCCGCGGACGGCGCGGAGGACACCCCGACCTCGATCTTCAACCCGTCGTACCTGATCCTCGCCGCCGGCATCTTCAACGCGTTCATCGCGGGCGACCTGTTCAACCTCTACGTGGGATTCGAGATCCTGCTGGTCGCCTCGTACGTGCTGATCACCCTGGGCAGCACCGAGTCCCGCATCCGCACCGGGTCGGTGTACATCGTCGTCTCGCTGGTGTCGTCGATCCTGTTCCTCGCCGCGATCGCGGCGATCTACGGCGCCGTCGGCACGGTGAACATGGCGCAGGTCGCCGAGCGGGTGGCGCAGCTGCCGCAGGACACCCAGCTGGTGCTGCACCTCATGCTGGTGATCGCGTTCGGCATCAAGGCGGCGATCTTCCCGGTGTCGTTCTGGCTGCCCGACTCGTATCCGACCGCTCCGGCCCCGGTGACCGCGGTGTTCGCCGGCCTGCTGACGAAGGTCGGCGTGTACGCGCTGATCCGCACCGAGACGCAGCTGTTCGCGCAGAACAGCATCGACACGCTGCTGATGATCGTGGGCCTCGCGACGATGATCATCGGCATCCTCGGCGCGGTCGCGCAGGCAGAGCTGAAGAGGATCCTGTCGTTCACGCTGGTCAGCCATGTCGGCTACATGATCTTCGGCCTCGCGATCGCGACCGAGGCGGGCGTGGGCGCAACGGTGTACTACATCGTGCACCACATCGTCGTGCAGACGACGCTGTTCCTCGCGGTCGGTCTCATCGAGCGCAGAGCGGGCAGCACCAGCATCCTGCGGGTGAAGGGCCTGATGAAGGCGGCGCCGGTGCTCGCCGTGCTGTACTTCGTGCCGGCGATCAACCTCGGCGGCCTGCCGCCGTTCTCGGGCTTCATCGGCAAGATCGGCCTGTTCCAGGCAGCGGCGGATGTCGGCACGCCACTGCTCTACGTGCTGATCGGCGGCGGCATCCTGACCTCGCTGCTGACGCTCTACGCGCTGATGCGCGCCTGGAACCTCGCCTTCTGGCGCGAGGACGACGACGCGGCAGAAGAGGGCGAGAGCAGGCACGGCTACCTCGCCGGCGCACCGGCGGCCGACGAGCAGCAGGAGCGCCGCCGCATCCCCGCGATCATGACGATCGCGACCGGAGGCATGGTCGGGGTGACACTGGTACTGACGATCTTCGCCGGCCCGCTGTACGCGCTGTGCGACCGCATCGGCACCGGCCTGCTGCAGCCGGTGACCCTCGTGCAGCTGGATGAGGAGGCGAGCGGATGAGTCCCGAATCGCGCCGCGGCCTCGCCCACGACATCTGGGTTCAGCTGCCCTTCCTCGCCTGGCTCGTCGTGCTCTGGATGCTGCTCTGGCACCAGTTCACGCCACTGGCCTTCGTGACGGGCCTGGTCGTGGCGGTCTTCGTGACCCGGGTGTTCCGGCTGCCGACGGTGGAGCTGTCCGGCCGGATCAACGTCTGGTACGCGTTCCTGTTCGTCGTCCAGTTCCTGTGGGCCGTGGTGATGGGCGCGCTGAGCGTCACCATCCAGGTGTTCGACTTCCGCCGCCAGCCGGGCGCCGCGATCATCGCGGTGCCGCTGCGGTACGCCGACGACCTGATCATGACGCACGTGTCGGTCACGTCGTCGCTGATCCCCGGGTCGCTCGTGATCGAGGCCGACCGCGACCGCGGCATCCTCTATCTGCACGTCATCGGCGTGCACACGAAGGCGGATGTCGAGGAGTTCCGGGCCGAGGTGCTCCGCTGGGAGCGACGGATCGTGCGCGCGCTCGGGACGCCGGCGCAGTACCGTGCGCTGAAGGCGGACGAGGCGACGCGCGTCGGGGAAGGAGCTCGCCGATGAACATCCTTCTGGGCATCATCCTGGTGGTCTTCGGGGTCGCCGCCGTCCTCACGCTGATCCGCATCGTGCGGGGCCCGTCGATCCTCGACCGCGCCGTCGCGAGTGACGTGCTGCTCACCGAGGTGATGTGCGTGCTGGGCGCCGAGATGGCGATCAATGGGCACACGCGCAACATCCCCGTGCTGCTGGTGATCGCGATGATCGGCGTGTTCGGATCGATCGCGGTGGCGCGGTTCGTGGCACGAAGGGACAACACCCCCTCATGAACGTGTTCGGACTCGAGATCCCCGACGCCGTCCTCGACGTCGTCGTGCTGGTGCTGATCCTCATCGGAGCACTCCTGTGCCTGTCGGCGGCGGTCGGGTTGCTGCACTTCCGGGGCGTCCCGTCACGCCTGCACGCGGCGACCAAGCCGCAGGTGCTCGGGCTGCTGGTGATCTGCATCGCGATCGCGCTGTCGCAGCGCAGCGTCGGCGGCATCCTGATCGGGCTGGTGATCGTCGCCCCGGTGGTGCTGATGCAGTTCGCGACGGCGCCGCTGTCGGCGCATATGGTGGGCCGGCAGGCCTACCGCAACGGATCGGTCGATGAGCGCGAGCTCGTGGTCGACGAGTACGCCGAGTCGAAGACGACGCCGCCGGGCGCGGGCTGAGGAAAAAGGGATAGCGGTTTCCCTCACGCGGCCATAGGCTGGTTTCGTGAATGATTCAAACGTTTCAATCGAGGACGTCGACGCGGACGCCGACGTCCTCGTCGTCGGCGGGGGTCCTGCAGGAGTCAGCGCCGCGATCCAGGCGGCGCGGTCAGGTGCGCGGACCGTCCTGATCGAGAAGAACGGGATGCTGGGCGGTACGACGACCACCGCCGGCATCAACTTCCCCGGGCTGTTCCACGCCTGGGGGGAGCAGGTCATCGCCGGGATCGGCTGGGAGATGGTCCTGGCCACGATGGAGCTCGAAGGGGCGGAGCTGCCCGACTTCTCCCGCACCGACCTGCCGCACTGGCGCCTGCAGCTTCGGGTGAATGCTCCGCTGTACGCGGCGATCCAGAGCGAGACTGTCGCGGCGTCCGGTGTCGACCTGCGCCTGCACACCATGCTCGCCGGGCTCAGCTGGCGAGGCGGCGGCTGGGATGCCGTGCTGGCGGGGAAGGAGGGCCTGCAGCGCATTCGGGTGGCGCGAGTGGTGGACTGCTCAGGCGACGCGGATGCGGTCGGGCTCGCCGGTCTCACGCGCCTGCGCAACGATGCCAAGCAGCCGGGGACGATGGCGATCCTCCTGGACGGCTACGACGCGGATGCCCTGGACTACGACGTGCTGAACGAGGAGTACGACCGGGCCATCGCCGAAGGGCGGATCCTGCCGAGTGACTTCGGCGCGCACGGACGAGTGCTGGAGCCGTTCATGCGGAAGAAGGGCGACAATGCGATCCACCTCACGGGGATCGACGGGTCGACGTCTGCCGGCCGCACCGAGGCGGAGACCGCCGGCCGCGCGGCGCTGCTGCGCATCTTCCGCTTCCTCAAGCCACTCCCGGGCCTGGAGGGCCTGACCGTGTCATACGGAGCGACGGAGGTCGGCATCCGGGAGACCTGCACGATCGACGGCATCCGCCGTCTCACCGGCGCCGAGTATCTCAGCGGCGAGGTCTGGGACGACGCGGTGTGCTTCAGCTACTACCCGATCGACATCCACCGGCCCGACGGCAACGGGATCGCCAAGACCTATCTCGCCGAGGGTCGCGTCGCGACGATCCCGCTGTCGGCGATGATCCCGAAGGAGAACAGGAACATCGTCGTCGCCGGCCGTTGCATCGCGGGTGACCAGGAGGCGAACTCCGCCTACCGCGTGCAAGCCAGCGCCATGGCCACGGGTCAGGCGGCCGGTGCCGCCGCGGCGCTCGCCGCCGCACGCGGGGTGGCGATCGACGACGTGCCCGTTGACGACCTGCGGGCGCTGCTGCGCAGGCACGGGGCGATCGTTCCCGAGCCTGAAGGCGCGGCAAGGTGATGACGACACTTGAACAGTCCCTGCCTGACGGTCGTTCGCAGGCAGTTGAGCGGCTGCTGCCGGCACGCGCATGGTTCGCCAGTGATACTGCCCGCATCGACCTCAGCGGCACCTGGGCGTTCGCGCTCCGGACCGATGGGGAGAGCCCTGCAGGGTCGCCCGCGGTGGACTTCGACGATGGGGGCTGGGATCGTATCGCCGTGCCGTCTCACTGGGTGCTCTCCGGCGACGGCGCGTACGGGCGACCGCAATACACCAACGTCGTGCTGCCCATACCGCTCGACCCGCCGCACGTGCCCGATCACAACCCGACTGGCACCTACCGGCGCACCTTCGTGCTGGACGCCGCCTGGTTCGACGGCGGCCGCGTGATCGTGCGCACCGAGGGGATCGAGTCCGAGGCGACGATCTGGATCAACGGCCAGCGGTTGGGAGCGTGCACCGGTTCGCGTCTCGCGCACGAGTTCGACGCCACCGACCTGCTGCGGCCGGGGGAGAACCTCGTCGTCGCCCGCGTGCGGCAGTGGTCGAGTGCCACCTATCTCGAGGATCAGGACCAGTGGTGGATGCCGGGGATCTTCCGCGAGATCGTGCTGCTGCACCGCCCTTCCGGGTGCATCGACGACGTCTGGCTGCGTGCCGGGTTCGACCACGGGAGCGGCACCGGAACCATCGACCCGGAGATCGTGGCCGGGCCGGACGCGTGGCCGATCACGCTCCGTATCCCTGAGCTGGGTGTCGAGGAGACCTGGGCGGATGCGGCGTCCGTCCGTCCGTTGCGCGTCGGTGCCGTGCAGCCCTGGTCTGCGGAAGTGCCGTTCCTGTACGACGCGGATGTCGTCTCGCGAGCGGAGACGGTCCGGCTGCGACTGGGATTTCGGACGGTGCGCATCCGCGGACGGGTGCTCGAGGTGAACGGGCGGCCGATCACGATCCGCGGGGTGAACAGGCATGAGGTCGACACCGACCACGGGCGCGTGTTCGACGAGGAACGCGCTCGCCGCGATCTGATTCTGATGAAGCAGCACAATGTCGACGGGATCCGCACTTCGCATTACCCGCCGCATCCACGTCTGCTCGATCTCGCCGACGAGCTGGGACTATGGGTCCTGCTCGAGTGCGACCTCGAGACGCATGCGTTCCTGCACGCGGAGCCGGAATGGGGCGGCAATCCGGTCGACGACCCGGCGTGGGCCGACGATCTGCTGGATCGCATGCAGCGCACCGTCGAGCGCGACAAGAACCACCCCAGCATCATCATCTGGTCGCCTGGGAACGAGAGCGGCACGGGTCAGAACATCGCGGCGATGATCGACTGGACGAAGCGTCGTGATCCCGGCCGGCCTGTCGTCTACGAGGGCGACTACTCCACAGAGCACACCCAGATCTACGCCCGCATGTACCCGACGTACGAGGAGATCGACGCCGCCCTCGCCGAGACCGGACCCGTCGGCGTCGCCTCGCATCCCGCGTCCCGCATCACTGCGGATCAAGAGCATCGTGCGCGCACGCTGCCGTATCTCCTGATCGAGTACGCACACGCGATGGGAACGGGGCCGGGCGGGCTCGCCGGCTACGCCGACCGAATTCTCGCCGATGACCGCATCCTCGGCGGCTTCGTGTGGGAGTGGCGCGATCACACCCTTCGAGCCACAGCCGAGGACGGCACGGCGTTCCCGGCGTACGGCGGGGACTTCGGCGAGGAGGTGCACGACGGCAACTTCTGCGCCGACGGTCTGGTCGCGGGCGACGACAGGGTGCGGGCAGGGCTGGTCGCGTACGCTCAGGTGTTCGCTCCAGTCACCGCGGAATGCACGGATGCCGGGATCGAGATTCGCTCGCAGCGCGTGTTCACGGACACGTCGGATCTCCGCGTGCAGTGGTCGGTCGCGCTCGACGGCGATGAGATCGGACGGGGGACGGTGTCTGCTCCGCCCGTCCCGGCCGGCGACCGCCTGACCGTCGAGGAGCCCGGCGAGCTGACCCGGCTGCTGGAGGAGGAACGGCGCGCTGGCGAACTCACGGTGACGCTCGAGGTCGTCCTGGCAGAGGATGTTCCGTGGGCGCCCGCAGGACACGTGATCTCGTGGTGGCAGCAGGCGGTCCGCTCGACGGCGCCCGCTGCGCCGCGCAGCACGTTCTCTGGTGAGCCGCCGGCGCCAGTTCGGCTCGATGCGTCCACCGGCGATCCGCTCGACATCGGCGGCGTGCCCGTCACGGCGTCCGTCATCGAGCTGTGGCGCGCGCCGACCGACAACGATCTGGGGCGCGGACCGCTGGAGTACGAGACGGTTCCGCCGTCGCCCGGCAACGTCGGCGAGGGCTCCGGCGTGCATGGGGTGTCCGCTGCTGAGCGGTGGCGCTGGCGCGGTCTCGACCGACTGCAGAGGCGCACGGTCCTGCGGGAAGGCACTGAAACGGGCGCGCACACGATCGACCGGTGGATGCCGGCCGGGACAGGCGAGGGCGTCGACGCCGAGTTCGTGTGGTCGATGGAGGGCGATATCGCGCTCTGCGACGTCACGCTGCGTCCCGTCCACCCGAGCAACGATGGAATCTGGCCCCGCGCAGCCTGGCGGCTGCAGCTTCCCGATGACGACTGGATGGCCGAGTGGTACGGCCTGGGACCGGGGGAGTCGTACCCCGACCTCATGGACGGGGTGCGACTCGGCCGCTGGAGCGCATCGATCGACGACCTGGCGCCGAACGTCGCGCGCCCGCAGGAGTCGGGGCACCGCAGCGGCCTTCGGCGCCTGCTGCTGACGGCTCCCGGCCGCTCTGGCCTGCGGATCGACGTGCTGGCGGGCGATCCAGGTTTCTCGCTGCGGCGCTGGGATGCACAGGAGCTGGCTGCGGCGTCGCATCCGCATCTGCTTCCCCCGCCGCGCGCGGCTCATCTCAGCATCGAGCTCGGCATGCACGGCATCGGCACACGGTCGTGCGGACCCGACGTGCGGCCGGAGCACGCCCTCCGGCCGCACACCCTGCGGACACTGCTCGCGTTCTCGGCGTTGCCTGAGTGATGCACGCGGTGGTCAGCGACCTCGCCGCGCGAGCGCGTGATCGCGATGGGTGCCGACCGTCGTCCTCGCCGCGAGAGCGAGCTCGACGTGAGCCAGACGCATCACGTCGCCGTCGGTCATGACTTCCGCCGCGGCGGGTTCGCGCGTCGCATCCGGCGCTGCCATGCGCAGCGTGCCGGCGGCGAACGCCGTCCCGAGCTCGCTGAACACGAGTTCCTCCGCGGTATCGGCGTCGAGCCAGAGGACGTCGATCAGGACGGTGTCGAGTGCGCGGGTCACCCGGACAGGCGGTCGCTGATCGCGGAACCCGGCAGCGGCGAGCGTCCAGTCCAGCTGCACGGCCGGCGTCCGCACCGCCACATCGCGCCCTTCGGCGCTTTTCCCGGCGGCGAGCGGCGCTCCGTCGACGAGCACGGTCGCGGTCTCCTCGACACCGGTGATCGTGAATCGGACCAGCAGCCGCGTGGTGGCACGGGCCTCTCCGGGACGGATGCCGTCCAGATGGATATGCTCATCGCCGCCGGGGCAGGCCAGTCCGAAGGTCCACAGCACCGTTCCGTCGCGCTGCGCGGAGCCGAAGACTCCGGCCGAGAACGCGTGGCCGTCACGGATCGCCTCGGCGGTCACTGAACGCATCGGCGTGTGCAGATCGAGCGGGTCGTCGCCGGGCTCGGCCCAGAACCCGAGCAGCGGACGTCGCTGCAGCCAGGTGTCACTGTGCGCGATCGTCCCGAGCGTGCGCGGTCCGTCGAACCAGGTCGTGCCGACCGCGGGCAGGGTCACCGCATCCCGCTCCCGGACATCCGCTGCGGAGACGCCGGCGAACTCCTCGTCCAGATGGTGCACTTGCGAGAACCGCTCGACGACCATGCCATCGGGCGCGGCGGACAGACGCGGGAGCAGGTCGTCCGGGATGCGGTAGTCGACGACCGCATCGTGCGCTCGCCCGATCGCGGGCGTGATGTCGGAACTGCCGGCGATCGTCCAGTGCGCCGGATCGACGCGCTGCAGGATCATCCGAACGCCCTGCGGGCGCAGCTCGCCCTTGTCGAGCCGGATGTCGGTGTCGTAGCAGCGCGCCATCGGGCCGGACAACCGTCCCGTCGCCGGGTGCCAGCGGGCGAGGAAGTGCTCCCAGGCCAGACGCTCGAGCGCCGCGGCCTGTGCAGCCGCCTGTTCGTCGCCGACGTACTGGCGGATCTTCGTCAGGGCCTGCTGCACCACGTGCCAATACGTCGGGGAGTTGTACTCCGCGAAGGTGCGCCCCTCCTGCAGCCGCGCATGCAGCCGGCCCAGGTGGTCGCGGGCGTGCTCGGTGAGCTGCTCGTCGGCGAGCAGCTCACCCGCGGCGAGCAGGACGAACGCACCCTTCGCCGCGACGTTCGTGTAGTCGATGTCGACGTTGCGACGGATGATCGATTCGGCCGCCCTGCGCAGCCCGATCCGTGCCGCATCGGCGGTGCCGTGGGTCAGCGTCCGGCCGTGCCGGTACAGCACCAGTGCGATGAGCTCGCCGATGAAGTCCGCCCAGTTCCAGTCCGGGGGCGACATCTCGCTGAGCGGCTCCTCGGCCCAGTACGGCCACACGCCATATGTGGCGCTGGTCGGATCGGCGTCCTGCAGGCGCAGCACAGCGTTCAGCACTCGCTCGCCGCGCTCAGTGCGCCCTGCTTCGAACAGCGCGAGCGCGTAGTCCATACCGCTGCGCACGAAGTGCGCCTCGCCGCTGATGATCTTCGTGTGGATCGGGTTGTACGGCGCGGCGACGAGCGGCAGATCCCACTGCGGATCGTAGACGGCATCCCCCGCGGCGACGGCCGCGGCGATCAGCGCCTCGACCAGGTCGTCCACGTGTTCCGTCGTCCTCCCGCTCGACGATGCGAGAACTGCTGCGTCTGCTGCCGTCATGGTGTTCCTCATTCTGTCGTGCGCGCGGGCGGATCCCTGTGGAGGTCCGCCCGCGCGCAGCCGGTGCATCAGCAGGCGCCGGCGTCCTTCCAGGGGCTCTTCTTGCCGGTGCCGGGTTCGTCGCCTCTGGACCGCCACTGAGCGTCCCAGCGGTGGTCCTTCCAGATCACGGAGGCCCCGGCTTCGTAGACGCCAGAAGCCGTCCACGCTCCGCCGTCGCCGGCGGCGCATTCGGTCGGGGCTCCCTCCTCGGCCCAGGGGCCCTTGACCGAAGCGCCTGGGATGTCCTTGGCGCCGGCCGCCCATTGGGCCACGTACACGGCGCCCTCGTGGCTGACTCTGGCACCCTTCTCATAGGACGTCGAGGTCCAGGCCACCGGAAGCACGCGCACCGCGTGCTTCGTGGTGACAGTGGCATCCGACGCAGCGGCTGCCGTGATCGTGACCGCCCCCTCGGCGGCGCCGTGGACCGTGCCGTCCGGGTCGACAGTCGCGACAGCGGGATCCGACGATGTCCAGGTGACCTCCTGTACGGCGCCCGCCGGACCGACGGTCGCGGCGAGGGCGATGTCGTCCCCGGCGGCGACGGCATCGCCACCGGTCACTTCGACCGCCTCGGCTGCAGGCACCTGCGGCTCGGGCGCGTCCGCGAACGCGAGCGGCAGGTGCTGGGTGACATCCTTCGTCTTGCCGATGCCGGAGGCCCATTCGATGTATCCCATCCGCACGTCGTTCGCGACGTCGTTCACGAGGAAGGAGTATGAGAGCACCTCGGATGCCGGGTCGATGCCCATCTGCGCCCAGCTGATCGGCACGGTGTACGTGGTGGTCTTGGCATTCTCGTCGCGCACGACCGTCGTCCCGGGCAGCTCGACGGGGGCAGCGGGGGAAGAGAACCGGTACGTTCCGACACCGCTGTCCAGGAGCGCCACGCCGTACTCGACGCGGGGGCCGTTGGCCTCGGGTAGACCGGGCGCCAGGGAGAGCTGGATCGAGTCCCCGTTGTAGAGCTGCGATGCCGCACCGGCCGGATCGTGCGCGGGATCGGTGATCACTGCGTGCACGACGATGCCGTCAGCCGTGCGCCCGACCCACATCGTGCCGCCGACCGATGGCTCGGTCTCGTTCGAGAGCCGGATGAAGGTGCCGGTCTTGCCGAGGTCCGCCGCGGAGTGCTCCGACCCCTCCGGGGTGACGGGGGCGAAGGCCGTCTTTCCCGTGACGGTGCGCACCACGCCATCCGAGAACGTCGCCGATGCCGAGTAGTCGTACGGCGTCCACTGCGCGTAACCGGTGATGTCGAAGGTCAGCTGCTCGGTGGAGGCCGGCGCGATGGTCACGTTCGTCGGTGCGCTTCCGCTCAGGTCGCCCACCTCCCACGTCAGCTGGCCGACCACCAGCGGGGTCTCCGCGCTGCGGTTCTCGATGGTGACGAGCAGTTGGGAGGTTCCGGTCTTCGCGGCGAAATGGGGTTTGGCGGTCACGGTCGCCTGGTTGTCGACGACCTTCACCGGCACGTCGATGTGTGCGACGGCGGACCCGGAGCGCTCGACGTCGATCGCCACCTGCGTGGTGCCCACCGAGTCGAAGGCCGGTGCGACGAGGGTCGCCGAGGTCGCCTCGCCCGGCTTCGAGGGGACGCGCACCAGGGTCGTTCCGGTGCGGAAGGTGATCGTGTCGGTGGACGCGTTGGGGCGAGCGGTGTTGTCGACGGTGACCTTGACGCCGAAGCCCTCGGCGAGAGCGACGACGTCGGGTGCGTCCGCCGAGAAGCTCGCCGCGAGCGGCGAGGTCACATCTGTGACCCCGCCGCCCGAGACGTACACCGGCTGGTCGCCGAGGGTCAGCTCGACGATGCCGTTCTCCGGGGTGTAGGTGGTGCTCGCGCCGAACATCGACGTCACGGTGACGTCCTGGTCGGCGTGCACGTGCACGGTCTTCGGACTCGTCGCCCAAAGGACCCAGGTGGAGCCCGCTGCACCCGAGTACTCGTAGGCGTAGGCTCCGGTCTCGGTGTCGCCGGGGCCGACGTACGCCAGCCCGTCCAGCATCCGGGTCAGCACCGCGTAAGCGACGTAGCCCTGCTTCGGGGCGAGCGATGTCAGTCCCTCGCCGCCATTGCGCAGCAACCCGAATCGGTGCTCGCGGTTCGCATCATCGGTGCCGTCCTCGAGCAGGTCGTACACGAACATCTTGTCGGTGCCCGCGGCCTGCAGCAGCACGGAGCCGCGCACGAGGTACTTCGCCTGCTCGGCATCGGTGTTGATCGCCGTGGCCGTCGACCAGCCGAACTCCGTCATCCACAGTGGCTTGTCCTTGCCGTCGTTGTAGTCCCGGATCAGCTGGGCCAGCTGGGCCTGCTTCGCCTCGCCGCGTCCCTCAGGGGCGTACGGGTAGTCGTAAGTGTGCACCGAGACCACGTCGAGGTAGTCCAGCCCTCCGAGTTCGAAGAGGCGGGTGAACCAGGGCAGGTCGATACCGGCGAGAGCGGGGCCGACGACAGTCGCTTCAGGCACGGCGGCCTTGATCGCGGCGTACGTCGGCGCGAGCAGTTGGATGTAGCAGTCCGCGGTGCGACCGCACAGGCCGTTGTTGAAGCCGATGTTGTACTCGTTATAGACCTCGTAGTCGACTGTCGTGCCGTAGTGCTCGGCGACGGCGGCCGCATAGGCCGCGAAACCGGCGATGCCCTCGGGTGTCGATGGCGTGAGGTTGTTGTCGTAGAACTTGTTGCGGTAGTTCAGGATCAGCAGCGGTCGGGAGCCCTGGTCGATGATCGCCTGGATCTTCGCATCACGGGCGGTGTCGAAGGTGTACTCGCCCTTGACCTGCTCGACGCTGGACCAGCTGAGGTCGAAGCGCGCGCTGGCGGCGCCGAGCTCACCGAACACGTCCGCCTGGGCGACCTTCGTCTGCAAGTGATCCGACACCGCGAACGCTGTGTCGTGCGTGCCGTCCCGATCGCCGAGAATCGCGAAGGACGTGTCGCGCACCAGCGCGCCGCCGTCCACCGAGAGGTGCAGATCGTAGTAGCCGCGGGCGAGGCCGGTGAGGTTCAGCGTCGCGGTGCCCGCGCTGGTCGCAACGTCACCGGAGTCGAGCGTCGCCCCCGCGGCATCCGAGAGCGTCCACTGCACGGATGCGCGGTTGCTGGCGACCTGGATGTTCGTGCCCTGGTCGTCGAACAGCATCACAGCCGTCTTGATCGACAGCGTGGGATCCGTCTGCGGAGGAACGCTGGTGTAGTCCTCGAAGCCGGGATTGGCGACGAGGTTCTCGGAGGTGCCCTGCTTGACGATCGACAGGTCGTCGAGCCAGTACGTGCCGGTGTTCTGCTGGATGATGCGGTAGTTGATCGCGGTCTGGGTCGCGGTGGTCGTGTAGGTCCAGGTGGTGCGGGTCCAGTCGTAGGTACCGCCCGGGAACGTCTGCCGGACCGTCCAGTCCGGGCTCAGCACGAACTGCAGCGTGCCCGTCGTCGGGACGTCCTGTGCCCTGACCCATGCCGAGAACTCGTACGTGGTGGAAGGGGTGACGGTGACGGACTGAAGGACGCCGCCGTAGACGTTCGCGGCCTTGGGGGTGGTGTCGACGAGCTTCAGCGAGGCCGCTCCGCCGTGGAAGGTCGCGGTGTCGGCCGTGCTGGTGACATCGGCGCCGCCGTTCACGTACGGCTTCCAGGAGGCGAAGGTGTCGGATTCCGCGATGCCGGCGGTCGCCGACAGCGGGGTGAGAAGGGATGCGGCGATGGCCGCGACTCCCAACAGAGCGGTCCAGGGTCCGTGCCGTCTGGCACGGCTCGGCAATTGATGTTCCATGTGCACTCCCTCGTACATGACGCGGGGCGTCGGCCCGCTTGGGCTAACGCTTTCCCACCTGACGAGCACTGACGCTAGCAGGGCCTGGAAGTGTTAATCAAGGGGTGCCGCTCTGCAATGCGAAAGCGGTTGATCATGGCCTAGCCGCGACGCCGGTGCGCAGTTCGCTGCCCCGCCCCTCTGCGCGTTCCGTTCGGCGGAGCGACTGAGACTGCTTCAAGATCAACACGTCGGCGACGTGGCGCATTGCCCTCCCGCGGTCAGATCAGGTGGTCGATCACGGCGAGAAGGTCGTCAGCGTTCGTGCGCGGGGGACCGTCTGTCGGGGCGACGGTCGTGCGCCCGACGTACAGCATCGGGGTGATCGTGCTCGTCCCGGTGTCCGAGGCGGCGGACGGATCGATGAGGAACTCGGCTGCCGTGCTGCCGAGCCCGGTCAGATCGGGGTCGATGGTGGTGAGGAACTCGCTGCGTCGCCACTTCGGTTCCTGGAGGAAGTGGTCGTGGCCGACCAGGGCGACATCTTCAGGCACGCGCAGTCCACGCGAGCGCAGTGCCGCGAACGCCCCGTATGCGATGGGGTCGTTGGCGCAGAAGATGGCGTCGAACTCCGCGCCGCTGTCGATGAGGTCGCTCGCAGCGCGGAAACCCCATTCCTTGGACCAGTCGCCCGCGATGGGCGCACCGGTCGCCGGCTGCAGACCGGCATCGGCGAGCGCCTCGAGGAACCCCCGCGATCGTTCCGCGGAGCCGTACTCGCTGCCCTCGGTGATGTGGGCGATCCTCGTGTGTCCGAGTGAGATCAGATGCTCCGCGGCGATGCGCCCTGCGCCGCGGTCATCGGGGAGGAAAGCGCGGTCGGTCGCCGCATCCGAGGTGCAGAACGCGTAGGCGACCGGGCACGAGATCTCATGCGTGATCGACGGATACGGGTAGTCGGGTCCGGAGCCGATCACGAGCACGGCGTCGACTCGCCGGGCGTCCAGCGCCCGGACCTGCTGGCTGCGCAGGCGGCGGTCCTCCTGGGCGTCGAGGATGAGGGTGGCGAGTCCGGCGGCAGCCAGCCGCCGCTCGGCGCCGCGCAGCACCATGCTGGAGAAGATCTCGGAGGCATCCTCGATGAGGATCCCCACGAGTTCGCTCTGCCCGCTGGCGAAAGAGCGCGCCAGGGCGTTGGGGCGGAAGTCCAGGCGCTCTGCGGTCTCACGCACGCGGGCCCTGGTCTCCTCCGAGGCGCGCCCTGTGCCGTTGAGCACTTTGGATGCCGTCGAGAGTGAGACCCCCGCGGCTGCCGCCACGTCGGCCAGTGTGGTCGCCTTGCGGGCCATGGGTCCTCCTGCGCTCCGGTGTCCCGAGAGAGTCTATCGGTTTCCCAGTGAAATGGGTTGCTGGGCCATGAAACATCGGAATACCGTTTGACACAGCCGCGATCGATGTGCATGATGAATCTGGTCAAGCGGTTTCCCAACTTGTCCCGCACCCGCCTGATCGCACCATCAGCGACTCATACGAAGGAGTATCCATGTTGCAGCACACCACGCGCGTCGTCGCCGGCCTGGCGGCCGTCGGCATCGCGGCGGTCGCCCTGTCGGCCTGTTCCAGCGACAGCGGTGACGCCGCGTCGGCGGACCAGAAGGTCACCATCTCGGTCTCCGGCTACCCGTCCAGCGACAAGCCCGAGAGCAGGAAGATCTGGGATGACCGGATCAAGCTGTTCGAGAAGGCGAACCCGAACATCGACATCGAACCGACCGAGACCACGTGGGACCCGACCACGTTCTCCGCGCTCGTGGCCGGCGGCACCCTGCCGACCGCGATGAGCGTGCCCTACACGAACATCCGCCAGCTCGCCGAGAACGGCCAGGTCTACGACATCTCCTCGCTGATCGATGGCGACAAGACGCTCGCCGAGTTGAACCCCGACGTACAGGCGCAGGCCGTCATCGGGGGCAAGACTTATGGCATCGTCAGTGCGGCGTACACGCTCGGTCTGGTCTACAACCGGGCGCTTTACACGCAGGCGGGCCTTGATCCCGACGATCCGCCGACGACCTGGGACGAGGTGGCCGAGAACGCCCAGAAGATCGCCACGGCGACTGGGCAGACCGGCTTCTCGATCGCCACCACCCAGAACTCCGGCGGCTGGCTGCTCACCGGCATGAGCTACGGCTTCGGCAGCCGCATTCAGAACGAGGAAGGCACCAAGGCCGAGGTCGACAGCGAGGGGCCGCAGGCGGCCCTCGACTTCCTGCAGGGCGTGCGCTGGGATGACAACGCCGCAGGCTCGAACTTCTTGATGACACAGGACGACATGCGCACCGCAGTCGCCGCGGGGCAGATCGGTCAGACCGTGCTCGGCGCCGACGTCTACAACGACCTGGTGGGCAACCGCGGCATGAACGGTGCGGATCTCGGCATCGCAGGGCTCCCGCAGTCCGACGACGGCCTGGGCACGCTCGGCGGCGGAACGATCCAGGTCGTCTCGCCGAAGGCGACGGAGGCCGAGGCCGAGGCCGCCGTCAAGTGGATCAAGTTCATGTACTTGCGCGCTTACACCGACAAGGACTTCGCCATCGAGACCGCGAAAGCCAGGTCCGAGGAAGGCCAGCCTGTCGGTGCCCCGATGCTCCCCGTCTTCAACCAGGAGCAGTACGACACCTACCTCGGCTGGATCGCCGACTACGTCGATGTCGACCAGGAGCAGTTCGCGCCCTACTTCGACAGCCTGTCCGAGCTCAAGATCGTGCCTGAGCCACTGACCGCCGCGCAGGAGACCTACGCACTACTCGACGCCGCCGTGCAGAAGGTGCTGACCGAGAAGGATACCGACACCGAGGGGACGCTGAAGCAGGCGAACACCGAGTCGCAGGCTCTGATCGACCAGGCGCAGTAAGCGCCGTACCAACACGCAACACCTCGGGGGCGGGCGCACGCGTCCGCCCCCGAGCACGTCCGAAGGAGGGATGATGACCATGATCAGCGAGGCGCCGCCGGCCCCGAGCACCGGTGCCCAGCCGGCGCGACCGCCGGTGGAGCGCATCCGGCGCAGCCGTTTCCACCGGTGGGTGAGCAAGGGCGGCCCCGGGATGCTGCTGTTCGCCCTTCCCATGGTCATCTCCTTCGGAGTGTTCGGCTGGTGGCCGATTCTGCGCAGTCTGCTGCTGAGCGTGCAGAAGACGAACTTCGTCGGACCCGCGACGTGGGTCGGTCTGGACAACTTCACGCGGGTGCTCGCTGATCCGCTGCTCGGCACCGCGGTGCTCAACACCATCTGGTACACCGTGCTCGCCATGATCATCGGGTTCCCGGTGCCCGTCCTGCTCGCGGTGTTCATCGCAGAGCTGCGTCGCACCAGGACCATCGCGAGCGTGTTCGCCTACATTCCCGTCATCATTCCGCCGGTGGTGTCGGTGCTGCTCTGGAAGCAGTTCTACGACCCCAGCGAGAACGGCCTGTTCAACACGGTGCTCGGATGGTTCGGGCTCGGGCCGTTGCCGTGGCTGCAGAGCTCGCTGATGGCGATGCCGTCCATCGTCGTGCAGGCCACCTGGGCCGGCTTCGGCGGCACCGTGATCATCTACCTCGCGGCGCTCATGGCCGTGCCGCCCGAGCTCTACGAGGCGGCCGAGGTCGACGGGGCGAAGGTGCTGCGCCGGTTCTGGCACATCACTCTGCCGCAGCTGCGCACCGTCATCCTCTTCATGCTGCTGCTGCAGGTGATCGGCACCTTCCAGGTGTTCACCGAACCGTACGTGATGACCGGCGGCGGACCGAACAACTCCACCACCACGATCCTGATGCTGATCTTCCGCTACGCGTTCATCGCCGGCGACTACGGAAAGGCCACGGCACTGAGCCTCATGCTCGCGGTGTTCCTGTGCCTGCTCTCCGCCGCGTACCTGTGGCTGACAAGGAAGTGGGCGAAGTGATGAGCCAGACCAGAGCCGTCGTGCTCACCCCGACCGCGCAGAGGGGACAGAGCCGCCGCCGTGCGGCACGGGAACAGGCCCGCAGGGATCGCGAGGCCGAGCTCGCCGAGCGCACGCTGCTCTCCGGCGCCGAACGGGCGAGGCCCCGCACTCGTCTCACACTGACCGTGCTCGCGGTGCTCGTGCTGGCGTTCCTCGCGATCATCGCCGTCGGACCGGTGCTGTGGCTGGCGAAATCCGCGGTGTCCACGACGAGTGACATCGTCACGCAGCCGTTCGCGCTCTGGCCGAGCGGCATCCAATGGGAGAACCTCGCCGAGGCATGGACCGGCATCGACATCGGCCAGTACCTGTTCAACACCGTCTGGGTCGCCGCAGGCAACTGGTTCTTCGGATTGCTCGTCGCGCTCACCGGCGGCTACGTGCTCGCCATCCTGCGGCCGCGGTACGCGAAGTTCCTCGAGGGCGCCGTGATGGCGACGCTGTTCATCCCGGGCGTCGTGTCGCTCGTGTCGCTGTACCTGACGATCCTCAGCCTGCCTCTGATCCAGGTCAACCTGATCAACACGTACTGGGCGGTCTGGCTGCCGGCATCCGCTCACGCGTTCAACGTGCTGCTGATGCGCAACTTCTTCGCTCAGTTGCCCGCCGAGGTCTTCGAGGCCGCGAAGGTGGACGGCGCCGGATCGTTCACCGTGTTCTGGCGGATCGTGCTGCCGATGTCGAGGCCCATCATCGGGGTGGTGTCGCTGCTGACACTGGTGGGCGCCTGGAAGGAATTCATGTGGCCCCTGCTGGTGCTGCCGGATCCGAAACTGCAGCCGCTCTCGGTCGGCCTGTACAAGGTCTCAGCGACCACCGAGATCAGCCTGCTCATGGCGGGAATGTTCATCTCGGTGATCGTTCCGATCGTGCTGTTCCTGGTCTTCCAGCGGCAGTTCCTGCGCAGCGCGGGCCAATCCGGAGCGATCAAGGGCTGACGATGCAGGAATTGATTCTCAGCGGCGGGCCGGAAGCTCCCCCCGCCGCCGGTCCGGCACGTGGCCTCACCGACGCGGAGGCGATCCGCTACCGGCTGGAGGACGCCGATGCCGACGCGGATCTCACGATCCCGCTGCGATCCGTCGATGTCGTGATCGAGCCGGGGCAGCTGCTCACCTATGTCGTCTTCCCCGAACTCCGCGGCGGAGCGGCGGAGGTGCGCGATGGATCCGCGTTCGCGGCCACAGCCGTGGCGGTCGAGCTTCAGCTCGACGACGGATCGATCGCCCCAGGACTTGTCGATCAGGCGGGATATCCGGCGACTCCCGCGGGGCAGCGGGAGTCGCGAGCCCTCACCTGCGACCAGTGGAACATCCGCCGCATCGATCTGGCACCGATCGTGGGCAGGCGGGTCACCGGCATCCGGCTGCGTGCGTCTTCTTCGGGCACGGATGCGAGCGGCTGGGTCAGCGACGTCCGGATCGAGCATGAGCCCGCCGCGGCTGCGCGAGTGGATCTCGTGGACACGCGTCGGGGCACGCACTCGGCCGAACGTGCGTCGAGGGGCAACACGATCCCGGCGGTCGCCGTGCCGCACGGCTTCACGTTCGCGATCCCGGTGACGGATGCCGGGTCGCACTCCTGGCCCTACCGCTACCACGCGGGTGACGCGCTGCGATTGCAGGCGCTCGCCACATCGCATGCGCCGAGCCCGTGGATGGGAGACCGTGGGGTCGTGCAGATCATGCCGACGGCGTTCGGCGCCGCGGCGTCCGCTGACCGCGAGGCCCGCGCCCTGGGGTTCACGCACGAAGACGAGCACGCAGGCCCGCACCTGTGGTCGGCGGACCTCGCCGGCGGCATCCGCGCCGAACTCACCACGACCGATCGCGTTCTCGTCGCGCGACTCACCCTCCCCGACGGCGGCGGCTTCGTGATCGATCAGATCGATCACGACGGCCGGCTCGTGCATCATCCGGACGACCGGATGGTGCCGTTCACGGGCTGGACCGACTCCTATCACCGCCCCGCCGCTGCGCAGGCGCCGCGGATGTACTTCGCGATCGCCGTCGACCGACCGCTGTCGGGTGTGACGATGGGCACCGCCCCGGGACGTGAGCAGGTGTCGGCGTCGGTCGGCGTGGAGGGTTCAGGCGCGGTGCAGGTGCGCATCGCGACCTCGTTCATCGGCATCGAGCAGGCCAGGGCGACGCTCGCACAGGAGGCGCCCTTCAGCCGAAGCTTCGACGCGATCGTGGCGGCGAACCGCGGCCGCTGGGAGCCCCTGCTCGACCTGGTGCGCGTGCAGGGCGAGCGATCGCAGCAGGCCGAGATCGCGTCGGACCTGTACCGGATGTTCCTCTACCCGAACCGCGCGAGTGAGAACGCCGGCACCGTCGATGTCCCACGCTGGGTGCATGCCGACGTCGCGAACACGCCGATGGCTCCACACGGCGAGGCGATGACGGGATGTGCCGTGCGCGAAGGGGAGTCCTTCGTGAACAACGGGTTCTGGGACACCTATCGCACCGTGTGGCCGGCCTACTCGTTCCTCGTGCCAGAGCAGGCAGCCGCGATGCTGGACGGTTTCGTGGAGCACTATCGCGCGGCGGGCTGGATGGAGCGGTGGTCATCGCCCGGTCCGGCGAACGCGATGGTGGGCACGAGCAGCGACATCGTGCTCGCAGACGCCGTCGCCGCGGGAGTCGAGCTCAACGACCTCGAGGAGGCGTATGACTCGGCGCTGCGCAACGCGACCACGCGTTCCGTCCGTCCGGAGGTGGGCCGTGCCGAGAGCGCAACCGCGCCTTTCCGCGGTTACGTGTCGACGGCTACGCCGGAGGGGCTCAGCTGGACCCTCGAGGGCGCGATCAACGACTTCGGCATCGCGGCTCTGGCCGAGCGGCTGGCCGCGGATCCGCGGCACCCGAGACACTCCGAGTTCGTGGCGGGTGCACGGTACTTCACTGCACGAGCTGCGTCGTATGTCGCGCTGTTCGACGAGACGCGCGGGTTCTTCGTCGGACGGGATGCTGGCGGCCGGCATCGTGCGGATTTCGATCCTGCGGTCTGGGGCGGCGACTACACCGAGACGAACGCCTGGGGAATGCGCTTCAGCGTGCCGCACGACGGCCATGGGCTCGCGACCCTGCTCGGCGGACCGGACGGGTTGGAGGCCGCGCTCGACGCGTACTTCGCCACGCCGGAGACCGGCGTCGCTGACGTGCAGGGCGCCTACGGCCGGGTCATCCACGAGATGACCGAGGCGCGTGATCTGCGGATGGGAATGTACGGCCTGTCGAATCAGCCGGCGCATCACATTCCGTTCATGTACGCGTTCACGCGCGCACCGCACAAGGCGGACGCGGTCGTGCGGGAGAGCGTGCGTCGCATGTTCCTCGGTTCCGAGATCGGCCAGGGATTCCCCGGCGACGAGGACAACGGCGAGATGGCCGCCTGGCATCTGTTCGCGAGCATCGGCCTGTATCCGCTCACCCCCGCTTCCGGGGAGTACCTGATCACCTCGCCGTCGGTGCCCCGCGCCGAGCTCCGCCCGGCCTGCGGAGGGAGCACGGTCATCTCCGTGTCGGATCTCGCGCCGGAGAACGTGCACATCCAGGCGGTGCGCATCGACGGCGAGGTCTGGCGGAGGGCGTCGGTTCCGATCGAGATGCTGCGCCGCGGCATCCGTATCGACATCGATCTCGGACCGGAACCCGTCGCCTGGGCCAGCGAGGGTCCGTTCTCCCTGTCCCCGCCCGGGGCGCTCCCGGAGCAGCTCGTCGATGCGACGCCGGTCGACGCCGGCATCCCCTTCGACGATTCCTCGGATGATGGCGTCCTGCTCTGCTCCGGTGAGAGCGTCGAGTGCAGGTTCGACACCACGGCGGTCGGAGTGCTCTACACCGTGACCACAGGCGCAGCGGGGCGGGCCGGTTGGCGGCTCGACGGTCTCGTCGACGGCGAATGGACTCTGCTCGACGAGCGGCGCGGGGAGCAGTTCCGATGGAATGTGCAGACCCGACCGTTCATCTGCGGAGAGGATCGTGCGGTGCAGGCGCTGCGATTCACGGCACTCGACGACGCCCTCGACCTGAGGCAGCTGGAGTTCCTGCATCCGGCGACGTTCGTGCGCTGAGCACGTGACGCGGAAGGAGAAGGCGATGACAGCTCGGATGTTCCGTCAGCTGGCGGCTCAGGTCCGGCAGCAGTCGTACCTGCAGGTGCGCGATCCGTCCCGTATCGATGACGGCGCGTGCCACAACCCGCGGCTCGGCATAGCCGATGCGGCGGTCAACGCCACTGCGGCGCTCTCCAGCGGAGCCGCCCTGCTGCTGCTGGATTCCTCGCTCAGTGCGGAGCGCCGGGCGGAACTGGCCGACCGCGCGACAGCGGCCGCGCGCTACGAGCTGCGGGCGCGGCGCGGATCGGGACTGATCGATCTCGTGCACTGCAATCCGGATTCGGCGCCGGACACTGCATTCGCCCTGCAGCTGTTCGCCGCGGCTCTCCTGCTGCTGCGCCGGGACGGCATGCCGCCCGAGCTCGTCGAGTGGGAGCGCTGCGTGCTGCGCCTGCTCGAGGAGACGGTTCCGGTGCTACTCACCGCGGGGTTTCACACGCCGAACCACCGCTGGGTGATCGCCTCGGCGGCGGCGCTCGCGGGCGCGCTGCTGCCGGAGGCCGCCGCGGGATGGGAGCCCGCGATGCGGGCGATCCTCGACGAGGGTCTGGACATCGATTCTGAGGGCTTCTACCCCGAACGCAGTGTCGTCGTCTACGACGCCGTGACCAACCGTGCGCTGCTGCTGCTGCATCTGACGCGCGGAACCCCCGGTGCGCTGGAGGCGGTTCTGGCCAGCCTGGCCACGGACATGCTCCTGTTGGACTCCCGGCTGCGTGCCGACACCGGTCTGTCCAGCCGACAGGACCGTGGGATGCGCGTGGTGCCGGTGTCGCTCGCGGACGTGTGCCTCGCCGCCGGAGCGCTCTCCGGCGACGGGGTGCTGACGCAGCTGGCCGGCGCCCTGGCCGCTGCGGATGGTCCCCGCGAGCCCGCGGTGGTGTTCTGGCAGGCCTGGGCGCAGGCGTACTTCGAATGCGAGTTCGACGACGATGCGGACGACCCGCGGGACAACCGGTTCTGGGCGGTGTTCCCGAGGAAGCAGGCTGCCCGGTTCCGCTCCGGGGACCTGACCGCGACCGTGCGTAAGGATGCCGCGTTCCTGGGGGCGCAGTTCGGCGATGTCGGCCTGCACGCCGTCCGGTTCTTCCAGGCCGTGCAGGGCGTGGGCGAATTCCTCCCGAAGTCGGCGGAGTTCGGCGAGGGAAGGATCCTGGTCGCATCACGAGGACCGCGAGGGCGGAGGCCCGGTTACGAGCTGCCGCTCGGCGAGCCCGTGGCGCCCGACGGATGGGATACCGCCGTCGAGCGACGAGGCCTGCGTCGGCTGGAGCCGCTCGATGTGGGGGCGCAGGTCGATCTCGGCGATGCAGCGATAGACGTGCACGTGGCGGCGTCGGGGCCGGCGGGCGCGCTCGCCGAGCTGCTGATCGACGTGGACGCCGGTCTGGTCGCAGAATCAGGTGATCTCACCATCCGGCTCGAGGCCGGACAGGAGCTCTTCTTCGAGGGCGAGTCTCTGGTGCTGCGTGCCGAGACGCATGCAGCGCGGATCACCGGCGGAGCGCGTGCCCACCGGGCGTGGCAGTTGCGTGAGGCGCCGCCGATCGCACCCGGATGCGCCCGGATCGTGATCGCGCTCGTGACGCCGGTCGATCACCGCATCCGTATCGAGGCTGCGCAGGCATGGAAGTGAGCGTGGATCCCAAGCGGGCACGTTGCTCATCATCGAGCAGTGAGGTGATCGAGTCTGATCGCCTTCGACAGCCGTCGTGTTCGAGCTGACAGGATGAGAAGGAATGCGTTTACCGCGACGAACGGAGCCGGTGATGACGACCCTGGACGGCGGAACCCTTGAGGCCGTGTTCGCCGAGGCACGTGATCCGCAGCGCTGGCGAGAGCCCATCCGAAATCGCCGGATCGCCCAGCAGGCGCAGGCGTTCGTCGATCGCGCGCTCGCCGAGGCGAGCACGCCGATCGCATCCCCGGGCTTCCGGGTGCATCACCGGTACGACGTGGACGGCGACCGTACCGAGCACAGCGACGTCTACTTCGGCATCCGCCGTCGGCTCTTCGCCGCCGCGATCGGTGCACTGCTCAGCGACGAGGTGCCGATCTCGGCGACAGAGGACCTCATCTGGGCGATCTGCGACGAGTACACCTGGGCACTTCCCGCGCACATCCCCGAGCTCTCGTCGCCGCGGCCCGAGATCCCGCACGACGAGATCATCGATCTCTTCTCGGCGGAGACCGCCTTCGCTCTCGCCGAGATCATCGCGCTGCTGGGTGAACGACTGCATCCGCTCCTCGTCGCCAGGGCCCACCGCGAGATCGAGCGCCGCGTGCTCGGCCCGTTCCGCGATCGGGCCTGGTTCTGGGAGACCGTCGAGACGAACTGGTCCTCCGTGTGCGCCGCGAGCGTCGGCATCGCCGCGATGTACCTGGAGACGGACGGGCTCGAGGGGATCCTGGACCGATGCACCGCGGCGATGGATGCGCTGCTCGCGGGCTACGGCGACGACGGCATCTGCATCGAGGGCCTGAACTACTGGAACTACGGGTTCGGGCACTTCGCGTACTACGCCGAGGCGCTGCGTCAGCGCACCGGCGTCGACCTGTGGGCGGGTAAGGATCACGAGAAGCTGACGGCGATCACCCGGTACCCGCGCAACGTCGCGCTGGGCGGGCGTGCAGTGGCCGCATTCTCGGATGCCGAACCGTACGGCATGGTCACGCCCGCGCTGGCGGCGCTCACCGAGCGGTTCGACCCGTCGAACGCGGTGCCGCGCGAATTCTGGGCCGCCGCCGGGTGGGACCACAACTGGGGCCCGGTGGTCCGTCAGTTCGCCTGGGCCCGCGATGCCGCCGACGAGGTGACTGACACGGAAACGCCGGCGACGTGGTTCGGAGACGCCGCGTGGTTCACGGCGCGCGCCCGATCCGGTGCCGACGAGGTGGGCTTTGCAGCCAAGGGCGGTGACAATGACGAACCGCACAACCACAACGACCTCGGCTCGTTCGTGCTCGCGGTGAACGGCGATCCCCTGTTGAGCGAACTGGGCATGGGGTATTACGACGGCTTCTACTTCCTGCCCGAGACACGGTACGAGACCTATTCGGCGGGAGCGCAGGGTCACAGCGTGCCGATGATCGCGGGAGTGCGGCAGCATCATGGGCGTGGAGCGGCAGCCGTGGTGGAAGAGGTGTCGGAGGAAGCGGGACGCCTGACACTCGATCTGACGTCAGCCTACGATCTGGGCGGTCTGCAGCTTGTCCGCCGCACCTTCACGTTCGCGGGCGGCACTCTCACCATCGATGACGACTTCGCCGCCGACGAACCGGTCGAGATCGTCGATCGCCTCGTCTCGCTGTTCCCGATCCAGGTCACCGAGCACGGCGCGGTGATCCGCGGCGACGACGGCGCGCTGCAGGTGACCTGGTCGGAGGGGTGGATCCCCCGACTGCGCAGTGCAGGATTCCTCACACACGCCGGCGATGCCGCGACAGCCCACTTCCTGGACCTCGAGCGGACGGCGTCGTCCGCGCGATGCACCATCTCGGCAGTGCCCGTGCACTGACGCGCCACCGGGACGGCGCCACCCGGAGCGGGTTAGCCGTCGCATCGTCGCCGGCTGCCGCATGTCAGGATTGAGGGTGACCTCCGCCCCCGACACCGCGCAGAAGCCCTCCCTCCTTACGCGGATCGCCGCGAGTCTCGACGACCCGGTGCTGCGCGCACTGGTGCTGTCCACCGTCGTCTCCCGCGTCGGGCGCGGGGTGTTCTTCGCCGTCACCGTGCTGTTCTTCACGCAGATCCTCGGTCTCGGCGCCGGAGAGGCGGCCGTCGTGCTGGCCGTGTCGAGCGGATGCGGTGTCGTCGCGTCGTTCCTCGGAGGCTGGCTCGCCGACCGCTGGAGCGCTCGCCGTCTGACGTTCGCCTTCGAGGCGCTCGGCGGTCTGCTGCTGGCCGGCTACGCCTTCGCCGGAGACTTCGTCACAGCGCTGGTGCTGGCCTCGCTCTCGGGGTTCTTCGACTCGATGAGCCACTCCGCGCGGTCGGCGATCATCGCCCGCGGCTTCGCGCCCGAACGGCGGGTGCACGCGCGCGCGGTGCTGCGCACCGTGACCAACCTGTCGATCGCGCTCGGTGCGGGCATCGGAGCGATCGCCCTGGCGCTGGGCACTCCGGAGTCGTACCGGATCGTGATCGCCCTCGCGGGCCTGCTCTGCGCCGCCGGATCCGTGCCGCTGCTGCGCCTGTCGCCGGCGGTGGATGCTCCGCCGCGGCCCACGACCGACACGGTGCGCACGGTGACCGGATCGATCAACACGGAGGCGACCGCCGCGGCTGTGGCTGAGCGCAGGGACTGGCACCGGCGCTCGCCGTGGCGCGATCCGCGCTACCTTCTGCTGAGCGCGCTGTCGGCTGTGTTCGGGATGCAGTTCGGCGTCGCCGAGCTGGGCGTGCCGCTGTGGATCACGCGCGACACGAACGCGCCGACCGTGCTGGTCGCCGTGCTCGTGGTGGTGAACACCACCCTGGTCGTGCTGTTCCAGGTGCGGGCATCGCGCGGCACCCATGACGTTCGGGTGGCGGGCCGGGTCACGATGATCGCGGGCTGGCTGATGGCAGCATCCTGCGTGATCTACGCGCTCGCCGCGGGCCTGCCGGCGTGGACGGCGATCGTGGTGCTGTTGGTCGCCACGATCACGCACACCTTCGCGGAGATCCTCTCCCAGGCCGGCGCTTGGGGGCTCAGCTTCGAGCTGGCCGATCCGGTGCGCGCCGGCGCGTATCAGGGCGTGTTCGGGATGGGCTTCTCGCTGGGCGCCCTCGGCGCGCCGATCGTCGTCAATGCCACTGCGATCACCTTCGGCTTCGCCGGCTGGGTGGCGCTCGGGCTGATCTTCCTCGGCGCGGCGGCCGGCATCTGGCTGATCGCGCGGCGCGCGAGCACGGCGGTCGCCCCCGTCGCCGCATGATGTCGCGGAGATCACGGATGCGGAGTCACTCGGCGTCTGCGGCTGAGGCTCGGCTGACCGACGGATGCCCGGGGCCTCGTGCCCTCGGGCATCGGCCTGCGCCGGACCGGATCAGGACTGACGCACCATCTCGTGCTGAATCCGCCGGTCGAGGTCATCGAGTTCCGCGAGCAGTTCCGCGGCGACCCAGACGCGGTCGCGCTTGCGGCCGGTGATCTCCTGGATGAATCCTGCCTCGCCGAGCCGCGTGATGGCCTTGTAGGTCTGCTGCTCGGAGGACCCGGAACGTTCTTCGATCTCGGCGGCGGTCATGACGGGGTGATCGTAGAACGCGGGGATCAGCGCGGCGACAGCCGACCCGGCTCGTGGGCGCAGTTCCGCACTCCATTCCTCGGGAAGCGCCTTGATGCGGCTGATCGAGTCCCGTGAGCAGACTGCCGCAGCACGCGCAGACCGGGCGAACAAGAGGATCAACGGTGCCGGGTCCCCCTGCCGGTAGGAGCCCAGCGCTGCGAAGTAGTCCTCGCGTTCGGCGAGCAAGCCGCTCGCCAGCGGTACGACGGCATTTCGGGTGACACCGCGGCGCCTGAACACCGCAGAGACCAGTGCGCGGCCGATGCGCCCGTTCCCGTCGGTGAACGCGTGGATCGTCTCGAACTGTGCATGTCCTATCGCCGCCTGAACCATCACGGGGACATCGTCTCGGTTGAGGTACTCGATGAGATCGCCCATCAGGGCGGGAACGCGGGTCGGCGCGGGCGGCACGTAGAGCGCGTTCCGCGGGGAGTAGTCGCTGCCACCGATCCAGTTCTGCATGTCTCGCAGCCGACCGGCGTAGTCCGCCTCGACGGGATCGTCCTTCATGAGTGCTTGGTGCGCGGCCAGAAGATCGTCCAGCTCGATGCGTCCTCGGTCGGAGACGCCGATGACGAGGTCGTGCAGGGCAGTGCTGGCTGCCACCATGCTGGTGGCCGAGCTGTTCGACCTGCTTCCTGCGAGGGCTTTGGCGTAGTCGACCGCCGATGCCGTGATGCGCTCGATCTTCGACGACGCGACAGACTCCGTCCGCATCATGAATCGGCTCATCGCTGCCGAATGCCCCTCTGCGTCTGTGTCGGCCTGCGCGACGGAAAGCAGGGCCGACTCTGAAGCGACGACAGCTTCCTTTGGGGATGTGTAGTCGAGAGTGGCGATCATGGGCGGAACGGCGGCGTCAACCGACGACAGCATCCGGTCCTCTCTCGTGCCGCCGCGCACTTGCTGGCGCCATGGCAGAGTCTCGCTGCCCTGCGCGGGCCAGTCGTGCCAAGCGGTCGCGTTCGCGGAGTGCGCCATAACCACGAGTATTACACTCGTTACTAAGGTTTAGGGTGTTTAAACACGAGTATCGGATGCGAAACTCGGGTTTGCCGCGACTCAGCGCAGGCCATCCGCGAATGCCGTGATCGCGGACGCGGCGAGCTCCGAGTCGCTGATCAGCGTGCCGTGCCCGTGATCCGGGATCTCCACGAGGCTCGCATCCGGGATCGCCTCGAGGATCTGACGGCACCACGAGACCGGCGCGAGCGGGTCGCGCTCGCCGCGGATGACGAGCGTCGGGCACGTCACCCTGGCGTAGGCCCTCTCGGGCTGGTGCACGACGGTGGCGCGCATCTTGCGCACCAGGTTGGGCCCGCCGCGCAGGTACTCCCGCGCACCTCGCCAGAGCACGAGCGGCTTCTCGCCGAGCAGATCGACGAACAGGTACCGCGCCTGCACCCGGATGCTGCGTGAGGCGCTGTCCACGGTGGGGCCGGCCAGCACCAGGCCGGCGACGAGCTGTGGATGCCGGGCGGCGACCTCGGCGGCGATCTGGCTGCCCATGGAGTGACCGATCAGCACGGCATCCATGATGCCGCGATCGCGCAGGAACGCGGCCACGAGGTCGGCGTGACGCTCCATCGTGAGCGTGCGCTTCGGCTCGGGCGCCTCACCGAACCCCGGCAGGTCGAGGCCGATCACCCGGCCGCGCAGCCGCGCGACCAGGTCCACGTAGACGCTGCGGCCCATCCCGATCCCGTGCAGCAGCACGAACGGCCCGGAGCCCTCGCCGAAGTCCTCGGCGATCAGATCGGCGCCGCCGTACGAGAACTCCGTGATCGTCGCGGGCGTTTCCTCTGGCGCGAGCAGGCGTTCCGGCATACCGCGAATCTAGCCCTTCGGCGTGAGCACCAGCGTGTCGACGGACGCCTTCGCCACGGCCTTCTTCGAGAACGCCCAGCGGTCCTGACGGCCCGCCGCCCAGTCCTCGGTCTGGTCGGTGTAGTGCTCGTTGAAGGCGTGCCCGCTGGCGCCGGTCAGGTGGATCCAGCTCGAGCGGTCGAAGTCAGACAGGTCGACGACCATTCGCATCGAGGGGACGGTGGTCGTCTCGTACGACTCGCCGAGGTTCCAGCCGGTCGCGTTCACGACGGAAGCTCCGCCGCTGACGGTGTACGGGCCGCGGTTGAAGAGCATCTCGATCGGGGCGATGCCCGACTTGCCCAGCGTCGCGCTGCGCAGCGTCAGCGCGTGCAGGCTGCCCCAGTTCCAGCGGGCGATGTTCTCACCCTGCAGCTTCGCCAGCTCGTCATATGCCTGCTCTGCCGAGAAGGCGAGCATCTCATCCATGCTGTTCACCCGGAGCTTCTTGTTGGTCCACAGCGGGTCGTCCGGGTTCTCGAGCATCGCGCCGACGACGGTGAACAGGCGGCCCTGGCCGGTGATCGGCAGCGGGTCCTCGCGCTCGGCGAAGATGTTCTGCACCAGGTTCGACCACAGCACGTTGGCGTACGCCGCGGCGGAGGAGTCGGCGGTGTTCTGCGCGTCCCAGGTGCGCAGCAGCTTCACCGCGGCCTTCGGCCCCTTGCCGTCGACGGTCACGTCCTGCATCGCGATGGTCAGCTGCTTGCCGATCCACATCTCGTCATCCATGTGGATGTCGCGCAGGTCCTGCGCCGACAGCGGGCCGGCCGCCGACTTCCGCTCGATCAGGTGCGCGATGCGCGCGGCTCGGTAGCCGTAGTCCCAGTCCTTGGAGAGGAAGTACTCGTAGTCGTCGGTGACGATCGCGTTGTTCGCGGTGACGATGTACCCGGAGGCCGGGTTGTACGACACGGGCAGCTTCTCGAACGGGATGTACCCGACCCAGTCGTAGCTGCTGTCCCAGCCCGGCTGCGGCAGCCAGCCGTCGCCGGCGCCGCGGATCGGCAGGCGACCAGGAGCCTGGTAGCCGATGTTGCCCTTCTTGTCGGCGTAGATGAGGTTCTGCGCCGGCACGTCGAAGAGGGATGCCGCATAGCGGAACTGGTCGAAGTCCTGCGCCTCGGACAGCGCGAAGATCGCGCTCGCCGTGGTGCCCGCATCCAGTGCCGTCCAGCGCAGGCTGACCGCGTAGTCACCGGTCGCGGGAGCACCGGCCTGGTTGCCGGGCACCACCGTGCCGGCATCCGTCGTCACCTTGCCCTGTTCCAGCTCGGGCCTCTCGGCGATGCCGGTGAAGTCTGGCGTCAGGCCGGAGATGATCGGCCCGTGCACGGTGGACCGGATCGTCAGCGGGATGTCCTTGCCGCCCGCGACCTTGATGGTCTCCTCGCGCACGTCCATCGGCACGAGCGCGCCGTCACGCCAGTACTGGTCGCCCTCGACCTTCTCGACGTACAGGTCGGTCACGTCGGTGGTCAGATTGGTGAAGCCCCAGGCGATCTTCGCGTTGTGGCCGATCACGATGCCGGGCAGTCCCGAGAACGAGTAGCCGCCGACGTCGAACGGGCAGGCCTCCGAGACCTTCGCGCACTTGAGCTGCACCTGGTACCAGACCGAGGGCAGCGCGGCGCCGAGGTGCGGGTCGTTCGCGAGGAGCGGCTGGCCGGTCTCGGTGAGCTGGCCCGAGACGACCCACGAGTTCGAGCCGATGCCCTCGCCGACATTGCCGAGCAGCATGCTCGCCGCCTCGATCACGCTGTCGGCCTGCTGCCACTCCACCGAGTCCAGCGCCTGCGCGGCATCCTGCCCCTCGCTCGCGGTGAACGCCGCCGTGTCGGCGGTCGTGGCGAGGGCGGGCACCTTCGAGATCGTGGGAACGATCACCGGGTTCCGGTCGAACGGGTACGACGGATACAGCTGCTCCAGCGTCTGCTTCGCCTCGGCAGGGTCCAGCGTCGCGGCGAGCTGGGCGCGCGTGGTCTCGTCCTCGATGTTGGTGCGGAGGTCCCAGGCCATCGCCTTGAGCCAGGCCACGGAGTCTGCGGGCTCCCACGGCTCCGGCTTGTAATCCGGGTTCTGGATGCCGAGGACGGCGTACTCGAGCGAGAGCTCAGCACCGCTGCGGGAGTCGAGGTAGGCGTTCACGCCCTTCGCATACGCCTCGTAGTAGCCGAGGGTGGTCTCGTCGAGGTTCTCGACCTCCTTCTCGGCGACCTTGCGCCAGCCCAGCGTGCGCAGGAAGGCGTCGGTGCCGGCCTGGGACTCGCCGAACATCTCGGACAGGCGCCCGGCGGTGGTGTGCCGGCGGAAGTCCATCTCGAAGAACCGGTCCTGGGCGTGCGTGTATCCCTCGGCGAAGAACAGGTCGTCGGTCGAGTTCGCCGTGATCGTCGGGATGCCGCGATCGTCGCGCTGCACCAGAACTTCCGACTGCAGGCCCGCAAGCGAGGTCTGACCCTCGGTCTGCGGGAACGACCGCTGCACGGTCCATGCGAGGAAGAACGCTGCGGCGGTGGCGATCACCAGGATGATCGCCAGGATCACGAACACGACGCGCCCGAAGCGGGCGCCGGCGGACGGGCGTACGGCGGATGCCGGGGTCTCTGCGGTCATCAGAGGAGCACACTCTCGATACAGGTCGGGGAGGTGAGTCGGGGGCTCACGCGATCGGGGCTGCGTCCCGGGGGAAGACGCTTGCCCTGGCATCCTAACCCTGGTCACATCAGCTTGGTGGACTCCAGCGCGCGCAGCATCTTCTGGTTGCCGTGGATGAGTGGCAGGCGCAGCAGCAGCCCGAGCAGCAGCGCCGGCACGGCGAACAGCGCCAGCCAGCCCAGCTGCACCCAGTAGTCGTTCCGGTAGATGCCGGCGATCGCCGCGCGCATCGCACTCACCGCGTGCGTGGCGGGCAGCCACGGGCTGATGTTCTGGAACCACTGCGGCAGCACCTGCAGCGGGTAGGCACCACCAGAGCTGGAGATCTGGATCACCAGCAGCAGCACGGACAGCGCCTTGCCGGCGTTCCCGAACGTGACCACCAGCGTGTAGATGATCAGCATGAAGACCAGCGAGCTCACCCAGCCCGCCAGGATCAGCAGGAACGGATGCTGCGGCTGTACCTGCGTGAACAGGATGCTGCCCAGGCACACCAGCGAGCTCTGCAGGAAGCCCACGATCGCGAAGATGCCGAACCGGCCGAGGTAGGTCTCGGCGGGGGAGAGCTGCGGAAGACCGGACGCCTCGTCCTGAGGCGGGTCGACGCGGATCGCCACCGCGGTCAGCAGCGCCCCGACCCACAGCGCGAGCACCGTGTACAGCGGGGTCATCGCGGCACCGAAGCTCACGACGGAGTACACGGGCACGCGCTCCAGCGCGACGGGCTCTGCCACGAACGTGGCCAGGGCCTGCGGGTCCTCGCTGATCAGGGTGCGCAGGTCGCTCAGGTCGCCGGTGTCGACCGCCTTCGCCAGTGCGGCGTCGAGCTCGTCGAAGCGGTCGGCGGTCTCGGCGAGCGAGGCCGAGATTCCCGAGGTCAGAGCCTCGCCCTTCGTGAGGACGCTGCCCAGCGAGTCCGAGCCCGACAGCGACTGCGCCGCGGACGACAGGTCGTCGCCGATCGAATCGACGTCACGGCCGATATCGGCGAGTGTGGAGGCGAGGGCATCGAGCTTGGGCTGCAGGCTGGTCTTGAACTCCTTGCCGGCGTCCTGCACCGCCGCCTTCGCCTGGGCGATCAGCTTCGTGATCTCGGCGTGCGTGGCCTGGCGCTCGGCGTTGCCGGCGACGATCTGCGAGGCCGCGTCGTCGAGCCGCACCTGCAGTGCCTGCTCGCGCGCGATTGCGGCATCGATCCGTGAGATGGCCGAGTCGAAGGCATCCAGCGCGCTGTCCGGCAGCAGCGGCCGCACGTTGTTCACGAGGTCGTCGCGCACCTTCTGCTGCTGGTCGATCTGGGTCTGCACGCGCGCCCCGATGGCGCGCAGCGCGTCGGCCGAGCTCGCCGACTGCGCGTCCAGGGAGGCGAAGACCTCGTCGACGCTGTCGGCCACCGCCTGGTAGCTGTCGGCCGTGGCCGACAGGGCCGTGCCGAGCGCGGAGGTGGTGGTCGAGAGCGTCTGCTTCAGCGCCTTCGCCGCCTGCTTGCCGTCGCTGATCGCGCCGGTCGCGCTGCGCAGGGTGTCGGCGGAGGAGGACGCCAGACCGGAGGCGCTGTCGACCAGCGGCCGGCTGGACTCGATCAGCGAGGTGAACATGTCGGCCGTAGACGATCCCGCCCGCAGCTGCGCGGCGACCGAGGCGACGTGCGCCTGCAGTCGCGACAACGCGGCCTGCGTGTCGGCGTCATCGAGGTACGACGACAGCGAGGTGATGATGTTCAGCCCGGCCTCGCTGAGCGTCTCGGTGAAGACCTCGTTGATGCTCGTGGAGACCTCGCCGGCGCCCTGCTCTGTGATCTTCGGGGCGAGCGCGTTCTTCTTCTCATTCGTGTAGTACTCGATGCGGGTCGGCTCGGAGCCGCTCGCGTAGAAGGTCATCATGTCGGCGCTGAACGTGGGCGGCAGCACGATCGCGGCGTAGTACTCGCCCGAGCGCGTGCCGTCGATCGCGTCGGCCTTCGAGGTGAACACCCAGTCCAGATCGTCGTTGGCGCGCAGCGCCGACAGCACCTGGTCGCCGACGTTGAGACGGATCGGCACCAGGTCGCTCTGGTAGCCCTCATCGACGCTCGCGACGGCCACCTTCAGGTTCTTGGTGTTCTCGAACGGATTCCAGCTCGCGATCACGTTGAACCACGTGAACAGCGAGGGGATCACGACCAGCCCGAACAGCACGATGACGGCCATGACGCTGCTGGTCGCGCGGCGCAGGTCGAAGCGGAGCACGGCGAGGATGTTCTTCACTTCTGCTCCTCCTCATCGTCGGTCTCGGTTTCGGGCTCCGGCTCCTCGGCAGGATCCGACTCTTCACCGGGATCCGGCTCGAAGAGCTCCTCGAGGACGACCGTGTCGTCGTCCGGCTCGGCGTCGGCTTCCGGCTCGGGCCGTTCGAGCACCGCCGTCGCGGTGGTCGCGGGTCCGACGGCGGAGGCGCTCGCCGCAGCATCCGTCTCCTCCGGCGCGCCGTGCGGTGCGTCGTCGTGCAGGATCCCGGCGCCGGTCGTCTCGTCGACCAGCGCCTGGCGCAGATCGGCCTCGGGCATCGCGCCCAGCTCGGACGCCTGTTCGATGCTCTGCTTGATGTACTCCAGCGTGACCAGCGCGGCGATGAGGATCAGGCACCACAGCGCCCACAGGCCGAGCATCGACGCCTTGGCGCCAGGCAGCAGCCAGGCAGCGACGCCGATCACGGCCATCACGGCGACGCCGATGATCAGGGTGAGCCGCAGCCGGGTCGGATAGTGCTCGGTGAACCGCCGTGCGCGCGCGGCGTTCTCGGCGCGGAAGCCGTCGCCGTCGGTCAGCGCACGGATGATCTGGGGCGTGCTGCGGCGGCCGACGATCTGCACGTCCTCGCTGACCAGCAGCCGGCTCTCGGCCAGCTTGCGGTTGAAGAGCAGCGCGAAGTTGCCCAGCCGCCGTCGCAGGAACAGACCCAGCACGAAGGCCAGCACGACGAACACGGCGAGCGTGCCCATGGCGCGCCACCAGGCTCCGTCGTAGAAGCCGCTGATCGTCTCGCGGAGCGCGTCGATGCCGTAGGTGAACGGCAGGAACGGGTACAGGCTGCGGAAGAAGTCCGGCATCATCTCGATCGGATACAGACCGGATGCCCCCGGGATCTGGAAGATCACCAGCAGGATGGCCAGCCCCTTGCCCACATAGCCGAAGACGACCGAGAGCGCATAGATGATGCTGAGGTACGACAGCCCGATGAGCACACTGGTGCCGACGAAGGCGAACGCGTTCGCAGTCTGCACGCCGATAATCAGGTTGCCGATCGAGACCAGCAGCGCCTGGAAGAACACGATCGCGGCGAACAGCATCCAGCGGCCCATGTACGCCTGGCGCACCGTGACGCCTTCGACGCCCTCGGTGTCGACCTCGAGTCGGAAGATGACCATCAGCACGAAGGCGCCGATCCACAGGGAGAGGTTCGTGAACAGCGCCGCCATCGCGGAGCCGTACGCCTGCGTCGGGAACATCACGTTCTCGTGCACCTGCACTGGAGAGGCCATGAAGTCGGCGATCTGCTCGGGGTCGAGTCCGCTGATCTCGCTGAGCCGTTGCCACAGGTCGGCGGAGCCGAGCGCCAGCACGTCGGTGCGCACCGTGCCGAGGCCCTCCTCGGCGGTGGCGAGGTTGCCGTCCAGGGCGGTGAGCGCGGTGGTCGTCGAGGCGAGCTGGGACTTCAGTCCGGCGAGCAGGTTCTGCGCCTGCGCCACCTGCGAGCGCTGCGCGCCCACGGCGGCGGAGAACCCGTCGGCACTGGCCGACAGCGCCGACATCGCCCGGTTCAGGTCGGGGACGTTGTTCATCAGCGCGGCGCGGATGTCACTCGCCGAGGTCGCTGCCTGCTTGACCGCGGCATCGACCTTGCCGGATGCCGCATCGAGCGACTTCAGGGTGTTCGTGACGTCGCCGTTCAGCGTCTTCAGCTGCTCGAGCACCTGCTGGTCTGCGGCGTTGCGCTGCTGCAGGGCGTCGATCGCCGCGCGCAGCTTCTGCGCGGCATCCGAGTTCGGGTCGGTCTGATCCAGCGCGGCCTGCAGCTCGTCGAGCGCAGTGCCGTTGGCCTTGATCACGGCCGTCATGTCGTCGATCGCCGTCCCCACGGCGACGTTCGCCTGCTGCAGACCGGCCGACAGCGTCGCGATCGAGGCGCTCATCTTGCCGGATGCGTCGGCGAGCAGACCGGCCCCCTCGACGTAGGCGGAGGTGACCTTGTCGGTGACGGTGAGCAGCTCCTGCTGGGTCTCGGCGGCGAGGGCCTGCGCCTGGGCGATCGACTTCTGCACGTCGGCGAGCGTCCGGTCGACCTTGTCGAGCGTGCCGGCGGCGCTGTCGAGCCTGCCCTGCGCATCCGTCAGGCCGTTCTGCAGATCCGCGAGACCCGTGCGCGCGGCCGCGACCTTCGCGACCGCGTCGTCCAGCGCGGTGATCGAATCGTCGCGCGCCTCGGTGAGCCGACCCTCGACGTCGATGCCGGCAGCCTGAAGCTGCTCGGTGATCACCCGCGACACCGTCGAGACGAAGGTGCTGTTGATCTGCTTGTCGAGCGTGGACGCGCCGACGTCGGTGATCTTCGGGGCGATCGCGTTCGCCTTCTCGTTGACGTAGTACTTCAGCTCGGGCCGGGTGATGTCGCCCGTCGTGACGCTGAGGAAGTCGCGGCTGAAGTCCGGAGGGATGACGATCGCGGCGTAGCTGTCGCCGCTGCGCACGGCGTCCATCGCCTCGTCCTCGTCGAGGAACTCCCAGCCGAGCTGGTGATCCTTCTTCAACTCTGTGACGAGTTCGCCGCCCACGTCGATCGGGCCGGTCAGGTCGGAGGTCGCGCCCTCGTCCTGGTTGACGATCGCGACGGAGACGTTCTGCGTGTTCGAGTACGGATCCCAGAACGCGACGATGTTGAACCACGCGTACAGCGACGGCGTCACGATGACACCGACGATGATGATCCACGCCTTGCTGACGCGGGCGAGACGACCGACGTCGCGGCGGAAGACGGTCCAGGCGTTCGGAGTGCCGACCGAGCTCATTCAGCGACCTCCGCGATGTCGGGATGTGCTGCCAGCAGACTATCCGCCTCGCGCCAGGAAAGGCCGGCGATGCTCAGCACTGTGCGGACCGCCACATCCGCGGCGCCCGCGCTCGCGGCATCCGTCCTCGCCACGACCGTGCGGGCCATCTCCTCGATCAGCCGCGCGACGGTGGGCGCCGCGAGATCGGTGCGGAAGCTGCCGTCCTCCTGGCCGCGGCGCACGAGTGCGGCGACCGCGCGGCGCAGCGGTGCGAGCGCTTCGGCCGTGTGCTCGACGTGCGCTTCGTCGAGGGCGAGCACGGCGGCGAACTGCACGTGCGCGGCTTCCTGCCAGAGACGCGTCGCCAGCCGCGCGAGCGCGAGGCGCGAGTCGGTGTCGGTGATCGACTCGGCGATGGCATTGAAGCGCTGCGCTCCGGTGACGATCAGCTCGCGGATCAGGGCGTCGCGGTCGTCGAAGTGACCGTACAGCGTGCGGCGGGAGAGACCGGCTGCACGGGCGATCACGTCGACCGACGCGTGCGGGTCGGTCGCGAGCGCCGTGCGGGCCGCGTCGAGGATGCCGGCGCGGTTCGCACGGGCATCGCTGCGGGGCACACGGGCGGTGGTCATGTGTTCCAGTGTACAAACCTGCACAATGTTGTGCAAGTTAATCCTCCTTCGAATCGCTCAACTGGTCCCTCTCGGGCCTCAGATGGGGTCAATTGCGCGATTCGAATCGAAGGGGGGGAACGACGAAGGGCGGATGCCGCAGTCCGCAGCATCCGCCCTTCGTGAGACTTCGTATCAGTCGGTGCCCGAGTCGAACGCAGCACCCTCGGAGGCCACGTCCACGGCATCCGTCAGCTTCTCGTCGGCTTCGGAGACCGAGCCCTCGACCTGCTCGGTGATCTCGGCGGCCTCGCCGGCGGTGACGCGTCCGACCAGCTCGCCGGTGGCGCCGCCGACCAGGCCGAGACCCGCGTACTGTTCCAGGCGGGAGCGCGAATCGGCGATGTCGAGGTTGCGCATGGTCAGCTGGCCGATGCGGTCGACCGGGCCGAAGGCCGCGTCGCCGACGCGCTCCATGGAGAGCTTCTCCGGGCCGTACGACAGGTTCGGCGAGACGGTGTCGAGGATCGTCCAGTCGTCGCCGCGACGCAGCCGCAGCGTGACCGTGCCCGAGATGGTGAGGCCCACCCAGCGCTGGATCGACTCGCGCAGCATGAGCGACTGGGGCTCGAGCCAGCGGCCCTCGTACATCAGGCGGCCGAGGCGCCGGCCCTGCTCGTGGTACGTCGCGAGGGTGTCCTCGTTGAGGATGCCGTTGACGAGACGCTCGTAGGCGATGAACAGCAGCGCCATGCCCGGGGCCTCGTAGATGCCGCGCGACTTCGCCTCGATGATGCGGTTCTCGATCTGGTCGCTCATACCGAGGCCGTGGCGACCGCCGATGCGGTTGGCCTCGAACACCAGCGCCACCGGGTCGGAGTACTCCTGACCGTTCAGGGCGACAGGGCGGCCGGCCTCGAAGGTGACGGTGACGTCTTCCGTGGCGATCGCGACCGACTCGTCCCAGTACTTCACGCCCATGATCGGGTCGACGCTCTCGAGCGAGACGTTCAGGTGCTCGAGGGTCTTCGCCTCGTGCGTGGCGCCCCAGATGTTCGCATCCGTCGAGTAGGCCTTCTCGGCGGAGTCGCGGTACGGGAAGCCGTGCTCGACGAGCCACTCGCTCATCTCCTGGCGGCCGCCGAGCTCGGTGACGAAGTCGGCGTCGAGCCAGGGCTTGTAGATCCGAAGGCGGGGGTTGGCCAGCAGGCCGTAGCGGTAGAACCGCTCGATGTCGTTGCCCTTGTAGGTGGAGCCGTCGCCCCAGATGTCGACGCCGTCCTCCTTCATCGCGCGCACGAGCATGGTGCCGGTGACGGCACGGCCGATCGGCGTGGTGTTGAAGTAGGTCTTGCCGCCGGAGCGGATGTGGAAGGCGCCGCACTGCAGGGCGACGAAGCCCTCCTCGACCAGCGCGGTCTTCGCGTCGACGAGGCGCGAGACCTCGGCGCCGTACTCCAGCGCACGGCCCGGGATCGACTCGATGTCGTCCTCGTCGGGCTGACCGAGGTCGCCGGTGTAGGTGCAGGGGATCGCACCCTTGTCGCGCATCCACGCGACGGCGACGGAGGTGTCGAGACCTCCGGAGAACGCGATGCCGACGCGCTCGCCGACGGGGAGGGACTGAAGGACCTTGGACATGCGATCAAGTCTATCGGCGGCGCGTCGCGCGTTCCGGCCCGGATGCCGGGTACGACGGGAGCCCCGCCGCGCGAGGCGACGGGGCTCCGGCCCGATCAGACGGATGTCACGGCGTGACGATCGCGAACGCCGGGTCGCCGGGATCGACGACGGCGAGGATGCTCTTGATCGTCTCGATGTCGCCCTCGGTCTCGATGCCGGGGGAGGTGGCGTCACCGGCTGCCAGGGCGATGAGCCGCGCCTTGGTCAGCCGGAGGGTGAGCGAGACGTCGCCCTCGCCGTCCTCGAGGTAGACCAGAACGCCGTTGCGCAGCGTGACGCGGAACGTGCGCTGCAGGTCGGTGAACTCGATCGAGAGCGCCAGGTCGAGGTCCCATGCCTTGGGGCCGTCGATCTTGATCGCGATCGCGTCGAGCAGCATCTCGGCGGTCAGGTTCGCGACGATCGACGGCGCGTTGGTCACGGTCGGGGTGCCGAAGTTCTTCCCGCGCAGCTCGGTCGCACCCGAGAAGAAGAAGTTGCGCCAGGTGCCGTTCTCGGAGCCGTAGGCCAGCTGTTCCAGGGTGTCCGCGTACAGTGCACGCGCTGCGGTGTGGTTCTCGTCGGTGAACACCGCGTGGTCGAGCAGGGTCGCAGCCCAGCGGAAGTCACCCTCGTCGTACGCGGTCTGCGCCGCGGCGACGATGTTGTCCATGCCCCCGGCGAGGGCGACGTAGCGCTTCGCCTGCTCCTGCGGCGGGTGCGGCCACAGCCGTGCCGGGTTGCCGTCGAACCAGCCCAGATAGCGCTGCACGATCGCCTTGACGTTGTGGCTGACCGACCCGTAGTACCCGCGGGCGTGCCAGGCGTTCTCCAGCGCGGGCGGCAGCACGAACGCCTCGGCCGCCTCGGCGGCGGTGAATCCCCGGTTGATCAGGCGCAGGGTCTGGTCGTGCAGGTACGCGTACAGGTCGCGCTGCAGACCCATGAACTCGACGATGCGGTCCTGACCCCACATCGGCCAGTGGTGCGAGGCGAACACGACGTCGGTGCGCGAGCCGAAGGTGGCGATCGCCTCGGTGAGGTACTGCGACCACACGTGCGGGTCGCGCACGACCGCGCCGCGCAGCGTGAGCAGGTTGTGCAGCGTGTGCGTGGCGTTCTCGGCCATGCACAGGGCGCGGAACTTCGGGAAGTAGAAGTGCATCTCTGACGGAGCCTCGGTGCCAGGCGCCATCTGGAACTCGATCTCGATCCCGTCGATCGTGTGCGTCTCGCCGGTGGTGGTGATGAAGAGGGTCGGCACGA
Source organism: Microbacterium sp. MAH-37 (assembly GCF_009758255.1). Lineage (GTDB taxonomy): Bacteria > Actinomycetota > Actinomycetes > Actinomycetales > Microbacteriaceae > Microbacterium. The sequence goes on from NZ_WSEN01000004.1 coordinate 65,911, forward strand.
TCATCCCCGCCTCACCGGTGGAGGTGGTCTGTCCGAGGCCGGCGCCCACGGCGCCCTGCGGACCGCGCTCGAGCGCGGCGCCGTACATGTAGCCCGCGCGACGACCCATCGCCGTTCCCGCGTACACGTTCTCGGACACGGCGTGCTCGACGAAGCCCTCAGGGGCGATGACCTGCACCGTGCCGGCATCCACCTCCTCCTGGGAGGTGACGCCGAAGATGCCGCCGAAGTGGTCGATGTGCGAGTGCGTGTGGAGGACGGCCACGACGGGGCGCTCGCCGCGGTGCTCGCGGTACAGCGCGAGGGCCGCGGCGGCGGTCTCGGTGGAGATCAGGGGGTCGATCACGATGATGCCGGTGTCGGTCTCGATGATCGTCATGTTGGAGAGGTCGCTGCCGCGCACCTGGTAGATGCCGTCGGGAACGACCTCGAACAGACCGGCGCGCGCCACCAGCGTGGACTGCCGCCACAGGCTCGGGTGCACCGTGTCAGGGGCGTCGCCGTCGATGAAGGCATACGTGTCGTTGTCCCACACGACCTCGCCGTCCGCGTTCTTGACGACGTTCGGCTTCAGCTCTGCGATCAGCCCGCGTGCGGTGTCATCGAAGTCGGTCGTGTCGTCGAACGGAAGATTCTTGAGCGCAGCGTCGTGCTGCGCCTTGATTGCTGCCGAAGCGGGCTTGTGATCCATGGCGTCTCCAGTCATCCATCGGGGCGGTCCCCCCTTATCCCATGTCCATCCTGGCCGCCACGCGCAGGGCGCGCCAGCGGACTGGCCTGTGAAAAGGGCCCGGGCTACCCTGGTTCCTTTGCCACGGAACTCTGGAGATCGCAATGCGCCGCACCACCGGCATGCTGTTCGTCACCGCATTTCTCGCGCTGGGCCTGTCGGCCTGCGCGCCGCAGGCGGAGGATGCCGCGAAGCCGCCGGTTCCGTCGGCGACGCAGACGACGGATGCCGGCGAGACGGATGCCGCCACGCCGGTCGAGCGCGCCGACGCGCTGTGCGAGGCGGGGCCCGCCGATGACGACGGCGCCTGCATCGTGACCGGCCAGAACGTGACCGGCGACCTGTCCTTCGAGGGCTACGAGATCGTGAAGCTCATCGACAGCGCCTTCGACGGCGGCGTCACCGCCGGCGGCCTGCGCGAGATCGTCGTGACCGGCTCGAAGGTGGGCGGGGATCTGTCGATCACCCGCACCCAGGGCGTGGTCGTGAAGCTCACGGAAGTCGGCGGCACGCTCGACATCTCGGACGCCCAGCACGCCACCCTCGTGAAGAACACGGTCGGCGGCGACCTGAACTGCGACGGCGTGCGCGCGGACGGCGACAGTAACCAGGTGACCGGCACGACGTCCTGCACGCTGCGCTGACGCGCGCCGCTCCTGACGCACCCGCCGGACCGCCCGTGCGGGAAGGAGGTTTTCGTCGGTGCGGAGCGGCACGGGGCGGCGTTACCCTCCTTCCACACGCCGGAGGTCGCGGCGAAGGCCGGCCGTGACGCGCACCAGCAGGGCGCAAGGAGCAAAGTGTCGTTCCGACGGCGCCGGGAGCTGCACTAACCTCCTTGCATGGGTGGTGCTTTCCTGTGGGGCGCCGTCGCCGCGGCGCCGCTCTTCGTCGGCGCGTGGCTCGCGACGCTGCGACGCTGGCCGCCGCGTCTGCTCGGCATCGTGCTGGGGTTCGGCGCCGGCGCGCTGATCTCGTCGATCTCGTTCGAGCTGGTGCAGGAAGGGCTGGGTCTCGGTGGCCCGGTACCTCTCGTCGCCGGTCTCGCCGTCGGCGCGCTGACCTATTACGTCGCCGATCGCATCGTCGACGCGAGGGCCGCGGCGGCGAAAGGCCCGTCCGGCATGCCGCTCGCGATCGGCGCTCTGCTCGACGGCATCCCTGAACAGCTCGTGCTCGGCATCGGCCTCGCCTCTGGCGACGGCGTCAGCTTGGCGCTCGTGGTCGCGATCCTGGTCTCCAACCTGCCGGAGTCGATCGGCTCGGCGTCCGACCTGCTGGAAACCGGCATGAAGAAGTCGCGGATGCTGCTGCTGTGGACGGCCGTGGCCGTCGTCTGCATGCTCTCGACCGTCGCCGGCTTCGCGATCACGGATGCCGTGGGCCCGGCCTTCCAGGCCGCCGTCGACGGGTTCGCCGCCGGCGCGCTGCTGGTGATGCTGGTCGACTCGATGGTGCCCGAGGCGCAGTCCAAGGCCAAGGAGTCGACCGGCCTGTTCACGGTGCTCGGCTTCACCGTGGCAGCGGGGCTGTCGTTCCTGGGCTGATCAGGCCTGTCTTCTCGACACATCGCTCAGTGCCGCCTGCGGCGCGCGATGAGCAGCACGACCCCGGCAGCGGCCGCGACGCCGAGCAGGATGGCCAGCACCTTGCCGCGCTTCGGTTCGACAGCGGCATCCGCCGCCTGATCCGGCGCCCCGTCCAGCCGCACGGTGCCGGTCGCGCCGTTCACGGTCAGCACGTCTCCGGTGGAGATGCGCTTGGTTGCGCTGCCGGTGCCGAGCACCGCGGGAATGCCGTACTCGCGCGCCACGATCGAGCCGTGGCTGAGCACGCCGCCGATGTCGGTGACCACGCCCGAGGCCAGCGCGAACAGCGGTGTGTACGCCGGGGTCGTGATGGATGCGACGAGCACTTCGCCGGGCTGGAAGCTCGCGAAATCCGCCGTGCCGCCGAGCACACGCGCCGGGGCCGTCACCTGGCCGCCCGACCCGCCGGTACCGTGCAGCACGGGCCCCGTCTCATCGCTCTCCCTCGCCGGCATGAAGCGCTCCATCGACGTCATCCACCCGCCCTTCGGCAGATACTGCGGCGGTGTCGCGAGCCGGCGGCCGCGCCAGGTGCGGTGTCGCTCGTCGACGTCGGCGCGGTGATCGGGCAGCGCAGCGCCGCTGTCCAGCGCAGCGGCGTCGGCATCCGCCTCTGCCGCAGTGATCCAGAACACATCCTCGACGGATTCCAGCGCGCCGGATGCCGCGAGCCGAGCGCCGAGCTCGCGCAGCAGCCGGCGCTGGACCGGCCAGGCGAGCCCCATCGCCGCGAGGGCGTCCTCCCGAACCGGAGCCCACAGCTGGGCGGATCGGAGTCGGCGCTCGGCAAGCTCACGGCGTACCGGATCCAGTCGCGCGATGAGTTCACGCGTGATGCGCTCGCGCCGTGCCGCGGATGCTCGCTGCCGCTCGCCCGGGTCTGCGGCGTTACCCGCGATCGTGTGCTTGAGTGTCTCGAACACCGGCTCGGGATCATCCGCGGGCACCGGGTTGATGAAGTCGAGGTTGTAGACGGTGTGACCGTACTCGGCGAGGTACGCGTCGAGGCGCTTCTGGAACTCTTCGGGCAGGTCGTCACCGGCATCAAGGCTCTCCGCCAGACCCGGCTGTGTCCGGCACCACTCGGCCAGCTCGTGCAGCGCACGCTCCGAGCGCATCGGCGCCGAATCGAACCCGAGCAGGAAGTCGGATGCCTGCGGGTCGCCCGCGCGGCGCATCGTGGAGTCGTACAGCTTCGTCCACAGCACCTCGCTCATGCCGGCCAGCGGCATCACCATCTGCACGATGCTGTAGTACGCACACGCCGCACCGAGCAGCTCCCGAACGCCGGCGATCAGGTCGGCGGCCGACAGCTGCGAGGCATCCTCGTCCGCGTGGCGGGCCACGACGGCGCGATAGGCAGGCAACGCCTCGTCGTGCCACTTGTCCATCGCATAGCCCTTGCGCAGGAGGAAGCGCATCAGCGGCGGCGTGGCCTTGAGCATGGCGATGAAGGTCGACTGCGGATAGTCGTAATAGGCGTAGCCGTTGATCGTCGGGAACGCCATGTCCAGCGTCGACAGGTCCGGCGCGACACCGCTGAGCATCGACCGCAGGCCGAACGGCACGGCGTCGCTCACCAGGCCGGCGAACAGCGGCGTCAGCGGGTCGGGCATCTGCTCGACGATGCTGGCGCGGAAGTACAGGCTGCCCTTGCGCGGCAGTGGCCAGTCGGTCGGCACCTCACCGGTGGGTTCGGGCAGAGCGGTGATCGGCCGTGCCTGCACGATCTGGAACTCGCCGTCGGCGAGCGCCCACTCGACGTCCTGCGGAGCGCCGAAGTGGGACTGGATGCCGGCGCCGATCGCCGCGAGCGCGCGGGCCTGGGCGTCGGTGAGCGTGGCGGCGTCTGCCTGCGATGAAGGGACCTCGGACTGCTCCGAGCCGCCGTCCACTCTCACCGTCATGACCGCCTTCGTCGCGATGCGGCGGTCGACGGCGTCGTCGTGCACGGTGTACTCATCGGGCTCGACCAGGCCGCCGACGACCGATTCGCCGAGCCCCCAGGACGCGGTGATGACCGTCTCGTCCCTGCGGCCGTTGCCGGGATTCGCCGTGAACATCACACCGGCCACCTCAGCAGGGATCAGCCGCTGGACGACGACGGCGATGCTGAGGCCGGCGGCCGCCTCATGTCCCACCTGCGATCGGTAGGCGATGGCACGGGCGTTCCACAGCGACGCCCAGCAGCGGCGCACGGCATGCACGACTGCGGCGGTGCCATCGATGTTGAGATACGTGTCCTGCTGGCCGGCGAAGCTGGCGCCGGGCAGATCCTCGGCGGTCGCGGACGAGCGCACGGCGACCGGTCCCTCGTCGAGTGCGGCGTACGCGGCGGCGATCTGCTCGACGAGGTCGGAGGGCAGGTCGGAGGCGGCGAAGAGCGCCGCCGCCTCCTGGGCGGCATCCGCATCGGCACCTGCCGCGAGCTTCTCGAGCGCGGCATCCATGCCCGCCGCCGAGACGAATGCGTCGTACGCGGCCGTCGTGACGACGAACCCGTCCGGAACCGGGAACCCGGCGCGCAGCAGCTCCCCCAGATTCGCCCCCTTGCCGCCGGCGAGCTGCACATCGGTGCTGCGGAGATCGGAGAGCGGACGGACCAGCGAAGCGTTCTGCTCAGTCATTCTCGCGAGTTTAGGAGCGCGCGGCGGCTGAGGAAACACCTCACCGCGCGTCACGCGAATCAGAACCCGGGGTACTCCCCGATGCGCTTCTCGAACTCGGCGCGGTCCTTCTCGCTGAGCACCTTGCGGGCGATGATCGTCAGCTGCACGCCCTCGACAGGCTCGCCGGTGGCCTGGTGCTTCGCCTCGCGGTCGGCCTGGGCCGCGCCGGTCGGGTCCTTGGACGGATCGAACGCGTCGACGTAGAGCATGAGCGGGTCGGGGTAGGCGTCGCTGTACCACTCCCAGGTGTGCTGCTCCTCGACATCGGCCGAGCCGTACAGCTTCGCCACCATGTCGTTCGAGATGCCCGACTCGGACGAGTTCAGCGGGTACAGCGCGTACATGTCGCGCTCGGCGAGCACCTCGTCGATCACCGACGCGATCTCGCGCTTGCGGTCGTTGTCGCGCACCGGCTCGACCGTCGTCCACTGCTCGGAGGTGTACTGCTGCAGCAGCGATTCGCCGCCGTAGCCGTTGCGCTCGGGCCTAGTGGTCGGCGTGCCGGACTGCTTCCAGGTGTAGCCGAACTCGTCGGTGAGCCGTGCGCGGATCTCCGCCATCAGCTCTTCGCCGTTCGCCTGCACGTCCTCGAGCGAGGACTGGCTCAGCACCTCGGAGTTCGAGGTGCCCTTCACCCCCGGGTACGCCTCCTCGTGCTTCTGCGCCTCGCTCTTCACGCCGTCGTAGGATCCGGTGGCGGATGCCATGACGGCTCCCACCGCACCGACCGTGGCCACATTGAACAGCAGCGCGATCGCGAGGGCGATCGCGCCCAGCATCCGGCCCCTGGCGGTCAGCAGCGCGGCGATGATCACGCCGACGACGACCAGCTGCAGCACCACGACGGTCACCGAGTACACCGGGTCGGCCCCGCCGCCGGTCATCGCGCCGAGCAGGATCAGGGTGAACAGGATCGAGGCGACCAGCGCCACCCAGCCCAGCGCGTTCGCCTTCGTCTTCGGAACGTCGATCTGCACGGTCTCCGTCGCCGCGGGTGCCGCGGGGGCGGGCGCCATGCGCCGGGCGCCGTGATAGCCGCCGGGCGGCGGCACCGGCGGCGCGCCCTGATCATCGCCGAGATAGCGGGAGCGCTGCTCGTCTACCATGGCTTGTCCGTCCCCGAGCCTGCGCCCTCGTCGCCATCCGATCCGCCGCCGAGCTGATCCTCGCGATCCTGCTGGCCCTGACCGAGCTTGCCCTCGATGTCGTCGAGCTTGCCCTGATCGGGCTGCTGCTCGGTCTGCTCGTCGCCGCCCTGGCCCTGATCGGGCTGCTGCTGGCCCTGCTGCTGCTTCTGCTGCAGGCGGTCCTTCAGGTCGTCGAGCGTGTCGCCCATGTCGCGGCTCGGGTCGGACGACTGCTGCTGCGCCTGCTCGCTGTCGCACTCCTTCGGGGTGTCCACGGTGATCTCGAGCGCCTCGCCGTACAGCTCCGCGGCCTTCGCCGCGTCGCCGCCGGCCTGTTCGGCATCGCCCATCCGCTCCACCACGATCGCGAGGTTGATCCGCACGTCGCACTCCTCGAGGCCGTTCGCGAGCTCCAGCGCGTCCTCGAGCTCGCTGCGCGCCTCCGGCAGCCGATCGGCGCCGGCGAGAGCGGTGCCGGCGTTGAACGGCGCCTTGTACGGCTCGAACACGTTCCACCACGACTGGCCGTGCGCGGCGGACTCGGAGCCGGCGTAGTCGCCGGTCACGTAGGCGCTGATCGACTGGTGCGCGAACGCGTACATGCTGAGCAGCTTCGCCACCAGCACGAGCCCGGCGAGCACCAGCGGCACGCTGCAGATCGCGATCCAGCGACGGATGCGGCGTCGCCGCCGGTTCGCGGCGAGAAGAGCGGATGCCGGGTCGAGTTGCGTCGTCATCGGCCACCCCCTTCATCGCGCCGCGGGTCCTTCGTCTCGTCGCTGCGCTCCTCGCTCAGGATCCGCGACCCGGGTCCTGAGCGAGCGAAGCGAGACGAAGGGCGTCCTTCGTCTCGTCGCTGCGCTCCTCGCTCAGGAGCCGATGAGGGCACAGCGAGCCCCCGCATCCGGGTGACGAGCATGGTCGCGCGGGCGAGTTCGACACCCAGCAGCAGCACGATGATCAGCGCGAACACCCAGTACAGCTCGACGACGTCGCCGACCTCCCCGGACTCGGCGTAGTCGGTCGTCGTCTTCGGCGCCTCGGGCAGGGTGATCTCGGCATCCGCGGTGCGGTGCTCGTACTCGACGCCGAGCTGATCGGCGATCTTCCCGAGGTTCTCCTCGTCGATCACCGAGTGCGCCTCCTGGCCCTGGTACTCGATGTACTCCGAGCCGGTCGCGCCGCGACCGGTCGTGATCCTCATCGGCCCGCCGTCGACGGTGCCGTAGCCGAGCACGGCGCCGGCGTCGACGTACTTCTGCGCCGTGCCGAACGACTCCGGCTCGTTCTGCGAGGTCTGCTCGCCGTCGCCCAGGTAGAACACCATCCGGGCGCGATCCGGCGCTGCCTTCGCGGCCGACTGCAGGGTCTTCGCGAGCAGCTCGTTCGCGACGCCGATCGAGCTGCCGCGCGACTGCGCGGTGACCTCGGGGCGCAGCACGTCGAGCGAGGAGATCAGCGCCGTGGCATCCGTCGTGAGCGGCAGGCGGAGCTGCGCGGTCGCGTCGAACGTGATCAGCGCGAAGCGCGCGCCGGGGTACTCGTCGACGATCTTCTGCACGTCGGCGCGCACGCCGTCTAGGCGCGGCTTGCCGCCGGCCCAATCCTCGGCGACGATGCTCGCCGTGGTGTCCACGGCGATCACGACGTCGGTGTCGGTGGCGAGCGTCTGCGAGCTGCCGCCCGGGATTCCGGGACGCAGCAGCATCGCGAAGGCGGCGAGCAGCATCAGCATGCGCAGCGCCCAGATCCAGCGCGGGCCACGCACCTTGACGAGCGCCCAGACGATCGCCGCGGCGACCGGTGCGCACAGCAGCACCAGCAGCAATGGATTGAGCACGGGCTGGAGGATCACAGCTTCACCACCCACAGCAGTGCGAGGAAGCCGAGCACGGCGACCAGAAGCAGGGCGATCCACAGGTTCGGAGCATCCGCCCAGATCACCTGCGCCTGACCCCGCAGTGCCGCCGCCTCCTGCTTCTGGATCTGCCCGACGATGTCGGAGACCGTGGTCGTGTCCCGCAGGCCGTACGCCTGACCTCCGGTCGCCTGTGCGGCCTTCGTCAGCCCGGCACTGGTCTGCACCTTCGCGTCGCCGATCGGATCGATCGCGAACACCTTCACCTTCTGCGAGGCGGCATAGGCGGACGCCTCGTCGAGGGTGAGGATCTGTGCGCCGTTGACCTCGTTGTCGGTGGCCAGGATTACCGAGCGGCTGCGCTCGTCATCCAGGTGGTCGAACCGCATCGTGCAGGCGGCGAGGCCGTCGCCGATCAGCGAGGCGCCGGGGCCGTTCAGCGTGCCGACCCAGTGGTCAGGGGTGTCGGTCTGGTAGTCGAAGCCCTTGCGCACCTGCGCCAGCTGGTCGCGGATGAAGGCGTAGTCGTCGGTCAGGGGGAAGACCTGCACCGGCGAACTGTTGAAGATCGTCAGGCCGATGCGCTCGCCCTTGAACCCGTCGAGCAGGTTGTCGAACACGTCGATCACCTCGCGGTCGACGTCGGTCATCGAGCCCGAGACATCGAGGCAGAGCACGATGTCGCGGCTGGTGTTCACCGGCTGGATCGTCTGCGCCGCCATCGGGCGCGCGGCCACGACGCCGCCGAGCAGAGCGGCGATCAGACCGAGACCCAGGATGCCCGTGAGCGCGGTCATCCGCCGGCGCACGGCGGTGCGGAACGACGGCAGGCGGCGCAGCCGCTCGGCACGGGAGACCAGCGCGCCCTCGCCGTCGCCGATGCGCCCGTGGCGCAGGCCGAGCAGCACGCCGAGGCCCACCGCCAGCACGACGATTCCGGCGGCGACGAGCAGCATCCATCCGTTCATCAGTGCCATGAGGTCACCACCCTGCGGGCGGCCTCGGCGCCGGCGACCGGGTCGATGGCCGGGCCGCGCTGGAAGATGCTCGGGTAGTAGTGCCGGCGCAGCGCGTCGATCAGGGCGGGATGCACGCCGCGGTGCTCGAGATCATCGAGCGAGAGCACCGGCGCCTCCAGGCCCGAGTACTCGTTCACGAAGGCGCGCACCGTGCGGCTGAGCTCGAGGTTCGCCGTATGTGGATCCATATTCCGTGAACGGTATGCATCTTCGATCTGCTGGATCCGGCCGAGGTAGTCGGTGCGCAGGGCGCCCAGCACGTCGACGAAAAGCGGAGCGGATGCCGGAACGCCGGCGACCGTCAGGCTGCGCTTGGGCTTCGTCAGGGCGATCACGAGCCAGGCGCCGAGCGCGAGCAGGGCGACGATGCCGACGGCCAGCAGGATCCAGCCCCAGCCGTACTGCGCCGGCGGATAGAGGTCGTCAGAGGCGGGCATGCGACCTCCGGTTCAGCATCCTCAGCAGCGCGGGCACGGCGGAGTCCTGGCCCTCGATCTCGGTGTGGCTGATCTCGAGCCGGCGCAGCAGGTCGTCGCGGCGGGCGATGTCGGCGGCCTCCTGCGCGGCCAGCTCGGCCATGATCTCGGGGTCGCCGTGCGCGAAGTCCGGCACCCGCCAGCTGGTGTCGACGTCGCGGCGCCCTTCGTCTCGTCGCTTCGCTCCTCGCTCAGGAGCCGGAGTCTTTCCGGGTCCTGAGCGCCCTTCGTCTCGCTTCGCTCGCTCAGGACCCGGCAGCACCGGATCCGCGTCCCGCAGCGTCACCCACAGCACGTCGTGCTGCACCTTCAGCCGGCGCAGCATCCGCTCGGTCTCGTCGGTGGTGGGCTCCTCGTCGGTGACGATGACGACGATCATGCGGCGCGCGATGGTGCGCGCGACGTAGCCGAGCAGCGCATCGCGGTCGTTCGGCGCGGTGCTGGCGCCGACAGCGCGCTGTATGCGCCGCAGGGCATGTTCGAGTCCGCCCTCGGTTCCGCTCGGGGCGATGCGTCGGATGCCGGCGGCGTCGCCGTGCACCACGGAGAAGTCGTCCCCGTGCCGCACGGTGAGGAAGCCCAGTGCGCCGGCCACGAGCACGGCCGACTCGGACTTCGGCCGTTCGTCCTCGGCGAGGGCGCGCATGCCGCGCCCGGTGTCGACCACGAACAGCACCGTGTGCATGCGGGTGGCCTTCGTCCGCTTGACCAGGGGCTCGTTGTGCTTGGCCGTCGCGCGCCAGTCGATGTCGCGCACCTGATCGCCGTACTCGTACGGGCGCAGGTCCTCGAAGTCGAGGCTGCGGCCGCGCAGCAGCGACGCATAGGCGCCGTCGAGCGCGTGCATCGACTTCTTCGAGGAGTGGATGAAGAGCTTGCTCTTCACCTGCGTGATCAGGCTGGACATGCGGGCTACGGGGTCGGCACCGCGGCGAAGATCTGGTCGATGATCTCCTCGCTGCGCACACCCTCGGCGTCGGCCTCGAACGTCAGCAGCACGCGGTGCCGCAGCACCAGGTGACGCAGCTCGCGAACGTCCTCGGGCAACACGTGGGTGCGGCCGTTGAGCAGCGCGAGGGCGCGGGACGCCTGCAGGAAGGCGATGCTCGCGCGGGGGCTGGCGCCGTACTTGATGTACCGGGCGCGCTCCTCGCCGATGTAGGGCGCAGGGTTCCTGGTGACGTAGGCGAGCTGCACGATGTAGTTGCGGATCGAGGGGTCGACGTAGATGCGGGAGGCGGTCTCCTGCAGCGTGCGCACGTCGTCGAGGCTGATCGCGCCTGGTACATGCCTGTCGGGGTCGAGCACACCGGAATCGATGCGTCCGAGGATCTCGAACTCCTCGGCGGGGCTCGGGTACTCCACGATCTCCTTGAGCAGGAAGCGGTCCATCTGGGCCTCGGGCAGCTCGTAGGTGCCCTCCTGCTCGATGGGGTTCTGCGTGGCGATCACGAGGAACGGACGGGGGAGCGGGTGCACCTCGCCGCCGATCGTGGTCTGCCGCTCCTGCATCGCCTCGAGCATCGCCGACTGGGTCTTCGCGCTGGAGCGGTTGATCTCGTCGAGCAGCACGAAGTTCGCGTGCACAGGACCGAGCACGGTGCGGAAGGTGCCGGAGGACGCGTCGTAGATCTGGTTGCCGGTGATGTCGCCGGGCAGCAGATCGGGCGTGCACTGGATGCGCTTGAAGCTGGCCTTCACGGTGTCGGCGAGGGTGCTCGCCGCGGTGGTCTTGGCGAGGCCCGGCACCGACTCGAGCAGAATGTGACCGCCGGCGATCAGGGCGACCAGCAGGCTGGTGCGCAGCCGTTCCTGGCCGACCATCTTGGTCGAGTACGAGTCCGAGATGACACGGATGATCTCGCGGGCCTGCGCGAGCTCGGTGTCGGAGGCCGTGGCCGGGGTCGCCGAGACCTGGGGCATGGGGCTTGCCCCCTGGGTCCCTGAGCCTGCCCCCTGGGTCCCTGAGCCTGTCGAAGGGCCCGGGACGGAAGAGATCGGCGGTGCGGGCGGCGGCGGGGGCGCTGCGGACGCCCCGCCTGCGGCGGGGAAGGATTCGGTCATCGTCGGTCTCCTCACGAAGGGCCGTGCGGCGGCCCCGCTACAGGGTAGTCGTCGCGCCTCGGAGCGCGGTTCAGGCGGGGATGTCCTTGCGGCGCATCTCGATCGGGTCGCCCTCGGTGCCGTCGGAGTACTCCGCGCGCACGCGCGGATTGCCGGGGATGAGGTTCAGCACCGACCGTCCGATCTCGAGGGTGGCGTGCCCGGCGGCGTCGAAGGTCACCGACCCGGCATCCTTCCAGCCGTACTTCACCGCGGCCGTCGCACCAGGCTGACCGGTCATCGACAGCGTGTAGCTCTTGACGATCTCGATGCCGATCGCGTTGTCGCCGCGGTTCTCCTGGATGCCGGTGAACGCGAGCGGCGCGGGCGCCGCTGGAACCGCGGGCTCCGACGGGGCAGGAGGCTTCGGCGCCGCCGGTGCGGAAGGCTGCGGCTGGGGAGCACGGGTCACGGGCGGAGCCGAAGGCGCCGGCTGCGCGGGCGGCACGACCGGCGCAGCGGTCGGCGCCGGAGTCGTGGTCGGAGGCGCGGTGCGGACGGGCGCGGGTCCGCCGCGTTCGCCCGGCAGCCCCGAGTCCGACGGCGCAGTGAGCGATGCCCGGTCCTGTGCGACGGATGCCGGTTCGCCGCCTCCGCTCACGATCGCGATGGTGCCGACGACGATGCCGACGACGACGATCGCGCCTCCTGCGAACGCGAGCGCGCGGAGAGGCAGTCTCTTCTCATTGCGCACGCGCGCCACCTGCGGCGACATCGGCAACGGCACGGTCGGAGTGTCGGCTGCCGGAGCGACAGGAGGCGCGGGCGGGACGGGAGGCGCCGGCGGGACGATTCCGCCCGGCTCTGCGGGCGGGAGGACGACAGGCGCGGGCGGCGCAGGCAGCTCGTGTGCGGGCAGGTTCAGCGCGTCCGGCAGCACGACGGCGTCATCGGAGGGCGCTACGTCGGGGGCTTCGTAGCTGCTGCGGTACATCAGGGTCACCGATCGGTTCGGGTGCGCGGCCGGTGGGGAGGCGGCCGTGGGATCACCCTACCCGGATAGGGTGATCCCACCCCGAGAAGAGAGGCATCCGCCATGCCTGCAGAGCGCGAGCTCACCGTTCCCGTCCCGCTGACGCTCCCGAACGGCCGGCTGAACCCGGATGCGGTGGGCTGGGCGCGGCATCCGCTGGTCGACACCGCGGGGATCGGCCGCGGACGCGGCCGCAACAAGCGCTGGGAGTACTGGAACATCGCCACGCCGACCCACGTCGTCGGGTTGACGGTCTCGTCGATCGACTACGCCGCCGTGCACGAGGTGTGGGTGTGGGACCGCGCGACCGGGCAGACCTGGCACCGCTCCGTCACGAACATCCCGCCGCGCGGCGTGCGGCTGCCTGCACGGCTCGAGGCCGGGCCCAGCAGGGCCCGCGCCAAGGATCTCGAGATCGACATCGACGACACGGATGCCGGCACACGGCTGCGCGCGCGGATCCCCGGTGCCGAGATCGACGTCGTCGCCGCGCTCCCCGACGGGCACGAGCGGCTCGCGGTCGTCGTTCCCTGGAGCGAGAAGCGGTTCCAGTACACGGTGAAGGACGTCGCGCGCCCGGCATCCGGCATCCTGATCCTCGACGGCGTGGAGCACGAGCTGCCGCAGGGCGCGTCGTGGGCGGTGCTCGATCACGGCCGTGGGCGCTGGCCCTATGACGTGCGCTGGAACTGGGGCGCGGGGTCGGGCATCTCGCACGGCCGCACGATCGGCGTGCAGGTCGGCGGCCAGTGGACCGACGGCACCGGATCCACCGAGAACGCTTTCCTCGTGGACGGCCGGCTGCACAAGATCAGTGCCGAGCTCGTCTGGGACTACGACATCGCGGACTGGCGCCGCCCCTGGCGGATCACCGGCGGCGAGCTGGATGCCACGTTCACGCCCGGCTACGACAAGCGGAGCCGCATGAATCTCGGCATCCTGTCGTCGTCCACCGACCAGTGCTTCGGTGACTGGTCGGGCACCTTCCGCACCGCGAGCGGCGAGCACATCGCCTTCGACGGCATCTTCGGCTGGGCCGAGGACGTGCACAACCGCTGGTGATCAGAGCCCTCTGCGGGCATGCGCGCGCCTCCTGCTACGGTCGAAGGACAGCCGCTTCCGCGGGCCGGTCGAGCATCCCTGCTCCCGGTGCCCGGCGGAGCCCTGTTCCGCCGGACGGTCGCGGCTGCGATTCATACATGACGCAAGAAGAGGACTATACGTGACGAGCAGAGAACGAGTAGCGATCATCGGCGCCGGCCCCTCGGGCATGGCGCAGCTGCGGGCCTTCGAGTCCGCTGCCCGCGACGGGGCGGAGATCCCGGACGTGGTGTGCTTCGAGAAGCAGGCCGACTGGGGCGGCCAGTGGAACTTCACCTGGCGCACCGGATTGGACGAGTTCGGCGAGCCGGTGCACTCCAGCATGTACCGCAACCTGTGGTCGAACGGCCCGAAGGAGGCGCTCGAGTTCGCCGACTACTCCTTCGACGAGCACTTCGGGCGCCCGATCTCGTCGTACCCGCCGCGCCCGGTGCTGTGGGACTACATCGCCGGCCGCCTCGAGAAGACCGCGGTGCGCGACCGCATCCGGTTCCAGACGATCGTGCGCTGGGTCGAGTACGACGCCGCACGCGAGGTGTTCACCCTGACCAGCGAGCACCTGCCCAGCGGCGAATCGAGCGTGGAGGAGTTCGACCGGGTGATCATCGCCAGCGGCCACTTCTCCTTCCCGAACGTGCCGGACTTCCCCGGCATCGAGACCTTCCCCGGATACCTCAGCCACGCCCACGATTTCCGCGGCGCCGAGGGCTTCGCCGACCGCGACGTGCTGGTCATCGGCGGCAGCTACTCCGCCGAGGACATCGGCAGCCAGGCGTTCAAGATGGGCGCGCGCTCGGTCACGGCGAGCTACCGCTCAGCGCCGATGGGCTACGACTGGCCGGACGGCTTCGAGGAGCGCCCGGTCGTCGAGCGCTTCGAGGGCAGTACTGCGCACTTCGCCGACGGCACCTCGAAGGACTTCGACGCGGTCATCCTCTGCACGGGCTACCTGCACAAGTACCCGTTCCTGCCCGACGAGCTGTCTCTCTCGTCGCCGAACAACGTGTACCCCGACGGGCTGTACCGGGGAGTGGTGTGGCAGGAGAATCCGCGCGTGGCCTACCTGGGCGCCCAGGACCAGTGGTTCACCTTCAACATGTTCGACGTGCAGGCCTGGTACGTGCGCGATCTCATCCTGGGCAGGATCGAACTGCCGGATGCCGCGGAGCGCGCGGCGTCGATCGCGGACTGGCGGCGACGCTTCGAGGAGATCGGGACAGCGGCCGACGAGATCCGATTCCAGGCCGACTACGTGCGCGACCTGATGCGGCAGACCGACTACCCCGAGTTCGACATCGACCGTGTGGTCGAGATCTTCCTGGAGTGGAAGCACGACAAGAAGGCCGACATCATGGGCTACCGCGACCGCGCGTACCGCTCCGTGATGACCGGGACGATGGCCGTCGAACACCACACCCCATGGCTGCAGGAGCTCGACGACTCGCTCCCGCGCTACCTGTCGACGCCGGCCGACGACCGCGAGGGGCTGCTCGCCGTCTGAGTGAAGATGCCGCTCCCGTCGCCGGCGGGAGCGGCATCGTCGGCGACGTGAAAATTCCTCCTCGCCTCTTCCATCCGGATTTGGGATACCGATAACGTCGGTCGCGAGGGGGATCGTGACGACCCCTCGGACGGGGGGATCACGGTGGCCGACGCTACCCAGGTGACAGAGGAACGGGCGAGGACGAAGCGCCGGAGGCGCGGCGGGCTCAGCATCCAGTCGAAGCTGCTGATCATGCTGCTGGGGGTGAGCCTGGTGTCATCGGTGATCGTCGGCGCGGTCGGGTTCATCAACGGCCGGCAGTCGCTGCACGAATCGGCGATCGACCAGCTCACGACCATCCGCGAGATGCGCAGCTACGAGATGGCGACGGCCATAGAGGACGCGAAGCGCAGCGCGGCACTGAACTCACGCAATCTCAGTGCGCAGAACGCATCAGTCGCGCTCAACGCCGCCTTCGACGAGCTGCAGCAGAGGCAGCTGGATGCTGCACAGCAGGAGGCGCTCGAGACCTATCACGGGGACGTCTTCGTCCCCGAGCTCGAGAAGCGGTCCAAGGCCGAGTACGGCGACACCGCCTTCATCCCGGCATCCGCCGCGGGTCAGTGGCTGCAGGCCCACTACGCGGTGAAGAACGAGGACTTCGACAAGGATTACGACGCGATTCTGAAGATGAACGACGCCGGCGACGGCACTTCGTACTCGGTCGCCGCCGAGCGCTATGGAGACTACTTCGCCAGACTCGTGGAGAACGCGGGATACGAGGACGTGCTGCTGCTGAACCTCGACGGTGACGTGGTGTTCTCGGCGTACAAGGGGGTCGACCTCGGTACGAACCTCAACGACGGGCCCTACGAGGAGAGCGCGCTGGCGAACGCCTATCGCGACGCCGTCGCCACGAACTCGGTGAACACGACGGTGCTGACCGACTTCGAACGGTGGATCCCGTCGCTGGACGTCCCGACCATGTGGGTACTGTCGCCGATCGGCAACGACTCCCGCATCACCGGCGTGCTCGCCATGCAGCTGCCGCTCTCGTTCGTGAACGACGTGATGACCGGAGACGAGAAGTGGAAGGGGCAGGGACTCGGCGACACCGGCGAGGTGTATCTGGTGGGGCGCGATGACCTGATGCGCAGCAACTCGCGGCTCGTCATCGAGCAGCCGGAGGAGTATGTCCGGGCGGTGGTCGGAGCCGGCACCCCGCCGCGGATCGCGAAGCGCGTCGTGGAAGTCGGCGGAACGGTGCTGTTGCAGCCGGCGCGGGCCGAGAGCGTCCAGCTGGCGCAGCAGGGCGAGGAGGGCACGAAGGTCGGTCCCGGCTACCGCAGCGGTGACACGGTCGTCAGTTACGGGCCGCTCGACGTGCCCGATCTGGACTGGGTGGTCATCGCGCGCATCGACGCCGACGAGGCGTTCGCGCCGACGGCGGACTTCACCCGCACGGTCCTGATCTGGCTGCTGGGCATCATGCTCGCCGTCGCACTCCTCTCGCTGCTGCTCGCCCAGGTGTTCACCAGGCCGGTGCACCGGCTGGTCGGCGCGGTGAACCGTGTCGCCGGGGGCGACCTCGACGTGCAGGTCCCGCAGGGCTCGCGCGACGAGTTCGGCGATCTCGGCAGCGCGTTCAACGACATGGCGTCGAGCCTGCGCATCAAGCAGCAGCTGATCGACGAGCAGCGTTCCGAGAACGAGAAGCTCATGCACACGCTCATGCCCGAGAGCGTGGCGGCGAAGTACCGTGCGGGCGATGAGGCGATCTCCGAGGCGCACGACAACGTGTCGGTGGTGTTCGCGGAACTCGTCGGCTTCGACGAGTACGCGGCGGCCCTGACACCGGAGGAGGAGGTCGCGCAGCTGAACGTGCTCATGCGCGGCTTCGACGAGGCCGCCGCGAAGGCCGGCGTCGAGAAGGTGCGCACCTTGCACGAGGGCTACCTGGCGTCCTCCGGCCTGGTCGTCCCGCGCGTCGACAACGTGCGCCGTTCGGTGCAGTTCGCCCGTGATCTGCTCGGCGTGATCGAGCGGTTCAACACCCAGAACGGGGCGGATGTCGCTCTGCGCGTGGGCGTGGACACCGGGACCGTGACGAGCGGCCTGGTCGCACGGACCACACTCGCCTACGACCTCTGGGGCGACGCGGTGAACCTCGCCTACCGGGTGCGCTCGGTGACAGGCGAACCGGGCATCTACGTCAGCCAGGATGTGCGGGACCGCACCAATGAGCTGTTCACGTACATCGAGGCCGGCTCCGTCGAGGTGAAGGGCCGCACCGAGACCGTGTGGAAGGTGGCCTGACATGGCTGAGGCTTTCGCCGACGGCTGGGCGTGGTGGGTGATCGGGATCGCCATCGGCTTCCCGGTGCTCCTGGTGGGCATCACCGAGCTGCTCGGCGCACTGCGCCGGCGCAACAGCCCGCTCGCCGGTCCTGTCGCGATCCTGCGCAACTGGGTGATCCCCGCCGGCGCTCTGTTCGCGCTTCTCGCGTTCGCCATCCAGTCCCCCGCGGATCAGGTCTGGGTGCGGGTGGTCGCCACCGTGTTCGGATTCCTGGTGATCCTGCTGGTGCTGTCGGCGTTCAACGTGGTGCTGTTCTCGAACGCCTCCGAGGGGTCGTGGCGCAAGCGCATCCCGACGATCTTCGTCGAGATCGCGCGCCTGGTGCTGGTCGTGGTGGGTCTCGCGATCCTCTTCTCCTGGGTGTGGAACGCCGACGTCGGCGGACTCTTCGCCGCACTCGGGGTGACCTCCATCGTCATCGGCCTCGCCCTGCAGAACGCTGTCGGCGGTGTGATCTCGGGCCTGCTGCTGCTGTTCGAGCAGCCGTTCAAGATCGGCGATCACCTCGATACCGGCGGCGTGAAGGGCCGGGTCATCGAGGTGAACTGGCGGGCCGTGCACATCGACACCGGTTCCGGCATCCAGATCGTGCCGAACTCGACCCTTTCGGGGGCGTCGTTCACCAACATGAGCGAGCCCGCGGGGCCGTACGCCGCGACCGCGGATGTCGCGTTCACCACGGACGATCCGCCGCACGAAGTGGTCGCCCTGCTGGTCGACGTGGCCGAGGGACTGCCGCTGCGGCTGCCGCGTGAGCAGGTGTCGGTGGAGTACTCGGGCAAGGGCGCGTACTCGGTGTCGATACCGGTGGCGTCCCCTGCGGATGCCACTCGCGCTCTGACCGTCTACCTGTCCTGGCTCTGGTACGCCGCGCGTCGGCGCGGGCTGGCGCTCGACGGCGATGCGACGGACCCGATCGCCGAGCCTGCGCGGCTGGATGCCGCGATCGACGCACTGGCGCCGCATCTGCATCTGGACGAGGCGGATCGCGAGTTGCTGCGGACCTCGTCGCGTCTGGAGAGATACGGCGCAGGGGAGACCCTGCTCGGCACGGGCGTGGTCCCCGACCATGTGCAGTTCATCGTGGACGGTGCGGTGACGATCGCCCTCGAGATCCAGGGCAGCCGCATCGAGTTCGCCACGGCCGAGCGAGGTGACCTGGTGGGCCACACTGCACTGACCCGCGAGCCCAGCAGGGCGGTGAGCACGGCGGCGGGCATGCTGACGGTGCTGACGGTGCCGCTGGCCGCCGTCGACGACCTGGTCCGTTCCCGCCCGCGTCTCGCTGCAGACATCGGAGACCTGCTCGACATGCGCCGTGCGCAGGCGACCGAGGCGCTCGCCGAACGCGGCCTCACGATCAACGCCCTCACCGAGCGCTGAGGAGGAGTCAGCGCGCCTCGAGCAGATCGGGCTCGTCCGCCGGCGCGCCCGCCACTGCTCGTCGCCGCCCGATCCACAGCACTCCTGCCGCCACAGCGATGATCGCGATCGCGATGCCGACGACGTACCCGGCGACGCCGAGGTATCCCCCCGGCACGTGGTGCGGGTTCAGGAACGGATACGGGTACCACCACGGGTCTCCGGTCGCGGGTGCGACGATGAAGTTCGCGCGGATCAGCGTGTAGACCACCCACGCGATCGGGAACGCCGCCACGATCCACAGCGATGACCAGGGCAGCGCCCGCGGACGCGGCGCGAACAGCACGTCCGCGAGCAGGAACAGCGGCGTGACGACGTGCAGCACCTCGTTCGACCACCACACCGTCGAACCCTGATCCAGGGCGATCCCGCGCAGCAGCACGTTGTAGACGATGCCCGTCACGATCATGTAGGTCGCCACGCACAGCAGCAGGGTAGCGAGCCAGCGCGGTTCGGGGCCGGTTGCGTGCTGCAGCATCCACACACCGCCGATCGTCAGCGCGACGACCGCGCCGACGTTCGACAGGATCGTGAAGAAGCTGAAGAAGTTCGTCACGACCGTGGGCACGTGCGCGGCCCACGGATCGGATGCTGCGAGGGTGCGCTCGAGGGTGCGCACCAGCTGAGCGATGATCGCCGCCGCAGCCAACGCGGCCGCGGCGAGCCGGGCCCACGGCCACCATGTCGTCATGGCGAAACTGTAGCGCGGGGCAGCTTCGGTAGGATGGAAAGGCCCGCTCAGGGCCAGCTCATCTGCCGGTGCAAGCCCGGCGAACAGCGCAATCCAGGGGGTCCACCCATGCCAGGACTAGTAATCATCGGCGTCCAGTGGGGCGATGAGGGCAAGGGCAAGGCGACTGACCTGCTCGGCGAGCGCACCGACTGGGTGGTGAAGTTCAACGGCGGCAACAACGCCGGGCACACCGTCGTCGTCGGTGACGAGAAGTACGCCCTGCACCTGCTGCCCTCGGGCATCTTGACCCCGGGTGTCACGCCGGTCATCGGAAACGGCGTCGTGGTCGACCTCGAGGTGCTCTTCAGCGAGCTCGAGGCGCTCTCGGCCCGCGGCGTCGACGTCTCCAAGCTCAAGGTCAGCGCGAACGCGCACCTGATCACTCAGTACCACCGCACGCTCGACAAGGTCACCGAGCGCTTCCTCGGCAAGCGCAACATCGGCACCACCGGCCGCGGCATCGGCCCGGCCTACGCCGACAAGATCAACCGCGTCGGCCTGCGCGTGCAGGACCTGTTCGACGAGAACATCCTGCGGCAGAAGGTCGAGGGCGCCCTCGACCAGAAGAACCACCTGCTGGTGAAGGTCTTCAACCGCCGCGCCATCACCTGCGACGAGATCGTCGACGAGCTGCTGGTCTACGCCGAGCGCCTGCGTCCGATGGTCGCCGACACCGGTCACCTGATCGCCGAGGCGCTCGGCCGCGGCGAGGTCGTGGTGTTCGAGGGCGGCCAGGCCACGATGCTCGACGTCGACCACGGCACCTACCCGTTCGTCACCTCGTCGACCGCGACGGCCGCAGGTGCGGCATCCGGTTCGGGAGTCGGCCCGAACAGCCTCGACCGCATCGTGGGCATCGTCAAGGCGTACACGACGCGCGTGGGCTCGGGTCCGTTCCCGACCGAGCTCAACGACGAGATGGGCGAGTGGCTGCGCAAGACCGGCTTCGAGTACGGCACGACCACCGGCCGCCTGCGCCGCACCGGCTGGTACGACGCCCCGATCACCCGCTACGCGACCCGCGTGAACGGCATCACCGACCTCGTTCTCACGAAGCTCGACGTGCTCACCGGCCTCGATCAGATCCCGGTCTGCGTGGCGTACGACGTGGACGGCACCCGCTTCGACGACGTGCCCGTGAACCAGACCGACTTCCACCACGCGAAGCCGGTCTACGAGTACTTCCCGGGCTGGAAGGAAGACATCTCCACCGCCCGCCGGTTCGAGGACCTGCCGCAGAACGCGCAGGACTACGTGCTCGCCCTCGAGAAGATGAGCAACACGCGCATCTCGGTGATCGGCGTCGGCCCGGAGCGCGACGAGGTCATCGTCCGCCACGACCTGCTCGACTGAGTCGGGCGCTCCGCCGAGTGCATGGCTTGTCGCTGAGCGCACGGCTTGTTCACGTCAACTGGTCGTGCACTCGACAGCAGGTCGTGCACTCGCGAGGGAGGATGCCGCATGACGCGGTTCTGGCTCGGCGGCTACGGCCCCGGCATGGACGGGGATGCTGCGGGCATCGGCCTGCTCGCGGGTGACGAGGGGCGTCCGCAGACCACTCTCGCCTACCGGGGCACGGTCGTGCCCGCAGGTTCGCCGTCGTGGCTGGCGCAGCATCCGTCGCTCGACGTCGTGTACGCGGCGCTGGAGGGATCCGGCGAGGTCGCGGCCTTCGTGCGCTCCGGCGAGTCTGCGCTGCGCCCGCTGGGCGCGCCGGTGCCCGCCGGCGAGGCCGTCTGCCACCTGGCCGTCTCGCCCGACGGCCGGTTCCTGGTCGCGAGCTGCTATGGAGACGGCCGGGTCGTGCGCATCGGGCTGGACGCCGAAGGACGACTGGTCCCGGATGCCGCGGACAAGGCCGCCGCACTGCGCGCTGCGCTGTTCGGCGAGACTTCCGGTGGAGCCCCCGACGGGTGGCGGACGGATCTGCAGTCGGCGGACGACACTCCGGCGGATGCTCCGCCGGACGCAGATCCGTCCGCCATCCGCAACGATGCCGCCGCAGCATCCGACCCGTACCCGACCCCCACCGGAACCGAACCGCGGGTCTCTCATGCGCATGCCGCGGCGTTCCTCCGCGACGGGCGCATCGCGACGACCGATCTCGGCTTCGACCTGGTGCGGATCTGGCGGCCGGGAACGACGGGGCTGCAGCTCGACCACGAGGTCGTGCTGCCGCGCGGCTCCGGGCCCCGGCACATGGTCGCCCACCCCAGCGGCCACCTGCACGTGGTGACCGAGTACTCCTGCGAGGTCTTCACGCTGGCGGCCGACCGCGAGGGTCGCTGGGGCCTCGTGTCGGGTGTGGTCGTCTCGGCGATCGCGACGCCTGGTCACGACTATCCGGCCGAACTCGCCCGCTCGCGCGACGGCGAGACGCTCTACACCGCACTGCGCGGCAGCAACACGATCGCGGCGCTTCGGGTGCGCGGTGCCGGCGAGATCGTCGAGCCGCTCGCGCTCGCCGACTCGGGTGTCGACTGGCCGCGGCACCACCTCGTGCACGAGGGGGCGCTGCTGGTGGCGGGGCAGCGGTCCGACACGGTCTCGGTGCTCGATCTCGACGAGCGCACGGGTGCTCCGCGCGACGTCCGGCACACCGCTCCGGCGCCCGCGCCGACCTGCTTCCTGCCAGTGCGCTGACGCGTGTTTCTCACGGTTCCGTGGGAAACACGGCCGGATGTCGGCGGCAGACCCTAGGCTCGGAGCAGACCCCGAGGAGGCCTTTGATGAAGGCAGTTTTCGCAGGAACGGTGCTCGCCGACGCCGGTGAGTCCGAGCTGGTGCTGCTCGAGGGCGACTACTACTTCCCGCCGGCGAGCGTGCACCCCGCGGCACTGGTCGAGGGAGCCGCGTTCGATGCCGAAGACGACAGAGGACCGCGACACTACCTCTCCGCCGTGATCGACGGCGAGAAGCATGCGGACATCGCCTGGTCGTACCCCGAGCCGTCGCATGCCGCGATCGCCCGTGCCGGCGTCGACTTCACCGACTTCGTCGCCTTCGGACCCGAGGTGGAGGTGCGCTCCTAGGAGCTGCTCATGATCGAATTCCGATCGGTCTCGAAGACCTTTCCCGACGGCACCTCCGCGGTGCGGGACTTCAGCCTGCAGATCCCCGCCCGGAAGACCACCGTGTTCGTCGGGTCGTCCGGATGCGGCAAGACGACGCTGCTGCGCATGATCAACCGCATGGTCGAGCCCACGTCCGGCGACGTGCAGATCGACGGCGAGAGTGTGCTGACCGGCGACCCGGTCGCCCTGCGCCGTCGCATCGGGTACGTGCTGCAGAACTCCGGCCTGATGCCGCACTTCACCGTGATCGACAACGTCTCGGCCGTGCTGCGCATCACCGGTGTGCCCCGTGCAGAGGCGCACGCCAGGGCGCGCGAGCTTCTCGACACCGTCGGCTTGGCGCAGTCGCTCGCCGGGCGCTACCCCGCGCAGCTGTCCGGCGGGCAGCAGCAGCGCGTCGGCGTCGCCCGCGCGCTCGCCGCCGATCCCAACATCCTGCTCATGGATGAGCCGTTCGGTGCGGTCGACCCGATCGTGCGGGCCGACCTGCAGCAGGAGCTGCTGCGGCTGCAGCGCGACCTCGACAAGACGGTCGTGTTCGTCACGCACGACATCGACGAGGCGTTCCTGCTCGGCGACCAGGTGGTCATCCTCGACGTCGGCGCGCGCATCGTGCAGCGCGGCACCCCGAACGAGATCATCGAGAACCCGGCCGACGACTTCGTCGCGGCGTTCATAGGCGGTGATCGCGGCAAGCGCGCGCTGCGGCTGAAGCAGACGCCGCGCGGCACGGTCGTCGTCGACGAGTTCGGCCGCACCCAGGGATCCATCGTCGGTTCGGATGCCGCGGCGCCGGTGGTCGAAGGCGGCTGACGTGGACTGGATCGTCGAGAACATCGGGATGATCCTCGATCTCTCAGTCGTGCATCTGCGTCAGAGCCTGATCGCGATCGTCTGCGGGTTCGTGCTCTCGGTGCCGCTGGGCTGGGTGGCCTGGCGCTACACGCGGCTGCGCGGCTGGATCATCGTCGCCACGGGCCTGCTCTACACGATCCCCTCGCTGGCGCTGTTCATGCTGCTGCCCGCGCTGTTCGGCTATTCGGCGATCACCGAGCTCAACCTGGTGATCGCGCTGACGATCTATGCGATCGCGATCCTGGTGCGCGCGGTCGCCGACGGGCTCGACTCCGTCGATCCGGTGGTGCGCGAGTCGGCGACGGCGCTCGGCTACGGGCCGATGCGCCGGTTCTTCACCGTGGAGTTCCCGCTCGCCGGGCCCGTCGTCCTCGCCGGGCTCCGCGTCGCGGCGGTCAGCACGATCTCGCTTGCGACCGTCGGCATCCTGATCGGCGTCACCAACCTGGGCTACCTGTTCACCGCGGGCCTGCAGCGACGGCTGATCGCCGAGGTGCTCGCCGGCGTCGTCGCCGTGCTGGTGATCGCCCTCGTCGTCGACGTGCTGCTGGTGCTGCTGGGCCGGGCGCTCATGCCGTGGACGCGGCTCGGCTCGCGCCGCGGCGGTGGGTCGCGCAGCGACGCGGATGCCGGGGACGGCGCCGCCTCCGCGATCGTCGACCCCGTCGGCGATCCCGCGGCGATCGAGCCGGGCGCGCTGCCGGTCGTGGGGGGAGGGCGCGGATGAACGTCTTCGCCGACGCCTTCGCGTGGCTGTTCGCGCCCGAGCAGTGGCAGGGCCCGAATTCGATCCCGGTCATGCTCGGGCAGCACCTGCTCTACACCGGTGTCTCGGTGCTGATCGCCGCGATCATCGCCGTGCCGGTCGGCTGGGCGATCGGGCACACCGGCAAGGGCCGTGAGGTCGCGGTGGCGTTCGCCGGCGCTGCAAGGGCGCTGCCGTCGTTCGGCCTGATGATCCTGCTGGTGCTGCTGTTCGGGGTGCTGCAGATCCCCGCCGCAGCCGTCGTCACCTTCGTACTGCTCGGCATCCCGCCGCTGCTCGCCGGCGCCTACACCGGGTTCGAGGCGATCGACCGGCAGGTGATCGACGCTGCCCGTGCGTTCGGGATGACGCGCTGGCAGCTGCTCTGGAAGGTCGAGGTGCCCCTCGGGCTGCCGCTGCTGGTGGCCGGCCTCCGCTCTGCGGCGCTGCAGATCATCGCCACCGTCACCATCGGCGCCTACGTCGGTCTCGGCGGGCTGGGCGCGCCCATCATCCAGGGCATTCCGCTGAACCGCTTCGACATGGTGCTCGCCGGCGCCATCCTCGTCGCCGCCCTCGCCCTGCTCGCCGACCTGCTGCTCGCGCTCGCACAGCGGGCATCCGTCCCGACCGGGCTGCGGCGCACGACTGCGCGCGCGAGCGCACGCGCCGCGGCACCCGCCACCTGAACCTGCATCGAAACCACCGTCAGAGAGGAACATCATGTTCGCCGGACGCACCACCCGCACCATCGCCGTCACCGGCATCGCCGCGCTCGCCGCGGTCGCGCTCGCCGGATGCGGCGGCAACCCGCTCGACGAGCCCAGCAAGGAGCCCGCCGCCGGAGGCGACAAGACGATCGTCATCGGCTCGCAGGCGTACTACTCGAACGAGATCATCGCCGAGGTGTACGCGCAGGCGCTGGAGGACGCCGGGTTCACCGTCGACCGCAAGTTCAACATCGGGCAGCGCGATGCGTACATGCCCGAGGTCGAGTCCGGCGCGATCGACCTGTTCCCGGAGTACACCGGCAACCTGCTGGAGTACTTCGACAAGGACACCAAGGCGACCGGCCCCGACGAGGTCTACGAGGCGCTGGAGGACGCGCTGCCCGACCAGCTCGACGCGCTCGACTATGCGCAGGCGACCGACCAGGACACCTACACGGTCACCCAGGCGACCGCCGACAAGTACGGACTGAAGTCGATCGCCGACCTGTCCAAGGCCGACAAGAAGCTCACGATCGGCGCGGCGCCCGAGTTCGAGCAGCGGCCCTACGGGCCTGCTGCGGCGAAGACGGTGTACGGCGTCGACCTCGCGTTCTCGGCCACCGGCCCCACGACGCTCGAGTCGCTGCTGGCGGGCACGATCGACGTGGCCGACATCTACAGCGCCGACCCGGCGTTCCAGACTGAGAAGCTCGTCGCACTCGAGGATCCGGACAACATGATCCTGTCCTCGAACGTGGTGCCGATCGTCGCCGAGGACTTCCCCGACAAGGCAGAGGACGTCATCGACGCCGTCAGCGCGAAGCTCACCGTCGACGCGCTCGTGGGCATGAACGTGCGGTCCACGGTCGACAAGAAGGAGCCCACCGCGATCGCGAAGGCCTGGCTGGCGGACCAGGGTCTGGTCGGCTGATCACCCAGGACACGAAGGCGGCCGGTCCCGATGTTCAGGACCGGCCGCTTTCGTGTAGGGGATCAGCTCCGGGCGTCCTGGCGAGGGATCCAGATCTGCTTGATGATGATGAGGATCGACGCAGTGACGGGCACGGCGACCAGAGCGCCGAGCAGGCCGAGCAGCGTTCCGCCGGCCATCGCGCCGATCACGACGAGGGCGCCCGGCACCGCCACCGCGCGGTTCATCACCTTCGGAGTCAGGTAGTACGCCTCGATCTGCATGTACACGAGGTAGCAGGCCGCGAACACCAGGGCCATCAGCGGGTTGCTGAACAGGGCGATCACCGAGCCCACGATCCAGAACAGCACCGATCCGATCAGCGGGATCAGGGTGAACAGGAACGAGATCGCGGCCATCAACGGCGGGAACGGCAGACCGAGGAAGAAGAACAGCGCGAGCGTGACCATGGAGTTCGCGAACGCGAGCACCACCATGCCCATGATGTAGCCGCCCACCGAGTCGGTGATCTGGTCGGTGATGTCACCGGCGCGTGCGCGGTCGCGCGCCGGGGCGAGGCGCAGCAGTGAGGTCTTGATGCTCGGCAGCCCTGCGACGAAGTAGAGCATGAGCACCAGCACGATGATCATGCCGGAGATGCCGGTGGCGATCGAAGTGCCCACCTGCAGGGCGCCGCCGCCGATCGAGAGCACGGTGCCGGGGTCGGTGAGGAACCCCTGGATCTGCTTCACCCATTCGCCGACCTGATCGCCGAACTGCTTCTGCAGCGAGGCGTAGAGGTCGGTGGTCTGAAAGTCGCGGATGATGCCGGGGATCGACGTGATGAACAGCGTGATCTGCTTCACGATGACCGGCACGATCAGCCAGAGCACCAGCACGATGAGGGCGAGCAGGCTGAGGATGACGGTGAGCACGCCCCATCCGCGCGGCATGCCCCGCCGCTCCAGCATCCGCACCGCCGGGTCGAGACCCAGCGCGCCGAACGCGGCGAGAGCGATGTAGATCAGCACGGTGGCGAGGTTCGCCAGCATGACGCCGAACAGGATCGCCGTCAGCGCGCCGAGCGTGACTAGCAGGCCGAACACGAACGGTTTGTCGATCCGCGTCCAGAACGAGCGGCTCGGCGTCATCGGCTCGATCACGACGGTGTCGGGATACGTGTGGTGCTCGGCGGCCGCCTCGGCGGCCTTCGCCGCAGCGGCGCGCTCGGTCCTGCTCAACTTCGGCGCGGACGCCGGCTTCGCCGAAGCCGCCTTCTCGGCGGTCGCCTGCTCCGAGTACCCGTTGGCTTCGGCCGGGGTTTGCGCGTTCTCGTCAGAACTCATGGTCACACTCTAGAGGTCAGGGGGTTCCGGCTATCGTCGTACTGTCGCCGATCGAGGAGCCACATGTCTGACGCCGAAGCCGCCCGTGCCGAGCTGCTGCGCCTCCGAGCCAGCATCGACAACATCGACGCCGCCCTGATCTTCATGCTCGCCGAACGGTTCCGCGCCACGCAGCAGGTGGGTCACCTGAAGGCCGAGCACGAGATGCCGGCATCTGATCCGGGTCGTGAGGAGCAGCAGGTCGCGCGCCTGCGCGCGCTCGCCGAAGAGGCTCACCTCGACCCCGAGTTCGCCGAGAAGTGGTTCAACTTCGTGGTGGCGGAGGTCATCCGGCACCACACCGCGGCGGCCGAAGGCCGCTGAGCGAACCGGCCCGGCCCCTGAGACCCGGGTCCGGGGCGCCGCGTCGGCTCGCGACGCCCCGGCGAGGTCGGTGCAGCCGTCCGGACTCCCCGCTGTCCGGTCTCCCTGTCGGCTGTTCCTCCGCTCCGCCTCTCTCCCCAGATTCGGCGGACCTGCAAGGGCACCTTCCGAAGAACAGGAGCGTCTGGTACGCGTGCTGATACACGGATGCCGGAAAAGTTCTCAGAACCCGTCGCCGTGGCTGTGCAGCGGAACCCGGATGCCGGTGTCGGCAGCCGCCTCGGACAGCGCGACTGCCGGGGAACGGCCCGCGGCGATCCGCTCGTGCACGGCGGGAAGCAGGTCAGCCGCGGCGGTGTCGGGGATCAGCACGGGTGACGCGATCACGCATCGTGCGCCGGCGTGCAGCCACACCCGGGTCATCCCGATCGCCTCGTCGCGCCAGCGCACGGCCGAGCGGCCCAGCTCGCAGGCGGAGAGCACGACCGTGTCTGGCACCGTGCCGATCAGGTCCACGTCGTAGCCGAACAGCACCCCGTCGACCAGCTCGAGTCCGGAGAACATCGGGTTGTCGGCGCTGTGCCGGCCGTGCGCGGCGACGTGCAGCAGGTCCACCTGCCCGGCGGCCGCCGTCGCGGCGCCGACGGTCGCCTCGGAGCCGGTCAGCACGAGCGCGTCGCCGTGTGACTGTGCGACCGCGTGCGCCTCGTCGTCGGCGCGGGCGACCCGGGGGCCGGCGACGACGGCCGCACGCTGCAGCGGACGCGGCGACGAGGCCAGCCAGCGGGTCGCCGAGGTGGCGAGGGTGAACGGCAGGCCGGCGAGACTCGGCAGCAGCGCCCAGGGCACGCCGGAGAGGATGCCGGGCACGCTGAGCGCCAGGCGCCGCGCTCCTCGCGCGTGAGCGAGCAAGGGCGTGAGCAGCTCGTCGTCGAGCCGCGCCATCCGCCCGGCTAGGGAGCGCTCGACCACCGCGGCCATCCGCGTGCCGTGGGCCAGCGCGCTGGCGTCGAGGTCGGCGCGCAGGCCGTCAAGCAGCGGCCGCACCCGCTCCCAGGACAGTCGCACGATCGTCGCGGCATCACGGGTGGCCACGACGGCGCGCAGCGCCGCACCGGTGTACACCCAGGTGAGCACGGCGACGTCCGGTGCGAGTCCGTCTCGCAGCGCGGCGAGCGTCACCTGCTCCCGGGCGCCCGCTCCGGCCGTCGCGCTCCACTGCCGCTCCCGCACGCGGTCGCGGACGGCGCGCACGCGCGGGTCGGCTGCCCAGTCCGCGCCGAGTTCGGTGCGCAGCATCCGCAGTTCCGCGAGATCGGATGCCGCATCCGCGTCGTGCGGGGGACGGACAGGGACCACCTGCAGGCCGATGTTCCTGGCCCGCTCTCCCCACTCGAAGAGCACGCCGGGATCGTCGGAGCGCTCGGCTGCCGCGAGCCCGGCGGAGAGCAGGCCGGAGCCGTGCATCGTCATGGACGCCTGCAGGTCGAGGGCGCCGAACGCCCCCTGCCAACCGGTGAACAGGTCGAGCCCCGCGGCCGCCAGGCGGCGGGCGTCGGCCGGCCGTCCGGCATCCAGCGCGTGCGCGGAGCGGGCCTCGAAGGATCGCAGCTGCACCGCCGTCGGCGCATCGGGCGAGACGCGCGTCGTCTTCCGTCGCGGATCGGCGAGACGTGCGCTCAGCGCGGTCGCCGCCGCCTCGCCCGCCAGCCCGAGTCCGCGCAGGCGGGAGGCCACCGCGTCGTACTCCGCTGCCGACGGTGCGCGACCGGCGAGACGACGCGCCTCCAGCTCGACGGATGCCGCCCGCGCCGCCCAGCCCTCGCTGCCCAGCGCCTCGAACCGGCGCCGCGCCTGGGCCGCCGTCCTCCGGGCCGCGACCGGATCGTGGTGCAGCTGCGACCGGGCCAGCTGGAACTCCGCCTCACCTCGGGTCTGCCGCATCCGCTGCGCGCCGAAGCGCACCGCGACCTCGGCGAGAAGCTCCTCGGCCTCGTCGGTGAGCCCCGCCTCGCGCAACACCTCGGCGCGGTCCAGGTCGGCGATCGCGGTCGCCAGATCGCTGGTCTCGACGAACACCGGCCGTGACCGGGTCATCAGGGTGAGCGCAGTGACGAGGTCGCCGCGGAGCAGGGCGGCGTAGCCGAGGTTGTGCTGGGCCTCGGCGCGCGCCTCGGGATTGTCGAGAGCATCGTAGAGAGCGACGGCCGCTTCAAGGTCGGCTGCGGCACCCGAGAGGTCGTGGCGCTGCATCCGCACCACCGACCGATTGACCAGGCAGGGCGCGCGTTCTCGCGGTGCGTCGGCCATGCCGTCGATCGCGACGGTGAACCAGTGCTCGGCCTCGTCCGCACCCCCGGATTGCATCACCAAGATGCCCAGCTGGCCGGCCAGGACGACTCTGGTCGCGGCACTGAGGTCTGGTGCGTCGAGTGCAGCGCGGCACATCCGCTCCGCGGCATCCGGCTCCCCGGTCTGCGCGAGCACGTACGACAGCGTCCCCGCGATGCGGGCGCGCAGGTCGGGATCGTCGGTGCGCGCCTGGGCCGTGCTCAGGGCGCGACGGGATGCCGCGAACCGGCGGTGGTTCGCGGCATCCTTTCCCCGCTGATGGAGTTCTGCTGCGGTCAGGCGCACATCTCAAGGATGCCGCGTCCTGCGGCATCCCGTCTTCCCCCCCTGCTCCGGTCTCAACGGATGCGGGTGTCTCGGCTGAAACACCCGCAACGGCTGAGACCGGAGCAGGGAGAGCCCACCCTCCCGATGTTCCGGTCTCAACGGATGCGGGTCCACAAACAGGACACCCGCAACGGCTGAGACCGGAGCAGGGGGCGCTCGACTCGGTCAGCGCACCGGGTTCGGCAGCCCGGCGAGCACCTCGTCGACGGCTCTGCGCAGCGCCTTGCGCGTCGGGGTGCCGCCCTTCGCGAGTTCCGGCCCCAACGCCGCGGCGATCCGGCCGGCCACGAAGGGGGCAGCGAAGGACGTGCCGCTCCAGACCGAGAAGCCGCCGCGGTAGTCGTCGGGGTCGACGGTCTCGCGCGGAAGGTCGTCGAAGTCGGACCGCGTGCCGGCCTGCGCCCCGCCGGTGAACGGCGGTGTCGTGCTGACCACCAGCGTCCCGGGCGCGTACACGCGCACCCACGGCCCTACGTTCGAGAACAGCGCCACTGAACGACCGGAGGGATTCAGCGCGCCGACCGACACCAGCGGAGCGAGATCGTCGGGCAGGATGCCGTTGTCGGCACCATCCCAGGCCCACAGCGACGCCGGGAAGGACGGCCTGTCGATCGCGTCGTTGCCCGCGGAGCAAACCACGACGATGCCCAGTTCGCGCGCCGAACGCAGCAGCCCGTAGAGCGTGAGCGAGAACTGCCCGTCGACCGGGGTCTCGTGGTAGTACCCGAGCGACAGACTGATGACATCGATCGGACGGCCCGCCTTCGGATCGCGGACGTTGCGTCGTTTCAGCTCGATCACATCGGCCAGCGCGCGCAGGAACACGCTCTCGTCCACGACTCCGAGCGACCCGGCGACACGGATCGCCAGGATGTCAGCGTCGGGCGCGGTCTGCCGGATCAGTCCCGCGATGAAGGTGCCGTGCCCGGCGACCGCGTCGATCTCACCGTCCAGCTGCCCGTAGAGGTCGGGATAGATCTCCGGATCGTCGTGTCCGGTGAGGCCGATCGGCGCGCCGTCGAGCTCGACGCCGCGGGTGACGATGTCGTGCGGCAGCCATGGGTGCTCGCCGCATCCGGTGTCGAGCACGGCGACGACAGGCCGTCGTCCGCGCTTCGGTTCCGCGCCGCGGATCGGCGCTGCGCCGATCCACGCGACCGGCTGTCGCGCGCCTCGTCCCGGTTGCAGGTAGTCGTCCGTCCCCACCGGACCTGCCCCGCGCAGCGGGTTCGTCTGCGTGAACGGGTTGGTCTGCGTGAACGGGTTGGTCTGCGTGAAGGGATTCAGCCCCACCGGATCGACCGAGAGCACATGTTCGAGCCCGGCGCGAGGCATCGACGACTGCGAGATGCGCCGCGCCCGCTGCAGCACCCGCCACGAGTCCGGCGGCGCCGGCGACTCACCGCGGCCGGCGACGTCGGGGGTGGTCAGCAGCACGCGCAGAAGTCCGGGGACGCCGGGGGCGAGTTCGCGCGGTGCTCCCTGCGCCGCGTCGCGCGCCGCCCGCCCGGCGACGATCTGTGCCGTCGCATCCGCCGGTCCGACCGAGATCTGCCAGCCGAACGACTCCGCGGCCTGGGCGATGAACTCCAGATCGCTGTCCACCGCCCTGCGGCGCCGGTCGCCCGACCCGATCAGCAGCAGCCGATCGGGCAGGTACGCGGTCGGGTAGGCGCGCACGCCGTCGACCGGATCGACACTCGGATCCAGCGCCGATCCGCGCGGGATCGACCCCTCCGCACGGTCCTGCCAGGTCCATCCTGGGGGTTGCTCCATCGCCCATCCTCCCGTTCGGTGCCGCCGCGGCGGCCTCCCTCATGCGACCACCCCTCCGGCGGTCGGGCACTGCTTCCGGATCAGATCTCGAAACGCGGCGTGGAGAAGACGCGCTCCCCGGCGTCCTCCCGCACGGTCAGGCGCAGCCGGTACAGCCCCGGCGGCACCCGGTCGAAGGCGAACCGGCCGTGCTCGGCGGGTTCGGCCGTCCAGGACTTCTCGCCCTGCTCGAGCACCACCGCGGGCGACTCCGCGTCGACCCAGCCGTCCACCCGTCGACCGCCGCCCTCGGCGTCGGCGACGTGCAGCATCACGCCGACACGGCCGTCGCTGAACTGCAGCGTCGTGGTGCCGGTGTCGCCGCGCACGGCGGCGGTGGCATCCTCCACGAGGGTCAGCAGCGCGTACTCGCGCGACAGGTCGTCGGATGCCACGGCCGCGACCATGCGCTCGGCCAGGTCGCTCGGCACCGGATCGTTCTCCTGCCACAGGGCGCGCAGCGCCGCCATCAGCTCGTCGTCGGTGGTGCTCATGTCGCCGCCTGCGTTCCGCCGACTTCGTCGCCCAGCAGCACGCGCAGCTTCGACAGGCAGCGTGAGCGGGTCGGCCCGATGCTGCCGACGGGCATGCCGAGCTCGGCCGCGATTCCCTTGTAGTCCGGTCGCTCTTCGAAGGCGACGACGCGGATCAGCCGCCGGCAGCGTTCGTCGAGCTTCTGCACGGCGGTCCAGAGGCGGTTGGCGCCGTCGGCGACGGTCGCCTCGTCCTCCGCGGATGCGGCGACGGGCAGCATCGCCTCCAGATCGGCGTCCTCCGTGGCATCCGCCCGGTTCTGCGCCTTGCCCGCCCGCCAGGCCTCTCGTCGAGCGGTGGTGGTGAGCCAGGCCGACACGGCCGCGGCATCCGTGATCTGGTCCTGCCCGCGCACCAGTCGCAGCCAAGTGGTCTGCACGATGTCCTCGGCGAGGGCGCGGTCCACGCCGTAGGCGCGGACGACGTGCCAGAGCACGGGGGTCATCAGGCGCACCAGATCGTCCATCGCGCGAGCGTCACCGTCGCGCCAGGCGCGGAAATGGTCCGCCGCACGGCGCCACCGGCTCGTGGCGGGGGGCTGGTCGGCGGTGCCCTCGGGGATGGCATCGCTCATGATGCTCATTGTGGCCATATCCACCAGGAGCGGGCAACCGCCGCGCTGATACATTGCGGCCGGCGGATGCCGGGACGGGCGCCTCAGGCCAGTTCGGCCGCCAGCACCTGGGCCGCGGCGCCGCGCAGCACGGCATCCTCGGTCTGGCCGCAGCGCACCTCGACGGGCGCGTTGCGCAGCCGCGCGGCGGTCAGCGCCGACTCGGCGGCGCCGCAGAGTTCGGGGCCCATCAGCGACGAGGTGCCGCTCAGCACCACCTGCGGCAGGTCGAGGGCCGAGACGATCGCGGCGAGCGGGGTGCCGAGCTTCTCGCCGGCCTCGATGCGCACCGCCTCGCGGGTCTGCTCGTCCGTGGCGGCATCCATCCGCTCCTCGAGAGCCGTGAGCCAGGCGTGCACGCATCCGCTGTTGCCGCAGCGGCACTCGCGACCTGCGTCGCCGCCGACGTCGAGGTGGGCCAGCTCGCGAGCCGTGTCGGCTCCCGTCGTGTATCCGGTGACGAGTGCGGTGCTGACGATCCCGCCGAGCCGCACCAGCAGGAACTCCGAGTCGCCGAAGCCCGCCTCCGCGCGGGCGGCGAGATCGGCTTCGGCCGCGGCATAGGCGGGCAGCAGAGCGGTGTCCGCCCGAGTCGAAAGGGCGCCGATGAACGCAGCGGCATCCCCCGATGCGGCGTCCATCGGCACCCCGAACCCGACGCCGAGCACCGGGCATCCGGCCTGCGCGGCGAGCCGCGCGACGAGCGCGGCCACGGCATCGGGCAGGTCGGAAGAGGAGTCCCGTGCGATCTCCTGTCGCACGAGGATGCGACCGTCGGGCGTGCACACCGCACCCACGATCCAATCCTGAGAAGTGAGGTCGATGGCGATCGTCTGCACGGCTTCGCCGTCCACCTCGAGCAGCACCGAGGGCTTGCCCACCCGGGCCTCCTGGCTCTGGCCGGTCTCGATGACGACGCCGTCGGCGAGCAGGTCACGCACGACCTCGGTGATCGTGGGCCTGGCGAGGCCTGTGATGCGGGCGAGGTCGGCGCGGCTGGCGGATGTCTCCCGCAGCAGCGCCTGCAGCACGACACCTCTGTTGTGCCGGCGCGCTCCCTGCACCGGGATGTGCGTCGCAGTGACCATCGTGCTCCTTTGCCGGTCGGCGGCCCGTCGATTTACTTAGTTCATCGACTAAACTTACGAAAGCGAGCGTAGGCTCGGGCTCGGTCGTTGTCAACAGGCCCGGGGCCGAGATGCGAAGAGGAACGGTGGATGCTGTACGCCGAGGATGAGCTCGATGGTCAGGCGCTGGTCCGCCGGAGCAACCTCCGGCGGGCGCTTCAGCTGGTCTTCGACAACTCGGGAAGCGAAACCCGCGCCGGCATCGCCCGTGCCACCGGACTCACCGCCGCGACGGCGTCCTCTCTGGTGGCGGAACTGATCGAGCAGCGCCTGATCGCCGAGGTCGGGCAGGCGGCCAGCACCGGCGGCAAGCGCGCCACCGTGCTCGCGATCGACGCGACGCTCCATCTCTTCCTCGTGGTCGTGCTGAGATACGCCGATGCGCACGCCGCGCTGATCGCCCTGGACGGCGCCTCGGTCTACGAGGAGCGCATCGTGTACTCGTCCGACGATCGCGACCAGATGATCCGGGCGATGCTCGGCAGGATCGCGCAGCGCTTCGGGCCCCGGCTGCTCGCCGCGGCCGTGCAGCTTCCCGGCGCGACCGACGGCCGTGTGGTGCTGGAGAGTGTGCAGCTGGAGTGGATCGACCTGCCGCTCGCCGACGAGCTGTCCGCACTGCTCGGTGCCCCGGTGCAGCTGGTCAACGACGTCGACGCCGAGGCTGTCGCCGAGACGATCGCGAGCGGATCGTCGAGCGGGCGCCGGCTGTTCCTGCACATGGGCATCGGCGTCGGCGCGACCGTGACGCTGGACGGCGAGCCCGAGGCCGGGCCGCACGCCCGGATGGGCGAGATCGGGCATGTGCAGGTGGTGTTCGGCGACGACGCGCGGGCATGCCCGTGCGGACGGCGCGGATGCCTGGAGTCGGCGGCGTCGATGCCGGCGATGCTCGGCCCGGAGTTCGACGAGGGTATGGATGATGCGCAGGTCCGCGCCCTCATCGAGGCGGCTGATCCGGCGCTGCTGGCCGGCGGGGCTGTCGCCCTCGGCCGCGTGATCACGATGCTCACCGCGATGCTCGATCCCGCCGAAGTCGTGATCGGCGGTTCGGCGGCCGGGCTCGGCGAGGAGTTCCTCGACCTGGTGCGGGCCGAGACCGAACAGCCGCCGAGCGGAACGGTGCGGGTCCCTGTGCGCGGCGCGACCGGGGGGATCGTACCGTTCGCAGGAGCAGCGCAGTTCGCACTGGGTACTGCGCTGGGCGTGCGCTGGAGCGCCGCGCAGCTTGCGGAGTAGGCTGTCCGTTCCCCGTGTTTTGCAGTATCATGAGCGTAACTTGCAAAAAACGATCATAAAACTGCACGAGCTTGGGCAGTGGATCGCCGTTGAGGAGGCAGACATGACCGAGACCCCCGCCGCCGGCGCGCACATGCGCACCGAGCTGTTCTCCCAGCCTGAGACCTGGTCCCGTGCCGCAGCTATGCGTGACGAGCAGTCGCTGCTGCCGGCATCGGGTGCCCGCGTGGCCGTCGTCGGCTGCGGCACCAGCTGGTTCATGGCGCAGTCCTACGCCGCGCTGCGCGAGGCCGCCGGCCACGGCGAGACCGACGCGTTCACCGCATCCGAGTTCCCGTTCGCACGCGACTACGACGCCATCGTCGCGCTGACGCGCTCCGGCACGACCACCGAGGTGCTCGAGCTGACCGAGCGTGTGAAGGGGAAGACTCCGGTGATCGCCGTCGTCGGCGACACCACCTCGCCGCTGGTCGACCTGGCCGACACCGTGATCGGGCTGCCCTTCGCCGATGAGGAGTCGGTCGTGCAGACCCGGTTCGCGACCACCGCGCTGGCGCTGTTCCGTGCCTCGCTGGGCGAGTCGCTCGACCGCGCCATCGCCGACGCCGCCGGCGTGCTGTCCGATGCGGCGGCGGCCGACCCGGCGCTCGGTGCGGCTGAGCAGTACAGCTTCCTCGGCATGGGCTGGACCATCGGCCTGGCGCACGAAGCCGGTCTGAAGATGCGCGAGTCGTCGCAGTCCTGGACCGAGTCGTACTCCGCGATGGAGTACCGCCACGGGCCGATCGCGATCGCCGCCCCCGGCCGCATCACCTGGGCCTTCGGGCAGGTGCCCGACGGCCTCGAGGCGCAGGTCCGTGCCACGGGCGCCCGGTTCGTGCAGCATCCGATCGACCCGATGGCCGACCTGGTGCGCCTGCACAACGTCGCCCTGGAGCGCGCCGTCGCGAAGGGTCTCGACCCCGACCAGCCGCGCAACCTGACCCGCTCCGTCATCCTCGACGACTGATCATGGCTTCTCCCGACCCCCGATCCGATCCGCGGTGGGATTCCACGGACGATTCGGCGTCCGAGCGGCGTGTCCCGGCCGGACACGCCGCCGGCGCCCCGGATCGTCCGGAGATCCCGGTGGAATCACGCAACGCGAAGTCTCCGAGCGACGCGTCGGTGTCCGCGCGCGGTTCGGCTGCGGGGTCGGATGCGGCCGGGAAGGCCGGCTCCGGCGCAGATGCTCCCCTGGCCGATGCGTCGGCAGCCACGGATGATCCGGTGCGCGCTCGGCGTGTCGAGGCGGAACGCGCCGATGCGGAGACAGATGGTCCGGATGCGCCGACAGATGCCGGCATCCCGGACGTCGTCTCCGACGCATCGGGCGAGCGGCTCGCCCGCGCCGCATCGATCGGCGCCGGTGCTCCGGTGCTCGCGTTCGACGTGGGCGGCACCGACATCAAGTCGGCGCTCTTCGACGCCGACGGCAACGCCGTCGGCCTGCGGCGCACGCCGACACCGGATGCCGGTGACGACATGCCCGCGCGCCTCGTGGAGCGCATCGGCGAACTGGGCGACGCTCTGCGCGCGCAGCATCCGGAGATCGTGCCGCAGGCCGTCGGGTTCGTCGTGCCCGGCATCGTCGACGCGGATGCCGGGGTGGCGGTGTTCTCCAGCAATCTCGGCCTGCGGAACGCGCCGCTGCGGATGCTTGCCGAGCAGCGCTTCGGGCTGCCGGTGGCCTTCGACCACGACGTGGGCACGGCGAGCTGGGCCGAGTACATGCTCGGCGCCGCTCGGGACTATCCCAATTCGGTGGCGATCATCATCGGCACGGGCATCGCGGGCACGATCCTCGTCGACGGCGTGCCGTACACGGGTGGCGGCTACGCGGGCGAGATCGGCCATTCCCCCATCGGCGAATGGCCCTGCCCGTGCGGAGCCCGCGGATGCCTCGAGGTGGTCGCATCGGCCGGCGCTATCGCCCGGCGGTACGAGGAGGCGACGGGCGTGGAGGTGGACGGCGCCCGCGAGGTCATCGCGAGGGCCGTCGAAGGCGACGCAGTGGCGGACCAGATCTGGAACGAGGCTCTCGACGCGCTCACGATGTCGATCGCCCAGCTGACCGCGGTCGTCGCGCCCGAGGCCGTGGTGATCGGCGGCGGGCTCTCGCGGGCCGGCGGCGCGCTGTTCGACGAGCTGCGCGCCCGGCTGGCCGCACGGCTGAGCTTCCATCGCATCCCGGTGCTGATCCCGGCCGAACTCTCCGGCAACGCCGGCATCCTCGGCTCCGCGCTGCGCGCACGGCGGGTGGTCGCATGATCGCCTCGCCCGGGCACGGATGCGCGGTCCGGGTACGGGCGGGCGTCGTGCAGCTGTTCCCGGACCGTGCAGGTGTACCCGCGTGCCCGGCCCGCGTCGTGCAGGTGTGTCGGGCGGTGGTGACCGCATGATCGTCACCGTCACTCCGAACCCCGCGCTGGACCTCACCTGGCACGTCGAGAAGATCGTGCCCGGCGGCACGCACCGAGCGGATGCCGGCGCCGTGCGCGCCGGCGGCAAGGGGCTGAACGTCGCCCGGGTGGCGCACGCGGCCGGGGCAGATGTCATCGCCGTGACCACGGCGGGCGGTGCGACAGGCGAGGAGTTCCGGGCCGAACTGACCGCCGCCGGCGTGCCCGCCGTACTGGTGCCGGTCGTCGCCGCGACCCGGCGCAGCATCGCGCTGGTCGACGAGGCGCTCGGCGACACGACGATCGTGAACGAGCGCGGCATCGCCCCGACGGATGCCGAGTGGCAGGCCCTTCGGGACGCGGTGGCCGGCGCGCTGAGCTCGGCTGCTCGTCCAGGTCGCGCTTCTCGTCGTTCCGACGCGTCGAAACCGACAGCTTCTGCGACCGGAGCGGGGCAGACACCCCCGGTCCTGGCGATCTCCGGCAGCGTCCCGCCGGGTACCCCCGACGATCTGCTGCCGTCGCTGATCGCCCTCGGCCGCGAGGCCGGCGCGATCGTGGTCGCCGACACGTCCGGCCCTGCACTGCTGCGCGCGGCGGATGCCGGTGCCGACGTGCTCAAGCCGAACGCGGCCGAGCTGGCGGAGGCGACCGGCATCGCCGATCCGATCGAGGGGGCACGCGAGCTGCTGCGTCGCGGTGCCTCGCTGATCCTGCTCTCCCGCGGAGCCGAGGGCATGCTCGCGGTCTCCGCCGACAGTGCCGGGGCCGTTGGGAATCACGGATCGTCCGGTCCGGTTTCGGAGGGTCAGGTCGCGCCGCGCCGTGACGAGGAACTCTCGTCCGTGGCATCCGACGCGTTCGCGGAGTCCTCGGTCGCCGCCGTCGCGCCGGTCGATGACCACGGATCGTCCGGTTTGGTGCCGGAGGGCCGCTCCGCGGCGCGCCGTGGCCAGGGGGTCTCGTCTGTGGCATCCGACAGCCTCGAGGTGATCTCCGCCCGCCTGCCGGATGCCCTCGCCGGGAACCCGACCGGTGCCGGTGACGCGGCGGTGTCCGCGGCCGCTGTGCTGCTCGCCGAGGGCATCCGCGACCCCGAGGCCATCCTGCGTCGCGCGACCGCGTGGTCTGCGGCCGCCGTCCTCATGCCGCTCGCCGGCGACATCCACCCGTCCTGGCCCGACCTCGAGGCCGCCGTCATCATCACCCGCGAGACTTCTCTCCCCGCACGAGAACCCGTTGCCGACGCGACGTCTGGTGCACAGACGGAAGTCTCGCCCGAAGCGAAGGACACAGTATGACCCTCGTCTCCGCCCGCGACCTCGTGACGGATGCCGCCTGGAACGGCAACGGCATCGGGGCCTTCAACGTGATCCATCTCGAGACCGCCGAGGCGCTCGTGGAGGCATCCGCCCGTGCCGCGCTCCCGGTGATCCTGCAGATCTCGCAGAACTGCGCCGACTACCACGGCGGTCTCGAGCCGATCGCGCTGGCGACGCTCGCGCTCGCCCGCCGCGCCGAGACGCCGGTCGCGGTGCACCTCGACCACGCCGAGCGGCCCGAGCTCGTGCACGAGGCGATCGACCTCGGGTTCGGCTCGGTGATGTTCGACGGCGGCAAGCTCGAGTACGCCGAGAACGTCGCGCTGACCGCCGCCGTCGTCGACCGCGCGCACGCCGCCGGCGTGTACGTCGAGGGCGAGCTGGGCGAGGTCGGCGGCAAGGACGGCGCGCACGCCCCAGGCGTCCGCACAAACCCCGACGAGGCCCGCGCGTTCGTGGCCGAGACCGGTGTCGACGCGCTGGCCGTGGCCGTCGGCTCGTCGCACGCGATGCTCGACCGCTCGGCATCCCTCGACCTCGACCTCATCCTGCGCCTGCGCGAGGCGCTGCGGGGATGCGGTCGGGACGCGACCGATGTGCCGCTGGTGCTGCACGGGTCGTCGGGCGTCCCCGACGACGTCATCACCGACGCGGTCCGAGCCGGCATGACGAAGATCAACGTCTCGACGCACCTGAACGGCTTCTTCACCCGCGCGGTGCGCGAGCGGCTCGCCGCCGACGAGAGACTCGTCGACTCGCGCAAGTACATCTCACCGGCACGGGATGCCGTGGCCGCGGAGGCCGCGCGGATGCTGCGACTTTTCGCCCTGGAGCCTGACGCCAAGGAGACCCCATGAACCGCGCCGCCCGTCTGAACGCGATCCTCGAAGTGCTCGGCGAGCAGGGCGAGGTCAGCGTCGAAGAGCTCGTGGAACGATTCGGGGCGTCCGCCGCGACGACACGACGCGACCTGGACAGCCTCGCCGAGCGCCGGCTGCTCACCCGCACCCACGGCGGGGCGGTCGCGCAGTCCGTCGCCTACGAGCTGCCGATCCGGTACAAGAGCCATCTGCGCACCGACGAGAAGGAGCGCATCGCGGCTGCGGCATCCGCTCTCGTCGCGCCGGGGTCGGTCGTCGGCCTGTCCGGCGGCACCACGACCACGGCGATCGCCGCGGCACTCGCCGCCCGCGACGACCTGGCCGACCACGGCCTGACGGTCGTGACCAACGCGGTGAACATCGGGGCGCAGCTCGCGATGCGCCCCGAGATCAAGGTCGTGGTGACCGGCGGTGTCATCCGCTCGCGCAGCTACGAACTGGTGGGGCCCTTCGTCGCGCAGCTGCTCGAGGGGCTGTGGCTGGACATCTCGTTCATCGGCATCAACGGGCTGTCGCCGGCCGGTGTCGCGACCACGCACGACGAGGCCGAAGCCGACGTGAACCGCATCATGGCGGAGCGCTCGCGCCGTGCCGCGATCGTCGCAGACTCGTCGAAGATCGGCGTCGAGACCTTCGCCGCCGTCGGCGATTCCGAGCTGTTCTCGACGATCATCACGGATGCCGGGGCGCCGGAGTCCGCCCGCGCCGAGCTGGAGGCCCTGGGCTACGAGGTCCGCATCGCGGACTGAATGCGGCCTCCGGCCCTGGGGAATGTCCCTTTTGGCCGCTTCCCGGCGTCGGATGCGGCTATCCGCGACATTCCCCACAGGGGGATGCGGCTACAGCCCGCGCTTGCCGGCGGCCTGCGCGAAGATCAGAGACGTGCTCGTCGACGCCACCTCGGGCTGCAGGCTGAGCGTGTCGGACACCAGCTCGCGCAGCGCCGGGGCATCCGCCACCGCGACGTGCACCATGAAGTCGCGATCGCCGGCGAGGAAGTACACCCGCTGCGTCGCGGGCAGATCCTCCAGGTAGGCCTGGAACCGGCGAAGGTCTCCGCGGGCGTGCGCGTGCAGCCGGATGGTGATCAGCGCCTCGAGGTGCAGTCCCATCGCCGCCGGTGAGATCTCCGCGTGGAAGCCCACGATCACCCCGCGGGCCTGCAGCGCGCGCACCCGCTTCAGGCACGTCGACTCGGCGATCCCGGCCCGCGCAGCGAGCTCGGTGTTCGAGATGCGGCCGTTGCGGCTGAGCTCCGACAGCAGCGTGCGGTCGACGGCATCCAGGGGTCCCGAGGATTCGATCTCCGGCATGGGCAGTTCCTCGCTCCGACGCGCAGTTTCCGGCAGGTTCAACAGCATCCTACGAAGAATCTTCGACAAGCCTCCATAGACGTCCTCGGAATCCTCATAATCTCTGGTGAGAGAAGGAGTACGCAATGTCGCGGTCGATCGTCATCGGAGCGGGCATGGTGGGTCTCGCCACCGCCTGGCATCTGCAGGAGCGCGGAGTCGAGGTCACGGTCATCGACCGGGTCGGCGTCGCCGCCGGCTCGTCCTGGGGGAACGCCGGCTGGCTCACCCCCGGTAAGACGATCCCGCTGGCGGACCCCTCCCTGTGGACCTACGGGCCGAAGGCCCTGCTCGACCCGGATGCCGCGCTGCACGTGCCGTTCCGGGTGGATGCCGGGCTGTGGACCTTCCTCGCGCAGTTCGCCGCCCACGGTACGAACAGGGCCTGGGACAGGACCATGGCCGACCTCACGCCGATCGACAAGATCGCGCTCGCCGGGTTCGACGAGTTGCAGGCCGGCGGCGTCGACGCCTGGACACGCGAGGGTCCGTTCGTGATCGGTTTCAAGGAGGAGGCGCACTCCAAGGGCTTCCTGCACGAGGTCGCCGGTGTCGTGCGGCACGGACAGGACGTGCCGATGGAGCGCCTCGACACGCCCACCGACCTCGCGCCGGTGCTGTCGGATGCCGTGAAGGTCGTCTACCGCCTCGACAACCAGCGCTTCCTCGAGCCGGCGCCCTACGTCGAGGCGCTCGGTGCCGCCGTGGTCGCGCGGGGCGCGACGCTGATCACCGGCCTCGAGGTGATGGACGTGGCATCCACTCGCAAGCCCGTGGTGCTGCTCTCGAACGGCGAGCGCATGGAGGCCGACTCGGTCGTCATCGCCACCGGCGCGTGGATGCCGAAGCTGGCCCGCAAGCTCGGCGTGCGCACCCGTGTGCAGGCCGGCCGCGGATACTCCTTCACCGTCGAGACCGAGAAGACGCAGGAGCATCCGGTGTACCTGCCGTACCAGCGCATCGCGTGCACGCCGTACCAGGGCCGGTTCCGCATCGCCGGCACCATGGAGTTCCGTCGCCCCGACGAGCCGTTCCAGCACCGCCGGATCCAGGCGATCATCGAGCAGGCGCGCGAGATGTTCACCGGCGTCGACCTCGACGACCGTCACGACGAGTGGGTCGGCTCGCGTCCGGTCACGCCCGACGGGCTGCCGCTGGTCGGTGCGACCAAGGCCCCCAACGTGTACGTCGGCGGCGGTCACGGCATGTGGGGCATCGTGCTCGGCCCTGTCACCGGCAAGCTGCTCGCCGAGCAGATCGTGACCGGCCGCGTCGACCCGGCGATCAAGCCGTTCGATCCGCTGCGGTAGGCCGGCGTCCGGCATCCGGCGTCCGGCGTCCGGCGTCCGGCGTCCGGCGTCCGGCATCCGGCGTCCGCGGCCTTGCAGATGGCGGACCGATCTGCATCCGGCGGACGACACGCCGGATTCCGGTCCGCCATCCGTCGATCCGTCCGCCATCTGCAAGTGGTTCGCTCTCGGCGCCGACCGGAGCGGAGAGAACCGTCAGGCGGATGCCACGGGCTGCTGCAGCTCGGTGACCCAGTCGCGCTGGTCCTCGGACTCCGACCGCAGGTACAGCTCGCGGCACGGGCCGGAGGGCACGGAG
Source organism: Microbacterium sp. MAH-37 (assembly GCF_009758255.1). Lineage (GTDB taxonomy): Bacteria > Actinomycetota > Actinomycetes > Actinomycetales > Microbacteriaceae > Microbacterium. Next base: position 109,167 of record NZ_WSEN01000004.1, read on the forward strand.
CCGCGGCCCAGGATCTCCTCGTGCAGCGCCATCCAGCTGTCGGCGATGCCGTCCATCGTGCCGAGGTGCACGGCGCAGACGGCGGATGCGACGGCCGGCAGCTCGATGATCTCGACGCCCTCGACGGGGTCACCGGCGTACGCGAAGCCGACCACCATGTGCGTGCCGTCCTCCCGTGCCTCATATGTGGCGATCGGGGTTCTCAACGGGGCACCGGTGGGTGCGAGTGCGTCGGCCACGGCATCGAACAGGGGGCCGACGAGCGGGCCGACCGACGGCTGGTCCGGGGCGACGGCGGTGCGTGCCGCGAGGCGGACGGCGGGCAGGGACTTCTCGATGGTCTCGATACGGGACATGTGGTTCTCCTCGGTGATGAGCCGGAGCCTCCGCTCCACGTCGACGAGTCGCGCGGCCGCGATCCGGTGCTCCTCCTCGACCTCGGCGCGACGCTCGCCGAGCAGCTCTGCGAGCCGTTCGGCGGAGGCGCCCTCTTCGAGGATCGAGGAGACGTCGTCCAGCCCGAACCCGAGCTGGCGCAGTGCGACGATCCGGTGCAGCGTCGCGAGCTGCGACGGATCGTAAGAGCGGTAGCCGCTGAACTCGTCCACGTGGGCGGGCACGAGCAGACCCTCGGTGTCCCAGTGCCGCAGCATGCGGTGGGTCACCTGGCCGATCTGTGCGAACGCTCCGATGGACAGCATGTGTCTGTTCTCCCGTCTCCCACGGTGTCAGGGTCAAGTATCGGGGGCGAGGTCGTCATGACCCCGCCCCCGATGCGTGCTGTCCCGAGCCGTCAGCCCAGCACGACCCGCTTCGCGTGGCCGTGCCCGTCGAGAGCGAACTCCAGCGTCAGCGGCGAGGCCGAGACGACGGTGACGCCCTCGTCACCCTCCACCACCGTTCCGCTGACATCCGCGAGCTCGATCCGGGCGGTCGCCTGGGTACGGCTCGGATCGGAGACGGCGACCGTCGTGCGACCGGCATCCGTGCGCACGGCGACCGAGCATGGCCCGCTCGCCGTCACACCGGCTGCCGAGCCGGCGCCGAAGAAGTTGCCCAGGGTGAGTCCCTGCCCGGCCACGCCGATCACCTGCGCGGTGGCGTTGTTGGCCAGCACGGCCACGGTCGGGGCATCCGACTCGGTGAACGTGACGGAGTGCGCGACGTTCGGCAGCACCATGTACGCGTAGCCGCCTGCCGTCGGGGTCGTGCCGTGGGCGTGGGTGATCGTGACGTAGTCGCGGGTCCTGGCCACGTCGTCGCCGCCGGTGTCCGAGCCCGAGTTGACGGTTCGCCAGTCACCGGTGCGCCGCACGATCCGCACGTCGATGTCACCGCTCACGTTCTCGCCCTGCAGGAACACGTATCCACCGTGACCGGGGATGTGCACGTTGCGGCGCACCTTCACGGCGTCTCCGTCGGCCGCCATCTCGCGGTTGCGGTTGTCGGTGCGCAGGGCGGTCACCGACCCGGGGGCGAACGAGCGGTTCTCGATGGTGGTGAACACGTCGAAGTCGGTGGTCGAGGCGATCGCCGCGCCGAGGCAGACCACCTTGTCGTCGAGGAAGAACCACGACTTGCGCGCGCTGAGTGTGCGGTTGTGGTTGAGGTGGTCCATGCCTTGGATGCCCCAGCGATCGTCCAGCGCGAGACCGCCCGCGAACGCCTGGTACGCCCGCGGGATGCCGGTGCCGTCCGCGGCTCCGTTCGCTCGCGGCTCTGCCGTAACCGTGGTCCCGGGCAGGCGGTACGGGTCGACCGTCGGCCAGAAGTCGGCGCTGTACTGGCCGGGATCGGCCGGAGTGTAGAAGAACGTCAGGCCGTCGCCCTGGTACCAGCCGACGTTGTTCTCCTTGTTGCCCCACTCGTAACGGCCGATCCGCTTCGACGAGACGTTCACCACGGAGCTGAAGCCCGGACGGTGGTGCACGAGGCGGTCCTGGTCGCCGAACGCTTTCGTGTACACCGGCGCGGCGGCCGGCTCGATCGAGGCGTCCGCGAGCGCGGACGTGACCAGCAGCGACTTCGCGACGGTCTGCGAAGGCAGGCCGAACAGCGTCTCGTCGCAGCGCTGCAGCCAGCCCTTCACCAGCGACAGGTAGCGAGTGCGATAGGGCTCACCGGCGCCGGGCGCCAGCAGCAGGATCGCGGTGAGGGCCGCCGCGCCGTCGACGTAGTCCGGGGCCTTCTGCCGTGAGACCGCCCGGCCGCGCACTGCGTCCATCATCCGACCGTTCCAGATGAACGGGGCGTATGCGGCCTCCACGGCGTCGAGGAGCACCGACTTCTTCGGATCGGTGACATCCCATGGACTGCCGCCGAGCAGGCCGAAGATCTCGGCGATGCCGCCCAGCGTCACCACGCCGTAGGTGCCGACATAGGGCAGATAGGTGTGCTGCACGAAGGAGCCGTCGGTGTAGAAGCCGTCGCCGCTGGTCACGTAGCCGAACACGCTGTTCCTGCCGGCGCGCACGGTGTCGCTGAGGGCGTCGCGAGCCAGCGCGATCTCGTCCGGGCGCCCGTCCAGAGCGCCGCGGAGGATGCAGGACAGCGACTTGTCGGTGCGGTTCGCGCCGGTCTCGGCGAAGCTCGTGCCCCGGCCGCGCCAGTTCGGGTCGGGCGTGAAGTAGCGTGCGGCGGCCATCAGTGCGGTGCGCACCTCGGCGGGCACGGATCCGTGCAGCAGGACCAGGATGTCGGCGGCCTTGCGCGGCACGCCGATCTCCCAGAACCACCAGTTGCCGACCGGCGACTTGCCCGGGGCGTACACGTTGACGCTCAGCCAGGCGAGTGCGTCGGAGATGTCGGATGCCAGGGTCGCGTCGCCGTACTGGTCGACTCCGGCGGTGGCATGTGCGAGCGCGAGACCGAACAGCCGGTCGAACGTGACGCCCATGTTGCCCGAGCGCGCGGTGCCCGTCACGGTCGTCAGCGGCAGATCGGCCCAGATGCCGGGCGCGGTCGCGGGGCGAACCATGCCCTGCCAGCTGGCCGCGGCCGCAGCGCTCATGTCTTTCAGCACCTCCGCGAGTGCGGGGATGGAGGCCGCGCTGCCGTCGCCGGCGAGCATGATCCGGCGCCGTTCGATGAGCGCGGCGAGCGGGTCATCGGACGCAGCGGTGAACAGGCTGCCGCGGCCGCTGCTCGCCGCGGCGGGCTGCGTGCCGGCTGCGACCAGTGCGCCGGCTCCGAGGAGGGCGAGGAACGAGCGACGGGGGAGTTCAAGGGGGGACATCATCGGCCTCCTGAAGTGGGAATGGGCTTTCCCGAAGTGTAGGCATGATCGTTAGTGATCTCAACAAATCAACTCACGCACATTCAATCATCTGACCTGAAGGGTCTATCCTGACCACGGGACAGGAGGCATCGGATGCCGGACTACCGCGTTCTTGCAGAGGGCCAGCGCTGCGAGGTCAAGATCCACGACCTGGATGCTGCGCAGTCGCGCCCTGTCGCGACATCCGACAAGGTCCTGTTCGAAGCGCCCAACTGGGGACGCGACGGAAGCCTGTACCTGAACGGCGAGGGGATGCTGTGGCGGCTGAGACCTGATGCCGAACCGCATCCGATCGCGTTCGCTGGGCTGCCGCCGATCAACAACGACCACGTCCTCGACCCGGCGGGACCCGCCGTGTACCTCTCGGCCGAGGACGGCCACATCTACCGCGGGCTGCTCAGCGGTGGCCAGGTCGCCCGCATCACCGGTGAGGACGGCGTCCGCCACTACCTGCACGGGATCTCACCGGACGGCGAGCTGCTCGCCTTCGTGCGCATGGACGGATCAGGACCGGGACGGCTCGCGCTGATCCCGGCATCCGGCGGTCGCGTGACCGTCGTCGACACCGGGCCAGGGCACGTCGACGGGCCGGAGTGGTCGCCGGACGGCCACTGGCTGTACTTCAACACCGAGCGGTGGGGGTACGCCCAGCTCGCGCGTATCGCGCGCGGCGAGGTCGAGCGAGTGCATCGCAGCGACACGGTGGACTGGTTCCCGCACCTGTCGCCCGATGGCACGCGCGCCGTCTACCTGGAGTACCCGGCGGGCACCGAGGGGCATCCGGCCGACCTGCCGGTCTCGCTCGTCGTCGTCGACACCGCGCGCTGGAGCACGCCGCTCGCCCGCATCCCCCTGCTCGGCGGGCAGGGCACGATCAACGTGAACAGCTGGGCACCGGACTCGCGCTCGTTCGCGTACGTGGCGTACCCGAAGGACTGAGCGCCCGTCCCGCTCCGGTCTCAACGGATGCGGGTGCCCAGGATGCTCCGGTCTCAACGGATGCGGGTGCATGGCCGCGCACACCCGCATCGAGTGAGACCGGAACGCAGAGGGGGCGCGATGCGCGACGGGGCGGATGCCGGTCGGGGCGCGGGGTGCCGATGACCCGCCTCAGGCGTAGAAGCCGTCGCGCAGGTTGATGCCGTGCTCGACCCAGGCCTTCAGCGCGGCGAGCATGCCGGTCCAGCCCTCGCAGTTGCCGAAGGCGCTCTTGGCGCCGGCATCCGTCGCGCTCCACGATTCCTCGGTGATGGTGACGAGCGTGCGTGCGCCCTCGTCGATCGGGGTGAACGTGAACGTGGTGCGCGTCCGTCCCGTGGGAGTCGAGTCGGGTGCGGCATCCCATTCGATGACGATCCGCTCGTGCGGCACGGACTCGACGACCTCGACGGGGAACCGGCCAGGGAAGTCGGCGAAGTCCCACGTGACATCGGCGCCGGCCTCGAGGCGCCCGCGGGCGCCCCCGGTCGTGAAGTATCGCGACAGCTGCGCCGGATCGGCGACCGCCTCGTACACCTCGGCGGCCGGACGCGCGACGCGGCCCGACACCGTGAAGGAGAGGGTGTTCAGGGGAGTTTCGTTCTCGGACATGTTATAAGATTACAACGTGTCATCCGATTCCGACAGTGACGATCTCGTCTTCAAGGCGCTCGCCGCGCCGGTGAGGCGGCGGATGCTGGATCGGCTGCGAGAGTCGCCACGGACCACCGGCGAGCTGTGCGCCTGCTTCCCGGAGCTCGACCGCACGACCGTGCTGCAGCACCTGAGGGTGCTCGAGCGCGCGGACCTCGTCATCGGAGAGAGGCGCGGCCGCGAGCGGCGGCTCATGCTCGCCCCGCTGCCCATCAAGCGCATCCACGACAGGTGGATCGGGGAGTACGCGCGCGCCGCGGTGCAGCTGCTCGACGATCTCGGCGGCGCGGCCGACTGACCGCCGTCACCTGACGTTCATGGAGCGTTCGATTCGAGGTACGGAGGTCTCCTAATTCCTCGTCACCTTCGGGAGTTGGAATACCGGTGTTCTCGGAATCCCGGAACTCCTTCCCCCGAAAGGTCATCATGCGTCGCTACACCCTGCCTGCGGTCGGACTCCTCGGCGTCGCCGCGCTCGCCCTCACCGGATGCTCCGGGGGCAGCGCCGAGGCGGCACCGTCCGACCCGGACGCCCCGATCACGATCGCCACCCTCCCCGTCGGGGAGGATCCCACCGCGGAGAACCCCATCGAGGCGTTCGCCGACATGCTCGAGAAGGAGACTGGCCGGAAGGTGGAGGTCACCGACGTGCCCGACTATCTCAGCGTCGTCGAGGCGATCCGTTCCGACCACGTGGACATCGGGATCATGAGCGGCTTCCCGTCGGCGCTGGCGGTGAACACCGGTGAGGTTGACGCCCTCGTCGCCTTCAAGGGCGACGGCAAGCCGGTCTCGACCTGCGTGGTCCTGGACGACTCGCCGGTGCAGAAGGTCGAGGATCTGAAGGGCAAGACCGTGGCGTTCGCCGACCAGGCCTCCAGCTCGGGTTACTTCATGCCGGTGTACATGCTGCACGAGGCTGGCCTGGAGCGGGACGAGGACTACGAGGCCATCTTCGCCGGCGGGCACGAGGGCAGCTTTGCCGCGCTCGCCCAGGGGCAGGTGGATGCCGCGTGCACTGCTGTCATGCTCACCGAACTGGGCAAGCCGATGTTCCCCTTCGAGGACGGCGAGTGGCGCGCGGTCGGCGAGAGCCCGTCGATGGCTGTGCAGGGCGCCGTGCTCGGGCGGCAGTCGCTGGACGACGACACGCGCGCCGCGATCGAGAAGGGCATCGCCGCCGTGTTCACTCCCGAGAACGCCGAGCAGCTCGGCGCCTTCGGCTCCTTCGCGGCAGCGGAGCAGGTCGTCGAACCGCAGAAGGACCTGTTCGCCTCGTTCGCCGAGATCGCCTCGGTGGCCGGCGTCGAACTCAAGGACCTGAAATGAGCGTGACGGCGGACGCCGCGAACGCGGTCACCGAGCCCGCGAAAGTGCCCACGACAGCGGAGATCCGGCAGTCACTGCCTCTGGTGACGGTGCGCGGGCTGCGCGTGGACTACGGCGAGACCACGGTGCTCGACGGCGTCGACCTCGACCTGTTCCCCGGCGAGACCGTGGCTCTGCTCGGCGCATCGGGGTCGGGGAAGTCCACGCTGATGCGCAGCCTGACCGGTTTCGCCCCGATCAGCGCCGGCACTGTGCGGGTCGCCGGGCACGACGTCACCAACCTGCGACACGGACAGTTGCGCACGCTGCGGTCCGATGTTGGTCAGGTGTTCCAGCAGTTCAATCTGATCCCGCGGCTGAGCGTGCTCACCAACGTGCTCACCGGGGCCCTGCACGGCGCGGGTCCGTTCAACCTCGTCGGCGGCTTCACCGGCGCCCAGCGGCGCCGTGCCATGGAGCTGCTCGACCGGGTCGGGATCGCGTACAAGGCGTCAGAGCCGGCACGCTCGCTGTCCGGAGGGCAGCAGCAGCGGGTCGCGATCGCCAGGGCGCTCATGCAGCGGCCCAGGCTGATCCTCGCCGACGAACCCGTCGCATCGCTCGACCCGAAGCTCGCCGACTCGGTGCTGAGCCTGCTGCGGAGCATCGCCGCGGAGGACGGGATCCCCGTGCTCGTCAGCCTGCACGTGCTGCCGCTCGCGCTCGCGCACAGCGACCGGATCGTCGGCCTGCGGCACGGCGAGATGGTCGTCTCCGACGCGACATCGCGACTGGATGCCGGCGTGCTCGCGACGCTCTACGACGAGGAGGACCGTGATGACGACGACCGCTGAGCCCCGCGGCCGCACGCGTGCCGATCGCCCGCAGCTGTCCGCTGCGCAGCGGCACAGGCTGGAGAGCGCGGTGCATCTGCCGCGCACCCGGTTCCTGATCGGGCTGCCGATCGCCGTCATCGTGCTGATCTGGTCGGCAGCCGGCGCCGAGTTCAACTTCGTCAAGCTCGGCGAGGGCGCTGTGAACATGGGCGAGTTCCTGTCCCGGCTGTTCCCGCCGGACTTCTCGCACTTCGACGTGATCCTGCGCCTGCTCGTCGAGACGCTGCAGATGGCGATCGTCGGCACCGTGCTCGGAGCGGTGCTGTCACTGGTGATCGCGTTCGGCGCAGCGTCGAACATCGCCCCGAAATGGCTGTACTATCCGTCGCGCTGGATGATGAACATCATCCGCTCCGTCCCCGACCTCGTCTTCGCGCTGATGTTCGTCTCCGCGGTCGGACTGGGACCGTTCGCCGGCATCCTGGCGATGACGCTCGGGTCGATCGGCTCGATCGGCAAGATCTTCGCCGAGGCGATGGAGTCGGCCGATCAAGGGCCGATCGTGGCGATGCAGGCGGTCGGTGCCTCGCCCAGGCAGGTCATCCAGTACGGCATCCTGCCGCAGGCCGCGCCCCTGCTCGTCTCGTACACGCTGCTGCTCTTCGAGGGCAACGTGCGAGGTGCGACGATCCTCGGCCTCGTGGGTGCCGGAGGCATCGGCCTCGAACTCACCACGGCGATGCGGATGTACGACTACGGACATCTCAGCGCCATCATCATCTGCATCATCGTGCTCGTCACGGCGATCGACCAGGGCAGCGCCCTGATCCGGAGGAGGATCACATGACCACGGCCACCATCGACATCGTGCTCAGCGCACCGGTGAATCTGCGCGATCTCGGAGGGATCCCGATCGACGGCGGCGTCCTGCGGAAGGGCCTGGCGGTCCGCGCCGACGACCTGTCGCTCGTCACGACGGATGCTGCGAACGCCCTCTTGAGCGACGGCCTGACGGCCGTGATCGACCTGCGCTCCACGGACGAGGCCCTGATCACCGGGCGCGGCCCTCTCGGGGCACGCGCCGTCTCGTACCACCACCTCCCGCTGATGTCCGATGTGCGCGGTCCCATGCGCGAGGGCGTCGCGCTCACCCATGAGTCGATGGGCGAGATGTACGTCGCGATGGTCGAGAACGCCTCGGGGCAACTGGTCTCGGCGCTGAACGTGATCGCGCATGCGCCGGGGGCGACGGCCTTCCACTGCGCTGCCGGCCGGGACAGGACCGGCGTGCTCGCGGCAGCGCTGCTGCTCGCGCTGGGCGCCTCCGACGACGACATCGTCGTCGACTACGCGCGGACCGCGCCGAACATGCCGGCGATCATGACTCGCACGAGCTCGGTCATGGGGCCGCTGCTCGCGAGTCTGGGGATGGACCTGGAACGGCTCGGCGGGAACGCACTGGCCGAGGGCGACATGTCGGTGTCGATGCGGCGGATGCTCGGCGAGCTGCGCGAGCGGCACGGCGACCCGCTGCAGCCGCTGCGCGACGCCGGACTCTCGGACGCCACGATCGCACGCCTTCGGGAGAGGGCGCTCGCGTCGTGAGCACGCTCGTGACGGAGGGGGTCGCGGTGCGGCGCGGCCCCGGTCGCCCGCGCGACGAGGACATCGATCAGCAGATCATCGCGGCGACCCTGGAGCTCATCGATGCGGAGGAGCAGGTCACCGTCTCCCGGATCGTCGCGCGCAGCGGGGTGAGCAGGGCGGCCCTGTATCGGAGATGGGAGTCGTTGACCGTGTTGATCGCCGCAGCGCTCGATGTCGGGCGAACCGTTCCCGAGGCGTATCCCGCGGACGTGGACCTGCGCGAGGCGGTGTTCGCCGGGCTGATGGACCCGGCCGACGCCGCCGGCTACTCCGAGCAGAGGTTCCGGCAGCGCATCCGGCTGGTGATGGCCGATCGTGCACTGCAGCGGGCGTACTGGCGCTCGCACGTCGCGCGGCGCCGCGTGCCGCTGGAGAGCGCGCTCCGCGCGGGCGTCGAGCGCGGCATCCTGCGTGCCGATCTCGACGTCGAGGCCTGTTTCGATGCGATCGCCGGGGTGGCGTACTACCAGATCGTGGTCCGAGGGGAGTCGTTGTCGGCGGAGGACACCCGCGCCCGGCTGCGGTCCGCGCTCGACGTGATCTGGCGGGGCATGACGGCCTGACGCGGGCAGGCCGGCTCAGCGGACGGATGCCGGAACCCGGCCGGCATCCGTGAACTTCGCGGCGTGCGCGGCCCAGCCGGCCTCGGCGGGCAGCGAGCGCAGCGCGGGGGTGCACAGCGCCAACACGAAGGTCGCCGCGCAGAGAAGCGCGGCGATGCCGAGCGTCACCGCGGGACCGACCGTCGAAAGGCCCGCACCGGCGATCAGCGGCGCGAGGGGCATCGCTCCGCTGACGATCACCGTCATCGCACTGCGCACCCGCCCGACGAGTTCGGTCGGGATCGCGACCATCGAGTAGCCGAGGAGAGCAGCGTTCAGTGGCGGAGTGAACAGCAGGGCGATCGCCGGGGCTGCGATCATCACTGGCACGGAGTCGGTGAAGGGCAGGATCCCGACGGTCGCCACCGGCAGGACCAGCGCGACGATCGTGATGGTGCCGGCGCGTACGCGGGAGACCAGCGGAGTCGCCAGCAGCGCCCCGATCAGCGTCGCCGCGCCGATCGCGGAGCCGAGCAGACCGATCACGGCCGGCGACTCGCCTCGCTGCTGCAGCAGATAGATGATCGTCGTGGTGGCCGTGCTGAACCCCAGGTTCACAGCCGTCATGGTGAACAGGATCGGCCGCAGATCCCGTCGGCGCATCAGCCAGCTCACCCCCTCGCGGATCTCGGCGAGCGCGCCCGACCTCGCCGTCACCGCGGTCGTCGACCCCTCGTCGTCTCGTCGCTCGGTTCGTCGATCAGGAACCGCGGAACGGGACGAGATGCGGTCGGTGCGCCGCATCCGCCCGAGCGCGACCGCGGCGATGGCCTCGACCGCCGAGCTGACGAGCATCGCGACTCCGATCAACCAGGCGCCGGTGGCGAGCAGCACGCCGCCGAGCGGTGTCGCACCGAGGCGCAGGATCGCGTCGCGCGCCTGGTTGGCCGCCTGCGCTCGGCCGAGCGCGTCGGCAGGAACGATGTCTTTCAGCACGGACTCTCCGGCGATGTCGAACAATCCGTAGAAGGTGGACAGCACGATCTCGACGCCGAGCAACACCGCGAAGTTCAAGGAGCCGGTGACGATCAGCACGGTCATCCCCGCGATCAGTGCGCCACCGATACCAGCTCCCATCACCATCAGTCGCACGCGGTCGTGCCGATCGGCGAGCACGCCGCCATAGAGCGAGGCGAACAGGATGACCACCATGCCGACGGCGCCGATGATGCCGGCCTGAGCGGGCTCGCCGGTCACTTGGAGAGCGATCAGCGGCAGGGCGAACGTGGCCAGCCCGCCGCCCAGCGCCTTCGCCGTGTCGCTGACCAGCCAGGTGACGTAGCGGGAGTTCGACCAGAGGCGTGACGGTGTGCTCATGGCACTCACCATAGTTTCGCGCCATCCATTGCGCAACAGTCGGTGCGCAATGGATGGTGTCTATCATGGGGAGATGGTCGACGAGCCACAGCCGGGTGATCCGGTATCAGCCATGTCGCTCGGAATGCTGCGGGCGGTCGCGCATCCCACGCGGCGCAGCATCTTGCGCCGGCTCGCCGCACGCGACTTCGCGCGCGCGGCGGACCTCGCCGCCGACCTCGAGCTGCCCGCGAATCAGGTCAGTTTCCACCTGCGAGTCCTCGGCGAAGCCGGGCTGATCCGCGAGGCTCCCGAGCACGCGCGCGACCGCCGCGACCGGGTCTGGCAAGCCATCCCCGGGACGATGACCGTCGGCGCGACCGGCGATCCCGAACTCGACGCCGCCATCGCTCGGGGCTTCGACGACGACCACCTCGACCTCATGCGCCGGGTCAACGCGTTCCACAGTGCGCACTCCGGCGAGGACGATGCGCACAGCACTTTCATGTTCATGAACGCGCGGCTCACGGAGGCCGAGTTCCGCACCTTGGTGCACGACTTCCGCACCCGGATCGAGGAGCTCACGGTCGCGAACCGAGAGAACCCGGATGCACCGCTCTGGCAGGTGCACCTGCTGGCCGGCGACGAGACCGTCTGAAGCCGGCTGACCCCGTCACGTCTGCAGGCGGACGCAACGGATGCAGGCAGATCCGCGGCATCCGGGTCTACGGCCGTGAATCGTGCCTGCAGGTGTGACGGGCGGACTCAGCGGACGGATGCCGGAACCCGGCCGGCATCCGTGAACTTCGCGGCGTGCGCGGCCCAGCCGGCCTCGGCGGGCAGCGAGCGCAGCGAGCGGCTCGTGACCGCCATGGCGCTGGCGATCACGCAGAGTGCGACGCCGATGGTGATGGTGCCGGTGCGTCCGAGGAAGGACAGCCCGAAGCCGGCGATCAGCGGAGCCAGCGGCATCGCGCCCATGCCGAACACGGCCGACGCGCTGGCGGCCCGGCCCATCACCTCCGACGGCGTCGCGACCATGAAATAGCCCCCGAGGCCCGCGTTCAACGGTGCGAGCAGCAGGCTCGGCACGGCCATCACCAGCACGATCCCCCACGGCTCACGGGTGAGGATCGTCGCGGCGGCGCCGATCGTCAGCAGGATCAGGCCGATGATCATCAGCTTGCCGGCGCCGATCCGGCTCACCAGGGGCGTCGCCATCAGCGCGCCGGCGAGCATCATCACGCCCATGCCGGCGCTGAGCCAGCCGATCGTCGTCGGAGACTGCCCGTCCTGCTGCAGCGAGTAGACGATCGTCGTCATCACAGTGTTGATGCCGAGGTTGATCACCGTCGTGATCAGCAGCACGCCGCGCAGGTCGGGACGCGAGAACAGCCAGGCGAATCCCTCGCGGATCTCGCGGAGGGCATTGGGCTTGGGACCGGATGCCTGGGGTGCGGCATCCGACGTCGGAATCTGCAGACCGTCGGTCACCGGGCCGGCGTGTTCCGGGGAGACATGCCCTGTGGCATCCGTTTCGTCTGTGGATTCCGACGCGGCCGCGCCACGCAGCCGAGGGATCAGCGCCGCCGCGATCGCCGAGACCAGCTGGCACACGGCCATGACGGCGCCGACCAGCCACCCGCCGACGACCAGCAGTGCGCCACCGATCGGTCCGCCGGCGAGCTGCAGCGCGGCATCCCGCGCCTGGTTCGCGGCCTGCGCGCGGCCCATCGTGTCAGCCGAGACGAGATCCTTCAGCGCCGCCTCGCCGGACGGGTCGAACAGTCCGGCGCGGGCGGCGAGGAGCACCTGGAGGAGGAGCAGGGTGCCGAAGGTGAGCGCATCGCCGAGGGCGAGCAGCGTGAACGCGAGCGACAGCGCGATGCCGAGCGACGCGCCCAGGACCATCAGCGTGATGCGGCGGTGCCGGTCGGCGAGCACGCCGCCGAACAGCGTGAGCGACACGCTCACGGCCACGCCGACGCCGCCGATGATGCCGGCCTGGGCGGGGTCGTTCGTGACGAACAGCGCGATCAGCGGGACGGCGAACCGGAACAGTGCGGCGGCGAGTCCCTTGCTCGTGTCGCTCACGAGCCACGAGACGTACTGCAGATTGCGCCAGAGGGAGGTCATGAGGATGAATCTAAACCCACAAATAAAGTTGCGCAAGTAGAATCGCGCAATTTTCTCTGAGTAGACTGCGGGCATGGCTGAGCAGGAGGAACGTACGTCGCGGACCATGACGACGGCGATGCTCAAGGTGTTCGCCAATCCGCTGCGCCGCGACATGATGCGGGTCTTCGCGAAGAAGGAGTTCCTGCGCGCGGCTGACATCGCCGACGAGCTCGGTCAGCCCGCCAACAAGATCAGCTTCCACCTGCGGGTGATGGCCGATGCAGGGCTGATCGTCGAGGCGCCGGAGCAGGCGCGTGACGGCCGGGACCGGGTGTGGACCCCGATCAAGGAATCCCTGAACATCGGGGCGGCGGCGAACGACGAGGACATCGCGCTCGGCAACGCCGTCGTCGCGGCGCTCGCCGAGGATCATGCCGCGCTGATGCAGCGCGTGGTCGCGCATGCTGTCGCGACGCTGACCGACGAGGAGCACGGCCAGCACGGCACTCTCATGGTCAACAACCTGCGCCTGACGCAGGCGGAGTTCACCGCGCTCACCGAGCGGCTGTCACGGGAGATCCGTGCAGCCGAAGAGGCTCACGACCGCTCCGACCCGGACGGCCGGGCCTGGCAGCTCGACATCGTCGCGGCGGACGACACGATCTGACCATCCTCCCTGGCGCCCGCTCAGGGTCCGGGAGCGCGCCTTCCGGCTCCTGAGCGAGGAGCGCCCGCGACGAGACGAAGGACGCCAACGCCCTTCGTCTCGCTTCGCTCGCTCAGGATCCGAGGGTCTCAGGCGCCTCAGGCCTCCGGCGCCATCTCGAAGTCGTACTGCGCGGGAACCGGCCGGCCCGGGAACGCCTCGTGCCACAGCGCGGACATGCTCAGCTCGCCCTCGCGCAGGTCGGGCACCTCGAAGCCGGCCTCGAGGATGCGCCCGGCCTCGACGCGGTCACCGGAAGCCAGGGCTGCCTGCACGGCGAGCACACGGAAGCGCCCGAGCTCGGCGACGTCGTTCGACAGCCCGTCGAGCAGACTGCGCAACCGGCGGCTCCGTCCCGCGGCCAGCAGCATCGCGCCGAACTCGAGCGCGAGCGGGATGCTGTCGGGCGCCAGCCCGTACGCCCGCTCGAATGCTTCGATCGCGTCGTCGCCTCTCGCCTGCTGCGCCTGCGCGGCACCGCGCGCGGCCCAGGCGGTCGGATGCTGCGCCTCGGACTCCGCATACAGTGCGAGCGCCCGGTCGAGATCGCCCGCCGCGTGCGCGATGACGGCACGGTGGTACGCGACCTGCCACGACGGAGCGGATGCTGCGAGCAGCCGGTCCCAGCTCGCGCCGGCGACGTACGAGGCCGGTGGAATCGACGGATCATCCGTGTCGGGGCCGGCGTGTCCGCCCGTGGCGCGCCTTGCGGCATCCGTTTCGTCTGTGATCTCCGACGCGGCGGGCGCGTGCGCTGGCCCGGTGTCCTGCGCGTCCGCGGGATTCGACGGATCGTCCGTGATGGGGCCGGCGTGTCCGCCCGTGGCGCGCCGCGCGGCATCCGTTTCATCCGTGACTTCCGACGCCGCATCGAGCAGCTCCGCCCAATAGGCGCCTTCGGCACCGTCGCGCGAGAACCGCACCCCGGGCAGCCCGTCGAACATCTCGCCCGCCCAGGCGGCGAGCTCCTGCTCCAGCGCGCCCCACGGCGATCCGGTCGACAGCAGCGTGCCTGGCTCCGCATCCGCCACCGCCGAGAGGCGGTCGAGACCGGCTGATCCGAGCTCCCCGTACGCGCCGCGCACCACCGCGCCGACGGCTGCGGTCGCGTCCGTCCACTCGCCCTCGAACCCGGCGTCGACCTGCACCGGCAGGAACGTCTCGGTCCACTCCCACGTCGCCCCGCCGGGCATCGGCAGATGCTCGTACTGCGTGGTGGCGAGGCCGGCCTGGATCTCGAAGTACTCGCCGGTCGCACCACCCAGCCAGTCGCACCAGCGCCGTCCTCCGGTGGTGTCACCCCAGACGAACAGCTTGCGACCGGTGAGCGGGACGGTCGAGACGTGCGCGAGCCCGGCGCCTCCGGCATCCAATGCCGCGATCCACGGCATCTCGCTCGGCAGGATGTCGAAGAAGTAGTCCGCCGCGGCCGGTGCCGCCGCCGGGCGCGACGCGTCGTCAACAGTGAAATCGACGGCCTTCAGCGATCCGTCGTAGTCGGTCCTGTAGGCGGTCGTCGCCGGGGCGAACACCCGGCTGCCTGCCGACTGCGCCACCGCGATGTTGGTCCACCAGTACATGCCGGCCTCGGCATCCTTCGGATTGTGCACCCGCACGTGCACGTGCAGCGCCGGGGCGTCGGCAGCGAGAGTCGCGTCGATCTGCACGATCAGACCGCGCACGCGCTCGTACTCCCACATCCGCAGCACGGGCTCGCCGTCCGGTCCGGTCAGCGCGGCGGCGTAGAGAGGGTCGCACGTCAGCGGCCAGTGCCCGCGCATGCCGATGTTCCACTCCGCGCCGCCCGAGAACCAGGCGTTGCGCAGCGCGAGGTTCGCCGGCTGCAGCATCTCGTTGCGATAGACGAGGTCACGGCCGGTGGCCTTGTCGACCAGCCCGATCAGCCGGCCGCCGAGATCCAGGGCGAACTCCGCACGCAGGTGCTCGTTCTCGAGCACCGCGAGGCGCATCGGCGCCTCGGACCGCGAACGGCCATACTGGTCCTGCAGCAGGTAGGGGTGGATGCTCGTCACCTGCCCATATCGGATGCCGCGGGCGATCCGCGCCGGCAGCCCGTCGGTCGACGCCTCATAGGGCGCCTGCGGCATCGCAGCCACAGCGGGAAGCGGGTTCACCGCGCCGAGAGGGGCGGTCGGCAGGATGTGGTCGATGACGGTCAACGATGAGGCCATGCGCACAAGTATCCGGCATCCGGGAGCGTGTTCTCCCTACGGGATTCGCCCTATTCCGCGCGGCTCATGGAGGGGCGTACCATCCGTCGCATCGAGCCGCTGGGGCGGCCATCACGAAGGGGAGTGCGATCATGCCGCTGTACATGGATGTCCACACGCTCGGCGACGCCGTGAGCATGGAGGATGTCGCCAAAGCGCACGCCGCCGATCTCGCCACTCAGGGCGAGCACGACGTGAACTACCTGCAGTACTGGGTCGACGAAGCGGGCGGGAAGATCTTCTGCCTGGTCGACGCGCCCGATGCGGAGGCTGCGATCACCGTGCACCGGGAGGCGCACGGCCTCGTCGCCGATGAGATCCATCCGGTGCAGGAAGGCGCCTGACGCTACGGGATCGCCCGGCGGATGGTGAGGAACGAGACGACCATCAACCCGACGGTGACCACCAGTCCCCACAGTGCCAGGCCGAAGGCGCCGAGCTGCATGATGCCTTCCCACACCTGTCCCCACTGCTCGAGGCGGGTGATCAGGAGCGCCGCTCCTGCCAGAGCGGCCACCAGCACGATGCCGACGACGGTGAGGGCGAGCGGCCCCCAGCGCTTGAAGATCGTCGCCGACGTGAAGCCGATGACGAAGAAGAGCAGCGCCAGCGTGAAGTACACCGTGAAGGCGCCGATCGGCCCGGCCTCCCAGACCCACGGCAGGTGGAAGACCCAGCCGTTCACACCGTATCCATGCGTGAGCAGCTCGATACCGCCGCCGATGATGAACAGGATGCCCATCAGCGCGCTGCTCATCGCTGCGGCGACCATCGAGCCGAGGAAGAACTCCCGGCGCGTGACGCTGATGGCCTGCGAGAAGGGGAAGGTCGACGTCATCGCCGAGATGCCGACGGCCAGATAGATCCAGAGCGGGGCCTGGCTGCCGCCACCGTACTTCGGCGTGTCGACGGGGATCAGCGCGTAGATGACCACCGACACCAGCACGGCGCTGGCCAGGATGATCAGCGGAATCCAGATGAAGGTGTACCTGTTGATCAGTTGGAGCCTGACCACGTTGAGCGTGCGTCGCATCAGCGGACCTCCTCGGCGAGTGCGGCGGAATCGGATGCCGGCGATGCGGCGTTCTGGGTGAGGCGGACGATCAGCTGCTGCAGCGAGACGGGCACGAGATCGAGACCGTCCTCCTTGACCGCCGCGCGCTCGGCGGGGTCGAGGTGGCCGAGCACGGTCACGGATGCCACGCGTCCCAGACCCTCGCGATGGATGACCTCGCGGCCCCGCACCCAGGCGTCGACCTTCGTCGCGTCGCCGACGATCGTCGTGGCGCGACCGCGCACGGCATCCGTGTCCTCGTTCAGCAGGATCCGTCCGCCGTCGATGACGATCACCTTCTCGAGCAGGCTCGCGACTTCGTCGATCAGGTGCGACGACAGGATGATCGTGCGCGGGAACTCCGCGTAGTCCTCGATCAGCCGGTCGTAGAACACCTGCCTGGCCACGGCGTCGAGCCCCAGGTAGGGCTCGTCGAAGAAGGTGATCTCGGCGCGCGAGGCCAGTCCGATGATCACTCCCACCGCCGAGGTCTGCCCGCGGGAGAGCTTCTTGACCGCAGTGCGCATCGGCAGCTGGAAGTCGTCGATCAGGCGTTCGGCGAACTCCTGGTCCCAGTTGCGGAAGAACAGCCTGGCCGCGCGGAACACGTGGGTGGGGGTGGAGTCGTCGGGGTACTTCTGGCTCTCGCGCACGAAGCACACCCGGCTGAGCACCCCGGTGTTCTCGTAGGGGTGCTCGCCGAAGACGCGGACCTCGCCGGAACTGGCGAAGTTCTGCGCGGTGAGGATCGACATGAGCGTCGTCTTGCCGGCGCCGTTGCGGCCGAGCAGGCCGTAGATCGTGTTCTCCTCGATGCTCAGCGAGACGCTGTCGAGGGCGAGTTTGTCTTTGTACTGCTTGGTGAGGTTCTGCACGTCGATGACTGTGGTCATGAGGAGCTCCCTTCGGTGGATGCTGCGGCGCGCTCCTGCAGCAGTGCGGTCAGGTCGTCAGGGCCGAGTCCCAGCGTGCGGGCCTCGGCGATGAGGGGGTCGATGTACTTCTCGGCGAAGGCGGTGCGACGCTCGGCGAGCAGGATGGCGCGAGCGCCGGGAGCGACGAACATGCCGATCCCGCGGCGCTTGAGCAGGATGCCCTTGTCCGTCAGCATGGCGACGCCTTTCGCGGCCGTGGCCGGATTGATCCGGTAGAACGCGGCGAGTTCGTTGGTCGACGGGGCCTGCCCGTCCTCGGCGAGCGTGCCGTCGAGGATGGACCCTTCGATCGCCTCCGCGATCTGGAGGAACAGCGGCCTGCCTTCGTCGATCACACGTCGCCTCCGGTTAGGTGGTTAGTTACTTGACTAAGTAACCATCTAACTTGAACGAAGTCAAGAGGCCTCCGGTCGCGGCCGGATACGCTGAGCGGGTGCCCGAGTTCGACTTCACGCGCCTGCGCCGCGCGCCCGACGTGGAGGCGCCGAACCTGCAGGCCTGGGATGCCACCGACGAGCTGCTCGTGCGCGAGGCGCTCGCGAGCGGCATCCCCGGTGACGAGATCGCCGTCATCGGCGACGCCTACGGTGCGATCACGCTCGCTCTCGCGGATGCGGGGATGCGCGGCATCCGCGTGCATCAGGACCTGGTGACCGGCCGGCGCGCGCTGGCGCGCAACGCCGCCACGCTGGGAATCACAGACGGAACGGATGCTGCGCGGCGCGCCGCACCTGGACACGCCGGTGACAAAGCGGACGATCTGGAGAATCCGGCCTTCGCACAGCATGAACTCGACGAGAGCCTGCTCTCCGGCACCCGGCTCGTGCTGCTGCAGCTGCCGAAGTCGCTGGCCGAACTGGACGAGATCGCCGACGCGATCGCCCGCTGGGCGGAGCCCGATGCGATGCTGATCGCCGGCGGGAGGGTCAAGCACATGGCCCTCGGCCAGAACGACGTGCTCGCACGGCACTTCGAGAACGTGCAGCCGCAGCGCGCCGAGCGGAAGTCGCGCCTGATCATGGCGCGCATCCTGCGCCGCCCCGACGCGCCCCCACCCTTCCCCGTCTCGACGCGTCACTCCTTCGCCGGCGAGACCCCGACCTCGGCGCGAGACCCACGTGCTGAACAGGGATCTCGGGCAGAACTCGGGGTCTCGGCAGGATCTCGTGCAGAAGTCGGGAGGTCGGCGGACGGACTCACGCTCTGCGCGTACGGCGGCGCCTTCGCCGGCGACCGCATCGACATCGGCACGCGGGTGCTCCTCGGCGTGCTCCCTGACATCCGCAGCTCGGAGGTCGTCATCGATCTCGGCTGCGGCACCGGGGCGCTCGCCGCAGCCTATGCGCTGGCTCATCCGGCATCCCGTGTGATCGCGACTGATCGCTCGGCCGCGGCCGTGCGCTCGGCGCGCGCGACCATGGCCGCGAACGGCATCACCAACGTCGAGGTCACTATCGACGACGCCGGCTCCGAGCTGCCGGACAACACCGCGGACCTCGTCCTCCTGAACCCGCCGTTCCACCTCGGCAACGCCGTCGACGAGGCGGCTGGGCACCGCCTGATCGAGGCCGCCGCGCGTCTCACGAACCCCGGCGGAGAGGTGTGGACCGTGTTCAATTCGCACCTCGACCACCGCCGTGTCCTGCAGCGCGAAGTGGGGCCGACGGAGCAGGTCGAACGCACCTCGAAATTCACGGTCACAAAGTCCACGAAGCGTTGACGCCGGTCACGATCGGGTGACAGAATTTGCCACCCGATCAGCCACTCGTTACGTTGGAATGCGGGCCTGACGGCCCGAAGACCAGTCCGCGACCGTGTCTTCCTTCGAATTTTTGTGCTTACTGGTGTGAGATGCGGGCGTATGGTCGGTGATCTCTGCCCGGATCCGAAATCCGGGCCAGTGCCGCCAGCACGACGCAGTCGAACGGCCTCGTGATCACCACCCGGGCGTAACCGAAGTGGGCTCACCCACCCGAGGTGAGCCACGGGGGAAGCGTGTCTGAAACCGCTCTTGAAGCGCGTCATCTGTACAAGGTGTTCGGCAAGAATCCGAACCAGGCCGTGAAACGGCTGAAGGCCGGCGAGAGCCGCGACGATGTGAAGGATGCCGGAACGGCAGCTGTCATCGACGCGAGCTTCACGGTCAACAGAGGCGAGATCTTCGTCATCATGGGACTGTCCGGATCGGGCAAGTCCACACTCATCCGCATGCTCAACGGCCTGCACGACACCACCGCCGGTGAGCTCCTCATCGGCGACGAGGAGCTCACCAAGGCGTCGTCATCGCGCCTGCGCGAGATCCGTCGCGACAGCATCTCGATGGTGTTCCAGCACTTCGCGCTGCTGCCGCACCGCACCGTGTCGGCGAATGTGGCCTACCCGCTCGAGCTGCGCGGCGTGGGCAAGGCCGAACGCCTGCAGAAGGCCGAAGAGATCCTCGCCCTGGTGGGTCTCTCGGGCTGGGGCGACAAGCTGCCCGGCGAGCTCTCCGGCGGTATGCAGCAGCGCGTCGGCATCGCCCGTGCGCTCGCCGCAGACACCGACATCCTGCTCATGGACGAGGCGTTCTCGGCCTTGGATCCTCTGATCCGCCGCGAGATGCAGGAGCAGCTCGTCGAACTGCAGGCCAAGCTGCAGAAGACCATCGTGTTCATCACGCACGACCTGAACGAGGCGATGTTCCTCGGCGACCGGATCGCGGTCATGCGCGACGGTCGTATCGTGCAGATCGGCACTCCGGAGGACATCCTCACGGACCCGGCGAACGACTACGTCGAGCAGTTCGTGCAGGACGTCGACCGCGCTCGCGTGCTCACCGCCGCGAACGTCATGGAGCGTCCGCGTCCGGTGATCTCCGAGTCGGCGGGTCCGCGCACGGCGCTGCGCCAGATGCGCGACGCCTACATGTCGGCGACCTACGTCGTCGGCCGCGACCGCACGCTGCTCGGCATCGTCACCGACCGGGATGCCGTGAAGCTGGTGCGCAAGGGGGCGAGCGACCTCAAGACGGTGATCAAGCCGGCGCCGCAGGCCGTGAACGAGGACTCCGTGCTGATGGACCTGTTCGTGCCGGCCGTCGAGTCGGTGCTGCCGCTGGCGGTCACCGACGACCAGAACCGCCTGGTCGGCGTCATTCCGCGCATCACGCTGCTCGCCGCACTCGGCCCCGGCACGACCGCGACCGAGGAGCTCACCCTGCCGCTGCAGCCGATGCCGCAGGCGACGATCAACGAGGTGCTCGGCGAGCCCGCCGACACCGTCGGCACTCCGGTGGGTGGCGGCGCCGCCTTCGCGGCTGACGCCACCGAGGAGGAGGTGCTCTGATGGACGGTTTCCGCATTCCGATCGGCGACTGGGTCGAGAACGTCATCAACTGGGTCAAGGACAACCTCGAAGGCCTTCTCGACGTCATCTCCTTCGTCGTGAAGTTCCTCGTGAACGGCCTGACGGACATCCTGGTGAACACTCCGGTGCCGCTGATGATCCTGATCTTCGCCCTGATCGCCTGGCTGGTGCGCTCGTGGCAGCTCGCCGTCGGCACGATCATCTCGTTCGTGCTGATCGTCAGCATGGACGCCTGGGAGTCCGCGATGCAGACTCTCGCCCTGGTGCTGGTGTCGGCGATCGTGGCGATCGCGATCGCGATCCCGCTCGGCATCTGGTCGGCCCGCAGCTCCACCGTGCGGGCGATCATGAAGCCGGTGCTGGACTTCATGCAGACCATGCCCGCCATGGTGTACCTGATCCCGGCGATCGTGTTCTTCAGCATCGGCGTCGTGCCGGGTCTGGTCGCGACCGTGATCTTCTCGCTCCCGCCGGGCGTGCGGCTCACCGAGCTGGGCATCCGCGGAGTCGACTCCGAGACGGTCGAGGCCGGGCAGGCCTTCGGCGCGACGAAGGGGCAGATCCTGCGCGGCATCCAGCTGCCGCTCGCGATGCCGACGATCATGGCCGGTGTCAACCAGGTCATCATGCTCGCCCTGTCGATGGCGGTCATCGCCGGCATGGCCGGCGCGGACGGCCTCGGCAAGGACGTCGTGCAGGCGATCTCGACCGTCGACATCCCGCTGGGTGTCGAGGCCGGCCTGGGCGTCGTGCTGATCGCGGTCTACCTCGACCGCGTCACCGCCGCGCTGGGCACGCCCGGCGAGTACCCCTCTTCCCTGCTCGGTTCCGCCGCACGCCGGCGCGCCGCGCAGCGGAGCCGGCGAGCGGATGCCGCAGCATCCGTCCCCGCCTGATACCCGAACCCATACGAAACACAGCAGAAGAAACATACGGAAGGACCCACACCATGAAGTACGGACGCATCACAGCTGTCGCCGCTCTCGGAGTCACCGCCGCCCTCGCCCTCGCGGGCTGCGCGGGCAACAGCGGGGACTCGGATCCCGGCGGCTCCGGCGACGGCGCCAAGGGCACGATCACCCTCGGCTACATCCCGTCCTGGACCGACGGCCTCAGCATGGCCTACCTGCTGCAGGACCAGTACGAGAAGCTCGGCTACGACGTCGAGATGACCACGCTCACCGAGGCCGGCCCGCTGTACGCCGGCCTCGCCCAGGGCGACGTCGACATGTACCCGTCGGCCTGGCCCGAGGTCACGCACGCCGAGTACATGAAGAAGTACGGCGACGACCTCGAAGACATCGGCGCGTACTACGAGAACGCCGTGCTGACCATCGCGGTGCCCAGCTACACGAAGATCGACTCGATCGAGGAGCTCAAGGGCAACGGCGACATGTTCGACGGCAAGATCATCGGCATCGAGCCGGGCGCCGGCCTCACCGGTGTCACGCAGGACAAGATGATCCCGGAGTACGGCCTGGACGGCGAGTACAAGCTGGAGACGTCGTCGACCGCCGCGATGCTCACCGTGCTCGGTGAGGCGATCGACAGCAAGAAGGACGTCGTCGTCACGCTGTGGAAGCCGTTCTGGGCGAACACCGCGTACGACGTCAAGACGCTGGAGGACCCGAAGGGGGCCATGGGCACCCCGGAGACCCTGAACTTCATGGGTCACAAGGGCTTCGCGGAGGAGTTCCCCGAGGCGGCCGAGCTGGCCGGCAAGATCAAGCTCGACGACGACCAGTACGGCTCGCTCGAGGACATGGTCGTGAACGAGTACGGCAAGGGCAAGGAGGCCGAGGCAGTGGATGCCTGGCTGAAGGAGAACGGCGACCAGTTCGACTGGGTCGTCAAGGGCTGACCCTCACCGCCGGTTCGTCGGAACCCCCTCTGAATGACGTCATTCAGAGGGGGTTTCGGCGTTTCAGACCTCTGCGGTGACGAGCGGATCGGGCGTCCGGCGCGTGATGACACCGTCCGCCTCGGTCGGGAAGCCGTTGCGCACCCAGTACTCGTACCCGCCGAAGAGCTCTCGGGTGTCGAGTCCTGCCGCGAGCAGCACTCGGGCCGTCGCGGTGGCGCCGTTGCATCCCGGCCCCCAGCCGTACACGATCAGGGTGCGGTCGCGGGGGAGGCCGGCGATGCCGGCATCCAGGGTCTTGTTGGGCAGGTGCAGAGCGCCGGCGATGTGGCCGTGATCCCACGACTCCTGACGGCGGGTGTCGACCAGCACGGCCTCGCCGCGCTCGACCGCCTCCGCGGCGGCGACCACGTCGATCTCGTAGGCGAGGCGCGCGTCGACGTGCGCGAGCCGTGCGGCGATGATCTCGGCGGATGTCGTCATCGCGTGCGCGCCTCGTCGAGGTAGGAGTACGCGGTCACCCGCGAGATGCCCAGCCGCTTCGCGATCGCCTCGATGGACTTGCGCATCTGGGTCGCCCCGCGCTGGTCGAGGCGCTCGAGCACGGCGATCTTGTCGTCGCGCGACATCTGCTCGACCGGGCGCCCGATCTCGGCGATCGCGGCGGTGATCATCGAGTCCATCACCGACACGAGATCGGTGCCGAAGTGCTCGTGCGGGCCGCTTTCGTCGCCGACGGCAGCACCGGCCGCCGGCAGCAGCGCCTCGAGCATGTTCCTGGCCTGCTGGATCGGGCTGAGGTCGACGTTGATGCAGAACGAGGCGATGATGTCGCCGGCCGCGTTGCGGAAGTAGACCGACGAGCAGCGCAGCTCGCGGCCGTCACTCGTGGTGCCCCGGTACCCGAAGGCGTCGTGGTCGGCCTGCCGGTCCTTCATGACGTCGAGGCCCAGCGACGTCGACGGCCCGCCGACGGAGCGTCCGGTCACGTGCCCGTTCTCGATGGCCATGATCGTGTGCCCGAGGTCGACGTCCGCGCCGTCGAGGTTGTGCAGGACGACCTCGACCGACGGTCCGGCGGCGGAGGCCAGGGCACGCATCACGGGCTGGTAGAGCCGGAGGACCTCCTCGGCGCTCTCGTACGTCTGGCGGGCGGCAGCGCCTGCCAGCGCGCTCGCCGTCGTATCCATCGTCGACTGTGTCCCCATCGTCCACCTCAGCTTTACAAAAAATCTTACCACTGGACAGAATGTCTATGTCGGGGTTAGTTTATCCACCACAGCCCTCCAGGTCGAGGGCTGAACCCGCTTCACCCGAACTCTCTCCCCCGCATTCCCCGAGCAAGGAGGCTCCCATGTCCACAGCCGTCAAGACGGGCGGGCTGACGCCCCGTCAGCGCAAGACGGTCGCCGGTGGCGCCATCGGCACGCTCATCGAGTACTACGACTACTACCTGTACGGTCTGGCCTCCGCGGCCGTCTTCCCCGCCGTGTTC
The DNA here is from genome assembly GCF_009758255.1 of Microbacterium sp. MAH-37. Classification (GTDB taxonomy): domain Bacteria; phylum Actinomycetota; class Actinomycetes; order Actinomycetales; family Microbacteriaceae; genus Microbacterium. The sequence goes on from NZ_WSEN01000004.1 coordinate 133,510, forward strand.
TTCTCGACGGACGACCCGGTGGTCGCGCAGCTGGCGTCGTTCGCGACGTTCGCGGTCGGGTTCTTCCTCCGTCCGGTCGGCGGTGTCGTCTGGGGCATCGTCGGCGACCGCGTGGGCCGCAAGGTCGTGCTGATGACCACCGTGGTGGGCATGGGCATCGCCACAGCCGGCATCGGCCTCATCCCCTCCGACCAGGCGATCGGCATCGCCGCGCCCCTGCTGCTGCTCCTGTTCCGCCTCTTCCAGGGATTCTTCGTCGGCGGTGAGATGGGCGGCGCGGCGACCATGGTCGTCGAGGCCGCGCCCACCGGCAGGAAAGGCCTCTACGGCGCCTTCCTGATCAGCGGCGCCGGCGTCGCCAACGTCGTCTCCGGCGGTCTGATGGCGGGACTCGGCCTCACGCCGGAGTCGTGGTTCCTGCAGTGGGGATGGCGCATCCCGTTCGTGTTCTCCATCGTGCTCGCGATCGCGGCCGTGATCCTGCGCCGCCAGCTCGAGGAGTCCGAGCAGTTCACCGAGACCCAGGCCATGCAGATCGCCGCCGCCGGCAAGAAGGCCAACCCGCTGGTCGAGGCGTTCCGGCACCCGAAGAACGCGATCATGGGCATCCTGATCGGTCTGCCGCAGTCGATCGCGGGCTACGTCATCCTCACCTACGGCCTCGGCTTCATGGTGTCGAACAAGCACCTGCCGGCATGGATGGGCTTCGCCGGAACCATGATCGTCGGTCTGCTGCAGATCTTCGTCGCTCCGCTGTGGGGGCACATCTCCGACCGCATCGGCCGGCGCACGGTGTACATCATCGGATGCCTGGGCTTCGCGGCCATGGTCTACCCGGCGTTCGCGCTCTTCACCACCGGCAACATGTGGCTGATCTGGCTCGGTCAGATCCTCGGCTTCGTGGTGTTCGGCGTCGCCATGCAGGCGACCCTCGCGACCATGCTCGCTGAGATGTTCGACGCCGAGGCGCGCACCACCGGTGTGAACATCGGCTACCAGATCTCGAACACCCTCGGCGGCGGCCTGGCACCGTTCATCTGCACGGCGCTGGTCGCGTGGGCCGGCGGATCCTTCTGGCCGGTCGTCGTCTACGCCGCGGTCATCTCGATCGTCGGAGTGATCGCGACCCTCAAGGCGTCGATCATCCCCGACGTGGAGGGCGCCGGACGCCTGCACGAGCTCGCCGCCACGACGACGGTGAAGACGACGGTCTGAGCGAGCGGATGCTGCGACAGCGCGGAGCAGCCCCGAGTGCGGACTCGCGCCCGGGGCTGCTCCCGTGCGTTCAGCCGAGGAGCGCGGCCAGCGCGGGCAGCTGCGTCTCGTCCTCGAGGGCGGAGCCGACGGCGACGACCCGCACTCCGGCATCCAGGTACGCCCGGGCGCCTGCGGAATCCATGCCGCCCGTGGCGACGAACTTCGCCTGCGGGAAGGGTCCGCGCATCGCGGGGAACCAGCCCGTTCCGAGCAAGGACGCCGGGAAGGCCTTCAGCCAGGTGAGTCCCTCGCCGAGTGCGGCCTGCACCTCCGAGGCGGTGGAGACGCCGGGGAGCGGCGGCATACCGGCCTCGTGCGAGGCGCGCACGACGTCGACGTCGAAGCCGGGGCTCACCGTGAACGCGGCGCCTGCCTCGGCGGCCTGGCGGACGTGCTCGCGGGAGACGACGGTGCCGGCACCCACGGTCAGCCCGCGCTCGCGGGCGGCCTCGGCGAGCACGCGCAGCGCCTCGACGTCGGTCGGCGTCTGTACGGGCACCTCCACGGCGGTGATGCCGAGATCCCAGGCGCGGGTGGCGGTGGCGAGCGTGCGCTCGACACCCATGCCGCGCAGGATCGCCATCAGCGGGACGTCGCGGAAGATCTCGTCGAATACGGAGTTGTCGGTCATGGTCGGGGGCCTCTCACAGGTTGTCGGGCAGAAGATCGCCGGTGGACTGCAGCACGAGATGCGCCCTGCGGTGGCCGGCGTCGAGTCGCTCGGCGGCCTCCGCACCCTGCATACGGGCCACGAGGTAGCCGGCGGCGAAGGCGTCGCCGGCGCCGACCGCCTCGACCACCTCGGTCTTGATCGCGGGCACGAAGGTGCGCACGTCGGCATCGCCGCTGCGCTGGAACTCTGTCGCGCCGATGTCGCCGTCCTTGACGACGAGCAGCTCCGGCTCGGGAAGCAGGGCGCGCACGGCATCCGCGTCGGAGGTTCCCCACAGGCCCTCGGCCTCGTCGAGGCCGACGAAGACGATGCCGGCGCGCCGCGCGAGCGCGAGAAGGGCCGGCGCGGCCGCGCCGGGCTCCCAGAGGGCGGCCCGGTGGTTCACGTCGAAGCTCAGGATGCCGGGCCCGCCGTCGACGCGGTCGATGACGGCGTCGAGCAGCCGGAAGCAGGTGGCGGACAGCGCCGGCGTGATGCCCGAGACGTGCACGATCTCGGCCTGCTCGAGAGGCACGTCGGCGACGGTCGCCGGGCTCATCTTCGAGGCAGCGGATCCGCGACGGTAGTAGAGCACGCCGTGCCCTGGGTCCTTGAAGTAGACGCCGGTCGGTGCATCCGGGTCATCGGTGACCCAGCCCACGTCGACGCCGTGGCGGGCGATCTCGTCGCGCACGCGCACGCCGAGCGCGTCGTCACCGACGGCGCTGACCCATGCCGTCGGCACGCCGAGCTGCGCGGCGTGGATCGCGACGTTCGACTCGGCGCCGCCGATGAGCAGACGCACCTCCGCGGCGGTGGCCAGCGGCTCCGCATGAGCGGGAGCGATGAGGGCCATGGTCTCGCCGATGGCGATGAGGCGTGGTGCGGAGGCGTCGGACATGGTTACCATGATGAGACGGAGTGTGCGCAGATTGCAACTGACGTTGCAGTATATGCACACCAAGAGGAAGGTGTGAGATGAGCGATCTGAACGACGAGCTGCTGACAGCACGTGACAAGGGCATCCCGGTGCGCGCGATCGGCATGACCGCATCCGCCTTCCTCGCGACGAAGCCGCGCCTCGACGAGTTCTGGACGCCGTTGATCGTGCTCGACGACGCCGCGATGCAGGCGAACGTCGCCACCATGGCCGAGTGGTGCGCGGAGCGCGACCTGGAGATCATGCCGCACGGCAAGACGACGATGGCTCCCGACCTGTGGCAGCGCCAGCTCGACGCCGGCGCCCTCGGGATCACGCTCGCGACCATGGGACAGGTGCGCACCGGCCGTGACCTTGGTCTGGACTCGATCATGCTCGCCAACGCCGCGGTCGACGCCCGGTCGCTGGCCTGGCTCGCCGGCGAGCTCGCCGACCCCGGCTTCCGGTTCGTGTGCTGGGCCGACTCGCTCGCGACGGTGGATGCGATGGAGCGCGGTCTGCGCGCGGCCGGGGTGCCGCGTCCGGTCGACGTGTGCGTCGAACTCGGCGCCGAGGGCGGCCGCACCGGTGCGCGGTCGCACGACGAGGCCGTGGCTGTGGCGGAGCGGATCGCGGCATCCGACGTGCTGCGACTGGCCGGCGTCGCCGGCTACGAGGGCAGCCTGGCCCACGACCGTTCCGATGCCGGACTCGCCGCCGTGCGCACCTACCTCGAGGCGCAGCTCGCGCTGCACCGCGCGATCACCCCGCTCTACGGCGACGGGGACGTGTACGTCACGGCCGGTGGCAGCGCCTACTTCGAGATCGTCGCCGACGTCTGGGCCGGTGCCGAGCGCGACGGACGCACCCGGTTCGTGCTGCGCTCCGGCGCCTACACCGTGCACGACGACGGCTTCTACCGCGGCATCTCGCCGTTCGACGAGGGCGGCAGTGGCGATGGCCCGCACTTCGTGAACGCGATGCATGGCATCGCCCGCGTCGTCTCGAGTCCCGAACCGGGTCTCGCACTGGTGGATGCCGGCAAGCGCGACTTCCCCTACGACGAGGGTCTGCCGATCCCGCGCGCCGCAGCCGACGACCTCGCCGGCCCCTGGCATCCGGTCGACGCGACCCTCTCCGCGATGAACGACCAGCACTCGTACGTGCGCCCCGCCGAGCCTCTCGCGGTCGGCTCCGTCGTGCGGTTCGGCCTCTCGCATCCCTGCACCGCCTTCGACAAGTGGCGTGTGCTGCCCGTCGTCGACTCGCTCGAGTCCGGCGTGGTCACCGGTCTCGTCCGCACGTACTTCTGAGGAGCATGATGTCCGGTCGTACAGTTCTCCGCGGTGGTTCGGTGGTCACGCCGTCCGGTGCGACGCGCGCCGACGTCGTCATCGACGGTGCGACGATCGCCGCAGTCGGCGATGTCCCGGAGCAGCCCGGCGACGTCGTCATCGACGCGACGGGCCGGCTGATCCTGCCCGGCTTCATCGACGCCCATTCCCACGCCGATGGCCTGCTCCGAGACCTGGACGTCACCACCGCGCTGCTGCGTCAGGGCGTCACCACGATCATCGGCGGGCAGGACGGCATCTCGTACGCCCCCGGCGACGGCGCCTACGCGAGCGAGTACTTCGCCGCGATCAACGGACCGCACCCGGCCTACCGCGGCGGCGGGGTCGCCGCGCTGCTGGCATCCGTCGACGGGACATCCCCGCTGAACGTCGGCTACCTGGTACCCGCCGGAACCGTGCGCTACGAGGTCTGCGGTCGTCGCAGCGGCCCGGCATCCGCCGACGAGCGCGCACGGATGGCCGATCTCGTGGCGCAGGGCATGTCGGAGGGGGCGCTGGGCCTGTCGACCGGGCTCGACTACGTGCCGGGCATCTTCCAGGACGCCGACGAGATCGCGGCGCTGTGCACCCCGGTCGCCGCTGCGGGCGGCGTCTACGTCAGCCACATGCGCGGCGGCTACGAGGACAACACGGCCGCCGGCATCTCCGAGATGGCCGAGATCTCGTGGCTCGTCGCAGCGGATGCCGGCGCACCGCTGCCCGTGCACGTGTCCCATCTGCACGCCGACGCCGACATCGTGCTCGCGCAGCTGGACGCGCTCGCCGCCGAGGGTGTCGACGCGACCTTCGACGCGTACCCCTACATCCGCGGCTGCACACTGCTCGGGATGCCGCTGCTGCCGCCCGAGGTGTCGGCTCTGACCGTCGACGAGGCCGTCGCGCGCCTCACCGACGCCGCCGGCCGCGAGGCGCTGCGGGCGGCGTGCGTGCAGCGCGCGTCGAACAGCCCCAGCCTCGGGCCGGACTGGCCCGACATGATCACGCTCGCGCACATCGCGGCATCCGAGTACGACTGGGCGCACGGACTGACCCTGCGCGAGGCATCCGCCCGCGCCGGCGCCGACCCGATGGACTTCGCGCTCGATCTGCTCGCGGCATCCCGCATGGAGAGCAGCGCCGTCATGGCGGTGCACAACCCGCGCCCGGCGACCGAACTGGCGCGCATCTTCTCGCATCCCGGTCACCTCGGCGGGTCGGACGGCATCTTCATCGGCAAGCATCCGCATCCGCGCGCGGCGGGCTCGTTCGCCCGGTACCTGCGCGAGTTCGTCCGAGAACTCGGCACCTGGTCGTGGGCGGATGCCGTGCAACACCTGTCCACGGGCCCGGCGCAGCGCTTCGGCCTCGGCCGGCGCGGCGCGATCGAGCCGGGGGCGGTCGCCGACGTGCTGCTCGTCGACTCCGCGACCGTGGCGGACGGGGCCACCTACGAGAATCCGCGTGAGCTCGCGATCGGCATCGACGACGTGTTCGTCGCCGGCGTCCGCGTACTCGCCGGCGGCGAGCCGACCGGGGCGCTTCCCGGCCGCGGGCTGCGCCGGGGAGGTGCCTGACCGATGTCGCAGAGCGTCACCCGTGCCGCGGCCGTGCTGGCATCCATCGCCGCCGAGCCCCTGTCTGCGGCCGAGCTGGCCGCGCAGTTCGGCATCCACCGCACCACGATGTTCCGCGAGCTGCAGAGCCTGGAGCAGGTCGGATTCGTGCGCAAGCAGCCCGACGGACGCTACGCGGTCGGCATGCAGCTCGCCGTGCTGGGCGGTGCCGCGCTCGAGCAGCTCGATCTGCGCGGCGCGGCCTTCGCGCAGGTGCGCCGGCTGCACCGCATCGTCGGCAACACCGTGCACGTGGGGGCGCTGATCGGCGACGAGATCGTCTACGTCGACAAGGTCGAGGATGCCGCGGGGGTGCGGATGTACTCGCGCGTCGGCGCCTCGGTGCTGCCGTATTGCAGCGGGATCGGCAAGGCCGTGCTGTCCGAGCTGCCCGTCGATCGTCGCGACGCGCTGCTCGCCGGATGCGACTGGCATCCGCACACCGCGAACACGCTGACCAGCCGCGCCGCCCTCGACGCCGACCTCGCCCTCACCGCCCGCCGGGGATACGCGTTCGACGACGCGGAATTCGAGGACTTCGTGGGCTGCGTGGCCGTGCCGATCGTGACATCCGCCGGCGTCGTCGGAGCGCTGTCGCTCACGGCGCTGCGCGCCGCCCAGAACCGTGAGCAGCTGGAGCAGCGCGTGCCCGTGCTGCGCGAGGCCGCCGCCGAGATCTCCCACCAGCTGGGATGAACCGAACCGACCGAACCGAGAAGAAGGAGAACACCATGCCGAACAAGACCGGTTTCTACGCCGAAGGTGCCCCCACCCCCGCAGGCCCCTACAGCCACGGGGTCGTCGCGAACGGATTCCTGTACACCGCAGGCTTCGGCCCGCAGGACGCCGCGAACGACCACGCCATCGCTGACAACGTGGGCGACCAGACCCGCCAGGTGCTGCGCAACATCCAGAAGGTGCTCGCCGTGCACGGCCTGACCATGGACGACGTGGTCAAGTCGACGGTGCACCTGCAGGACCTCGCCGACTTCGCCGAGTTCAACGCGGCGTACGAGGAGTTCTTCACGGCTCCGTACCCCGTGCGCACCACGGTGGGCTCGCAGCTGGCGAACATCCTCGTCGAGATCGACGTGGTCGCCGCGCTGCCCCAGGCCTGACGCCTTCCCCTTTCGAATCGCGCAACTGGCTGCATTCTCGGCGAGAATCGAGCCATTTGCGCGATTCGAAGGTGTGTGGGGACGTAGCCTGTCCCCATGGACGGGTTCGCCGCCGTCGACTTCGTTTTCGCGCGCGAGGTGCTGCAGCGCGGCATCGCGGCGCTGTACCTCGTCGCGTTCATCTCGACGCTGAACCAGTTCCGGCCGCTGCTCGGCGAGCACGGTCTGCTGCCGGCATCCGATCTCCTGCGCTGGGCGCGGGGACGCAAGCGGATGCTGCGCCCCACGCTCTTCCGCTACGTGACCTACACGGACCGGCGCCTCGTCGCGCTGTGCGGGATGGGCATCGCGGTCTCGGCCCTGCTCGTCGCCGGCATCCCGCAGCTCGGCCCGCCGTGGGTGCCGATGATCGCCTTCCTGCTGCTCTGGATCGGATACATGTCGATCGTCAGCATCGGGCAGACCTTCTACGGCTTCGGCTGGGAGATGCTGCTGCTCGAGGCAGGATTCCTCGCCGCGTTCCTGGGCTCGGGCGACCAGCCGCCGCCGACCGTCGTGATCGTGCTGTTCTGGTGGCTGGTGTTCCGGCTCGAGTTCGGTGCCGGGATGATCAAGATCCGCGGCGGGCGCGAGTGGCGCGACCTCACCGCGCTCACCTTCCACCACGAGACCCAGCCGATGCCTGGACCGCTGAGCCGTCAGGCGCACCTGCTGCCGCGGTGGTTCCACAAGGACGAGGTGCTCGGCAACCACTTCGCCCAGCTGGTGGTGCCGTTCTTCCTGTTCGCCCCGATCCTGTCGCTTCTCGCGAACTGGGCCCCTGAGCTTGTCGAAGGGCCTCTCATCGTCGGAGCCGTCGCCGCCGCGATCGTCATCGCCACGCAGTGCTGGCTGGTGATCACCGGCAACTTCGCCTGGCTGAACTGGGCGACGATCGTGCTGGCGTTCTCGGCGGTCGGAATCCCTTCGACAGGCTCAGCGCCCCAGCCGCTCTACTGGCTGGTGATCACGTCAGCCGTCGGCATCCTGTACATCGCCGTCAGCTGGCCGGCGCTGCACAACCTGTTCGCGCGCCGGCAGTTGATGAACGCGAGCTTCAACCGCTGGCAGCTCGCGAACGCCTACGGCGCGTTCGGCACCGTCACGAAGCAGCGCATCGAGATCGTCGTCGAGGGAACGCTCGACGAGGATCCGGATGCCGCGGAGTGGGTCGAGTACCCCTTCAAGGGCAAGCCGGGGGAGTTGGGTCGCATTCCGCGGCAGTTCGCGCCGTACCACCTGCGGCTGGACTGGCTGATGTGGTTCCTGCCGCTCGGCTACTCGCTGGACGACTGGTTCACGGTGTTCCTGGTCCGGCTGCTCGAGGCGGATGCGCCGACGCTGCGCCTGCTCGCCCGCGATCCGTTCGGCGGGCGGAAGCCGCGCTGGATTCGGGCCGTCGCGTACCGGTACCGCTTCACCACGCGAGCCGAGCACCGCGCGTCCGGCGATGTCTGGGTGCGCGACCGGCGCAGGGTCGTGGTGTACCCGATCGGGCGCTGACGCCCGTCGGTCTGCGCGGGTCGTTGGTCAGCGCGGCCGGCAGCAGTCGTCGTCGCAGTGCTCGGCCTCGCGCTCTCCGGTGAGCACGGCAACGGGCGCCGCGCAGCACGCGTCGCCGCGCCACGCCTCGATCCCCTCACGGACAGCGAAGCCGGCGATGACGAGGGCTGCGAGGGAATCCGCCCACGCCCACCCGAGCAGGCTGTTCAGGACGAGGCCGACGAGAAGCGCCGCCGAGAGGTAGCTGCAGATCAGGGTCTGCTTGGAGTCCGCCACCGCGGACGCCGAGCCGAGCTCCCGTCCGGTGCGGCGCTCGAACCAGGACAGGAACGGCATCACCAGCAGGCTCAGTGCGGCGATCGCGATGCCGACGGGCGAGTGCTCGGGTTCGCGCAGTCCGGCCAGCGACAGGATGGCGTCGACGGAGACGTAGGCGGCGAGTCCGAAGAACGAGATCGCGATCACGCGCAGCGCGGTCTTCTCCCGCCGCTCGGGATCCGGCGCGGCGAACTGCCAGGCGACCGCGGCGGCCGAGAGGACCTCCACGACGGAGTCCAGCCCGAACCCGATCAGCGCGGCCGAGGAGGCGGCGCCTCCCGCCGCGAGCGCGACGACGGCCTCGATCACGTTCCAGGAGATCGTGATGGCGACGACGATCCTGATCCGTCGCCGCAGCACCGCCGTCCTCGCCGGGGTCAGCACCGCGGTCGTCATGACGCCTGCTCCGTGTCACAGCAGCCGGGCACCGTGCACGCGGGGTCGATGCACGGGATGCTCTCGTCCACGGCGAGGGTCACCTCGACCAGTGCGGTGAGTGCCGCGGCGAGATGGGGGTCCGCGATCTCGTATCGGGTCTGCCGGCCCTCGGGTTCGGCCACGACGATGCCGCAGCCGCGCAGGCAGGCCAGGTGATTCGACACGTTCGTGCGGGTGAGGTCGAGATCGCGGGCGAGCTTCGCGGGGTATCCCGGTCCGTCCAGCAGGGACAGCAGGATGCGGGAGCGGGTCGGGTCGGACATGGCCCGCCCGAGCCGGTTCATCACGTCCGTTCGCGAAGCAATGGTCAGCATGTACTGACCATACAGCAATCGCTGACCTTTCCAGAGGGTGGCCGATTCGGCCGCTACGTGCCCAAACTGCGGAGCGGCCGGGCGACACGCCGGGGCGGGCTGCGCTGCTCCGGCGCGCCGCGGGCCGGCATCCGAAGCTGGGGACGGATGCCGGGGAGTCGGACCCCGACCGGGACGTCGGATCCTGGCATCCCAGTCGGGTACGCCCGCGCCTCAGGCCGCGACCGCCTCCGCGGCATCCGCCTCGGCCAGCGCCTTCTCCTCGGCGAGGTGCGCGCGCACCGCCCGCACGCCGGGCAGCAGCAGGCTCGCCACTGCCGCGATGGCCAGGCCGGTGAGCGCGACGGCGACCGAGGCGCCCAGCGCGTCGATCATCGACGTGCGGCTCCAGTCGTCGCCGATCCGGGCGAAGAAGATCGTCGTCGACACGGCGATGCCGCCGGCCGCTCCGATCTGCTGGAAGGTGCTGTAGGTGCCGGATGCCGCACCCGCATCCTGGACCGGAACGGTCGCGAGCGCGACGTCGACGAGCGGGATGATGATCAGTGAGAGACCGACGCCGGCCGTGAGCATTCCGCCGATCGCCGCCCAGCCCGTGAACCCGGCGCCGGTGGCGACGAGTACGGCGTAGGTCCACCAGATGCCGGCGCCCATCAGCACGCAGCCCGCGGCGATCAGCGCCTTGCCGAGCTTGGCCGTCAGCGGGACGGCCAGTCCGGTGCCGAGCATCGCGCCGATGCTGAAGGCCAGCAGGTTCAGACCCGCCCCCAGGGCGTCGAAGCCCAGGGCGAGCTGCAGGTAGAGCAGGAACGGCAGCGTGAAGGCGTTCATCGCCCCCTGGAACATCGCCTGCGTGACGAGTCCGGCCGAGAACCCGCGGTTGCGGAACAACGGCAGCGGCAGCAGGGCGGAGCCGTCCCGTGCCATCCGGCGGCGGGAGTGGCCGATGAACAGCGCCAGCAGCACGACGCCTGCGCCGACGACCGCCCACAGCCAGGCCGGCCAGCCCAGCGAGCGGCCCTCGATCAGCGGGATCATCAGGCACAGGAGTGTCGCGGTGAGCAGCGCCACGCCCCACAAGTCGGTGCGCAGCGGGCGCTCCGACCGGGTCTCAGGCACGAAGCGCACCGCGAGGACCGCGATGACGATGCCGACGGGCAGGTTGATGAAGAAGATCGAGCGCCAGCCGAGTCCGGCGATGTCGGCGTCGACGAGCCAGCCGCCGAGAAGCGGTCCGATGACGGCGGCCAGGCCGGTGACCGCGCCCACGAGGCCGTAGATCGGCGCGCGCTCTCGAGGCGTGTAGAGCGCCTGGACGGTGGCGAGCAGCGGCGGCACCATGAGCGCGGCGAACAGTCCCTGGATGATGCGGAAGGCGACGAGCGCCTCGCCCGACCAGGCCGAGGCGGCCAGCGCCGATGCGGCGGTGAAGCCGATGATGCCGATGAGGAACAGCCGCTTGCGGCCGAAGATGTCGCCCAGCCGGCCGCCCGTGATGAGGGCGACGGCGAACGCGAGGATGTAGCCCGAGACGATCCACTCGAGGGCGGCGGGCCCGGCGTCGAGTCCTGTCCCGATCGACGGCAGCGCAACCTGCACGATGGTCACGTCGAGCAGGTCCATGAATGAGGCGAACAGGAGGATGCCGATGGCAAGTCCTCGTCGCGTGGTGGTGGCCATGAGGTGTCCTTCCTTAGACTGGTGATGTCTCCTTCATGGAATATTTCCGAATCGGGATAATTCCACAACGGAGAGAATAGGCAGGGGAGGACGCGATGTCAAGCAGGTCCGAGGTGATCGGCCGCCTCAACGGCGAGATGCAGGTGCTGATCGCGGATGCCGTGCTGCGGAACGAGCGCATCGCGCGCACTCTGGGCCTGAACGTCGTCGACCTGCAGGCCTTCGGCGTGCTCGCCCGCGCCGGACGCCCCCTGACCGCCGGCGAACTCAGCCAGCGCACCGAGCTGCCGAGCAGCACGACCACCCGCGTCATCGACCGGCTCGAGAAGCAGGGACTGGTGAGCCGGATCTCCGATCCCGCCGACCGCCGCCGCGTGGTGGTGCGGGTCGATGAGGAGAAGCTCGCGCTGATCAGCTCGCCCGCTGAAGGGTCTCCGTATGCCGAGGTCTCGGCGCACATGGATCGGGTGTACGCGGGATTCACTCTCGACGAGCTCGAAGTCGTCGCGCGCTACTTCGCCGCGATGAATGCGCCGACTGCGGCCGACACGTCGGCCGAGGACTGAGGGCGGCCGTGTCCAGGCAGCTGTCGACCGCTGAGCAGCAGAAGCGCCGGAAGGCGCGGCAGATCCGCCGCCGCGAGCGTGAGGATCGCGAGCGTGAACAGGCTCGATGGAAACTGTCGGCGGGGACGACTGCCGCGATCCTGATCGCCGCGGCGCTTCTCGGCGCCGGCATCGGCTGGGTGGTGACGCCGTCGCTGATGCCGGACGCCGATCCGGTGACGGCCATCGCCACCGGTGCGCTCACCGGGGGCGTCTCCGCTCTGCTCGCCGCCGCCGGGATCGTCGGCATGCTCGGCGTCAAGCCCCGGTGGGTGTTCATCTGCTCATCGCTGGCGGTCGGCGGCGTGATGTACTTCGCCGTTCTCGACGCCGCCGGTGCGGTGCCGTTCACGCGGATCGGCTGGATGGTGTGCGCGGTCGTGCTCACCGCCGGATTCCTGGGGATCGGTGTCTTCGGCGTCAGCGTCGAGAAGTCCGGCAGGCGGCCGATCGGCACTCTCGCCATCAGTACGGCGGTCGCCGCCGTCGGGGCCGTGATGCTCGGCGGAGGGCTGCGCGCATCGGGACCGATCTTCGTCGGGCTGTGGTCGGTCGGCGGGCGTACGGTCGATGCCAGTCCGGCCGACGGACTGGCGCCCGTCGCGTTCGCGCTCTTCGGCATGATCGTCGCGACGCTCGGAGTCTTCGCGCTCGCGGGCTGTGGATGGGCTTCGATCCAGCGGCGCAGGAACGGTCGACCCGCCCGCTGACCGACGCCTCGGTCGGTTCGGATGCGTGACGCGTCGTCGCCCGTTACGATACCCAGGTGGGGTACTCACTGAGGACAGGGCGGCTGATCGCCGTCATCGTCCTGCTCTCAGGCCTGCTCGGCATGCATGTGCTCGGACTGCACGGCACCTCCGATCACCACGGCATGTCCGAGACCGCGGTCACCCACGCGATGACGGCGGATGCTGCGCAGCCGACGGCTGCAGAGGCCTCCGTCGTCCGGCACGCGGATGCCGGTCACGGCGTTGACGCATCCGCCGTCCTGCAGGCGCCCGCCGGGCACGGAACGGGCGCCGGCGGCACGATGGCCGCGCTGTGCGTGCTCGCACTGCTCGCCGGCATCCTGCTGCTGCGTGCGCCGTCTCTCCGCGGCGGACTGCCGGCGCCCGGCATCCTGCTGCGCGCGCCCGCCGCGGTCCCCGTCGCCCCGCAGCCGCCCTCTCTCGACGTTCTCTGCATCAGTCGCAGATGACCCGTGCTCTGGCGCGCCCGCGCGCCGAAGCACCGTCATCGAACACTGAAGGAGAAACCATGAACACCATTCGCCGCGCCCTGATCACGGGCGCAGTCGTCCTGTCACTCACCACGCTCGCCGCGTGCACTCCGACGCCGTCGGGGCACGAGAACATGCCGGGGATGTCGCAGTCGCCGGCATCCGACGCCGTCGCGAACGACGCCGATGCGATGTTCGCGAGCATGATGATCGGTCACCACGAGCAGGCGATCGAGATGAGCGATCTCGTGCTCGGCAAGGAGGGACTCGACCCCGACGTCGCCGACCTCGCCACGCGCATCAAGGAGGCGCAGGGCCCCGAGATCGAACAGCTCAAGGGCTGGCTCGACGACTGGGACGTACCGGCCGCCGACGACTCGATGGGTCACGACGACGGCATGATGAGCGCCGACGACATGGCGGCCCTCGAGGCGGCGTCCGGAGCGGATGCGGGGAAGCTGTTCCTCGAGCAGATGATCGTGCACCACGAGGGCGCCGTCGACATGGCGGAGGACGAGGTCGAGAACGGCAGGAACCCGGACGCCACTGCCCTCGCGCAGAAGATCATCGACGCGCAGACCGAAGAGATCGCCGAGATGAAGGGGATGCTCGCGGGCTGACGCCTTCGGGGGCGGAGCTCAGGAGGGGCGGACCAGCGCATCGGCGATGGTCCACCCCTCTGTCGACGATCAGGCGGTGCGGTGCGGCAGGACCCATCCCGCGCGAGGGAAATGGCATGTGTAGCCGCCGGGGTAGCGGATCAGGTAGTCCTGGTGCTCGGGCTCGGCCTCCCAGAACGGTCCTGGTGCCTCGATCGTCGTCACGGCCGGGCCGGGCCACAGGCCGGAGGCGTCGACGTCGGCGATGGTCTCGCGCGCGACGCGCTCCTGGTCCGCATCGAGCGGGAAGATCGCCGAACGGTAACTGGTGCCGATGTCGTTGCCCTGGCGGTTCAGCGTCGACGGATCGTGGATCTGGAAGAAGAACGCGAGGATGTCCCGGTAGGTGGTCTTCGCGGGGTCGTAGACGATCTCGACCGCCTCGGCGTGCCCGGGATGGTTGCGGTAGGTGGCGTGGTCGTTCTGGCCGCCCGTGTAGCCGACGCGGGTGCCCAGCACGCCGGGCTGGCGGCGGATGAGATCTTCCATGCCCCAGAAGCAGCCCCCTGCGAGGACGGCGGTCTCCGCGCCCTCCTGGCGGGTGATGGTTCCGGTGTCGCTGATGCCGCTGGTCATGATGCGGCTCCCTTCGGGTCGGTGAACAAGTGCAGGTAGTTTTCGTAACCCTGATCCGCCAACTGTGCGGCGGGGACGAAGCGCAGAGCGGCGGAGTTCATGCAATAGCGCAGACCACCCTCAGCAGGAGGACCGTCGAGGAAGACGTGCCCGAGGTGGCTGTCGGCGCCGGTGGAGCGCACTTCGGTGCGTTCGATCCACAGCTTCCGGTCGGTGCGCGTCGTGACGACATCCGGGTCGATAGGGCGTGTGAAGCTCGGCCAGCCGGTGCCGCTGTCGAACTTGTCAGTCGAAGAGAACAGCGGCTGCCCGGAGACCACGTCGACGTAGATGCCCAGCGCATGGTTGTCCCAGTACACGTTGCGGAAAGCGGGCTCAGTGCCGTCCTGCTGGGTGACGCGGAACTGGGCTTCAGTAAGACGGGCGAGGGCGTCCTCGGTCTTGCGGTAGTCGTGTGACACGGTTTCTCCTTGTCCGACGTCGCTGGATGCGGCGTCATTGATGAGAACAAGGTGCGAAGGGTTTCTGGTCCCTCGGGCCTGGAAACGGACTGTGAGTTCGGAGAATCCTCTCCAGCGGGTGCTCGGATGACTGGTCCCCGCGCGCTCACTCTCAGCACGGGCAAGGGCCCACAGCGGGGTCTCAGAACTCGATGGCGCCCATGCCGGTGAAGTTCACGAATCTGCGACCGTCCGCCTGGACGAACACGAGCAGGACGTGCCCGCAGCTCCGGCAGCGCCCAGTGCTGCTCGCGGGGTTCAGGTAGACGACCAGTTCTCCGAGCTCCGCGATGTGCCCGCAGTTGTTGCACCGGGCTCGTGCTTCTGTCGCCTCGAAGGCGAAGAGTTGGCTCAGCGTCCCAGCGAGTGCGTTGCCGTCCACGATGTCCATCAGCTTCCTCCGAATCGTTCCGTCCGAATCGAGCGTGCGTCGTGCCCGAGTTCGATGAGCCACCCGGCGACGGTCTCGACGAAGCCGGTGGATCCGCAGACGTAGACGAGCGGATCGGAGTCCGCCGGCAGCACGACCTGCGCGAGCCAGTCGCGGGTGATCCGCCCCACAGGTTCTCCGTCCGGTGCTGAGCGGGTGTAGACCAGGTCGAGGTGGAACGGCGCGTCCCCCTGCTCGAAGCTCGCCAGGTCGTCCGGGAAGAAGAGCCGCTCGGGACTGCGGACCGAGTACAGCATCCGCATCTGGGTCGCATCTCCGGCGGCGGCGTGCGCGGCAGCGATCCCGATCAGCGGCACGCTGCCCGATCCACCGGCGATGAGCTGCACCGGGCGCCCTGCCGCGCCGTCCGTGGGCGGACGCCACACGAAGTACCCGCCGAGCGGCCCCTGCACCTCCAGCTTGTCGCCGACCATGAGCTCGTAGACGAGGAAGGGAGAGACCTCCCCGTCGCGGACCCGATCGACAGCGAGCACCACTCGGTCACCCTGCCCAGATGAGGCGAGGGAGTAGGACCGTGTCGCCGTGTACCCGTCCGGGGCGGTCAACCGCAGATCCACATGCTGACCGGCGAGGTTGCCCGGCCAACCGTCGATCCTCAGGGTGATGCGCCGTCCTGTTCGGCCCTCGGGCTGTGCTTCCAGGACAGTGGCGACGTGCCATCCCGCGCGGGATCCGGTCACCAGTACCGCTCCTCCCGCCAGGGATCACCGTGCATGTTGTAGCCGTTCTGCTCCCAGAACCCCGGCACATCATCCGGCATCATCTCCAGCCCGCGAAGCCACTTGGCGCTCTTCCAGAAGTACAGGTGCGGCACCAGCAGCCGCGCCGGACCGCCGTGCTCCGCATCGAGCAGCTCGCCCTCGTACTCGAACGCGACCCACGCCTGACCATCCAGCAGTTCATCGAGCGCGATGTTCGTGGTGTACCCGCCGAAGGAGTGCGCCATGACGAAGTCGTGCTGAGTCTCGATCTCCTCGAACAGGGTGTCCAGCGACACCCCTCGCCAGTTCGTTCCGAGCTTGGACCAGTGCGTCACGCAGTGGATGTCCGTGGTGATGTCCTCGGCATCCAGCTGCAGGAACTCATCCCAGCTCCAGCTGTGCGTTCCCTGTTCGGTACGGATCGTCAAGTCCCACTCGTCGGTGTCGATCTGCGGAGTCGGGCCGTACGACAGCACGGGGAAGTCACGCGCGAGAGTCTGCCCAGGCGGCAGCCCCTCATCGCGGTCACGTCCCCGGCCGGTGAAACCTCTCGTGATGAATGACATCTTCCCTGCCTCCCTGAGAGCGTCGGATTTCTGTTGCGCAGCGCCGTCGCGCCGAAGTCATCCCTGCGCGGCGTCGGTGTGAGGATCGAGCAGGTCGGCGCCGATGATCACGGCCGCCTCATCGCCCGCGTTCCGCCACCAGTGCGTGGCCGTGGGAGTCACGACGGCGGGCGCGGCGTGCTCGACGGCGACATCATTGCCGACGGAGAACTCGAGCAGGGCGCCGGTCATGACGAACAGGATCGTGGGACGGTTGTCGTGGGGATGGGCGGCGATCACGCCACCGGGCTCCACGGTGATGCGACGCATCCGCATGGTCCGATCGCTGAGCGGTGTGCTCCCGGCGGGAAGCGCACGATCGGCGAGGGGGATGGCGGCGAGCACTTCGATCGTCTCCCCGGCGGAATGGAAGGGCATGTCGATGTCGATGTCGTTGGGTTCGCTCAAGGGTCGCTTCCAGGTCGTCGATCGCGGGGATCAGCCGTGTGTGTCGAGCACGGTCACGTGCTGATCAGGATGCTGTCTGAGCACGCGGATCGCTTCGCAGACAGTGATCGTGTATTCGGTGAAGTAGGCTTCACGACCGCGCGACATCGCCTTGCGATGCACAGGATCGGCGATCCACCGGTTGTGCGCCTCCAGATCCTCGAACTCGACGATGGTGCAACTCTCGCCGTCGTCGGCCTGGAACCGCTTGAAGGAGACGAATCCCGGGATCGTGGGCGCGACGTCCACCACGGCCTTGCCGAGTTCCCGGTATTCATCGAGGAATGTCGGGTCGGTCTTCTGGCGAAAGACGGTGACGATCATGTCGGTTCTCCTCGGATGTGATCAGAGTACGAGTTCGCCGCCCTCGACGAAAGGATCGGTCACGCGGATCAGCGCGTGCTCCGCGGGGTGTGTCCGCGAGCAAGGAACAACCGCGTCCACACATCCATGTTGATGATCGCCATGGTGAGCGCTTCGATCGCCGCTTCGTCGAAGTGCGGACGCAGGCCGTCATGCGCACCCGCGATGTCGCCTTCGCGAAGACCGGACAGGGCCTCGGCGTACGCGAATGCCGCTGCTTCGGGCTCCGTGAAGTGCGAGGATGTGCGCCACGCCGAGATCGCGTCGATCTTGACGGCGGCGATGCCCATCTTCCGCGCTTCGCCGGCATGCAGGATCGTGCAGTACGCACAGCGGCTGTTCACCGCGATGAGGAGGCGCACCAGCTCGCCGAGCTCCTGGTCGAGGGGCAGCACCGGGCCCGCAGGCGTGCCGTACGCCTCGGCCATGGCCTTGGGGAGGGCGTCGAAGCCCGTCTCGTTGTGATCGATACGCGTGTCGACGAACTCGATCCCCTCGAACGTGCGTGACGTGATCCCGGTGCTCATGCGCTTCCCTCTCCTCGGGGTCCCATTGACCCAGATGAAAGCACGTCGAAGGGCGCGCGAGGACGGAGATGCGGAGACTTGAGTACTCATCGTCGGCGATTAAGTACTACGGGAAGTGCGGTGCAGCACCGGCGGCGTTCCGCGAGCTGATCGACGCCTCATGCGGGCGACGCTGTCTCACCGGCCACGGCGGGGGCTCGCCGCGACGGCGGCTTGGACCCGGATCGTGTCAGATGAGTTCTCGATCTTTCTTCGGCCGTTCGAGCTGGATTGTCCGGGCGTCGTCGCGCCTGCTTGATTGTGACTCTGGCATGAGGGTGCGACAGAGCGCCGCGTGGCGCCGCGTGGCGCTTCTCCGGTCTTCGGGTTGTGCTGGTCAGGGGCAACAGCGGTCTTGGCCGCTGGGCGCCGGGGGCGCGCGAACCGGCTGATCGCGGCGAGGGCGATCGTTGTAAGGCTTGATCGTTCGGGAGATGGCCGCGGGTGCGGACCGCCTTGAACGGGTCCTTGACAGCACGCTCGCGCTTCTCGTAGCGAAATGCGCTGTCAGCTCACGCTTCCAGTGTGGACTCAACCACCAGCTTGGTCGGCTGCGCGAGCAAGCGGCCCTCACCATCGATCGCGACGCCGGCCGCAGGCACCGCCCGCGAGCTGATCGATCAAGCCCCGCGACGAAGTGATGGGCTAGGAGGCACCGTCGACGGTGCCAGCAGCATGCACTCGCAGAACGGCAGCCGTAGCGGTACCACGTCGAGGACCGTTGATACCTTTTACGCGATGCACGCGACGAGCACGGGTTGTGAGATGAAGACGTCGTCGCTGCTGGATGCCGTAGTGGTGGCGCCCAGACGATTGAGGTACCTGTACACGGCGGGACCGGTGCTCGTGGCCGTGTAAGTGAAGGTGAAGGTCGTCCACACACGTGCACCTGACGGCGGACTCAACGGAATCTGGGTTCTCGGCGACCAGGCGGTGCGGGTGGTGTACTCCTGAACCACCTGGCCATTGATCTGCACCTGCACCTCGTGTCCGCCGGCGGCTGGGTCGATCGGCTCGGTGTAGTAGGCGTAGTTGGCGCTGATCTCGAGCGAGAACGTGTACTCGACTCCGGCGACCATGTCGATGGTCGTGTACGTTTCCGCGTAGGCGTCCTCTGTCGTGCTGTCGGCGTCGCGCGAGATCCGCCATACCCGCCGTTCGTTCACCGTTCCCCAGGCGTTGACGCCTGCGCCGGTGAAGCCGACCGATGTGCCTGCAGCGGGTACAGCGGTCGCCCATGTCGCTCCATCCGAGATCTCAGGGCAGGCGACGGCCGAGGCTGCGGCGAGCGGAGTGCCGACGGCGGCCGCGATGATGGGTACGCTCCAGATGCCGCCCGTGACCACGTTTCGCCGTGAGATGCCAGATGCGGCAGCGGAATGGTCGTCCGTGCCGTGGCGACGGACCACGTCGGGTCGATCTCCGACCGCTTCTCCTCTGCTTCGGGTGAACCAGGAGCGCATGCCGTACACCTTACCAGTCCTCTCCGCGATGACCGAGGTCGCGGTCGCACGACCGTTCTCCGTCCGCAGCGACAGCGAGATCGAGCCAGCCGCCGAGGATCCGGTCGATTGCAGCACGCACTTCCTGAACTTCTGGGTGATCGCTGTCGCCATCCCCGATGCGAGATGGCGGCGCGGTGCGCACCCATGTCTGCCCTTCCGCGTCCTGCCAGGCGAACACACGGATCGGCAGTTCACTGAGCAGTTCCGGATCGACGGCGGCGAGTTCCGCCACCAGGCCGGGGTTCTCGATGATGAGGACCTCCGCGGGCGCTACTCGTGCACCGCCGAGGCGCGCCACCTCCGCCTGATCCACGCGGGCGATCCGTTTGATTCCGCCGAACTCGGCGACCGCGGACTCCAATCGATCGATCGTCGTCGCAACGTCATGCACGCTCGTGCGCCGCCATCGTGACACGTCCCTGTCCGACATCCCAGACCTCTCAGCGGCCCGGGGGCGGGGTCGTGGCCAACGGCTCTGCGCTGTCGTCGAGCAGGTCGAACGTGAGCAACGCCAGCGGCAGCTTGTCGGAGTTGTTCTGCGCCCAGTGCTGGAGGTCGCCGAACTCGGCCACAGCTTCGCCCTCGTTCACGATCGCAGCTGTTCCCAGATTCTCGTCGTGGACCGTCATGCTCCCGTGCAGGACGAAGAGAATCGCCGGTCGGTCGGAATGGTCGTGCACCCCGATGACACCGCCCGGGTGGACGTCGAGCCGGCGCACTCTCATGGCGCGATCAGCGAGGGGCAGCGTTCCCGGCTTGAACGGGATCTCACTGATCCGGATCGCAGCGAGATGCGTTGACTTCTCGTCCACTGTGGCGTACTTGTCCACCTTCGGCTGGTCTTCGTCGTTCATCTTCGTCTCCTGTATGTGATGGTCGGATCTGACTTCATTGCGCCGGACAGGTTCCTCGATGAACACGTTCGCTCGGGGAACACGCCGTCGACTCTGTCAACGGTTCGTCAATGCTCTCCGGGGGCGATCTGGACGGCAGCGTCGTCTCCGTTGTGTATCGCGATGATCTCGACGAGTTTCCCGTCGTCGGTGCGCAGGAAATCGATCCCGCGAAGCATGACCGGCATCCCCGTCGCTTCATGGACCCGGCCCTCGGGATCGCGGAGGGGGCCGGAGTGGGTTCCGGTGAGAGTGTAGGAGACGGCTGTCCATGCGCCGTCGCGGAGCGTCCGGTCGACGGTCACCACAGCGGCGGGGAAGGCGGTGCTCCGGTTCTTCCAGAGGCCGATGAATGCCTCGAGCCGATCGGGGTCTTCGTGAGTACGGACGGAGGTCTTGACCTGCTCATCCGACATCTCACGAAGCATGCCGAACTCTCCCGCTGCCAGCGACGCGTACAGCTCGTGCGTGTCGATCCGCAGAGTCGCCGGACCCGAGGGGTGCTTCAGGTCGATCTCCTGATGCTGCTGGATGACGTCCGGACCGACCAGCTGCGACGGTATGCGATCCAGTCGTGTGATCGTGAGCAGGCGTTCCATCTTCCCGTGCTCATCGAAGTCGAACACTTCGCCGCTGTGTATCTCGATGAGCCGACCCGTGGGCTCGATCTCGCCGTACGGCCCGTCGTGGCGTCCCTGCAAGACGTACTGCACTGCCGCGGATCGACCGTCGACGACGATGACCTGATCTCGGAGCTGAAGCCCGGGAAACGAGGCCTCATAGCGGCGGAGACGCTCGACGAAGGCGTCACGCCCGCTGAAGACGAAAGCGTTGGAGTTCACCTCGATGTCGTCGGTGACCAGGCCACCGTTCACCTCGAAGGCGCCGTTGCTGAAGTTGCGGTGGAACTGGGCCGCGATGGCATGGATCGTGTCGTGATGATCGGACATGGGGACTCCTTCAGGTGATCAGGGAACGGTCACGGCGACGTCGGACCGCCGTGGGACCAGCGAGCTCATCGTTGCGGTGGATGAGCCCCGGAACGGGACCTGCCGTCGATGCATACGGCCTCGACTTCGAGCACCGCGGCGAGCGTCGCCCGAGCCCGCTCTCGGTCCCGCTGACCTTCGACGCGCTGGGTGAGCAGGACGACCGGGCCGTAGAGAGCGGCGAGAAGTGCGAGGCCGGCCGCCAATCCGCTGATCATCACCGCAGGAAACGGCGGTATCCGGATGACGGCGACGTTCAGCACCACCCAGGCGAGCGCCGCCCCGAGCACGGAACCGACGAACCGCCAGCTCGCGACGACCTTCGCGACCCGGATGGCCGCGCGCTCCGCACGCGTGATGTCGGTTGCGACGTGAGGAGGTGCCTGCGCGCCGCAGAAGGGGCAGGTACCGGCGCCCCGGTCGTCAGAAGAGGGCACTCGCGTCATCCGACAGCATCCTCCTCGACCTTCAGCGCGCGAGCGCGCTCACAGGACGAGCTCACCGCCGTCGACGACGAGGGTCGTCCCGGTCATGAATCCGGAGAGGCCGGACGCGGCGAACAGCACCACGCGGGCCACCTCGTCAGGTGCCCCCGCTCGTCCCAGGGGAATACGGGTCAGGTACGCATCGAGAGCAGCCTTGCCCTCTGCGCTCTGCGCGAGCCCGGTCTGAACCCCCGGAGTCTCGATGAGCGTCGGCGCGATCGCGAGGACCCGGATGCCGTGCGGTGCGAGGTCGCGAGCGAACGCCTTGGTCGCGCCGACGATCGCGTGCTTCGCCGCGACATAGTGTGCCGCGTTGGTCGCGGCGATCAACCCGGACACGGACACCATGTTGATGATCACTCCCGGTCGTTCGGACCGGGTCATCTGCTGCGCCACGGTGCGCGCAGCGAGAAACATGCCCCTCTGGTTCAGTGCGTGGAGCTGGTCGTATTCGTCGTCCGTGAGATCGAGGGTGTCGATGATCGGGAAGATCCCAGCGTTGTTCACCCAGACATCGATACGCCCATAGGCGTCGACGATCGTCGCGATCGTCGACTTCACCGCATCCGCATCCGCCATGTCGAGGACTTGCGCGCTGACCGTGACGTCGAAGCTGTCGCGCAGCTCCTGCACTGCCGTGACCAGGCCGGATTCGTCGATGTCGAGCAGCACCAGAGTTCCACCCGCTTCGGCGAAGCGGCGCGCACATGCAAGGCCGATGCCTTTCGCGGCACCGGTGATGACGACCACCTTGTCGCGGAAGTCGAGCATCTCAGCGATCGACAGGCTAGTGATATCGGGAGCAGGCATGTTGTCCTTTCAGGAAGGGATCGGTAGAGGCTCAGGTGCGCCCGGCGATTGCTGGCACTCGGCCAAGCTGGCAGCCATTTCCTGAGGCAGATTCAGCTCGGGCACCGAAGGCTCGTCGAGAAAGGGCAGATCGATCTCCGCAAGGTCGGCAAAATCTACGTCGAGTCCGGCCTCTACCGCACGCCGCTCCACCCACCGGGCGATCGGGAGTCCGATACGGCCCGGTCGGACGCTGCCGACGATGATCATGGTTCGTGACACGACGCTCCTGCTTTCCTGGCTGCTCATTTCGCTGCGCCAGGCTATACAGCCAGGTGGTCCGGTCCCGCCCGCGGAGAACAGGATGGGTAGTCATGGAGATGAATTGAGTATCAACACCACTCGAATTGCGTAGCGGGGCCCACTGCGGATGTGCCGCTCGTCGCGATGGGACGGGAGGCGACGGATCGCATGGCGCGCCCGATCTCACCGAACTTCACCGATCGCGCTGATCCCCCTCTGCCAGTTCACCACATGACGAGACGCCGGCACGGGTCCCGGAGCCGATGAGGCTCGGGGACCCGCGCCGTCAGAGCGCTACTGTGATGATCAGTTCGTGCGACGGCGGCGCAGCAACAGCGTCAGGCCAGTGGCGGCACTTGCAAGCAGGACTGCTCCGAGGCCCCACAACGCGGATTCTCCGCCCGTGGCGGCCAGAGCCCCACCGGTGTGCACCGCTGCGCCCTCAACGTCCGCGATCGTTCCATCGCCGCCAGAGTTGACGTCACTCGACGGCGTGTCCATGCCGTCGGTCGACGGGATGTCATTGTCGGGAGCAGGTGTAGGGGTGGCCGCGGGGTTGACGGTCCAGGTGAAGGTGGTCTCGACGGTGCCGGCCGTCTCGGAAGTCGCGGTTACCGTCACCGAGTACGTTCCGGCGGTCGTGGGGACGCCAGTCATCACGCCCGTGGCGGGGGAGATCACCACGCCGTCGGGAAGCCCTTCGGCGGCGAACTCCAGGGAGGAGCCATCGCTCGACGATGACTCAACCGGCACCGACACCTTGTCGCCGACCGTGTTGGCCTGGTCATCGACCGCCACTGTGGCTGTCGCGGGTGCGGGAGCGGGTGCCTCGGCCACCGAGACCGGCCAGTCCTCGATCTCGCCACCGTTCGCATCGCTGGTCGGGGTGACGGCGGCGTCGAAGCTGATTCGCAGGCGCAACCAGGTGTCACCGGCTTTGTCCGTGGCCGGAAGGTCGAGGGGAACCGTCGTCTGGCCGGAGCCGGACGCAACGGCGACGGGCGCGATGTTCTCCCCTTCGTCGAACTTGCCGTTCATGTTCGTGTCGTACCAGCCGTACAGCTTCGCGTCCTGATCGGACGTGTTCGTCACTGCCACATCCACAGAGGTGGGCTTCCCAGCGGTCGCCGCAGGTGCCTCGCTGAGCGCGTCATCCTGGTCGCCGTCGAGATTGGCATCCGTCTCGCGCGTGACGCTCGTCCCGAGCATCAGCTCTGCTGAATCCGATGACCAGTTCACGAGCGAGTGGCGCGCTCCATCCGCGTCCAACGTGGTGCCGTAGGTGTCCGGGGCGTCTCCGAAGTCCAGTGGCAGGATAGCCTGTGCGCAGCGCATACCGTCGTTCGTGTGGCTTGCCGGTCCCGTGGTGAAGTGCGACATCTTCGGACGATTCACGTCGATGCGGACGATCTCGCCCGAGAAGTTATCCGACCCGTACATGAAGCCATCGGCGTCTGCGTACATCGCACCGAATGCACCCGACTTGCCGCTCTTGAGCCGGCCGAGGTCTCCGATGCGCTCGAACTCGTGTGTCGTGGTGTCCATGCGCCACAAGACGAGCACGGTGTGGTCGTCAGGACGCTGGGCCACGGTGTAGAGGTATCCGTCATGGCCGGGCACGAACACCCAGTCTGCCGAACGGCCCTTCATGTCCGCAGGAAGCGTGAGAGCTCCGGAGTCCACGATTGTCATGAACGTAGAGGATCCAGGCCGGACGTCGATCTTGACGTACGTGTGCTGGCTGTCCGAGACCCAGAGATATCCGTCCGCGCTGACATCGCCGATGTTCCAGTTCGAGTCCACCATCCCCTCGGGAAGACCGAGGAACTCGAAGGACCCGTCGGAGCCGTAGCGCCCGATGCCGTTGTCGGTGTAGTCCCACGCGTACACGTATCCATCGAGCACGTTGAACCCGCCGCCGTTGATCGAGACGGGCAGCGTCGCGCTGTTGGTGACATCGCCGGAGGCGAGGTCGACACTCCACACCTCATCTTCCTGGGTCAGCAAGCCCGTCGCCGTGCAAGAGAAGGGCTGCGGTGCATCACCCTCCGCAGCGGAAGCGCTCGCGACGGTGCTCGCCATGAATGCGGTGCCCAGCAGCGCTCCGACAGCGGCCGTGCCGATCCAGCGATTTTTCTTTTTCATCAGATTTCCCCCTAAGTGCATACCCGAGGGGCGGCAGATCGCCGCCCCTCGGCGCCCCGAAACGATCCACGCATGCGCGTTTCTCGATCGGTGCGAGAGTGATTACGAGCGGACGCCGCTCGGGTGACGGCGTCCTGCTCAGATGTTCGACGCTAGACGTTCGGACCAGGACATCCTGGCGGGGGGTTCCACGAGTACGTAGTGGGCGCATTCGACTGCAGTGGTCGGGTATGGAGCATTAAGAGGCGTCGCGTTGTCGGTTGCGTGAAATGCGACGTTCAACGGTTCGCAGAGCCGTGCTGTCCGGCTGGCTCCGTCGCCGGCGAGGGCCGCTCCACCGCCGTCCGGCGAAGCGGCCAGAGTCGTCGTCACCGCCGGTCGATCGCGACGGGCCCGGTCTCAGCTGGACGTCACGTCGGACTGTGTGTCTCCGACATGACCGGAGCACGCCACGTATACCGTGAGGCTCACCTGCCAGGTGTGGGCGTGGTGCAGTTCCCTGATGCAGCACGTCGCTTCGGGGTGAGAATCCGGCCGAGCGACGATCGGTGGCCAGAAGGCGAACCAACTGCTCCTGCGGTGACCCGCCATGATCTGTCCGATCTGTCAGCATCGACGTCGTGTGATGATCATCGCGACGCTAGTCGAAGCACATCGACCACGCACAGCTGCGCACCGTGACAAATGCGACAGGAGCCGATGAAGGTCACCTCCTCTGCGAGCGCCGACCGCGTTCGACTGACATCGACCCGCATGCATCGCCCCGGCAGTACGCAACATGCTGACGTGGGATACGTAAGCCGTGGCGATGAGGACGTCAGGTCGCAGCGTTCTTGAGAACATGGTGACCGGTTCCACTGCGCCCTCCCCTGCGCGACTCCGCCCCCAGCGGAGGGTGGGACCACGAGGGAGCAGATCCGGATCGCCCCTGGTCGAGGGGCAGGCGCTCTGCCTCCCCTCGACCGCTCAGCCCCGTACGATGGGCGTTCCGCTGGCGAGGAACGCGCCGAGTTCGGCGCGACTCGTGACCTTCGCCTTACGCATGACCCGGTGCAGGTGGCTCTCGACAGTGCGCACGCTCAGCACGAGCTTGGCGGCGATCTCG
Source organism: Microbacterium sp. MAH-37 (assembly GCF_009758255.1). GTDB lineage: Bacteria > Actinomycetota > Actinomycetes > Actinomycetales > Microbacteriaceae > Microbacterium. The sequence continues at coordinate 159,604 of NZ_WSEN01000004.1, forward strand.
GCGTTCGTGTTGCCGGCCGCGGCCAGCCGCGCGAGTTCGAGCTCGCGCCGGGTGAGGAGGATGTCGGCGCTGCGGAAGCGTGTCGGGTCGTAGGTGCCGGGCGTCAGCGAGGCAGCCAGTTCCGCGGACGCGCGTCGCAGGCGGTCCGCCTCGTCGGTGTGGCCCTGTGCATCGTGCAGATGTGCGGCGGCCTGCAGCGCGCTCATCGCGAAGCCCGGCCGTCCGGTGGCGGTCAGGCGTGGTGCGGAATCGGCGATCGCATCCGCGTCCTGATGCGAGAGCGCGTACACGAAGTCACGCAACGCGGCGACGAGCTCCCCGTCGGAGCTTTCCAGTCGGGGGCGCAGCTCTTCGAAGCGCCCGGCGTCCGGCTGGAGCTCGAGCTCGATCAGCCAGGCCTGCACGGCCGACCAGCGCGCCCCCTTCTGCCACAGCCGCTCCGCGCCTTCCCGCAGCGCGGCGATCGCATCGTCGGTGTGCCCTTCGCCCATCAGCAGCTGGCTTCGGGGCCAGCTCGTGGACATCGTCGGGAGGGGCCCGTCGGAGGTCGTGAGCCGCTCGGCCTGCTCGAGCCGGGTCACGGCGAGCTCTGCGCTGCCGGCCCGTCCCGCCACGATGCTGGCCATGCACAGCAGGCCCAGAACGGCAGACCGCGAGCCGACGCGCGGATAGCCCAATGCCAGGGCGGTCTCGGCCAGGCTGGTGACCTCGCGATAGTCGCCGCGAAGGATCTGGCAGTAGGCGGCGACGTAAGCGGCCGCCCGAATGCGCTCGCCGTCGAGTGATTCGCGAGCCTCTTGGAAGGCCCGGTACGCGGCTCGGGTCGCACCCTCGTGGTCGCCCGCGCCGAGGCGCTGGAGGGCGCGCAGCGCGGTGAGCTCACTGCCTTCCGCCGTCGACGGTGCGTCTGCGACGGGAAGGGCGTCGAGCTCCGTCCTCGCATCGGAGATCCGTCCCGCAGTGAGGAACGCGAGCGCACGTGTGGCGCGCACCTCGCGCTGCACCTCCGCCGGCATGTCGTCGGACACCGGCAGATCGGACCTGGGATCTCCGTGATAGCCGGGGTCGTCGAGCCGGATTCGCAGTGCCGTGGCCCGCAGGATCGGAGCATGGACCCCCGCGCCCTCGGCCTGCTCGTCGAGATACTGCAGGGCCTTCTCATGCCCTGTCTCCTCGACCAGCCAGCGTCCGCGCAGGGCCTGCAGTTGCGCGTGCACCACAGTGTCGCCCGAGGGTAGCGTGCCGAGGAGCGCCGAGATCTGCTGGGGAGGGGCATCGCTCTGGCACAGCGCCCTCGCGTATCGCAGCAGTGCCTCCGGCTCCGCTGTCTCGCGCCAAGCCCGCTCGCCTTCCCGGATGGCACGGCTCACCTGCTCCTGCACGACGCGCGCGAACACGGCATCGGGCTCGGGCGTAGAGTTCTCACCCGGGGACGAGAATGAGGCGACGAGGGGAAGGGTGCGTGGTTCGCTCCGCTGGGTGAGTCGCGTCGAACGCGCTCGCAGCGGCGAATGGCGGAAGTACTCCGCGACCAGTGGTGGAGTTACGGTCGCCGAGAGCATGCCGTTGAACATGGAGAAGCGCAGCAGCCCTCGTGCCTCGAGCTTCTCGATCGTCTTGTGCCCCACCAGGTCACTCGCGGCTCCCAGGTCGATCGGGCCGCTGAGGCTCAGCAGCTCGAGCGCCGTGCGGGTGCGACGGCCCCGGATACGGATCTGACGCTCGATCAGGCGATCGAGAGCCGGGCTCCACAGGCTGCCGATGGCCGTCCAGACACCGTCGCGTCGAACGATCGCGCCTTCCTGCATCCCGATCTCGAGCATGCCGATCGCCAGCCCAGGCAGCCCTGCCGACTTCGCGAAGATGCGGCTCACACAACTCGGGTCGAGCGGACCGTCGACACGTCCGCCCAGCAGGGTCTCCATCTCATCCAGGCGGAGCGGATGGAGGTGAACCACGTAGGCGCGCCGCCGTGGCACATCCAGGTCGGTCCGCGCTTCGATCCTCACCGGCAACTGCGCCGAGACGATGCGGAATCCCGATTCGGACTGCGCAGCGAGCACGGCCCCCCAGGAGGAGTCGTCGAGCAGGTCGCCGTCATCGATGAGGACGACGACACGTCGTCCTGCGGTCTCGTCCGACAGCGCCCTGATCGCGCGTGCGACGCCGGGCACGCTCCGCCCGGCGGAATCGCCGCTCACCTGGTGCAGCGCTCCCAGCGCGACTTCGCGCAGCGAGCCGATGCCGGCGAAGCGCCGCACCGTGTATTCACGGTCGACCAGGTGATCGTGCAGTGCGCTGAGGAAGAGGGTGCGTCCGCTGCCCGGCGCACCGGAGATCGTGACGTCGACGCCCTGCTCGAGATACGCGAGGGCGTCGGCGAGCTCCGCGGTCCTTCCGATCATGACGTTCAGTCTGCCTGCGCTGAGCGGCGATGGCTATAGGTGACCGCCGGGTCAATTGCGAGAACGCCCGTTCTGCACTCAATCGATGCCCGCTGACTACTCAGATGACGCTGTGGGGTACCCAAGTGGAGGTCGGAGGTCCCCCAACGGCGTCCCGGAACGCGCCGCCGACTCTCGCCCGACCTAAGGTGAGTCTCTGGAGGGGAACTATGTCCACACGAATCCGACGCAGCGTGCTCTGGCTCGCCGTGATCGTCTTGGCATCCGCTGCGCTGGCGATCTTCATCGCACTGGCGACCTCCAGCGCGCCCGCATCCGGGACCGGTCCGGTCGTGAAAGACATGAAGGGCAACAGCGTCGTCCTCGACGACGGCGAGCTCACCCCTGCGGCGGAGAAGGCGATGGACGCCGTGCCGGATGCGGGCGGGCGTCTCATCGCCGAGTCCGTGGGGCTGGACGTCCCGCTCGGAGAGATGAACGAGGTCGACGGCGTGATCACGCCCCCGGGATTCACCTCCGCCTATCTCGTGCGCAATCGGGGCGTCGCGCCGGCGGACGTCGCGAACGGTACGACGTACGCGGTGACGCACTCGCTCCGGAACGGCGGCGTCGCTCCCGGCAACTATCTCTTCGACGTGGATTCCGGAAAGCCGACGATCGCGATCGGTGCGACGATCGAGGTCGACGGCACATCTTTCGTCGTGGACAAGGCGTACACGGTCTCCAAGAAGGCGCTGCCGGCGCAGACGGATCTCTGGGCCGACACTCCGAATCGGCTCGTTCTCATCACCTGCCTGCAGAACCCGGCCAATTCGCCGTCGAGTGAGAACGTCGTCATCGAAGCCCATCTCGAGGTCGGGAAGTGACGGACGGCTCCCCGGGTGAAATGGTGCGCGTCTTCGTCGCCTTCGCGATCCTCAGCGTCCTCATCGCCGTCACGGTGATCATCGCGCGCCTCGTGTCAGCAGGCTGACGCCAGGGTGCTCAGGGATTGAGCGAACCCGCAGTGACCTGCGCCTGTAGCAGCGGCAGTGTGCGCGACGGTTCGGGGCGGATGCCGAGCACCTTCGCCAGCTCGAGGGCGAGCGCGGCGTGGCCTGCCTCGTTCGGGTGGAACGGGTCGTTCATCAGTCCCCACGGCACGCCGCCGTGGCCGATCTCGCTGAAGCGGGCGTGCTGGTCGACGAGCAGCACGTCGTCGCGCGCGGCGACGTCGCGGATCGCCTGCGCGAACTCGCCGATCCGCGCCCGCTCCGGCGCCGCGGCCACGTCGACTGACGGCGGCGTCAGCAGCACGGGCACGGCGCCGAGGGCCCGCACGCGCGCGACGAACTCGGCGATGGAGGCGCCGAACTCCGCCGGCGGGAGCGTCGCGACCAGGGTCGAGCAGTCGTTGGTGCCGATCATCAGGGTGACGATGTCGGGGTTCCAGGACGCCACGCGGCGGTCGAAGTCGGCAAGGATCTGCACGATCTTGTGCCCGCTGATCGCCGAGTTGATCAGGATGTCCCTGGTGCGGGCCAGCTCGCCGCGGACCAGCTCGTGCAGGTGCTCGGGGTAGGTGCGTCCTCCGTGCGTGTGCACGAGACCGTGGGTGATCGAGTCGCCGGTGATCACCCAGTTCAGGGGTTCTTCGGCGGTGAGCGCGGCCTGCAGTCGAGCGTTCTCGGCGGTGGTCATGTGGCTATTCTTCCGGGTCGGTGAGAAACGTCTGCCGGCGCGAGAAACGTTGCGTCACGGTGTTTCTCGCGCGTTGCCGCGTTTCTCGACGGGTGCAGCGGGGTTGCGGCGGATCAGAGGGGGACGGACGCATGCAGGGCGAGGGACCTGTAGGCGGCGTCGACGACGGTCACAGCGCTGACGGCCTCGCTGGGGGAGATCCGGGCATCAGTGCCGTTCTCGAGGGCGGTGACGAAATCGGTGAGCTGGGCGAGGTAGGGACTCTCGCCCGCGCCGTCGGGCGGCAGATACCCGTCGGGCGGAGTCTCAGCACTGTCGTGCCGCAGCCGCCCCTTCGTGCCGATCACCTCGATTGCCGTGCGGAAAGGCGTGCCTGGCCCGAGCCAGCCGCCGTGGATGCGGCTGACGGCGCCACCGCGGTGGGTGAGCACGACGTCGGCGGTCACGACGCGCGGCAGGATGCCGGCCGCCGAAGGTGGATCCTGCACCGCCGTCACGGATGCCACGGGGCCGGCGAGCCACAGAGCCTGGTCGATGTCGTGGATCATCAGGTCGCGGATGAGTCCGCCTCCGGCGTTCTCATCGAAGAACCAGGAGGCGTCCGGGCCGGCACCGACGCGGCTGAGCGCCAGTTCGGTGACATCACCGACCATCCCGCCATCCACCTTCTGTTTGATTCCCAGATAGTCCGGGAAGTACCGCACCACATGCGCGGGGAACAGCCGCACGCTCGCATCCGCCGCCGCGCGCACGATCGCCGCGGCATCCTCCGACGTCACGGCCAGCGGCTTCTCGCAGATCACGTGCCTGCCCCGGGCGATCGCACGCAGCGCATGATCGACGTGCAACGGACTCGGGGTGAGGATGTCGACCACATCCACCTGCTCGATGAGTTCGTCGACACTGGTGACCTCGTGGAATCCGTACTCGGATGCCAGTGCGCCCGCGCTGCGCGGAGAGGTCACGAACCCCTCCGCGCCGAGTGCTCGCCAGGCGTCCGCATGCAAACGAGAGATGCCGCCCGCGCCGATCAGTCCCACCCGCAGTGTCTTGCTCATGGGTTCATCCTGCCGTCCGCGCTCCTCCAGGTCGCAATCGCGGCGGCGGCGCCGCGCTCACCAGTCGTGCACGGTGCCGTCGAGCAGACGGTTGAACGGCAGGTAGGCCTGCTCGTACGGGTACTTCCCCGCCTCGTCCAGGTCGAGCTGCACGCCGAGGCCTGGCTGGTCGCCGGGGTGCAGGTAACCGTCCGTCCAGGTGAAGGACTGCTGGAACACCTGATCTGTGCGCTCGCCGTGTTTCATGTACTCCTGGATGCCGAAGTTGTGGATGGCCAGGCCCAGATGCATGGCGGCGGCCATGCCGACGGGGGAGATGTCTGTCGGCCCGTGAATGCCCGACTTGATCTGGTACATCGCGGCGTAGTCGAGCGTCTTCTTCAGCGGGCTGATGCCGCCCATGTGCGTGACGGCGCCGCGCACGTAGTCGATGAGCTGGTCGCAGATGATGTCCTTGAAGTCCCAGACGGTGTTGAAGATCTCACCGATGGCGAGCGGGGTGGTGGTGTGCTGCCGCACCAGGCGCAGCGCCTCCTGGTTCTCGGCCGGGGTGCAGTCCTCGAGCCAGAAGAGGTCGTAGGGCTCGAGATCCTTGCCCAGCCGGGCGGCCTGGATCGGCGTCATCCGGTGGTGGCCGTCGTGCAGCAGAGGGATGTCGGGGCCGAACTCGTTGCGCACGGCCTCGAACACCCCGGGCAGGTGGTTCAGGTAGGCGCGGGTGTCCCAGTCCTCCTCGACGGGCCTGGCGCCGCGCCGGGCCGGCTCGTGGTCGTAGCGCACGGTGGCGTCGCCGACGTCGGCACCCTGGGCCGCGATGCCGTAGATCGCCTTCAGAGTCGGCACCCCGGTCTGCACCCGGATCGCCTTGTACCCCTGCTCCTGGTGGGCGCGGATCGAGTCGAACAGCTCGGGCAGCTCCTTGCCGGAGGCATGTCCGTAGGCCATCAGCCCGTTGCGGGATGCTCCGCCGAGCAGCTGGTACACGGGCATCCCGGCCTTCTTGCCCTTGATGTCCCACAGCGCCATGTCGACGGCGGCGACGGCCGCCATGGTCACCGGTCCTCGGCGCCAGTACGCGCTGCGGTACAGGAACTGCCAGGTGTCCTCGATGCGGTCCTCGTCGGCGCCGAGCAGCAGCGGGGCGACGTGCTCCTGCAGATAGGCGACCACCGCCAGTTCGCGGCCGTTCAGCGTCGCGTCGCCCAGCCCGGTCACTCCGTCGGCGGTCGTGATCTTCAGCGTGACGAAGTTGCGATCGGGGCTGGTGACGATCACCTCGGCCTTGTCGATGGTCATGTCATCTCCGGTTGCAGGGCGCACGAGGCGCGACGGGCGGGCATCGTTATGCAATCACAGCCCGCCCAGGTCTGGCAAGCGGTTGCCAGTTCAGGCCAGCAGATCGAGACGATCGCGGGCCACCTCGTGCTGCAGTGGAACCCCCTGGATGAGACGTTCCAGCTCCTCGGCGACGAGCCGGCCCATGGCCGCCCTGTCGCCGCCCATCGACCCCGCGAGGTGCGGGGTGAGCTCGACGTTCGGCAGCTCCCAGAGCTCCGAATCGGCCCGCGGCGGCTCTTCGACCGTGACGTCGAGCAGCGCGGTCAGGTCAGGGCGGTCCCGCAGCGCCGAGATGAGTCCGGCTTCGTCGATCAGGCCGCCCCGGGCGGTGTTGATGAGCGTGGCGCCCCGCGGCATCCGCTCGATGAGCTCACGGCCGACGAGGCTCGTCGTCGCCGGCAGCAGGGGGGCGTGCAGGCTGACCACGTCCGACCTCTCGAACAGTTCCCCGAGATCCACCAGCTCGAGGCCGAGAGCCGCCGCCTGCGCGGTATCGGCGTAGGGGTCGTGCGCGAGCAGTGTCAGGGCCGTGCCCGCGAGGCGCCCGGCCACGCGCCGGCCGATCTCGCCGAGGGCGAGCAGGCCGACCGTGCGGCCCGAGGCGCCGAATGCCGTGCTCTCGCGCGCGCTGAAATCGCGGCGTGCGTGGTAGGTGCGACGCGAGGCGGGCACGCCACGGGCGGCCAGCACGATCTGCGCGGCGGTCAGCTCGGCCACGGGCTCGGCGTTCGCGGCAGCCGCCGAGACCACGACGACGCCCCTGCTCCACGACGCGTCGGTGACGATGTGCTTGACCGAGCCGGCGGCGTGCAGCAGGGCGCGCAGCCGGGGTGCCCTGGCCAGCAGGGCGGCGTCCAGGACGGGTGCGCCCCATCCGGTGAGCAGGACGTCCACGTCTTCGAGGGCGTCGGGATCCTCGGCCAGCTGAGTCGCAGTGAGCGGAGGGAGGACGACATCCGCGATACGGTCTATTGCCGCCAGGACCTCGGGGGGATAGACCTCGCCCCGGCGGTCCTCCTCCATCACCAGGCGCACCCGGATGCGCTCGTTCTCCATGCCCACGTCGTCTCCTTCTGCGGGAGCGCCTCAGCCAGACATCCGATGATTTGTTGACAGTCCCCGCGCCCCTAGGTTAGATTCGCGAACAGCGTCTTGCAAAGTGGCAAGCGTTTGCCAACCCGGAGAGAGTCCTATGCACACAAGGATGAAAGCAGCCGCACTGATCGGCGTCGCCACGCTGGCCCTCGCGGGCTGCTCGAGCGCCGCCCCCGGAGCGGGCGGATCGAGCGTCGAGCAGGACGAGAAGGCCACTCTCGAGATCTGGACCCGCACGACCCCGGGCAGCCCCAGCGAGGCCGCCACGAAGCGTCAGGTCGAGGCCTTCGAGAAGGCCACCGGCTACAAGGCCGAGGTCACCGCGATCTTCGACGACTTCGAGACCAAGCTCGCCCAGCGCGCCGGCCAGCGGGATCTGCCCGACATCGTGCTCAACGATGTGAGCCAGCTCGGCACCATGCAGACCCAGGGCATTCTGCGCGAGATCGACCTCGACGAGATCACCAACGCGAAGGACCTCACGAAGCAGGCGCTCGAAGCGGGCAAGGCCGTCGACGGGAAGACGTACGGCATCCCGTACTCGGCCCAGGCGAACGCCCTGTACGTGAACAAGGAGTGGCTCGACAAGCTCGGCCTCGAGGCGCCGACGAACTGGGACGAGCTGGTCGCCGTCGCCGAGGCCTTCACCAAGCAGGACCCGGACGGCAACGGCAAGGACGACACCTACGGTCTCGCCGTGCCGGGGTCCACCAAGCGCGGCTACGCCTCCTGGTACTTCTCGAACTTCCTGTGGGCCGCCGGCGGCGACTTCATCACGCCGTCCGGTGACGGCTACAAGCCGTCGATGACCACGCCCGAGTCCGTCGAGGCGACCACCTGGTTCCGCGGTCTGCAGTGCGATGCGGGCGTCATGCAGCCCGGCGCGGCCAGCATGGACACCCCTCCGACCAATGAGACCTTCGAGTCGGGCGTCACCGGCATGTACCTCACCGGTCCGTACATGATGCCGCGCTTCGACGGAGTGCTCGGCGCCGACAAGTACGAGATCGTCACCGCGCCGAAGGGTCCGAAGGACTCGTCCGTGCTCGCCGAGGGTGGCACCGTCTACCTGATGGCCGGCTCCGAGAACGAGAAGGGCCAGACCGCGTTCGCCGACTGGTACGTCAGCCCGAAGGCGCAGGAGTACGGCATGGAGGGCACCGAGGCGTTCGCCATCCAGCTGCCCGTCAACACCAAGGTCAAGGTCTCCGACGTGCGCGACGACCCGCGCTGGACGATCTTCGAGGACGCCTACCAGGAGAGCGGCCACTACGCCCCGACCATCCCGAGCTGGACCCCCGTGCGCCAGATGACGGCCGACACGATCAACGCCCTGCTCGCGGACTGCTCGCTGGACGTGGAGGACGAGCTCACCAAGCTCGACGGCAAGCTGACCGCCGAGCTGCTGACCCAGGGGATCCTCGACAAGTGACTGTTCACATGGCGGATGCCGCACCCGCGGCTCACGCTCCGCAGCCGGTGACGGAGACCAAGTCGTCTCCGTCACCGGCCCGCCGGCGACGCCACCGCGTGCAGGGACAGTGGTGGATCCCGTGGGCGTTCCTCGCTCCGGCGCTGCTGCTGTTCCTCGTGTTCCGGTACATCCCGATGGTCCAGGCCGTCTCGATGTCGGTCGAGAACGTGCGCCCGTACCTGGGCAACGAGTTCGTCGGGATGCAGAACTACCAGACGATCCTCTCGTCGGCCGACTTCCGCGACGCCGCGATCAACACCCTCGTGCTCGCGATCGGCCAGACCGCCGGATGCCTGCTGCTGGGCTTCATGCTCGCGCTGCTGCTCGAGGGGCAGACTCGCAAGCTGTCCTTCATCCGCTCGGCCGCCTTCCTGCCCGTGGTGGTGCCGATGGCCGTGGTCGCCGAGCTGTGGCGGATCATGTACTACCCCGCCGCGGACGGCTTCCTGAACTCGATCCTCGTCATGGTCGGCCTCGGGCCGAGCGAGTTCATCAACAGCCCCGACACCGCCATGGGCTCCATCATGCTGATGGGCATCTGGCGCGGCGCGCCGTACGACATGATGATCATCCTGGCCGGCCTCGCCGGCATCGACCGCGGGCTGTACGAGGCCGCGACGGTCGACGGAGCGAACCGCTGGCAGCGCATCCTGCACGTGACCCTGCCGGGTCTGCGGCCGGTGTTCGCGATCCTGTTCATCCTTGCCGCGGTGCGCGGCTTCCGGGTGTTCACCGAGGTGTTCCTGATGACCAACGGCGGGCCGAACGGCGCCACCGAGGTGATCATGACCCTGCTCTACAAACTCGGCCTGGAACAGGGCAAGCTCGGCGTCGGCTCGGCCGGTGCGGTGCTGCTGTTCCTGGCGACGCTGGTCCTGACCGTGCTCGTGCAGGTCGCGGTGCGAAGGAGGAAGGACGCATGAGCGTCGGAACGGACACTGCCCTCGGTCTGACTGAGAGCCGCACCCCCGCGGGGATCATCGTCAAGATCTTCCTCTACGCCCTGGTGTTCGTGCTCTTCGCCGGGCCCCTGATCGCCCTGCTCGCCAGCGCGTTCAGCGAGGTGTCGGACCCCACCGACCTCAGCGTGATCCCCACCCGCCCCACGCTGGAGAACTTCGGAGTCGCGTTCGACTACGGCGTGCTCGGCTATCTCGCGAACTCGTTCTTCGTCGTCGGCTTCGGCCTGCTGCTGCAGGTGGTGGTGTCGGTGCTCGCAGGCTACGCCCTCGCCCGGAAGCGCTTCCGCTTCTCGGCCCTGGTGATGGTGGCGATCCTGGCGACCATGATGCTCCCCGAGGAGATCCTGGCCCTGCCGCTGTCGATCCTGCTCTCCGACATCCCCCTGCTGCACATCAACCTGATGGGCACCCTGGCCGGAATGATCGTGCCGCTCGGCGCCTGGGCGTTCTCGATCCTGGTGATGACCGAGTTCATGAAGGACGTGCCGCTCGAGCTCGAAGAGGCGGCCCGCATCGACGGCGCCAGCGAACTGCGCGTGTTCGCGCAGATCATCGTGCCGCTGTGCAAGCCCGCCCTCGGCGTGATCGGCGTCTTCGGCTTCACGATGATCTGGGACCAGTACCTGCTGCCGCTGCTGGTCTCGCAGAGCAGCGACACGTACACGCTGCCGCTCGCGCTGCGCACGCTGCGCATCGACCCGGCGGTCACGCCCGGTGTGATCATGGCCGCGTCGCTGCTGGCGCTGCTGCCGTCCGTCGTGGTGTTCCTGCTGTTCCAGCGCTCGTTCGCCCGTGGCCTGACGTCTGGCGCGCTGAAGGGCTGACGCGACGATGACGATCGAGAGCATCCCGGGGGTCTTCGGCCTCCGGGACATCGGAGGCATGCCCGCGGCCGGCGGCCGGACCCGTCGAGGGCGGCTGTTCCGCTCCGGCGAGCTGTCCGGCGTGGACGACGCCGGCGCCAGGATGCTGCGCTCCGGCATCCGCCGGATCGTCGACCTGCGCTCCGACGATGAGGTGGCCTCCGCCGCGACCTCCGTCCCCGGCGTCGAGATCGTGCGGGTCCCGCTGTTCCTCGGCTCTCCCGCGTCGTTCTTCTTCGAGGACCTCACCCTGGGCGAGGTCTACGAGCGGATGCTGGCCGAGTCCGCGGCATCCCTCGTGACGGCCGTGCGGATGATCGCGCGGGGCGAGCCGACGCTGGTGCACTGCACCGCGGGCAAGGACCGCACCGGGCTCACGATCGCGCTGGCGCTGGCAGCGGCGGGAACCGACCGCGGTGCTGTCGTCGCGGACTACGCCCTGACCGGCGAGCTCATCTCGGACGAACACCGCTCGGCCGAGGTCGTGCGACTGCGCGCCAAGTATCCGGACTCCCGCAACGCGGCATCGCTCGTCACCGAGTCGCCCGCGCCCGTGATGGCCGCGACGCTGGCCGGCGTCGAGGAGCGATGGGGCGGTGCCGCCGACTACCTCCGTGCCCACGGCCTGACATCGGACGAACTGGCAGCGCTGCGGCACGCGCTCATCGAACGGGGCGCGCCCGGCATCCCCGCATCCGACACCGAAGGAGCATCCCTGTGACGACCGCCGATCTGCACTGGTTCACCGAGGCGCGCCTGGGCATGTTCGTGCACTGGGGGCTGTATTCGCTCGCTGCCCGGCACGAATGGGTGAAGAACCGCGAGCGCATGACGGATGCCGAGTACGACAGGTACCGCGAGCACTTCGACCCCGACCGCTACGACCCGCGGGCCTGGGCCCGCACCGCCCGCGAGGCGGGCGCGGGGTACGTGGTGCTCACCGCGAAGCATCATGACGGCTTCTGCCTGTGGGACTCGGAGCTCACCGACTACACCGTGATGAACACGCCCTACGGCCGCGACGTGGTCGCCGAGTTCGTCGAGGCGTGCCGCGCAGAGGGGCTCCGCGTCGGGCTCTACTACTCGCTCATCGACTGGCACCACGAGGGCTTCCCGGTCGACGGCACGCACCCGCAGCGCGACGACGAGGAGTTCAAGGCGGCCACCGCCAGCCGGAACATCCGCGACTACCAGCCCTACCTGCACGGTCAGGTGCGCGAGCTGCTCACCCGCTACGGGCAGATCGACTACCTGTTCTTCGACTTCTCGTACACGCACCGTCCCGACTACTGGGGCGGCAAGGGCGCCGAGGACTGGGCCGCCGACGAGCTGATGGCGCTGATCCGCGAACTGCAGCCCGAGGTCATCGTGAACGACCGGCTCGGCATCCCCGGCGACATCGTGACCCCCGAGCAGTACCAGCCGCTGGAGCCCATGCGACGCGACGGCGTTCCCGTGCCGTGGGAGGCGTGCCAGACGCTGAACGGCAGCTGGGGTTACGACCGCGACAACCTCGACCGCAAGAGCACGGGCGCGCTGATCCGGCTGCTCATCGACGGGGTGTCCAAGGACGGCAACCTGCTGCTGAACGTCGGACCCGACGGGCGTGGCCGGCTCGACGAGGTGGCCCGCGAGACCTTCGCCGGCTTCGCCGAGTGGATGGACGCGCATGCGCGCTCGATCCACGGTGCAGGTCCCGCGCCCTGGCAGGCGCCCACCGACACCCGGTACACGCTGCGCGGCGACCGGCTCTACGTGCACCTGTTCGACTGGCCGTTCCGGCACCTGCACCTGCCCGGTCTCGCGGGAAAGGTGCGGTACGCGCAGCTGATGACGGATGCCTCGGAGATCCTGCCGCTGCACGTCGACCCGAAGCGCACCGCGCAGAACACGCTGATGGGCGGGCTGCCCGAGGGCACGCTCACCCTGCAGCTGCCGGTGCGTCGTCCCGACACGGCGGTACCGGTGATCGAGCTGTTCCTGGATCGAGACCCCCGAGTCCTGAGTCAGGCCGCGACCGCGGCCGAACACCCCGGTTCCTGAGCGAGGGCGCGCGGCGCCCGAGACGAAGGGCCTCAACGAGGAGGAAAACCATGAAGAGAAGGACGTTCATCCTGTCCGGACTGGCAGGCGCCGCGACCGCGTTCGTCGGCGTCCAGGCCGCCGGCGCATCGGTCGGACCCGCCGGAGGCGTGCTGCCGGCGCTCGTCGGCACGGGGCCGTACACCACCGTCTCGTCGCTGGCCGCACTGCAGAAGGCGATCGACACCGCGGTCGAAGGGGCGACGATCATCGTCGCCGACGGCACGTACGCGGTGCCGGACGGCGCCCCGATCCGCCTCGCGGGAGTCGGCGGGCGCTGGAACAAGCACCTGACGATCACCGCGGCGTCCGTCGGCGGCGTCACCTTCACCGGGGCGCAGAGCTTCGTGTTCGCCGACGCGCACCACATCAACCTGCGAGGCTTCGTCTTCACGCAGTCCACCACCTTCGAGATCCCCGCCGACAGCCAGGCGATCACGCTCAGTCGCAACGAGTTCGTGCTCGCCGACATCGAGGGTCTGCACAACGTGATGATCCGGGCCGACGACACGGTCGTGGAGTACAACCACTTCCACGGCAAGTCGACGCTCGGCATCTACCTCGGCGTCGAGGGAGGCGGCAGCACCGACATGGCGCAGCGGGTGCACATCCACCACAACCACTTCTCGGACCACAGCTTCGCCGGCGACAACGGCGGCGAGCCGATCCGCCTCGGCGTCAGCCCCCGCGCCCTCAGCAGCGCGCACGCGGTGGTGGAGTACAACCTCTTCGAACGGGCGAACGGCGACCCCGAGGCGATCTCCGTGAAGTCGAGCGACAACATCGTGAGGTTCAACACGATCCGCGACAGCGGCGGCGGCATCGTGCTGCGGCACGGCAACCGCAACCGGATCGAGTCCAACCACATCATCCGCGGCCAGCGCGGCATCCGGATCTACGGCAACGACCACGTCATCGTGAACAACTACATCGGCGACAACGCCGACACGGCGTTCGTGCTGGGCGCGGGCACGGTGCGCGATCACTACGAGGGCGAGCCCTCGTCGTCGCGCACCAAGAACGACGCCGCCGATCGCGTGCGGATCGCCCTGAACACCGTGGTGAACGCCGCCGGCGGCATCTCCTGCGAGACGCACCGGCCGATCACGCCGATGGACTGCGTGATCGTCGACAACATCTTCCAGGGCGACGCCGGAACGCTGAGTTCGGTCTCGAACTCGATCGGCTTCACCTGGGCGGGGAACCTGTTCTGGGGTGCCGCTCCGGACGGCGACATCCCGGCGGCCGGGTTCACCAGGGTCGACCCGCGCCTCGCGAAGGACGCCGCCGATGTGTGGCGGATCACCGCGGGCAGCCCGGCGGTGAACGCCTCGACCCAGGACCACTCGGCGTGGGTGCGCGAGGACATCGACGGGAAGCAGCGTCTCGTGAAGGCGGATGTCGGCGCGCACGAGGTGAGCGCGGCGATGGCGCGCCGTGAGCCGCTGACGACGGCGGATGTCGGGCCTCTCGTGGCCTGATCTGGCAACCGCTTGCCATGCTGTCGCGGGTCGCTCCTGGCGGGGCGGCCCGCGACTCCGGCGTGCGCGACTTCGGGGCCCGCGGCCCGACACGCCGGTCTCGGGCTCCGGTGTGCGGCGCGTCGCCCGTCGGCTCCGAGGTCGGGCACGGCGGCGGCGCGCAACGGGGCGGCCCTACGCCGCCCGGGCCCGCGGGTCAGGCCGGCGCCGAGCCGGTCGACCCGCGGACGACCAGGGTCGTGTCGAGGTCGATGCCGAGGTGCGGCACGCGGTCACCGGCGACGAGCGCCAGCAGGGCGGTCATCGCGTGGTCGCCGGCCTCGCGCAGCGGCGACTTGATCGTGGTGAGCGAGGGCGAGGTGAAGTCCGCGCCGAAGATGTCGTCGAAGCCGATCACGCTGAGGTCGGCGGGGATGCGGACGCCGGCCTCCACCAGCTCCTGCATCAGGCCGATCGCGATCAGGTCGTTGTAGGCGACCACGGCTGTCGCTCCGCTGTCGCGGACCGCCCGTGCTGCGGTGCGGCCGCCGGCGACCGTGGGTGCCACCGGGTCGAGCTCGACCAGTTCGATGTGCGCCCACTCGCAGCGTCGAGCGAGCAGCTCGCCGCGGCGCCGCGCCATCCATGACAGCGCAGGGCCGGGCACGTAGGCGAGACGGCTGTGCCCCAGGCCGCGCAGATGCCGGACGGCCTCCGCGATTCCCTGCGTCGCGTCGGGCACGACGGAGAGCACGTCGGTCACCTCGCGGTTGACGACGGCCACGGACTTCTGCCCGGCGAGCGCCCGGATGTGCTCGTCTGACATGCGGGGCGTGGCGAGCAGCAGGCCGTCGAGCATGCGCATCATCCGCTCGGCGCGCTCGTACTCCCGCTCCTCGGACTCCTCGGACTCGGTGAGCACCAGGGTGTACCCGCTGCGCGTGGCCGCGGTCTCGGCGCCGCGCACGATGTCGAAGAAGACGGGGTTGGTGATGTCCGAGACGACGAGACCGATGATCGAGGTGCGTCCGGTCGGCAGCGCGCGCGCCATCGGGTTCACCTGGTAGTTGAGGGTCTCGGCCGCAGCGCGGATGCGCTTCTCGGTCGCCGCGCTCACGCGTCCCGGACGGTTCAGGGCCCGCGACACGGTCGACGGGTTCACGCCGGCGAGCTTCGCGACGTCGTAGATCGTGGCGCTCTCGCCAGGGCGCACCTGCCCGCCCTGCTCGCTCTCGACGTCGGGCGCCACGGGGTCGCCGGCTCCGTCCTCAGCCATCGGCTTGCTCCTCACTGCGCGGGGCGCGCTGCGGCGCCGACGGGCATGTCCCCCAGCCTACGGATCCCGAGGCGGATGGCGGCGCTCATGGCGTCGGACATCCCGGCATCCGTCACACCGGAGAGCAGGTCGTCCAGCGCATCCGGATGCCGCTCCTGCGTCATCAGCCACGCGGCGACGGCGGTCGCCGGGGCGCCCGTGTCGTCTCCGGCGTCGATCGCGTGCGCGAGCACGGGCAGGATCCGCTCGCGCAGCTTGCGCTCGCCGTCGGCGGCGATCTGCGTCAGCTCGTGCCGGATGCGGGGGTTCGCGAACCGCGCCCGGGTGGCGGCGATCGAGTCGGCGACCTCGTCGCCGGCCAGCCGGCAGCTCGGGCCGGCGACCCGCCAGTACGCCTCCACGGTGTCGCGGATCGCGGGGTCGGCGAAGGCCGCGGCGACGTCGCGGTGCCCGGCGAGCAGACCCCGGTAGGCGAGCAGGGAGTGCGCGCCGTTGAGGATGCGCAGTTTGCGCTGCTCGAACGGGGCGAGGTCGGCGGCCAGGCGCACGCCTGCGCTCGGCCAGTCCGGTGCGGGGGCGGCGAAGCCCTCCTCGATGACCCATTCCGAGAACGGCTCGGCGACCACCGCCGCCTCATCGCGGATGCCGGTCATCCGCTCGACATCGTCGATGTCCTGCGGGCGGGTGCGCGGCGTGATCCGGTCGACCATCGACGAGCGGAACGCGACGTTCTCGTCGATCCATCCGGGCAGGGCGGGGTCGATCTCGGTGGCGGCGGCCAGCACGACCGAGCGTGCGACATCGCCGTTGCCGGAGAGGTTGTCGCAGCTGATCACGGTGAGCGGCCCGCCGCCGGCGCGGCGCCGCGCGTCCAGGCCGACGGCGAGACGGACCGGGGCGGTCGTGATCGGAGCGGCGGCGCCGGTGCGTACGGCGCGCAGGTCGGCGGCGACGTGCGCGTCCGTGAGGTCGAGGCGCCCGTGCCGGTCGGTGCGATACCCCGACTCTGTGATCGTCATCGTCACGACGTGCGTGCGAGGATGCGCCAGCGCGCCCTCCCACGCGGTGCGGTCTGCCCCGTCGTGCGCGGCACGGATGCTGCGGATCTCGCTGAACGTGTCGCCGCCGGTGTCGCGCGTGATGAGCGTGTAGCGGCATCCGGATGCCTGCAGCAGGCGCGCCTGGGCGGGGGAACGGCCGGTGAACGCCACGATGCCCCACGGATCCTCGTCCGTGCGCGCCCGGTGCGTGTACCAGGCCTGATGGGCGCGATGGAAGGCGCCGACGCCCATGTGCACGACCGTCGGTCCGTCGTCGCGTCGTTCGTCCGCCACTGTCCGCCCCCTCTCGGGGCGGAACCACCGCCCCTCCGGAACCATCCTAGTGGCAAGCGGTTGCCAAACTGTTGCACATCCGGGTAGCGTGCATCAGGACGGTCGGCCGAGACCGACGCGTCGCACGACCCAGAAGGACCACATGCGCAACCTCAGGATGCATCCAGACCGGCTCCTGCCCGCCGACCCCGCCGTGCGCGAGATCGCCCGCGGGCTGTACCGCCGTGTCGCCGACGCCCCGATCTGCTCGCCGCACGGACACGTGAGGGCGGAGATGCTCGCTGCCGACGAGCCGTTCGCCTCGCCGACCGAGCTGCTGCTCACCGGCGATCACTACGTGACCAGGGTGCTGCACGGAGCCGGGGTGTCGCTCGGAGGCGTGCAGGCGCCGGCCGGGCTGCCCCCGATCGATCCGCGCGAGGCGTGGAAGGTGCTCGCCGCGCACTGGCACCTGTTCCGCGCCACGTCGGTGCAGTACTGGTTCGAGCATCAGCTCGCCGAGGTGTTCGGCATCGATCAGCGGCTGACGCCGGAGTCCGCGGACGGGATCTACGACCGCATCGCGGAGCGCCTCGCCGATGACGAGTACCGTCCGCGCGCACTGTTCGAGCAGTTCGGCGTGGACGTGCTCGCGACCACCGACGACCCGGCATCCGACCTCGCGGCGCACCGCGCGCTCGCGGCCGACCCCTCGTTCCGCGGGCGGGTCCTGCCGACCTTCCGCGCCGACCGCGTCATGGATCCTGCTGCGGACGGCTGGCGCGCCGCGCTCGACCGGCTCGAAGCGGCCGCCGACATCCCGTGCAGCACCTACGCCGGCATGCTCGACGCCCTGCGCGTGCGCCGGGCGGCCTTCCGCGCGGCCGGCGGCACGGCCACCGACTCCGGCGTGCCGGACGCGTGGGCGCTCCCGCTGCCCGCTGCTGAGGCGGAGCGCATCCACGCCGCAGGACTGCGCGGCGAGGCGACCGACGCCGAGGGCGAGGCGTACCGCCGCGACATCCTGTACCGGCTGATGGAGATGTCGGCCGCGGACGGCATGGTGATGCAGCTGCATCCCGGCATCCATCGCAACCACCACCGGCCGACGCTGGAGCGCTTCGGCACCGACACGGGGCATGACCTGCCGATCCCGATGACGTACACCGAGCCGCTGCGCCGGGCGCTGAACGACTTCGGCACGGGCACCGAGCTCAGGCTGGTGCTGTTCACGGTCGACGAGACGTCGTTCTCGCGCGAGCTCGCGCCGCTCGCGGGTTTCTACCCCAGCGTGTACGTGGGCGCTCCGTGGTGGTTCCTGGACACTCCGGATGCGATGGAGCGGTACCGGCGCGCGATCACCGACAGCGCCGGGTTCGCGAAGACGTCGGGGTTCATCGACGACACCAGGGCGTTCTGCTCGATCCCCGCACGACACGACATGGCCCGGCGCGTGGATGCCGGCTATCTGGCGTCGCTGGTGGCCACGCATCGGCTCGACGAGGAGGACGCCGTGCAGATCGCCGACGATCTCGTGCGGCGCGTGCCCTACGAGACGTTCCGGATCTCCGAAGGCTCTGCTTCGGGTCGCAGTCCTCGTCGCTCCGACGTCGGCGAACTGACGTATTCTGCGACCTGAACGAAGGGGAGGTCGCGGATGCCGCAGACAGGGATGCTCCTGGTCGGCGCCGCCGTCCGCACCGTGGCCGTGCCCGAGGGCACCGCGATGTCCGGCTACGCCGCCCGCACCTCGGGCAGCACCGGGACTCACGACCCGCTCACCGTCCGCGCCCTGGTGATCGGCCGGATCGCGCTGGTCGCAGTGGACTGCTGCGTGCTGCACGAGGACACCTGCGCCGCCGCGCGCTCGGCGGCGATCGCCGGCGGTGACGTCGACGAGGTCGTGGTGCACGCGACGCACACCCATTCCGGCCCCTGCGTCGGGTGGGGGCGCGCGGGCGTCGATGAGGCGGAGGTGCGCGTCGCGGTGACCGCGGCTGTCGTCGCGGCGGTCGCAGAGGCCGCCGGCCGACGGGTGCCGTGCACCGTCTGGTTCTCGGAGACGTTCGGCGCGGACGTCGCCCGCGATCGCCGGCATCCGGAGCGCCGCATCGACCCGCCGGTGCAGTCGGTCGGGTTCGACCACGACGGTCGCCGCGTCGCGACCCTGGTGACGTACGCCTGCCACCCGGTGGTCCTGGATGCGGCGAACACCCTGATCAGCGGTGACTTCATCGCACCGCTTCGCGACCGGGTCGAGCAGGCTCACCCCGGCAGCGTGTGCATCTACGCCACCGGCACTGCGGGCGATGTGAACCCCGGTGACTTCAGCCCCGAGTCGTCGTACGTACCAGGGGGCGAGGGGCACACCTTCGCGGAGGCGGCGCGCATCGGCGGCATCCTGGCCGAAGCCGCGCTCGAGGCGCCCGTCCGCCGGATCGATGCACAGGGTGCGGCATTCGCGACCGCACCCGTCACTCTCGACCTGCAGCCCGAGGCCGACGTCGACGCCGACGTGCGCGCCTGGCGGGACGAGCTCGCCCGCGGCACCGCGCGCACGACGCTGCTCGAGGAGTGGCTGCGCTGGGCCGAGAACCGCCCGCAGGGCACCGGATGGACCGGGCGCGTGTCGACGATCTCGGCCGGCGCGCTGCGCATCGCGTGCCTGCCCGGGGAACCGTTCCTCGCGGCATCCGATCGCCTGCGCGCCGCGCACGACGGACCCGTCCTCGTGCTCGGCTACTGCGACGGCGTGGCCGGCTACCTGCCCGATGAGGCGGAGTATGCGCACGGCGGCTACGAGGTCGCCGACGCGCACCGCTACTACGGCATGCCGGCGCCGTTCGCGCGGGGCTCCCTCGAGCGCGTCATCGAGGCGGCGGCGGAGATCCTCTCCTGACCTCCACCGAGCCGCAGGGCAGCCCTGTCGGCCGCGGAACACTGCTGAGTAGGCTGAGCCGATGACATCGCGGCGGCGTCGCGCTGACGTCGGCGGTCAGTCGGTGGCGCCGCGCGGCGACAGCGCGTCGATGAGCTTCTCCACGATCCCGGCCATGTCGACGGAGGGGTCGATCATCCACTGCAGCTGAAGCCCGTCGGAGACGGCCTGCACCACCCTGGCCATCGTGTCGGGGTCGAGCGCGCCCTGATGGGACGGGTCATGGGCCAGTCCCTCGGCCACCGCCGTGCGCAGCCGCTCGCTGCGCTCGAGGAAGTACTGGTGCGCCGGGTGCTCGGGGTCGACGGCGTCGACGGACAGTCGCGAGAACAGCTCGACCAGCCCCGGCACCTCGGCGTTGTGCCGGATCGTGGCGAGGAAGGCGGCGCGGGCGGTGTCGATGTCGGTGCCGGCGCCGATCTCATCGCGCTCGTCGCGCCGGCGCAGCACGGCGGTGAACAGGTCCTCCTTGCTGCCGAAGTAGTGCAGCAGCGCGGCCGGGGTCACTCCGACCACCTCGGCGATGTCCTTGAGCGAGGCGTTCTGGTAGCCACGGCGGCCGATCACGTCGAGCGCGCTGTCCAGGATCTCCTCACGCCGGGCGATGCCCTTCGCGTACGAACCTCTGCGTGCCATGCACCGAGCTTAATCCTTAACGACGTTTGATTTTTGGAAACTGAATCGCATACAGTTTTCGCAGGACAGAGATGTCACCCGGCCCGCTGCCAAGGAGAATCCATGACTGAAGCATCCGATCTCACCCTCGAGGAGAAGGCCTCGCTCACCAGCGGCGCGGACTTCTGGACCACCAAGCCCGTCGAGCGGGCCGGCGTCGCGTCGATCATGATGACCGACGGCCCGCACGGGCTGCGCAAGCAGGCTGGCGCGAGCGACCACCTCGGCATCGCCGACAGCGTGCCCGCGACCTGCTTCCCGCCCGCCGTCGGTCTCGGATCCTCGTGGGACCCCGAGCTCATCGAGCGCGTCGGCGCGGCGATCGGCATGGAGGCCGCGATCGAGGACGTGGCGGTCGTGCTCGGTCCCGGCATCAACATCAAGCGCTCGCCGCTGTGCGGTCGCAACTTCGAGTACTTCTCCGAGGACCCGATCGTGTCGGGAGTGCTCGGCGCGGCGTCGGTGCGCGGCGTCCAGTCGCAGGGCGTGGGCAGCTCGCTCAAGCACTTCGCGGCGAACAACCAGGAGTTCGACCGGATGCGGGCCAGCTCTGACGTCGACCCGCGCCCGCTGCGCGAGATCTACCTGCGCGGGTTCGAGCGGGTGGTGAAGGACGAGCAGCCGTGGACGGTGATGTGCTCCTACAACCGCCTGAACGGCGTGTGGACCAGCGAGGACCCGTGGCTGCTCACCAAGGTGCTGCGCGACGAGTGGGGCTTCGACGGCCTCGTCGTCTCGGACTGGGGCGCGGTCAACGACCGCGTCGTCGGCGTCGCCGCCGGCCTCGATCTCGAGATGCCCTCCTCCGGCGGGCGCACGGATGCTCAGCTCGTGGCCGCCGTGCAGTCCGGAGAGCTCGCCGAGAGCGTGCTCGACACGGCGGCATCCCGCGCTCTGGACCTGGTGCGCAAGGCGGGTGAGCGGTCCGCCGTCGCGGGCCCGCTGGATGTCGACGCGCACCACGCGCTGGCGCGCGAGGCAGCCGGGCGTGCGATCGTGCTGCTGAAGAACGAGGGATCGATCCTGCCGCTCTCGGCGACGCAGAAGGTCGCCGTGATCGGCGCCTTCGCGACCGAGCCGCGCTTCCAGGGCGCCGGCTCGTCGCTGATCAACCCGACCCGGCTGGATGCCGCGCTCGACGCGATCCGCGAGGTCGGCGGGGACGCCGTGTCCTACGCACCCGGTTTTGCGGTGAAGGGCGGCGCGATCGCGGCATCAGGGCGCTCCGCCGAGGACCTGCGCGACGAGGCGGTCGCCGCGGCATCCGCTGCGGAGGTCGCGGTCGTCTTCCTCGGCCTGCCCGCCTCGCAGGAGTCGGAGGGCTTCGACCGCGAGCACATCGATCTGCCCGCCGAGCAGCTTGCGCTGCTGGACGCCGTGCACGACGCGAATCCGAACACCGTCGTGGTGCTCTCGAACGGCGGCGTCGTGGCGCTGCCCTTCGCCGACCGCGTGCCGGCGATCGTGGAGTCGTGGCTGCTCGGGCAGGCCGGCGGGGGCGCCGTCGCCGACGTGCTGTACGGCGTGGTGAACCCTTCGGGCAAGCTCACCGAGACCGTGCCCGTGCGCCTGGAGGACAACCCGTCGTACGGGAACTTCCCCGGCGAGCACGGACACGTCCGCTATGGCGAGGGCCTGCTGGTCGGCTACCGCTGGTACGACGCGAAGGGCCTTGAGGTCGTGTATCCGTTCGGCCACGGCCTGTCGTACACGACGTTCGCGTACGGCCCCGTCGCGGCGTCCGTGAACGCCGCCGGAGATGTCGTCGTGACCGTCGGCATCACGAACACCGGCGATCGTGACGGGCGTGAGGTCGTGCAGGTGTACACCTCGCTGCCGGGGTCGACCGTGCAGCGCGCGCCGCGTGAGCTGAAGGCGTTCGCGTCGGTGTCGGTGCAGGCCGGGGCGACCGTGCCCGTCGAGCTGGTCGTGCGCCGGGAGGACCTCGCGTACTGGGACATCCGCGTCGATCGCTTCGTCGTCGAGGGCGGCGAGTACGCGATCGAGGTCGGGGCGTCCAGCCGCGACATCCGGTCGTCCGCCACGGTCGCCGTCGAGGGCGACGCCGTGCGTCTGCCGTTGGACATGAACTCGTCGATCGGCGAGGTGCTGGCCGACCCGTTCGCCGGACCGATCGTGCAGCAGGCGCTCGCGCAGTTCACCGCGCCGACGGATGCCGCAGGCGCTTCGATGATGGAGGGCGACGGCATGGAGAAGATGATGGCGTCGTTCCCGATCGGCCGCATCGTCGGCTTCCCGGGCATCCCGGTCACGCGCGAGCAGATCGCCGCGCTGATCGCCGGTGCGAACGCCGCCGCGGGCTGACCCGGTTCCCTTCGGTACGGATGCAGGCGAACTGAACGCCTGGCGGCAGGTTACCCGCATGACCCGCCGCCAGGCGTTCGTCGTTCCTGCATCCGTACCCGTGCTTCGGCCTCGATAGCCTGGGGCAGGGGGAATCAGGATGAGAGCGCGGAGGCCCGAGCTGCCACCGACCACGGGCGTGGTCTGGTCGAGCAGCATCCTCGATGCCGTGATCGCCGTGGCGATCGCCGGCGGTGTCGGCGTCGGACTCACCGGCGTGCTCATGCTGCTCAGCGGGATGAGCGGGCTGGGCGACGTGATGAACTCGAGCGGACTCCGCCTGCTCTTCGTCACCGCAGTGACCGCGGCCGCCTTCAGCGCACTGCTCGGACCGGCGTTCACATCGGTGCACCTCGCTCGGATGCGGATGTACGACGGCGCCGTGGCCGGATCAGCAGAGCTGCGCAACGCCGTCGAGTTCCGCGGGCAGGCCACGGCCACGCCCTTCTTCCCGCTGCAGGTGAGCCTGTTCTGCGTCGCCGGATTCGCCGCGACCATGGCGATCGTCTTCGGCATCCTGTGGTCGCAGGGCCCCGTGTTCCGGGCGGTGACACTCGGATGCATCGCTCTGGTCGTCGTCCTCCTGCTCGCAGTGCTGGTCACACGCAACCGCACCCACGGACCGGTCGCGGCCACGATCGCCGCACTTCCGAAGGGTGCCGTCGGCGTGCACGGCCCGGCCACGGTGATCCTGCGCGATGACAGGACGAGCCGCAGCGTGCTTCGTGAACGCGATCGTCGGCGCCGCACCCCATTGCACCCCTTGTGGGTGATCGTCGGCTGGTGCTTGGTCGCCGGCATCGTCGTCACCGGTGCGGCTGGCCTGCTGCGCGACACGATCGGGCGTGCACCGCTGACCGTCGCGTGGCTGTTTCTGGCCGCGTGCGTGGTGGCGCTGATCGTGCTGCATCTCGCCGACTGGCTCGAGCTCACTCGCCTGCCGCGCCGGCTGCGCGGCCCGGCCCCCACGGATGCCGAACAGGAGCGCGGCCACTCGCTCACGATCGACCTGCGAGGCCACGCGGTCACGACGATGGCCGTGTGGACCCTCGTCGCTCTCTTCGCCGTCGGGGTCGAGCTTCCCGGCGTCGGCGCCCCGGTGGTCCTGGCGCTGTGGCTGCTGGGGATGATCCTGCTGCTCTGGCTGCGGGCGCGGCTGGAGCGGATCGGCCCTGCACTGCGCGAGGAGTTCGGCTATGACGTGCCGATGGAGATCCCGAGCGACGGCAACTCGAATCCGGGGTGATTGCCCTGCGGCCGACCGTGCAGGACGATGTAACCGGACCTGAGTGAGGGAGAGACCATGCAACTCGGAATGATCGGACTGGGCCGGATGGGCGCCAACATCGTGCGCCGGCTGATGCGCGACGGGCACGACTGCGTCGTCTACGACGTCAGCCCGGATGCGGTCTCCGCGCTCGCCGCGGAGGGGGCGACCGGAGCATCCGATCTCGCCGACTTCGCCGCGAAGCTGCAGACGCCGCGCGTGGTCTGGCTGATGGTGCCCGCCTCGCTCACCGGCAAGGTCGTCGACGACGTCGCGGCCGTGCTCGAGCCGGGCGACATCATCATCGACGGCGGCAACTCGAACTACCGCGACGACGTGCGCCGCGCGAAGGCGCTGCGCGAGCGCGGCATCGAATACGTGGATGCAGGAACCAGCGGCGGCGTCTTCGGCCTGGAGCGCGGCTACTGCCTGATGGTCGGCGGAACGGATGTCGCGGTGAATCACATCGAGCCGCTGCTGAAGACCATCGCGCCCGGAGCCGGCGAGATCGAGCGCACGCCGGGACGCACCGGTGAGCTCGCGCCCGAGGAGCAGGGCTACCTGCACTGCGGCCCGTCGGGCGCCGGGCACTTCGTGAAGATGGTGCACAACGGCATCGAGTACGGCATCATGGCCGCGCTCGCCGAAGGCCTCAACCTGCTCGAGAACGCGGATGCCGGAGTGCGCGAGGCCGAGCACTCCGCCGAGATCGCCCCGCTGGAGGAGCCGGAGTTCTACCAGTTCCCGATCGACACGGGGAAGGTCACCGAGCTGTGGCGCCGCGGATCGGTGGTGTCGTCATGGCTGCTCGACCTGACGGCCGCCGCGCTGAACGAGAACCCGACGCTGACAGGACTGGCGGGACGCGTGTCCGACTCGGGCGAGGGGCGGTGGACGGTGAAGGCCGCGGTCGACGTGGGCGTCCCGGTGCCGGTGCTCGCCGCATCGCTCTTCGAGCGGTTCGCCTCGCGCGATGAGGACCACTTCGCCAATCAGGTCCTCTCGGCGATGCGCCTGCAGTTCGGCGGCCACAAGGAGCTGCCCGCCGGCGACGTGCTCGAAGCCGGCGGCCGGAAGTCGGACTCAACTCCTGCATGACCCCCCCCTTGGAGGGCTGACCCCTCTGAGGAATGTCCCTCTATGCCGCATCCCGGCGTCGGATGCGGCAATCTGCGACATTCCTCGGGACGGTCGTTCTCACGCCACGACGATCTCCACGGTCGACGCGCCGCGGAGCAGGGCGACCTGCTCCGCCTCGGGTTGCAGCAGACGCAGAATCCGGTCGGTCAGGGTGCCGAACGGCGTGACCGAGAGCGTAAGTGCGCGGCCCTTCTTGCGGGGACGCCAGACGCCGACGATCTCACCGTCAGCCAGAAGCGTCCCCGGGTCGCCGACGGTCTTCCAGACCTCGCGCTGATGCGCCGGATCCACCAGGATGCCGCGGTCGCGGGCCTGTGTGTACGGGTCGCGCGGCGGCAGCAGCCGCACGCCCTCGGGCATGGCCGCCGCCCGCAGAGCGTCGAGGTCGGCTGCCAGCATCCAGGTACGGCGACCGGTGTCGACTTCGGCGAGTTCCCCTTCGAGAGGCTCCCACCACGGCCCGACGTCGCCGGCGCGCACGCCGAGCCAGCCGGCGAAGTCCGCGCGCGTCGACGGCCCATAGCAGTGCAGGTGACGGCGCAGCAGTTCGGCGCGCGCCTGCTCTGCATCGACGACGGGAAGCGGATGCCCGAGCCACTCCTCGGTCAGTACGAACGGCGCCTGATCGCCGTCGCGCGGGGCGATACAGACGCTCCCGCGCAGCATGAGGATGCGCAGGCAGAAATGTGCGACCGCTTCGCCGACGGGCTGGCCGGGGGCGTATGGACCCTCGCGCGCCCAGACCTTGCGCTGGGCGGCAGTCAGGTCGGGGGCCGTCCGCCGGGCGAGCTCTTTGCCGAGCTCGTCGATCGCGAGCCGTCGTCCGGCAAGGGCTCCGTCGAGGTGGCGGCCGATCAGGTCGACCGCGTCGGTGACAGTGATCCCGAGTTCGTCGACCGACGGGCCGATCCCGAGGATGAACCGGCGCAGGGCGGCCTCGGTCGTCGGAAGCGCTCCGGCGGTGAAGATCTCCGCGTCCACGATGGGGAAGTAGAACGGCGCGCCGCGCATCGCCCAGGTCTGCAGCATCGAGCGGTCTTCGACGGCGGTATCCAGGCTCTGGGGCGTGAGAGAGCGGACGCGTGCGTTCAGGGCGAGCAGGGCCGAACCCGGCGGGCTGTTCTGCACGCCGCACGCGGCGGCGGCCTCGAGCAGGCCGCCATCGAGCCGTTCCGTCAGGTGGTGTGCGGCCAGGCGAAAGGCGATGATCTCGCTTCGTTCGGCCTTCATGGGCCTCACGCTACCTCTCCCGGGTCCTGAGCGAGCGAAGCGAGCGCCGTGCTGAGCGAGCGAAGCGAGACGAAGTGACGAAGGGCGCCCTCCGTCTCGCTCCCCCTCGCTCAGGAGGCGGGCGTCGGCTGTCGTCCCGTAGGGTGTCCGGGACGGGAGGTCGGAATGATCGTGACGGAGTTCCCCCGCGACCTGCTCATGACCGGAGTGATCTTCGGGATGGCGGCGTTCGTCTGGGCCGGCTGGGCGCAGGAGCGACCGCCGAAGCAGGTCATCTGGCGGGTGCTGCTGGCGGTGATCGGACTCGGCGGCGCGGCGCTGGCAGGCCTCAGCCTGCCCGCTGCGATCCGCAACTGGAACGGCCCGACCGCGATCGAGGTCGGCGGTCCGGCCTTCATCGCCTACGTCGTCGTGTTCTGGGTCGAGGTGATCGTCATGATCGTGCTGTCGGTCGTCGCGGCGCGCCGCAAGCGCTCCGACCTGATCGCCCCGCTGATCCTCGCCGTGGTCGGCATCCATTTCGTGCCGCTGGCATGGGTGTTCGCGCAGCCGGTGTTCGCTCTCGTCGGCGTGCTCGTCACGGCCGTGGCCGTGTTCGCCACCCGACCGCCGCTGAAGACCGCCGCGCGCAGCTTCTGGTGCGGCATTCTCGCCGGGCCGATCCTGTTGATCACCGGGGCGGTCTGCGCCGCGGTGGGTGCGGCGGCGCTGGGCTGAGCGCTCATCGCTGGCGCTCCTCGCTCAGGAGCCGGTCCCTCCGGGCCTATTCGCCGGGAAGAGGCTTGCGCAGCGGCATCCGCTCCGGCTCGGGCTGCGTGGGCGGCGCCGCCGGCGCAGCATCCGGCTGGGAGGGAAGCTCCCGGGCGACCTGCTTCTCCAGTACCTGTACGGCCTGCTCCGAGAGCACGATCAGTCCGTCGAGCTCCTCGCGGACGCGCTTGTAGGCGACGTTGCGCTCTGCCTGCGTGGCGGACTCGTCGACGGCGACCTTCAGCAGCTGCTGTGCGCGGTCGAGGCGTTTGCGCTCGTCCTCGGTGAAGGTCGAGTTGCGCACGCGCCGGGCCTCCTGCTCGGCGACTTCGAAGGCGACGGAGTAGTTGCCGACGGCATCGAGATACTCGCTGACCTGCTGCTCGCTCGCCTTCGCGTCGGCGGATGCCGGGCGCAGGGCGTCCGCAGTCTTCTTGGCCCTCAGGAACGCGGCGGTCAGCGGCTGCCGTCCGTCGCTCATCGTGGGGAAGGCGATCAGCTTCGCCACGTCGAGCTCGTAGTCGAGCCAGCGCGCGGTGATCTCGTCGTGCTCGGCGAACAGCCGGGTCAGCAGGTCGGCATGGTCCTGTGCCTGCGCCTTCTCCTGCTGCTTTCTCGTGGGCACCGGGCCGGTCTTCCCACCGCGCGCGGCGATCTGGGCAGCCTTGATCTCGCCCTTCAGTCGCAGGGTCTCCAAGCGGCGCTCGTGGCGCTCCCGAGACATGACCTGCCACCGACGCGCCATGCCGCCGGCCATCCCCATGATCGGGAAGATCAGCCACCAGTAGCCGCCGACGAACTTCCAGAACTCCTCCATGATGCGTTCAGCCTAATCCGGTCGGCGCGGCGCGGTACTCGCGCATCCCCTCGCAGAAATACCGGATGTCGCAGATGTTCGGCTCTGTTCGTGCGACATGGCGTATTTCTGCGACGCGGTGCGTCGTCTCAGCGCCCCGCCTCCGCACACGCGACGCACCGGTCGGCGAAGGGACGCACTTCGAGCCGCGCGGCGGGGATCGGCTTCCCGCATCCGACGCAGATGCCGTAGGTGCCGGCATCCACCCGCGCCAGCGCATCGTCGGCCTGCCGCAGTTCGTCGTCGGCGGCGTCGGCAAGGCCCGACAGCCGCGACCACTCCGACGACAGTGTCACGCCCTCGGGGTCGTGCTCGTCGTCGTCGTTCGATCCCTCGCGATCGCGCACCAGCGTCTGAAGAGCAGATGCCGCGGACGCGGCGCGCGCGGCCGCCTCGACACGCAGCCGCTGCAGATTCTCCCGCTGATCAGGCATCCGGACAGCCTAGTCGCGCGCGTGCGTGGGCGCGCCCGCGCAGCATGGATCCGTCATGCTCGGCGGGCGCCGACCGCCGAAGCCTCACTCCAGCCACTCGGTGATGAAGCGGTCGTTGGCGTGGATATGGGTCGCCTCGTAGATGCCGCCGTCGAGCACCTCGAACCGGTGCGCGATCAGGGCGGGGACCACGAGCACCTGACCGCCGACGCCCACCAGCTGCTCGTCGCCGACGGTGAACAGCGCCCTGCCGTGGTGGATGACGAAGGTCTCCGCATACGGATGACGGTGCAGTCGCGGCCCGGCACCCGGCGAGGCGTACTCGCGGATGATGCTGACGGGCGACCCGATGAGGTGGCCCTCGATGTTCGCGTCGCGCGCGACGTCGATCGGTTGGATCGTCATGCTGTGCCTCCCGGTGCACGCCGAGAGTACGCCGCGATCCGCTCCGACGCGAGACCCTGGTGCCACCCGCACCCTTGACCGTGAATGCCGTTCACCGTAGGGTCGGTTGTCTGTGAACGCCATACACAGCTGAGGAGAGCATCGATATGCCGCTCGGATACGTTCTGCCCCTCGCGCTCATCGTGATCACCACAGTGCTGGCGCTGATCCGCATCCGTCGCTGGGGGAACGTGCTGTTCGCGGTCGCGCTGCCGGCCGACGAGATCCCGCACATCCTCTTCGTCTACCTGCTGCTGATCTCGCTGCTGGCCTGGGACGAGGGCGACCTCAGCGGTGGACCGGGCACGGTGCTGCTCGTCATCGCCGTGCTCGTGGGGGTGGCACTGCTCGTGCTGCTGGCGAGCGCCCTGCGCGCGCGTCCGGTGATCGACGCTATGGTGCGCGAGCACGGTGCCGAGCCTCCGGCACGGCGACCGTTCTGGTGGCTGCGGCCGCTGATCCTCCCGCTGCCCTGGCGGCCGCGCTCCGTCATCCGCACCGGCCCGATCTTCTACGGCGACGACCGGCGCCAGCGCCTCGACGTCTACCGTCCCCGGCGATCGGATGCCCCGGGCCCGGTGCTCGTGTACTTCCACGGCGGTGGGTACTTCTCGGGCAGCAACCGCTGGGAGGCGCGGGCCCTGCTGTACCGGCTGTCGGCACAGGGCTGGACCTGCATCAGCGCGACCTACCGGCTGCGCCCGCAGTACGGGTTCGATGAGCACCTCGCCGACGCCAGGGCCGCGCTGACCTGGGCGCACGAGAACGCCGACATCCACGGCGGCGACACCGACGTCGTGGTCATGGCCGGCAGCTCGGCCGGTGGCCACCTCACCGCGCTGTGCGCGCTGAGCCAGGACCGGTCCGACCCGGGGCATCCGCGGGTCGATGCCGCTGTCTCGCTGTACGCGTTCTACGGCCGGTACTACGGACGAGGGCCGGACGAGGCCCAGCCGTCGACGGCCCTGGCGATGGATGCCTCGAAGGCTCCGCCGTTCTTCCTCGTGCATGGCGATCGCGACTGCTACGTGCCCGTCGAGGACGCCCGCGCCCTGCACAGGCATCTCGAGGAGGGATCGCAGCAGGAGATCTGGTACGCCGAGCTGCCCGGCGGGCAACACGGCTTCGACGCCATGCAGTCCTGGCGTTTCACCGCGGTGATCGACGGCGTCGAGGCGTTCCTCGCCCGGGTGGTCGTCGCGCGCAGGGCGACGGTCCGGTAGCGCGCGACTGCGCAAGGACGATCAAGCGCGAGACTCTGCGGAGGAGCACCATGGTGACATGAGCAGCCCCGCGGACACCTTCGCGACCTTCGTCGACCGGCTCGCCGACGCCCTGCGCGACGACGAGGCCGGCACGATCGACGGCGCGGAGCTGGCCGCACGGGTCGGATTCTCGCGGTTCCACCTCGACCGGATCATCCGGTCGGTGGCGGGCGAGAACCCGGGGGCGTTCCGCCGCCGCATCCTGCTGGAGCGCGCCGCGTTCCGCATGCTGACGACGCGGATGCCGCTGCTCGATGTCGCCGTCGATGCCGGCTACTCGTCTCATGAGGCCTTCACCCGCGCGTTCGCGCGCGAGTTCGGAGAGCCTCCGGCGCAGTGGCGGCACACCGCGGCGACGTTCCGACTGCCGGCCGGCAACGGAGTGCATTTCCACCCGCCGGGGAGCATCCGGCTTCCCATGAGAGACAAGGAGAGCGAGATGGAACTTCTGGAGCGCATGACCGCGCATCACATCTGGCTGACCGGGGAGATGATCCGCGTGGCCGGCGAGCTCGGCGACGACGAGCTGAATCGGCCGATCGAGGTCGACGTCGACGACGATGATGATGAGCAGAGCGTCAGGTCACTGCTGGCACGGCTGGTCGGGCAGCTCGCGATGTGGAACGCCGTGATGGCCGGCAGGTCCTACGACCTGCAGGTC
Organism: Microbacterium sp. MAH-37; assembly: GCF_009758255.1. Classification (GTDB taxonomy): domain Bacteria; phylum Actinomycetota; class Actinomycetes; order Actinomycetales; family Microbacteriaceae; genus Microbacterium. Next base: position 190,634 of record NZ_WSEN01000004.1, read on the forward strand.
GAGCAGCATCAGTCGCTCGGCGACCTGCGCGACATCCTCGCGGTCGAGGGGCCGGCGTTCCACGAGCACGTCCGGGAGGTCACCGCTGGCGAGCGACTCGACGAGACGTTCGTGGACGCCTCCGGCGAGCCCGTCGAGGTGATCAGCTACGGCGGCAACCTCGCGCACATCCTCACCTTCGCCGCGTACCGCCGGGTTCTGGTGCTGTTGGCGCTGAACGCCGCCGGGCATGGCGAGCTCGGATGGGGAGACCCGCGGTTCTGGGTCGCGGAGCAGTTCGCAGAGTGAGAGGCGCCCGCCGCCCCTCGTGAGGGCGACGGGCGCTGCGAATGCCGGCTCAGCCGACGGTCGCGGCGACGTCGGGCTGGTCGCTGAAGATGCCGTCCATGCCCGCGTTCAGGTAGACCTGGATCTCGCCGGCGAGGTCACCGGGCGCGATCGGGTCGGCCGAGGAGCGGAACTCCACCGGCAGGTACTGGTTCTCCAGGCGGAACGTCCAGCCGTGCACGTCGAGGCCGGCAGCGTGGGCGTCGGCGATCACCGGCGTCGGTGCCGCGAGACGACCCTTGGGCGTGCGCGGGATCAGCACCGACTTCTCGGCGCCGATGCCGTCGGCGTACTGCGCGATCCCGGCGAGGCCGGTCGGCGTCACCAGATCGGCGTAGGTGCGCGCGTCACCGGCGAGCGTGAAGTCGTACGGGCGACCCGACGAGCTGATCAGCTGGGCGAGCTTCACGTTCGTGAGGCCGGCCAGCTCCTGCAGGTTCGCGACCTCGAAGCTCTGCACGATCACCGGGGCGTCGGCCGAGTCCACGCCGTTCGCCTTCAGCTGTGCGACCAGCGGCTCCTCGAGAGAGAGCCCGATCGAGTCGAAGTACGACGGATGCTTCGTCTCGGGGTAGACGCCGACCTGACGGCCGTCGCAGCTGACCGAGTGGCGGGCCAGGTCGATGACCTCGTCCAGCGTCGGGATCACGTACAGGCCGTCGAAGGCGGTGTTCGCGGGCCGCGTCTGCGGCATCCGCTCCTTGGCGCGCAGCGTGCGCAGCTCGGCGAACGTGAAGTCCTCGGTGAACCAGCCGGTGACCTTCGCGCCGTCGATCGTCTTGGTCGCCTTGCGGCCGGCGAACTCGGGGCGGGTCGAGACGTCGGTGGTGCCGCTGATCTCGTTCTCGTGGCGCGCGACGAGGACGCCGTCCTTCGTGGACACGACATCGGGCTCGATGTAGTCGGCGCACTGCACGATCGCCTGCTCGTACGAGGCGAGGGTGTGCTCCGGGCGGTAGCCGCTCGCGCCGCGGTGCCCGATGACGGTCACCTGCTCCTTCTCGATCTTGGTGCGGTCGAGGTCGATCACGGCGAACTCGGTGTCATCCGGGGTGCCGGGCACACGGGCGTCGTTGCCGGGGTAGTTGTTGTCGTTGGCGATGAGCAGGTCGCCGTTGCGCAGCTGCACGATCGTCTCGAACGACTGCACCGGCAGTGAGAAGACCTCGCCCGTGCCGTAGCCTTCTCCGGCGGCGAGCCCGTCGAGGTTGGCGATGCGCAGGGCGTCGAGGACGAGGCTCTTCTCGACGTAGCCCTCGGCATCCGTCCGGCGGAGGTCGATCTGGTAGACCCGCTTGGTGACCGACTGATCGCCCTCGAAGTCATCGCGCTCGACGACCAGCAGCACGTCGTTCTTCACCGTGAAGGCGTCGCCGATGACGTTCGGTTCCTGGTCGGTCTGGTAGTTCCAGGTGCGGCCGGTGTGCGCGCCGGTCTTCGTGTCGAACTCGCGGATCTCGCGACGGCGATGATCCGGGTCGTCGGCGTAGGCACCCTCGAGGATCGGGTAGAGGTAGCGGCCGTTCTTCGAGCCGGCCATCGCCTCGAAGCCGCGGCTCGCGCGCACGCGCGGGGTCTCACCGGCCTTCAGGTACGGATTCTGCGGCGACTTCGCGCCCTCGAGCGAGAACGGCTTCTGCAGCAGGGTGCCCTCGGCGTCGAAGTGCAGCAGGAACGGCCCGAACTCCTCGCCGACCCAGAACGTGCCGTCCTTCGCACGCACGACCGACTCGATGTCGAAGTCGGCGCCGGTGAGCAGCCGCTCGGCTGTGCCGTCGTTCACGATGGGGAAGTCGAGCAGCCCGTTGCGGTCGTTGTACGAGAGGAAGCGCTCGACCTTGATCTCGCCCGTGCCGCCCTTGGCGGTCTGCCAGTCGGGACGCACCAGGTAGCTGCGCAGCAGGAAGTCGGCGGAGTTGCCCTTGGCGCCGAAGCCGTTGTCGGGCTGGGCCCAGAACGTGCCGTCGCCGTTGTCGATGACCGCCGAGAATCCGGGGATGACCTGGCCGTCCCAGGGGCCCTGGCGTCCGTTGCCCGCGCTGGCCAGGGCGCCCGACGCCGGTCCCTCGGCGAGGAAGTCGGCCGACAGCTGCGCCCAGGCGACCAGCGTCGGCTGGAAGGCGTGGTTCGGCGAAGTGGGAGTGGTCTGGTTGCCGGCGGCGTTCGCCGGCGCGGTGAGCAGCAGAGTTGCTGCGGTCGCCACGACGGTGGCGGCGGCGAGCGCACGGGGGAGTCGTCTCATGCCCGCGAGTCAATCGGCGCACGTTGGAATGCCCGTGACGTTGCTGTGACCCGCCGATGACACGTTCATGAACGCCGCGTTGCCGCGGCAGTATCACGGAGATCGGCAGAATCGCGGATGCTTCGGCACCGAAGCATCCGCGATTCTGAGGAGATCCGGCGGGATGCCGCGCCCGGCGCGGCCCCGCGCCGGGCTCAGTTGAGGATGAGGCCGATCACCGTGGCGCCGCCGCCGACGAGGATGAGGGCGACGATCGTCACCCATGCGGTGACGCGGATGCGCTTCTGGCGGCGCTCGCTGTAGACGGAGAGGTCTTCGGCTTCTTCGTGCTGGTTCATGAGTGGTCCTTGTGGTGGTGAGGGCCGTCAGGCGGCGGGCTCGGTGACGGTCGGGCCGAAGGCCGCGGGAAGGGTGGCGCGCGCGGCCTCGCGCAGCTCGTCGACGGTGAGCGTGAAGACGTCCTGCACCTCGAGGGCGGGCTCGCTGTCGGTGACGCCGATGCGCAGCACCGGGTAGTCGCGGCCCTCGCACAGGCCGCGGAACTTCACGTCGTCCTCACGGGGCACGGTCACGATGACGCGTCCGGTCGACTCCGAGAACAGCGCGGATGCGGCATCCACCCCGTCGCGCTCCATCAGCTCGGTGAGCCAGACGCGGGCGCCGACGCCGAAGCGCGAGACGGCCTCGGCGAGCGAGACGGCCAGGCCGCCCTCGGAGAGGTCGTGCGCCGACGAGATCAGCCACTCGTCGCGGGCGGCGCCGAGCAGACCGGCCAGACGGCGCTCGGCCTCGAGGTCGACCTGCGGCGGAAGGCCGCCGAGGTGGTCGTGCACGACATCGGCCCAGGCAGAGCCGGACAGCTCGGTCGAGGTGACGCCGAGCAGGTAGATGTTCTGCCCCTCGTCCTGCCAGCCCGACGGGATGCGGCGCGAGACGTCGTCGATGATGCCCATCACGCCCACCAGCGGGGTGGGGTGGATCGGCACGTCGCCGGTCTGGTTGTAGAACGACACGTTGCCGCCCGTGACCGGGGTGCCCAGGGCGTAGCAGCCGTCGGCGAGGCCGTCGACGGTCTGGCCGAACTGCCACATGACCTCGGGGTTCTCCGGCGAGCCGAAGTTCAGGCAGTCGGTGATCGCGGTGGGCGTCGCGCCGGTGACGGCGACGTTGCGGTACGCCTCGGCGAGGGCCAGCTGTGCCCCGCGGTACGGGTCGAGCTGGCTGTAGCGGCCGTTCGCGTCGGTGGCGATCGCGAAGCCCAGACCGGACTCCTCGTCGACGCGGATCATGCCGGCGTCATCGGGGAAGGCCAGGGCGGTGTTGCCGCCGACGTAGTAGTCGTACTGGTTGGTGATCCAGCTGACGTCGGCCAGGTTCGGCGACGCGATCAGCTTCAGGAACTGCTCGCGCAGCTCGGCCGGGTCGTTCGAGCGGGGCAGCTCCTCGGCGGCATCCGCCTGCAGCGCGTCGATCCACGTCGGGTAGGCGACCGGGCGGTCGTAGACCGGGCCGTCGACGGCGACGGTCGACGGGTCGACGTCGACGATGCGCTCGCCCTGCCAGTCGATGATGAGGCGTCCGTCTCCGGTGACCTCGCCGAGCACGCTGGTCTCGACCTCCCACTTGTTCACGACGGCCATGAAGGCGTCGAGCTTCTCGGGGGCGACGATCGCCATCATGCGCTCCTGCGACTCCGACATGAGGATCTCCTCAGCGGTCAGGGTGGGGTCGCGCAGCAGCACGTTGTCCAGCGAGACGTGCATGCCGGAGTTGCCGTTGGCGGCCAGCTCGCTGGTCGCGCACGAGATGCCGGCCGCGCCGAGGTCCTGGATGGCCTCGACGAGCTCGTCGCGGTACAGCTCGAGGCAGCACTCGATGAGCACCTTCTCGGCGAACGGGTCCCCGACCTGCACGGCGGGCCGCTTGGTGGGGCCACCGTCGTCGAAGGAGTCGGATGCCAGGATGCTGGCGCCGCCGATGCCGTCACCGCCGGTGCGGGCGCCGAACAGCACGACCTTGTTGCCCGTGCCGGTGGCGTTGGCGAGCTTCAGGTCCTCGTGGCGCAGGACGCCGACCGCGAGGGCGTTCACGAGCGGGTTGGCCTGGTAGACCGAGTCGAACACGGTCTCGCCGCCGATGTTCGGCAGGCCGAGGCAGTTGCCGTAGAAGCTGATGCCGGCGGTGACGCCGTGCACCACGCGGGCGGTGTCGGGGTGGTCGATGGCGCCGAAGCGCAGGGCGTCCATGACGGCCACCGGGCGGGCGCCCATCGAGATGATGTCGCGCACGATGCCGCCGACGCCGGTCGCGGCGCCCTGGAACGGCTCGATGTAGGAGGGGTGGTTGTGGCTCTCGGCCTTGAAGGTGACGGCCCAGCCCTCGCCCACGTCGACGACGCCGGCGTTCTGGCCCATGCCGACCATGAGCCGTTCCTTCATCTCGTCGGAGACCTTCTGGCCGAAGCGGCGCAGGTAGTTCTTCGACGACTTGTACGAGCAGTGCTCCGACCACATCACGGAGTACATCGCCAGCTCACCCGAGGTGGGACGGCGGCCCAGGATCTCGCGGATGCGGGCGTACTCGTCGTCCTTGAGGCCGAGCGCCGCGTACGGCTGCTCCTTCTCGGGGGTCGCGAGGGCGTTCTCGACGGAGTCGGGGATGTGTGTGGTGGTCACGCGGGCTCCTGAAGAGAAGGGAGAAGCGGGGCGGCTCCAGTCTACCGGCGCATCCGGACCGCTCAGCCCGGGGTGACTCGGGGCTGAGGGCGGGAGGCGGATGCCCGGGCGAAGCGCGCGCTGAGCGTCGCCGCCGCACCCCGCAGCGCGTCGGGGCCGACCACGGTGAAGGATGCGTCGAAGCGGGCGACGGCGGCGAGGACCCCGGTCCACGACCAGGAGCCGACGGTCAGGCGGCAGGTCCCTTCGGTCAACGGCTCCAGCTCGCCGTCGCCGACCCAGGGAGCCACCTCCGTGGCGGGCAGATCGAGCACGACCTCGCCGACGCACGGCCACCGGTCCTCGGTCTCGGATCCCTTGGCCCTGGCCGCCAGATGTGTCGCGGCGTCGGCGGCGGGAAGGGGGCGCGGGACGAACGACGGCCCGGTCGGGATGCGCGGAGACATCCGGTCGAGCCGGAAGATGCGCCAGTCGCCGGCGTCCAGCTCCCAGGCCAGCAGGTACCAGCGCCCGTCCCGCAGCACCACCGCGTGAGGTTCGGTGCGCCGCGGCGGACGGTCCTCGTCGCGATAGCCGAAGCGCAGCACGTGACGGTCGCGGACCGCGGCGCTGACGGCCTCGAGCACGGCCGGATCGACCCTGGTGTCGCTGCCGGCGCCGGTGAAGCGGATGCCGTCGACGCGATGCCGCAACCGGGAGGGCATCACCTGGCGCACGGTCGCGAGCGCACGGTCGGCGGCCTCCTCGATGTCGACACCGCTCGCGCGGACGCCCTGCAGAGCCACCGCGATCGCCACGGCCTGCTCCTCGTCGAACAGCAGCGGCGGCAGCTCCGACCCGGCCTCGAGCCGATAGCCGCCGTACGGTCCCTTGGCCGCGCCGATGCGGTAGCCCAGTTCACGCAGACGGTCGACGTCGCGGCGCACTGTGCGCGGGGCGATGCCGAGCCGGTCGGCGAGCTCCTTCCCCGGCCAGTCGCGCGGGGTCTGCAGCAGCGACAGCAGGGTGAGCAGGCGGGCGGTCGGGGTGGTCATGCGTCCATTGTGTGTCGAGTAGAGGACGAGAACAGACCTCTACTGCTGTGACTGTGATCACAGCGTCCTGAGAAGCAGGGCGCGGACAGGGAGAACGACATGATCACCACCACCACACACCTCAACTTCCGCGGCACCGCGCGGCAGGCCCTCGAGTTCTACCGCGAGGTGTTCGGCGGAGAGGTCACGGCCGCCACGTACGGGCAGTTCGGCATGCCGGAGGGCGCGCCCGGGTTCGACAGGATCGTCTTCGGCCAGCTGCAGACGCCGAACGGCATCCGGCTCATGGCCTACGACATCCCCGGAGCGGACGATCCCGAGGCGACCGCCGGCTCCACCACCCGCGAGAACGGCGTGACTCTCACCGACCGCACGTTCTTCCAGTCGCTGCAGGCCGACTCCCTCGACGAGCTGACCGCGTACTGGGAGCGACTCGTGGACGGTGCGGTCGTCGTCGAGCCGCTCGCGGCGTCGGCGTGGTCGCCGGGATTCGGCATGCTCACCGACCGCTTCGGGGTGACCTGGGTGCTGGACGTGCGGGCGGCCGCCTGAGCCCGTGCGCCCCTCTGGTGGACGTGGTTCCGGAGGGGCGCCCTGGTCGAGAACGACGCCTGCTCGCGACTGGCTGGGATGTATGACGAGTGGCAATATCTGCTGCTCGGCGGGAAGGGTGCTCCGTCGCTGCACATGTTCATCCGTGAGGTCCTGGACCATCACATGCCGTATCTCACGAGTCGAGACTTCGGCGTGTTCGCCAAGTGCGACCAGGACGGGCACGAACCACACCGCCGCATCGACAAGAGCTCGAGGTAAGAACCTGCAGCGGCGACGTCGGCCGATCAACGAAGCAACGGAGGGAGCGGCATGGAGGTCGCATTGGAGTATGAGACCGACTGGACGATCTGGTCGGTCTTGATCGTGGGGGCGATCATCGTCACAGCGCTGGCTTGGACGGCGTTCGCGGAACCGATCTTCGAGTGGCTGGACAGCAGCGATCCCTACCACTGGCCAGGATTGGTGAACCTCCTGACGTTGGTCCTATATGGAGCCCTCTCCCTCGGGGCACTCGGAGCGTTCCTGATCCTGCCGGGCATGATTATGCGCCGTCAGCCGGAGCAGGCCTCGAACTGGTGGGTGGCGCTCGGATGCCTGATCGTGATCGCCGGGCTCTTCATGTGGCGCAGCTACCTCCGTATCGATATCTGGTGAGCGATTGTGCCGGCCGGCGCGATCGTCGTCGGTCTCGTGCTCGGAACAGTGAACGACTCCCTGACACGGCTCGCCGCGAGCATCCCCATGCCCGTGGGGATGCTCTTCGCCGGGATCGTGATCCTGGTGATCGTGGTAGTCGTCAAGGCGACTGACCGCGCGTAGACATGTCAAAGAGCGAAGGAACGAATATGGACAGTGATCACGATGATCTGATCGATCCGGCTGATCCGGAGTACGAAATGAACGTTGCCGAGTGGTATCAGGCGAAGGTGAATACCCCTCGACCTGGCGACGACGCTCCAGTTCAGATCACGAAACGGCAAGCGCTCAAGATCTCCGCGATCATGGGCGCCGTCGTGTATGGGTAGGATGCCTACAAGGACGCGCTAAACGCTGCAGCATGGTTCCTCGATTGTGCGCAGGCCAAGGCAGACCCGAACTCCCCTTGGGAAATGTCGATGACCGCAGCTGAGGCATGGGAACGCGTCGATGCTTATCCGTGGCCAAGACCGGGATCCCCGCGGGATCAGCCCCTCTGACGGCACCGATTGCGGGATGCGGCGACCAATGCAACTTCTCGGTTCTCGAAGTCGCTACCCGAGCATTCTGGATCACGAGCGTCCTCGTGTTCATCGCGGCGACGGTGTCCTACTTCATCCTGAAGTCTCGGTTTGCGCGCGCGTGGCTACTCCCAGCAGCTGGTATCACGATCACACTGATCACCCTGATCATCACGAATGCGATCATGGGCGAAGCGCTCTCTGTTCCGTAATCGAACAAGCCCCGCAATCGGGCAGTTGATCAAAGATGCCTGATGCGCGGATCTCTGATGAGGTCGTGTGCAACCTGTCCCGAGGATTGGCCTGTGCGGAGATACGAGAGGGGGCAGGGAACCGACTTGGTTCCCTGCCCCCTCTCGTAGCCGGCCTAGAAATTGCCGAGAGTCCACCCGGTGATGTCTTCAGTAGTGCCCCGCCACAGCGGTGCGTTCAGCGTCGTACCGCCGCTCATGATCTTGACGTCACGCATGTGGATGCAATGGAAGGAGCGCAAGCCTCCGCCGTTCGCTCTGCGCTCACTGTCTCGCGCGTCGCCGGCCATCATCTCAGTCCTCCAAAGCTCGATGACGTCCTTCATCTCGGGGGAACCGGAATCACCCATCTGCTCGGACAGACGGCTGAAGTACTGGTTGCGGCTGATGAGCGTGCCGGTGATCGTGGCACCCGCGCTCTGGATCGTGAGCGACATCGCGGAGTCGTCGCCACTCATGATCTGAATCAGTCCGTCGAGCAGCCAGTCCTTCGGTTCGTAGAGCGAATCCAGGTTCTCGGATTCGGCCGAGGCATAGTCGCCAGCAGCAGTCGGGTCGGTCATATGTGCGTCCTCTCGTTCTCCCTCCACGATAGGAGCAGGGCCCGACACGGGGTGCCCTGATCATGGCAGGTAGCCGAGCACCGAGAGCATTAGTGCGCCGGCCGGAGCGTGCCCTCGCGGCGGGAGGCGTGGGATGCTCGAGCGGTGACTGATAGCGACCTGACGGTTCCTGCGGACGGCGACGCGGGCGAAATGACGGCTCACTTCGTGTCATCGATTGTCGAACTCGTGCCGGGAGTGGGACCGACTGCGGCTCGTGCCATCGACTACAAGATGGCACGTCGAAAGGCTGCGCGAGATCGCGAGTTCCAGATCGCCGTTGTGGCTGCGATCAAGAAGCTGTGGGAAGAATCGGAGAACCGCCCGTCGATCGAGGAAGTCTTCGACTCGGACGAATACCTTGCTGCCTTCGAACGGTGCGCCCGCGCAGCGTCCGAAACGGCAAGTGAGACGAAACGAGCCCGTCTTGCGAGAGCCGCAGCCTCCGCTGTCCTTCTCAGAGGCATCAAGGGGACGGAGAACGACATGTTCCTCGAACTCACCGAAAGGTACAGCGACCTTCACGTGTGGCTGCTGGCGTTTTACTCCGACCCCGCGGCATGACTTGAAGCCAACGGCATGGGCGCAGCTGCCGCGCCAGGGATTCGAGGAGGGAAAAGGGACGAGCCGTTGCAAGCCGCGCTGCGAGTAAGCCCCATGAGCCTGAACATGAGCATCGTGAGGGCGGCGATGGAAGACTTGCAGCGGGACATGATGCTTGGCTCCTTCGATCTGAGTGAGAGCGTCGGCGATCGCCGACAGTTCGCACCGCAGACCCGTCGCAGGGCACGGCGCTTCCTCCGATTCATCGGTGAAACCGGGGCATCCGACCACGGAGTGGTACAGCTCAGCGGTACCAGGTGCCGAGCACGGCGATAGGTGCCGGGATGGTGTCGTCGGGCTTGCCTATGCTTCTGTTATGACGCAATGTACCGCCCCCGTACAGGGGCACCGAACTGCAAGCGGTGCCGCCGCTTGTCCCGCCTGCCGCGGCGGATACGGGCGGCGCAGCCAGACCTACTATCCTGCCTATCCTGCGACTCCGTCGTACTCAACACCGGCTGTCCGCAGCAGCGGGGGAGGTCGTGGGTCTAATGCACGACCTCGCTGGTCGCCTCGGGGATCTTCCGCGACGTATACCGTCACCGAGGTGACGGCGCTTGCGCCGATCCGCAGCGCGATCGAGAAGCGGACCGGACATGACCTCCGGGACGTCTTCCTTTGTCATGCCTGGGACGATCGAAAGGATGCCGCGAAGGATCTCCACGACGAGCTGGAGGCCGAGAACGTGTCGGTCTGGTTCAGCGAGAAGGACGTCGCACTCGGAGTGCCATTGTTGCGCGCGATCGACAAGGGGTTGGCGAAGTCGCGGGCGGGCATCGTCCTTGTCACCCCGGCCCTCCTCAAGCGCCTCGAGGCTGAGGGCATCGCCGACAAGGAGCTCTCCGCGCTGCTGGCGCGCGACCTTCTGATCCCGGTGGTGCACAACACCACTTACGACGACCTGCGCGAGATCAGCCCCCTTCTCGCCTCGCGTAGCGGCTTGGACACGTCCGAGGACTCGATGGCTGAAGTTGCCCTCAAGATCGCCGAGCTCGTCGATCTCGTGAGCACGGCTGCCGCGTAAGCCACTCGGCGTCCAAGCACGCCGAACTCCTCATCTCCGGTGGCCGGGACACCAGCATGCGGAGCCATACGCTGGGCCGGCGTTGTCATCAGCGCCAGCGCCGGCGGGTGCAGGTCTCAGCCCAATCGAGGGTCAGCGTCGAGGAATGGGCGGATCTTCTGGTTCACCAAGACGGAGATTTTCCTCCGCTGCGCGGTACTGATGTCGTCCTTATTGCGCTTGTTGAACATCTTCAGCAAGAAGTCGTAGTCCTTCTGGCCGTCACCGCTGTTGTACTGGTCAGGGGTGAAGGCGCCTTCTTCGTACAGGTCCTCCAGCATCGCTCTGGAGAAGTACTCCGCAGTGAACGGGATACTCTTGCCAGCGCGAACCAGGCCGCGAAGTTTGAGTAGATCGGCCAGCACGTTGATTGCGCTGTTGAGGTCCTTACGGCCGAACTGATTCACGCACGTGCTGCCAATGGGGAACAGCTCCGATCCGTTGTGAGTGTTCGTGATCGTGAAGAGGCTGACTAGTCCCATCTGGCCGCACACGCACACGCCATCGCCCTGAGGATCTTCTTCAACGCCAGTGACGGCCCACTCGTCCTTGGCGACATGCCACGAGTTGGACACCGATGACGAGACGACCGCTCGAACGAGGGACGGAAAGTTCGCTGTCGACATTCCCTCGCCCTTCATGGTCAGTCAGCTCGCGGGGCAAGTGAGAGGGGCGGAAGAACCGACCCCTCTCACTTGCGAAATTCAGACGTCTTGTCGGCGCTTCCCGCGGACGACTTCTCCACGCGCTAGTGCTTCCGCCGCCCGATCAAAGGCATCGACCAGCTCCGGTCGAGCGAGGATACTTCGCTCGTAGTCAGTGATTACGGTGACCGGTTCGAGGGTGACTATGCCATGAGGGCCAGTCTGTACGCGGTAGTCGCGGTTGGCTTCGACAATCTTCCCGAGGCTGAGACGGCCTCGGGCATCAGAGTGCACGAGTGTCATGGTCTCTCTCTTCTCTTCGGAACCCTGCCGGACCGTGCGCCCGTGCGTGCTTTAAAGGATTCCGTCATACACAAAGCTAACACGAGTTCGGGGTAGTGGGGTAATTACCCACAGTGGGCAGACGCCCATTTGCCCCAATCCTGTGGTATCCTGGTCTCGATGGACATCGACTTCGTGGGAGAGACTGATGCGTTCGAGCGACAGCTGCTCGAACAGGATCTGCGAGCTTACGGCAAGCTCTGGGACGTCCTGGATGCACTGATGTCGGATCCCGCCGAGGCCAAGGCGCGCGCGCGGAACAGCTACGTTTCTACCAAGGATCTGTGGGGCACCAAGGTCCCGGGAACGGATCTGACCATCTTCTGGAGGACGAAAGGCTCCGTCGTGGAGATCCACGTCATTGCCCATGATTTGGGCGTGTGACGACAGCTCGCAGGGCGTCGACCTCCGTCACAGCAGGACTTCCTCGCCGATTGGCTCGAGCGTTGGGGTCGGCGTAGTTCTGGCTTCGGCATCGCCAGGCATCTGCGCGCAGCTGAGGGGGAACGCTCGCCAGAAGAGGGAAGGCGTCGAGCCGTATCCCGGAGAGATCGCTCGGCCGTCCTAGTGTGGTCGGCCGCGGCTCATCAGTAGAACTGTGCCGGGAAAGCCGTACCGACGAAGACGTAGGCAAGCCTTTCGAAGGCTTTCGCTCGCCTCCCGGCCTTCTCGAGCTCGATTGCCTCTGCAACGCGCTTCGCGTCGCCGGTGAGAGTCGCGACGGCGCGTGAACGGTAATTGTCGTCGATGCTGCGCGGAATCTACCAGTGAGTCCCGTGGGATCGTTCATGTCGGCCAGGCCGTTGCCCGCTATGGCGGATAAGACGACGTGGCGGAAGCCGCTGCAGTCGCACCGCGCGATCGTCCTCGCCCGCGGTTTCTTCGAGTGGACGGGGGAGAGGGGCAGCAAGACGCCCTGGTTCATGAGCCACCCAGACGGCAACCCGATGGGCTTCGCCGGCCTGTACTCGTGGTGGCCGGACCCCTCCAGGGACAAGGATGACCCGGAGCGGTGGACTCTCACGGCCACGATCGTCACGTCCGACGCCGTGCGGACCCTCGCCGGCATCCACGATCGCAACCCGGTGATCCTCCCGGAGCACATGTGGCTACAGTGGATCGACCCCAGCGTGCTCGGTGACCAGGCCCTCGTCGACGAGGCCGTGCACGCAGGCGTCGCGGAGGCGGAACAACTGCGCATCGACCAGGTGCGCACGTTCGGCACGAAGGATGATGGACCGCAGCTGCTCCAGCCCGTCAGCGGGTGAGGCGTGCTGCTGCCTGTAGTGGTCGTTCCGCAGCAGACTAGGCAAGGTCTGACTGTCGACGAAAGAATTCAGTCCGGAGTAACCGCGGCGACCACTGCATGTCGGACCGGCAGTTGGTTTAGAACCTCGGCGAACTCGGGTGTGACGTGTCGAACATGCGACCAGAATGCGCCTTCCATGCCACCACCGCTAATGAACGTATCCGCGTCAGCTCCAGCGACATCGTTGAAGATCTGCTTAACACCCTGCTGATCCAGATCTTCGGGGAGAAGTTCCCCGCCGCCGAAACAGCGTTCTATTGTCGGGTCGGTGTCGAGCACACTCACCGATGCGTGCGAAAGCCCTACACCGTTCCATGTGCCGTGGACGCGGACCAGGTCCGTCACCGAGATATCCGGCTCAGGCGTCCCTAGCTGAAGAGGCACCGCACCGTTGTGTGGTCGGTACGGCCAGCGCCTCGGAGACCATGGAAACGCTGCCCACAAAAGAGGTTCACCAGAGGGAGCTATCTCGAAGTGTCCCACCGCGCTGACGCGCGTACCGGTCTTGAGGACTAAATGCTGAACAGAACGTCCATCGACCACTTCGGCCACCCTGGCTTCCTATGGCAGTTCCAGTTGACCATGCCATAGACGTGATCGACATACTTCATCTGCCACCCGCGAGCTTCGCACGTCTCGAACTCGTAGAAGTAGTCCTCGTAATAGTTGTAATGCCAGACGCTCAGAACTCCTACTTCGGAAGTCGGCCCAGCGTCTGGACCTGTCTCCGCATGCGCTGATGGGCCGAGGAAGAGGCCGGCGGCGATCAGTCCGCCTGACATGAGAGCGGCCGCACCCGCGCGAGTGATGATCTTCATCGATCCTCCGTCTATGGAATCCGTCAGGCATCTTGTGCGAAACAATCGCACAAGATGCGCCTTCATTGCAAGCGGTGGCAATCAATACCCCCGTCCAAGCGACCGAGGAGGGCTACCCCGAGGTTACGGTCTACATCAACTGCAGCTCCACGACGCATCTGATGGGGATCTCCGCGACCATCGTGGGAGTTCCGGCGCAGAGCCAGCTCCAGGCCTCGTACAACATCGGTGGTGGGACGGAACATTCTCTGGGTGTGGTGTGGACCGGGCAGTTGGGCATCGGAAGCACAAACACCGAGGCCATCAACTCCCCATACCCTGACCAGTGGGTCAACGTCACCATCGGCGGTTACCATGGGCGAAAGATGTCCAAGCCTTGCCCGTAACCGATCCGAACACACCTGGGGCCCATCATGGTTGATGAAACGTCTCCGCTTCTGGTCCCGGGCCCCGGTCAGCCGTTGCATTCTTGGGATGTCGCGGACTGGAGAGTCAAGATGAAGTTCGAGACGCTGCTCGATCAGAGCAGCTCTGAGAGCGCGGTTCAGAAGCTTGCTCACGGTGGCGATGTCACTGTCGAGGACTTAGCGGCGCTTGGTCAACTGAACTTCGCTGCGTTCATCTCGGGATTCGAGCCCGCTGTGTCGCTCTGGAAGGGCTCGGCCAAGCTCGACCCGCGCATCCTCGAATGGTTGAGCAACGACACCTGATGTGCGCATCTCGGACCAGGTCGTGATCGACCGGTCGTAGTCGCCGGCAGCCGATGGGCTGCCGACGACTACGACTGATCTAGGGATGCGTTCCTCCCACGCCACGGCCGCTCCAAGTGCTGCCAGGGAAGGGCGTATTCGCGCTCAACTGCACGTAGACCAGATTCCGACGGTGATCGGCGGCCATGCCCACCCACGCGCCGGATGCCTGAGCGGTGACGTGCGGCATTGCGAGCGGGTCGGCGCCGGGTTGGGTGCGGCGTACCGACTGGATACCCGGCTTATCGCTCGCTCTAGCTGTACTGCCCAGGCAGGTTGGTTAACCGGGTGATCGGTGGGACCTTGCCGATGGCGGTGCGGGGCCTGTGGTGATTGTAGTGATGCAGCCACGCGGGCAACGCGTTTCGGCGGGCTGATTCCGAGTTGTAGTGTCGGCTGAATGCCCATCCGTCGGCGAGGGTGCGGTGGAATCGCTCGATCTTCCCGTTCGTCTGCGGCCGGTAGGGGCGGGTCCGTTTCGGGTGGATGCCGAGCTCGGCGCAGGCATCGCGCCAGGCGTGCGAGCGGTAGGCCGATCCGTTGTCGGAGAGAACTCGTTCGACGACGACGCCGCGTGATGCGAACCATGACGTCGCGCGGCGGAGGACGCCGATTGCGGTCGCTGCGGTCTCGTCGTCGTGGATCTCAGCGTAGGCGACGCGGGAGTTGTCGTCGATGACGGTGTGCACGAACGCGTGCCGCATCAGCACATCCCGATGTTTGCTGCGGTCCTTGCCCGGCGTGGCAGCCCGGTGCTTGTTGCCCTGCTGGCGGCCGACGGTGCGCCAGCCGCCGCCGTCGGGGATGTTGCCGAGTTTCTTCACGTCGACGTGGATCATCGATCCCGGGTAGGGGTGCTCGTAGCGGCGGACGGGCTCCCCTGTGCGGACGTCGACGTGACGCAGTCGGTGCAGCCGGCAGCGGACCAGGACCGCGTGGACGGTCGAGGCGGGCATCTGCAGCTTCCCGCCGATCGCGACCGGGCCGAGCCGCTTCTTCCACCGCAGATGCACGATCCGACGCACCATCGTCTGCGGTGTGCGGTTCGGGGAGCGATGCGGTCGCGATGAACGGTCCTGCATCCCCGCCGCGCCCATCGCGGCGTATCGGCCAGCCCACCGCTTCGCGGTCGGCCAGGAGACATGGAAGAACACCGCCGCGTGCGCGATCGGCCATCCCTCATCGACGATGAGCTTCCCGATCCGCAGGCGTTGGATCGGAGTCAGAGCAGCATTAGCGTGGGACACGAGGACCTCCTGGTCGACGAGACGGAACCTGAACAGCTCCACTCTCGACCGGAGGTCCTCTTCACACCCGGACGACTACAGCGCGTCTTCGCAAACCAACCAACGTGCCCGGACAGTACATCTAGCCCTGCACTGACCAGTTGGTCATGGACCGCGGTCACCACGGCTCAACCGGGTCGCTGATGAGTGCGTCATAGGCGTCTGCATGGGCAGCGTAAAACGGACGTTCAGTTGCAACTTGCGCTGATCGAGAAGACACTTCGTCATCCTCCAAGACGGCCGAGAGTCCATGTCGTACGGCGTAGGTCGTATCAGGGGAGGACTATCTGCAGATCATGCGAATAGTCCTCCTACTGATGGGTAATCGCGTTACCCGGTTCTTCACTAGTGCCCCGACACGAGTCGGTTCAGCGGACCACTATCGCCTCTCAAGCTCGGTTCGCAGGGCAGCACGGGCGCGGCTGTAGCGACTTCGGATCGTGCTGGCCGGCTTGTTGAGGTGCTGCGCAATCTCGGTGAGGCTGAACCCGTCCCAGTGGAGCAGGCGGATGATTTCGGCATCGAGAGTTGAAAGACTTGCCAACGCCGCGTGCAGTTCGTCATCGACGGAGTCTGACGAGGTGGGCCGCTGCCGCGCGTCCTCCCTCAGGCGATCGACCAGCGCGGAGCGTCGGATTCCGCTCCTACGGCCTGTCGCGAGCACGCGTCGCGCTACGCCGAACAGCCACATCCGGGCACCCTCATCGTCGTCGGGGAGGGCTGAGATTCGCCGCCAGGTGACGAGGAGGGTCTCTCCGAGAAGATCTGCGGCATCTTCCGGAGTGCACCGTCGCTCGAAGTAGGCGAGCAGCGCAGGTGCTTCCCGTCTGATCACCACTTCGACCCGCTGCGCATCCGCGGAGATAGTGATCGGACGCGACGACACTTCCGAGGTCATTTGTCGGGCTCATCACACGATCGGGTGACTGCCGCGAGATGGGGATCGCCCGGGGCAAAGGACTGCCCCGGTACTGCCGTGCCCCATTTGATGTCGGGCGCGATTGTCGCGAGATCAGCAAGGATCTGATCTACGGAGGCCTGCAACTCAATCGTTTCTGCAGTCTCGCCGCTGTCCGAATCCTGTTTCGCGATTCGCTCTCGAACCGCGATGGCGAAGGCGGCGGGATCCGCGGATGACCAGTAGCTGCGCACCTCCGACGCCTGCGAATCGGTGAGACCTCCGAGGTCGATGTAGAGCTTGCACTGTTTCCCGCGGTCGTCTCCTTCCATTGGCACAAACGACAGTCCGTCAGTTGGACGGAAGGTCGCCCCGTGTTCGAGCTGGGCGAACGGAGGGATGGAGAGAAGCACGGTTCCCAGGTCGGTGCCTGCGACGAGTGCGCCGACCAGCGCCAGAGAGCCACCTACCACAACCACCGGGCGCCAACCCCGTCGCGGGCGACGGGGCACCGGGCCTGAGACAAGTCGATCGATCATCGGATTGAGGACGTCCGACCGAGAACGAGCGGGGTCGCCGGCCCGCAGCCGTTCATCGAGTTCTTGATCGTTCATGTTGCTCCTTGTCCATGGTGTCTCATCAAGAACATGACCGGACGAGACCGAAATGTTGCAGGTGGAGCGAGAGGGGGAGTGCCACGTGAAGTTCACGACTGCGAGGGACGCACCCGGTGACGTTTCGACTGGATAACAGGCTTATCGTTTCGAGGACTAATCGGAGGAGTTTGTGCAGCGCACGGGCCGGAGAGCCTGAGCTGTTCGCCAACGTCGCCGCCGACCTGGTGCGGTCGACGGGCCGGCCAACAAGTCCACACGCGACGCAGGGCCGGGGAATGGATGCCGGCGAACTCGGGGTACGTGTGCACGACGAGCTCGACAGGTTCACATCAGGAGATCCGTGAGGACGATGTCATGGGCATTTGCCGCTCGCAAGAAACCCAGGCTCCTGTACGTGGGGTCGGATCGCGGCACGTACTTTGCTGAGGTGCCTGGCGGCGGGTTCTCACTCGTAAGTTGTCGGAGACGACGGAACATGTCGTCCTCGATATGGGTGGGTTTTCCGATGCTGTGGAGCAGGAGGACTGTCGATCCGTCGGCCAGTTGCAGCGCAGCAACAAGATCTGCATTAGGTGGTGGAGAGAAGGACGCGCCGGTGGGGAGGAGCTGCAGGAAGAAGACGTTTAGGGTTCGCGTCGGTCCCGGTTCAACCCAGATGATCTTTCCCGCGTCCGGCTCTGTGGCGCCGGTCTCCACTACGTCGTCAGCCGGAGTCATGATTCGTAGAACCTCGATCGCGCCATGGGCAGCAGGCATGGGGCGCTCCCAGCTTTCCAGTACCCGATGCACTCCAAGGGCCTGAGCCTCCGAGCGCTCGTATTGCAGTCGCCAGTCCCCAGAAGCGTGGAACGAATACTTAGAATCGTTCCCCTTGCGTCCATCGCGCACGGCGAGGTAGAAGTCAGGCGTGTGCACCGAGGACCACAGACGCCATACGAATCCGTGGCCGTCGGGGGTGCCGATTGCGAACCGCACCGCGGAGCCGGGTGCTTGAACGTCGACGTCGTATGAGGATCCGTTCGCCCTGTTAACTCGGATCATGCCGACGCGCGGCCTTTGCTTAGCTCCCATGCTCCGAGTCTCCCAGGTGCACAGGGCGGGCTATAACTGAATCGCGGCCAGTGTGATCCAGGGTGGCGATCGACAACGGCCGCCCTGCGTGGCGTCGTATCGTCTCATCGAGCCCGATGTCGAACTGGTAAATCCGAGTCTGCCCGCGGTGGCCCTCGTGCAGGCGCTTGAACAGCGCCGAGTAGTCGCGCAGGTTGAATATTCCGTCCAAGATGACGTCGTATCCGAGATCCAACGCCTCGCGGGCAGCGCCAATGATCAAGACACTTGCGTCTCGCGATCTCTGCGCCTTGTCGGTGACCTGACTTCGAGGATCGAAAATCTCTTGACAGTAGCCAAGGCGGGCATGTAGCTTATCCGCCATCAGACACAGGGGGGTGTATGGTATGCCGATTGGCGTGAACCATCAGGGTTCTGTCCGGACGAAAATGTCCTCAGATATGGGCTCCCGGAACAAACTGTCTTCGATCCTGGCTACGGTGTTTTTGACCGCCCTATTTGTGATCGGGATCAGCGTCCCCGCGGAAGCAGCCTCTTCTACATACGTCAACCGCTTGATGTTCCAGAATGAAGTTGAATTCTCGAAGACTGCATCGATGAACGGCGGAAGCGTCTGGTCGAGTGCCGGAACACCACTCATCCAAACGAAGGCAACGGTCATGGGGATTGCGACATTCACGGGTCTCGCAAGCTCAACCATGACGTACACCCATGCGCGGACGACGACCCAGGTGTATTGCGGATGGCGGGCGGACAACCCCGATACCTACGTGCCACCCAAAGGCACCAAATACACCATGACCTGCAAGTACACGTATTGAGGGGCGCACAAGATGAATAGCCAGAAGAAAATCTCGCTGGCCTCAACAGCAGCAGTTGGGGTCGTAGCGGTCGCCATCTCGGCCATCGCGATTGGATCAGCCCTTTCGACTCCCTCAGCACGAGCTACAAGTGAGTCAGGAGACTGGTCCAAGGTCTTCAAGACCATCGAGGAGCCACGGGGTGCAAGCGATCAGGTTCCTGATCGCTTCTCGATCGACCCGCAGCTACGTGCGACAGCTCACCAGATGGGAAAGTACAAGACGTCCACACTGTGGGCCGGCACGGATACGACTGGGCAGATCTGTCTCCTGGCAACGTTCGAAGGGCCAGCTCGGGTAGCCGCGAGTTCGTGCACCGACGAGGAAGCGTTCACCACGAATGGACTGGGCATGCAAGCCAACACCGTCGACGGTGCAGTCCTCGCCTATCTCCTTCCGGACGCAGTCGCCGGAGTGGGTTCTTCCCAGAAGCTGCAGTCAGTTGGGCCGAGCCTTCTGGTAGGTGATCCCTTCACACAGGGCAGAAAGCCTGAGAAGCTGACGTCAGCTGCTACCGGGGCGAGCGTGGTTCTCCCCGCATTCGGAGCACCGGAAGACTTCGGAGATCTGCCGAAATGAAAACCCTGCGTGGATTTGGATCTGCACTGATTGCAGCAGCGGCGGCAGCCGTTCTGGTTCTCGGTTTCCCAGCAGCTGCTTCTGCCGCGACCTGGACTCAGTATTTCAACGGCTATACTTTTCAGAATCAAACTGAATTTTCGGGCTACCACACCATGAGTGGCGGCCGTGCGCAAAGCATCGTCCTTCTGAGTTACGCTCGCATTACCCAGCGTGGCATCGGCTCGCAGAACGGCGGCAACCTGGTCACGATGACTCACGATCCCGTATATACGGAGTCATACTGTCAATGGAAGGCAGTCGATAATCAGGGCACCAACAAGTTCCTTCTTACCTGCTGGTACCTCAAATAGGGTATCGTGGGCTGGATGTTAAAGCCGAGTCGCTTGTTTGCAGGCGTTTGCATCCTTCCACTTCTTGTTCTGGCGGGATGTGCAGTAGGAAACACGGATATCCCTGAATTTGATGAGGCCCAGACGGCGGCTGATCGGTTCCCAAAGATGCCCACGGAGTTTGATCCCTCTGAATTTCAGAAGGATACATCTCGTCACATACTCTCCGAGTCAGGATGGGACATCTTCATAGCAAAGGGAACCGATCCCCAGAACAGCACCTATTGTCTGATTGTGATCGAAGATGAGGACTTCGCCTATCAATGCGCTGCATCCTTACCCATCACAATTGGCCCCGGTGGCGCTGGTTTCTCGGTCGCATTCGCAGGGCCCTACGCTCCCAAGGGGTACTCGCGCCTCTCACCTAGCGTGTACATAGACAGGGGTTGACCGGCGCTCTCGCCGGCCTCGAAACACCCAGCCAGACCGACATCCGGCAGGGGATGATCCGCTCGGTGCCCCTGCGCGAGCGGCATATCGGGCGACGACGGGCTTGCTGTATCCGAGTAGGTCCATCAGCGTTCGCGCGTCCACGTCGTGGGTGAGGTCGCGCAACGTTGCGTTGCGTGCTCGCTGAGCGTCGATGCCGAGCACTTTCAGACGCTCGGACAGAGTGGCGGCGTGCAGATGCTGCCCGGCTCGCGTGCTGGGGAAGAGTCAGCCTGTTCCGGTGTGCTTCAGTGTCTGCTCCAGTGAGCGCGCCCACGCCAACTCGGCGGCTGGCGTGGGCAACAGGGGAGGACGATCTGCAGATCATGCGAATAGTCACCTTACAAGCTGACATAATCGTGATTATCGGCGACTGATTGAGCGATCTATGATCATGAGTTTAGTACATCTGAACTATCGTGGTAAGGGTAGGAACGAACGTGAGGTATCCGCATCTGGCGATGCAGCGCCTCGAGGAGCGGCAGCAACGTCGCCGCCGCGGCCCGCTGCAATCGCTGACACCGGAGCAGCTGCGCCTGCGCGAGCAGCCCGTGACCGTCGTGCAGGACGGGATGCACCTGCGGGGCCACGCATGGGTCTAGTTCGGCGACACCGACGTTCGCTGCGCGGTCCTGGTGAGCCGCTGGACGGCCGACACCGTCGGCGTGGAGCTGCCCATCGCCGACAGTGAGAACCAGCGCTGCTGCATCTGGCAGGGCATCTGCCAATAGGCGCCGGATGAGATCACAACGGCTGATGTGAGCGGACGCTGCCTAACGACGGATCTTCTGAGCTGTACGAGCTCTGGGGTAACTCCATTGACCTCGACAATTGGCTTCGGTCTTCGTCGGCCGCGATCTGATCGGTGACTCGGGCAGGCACAGCGGCTCCCCTGCTTTCGACCTCGACGGCAGGACCGAGCATGTCGGAGAAGTCGAGGAGCCTGTCGACCTTCGCAATACGCGATGGGGCTCTGGCGTGCCGTTGATCGTCAGACGACCGCGGCACGAATGTACGATCTCCCAGAACTCACGTTCATCATGGTGATGGGTGCGAGCGAAACCGAAAGAAGCGCTACTTCAGAAGGCGCGAGAGTCTTGCCTCGACGAACCCTGCACCCATCAGACCGTCTTCTGGGCCCTCGGCATCATCCGAAGTCCGCGCATCACCAATCCAACGCGATGGATCATCCGCATCGTAAAACACCTTGAAGACGCGCCCACTGAGCGTTTCTCGGCGAAGGAACACCGGCATCGGCCACAAGTTCCTGTCCCAGCCGGGAAGCTTGCCAAGGATGGGCCACCGGGAGTCCAAAAGCGACAGATCACCATGGTGCCCGACAAGCACGGCATCGCTCGGATCGTAGCCGGCTACGTCGTCGAGGGTGGGCACCTCGTCGCATCGGGGACCGAAGAAGTAGCTCAGCACCTCGCCTGTTCCGCTAAGCCGGGCAACTAATCCGATTCCATAACTCTTCTCGCCGATCGGGACTGCATACCAGTCTCCCTCGGAGTAGTTGATCGTCGTCATGTCGCTATTCCATTCTTAGGAAGAAGTCCCGAGCCGCGTCGAGATAGCTCTGCTTTTTGGGGTTAAACGGACTAATTGCACGGATCTTGTTGTAGCCGCCGTTCGCTGCGCGCGCCCCGGGGAATTGCTCGTAGAGCATATGCTCAAGGCCTCTCTGTTCAGCGTAGACGTCGGTTCTTTGCTCGATCCTGAACGCGTACTGACCAAGTACCGGATCCCGCCGATGCACGCTCCTCCGCGCTGCCAGGTCCTTGGAACGGCCGGTGCGCACGACGTTGCCGAGCTCGTCGCGGAGCGTGTACACGCCGCCTTTGGCTTGCTGCTGCGGGGCGAGGCAGTCAAGTGGGTCCTCGAGTTCTCCTGGTCCGCAATCCTCCGGTGGCGTAGCGGTAGTGGTGGCCCCGGCAGCTGCGGGCACGGCTGCGGTGCCGGCGCCGATGGCAGCGGCCGGGACGGCGGCGGCGCAGGCCGTGCTGACGTCGCCTGCTGGTCCAATACAAGCGGCCGAAGGCAGATTGAACGCGGGGGCGACGACTCCTGGGGTGTAAGTGCCGTTGGTAATTGTCGGCCCCGGGTGTAGGAATGCGTCAATGTGCGCATTCGCTTCCGCGATCGTGGCGTCTATCCCCGCGATCGTGGCGTTCATCTGAGCGATAGACGTGTTCATCTGCGCGATAGACGTGTTCATCTGCGCGATAGACGTGTTCATCTGCGCAATGGAACTGTTCGCTTGCGCTAAAGACGCGCTTGCGTTCGAGAACGAAGTGCTCGCTGCGCTGACAGCGCTTGTTGCTCCGCTTGCGGGTGCGGTGCTCTTCGTTGTGGTGCTCGTGCCGGTTTTCGTCGTCGTTGAGGTGCCGACGGTGCTGGTAGCTGCGACGGCGTAGAGGTTGGTGAAGACTGGCGATACTGCTGCGCCGCCTGTGCTTGAGGCGAACTTGACGGTGTTGATGAGTACCCCGCCCGCCCCGACCGCGGCGAACCCGCTGGAAGAGAGCGCGGCCGCCCCAAGCCCGTTTAAGAGGCTCCCTGCCGCGGCGCTGAGCGCGCTCAGCCCTGCGCCGAAACTGAACCCTCCGTCCCAGGGGATGCTGGTGGTCCCGGTGGCGTCGATGTTGTTGACAGGGTTGCCGGTGGCGTACTGGTACAGGTTCAGGTCCGTCGTGGGGACGGTAGCGGTGTCGGCGCTGGCGAATACTCCGGCGCTGGGGTCGTACCAGCGAGCGTCCATGTGGACTAGTCCGCTGCTGGAAGTGGTGTTTGACTGATACCCGAGCCCGCTGGAGACTGGTGGCTCCTCTGCGGCTGGGGTTCCGAATGGCGAGTAACTGGCAGTTCCGGCTTCACCGGTTGCAGTGATGGTCGCAGTGACGTCGGTGTGTCGGTTGGTGACAGTCAGGTTGCCGTCGCTGAGCAGCGGGAGCCCGACGCCGCCCGTCACAGCCGTGTGTTCGCCCACGGTCACGGGGGTGCGAGCGAGCCCGGCGTAGTTGAGCGTGGCGTCGCCCTCCGTCAGTGCCCGTCCGAGTGCGTCGTATGTGTTCTTGGATTGCCCGTCGCCAATGAGATCGCCGAAGCTGTCCCACTCGTATGAGGTCTTGTTAGCTTCGTCGGTGAGGGTGGTGAGCTGTCCTTGAGCGTTGTAGGTGCGCTTGATCGCTCCGGAGCTGAGGATTCGATTCCGCTGATCGAAGACTTGCGCAGTGCCGTCGAGGTTGGTGAGGTTTCCCGCCTCGTCCCAACCTACGGTGTGCATCTTCTCGTCAGGCGTGGTCCACCCGGTGATCCGGTTGCGGCTGTCGTAGTGATACTGGGTCACGCCACCGCCGCTCGCTGTTGCCGGGGCGATGTTCTGCGACGAAAGGTTCCCGGCAGCGTCGTAAGTGTTCGTTGCGGCATACGCGGTGGCATCGCCATCGGTCGTGGTGTCGCTGGTGACAGCACCGGAGGCGTCATAGTTCAGGGCGCGCGTGATATTGCCCCAGGTCTGCTTGGTGAGCTGACCCGCAGGATCATATGTGAACGTGACGGGCTGACCTGCTGTGCTGGAGGTCAGCGAGGCAAGTTGCCCTGCGTTGTCGTACGCGTAGTTAGTAACTCCGGTCGCGTCCTTCTGCGATGCAAGGTACCCATCTGCGGTGTAGGTGAATGTTGCGTCGCCGCTGGGGCCGGTGGCTGATACGAGGTCCCCTGCGCTGCTGTAACCGTAGCTATTCGTGCCCGACGCGTCGGTGGCTTTTTCAAGGTTGCCACTTTGGTCGTACATGAATCTGCGGGTCTGACCACCTGCGGTGATGCCAGTGATGAGGTCGTCGGCGTTGTAGGCGTACTCGGTTTGGGCACCGCCAGGCGCGGTCTTCTTCGTGGGGAGGCCCAGCGAATTATATTCCCAGGTCGTGGTGCGGTCAGCGGCGCCCGGATGCGCACTCGTAGACGGCTCGATGAGTGAGGCGAGGTCACCGGCAGGGGTGTAGGTGGCTGTCGTCTTGTTGCCGCGCTGATCGGTGTAGGAGACCGGCATCCCACCCTCGTTGTAACCGAACTTCTGTACAGATCCATCGGGTGCAGTGATGGAGGTTACCTGGTTAAGCGGGCTGAACGCGGTCTTGGTGGTGTTCCCGTTCGGGTCAGTCTGCGAGATCTGATTGCCTGCCTTGTCGTAGCCGACTGCCCAACTGCGCAGCGCCGTACCGTCGGCAGACTTCAACGTTGCCGAGGTCATCCTTCCTAGCGGGTTGTACTCGCCGATGGTTTGGTTTCCGTTGGGATCGGTGACCGACGTCAGGTTGTCCTGAGCGTCATATGCGTACGTAGTGGTGCCAGCGGCAGTTGCCGAGCTGGTTACATGTCCGAGAATGTCTCGGGTCACTGTTTGCGTCTGCCCCGTCCCGGAGGTGACGGTCGTCGTTCCGGCCTTGTTGTCGTATGAGTATGTGATCGAACGCTGCTGGTTCGGCTTACCCGGTGCGGTAACGGTGGTCGCCGAGCTGGCGACTCTTCCGAGCGGGTCGTACGCGGTAGTGACCGTCGCCCCTGCGGAGCTGGTGATGGATGTCACGTCGCCAGCAGGGTTGTAGAGAAAGGTGCTGGTCCGGGGAGCTTCGCCGATGGCAAGCGGAGGATCGGTCCGTGTGGCGATGTTTCCCAGACTGTCGTATTCGTACGTCGTGACCGTTCCCTCAGGGTCTGTGGCTTTCGACAGATCCCCAGCAGAGGAGTACGCGTACGTGGTCTTCGGTGAGGTGCCGCCGGTCGTGTGTGTGGGGGTCGTAATGCTGGTTATCTGGCCGGCGTTGTTGCGGGTGTAGGTGCTCTTCTGCCCGGTCGCGTCGACCTGGGTGGAAAGCCGTCCGAGCGCGTCGTACTCAAATGCAACGCTGGCTTGTATGCCGTCAACTGATGGCGTTGTGACGTTGGTGACATTCCCGTCGAGGTCGTACGCGTATGTTGTGGTCCAGGCCGAATCACCAGCACTACTCCCGCGAGGGTCGGTCACCCCTGTCAGACGTCCCAAGGAGTCGTGCTGATACCAGGTTGTCGAGGGCGCCTCATCATCGGCGGTCGCTCCGCGCGACATCGATGACACCTGGCCCGTCGCATCATACGTGTAGGCGGTGTATCGCTGCCCTGTCTCGGCTGAGCCCTCTGAGATCGCCGCAATGCTGCCGTCGGCGTTGTACGAGAACGCCGTAGAAGACACGTATGCTCGCTCCGGAGTCGTATACGTGGAGGTCGTCAGCTTCCTATCGGTGAACGAGAAGATCTGTTTGCCGAGGGGGGTCGACACCGTACTCCGTTGGCCGACGAAGTCGTAGGTGTATTCCACGACAAGCTCGTCCTTCGTGGCCCCATCCTTCTGCAGAACATCTTTAGCAGTGACTGAGGTGAGCCAGTTCGCCGGGCTGTAACCGTACACGTAGGTCTGGCCACGGGCATCCGTCCGCGTCGCCAGGCGTCCGCCCGCGTCGTACGTGTTCTGCTCGATGACCAGATCCACTGCCGGAGCGGTAGCTGCAGGCGTCGTGTAGCCGATCTTGGTGACCTTCGACGGCAGGCCCCGGGGCGTGTAGCTGTAGGCGGTGGTTTGCCCCCGAGCATCGGTTGTGGACGCAACGTTCCCCGAATCGTCGTATTTTGTAACGACAGTGCTGCCATCTGCGCTGGTGACGGTGATCGGGCGGCCGTACTGGTCGTAGTCCGTCGTACTCGTCTGATGCTGATCTGAAAGGGCGTCTGCAACTGTCGATGCAGTCAGATTGCCATCTACGTCCCGCGTGTAACTGGTCTTCGTCTGTCGTTTTACGCCCGATATCGGATCGGTCACCTCAGCCCTGGTAACCGACGAAAGCCTGCCGTCCGGTGCGTAAGCGTAGGTGCTCTTGCCAGCGGTAGTGCCGGTGGCGTCGGTCAGTTTTGTCTCGAGCAGATTGCCGAGTGCGTCATATGCGTACGTGGTGGTAACACCCGCGGGACTGGTCTGTTCCCGCAGATTCCCCTGCGCATCATATTTGTACGAGGTCTTCCGGCCGACAGGATCAGTCTGCGAGATCAACAACCTGGCGGGTACCGTTCCGCCACCGACAGCTGCCTCGGAACCCGTACTGTACGCGTAGGACGTCTTGGACGGTGAATCAGCTGTGCTGCCCTTCACCACGCTGGCGAGTTGCCCGCCGTCTGTGTAGGTGTAGAACGTGTCAGGCTTCTTGTAGTACTCACCAACTGGGCTTTGGCCTGAGACGTCGATGCGCCCTTTGGCAGCTCCGGAAGTGGCGTAGTGATAGTCGTACCAGTAGTCAACATAACCCAAGGAATCATTGACTGTCTTGGAAGTCAGCGCACCGTCGTCGTTATATTCGAGGACTAGCACGCCCCCGTTGGCGTCCTTGAACTGGGCCACCTGTCCCAGTGGGTTGTAATTCCACAGCTCCGAGGAACCATCCGGATGCTTCAACTCGGTGACCTGCCCGCCGCTGTTGAGCGTGTAGACATCGGTGACGGCACTCTGTGTCGTTACAGAGACGTCTTGCCCCCCACTGGTCGCTGCGGCAGAGAAGCGTGTTGTCCCGCGGCCATCCGTGACTGATGTGACAGTCCCCGAGCCAGCCGCATAGGAGATAGCGGCACGGGTAGCGCCGCTCGGAGCAGTCATCTTCGTCAGAGGGTAGGGAGCCGCCGGATCATAGCCATACCGCGTGCACGAGGAAGAACCGTCGGCGCTGACCCGGCATGCGGACGTGAGGGTCGTCCCCGAGTAGCTGTAGTCCCACTTGAAGTTCGTCCCGGTGAGCGACGGAACGGTGGAACCCCCCACCGCTATACCCCTTGCTGCCGAGTAAATAGAGGCGACCCGCCCGGACGACCAGAGCACACCCAAGGAACGCCCCGACGTGCTGTCCGTAACGCCCACGACCTTCCCGCCGGACAGAGTCATCGTGGTGACGCGTCCGTCACGGTCTGCGATCTGGGACAGCACGTTACCTGTGAACGTGAAAACATTGCCCGAGGTATCTGTGAAGGTGAAGTTCCCCTTGGTGGGGTCACCGGACAGCGTCGTCCCGCCCGCGCCTGGGGCCGGACCATATGTACCATCAGCGTTGCGTCCGAACGCGGCTTCTTGACCGTTGGCCAAGGTCACGACGGTCCCCGTGCTGGAGGCCGAGGTGTGCATGTCAAGCACACTGGACCAACCAGCGCCGAACCCGCCCACCGTGACGTTCGTCGAAGAATAGGTGCGAGACAAAGTGAGCTGCCCGCCCGGCGCCGCAACCGCCGCGTCGGTCGCGTCAAGCGTGAGGTGCCTGTCTCTTAGGTCCACGCTTCTGACCTGCGGGGACAGGCCATCTGAGCCCCGGTTTGCCCCGGGCGGTGACGGCACGACAGGTGCCATCGAATACTCTGGGTTATTCAAAGACCCGATATAAGAACCTGCGGACAACGCCGATGCGGTCCAGATATATATGCCGCCCCAACGGAGCACTCCCGCTGGCACGGTCCACGAAGTAGACAGCTGAGACCCGGAGTCCACGATTTCTTTACCCTTGAACTGGCAGGTCGCGTCCGAGCACGCGTAGATGGTGAACCGGTACGAATACGCCTGATTTGCCGCATGTACCAAAGACATCGATAGCTTTGGCTGCAGTGTGGTCAGCGACGTCCCGTTGCCCGGGGATGTCAACCTCACCTCATAGTCCTTCGCCCCAGGACCTGCCAGAGTTGCCCCGGTCGCGAACGCATGCGTAGACCCGAACATGGTCCCGAGCAGGGGCCCGTCATCGTCGATCCAACCGGGCCCCACCGAGACGCTCCACGTGTACGTCCCGGAGGCCGCGAGCACCCCCGCAGGCACCTGCCAAGAAGACGAACGCACCCAGCCCGAGTACGCCACAGGGTCTGCATCATTGCATTCGTTCGAGCGCCCTTCGGACCCATACCCCTTGCAGACTGTGAACGCGTACCAAAAGTCCTCATACTCCTCCGGGGCGAACCCCTCGCTAGAGGCCACCAACGTCGGTGTCGTCCCCACCGACTTCGCTCCGTCTGCAGGCGAAACAAGCAGCGCGCGTTGCCGGATCGATGCCGTCGACGCAGAGTAGTCCACTGCAGCGACCGCCGACAACGATGCATGGCGAGGCTGGGCCATCACAGTACTCGCCGTGCCTTGCCCAGAGTTTGTCGACATCGCTACATCGCTGCTCGATGAGGGCGACGGCGATGGCGACGTCTTCGGGACGATAACAGCCCGGTCCATGCCAACACCGCCGACCCTCTTCACCAAGGGCAACGCAGGATACAGGGACACCCCGTCGGCACGATAAGGCACCATCAGCTGATCGCCCACGACATCTACGCGCTGAGGACTCTTCGGCTGCGGCGCTACCGGAATCGGACTCTGCCCGAAAGGCGCAAGCGCGACCTTCTTCGCGGGCTTTTCCGATTCGGTGACTTCCCGCGACGAAGCCGCCTGGGCGGTCCGCAACACCGCGGGATCAGGCTTATGCCCTGTCTGCTGATGCGTAGCGCCGCCAGCCAGCGAAGGCGATTGCGCGGACGCCGCAGGAGCCGCTGTGAGCGACAACGCCACTACCAAAATTGCGACAATCAGCCGCCGAGACACACCACGCATAAGCCCTCCTCCGGAAAGTTGCACCAGAATCGGGGCCCCCACCCACCTCGCCCAAGAGAAAGAGCGAAGTATCAACATGCGCAACGAGGCCACAATATACCCATGACAAGACGCCCTACCGCCATCCCGCTCATCCTTGGCTGGATGGTGCTGGCATCTGTACTCGCGGGGTGCTCGCCGACACCCGCCCCCACCCCGACCCCCACATTCAAAGTGGACATCGATCTCCAAAGCGGCATCTACACCCTCCAAGTCGGCGATTGCTTCACCCAAGCTTCACTCGACAAGAACAAGCCAGATGTCCCCTGCGACTCACCCCACGACGGCGAGATCTACGCAGTCCTCCAACACAAGAAGGGGAAGACTCCAAGCGTCGCCGACTTCCAAGCCGAAGCAGATACAGCCTGCCTAACGTCCTTCAAGACCTTCGTCGGCGTTGCCTACAAGAGCTCGACCCTCCGGTTCTCCTACATCTACCCCTCGCCGGAGACGTGGAGCGCCGGTGACCGCAGCACTCTCTGCTACGTATACGAAAACGGCAAACAGACAACAGGATCGCTCCAGGGCACCAAGCGATAAGGCCACCTGACCGCGTGTAGAGTTCCGAGCATGTCGAGTCCCGAATCGGACAGGTCAGGGGTTGTCGGTCACACCGCCAGCCCCGTGAACCACTGATCACGCCGCCCGCGATGCAGGCGGCCGTCTGACGCACCCGGGCGCCGGCCGTGGTGACAAGAAGAACCAGTTCTTGATCCCTCACCTCGGAGCACTCGATGCCTTTCGCTCTCTACATGCTCGCCCTGGCCGTCTTCGTCATGGGCACGTCCGAATTCATGCTCGCGGGGCTGCTCCCCGCGATCGCGACCGACCTCGACATCCCGGTCGGCACCGCGGGCCTGCTGACCTCCGCCTTCGCGGTCGGGATGGTCATCGGCGCGCCGATGATGGCCGCCTTCGTTCGACGCTGGCCACCGCGGGTGACCTTGGCCGTCTGCCTCCTCGTGTTCGCGGGGAGTCACGTCATCGGCGCGCTGGCACCCGCGTTCTCCCTCCTCCTCGCCACACGTGTGCTCAGTGCCTTCGCGAACGCCGGCTTCCTCGCCGTGGCGCTGAGTGCGGCGACGATGCTCGTGCCGGCGAGCCGAAAGGGGCGCGCGTTGGCGATCCTGCTCTCCGGTACGACGATCGCCACCGTCGCGGGAGTCCCCGCCGGAGCGCTGCTCGGTACGGCGATGGGCTGGAGAGCGACGTTCTGGACGATCGCCATCCTCTGTGTTCCCGCACTCGTCGGCGTCATCCGGGGCATCGCGGACGATGACGGTCGATCGGCGAGGAGCGTGTCCTCGCCGGACCTCGGCGCGGAGCTCCGGCAGCTGAAGGCGCCGCGGCTCATCCTGACGATGGTGCTCGGGGCGCTGATCAACGGAGCGACCTTCGCCGCGTTCACGTTCCTGGCGCCCGTCGTGACGGAGTCGGCAGGTCTGGCGGGAGGCTGGGTCTCCGTCGCGCTGGTGGTGTTCGGCATCGGATCCTTCCTCGGCGTCACCATCGCCGGACGACTCTCCGATCGTCGGCCCGGCCTCGCTCTCGCGATCGGAGGCCCGCTCCTGCTGGCCGGCTGGATCGCGTTGGCAGCGGTCGCATCCCATCCCGCCGCGCTCCTGACCCTCGTCCTCGTTCAGGGCCTCCTCGCGTTCGGCGTGGGAAGCACTCTGATCACGCTCGTGCTGTATTCGGCGTCGGGTGCGCCGACGATGGGCGGCTCGTATGCGACCTCGGCGCTCAACCTCGGAGCCGCCGTGGGGCCGGTGCTCGGCGGGATCGGGCTCGCGAGCGGATCCGGGCCGCTCGCGCCGGTCTGGATCGCCGCGGCGATGACGGCGGTCGCTCTCGTCATCATGCTCATCGCGAGACGGTCGCTGACAAGGGTGACGGCAGCGGCGGACTGATGCCCGGCATCCCGCGGTGAACCGTTCTCACCGGACTCCGAGGCGCAGCATCCTTCCCGTCGCCCTCGAACCGGTCGAGCAGCAGCCGCGCGGCGGTGCGGCCGAGCGGGAGTCGAACGCGAAGAGCGCAGCCGGTCCACGGGCACCCGAGGAGGTCGCGAGCGCGTCAGCGCGCGCCGTCGGTCTGGCGCGCCGCGCGTCGGTACCGCCGGTTCCGGGTGCCGAGCACCGCCGCCGCCGCGAGGGCGGCGATGACGGATGCGGTCAGCACGGCGACCTTGCCGTGATCCGCCTGACCGCTGCCGGCGGCGAAGCTGAGCTCGGTGACCAGCAGCGAGACGGTGAAGCCGATGCCGGCGAGCACGCCGACGCCGGCGATGTCGATCCAGCGCAGCGACGGGTCGAGATCGATGCGCCGGACGCGGGTCACGAGCCAGGTCGCCGCGGTGATGCCCAGCGGCTTGCCGAGCACCAGACCGATGACGATGCCGACGAGGACGGGATCCGCGACGGCCGACGCGAGCCCGTCCACGCCGCCGATGGCGACGCCCGCCGAGAAGAACGCGAAGACCGGCACGGCGAATCCGGCCGAGAGCGGACGGAACCGGTGCTCGAAGAGCTCGGCCAGGCCGGGGCCGGCGTCATCCGCCCGATCCGCCCGCTTGTGCATCACGGGGATCGTGAAGCCGAGCAGCACTCCGGCGATCGTCGCGTGGATGCCCGAGGCGTGCATCAGCGCCCAGGCGACGAAGCCGATCGGCAGCAGGATCAGCCAGGCAGCGGCCGGCCGGGCGTGGAAGAGCCGACGCGACAGCTGCGCGATCACGCCGTAGACGGCGATCGTCAGCAGCGCGAGCAGCAGTGGGATCAGGTCGATCGAGTCGGTGTAGAACACGGCGATGATGCTGATCGCGATCAGGTCGTCGACGACGGCGAGCGTCAGCAGGAAGATCCGCAGGGCACCCGGGAGGTGCGAGCCGACGAGGGCGAGCACCGCGACGGCGAAGGCGATGTCGGTGGCTGTCGGGATCGCCCAGCCGGTCGCCTCGTCGGCGGAGGCGCCGACGACGGCGAGGTAGAGCAGCGCCGGCACCGCCACGCCGCCGATCGCGGCGACGACGGGCACGACGGCCGTACGGGCGGATCGGAGGTCGCCGGCGACGAACTCGCGCTTGAGTTCGAGGCCGACGAGGAAGAAGAAGATCGCCAGCAGGCCGTCCGCTGCCCAGTCACCGAGCGAGAGCTTCAGATGCCACGGTTCGTAGCCGATCTCGGTGTCGCGGAGCGCGAAGTAGCCGTCCGCCCAGGGGGAGTTGGCCCACACCAGCGCGAGGGCGGCGAAGCAGACCAGCAGCATCCCGCCGATGGTCTCTTTGCGCAGGATCTCGCCGATCCTGCGGGCCTCGGCCCGAGAGACGACGGGGAAGACCGCGCGGAGGCGGGACGAGCGGAAGCGAGCAGGCGACATGGCGGCCTTTCGGTCGACGGACAACGTCGTCGACCAGGCTTCCCGACACTCCGCGGACGAGTTTACCGGTCGTGGTCCCACGGTCGCTGATCGCGAGCCGGGTGTGACCGCTCCGCGAGGCGGCCTATCGCAGCGCCGCCCGCGCGAACAGCCTCACGTCATCGCTCGCCCCGCGCTCGGAGGGCAGCTTCCAGTACTCGTCCGCGACGTACATCAGCGCCTGGTTCGCCTGGAAGGTCACGTGGTCGACATCCTGTTCGGTGAACGCGAAGCCCGTCGACGACGCCCAGCCGCACATCTCCATGCCGAACGCGATCGCCTCCCAGCGCTGAGCCGGCGTCGTGCCGTCGGCGATCGTGAGCAGCTGCAGCACGGCGGCATCCGTCTCGGCCTCGGCGAGTCCTCGGTACAGCCCGGAGGCGACCAGCCGCAGCTGCTGCACCGGATCGCTGAGTGCCCTCGTCGCGGCGGCGCTCAGCGCCAGCCGGCCGCTCTCGACGCGGATCAGGCCGATGCGCTGGGCGGTCTCGCGCAGCACGAGGATGGGCGGGGTCACGTCCTCGCGGTTGCCTTTGCCGATCCCCTCCCACTCCGTCATCCAGCCGAGCTGCGTCATTCCGTCGAGCACAGCGCCTCCGGGCATCCGGTCGGCCGCGGTCAGCGCGAGCCCGTCGCGTCCGACGGCGCCCATCAGCCAGCCGAACGGCCGGATGATGCGTGCCGCGTCCTCCGGCGCGATGTCGACCGGGTCCAGGACGCCGGTGGCGTGCAGATGCTGGCGCAACTCGGAGCGGACAGGCGGCGGCAGCTGCCCGACGAACGTCGTGAGCGGCGAGTCCGGCTGGACATCCCCCGGCCCGCGGTGTGCGTCGGCCTTGACGATCCCCGACAGGTCGTCGGGCGCATACCCGGACTGCTGCGCCGCGAACCGCAGGTTCAGCTCGGACTGGAGACCGACCAGGTCGAACACGCCGGGGGCCGTTCCGGCCCAGGGCCCGACCGTCGCACGCATCCAGTCGGCGATCTCGGCATGCTCCGGATGCTGCGGATCGGCAGCGATCTCGAGCTTCTCGGCGTACCCGTCGAGACCGCCCGAGTCCTCGAAGGGACCGCGACGGGCGCCGTCCTGCAGCACGATCGGCGCGAGCATCGGGTCGCTCTCACGTCGTCCCCGCACGTCGATGCGGATGACCCAGTCGTCGCCGAAGTCATACAAGTACCAGAGGGAGTCCGTCGCGCCGAGCACGTCCTCCACGGGGAACTCGAGCTCTGAGAGCGCGTCGTCTCCCGCGACCGGAGAGTATGGCGACTCCCAGCGGCGTCCCCCGCCGCCGGGCGCGCTCGGATCGGTGTCGGTGAACCGGTGCAGGTGGGAGTCACGCCAGCCGTGCATCAGCTGCAGCGCGTCGTGCAGATCGGCGAGGCGCAGCGAGCCGTCGGTCTCCAATTCGCGCCAGATCCCGGGATCGCTTCCGGCGAGCGTCGCGCGCAGGCGGAACCGTGTCATGCGGACAGCGTACGTTGGACCTCCCGGTCGCCGGCGGGCGAGGAGTGGACACGCTCAACGCCGCCTGCCTCTCCAAACCCGGGAGGATGGAACGACGAGGAGGACGCATGGCCGAGACCCTGATCGACTGGGTGGACATCCCCGCCGGGATGCTGCAGCGCGGTACGCCCGCGGATCAGCTGGACGTCGTCGTCGCACGGTACGCCGACACGGGCGTGCCCGCCGCCTGGTACCTGAAGGAGGCACCGCGGGCTTCCGTTCCGGTCGCCGCCTTCCGGATCGCGCGCACCCCGGTGACGGTCGCGCAGTGGGCGCCGTTCGCGACCGAGACCGGCCGGCCTCTGCCGGCGGAGCCAGCCGAGCATCCGGTCTTCGGCGTGACATGGGCGGATGCCGGTGAGTTCTGCGCCTGGATGACCGACCTCGTCGGCTACGAGGTGCGCCTGCCCACCGAGACCGAGTGGGAGCGCGCCGCACGCGGTGACGACGCTCGCGAGTTCCCGTGGGGCGACGAGTACCGCCCCGGTCTCGCGAACCTCTGGGACCTCGGAGCCGGCACCACGACCGCCGTCGGGTCGTTCCCCGAGGGGGCCAGTCCGTTCGGCGTGCTGGACATGGCCGGGAACGTCGACGAGTGGACCTCGACGCTCTACGCCCCGTATCCGGATGCTCCGGCCGAGGTCCCCGTCCTCGAGGAGTGGGCTTTCGATCCGCACATCACCCGTGGCGGCGCCTTCCGGCACGACCGGGATCTCGCGCGCTGCGCGCGCCGCCACGCCGCCTATGAGGAAGACCTGCGCGCGATCGGCGTCGGCTTCCGCCTCGCCGCCGACGCGTCAGGCGGCTCCTGAGCGAGGAGCGTCGTCCGGTGAGCGGGTGGCGTCCTTCGTCTCCCGGCTCCTGAGCGAGCGAGGCACGAGCGAGACGAAGGGCGTCTCGCGTGTGCGTCCTTCGTCACTTCGTCTCGCTGGCGCTCGCTCAGCACGGCGCTCGTCGCTGGCGCTCCTCGCTCAGGATGCGGTGAGTCAGCGTCACGCCAGGCCGTGGTGCGTGCGGAACAGGTTCTCCGGGTCGTACGCGCGCTTGATCTGCGCGAGCCGCTCGACGTCGTCGGGCAGGTACCCGCTCGCGAGCTCTTCCGCCGTGACGTCCGGTCCGGAGAGGAAGTTCACGACCACTCCGCCCGTGGTCCAGGGCTCGATTGCAGCGAACAGCTCCGAGAACCGTACCTGCAACGCCGGGGCCTGGTCCGGTCCGGCCGCTCCGCCGACGTAGAGCACGAACTCGCCGTCGCGACGTCCGAGCGCACTGGGTCGCTCCGCCGGTCGTGCCAAGGCCCCGCCGGCGTGACGCAGCTCGAGCAGGAACGGCGCACCGGCATCCGGTCCGGCGTGCCGGAGCACAGCCCGCACCGCGTCGGCGTCGAGAGTCCGCAGCATCCGATTGCGGGCGTGGAAGGCGACCGGCGTCGTCGGTTCCGCGTGGATCGTGCCGATCCCCGAGTACGGCATCTCGACCACGGTGTCGGTGATCGGGCCGAGCGCGCGGAACGGTGCGATGAGCCGCGCGCCCTCGTCGGCCGAGCCGGTGAACACGATGCGCAGGTGCATGACGTACCGGCCGCGCAGCGGCTCGGGAAGCACCGGGATGTCGGGCATCCGGATCAGCAGGACGGAGGAGGACATCGCCTCCGGCACGGTGCGGGTCCAGTCCGCCCAGAGCGTGAGCGCGTCCTCGACGCGGTCGGCCGCGAAGTGCAGGCCGCCGCCGTAGAGGCGGGCGATCGGATGCAGGTCGATCTCCATCGCGGTCACGACGCCGAGGGTTCCCTTGCCGCCACCGCGGAGCGCCCAGAACAGGTCGGGCTCGCGGTCGGGAGTGGTGCGGCGCAGCACGCCGTCGGCGGTGACGACCTCGATCGCCCGTACGTGATCGACAGCCCAGCCGAGGCTGCGACCGAGCAGTCCCAGGCCGCCGCCGAGGTGATACGACACGACGCCGACCTCCGGGGACGAGCCCGAGAGCGGGGCGAGCCCGTTGATCGCGGCGGCCTGCACGAGCTCGCCGCCGCGGACGCCGGCCTCGACGCGCGCCCAGCGCATCGCCGGGTCGATCGTGATCCCCTTCATCGCCGAGGTGTTGATGAGCAACTGGCCGTCGGCGGGGCGCGACGGACCGTGCCCGGTGGCGAGCACGGCGACCCCCAGTCCGCGGGCGCGTGCCTCGCGCACGGCATGCACGACGTCGTCGGCCGTGCGCGCGACGGCGATGGATGCCGGGTGGTGCTGGACGGCGAGGTTGTAGCCGCCGCGGGCGGTGTCGTAGGCGGGATCTGTTGCGTTGAGGTAATCGGTCATGCATCCATCGTCGGCGTGGGATAACAGCCGAACAAGGACAGAACACGGATGGATCGTTAACATAGAGCGCATGGAACGCCGTGATATCGAGATCTTCCTCACGCTCGCCGAGGAGTTGCATTTCGGGCGGACCGCCGACCGTCTGCTGATCTCGCCGTCGCGAGTGAGTCAGACGATCGCGAACCTCGAGCGTCGATTCGGTGTGACGCTGTTCGATCGCACCAGCCGCCGGGTGGAGCTGTCGCCGGTCGGCGCGGCGCTGTACGCCGACGTGCGAGCCGGGCACGATCGCATCCAGCGCGGGATCACGGCGGCGATCGCGGCCGGACGCGGAGTCGTGGGCACGCTGCGAATCGGGCTGGAGGCGCCGGCGATCGCCGAACTGGCGGGACCGGTGTTCGACCGGTTCCGGGCGGAGAATCCCGGGGTGGAACTGGTGTTCCGCGAGGCGGGGTTCTCCGATCCGCTCGACCTGCTGCGTGCGGGCGAGGTCGACGTCACGGTGACGAACGGGCCGGTCGACGAGGACGGATTCCAGGAGGGGCCGCTGCTGTACTCCGAGCCGGTGGTGCTGGCTGTGGGGCGGGAGCATCCGCTGGCGGCATGCTCGACGGTGTCGGTCGACGACCTGGCCGGCGAGACCGTGTTCCGGGCGGGGCGCCGAGCTGCGCCGTACCGGCCCGAGCCCGACCGCACGGCGCCGACGTTCCTCGACCTGCTCACGCTGATCGCCGCCGGGGAGGGCGTGGTGCCGCTCGCCGCCCACGCCGCGGACTACTTCGCCCGGCCGAGCCTGGTGATGGTGCCGTTCGAGGAGGGCTCCCCGCCGGTGAGATGGGTGCTGTGCTGGAAGCGCGGCCAGGCGACGGCTCGCGTCGCCGCGCTCGCCGCGGCTGCGCGGGGTGCGGTCTCCGGTCGTTGAGCACCCTTCGTCTCGCTGCGCTCGCTCAGGATCCGCGCAGCGGTCAGGTCATCTGGGAGCGCAGGTAGATCACGGCATCCCGGCGGAGGCCGAGAACCAGCCACCACACGGGATAGCCGAGGTACGCGATCGCGCCCGGGATGCCGCCGACGATGAAGACGACGAGCTGCACCGCCGAGCCGGCCGGGAACAGGAACCCGAGCGCGAAGATCAGCAGTGCGACGATTCCGGATGCGCCCGTGATCACGGCCCACCGGGCGGCGCCGGGTGCGATCGCCGTCTGATGCGCCCGGTCGCGGAGCACGCGCAGGCCGGCCGCGAGCAGAGCGGCGAACATCAGCACGATCATCGGGATCGCGAACACGTATTGGGTGTCGAGGGTGGCGAGGCCGGCGAGCATCATCGCGGTGACGACCGCTCCGGCGAAGAGGGCGGCGATCGTGAGCCAGGTGAGCACGGCGACCACCGGCGCCGGACGCATCGCCTGCCACAGCAGCACCATGGCTACCGCCTGCCCGGGTGCCATGACGATCGACAGCGCGTCGTTCGCCGGACCGAGCCACGACCAGGTGCGCAGGTTCACGCCGAACGGGTCGGCGAGCGCGAAGAAGAGCAGCAGAGCCAGCGCCGAGGCCGCACCGACGTACCCGACCACGAGCGCCCACGCTCGCAGCGGCGCGGTCCCCACGCGCCCCCAGTGCATGGGGCTGATGGTACGCCGGAGAGCTCTCCTGCGCGACGGGTTCCGGAGCGCCCGCTTTCAGCCGTGCAGCAGGCCTCGCAGGGTCTGGATCGTGTCGGCCTCGGCGGGAGTCTTGTCCGGTCGGTAGCCCTTGACCCGGGCGAAGCGCAGGGCGATGCCGCCGGGATAGCGGGACGACGACTGCACGCCGTCGATGGCGATCTCGACCACGAGCGCCGGCCGCAGATGGACGGCGTACGGCGTGCGCTCGGTCTCGTACTCGGGGAAGGTCTCGGTCTGCCATTTCAGCAGCTCGTCAGTCAGGCCCTTGAAGGTCTTGCCGACCATCACGAAGGCGCCCGGATCCCCGAACTCCCCGGCCGGATCGAGCGCGCCCAGGTGGAGGTTCGACAGCCATCCGCGGCGTCGGCCCGAGCCCCATTCCGCGGCGAGCACGACGAGGTCGAAGGTGAGCACCGGCTTGACCTTGACCCAGGACTTGCCGCGGCGTCCGGCGGCATAGGGCGCGTCGATCGCCTTGACGAGCACGCCCTCATGGCCGGCGGCGAGCGCCTCGCGGGAGAGCTGC
Organism: Microbacterium sp. MAH-37; assembly: GCF_009758255.1. Taxonomy (GTDB): domain Bacteria; phylum Actinomycetota; class Actinomycetes; order Actinomycetales; family Microbacteriaceae; genus Microbacterium. The sequence goes on from NZ_WSEN01000004.1 coordinate 229,324, forward strand.
TCCGCGGCATCCGCGTCGTCGGTGACGATTCCCGGCATCCGCCATTCGCCGGCGACCCGCTCGAGTTCTTCGAGCCGGGTCGACAGCGGCTCGTCGATGAGGTCGCGACCGTCGACGTGCAGCAGGTCGAAGAACCAGGGCCTGAGGACGAGCTCGCGCGAGACGTCTGCGCCGAACCGCGACATGGTCTGCTGGAACGGTCGCGGGCCGCCGTCCTCGTCGAGCGAGAGCGTCTCGCCGTCGAGGATGAGGTCGTGGCCGGGCAGGCCGCGCACGATCTCGACGATCTCGGGCACGCGGTGGGTGATGTCGGCGAGGCTGCGCGTGTAGACGCCGACGTCGTCGCCGTGCCGGTGCACCTGGATGCGGGCGCCGTCGAGCTTGTACTCGACCGAGGCGCGGCCGGTGATCTCGAGCGCCGCGGTGGGCGTCGCCGCAGTGGCGGCGAGCATGGGCAGCACGGGGCGGCCGACCTGCAGGCCGACGGCGTCGAGGTCGTCTTCCGTGCCGGTGAGCGCGGTCACGGCCGTCTCGCCGAGATCGCCGGAGAGCATGGCCGCGCGACGGACGGATGCCGCGGGTCGATCGGCGGCGCGAGCGATCGCGTCGAGCAGCACGCCGCCGAGTGCTCCGGTGCGCAACTCGCCCAGCATGGCGCGGGCGAGGAAGTCCCACTCGTCCGGCGTCGCGCGCGAGGCGAGGTCTACGAGCAGCGCGGTGCGCTGGGCGGCCGATCCGGTGCCGGACGCGTGCGCGAGAGCATCGAGCGCCTCATCGACGTCGGTGATCGTCAGAGCGGATGCCTCGGCATGCTCGACCTGCAGAGCCGAGAGTCCACGCCATCCGACGCCCAGCCTGCCCTGTCGGGGTGAGGCGAGCAGGAGCCCCGTGAGCACCGGGAGCTCTTCCGGCGCGGCGCGCTGCAGCAGCCGCGCGAGCGCATCGATCTTCGCCAGCCGCGACGATGTCGCCGCGACCTCTTCAGCGGTCTCTGTGAGCTCTTCGAGCCTCATCCCGCCAGTCTCGCACCGCCCACCGACATCCGCTCGGCGATGTCCAGCTGCGCGTCATCCGCTGTCCATCCTGTGTTCAGGGCGGCCCAGAAAGATCGAGCCTCGTCGCCACACCGATCTGAGGAGCCCGCGTGATCATCCGCCCCTTTGCCGCAGTCGTACTCGGTGCCGTCGTTGCGCTCGGCGCATCCGCCGCCCATGCCCAGCCTCCGGTGCCGTCGCACGACCCGGCATCCGCCCGTGCTGCGTCGAAGGGCGTCACGGCGAAGCTGGAGACCCCCGCGCTGTGGGACGCCGACGATGCGGATGCCGATGATCCGGCCATCTGGGTCGATGACGACGACACCCACCGCAGCGTCGTGATCACGACGGCCAAGGAGGCGGGGATCAATGTCTACGACCTGCGTGGCCGCCTCGTGCAGCACATCGATCCGAAGCCCGCGCCGGGCGAGGACGACGCCCCCGGTCGCTACAACAACGTCGACCTCATCCACGACTTCGAACTGGACGGCGACGAGGCCGACCTGGCGGTCGTGTCGGACAAGGGCCTCGACAACATCGGCATCTTCGCCGTCGAGGACGGCCGGCTGACCGAGGTGACCGACCCGTCGGCCGGCCGGATCTTCAGCGCGTCGCAGGACGACGTCAACAGCGAGCACACCGCTTACGGGCTCACCACGTGGCAGGACGACGACGGCGCGTACGCGCTGGTGAGCCGCAACTCCGAGACGGATGTGGCGCTGCTCGAGCTGTCCGCGCGCGAGGACGGCACGGTCGGATGGGATCTCGTGCGCACCCTGTCGCTGCCGGCCGAGTTCGCCATGCCGGACGGCACGACCTGGACCACCTGCGATGACCCGGGCGAGTACGCGCAGGTCGAGGGCATGGTGGTCGACGAGGCGACCGGCACGGCGTATCTGGGGCAGGAGCTCGTCGGCATCTGGAAGGTCGACGCCGATCTGACCGGTGAGCCGCAGCTGATCGACAAGGCGATCGAGTACGGCCTGCCCGGCACCTATGACGCAGAGCAGGATGAATGCGTGTACGGCGAGAACCCCGGTTTCGGCGGCGACGTGCTGCACACCGACATCGAGGGCCTGACGATCTACTCGACCGACGACGGCGAGGGATACCTGCTGGCGTCGAGCCAGGGCGACGACAGCTTCGCCGTGTACGGGCTGGAGGACGGCAGCGAGTACCTCGGGTCGTTCACTGTGGACGACGGCCGGGTCGACAGCACCCAGCACAGCGACGGCGCGGATGCCGTGAGCGTGAGCCTGCCCGGATTCCCCGGCGGTCTGCTGGTCGTGCAGGACGGCGACAACACACCGGAGGGATCGGAGGAGTCGAGCACGAACTTCAAGTTCGTCGCCTGGAAGGACGTGGCGCGGAACAGCGGCCTCGATCTCGAGGTGGCGCGGGACTGACGCCGTCCCCGACGGAGACAGGGCGCCCTACGGCCTCGTGTCGTCGTGGGTGACGATGCGGCTGAGCTCGATCAGGTCGCCGGGCAGTTCCCAGTAGTGCAGCCGCCGCGCTCCGGGAGTGTTCTGCTCGATCGCGGCGCGCCAGCACTTCGCGCCGTCGGCCCGCACGACGTAGGCGTCATCGCCGCCCTCGCCGGTGCGCAGCCGGTGCAGGTCGCGGGCGGGGATCTCGCGGTCGCGTCCGGTGATCGCGTCGACGCAGGCGCGCACGGCCTTGCTCAGCTGGTTCTCGTCGAGCTTCGCCAGCGAGCGGATGAAGTCCGGCCCGAACCGGAACTCCCGCAGCGGCCAGCGTCCGCGCTCCCCGGGTGCGGTGCGGTTGCCCCAGGTGCGCTCGATCTCGAAGCGGATGCCGTCCTCGGTGGGGTCGACGTGTGCCCGCTCGGCTGCACGGCGCGCGTCGCGCAGCGCCCGCGCCGAGTCGCGCTGGTCCTGCGACGTCTCGCTGAGCCGCGCCTCGGCCCGCGCACGTTCGGCGCGCTCGTCCGCGATCTCGGCGCGCAGCTGCGCGTTCTCCGCGCGCAGGCGCTCGAGTTCGGCGGACGGCGCGGGGCTCGCCTCGCCGCTGCTCCGTCCGACCAGGTTCGTGAGCGCGAGCACGTCACCACGCAGGGCGGTGATCGCCTGCGCCAGCATCCGCACGTCGGTGCGGGTCGCGTAGTCGTCGGGTAGCGGGGGCGCAGCGGATGCCGGTGCCGCGGCAGCCGGCTCCGCGGCATCCGATCGCGTGGCCCGGCGATCCTCGCTCAGCCAGGCCGGGCCGCCGGTGACGAGCGGGAAGGCGGGGGTGAGCGGCGCGCTGTCGTCGCGCCCGGAGTGGCTGAGCAGCACTTCGCCGTGCGGGCCGTGCGCGACGCGCACGCGGATGACATCGCCGACGGCGAGCACGTCGCCGACCGGGCGCTCGTCGGCGCTGACGTCGCGGCGGCGCAGCACGAACGCATGGTCGGGGTGCAGGTGCACCGTGGCGCGCAGGTCGGTGACCTTGACGACGAGCGCGAGCGTGTGCGCGCCGTCGGGCAGGGCGGAGAGGTCGGCGGGGAACGGTTCTGGATGCAGTTCCTGACGTTCGAGGATGCCGCTGACCGGTGCCCCCGGGACGAGTGCGACGGCGAGCGGAAGCGTGGCGGGCAGCAGGTCGCCGGTCGCGGTGACGGTGGTGCCGTCGTCGAGTTCGACGAGCGCGCGGGTGTCGCCGGCGAGGAATCCCTTCACGACGCCGCTGGCCCGGCGCACGGCGTTCGGCGCCGAGGACTCGACGGTGCGCCGCACCTGCTGCACCGACTGCGCCTTCGCGTCGCCGATGAGATCGTCGGTGTCGGCGTGGCCGGGGAACCGGAGTCGGGAGCGGCTCCAGTCCGGGTCGTCGCCGAAGTCGACCGGGTATGAGCGGGCCGCGCCGCCGAAGGCGTGCGTCTTGGGCGGGAGCAGTTCCTCGAGGGCGTGAGTCGCCCTGCCGGTCGCGATGGTGACGACGTCGGCGATGCCGCCGAGCTCATGCCGCAGCCGGTCGTCGTCGAACGCGAACTCGCCCTCCGCCGTGGCCGAGACGAGCACGAGCGGCCGCTGCCTGACGGTGAGGATGCGGGTTGCGAGAGCTTCAGCCTCGCTCGGAGTCGTGACGTCGGCGTACAGCATGGGGCGAGTTTAGGACGGCCCGGCCGCCTGGCCTCGGAGTCGCCCCGAGGTGTCCGCGGATGCCTCGGATCCGGGACTCGCGTCGCGAAATCAGTCCCGGCGGGACGGATGCGAGGGCTGCGTGAGCCTCAGCGGCGGGCGCCGACGAGTGACCGCAGCGCTCCGCTGAGCAGCGGCAGCACGGCGATCATGCCGAGCAGCAGCACCGGGCCGCCCCAGCCGAAGTCGTCGGTCTCGGTGCGCAGCGAGGCACCGATGATGGCCATGATCGCGACGGCGCCGACCGTGCCGAGGGCGGTGAGCACGATGCCGAACACCCGCAGTCCGTCGGACAGGCTCCGGCGGGCCGCGGGGATCAGAGTCAGCGCGAGCAGGAGCACCGTGATGATGATCATGAGGATGAGGAGCGTCATCAGCAGCCAGGCGATGCCGCCCCATGGCGAATCGGCGCCGTTCAGCGGTGCGAGGGTGGTGGTGATCACGCTCCAGTACTGCTGATCCTCACCGCCGGCATGGGTGGTGGCCAGCGGCAGCGTCAGGCCGAGCACCAGCACGACGCCCACGATGAGGGCGTAGGTGCCGACGAGCATGCGCTCCAGCACGTCGACTCGGGCGCGCAGCTCACGGATCTCGATGCTCTGGTCGGTCATCTCGGCCCCTCTCGGTTCGGGGCCAGAGTACCGGCGCGGCGCCGTCGTGTGGGGAGGCATCGCCCGGTGGGTGAGCTCAGATGCGGATGTACGCCGCCCCGTCGAACTGCGCGTCGCTCAGCGCGACCACGGCGGCCGGCACGGTGAGGATGCCGGGCTGCAGCCCGTCTACCGGGATGCCGTGCCCGCGCAGTCCGCCTTCGCAGGCCTCGATCGTGGCGGCATCCGGGGTCGGAAGCGGAGCTGCGCCGGCGGCGACGCCCGGGATCGCGGGACCGTTCACGATGATCCGGATGCCGGTGTCGGGGCGCGCCGCGTGCAGGGTGTTCGCGATGCCGACGGCGCGCACGATGTCCTCCGGACGGTCGGAGACGTGCAGGATCACGGTGCGCTGGGTCATGGTGCCATTGTGCCCGTCCCGGATCCTGAGCGAGTCTCCGGATCCTGAGCGAGCGAAGTGAGACGAAGGACGTGTTCAGCTTCCCGAGACGTTCGAGATGGTGCCACGCTGTTCCCATGCCCACCCGCCGCGCCCTCGTCACCGGGGCATCGAGCGGCATCGGGCGCGAGATCGCGCGGGCGCTCGCCGCGGACGGCGCGCATGTTCTCCTCCCCGTGCGCGATCGCGCACGCGGGGAGGCGACGGTGCGCAGCATCCGCGAGTCGGTTCCGGATGCCGCACTCGAGATCTGCGATCTCGATCTGGCGGATTTCGGCAGCGTGACCGCGCTGGGCGAGCGCCTGCGGAGCGAGGGAACCCCGATCGACCGCTTCGTCATGAACGCCGGGATCGTGCTGCTCGGCGACCGCGAGCGGCACGTCACCGCCGACGGTCACGAGCTGCGCCTGCAGACGAATTTCCTCGGGCACGCGGCGCTGACGCGCGAGCTGATGCCGCTGCTGGTCGCGGGTCACTCTCGTGTGGCTGTGCAGGTGAGCATCGCGGCCACACGCGGACGGCTCGACGACCTCGAGGGCGAGCGGCGGTACAGCGCGTGGCGCGCGTATGCCGGGTCGAAGCGGGCGCTGGGGCTGTGGGCGCTGGAGCTCGCTCGACGAAGCGAGGGCATCAATGTGAACCTCTGCCATCCGGGTGTCGCGCCGGCGACGCACATCGCGCCGGCGCTGCGCAGCCGGCTGCCCGGCGGCGAGGAGCGCTGGCTGCGCTGGATTCCGGGGAACAGTCCGGCGCAGGGCGCGTTGCCTGCGCTGATGGCGCTTGAGCGGGATGCCGCTCCAGGATGCTTCTTCGCTCCCGGCGGGTGGTTCGGGCTGGCCGGGGGTCCGCGGGAGCGTCCGCTGTTCCGGGCGCTGCGCGATCCGGCCGCGGGGCGTCGGTTGTGGGAGCTCGCCGAGGCCACGCTCCCCGCACCCTGAGCGAGGAGCGAAGCGACGAGACGAAGGGCGCTCGCTCCGTACGCTCCGCGGATCCTGAGCGAGGAGCGAAGCGACGAGACGAAGGGCGCTCAGGATCCGGTGGCAGACGAAACGCCCCCAGCTCCCCAGGGGCGTTTCGTCTCGCAGCATCCGCCTTCTTACTGCACCGACCATCCACCGTCCGACGCGAGGATCGCGCCGTTGATGTTGACGGCGTCGTCCGAGAGCAGGAACGTGATCGACGCGGCGAGGTGCTCTGCCGTCGCGACCGTCGGGATCGCCTGCTGGAACGGCGCGAGGCGTCCGGAGCCGTACTCCGACATGTTCGGCGGCATCGGGATGCCGGTGGCCACGCCGCCCGGTGCGACGGAGTTCACGCGGATGCCCTTGGGTCCGTACATGAACGCCGCCGACTTGGTGACGCCGATGATGCCGTGCTTGCTGGCGGTGTAGGCGTTGCCCGACGCGTTGCCGCGCAGGCCGGCCTCGCTCGAGACGTTGAGGATGGCGCCTCGGCCGGCGGCCTCCATCACGGGCAGCACTGCGCGCATGAGCTTGAACGGCGCGGTGAGGTTGATCGCGATGACGCGGTCCCAGACGGCGTCGGGGGTCTCGCCGGCGGGCGAGAAGTCGTCGTTGATGCCGGCGACGTTGGCGAGGCCGTCGATGCGGTCGCCGGCGGCGGCGATGACGGCGTCGATGGATGCCTGCTGGGTGAGGTCTCCGGCGACGGTGACGATGCCCGGGAGCTCTGCGGCCAGTGCATCCAGCTTGTCGGCCGAGATGTCGGCGGCGATCACGCGACCGCCTTCGCGGGCGATGCGCGAGGCGGTGGCCTTGCCGATTCCGGATGCTGCGCCGGTGACGATCACGGTCTTGCCGGTGAAGCGTCCGGCGGTGACCTGCTCGGTCCAGCCGGCGGTGTCGTCGTCGGCGGGGATCTCTCCGCCGTTGGCGGCGCGCACCAGGTCGTCGACGACGGACTGCGGCATGGCGCCCTGGCTCATGACGACGAGCTGCTGCAGAGGCAGGCCGAGCACGGGGGTGAGCTGCGACGGGTCGCCGCCCGACTGCGCGAGCAGGCCCTTGATGAGCTCGCTGCCGGTCGGGTCGTTCAGCCAGTCGCCGATGGTGGAGTGTGCGGTGAGTGCCATTTCTTCTCCTTGTAACTCTGGGGAGCCCCTTGCGCGGTTCCTGAGCGAGCGAAGCGAGACGAAGGACGCCTCGTCCGCTCGCCTTCCCCAGGTTCCGGATCCTGAGCGAGCGAAGCGAGACGAAGGACGTCCAACCCGCTCACTACTAATAATGCAACGGTGCGTCTAGTTATTCCAGAGGCTGCCGCTAATCTGTGAACATGGCTCGTCCCCGCAGTGAGAAGGCCCGCCAGTCGGTGCTGGCGGCGATGCGCCGTGCGGTGATCGAGTCGAGCTATGCGGACGTCACGATCGAGGGGCTCGCGGCCGAGGCCGGGGTCGCCAAGCAGACGATCTACCGCTGGTGGCCGTCGAAGGCCGCGATCCTGGGTGAGGCGCTGCTCGAGGGGTCGTTGCCGGAGTTCGAGCTGCCGTCGACGGCGGACCTGCGGGCCGACCTGCGGGCGGTGCTCTCGGCCCAGAGCCCGGATGCCGTCGCGCTCGCGCGCGCCCTGATCGAGGTGACCGCGACTGATCCAGAGCTCGGCCTGAAGCTCAATGCGCGCCTGGCGGCGCCGCTTCGCGAGTGGACTGCTCTGCGTTTGGCGCGCGCAGCGGATGCCGGTGAGGTGCGGGCGGACGTGGATGCCGCGGCACTCGCCGATCAGCTCATCGCGATCGGCTCGTATTCGGCCCTGGTCGGCGGACCGACGGATGCCGCGCGGGTCGAGGGGATGGTCGACGTGGTCCTGCGGGGGATCGGTCGCGCGTAGGCGGCGGACTCAGCGCGGCAGCGGCGAGTAGAGCACCATCCCGTTGCCCTGGCTGTCGTAGGCGACGGCGCGGCGCTCGTGCGCGTCGTTGTACGCGGCGGTGACGATGCCGCCGCCGTTCGCGTCGACGGCCGCGGCGTCAGCGTCGACATCCTCCGTCTTGATGCCCACGACGACCTGCCCGGGGATCGGGTGGTCGATCTCGGTGGCGAGGGCGATGGTGATCGTGCCACCGTCGAGCGCCGCGAAGTGGTTGCCGTCACGGAACTTTAGCGGGAACCCGAGGGTCTCGCTGTAGAACCTGATCGACTCGTCGAGGTCGTCGGTGGAGAGGACGATCATCTTGACTTCGCGGGTGGGCATGATGCGGGCTCCTCGAGGTTGCGGCGTGAGGTCAGAGTACGCCGAGCCTGTTGGGATGGGGCCGTCTACGGCCGGGTCAATCCCGCTGCCTGGTCCAGCGCCTCAGCTGATCAGCCCCCGCACCCACTCCCGCAACCCGTCATCGCACACATACACATAAGTCCCCCGAATCCCGCGCGTCAGCAGCACGCCGTAGATGTTCCGGATGAACACCCGCAGCTGGTCTTCCCCGAACGAGCCCTTCAGATGCCCGGTGTTCTCCTTGCCCTTCTTGTCGCGGTATGCGTCCCAGTCCGCGACGATCTCGCCATCGACGACGCGCAGGTCCGGCCCGATGATGACGCCGGCGTAGTTCAGGTCGTAGCCCTGCACCGTGTGGATCGATCCGACTTCGTCGAGCGACCCGGGGGAGTTGATCCAGTCCTTGTCGGTGCTGTTCCACCGCATTCGCTCGCCGTCGATCTCGATGTCGTACGCGGCCGGGTCACGACGAGACATCCAGTCCCACGCATACCCCGCGACCATCCTCGACAGCCCGACCTCGGCATCGCGCGCTCGAATGGCCGCGCGCATCTCGCCGACGTCGTCGAACAGCCGCAGGTCGTACTCGCCAAGGTCCGGCATCCGAGGGTCTTCGCCCCGGAGCATCCCTCGGACGAACTCGACGTAGTCGGCCCCGGCGCGCACGCGCATCTGGGTGCTGAGCCGGTAGCACCGGCCGGCATCCCGAGCGCCTCGCAACTCGGCATCCAAGCTCGCCGGCGACAAGTCGTGCGGGCGCACGCTCTGCGCGCCGTCAACGAGCAGCAGCTGGTGCCGGCTGCGCGCCTTGATCCAGTCGAGCTGCGTGTGTATCGGGTCGTCGTCGCCGAACAGGGCGTGGTTGATCTCGGTGAACTTCTTGTTCTGCACGCCGGATGCCTGGTTTGCGCGCTGTCCGATGCGGTGGGTCTCGTCGACGAGCACCAGGTCGTATTCGACATCCGATTCGCCGAGCTGGAACGGTGTCATGACCATCTTCGGGTCGAGCTTCGGAGTCTTCTTGAACACCTCCTTGACCGACTTCCGCAGGGCCTGCTGCGGAATGACGAGGGCCATGCGCAGGTCGCGGAGCAGCTCGATGTTCTCGGGCACGAAGAACTCGGTGAACATCGAGTCGGGCTCGAGGTCGTCGTGCGCGCGATGGTCGCGGATGTCGGCGAGCAGCTTCATCAGGAAGATCGCGATGATCGTCTTGCCCGTGCCGGGGTCGCCCTGCACGACGAGCGTCGATCGGATGTCGGGATGCTGCAGATCCTCGAGCAGCCCCTCGACGATGTCGGTGACGGCGATGGCCTGGTCGCTGTTCAGTGCCTTGAAGGGCGACAGCTTGAACAGGTCGGAGTTCTCGATCTGCGGGATGCTGCGCGAGAAGAGCCCCTCCGAGCGGAGGGCCTCGAAGACGTCGCGGAACGACTCCCGGTACAGCTCACGGTCGTAGTACTGCGCGTCGGTGAGGCCGTCGTTGCCGTTGAGCAGTTCGTACTGCCCGTCACCGTGGAACCAGCGGATCAGGTGCGACTCGAGGTCGAGGCAGACCGACTTGTTGAACTTGTCGTCGACGACGACGCGGATGCTTTCGAGTCCGGCATCCTTCTTGGGGCCGTCGAGGTGCTGCCGGATCCGGTTGTGCGCGCTGACGGTCTCGCCGACGTAGAGCTTGCGCTTGCCATCGAGCAGGTAGACGACGGGCCAGTTCGTGTGCTGCTGATCGGTCTTCGCCCAGTCGTCGACGTCGGCGCGGTTGAACGCGACGTGACGGATGCTGGTCACGGCTCGAGCTCCGTGTACTTGGTGGTGCGGCCGCGAGCCTTCTCGACGGGGTACTTGGCGCGGGTCTGCTCGAGCTTGCGCAGCACGATCTCGTCGAGATCGACGCCGAGGACCCCGGCGAGGTGAATGCAGTACGTGACGACGTCGGCGAGCTCGTCCTCGACCTTGCGCTGGTCTGAGGTGCTGTTCCACTGAAAGCACTCGAGCAACTCAGCCGCCTCGATGACGATGCTCTTCGCGAGGTTCTCTGGGGAGTGGAACTGCGCCCAGTCGCGTTCGGCGGTGAACGCGCGGAGGGTCTCTATGGTCTGCTTCGACGGCATGGGTCGGAGAGTAGCAGGGTGTGAAGCGCCGTCAACGTTGATCCGTCCTTCACTCGACTGCGAAAAACACGGCGATCATTGTGCGAAGCTCTTCGTCGGACAGCGAAGCCAGGTCCGTGACGCGGGACTCGAACTGTACGGCCTTGAACCCTTCACGAACGATCTCACGACGCGCAGGGCCGCGCGGCGTTGATGCAACCCGGGCACTGATCATGCGCGCCAGTCTGTGATCCGCGGAGAGATTTCGATCGATGAGGCCGACGAGATCATCCTCGAAGAGGTCGACCTCGGGATCGTTGAGCAGATTCCCCAAGACGATGGATCGTAGATACGCACGGTAGAACACGTTGCGGCGCCCCGCAAGGAAGCGTTCAGCGGACAGCCGACCGTTCCCATCGAGAGGGAATCTCTGAAGCGCGAAGTCCGGTAGAACAGCGATCGTCAGATAGGACCACATGCCAGGGTTTGCTGCCTGCCCACGCAGATCATCGGCAAACCATTGGGCCAGCGCGGCGCCCGCAAGAAGGTCGAACTTGCGGTCTTGGTTGCGCAATCCGGTCGAGAGAGTTTGGAGCTGAACCCTCATCGCGTCACGCAGGCTCGATAGCTCGGCGAAGCTCACCTTTCCGCTGCCTCCAATGCCGAAGTGCGCGTGAGGGTGGTGGGAGCCACCCGCGTAGATCGGGATCGGTTGTCCGGTAGCGGCTGCGCTCTCAAGATCGCCGAAGGCACGTCGTGCATCGTCGACGGTGAATCGTGGATAGATCGACTCCATGGTCAGTCCTCCTCGGCCATGAAGCCACTTGCTTCGCGCGCGCGTTCAATCAGCTGCATCGGCTCCTCGATCGCGAGTCGAAGCGCAATCTCGATATCGAAGCCGAGCGTCGCTGCAACGTGCGTGCAGAAAGCTGCGAATGACGACACGTCAGCTTCCGCACTCTCGGTGATCGACGCCGTCGAGTACCCATCCCGCACGCTTGCGAGGTGGATGAGGACCGCGCTGACGATGTCGGCCTGAATTGCCTTATAGACCGATTGATCCGCATCTCCTTCGAGGATGCGCTCACCCGCTTGCAAGTCGGTGTTCACGTAGAGACGAACGGCCGACGTCAGACCCCACGCGGGCTCCGCATCGTGTGCGACATCCACAGACCAGGGGATACGCCGTCGCCCGGTGGCGGAAAAGCTCACGGCCGAAGTAGGAAAGACCTCTCCCAGCCTCTCGAACGGTACGCGGACGGGTGAAGGAATGCTCCAGAGCCTCGCAGAGCGGTGCGTTGCGAGCGCCGGATCCGGGTGGCCGGTTCGCCCAGGCCCAACAACCGAGATGTCGATCAGCACCTCGACCGCAACGGCGGAGCCATCCACTTCCACTTCAACGGCTGCCACCCATTGACCGTCGAGCGGGACGAAGGAAGCGGAACCTCGCCACCTTGTTCGGGCTGCCAGGCAAGTGACAGTCCCGACTAGGGTGACCTCTTCGGAGGGGGAGATGCCCGTCTCGACCCAGAACTCGGGCGACAGCTCGGAAGTGATCTGAAAGACGAGATCTTGTCCGGGCTCCCAGGTGTCTGCTATCTCTTCAAGATCGACGGCGGGCGACAGGCAGCGGATGTGGGAACGGACGCTGTGTTGCGCGGGCACTCGAAAGGGCCGGGATTCAGTCGCGGGCATTCACAGGCCTCGCATTCATCTCAATACGCAGAGCGCGCCGCGGCGGACCTGTCAGCGCCACGGCCTGTTGGATTTCGCCAGGAACGACCGCGCGCCCGTCTCCAAGATCCGAACCGTGGCTCCAGTCAAGTGCGAGATCAGCCGGGGGCAACTCTGATCGAGCTCCGTCATCGCCGACTACCGAGACGGACACCTCGACGACGTGATCGCCCAGTTCGCTCACTGAGAAGGTGAGTTTCTGACGCTGTCGGCCGTCCGGCAGGGTCTCGAGCAGCCGAGGCGCGTCGACAGACATCATTTGGCGGCGACCTCGCCGCCCGCCGCTTCGTAACGATTTGGGCACCGCATCACTATCCTCCGCCCCTTGGTCAACCGCAGGCAGGAGCATCCCGAACATGCGAGCGACGGCGCGCACGCCGTGGTGGTTGTCTCCGGGGCTGACGATGCTGGTGGAATCGGGCACCGCAAATACGTCGCGCAGAATCGCGCGCACCTTGTTGCGCATCGCTCGAATCACCAGGCCTGTCTCTCCGCCAGCACTGCTGACCCACATGTCGTGGGCCGGAGGTTCGGCGTCGGCGAAGACAGAGTCCCAGTCTGAGGCTGACTTGAACACCGCGAGCCAATCGAACACCGGCGATGCGGTGTGATCAGACCAATCGTCAGTGGTGACGACCAGTTCCGCTTGGTCGCGCATCAGTGCGATCCGCTGGACGGCTCCTTCTTCCCACGTTGGGTCAAGGTCATCGTCCTGCGCGACTCCTTCAAGCGCTCTCATCCGCTTCACCACAGCAAGATGACCGATCGTCTTGCCGAGGCGGGTCACATCGTGAACCTCGACGGGGAGGCCTGATGGGGCGACAACCTGTGTGTCGCTGCCTGACACGCGGGTGCGTATGGCGTTGAGGCCGGCGCCCCAGGACGTGATCGCGCCCGCTGCGAGGTCGAGGATATCGACCTCGTCCTCGTGCACTCGCAGGCTGATCGGCATCGGCGGTGAGTTGTGCCCGGGCTCTGGGACCAGCTTCGGCCAGAGGTGTTGCCGGACAGCACGCCGCGCCTCGGCTGCGAAGGTGGCTTCGAGAGAGGACGAATCACCGTGACGCCGGAGCATCACATCTGGGGCATCGGAATCTGTGTTCCAAGGCACGGTGATCTTCGGGTCGAGGATAAGCAACGACGTGCCGGTCTCGTCACCTTCGAATCTTCTGGAGAAGAACCGCTCGCCAAACATTCGCGCGCGCTCGCCTTTGAGCGGCTCCACGAGGTCGTCTCTGCCGTCGCCCCACCAGTGCCTTCCGGTGAACTGCTTACCCTCCGACACATATGAATCGTGAAATGCAGAGATCACGAATCTGTGCTCGAGCCCTACCCCCGGCGTGTGGCAGCGCGTCCAGAAAATGACTGTGCCTTGCTCGCTGAATGCATACGCGGCGGTCTTGCCGAATCCGTATGTTCCGCCCCCCTTGCCATCATCGCGAGGGACTCCGACCTTGAGAATAAGGTCCTGATAATTGCACGGTACACCGGAGGCGACCGGCGACAGATCAGTCGGACCGTCCAGACCACTTGTCCCGCGATCGAACACCTCGAGAACATGGAGGTTCGTCGCTTCTGGCGTCCGCTGCCGCCCAGGCCTACGGCTTCCCTCGAACAAGCGGTTCAAGTCGGCACGGAGACGAAAATCTACCCTACGCAGATGGAGTCCAAAGTGTGGCGTGGCGCCGTCGCGACGGGCGTCCCAACTGTTCTGTGCGGTCTCCCGGACCAGTACTTCGAGGGGCGCCAGGTCGGTGCGACCGAGAAGGCGATCACCGCCGGTTCCGTCCATGTCACCCGCTCGAAACTGTTTTGGAAACCAGTTGAGTGTCGTGATCGTTTCGTGCTCGCTCACAGGTCACCCAAGATGCGGACATACGCGGAAGCATCGAGCGGCTCGGGGCATGCGTCGAGCAGCAACTGATAGCTCAGGCGGTCTACGCCTTTCAGAGACTTTTCGTCCAGCCTCGACGCGCGTATGCCAGGGAAAGTCTCATCAACTGCATGGATTCTGCGGTCCATCACAACCAATCGAAGTCGAGCGTCGAGGACCAGCGGCTCCTCGCCGTCAGTCCGGCCGCTCAACGAAGAGTAGTTGACTCCTGCCAGCGCGAGATCGTGGATTATGTCCGCGAGGGTCTCACCTTCAGCAGACTCCTCGACGCGCAACGAGATGAGGTGCAGCTCGTTGCCCACTGGCGGGTCCAATTGGTGAGCACCATGAATCGAGACCCGCGGGCTCCCTGTGCCGCGATAAGTCTTCACTTCGATCGCATTAGTGCCGAAGAAGTCATGGCGGTGTCCGTCCGGTCCTCGCCAGAAATCGATGGCGCCGCTGCCCCGTTGAGTGACCAGATCGCGGAGAATCGTCAACTCGCCGAAAAGCCCGATGAGTATGGTGCGGCTGGTGCTCGTCCGGACTGTTTCGAGGACGCGTCGCCAATCTTCGACGACTTTTGACACCTCGATGTACACCGAGTTGTGAGTCGCATCGACCCGGTCGAGCACTTCGCCGATGAGCGAAAGGAATGTCGTACGAAGCCCGCGATCGGGGCATCCAATCATCATGCGTTCCAATGGGGAGTCAGTGGAAGCCGCAATCCAGGTGATAGGCATCGTGTCTCCCAGATGAGGCTCGATCCGCGGAGCATGCTCGGGCCGTTCGACTACGAGCGAGAGGTGATCCTGGTGGTCACGAACCAGCAGGGCTTCACGCATGTTCCAATCCGGTCCCAAACGGCGGGTCTTGCTGATCTCGAGCGTCGGATCCGAATCCAGGAGTGCCTCGAGCGCCGCCTCCACCCGAGAGTGCCCGCTACTCATGAGTCGGATTCCTGCACGTCAAAGTCGGCTTCATCGTCGAGAATCTCGGCCTCGGCATCATCCGCATCCTCGTCGCCCGCGTCGAAGATGGACTTGACCGAGACTGCGTAATAGTCGCCGGCCCGTTCCAGTTCGGTCGGTGGGAACACGAGCGCCACACCGATCAGATGGTCGCTTGCGGACATCGGGACACGGGTCTTCCCGGAGCTCTCTGCCGGTTCGGAAGCCTTTCCGACTGCATAGAGGATCACGAGACCGCTGTCAGGACGAGCGCGGCGACGGAACGTCTTGACTGCTTCAGCACTGCTCTTGCTCAGCGATTGAAGATCTGAGTATGTCGCTGAATCAAGCTCGCCGTTACGAGCCATGATCGTAAGGTCTCCGGTCGAGTCATTACTCGACATCAGCGCTCGGATGTTCACGACATCGGCACCTTCGCGGATCTCGTCCTCGAAGCGGCTCTTGTCCCAACCGTCAGCGAGAGGCGCGCGACTCACGACGTTCACGCTCACGCCAGGGGAATACTCGAACGTATCCGTATCACCAGCGCGGCCGGACACGAGGAGTAGGTCCCATGACTTCCCAGCGCCATGCTTGGCCGTCCACGTGAGCATCGCTGCGGGTTGCATCGCGGTGTCCACCGAAAAGACGCCATAGTCCTTGAGGAATGTAACGAGTTGAGCGTGAGAGACGCCCTCGAAAAGGTGCGCGGCGGGGGTGCCCTCCTTGGTTATGGGCGGCGTGGTTAGGTGCGGCAGCGCAACCGCTGATGCGACGAAGGCCTTTGCAGCTGCGTGGGTTCGTTCGATGCCGCTGGCCGATCGGTCAAGATAGATCGTTTGGCGACGAGTGCCACCGAGGCCGCTGTGAACGAGATCGACGAAGTCCATCTTCCCTGCGCCGGTGATCTGGAGACGCCCCTTGTGCGCGCGAACTGGGATTGCCATCTCGCGAGGTGTCATGTGCTCGTCGATCATCACCGCGATGTCTTCGCGGAGCTCGCGTTCAACGAGCGCCAGGTGAGCGTAGTCCTCAAGCATCCCTGAAGCCGCCCACACACGCGCGAGGTCGCCGTATCGCGGACGGAATCCGAACCACCGCCCCATCTGCAGCAACGTGTCGTATGCGTTCGACGTGCGGAGGAAGTACGAAACCACAAGTCCTTCAAGTGTCAGTCCACGCGAAAGCGTGCCGCCGCCGATAGCAATAACGGTCTGCGGGTCACCATCCGGGTAACTAACTCGATTGTTCGAGGTGCCGTTATCGACGCGGACCTGCACACGGGAGATCAGGTCGTCGATCACAGGCCAGATGTCGTCCCATTCGGGCACGATCTCATCGCCGCGCAACTCCTGCGCACGGTCGATCTCAGAATTGAACGTCGATCTGAAGCTTTCGCTCCGACGATCATCTGCGAGCGCGATCTCCCGCAAGAAGTCGACGACTGCATCGCGCAGCCGATCGTGAGCGTCGACACGATGAGAGGTGTGGAGAAGCATCGACGAGTGATTTGCATCGCCAGTGCGGATCTGTCGGATCGCCGTGGCGATGAGGAACCAGCGGATGGCCTCCCCGAGTGATTCGGTGATGTGAGGATCATAGTCAGTGAGATCACGTCCAAGCGGAGCTAGAACCCCTGCCTCATCGTCGGGGATTGTTCGCGCCAGCGCGTCTGGGGAGACGCCTTGTTCGTCGTCGACGCCGGACGTGTCGAAGTAGGTGTCCGCACCCATATATCCGTGCGGACGCGGCAACACGACCGCAAAGTCATCCGGGTAGAGCTCGTCCTCGTCGTTCGGGTCGATGAAGATATTCGCGAATGGAGTCGCGGTGTATGCGACGTAGGTGCCGGTTCTCACTTCGGCCCAGATGTCACGAATTCGCTGATTGATCGTCGAGACGAGACTCTTGGCGCCCTTGGTGTTCGGGGTCGCCTGATCTGATTCGTCGTCGATGATCAGAGTTGCGCGCGAGCGGAGCATGTCCGGGTGCTGCTTTGAAATGTTGCGCAGATAAGCCAAGACGTTCGCCAAGCGCTTTTCGTTCTTCTTCACAACCATGACGATCGCGTTGCCGCTGTTGCCGACAGGCGCCACTGGGTTGGCGGGTGCGATATCAGAGTTGACGTCTGTCAGCGGATACCACGCGACGCCGCCATCCTTGATTTCGCGCAGGTGAAGGTCTCCGTCCAGGCGCGCCTGAGTCTGTGCGCGGAGGTTGGAGTGCATACCAGCAAGGACGATGACGATTCGATACCCGGCGTCGACTGCCTTGGCGATGAGCCCCGCGTAGTTCGCGGTCTTTCCCGACTGCACGTAGCCGATGACGAGTCCCTTACGGCGGTCTCCGCGCTCAAAAGGATTCGCGCACTGCGAGAGGATCTGGTTCGTCGAAGCATCGACGTCCTTGGCCGCCGCGTCTGGCAAGCGTGACTCGAGCTTCGCGCGATAGGCCGGCCAGATGCCTTTGGTGCTCTTAGGACCCGAGTACCAAGGCGCCTTGTCGCGATCGCCGATGAGAGTGTGCGTCGTGGCTAGGTCCTCGATGCGCTCGCGTTCCTCCTCCACGTGCGCACGATAGGCCGCGGGAAACGTAGGGTCGTAGACGGCGAGACTCTCCAGCAACTCCGCATCGCGAGTGATTGGGTCTCTGTTCGGCTGCATCGCCTGCAACGTCTCGAACATCGCCTTCAGCTGTTCGAATCCGAGTCCCGCCACAGTGCCCTCCAGTTCCTGGCGCATCTTTGGCGCCACAAGCGTCGGCATCGACCGAGTAGTCCCGCCGAGCAGGTATGCCTCGCTCATCGATCCGCTTGCGACTACCGTACCGGGGTCTCGGAGATCGATTCCCCACTCGTGCGCGAAGTGTCTAGTAGGGCGCACGCGACGCGTGATCAGCTCATTGCGGTTGAGTAGCGAGGAAATGGCACACCGCAACGCCCCGGTTCTCCCGAAGCAATGACCTTCTCAGTCCGAGGCAAGGATCCTGGACATGTCGATGTTGGGTTCGATTGACGCATATGGAAGACCGGCAAACGATTTGAATAGAGCCGTGAAAATTGCTTCGGCCCCCTTGACCGGAACCGCCATGCCGACCTGCTTGCGGACGCTGTCCTTTAGGCCCTCGAACACGAACTCATCAGGGAACGATTGCAACCGGGCTTTCTCGCGATTGGTCAATGCTCGGTTGGCGGACCAGTGGTACATGTGCGACCCGCCGCCACCCGCGCCGGTGACCGTGTAAGCAGGCTTGCCCGGCTCCAGCCGCTTATATGTAGTACTGATAGTCGTCTTGGTCTTGATGCGCAGATGGTCCGGGAGGACCTCGAGGACTCGAGGGGAGAAAGCGTGCTCTCCAGCGCGAATCAGGTTCAGCCGGTCCACGACATTCTTAGACTGCCGGGTGAACTCATGGTTCGGAGCGTAAAGGTCGATTGGGGGTGTCATGAGACTCGTCTTCGCGCTGACATCCACATCCTTATATAGCTCAGGGGAAGGCACACGGTATTCGACATCGATGTCCTCGCGGATGCCGACGATCACGATTCGCTGTCTACGCTGAGGGACTCCATATTCATCAAATGAATACAGATGAGGAACGATAGTGTAGCGGGGGCCATCATCGGGTGCTTGAAGGTGCTGGAGGATCTGTTTGAAAGCTTGTCCTTCATTGGCCCCACGGAGCCCAGAGACATTCTCAGCAACAAACCACTTGGGTTGTTTGGAGGCAAGAACTTTTACGCCATATGAATAGAGGGGGCCGTACGATCCGGTCAGGCCCTTCCACTCTCCAACGAGGCTGTAGTCATTACATGGGAAACCGAAAGCGAACCCCTCGACATCGCCGAGCGCATCAATGTTGAGGTCGTGCACGTTCTGATGAACGATCCCGCCGCCACGTGCGGGGAGCTCGGTGGATGATTCCACGATCTTCGCGTCCCTGCCGAACTCGGGGACCAGGATATTGCGCTTATAGGTTCGACAGGTGTCGAGGTCGTAGTCGTTGGCCCACGCGTGCCGGAGGTCAACACCTTCCACGTTCTGGGCTGCGAGTCGGGCCCCGAGGGCCATGCCTCCTGGGCCGCTGAACAGCTCTCCCATCCGGAAAGACAACTCGGGCACGTCTGACTCCTCAACGCATTGGATTCTCAAATAGCAGCCTACCGGGTATCTCGATCGGGGGCGGTGCGGCTCTCCGGGGCTGTCTCGAACACTAGTTCGAGCCTCGGACACGGGATCGGTCGCGGGTAGTCTGCTGGAATGTCGTGGGCGAGTTCAGGTGGGGCTCGTAGAACCATGCGCGCAAATAGGCGGCGGGACACGGCGCCCGAGTTGCGGGTGAGGAGACGACTCCACGCCGAGGGGTACCGCTACCGCGTCGACTACGCGCCGCTGGGCGGGCGGCGCAGGGCGGACATCGTCTTCACGAAGGCGCACGTTGCAGTTTTCATCGATGGGTGCTTCTGGCACAGTTGTCCTGAGCACGGGACAGCGCCGAGATCCAACGCCGGTTACTGGGGGCCGAAGCTCGCGCGTAACGCAGAACGGGATCGAGAAACCGATGCGCTGCTCACCGCGGCCGGCTGGTGCGTCCTTCGCTTCTGGGAGCACGAGAACGCGGAGGATGTCGTCGCTCGCATCGGTGAGGCGCTACGACCGTCCCAGCGATGATCAAGCCTTGGGCAGAACTGTCGCGCCGAATATGTCGGTCAATGCCCTGACGAGTGACCGTGCGGTATCGACATCGAACTGCATTGATTGGCTGCTCTTCGGTACGGAGGCGCGCGTCTCAGAACCAAAGGTGCTCATGTGGAGAAAACGAGTGCCGTCCGCGGCTTCGACGATCTGTGTGAAGCACACGCTTGTCGTTGTGTGGGGTTTCACGTTCTGATATCCGGGCTCGACCGCAGAGATCCTGACCATCCTTCGAGCGTATAGGCTGCGCTCAGCCGTTCTCGTCGAGCGCAGCCACGGCTGCGGCAATGATGAGCGAAAGAGAGCCCAGTTCGACAGATTCCCATGTTCGACCTCCAATCGGCAGATGCGAACAACATATGCAGGGCGTCGGATATCGAAGCTGACTCGCTGTATCTGAAGCGGCTTCGCTATCAGGCCGTTCACGACGGAAGCAATGATCTCATGTCCCCTCGCGCACGGGGGCGGGGCCTCGCCCTATTATCAGTCGAGCCCCTTCGGCAACGCACTCCGAGAGCGCTTTTCCACCCGCGCGCCCCACCCCAGATCCCGAAGGCCCACCGCCACCGCATCCCACGCAGTGCCGCGCCTGTCAGCCTCCGGAATGGAGTCGATCATCTTCCCCAGCGCCTCCGCGACGATCCTGTCCTCCGGATCGAGCGTCGACAGATACCCCTTGGCCAACAGATAGGAGTGCGACGATGCTCCGTACGCCAGCACCGCGTCGAGGAAGACATCGACCATTCGAGGTGTGTCGACCTCCACGAACTTCAGATCATCGCCCCACAGCCCGCGCTTGACGGGATCGTGACCGATCGTCAGCACAGTTCCGAACGGTTGTCCCTTGTCAGGCACAGCCCGACGCACGTCATGGACGATCTCGTGGAAGTGCGGATCGGTCACGCCGAAGCCGACGAAGAGCAGGTGGCGCGTCATCAGCGTCGCCTTGACCAGCGAGCTGAGCGCAGCTCGGTCGGCGTTGAAGCCGAGATAATCCTCGCGGGTGAGGACGATGGAAGCGGGATCGTCGACAGTGCCGTGCAGCTTCAGCAGCCACCTCTCCTCGTCACCGCGCGCACCTGGGATGACCCGACGCGGGCGCTGCCCGTCGCCCGCCGCCCATTCGAAAAGGCGATCGTAGTTGAGCGTGATCGCCTGCTCGGCCTCGAGGGCAGCCAGCAGCGGTGGCGCGATGCCATACCGCTTCACGTTCACGGCATCCGCCACGATCCGCCCGAACGCGGCCTTGTCGGCCCCGGTTCGACGCTCGAGCGCGTACTGGACGTACGCGGCCTGATCCAGGACGTCGTGCTTCGCGAGTTCCCTCCTGACTTCAGGCTCGACCCCGGCATCCATCGCAAGGCGGTTGATCAGCGACTTCCAGTCGGGCGCGCCCGCGGACAGACTGATTCCTGCGCCCATGAACGGCACGAGCTTGGACTCCGCAGCAATTTCGCCGAGCTCGCGTGCGCTCGCGTGGAGCTCTGGTGTCAGTTCGGGCCATGCGTCACGGCCCTCGCGCCGGATCATCTGTGCGAGCGCGTAGTCGCGGGGATCCCGCAGCACGATCGCCACGTCCACGTTGTAGTGCGCCGCGGCCGCGAGAGCCTCGCGGTAGACGACTCGGAACATCTTGCCGCGGACGGAGCCGGCGCCTCCGCCGCCGACCCCGAACAGCGGAACGGCCAGAAGGGGGCGATCGCGTTTCGACACGGCCGCCGTCGCGCCGCGCCGCTTCGAGATCTCGAACGCTTCCGCGAAGAACGCCTGCAGACGAGGGGCGAACTCCTCGAGATGCTTGACTCCGTCGTAGGGAACCGCGGTCAGAATCGTCGCAGGTTCGTTCAGTCGGCCTCGCCGGTCGGTCAGCGCAAGTGTGAAACTCTTCTCCGCCTTGAAGTCCGCACGCCGCTGCGGATTGATCCGGCCAGGGGCACCCGGTGCCGACTCCATCCACCCACCGCCGTCGCGCAGATCCCGATCCG
Source organism: Microbacterium sp. MAH-37 (assembly GCF_009758255.1). Taxonomy (GTDB): domain Bacteria; phylum Actinomycetota; class Actinomycetes; order Actinomycetales; family Microbacteriaceae; genus Microbacterium. Next base: position 251,108 of record NZ_WSEN01000004.1, read on the forward strand.
TCGCGTAGAGATACGCATCGCAGGCGAATCGACGGATGTCCCCCTGGATGACGAAGACGTGTCCTGTCATGAGCTGATCATGGCACCGCGAGGCGCCACACGGAATCTCGTAGAAACTGCTGCGGCATGTGCTGCTCCGTGGTCCGAGCGGACCGGCTATTGGTCACGATTGCGCAAGCCGGGGACATCGCGTTCTGGTGCCGGAATCAGCAGTAGACGCCTGCCTGCGCGAGCGCACCGTACGGCTTTCATGCGGCCTCGTGCTCAGAGACCGCTGAGTAACTTCACCTTTGCATCTGAGAACTCCTGGTCGGACAGAATGCCCTCGTGGTGGAGCTCGGCGAGTTCGAGCATGCGCTCAGAAAGGGTGGGAGTTGCGGAGGTATGGGCGGGCTGAACCTCGCTCGTGGCCTGCGGCTCGGGTTCGACCTCGATGCCGAGAACCGTGATGCCGGCTTCGATCAGCGCCTTGGCGACGGCATCGTCTTCCTTGCGACTCCACTTCATGAGCCCGTTGTGCATCTGATTGGCGAGCGTGTGAATCGTCTTATCGGTCGTGATGACGAGATTGACTTCTTGGACGCGTTGGCCGCGAACTGTGCGATCCCTGTCGTCGCGAGGCCGACCGCGGTGCCCTTCGACAGGATTTTTCCGCCCTTCATGATCCCCGACATCGCCTGCATGACCGCACCTTCGAGGGCGGACCCTGGGGCGGCGTCCGAGGCCGCTGACGCCGCGGCTGCGATCTCGGCCTTGGAAGCAGAGACGGTGATGGAGCGCAGCTTCTCGTACGGTGTCCTCTTTGTGATTTCGGCAGGCCTCGTATGGTCGCCAGTACCCTCTGCGATACGGACGTAACCGCCTTCATAGATCTCGATGGTCGACACCCCGAAAGTTCCGCTCGTTACGAGAGCTCCGGCCGCACGAGCACGCTCTTCGTGGTCGCGTACAGCCTCTTCCTTGGCGTTCTTCCTGTCGACGCTGGCCCGTCGAACAGCCGAGCCCATCTTGGAGAACATGCCTGCGGGCTTCGTCTCCGCTGCAGCCGCCGGAGGTGCCGCCGGGGGAGGAGCGGCCGGTACGCGCAAGTGCTCGGTCCACGCCGTACCATCCCAGAACCGCTCGTTACCGGCCCCATCGGGGTACCACCCGGCGGGCGCTTGCTGACTCATGACAACCCATTCCTCCTCATTGACGATTGTCGTCAGGGTGCCGGGGCCGCACGCAAGACGGTCCCGCTTCCTCCCCAGACGAACGCCCCTCCCCAGGGCACTCGGTGTGGAGCATCGGACTGCGTTCCGAGGTCCGACGAACTGGTTATCGGTCAGATAAGCGCAGTCGGGCGACACAGCTTTTCGGGCATTGACTGCGCAGAATTGAGACGTCTGCGAGACATCGACAGTTTGTGTCTGGGTATTTTCGAATGGTGACCGGGTCCGCGTGTTGCCGCGTGCTGCGCTGTCTCCCCGCCGACAGCATCGGACAAGGGAGTGCTGGGAGAAGACGTTCTGAACGTCGAGGTACAGGCGGGCTGTTACGACGACGGATCCGGCCCGATGCGCTGGTCGGACGGTCAGGGAGACAAGGTATCGCGTCGTGGTCTCCGAGGTCGGGGGCGCTTTACTCCGCCGCGATCTCAACCACGCAGTGCTTCTTCGCGGCCTTCGCCAGCCGCTTGTCGAAGGTCAGCAGCGGGCATCCGAACAGCTCGGCGAGAGCGACGTAACTCGCGTCGTACGCGGAGAAGTTCTGACGCAGTGCCATGACGCGCGGGATCAGCGGCAGCGACGGATGCAGATCGATCGGCAGGCGCATGAGATCGTCGACGGCGGAGAGAAGACCGCGCTTGTCCAGGTGCCCGCCAAGACTCAGGCCGCGCAGGGCTGAAGCGGTCTCGAGTGGCAGGACATCGGGAGCGATGAGCCTCTCGCCGAAGACCTGCTCGTGCAGCCGAGGGGTGGTGCCGTGCTCGCCGATCAGCTTCACGACGGCAGACGCATCGATGACGATCATCGATCGCGTCGGCCGTCGTGGATGGCCTTGACGATCGCCTCGGACGGGATGTGCTGCGGCGGGCGCTGAGAGAACTCCAGAAGAAGCTCCTCCAGCGTCGGCTTCGCCGCCAACTCCGTCAGCTCGGCAGTCAGATACTGCTGGAGCGACTGCCCGCGCGCCTCGGCCCGCGCCGACAGCACGGAGTGCACCGCCGGGTCGAGGTCTCTGATCAGCACGTTAGGCATGCTTACAGTATGCATGCACGTCATCCGATCCGGTAGTGGATGCCGAAGCCTTGTCGAGGACCCGTCAGTCCCCGCTCGACCGCAACCCTCTCCGCGCCGACAGCACCGTCACCTCGGGATGCCTCTCCACCAGCATCCGCTCGGCCTGATCCAGTACATCGCGCACGTGCGTCGCGTGCGCGGCGACCACCGAGACGCCGATCTCGGTGCGGCGGTGCAGGTCCTGCGCGCCGACCTCGGCGCAGGAGGCCTCGGTGCGCCGGCTCAGCTCGGCGATGATCGGGCGGATCACGCTTCGCTTCTCCTTCAGCGACTGCACGTCGCCGAGCAGGATGTCGAACTCGATCCACCCGATCCACACGCCGTCAGTCTGGCACGCGCCGAGGCCTCGCGGCTCACCCCTCCGAGATCCGCCGGAACTGCTCCTCGCTGAGCTCCACCTGCAGCGCGCCGAGGTTCTGCGCCAGGTGCGCGAGCGACCCCGTCCCCGGGATGGGCAGCACGTTCGGCGAGCGCCGCAGCAGCCAAGCCAGCGCGACCTGCGATGGCTCCGCTCCGATCTCACGAGCCACTCCGGCGACGGCCCCGTCCGGCGAAGCCAGCGACCCGATAGCGAGCGGGAAGAACGGCAGGAACGCGATGCCCGCGGCATCCGCATGGTCGATCACCGCATCGTGTCCGCGTGCCGACAGGTTGTACAGGTTCTGCACCGATGCGATCGGCGCGGTGCGCCGCGCCTCGTCCAGCTGGTCGATGGTCACCTCGGACAGCCCGATGTGCCGGATCTTGCCCTGATCGCGCAGCTCGGCGAGCGCTCCGACCTGATCGGCGATCGGGAAGTTCGGGTCGAGCCGGTGCAGCTGCAGCAGGTCGATCCGCTCCAGCCGCAGGCGCCGCAGGCTCAGCTCGACCTGCTGCTGCAGATACGCCGGATGCCCGAGCGGCACCCACACCGTCGGCGACGGCCGCACGTTGCCGACCTTCGTCGCGATCAGCACATCGTCGGCGTACGGATGCAGCGCTCGCGCCACCAGCTCCTCACTGTCGCCCAGCGCGTACGCATCCGCCGTGTCGATGAGCTGCACGCCCGCCTCGACGGCTCCGCGCAGCAGGGCGATCTGCTCGGCCGGATCCTCCGGTCTGCGCCAGATGTGCGCACCCGTGCGGGAGTGATCGCCGGTCGCATCCGTGAGGCGCATCGTGCCCAGGCCGATCCGCCGCACCGGCAGATCGCCGCCCAGCAGGAAGAAGTCGTCGGCGGTGCGCGTTGTGATGGTTTCAGTGCTCATGCCCACGACGGTAGGAGCTGACACCAGTGTCAGATGCAAGTCCCGCGGAGGAATTGATGTCATACGACGCGATCACGATCGGCGAGCTGTCCGCACGCACCGGCGTCAGCGTGCGCGCGCTGCGCCACTACGAGCAGAACGGCCTGATCACCGCCGTGCGCACCACCGCAGGACACCGGCGCTTCGCGCCCTCCGCGGTCGAGGACGTGCGCCGCATCCGCCTCTTCCTCGACGCAGGGATGCCGCTGGCCGTCGTCGCCCGGGTCGTGGAGTGCTTCGTCGACGACGGCGTCCACCTGCACGCGTGCGTCGCCGACGCCCTGCGCGAGTACCTCGACGTCGTCCAGCAGCGCATCGACGACCTCGACGACCAGCGCCGCAGCCTGAACCGGCTGCAGGAGCTGGTCGCAGTCTGACCGGCGGCGCGTCGCGCAGCCGTACCCAACTTCGGATCGCACACGCGACGCGCCGTGTGCGGGGGCGGGCGCTCCGGCGCGTCGTTCCTGGCATCCGCAGTCGGGCACGCGGCGGGCGGTCCATCCGCCTCGATAGCGTGGAACGGATGCCTTCCTCCCCGTCCCTCGCCCTGCGCCGCGCCCGGCTCGGCACCGCGCTGCTGTTCCTCACCAACGGTGCCCTGTTCGCGAACATCCTGCCGCGCTATCCCGAGATCAAGTCGTCGCTGGGGCTGGATGCCGCCACCTACGGCCTCGCCATCGCGGCCTTCCCCGCCGGGGCGATCGCCGCGGGCCTCACCGCCGCGATGTTCGTGCGGCGCTTCGGGTCGGCGAAGGTCGCGGTGGTCGGCACAGTCATCGTCAGCCTGAGCCTGCTCGCCGCGGGGCTCGCGCCCTCGGCGGTGCTCTTCGCCCTCGCCCTCCTGCTCGGCGGCGCCGCCGACTCGATCACCGACGTCGCCCAGAACGCGCACAGCCTGCGTGTGCAGCGCGGCTACTCCCGCTCGATCATCAACTCCTTCCACGCGATCTGGTCGGCCGGCGCCGTGCTCGGCGGCGCAATGGCGGCCGCCGCGATCGCGCTCGGGCTGCCCCTTGGCATCCACCTGTCGATCTCGGCGGTGATCTTCGTGACCGTGTCGCTCATCGCCGCCCGACTCTGCCTGCCAGGCCGCGACGAGGCAGGGGAGGCACCCACCGTCTCGCAGGAGAACACGAAGCCCCGCATCACTCCCCGCACCGTCTTCATCCTGCTCGCCCTCGTGCTCATCGCCATCGCTGGCGCGGTCGTCGAGGATGCCGGCATGTCGTGGGCCACCCTCTACCTCGGCAGCTCGCTCGGTGCGCCCGCGGCGCTCGCCGCCGTCGGCTACATCTCCCTGGTCGGCGCCCAGTTCGTCGGACGCCTCGTCGGCGACCGGCTCGTCGACCGCTTCGGGCAGCGCACCGTCGCGCGGGTGGGCGGCGTGATCGTCGCCGTGGGCATGGGGCTCGCGCTGGCGTTCCCCACGGTGCCCGGCACGATCGTCGGATTCATGGCCGCCGGATTCGGCGTCGCCACCTTGATCCCCGCGGCGCTGCAGGCCGCCGACGAGCTGCCCGGCCTGCGGCACGGCGCGGGCCTGACGATCGTGTCGTGGCTGCTGCGGCTCGGCTTCCTGCTCGCCCCGCCCGTGGTCGGCCTCGTCGCCGACAACGCCGGCCTGCGCGCGGGCCTGCTCGTCGTGCCGATCGCCGGCCTCGTCGCGATCGCCTTCGCGGGCGTGCTGGAGGGGCGTCGGAAGACTGGGAACTGACCGCGAACCTCTTCCCGAACGACAGTTACCGATATATCGTTAACCATCGTTCAGCCAGAACCGAGGAGGCCATCATGAACGGTTCGTTCTCTTCCAACGGGTTCGGAAACCCCTTCGACCTCGGATCCGGCGGCCGCGGCCCCGGCTCCCTCTGGGAGGCCATGGACCAACTGCGCTCCGCCTTCGAGCAGCGCATCCCCACCCCGCGCATGGGCCGCGGCGACGTGCGCACGGCCGTGCTCGCCCTGCTCGCCGAGCAGCCCATGCACGGATACCAGATCATCAACGAGATCTCCGAGCGCAGCGGAGGCACCTGGAAGCCGAGCGCCGGCTCGGTCTACCCCACGCTGCAGCTGCTCGCCGACGAGGGCCTCATCGAGGCCGTCGAAGACAACGGCCGCAAGACCTACTCGCTGACCGAGGCCGGCCGCGAGGCGACCGCCGAAGACAAGCAGGCCCCGTGGGAGGCTTCCGCCTCTCGCCCCGGCGCGCACCTGACCGCCCTTCCCAAGGCGGGCATGGAGCTCGCCGCCGCTGCCGCGCAGGTCGGCCGCACCGGCTCGCCCGAGCAGGTGCAGCAGGCGGTCGCCGTACTGGAGGATGCCCGACGTAAGCTGTACGCGATTCTCGCCGCCGACTGATCGGAGCCCGCATGGCGCAGTCGGCGCATCGCCGTCGCTACCGACGCATCCTCGCCTTCGCCTCCCGCGTGCTCGTGCAGGTGTGGTGGTTCGAACTCGTGCTCCCGCGGATCGGATTCGAAGGCACCGCGGATCGCACGCGGGAGGCTCGGATGCTGCGCATCGCGCGGCGCTTCCACGGCCTCGCCGTCGACCTCGGCGGCCTGATGATCAAGGTCGGGCAGTTCCTCTCGTCACGCCTCGACGTGCTGCCGCCCGAGGTCACGCAGGAGCTCGCTGGCCTGCAGGACGAGGTGCCGGCGGTGCCGTTCGCCGACATCCGCGCACTGGCCGAGGCCGAGCTAGGCACCACGCTCGCCCTCGCGTATGAGCGATTCGACGAGACGCCGGTCGCCGCGGCATCCCTCGGCCAGGTGCACCGCGCCCGGCTCTCGCCCGCGGCCGCGGCGGATGCCGGATTCGCCGACGTCGTCGTGAAGGTGCAGCGCCCCGGCATCGACGCCATCATCGACACCGACCTCGCCGCACTGCGGAAGGTCGGCGGATGGCTGCGCCGCATCCGCATCGTGCGCGAACGCGTCGACGCGCCGGCGCTCGTGGAGGAGTTCGCGCGCACCAGCCTCGAGGAGGTCGACTACCTGCACGAGGCGGCCAGCGGAGAGCGATTCGCATCCGACTTCGAGGATGACGTGCGGGTGGCGGCTCCGGCCGTCGCATGGGAGCGGACCACCCGCCGGGTGCTGACGCTCGCCGATGTCACGGCCATCAAGATCAATGACATCGATGCGCTGCGCGCCGCGGGCATCGACCCGTCCGAGGTCGCGCGGGTGTTCGCCGACGTGATGTTCGAGCAGGTCTTCACGCATGGCTTCTTCCACGCCGATCCGCACCCCGGCAACATCTTCGTGACGCCCCTCGGGATTGGTGCTTCCGCAGCTCCGGTCTCAACGGTTGTGGGTGCTGGGGCGGGCGCGGGAGGTGGCGACCCGCAACGAGTGGGACCGGAACTGTCGGGGGCTGACCCCCTCGGGGCTCCGGTCTCGACCGTTGCGGGTGTTGCGGGCGAACACCCGCAACGAGTGGGACCGGAGCAAGTGGGGGACCAGCCCGCCTGGCGGCTCACCTTCGTGGACTTCGGGATGATGGGCGAGGTGCCGGCCGGCATCCGCGACGGACTGCGTGCGCTGCTGATCGCCGTCGCCGCGCGCGACGGCAAGAAGCTCGTCGCGGCGGCGCAGGACATGGGAGTGCTGCTGCCCTCGGCGCAGAACGCCGAGCTCGAACGGGCACTCACCACCCTGTTCTCGCGCTTCGGCGGCATGGGCTTCGCCGAGCTGCGTGACGTCGACCCGCACGAGCTGCAGGACTTCGCCATGGAGTTCGGCGAGGTCGTCCGCACGATGCCGTTCCAGTTGCCCGAGGGGCTGCTCATGCTGTTCCGCGCGGTGTCGCTCACCTCGGGCATGTGCAGCGGCCTCGATCCCGCGTTCAACGTGTGGGACGCGGTCGAGCCCTACGCCAAGCGCCTGCTGCGCGAAGAGAGCGGCAACGTCGTGCAGGACTTCGCCAAGCAGACGCTCGAGAACGCGGCCGTGCTGTGGCGGATGCCGGGACGCATCGACTCCGCGATCACGAGGCTCGAGCAGGGCAGTCTGACGTTCGACCTCAGCCGGCTGGAGCGGCGGATGGGGCGCCTCGAGCTGCTCGTGCGCCGCGCCGTCGGAGCGGTCCTGTTCGCCGGTCTGCTGATCGGCGGCGTCCTGCTGCTGCCCACCAGTCCAGCCTGGGGCGGAGTGCTGATGGGAGTCTCGGCGGTGCCGCTGCTGTACGCGCTCGCGGCAGGACTGTTCACTTCCAAGAGCAGATAGCTCCCGGAGCGATGTGCACGCTGTAATCACGAAAATCTGCCTGTTCTGCTTTACTTAGTGGCGCACGACCGCGCAGATTGATCCGCGAATTTGCACGGGATGCCCGATCGGCGTCATACTCAACGCGCCATGCGCACCTCTTCCGAACCCGCTTCGACCGTCGCCGTCCTCGGCGCCGGCCGCCTCGGCAGCGTGCTCGCTCGCGCGCTCAGAGCTGCGGGGCTGACCGTGTACGGCCCTGTCCGTCGCGGCGAGGAGATCCCCGCGAGCGATGTCGTGCTGCTGTGCGTTCCCGATGCCGCGATCGCCGAAGCCGCCGCGGGAGTCTCGACGGGGCTCGTCGGCCACGTCTCCGGAGCGACCGGACTCGACGATGTCGACTTCAGCCTGCATCCGCTGCAGACGTTCACCGGCGCCGAAGGGCCGGACGCATTCCGTGGCATCGGGGCCGCCGTCGCCGGGCGCACACCGGCGGCGCTCGCGGTCGCCACCTCACTCGCCGAGGCGCTCGGAACGCGGCCGTTCGCGGTCGACGACCGCGCGGGCTATCACGCGGCGGCTTCGTTCTCCTCGAACTTCGTGCTCACCGTGCTGGATGCTGCTGAGCAGGTCGCACGGGATGCTGGTCTCGAGGATGCGCGCGAACTTCTGGCCCCGCTGGTGCGCCGCACCGTCGACAACTGGGTGTCTCAGGGCGCGGCATCTGTGCTGACCGGACCCATCGCCCGCGGCGACGAGCAGACCGTCGCCCGCCAGCGCGCCGCGATCGATGCCGCGCGGCCCGAGCTCGTGGCCCTGTTCGACGAGCTCGCCGCCGCGACTCGCGTGCTCGCCGCCACCCTGCACCGTGAGCAGGCGAACCTTGCCCCGCACCCTGAGCGAGCGGAGCGAGAAGAAGGGGCTGAGACTGAGCGTCCTTCGTCTCGCTCCGCTCGCTCAGGATCCGGGGGCGGAGGACCCGCGGATCCTGAGCGAGGAGCGCAGCGACAAGACGAAGGGCGCTCAGGATCCGGGGGCGGAGGACCTGCGGATCCTGAGCGAGGAGCGCAGCGACGAGACGAAGGGCGCTCAGGATCCGAAGCACATCCGGAAGCACAACAGAAGGCCACCGCATGAGGATCATCCGCACCATCCCCGAGCTGCGAGCGGCCGTCGCCGATGCGCGCGGGACCGGAGCATCCGTCGGCCTCGTGCCGACCATGGGCGCGTTCCACGAGGGGCACCTCTCGCTCATGCGCCGGGCGCGTGAGCAGAACGGCCTCGTCGTCGTCTCGTTGTTCGTCAACCCGACCCAGTTCGGCGCGAATGAGGACCTCGGCTCCTACCCGCGTGATGAGGCCCGGGACGCCGCGATGGCCGGGGCCGAGGGCGTCGACATCCTCTTCGCCCCGGATGCCGCCGAGATCTACCCCGACGGGTTCGCGACGAGCATCCACGTCTCCGGGGTCACCGACGTGCTCGACGGCGCGAGCCGCGGCGCGCACCACTTCGACGGCGTCGCCACCGTCGTCACCAAGCTGTTCGGCATCGTGCAGCCCGACGTCGCGTACTTCGGCCAGAAGGACGCGCAGCAGGTGCTCGTCGTGCGGCGGCTGGTGCGCGACTTGAACCTCGACGTGCGCATCGAGGCGTGCCCGATCGTGCGCGAGGCCGACGGTCTCGCGATGAGCTCGCGCAACGTCTACCTCGACGCGGATGCCCGGACGCAGGCCACCGCGCTGAACAGGGCTCTGGACGCGGCATCCGCTCTCGCAGGCTCCGGGGAGCGCGACGGCGCGGCGCTCGTCGCGGCCGCCCGCCGGGTGCTCGACGAGGCCGGCATCCGTCCCGACTATCTGGAGCTGCGCGACAACGACGACCTGCACGAGGTCACCCGGCTCGACGGCGAGGCCCTGCTGGCCGTCGCCGCGCGGGTCGGCGCCGCGCGCCTCATCGACAACCACGTCCTGAAAGGCGGCGCATGATGCGACGCACCATGCTGAAGTCCAAGATCCACCGCGCGACCGTCACCGGCAGCGACCTGAACTACGTCGGCTCGATCACGATCGACCCCGACCTGCTCGAAGCCGCCGACATCCTGCCGCACGAGCAGGTGCACGTCGTCGACGTCGACAACGGGTCGCGCTTCGTCACGTACACGATCGAGGGTGAGCGCGGATCGGGGGCGATGCAGGTCAACGGCGCCGCCGCGCGACTGGTGCACGCCGGCGACACGATCATCGTCATCTCGTACGCGGAGTACTCGCGCAAGGACCTCGCCTCTTACGAGCCGACTGTCGTGCACGTGGACCGTGGCAACCGCATCATCCGGGTCGACGACGTCGTGGACGCCCTGCTGACGGAGGCGGCAGCATGAGTGCCGTGCTGGGCGCCCTTCGTCTCGTCGCTGCGCTCCTCGCTCAGGATCCGCGGAGCGAGACGAAGTGAGCGCCGCGCCCGCCCCGAGCCGCCGGCTGACGCTCGGCGATCTCGCCGCGAAGAAGGATGCCCGTGACCCGATCGTCATGGTCACCGCCTACGACCACCCCGGCGCGCAGATCGCCGAGGAGGCCGGGGTCGACATGGTGCTGGTCGGCGACTCCGGCGCGATGACCGTGCTCGGTTACGACAGCACCGTGCCGGTCAGCGTCGACGAGATGCTCATGCTCACGCGCGCCGTCCGACGGGGGCTGTCCCGCGCGCTGCTGGTCGGCGATCTGCCGTTCGGCTCATACGAGGCATCCGACGCACTCGCGATCGAGACCGCGCAGCGCTTCGTGAAGGAGGGCGGCGTCGACCTGGTCAAGATCGAGCGCGGCGGCACGACCGTCGACCGCGCGCGGGCGATCGTGGCCTCCGGCATCCCGGTGGTCGGCCACGTCGGGCTCACCCCGCAGACGGCGACGGCGCTCGGCGGTTACCGCGCCCAGGGGCGCACCGCCGACGGCGCGCTCGCCGTGATCGACGACGCGCTCGCGCTGCAGGATGCCGGATGCTCGCTCATCGTGCTCGAGGCCGTGCCCGCCGAGATCACGCGGGCGCTGCAGCCGCTGCTGCGCATCCCCACGATCGGCATCGGCGCCGGAGCTGATGCCGACGGTCAGGTGCTCGTGTTCCACGACCTGCTCGGTCTGCTCGACGGGCCCCAGGCGAAGTTCGTGAAGCGCTACGCCGATCTGCGGAGTGCCGCGATCGATGGTGTGCGGGAGTACGCCGACGAGGTGCGGTCGCGCGCCTATCCCGCAGTCGAGCACACCTACGGGATGCCGGCCGACGAGGTCGCCCGGATGCAGGAGGCGCTCGCGGAGCGGGCCTGATCGCATCGCCTCTAGCCTTGAGGCGTGACCACCACTGCACCGCGCCGCGTTCCTCGCGGAGATGAACTCGACAGCCTGATGCGGTTGTACGGCTATCGCTTCACCCGCACCGGACGGGTCGCGGGCGCCGAGCCGACAGACGATCCGGATGTCGTGACCATCGCCGAGTCCGCGGGCTGGCCCATCCACGCGGTCGAGCGCCTCACCGCTGTCGAGATCTTCGAGAGGTCGGTCGCCGCGGCATCCGCGCTCGACGAGGGGACGGTGCTGGCGGCGTTCGTGGCCGGGCTCGGAAGTGCGCCGTCCGGCCGTCAGATAGCGATCTCGTTCGGGTGGGCGCGACACCTGTCGGCCGCCGTCGAAGCCGGCATGAGCCTGCCGGACTGCGGGCTGGAGGTCCGCGACGGAGACGCGTTCGCCATCGACACCACCGAGGTGCTCCTGCGCATCGCACTCGGATGGGCATGGAACGAACAGCCGTACAACTACCTGCCCGATCTCGAGGCCGCAGCGGCGGCCGGGCTTCCGACGCCGACGGCAGACGATCGCGAACGGGTGCGAGCGCTGCTGGAACTGGTGGCCGCTCAGCCCGCGGGGACGACGGCGAGCACGCTGGAGAAGGCGGTGGCCCGCGCCAGGATCGTGCCGGGAACCGACAAGTATCAGCGCTACGGCATCCTCATCGGCCTCGCCGAGATCGGGGTGCTGCCCAGCACCCTCGCGCCCAGCTGGGACAGGTTCGTCTCACGCCGCGAGGTCGAAGAGGCATGGTCCGGCGGGCCCCGGTCAGACATCACGCCCCCGCTGTCCGGATGGCGCGGAGGCATCGACGACAGCCGTGCTGAATGGCTGCGGGGCGTATGAACACGCGGAATCGCGGGACCTGGCCTACACGCTGAACGATGCGAGGGCGTCGTCCACGGTCTTCGCGGACGCGCTGATGGCGTGATGCCCGTCCTCGATGTCCCAGAGCGTGTTCTGCAGCAGGCGGGCAGCCGTCCACGCGGCGGCATGGCTCCGATCGAGGTCGAGCATCTCGGTGAGGATGTCGAAGCGCCGTCGCACGATGCGCGGTGCGTCCGAGACGGAGTCGTCGGCACTCCATCCGCTGTCCAGTGCGGGCCAGAGGTCGAACCCGGGATCGCCGATGAGGGGTTCCGGGTCGATCGCGAGCCAGGGCTCGCGATCTGCGGCCAGGACATTGCCGTAGTGCAGGTCCCAGTGCAGCAGGCGATCTCCCGGTTCGGCCTCCACCTCGGCGATCTGGCGCGTCCAGCGATCCAGCCGGGTCCGGTCACCGCTGTCCAGAACCGGTCTGGCTGCGGGGACGTCGGCGAGCATTCCGGCGGCGATCGTCCCGAGACGGGGGAGGCCGTCCGGACCGGGCACGCCGTGCAAGCGCGCGAAGAGCCCGCCGACGATGCGCACAGCAGTGTCGTCGTCTGCGACGGCGTCGAGGCTGCGATCAGCGTGGAGCCGCTCGAGCAGCATCCCGCCCTGGTCGGCGTCGCTGTCCAGGAGCCGAACCGTCCCGCGGCCGTTCCACGCGACGAGTCCGATGATCGCGGCCCCGGTCTCCGGCTTCGGCATCTGCAGCTTCAGCGCGGCAGGCGTCCCGTCGGCGCGCCGCACCGGCACGAGCACTCCCGCTTCGCCGGCTCGGACCGCGCCGGCAGGACGAAGATCCCACTTCTGAAGAAGGTCGCGGGCGACCGACGGCAGCTGGCGCACCCATTCGCGGTCCGTGTCGTCGCCGGACTCGATGCCGCCGAGGACCTCCACAGGGATGACGAACGGTTGCTCTGGACCCATGCCCGACAGTCCATCACAGAGCCACGTCGCTAACGGATGACTTCGACCGGGCCTCAGGAGACGAAGGCGCTCAGTGACCGGACGCCCGGGCATCCGCCTCCGCGATGCCGCGACGCATGTCCTCGCGAGACTCATCCGGCCACGGGCCGGATGCCGCGAGCGGGATCTCCGTGAGGTAGCGTCGCTCCGGCGCCGGGATGCGGGCGACGAGCAGATCCGGCTCGCCGCCGGCCGTCGCGTACAGCGCCGGGCCGTCGGCGTAGAACAGGTCGGTCACGACGAGACGCCCGTCGGCTCCGCGCATGACGTTCGACGGATTCGTGTCGAGGGGACCGCACCAGGGCAGCTCGCGCAGCGCCCTGGCGTGGATGCCGTCGATGATGTCGACCAACTCGGCCACGGCCTCGTCTCGGTCGGCGATCAGCCCGTGGAAGGCGTGCGCATCCGACTCGTCCACGGGCGTCAGCCACTCCATCAGCTGCAGGTCGCCGCCTCCGGCCAGCCGCCGATGCGCGAACAGCTCGGGCACCAACCGGGTGTGCGCGGCCGCGCGATACAGCTCCGCCGTGTACGGCCCGGTCGGGTCGAACGGGCTGATCCGCACCGCGGCCGATCCGTCCGGCGCGCGCAGCGCGATGGCCCAGTCGCCGGCGCCGGCCGGCGTCCATCCGGCATCCGTGAACGCGCGCTCGGCAGCGCGATGGTCGGCATCCTCCGGGAGCGCGTCGAGGGGCGAGGTCATGATCCGCAGCCCCTCCAGACAGTCGCGGTGACAGTCATGGCGTCCTCCCTGCACCCGCATAGAGCGCGCACGAGACGCCAGCGGTTCGATGTCGTCGCGTCACTTTATCGCTCTCGCGGACACCTTCACAGATGACGGAGGATTCCTGCCTCCGGTGTTCGGGGAGGGCACATGATGGGAACCACTCGGGCGCGCCCGATGCGCGTGAGGCGAGCAGCCGTGGTCGAGGAGTATGCGTTCCAGCGCATGCACATCGGCGAGGTGCTCTCGGAGGGCGCAGGGCTCCAGGTCGTCCACCACACCTCGACCCTGGGGCGGTTCCTGGCATGGCTGCGCCGCACCGAGCGAGAGCGGTGGCCCCACCTTCTCATCGTCAACCCCTCGACCGGCCCAGATTCGAGCAGGGAGTTGAAGATGGTCGCCATGCTCCAGGAAGCCGGGATGCGGATCCTCGTTCTTTCACCGCTGAGATCTCGCAGCATCGCGCTGCGCCTCCTCGATGCAGGCGTCGCGGGTGTCGCGTCCGTCGAGGACGGTGAACGAGAGGTCCTCGGGTTGGTCAAGACGGTGCTCGCCGGTGGCACCGCGCTCACTCCTCGCGCGCACGAGGCCATCCGAGGCCTGCACGGCACACCGCGGCTGAGTCAGCAGGAACGGCGGGTGCTCGCCCTCTACGCCGCCGGCCTCTCCATCGCGCAAGTCGCCGACCGGTTGGAGGTCATGCCGGACACGGCGCGCAAGTATCTGGCCAGGGTTCGGGACAAGTACACGGCGGCGGGGCGTTCCGCACGCACCAAGCTCGACCTCGCCCGCATCGCCTGGACAGACGGGTACGTCGACATGGATCTCGGCGCCGACTTCCCGGTGCCGAGATCCATGTCGGGCATCACGGCGCGCAGACCGGGTCCTGGACGGTGAACGTGAACGGTCCCACCCAGATGTTCTGGTTGGGTCGATCCGTGCCGGCCCGTCCTGAGTTGTTGCCGATGAAGGTGAGATCGAACGCGCTGACAGAGGCGGCTGCCACCGTCACATTGCCCGCAGTGCTGCCCGGAACGACTTCTACGTTCGGGGCGGTCGTGGAAGGGCGCCACGGGTCGGCACCCGTGCCCTGGCCCTGAACCCATGTGGAGTTGTAGGTGCCCGTGCCGGCGGTCACGGAGACGCGCTCGGTTCCGCCCCGGCCGTCCTGCGCCTGGAATCCGTCGACGTCCTTGATCTTGTACGACAGGTCGGTGACGGTGACGGGCGCGCCGTTCAGCGCGAAGCTGAACGTCACTCGCTCGCCGCCGCCGATGTTGCGCAGATCCACGGTGTCCAACGAGAGGCGCACACTCGGCTGGCTCTCGCCACCCTGCTGGGACGAGTCCAGCAGGAAGTTGTTCGTGGTGTTGATGGTCATGTTCGATGCGCCGTTGTGGACGGCGCTGAGAGTCAGCGTGAAGTCCTTGCCGTCGCCGAACAGATCGATCCAGGTGAACAGCGCGGACGTGGCGCTGATCCTTGAGAAGACGGCGGAACTGGTGCTGATCGTCGTGCTGCACAGGGTCGACGCCGCCGCGAGCGGCGTCGCGGCGGCAGCAGCCACGATCGGGAGCGACCAGGCGATCCCCCTCGTCACGGAGCGGCGGGACAGACCTTCATCCCCTGCAGCAGCATCGAGGTCGTGCGCTCGGCTCGAAGGAGTGGAACTGGCAGACATGCGGTCACCTCATGCGTGAGTATCAGCTGTGGACTCTCTTCAGTTACCCAGCCCGAGGCGGCGACGACAACAACTCCGGCGCTCGTGACCTCCGTCCGGGGTCAGGACTGTACCGCGACAGGAATGATCTGATATAGCCGGGCGCCCCTAGCGTCGGGACGCCGCCTGTCTGCGCCGGATCGCCGCGGAGATCACCGCGATCAGGGTTCCCGCGGCCACGCCGATCACCGTCTCCAGCATCCGATCCCGCAGCAGCACCTCGAGGGAGGACGGCGCCGCGAGCTCCACCATCATCAGCGCGAGCGGTGTGATGAAGATCATCGCGATGCCGTAGTTGCGGCCCACGAACATCTCGGCGCAGGCCTGGAAGGCGATCGCGATCAGGATCACGGCGAGCGGTGGCAGATGAAGGGCGAGGATGCCTGCGGCGACCAGGATGCCGGCCAGCGTTCCGACCAGGCGCTGGAGTCCGCGGATCACCCGTGCGGTGAGGTGCGCGCCGCTGACGGCGGCGGCCGCTCCCACCATCGCCCAGTACCAGTGCGTCCCCACCAGCAGCAGTCCGATCGCGCCGCCGAGCAGCGTGGCCAGGCCGACCGTGACCGCCATCTCCCAGGCGACATCGCCGATCGGCTGCCGGACCCTGGTGATCTCGACAGCGGGAAGGCGCCGAGCGCCGGCCGCCGCGAGCACGGTGGTCACCAGCAGCGAGAAGAGCACGCTCCCGACGCCGACGACGAGCACGTTCGCGAATGAGGTACCGGATGCCGGGATGTTCGCCGTCGCCCCGATCGCGAACACCGCGAACAGCCCACCGGGCGGATGCCACCGCATCGTGTACGCGAGCAAGGTGACCAATGATGCGACCGCGGCGACGGAGACGACGGACACCAGCGCCGGCGCACCGACGACGGAGAGGCCGGTGCCGGCGAGCATTGCCAGGACCAGGACGCCTCCTGCTCCTGCCTGCATCCGGAGTCGATCTCCGAAGCCGTCCGTGCGTCCGTAGAGCGCCGCGAAGGCGCCGAAGCTCGCATAGATGCTGAGGTCGAGTCGTCCGACAGCCCACAGGATGAGCAGCGGGACCCCGACGCTGACGGCGGCCCGCAGCGCGACGCGATGGTCACCGCGGGACGGTGCGACCCTGATGACGCCCGTCCATACCCGCCCACGAGATTCCGCCACATCTCAAGCGTAGACACCGTGGATCGGGGGAGCGACGTCGGAGCCGTCAGGCGGATGCCGCGGACTGCTCAGCGTTGATCGTGGCGAGACCCTCTCGATACGAGGTGGTGCGGAACTCGGGGAACCGCTCAGCGAACTTCGTGGAGTCGAAGAGATTGTCGTACCGGTATCGCGGGAGGAGCTGAGGGAAGTCGGCGAGCCTGTTCCGGACGGAGCTCAACCGGCTGAAGAGACCGTCGACATTCTCGTCGACCTCGCAAGGATGCTCCCGGCGAACGACGGGATCCAGTCGATCCCTTGCCCTGAAACTGCCGTTTCGGTATGGTCCCGTACGGATAACGTTTGCCAATCTGCGTCATCCGCACGTCCCCCCTCAATGGAGAAGGCAAGGATCATGAATCCATCGCGCGTCACCTCCCGACGTTCCCATCTGCTCAAGCGGGCGCTGGCACTGGGCGCTGCGCTCGGCATCGCACTGAGCCCGCTTCCGCACTCGACCGCGCACGCCGAGACGGCATCGGGCACGTGCGAGATCGAATTCCACTCGACCACCAGTGCACAGGGCTTCGCGCATCCAGGGATCGGACTCACCGAGCCGATCATCCAGAACGTGCGCACCCAGCTCGCGGCCGGCGAGGAGCCGTGGGTGTCGGGCTATCAGGCCCTGACCCGGTCTGCCGCGGCGGCCGAGAACGTCAAGCCCTCGAACGCCGGCGCCGATCCGACCAAGCCACGCACGACCGCGTTCGACGCGGGTACACGAGGGCTGTTCGAAGCTGATGGGCTGAAGGCCTACACACAAGCCGTCATGCATGTGCTCACGGGGAAGCAGATCTACCGCGCGAATGCTCTGGCGATCATCCGCAACTGGGAGCAGATGGATCCGACCAGATTCTCGTATTACACGGACTCGCACATCCACAACGGCGTGCCGCTGTTCCGCATGGCGTCGGCGGCGGAACTGCTCCGGTACACGACGTGTGGTGACGACCCCGCGATGGTGCTGACCGACGCCGATGCCACAGCGTTCAGCGACAACCTGATCCGACCGGCGATCGCCACGTTCATGTCGTCACCTGACCGCTTCATGAATCAGCACAACTATCCCCTCCTGGGATCGATGGCCGGCTCGATCTTCATGGACGATGCGCCGTTGTACCAGCAGAAGGTCGAGTGGTTCACCGTCAACGCGACCGCACAGGATCAGGGCTTCAACGGATCCATCGCACGGCTGGCGCGATGGATCGACAAGAATGACAAGACCGGGGAGGCCATCACCGACCCGCATGTGCAGCTCGTCGAGATGGGTCGTGATCAAGCCCACGGCGGCGGCAATCTCACGAACTTCGCGGCGCTGTCCCGCATGATGCTGTCTCAGGGCACTGCAGTGGATCCCGTCGACGGCACGGTCTCCACCGCCGCAGACGCGGTGGGGCCCTATGAGTTCCTCGACGATCGGATGATCAAGGCCGCCGACTACTTCTGGCAGTTCATGTCCGGACGCGACCCGGCGTGGACGCCCGTCGGCTACGCGATCTCACCGGACGGCACGATCCGCGACACCTACGACCACATCGCGGACGGTTATCGAGGCCGCTACAGCACGGCGAGTTTCTGGGAGATGTACTACTACTACCGCTACCAGCGGGGAGAGGATGTCGCGGCGATCGCCCCCTACTTCGCCGAGGCATACGAGAAGCGACTGACTCCGCAGCAGATCGGCTGGGATGGTCACGACGGCGGCGGCGACTCCTGGATGTTCGCGCCCGCGGCGGCGGCCGGAGAGGCCGCAGCGACCCCGAATTCCGACTCCAGCATCCTCGAAATCGAGCAGCACTACACCCACCTCGCAGGGGATGTCACCGAGGGGGATGGCTTTCTGACAATGGCGGGTGGCGCGAAGATCGCATATCTCAGCGGTGCCAACAACAAGCCGCAACAGGGCTTCCGTGTGCGAACCCAGGGACCGGCGGTGATCCATCTCGGGAGCGTCAGTCATGGCAGCACCGTGCGGCGCGACACGCACCTCACCGTGCCGGACACCCACGGCGAATGGCGCTACGTGACGGCGACGCGGTCGATGGGCGACATCCTGTTCATCGAGACGGATGGTGCCGCCGTCGACATCGATCACATCGACACAGATGCTCAGGCGGGTCTGAACGGGCCGACGTTCCCGACGAGTTCTGCCAAGCGGATCATCGGATGGAGCGGCGCCGATCTGGAGGTCGATCTGGCGGCCAAGGGGGCGGACGGCATCACGTACAGTGCGACAGGTCTGCCTGACGGCGCGACGCTCGATCCGGCCACCGGCCGCCTCCGGTGGAACGGCCAGGTCGCTGCAAAGGTCACCCTCGAGGCTGATGACGGCACCAGCGTCGCCGCACGCGAGATCGCGTTGGACACTGCTCCGACCCGCGCAGCCGCCCTGGCCGCCGCGGGGAGGGACTACAAACCCGATCTCGGGTACGAATCCGCGACAGACGCCGCTTTCGTCGCCGCGCGCGACGCGGCCAAGAAGGCGCTGAGGGGTACCCCGGATGCGGAGTACGGGGCGGCCCTGGCGGAGATGGTCGCCGCGGCAGACGGACTGCGGCTCGTCTCGCCGAAGACGTCGCTCGACGGCAGCCTGGACTACCGGAATGTCCTGTTCTCCTCTACGGCGAAGGAGCGAACTCCACTTCTGCTCGACGGGGATGAGCAGACCGGCACGTCGTACCCCCAGGCCGTGGGCATGTCGCACGTCTTCGACTTCGGCGCGGACTTCAAGGTCTCGGCCAGCAAGTTCGGCTTCCAGAGCAACATCTTCGCCGACAGGCTCGCCAACTCGACGATGTACGGTTCGAACGACGGCGTGAACTGGACCAGGATCACGCCGGGAGTCACGGCATTCACGCAGGACTACAACACGCTCGACGTGGCGCCGGAGTTCGTCGATTCGCAGTTCCGGTACCTCAAGGTGCAGATGCTCCAGCAGCTTCCCGACGTGCTCTACGGCATCGTCCGCGGGGTGTTCGAGATGACCGAGTTCCACATCTATGGTGAACGCCACGAGATCGGCAACCAGATCGCCTCGGCTGTCATCTCCTCTCCGGACGCTGTCGCGGGGAAGGTGTCGGTGGGTGACACGGTCGACGTATCCGTCACCACGAGGAAGCCGGTCCAGGCTGTGACCGTCGATGTCATGGGTATCCAGAAGGCTGCGACGTCGAGCGACGGCACCACCTGGTCGGCGCCGGTTGCTCTGGACGGGGTCGCGGCGGGCGTGGTCACTCTCAGCGTCGACTACACGGCCGACGGCGCGGCGGGTCCGACACTGTACGGTGCCACCGACGGCAAGAGCCTGTTCGTCGGCGGCGACAGAGAGCATCGCATCGATGTGGCGAAGAGCGCTCGTGTCGTTGCCTCTTCTCCGCAGTGGGGCAGCAACCCGTTGCCTGCCGACAAGATCGGATACCTGTTGTTCGACGATGACGCGGCGACGGCGGGTGACCTGGTGATGGGCGCGGGTGCGTACTACACGCTCGACTTCGGCGACGGGAGGTCAGTGCAGTTGCACGACGTGTTCTTCCTGCCGCGAGCCAGCCACCCCGCCCGAGCAGATGGCACGATCGTGCAGGGATCGAACGACGGCGCTTCCTGGACGACTCTCACTCAGCCCCTCTCGGCGAGCCGAGCCGACACGTGGTCCGAGCGTGCGGTCGCGGACGACGCGTCGTATCGCTACTTCAAGATCACGAATGCGAGCGGGTGGAACGGGAACATGGCCGAGGTCCAGCTCTTCGGCACCCTCCGGTAGCGGAGCCCAGGCGGCGCAGTGAGACTGCGTCCGACGTCGCAACCAGTGGGGGAACGTGCCTTTGCGCGTTCCCCCAGTGGTGGGTCTGGGGGGTGGTCGCGGCGCGCCTCAGATCCGTCCGTCTTCTGTATTGACAGGGTTCTGCCCCTCACACATACTTGGATGACGTTATCCAATCTGGGATATCCCCGTACGTCTACTTGCACCGATCCGCGCACCGAAGTGGGTGCGCGTCACAAAGGAGTGATTCATGCGATCTGGAAATCGCCGGGCGCTTGCCCTCACCGCCGGTCTGGCCGCTGCGGCTCTGCTCACAGGCTGCGCTGCTGCAGCTTCCCCCGAGCCCGAGAAGACCGAGGCCGGCGAGCCCGTCACCATCGATGTCTGGGGATGGGACCCGCTCTCACAGCAGGTCGTCGATGCGTTCAACGAGGCACAGGACCGGATCACGGTCAATTACGTGCTGCAGCCGAGCAACACCGCCATGCAGACGAACTTCCGCAACGTGATGGAGTCGAAGAAGGATGTCCCCTGCCTCGCCGCGGGCTTCGCTCCGCTGTCGACCTCTCTCGTCAACGGCTGGGCGCAGGACATCACCGAGTACGTCGAGCCGGTCGCCGACAAGTACAGCACCGGTGCCCTGGCCGCGGCGAAGATGGGCGACAAGTACTATGGCGTGCCTACGGGCGCGTCGGCCCAGTTCCTCATGGTGAACACGAAGACGCTCGACGCCGGCGGTGCCGAGGCGCCGAAGACCTGGGAGGAGCTGGTCGAGACCGGCAAGGAGCTCGCGCCCTCCGGCGTGAAGGTCATCAACCTGGCCGGCGAGGATCCCTCCACGCTGGTGAATCTGTCGCAGCAGGCGGGTGCGGACTGGTTCAAGATCGACGGTGACAAGTGGATCGTCAACCTGCACGGCAAGGAGACCCAGAAGGCCGTCGACGTGCTTCAGGACATCGTCGACAACGACCTGAACTCGACGCAGACCTATCAGGATCGCCCGGCCCTGTACGCGTACTTCGACAGCGGTCAGCTGGCGACGCTGCCCACGCAGTGGTGGTCTCTGACGGGTCTGCAGACCAACTTCGTGAATTCGCTGGGGAACTGGGAGGCCGTTCCGCTCCCGCAGTTCGAAGGCGCGAAGGGGGACAAGGCCAGCGGGTACGCGAACGCGTCGATCGTTCCGGTCGGATGCGAGCACCCCGAGGCCGCGGTGGCGTTCGCCACGTTCGCAGCGACCGACCCCGACGGCATCGAGGCGAGCCGCAACAAGGACACGGGTGCGGTCGGCGTCCCGACTGCGTTGAAGGACGTCTCCGAGTACTCCGAGGCGGTCGTTCCCGACAAGCTCTTCGGACAGTCGGCCGCTGAGGTCGGGGAGGTCATCACCGACGCGCAGGCCAACGTGATCGGCACCTTCGAGCGCGGACCGAACTACGATGCCTGGTTCCCCCAGCTGCAGGATCAGTGGGGCAAGTTCGTCGCGAAGCAGATCACTCTCGAAGATGCGCTGACGAACGTCGAGGAGTACATCGCCAGCGACCTCGACGCCAAGGGCATCGACTACAAGATCGCCAAGTAGTCCGACGGCCACGAAGAAGGAAGGAGACGCGGATGTCTTCCGTGACTCAGGTGCGCGAACCCGATCTGGGGGCGCTGCCCGAACAACCCGAGCGCGGGAGGCCCGCGTCTCCTCACCTTTCCTGGCGAACAGCCCAGAAGCTCAAGGGTGCGTCGTTCACCTGGCCGTTCTTCGCGGGGTTCGCTCTGTTCACGCTCGTTCCCGTGGTCATGGCATTCCAGCAGAGCCTTTTCTCGGAGAAGTCCTCGGGCCTCGGCTTCGGCGGAACACAGGTCAGCTTCACCGGGCTCGAGAACTTCGCCCGCGGCCTGAGCGATGACGTGTTCTGGGAGTCGATGCTCCGTGTCGGCGTATACGCGGTGATCGTGGTTCCGCTGACTCAGATCGTCAGCCTCACCCTGGCGCTGCTCGTCGACGCGGTCACCCGACGCGTCGCCAATCGCTTCCGGCTCTCGCTGCTGATCCCGTACATGATTCCCGGGATCGTGGCGACGATGATCTGGATCTACCTCT
The DNA here is from genome assembly GCF_009758255.1 of Microbacterium sp. MAH-37. Classification (GTDB taxonomy): domain Bacteria; phylum Actinomycetota; class Actinomycetes; order Actinomycetales; family Microbacteriaceae; genus Microbacterium. The sequence continues at coordinate 273,530 of NZ_WSEN01000004.1, forward strand.
ACAGCCCGGCGGTCGGCCCGTTCCAGCCCATCTTCGACTTCCTGGGCCTCGACGTCGACTTCTTCTCGGGCTCGATGATCTGGGTGTCGATCGGGAACCTCCACATCTGGGGGACGATCGGATTCAACATGCTGATCCTGTACGGGGCGCTGCAGGCCGTACCCCGCGAGCTCTTCGATGCTGCACGGGTCGACGGTGCATCCGAACTCCGCATCGCTCTGTCGATCAAGGTGCCGTACGTCCGAGCATCACTGGTCCTCACGGGGCTGCTGGCGATCATCGGCACCCTGCAGATCTTCGCCGAGCCGATGCTGTTCCGCTCGATCGCCCCGGAGGAGATCACCAAGGACTTCACACCCGCGATGGTGATCTACAACCAGGCCTTCCAGGTGGGCAATCTCAACTACGCCGCAGCACTGTCCATCATCCTCGCGGCCGTCGTCGGCATCGCCTCGGCCATCATCTACCGCCTCACGAACAAGGTCGAGCAATGATCCTCACAGACGAAGGCACCAGGACTGCGGACACGACGCGAGAGGTCGTCCTCCCTCGGCGCGCGCCAGGGCGAATGCCCCGGCTGCGGACGAGGGCAGTCGCCGCCGAAGACACCGGTGGCGCAGCGCGAGGCGCATCGAAGTGGTTCGTGCTCACCGGACTCATCCTCTTCACGATCTACTCCGTGGGACCGGCATGGTGGCTCATCGTGTCGGCGACCAAGTCTCGAGAGCAGCTGTACACGACCAACGGGCTCTGGTTCGCGGACTTCCGGCTGTTCGACAATCTGACGGAGCTGTTCAAGTACGAGAACGGTTCCTTCGGAGTCTGGCTGTGGAACTCCTTCCTCTACTCCACTGCCGGGTCGATCGGACAGACGATCATCGCCCTCGCCGCCGGCTACGGCCTGGCCATGTATCAGTTCCGAGGCAGAGCCACATCGATGGCGTTCATCATCGGTTCCTTCCTCATCCCCGGGGCGCTCCTCACCATCCCCGCCTACCTGCTCTTCGTGCAGCTGGGCATCTTCAACACCATCTGGTCCATGATCATCCCGGCGTTCTTCGGGCCCTTCTCCGTCTACCTGGCGAAGGTGTACACCGAGGGCGCGGTGCCTCCGGAGCTCCTCGAAGCAGCGCGGATCGACGGAGCCGGCGAGTACCGCATCTTCTTCAGCATCGGTCTTCGTCTGCTGACGACGGCGGGAGCCACCATCTTCCTGCTCCACTTCGTCGCCGCATGGAACTCCTTCTACGGACCGCTCATCATGCTCCGCGACCGCACCCTGTGGCCGGTCATGCTGGGTCTGTACTCCTGGCTGGGGCGCGGAGCGGACTCCGAGATCGACGTGACGACACTGGTGATCACCGGATCTCTCGTCGCGACCATCCCGATGGTCCTCCTGATGGTGGCGATGCAGCGGTACTGGCGCGCAGGCGTCACGATGGGAAGTCTCAAGTGACGGCGTTCGACGTAGCAGCCACCGGGAGCACGGACACCGTAGAGATCCTCGACGAACCCGCCGCGCGCGCAGACGCATCCGGTCGCCTGCAGACATCGGTCGCTGACATCCACTGGTCGCCTGGAAGCCCGGCCGCCCTGTCGTCTCTTGACGGCTCCGAACTGCTCGGACGTGAGGGCGTTCCGCTCGTCGAGGTGTTCACCGCGCGTGAGCAGCGCGCCCGGACCAGCCAGGCATACGTGCATTCCGCCGTCGGAGCCAGACTTCGTGTGCACCACGTCTCCGAGACGGCCGTATCGGGGGTGCATCGGCTCATCATCGAGCAGCGGGACGACGTGTCCGGCCTCGTGGTGCGGAGCACGATCAGCCGGCCCGAGGGGCTGCGTGCACTGCGCGTCGAGACGACCCTGAGCAACACCTCCGACCGACCCGTCACCGTGACAGCCGTCGCGATGGCCTTCGGTATCGGAAGAAGGGAAGCGCTCGAAGGCATCGTCCTGGGCACGGCCGCCAGCGAGTGGCTCGGCGAGAACCGATGGAAGGAGACGGCGGTCACCGACGTGCTTCCTCACCTGGACCTCGCCTTCCACGGTCAGGACGCGCGCGGACACCACGGCATCACCAGCCACGGAGCCTGGTCCAGCGGTGAGAACCTCCCGGTCGGATACCTCGTCGACACCGCTTGCGGTGAGGCATTCGCCTGGCAGATCGAGACCAGTGCCGGATGGCATGTCGACCTCTCCGCTTCCCGCGACGGCGCCGTGATCTCCTTGATGGGGCCGACGGACCTGGAGCACCATTTCGCCCACCGGCTCGACCCGGGGGAGTCCTTCGAAGCCGTCGCCGTCGCCGTCGCGAGTTCCGGAGTCGGCCGCGACGACGCTCTCGCGCAGCTCACCGGATATCGCCGCTGGCTGCGAGACGACAGGCGCCGGGCCCCGGAGCTGCCCGTCGTCTACAACGACTTCATGAACACCCTGATGGGCCAGCCGACGACGGAAGCGCTGCTGCCGCTCATTCGCGAAGCAGCAGCTGCCGGCGCCGAGGTGTTCTGCATCGATGCCGGGTGGTTCGCCGACACGGAGATCGGCGATTGGTGGGACACCGTCGGCGATTGGACCGAGGCCCCTGATCGATTCACGGGAGGGCTCGCCGCCGTCATCGACGAGATCCATCGACAGGGCATGAGGTCCGGACTGTGGCTCGAGCCAGAGGTCGTCGGCGTCAAGAGCGCTGTCGCCGATGCCCTGCCGGAGGAAGCGTTCTTCCGCAGGTTCGGCGAACGCGTGCGCGAACACGACCGCTACCACCTCGATCTGCGGCACCCTGCCGCGAGGCGTCACCTGGATGCCGCCGTCGACAGCCTGATCGCCGAGTTCGGCGTCTCCTACTTCAAGTTCGATTACAACATCAACCCCGGTGCGGGCACGGAGTGGCAGGCTGCCGGTGCGGGGGACGGACTGCTCGCGCACACCCGCGCCCTACGCGAATGGCTGGTCGACATCGGACGGCGTCATCCGCACGTCCTGGTGGAGAACTGCAGCTCCGGCGCGATGCGCGCCGACTACTCCCTTCTCTCGATCACGCACCTCCAGTCGACGAGTGATCAGCAGGACTTCCGTCTGTACGCGCCGATCGCCGCATCGGCTCCGGCGCACATCCTTCCGGAGCAATGCGGAAACTGGGCCTACCCCGCCGCTGGCATGTCGCAGGAGGAGACCGCGTTCACGATGGTCACTGGACTGAGCGGACGCCTGTACCTCTCCGGCTTCCTCGACTCCCTCGCTCCCTCCCAGCGCGACCTCGTGCACGAGGCCCTCGTCGTGCACCGCCGAGACCGGCATCTGCTGCCTTCGGCGACCCCGTTCTGGCCGCTGGGCCTGCCCGCGTGGACCGATCCCGTTGTCTGCCTGGGGCTGCGCCACGAGCAGGGCGTCACCTTGTACATCTGGGATCGGGGTGACCAGCCGGCATCGGTGCTCATACCCGGGGTGCGAGGACGAGTGCGGACGAGCTACCCGCGCGAGGCATCGCCCTGGTCGTTCGCCCAGGGTGCGGACGGACTCGCCGTCCGCACCCTGGCGGGACCCACAGCCCGAGTACTCACGATTGTGGAGGAGAACTGATGCCGGGTGTGAAGGCTGCCTTCGCCATGGCGCCCGAGATGGTGCCGTTCATCTTCGGCGAGACCGAGATGGGCAGGCTGCACGAGCTCCTCGATCTCGACCCGCATCGCATCCTGACCTGGCAGGAGGACCGCGAACCCGAGCTGGAGGGCCTCACCGACGTGGAGCTCCTGATCAGCGGTTGGGGCGCGCCCTTCCTCGGGGTGTCTCAGCTCGATCGTCTTCCCTCTCTGCGCGCCGTCGTGCACTGGGGAGGTGGCATCGGGTTTCTCGATCACCATGCGCGCGAACGTGGGATCGAGGTCTCATCCGCCCGCGCCGCCAACGGCATCCCGGTGGCCGAGTTCACGGTGGCGATGATCACACTGGCGGCCAAGGACGCGTTCTGGGCCTCGCGGCAGTATTGCCGCGATCAGCGCTTCGTCGACCGGGAAACCGAGCTGCCGCACACAGGCCTGTACGGCACGACGATCGGCCTGGTCGGTGCATCCACCATCGGGATGCTGGTCATCGAGCAGCTCCGTGACCGCGACGTCGAGGTTCTCGTCTACGACCCGTATCTCGCGGAGCCGACGGCGGAGGCTCTGGGCGTCGAGGTCGTCCGAGATCTCGAGGACCTCGCCCGGCGCAGCACCATTCTGTCTTTGCACGCCCCCGTCACGCCTCGGACGGAGGGGATGATCTCGCGCCGGGTGCTCGCCGCCCTGCCGGACGGAGCGACTCTCGTCAATACAGCGCGAGGCATCCTCGTCGACCAGGACGCCCTCGTCGACGAGCTCACCGCGAAACGCATCCGCGCGATCCTCGACGTCACCGAACCAGAAGTGCTGCCGAAAGGACATCCACTGTACGCCCTGCCGAACGTCTTCCTCACTCCCCATCTGGCCGGATCCACAGGGGTCGAGCTGCGCCGGCTCGGTCACGCCGCCCTCGCCGAAGTGGAGCGCTTCGTGTCAGGGACCCCGTTCGAGAATCCATTCCCACTGCCGTAGCGATCGACATGACGGACAGAGAGCGAGACAGCCGGATGGCACCCACCGGGGAGTACGCGGGGTACCTCTATGTGCATTTCAAGCGTGAAGCGGCGGAGGGAGAGCAGATCCACTTCGCGTTGAGCGACGGCAACGACCCGTTGCGATTCGCCGACCTCAACGACGGCCGACCGGTGGTCCGATCGAAGGTCGGACAGCGCGGAGTACGGGATCCCCACGTCGTACGATCGCCCGTCAACGGGCGCTACTACATGGTCGCGACGGATCTGCGCCTGTACGACAGCATGGATTGGGACCACCACCAGCGCTGGGGCAGCCGCTCGATCGTCGTCTGGGAGTCGGCCGACCTGATCGAGTGGGGGGACGGGCGGCTGGTCGAAGTCGCTCCTGTCGAGGCCGGAAACACCTGGGCGCCCGAGTCGGTCTGGGATGCCGCGCAGAACGCGTTCATCGTGCACTGGTCCTCGACGCTGTACGACGACGAACGGCATGACGGGCGCAGCTACAACCGGATCATGTACGCGACCACCCGCGACTTCCGTGAGTTCTCGAAGCCGCAGGTGTGGATCGATCGCGGATGGTCGACGATCGACACCACTGTCATCGAGCACGACGGCCGCTACTACCGATTCCTCAAGGATGAACGCTCGAGGGATCATCTCGCACCGCAGGGCAAGTCGATATTCTGCGAGCACTCCGGATCCCTGACTGCCGCGGCGTGGACGCCGCTCGCTGAAGGCATCGGCTTGGACACCATCCGTCAGGGCGAGGGCCCGCTGGTGTACAAGTCGAACACCGAGGAGAAGTGGTTCCTCTGGATCGACGAGTTCACGAATGAACGTCGCTATGTACCGTTCGAGACGACGGACCTGGCGAGCGGAGTGTGGACGGCGTCGGCGGACCACCGGCTGCCCGGAGATCCTTGCCATGGCGTCGTGCTCCCCGTGACCGCGGACGAATACCAGCGACTCAGCACCGCCTGTTTCGACGCGAAAGGGCACCGGGAATGACTCAGCCGCGTATCAGCCGTCGCAGCGAACAGCAGATCCTGCAGGATTTCGTCGACATGCGCTTCGGGATGTTCCTGCACTACAGCTTGGGTACGTACACCGATGAGGAGTGGGCGCGTCCCCATCAGGATCCCGCGTTGTTCGCGCCTCAAAGTGTCGATTGTGCGCAGTGGGCGGCGGCGGCGAAGTCGGCGAAGATGGAGTACGCCGTGCTGACGACCAAGCACCACGACGGATTCTCGCTCTGGCCGACGCAGTACGGAACGCAGAATGTGCAGTACAGCGGTCATCGTGAGGACGTCGTCCGGAATTATGTCGACTCGTTCCGCGCCGCCGGTCTGAAGATCGGGTTCTACTTCTCGATCTGGGATCGTACGGCGGGCTTCGAGGCCCAGGGTGGCCACCATGTCTCCGACCCGACGAAACAGATCGAACCTGCCCATGTGGACGTGATTCTGGGGCAGCTCACCGAGCTGCTGACGAACTACGGGCGGATCGACGTCCTCCTGACCGACGGATACACCTGGCAGGCGGGGCAGCAGGCGGTCAGCATCGCCCGCGTTCGAGAGCTGGTCAAGGGACTGCAGCCGGATTGCGTCCTCGCGGACATCTGCGCCGTCACCCAGCCATGGCTGGGCGACGCGATCTTCTGGGAGGAGCCGATGGGGATCCGCGTCCCCGCCGGCAACGTCAACGCGGGTGTCCAGGGCCAGACGATCAGCGACGGGTGGTTCTGGCACCCGTCGACACCCACCGAGGAGCTGATGTCGGTCGCCGACATCATCGATCACTTGAACGAGACCGAGCCGCGCTATACGTCCTTCCTCCTCAACTGTCCACCGAACCGTCGGGGTCGACTCGACGAGAATGTCGTCGACCGTCTTGCAGAAGTCGGCACCGCCTGGGCGGGGCCGGATCTCTCCCGCGAGCCTCTTCCTCCCCAGCAGGTCAGGACGGAGTGGCCGGTCATCCCCGTCGCCGCCTGCGCGACATTCTGGAACAGCGCGTCCGACCTGTACGAGGTGCCCTATAACGCGATCGACGGGCGTGGCGACAAGAATCTCGAGACCTGCTGGTCGACCTGGATGCCGACCGGTGGTGCGCTTCCCGCATCGCTCATCGTCGATCTGGGCGGCGTGTGGTCCAACGTGACGACCTTCGAGTATCTGCCCAAGCAGTGGAATCGCAACGGGGCGACGGACGGTGACGTCAGGCAGGCACGGGTCCTCACTTCGGTCGACGGCATCGCCTACGAGCTCGCCGCAGACGTCACATGGGCATCCGGCGCGACTCCGAAGGTCGCTGAGTGGCCGGCGCGGGATGTCGCCTATGTCAAATTCGAGATCCTCGCTGGCACGGGCGGCTACTCGAACGTCACCGGGATCAAGGTCGGCGGTCGTCTCGTCAAGCCCGAGCGCGCCGTTGATCCGCGGAAGGACACAACCATTCAGCTCAGGAATCGCGCATCGGGCAGATACCTCGCAGACGACGGGCGGGTCGTCGCGCAGGTCGATGAGGCGGCGAGATGGATTCTGCGGGAAGCCGAGGAAGGATACTGGTGGCTTGAGGCGGAGAACACCGGATTCACCCTCACTCTGAACGGGGCAGGTCGCACGGCGGGCGCCTCCGTACACTGCGCTCGACGCGAACGTAGCCACCGGCAGTTCTGGGCGTTGACGCGCATCGAAGACGGGTCGGTGATCCTCACGAATCGGTTCAACATGCTCACACTCGGCGCAGGCGCGGAAGGGGCGACCGTCTCGTTGCGCGACCCCTCACTCGGCGAGGCGGAGACGAAGTGGGAGATCACAGTCGTGGCCGCCGCGGGGGAGGCGATGCCGCACGTCCGGGAACGATCAGATGGGATAGCGTTTGCAGCAAAGCGCTCGGAGGAGATCGAAGGTGCCCGTGGATAAGCCGCCGACACTGGCAGACGTCGCCAGGCTGGCCGGGGTGTCTGTGCCGACTGCTTCCCGCGCGCTCAATCCCGGTGTCCGTGGCAAGAACAGCGGGTCTCCTGAGCTTCGGCGCCGAGTGGTCGACGCGGCGCGCGCTCTGGGGTACGCCGTGAACCCCGCCGCTCAGACGACGAAGGGCGGCCGCGCACGCACGATCGCGCTGATCGTCAGCGACATCGAGGACTTCGGATCCGCGACGATGATCTCCGGTGTCATGCACGCGGCGGAGAAGCGCGGTGTGTCGGTCGCCGTGCGCACGACCTTGGACGACCCGTTGCGTGAACTGGAGCTTCTCACGGCGCTGCGGGGCGAACGCCATCGCGCGGTCGTGATCGCCACCGCAAGAACAACCGACATGCCGCGTGAGCGGGCACTGGAAGCGCAGCTGCGGACCCTCGACGAGCACGGGACACGCGTTGTGATCGTCGGTGACAGCGCCCTCGACTTCCCCGCTGTCACAGTGGACAATCACGAGGCGGGGCGGCTCCTCGCGGATGCACTGGCGCGGTCCGGCAAGCGGCGCTTCGCCATCCTGGCAGCGCCCCCGATGGAGATCACCTCGCGGGATCGGGTTCACGGATTCCTCCAGGGACTCTCTGAGCACGACATCACCGTCCCCGACGCGGATGTGATCCACCAGTCCTTCTCCCGGAACGGCGGGTATGCCGCGATCGACATGCTCGGTGACCGCATTGAGAGGCTGGATGTGATCGCGGCCATGAGTGACGCGATGGCGGTGGGGGCGATCGCCCGTCTCCGTGAGCTGGGCGTGGAGTCACCCCGTGATCTCGAGGTCACCGGGTTCGACCACGTGCCGATGCTGGGGGACGTGCTTCCGCAGTTCAGCACCGTGGAGGTTCCTCTCGAGGCCTTCGGCGAGGCGGCACTGTCTCTGGCGTTGGACGAGGACGGCCCCGATCCGGGTGCTCGCATCGCGTTGCGGGCGACGCCGATCGTTCACGGCGAGCCGATCATCCGATGAGACGCGCTGGCGGCTTCGGCGCGCTAGGCCGCACAGGCGAACGACATCCAAGACTGGTGCGCATGAACGCGCACAGAATGCAAAGGAGCACGGAGAAGTGATGCACGTACCTGCAGAGAGCACGGGATCGATCACGCCAGGTTCGGTCTTCCTCGATGATCGCGGCCGCATCGCTCAGCTCCACGGCATCGGGCTGGCTAGGGTCGCAGACCGCTGGTACGCCTGGGGCGAGGACAAAGCGTCGGGAGGCACGTTCACCGCGGTCGCCTGTTATTCCTCTGCCGACCTGGTCTCCTGGCGTTACGAGGGCGACGCGCTCACCGCGGGGGAGGGCGAGATCGCAGCCGATCGTGTCATCGAGCGGCCCAAGGTGATGCAGCGCCCCGACGGAACCTGGTTGATGCTCTTGCACGTCGATTCCGAGGACTATTCGTTCGCGAGCGTCGGATACGCCGTCGCGGCTGACCCGGCCGGTCCCTTCCGCTATGTGCACAGCGAGCGGCCGCTCGGGAACATCAGCCGCGACATCGGCGTCTACCAGGAGGACGGCGTCGGCTACCTTCTTTCGGAAGATCGGGAGAACGGCTTGCACATCTATCGTCTCCGCCCCGATTACCTCGGTGTCGAGGAGGTCGTCGCAACCCTTACGCAGCAGAACAACCCGGCCATCGGTTATGAGTCCCCGACACTGGTCCGCCACGACGGGCTGTATTACTTGTTCGGCTCCGACCTGACCGGCTGGAGTACGAACGACAACATGTTCACCACTGCGGAGTCCCTCGAGGGACCCTGGACTCCGTGGCGTCCCTTCGCGCCCGTCGGCAGCGCCACGTTCGACTCGCAAGTCAGTGTCGTCGTGCCAGTTGGCGCGGGGCACCTGTACGTCGGAGACCGTTGGCAGCGGGATGCTCTCGCCGAATCTCCGGCGGTCTGGCTCCCCATCACGCTCCGCAACGGCACCGCAGAACTCGAATGGCTGGATGCCTGGGCGCCTCAGGACGTCTTCGGATGAGCTTGCGACCTGATCGGGCCCGTCCATCTCGTTGAGAGTCTTCTCGACCGACCTCAGACGACGGTGATTGGTCGCGCCCGCGGCGATGGCGGCGAGTGCGATCTTCTCCACCAGTCGCGTGGTGGAATCTGCCGTGCCGCGCGGGGCGTGCTGGCAGGATGACACCGTGACCAGGAACAGACCGGCGGGAGGCACCGGGGCGAGGACGCTCCGCGACATCGCTCACTGGCGGCTGCGCTCCCAGCTGCTCGAAGCCCCGATGGCCGACGCCGAGAGCGTCGTGCGCACCATGCTCGCCGTGCAGGCCGAGAATCCGGCGCAGTCCGCCTGGGCGGTCGCGACCCGCACGGCATCGCCCGACCGCGACGACCTCGCCCAGTCGCTGGCGGCCGGCAGGATCGTGCGCACCCACGTGCTCCGCCCCACCTGGCATTACGTGCATGCGGATGACGCGCGCTGGCTGATCGAGCTCACCGCGCCGCGGGTGCTGCCGGTGTTCGACCAGCAATTGCGACCGGTCGCGGATCGCATGACCGAGCTCGCCGACGCGATCGCGGAAGCCGTCGCGGGCGGTACCGGCCTCACCCGCCCCGAGATCGCGTCCGCCCTCGCCGATCGCGGTCTCGGCCTGCCGTCGCAGCAGTTGACCCTGCTGCTGGGCAGACTCGAGCTCCACCTGCTGCTGAGCAGCGGCGTGCCGCGCGACGGCCAGCACACCTACGCGCTCATGGACGAGCGCGTGCCGGCATCCTCGACGATCGATCGCGACGAGGCTCTCGCGCGCCTTGCGTTCCGGTACCTCGGATCGCACGGCCCGGCCACCGACCGCGACCTGGCGTACTGGGCCACGCTCACGCTGACAGACGCCAGGCGAGGGATCGCCGCCGTCTCGGAGCAGTTGGAGTTCTTCGAACACGACGAGCGCACGTACTGGCACGCTCCGGCGAGCGTGCCGGCACCGACGCCCGCACGCGCGCATCTGCTGCAGATCCTCGACGAGATGTACCGCGGCTATCAGGACTCCCGCTGGACCCTCGATGCGGAGGGCATCGTGCCGCGCGGGCGTGAGACCTCGACCGGCATGGTGCTCTGCGACGGCCAGCTCGTCGCCGGCATGCGTCGGACCGTCGACGCGCGCAGAGTGCTCTTCGAGGTCGCGCCGTACCGACGGCTCACCAAACGGGAACTGGCCGAGATCCAGAAGGCAGCAGGTCGCAGCGCCGCCTATCTCGGGGTCGAGGCCGCGCTGGAGGTCGCAGACGTCTGAGTGCCGGGTGCGCTGTCGCGGGCTTCGTCGCGTGCGGCCGACTGCTCCGCCGCGGCCGTGATGCGCGCCGCCATGCCCGAGAAGATCAGCCCGTGGAAGGGCAGCACCGCCAGCCAGTAGAGCCGCCCGGTGAGTCCGCGCGGGAAGAAGACCGCCCGCTGGTCGTATCTGGATCCGGTGCCGGACCGACGGGCTCGCAGCTCGAGCCACGCCGCGCCAGGCACCTTCATCTCGGCGCGCAGTCGCAGCAGGCCACCTTCTTCCGCGTCTGGTGCCCGCACGGCCTCGACCCGCCAGAAGTCCAGAGCGTCGCCCGGCATGAGGCGGCTGCGGCTGCGCCGGCCGCGGCTGAGTCCGACCCCGCCGACGAGCCGGTCCATCCAGCCCCGCACCGCCCAGAGGAATCCGGACGAGTACCAGCCGTTCTCCCCGCCGATCCCGAGGATCACGGCCCAGAGGTTCGTCAGGGACGCGGTGGTCTCCAGGGATCTCTCATCGGTGAAGACCGTCCGGCCGGCCCAGTCCGGATCACTGGGCAGCGGATCGCTCGGAGCACCGGTGACCTCCGCGTCCTGCCAACTGGTCTCGACCGAGTCGGCCTTCACGCGGCCCAGCGCGAGGGCGACCGCGCGCCGATACGGAGTCAGCCCGCCGTCCGGCGGCGGGATGATCTCGTCGACGGAGCGGTCCTTGACGACGCACTCGTTCTGCAGCGAGGCGACCAGCGGCCGCGCGATCGTGCGCGGCACGGGAGTGACGAGATTCACCCATAGGGACGCGAGCTCGGGAGTGAGGACGGGCAGCGCTGCGATGGCGCGCTGCGGCAGGCCGGCTTCGACCGCGTACCCGTTCATCATCTGTCCATAGCGCAGCACATCGGGTCCGCCGATGTCGACCGCGCGATTCACCGCCGGATCGACGCGTGCGGCGGCGAGGAGGTAGTGCAGGACGTCGCGGATCGCGATCGGCTGGATGCGGTTGCGCACCCACTTCGGTGCGGGCATGTACGGCAGCACGTCGGTGAGGTGGCGGATCATCTCGAACGAGGCCGACCCGGATCCGATGACCACGCCCGCCTGCAGCACGAGCGTCGGCACGTCCGAGGAGAGAAAGATCTCGCCGACCCGCACCCGCGAGCGCAGGTGCGGCGACAGCCGGATGCCGTCCGGATGGAGGCCGCCGAGGTAGACGATCCGGCTGACGCGGGCGGATGCTGCGGCGGAGGCGACGGTCTCCGCTGCCCGCTCATCCGCCTCTTCGAAGCCCTTGCCGGCGCCCATTGCGTGCACCAGGTAGTAGACGACGTCGACGTCGTGCATCGCCCGGGCGACGGCATCCTCGTCCTCTGCCGAACCCTCGACGATCTCGACCTCCGATCCCCAGGGGAGGGAAGCCGCGCGGGCCGCATCCCTGGCCAGCGCGCGCACCTCGTAGCCGGCGTTCAGCAGTCGGGGTGTGAGGCGCCCGCCGATGTAGCCGGTGGCGCCGAGCACGAGCGCGCGCGGCGAAGTGCCGTCGTCCCTCGGGATCGCGCGGACGGCGGGCTCGCGGCCGGTGGGCTGGGTGAGTTCCGTCATGGTCCGAGACTACGGACGTCTCCGGACAGAAGAAGGGTCTTGACACCGGCATCCGCTCGTCATAACATACAACCAAATGGTTGCACAAACAGAACTGAGCGAGACGGAGATCGACCGTGTGTTCCACGCACTGGCGACGTCGACCCGGCGAGACATCCTGCGCCGGACCATCGATCGCGAGCAGTCCGTCTCCGAGCTGGCCCGCGACTACGACATGTCGTTCGCCGCGGTCCAGAAGCACGTCGCCGTCCTCGAAGAGGCACGGCTGGTCATCAAGCGCGCCGAGGGACGCGAGCGGCTCGTCCGCGCGAATCCCGACATGATCGCCCGCGCCAAGGCACTGCTCGCCCGCTACGAGGAACTCTGGCGTGCACGCATCGCCCGTCTCGACGACCTGCTGGCAGCACCGGCATCCGACAACGAAACCGCACGACCGGAACAAGGAGAATGACAATGCCCGTCATCGACATCACCAACGACCCCGAGGCCCTCACCCTCACCGTGACCGCCGAGTTCGCGGCATCCGTCGAGCGCGTCTGGGACGCGTACTCGACGCCGGAGCAGCTCGAGCGCTTCTGGGGCCCTCCGGGCTGGCCGGCCACGTTCACGAGCTTCGACCACCGGCCGGGCGGCTTCGCGCAGTACCACATGACCAGCCCGCAGGGGGAGAAGTCCTCTGGCCGCTGGGAGTTCCTCACCATCGACGCGCCGCACCGCTTCGAGGCTCTGGACTGCTTCGTGGACGACGCCGGCGAACCGCTCGACGGCTTCCCCGCGATGCGCATGACATACGACTTCACCGAGACCGACGGCGGCACCCGCATGGTCTGCGTCAGCCACTTCGACTCGGTCGAGGCACTGCAGCAGGTCGTCGAGATGGGCGTCATCGAGGGCACCCGCCAGGCGATGGGCCAGCTCGACGCCGTGCTGCAGGACCTGCGCGAGTACGCCCAGGGCAAGGGCACCCGCCTGGAGCTGCTCGACGACACCCACGTGCGCATCACCCGCCTGGTGAACGGCCCGCGCGAGATGGTCTGGCGCGCGCACATGGATCCGGAGCTCACCAAGCAGTGGATGACCGGACCCGACGGCTGGGTCATGACGGAGGATATCCCGGCCGACACGGTCGGCAAGCACTACCGCACCTCGTGGGCGCCGGTGGGCGACACCGAGGGCGAGCCGTTCGGTTTCGAGGGCGACGTGTTGCTCATCGACGCCCCGCGCCGCGCGGTCACCACCGAGATGATGATCGGCACCGACGGGCCGTCCACCCTCAATGACCTGAGCCTCTACGAGGAGGACGGCGCCACTCTCATCACCATCCTCATCGAGTACCCCGACAAGGACACCCGCGACATGATCCTCGCGACGGGCATGATCGACGGCATGGAGGCGGGCTACGACCGCCTCGAGCGGTCGGTGCTCGTGGCGTAGCATCCGCTTCTCGCGGCGCGCCGTCGCGCACCGCGTCGGAGATCGGCAGGATGTCGGAGGGATTTTGTGAATCCCTCCGACATCCTGCGTTTCTCCGACAAACCGGCGAGCGGATGCCGGGCAGCCGCGCCCCGAGCCGGCGCGACCCGGCACGGGAGCAGAATGATGTCATGGCCCTTCCCCTCTCCGAACTGCAGATGCCCGATCCACAGCGCGTGTACACGGCCGACGGCACGAGTCTGGCGACGTACACCTGGGGCGATCTCGACGCTCCCGTCGTGGTCATGGTGCACGGATTCGCGTCCAACACCCACGACAACTGGGTGCTCACCGGGCTGGAGCGCCGGCTGGCCGCATCCGGCCTGCGGGTGATCGGGATCGACCAGCGCGGACACGGCCGCAGCGAGAAGCCGCACGAGGCCGGCGCGTACAGCCTGCGGACCCTCGCCGCCGACGTCGAGACCGTGCTCGACACGTACCTCGTCGACACCGCGTCGTACCTCGGATACTCGCTGGGCGGCCGCGTCGGATGGCAGGTGATGCTCGACCTGGAGGACCGCATCGATCGGGCCGTGCTCGGCGGCGTACCCGACGGCACCGCCCTCGACCGCATCGTGCTCGAAGAGGTGCAGGCCCACCTCGACGAGGGCGCCCCGATCAGCGATCCCGTCACGCAGAGCTACATCGAGCTGACCGAGCGCGTACCGGGCAACGATCTGCGCGCCCTGCTCGCGCTCGCCCGGGGCATGCGCAACGACGCGATCATCGCGCACCCCGAGAACGCGCCGCAGGTGCCGGTGCTGTTCGTCACGGGCACCGAGGACACCATCCTGGAGGGCTCTCGTCGCCTCGCCGAGGTGACCCCGGAGGGCCGGCTGATAGAGGTCCCCGGCCGCCACCACTTCAACACTCCGGCATCCCGCGGATTCCGCGACGCAGCGACCGAGTTCCTCACCGCGGACCGGTGAGCCCGCTGCTGCCCCGGGTTTCGTCTCTGAGGAGTGTCGCTGTTTGCCGCATCCGGCGCGGGGAAGCGACCATTTGCGACATTCTCCGCTGGTAGCGTCGGCACGTGGGCATCGTCGTCAAGTTCCTGCTGATCGCACTCGTCGTGGCGCTCGTGATCGGCATGGTCATGCGGATGTTCCGCAAGCCCGCCCCGCAGACCACCGGGCCGAAACAGCAGCGGATGCCACTGGTCGTGCCCCTCATCGGGTGGCTGCTGCTGATCGCGGGGCTCGGCTTCGGACTGGCCGGGTTCTCGGCCCGGCCCGGCACAGACCCGGTGCCGATGCGGATCGGCTCGGTCGTCGCCCTCGTCCTGGGACTGCTCGTGCTGCTGATGCACCGCAATCGGTACGTGCAGCCGGATGCCGATCGTGTGCGCTTCCGCACGTTCCTGGGCCGGGAGGGGACGATCACGTATCGCGACATCACCACCTTCGCTGTCTCGGAGAACGGATGGCGCTCGCGCCTGCAGCTGCGGGCGGCGGACGGCACCCGGCTGCGCGTGAACCCGGCGGTGTTCGACATGTCGCCGACGCTCGCCGCGATCCGGTTCAAGGAGCGCACCGGCCGGTGGCCCTCCCCGGGCGAAGCGCGGTGACCGGCTTCACCCAGGACTACCCCAGCATGTCGTGACACCTTTGGGAGCATGAGTGTCCATGCCCCGGCGCACGCCCCGCAGCAGAGCAATGCTCTCGCGGGGACGGCGCTTGGGATCGTGGCGGTCGCCGCGGGGATCGCACCGTGGATCGCCGGGGGCGGCATCCTTCCGGTGCAGAACCTGTGGCGCACCGAGGTGCAGCGCTTCCAGATGCCCTTCTCACTGCTGCCGGTGAGTCAGTACTACGCGACCAGCATGTTCGTGCTGATCGTGATGGGCGGCGTCTTCGCCGGTCTCGCCCGCCGTATCCTCGCCCGCACCTGGGCCGCCTGGCCGATCGCGCTCGGCGTGCTGATCGGGCACATCGTCGTCGTGACTCAGAGCTTCATCGCAGACGCACGCGGACTCGACCTCGACGACAAGCGGGCCTGGTGGTATCTCGGCGGTCTGCTCGCCGGAGCGATCATCGCCGTCGGCTTCGCGCAGGTCGGCTACTGGCTGATCTCCCGTCCGTCGAGCGGACCGGCCGCACTGGGCATCGCGCTCGCCGCGGTGCCGCTCGCGGCATGGATCGGGATGTGGGTGCAGCTGCTCTCGGGACCGATGGGCATTCCGCAGGGCGTGCTGCTGGTGCTGCGCTGGCTGCCGGCCGTCGTCGTCGGCCTCGCCCTCGCCTGGTGCGGAGTGATGCCGCCGACCCGCCTGATCGTCTGGTTCCTCGGGCTGAGTGCACTGTGGATCGCGCCGGCCGCGTTCACCGCTGTCCAGTACGCGCTGGGATCACGGGTGCTGGCGGGCGATCTCAGCGAGATGGCCTCCGCCGGCATGCAGGTGTTCCCCGCTGCGCTCGCGATCGGATGGCTGCCGGTGGTCGTCGCCGCCGTGATCGGCGTCGTCGGTGCGGCGCTGGCTGCGATCCTGCGCCGGCAGCGCGGCTAGTCGTCGCCGTCGCCGTTCGCGGTGACATCCGCCGCCTCCGGCGCGGGAGGAGCGACCGGGAACACGACCGACGTGTAGAGCGGGCCGCCGCTGACGCCGAAGAGATCGGATGCCGTGGGCGGGGCATCGAGCTGCTCGGCGGCGCTCTGCGCGTCGAGTGGCTCGGATGGAAGCCCGGCCCACTCGTTCTGTTCCTCTTCAGGACGCTGCTGGAAAAGACCCATGCCGCTATTGTCCCTCGTTCGTCGAGTGGTCGGCCCGGTCTTCCCGCGGGGCGTCCCGGACGGCGTCGACGAGGTCGCGCCAAGCGCCGACCAGGGCCGGCTCCGGAATCTCGCGGCGTCTCTCGTCATGCCGGGTTGTGGCCTGGATCAGCCAGGTGAACCGATCCGCGCCGAGCGGGGACTCCGGCTCCGGCTCATCCCACGGGCAGCTCTCGATGAGCTCCACCCAGCGCTGCTCCTCGTCAGGGGCCGGGTCGACCCGCCACCGGCGGCGGATGCCGGCGATTCCGCCGGTGCGCACGACGAGCACCGCCAGTACGCCGGCAGACGCGTCATCCGGCGATTCGACTCGTGGCATCCTCGATCACTCCGACGGCGATCCATCCGTTGCGGACCGCCTCTTCCACGTTATCGCCGAGTTCGCGCGCCGCAACCAGTGTCGCGTCGGCGAACTGCGCGAACGTGGCCGTCGTGGACAGCCCGCCGGTGAGCGCGCGGTACCAGACGGTGCCCGCCTCTTCCCACGCGTGGCCGCCCAGCGTGGTCGCCGCGAGGGCGAACGCGCGGTTCGGGATGCCGGAGTTGATGTGCACGCCGCCGTTGTCCTCGGTGGTAGTGACGAAGTCACGCATGTGCGCGGGCTGGGGGTCTTTGCCGAGCTCATCGTCGTCGTACGCGGTGCCGGGGTTCAGCATGTCGCGCAGCGCCCGACCCTGGACCGCAGGAGTGAAGAGGTCGGAACCGATCAGCCAGCTTGCCTGATCGGCGGTCTGCCCGAGCAGGTGCTGCTCGGTGAGGGCGCCGAACACGTCGGCGATCGACTCGTTCAGCGCGCCGGGCTGGCCCTGGTACTCCAGGCCGGACGAGGTCTGGATGACGCCGTGTCCCAGCTCATGGCCGATCACCGACACCGACCGCGTGAATCCCTGGAACACCTCGCCGTCACCGTCGCCGAACACCATGCGGGCACCGTCCCAGAAGGCGTTGTCGTACTTCTGGCCGTAGTGCACCGTGGCGTTCAGCGGGGCGCCGGCACCGTCGAGCGAGTTGCGCTCGAACGCCTCGAGCAGCATGTCGAAGGTGGCGCCCAGGCCGTCGAAGGCCTGATTCACCGTCACGTCGGTCACCGGTCCGTCGTCTTCCCTGCGCACCACCGTGCCGGGCAGGGTCTCGGTGCCCTGCGCATCCGAGATCGTGCGATCGGGGGCGGCCGTCACCTCGGCGACGAGGCCGCCGGACTCGTCCAGCGAGAACTCCAGCCGCGACCGGAACGGCGGCCGTCCCGCGATGAGCGTCTGCCGCGCGGCATCCGCCGCCGTCGAGTACCGCTCGGACTGCGCCAACTTGGCCAGCAGATAGGCGGGCACGATGCCCTGGTGGATCGGGGACTGATACGTCTTCGTCATCTTCATCGTCTTTTCCATCACCTTTGTCGTTGTCTCCGACGATACGCGCGGGGGACGACATCGGGTCAGAGCCGATTCACGCCCGTCACAGTGATCACGGCCTCGCCGGCCTCGTCCGACTCGGCGAGGTAGACGGTGGCCGAGATGCCCCAATCGTGGTCGCCCTCCGGATCGTCGAGGATCTGGCGGATCGCCCACGACGAGGCGCCCTCCTCGATCATCAGGAGCGCCGAGCTGCGTGCATCCGCCCCGGTGAGAATCTCGTCGTGCTCGGCGAAGTAGCTGTCCAGCGCGGCCTCCCACCCGTCGAACGACGGGTCGAGCTCGGCGAGGGCGTCGAGGTCCTCGCGGGCGGCGAGCTGCACCCGGCGGAACAGCTCGTTGCGCACCAGGATGCGGAACGCCCGCACGTTCGTGGTGAGCCGCTTGGGCGCCGGCGGCACCACCGGGCCGTCCTCGTGATCGACCGGATGCCCGGACACGAGCTCCTCCCACTCGTCGAGCAGGCTGGAGTCGACCTGGCGCACCAGTTCGCCGAGCCACTCGATCAGGTCGCGCAGCTCCTCGCTCTTGAGGTGCTCGGGGATGGTCTGCGACGCGGCGCGGTAGGCGTCTGACAGGTACCTCAGCACGACGCCCTCCGAACGCGCGACCTTGTAGAAGGCGACATATTCCCCGAACGACATGGCCCGTTCGTACATGTCCCGCACGACGGATTTCGGATGCAGCGCGAAGTCCTTGATCCACGGCTGCGCGGCGCTGAACGTGTCGAATGCCGCCGACAGCAGCTCGTCGAGCGGCTTCGGGTAGGTGATCTGTTCGAGCAGCTCCATCCGCTCGTCGTACTCGATGCCCTCGGCCTTCATCGCGGCGACCGCCTCACCGCGTGCGATGAACTCCTGCTGCGAGAGGATCGCGCGCGGATCGTCGAGGGTCGACTCCACGATCGAGATCATGTCCAGAGCGAACTGGCCGGTCCCTGAGCCCGACGAAGGGTCCGGCTCGAGCAGCTCGAACGCGGCCAGCGCGAACGGCGACAGCGGCTGGTTGAGCGCGAAGTTCGGCTGCAGGTCGACGGTGAGGCGGATGCCGTCTGGGCCGTCCTCCACCACGCCCGATTCACGCAGGGTCCGGTAGATCCCGAGGGCTCGCAGGGCCAGCATCCGCTGCTTCGAAAGCGGTTCGTGGTTGTCGTATACCAGCGCGCGTATATTGGCGAAGACGTCGCCACCGCGTCCGATCACATTCAGCATCATCGCGCTCGTGATCTGCATGTGCGAGGTCAGGGTCTCGGGCTCGGCCTCGATGAGCTTGTTGAAGCTCGGCTCGCCCCACGAGACGAAGCCGTCCGGCGCCTTCTTGCGGATGATCTTGCGCTTCTTCTTCGGGTCGTCGCCCGCCTTGCGGATCGCGGCGATGTTCTCGGACTCGTGCTCCGGAGCCTGGGCGACCACGGTGCCTGCGGTGTCGAACCCGGCACGGCCCGCGCGGCCGGCGATCTGGTGGAATTCGCGGGCGTTCAGCTGCCGCATGCGCGTGCCGTCGAACTTCGTCAGCGCGGTGAGCAGTACGGTGCGGATCGGCACATTGATGCCGACGCCCAGGGTGTCGGTGCCGCAGATGACCCGCAGCATCCCGCGCTGCGCGAGCTGCTCGACCAGCCGCCGGTACTTCGGCAGCATGCCGGCGTGGTGCACGCCGATGCCCATCCGCAGCAGCCGCGACAGGGTCTTGCCGAACGCGGTCGTGAAACGGAAGTCGCCGATCAGCGCCGCGATCTCGTCGCGCTGCTCGCGGCTGGCCACCTTGGCGCTGGCGAGCGCCTGCGCCCGTTCCATCGCCGCGGCCTGCGAGAAGTGCACGATGTAGATCGGCGAGCGGTCGGTGTGCAGCAGGTCGTCGATCGTCTCGTGGATCGGCGTCACCTCGTAGAAGTAGTGCAGCGGCACCGGTCGCTCCACGCCGGTGACGACCGCGGTCTCGCGGCCGGTGCGTCGGGTGAGATCCGCGGCCAGCTCGGTGACGTCGCCGAGCGTGGCCGACATCAGGATGAACTGCGCCTGCGGCAGTGTGAGCAGCGGAACCTGCCAGGCCCAGCCGCGGTCGGGATCGCCGTAGAAGTGGAACTCGTCCATGACGACCTGGCCGACATCGGCATCGGGCCCCTCGCGCAGAGCGAGGTTCGCGAGGATCTCGGCCGTGCAGCACACGATCGGAGCATCTGCGTTCACGGCCGAGTCGCCGGTGACCATGCCCACGTTCTCGGCGCCGAACACGTCGACCAGCGCGAAGAACTTCTCGCTGACCAGGGCCTTGATCGGCGCCGTGTAGTAAGTGCGGCGGCCGTCGGCCATGGCCGCGAAGTGCGCGCCGACGGCGACGAGCGACTTCCCGGTGCCGGTCGGGGTGCTGAGGATCAGGTTGTTGCCCGAGACGATCTCGATGACCGCCTCGTCCTGCGCGGGATAGAGGCTGATCCCGGTACCCTCAGCCCATTCGACGAATGCCATGTACACGGCATCCGGGTCTGCGCCGCGCACTGCCTTCGGATCGAGAGTCATGATGTCTCGATCCTTTCACGCCGGCCGGTTCCAGTAGCGTGAGCACGGAGGGGGACGATGATGCGGATGAGGGTGCGCGCCGCCGCTGCGGCCGTGGTGCTGATGATCGCGATCGGGTCGGCGGGCTGTACGAGCGAGACGCCGACGCCCGAGCCTGCCGCGACAGTCGGGGAAGGATCCTCGAGCGCGACGGTGAAGAAGGGCGACACGGTTCTCGTGAACCTCGGTGAGTGGAGCTCGGGCGTGGGTGACGCGTGGGTGCTGACCGAGGAGCCCGATCCCGAGGTGCTCGTCGAGAAGCAGCCCGAGCCTTCGTCGGGGGGCGCCGCCGTCCCCGGCAGCCGCACCGAGATGACGGACACCTACGAGGCCGTCGGCGAGGGCGAGGTCACGTTGGTCTATGAGTACATGTTCCGCGGCGAGATTCCCGACGACCCCGCCCAGCAGATGACGCAGACCTTCCGCATCACCGTGCGCTGAGCGCGTGCCGGATGCGGCCGCGTCAGGCCTTCTTGACGAGGCTCGACTTCAGCAGCATCGCGCCGAAGCCGTCGACCTTGCAGTCGATGTCATGGCCGTTCACCGGATCGATCAGGCGGATGCCGCGCACCTTTGTGCCGGCCTTGATGCCCTGCGGCGACCCCTTCACCTTGATCGTTGTGGTGACCACGACGGTGTCGCCGTCGGCGAGGACGTTGCCCACGGCATCCTTCACGACGCGCTCCGCCGGCACCTCTTCAGAGGCGGGTGCCGCGTCGGCAGGCGACCACTCGTGCCCGCACATCGGGCAGACGAGCAGTGCGCCCATCTCGTAGGCGAGGTCGCTGGAGCACTCGGGGCACAGGGGAAGCTGATCGGCCATTCCCCGATGATATCGCGATATGATGAAGTCATCATTTCAGGAGGTGCGTCGATGCTGAGCGACCCGACCCGTCCGCTCTACGAGGTGAAGGCCGGCCTGTTCAAGGGCCTCGCGCACCCCATTCGCATCCGCATCCTCGAGGTGCTCTCGGCCGCCCCCGAGGTGTCCGTCTCGGAACTGCTCGACGACACCGGACTCGAGGCGTCGCACGTCTCGCAGCACCTCGCCGTGCTGCGCCGCAACCGCCTCGTCGTGTCCGAGCGGCGCGGCAGCCTGGTCTACTACAGCCTCGCCTACCCGCAGGTCGCCGACCTGCTGCGCGTGGCTCGCGCGCTGCTCGGCGAGATCGTGCAGAGCGCGCAGCACGAGTTCGCCGCTGCCGAGGAGCTGCCCGAGATCCCGGATGCTGCGGTGCCGGCATCCGCTCTCGCCGGCGCCGTCCGGTTATGAGCCCCCGCGGGCTCCTCGCGCTGCTCCCCTCGCGGACGGACTACCGCGCGGTTCCGCGCACCTGGCGCGGAGATCTGCTCGCCGGCCTCACAGTCGGCATCGTCGCACTGCCGCTCGCCCTCGCATTCGGTGTCAGCTCCGGCGCCGGGGCGGAGAGCGGGCTGGTCACCGCGATCATCGCGGGCATCGTCGCGGCGGTGTTCGGCGGATCGAACGTGCAGGTCTCCGGGCCCACCGGCGCGATGGTGGTCGTGCTCGCGCCGATCATGGCCGCGCAGGGCACGGGCGCCCTGGCGCTGATCTGCCTGCTCGCCGGCGCGATGGTGCTGCTTGCCGGCATCCTGCGGCTGGGCCGCACGATCAGTTACATCCCGTGGCCGGTGATCGAGGGATTCACTCTCGGCATCGCGGTGATCATCTTCCTGCAGCAGGTGCCTACCGCGACCGGCACGAAGCCGGGCGAGAGCACGAACGCCGCGGTCGCCGCCGTCCAATCGCTTCTCACGGCGAGTTGGCCGAAGGCCGGCTGGTCGCTGCTGCTGGTCGCGATCGTCGTCGCGATCATGCTGGTCTCGCTGAAGATCGCCCCGAAGTTCCCGGGGTCGCTGCTGGCGATCGTCGTCACCGGACTCCTCGCCGCCCTGGTCGGTCTCCCCGTCGACGTCATCGGCGAACTGCCGTCGGGGCTCCCCGCACCGACGCTGCCCGACTTCTCACACACAGGTTCCCTGCTCGGGCCTGCGCTCGCCGTCGCCGCGCTCGCCGCCATCGAGTCGCTGCTCGCGGCAAGAGTCGCTGCGAGCATCTCCGACACCGGCCCGTACGACGCCGACCGCGAGCTGGTCGGCCAGGGCCTGGCATCCATTGCCTCCGGTCTGTTCGGCGGGATGCCGGCGACCGGCGCCATCGCGCGGACCGCGGTGAGCATCCGTGCTGGAGCGCGCACCCGGGTGGCCGCCATCGTGCACGCGCTGCTGCTGCTCGCGATCGTGCTCGTCGGAGCCTCCGTCGTCTCGCACATCCCGCTTGCGGCGCTCGCGGGGGTGCTGATGGTCACGTCATGCCGCATGATCGCGCCATCGACCGTGCGCGCCGTGATGGGATCCACCAGGTCGGATGCCGTGGTCTTCGTCATCACCGCGATCGTCACGGTGAGCGTCGACCTCATATACGCCGTGCTGATCGGTCTGCTCGCGGCGGGCTTCTTCGCGCTGCGCCAGCTGGCGAAGGCCAGCGGCGTGCACCGCGAGGAGCTGCCCGGCGCCGCGCAGCCCGGCGACGAGCGAATCGCCGTGTTCCGCCTCGAGGGCGCCCTGTTCTTCGGTGCTGCGGAGCGGATGCTGGAACGCGTGAGCTCACTGCGCGACATCGAGGTGGTCGTGATCAGGATGTCGCAGCTGCAGATCCTCGATGCCACCGGAGCCCAGGTGATCACCGACATGATCGTCTCGCTGGAACGGCGGGGGATCACGGCGCTGGTCAAGGGCATCCAGCCACAGCACCTGCGGGTCGCCGAACGCGTCGGCGTGCTGGCATCCCTGCGCCACCAGAACCACCTCTTCGACGACCTGCCCGCGGCGGCCGCGCACGCCCGCGACCACGTCGCGCGGACGGGGCGGCCTGACACAGCGGATTGAGCGCGGGGTGCTCGTCGCGGCTCGGTTCCGGTCGCATTCGGGCACGGTGTGGAGCCTCGTGACTGTGCTGGATTGCGACGGGAGTGCGGGCTGGCGCGGTGTGGTGCGGTTCCAGTCGCATTCGGGCACGGTGTGGAGCCTCGTGACTGTGCTGGATTGCGACGGGAGTGCGTACCGGGATGCCGCTGCGGCGACGGCTCAGGCGGCGTAGCCGAACTGCTTGCGGGTCATGGCGTCGAAGGCGCGATCCGGCAGCACGGTGGCGAGGGCGACGGCGATGCCTGCGCCGGGGCCGATCCGGTAGCGGGTCTTCGGACGGGCGACGGTCGCGGCCTTCACGATCAGCTCGGCCACGGCATCCACGCTCGACGTCTGCCTCGCCAGCGCCGGGCTGGCGAAGTAGGTGCGCATCGCGGCGGTCATCGCCGCGTAGGGCCCGCGGCCGGATGCCTGCTCCAGCCGCTCCATCGCAGTGTCGTGCCAGTCGGTCGCCACGTAGCTGGGCTGCACCAGCGTGACGTCGATGCCGAACTGACCGACCTCGCCGCGCAGCGAGTCGGAGATCGCCTCGAGGGCGAACTTGGATGCGTGGTACCAGCCTCCGAGCGGCGCGGCGAACTCGCCGGCCAGTGAGGACACGTTGACGATGCGGCCGTGGCCGGCGGCGCGCATACCGGGAAGGACGGCCTGGATCATACCGACGGCGCCGACGACGTTGACCTCGAGCTGGGCGCGGGCGTCCTCGAGCGAGGTCTCCTCGACGCTGCCGAATTCGCCGTAGCCGGCGCAGTTGATCAGCACGTCGATCGGGCCGGTCTCGGCGGTGGCCAGAGCGACGGCGTCGGCGATCGTGGTCTCGTCGGTGAGGTCGAGCGGCACCGGGAGGACGCCGTCGATCTCGGCGATCGCAGCGGTGTTGCGCGCGGCGCCGATGACGGTGTGACCCTGCGCGGCGAGCATCGCCGCGACCCGGGCCCCGATCCCGGAGGATGCGCCGGTGATGAGGAAGTTCGTCATGATGTGCTCCTTGGTCGGAAAGTCTTACTGTGAACGTCGTTCACTGAATGGAGACGTTACAGTGAATGTCATGCACAGTCAAGGGGATCGCGCACTTCGTCAGCTCTGGGGGATCGAACCCCCCGCGGCGAAGGGGCCGAAGGCGCGGTGGACTCTCGCCGAGGTCGCCGCTGCGGCCGTCGAGCTCGCCGACGAGATCGGTCTCGAGGCCATCTCACTCGCCCGCGTCGCCGCGCGCCTCGACATGACCACGACCGGGCTCTACCGCTACGTCGACGCCAAGGCCACGCTCATCGAGCTGATGATCGACTCGGCGGTGGGCGACCCGCCCGCGATCGAGGGCGACGGATGGCAGGACCGCTGCCGGACGTGGACCGAGCTGCTCGCGGACAGATATGCGCAGCATCCGTGGCTCTGCGAGGTGAAGCCGACCGGCATGCCCACCCAGCCGCGCGCCTACGCCTGGATCGATGCGCTGCTCGCGGCGATCGCCGACGACGCGCCGGTCGACGCCCTGCGGCTCGCGATGCTGCTGGACAGTCTCATCCGCACCTACGCGACACTCGAGCGCACCACCAACGGCACCCCGCCGCCCGCCTGGCTCGGCCGGGCCGTCGCCGAGCGGTTCCCGCGTCTGGCCGGCGCCGAGCAGCAGGACGTCACCGACGTGCGCGCCGAGCTGCGCTACGCCGTCGACGCCGTGCTCCGCGGTGCGGTCTGACGGATGCTCGGGGTCGACCCTTCGCCGGTTCCGGTCTCACCCGTTGCGGGTGCGGGGCGGACCCGCATCCGTTGAGACCGGAGCTGATGGAAGTCGCCCCTTCGCTGGTTCCGGTCTCACTCGTTGCGGGTGCGGGGCGGGCCTGACCCGCATCCGTTGAGACCGGAGCAGATGAGGGGACCCGCGGTGGGCTGACCTACGCCTCCCCGGCGAGTTCGCCGTGGATGCGCCGCAGGTCCTCCATCAGCGATCCGACCAGGATCCAGTGATCGGATGCCGGCGCGCGCACCACGAGCGGAGTCGTCAGCGCCGGGATGGCCGTCGTCAGCGCCTCCGGATCCGGCGCGGCGGAGGCGTCCTGCACCGCCAGTCGCACGTCGTGCCCGGCACGGCGCAGCTGCTCGGCGATGGCGCGCACCGTCGGATCCGATGACAGCGAATCCTCGTAGTGGTCGAAGTACGCCCTGGTCATGCCGATCACCTGCGTGACGATCGGCGAGACGGTGTCGAGCAGCGCGCGCACCTGACGCAGCTCCTCGCGGTGCGAGGACCCGCGCGGATTCAGGGCGAGCGATTCCTCGGCGGCTTTGACGGATGCCTCGGCGGCATCCTTCATCGGACGCAGCAGCCGCACCTCGAGCATGAGTTCCTGGCGCTCCGCCGGCGTGCGGGTCATGGGCAGCGCGGCGGCCAGCCGGTCGAGGCTCGCGGCGACCTCGCGGCCCAGCAGCCCGACATCCTGCCGTGCTGGACCGCTCAGCACGGGCGGCACGATGAACACGTTCACGACGAATCCGACGGTGGCCCCGATCAGCGTCTCGAGGATGCGGTCGAGCGCGTAGTCGGGGTTCGACGAACCGAGCGCCAGCACGAGCACCGCCGAGATCGCGACCTGATTCCCCGTGCCGGGCGAGGCGCGCAGCGCCCAGGCGACGGCGAGCGCCACCACGACCGCTGCGAGCACCACCCAGCTCTGCGGTCCGAGCAGCAGGCTGAGCACCACGGCGATCACGACACCCGCGATCACACCGACGCTGCGCTCCAGCGCCTTCGACAGCGACTGGTTCACGCTCGGCTGCACGGCCAGCAGGGCGGCGATGGCCGCGAAGATCGGCAGCGGCCCCGGGATCAGCCATCCCGCGAGCAGCCACGCGACGATCGTCGCGACGGCGGACTTGACCACCTGCAGCAGGGGAGCGCGCTTCGCGGAGCGGAGCGCGGCGGTGATGCGCATGCCGCCCACGGTACTCGCCCCATGGTTGCGCATTGTTCCTGTTAGCGCTGCCAGCGTCACCGCCCCAACGCCGCGATAATCAACACTCCGAACAAACATCGGGTCTTGTTTCCGCAAACATCATCTGCGATCATCGTGACCGAACGCCGATTCGAAGGAGAACCAGGGTGAAGACAACGCAGAGACGCTGGGCGGGGGTGGGCCTGACCTGTGCGGTCGTCGCGGCCGGCCTGTCGGCCTTCAGCACGGCCCCCGCATGGGCGGCGGATGACTCGGAGCTGGTGCTGCGCACCGGCGCGCTCGAGGTGCACGCCTCCGGAGCCTTCCCGCAGGTCGTCCAGTACGTGGATCGCGCCAGCGGCGCAGTCATGCGCGGCAACGACACCGCGCTCACCTCGATCGAGATCAACGGCACCGCACAGCCCGTGTCCGTGGCATCCAGCCGGGTCGACGACAGCACGGTCGAGTACGTCCTCACCCCGACCGCCCTCGACGGCGTGCGCCTCACCGCGCGCCTCAGCGTGAAGAAGAACGTCGTCACGCTGAAGTTCACCGACATCCAGGACCCCGGCAAGAAGGTCGCGACCCTGCGCATCCCCGGCCAGAACCTCGTGACCGTGTCGTCCGCCGACGCCGGTTCGGCGGTCGCCGCGGCCAACCTCTCCGTCGACCGCGCGAAGTCGGGCGACACCTTCATCCCGGTGACCGCGCAGACCCCCGTGGACGCTGCACCCGTGTCGTCGAACACGGTCATCGCGAACACCGGCCAGCTCGCCGCGGCGTTCACCACCAACGCGATGTACGACACCTCGAGCGGCCCGGCGAACAAGGACTCCGGCAACTTCTGGCGTCAGGCCGTGAAGGACGGCGACGACGTCGAGATCGGCATCTCCAGCGGCCAGTGGCTGTACCGCGCGAAGGACGCGCCCGAGCCCGAGGAGCTGCCCTGGGTCAAGGTCGCCATCACCCCCGACGCCAACGCCGACGGCGCGGTCGACTGGCAGGACGGCGCGATCGCCCTGCGCGACCTGCGCGTCG
This sequence comes from Microbacterium sp. MAH-37, assembly GCF_009758255.1. GTDB lineage: Bacteria > Actinomycetota > Actinomycetes > Actinomycetales > Microbacteriaceae > Microbacterium. Next base: position 301,039 of record NZ_WSEN01000004.1, read on the forward strand.
CGCCGTTCAAGGGCGACCAGACCCCCGACAACGTCATCACGCACATCCCGTTCAACTTCGCCTCGCAGGCCACGCATCCGTTCCTGCGCACGCTCGACGACGTCAAGCGCATCGCGCTGAACACCGACGGACTCGGCCAGGTCGCGATGCTGAAGGGCTACACCAGCGAGGGCCACGACTCGGCGAACACCGACTACGGCGACAACTTCAACGAGCGCGCCGGCGGCCTCGACGAGCTCAACGACGCCCTCGAGGCGGGCAAGAAGTGGAACGCCTCCTTCGGCGTGCACATCAACGCCACCGAGATCTACCCAGAGGCCAACTCGTTCAGCGACGACATCATGGACCCGAAGGCGAAGGGCTGGAACTGGCTCGACCAGTCGTACTACATCGACCAGCGCTTCGACACGAACTCGGGCCGTCTCGACAAGCGCATCGGCGAGCTGGCGGATGCCACGAACGACAACCTCGACTTCGTGTACGTCGACGTCTACTACCAGTACGGATGGCTGGCCAAGAAGATCCAGGAGTCGCTGATCGACCACGGCTTCCGCGTCGGCTCGGAGTGGGCCGACAAGCTGCCGGCCAACAACACCTGGTCGCACTGGGCCAACGACGAGAATTACGGCGGGTCGTCGAACAAGGGCGTGAACTCGCAGATCCTGCGGTTCGTGAACAACACCGAGGCCGACGTCTGGAACCCCGACCCGCGACTCGGCACCAGCCACATCGTCGAGTTCGAGGGCTGGACCGGCCAGAACGACTTCAACGGCTTCCTGAAGAACGTGTGGACGGCGAACGTGCCGGCCAAGTTCCTGCAGCACCACGAGATCACCCGCTGGACCGATGAGGCGATCGACCTCGAGGGCGGCGTACGGGTCACGGGCACGGATGCCGCGAGCCGGTCGATCACGGTCGGCGGCGCCGAGGTGCTGCACGGCGGCAGCTACCTGCTGCCGTGGGCGTCGAAAGACGGCGGGAAGACCGACAAGCTCTACCACTACAACCCCGCCGGCGGCAGCACCACGTGGACCCTCACGAAGGAGTTCGCAGGCAACGCGACGCTTCAGCTGTTCTCGCTGGGTGACGGCGGCCGCACCAAGGTCGCCGACGTGCCGGTCGTGGACGGAAAGGTCACGATCGACGCGCAGGCCGGCCAGCCTTACGTGCTCGCCGCCGGCGCGAAGACGGACGCCGGCAGCAGCCTGCCGAAGAAGACCCGCTTCGGTCAGAGCACACCGGTCGTCGACCCCGGTTTCAACGAGACGACGCTGGATGCATGGAACCCGGCCGGCGAGGTCACGATCGAGCGCGATCAGCTGGGCCGCCGCGCGGCGCTGTTCGGCGCAGGCGAGGCATCCGTCCAGCAGCGCCTCGGCGAGCTGCCCGCGGGCGAGTACACCGCCAGCGCGTGGGTCGGCATCGACAAGGGCAAGACCCGCGACGTTGAGCTCGGCGTGCAGGTGCCGGGCGGAGCGGATGCCGATGTCGCGATCGACTCCTCGAACGCGCAGAACTACGTCGGTGCCGATGAATGGCACGGCACCACGCTGCAGCGCCTGAAGGTGCCGTTCACGATCCCGGCCGACGGCACCCGCCCGACGCTGAAGATCGGCGCCGGTGACGGCGACGCGTCCGTGCGCATCGACAACGTGCGCATCGTGAAGGCGAAGGCGCCCGAGCTCGGCGACGGAGTGATCGCCAGCGAGGACTTCGAGGACGTGGATGCCGGATGGGGTCCGTTCCTCAAGGGCGCCGCAGGCGGCGCCAACGACCCTCGCACCCACATCGCGAAGCGCAACGACTTCACCCAGAAGGGATGGAACGGTCGCCAGATCGACAACATCCTGAACGGCGACTGGTCGCTGATGGCGCACCAGGAGAACTCCGGCCTGGTGTACCGCACCAGCGAGTACACCGTGCCGTTCCAGTCCGGGCACCGCTATCGCGTCTCGTTCGACCACCAGTCGACCGAGGCCGGGCAGTACGCCTGGGTCACCGGCTACGACTCCGCGACCGGTCCGCGCGTCACCCAGCGCACGCCCTTCGGCGCCGTGCACGAGACCACGCGGTTCGAGCAGATCGTCGACGCCAGCACCTGCGGCGACACCTTCGTCGGCCTGGAGCGCATCGCGGGCGGTGACGCCGACCTGATCCTGGACGACTTCCTCGTCGAGGACCTGGGCGAGTCCGACGCGATCCCCGCATGCGCGCAGTTGAGCGGGAAGCTCACCGGCGACGTGATCCAGCAAGGCACGCCGAGCACGTACACGACCACGTTCACGTCCGACGAGTCGGCCGCGATCTCGGATGTCTCGGTGAAGCTGACCGTGCCCGAGGGGTGGACCGCAGAGGCTGTGACCCCGGCGACCGCCGCGACGATCGCGCCCAAGGGCACGCTGGTCACCCAGTGGCGCATCACGGCACCGGCATCCGCCGACGGCTCGTACGACGTCGCCGCGACGGCGACGTACACGACGACCGTCGACCCGATCGGCACCAGGACCGTGCAGAGCACCACCCAGGTGAAGACCCTGCCCAAGCCGCCCACCAGCACCGTCTATGCGAGCGACCACGACTGGGTCAGCGCCACGAACGGCTGGGGTCCCGTGGAGCGCGACCAGTCCAACGGTGAGCAGGGGCAGGACGACGGCAAGCCGCTTACCCTGAACGGCGTGGTCTTCGAGAAGGGACTGGGTGCGCACGCGCCGAGCAATGTGAAGTACTTCCTCGGCGGCTACTGCACCACGTTCACCGCGAAGGTCGGCGTCGATGACGCGCAGCCCACTCGTGGCTCGGTGGTGTTCTCGGTGAAGGTCGACGGCAGGACCGTCGTCACCTCGCCGGTCATGAAACCGACCAGCGCCACGTTCGACCTGACCGCGGACATCACCGGCGGCCAGTACGTCGAGCTGATCGTCGGTGACGGCGGCGACGGCAACGGCAACGACCACGCCGACTGGGCCGACGCGACCTTCACCTGCGGTGAGACCACCAACCCCGGTGGCGGTGACGGCGGGGACCCCGGTGCGGGCACCGCGCCGAAGGGCACGGTCTTCGTCAGCGACCTGCCCTTCCTCAGCGAGAAGAACGGCTGGGGTCCGGTGGAGCGTGACATGTCCAACGGCGAGGACGCGGCCGGCGACGGCACGCCCCTCACCATCGGCGGCGTGACCTTCGACAAGGGCCTCGGCACGCACGCCGACTCCTCGGTGGTCCTGTTCCTCGGCGGTCAGTGCACGACCTTCACCGCGAAGGTCGGCCTGGACGACTCGAAGGACGAGAAGGGCGAGGGCGACGTGATCTTCCAGGTGATCGGAGACGGAAAGGTGCTGCACGACACCGGGTCGATCACCTGGGACGACCCGGCCACGCCGATCTCGGTCGACGTGACGGGTGTCGAGAAGCTCGAGCTCTACGTCGACACCAACGGCGTCAACTACCGCGATCACGCCGACTGGGCGGACGCCAAGCTCACCTGCGCCTCGTAGGTGGCCCCGCGGGGCAGGTGAAACCAGGGAGCGGGTGCCGCAGGCGCGGCATCCGCTCCCTTATGCCGGAGCCGGGGATGCGCGAGACCCCGAGTTCTGCGCGAGACCCGCGGTCCGAACATGGGTCTCGTGCGGGGATGCGGGTTTCGCGTGGATCTCGCGTGGATCTCGCGTGAGGAGGCGGATCCCGCGTCGGCGTCGGCGTGGGCTACGCGCGCGGCGCGGCCGTGGACGAGCGGATGACGAGCTCGGGATGCAGGTCGAGGGCGCTCGCGTCCTCGCGGCCCTCGATGTGCGCGATCAGTCGCTGCGCGGCGGCGCGGCCCATGCCCTCGAACGGCTGGCGCACGGTCGTCAGCGCCGGGGACGCGAACGCGGCCAGCGCGATGTCGTCGACGCTGACCACCGACACATCCTCGGGAACCCGGCGCCCGGCCTCGTGCAGGGCGCGGATCAGCCCGAACGCCATCTCGTCGCTCGAGACGAACACGGCCGTGGCATCCGGGATCGCGGCGATCGTGCGGCCGGCGCGGTAGCCGGACTCGGGAGTCCAGTCGCCGGGGATGACCGGCGGTGGCGTGATGCCGCGCTCGATGAGGACCTGCTCCCAGGTCTCGCGGCGCTGGCGGGACTCGATCCAGTAGTCGTCGGCAGGGACGTGCCAGACGGTACTGTGCCCGAGGTCGAGCAGGTGCTCGACGGCGAGGCGGGCGATCGCATGCTGGTCGACGATGAGTGGCGCGTCCATGTCGAGCGACGCGCGCTCGGTGCGCGTCGACGGGGTGCGGTCGGTGCGCATCCGCATCGCCGGGGAGTCCAGCTCGACCGGCAGGCCGAGCACGATGCCCTCGGCGCCCTGCCGTTCCAGGCGGTCGAACGCCTGCACGAACGCATCGGTGGAGGCGTGGTCGGGGACGGCGGCCATCGTCACCGTGTAGCCGTTCGCCGCTGCGGCCTGCTCGACGCCCGCGGCCAGCGCAGCGGAGGAGTACCGGTCGGTCGAGACCAGGATCATCCCGAGGATGCGGGTCCGTCCGGACGCCAGCGACGCGGCGGCGGCGTGGATGCGGTACCCCAGCGACTCGACGGCGGCGTGCACGCGCCGGGCGGTCTCCGGGCGCACGTTCTGGTTGCCCGAGAGCACGCGCGAGACGGTCTGCGCGCTGACGCCTGCGGCGCGCGCGACGTCGAGCTGATTGGGGGCGCGATCGGCGCTCGGGCGGCGGGGCGACATGGGGCAATGCTAGCGGTCCACCCCTGATGATTCGGGGATTCTCGTAAGTTCTGCTGAGATAGTGTGAACGCAAACATTTGCCTATTGGGGAGACGCATGACCAGCATCGCCGCACCCTCGCTGACCTGGCGAGACGGTCAGATCCTTCGTGACGGTCAGTCGCACCGCATCCTGTCCGGCGCCGTGCACTACTTCCGCATCCACCCCGACCAGTGGGAGGACCGCCTGCGCCGCCTCGCGGCGATGGGCGCGAACACCGTCGACACGTACGTCGCGTGGAACTTCCACGAGCGCGTCGAGGGTTCCTACGATTTCGAGGGATGGCGCGACGTCGCGCGGTTCATCCGCATCGCCGGCGATGTGGGGCTGGACGTGTTCGTGCGCCCCAGCCCGTACATCTGCGCGGAGTGGTCGAACGGCGGCATCCCGTTCTGGCTGTCCGGCCGGGTGCGCGCGCTGCGGACGTCGGATGCCGGGTTCCTCGCCGCGGTGGACGCCTGGTACGACGCCCTGATCCCGCAGCTCGAGCCGTTGCAGGCAGCGCACGGCGGCCCCATCCGGCTGATCCAGGTCGAGAACGAGTACGGATCCTTCGGATCGGATGCTGCATACCTCGAGCACCTGCGCGACGGACTCCGCTCGCGGGGGGTGGTCGAGATGCTCACGACCGCCGACGGCACCCTCCCTGACATGGTCAGGAACGGCAGCGTCGACGGCGCGATGGGTACCTTCACCTTCGGCACCGGCGTGCAGGACGCAGTCGCGCTGCGCCGGGACGACCACCACCTGATGTGCAGCGAGCTCTGGGGCGGTTGGTTCGACCACTGGGGCGAGCAGCACCACGTGCGCTCGGCCGAGAGCATGATCGGCACCGTGCAGGAGCTGCTCGACGAGGGCGGCTCGGTCAGCATCTACATGGCGCACGGCGGCACGAACTTCGGGCTGTGGGCAGGCGCGAACCACGACGGGATCATCCAGCCCACGATCACGTCCTACGACTCGGATGCCCCGATCGGCGAGGACGGCACGGTGAACGACAAGTTCCACGCGCTGCGCGCGGCGTTCGCCCCGTTCCACTCGGCTCCGCTGCCGCCGGTTCCGGATGCCCCGAAGCGGCAGCCCGCGGCATCCGCTGAGCTGACGCCGGGGGCGTCGCTGCTCGACGTGGTGCGCGCGCAGCCGGTGGTGGCGACCGCGCCGATGCCGCTGAGCTTCGAGGAGCTCGGCGCGGAGGACGGGATCGTCGCGTACGAGGCATCCGTGACCTACCCCGCGGATGCGACGCTGCGTGTGCTCGATCTGCACGACCGCGCGACGGTGTTCCTCGACGGCGAGCGGCTCGGCACGATCGAGCATGACGGTTCGCAGGAGCTGGCGCTGCCGGTGGAGGGCGGTTCCGCGGTGCTCACCATCGTGGTCGAGAGCCTCGGGCGCATCAACTACGGCGCGCACACGGGGCAGCACAAGGGCATCCTCGGCGGCGTGCTCATCGGCCGCCGGTACGCGCACGGGTGGGAGCACCGGATCGTGCCGCAGTCGGCTCCGGTAGTCGACGGAGCTGCTGGGGTGGATGGCGTCGCCACCGCGACCCTCGACGTCGCCGAACCGGCCGACGCCTGGCTGGCCTTCCCCGGCGGTGCGAAGGGGATGGTCTGGCTGAACGGGTTCCTGCTCGGCAAGTACTGGGAGCGCGGCCCGCAGGTCACGCTCTACGCCCCCGGTCCGCTGTGGCGCGAGGGCCGCAACGAGATCGTCGTGCTCGACACCGACCGACTCGGCTCGACGGTCGAGATCCGCGAGCAGCCCGACTTCGGCGCATCCGAGGAGTTCATCGGCGCGTAGCGCGGCGGCATCCGTCGTTCGTTCGGGTCGCGATTCGTCACGCTTCGGGTCTTTCGTCGTTCGTTCGGGTCGCAGTTCGTCCCGTTACGGCGCCGGGAAAGCGTGCCGAATCGAGACCTGGATGCCGGGGTGGCGGCGATTCCGGGACGAATCGCGACCTGGATGCCGGGTGTGGCAACCGGGGACAGCGACCCGAGGCTCGACCGGTAGCCTGGAACCGCGACTGGCGAGGCCGGGTGACCGGCGGGGAGCGTGGAGTACGGCATCGACCGCCTGGGTGCCCATCGGAACGATGGGAGCACACATGCGCTACGGGATGAATCCGCACCAGGCCGCCGAGGTCACCGGAGGACCGAAGGTCCTGAACGGCGAGCCGTCGATGATCAACTACCTCGACGCGCTGAACGCGTCGGCGCTGGTGCGCGAAGCGGATGCCGCCACGGGGCTGCCCGCCGCGGCATCCTTCAAGCACGTCTCACCGGCCGGTGCGGCCGTGGCCGGAACGGTCGACGCGGTGGCATCCGAGACCTGGCGTATCTCAGACGAGGGCGGCCTGATCTCGGCCTACGTGCGCGCCCGTGACGCCGATCCGAAGTCGTCGTTCGGCGACGTGGTCGCGCTGTCGCGGCCGGTCGACGCGGCGACCGCCGAATTCCTGCGCAGCGTGATCTGCGACGCCGTGATCGCGCCGGGGTACGAGGAGGGCGCCGTCGAGATGCTCCGCGGGAAGCGCGCCGGACGGTTCCTCGTCTTCGAAGCGGATGCCGCGGAGCCGCCGCTCCGGGAGCGCCGCGAACTGCTCGGCGCCGTGCTCGAGCAGGACCGGGATGCCGCCGACGTCGCGGCCGTGCTGCCGGACGGTGCGCTCGACGAGTCCGGCCGTCGCGACGCGCTGCTCGGCATGGTCGCCGCGCGCTACACGCAGTCGAACTCGGTCGTGCTGGTGCGCGACGGCGCCGCGGTCGGCATCGGAGCGGGGCAGCAGAACCGGGTGGACTGCGTGCGTCTGGCCGGGGCGAAGGCGCGGGTGTGGTGGCTGCGCCGGCACGCGTTCGTGCGTGACCTGCCCGAGGTCGACGGCATGCGACGGCAGGACCGGCTGAACTGGCAGATCCGCTTCGCCGGAGCCGAGATGACCGGCGCGCAGCGCGCCGAGTTCGCGGAGATCTTCGGCGCTGAGGCATCCGAACGGTACGCGGACGCCGGATGGCGCGAGGCCTGGTGCGCGGACCTCACGGGCGTGACGCTCGTGTCGGACGGGTTCCTGCCGTTCCGCGACAACGTCGACCACGCCGCGGAGTTCGGCGTCTCGACGATCGTCGAGCCAGGCGGATCGACGCGCACCGACGAGGTCGCCGCGGCCGCCGCCGAGCACGGCATCGCGCACGTGCAGACCGGGCTGCGGCTCTTCCGGCACTGACACGCGGTGAACATCCGGCGCGCGCGACAGGGATGTCTGTCTCCGAGGCGTTTCTGACGAAGGGCGTCGCGGCGAATGCGGCGGCGCCGACGTCAGTCTGCCGGAGTGCCGAGCTCGCCCGCGTCCGGGTCGCATTTCGTCCCGCTCAGCCAGCGTCCGCTGCGCTCGGGTCGCAGTTGGCCCCGCGATGAGTGCGGGAAAGCGGGACGAACTGCGACCCCAGCAGGCTGTGCATGCGCGGAGCGGCGCGGCCGCGAACGTCGGCGACCGATGGTTCGATGGGGGCATGAACGGGCAGGCGCGGGGCTGGGCGGAGAAGGAGCGGGCGCTGCGCGAGCAGGACCGCGGCCTGTGGGTGACGGCCGCATCCTTCGTGCTCGGTGCCGCCTTCGGCACCCTGCTGCTGCTCGGACCGCCGCGACCGCTCGCCGGCCCAGGGTCGATCATGATGCCCGCCGCCCTCGTCGCGGGACTGATCTCTGCCGCCGCGTTCGTGGTCAGCACCCTGATGCACCGCCGCGGCGAGACCTCCGGGATGCCGCGCTGGCAGACCGTGGTCTCGGACATCTCCTCGGTCGCCGTGACGATCGCCTTCGGCGGCGTCGCTGCGCTCGGCACTCTGCTGGGCGCCGAGGTCTTCGCCAACGGCCTGCACGACATCTCGCTCGTGCCGCTGGCCGGGGGCATCTTCACCGGTGTCGCGTCGGCCGTCGCGGGTCGGCTGGCGTTCGCCGCCGGCGTCGATCTGCGCACCACCGACCTCGCAGCGCTGCTGTTCGGGTTCCTCATCATCGGCACGATGTTCGCCATGATCACCGCCGTCGACCCGCTCTGGTGGCAGAAGAACTTCTCGCAGCTGGGCGGCGGTGCGGGGGCCTGGGCGTTCAACGGCACGCTGATGGTCGCCGGCCTGCTGATCGCCACGGTCGGCTCCTACATCGGCCGCGACCTGCACCGGCTGCTCGGTGACGGAGCGCTGCGCCGGATCGCACTCGTCGTGATCGCCTGGGCCCTGGCTGGTGCGGCGCTCGCCGCGGTCGGACTGCTTCCGATCACCCGCGTGCCCACCGCGCACTTCGTCGCCGCGACCGCAGCGCTGGTGCTGTTCGTGGCTGCCGCCGTCGCGACCGCGTTGGTGCTGCCCAGGGAGTGCTCGCGCACCCTGCGCGCGACGACCGTCGCCGTCGTCGCCGTGGTGATCCTCGCGGTGGTGCTCTCGTTCGCCGTGCACCTGTTCCCGATCACTGCGCTCGAGGCGATCGTGGTCGGCCTCACCCTGCTGTGGATGTCGACGCTGGTGCGCCTGCTGGCGATCCTCGCCCCTGACGTGTCACGCCCCTCCGAGGTGCACTCGCCGCTCCGCGCGCTCTGAGCGGGGGCCGGGCGAGCGGGCGGGGCGGGCGCTGTCAGCCCTCGCGGCGGCGTACGATCTCGGCGATCCAGCTCGGCGCGAACGGGCTCGTGCAGCCGGGCGCGGTGGGATAGTCGGCCAGCACCTGCAGGCGCTCACCGATCTCGAGAGCGCGCTCGCGGCGCGACGGGTCGTAGATGCCGATGTTCGCCAGAGTCTCGTTCATCGCCCATTGCAGGCGCTCCGGGGCATCCTTCATCTCGCGCTCGATCTGGTCGAGCAGCGCGTCGAGGTCGAGCCCGTCGCGATCCTTCATCACGCGCGTCGTGGTGAGCGCCCAGGCGGATGCCGCGACATCCGGGTCGGCGTCGTCGAACCAGCGCAGTCGCATCTCCTCGGCCAGCGGCGACTTCTTCACGATGTAGTTCACCAGCCAGTCGGAGACCTTCGGGCCGTTCGCCTCGCGCATCATGCGGTCGAGGTCGTCGGACGAGAACTCCTTCGGCTTCACGATCAGCAGCGCGACCAGGCGCGCGGCGGTGTCGCCCGTCGCCCACAGCTCGCGCGACAGCTGCGGCGATGTGCCCGCGGCTTTCGCGACCGCGCGCAGCTTCGTGAGGTTCACGCCGTGGTCGTCGCCGTGCCGCTCGTTGACGGCGCGCGCCTTCGGGTCTTCGAGGGCGGCGAGCTCCGCGAGCACGCTGTCGACCGTGGCATCCGTCATCCCGTCAGCCTACGTCGGCGCCTCGCCAAGGGGCTCCGGTCTCACTCGTTGCGGGTGTTTCGCCGGGCGGACCCGCATCCGTTGGGACCGGAGCGAGGAGGAGGGAGCATCCGAGGCGCACCGTCAGGCGGGCAGGCGCACGGTCACGACGAGGCCGCCGTCGGCGAGCGGGGCGAGCGACAGCTCGCCGCTGTGCGCGCGGACGATGGATGCCACGATCGCGAGGCCCAGGCCGACACCCTCTCCGTGCTCCGTCGTGCGGGCGCCGCGCTGGAACGGCTCGGTGAGGTGCTCGACATCCTCCGAGGACAGCCGTGCGCCGTTGTTGCCGACCACCAGCACGACCGCGTCGGCCTCCGACGACGTGCGCACGGCGACCCCTCCGCCGGACGGCAGGTTGTGCACGATCGCGTTGTGCACGAGGTTCGTCGCGAGCTGCTGCAGCAGCGCCGCCGACCCGGTCGTCACAGCCGGTGACAGCTCGGTGTCGACCTCCACCGATCGGCTCGCGGCGAGCGGCGCCAGCGTCTCCACCGCGTCCTCGGCCAGCAGCGCGAGATCCACCTTCTCGGTCGAGCGCACCGCGCCCTCCGCTCGCGAGAGCATCAGCAGCGACTCGGTCAGCCCGATCGCCCGTGCGTTCACCGCAGCCAGCCGCGCCAGCAGCTCGTCCCGGTCGACCGAGGGATCGGCCGCGCCCACCTCCAGCATGGTCCGCGTGATCGCCAGCGGCGTTCGGAGCTCATGCGAGGCGTTCGCCGCGAAGCGCTGCTGCTCGCCGACGTGCCGCTCCAGCTCTGCCAGCATCCGGTCGAAGGCGTCCGCGAGGTCGGTGAACTCGTCGCCGCGCCCCGGCAGCGAGACGCGATGCGAGAGGGAACCCTCCGCCGCGAGCCCCGCAGCCTCGTGCAGCCGGCCCAGCGGGCGCAGCATCCGTCCGGCGAGGAGCCAGCCGCCGACCAGCCCGCACACGACCAGCAGCGCGAACATCGCCACCGTCGGCGGCGTGAACGCACGCACGAGATCGCCCTGCGACGGCACGACCCGCGGGCGGCCGTCGGAGCCCTGCATCCACCCGGACCCCTGCGGCACGTACCGCAGCAGGAACAGCCAGACCACGGTGAGCAGCGCCGCACCGGTCAGCACGATGACGGCGGCGTAGCTCAGTGCGAGCCGCGCCCGCACCGACATCCCGCGGCTACGCGCCATCGTCGATCCGGTATCCCACGCCGGGCACGGTCACGATCACCCACGGCTCGCCGAGCCGCTTGCGCAGCCCCGACATCGTGATGCGGACGGCGTTGGTGAACGGGTCGGCGTTCTCGTCCCAGGCTCGCTCGAGCAGCTCCTCGGCGCTGACGACGCCGCCGTCCGCGGCGACCAGCACCTCGAGCACCGCGAACTGCTTGCGGGTCAGCGGCACGTAGCGGCCGTCGCGGAACACCTCCCGTCGGAACGGATCGATGCGCAGCCCGGCCAGCTCGCGCACCGGCGGGGCGGCGTGCGCGGAGCGGCGGGCGAGCGCCCGCAGCCGCAGCACGAGCTCGCGCAGCGCGAACGGCTTGGTGAGGTAGTCGTCGGCGCCCAGCTCGAATCCGGTCTGCTTGTCGTCGAGCCGGTCAGCGGCGGTGAGCATGAGGATCGGCATCCCCGAACCGGATGCCACGATCGACTGCGCGACCTCGTCGCCGGTCGGCCCCGGCACGTCCCTGTCGAGCACGGCGACGTCGTAGGTGTTGTACGAGAGCAGTTCGAGCGCGGTGTTCCCGTCGGGCGCGATGTCGGCGGCCATCGCCTCCAGCCGCAGACCGTCGCGGATGGCCTCGGCGAGAAGCGCTTCGTCCTCAAGGATCAGCACCCGCACGCTCGCAGTCTACGAGCCGGGAGGTATCGAAAACGTATGCTCCGGGGCATACAGCCCGGCAACATCCGGTTCGAGAGCGTGGAGGGCATGAGTACTCTCGCGCAGCGCCCCCGTGCCCCGTTCGCCCTAGCCGCAGCCCTCTGCCTCGCCCTGCTGGGCATCGTCGTGGTCGCGACGGGCGTCATCGTGCAGGTGGCCGGGGCGGCACCGGATGCGGGGATGCCGGGTGGGGACCCGGCGCCTCCCGCGGTGGCGACCTCCGCCGAACCGGAGATCGTCGACGGTCCGGCTTCGCCGTTCGACGACACGAACCCGACGGTGGCGAAGCTCGATCCGGAGCTGCGGGAGGCGCTGCGCGAGGCTGCCACGGCCGCGCGGCGGGACGGCATCGACATGGTCGTGAACAGCGGATGGCGCACCCCGGAGCGCCAGGAGCAGCTGCTGGTCGAGGCGATCTCGACCTACGGCTCGCGCGAGGAGGCCGCCAAGTGGGTGGCCCCGGCCGACAAGTCCTCGCACGTGCATGGCGAGGCGGTGGACATCGGAGATCTGGATGCCGCGATCTGGCTGGGTGACCACGGGCGGGAGTTCGGGCTGTGCCAGACCTACGCGAACGAGCGCTGGCACTTCGAGTACCGTGCATCCGCACCGCAGAACGGATGCCCGCGGGCGTACCCCGACCCCACCTACGACCCGCGGCTGAAGTGAGCCGGCCCGCCGCTGTCAGCGGTCGAGGTCGGCCAGCCCGGCGATCACCCTGTCCAGCCCGAACTCCCAGGCGCGACGAGCGTCGTAGGGGGCGCCCATCGCCTCACCCGCGGCGGCGCCGACGCGGCGCGCGAGCGGGAAGTCCTCGCCGATGTAGCGTGCGAGGGGCCCGGCGGACTGCTCCCATGCGTCGCCGAACCCGGCGTCATCCGGCATCCGCATGATCCGTGGTGCTGCGGCGCCCACGAAGTCGAGCACGAACGACAGGGCGGCGTCCCGGGCGATGTCGTCGGCGGTGGTGCCGTCGAAGGCGTGCAGCTCGCGGTCGTACTTCGCGATCGTGCCCGGGCCGAGCGCGGTGCGAGGGTCGTGCACATCGAGCAGCCACGGATGCCTGCGGAGCAGCGCCAGGTTGTCCTCGGCGACCTGGCGCACCCGGGTGCGCCAGCCCGTGTCGGCGGACGGCGGGGCGGCCATCCGCGCATGCGCGCGGTCGGCCATCAGCACGAGCAGGTCGTCGCGGCTGCCGACGTGCGTGTACACGGACATCGTCGTCATGCCGAGCGAGTCGGCCAGCGCACGCACGGTGAGACCGGCGAGCCCGAGGTCGTCGGCCAATGAGATCGCCCGGTCGACGACCTCGCCGACGGAGTGCTTCGGCCGCGGGCCGCGACGTCCGCCGGAGGGCGCGTCCGGAGCGTCGCGCCAGAGCAGATCGATCAGCGGTCTCGGCATCACGGAACCTCCTCGGGAATAGAATCCATATTAGTGTACGTTGTACGAAGTTATGACGGGAGACACCATGAACATCACCCAGACCGCCATCTCGCTCAACGTCGCGGACGTGGACGCCTCCGCCGACTTCGCCAAGACTCACTTCGGATATCAGGAGGCGATGGCCGCCGAGGGGTTCGTGTCGCTGCAGCATCCCGCCGTGGCGACGAACCTCATCTTCCTCGCCACCGGGCTCGGCACGTTCAAGCCCGCCGAGATCGCCGGCTCAGCCGGGCAGGGCCTTCTGCTCGTGTTCGTCGTCGACGACCTCGACGAGCAGTTCGCGCGCATCCAGGCCGCGGGGGCGAGGGTCGTCATCCCTCCCGAGACCGAGCCGTGGGGCGAGCGGTACTGCCAGTTCGCCGACCCCAACGGCTTGGTCTGGCAGCTGGTGCAGTGGATGTGACGACAGCAGAGAACGCCGGTCCTCGACGCGCGTCGGGGACCGGCGTTCCGGTTCACATCCGGATCAGCCCTGCGGCGTCGTCATCCCGGCGTGCCGGACGTCCACCATCCGATCCATCGCCGCCAGCAGGCGGACGGAGTCGGGGCGGGTGTCATCCGACGGCCGGTGCATCAGCATGCGCAAGGACGCCAGCGCGAGCATGATCGCGGCATCGGCGACCTCTTCCGACTCCGCGCGCTCGGCGACGAGCTCCTGGAACTCCGCCTTCAGCGCACTCATCCACTGGGTGAACTCCGTGACGAGCTGCGGCTGCTCCGAGATGAGTCGCTTCAGCCGCCGCCGCTCCATGCCTGAGCTCATCGTGTCGGCGAGCAGATCGCAGATGGCCGGCATGAGTTCACCCTCCGCCTTGCGGAAGCGCTCGGCGGCCGCGGGGGAGATGATCTGTTCGGGCAGGTTGAGCGTGGCCGCGCTCTTCGACGGGAAGTAGTTGAAGAACGTACGGGGAGAGACGCCGACCTCCTCGCAGATCTGCTCGACGGTCGTGCCGTCGAGACCCTGCCGTTCGACCAGGCGCAGGGCAGCCTCATGCAGTGCCGCCCTGCGCTGCTTCTTCTTGCGCTCGCGCAGCCCCACAGCGGGCTCCCCTGCGGCCTGGTCGTCGGTCATGTCAGTTCTGCACCTTGATCGTTCCGGTCTCGCTGAGCCCGGCCTCATCGGCGCGCTCCTGCAGCGCGGAGCGAGTGCGCAGCGGCGGTGCGCGGAAGAACCAGCTCAGCACGAAGGCGAGCATCAGCACTCCGAAGCCTACCCAGTAGATGACGTCGATGGCCTGGGTGAACCCGACCATGAACGGCTTGGTGAGTGCGGCATCCGCTCCGTTCAGGAAGGAGGTGTCGCTGACGGCGCTGCTCGAACCGCCCGACGCCTTCGAGTCGCCGCTGGCGATCTTGTCGGAGATCTCGGGCGCGAGCTTGTCGACCCAGTAGGTGCGCTGCGCGTCGTCGGCCCAGTCAACCGCCACGGTCCCGTCCACGACGGATGCGTGCGCCTTGTCGGCGACGACCTGCAGCGCCTTCTCCTGCGCGGCCGGGAGCGCCTCGGCCACCTTCTGATCGATCACGCCCTGCGCGGCGGACGCCGGAAGCTGCCCGGCTGCGACGGCCTGGTCGACACCGGCCGTCACGGCCTTCGTGACGGCATCCGATGCCGCGGCCTCGGCCTTCTGCGACGCGGCGTCGAGCTGCTTCTGGATGTTCTCCTGCAGCGGCTCGACGATCGGCGTCCAGAGCTGCGCCATGACCGCCTCGTTCTGCGGGGCCTCGGCCACCGTCGGGTCGAGGGCCGCGTCGAGGGCGGCGGTCAGGGTGTCCTCATCGGCCATGCTGTTCACTATGTTCGTCGGCAGCAGCGTGAACAGCAGGGACAGCATGATCGCGGTGCCCAGCGTTCCGCCGATCTGACGGAAGAAGGTCGCGGCGCTGGTAGCGACGCCCATGTCGGGGGCCTCGACCGCGTTCTGGCTCGCCATCGTGAGGGACTGCATGAGCTGGCCGAGGCCGAGGCCGACCACCAGCATGCCGATGAGCATGTACCAGAACGGCGTCTCGCTCGACACGAAGGTCAGGATCAGGAAGCCGATGGCCGTCGTGAGCGTGCCGATGCGCGGGAAGAATCCGTATCGTCCGGTGCGGGCGGTGATCTGACCTGCGGCCAGCGAGGAGATCATCAGTCCCACCACCATCGGCAGCATCGCGAAGCCGGACTCGGTCGGGGTGAGGCCGGCGACGATCTGCATGTACAGCGGGATGGTCATCATCGCGCCGAACATGCCGAAGCCGACGAGCACGCCGATGAGGGTGGCCCACGAGAACGCGTGCGAGTGGAACAGACGGATCGGGATGATCGCGTCGCGCTTCATGGCGATCTCGATCAGGACGAACGCGATCGCTCCGAGGCCGCCGATGACGTAGCAGGAGATCGACGTGACCGATCCCCAGCCCCATTCGCGGCCCTGCTCGGCGACCAGAAGCAGCGGCACCAGCGCCACGATCACTGCTGTCGCGCCCCACCAGTCGATGCGCGGGTTCTTGTGCGCGGCGATCTTCGGCAGGTGCAGGAAGGCGATGACCATGCCGAGTGCGATGAGTCCGATCGGCAGGTTGATCAGGAAGACCCAGCGCCATCCGGAGACCCAGAGGATCTCGTTCGCGCCGGCGAACAGGCCGCCGACGAGGGGACCGATGAGTGACGAGATGCCGAAGACGGCGAAGAAGTACCCCTGGTACTTGGCGCGCTCGCGCGGCGCGAGGATGTCGGCCATGATCGCGAGAGGCAGGGACATCAGGGCGCCGGCGCCGATGCCCTGGACCGCGCGGAAGCCGGCCAGCATCAGCATCGAGGTCGAGAACGAGGCCAGCACCGACCCGAGGATGAAGACGGAGATGCCGAAGATGAACAGCGGCCGGCGACCGAAGATGTCGGAGAGCTTGCCGTAGATCGGCACCGAGATCGTCGACGTGATCAGGTATGCGGTGGTGACCCATGCCTGCTGATCCAGACCGTGCAGGTCGTCGCCGATGGTGCGGATCGCGGTGCCGACGATGGTCTGGTCGAGGGACGACAGGAACATGCCGGCCATGAGGCCGTAGATCACGAACAGGATCTGCCGATGCGTCATGATCGGCTTCGACGCCTCTGGAGGCACAACCGGCGTCGAACCGGTGATCGACACTGTGGACATGTCAGCCCTTCGGGAGGAGCGGATAATTGCAGACGCGCAATTTTACGCTCATGCAAGTTTTGCGCGGGCTGGGAGTCGAGGCGGAACGACGGATGCCGGTCCCCGACGCATGTCGGGAACCGGCATCCGGTGTTTCAGAAGGGTGATCAGCCCTTCGGCGGCGTCACCGAGATGAGCGCCGCGGTGTTGCCCTGCATGGCCTTCTTCACCGAGATGACGGTGCCGTAGCCCACGCCGGAGTCGGCCGGGTTGCCCGTGCCGAGCACGGTGAACCCGAGGTCGAGACCGTAGTAGTCCGTCGCCGGGGTGCCGTCGGGGTTGACCACGCGCGTGGTGTACGGCGCGTTGCCCACCGAGGGCACGACCACCGAGGCGTCGCGCAGACGGTTGTACAGGCCGACCTTGCCGTTGACGGTCAGCGGCTCGATGCCGGCCACCCAGCCCTTGTCGTCGGTGAAGGTGCTCACCGGCGCCTGCGGGGCGAAGGTCGTGCAGGCCTCGTTGTACGACGCGTCGACGAGGCAGTCCTTGAACTGGTACGTCGGCTGCAGGCCGAACGCGACGTTCGACGACTGCGCGCGGCTGGAGATGTTCTTCTGCACGGACGGGTCGAGCGCGGCCTCAGCACCGGTGCGGCGCAGCGGATCGAAGTGGCTGTCCACCAGCAGCAGACCGCCCTTCGCGCCGTAGCTCGGCAGGCTCGTCAGATTCGAGGTGACCTGGTTCGAGTTGCCGTAGGTGGTGTCGCGGTACCAGACCAGCGCGCCGGGCGCGTTGTAGGGGACCTTCTCGACCTTCCACGCCTCATCGCTGTACACCGTGGTGTAGCCGTACTTCAGGCCCTCGTCGAAGCCGTCGAGGTTGCGCCACTCGACCAGGTAGTACTGCGCCTTGATCTGGGTGCCGCCGTCACGCTGCCATCCGGTGCCCGAGGTGTCGGTGAAGGTGCCCACCGTCGCGGTCCATCCGTTGTCGCCGCCCTCGACATCGTCGCTCCACGTGGTGGTGGCGCCCGAGGTCAGTGCGAAGTCGTCGGAGAACCAGCCGCGCTCCTCAGCGGCGGCGTCGGTGGCGTAGCGGAGGCGGACCTGCACGTCCTGTCCGGCGTACGCCGACAGGTCGATGTAGTCGTGGCTCCATCCGCCGGAGTCGCCGGTCAGGCCGTACTTCTTGTTTCCGTAGTCCGCCATGCGGCCGTTCGGGTCGGCGTAGCCGTCGTTCGTCGAGACCAGCGCGCCGCTCGCGTCGAACACCTTCTGCTCGGCCCAGGTGCTGCCGCCGTCGGTCGAGACCTCGACGAAGCCGTAGTCCCAGTCCTCCTCGATCGTGTAGTCGTTCCACATCCAGAACTTCGCGTCTGCGGGCACGTCGTCGATGGAACGGGTCAGGCGGTTGTCCGCCCAGCTCTGGTCGGCGTTGGAGTACCACATCTCGCTGCCGCTGTGCGGGGTCGCGAGCGTGATCTCCTTGTCGGGCAGGTTGACCTTGATGCCGTCCTTCGTGCCCTTCGCGGGGCGCGAGGTCTGGCCGACCTTGACGGTCGTGGCATCGTCACCGGGGTTGATGACCTGCGGGTCGGCCCAGCCGAGCACCCACTTGTCCCAGAGGCCCATGTGCGTCGGCATCGACTGGAAGATCGGGCCGGAGTGCGAGCCGGAGCTCATCAGGTCCCAGAAGTCGATGTCGGAGTTGCCGGCGTTCGAGGTGTCGTACAGGTCGGGCAGACCGAGGTCGTGTCCGTACTCGTGAGCGAACACGCCGACGCCGGAGTTCTCCGGCTGCACGATGTAGTTCGACAGCTTCAGGTCGGTACCGGGGATCGGCGCTCCGCCGGGCACAGCGGAGGAGTGCGCCCAGATCGCGTAGGTGCCCTCCTTGCCGCCGCCGCCGGACTTGTCCTCACCGGCGTGCACGAGCACGACGTGGTCGATCACGCCGTCGGGCTCCATGACGTTTCCGTCGCCGTCACGGTCTCCCTGGTCCTCGATGTCGTAGTCGGCCCAGGGGAAGTCGGGCTGCTGCGCTGCGAGAGCGGCCACCGCGTCGATCGGCAGCTGGCCGGGGCCGAGCGGGTTGTCGGGGTGGCCCTGCTGGTCCTGCATCGGGCCGGCCTCCCACTCGCCCGCCTCGTTCTGGTGGCAGACGGTCGCGCCGTAGTATCCCTCGGAGTGCGGGACCTTGATCCAGGCGGTGGCCTCACCGGTGAGGGTGTACGCACCGCGCGACATCTCCTCGTACATGTTCTTCATGGTGTAGCCGGAGATGTCGAACCCGGGCTTGCCGTCGGTGCCGGTCAGGTCGGTGCGGACGCGCTCGGTGATGCCCTCTTCCGAGAAGAGCATCTTGTTGTAGTGCTCGCTCGAGAAGTCCGGCACCCACATGGTGTTGTTGTCCTTCTGCGCGGCATCCGCAGGGTTCGGGATGCCGTTGTGCAGGGTCGGACCCTGCACACTGCCGGGCATGCAGGTCGTGGCGCCCCATTCGGTCGGCACGTACAGGTCGCTGAAGTCCTCGGTGCCGTCGAACTCGACGAGGATCGTCAGGAGCTTGGCCTGCTGGGTGCCCTTGGACTGCTTGAGGTTCTTCGGGCTCTTGCCGGTCTTCACCGACTTCGCCTCGGTCTTCGCGAGCTGCCGCGCCGCGTTCGGGTTGCCCTGCGCGAACTTCTGGTCGTACGCGTTGGCGCGCTCGAGTGCCTTTGCGCCGCTGTAGCCCTTGGTGCTGCCGTTCGCGCTCGCGACGGGCGAGTCGACGGATGCGTCGAAGGCGCCCTCGACGTTCGGCGCGGCGTAGTTCATGTAGTACTCGTCGGCGCCGATGGTGGGCGCTGCCGGGGCCGCCTCCGAGGACGACGCCCCACTGGCGGGTATCACGCCGAAGGCGCTGACACCGGCGACCGCGAGCGCGAACGCCGAGGTCGTCGCCGCAACACGCCTTCGTGTGCGGGCGGATTGTTCTGACATCGCTTCTCCCTTCACGCGCCGGGCGAAAGGGTGTCGCAACGGCGCGAACGGTGTGCGCCGATCAGGCGCACAAGTTCTCTTTTACCGTGAAAGTCCTGTGCAGGGGAAGTGGATTCGCTGAATCCGAGACGAACGTCCGATAGCCGGACGACAGCGGAGCGAACCGCTGCGGCGGGCACAATAGAACCCATGGCCTCGGAACTCGCCGCGCGACTGCGCGCGCTCGTGGACGGTGAGCGGCTCGACCCCGAGGCGACCAGGAGAATGCTGGATCCTGAGGCGGCCGAGGCGCTGATCGACCTGTCCGACAGGTTCTCCGCACTGAGGCAGCGCAGTGCCGAGCTGCGCGCGGTGATGTCGTCGACCCGTGACCTGCTCGCGATCCCCGACGCCGACCTCCTGCTGCAGCGCATCGTCGATCGGGCCCACGAGCTCATGGACGTGGACATCACCTACCTCTCGGTGTACGAGCCGGAGCGCGACGAGCTTTACGTCCGGGCGGCGAGCGGCGCGATCTCGCCGCGGTTCCTGGCCATGGTCGTGCCGGCCGGGGTGGGGCTGGCGAGCCTCGCCGTGCGAACGCGCAGCCCACAGTGGGTCGATGACTACACCGCGCTGTCGACAGTCCCGCACGATCCGACCATCGACGCGATCGTCGCGGAGGAGGAGTTGCGCTCTCTGCTGGGTGCGCCTCTGGTCGTGGGCGACGAGGTGCTCGGTGTGCTGTTCGCCGCCAGTAGGGCGTCGCACGTCTTCCGCGCCGATGAAGTGGCCCTGCTCACGGCGTTCGCAGGGCACGCCGCGCTCGTGCTGCGCCTCGCGCAGCTGCTGCAGCAGGCGCAGGATGCCACGGCCGAGGCGGCATCCCGACAGCAGCAGGCGGAATGGGCCGCCAGCCTGCACGGAGAGCTGACCCGGCTCGTCGTGTTCGGACACGGAGCGGACGCAGTCGTCGGAGCGCTCGCCGAAGCGCTGGGACGCGCGGTGCTGCTGGTCGACGACGAGGGCGGACCGATCTCCCTGCGGCATCCCGGCGAGGATGATGGCGGGCGGCCTGCCGAAGACGATTCCGGTCGCGTGTCAGGACTCGCGCCGGCCGAACTGCGCCGGCTCATCGCCGATCTCGGGGACGACGGCCGCAGTGCGCTGATCGAGGGCACCCCGTACGAACTCATCGCACCGGTGGCCACAGCCTCGACGCGGCCGGGTGCGCTGCTGGTGGAGCGAGGCGAGCGGCTGCTCACCGCCGTGGAGCGGCGGACCGTCGAACGGTCGGCCCTCACCGCGGCGCTGCTCGTCCTGCGCCGGGACGCACTGGCCGACGCCGAGGACCGGGTGCGCGGCGAACTCGCGATCGAGGTCCTGGACAGCAGCCCCGATCGACGGGCATCAGGACTGCTCCGCGCGACCGCCCACGGGTATCCGGTGCGGAAGGGGTGGTCGGTGCTGGCCATTCCCGCCGAGGGCGACGAGCGCAATCGGATCCGCTCACGCCTGCGCAGCCGGGACGGCTGGCTGGTCGCCACTCTTCCGGCGGGGGTCGTCGTGATGATCCCCGCCGCCCGGAACGGAGCCGATCACGCGGTCCATGAGGCCGTGCACGCTGTGGAGGTGCCCTTCGCCGTCGTCGCGACGGCGTCCTCGCTCGGCGACGCCGCCGCCGCGGCTGACGAGGCGTGGCGCACCTGCCGTCTCGCGTCGGGCCTCGGCGCCGCGTCGGGCGTCGTCGACGCGACGGCGTTCGCCCCGTACGCGCTGCTGTTCGACGGGGACGGCGCCCGGATGTCCGCCTACGTCGCCGAGATGCTCGGGCCGTTGCTGGCGTGGGACGAGCAGCACGGCACCGGTCTCCTCGACACCCTGGCGGCGCTGTTCGACGAGCACTGGTCGCTCGCCGCGGCCGCCCGGCGCCTGCATGTGCACCTGAACACGCTCAAGCAGCGTGTTCAGCGGATGCGGGTGCTGCTGGGTGCCGGACTCGACCGGCCCGAGGAGCGCTTCCGTCTGGAGCTGGCCGTGCGCATAGAGGGGGCGCGACGCGCTCTGCGCGAGCCGACCTGAGCGCGTCGCTCGGGGCGCTGCCGCGGACGCCGTCGACGGCTCCGTGAGATCAAGATGCAGATCAGCCACGACATCGCTGCTCGATATGGCCGGAACGGACCTATGGGCGTGTTGCGCTGCCGTGATTGGCTACCCGCTGGCGGCGCCGCCGGTCGGCAGAGGCGCCTCCAGGAAGGAAGCATCCATGGCCACCACATCCCGACTCAGCGGACTGCGCAACCTGACCGTCAGCGAGCGACTCGAGACCGTCGCGAACGCGATCGGAGCCGATGCGGAGCAGTTCGCGGCGCTGACGCCGGAATCGGGGGCCGGGCTCACCGTCGACCAGGCCGACCGCATGATCGAGAACCTCATCGGGACGATCTCCATCCCCGTCGGAGTCGCGACCAACCTCGTGATCAACGGGCGTGAGGTGCTCGCCCCCATGGCCACGGAGGAGCCTTCCGTCGTCGCCGCGGCGTCCAACATCGCCCGCATGTCGAGGCGGCTCGGCGGCATCGCCACCACCTCGTCGGCGCCGCTGATGCAGGCGCAGATCCAGCTTCTCGACGTCGCAGATCCGCACGGCGCCCGTGCGCGCATCCTGGAGCGCAAGCAGGAGGTGCTGGCGCTCGCCGACCGGCAGGATCCGAAGCTGGTCGCCATCGGCGGCGGTGCTCGTGATCTGCTGGTCCGCACCGTGCACGGCGTGATCGAGGACCACCTCGTGGTGCACCTCATCGTCGATGTCGGCGACGCGATGGGCGCGAACGCCGTGAACACCATGGCGGAGGCCGTCGCACCTCTGCTCGCCGAGATCGCGCAGGGGCGCTCGTTGCTGCGCATCCTCACGAACCTCGCCGATCTGCGTCTCACCCGCGCGCGCCTCGTGATCCACCCCGACGAGATCGGCGGCGCGCAGGTCGTCGACGACATGATCACCGGTGCCGCTCTCGCATACGACGACCCGTATCGCGCGGCGACGCACAACAAGGGCATCATGAACGGCATCTCGGCGGTCGTGCTTGCCACGGGCAATGACACGCGCGCCGTCGAGGCAGGCGCCCACGCGTACGCCGCCCGCGACGGCCAGTACCGGTCGCTGTCCCGCTTCGAGAAGGATGCGGACGGCAACCTCGTCGCCACTCTCGAGCTGCCGATGGCTGTCGGCCTGGTCGGCGGCGCGACGAAGTCGCATCCCGCGGCCCGCGCCGCCGTCGCTCTCACCGAGGTGACGACCGCCCGGGAACTCGCCGAGATCGTGTGCGCGGTGGGGCTGGCCCAGAACGTGGCCGCTGTCCGAGCGCTTGCCGCCGAGGGCATCCAGCGCGGGCACATGGGGCTGCACGCGCGCAACGTCGCCGTGGCCGCCGGCGCATCGGGCGACGAGGTCGATGCCGTCGCCGCCGAGCTCGTCTCGCGCAAGGCCGTGCGCGCCGACGTCGCCGAGAGCGTGCTGGCAGAACTCCGGGCCGGGCGATGAGCACGGTCAGAACGGTCGGACTGCCCGACGTCGTGCCGGCACCCGGTGCCGGCAGGGACGCGGTCGAGATCTGGGAGGTGTCGCCGCGGGACGGCCTGCAGGCGGAATCGACCCGCCTCGACGCCGACACCAAGGTCGCCCTCATCCAGCGCCTGGCCGCGGTCGGTGCCCGGATCATCGAGGCGGGCAGCTTCGTGCGCCCGGATCGCGTGCCGCAGATGGCGGACTCCGCCGAAGTTCTGCAGCGGGTGTCGACTCTCCCCGTGCGGACGCCGGTGCTGGTCCCGAACCTGCGCGGGTACGACCTGGCCCGTGCAGCCGGAGCGGAGGACATTGCGGTGTTCCTCAGCGTCACCGAGTCGTTCTCGCAGCAGAATCTCGGCGCGTCACGGGAGCGCATGGAGGAGAGCGCCCAGGCCGTCGTCGCGCGGGCCATCGCCGACGGCGTGCGGGTGCGCGGCTACCTGTCCATGGTCTTCGGTGACCCGTGGGAGGGGCCGGTCAGCACCGCCGAGGTGGTCCGGCTCGCCGCGACGATGAGGTCCTGGGGCATCCACCACCTGTCGCTGGGCGACACCATCGGCGTCGCGACGCCGGGGCAGGTGCGCAGCATCGTGCGCGCGCTGGTCGCCGACGGGATCCCGCTTCCCGGCATCGCGCTGCACATGCACGACACCTACGGCATGGCGGCCGCCAACGTCTACGCCGGCCTGGAAGAGGGCGTGCGCGTCTTCGACGCCTCGGCCGGCGGAGTCGGCGGATGCCCGTTCGCGAAGTCCGCGACGGGGAATCTCGCCACCGATGATCTCGTCTGGATGCTGGAGGGGCTCGGCATCCGCACCGGAATCGACCTGGACGGCCTGGTCGAGACGAGTGCCTGGCTCACCCGAGAGCTGGGCAAGGCCCCGACGTCACGAGTCGCAACGGCGCTGACCCGATAGAGAGGAACTTCGTGAAGGAATCACGACTGATTGAAGTATGGGGAGACACGGTCGACAGCCGGCATCTCCTCGGCTCGATCCTGATCGGGGCCGGCATCGCCGTCCCCGTGTATCTCGTAGCCGAATGGGGGTTCGGACAGCTGACCGGCGGCGACGCCCTCGGGCGGTCGTACGCGCTGGTCGTCGGACTCGCCGCGTGCATCGTCGCCGCGGTGATCTCCGCGCGGCTGTTCGCACCGAAGCGCGTCGTCGTGATCGGCGAGACCCGATCCGGCAACCGCGAGGCCGTCATGGACGCGATCGAGGATGAGCTCGGACCGCTCGGCGACCCGGACGAGCTGCCCGCAGCGACGCTCAACGAGGTGAAGGAACTCGGGCTCTACGACGACCTCGTCGCGCAGCATCGCAAGAACCAGCAGCGCGAAGGGAGCGCCTCCTGATGGAGCTCTTCCTCGAGCCCGCGCTCTGGGCCATCGGCATGGCCCTCCTGGGAACGATCGTGTTCGCTCTCATCGGCCTCGTGTCCGGCACCGACGAGACCGCCACGGTCGCGCCCCTCACCCTGCTCGTGATCCTGCTCGGCGTGCCGCCGGCGGGCGTCTTCGCCTTCTTCATGGCGGCGATCTCGGCCAAGCACATCACGCACGCCATCCCCACCACGCTGCTCGGCATCCCCGGGGACACCATGGCGGCGCCGCTGCTCCGGGACGCGCAGATGCTGCGCGAACTCGGCGTGCCGCACATCGCGCTGCGCAAGGCGATCTCGGGTGGCGTCATCGCCGCCGTGATCTCCGTGCCCCTCGCCGTGCTCTTCGCCTGGATCATCACGCCCTTCTCGGATGCCATCAGCGCGGTCGCGCCCTGGCTGTTCCTCATCGCAGCAGTGCTGATCGCCGTGCTGTCGAAGGGACGATGGGCGGCGCTGATGGCCCTGATCCCGTTCGTGCTGATCGTCGTCGGCCTGCAGACCTTCGCCACCGGCGTGCTCGGCAAGGGGCTGTCGATCAGTTTCTTCCTCGGCATCGCGATCGGCCCGCTGATCGCCGACCTGGTCCTCGCCTCGAGCCCCGCAGGCCGGGCGAGCATGCGGCGGGAGGCGCCGCGCACGTTCGAGCTGGCTGCCGACGTGCGCACCTGGAAGGGGCGGATGCCCAACCCGATCGGCGTGCTCGACCGCGGTCAGATCGGCGCCACGGCGGGTGCCGCGGTGGTCTCCAGCGCCACCTTCGTGTTCTCGCCTGTCGCGATGACCGTCCTGATGGGCGAGCTCTTCGGCGGGCGCATCAAGAACGGCTACCGTCGTCTCACCACGATGATGACGGTGAAGAACGGCACCACGGAGTCGACCTACATCGCCGAGACCCTCATCCCGCTGATCGCGATCGGACTGCCGCTCTCGCCGATGGCGGCCGGTCCGGCGAACCCGCTCTTCAACGCGCCGCCGGTGTTCACGATCGACGCCGAGACGGGCGCGACGAACAACCTGCACGACATGCTGCAGCCCTGGCAGTTCCTGGTGCTGGGTCTGGTCGCCGTGCTGATCGCCGTGCTGATCACGTATCCGTTCGCGATGACCCAGGCGCACCGCGCCGCCTCCTGGATCATGCGCAAGGTGTCGCATGAGGCGATCATCGGCGCCTTCGCCGGCCTGATCGCCGTGATCTGCCTGTACGAAGGGGGCATCATCGCCCTGCTCGTCTCGATCACGATCGGATTGGTCGGCGGCCTGCTGAGCAAACTGTTCCAGATGCACACCGGCGTCCAGTTCATGGGGTACTACGTCGCTGCGCTCACGGTGCCGGCGATCTCGGCACTGTTCGCAGGCTGAACAGGGCATTTTCGGAGAGGGGTCGTCGCGGACGCGGCGGCCCCTCTCGCCGTCTGAGGCGGTCCTCCTCCGTAGATAGGGATTCCTCCCGATGCAGCCCTCCCGCCTCAGAGCGGAGTGTAGGGATGCACAACAAACGAGGAGTTGCAATGTACGAGCACCCCTACTTCACCCAGACCGTCTTCGCGATCGAGAACGAGCAGCTGGTCCGTGCCACGGAACGCCGCCGCGTCATCCGGGAGCGCCTCGACGCCCAGGAGCGCGAGCAGGGCACGACCCGTCGGATGCGTCCGGCGAAGACCGCTCGCCGCACCGCCGCATCCGTCGCTCGCGACGTCACGCCGTGCGTGAACTGCCCCGCGGCGGCATGACCGGAGCGCAGCAGGCTCAGGTCGCGCTTCGTCCCGCTCTGCGCCGCGGATTCCGTGACGAGGTGCGACCCGGATGCCGGGGACGCGCGCGCTCCGGGACGACGCGCGACCGGAGCACGGCCCGGCCCGCGACGACGAACCGGATGCAGGTTCTGCCATGAGCGTCGTCACGCCCGGCGCCGACGTCGGTGGCCAGTGGCACGATGGGGGGATGCCGCTGATCTCTCCGTCCGCCACGATGGTGGGCCGCGATGCAGAGCTCGCGCTGCTCGAGCAGGCGTTCGAGCGCGCGGGCGGCGGTGAGCCGGCATCCGTCCTCGTCGGCGGCGAGGCGGGCATCGGCAAGACCCGGCTGCTGGCGGAGTTCGCGCAGCGGCTCGACGGGCATGCCACGCTGCTGACCGGCTGGTGTCTCGACTACGGTTCCATGCCGGTGCCGTACGGGCCGCTCCCGGCGATCGTCCGCGGAGCGCTCGACGCTCTGGACGACCCGTCCGCCCAGGCAGCGGGGCCCGGCCGCGCCGCGCTGCGACTGCTGCTCCCCGAGCTCGGCGAAGGGCCCATCGACCGCTCGGCGATCGCGCCCGAAGGACTGGGCGAGGCGATCGCCGACGTGTTCGAGGCCGCTGCGCGGCAGCATCCGCTCGTCGTGGTCGTCGAAGACCTGCACTGGGCCGATCCGGCTACTCTCTCGATCCTTTCCTTCCTCCTGCGCGCGCTCGCGCGCGAGCGCGTGATGTTCATACTCACCTGCCGCACCGACGAGGTCGGCAGGGGCGGTGCCGTGCGGTCCTTCCTGGCGGGTGCCGAGCGCGCCCGCCTGCTCGACCGCATCGGCCTGGAGCGCCTCGACGCCTCCGCGGTGCGGATCCTGGCCGAGGCGCTGCGCGGGGGCGTCGACGACGCCGCCTTCGCCCGCATGCTCGAGCGATCTGAGGGTGTGCCGTTCTTCGTGGAGGAACTCTCCTGCAACGCCGACGGGCCGATCCCCGACACACTGCGCGAGGTGCTGCTCGCCCGGTTCGACGGGCTCGGCGACGACGCGAAGCGTGTGGTGCGACTGGCATCCGCCTCTGACGGATCGGTGTCGCACGACCTGCTCGCCACCCTCGCCGGCCTGCCCGACGAGCGCCTCGACGAGGCCCTGCGCGAGGCGATGGTCGCGTCGATCCTCGCTGTACGGGACGACGACGCGTACGGCTTCCGGCATGCGCTGCTGCGCGAGGCCGTGCACGACGACCTGCTCCCCGGGGAGCGGGGGCGTCTGCACCGCGCGTATGCGGAGGCCCTCGAGGCGCGACCGGCCGACGAGTGCAACCGCGCCTCCGAACTCGCGTTCCACTGGCACCAAGCGCATGACCCGCGCCGTGCTCTCGACGCCGCGGTGCGGGCGATGGCCCAGGCGCGCACCGCGTACGCGTTCTCCTCCGCGGCGCGGTTCGGCGAACTCGCGTTGGAACTGTGGGATCAGGTGCCGGATGCGGAGGAGCTGGTCGGCATGCCGAGGATCGCCCTGCTCGTACAGGTGGGGTCGATCCTGCGGAATGCCGGCGACACCGAGCGAGCGCTGAGCGTCGTCGACCTCGCCCTCGCCGAGGCGGATGAGCGCACCGAGCTCGGTCTGCGCGTGCGACTCCTCCGCGACAAGGCACAGTACCTGCAGAACGCCGGGCGACCAGGGGCGATCGAGTACGCCCAGAAGTCGCTCGCGCTGATGGACGACGATTTCGATGACCAGGCGCTGCGGGCGTCGGTGCTGGTCCTGCTCGCGGGCCGTCTCATGATCAGCGCGCGCTTCGACGAGTCCGAGGAGGCGGCCTCCGACGCGATCCGGATCGGCGAGAGCATCGGATCCCACTCTGTGATCTCGATCGCTGCGAACCTCATCGCGGTCTGCCAGATGGAGCGCGGTGACCTCGACAGTGCGTACGCGTGGTTCCGGCGCGCGTGGGAGCACGCCGTAGACAACTCCTCGAAGCTGAAGTATCGGGTCAATTACTCCGACGCCCTCTGTCTGCTGGGGCGAAACCACGAAGCGATCAGGGTCGCTGAGGAGGGCGTTGCGCATGCGCGCGCTCTCGGTCTGGAGCGCACGAGCGGCTCGATCCTCACTCAGAACCTCGTAGAGCCCCTGCAGCAGCTGGGGGCGATCGACCGCGCCGAGGAGCTGCTCGCGAATGATCTGGCCGTCCGCACGCACCGCATCTTCCGGGTGTACACGACGGCGTCGCGCATCAAGGCGCTCGCCTGGCGCGGACGCATCGACGAGGCCGTCTCGCTGCGGGACGAGTGGCGAGCCAGGGTGGATGCGGCCGCCGAGGTGGAGACCCAGGTCTGGTACGCCCGCCTGAAGTCCGCGCTCGACATCGAACTGAATGCGGGGCGCGACGACGCGGCGGCGGACCTCCTCGACGGGCTGCTCGACGCACCAGGAGACCTGCCCGCGCACTTCGCACGGCTGCTCGGTGAGAGTGGATGGACGGTCGCGGCGCTGCGCGCCGACGGGAAGCACGCACGTGCCGCCGCGCTGGCGGACCGCCTCGTCGCCGCGTGGGACGCGCTGCCCGATGATCTGCAGCACCCGCACTGGGGCCCCGTGCTGCGGGCGCTGCTGCACCCGACAGCGGATGCGCTGCGCGGGGCGCTCCCGCACGCCGACGATACGGACGCGCCGGTCCTGCACGCCGTGCTGGTGCGGCTGGAGCTCGCGAAGGCCGTCTTGGCCGAGCGCGGCGACCGCGCCGAGGCGGCCGAGGCTCTGGCCGAGGCGTCAGCGATCTCCGAGCGAGTCGGACACGTCCGCCTCGCGAGGGACGTGGCCGAGTTCACCGCGGCATCCGGTCTCGCCCACGGCCACTCGCGCGGCGACGGGGCTGAGCTGACCGAGCGCGAGCGTCAGGTGCTCGACCTGATCAGCGAGGGGCGCAGCAACCGCGAGATCGCCGACCAGCTGTTCATCAGCATCAAGACTGTGAGCGTGCACGTCTCCTCCATCTTGCGCAAGCTCGGCGTCGCCTCCCGCACCGAAGCCGCCGCGCGGCTGCGCGCCGGGGTCGGGGTCTAGCCCGACGGAGAACGGCTGTGCCGCGCGGCCGGCCTCTGTCAGGCTGCCGCAGCCTGCGCGTTCGGGATCTCGTCGAGCGCGTAGTAGACGGGGATGCCGCGGTCCTGCGCGATGGCGACATCCTGGTCGGCGCCGCGCGACTCCCCAGGCAGACGCAGAACGGCGTCGCAGTGCTGCAGCAGGCGCTCCGCCGTGGGATACATCACCTCGGCCGCGAGCGGATCGGCGGGCCCCTCGGCTCCTGCGCTCGACAGCACGGGGAGTGCGACCCACTCGCCGATCATCGGCACATGGCCGGCCTGGAAGATCGGCCAGGCGGCCTCCTCGAGGCGCTTCAGGTTGCGGGCCATCAGCACGGGGTCCCCATTCGTCCCCGAGGCGTACGGACCTGCGATCAGAATCAACATAGGCTTGCTCATAACATGCACGATACAGCAAAAACGTGCAGAAACAGGAAGGAATGTGGATGCTCGCTGCGGCGCGGAAGGATCTGCTGCTGGAACGGCTGCGCACGGACGGGCGAATCGTCGCGAAGGAGATCGCCGCCGAGCTCGGTCTGTCCGAAGACAGCATCCGTCGGGATCTGCGGGAACTCGATGCCGCCGGTCTGGCGGTGCGCGTCTACGGTGGCGCGCTGCCCGCCTCGCCTGCGGTGGTCGACTACGCCACGCGCACGCGAGTCGCACCCGAGAGCAAGGCGCGCGTGGCCGCGGCCGCCGTCTCCCTGATCGAGCCGGGGGCGACGATCATCCTCGACGGCGGAACGACGACTCTCGCGATGGTCCACGCATTGCCGAAGACCTTCCCCTGCACGATCATCACGCACAGCCCGACCGTCGCCTCCGCACTGCTCGAGCATCAGGCCGAGATCTATCTGCTCGGCGGACAGGTCTTCAAGCACTCGGCCGTCGCCTGTGGTGCTGCCGCCGTCGAGGCGGCGAACCGGATCAGTGCCGACCTGTTCTTCCTCGGGGTGACGGGCATCCATCCGACCGCCGGGCTGACCACCGGAGACGCCGAAGAAGCCGCCATGAAGCGCCACCTCGCCTCACGCGCGGCGGAGACGTACGTGCTCGGCAGCGACGAGAAGCTCGGCACCGCCTCCCGCTACACGGTCCTCTCGCTTGCCGAGGTCGCCGGGGTCATCACCGATCAGCCCGGCGGGCATCCGATCTCGCGACAGCTGTCCGAGGCCGGCGTCCGACTCCTGCACGCCGGCTGAGAGCGCCCCTTCACCTCGGGAGCGTCAGCGCACCGGCGTGATGCGATCGCGCAGGGCGCTGCTCTCATGCGTGAGGGTGGCCACGACCTCGAAGATCGTCGACTCGATCGCCGCGACCGCGGCGCTCGGCCGCACCGTCGCGCGCCGCGAGAGGTTGACCGTGCGGGTGAGAGACGGATCGCTCAGCTGCGAGGCGCGCAGCTCCGGCCTGCCGAGCAGTACGGTCGCCGGCACGACGGCCACACCGATCCCTCGGGCCACGAAGCGCAGCACGGCGTCCATCTCGGCGCCCTCCACGGCGATCATCGGCGTCAGGCCGGCCGCCTCGAATGCGGCATCCGTGGCGACCCGCAGGTCGTAGCTGCGGTTGAAAGCGACCTGCGGCAGCGCCGCCAGCTCGCGGACCGTGAGGCGGGCGGGGACCCCTGTCGCATCGGTGGCGGAGGCGACGACCAGTTCCTCCGTGAACAGCGGCACGCGCTCGACGGCGGCATCGCTGCGCACGTTCGGTCGCGTGATGGTCAGGGCGAGATCGAGCGCGCCCTCTCCGAGCGCCTCCACGAGGGCCCGGGATCCCGCCTCCGTGATGTGCAGGTCGATGCCGGGATGCGCGCGCCGGAACTCGGCGATCACCTCGGCCACCACCGAGACGCACAGCGTCGGCGGTGCGCCCAGCCGGATGCGGCCGCGCCGCAGCCCCGCGAGTTCGTCCATCTCCTGCCGTGCGGCGTCGGCGTCGGCCAGCATCCGTCTGGCGATCGGCAGCAGCGCCTCGCCGGCGGTGGTGATCGCGACACCGGTGCGGTCGCGCTGGAACAGCGTGGCGCCGAGGTCGGATTCCAGCGCCTGGATCTGCCGTGACAGTGACGGCTGGGTCACATACAGCTCGTCGGCGGCGCGGGTGAAGTGCCCCAGACGCGCGACTGCCTCGAACGAGCGCAGTTCCTCGAGTCTCATGCGTCAAACGTATCGAAACCAGTTGAACTATGCATTGGCGGGATTCAACGCAGGTTCCTAGCGTGGAACGCATGCTCTCCTCCCCGCATGCAGAACGTCACCTCACCACCTCCGTCCTCGTCATCGGCACCGGTGGCGCGGGCCTCCGCGCGTCCATCGAGCTCGCCGAACGCGGCATCCAGATACTCGCCGTCGGCAAGCGCCGCAAGCACGACGCCCACACCACGCTCGCCGCCGGCGGCATCAACGCCGCGCTCGGCACCATGGACCCCGAGGACTCCTGGCAGCAGCACGCCGCCGACACCCTGCGCGAGTCGTACTTCCTCGCCGATCCCGAGATCGTCGAGGTCGTCGCGCGCAACGCCGCTCGCGGCATCGAAGACCTCGAGCGGTGGGGGATGCCCTTCGCGCGTGAGGCCGACGGACGCATCAGCCAGCGCTTCTTCGGCGCGCACACCTACCGCCGCACCGCCTACGCCGGCGACTACACCGGTCTCGAGATCCAGCGCACGCTCGTGCGCCGCGCCGCCGAACTCGCAGTGCCCATCATCGACACGATCTACATCACGCGCATCCTCACCGCGGACGGCACGGTGTTCGGCGCCTACGGCTTCGACATCGTCGACGGCACCCCGATCGTCATCCACGCCGACGCGGTCATCCTCGCCGCAGGCGGGCACACCCGCATCTGGCGGTACACGTCCTCGCGGCGCGATGAGAACACCGGTGACTCGTTCCGGCTCGCTGCTCTCGCCGGCGCGCGGATCCGCGACGCCGAACTCGTGCAGTTCCACCCCTCCGGGCTGCTCGAACCCGACGACGCGGCCGGCACGCTCGTGTCCGAGGCGGCGCGGGGCGAGGGCGGCATCCTCACCAACGCCCTGGGCGAGCGGTTCATGGAGCGCTACGACCCCGAGCGCATGGAGCTGTCCACCCGTGACCGGGTCGCCCTGGCGAACTACACCGAGATCGCCGAGGGTCGCGGCACCGAGAAGGGCGGCGTCTGGCTGGACGTCTCGCACCTGCCGCGCGAGCAGGTCCTCGAGAAGCTGCCGCGCCTGTACCGGGCGATGATCGATCTGCAGATGCTCGACATCACCGAGCAGCCCATGGAGGTGGCGCCCACCGCGCACTACTCGATGGGCGGCGTGTGGGTGCGAGCCGAGGACCACGGCACCGGAGTCGAGGGGCTGTACGCCATCGGCGAGGCATCCAGCGGCCTGCACGGAGCGAACCGGCTGGGAGGTAACTCGCTCATCGAGCTCATGGTCTACGGACGGATCACCGGCGAGACCGCGGCCGACTACGTGCGCGGTCGCACCGAGGTGCGACGTGATCCGGAGGCCGTCGCCGCGGCGCGCGCCGAGCTGGAGGGCTTCCTGCACAGCACCGGCACCGAGACGCCGCGGCGGCTGCAGCGCGCCGTGCGCGATCTGATGACCGCGCATGCCGGCGTCATCCGCACTGAGGAATCCCTCCGCGCGGGTCTCGCCGAGCTCGCCGTCCTCGAGGAGCGCGCGAAGAACGTCACCGCGCATCCCGACATCGCAGGCTTCGACGATCTCGCGCACGCCTTCGATCTGCTCGGCTCACTGCTGGCCGCCCGCGCCACCCTCGAGTCGGCGATCGAACGCCGGGAGACCCGCGGATGCCACAACCGCGCCGACTTCCCCGAGACCGATCCCGCGCTGCGCGGCAACATGATCTGGACGCCCGGCGGCGGCGTCGAGTTCGAGCCGCTGCCCGAGGCGCCGGATTCGTTCCGCGAGCTCGCCGAGAAGGCGGCATCCGACTCGGTCCAGGGCAAGCTCGTCGAGTGATCCGGCGGCGGCGCGGCGGGCCGAGCTGCCGCCGCGCCGTCTCGGGTATCGCGCTCGCCCGCCTGCTTTGGCAGGGTGGGGGTCGAAGCGGTGCGCCGCATCGCGGAAGGGACGATGATGTCCGATTCGATCTTCACCTACGTGGCTCTCGGGGTGTACTTCGCCGGGATGCTCCTGATCGGATGGTTCGCGTTCAAGCGCACCGATGATCACGAGGACTACATGCTCGGCGGCCGCAACCTGCCGCCGTGGGTCGCAGCGATCAGCGCCGGCGCCGCAGACATGTCCGGATGGCTCGTGATGGGTCTGCCGGGCGTCATCTATCTCAACGGCCTGATCGAGGCGTGGATCGCGATCGGCCTGACCATCGGCGCCTACCTGAACTGGCTGCTGGTCGCTCCGCGCCTGCGCGCGTACACCGAGGTGTCGCGCAACTCGATCACCGTCCCCAGCTTCTTCGAGAACAGGCTGCGGGACAGGACGCGGATGCTGCGCATCCTCTCCGGCGTCGTCATCCTGGTCTTCTTCACGCTGTACATCTCGTCGGGCATGGTCGCCGCGGGCAAGTTCTTCGAGGGATCCTTCAACGGTGACTACCTGTGGGGAATGCTGCTGGTCGGCGGGATCACACTGCTCTACACGCTGTTCGGCGGATTCCTCGGCGCCTCCCTCACCGACGTGGTCCAGGGACTGATGATGGTGGTCGCGCTGATCGTCGTGCCGGTGGCGGCGGTGATCGCGATCGGCGGCATCGACGAGACCGCGACGCTGATCGACTCCGAACGCGACCCGGGCTTCCTGTCACTGATGGGCACCGAGACCGTCACCGGCGGCACGGTGCTGGCGATCGTCTCGGCACTGGCCTGGGGCCTCGGCTACTTCGGCCAGCCGCACATCGTGGTGCGCTTCATGGCGCTGCGCTCGCCGCAGGAGGCGAAGAGCGCGCGCCGCATCGGCATCTCCTGGATGGTCGTGTCGATGGTCGGCGCGGTGATCTCTGGCATCGTCGGCGTCGCCTACATGGCGAGCAAGGGCATCACGCTCGACGATCCGGAGACCGTGGTGCTGGTGATGTCGCGCACCCTGCTGCATCCGTTCGTCGCCGGACTGGTGCTCGCGGCCGTGCTCGCGGCGATCATGAGCACGGTGTCGAGTCAGCTGGTGGTGTGCTCGTCGGCGCTCGTCGAGGACCTCTACAAGGTGTTCAAGAAGACCGCACCCGAGCAGAAGCGGCTCGTGCTGATGGGGCGGATGGCCGTGCTGGTCGTGGCGATCATCGCGATCCTGCTGGCGATCACGCCGAACGACACGGTGCTCGGCCTGGTGTCGTTCGCGTGGGCCGGGTTCGGCGCCGCGTTCGGCCCGATCATCCTGCTGAGCCTGTTCTGGCGCCGGCTCACCAACTGGGGCGCGCTGGCCGGCATGTTCGTGGGCGCCGCGACGGTGTTCATCTGGAAGCCGCTGAACACCGGTCTGTACGAGCTGCTGCCGGGGTTCGTGCTCGCGTTCATCGCGGCGATCGTGGTGAGCCTGTTCACCTACAAGCACAACGAGGAGATCCAGGACGAGTTCACCCAGACCGGGACGATGTTGGCAGTGCCGCGTCCGCACGCGGTGGGCGACACTCCCTGACCTGCCGCCATGAAAGAAGATACCCCTGCGGGAATACCCCATGGGGGTATCTTCTTGTATGCTGGTGAGACGGTACCCCAGGGGGGTACTCTGGAGTCAGTTACAGAAAGGTGCGAACCATGACCACGACCGAGTTCCAGGTGACCGGGATGACCTGCGGGCACTGCGAGATGTCCGTCCGCAAGGAGGTCCAGCAGGTCGCCGGTGTCGAAGGCGTCGACGTCAGCGCGCAGACCGGAAAGCTCATCGTCACCTCCGCGGCATCCGTCGACGCGGACGCCGTGATCGCGGCCGTCGACGAGGCCGGCTACGCGGCCGTCGCCGCCTGACACCCACCCATCCATCGAGACTGGAGCATCCGAACCATGAGCACCGCAGCAGCAGACAACCGCATCGAACTCGCCATCGGCGGGATGACGTGTGCGTCCTGTGCGATGCGCATCGAGAAGAAGCTCAACAGGATCGACGGGGTCACCGCGACGGTCAACTACGCGACCGAGAAGGCGCAGGTCAGCGTCGACGGCGATCTCGACCCGGCGGTGCTGATCGCCGAGGTCGAGAACGCCGGTTACACCGCGCAGGTGCCTGCGGCGCTGAAGGAGCGCGCCGATGACGGAGCGGATGCGGAGGATCCCGAGCTGCGCTCGCTGCGGCAGCGACTGATCGGCTCGGCCGTGCTGAGCGTGCCGGTGATCCTGCTGGCGATGATCCCCGCACTGCAGTTCACCTACTGGCAGTGGGCGTCACTCGCCCTCGCCGCCCCCGTGATCGTGTGGGGAGCGTGGCCGTTCCACCGTGCCGCCTGGGTGAACCTGCGCCACGGCGCCGCCACCATGGACACGCTGATCAGCCTCGGCACGTCGGCGGCGTTCCTGTGGTCGCTGTACGCGCTGTTCTTCGGCACGGCCGGGATGCCGGGCATGACGCACGGCTTCTCCTGGACGGTGACGCCGACCGACGGCGCCGGCAACATCTACCTCGAGGTCGCCGCCGGTGTGACGACGTTCGTGCTCGCCGGTCGCTACTTCGAGAAGCGCGCCAAGCGCCAGGCGGGAGCAGCGCTGCGAGCCCTGCTCGAGCTCGGCGCGAAGGATGTCGCGGTACTGAGGGACGGCGTCGAGGGGCGCATCCCCATCGAGGAGCTGCGCGTCGGAGATGAGTTCGTCGTGCGCCCCGGCGAGAAGATCGCCGCCGACGGCGTCGTCTCGACAGGCACGAGTGCCGTCGACGCGTCGATGATCACCGGCGAGTCCGTGCCCGTCGAGGTCGGCCCGGGTGACGCCGTGACCGGCGCCACGGTGAACGCCGGCGGACGCCTGGTGGTGCGTGCCACACGGGTCGGCTCCGACACCCAGCTCGCGCAGATGGCGCGGATGGTGGAGGACGCGCAGTCCGGCAAGGCAGAGGTACAGCGCCTCGCCGACCGCATCTCGGGCGTCTTCGTGCCGATCGTCATCGGCATCGCCCTGGTCACGCTCGTCGCCTGGGCCGTGATCACAGGCGACTGGAGCATGGCCTTCACCGCCGCCGTCGCCGTGCTGATCATCGCCTGCCCGTGCGCGCTGGGTCTCGCGACCCCGACCGCGCTGCTGGTCGGCACCGGACGCGGCGCGCAGCTCGGCATCCTCATCAAGGGGCCGGAGGTGCTCGAGTCCACCCGCCGCGTCGACACGATCGTGCTCGACAAGACCGGCACCGTGACCGAGGGGCGCATGTCGGTGGCGTCCGTGATTCCTGCCGACGGGACGGATGCTGCGCAGCTGCTGCGCCTCGCCGGCGCGGTCGAGGACGCCAGCGAGCACCCGATCGCCCAGGCGATCGCGAAGCACGCAGTCCAGTCTCCGGCGGTTGAGCGTGCGCAGCGGGGCGAAACCCCTTCGGCCGGTGGCGCCATTCCTGCTCCGGTCTCACCGGTTGCGGGTGTTTCGGGTGTCGCACCCGCAACAGGTGAGACCGGAGCGTCGACGGGTGGCGGGAGTGGAGTCGCGCTGCCCGAGGTCGAGTCCTTCCAGAACGTGGAGGGGCGAGGTGTCACCGGCGTCGTCGACGGGTACGCGGTGCTCGTCGGGCGGCTCTCACTCCTCGAGGACTGGGCAGTCCACCCTTCGCAGGATCTGCTCGACGCCAAGGCGCAGGCCGAGGCATCCGGCCAGACGGCGGTGCTCGTGGCCTGGGACGGCGAGGCGCGCGGCGTGATCGTCGTGTCGGACCGTGTGAAGGAGACCTCGGCTGAGGCGGTCGCATCGTTCGTGAAGCTCGGGCTCACGCCCATCCTCCTCACCGGCGACAACGAGGCGGCTGCGCGGCACATCGCCGCACAGGTCGGCATCTCCGAGGTCATCGCCGAGGTTCTGCCGGCGGAGAAGCTCTCGGTCGTCGCCCGACTGCAGGGCGAGGGCAGGATCGTCGCGATGGTCGGCGACGGCGTGAACGACGCTCCCGCGCTCGCGCAGGCCGATCTCGGCATGGCGATGGGCACGGGGACGGACGTCGCGATCGAGGCATCCGACATCACCCTCGTACGGGGCGACCTGCGGGCGGCGGCGGACGCGATCCGGCTGTCGCGGCGCACGCTCGGCACGATCAAGGGCAACCTGTTCTGGGCCTTCGCGTACAACACCGCGGCGATCCCGCTCGCGGCGCTGGGGCTGCTGAACCCGATGATCGCGGGCGCGGCGATGGCCTTCTCGAGCGTCTTCGTGGTGGGGAACAGCCTGCGGCTGCGCCGATTCCGCTGAGTCGGGGCGTCCGTGGTCGGCGTGGTCGGCGTGTTCGGATCGCAGCTCGCGTCGGAATGCCCGCCTCTCCTTCGCCCAGGTCGCGATTCGTGTCGCTGAACGCGGGGCGAAGCGACACGAATTGCGACCTGGGAGGGAAAGGTCTTGTCGGGAATACCCCAGGGGGGTATGTTCGTTGTGATGAACATGGACAAGCACGAGGGCCACGACATGCACGCCGGGCGCGCCGGGTCGTTGAGCGACGAGCGCCGTACTGAGCGAGCGGAGCGAGACGAAGTGACGAAACGCTCCCCGCGCGCGCATGAGGATCACGCCGGGCATGCCGAGGACGACGCCCACGCCGGTCATGACATGCACTCGCACGGCGCGGGACACGACATGCACGCCGGTCATGACGCTCACGCCGGTCACGACGTTTCGTCTCGCACCGCTCGCTCAACGACCGAGATGGGGCACGCGGGCCACGACGCCCATGGCGGCCACGCCGGTCACGAGGATCACACGGCACACGCCGGCCACGAGAATCACGGCGGCCATGAGGAGCATGCCGGCCACGGTGACCATGCCGGTCACGCGGGTCACGGGGACCACGTCGGGCAGTTCCGGCGGCTGTTCTGGATCAACCTGATCATCGCCGTCCCTGTCGTCGCCCTGTCGCCGATGTTCGCGATGATCCTCGGCTACGAGGTTCCGACCTGGGCGCGGTGGATCGCTCCGGTGCTCGGCACTGTCATGTACGTCTGGGGTGGACGCCCGTTCCTCACCGGCGCGGTGTCCGAGCTCAAGGCGCGCAAGCCAGGGATGATGCTGCTGATCGGTCTCGCGATCACTGTCGCGTTCCTCGCGTCCTGGGGCGCGAGCCTGGGGATACTGCATCACGAGCTCGAGTTCTGGTGGGAGCTCGCGCTGCTGATCGTCATCATGCTGCTCGGGCACTGGCTCGAGATGCGCTCGCTGGCGCAGACCAGCTCCGCGCTCGACTCGCTGGCCGCGTTGCTGCCGGACGAGGCGGAGCGCGTCGACGGCGACGAGATCACCAAGGTCTCCCCGTCCGACCTGCGCGTCGGCGACGTCGTCATCGTGCGCCCCGGAGGCAGCGTCCCTGCCGATGGGCGGATCGTCGACGGCCGCGCCGACATGGACGAGTCCATGCTCACCGGAGAGTCCCGCACGGTCTCACGCGGCACCGGCGATCAGGTCACGGCCGGAACCGTCGCGACCGACTCCGGGCTGCGCGTCGAGGTCACCGCCACCGGCGATGACACCGCACTGGCGGGCATCCGCAAGCTCGTCGCCGACGCGCAGGCGTCCAGCTCGCGCGCGCAGCGGCTGGCCGACCGCGCGGCGGCCTGGCTGTTCTGGTTCGCGCTCGGCGCGGCGGCGATCACCGCGGTCGTGTGGTCGGTCATCGGGCTGCCCGACGAGGCAGTCATCCGCACCATCACCGTTCTCGTGATCGCCTGCCCCCACGCCCTCGGGCTCGCCATCCCGCTGGTCGTGTCGATCGCCACCGAGCGGGCAGCGCGGGCCGGTGTGCTCGTCAAGGACCGGTTGGCGCTGGAGAGCATGCGCGACATCGACGCGGTGCTGTTCGACAAGACCGGCACTCTCACCAAGGGCGAGCCCACCGTGACCGGTGTCGCGCCGGTCGGCGATCACACGTCGGACGAGGTGCTCGCGCTCGCCGCGGCCGCCGAGGCCGACAGCGAGCATCCGCTCGCGAAGGCGATCGTGCGCGCGGCATCCGACCTCACGGTCGCGAAGGCGACCGGCTTCACATCGTCGCCCGCCGTCGGCGTGACGGCGACGGTCGACGGGCACGAGGTGCGCGTCGGCGGTCCGCGTCTGCTCGAGGAACTCGGTGCGTCAGAGGTGCCGGATGCCGCGGACTGGCGCGCCGACGGCGCGATCATCCTGCACGTCGTGCGCGACGGACAGGTGATCGGCGGGCTGAAGCTGGCCGACGAGATCCGCTCCGAGTCGCGCGAGGCGGTAGAGGCTCTGCGGGCGAAGGGCGTCGAGGTCGTCATGATCACCGGCGACGCCGAGGCCGTCGCGCATGCGGTGGCATCCGAACTGGGCATCGAGCGCGTGTTCGCCGGGGTGCGCCCCGAGGACAAGTCGGCGAAGGTCGCCGAGCTGCAGCGCGAGGGCAAGAAGGTCGCGATGGTCGGCGACGGCGTCAACGACGCCCCTGCGCTCGCGCAGGCGGATGTCGGCATCGCGATCGGCGCTGGGACGGATGTCGCGATAGCGTCGGCGGGCGTCATCC
This sequence comes from Microbacterium sp. MAH-37, assembly GCF_009758255.1. GTDB lineage: Bacteria > Actinomycetota > Actinomycetes > Actinomycetales > Microbacteriaceae > Microbacterium. The sequence goes on from NZ_WSEN01000004.1 coordinate 340,927, forward strand.
TGGCCTCCGACGACCCCCGTTCGGTGCTGTCGGTGATCGAGCTGTCCCGGGCGAGCTACCGAAAGATGAAGCAGAACCTGTGGTGGGCCGCCGGGTACAACCTCATCTCGGTGCCGCTCGCCGCCGGCGTGCTCGCCCCGATCGGGTTCGTGATGCCGATGTCGGTCGGCGCGGTGCTGATGAGCCTCTCGACGATCGTCGTCGCGCTCAACGCCCAGTCCCTGCGCCGCCTGGACCTTCGACCCTCCGGTCGTTGAGCGAGCGGAGCGAGACGAAACGTCTGCAGCCGACCTGAAGGCGTTTCGTCTCGCTCGTTCCTCGCTCGCTCAACGACCGGGCGAAGAGACCGGCCACTCCTCGGCGAGCAGGCCGTAGTTCATCCCGTCCATCCACTCGCCGGACCTGTGCAGCGCGGTCTTGAGGCTGAACTCCTCCCGCCGCATCCCGAGCCGCTCCATCAGGCGCCAGGACGGCTCGTTGGCGGCGAAGCACCCGGCGTGCACGCGGCGCAGCCCGAGCGGTCCGAAACAGACGTCGATCACCGCGCGCATCGCCTCGGTCGCGTATCCCGAGCCGGAGTACTCGGGATTCAGCACCCATCCGAGCTCGGCCTGCACCCCCTTCGCCTGATCGGCCGCCTCGGCCTGCCCCCAGCCGTCCTCGATGCGCAGCATGACGTCGCCGATGAGCACGGGCGTCTCCTGCTCCTCGCCGGGGAGCAGCACGATCGCGAGCGTCGTCGCCAGGCGTTCCGGATCGGCGTACGCCTCCAGGAACGCATCGCGCGTCGAGGGCGCGCGTCCCAGCCAATGGCTGACCTCGGGAAGCCTGCGGTACGACCACACGGCGTCGAGATCGTCCACGGTGCACGCGCGGATCTCGAGTCGGGGAGTGCGAACCGGCCAGGGTGTCGCGGGCGTGTCGGTCATCGCGCCAGGTTAGTCCAGGACACGGTGCGAGCGGCGTTTCAGTCGCCGCGCTCCTCGCGCTCGGCGGCGAGCTCCTCGCGCAGGCCCGCGTTCTCGTCCTCGAGGGCGAGGATGCGTCCGATGCCGGCGATGTTCATTCCCTCGTCGCGCAGTCGGCCGGCGCGGCGCAGGCGCGCGATGTCGTCGTCGCTGTACCGCCTGGTGCCCCCATCGCTGCGGAACGGTTCGAGCAGGCCCTTCTGCTCGAACAGGCGAAGAGTCGCCTCCGGCATGTCGACGAGCTGCGCGGCGACAGCGATGCCGTACAGCGGGGTGCGGGAGGTGCGGTGTGCCATCTCTGGAAGTTCCCTGGGAGCCGGTTGCGTTCGATGTCAAGTTGATCTATAACAAATCTACATCTACGGATGCAGATAATCTGCACCCTACATCACACAAGCCCGTAGGGGCCGCAAGAGAGGAGAAATCATGGGAATGACCTTCGACCCGATCAGCCAGCTCGATCGCTTCGCCGCGAGCGTGCTCGACTCCGCACGCACACCCCGGTTCATGCCGGTGGATCTCTTCCGCGACGGCGACCGATACGTCCTGCACGCCGACCTGCCCGGCATCGATCCGGGCTCCATCGATGTCGATGTCGACGGGTCTCAGCTGTCGATCCGAGCGCAGCGCACATCGGACAGCGGTGACGGCGTGCGCTGGATCTCCCGCGAGCGCAGTGGGGGCTCGTTCCTGCGCCAGTTCACGCTCGGCGACGGCGTGGACGTCGATGGGATCAGCGCCTCTTACGAGAGCGGGGTCCTGTCGGTCATCATCCCGGTGAGCGAGCGCGCCAAGCCGCGGAAGATCGCCGTCGAGCAGACGGAGCACCGCCAGGAGATCACCGCCTGATCGTGTGGGCGGGGACGGTGGGCGCCCCCGCCCCGCATCGGAACACCGAGCAAGGAAGGACCATACGATGAACACCCTCACCCCCGCACTCGATCGCTTCCTGACGACGATGGAGTTCCCCGCGATGAAGGACGACCTCATCCGCGAGGGGACACGAGCCGGACTCGCGATCGCGGACAGGGCGCAACTCGACCGCCTGCCGGAACAGCGCTACGACGGTCGACTCCCGGTGCGTGAGGCGCTCGCTGCGCAGGCCGACGAGAACGCCGAACTCGTCGCCGCGTGATCCGACTGCGGGGGCGGACTCGTCATCCGCCCCCGCCGCCGGCGATCTCGGCCGCTCGGCGCAGGTCGGCGACGAACGCCTGGAAGGCGGTCTCCCGGGCGGCCTCTTCCGGAATCCGCAGCAGGCTCGACGGATGCACCGTCACGACGGTGGGCGTCCCCGAGGCATCGGCTGACTCGAGTATCGTCCCCCGCACCTCCCCGATGCGGACGTTCCTGCCGAGCACCGACCGTGCGGCCGTCGTGCCCATCGCGACGACGACGTCCGGTCGCACCACGGCGATCTCCGCCGCGAGCCAGGGGCGGCAGGCGTCGATGTGGCCGATGGCCGGCTTCTCGTGGATGCGCCGCCGCCCCCGCCGCTCGAATCGGAAGTGCTTCACGGCGTTCGTCAGATACAGCCCGTTCCGGTCCAGCCGCGCGGCGTCGATCGCGGCGTCGAGCCTGCGACCGGCCGGGCCGACGAACGGCTCGCCCTCGAGATCCTCCTGATCGCCGGGCTGCTCGCCGACGAGCATCATGGACGCCCGTGCGGGCCCCTCCGAGAAGACGACCTGGGTGGCATCCTGCCAGAGTTCGCAGCCGCGGCAGTCGGGCGCAGCCTGACGGAGCGCGCCGAGCCCGCCGTGCTCCGGCACCCATTCCTGCGCACCGGGCCGCTCCTCGATGGCCATCGCGATGCCTCAGTGCATGACGTCCGGGTCGGAGTCGCCCATGTGCCCTGGCAGCGCGCTGGAGAGCACCCTGGCGACGAAGGCCGAGTACTCCGACATGTAGTGCCCGAGGAACTGCGCCGTGCTCTCGTTCGAGACCGTGCCGTCGGCGCCGTAGACCTCCGGGTCGAAGTGGATGTACACCTCGGGGGAGTTCAGCTGAGGAGCGTCGAGGAAGCTCAGCACGCTGCGCATCGACGACTGCATCACCGCCGTGCCGATCGCGCCGGCCGAGGCACCGATGATGCCGGTGGGCTTCCGCGCGAACGAGTTCTGTCCCCACGGCCGGGAACCGATATCGATCGCGTTCTTCAGGGCGCCGGGGATCGAGCGGTTGTACTCCGGGGAGATGAAGAGCAGCCCGTCCGCGCCCTCGATCGACCGCTTGAACGCGGTCACCGCGGCGCCGGGGTTGTACTCGTCGTCGCGGTTGTACATGGGCAGGTCACGGATCGGGATCTCGAACATCTCGAGGTCGTCCGGTGCGAGCTTCACGAGCGCCTTCGAGAGCACCCGGTTGATCGAGTCGTTCGCGAGGCTGCCGATGAGGTATCCGATGCGGTAGGTCATGACCTGCTCCGTTCTCACTGGGGCTTCCAGGTCTACTCCCGACACCTCGCCCCGGCAATACGATCGAGGCATGATCGGCACGCTCGGAATCCTCGGTGCCGGGCGGGTGGGTCTCGTCCTCGCGCGGCTCGCGTCGGATGCCGGCGTGACGGTGCTCCTGGGCGGATCGGGCGATCCGGCGCTGATCCGCGCGTCGGCGCGCGGCGTCGGGGCGACCGCGCTCACCGCGCGCGAGGTCGCCGAACGAGCGGATGCGGTGATCCTCGCGCTTCCGCTCGGCAAGTACCGGACGATCCCCGCGGATGCTCTGCACGGAAAGCTCGTGATCGACTCGATGAACTACTGGTGGGGGTCGGACGGCATCCGCCCAGAGCTCGACGACCTGCGCACCACGACCAGCGAGACCGTGCAGGCGTACCTCTCGGATGCCCGCGTAGTGAAGGCCTTGAGTCACATGGGCTATCACGACCTCGAGGACGACGCCCGCCCGCCCGGCGCGGCGGATCGCAAGGCCATCGCGATCGCCGGCGACGACCCCGCCGATCTCGACACGGTCGCAGGGCTCGTGGACGCCCTCGGCTTCGACCCCGTCATCGCGGGACCGCTGAGCGCCGGCATCATGCTCGAGCCCGGCGCCGAGGCGTTCGGCGCCGACGTCGACGCCGCCGAGCTGCGCGCGATGCTCGCCCGCTTCCCGACATCCCAGCGCGGCATCCGCGTCGCCCGCGCCCGTGCCCGCTGACCACCGGCGTCAGCCTCTGACCGGCAGTCGTGTCCCCCCCTGTTCCGGTCTCAACGGTTGTGGGTCTCCGGTAGGGAGGCACCCGCAACGAGCTAGACCGGAGCTGGGGGAAAGGCAGGTCATCGTGCAGCCGCCGGTCCCCCCCCTTGTTCCGGTCTCAACGGTTGTGGGTCTCCGGTAGGGAGGCACCCGCAACGAGCGAGACCGGAGCTGGGGCTCACACCATGAGGCGGTAGCCCATGCCCTGCTCGGTGAGCAGATGCACGGGGTTCGGAGGATCCTGCTCGAGCTTGCGGCGCAGCTGCGACATGTACAGGCGCAGGTAGCCGGTGTCGGCGACCTGCTCGGTGCCCCACAGCTCGCGCAGCAGTTCCTGCCTGGTCACGAGGGCGCCCGGATGCCGGGACAGATGCTCCAGCATCCGCCATTCCGTGGGCGTGAGGTGCACGTGCGCGCCGGCGCGGGTCACTGCCTTCGCGGCGAGGTCGACGACGACGTCGCCGAAGGCCACGGTGGACTCGCCGGATGCCGGGGCAACGCGACGCGACAGCGCGCGCAGGCGCGCCAGCAGCTCGTCGATCTGGAACGGCTTGGTGACGTAGTCGTCGGCTCCGGCGTCGAGCGCGTCGACCTTGTCGGCCGAACCCGTTCGCCCTGAGACCACGAGAATCGGCACGTTCGACCAGCCGCGCAGCGCCTGGATCACCTGCACCCCATCGAGCTGCGGCATGCCCAGATCGAGCAGCACGATGTCGGGATGCGCCTGCGCGGCGAGCTGGATCGCGGCCGCGCCGTCGGGCGCTGCGACCACGTCGTAGCCGTGCGCGGCGAGCGTGATCCGCAGAGCCCGCACCAGCTGCGGATCGTCGTCGGCGATGAGCAGCTTCATGCGTCCGCCTCGGGCCCTTCGTCTCGTCGCTGCGCTCCGGATCCTGAGCGCCCTTCGTCTCGCTCGTTCCTCGCTCGCTCAGGACCCGCGGGAGAGGAAGGGCGCTCAGGATCCGTGGACACGGGCAGCGCGATCACCATGGTGAGCCCTCCTCCGGGGGTGTCCTCGGGGGTCAGGCTACCGCCCATGCCCTCCGTGAACCCGCGCGACAGAGCCAGGCCGAGCCCGAGCCCGATCGTGTTGTCGCTGTCGCCCTCGCGCTGGAACGGCGCGAACATCGTCTGCTGCCGCTCCGCCGAGACGCCCCGGCCACGGTCGACCACCCGGATCTCGGCGGTCGCGCCCAGGCGACTGGTCGTGACGAGCACGGGCGTGTCGGCGGGGGAGTGCCGGTGCGCGTTGGCGAGGACGTTCACCAGTACGCGCTGCAGCAGGACGGCATCGGCGCACAGTGGCGGCAGGTCGGCGTCGAGGCCGAGCTCCACCTCGCCGGGGCCGAACCCCAGCTCGTCGAGCGCGGTGAGTACCGCGCCCGCGGCGTCGACCGGCGCGAGCGAGACCGCGAGCACGCCTGCCTCGACCCGGCTCACGTCCAGCAGATCGGTGACCAGCTTCGAGAGCGTGCCGAGGCTCTCGTCGGCCGTCTCGAGCAAGGCCGAGCGGTCGGCGGGAGACAGGATGCCGGGGACTCCGGCACGTCTCGCGGGTTCGGAGTGCTCCTTGTCTCCCGCGGGTCCTGAGCGAGCGAGGAACGAGCGAGACGAAGGGCGCTCGGGCCCCGCGGAGGCAACCGGGCGGGCAGGATCGGGGTGAACGTGAGGGCGGCCTTCGTCTCGCTCCGCTCGCTCAGGGTCCGGGTAAGTGGAGGCCGCGTCCGCGGCATCCGCCTGCCGCAGCCCGCCGACGGCGGCCATCGCGGCGGCGAGCGGACGGCGCAGGTCGTGGCTGATCGCAGAGAGCAGGGCGCTGCGCACCCGATCGGTCTCGGTGAGCACGTCGGCGCGGCGTGCCGTCGCCGCGAGGTCGGCGTGCTCGATCGCCGCCGACAGTTGGGCGACGATCGCATCGAGCAGCCGCCGTGCCGGAGCATCCAGCGACGCTCCGTACAGCTCCAGCGTGGCGCGATCGCCGACCGGCACGACCTCGGGTGCGGCATCGGGCAACGGCTCGCCGTCGGTGGCGATGACCGCGCCGTCCCGATCGAGCAGCCGCACACCGCTGAAGCCGAACGCCTCGCGCGCACGACTGACCAGGGCCAGCGGCGCGCTGTCGCCGCGCAGCACGTTGCCGGCGACTCCGGCGAGCAGCTCGGCCTCGGCGGATGCCCGCTGCGCGGCGCGCGCCCGCCGCGCGGCCTGGTCGACGACGATGCTGACGAGCACCGCGATCACGACGTACAGCACCAGTGCGAGAGCGTGCAGCGGGTCGGCGATCGTGACGGTGAACAGAGGCTCGACGAACAGGAAGTCCAGCGTCAGACCCGACAGGATGGCCGCGAACAGGGCCGGGCGCAGCCCACCGACCAGCGCCACGACGACCACGAGCAGCTGATACGCGAGCACGTCTGACGTGATCGACGCCGGCGAGCGCAAGCTGAACAGCATCCACGACAGCAGCGGCCCGCCGACCAGGGCGATCGCCAGGCCGAACAGCTGCCGGCGCCAGCCCAGGGCCCCGCCGGTGATGCGCGGCAGGGAGGAGCGGCCGCCCGCGGCGGCGTGACTGACGATGTGCACATCGATGTCGCCCGAGCGGCGGATCACCTCGGCGCCGATGCCCGGCCCGGTCAGTGCTGCAGCGAGACGACCGCGCCGGCTCACGCCGATCACCAGCTGCGTGGCATCCGCAGACTGAGCGAACTCGACCAGGGCACCGGGCACGTCGTCGCCGACGATCTGGTGGTAGCTGCCGCCGAGTGAGGAGACCAGCCGCTGCTGTGCGGTGAGGGCCCCCGGGGCCTCGCTGCGCAGCCCGTCCTGCGCCAGCACGTGCACGGCGAGCAGCTCGCCGCCCGCGGTCCGTGCGGCGATCCGCGCGCCGCGGCGCAGCAGCGTCTCGCCCTCGGGGCCACCGGTGAGGGCGACGACCACGCGCTCCCTGGTCTGCCAGGCGCTGTCGATGCCGTGCTCGACGCGGTAGGTGCGCAGTGCCGAGTCGACCTCGTCGGCCAGCCAGAGCAGTGCCAGCTCGCGCAGCGCGGTGAGATTGCCGAGGCGGAAGTAGTTCGACAGTGCGGCATCCACCCGCTCCGCCGGGTAGACGTACCCGGCGGACAGCCGGTCGCGCAGCGACTGCGGCGCCAGGTCGACCACCTCGACGTCGTCGGCGGCGCGCACCACCGCGTCCGGCACGGTCTCCTGCTGGGCGACGCCGGTGATCTTCTCCACCACCCCGTTCAGCGACTCGATGTGCTGCACGTTCACCGTGGTTATCACGTCGATGCCGGCATCCAGCATCGACTCGACGTCCTGCCAGCGCTTCTCGTGCGCCGACCCGGGGGCGTTCGTGTGCGCGAGCTCGTCGACGAGGGCGACCTGCGGGGCGCGGGCGACCACGGCGTCGAGATCCAGCTCGTGCAGCTCGACCTCGCGGTGCTGCAGCGAATGCAGCGGCACCTGCTCGAGCCCGATCATCTGCGCCGCGGTGGCGGCGCGGCCGTGCGTCTCGACGATCGCGATCACGACGTCCTGTCCGGTGGCGGCCAGCCGGTGCCCTTCGGCGAGCATCTCGAACGTCTTGCCGACGCCGGGTGCGGCGCCGAGCAGCACCCGCAGGCGCCCTCGAGTCATCGAGAATCCCCGGATGCCGCGTCGAGGGCGATGTTCAGCTCCAGCACGTTCACCCGCTCCTCCCCGAGGAAGCCGAGATCCGGCTCCTGGATGTGCGATTCCACGATCGCCCGCACGTCATCCTCGCGCATGTCGCGTTCGGCGGCCACCCGCGGCACCTGCAGCAGGGCGTAGACGGGGCTGATGTGCGAGTCCAGTCCGGAGCTCGACGCGGTGAGGGCATCCGCCGGGATCTGCGACGGAGCGACGTGCTCGAAGGCGGCGATCTGCGCCCGGCGCTCCTCGATCTGCTTCACCAGGTCGGGGTTGGACGGGCCGAGGTTGCTGCCACCGGACGCGGTGGGGTCGTAGCCGCCGGCGGCGGGACGGGGCTGGAAGTACTGCGGCAGGGGATCGCCGTCCTCGTCGGCGAAGGACTGGCCGAGCAGCGCGCTGCCGACGTCCTTCCCCCCAGAGGAGACGACCGAGCCGTTCGCCTGCCACGGGAACGCGATCTGCCCGATGCCCGTGACGACGAGCGGATACACGATCCCGAGCAGCACGGTCATCACGAGCACGGCGCGGAGCGCGACGCCGCCGGTGCGGGCGGTGGTGCGAAGGTTCGACATGAGTTGTCCTTTCTTCAGCTCCGGTCTCAATGGATGCGGGTGTTTCGGCCGCAGCACCCGCAACGAGTGAGACCGGAGCAAGGGGAGGGGGCGACCAGGGATCGCGTCAGAAGCCGGGGATGAGGCTGACGACGAGGTCGATGAGCTTGATGCCGATGAACGGCGCGATCACGCCGCCGATGCCGTAGATCAGCAGGTTGCGCTGCAGCATCCGATCAGCGCTCGCTGGGCGGTACTTCACGCCGCGAAGGGCGAGCGGGATGAGGAACACGATCACGATCGCGTTGAACACGATCGCGCTCAGCACGGCGGATGCCGGGGAGTGCAGCTGCATGACGTTCAGCACGGCCAGCCCGGGGAACGCCGTCATGAACATGGCCGGGATGATCGCGAAGTACTTCGCGATGTCGTTCGCCAGTGAGAACGTGGTGAGCGCCCCGCGGGTGATCAGCAATTGCTTGCCGATGCGCACGATGTCGATGAGCTTGGTCGGGTCGGAATCGAGGTCGACCATGTTGCCGGCCTCCTTCGCGGCCGACGTGCCCGTGTTCATCGCGACGCCGACGTCGGCCTGCGCGAGCGCCGGAGCGTCGTTGGTGCCGTCCCCGGTCATCGCGACCATGCGGCCGCCCTCCTGCTCGCGGCGGATGAGGGCGAGCTTGTCCTCGGGGGTCGCCTCGGCGAGGAAATCGTCGACGCCGGCCTCCTTCGCGATCGCGGCCGCGGTGAGCGGGTTGTCGCCGGTGATCATCACGGTGCGGATGCCCATCGCGCGCAGCTCGTCGAACCGCTCGCGCAGGCCGTCCTTGACGATGTCCTTGAGGTGCACGACCCCGAGGATGCGCGCCGTGCCACCCTCCGCGACGGCGACGACGAGGGGTGTTCCGCCGGAGGCGGCGATCTCGTCCGCGTGGCGGGTCGCCTCGGCGGCCGCGTCCCCGGTGTCCTCCCCCAGACTCTCCAGCCAGGTGCGGATGGCGGATCCGGCTCCCTTGCGGATCATCGTCCCGTCGGGCAGATCGATGCCGCTCATCCGGGTCTGTGCGGTGAACGGCACTGCCACGGCGCCGTCGGGCGATGAGATCCGGATGCTCCGCGCCGCGGCGAGGTCGACGATCGAGGCGCCCTCCGGCGTGGGGTCGGCGAGCGAGGACAGAGCTGCAGCGCGCAGCAGGTCTGCGGCATCCGTTCCCGAGACGGGGCGCACGTCGTCGGCGCGGCGGTTGCCATAGGTGATGGTGCCGGTCTTGTCGAGCAGCAGCGTCGAGACGTCGCCGGCGGCCTCGACCGCGCGACCCGACATCGCCAGCACGTTGCGCTGCACCAGCCGGTCCATCCCGGCGATGCCGATCGCGCTGAGCAGCGCGCCGATCGTCGTCGGGATCAGGCACACCAGCAGGGCGATCAGCACCGGGATGCCGACCGGCGAGGCCACGTACGACGCGAGCGGGTTCAGCGCCATGACCACGAACAGGAACACGATCGACAGGCTCGCGAGCAGGATGTTCAGCGCGATCTCGTTGGGCGTGCGCTGACGGTTCGCGCCCTCGACGAGGGCGATCATCCGGTCGACGAACGTCTCGCCCGGCTTCGAGGTGATGCGCACGACGACGCGGTCGGAGAGCACACGCGTGCCGCCGGTGACGGCGCTGCGATCGCCCCCCGATTCGCGGATGACGGGGGCGCTCTCGCCGGTGATCGCCGACTCATCGACGGTCGCGATGCCGGCCACGATATCGCCGTCTCCAGGGATCAGCTCGCCGGCCGTGACGATCACGATGTCGCCGATGCGGAGGTCGGACGAGGAGATCTCCTCGGTCTCCGCGCCGGCCGGATCGCCCGACAGCACCCTCCGTGCGGTCGTGGTCGTCCTGGTCTTGCGCAGGCTCGCGGCCTGCGCCTTGCCGCGGCCCTCGGCGACGGCCTCGGCGAGGTTCGCGAAGAGCACCGTCAGCCACAGCCAGCCCGCGATCGCCCAGGTGAACCCTGTGGGGACTCCGGGATCGGATGCCCCGAGCAGCGGCTCGGCGATCGCGAGCACGGTCGTGAACGCGGCTCCGGCCCAGACCAGCAGGATCACTGGATTGCGCAGCAGGAGGGCGGGGTTCAGCCGGCGCAGCGCGCCGGGGAACGCGGCGGCCAGCTGCGCGCCGCCGAAGGCGCCGGGCGCCGGCGACGTTTCGGATTCCGGGGCATCCGTCGGTCGGGTGTCGGTGAGGGTCATTGTCAGACCAGTCCTTCTGCAAGCGGCCCGAGCGTGAGCACGGGGAAGTAGGTGAGAGCGGTGATGACGACGGCGACGGTCGTCAGCAGGCCGACGAACAGCGGCCGGTGCGTGGGCAGAGTGCCCGTCGTCTCGGGCACCGGGTGCTGCGCGGCCAGGGAGCCGGCCAGCGCCAGCACGATGACGATCGGCACGAACCGGCCGAGCAGCATCGCGATGCCGAGGGCGGTGTTGAACCACGGCGTGTTCGCGGTCAGCCCGGCGAACGCCGACCCGTTGTTGTTCGCTGCGGAGGTGAACGCGTAGAGCACCTCGCTGAGGCCGTGCGTGCCCGGGTTGAGGATGCTGGTGCCCTCGACGTCGGCGCGGATGGCGGGGATGGCGAAGCTGAGAGCGGTGCCGCCGAGCACGAGCGCCGGCACGACGAGGATGTACAGGCTGGCGAGGGTCATCTCGCGCGGGCCGATCCTCTTGCCGAGGTATTCAGGGGTGCGGCCGACGAGCAGGCCGCCGACGAACACCGCGATCACGGCGAGCACGAGCATGCCGTACAGCCCGGATCCGACGCCGCCGGGGGCGACCTCGCCGAGCATCATGTTCAGCATCGGCATCATGCCGCCGAGGGCGGTGTACGAGTCGTGCATCGAGTTCACGGCGCCGGTCGAGGTCAGCGTCGAGGCGCTGCCGAACAGGGTGGAGCCGAGGATGCCGAAGCGCTGCTCCTTGCCCTCCATCGCCGCTCCTGCCAGCTGCGGAGCCGGGCCGTGGCCGTTCGCCTCCAGCACCGAGAGGATGGTCAGCGAGGTCAGGAACAGCACGCCCATGACGGCGACGATCGCGTAGCCCTGGCGGTCGTCGCCGACCATCCTTCCGAAGGCGCGCGGCAGCGCGAACGGGATCGCGAGGATCAGCAGGATCTCGAACAGGTTGGTCCACGGGGTGGGGTTCTCGAACGGATGGGCGGAGTTGGCGTTGTAGAAGCCACCGCCGTTCGTGCCGAGCTCCTTGATGACCTCCTGCGAGGCGACCGGCCCGCCGGGGATCTGCTGTGCGGCGCCGGACAGCGTGTGCACCTCGGTGAAGCCGGACAGGTTCTGCACGACGCCGCCGGCGATCAGGATGATCGCGCCGATCACGGCGATCGGCAGCAGCAGCCGGATCGCGCCCCGCGTCAGGTCCACCCAGAAGTTGCCGATCGTGGCCGACCCGCGCCGGGCGAAGCCGCGCACCAGGGCGATCGCCACGGCGATGCCGACGGCGGCCGAGGTGAAGTTCTGCACGGCGAGGCCGGCCATCTGCACGAGATGCCCGACGGTCTGCTCCGGGGTGTAGGACTGCCAGTTGGTGTTCGCCAGGAAGGATGCCGCGGTGTTGAACGCGAGTCCTTCCGGCACCGGAGGCAGGCCGAGCGAGAGCGGCAGGAACTGCTGCATCCGCTGCAGCAGGTAGAGCAGCAGCATGCCGGCGACCGAGAACAGCAGCAGGCCTCGTGCGTAGGAGCGCCAGGTCTGCTCGGATGCCGGGTCCACGCCGATCAGCCGGTACAGCCCGCGCTCCACGCGCAGATGCCGGGCGGCGGAGTAGACGTGCGCGATGTAGTCGCCCAGCGGGCGATACAGCAGCACGAGCACGGCCACGAGGGTGGCAGCCTGCAGCACGCCGAGCCAGACGTCCGCGGCGCCCATCAGAACTTCTCCGGGGCGATGAGGGCGACCAGCAGGTAGCCGGCGGCGAGCAGGCCGAGGGCGACCGCGGCGAGGTCGAAGACGATCATGCCCTGTCCTCCCGGTTCAGCGCCTCGCGCGGAGCGGAGGCGCGCGGGTGGGGGGACAGACGTTCGAGCCCGGTCGCGATGAGCGACACCAGGACGAAGATCAGCGCGGTCAGCGCGAGATAGATGAGATCGAGCACGTCACCGATCACACCGCTCTCACGGGTGCCGCATCCGGATCCTCACGGAATCCCTACGGGGGTCCTCACGACCCATACGGGGTACTCACGCCGGCCACGAGTGAGATCCCCGCGAGACCCTCCAGAACGCAGCGAGACCCACGTGCAGCACGCGGGTCTCGCTGCGGACTCGGGACCTCACCACGGTCTCGGCCGCGGCGCCCGGTCGGGTGAATCGCGGGTCAGGAGGCGCGCCGTGACCCGAACTCGTCACCGTGCGCGGTCAGCGCGTAGATGACGACGACGTCGAGGGCGATCACCACGATCGCGCCCCACGGATGGGCGTTGATGACCAGGAGCTGGCCGACGATGTTGAGGGAGGCGAGGATGATGGCGACAACGCGGGCCCACATCGCGCCGGAGAACAGCGCGATCGCCGTGACCAGGAAGAGCGCGCCGACGATGATGTTCCACCACCCCCAGCTGGCGGCGTTGACGATGAACAGCGTTCCGTCCGAAACGCCCCAGTACGCCTCCGGACCCAGCAGCAGGGCGACGCCCTGAATCAGGCCGAAGACTCCGCCCACCAGGATGATGACTGCGCCGAAGGCTGCCCACCCTGTCCACGCGCTGGACTTCTGATTGCTCATGACTCCTCCTCGGTGCCGGGCTGACGCGAACCCGATAGCTCGGCCAAGCATATTCGTCGGCCACCGCTTCACGCGGCTGCGCAACAGCGCGATCGCCGACGGCACGACGACGCGATTGGCGTCGAGTGTGGGACTACCCCTTCACCGTTCGACCAGCCGCGAGATGACGGGCGGCGCGATCGCGGCGGATGCAGCTGATGAGCAGCACGACGGTGAGTGCCCAGAGCAGGCCCTGGGTCGCGATCGCCAGCGGCGACGGCGTCGCATCCGCGATCGGATGCATGGTCAGGTCTGCACCGCTGATGTGCAGGGAGAAGTCGTCGAGCGCGTGCAGGACGATCGGAACCCAGAGACGCCCCGTTGCGAGGAAGGCGCCGTAGTACACGGCGCCGGCCGCGGAGGTCACGGCGACCTGGAACAGCACGCCACCGACCGGCATCCCCTGCAGAGCCGAGGAGAGCGTGTGCGCGATGCCGAACGCGGCCGCGGTGATCACGAGAGCGAGTGTCTCCCCGTGATGCTCTCGGATGCTCGCGCGGAGGATGCCTCGGAAGTACAGCTCCTCCCCGAAACCCACCAACAGGCACACCAGCGCCACGAGAACGACGCCGCCGACGGTCCAGCGGCCCCAGTCGCTCGTCCCCAGGGTCACACCCGACTGGATGAGCAGCAGCACCGGGAAGACGAGCAGCCACCAGCGTCGCGGCCTCGTCTCCCACGGGGCGGCGGTCTGCCAGACTCGGGCGTTCCACCCCGCCCACCAGACGAACACGATGCCGGCGATGGCGAGCGGGATGAGCACAGGGAGGTGTGCCAGCAGGAACCGGCCCATCGGGTCTTCGACGGCGATCGCCGCGAGCAGCAGGTTGGCGATGCCAGCGCCCACGGCGACGTAGACGGCGACGGCGACCAGGCCGATCCAGATGCGCGGAGTCACGCGCGGAGTGGAGATGCCAGTCATGCAGGGTCCTCCGGTCGGAATTGAGAGGCCGGGGCCGGCACCCGGCCCCGGATGAAGACGAGCAGCACCAGGCCGGCGATGATCACGGCGAAGTTGCCGAGGTCGGCGATCGACGCGAGAGCTCCCTCGGCCGGATGAGCAGCCTGTAGGAAGATGCTCGGATCAGTGCTTGCGTGCAGCAGCATCGGCACGATGATGGTCCCGGAAACCCGCAGGGCCAGGTACATGCACACGCCGAAGGCGAAGGTATAGACGAGCTGCAGCAGCGTTGCAAGCAGCGACTGTCCGTTCAGCAGGTTCGCCGAATGCAGGCCCGCGAAGATCGCGGAGGAGACGACAGCGACGACGATCTCGCGGTACCCGCAGGTGCGCAGGAGCTTCACGACGATGCCACGGGTGAGCAGCTCCTCTGCGAAGCCGATGAACACTCCGGCCAGCAGCCAGGTCGCCACCAGCGCCGCGGAGACCTCGCTGTAGTCGATCGTCGCGAAGCGCAGGACGTTGAACAGCAGCACGACGGCAACAGCGATCCACATCCATGCTCGGCCGTGCACCGGCTGCCGGCCGAAGAGCTCTCGCATCCAGCCGACCGAGAGTGCGAATCCGACCAGCAGCACACTGCCGACGGCGATGGGCAGCACGTAGTCGACCAGCACCGCCGCGGGGCCCTGCGGATTCTTGATCTCGCGTGCCAGGGGGATGAACGCCAGCGAGAGGACCTCGTACAGAACGAGATAGACCACAGCGAGCAGCAGAGCCCGCCACCAGCCGCCGCGCTCCCAGAACGCCCGCCACTTCGACCGCGTCTGCCCGTCGGCCACGTCTGCTCCTTCTCTGCGGTCACACGCTCTGCGGTCACGCGTCCGCGTGCGGATCAGATGGCTCTCACGGACTGAAGATAGCAGTGGGCCCTGTCTCGGCACCGCACACCAGGCTTCGCCGGAGCAGTCGCGCGTCTCGCGGCGTACCGTCGCTGCGAAGCTCCGGGCGCGCGTCAGCCCTTCGCGTCGTCGTCCGGCGGCCCGGCATCCCGGTGCGCGCGGCGACCGTTCGCTTGCGTGACGGGACGGCCGGCGCGCTCCTGGCCCGGGACCGGGCGGGAGCGGCGGCCGTAGATGAGCTCCGACGAGTCGAGCAGCCACGGCACCAGCGTGATCGTCACACCGTGGACGAGCATGAGCTGGTTCGCCATGCGGCGGGCGCGGCGGTTGTGCAGCACGCTCTCCCACCAGTGCCCGACGATGTACTGCGGCAGATACACGGTGACCACCGAAGGGCCGTGCTTGTCGCGGTACTTCTTGATGTACGCCTCGACCGGCTGCGCATAGGTGCGGTACGGCGACTCGACGATGACAAGAGGCACAGGGATGCGGTGCTCGGCCCACTCGCGCTCCAGCCTCTCGCCGTCGTGCGGGTCGGTCGCGACATGCAGGGCCACGGTCTTCTCGTGCCGTGCGGCGAGGGCGTAATCGACGGCCTTGATCACCGGCTTCTGCAGCCGGTTCACCAGCACGATCGCGACGTCACCCTCGGAGCCGAAGTGCGTGGTGTCATCGATCGCGATCTCATGTTCGACGTCGCGGTAGTACCGCTTCACGCCCACCATCAGCAGAGCCAGCAGCGGGATCGCGAGGAACACCAGCCACGCGCCGTGCGTGAACTTGGTGATCGTCACGATCACCAGCACCGAGACGGTCATGACCGCACCGACGAGGTTCACGCCCATGCTCACGAAGATGTCGCGCGGCACGTCCGTGCCTGCGTCGCGGTGCTCGCGGATCAGCCGCCGCCAGTGCTTGACCATGCCGATCTGCCCCAGCGAGAACGACACGAACACGCCGATGATGTACAGCTGGATGAGGTTGGTCAGGTTCGCCTGGAACACCACCAGCACGCCCACCGCGGCGATGCCGAGCAGGATCATGCCGTTCGAGAACACCAGGCGGTCACCGCGGGTGTTCAGCGCCTTCGGGGCGTAGCCCTCGCGCGCCAGCACCGAACCGAGCAGCGGGAAGCCGTTGAACGCGGTGTTCGCGGCGAGCAGCAGCACGCAGGCGGTCGCCGCCTGAATGATGAAGAACATGATGCTGCCAGGCCCGAACGTCGCAGCCGCGACCTGCGCCATCAGGCTCGGCTGCGGGTTCGAGCAGTCGAAGCCGACCAGATCGCAGGCGTTCTCGGCGTACTGCACACCCGAGATCAGGGCCAGCGCGGTGAGCCCTGCGAACAGGCAGGCGGCGATCGAGCCCATCATCGCGAGCGTCATCTGCGCGTTGCGGATCTTCGGGATGCGGAACGCCGGCACGCCGTTCGACACCGCCTCCACACCGGTCAGGGCCGAGCATCCGCTCGAGAACGCGCGCAGCAGGAGGAGCACCATCGCGGCCTGACCGAGGCTGTCGGCGTGCACCGTGTACGCCGCGCTCGCCGCGACCGGCGCATCGCCGAAGGCGGTGCGCGCCAAGCCCGCGACGATCATCACGAGTACCGACCCGATGAAGATGTACGTCGGGATGGCGAAGACGGCGGATGCCTCGCGCACGCCCCTCAGGTTCACGATGACGATCAGGATGACGAACCCGACCGCCAGCTCGACGCGTGCGGGGTTCAGTCCCGGCACCGCGGAGATGATGTTGTCGACGCCCGACGCGATCGACACGGACACGGTGAGCACGTAGTCGACGAGCAGCGCGGCCGCGACGATCACCGACGGGATCTCGCCGAGGTTCTTCTGCGTCACCTCGAAGTCGCCGCCGCCCGAGGGGTACGCCTTGATGATCTGCCGGTAGCTGAGCACCACCACGATCAGCAGCAGAACGACGGCCGCCGCGATCCACGGGCTCAGCGTCAGGAACGCGGTTCCGCCGATCAGCATGATCATCAGCATCTCCTGCGGTCCGTAGGCCACGGAGCTCAGCGCATCGGATGCGAAGATCGGCAGCGCCATGCGCTTCGGCAGGAGCTGTTCGTTGGCCGCTTCGGAGGTGAGCGGTTCCCCCAGCAGCAGCCGCTTGGCGGTCTGCTCGACCGGGCGTTCTTCGTTTGCCACGAACGGCGACACTACGCCTGCGCGGGGCGCCGTGCAATCCGGGATCCGGAACGCCGCGAAATAGACTCGAGGCATGGGGGAACAGGTCATGCTCGGCGTGCTCGCGATAGCGATCGGCGTGGGCATCGGCTTCCTGCTGTTCGTGCCGTTCGTCGCGGTCAGCTACCGGCGCCGCGGGCGGCTCTCGGCCGGACGCCTGCTGCTCTGGCTCGCCGCACTGATCTACTTCTGGGCGATCTGGACGTACACACTGCTGCCGCTTCCGGACCCCGACACGATCCGGTGCGTGGGCGCGATCACCGACCCGATGTCGGTCGTGCGCGACATCCGGAAGGCGATCTCGGAGCCGGGTCGAACGATCACCAACCCCGCGATCCTGCAGCTGGTCTTCAACGTGCTGCTGTTCGTGCCGCTCGGGTTCTTCGTGCGGGTGATCGGCGGCCGCGGCATCCTGGTCGCGTTGCTCATCGGATTCGGACTGTCGCTGTTCATCGAGACCACGCAACTGACCGGCGTGTGGGGTCTGTACCCGTGCGCCTACCGGTTCTTCGACGTCGGCGATCTGATGACCAACACCACCGGCGCGGTGCTCGGCTCGGCGGCGGGACTGATCGTGCCGCGCGCGTACCGTGGGATGACTCCGGCGCCGGATGCCGGGATGCCGCGGCCGGTCACCCGCGGGCGTCGCGCCCTCGCGATGCTGTGCGACGGGCTCGGGTTCTGGTTCGTCGCCGTCGGGGTCTCGATCGCCGCGCAGCTGTTCATCGGGTACGTGCTGCACGATCGGCAGACGATGACGGAGGGAGTGGCGGCGGGCTTCGTCGGCACTGTCACCGCGGCGGTGCTGTGGCTCGTCATCATCCTGGCGACGGGGCGATCGGTCGGCGATCTCGCTGTGCAGCTGCGCTACTCCGGCAGCCCGCTGCCGCAGCCGCTGGCCCGGCTGCTGCGCTGGCTCGGCGGCGTCGCGGGACTGGCGGCGATCGGTCTGCCCGGCAGCCTGTTCGGCGCGCTCTCCTGGCTGCTCACCCTGGCCGCGTGCGTGATGCTGTTCTTCACCCGGAACGGCCGCGGCCTGCCCGGTGTCCTCTCCGGCCAGCAGCTGCGCGACGCTCGCGAGCCGCGCTGACCCGCCTCGGCGTCAGGAGGCCTCGGCGCGGCCGGTCCGCCAGTAGCCCATGAACGCGACCGAGCGGCGGTCGATGCCGAGGTCACGGACGAGGTGACGGCGCAGCGACGTGATCGTGCCGGCTTCGCCGGCGAGCCACGCGTACTCGGTTCCGGATGCCGCCTCGGGGACCTCCCAGAGGATGTCCTCTGTCTCCTCGAGCTCGAGTCCGTCGTCGGTCGTGATGGCGGAACGCCGCGCGCCCCAGGCGTGCACGGCGGCCGTGAGACGCTCGCCGTGCGGTGCGCCGTCGCGCCCGATCCAGGTCACGCGCACCTCCTCCGGAGCATCCACTTCCAGCGCGTCCGCCGTGGTAGGCACCTCCACGAAGACCTCGCCGCGCAGGTGCGCGGGCAGCGACTGCACGATCGAGCAGATCGCCGGTGCGGCGGTCTCGTCGCCGGCGATGAGCACGGTGCCGGCATCGCCGGGCTTCCACTCCAGCCCGCCGCGTTCCGCGGCGCGGGCGTCCGGGCCGACGACCTGCACGACGCTGCCGGGCTGTGCGGCGCTCGCCCAGGCGGATGCCGGACCCTCCGTGCCGTGCAGCACGAAGTCCACGTCGATCTCGCGCGCCTCGGGGCGGGCTGCGCGCACGGTGTACGTGCGGATCGGATTGCGCTTCTCATCGGGGAGCTGGCGCCACCGCTTGTACCAGGCCGAGCTGAAGTCCTGTTCGTCGAACTGGCCGACGTCGGTGATCGAGCCGTCGGCGAGCGGAAGGATCAGCTTGATGCGCTGGTCGAGTCCGTCGGTCGCGAAGTGCACCAGGTCGTCTCCCGCGAGCGTGATGCGCGTGAAGTTCGGCGAGAGTGCGGTGACGCGGGCGACTGTCGTGGAAAAAGTCCGGTAGGCGGGGTGGCTCACCATTCCACTATAGGTTAGGCTTCCCTAACGTGAAGGTTCATGAGAACTCCCGGAACACGATCGCCGACGAACTGCGCGGCGATGACCTCGTGCTGAGCTACGGCCGCACCGAGGTCGTGCACGGTGTCTCGCTTCACCTCGAACCCGGGCTGGTCACCGCACTCGTCGGCCCGAACGGCAGTGGCAAGTCGACGGCGCTGCGCGCCCTTGCGCGGCTGCACGCCATCGACTCCGGCACCGTCCGCGTCGGCGCGAGCACCGGCACCGAGACGGATGCCCGTGACGCGGCGTCCCTCTCCGCGAAGGAGTTCGCCCGCACCGTCGCGATGCTGTCCCAGTCGCGACCGCACCCCTCCGGGCTGGAAGTGCGCGACGTTGTCGCCTACGGCCGGCATCCGCACCGCAGCCGGTTCTCCGGCTTCGCCGACGCCGACCGCGCGGCCATCTCCCGCGCCCTCGAACTGACCGGCCTCGCAGAGATGGCCGACCGTCCCGTCGACGAGCTCTCCGGCGGCGAGCTGCAGCGCGTCTGGCTGGCCACCTCGCTGGCGCAGAGCACAGGCATCCTGCTGCTCGACGAGCCCACCAACCACCTCGACCTGCGCTACCAGATCGAGACCCTCGACCTGGTGCGCGACCTCGCCGACCACGGCACTGCGCTCGGTGTCGTGCTGCACGACCTCGACCACGCGGCATCCGTCGCCGACCGCGTCGTGCTGCTGCACCGCGGCCGGGTGCACGCCGCCGGCCGGCCGGCAGACGTGCTCACCGGCCAGAACCTCACCGAGGTGTACGGCCTGCGCATCGACACGCTGGTCGACGCCGACACCGGCCGGGTGCGCGTCATCCCGCGCGGCCGACACCACGAACGCACGACGCCGGCACCCGCACTCGACGTCCGCACGCCAGCCTGACCACCCGCTTCGGAGAGGCCCCGACGAACGAGGGGCCTCGCCGCACCATGCCCGACCACGACTTGCCCGTCCATGCAAAGGAAACCCGAATGAACAAGCCCCTCGCCGCAGCCGCCGTCCTCGGAGCCCTGACGCTGGCCCTCGCCGGCTGCGGCACCACCTCCGTGGAGGAGCCCTCCTCATCGAAGGCGCCCGCCGCCGCGAGCGACGAGTGCAAGGACGTCACGACCTCCACCGGACCGGTGGAGCTGACCGACGCGTTCGGCCGCACCGTCAAGCTCGACAAGCCCGCCGAGCGCGTCGCCGTGCTCGAGTGGCAGCAGGTCGAGGACGCGCTCACCCTCTGCGTCACTCCGGTCGCCGTGGCCGACGCCAGTGGCTACCGCACCTGGGACACCGCCGAGGAGCTGCCCGCAGACGTCAAGGACGTCGGCACCCGCCAGGAGCCGAACCTCGACGCGATCTTCGCCACCAAGCCCGACCTCGTCATCGTCGAGGCGTACACCCGCGACGACGCGATCATCGGCCAGCTGGAGAAGTACGGCGTGCCGGTGCTCGCCACTCTCGGCGCCGACGCCAAGGACCCGATCAAGCAGATGCTGGCGACCTTCGACCTGATCGCCCAGGCCACCGGCCGCGAGGACCGTGCCGACGAGGTCACCGCCGAGTTCGAGAAGCACCTCGCGGATGCCACGGAAGAGGTCGCCGCCGCGAAGCCCGCCAGCACCGACTTCGTCTACATCGACGGCTGGGTCGACGGCGGCAACGTCTCGCTGCGCCCGTTCGGCCAGGGGTCGCTCATCGGCGAGCTCGGCGAGGCCGTCGGCTTCACCAACGCCTGGACCGGTGAGGTCGACCCGGCGTACGGCCTCGGCCAGACCGACATCGAGGGCATGACCACGATCGGCGACGCGAACCTGTTCTACACCGGCACTGCGGACCCCGACTCGGAGAGCTTCATCGACGCCGCGAAGAAGAACCCGGCGTGGGCGTCGATCCCCGCCGTGAAGGACGACCGGACCTTCGCGTTCCCGGCCGGGATCTGGACCTTCGGCGGCCCGCGATCGGCGGAGCAGATCGTGGACGGCTTCGTCGAGGCTGCCAAGTCGGTCGGCTGAGTCCGTCGTCTTCGGGTCTGCGTGGGACGGGTCGGGTGCGCTACGCGATGAACACATCCGGGGAGACATGCCCCCGCCCTCCGCTGGCGCTCCGGGCTCCCGCCAGACCCGATGCCAGCTCCCCGGATGTGTCCATCGCTCCGCTCGGAAGGTTGTTCAGTAGGTGAACGCGGTTAGTAAGGTGCAGGATGCCGCGGGCATCCCATCGAGGGATACCCGCGGCACTACCGCCGGGAAACTGAGTGCTCTTGCGGTACTGGTCCTTCTCGTGGTGGTGCTCGTGGGTGTTGCGGCGTGGCACCTGACGCAGGGGACCAGCGGCGCGGTGTGGCCGGAGGCTGACGTGCTGTGGGGTTCGCGCGTCCCGCGGCTCGCCGCCGGCGTCGCAGTCGGGTTCGCGCTCGGCGTGGCCGGCCTGATCATGCAGTCGCTGTCGCGCAACGCACTCGCGTCGCCCGACACACTCGGCGTCACAGGAGGGGCGTACTTCGCCGTGACTGCAGTGGCCGCGTTCGGCATCTCGGTGCCGTTCTGGGCCTCGGGGGCGGTGGCGTTCGCCGGGGGGCTCGTCGCCGCCGCCCTCGTCCTCGGTCTCGCCGGGGGAGCGGGCACCTCGACCACGCGACTGGTGCTCGCGGGCTCCGCGCTGGCCATGGCGTTCCAGGCCGGCACCGCCACCATGCTCATCCTGTTCGAGGAGCAGACCAAGGGTCTGCTCGCTTGGGGCAGCGGCAGCCTGTCGCAGCTCGGACTCGAGTCCTTCCTGCGCGCCGCACCCATCGTCGTCATCGCGACGGTGCTCGCGCTCGTGATGTCGCGCCGCTTCGACGTGCTGGCGCTCGGCGACGACACAGCCTCGTCGCTGGGTGTGCCGATCCGCTCCACCCGGGCATCCGGCATCCTCATCGCCGTCGTGCTCACCGCGACCTCCGTCACCCTCGCCGGTCCCATCGGCTTCATCGGACTGTGCGCGCCGGTGCTCGCCCGCCTGCTCTCGCGCCTGGTTCCCGCCCTCGGGAAGCACGTGCTGCTGCTGCCCACGTCGGGTCTCATCGGCGCGATCGTTGTGATCGGCTCCGACGCCGTGCTGCGCCTGCTGATCGGCGCCGAGGGCGCGATCGCCGTGCCGACCGGCGTTGCGACCACCGTGCTCGGCGCGATCGTGCTCATCGTCATGGCCCGCCGCCTGCGCGACTCCGGCCCGACGCGCCAGCCGCCCAGCATCCGGTTCCGTACCCGGGGCGCCGTGCGCTACCGGATCACGCTGCTCGTCGGCATCGTCGTGCTCGTCGTCGTCATCATCGGCGGCCTGCTGCTCGGCAGCACGCAGCTGCTCACCGGCGACATCCTGCTCTGGCTGCAGGGGATCGCGCCGCCGCAGATCGGCTTCGCTCTCGACGAGCGCGCGCCGCGCGTCATCGCCGCCGTGCTCGCCGGCGCTGCGCTCGCCGTGGCCGGCGGCATCACGCAGGCCGTCAGCCGCAACCCGCTCGCCGAGCCCGGCCTGCTCGGCATCACCGGCGGCGCAGGGCTGGGAGCGGTGCTGGTGATCACCAGCGCCACGGCCTCAACGTTCGGGATGCTGGCGGCCGCCGTCACCGGCGCCCTGCTGGCCTTCGCACTGGTGTATCTGCTGGCCTGGAGGGGCGGGCTGGGCGCGGACCGGTTCATCCTGATCGGCATCGGCGTCTGGTACGGCACGACCGCGCTGACCACGTTCGTGCTGCTGCGCAGCAATCCGTGGGACACCCCGAAGGTCTACACCTGGCTCTCCGGCACCACCTACGGGCGCATCTGGGAGCAGGTCATCCCGCTCGCGATCGTGCTCGTGATCGCGCTGCCGTTCGCGATGATGCGGCACCGTGAGCTCGATGTGCTCGCCCTCGACGAGGACACCCCTCGGCTGGTCGGCGTCCGCCTCGAACCGGTGCGCCTCGCCCTGCTGATCACCGCCGCCGTGCTCGCCGCGCTGAGCGTCGTCGCCGTCGGCGTGATCGGATTCGTCGGCCTCGTCGCGCCGCATGCCGCACGAGCGCTGGTCGGCGCGCGCAACGCCCGCGTCATCCCGGTCGCGGCCGTGCTCGGCGCGGTGCTCGTCGGCGTCGCAGATGCGATCGGCCGTACCGTACTCGCTCCTGCGCAGCTGCCCGCCGGGCTGGTCGTCGCCCTCATCGGCGCCCCGTACTTCGTCTGGCTTCTCTGGCGCTCGCGCGACGCGTAGCGGCATCCGACTCGGCCGCATCCGTCATCGATGCGGGTCGAATGCCGACAGAGCGGACATCCATCCGCCTTGATTTGGACGATCGTCCTGGACTATCGTCCAAATCATGAATCAATCTCTTCTGGGAACGTTGACCGCCGCGCTGCTGGTCTGGGAGGCGCTTCTCCTGATCCCGATGATCCCCGGGAAGCTGATCGACACGCGAGACTTCTCGCCGCTGCCTCGATGGCAGTTCAACACCTTCAACGTGTTTCTGACCACGCTGGGGCTCGCCAGCTTCGTCGTTGCGGGCTTTGCGATGGCGGACCAGCACTGGGCCTTCGTGGCGGCGTTGGTGCTCAGCCTGGGCTATGTCGCGGTCTTCGCAGCTGATCTGTTCGAGGTCTTCCCCGTCGTGCCCGACCGTCTTCCGGTGCAGCTGCTCATCCTCGAGGCCATTGCGCTGGCATCGGCCGGAGTCGGTGTCGTCATCGCGATCCAGGGGATGCGGATGTGAAGCGCGAGTCATCGCCGCGGACCGATACCCGCGAGAAGATCATCGAGGCGGCGGCATCCCTCATCCCGGAGGTCGGCTGGGGAGGAGTGAGCAGCCGGCGGGTCGCTGAACGCGCGGGGGTCAGCACTGGCGTGATCCACTACTACGTCGCGAGCATCGAAGAGCTGAGGCGCGTCGCCGCGGTCGGCAGGATCCGGCTCTTCTTCCTCGACCGGATCAACGTGGCCCTGACCGAGCAGGATCCGATCGACGCCGTCGAGACCCTGCTTCGTGCGCTGTCCCAGACCGAACCGCACGATCCGGAACTGCTGCTGCTGTACGAGTCTCTCGTCGCAGCGAACAGAGACGAGCAGTTGCGAGATGAGATCGGTGCCTCGCTCGCCGAGCTACGCGATCGACTGTGCGATTGGTTCGCCGAACGTGGGATCGCAAGCCCCCGTGCCGTCGCAGTGACGCTCACGGCGGCGATCGATGGGTACCTGCTCCAGCGATCCATGGACCCCGCCCTCGAGCCCGACTCCCTCATCGAAGGATTGGTGGGGATGATGAGGCGACAGGCCCAGTGAGGAGACATGGGTACTTCTCCCCATGTCCTCGGTTTCAGGAAGCTCCCAGCTTTCCCATAGGGTTCTACGGGCGGCGAACGCCGCCGATCATCGTGCCGCGACAAGCGGATGAGGGGGAGAAAGCCCAATGGCTGGAACAATGACGCGTGCCCGCGTCGGGATCGTCGCGATCCTCGCGGGTCTGCTGATCGCATTCGGTGCTGCGGCGCCGGCGTCGGCCGACACGACGGACGACCTGATCGCGGTCGACGACACGCTGACGACCGCCGCGAACACGTTCTACGACACGTACAGCGACCAGAGCGCATCGGTCGAGGACGTGGTGGCCGCCGCCGACGCCTTCTCCGCCGCTGCGGCGAAGGCGGAGGGCGACTACAAGAAGGTCGCGGACAGCGCGAGCGGGCAGTTCGCCGAGTATGCGAACGACTTCTCCGGCGAGGCCGGCGACATGGCCACGGCTGCGGCGGGCATCTCCGACGCGGTCGCCGCGGACGACTCGACGGCGCTGAGCCAGGCCGAATCCGACTTCAACTCGGCGCTCGACGCCTACAGCACCACGGTCGACGAGTACAACGAGTTCCTCGAGACGGCGCCCGAGGCGCGCATGGCCGACCCGACGGTCGGCCTCTGGCTGGTCATCCTGATCATCGCCGTCGTGTTCCTGATCCTGACGCTGATCTTCGCGCTGCTCACCCGCAAGCAGGAGGGGCTGCTGCCGGCCAAGGCCGACAAGAAGGGCAACATCCAGCAGTCGTCGCTGAAGAAGCTGCGCTGGATGGTCGTGCTGTGGGCCGGCGTGTTCGTCGTCGGCGCCGCGATCCCGTTCTTCCAGGTGCTGTTCGCCGAGACCGACGCCAGCGGCAACTACAGCTACCGGATCTTCTGGTACCCGCTGGCCGCCGGCGTGATCCTCTCGATCGTCGGCGTCGTGCAGTACTTCATGGCTGCGGCGAAGGTCCGCCGCGAGGGATCGGCCCAGGCCTACGACCCGAACGACCCGTCGACCTTCGCCGCGGCGCAGGGCGAGGGCTTCGTGCCGGTGCCCCCGGCCGTGGGCGACCAGCCCGCACCCCCGGCGTACCAGGCGCAGGGTGCCCCCGTCCCGCCGACTCCGGCCGCAGAGGCCCCGGCTCCGGCCGCTCCGGCCGCGGATGCTCCCACTCAGGTCGCAGATGCTCCGGCTGCCCCGGCAACCGGGACGCCGGCCGCCCCGGCCGCCGAGCCCTCGGCCCCCGGTTCGCCTGCGAACTGATAGCCCAGGAACGCCGCCCCGCCGTCCTCCGACGACGGGGCGGCGTTCTGCACCCACGGGTTTCCTTATCCGTCGCATAGCCGGCGCACAGGACCGCTCCGGCGCATGCTGGTTGCCTGAAGGGCACAGGCAGGATGCCGGAAGGAGCGACACCATGAGCACCGACGACCGCTGGATCGACGAGAACGGCGACCCGATCGACGAGGACCACCGCGGCCTGGTCTACGACATCCGCACGCTCGTCGACCGTCGCCGCGCCCTCGGCATCTTCGGCGGCATCGCCGCCACGGCTCTGCTCGCGGCCTGCTCGCCGCAGGCTTCCGGCTCCGCAGCATCCGATGCCCCGCAGGGAGACGGCCCACAGGGCGGCGGCGCCGCGCCGGCCGAGGACGACAGCGACCTGCTCGAGGGCGAGGTGCCGAACGAGACCGCGGGGCCCTACCCGGCCGACGGATCGAACGGCGTGAACGTGCTCGACGACTCGGGCATCGTGCGCAGTGACATCCGCTCCAGTTTCGGGTCGTCGTCCACGACCGCGGCGGGCGTGCCCCTCGAGATCGTGCTGACCGTGCGGGATGCCGCGACGGGCTCGGCCCTCACAGGTGCAGGCGTGTACCTCTGGCACTGCGACCGGGACGGGAACTACTCGCTGTACTCCGACGCTGCGAAGGACGAGAACTACCTGCGCGGGGTGCAGCAGACCGACGAGGACGGCACGGTGCGCTTCACCTCGATCTACCCCGCCTGCTATTCCGGTCGCTGGCCGCACATCCACTTCGAGGTCTACGAGGACGTCGACACCGCGGTCGCCACCGGCCCGATCGTGAAGACCTCGCAGATCGCGCTCCCCGAAGAGAGCAACGCCAAGGTCTACGCCACCAGCGGCTACGAGGACAGCGTGCGCAACGCCTCGCAGGTCACGCTCGCCGGCGACAACGTCTTCGGCGACGACGGCGGCATCCACCAGATCGCGACGATGACCGGAAGCGTCTCAGACGGCTACACGGCCGCGCTCACCATCGCGGTGTGATCGGCCCCACAACACCCAGCCGGTTCAGATGACGGATGCGTAACGTCGAAGCCATGAGCACGGTACCCGCCTCGGACGAAGCGATCGAAGAGGCACGGCAGCTGAGGGACGAGTTCCAGCGGTTCCTGCGCGAGTACGAGTTCGGCATGCGCGAGGTGGAGACGAAGATCTCGATCCTGCGCGACGAGTTCCTCTACAACCACGCCTACAACCCGATCGAGCACGTCAAGAGCCGCCTGAAGTCACCGGACAGCATCGTCGAGAAGGTCGCGCGCAAGGGCATCGAGCCCGACTTCGGCAGCATCCGCCGCGAGATCACGGACATCGCCGGCGTGCGCGTGACATGCAGCTTCGTCAGCGATGTGTACCGGCTGTTCGACCTGTTCACCCAGCAGGACGACGTGACCGTGAAGGTCGTCAAGGACTACATCGCCGACCCCAAGCCGAACGGCTACCGCAGCCTGCACGTGATCGCCGAGATCCCCGTCTTCCTCTCCACCGGCCCGGTCCCCGTCCCGGTCGAGGTGCAGTTCCGCACCATCGCCATGGACTTCTGGGCCAGCCTCGAGCACAAGATCCACTACAAGTTCGACGGGCGCGTGCCGAGCCATCTGGTGCAGAGCCTGACGGATGCCGCGGAGGCGGCCGGCGAACTCGACCAGCGGATGGAGCGGCTGCACCGCGAGGCGCACGAGATCAACCACCGCGTGCTCGAGGCGTGATCAGCGGCAGCTGAGGTCCTCGTTCTCCCATTCGTCGCCCTGCTGCGCCGAGATGTCGGTCACATCGGTGCCGGCGATGGCGGCGACGACGTGGACGATGAGGCAGGGAAAGTCGGTCTCTCCGACGATGACCGTGTGGCTGGTCGACGTCGGATCGTCGCCGAAGAGATCGTCGAGCTGTTCGTCGTACGAATACAGGGCCGGCACCCGGCTGAGGTCGAGCGCCCGACCGGCCACACCGTCGGTCTCCTCTCCCCAGTAGGTCTCGATCCGGATGCCCGGTGTGTTGTCATCGAGGTCATCGATCTGCCCGTCGGCGCCCGCCATGCGCGTCACCAGGCGGTAGACGTGGACGCCCGAGGGAACCCGGAAGGTCATCGCGTGCTCCAGCGCAGCGTCGAGGGTCTGCTCATCGGCCGACGGGTCGAGAGCCACGATGAGATCACCGCTGCCGTTGAAGGGCAGGTCGTTGCTCATGAAGCCCTCGGCGGCGAGCACGCCGGGCGTGCCCGCCATGTGACTGATGAACTTCGTCTCGGCGCCGGTGCCGGCGTTGATGTCGCCGCATCCCGCCAGCGCAGCCACGGTCGCGAGCAGTGCGCCCGCGGTGAGAGCGCGACGTCTCGGCGGGGTCACCCGAGGAACTCGCGGGCCGCGGCCACCATCGCGCCCACGCCGACCTCGATGGTCGGGTGCATCTCGGGTGCGTAGAACGGGGAGTGGTTGGTCGGGATGTCGCGTTCCAGCGTGCCCGCGGCGGCAGCGGCGCGGAACTTCTCCGCATCCGCGCCGCCCCAGAACCAGAACACCAGCGGCACGCCGGCATCCCGTGCGAACCACGAGACGTCCTCGCTGCCGGTGAACAGGCCGGGGTCGACGACGGATGCCTCGCCGAAGGCCGTTCGGAACGCGGCGGCGGCGCGGGCCGTGGCATCCGCGTCGTTGATCGTGGCGGGCAGCGTGTGCAGCGTCTCGATGTCGGGCTCGCGCTCCGCGCCGGAGGCCTGCGCCTCGGCGCGCACCACGCGCTCGACCTTCTCGAGCACCTTCTCGCGCAGGGCCTCGTCGGGGTAGCGCAGGCTGAGCTGCAGTTTCGCCTCGGCGGGGATGATGTTGTTCTTGGTGCCGGCGTGGAACGAACCCACCGTCACCACGGCGAGGTCGTGCGGGTCGACCTCGCGCGAGACCACGGTCTGCAGCCGCATCACGGCCGCGGAGGCCATCACGATCGGGTCGATCGTCGCCTGCGGACGCGAGCCGTGCCCGCCGCGGCCGTGGAACGTCACGGTGAGGCCGTCCGACGCCGACATCTGCGGTCCAGGACGCAGGCCGATGACGCCGGCCGGCAGCGGGGTGACGTGCTGCCCGAGCACGATGTCGGGACGGGGGAAGCGGTCGAGCGCGCCGTCGTCGAGCATCGCCCTCGCACCCTGTCCGTATTCCTCGGCGGGCTGGATGACCACGACGAGCGTCCCGTGCCACTGGTCGCGGTCTGCGACGAGTCGCTCCACGGCGCCGATCATCGCGGTGACGTGCATGTCGTGGCCGCAGGCGTGCATCACCGGCACGGTGTCGCCGTCGGGATCGACGCCCGTCGCGGTGGACGCGTACGACAGCCCGGTGTCCTCCTTGACGGGCAGGGCGTCCATGTCGGCACGCGCCCAGACCACGGGGCCCTCGCCGTTGGCGAGCACGCCGATCACCCCGGTGATGCCGATGTTCTCATGCACCTCCAGACCCAGGTCGCGCAGGTGGCCGGCGGCGATGCCGGCAGTGCGGGTCTCCTGGAAGGACAGCTCGGGATGCCGGTGCAGGTCGGTGTACAGCGCGTCGAGGTCGATCGTCATGACCCGAGCCTAGGGGGCGTCAGTGCCTGTACGTGCCGAGCTCCGGTGCGGGGTTCAGCACGCCGTTCACGATCGAGCGGATGGCGAACTCGCTGGCCGCCGGCAGGTCGATCGTCTTCGGGTCGAGCAGCCACTGCAGCTGCAGACCGTCCATCACGGCGAGGATCGACGCCGCCGCCATGTCGATCGCGCCCAGATCGGTGACGCCCTCTTGCGCGCACAGCTCACGGAAGGCTCCGTGCACGTCACGGCGCAGCATCGCGTAGCGCTCTTCGAAGTAGCGTCGCGCCGGGTGGTCCTCGGTGACCGACTCCGCGGACAGCACGGTGAACACCTGCACGATGCCCGGTCGCTGCGCGTTGAGGAACGCGGTGCGCACCAGGTGCAGGAACAGGTCGGGACCGCCGGGGATGTGCTTCTCGGCGAGCCCCTCGACGTCGGTGCGGTCGCGGTACTCGAGCACCTCGAGCAGCAGGTTCTCCTTGGAGCCGAAGTGGTGCAGCACGCCGGCGTGCGTCATGCCGACCTGCTGGGCGATGTCGGCGAGGGTGCCGTTAGCCGACCCCTTCGCGCCGAAGGTCTCGACCGCCGCCTTCAGGATCTCGGTGCGCTTGCGCGCGCGCTCCTCCTCGCGGCGGGTGCGGGTGCTCTCCTTGATCACGTTCCGGTCACACCTCCTCGTTCGATGTCGTCCTGCACTTGCGCGTTCAGCTTACTGATGAGTAATCTCACGCTAGCTTACTTTCTCGTAAGTAAGTCAAACGCCGGATGCCCCCGCACCGGCGACCCACAGCACAAGGACCGTGCCAAGGAGATGCAATGAAGCTCAGGAAGACCCTGATCGCCGTGTCCGCGATCGCCGCCCTCAGCGCCACGGTGCTGACCGGATGCTCGTCGGGCGGTGACTCCGGCGACAAGAGCTCTGCCGGTGCCTCACTGACCGTCGCGAAGCCGGACGGCTCCGGCGTCCTCTCGACGCAGATCAACAACCCGTTCATCGGAACCGGATCGGGCATGTCGCTCGGGTACGACCGCATGATCTACGAACCGCTCGCGATGGTGAACCCGGTCGGCAAGAACGAGACCACGCCGTGGCTCGCCGAGAAGGTGGAGTGGAACGGCGACTACACCCAGCTCACCGTCACGCCCCGCAAGGACGTGAAGTGGAACGACGGCGAGCCGTTCACCGCCGACGACATCATCTTCACGTTCAACCTGATCAAGAACACCCCGGCGCTCGATCTCGGCGGCCTGAAGCTCGCCGACATCAAGAAGGACGGCGACGACGTCGTCATGACCTTCAGCGAGTCGAAGTTCGTCAAGCAGGGCGACGTGCTGCAGATCAGCATCGTGCCGGAGCACCAGTGGAAGGACATCAAGGACCCGTCGAAGGACGCGGTGAAGGATGCCATCGGCACCGGCCCGTACACGATCAAGACGTTCTCCTCGCAGGGGGTCGTGCTCGACGCGCGCAAGGACTACTGGGGCGGCGCCGTGCCGGTGCCGCAGCTGAAGTACCTGGAGTACAACGACAACACCGGCCTGCTCCGAGCGCTGCAGAGCGGCGAGACGGACTGGGCGCAGATCTTCATCACCGACTACCAGACCAACTACGTCGACAAGGATCCCGAGCACAACGTGTTCTGGGGTGCCAACGTGCTCAGCCCGGACATGATCCTGGTCAACACGACGAAGGCTCCGTTCAACGACGTCGCGTTCCGCAAGGCCGTGAACATGGTCGTCGACCGCAAGGCGCACGCCGAGAAGGCGCGCAGCAACGCCGGTCCCGAGCTGACCAACGTCACCGGCATCCCGCAGCCGACCGGCGACCAGTACATCGCACCCGAGTACAAGGACCAGAACTTCGAGATCGACGTCGACGGCGCCAAGAAGGTGCTGACGGATGCCGGTTACACCTGGAAGGGTGAGGCGCTGATCGACCCGTCCGGCCAGCCCGTCACCTTCACCCTGCAGGATCCGCAGGGCTGGAACGACTACGTCACGGGCATCCAGCTGGTCGCCACCCAGGTGAAGAAGACCCTCGGCGCCGACGCGAAGGTCGCCACGCCCGACGCGGACACCTGGTTCAGCAACATGGCCACCGGCAACTTCGACGCGGCGCTGCACTGGTCGGGCTCCGGATCGAACCCGTGGCACATCTACGACGACGTGATGAACGGCGCGTACCTGGAGCAGGCCTCGGGCGGCAAGGTGTCGGACAACTTCGGGCGCTACGACAACCCCGAGGCGACCGCTCTGCTGAAGCAGTACCAGCAGGCATCCGATGACGCGACCCGCACCGACACGCTCAACAAGATCCAGAAGATCTTCGTCGAGGACGTGCCGGCCATTCCGATCGGCACGCACCCGCAGCTGGCTCAGTACAACACCCGGAACTACACCGGATGGCCCAGCGAGGACGACCAGTACGCCACGGCCGACCCGACCCAGCCGTCCGCGGTGCAGGTCCTGATGAAGCTGAGGCCCGTCAAGTAACGCCCTCCCCGCACCCGGTCGCCGAGCGCTGCTCGGCGACCGGGTATCCCGAAGGACTCTCCCATGCCTGAATCCCTCCTCTCCGTGCGCGACTTCTCGGTCGTCTACGACGTCGACCCGCCCGTCCGCGCAGTCTCGAACGTCACCCTCGACATCCACCGTGGTGAGATCGTCGGCCTCGCCGGCGAGAGCGGCAGCGGCAAGACCACGCTCGCCTACGGCGTGCAGCGGCTGCTCAAGCCGCCGGCCGTCATCACCGGCGGCGACGTCGTCTTCCACGACTTCAGCGGCGAAGACATCGACCTGCACTCGCTCGACGCCGAGCAGATGCGCGGGTTCCGCTGGGACCGCATCTCGATGGTCTTCCAGGGAGCGATGAATGCGCTCAACCCCGTTGCGACGATCGGATCGCAGCTGGACGACGTGTTCGTGATCCACCGCCCCGGCATGAACCGGAAGGAGCGTCGCGCGGCCGTCGATGAGCTCCTCGAGATCGTGAAGGTGGGCAGGCAGCGCTACCGCTCCTACCCGCACGAGCTGTCCGGCGGCATGCGCCAGCGCGTGATGATCGCGATGGCGCTCGCACTGCGCCCGCAGCTGATGGTCATGGACGAGCCCACCACCGCGCTGGACGTGCTGGTGCAGCGTGAGATCCTGCGGCAGATCTCGCAGCTGCGGCACGAGTTCGGCTTCTCGGTGATCTTCATCACCCACGACCTGCCCCTGCTGCTCGAGATCAGCGACCGCATCGCCATCATGCGCGAGGGCGAGATCGTCGAACTCGACACCGCGCAGCGGATCTGGACCGACCCGCAGCACGAGTACACGCGCAGCCTGCTGGCATCGTTCCCGCGTCTCACAGGAGAGAGGGGAGTGGTCGCGCGATGACGACCCTCGAGTTCACCAACGTCACCAAGATCTACAACGTCCGCGGCTCGGGCCAGATCAAGGCTCTCGACGACGTCAGCTTCACGCTGCAGTCGCGGCAGACCATCGGCCTGGTCGGACAGTCGGGCAGCGGCAAGTCCACGATCGCGAAGATCCTCACCCAGCTCGAGACGCCCACCCGTGGTGAGGTGCTCATCGACGGCAAGCCCATCCCGCGCGGCGGGAAGGGGCTGCGGAAGTACCGCCAGCAGCTGCGCATGGTCTTCCAGGACCCGTTCGCCTCCCTGAACCCGTACCACTCGATCCGGCACCACGTCGAGCGTCCGCTTCGACTGGACGACGTCGTGCCGAAGAAGGAGATCGACGCCGAGGTGCGACGTCTGCTCGAGCGCGTGCGCCTCGATCCGGATGCCGTGATGGAGCGGCGCCCGCACGAGCTGTCCGGTGGACAGCGACAGCGCGTCGCGATCGCCCGCGCGCTGGCGTCCCGTCCCGCCCTGCTCGTCGCCGACGAGCCGGTGTCGATGCTCGACGTGTCGATCCGCCTCGGCGTGCTGAACCTGCTCGCCGACCTGCAGCGCGAGGAGGGCCTCGGCGTTCTCTACATCACGCACGACCTCGCCACCGCCCGGCACTTCAGCGACGAGATCATCGTGCTCAACCAGGGCAGGGTCGTCGAGCACGGACCGGCCGACGACGTCATCCTGCATCCGACCGACCCGTACACCCGCGAACTCCGCGCGGCGTCGCCCGACCCGGAGGAGTTCTTCCGAACCCTCGCCGCCCAGACCCCCGGAGGCAAGCGATGAGCACCGACACCGAGCCGCGCGTGGGCACGAACCCCGCGGCATCCGCCGAGCCGGCGTCCGCTGACCCGGCATCCGTGGATCCGACGCTGGTCGGAACGACCGCGACCGCCGCCGAACGGCGCGGGATCCGCGTGCCGTGGCGCTTCATCGGCGGACGCGTCGCGTTCTACCTGTTCACCGCGTGGGCCGCCATCACGATCAACTTCTTCATCCCGCGGATGATGAAGGGCGACGCGGTCACCGCCTACATGGCCCGCAGCCAGGGCCAGCTGCAGCCCGAGGCCGAGAAGGCGCTGCGCGCCCTGTTCGGCGTCGGCACCGACGTCCCGCTCTGGCAGCAGTACCTCGACTACTGGGCGATGCTGCTGCGCGGCGACCTCGGGGTGTCGATCTCGACGGGCATGGCGCCGGTCGGCGACGCCATCGCGGCGGCGCTGCCCTGGACGCTCGGGCTCGTCGGGGTCGCCACGATCATCTCCTTCGCCGTCGGCACGGGGCTCGGGGCGATCGTCGGCTGGCGCCGCGGTGGCCGGCTGGACGTGCTCATCCCCGTCACGACGTTCCTCGGCACCGTGCCCTACTTCTGGCTCGGCCTCATCTTCATCGCGATCTTCTCGTCGGTGCTCGGATGGTTCCCCGCAGGGCACGCCTACGAGGTCGGAGTCGAGCCGGGCTGGAACGCGGAGTTCATCTCACAGGTGATCTCGCACGGTGTCCTCCCCGTGATCACGATCGTGATCGCCTCGATCGGCGGCTGGCTGCTCGGCATGCGCAACATGATGCTCACGGTCCTCGACGAGGACTACATCACCGTCGCACAGGCGAAGGGCATGCCGAACAGCCGCGTGCTCTGGCGGTACGCGGCCCGCAACGCGGTGCTGCCGCAGATCCAGAGCTTCGCCCTCGCCCTCGGCTTCATCGTCGGCGGCACGATCGTGATGGAGATGGTGTTCTCCTATCCCGGTATCGGTCTGCTGCTGCTCAGCGCCACCAACGCGAAGGACTACGCGCTGATGCAGGGCATCTTCCTGGTGCTCGTCCTCGCCGTCCTGATCGCCAACATCCTGGCCGACATCGTCTACGCGATCCTCGACCCCCGCACGCGTCAGACGGAGGCCTGACCATGACCGCCCCCACTCAGAACCTGATCACGCTGCAGCAGGCGCCCGCACGGTCCCCGCAGCGGAAGACGTTCTGGAGCCAGCTGAAGGCGTCGATGGCGATGTTCAGCAACCGCAAGTCGGCTGCCGGCCTCATCATCTTCGGCATCTTCACGCTCGTCGCGATCTTCGCCCCCTGGATCGCGCCCTACGACCCCACCGAGCAGAACCTGGATGCCACGCTGCAGCCGCCGTCGCTCGCGCACCTGATGGGCACCACGCACATCGGCGAGGACATCTTCAGCCAGCTCGTCTACGGCACGCGAGGCGTGCTCGTGGTCGGGTTCCTCGCGACGATCATCGCGACCGTGCTGGCGATCGTCGTCGGCGTCACCGCCGGCTACCTGCGCGGCTGGAAGAGCGAGGCGCTCTCGGCGCTGTCGAACGTCTTCCTCGTGCTCCCCGCACTGCCGCTGATGATCATCATCGCCTCGCAGTTCGAGGACCCGCCGCTCTTCCTCATCGCGGTCGTGCTGGGTCTGACCGGCTGGGCCTGGGGCGCGCGGGTGCTGCGCGCGCAGACCATGTCGCTGCGCAACCGTGACTTCATCCAGGCCGCGCGCGCCAACGGCGAGCCGCTGCACCGCATCATCCTGGTCGAGATGCTGCCGAACCTCATGGCGCTGATCGCGTCGAGCTTCGTCGGCACGATGACCGCCGCGGTGCTGGGCCTGACGACCCTCGCGTACATCGGCGTCATCCCGGTGTCGAACCTGAACTGGGGCACCATCCTGTTCTGGGCGCAGCAGAACAGCGCGTTCCCGGACTACTGGTGGTGGTACGTGCCCGCCGGTCTGTGCATCTCGCTGCTCGGCGTCGGCCTGGCACTGATCAACTTCGGTATCGACGAGTACGTCAACCCGCGCCTGCGCTCGGCCGGCGAGCGTGCCCGCGCCATGAAGAAGAAGGGCCTGAACGTCAACGACGCCGTCACCGCGGTGCGCACCGAGCAGCCCGTCGACCCGACCGCCGCAGAAGAGAACGTGAAGGCATGACCGTCCAGACCACCGAGACCCTCCCGTACCGCGACGCATCGCTGGCCACCGCCGAGCGGGTCGCCGACCTGCTCGCGCGGATGACCCTCGAGGAGAAGGTCGGGCAGATGCTGCAGCTCGACGCCCGAGAGGACCTCGTCGACGCCGTGCACGCCCGGCACGCCGGATCGATCCTGCACACCTCGCCGGAGCGCATCCTCGAGGCGAACCGGCTCACCGCGCAGACAAGGCTGCGCATCCCGCTGCTGGTGGCCGAGGACTGCATCCACGGCCACTCGTTCTGGCCGGGGGCGACGATCTATCCGACGCAGCTCGGCATGGCGGCGTCCTGGGACGCGGCGCTGCTGGAGCGGGTCGCGCGCGCGACGGCCGAGGAGGTCGCCGCGACCGGCATCCACTGGACCTTCTCGCCGGTGCTGTGCATCGCCCGCGACCTGCGCTGGGGGCGGGTGGACGAGACGTTCGGGGAGGACCCGTTCCTCATCGGCGAACTCGCCAGCGCCATGGTGCGCGGGTACCAGGGTGACGGTCTCGACGACCGGACGGCGATCCTCGCGACGGCGAAGCACTTCGCCGGCTACTCCGAGACGCAGGGCGGACGGGATGCCAGCGAGGCCGACATCTCGCAGCGCAAGCTGCGCTCGTGGTTCCTGCCGCCCTTCGAGCGGGTTGCCAGCGAGGGCTGCCGCACGTTCATGCTCGGCTACCAGACCACCGACGGTGTGCCGATCACGGTCAACGACTGGCTGCTGAACGACGTGCTGCGCGGCGAGTGGGGCTACACCGGCACGCTGGTGACCGACTGGGACAACGTCGGCCGGATGGTGTGGGAGCAGCGCGTGCAGCCCGACTACGCGCACGCCGCCGCCGCGGCCGTGAGGGCCGGCAACGACATGGCGATGACCACGCCGCACTTCTTCGAGGGCGCGCTCGAGGCGGTGGAGAAGGGGATGCTGGACGCGGACGCCTTCGACGCGGCCGTCGCGCGCATCCTCACCCTGAAGTTCGACCTGGGGCTGTTCGAGGATCCGCGGCTGCCGTCGGACGACCTCGACGCGGTTGTCGGCAGCGGCGCGCACAGCGACCTGAACCTCGAGGTCGCGCGACGTTCGCTGGTGCTGCTCGAGAACGACGGGACGCTGCCGCTCGGGGCGTCCGAGCCTCTCTCCGAGGTGGAGCCGATCCGCATCGCGGTGGTCGGTCCTCTCGCCGACGACGCACAGAACCAGCTCGGCGACTGGGCCGGTGGATCCGGCCAGGCCGGATGGCTGGACGGGCAGCCGCGCGAGATGATCACGACAGTGCTCGACGGGCTCCGTGAGGTCGACGGGTACGCGGTGCGGTACGCCCAGGGCGCCGACATCCTCACCCTCGAGGAGGATCCCCTCGGTGCGACCTTCCCCGACGGGCAGCCGCGCCCGCCGGTGGTCGTGCCAGCGGCATCCGATGAGCGACTGATCGCCGAGGCGGTCCGCGTCGCGGGCGCGGCCGACGTGATCGTCGCCGTGGTCGGCGATCGGATCGAGCTCGTCGGCGAGGGGCGCTCGACCGCCACGCTCGAGCTGGTCGGCGGACAGAACGCGCTGATCGATGCGATGATCGCCACGGGCAAGCCCGTCGTGATCGTGCTGCTCGCCTCGAAGCCGCTCGTGCTTCCGGCATCCGCCGCGCAGGCGGCCGCGGTGATCTGGGCGGCCAACCCGGGGATGCACGGCGGCCGCGCGGTCGCCGAGCTGATCTCGGGGGCGATCGAGCCCTCCGGGCGCCTGCCGATCTCGTTCGCACGGCACGTCGGTCAGCAGCCGACCTACTACAACCAGATCCGCGGACAGCACGGTCACCGCTACGCCGACCTGACGCAGTCGCCCGCCTGGGCGTTCGGCGAGGGACTGTCGTACACCACGGTGGAGTACTCCGCGCTCGGCCTGGTGTCGTCGTCGGTCAGCGCCGACGAGACGATCATCGCCGAAGTGACGGTCTCGAACACCGGCACGCGGCCGGTGCTCGAGACGGTGCAGGTCTACGTGCGCGACGAGGTCACCAGCGTCAGCTGGACGGACAAGGAGCTGAAGACCTACCGCCAGGTCGAGCTGGCGCCGGGGGAGTCGCAGCGTGTGCGCATCGAGCTGCCCGTCGCGGTCTGCTCGATCGTCGACGCCCGCGGCCGCCGGGTCGTCGAGCCCGGAGACTTCGAACTGCTGGTAGGCCCGTCGTCCCGCGAGGACGTCCTGTTGCGGGCGGGTTTCACGGTGGTGTAACTGCGGGGATCAGCCGATCTCGCGGCGGAGCGAGTCGACGGTGTCGCCGTAATCGATCCGGATCACGGGCAGCGCGAGCTTGTCCGTGCCCTGTTCCACAAAGCCCCAGTCGATCGTGCGTGCCAGGGTGAACCCGGCCCTGTGCACGCCCTCCTTCGCGGTCGCGTCGTAATGCCCGTACGGGTACGCCATGACCTCCTTCGCGCCGAGGATCGCCGCGGAGCTCTCCAGGTCGACCGCGATCTGATCGACCGTCCAGTTGACCATGCGGCCCTTGCCGTTCGCTCCGGCCTCGTGCATGTCGTCGGTGTGGGAGCGCTGCAGCACGTACGGCGATGGCGTGCCCTCGTGCCGGTACTTCGTGATGACGAACGACGTGGTGAGCAGCCGGTACTCCGTCACCACGGGGACAGCGAGCTCCAGCCAGGTGGCATCCGCATCGTCGTCGGTGATGATCACCGACCGCGCGGGCAGGAACAGGCGGCCGTCGATGAAGGCGTCCAGTTCGTCCCAGGTGGGCAGGTAGAACCGCTGGTCCGCGAGGTACCTCATCTGCGCCTCGAAATCGCCGATGTACGCGTAGTTGCCGCGCAGCCAGCCCCTCTCGCCCTCGGGCTTCGTCGTGAACTGGTGGTACATCAGGATCGGCACGCGCGTGTGCGAGGCGGCGTTCTCGTCGGGCGTCATCCACGCGCCGTGCAGTGTGAGCTCGCGATCCGTGCACGCCGCGGACTGCGCGCCGTTCACGCGGGCGACGGATGCTCGGGACGCGGCCTCCTGCGCCGTGCGGTACCAGCCGGCGAAGACGAACCCCGGCCGTGCGGGGATCGGCAGCGCGTCGAAGAGCGCGCCGTGGGTCTGCAGGACCGGTGCGAGGGCGATGCCGTCGCCGTCGAAGGACACCGCGCATGCGTTCGGATCCGATGCCTGCGCCAGAAGCGCCTGTGCAGGGGTGAGCGGCGTCGGGGTGGGGGTCGGTGTCGGCGTGCGTGCGGTCGCGGGTTTCGCGGCAGCCGGCGTCTCCGGGCGCAGCATGGGCAGGCCGACGCCGATGACCGCAGCCACGCCGGCCACGGCGAGGAGCGCCGCTATCAGCACTGCGGCCCGGCGCGCGCGAGTCCCCTGTGTCCGCGCGCGACCGCGCGGCGATTCCCCAGTCACGCAGGAAGTCTAAGGCCCGCCCGCACGGGGCCGGGAGACACGGATCCGGCCCGGCGGAATCACGGTCACCGGATGCTGGTTGAATTGTCAGGTGCACTCACTTAACCGTGGCGCCGGGCGCGCCGCCGGCGTCGGCGCCCTGCTCTGGCTGTTCCTCGCGAACTTCTCCATGGGGATCGACGGCTATGTCCTGACCGGGCTGCTGCCGCAGATCGCCGGTGACCTGCACGTGTCGGAGGCCGCCGCCGGACAGCTGATGAGCGTGTTCGCGCTGACCAGTGCCTTCGCCGGCCCGGTGCTCGGCGCGCTCACCGGGCGTTTCGAGCGCAGAGCCACCATCGCGATCTCGCTCGCGGTGTTCGTGGTCGGCAACGTCATCGTCGCCGTCGCGCCGACCTATGCCTGGGCGATGTCCGGCCGGGTGATCTCCGCCATCGGCGGTGCGCTGCTGAGCGCGGTCGTCGCCGCATACGTCATCGCGATCACCCCGCCCGAGCGTCGCGGATGGGCTCTGTCGATCGTGATGGGCGGCTTCCTCGCCGCGACCGCACTCGGCGTACCGGTCGGACTGCTCCTCGGCGATGCGAACTGGCGCATCCCGCTGTTCATCGTGGCCGGCATCGGCACGGTCGCGCTGATCGGCATGCTGGCCTTCGTGCCGAAGTTGCACCTGCCGTCGCTGCCTCTGCGCGAGACGCTGCGACCGCTGACCCGCGGACCGATCCTCGCCGCGCTGCTGGTGCCGATCGGCCTGATGGGCGCGAGCTACCTGTGCTTCACCTACGCCGCGCTGATCATCGGCCCGCGCACCGGTCTGGGGCTCGCGATGGTGGGGGCGCTGTTCGGCTACGGCGTGTTCAGCTTCTTCGGCAACATGTTCGCGGGGCGGTCGATCGACCGCAACGGGCCCGACCGCGTGATCACGACCATCATCATCGCGCTGATCGTGTTCATGGTGCTCGGCACCGCCGGGCTGGCGCTGCCCGGAGTCTGGGGCATCGTCTCGATCCTGGTGTGGTTCTTCGGCACCGCGACGTTCAACGGCGGGTCTGGCGTCTCGTTGCAGGCCCGGCTCGCGATGATGGCCCCCGATTCGGTCGCCCTGGTCGTCGCGCTGAACACCAGCGGAATGATGCTCGGGTCGGCCATCGGCAGTGCGACGGGTGGTGCGGCGCTCGCCGCTGGCCTGCCCGCGGACATGCTCATCCCGCTGGCATCCGTCTTCCTGGTGATGTCGCTCACCGTGCACCTGATCCTGATGCGCCGCGGCGACAAGAAGCCGGTGCTCTGACGGCTGTCAGCGCCGCGACGACGGAGTGCGCGGATGCAGCAGGGCGGTCGTGCCTCGGACGAGGAGCTCGTAGGGCAGCGCCGTCTGCGGCGTCTGCGAAGCGTCATCCTCGAGGCGGGCCAGCACGGCGTCCGCGGCACGCTCGCCCTGACCGAGCGGGAACTGGTCGACCGTGGTGAGCTGGAAGAACTCGCCCAGCTCGTGTCCGTCGATGCCGATCACCGAGAGGTCCTCCGGCACCCGGAAACCGAGGTCGCGGGCGGCGAGGATCGCGCCGATCGCCATCTCGTCGGATGCCGCGAAGATCGCGGTCGGGCGGGGGCCGGGCCGTCCGAGCAGCTGCTTCGCCGCGCGGAAGCCGCCGTCGACGGTGAAGTCCGCAGGCTCGAGGAAGGCGTGGTTGACCGGTGCGCCGGCATCCTCCAGCGCCTGCTCGAAGCCGAGCCGTCGCTGGCTGGGCACGTGGAAGTCGAGGTCGAACTCGGGGTTCGCGCCGATGTGGGCGATGTCGCGGTGCCCGAGGCCCAGCAGGTGCTCTGTGGCGAGCCGCGCCATGGCGGTGTCGTCGACGGTGAGCGTGTTCAGCTGCGGGTTCGGCCCGCCGATGGCGATCACGGGCAGGCCGAGCGCGAGCAGCTGCGCCGACTCGTCGTCGTCGAGCTCGATCGACACGGCGATCACGGCGTCCACGCGCTGGCGCCGCAGCGCCGTGTGGAACACCTCGCGCCGCACCGCGGCATCCGCCGTGATGTTGTACAGCGTGATGTCGTAACCCTGCTTCATCAGGGCCGACGAGACGCCCGAGAGCACGGTCGCGAAGAACCAGCGGTCGAGGTACGGCACGATCACGCCGATGTTGCGCGTGCGACCGGATGCCAGACTCGAGGCCCGCGACGACACGACGTAGCCCAGCTGGGCGGCGGCCTCCTGCACCCGCTCGCGCGCGGCGGCCGAGACGTGACCGCGCCCGCTGAGCGCGCGCGAGACGGTCGCCGTGGAGACGCCCGCCAGCTTGGCGACCTCGTCGATACTCGTCATCGCAGATCCTTCATGTCTTTTCAGTTCCGGTCTCACTCGTTGTGGGTCCAGCGCCCGTGGCACCCGCAACGAGTGAGACCGGAACCGGGGAAGGTCAGGCCTTCGTGAACCAGGCGGCCGTGTTCGGGGGCAGGGCGGTGCCGGTGAACGGCTCGCTCTGCACCAGGAAGGTCACGCCGTCGCCGAGCTCCACGGGCTCGGTGCCGAGGTTCGCGACCACGTGGATGTCGCCGCGGCGGAACGCCACGGTGTCATCCCCTGCATCCTCCCAGACCAGCGAGCCCGAGCCGAGGTTGTGCTCGCGCCGCAGCACGATGAGCTGCTTGTACAGGTTGAGGGTCGAGTCGGCGTCCCGCTCCTCGACGTCGCGCGCGAAGCGCGCCCACTCGTCGGGCTGCGGCAGCCAGGAGTCGCCGGTGTCGTTGAAGCCGAAGGACTGCCCCGCGGCCGTCCAGGGCAGCGGAACGCGGCATCCGTCGCGGCCGTAGCGCTCGCCGTTCGTGCGGAACCAGGTGGGGTCCTGACGGAACTCGTCCGGGATCTCCATGGCCTCGGGCAGGCCGAGCTCCTCGCCCTGGTACAGGTACGCCGATCCCGGGAGAGACAGCATGAGCGCGGTCGCCGCGCGGGCGCGGGACAGGCCGATGACGGCATCGGGCTTGCCGGGCGACTTCGGCCCGATGCCCTCGCCCTGCGGGTTGTCCGCCGTCAGTGCCAGGCGCGAGGCGTGCCGCACCACGTCGTGGTTCGAGAGCACCCAGGTGCTCGGCGCGCCGACCCTGCCGAACTCGTCGAGCGACTCGCGGATGACGGAACGCAGCTGTGCGGCATCCCACGGCGTCATCAGGTACGGGAAGTTGAAGGTCTGGTGCATCTCGTCCGGACGCACCCAGAGAGCGGTCTGCTTGAGCGTCGGCAGCCAGGCCTCACCGCACAGCGCGCGGTCGCCGTCGTACTCGGCCATGACCTCGTGCCAGTCGCGGTAGATGTCGTGCACGCCGTTCTGGCCCCAGTACGGCACGTTCTCCTCGCCGCCGCCCATCGAATCGGCGTCCGCCACGGGGGCGTAGTCCGGAAGGCCGGCCTCCTTGACCATGCCGTGCGCCACGTCGACGCGGAAGCCGTCGACGCCGCGGTCGAGCCAGAAGCGCAGGATGCTGCGGAACTCCTCGCGCACCTCCTCGTTGGTCCAGTCGAAGTCCGGCTGAGTGGCGTCGAAGATGTGCAGGTACCACTGGCCGGGGGTGCCGTCCGCCTCGGTGACGCGCTCCCACATGCCGCCACCGAAGACGGACTCCCAGTTGTTCGGCGGCAGGTCCCCGTTCGGGCCCTTGCCGTCGCGGAACACGTAGCGTGCGCGCTCGGGGCTGCCCGGCGCGGCCTTCAGCGCCTCCTGGAACCAGGCGTGCTGGTCGGAGGAGTGGTTCGGCACGAGATCGACGATGACGCGGATGCCGCGGGCGTGGGCCTGGCCGAGCATCTCGTCGAAGTCGGCGAGCGTGCCGAACAGCGGGTCCACGTCGCGGTAGTCGGCCACGTCGTAGCCGGCGTCGCGCTGCGGGCTGGTCATGAACGGGCTCAGCCAGATGGCGTCGACGCCGAGCTCCTTGAGCGAGTCGAGCCGGCTGGTGATGCCGGGCAGGTCGCCGATGCCGTCACCGGACGCGTCCGCGAAGGAGCGGGGGTAGATCTGGTAGATGACGGCGCTGCGCCACCATTCGGAACCGGGGGCGGCGATCTGCTCGAGGGTCATGAGCACCAGGTTACTGCAAACGCTTACAGTCGCGCCAGGGGTGTGTTCGAATCGATTCGGATGTCGGTGATCGCCGATGTCGCCGTGACGTGTGCAAGTGTGACCGTGCAGGCGATCAGATCAGGCGGCGCAGAGCCTCTTCGAGTGACACGCCCTGGGCGTCCGCGCGGTCGCGCAGGCGTGCGTGCTCGTCGGCGGAGAGGCGCAGGCGCAGGTCGATCGCCTGGGCTGCGGGGGTGAGGTCGAGCGCCTCGAGCAGGTCGGACGCCTCGGCCCAGAGCTGCGGGGCGACAGCGGGAGGAGCGGATGCCGCGGGCGCGGCAGCCGGCCGGGCAGCAGCGGGTTCCGGCGGCGGCGCGGATGCCGCGACGGGAGCGGATGCCGCGACGGCGGCGCCGGCGCCGGTCGCCATCGTGAAGCCGGGTCCGCGCCGAGGCTCCTGCTTCTGCTGGTACGCCTTGGCCGCCGCGTTCGCGCGTTCGTCTGCGGCCTCGTTCAGGTCGTGGCCGGCGTGCCCCTTGACCCATTCGAAGCGCACGCTGCGCCCGGACATCGCCTCGTCGAGGGCCTCCATGAGGTCGCGGTTGAGCACCGCGCCGCCGTCGGCCTTGCGCCAGCCGCGGCGCTTCCAGCCGGGCATCCACTTCGTGATCGAGTCGATCACGTACTTGCTGTCGCACAGGATCAGCAGGCTCTCGTCCGTTCCGGAGGTCGCGCGCAGCAGCTCGAGCACAGCCTGAAGCTCACCCTGGTTGTTCGTGCCGTGCGGCGAGCCACCGGCCGCCCAGTTCGCGTCGTCGATGTACCAGGCCCAGCCGTTCGGGCCGGGATTGCCCAGGGCGGAGCCGTCTGCGGCGGCGGTGATCGTCATCCTTCAACCGTAACGGCGGGGCGCGGACGCCGAGTACCCGGGGAGGGGTCAGGCCCTGGGGATCACCACGTTCAGCGGCGGCTCGCCGGCCAGCATCCGCTCGATCTGGGTGCGCACCAGACGCGCCATGCGCGGGTTCATCGCCGTCGATGCGCCGCCGACGTGCGGGCTGACGACCAGGCCCGGGGCCGACCACAGTGGATGCCCGGCGGGCAGCGGCTCCGGTTCGAAGACGTCGAGGGCGGCACGCAGCCGGCCGCCCTCCAGCTCGGCGAGCAGGGCATCCGGATCGATCAGCGGCCCGCGGCCGACGTTCACCAGCAGGGCGCCGTCGGCCATGTGCGCCAGCATTCCGGCATCGAACAGGTGATGGGTGGAGTCGCCGCCCGGCAGCGAGAGCACGACGATCTCGGCATCCGCCAGCAGCGCGGGCAGTTCGTCGATGCCGTGCACGGCCACCTCGCCGACCCCGTCCACCTGATCCACGCGCGCGCTGCGCGCGACCGCGGTGAGTTCCACCTCGAAGGGCG
This sequence comes from Microbacterium sp. MAH-37, assembly GCF_009758255.1. Classification (GTDB taxonomy): domain Bacteria; phylum Actinomycetota; class Actinomycetes; order Actinomycetales; family Microbacteriaceae; genus Microbacterium. Next base: position 385,565 of record NZ_WSEN01000004.1, read on the forward strand.
CGAGGCGTCGTGCGGTCGCGGTGCCCACGCCGCCGAACCCGACCAGCAGCACGCGCCGATCCGCCAGGCTCTCGGCGAAGACGGGCGACCACTCACCCCGGTCCTGAGCGCGCACGAATCGCGGGAACTGCCGCTGCGCCACGAGCATCAGCGCGACCGCGATCTCGGCCGTGGAGGCCTCGTGCACCGAGGCCGCATTGGCGAACGGCATCCCCGACGGCAGGCGGTCGGCGACGCCGTCGTAGCCGATCGACTGGCTCTGCACCAGCCCGACCTCCAGGCCCTCCAGCTTCTCGAGCGCCCCGGCCGAACCCATGTACGGCGGGACGACGATGTCGAGGCGGGGTGCCGGTGGCGGCGTCGTGAAGTCCCAGACGTGCAGTTCGACCCCGTCGGGGACAGCGCCGATGTTCGTGGCGAGGCGGTCGGTGGGGACTGTCACGACGAGGCTCATGCAACCGAGATTAGTCCTCACCCTTGACAACCTCTGTGCTTTGTATACAGAATACTGAAGGCAATCACAACGCCGGATCCCCGGCTCTTCCAAGGATGAAAGAGGTCGAGCGTTGGCTCTCTCACGTGCAACGATCAGGAAGTCCCTTGCACTCGGCGCGATCCTCGCGCTCGGGACGGGACTGGCCGCCTGCAGCGGCGGCAACTCGGGCGGCGGCAGCGTCGGCGCGGACGGCAAGGCGACCGTCGTCTGGTCGACCTGGGGGTCGGCCGACGAGCTCAGCCGATACAAGGACTTCAACAAGGAGTTCATGAAGCGGCATCCGGACATCACCGTCAAGTTCCAGCCGGTCGCCGGCTACGGCGACTACCACTCCAAGCTGCTCGCCCAGCTCACCAGCAACACCGCACCCGACGTGTTCTACGTCGGTGACGACATGGTCGGCCAGTTCGTCGACTCGAAGCGGCTCATGCCGCTGAAGAAGCTCATGGAGTCGGATGCCAGCGAGACCAAGCCCGACGACTTCTTCCCCGGCCTGTTCGGCGCGGCCGAGAAGGACGGCGAGTACTACGCGGCCCCGAACGACTCCAACCCCGACGTGCTCTGGTACGACAAGACGGCACTCGAAGCCGCGGGGATCACGGACGACCCGGCCACCCTCGCCGAGAACGGCGAGTGGACCACCGACAAGTACCTCGAGATGAACGAGAAGCTCCACGACAACGGCCTCATCGGCTCGATGTTCTGGAACTACTGGGCCACGCACTGGAGCTGGCTCAACTCGCAGGGCGCCGAGCAGCCGTACGACGAGTCCGGCGAGTTCACCGCCAACAAGGACCCCAAGTCGGTGGAGCTCATGCAGGAGTTCGGCGACCTGTTCCAGAGCAAGACCTTCGTCGTCGCGGACACCATGCCCGAGACCGCGGGCGCCGACAGCCAGTTCGTCACCCACAAGGCCGGCTTCTTCGTGCAGGGCCGCTACACGATCGGCTCGCTCGACGGCGCGGGCGTGAAGGACGACTCCTACGACATCGTGCGCTGGCCCACCCCCGACGGCGAGCCCGCCCCGACCGGGGTCGCGACGAGCTTCCTCGCGATGAACGGCAAGACGAAGGTCAAGGACGCCGCGTTCACGTTCTGGACCGAGTTCCTCAGCGCGGAGGGGCAGACCTTCCGGCTGCAGGGCAGCGGCAACGCCGTCCCCTCCATCAAGGGCGCCGACGACGTCGTGCTCGAGGACGGCTTCCCCGCCCACGCCCAGACCTTCCTCGACATGCGCGACATCGGCTTCGTGAACTACGCGGCAGAGGCCCGTGTGCCCGGCCTGCCGGTGGCGATCGCCGAGGAGTTCCAGAAGCTCTACGAGGGTAAGGAAGACGCGCAGACGGCGCTGGACAAGGCCGCCGAACTGGTGAAGAAGCGTTCGGCCGAGTGACATGTCCGCTGTTCTGACTGATGGGGGGATGCCGCAGGCCACGCCTGCGGCATCCGCCCCTGTGATGCGCAAGGAGGCGGCCTGGCGCCGCCGCGACCGGCGCTGGGGCTACTTCTTCGTCGCCCCTCAGCTGGTCGGCATGTTCCTCTTCGTCGTCGTCCCGTTCGCGGCGAGCCTCGTGCTCGCGTTCTCGCGCTGGGACGGGCTGAGCGACCTGCAGTGGGTCGGCTTCTCGAACTTCACCTCGCAGTTCCAGGACGAACTGCTGTGGCGCTCGATCCTGAACACCCTCATCATCGCCGCGATCACCGTTCCCGTCGGTCTCGGTCTCGCGGTGATGGTCGCGGTGGCGCTGGAGAAGCTGAAGACCCGCACCCTCTACCTGATGCTGTTCTTCGCGCCGGTGATGACCTCCACGGTCGCCATCGCGATGATCTGGCAGCAGATGTTCCGCTCCGACGGCGTGATGTCGGCCCTGATCTCGAAGGTCTTCGGCATCGCCCCGCCCGCCTGGCTGGAAGACCCGAAGCTCGCCCTGTTCGCTGTGTGCATCGTGGCGATCTGGTCGTCGCTCGGCCTGAACGTGATCATCTTCCTGGCCGGCCTGCAGAACATCTCGCCCTCGGTCATCGAGGCCGCGCGCATCGACGGCGCCGGTGCGTGGCGCCTGTTCTGGAGCATCCGACTGCCGCTCCTCTCGCCGATCATGTTCTTCTCGTCGGTGATCGCGTTCATCTCGTCGCTGCAGACGTTCGACATCGTCTACGTGCTGGTCTCCGGCGGCGGCCCCGACAACGCCACCCGCACGATCGTGTACCACATCTACGATCTCGGCTTCGGGCGCTTCGAGTTCGGCCCGTCCAGCGCCGCATCCATCATCCTGCTGATCCTGACGCTGATCATCACCGCCATCCAGTTCGGCGCGCAGAAGAAGTTCGTGCACTACGAGGACGATCCCGAATGAGCACCACGACCCCCAGCCTCACCGAAGGCGCCATGCTGCCGGCCACCGACTCGACCGTCGCACTGATCGCGCCGGGCCGGAAGCAGCGCCGGCGTCCCACCGGCGGCGGCAGGCGCCGCAGCGGCAATGTCGTGCTGCACATCCTGCTGATCCTCGCGGGCCTTTCGATGGTCTTCCCGTTCATCTGGATGCTGCTGACGTCGTTCAAGACGCTGCCGCAGCTGCTGAAGGATCCGCTGTCGTTCTTCCCCAGCCCGTGGACCAGCGAGAACTACGTCGAGGCGTGGAACGCGGTGCCGTTCGGTCAGGCCTACCTGAACAGCGCGTACATCACGATCCTCGTCGTCGTCGGCACGCTGATCACCGCATCGATGGCCGGCTACGCCTTCGCGCGCATCCGGTTCAAGGGCAGCAAGGCGCTGTTCATCATCTTCCTCGCGACACAGATGATTCCGTCGCAGGTCACGCTCATCCCCTTCTACCTGCTGATGTCGCAGTTCGGATGGGTGGACTCGCACCTGGCGCTGATCGTGCCGGGCATGATCGCCAACCCGTTCGCGGTGTTCCTCATGCGGCAGTTCGTGCTCGGCCTGCCCAAGGAGCTCGAGGAGGCCGCACTGGTCGACGGCGCCGGACGCTGGCGCATCTTCTGGAGCATCGTGCTGCCCAACCTCAAGCCCGGCCTCGCGGCTCTCGCGATCATCACGGCCCTCGGCGTCTGGAACGCGTTCCTGTTCCCGCTGGTGCTGCTGAACTCGCCCGACCTGTTCACGGTGCCGCTGCTGCTCACCTCGTTCCAGAGCCAGTTCGGATCCATCAACTACGGGCTCGTGATGGCGGCATCCGCGATCGCGACCGTCCCGATGCTGATCGTGTTCGTCATCGGCCAGCGCAAGATCCTGAACAGCATGGCCGCCTCGGGGCTGGGGGGACGATGACCTTCGCCGAACTCGCCGGTCGTCACCTCGACCTCGTCACCGCGCCGTTCACGCTGCCGAAGTCGCGCATCCTCGTCTTCCGCGACGAGGATGCCGCGGACGGGACGCTGCGCGTGCACACCTCGGAGTACGAGCGCTGGCTGGAGGACTGCCGCGTGCTCGACGGGCTCGCGGTGCTGGATGCTGCGGGCGCGGTGCTCCCGGTGACCGACGTGCTCCCGCACCGCATCGCCTTCGGCCCTTCGACAGGCTCAGGGACCCAGGAGGCCGGCGGCTCCGAGGGGTGGGTCGCTGAGCCGGGCCCACGCGCCCCCGAGGCTCCGGGCAGCGCGGAGCGATGCTCGGAGTGGGGCGTGGGGAGCGAAGCGCCCATGGCATCCCTAACGTTCGACGGACCCGGTGCGCTGAGCATCGGCGGCGCGGAGCGGCTCCGCGTGCGGCTGACGTTCCCGGACGGGCGCGTGGAGGAGCATCCGCTCGGCTCCGGCGTCCGCATCGTCGTCGCCGGGGACCGCTCGGCGGTGATCGAGCCCGGTGACCACACGGCGGCGCTCGCCGCCTGCGCGGTCCAATGGGATGCCTGGTTCGCGAAGTGCCCCGTCGTCCGCGACGACCTGCAGCAGATGGCGGCGTTCTGCTGGTGGGTGCTCGGGGCGAACATCGTCTCGCTGCCCTCGCTGGGCGACGCCCGCGGCGTCGTGCCCTCGAAGATCGGCTACGTGGGCGTATGGCAGTGGGACGCGTACTTCATCGCGGTCGGCCTGCGGCACGGTGACCCGGAGCTCGCTCGAGAGCAGCTCGACATCGCCTTCCGGTTTCCGAGCGCCGACGGCCAGCTGCCCGACGTCGTGCACGAACTCGGCGTGCTCGCCACCAGCGACGACCTGCCCGAGGGTGACCGCGCGAAACTGCGCCGCACCGGTTCGGCGGTCGCCGACCCGACTGCGCCGGTGCCGCTGACCAAGCCGCCGCTCGCCGCCTGGGCGCTGCGCAAGGTGCTCGAGGCCGAGGATGCTCCGGACTGGGCGCGCACGCAGCTCGCCACGATCATCCGCTCGCAGGACTGGTGGTTCGCGGGCTCCGATCTCGACGGCGACGGGATGCCCGAGTACGGGCATCCGTACTCGTCCGGACTGGACGACAGCCCGATCTTCGACGGGCCGATCCCGACGTCGGCCCCCGATCTCGGCGCGTACCTGGTGCGTCAGGACCGGGAGATCGCCGATCTGTTGGCGCGCTACGAACCGGATGCCGCGACCGGCCGCTTCCTGGAGCGGGCAGAGCGCACCGAGCAGCTGCTGCACGGCATGTGGGACGACGAGCTCGGGCGCTTCCTCGCCTTCGGCGACGGCCAGCGCATCGACAGCGACACGGTGGTGGGGCTCATGCCGCTGCTCACCGGCACGCTGCCGGACGGCATCCGCGACGCCCTGCGGGCCGCGGTCGACGACGACGGCCGATTCGCGCTGGAGTGGGGACTGCCCACCGTCGCGGCATCCGACCCGGACTTCTCGCCGGAGCGGATGTGGCGCGGGCCGATCTGGATCAACACCAGCGCCCTGATCGCCGAGGGGCTGGAAGCATCCGGCTACCCGGAGCGTGCGCGCGAGCTGCGCGAGCAGACCGTGCGTCTCGTGGTGCACGGCGGCGGACCGCACGAGTACTACAACCCGTTCACGGGCTTCAAGGCGGAGCGGGCGACGACGGCCTTCGGATGGTCCGCCGCCTGGTTCCTGGACCTCGCGGTGCTGCTCAGCCGGGATTGAGGATCGAGCAGGGGCCCGCCGCTGTTCATCCGGTTCCTGGTGTTCCAGAAGCAGTCCGTCGCCGACCTCTTGTGCGGGGCGGTCAGGAGGTGAGCGACCCGGCGGCGATCTGCTCCGCGCTCGGCGCGGAAGCCGGGTCGATGATCCACTGTGCCGCGAGGCCGACGAGCACGGCGTAGCAGCGGGCCCCCACGGCGTCAGGGTCGGCGGCGGAGTCTCTGCTGAAGGTACGGGCCAGCGCTTCTCTGGCGAGGCGCTGGCCCTCGGCGATCATGCCGCGGATCTCGTCGTCGCCGCGGGCTGAGGAGAGAGACTCGAAGTTCACCGCCCACAGGTCGCGGTTCGCCTGTATCGACTCGATGATCCTGCTCCATACCGCGACGCCGTCGTGAGTCGCTTCCGTGCCGCCAGGGGCCGCAAGCGCAGCGAACAGCACATCGCCCCACTCCTGATTGAGCTGCCGGAGGGCAAGGATGAGGAGCTGCTCCTTCGATCCGAAGTGGTAGTTGATCGACGCCTGGTTGGCGCCCGAGGCCGCGACGAGGTGGCGCACGGTGGTGCGCTCGTACCCGACGGTCAGCAGGCACTCCTTCGCCGCCTTCAGCAGCTTCTCGCGGTTGCTCACGTTCTCCATCCTATGCTAAACAATCGTTTACAACGAACGTTTATCTACGAAGGAGCTGTCATGTCCATCAGTCGTGTCCCCGAACGCATTCCGACCGCTTTGAGCGTGCGCGGCATCCACCATGAATACGAGAGCGTCAGCGGCACCGTCCGGGCGCTGCGCGGTGTGGACCTCGAGGTCCGCGCCGGTGAGTTCGTGGCGATCATGGGGCCCTCCGGCTCCGGGAAGACCACCCTCCTGAACTGCGCGGCGGGGCTACAGCGCGCATCAGCGGGGGAGGTCCTGCTGGGCGAGCACCGCATCGCCGCGCTCGACGAGACCCGGCTGGCCAGGCTGCGCCGGCGTGAGCTCGGGTTCGTCTTCCAGTCGTTCAACTTGCTGCCGGCCCTCAGCGTGGTCGACAACGTCGAACTGCCGGTGCGCCTGGACGGCCGACGGGTCGATCGCCGCAGAACCGTGGACCTGCTGGGCCGAGTCGGTCTGGCGGAACGGGCGGATCGGCGACCGGATCAGCTCTCCGGGGGGCAGCGGCAGCGGGTCGCGATCGCGCGTGCCCTCGTGACCGATCCCCGCATCGTCTTCGCCGACGAACCGACCGGCGCGCTCGATCTGCGCAGCGCGAAGGACGTCCTCGACCTGCTGCGCGGCCTCGCCGACCGCGGACAGACCATCATCATGGTGACCCACGATCCCGTCGCGGCGTCGTTCAGCGACCGCGTGCTGTTTCTCGCCGATGGCCGTATCGTCTCCCAGCTCGACCGGCCGGATGCGCTGACTGTGGCGGCGACGATGGCAGAGCTCGTGGAAACCGTCGAGGTCGCCGCCTCCGCTGAGGAGGTGCGCTGATGCTCGCGCTCGCATTCCGGTCTGCGCTGCGTCATCGCGCGAGCACCGTGGCCACGGGGATCATCGCCACCATCGGCACAGCCCTGGTCGTCGCGATGGCCGCGCTTCTCGCCACCGGGCTCACAGCTGGAGAGCGCTCGGAGTTCCTCACGCTGTTCCCGATGATCGTCGGCGGATGGATCGTCGTCATCGTCGTCTTCGCCATGGCATCGACGATCGGGGTCACGCTCGAGGGGCGCGCGGGCGAGTTCACCGGGCTGCGCCTCATCGGGGCGGAGCCGGGACAGATCCGACGACTGATCGTGGCCGAGACCGCGGTGGTGTCGGTCGTCGCCGCCATTCCCGGCGCCGTGCTGGGAGTGCTCCTGGGCGGTGCGGCGCTGGCGGGCATACGCGGCGGTGGAGCCGCCGACCCGTCGACGCCGTACCTGCCGGGCGTTCTTCCGCCGCTCGTCGGCGCAGTGGTCGTCGTCGCAGCATCCGTCGTCGCGGGGATCCTGACCGGACGCCGCCCGGCGCGCGGCAGCGTGCTGGGAGCGCCGGACGAGGGGACGCCCCGGGTGCGGCGCGGTGCGCGGCGTCTGATCGCGGTGCTCGTCGTGCTCGCGGGGGTCGGATCGGCGGTGGCGACGCTGACCTCCGGCTCCGCTGACCTTCTGGCCGCCGCCACCACAGGCCCGGCCTGCGTCCTTCTCGCCGTCGGAGCCTGTCTCTTCGCGCCGGAACTCATCGGGCTCGCCGGTCACCTGTCCCTCGGCACCGCGGCATCCGCCTGGCTCGCGGCGCGGAACCTCGACGCGGCGCCGGAGCGGGTGCGCCCGCTCGTGACATTCCTGACTCTGTTCGTCGGGGTCGCGGCGGGCACCCTCGGCATGCAGGGCATCGAGAACGCGGCCGGATCGGCGATGCCGGACGCCGAGCTCATCGCGACGATCAATTACCTGGTGGTCGGCCTGCTCGCCGGCTTCATGGCCGTGGCCCTCGTGAACAACCTCATCGCCGCCGTGTTGAGACGCCGTGCGGAGTTCAGCATGATGCGCCTGATCGGCGCGACCCCGCCTGAGACGCAGCGGATGCTGCTGCGCGAGGTGACAGCGGCGACGGTCGTGAGCGTTCTGGCCGGCGGCGCCGCCGGCCTTGTCGCGACGATTCCGTATGCGGTGGTCAAGACGGGGGCGCTCTGGGCGGCGCTCGCCCCGCTGCCCTATCTCGCGGCGGCAGCGGTCGGCACAGCTCTGGCGCTGGGCGTCGCCGCGCTCGTCGGGCGCCGCGCTGTTCCGGGAGCCCGAAGCGGGCGCCGTGCGGTTGCCGCTCCGGCGTGATCCCGGCATCCGCTCCCGGCGTCCGCTGCGGCGGGAGCGGACGCGGGAGCGGATGCGGGACGGTTTTGCTCAGGGCATGATCGTCGCCGTCTTCAGCCCCCTCCCGCCGGGCAGTGCAGGTTCGGGTCGACGCCGGACGGACGCCGGTCGAGGGCGGCATCCGCGCGCAGGCCGACGCGGTCTTCGACCGGATCGCCGACGTTCTGGCCGCCGAGGGCGCGACGGTCGCGGACATCGTGAAGGTGACCTACTTCCTCGTCGACATCGCCGACCTCGAGGTCGTGCGCCAGGTCGTCCGCGAGAGGCTGCCCGATCCGAAGCCGGCCAGCAGCCTCGTGCAGGTCGCGGCGCTCGTCGACAGTCGTTTCCGGCTCGAGATCGAAGCGATCGCGACGGCCCCGCAGCGCTGACCGCGCGCCGCGGACCGGGCCCGCGCGTCAGGCCGCGAAGTACGCGCTGGACGAGTTGTCCAGGATGCGGCGCATGCCCTGCATCCAGTTCAGCTTGAGCGCCTCGACCGCGGCGGGCACGTCGCCGTCGGCGAGGGCGTGCGCGATGGCCGCGTGCTCGGCGGCGACGCGGTCGACCTTGACGTCGTCGGCGACGAGCAGCGCCTCGTAGCGGTGGAACGACCCTCGGACGCTCTCGATCACGTCGATCAGGCGCTTGTTCGGGCACACCGAGAGCATCAGCGCGTGCCACTCGTCGTCCTTGGTCATCACGAGTGAGTGCTCGACGTGCTCGTCGGTGAATGCCTCGGCGAGTTCGACCAGCCGTGCGCCGACCTGCTGCAGCTCGTCGACGGGGCTGAGCTCGAGCGCGAGGCTCTCCAGCGTCGCCATCACCGGTGCGAGGTCCTCGAACTCCCCGGCGCTGAGCGGCACGAAGCGGAAGCCCTTGCCGTTCTCGCTGGTGATCTGGCCCTCGGACTCGAGGGCGATCAGCGCCTCGCGTAGGGGAGTGCGACTGACTCCGAGCTCGCCGGCCAGCTGCACCTCGTTGATGCCCTCGCCGGGCTGCACCTGCCCGGTGCGCATGCGCTCGAGCAGCTCCTCGCGCACCTGGGATCGCAGGTTCTTGCGCTCGATCGCCATAGTTCTCCCCTTCGGCCGGTGCGGTCAGCCTACGGCTTGACCGAACCTCTCATTCGCCATACGCTTGCTGTATACAGAATACATTGAACAGTGTTTCTGCACCAGACTCAGAGAGGAGCCCTCTGTGACCCAGCAGCGCGACGACGAGCGCATCCGGGAGGTCCGGATCGATTCCCTCGCCTTCGGCGGCGACTACAACCCCGACCAGTGGTCCGAGGAGACCTGGTTCGAGGACATCCGGCTCATGAAGGAGGCGGGGGTCACCATGGTGAGCCTGCCCATCTTCAGCTGGCCGCAGCTCGAGCCCGAGCCCGGCGTCTACGACTGGGGCTGGTTGGACCGCATCCTCGACCTGCTGCACGAGGCCGGCATCCGCATCGACCTGGCCACCGCCACCGCGACACCGCCGTCCTGGCTGCTGCGCGCGCACCCCGAGATGGGGCCCTCCGACTCGGAAGGCCACCGCCTCGAATTCGGCTCGCGGCAGACCTACTGCCCGTCCTCGCCGATCTGGCGCGAGAACGTCGCGCGGATGACCCGTGCGATGGCCGAGCGCTACGGCGAGCACCCCGGCCTCGCGATGTGGCACATCTCCAACGAGTACGGCGATCACATCTCGCGGTGCTGGTGCGATGAGTCCGCCCGCCACTTCCGCCGCTGGCTGCAGAACCGCTACGGCGACCTCGACGGGCTGAACGAGGCGTGGGGAGTGAACGTCTGGGGCCAGCGCTACACGTCGTGGGACCACATCGAGACGCCGAAGAAGGCTCCGGGTCCGATCAATCCCACCAAGCTGCTCGACTTCGAGCGGTTCTCGTCCGACGCGATGCTGGAGCTCTTCCAGCTCGAGATCGACGTGCTCCGCGAGGTCACCCCCGACATCGCCGTGACCACCAACTTCATGAGCATGCTGCGCGACCTGAACTACTGGGACTTCGCTGCCGCCGAGGACATCGTCACCGACGACGCCTACCCCGAGCCGGCCGACCCCACCGCGCACGTCGGGGCGGCGCTGAACTACGGCTACATGCGCTCGCTCAAGGGCGGCCGGCCGTGGCTGCTGCTGGAGTCGTCGGCCAGCGCCACCAGCTGGCGCGACATCAACGTGCCCAAGGCGCCGGGCAAGATCCGCGTCGAGAGCCTGCAGACCGTCGCGCACGGTTCGGACTCCGTCATGTTCTTCCAGTGGCGCCAGGCCAAGTACGGCCAGGAGAAGTTCCACTCGTCGATGCTCGGACATCGCGGCGAGCGCTCGCGCAGCTACCAGGAGACCAAGGCGCTCGGCCTCGAACTGCGCAAGCTCGAGCCGGTGCGCGGCACCCGGGTGCGCTCCCGCGTCGCCCTGGTGATCGACCACGACTCCTGGTGGGGCTCGACCCAGATCGAGTCGCTGCCCTCGCAGCGGCTGCAGTGGGCACAGCAGGCCCGGGCGTGGCACCGGGGCATGTACTCGCTCGGCCAGCCGGTCGATGCGGTGCGCGCCACCGGACCGTTCGAGAAGTACGACGTGGTCATCGCGCCGAACCTCTACATCCTCGAGCAGCCGCAGGCCGACGCGCTGCGCGCCTTCGTCGAGCGCGGCGGCCACCTCGTGGTCGGCCCGTTCTCCGGCGTGGTGGACGCGACCGAGAAGGTGCACGACGGTGGCGCACCCGGCCCGCTGCGCGACCTGCTCGGCGTCGAGGTCGACGAGCAGTGGCCGATCTCGGACGGTCTCGTCAGCAGCATCCGATACGGCGACCAGGACCTGGTCGTGCCGCACTGGAGCGAATGGCTCGAGGCGCACGAAGGCACCGAGACCCGCGGATGCTACGCCGGCGGCATGCTCGACGGGCTGCCGGCGATCACCCGGCGCCGCGTCGGCGACGGCACCGCCTGGTACGTCAGCGCGATGTTCCAGCCCGAGGGCCTGCTGACCGTCTTCCGTGACGTGCTCGGCACGGCCGGACTGCCGGTCCGCGCCGACGTCGACGTGAACGCCGAGGCGGTCACCCGCACCGACGGGCGCACCGACTACACGTTCCTGCTGAACCACGGTGCCGAGCCGATCGCGTGGAACGCGCACGGCACGGACCTGCTCACCGGCGCGGCCCACGACGGCCGTGTCGACCTGGGCCCCTACGGCGTCGCGGTGCTGTCCGCGCCGCACGCCGACGAGATCCCGTTCCCCGAACTCTTGACCGCAACCGCATCCGTGAAGGAGCAAGCATGACGACTGCCTTCGTGCATCCGTACATCCCCAACACGGCACCCGAGACGCGAGCGGCGATGCTCGCGGCCGTCGGAGCCGAGTCCATCGAGGACTTCTACGCCGACGTGCCGGAGTCGCTGCGCCTGCGGCGCCCCCTCGACGTGCCCGCACCTCTGCCGGCCGAGCAGGATCTGGCCCGTCACGTGCGCGGCATCCTCGCGCAGAACCGCAGCACCGACGAGCGGCTGAGCTTCCTCGGCGCCGGCACCTACAACCACTACGTCCCCGCAGTCGTCGACGAGGTCATCCGGCGCAGCGAGTTCCTCACCGCGTACGCCGGCGAGCCCTACGAGGACCACGGACGGTTCCAGGCCCTGTTCGAGTACCAGTCGCTGATGGCGGAGCTGCTGGCGATGGACGTCGTGAACGTGCCCACCTACGACGGCTACCAGGCGACTGCGACCGGACTGGCGATGGCCGCCCGGATGACCGGCCGGAGCCGCGTGATCGCGGTCAGCGAGGTCCTGCCCGAGAAGGCGTCGAAGGTGCACGACTACACCCGGTCGTATCTGACGATCGACTGGCTGGGCACGAGCGGGGGGATCGCCGATGTCGAGACCCTGCGCTCCCGCCTTGGTGATGATGTCGCCGCGGTCTGGGTGGAGACCCCCGGCTTCACGGGCGCGGTGGAGACCCGGCTGCAGCAGATCGCCGACGCCGCGCACGCGGTGGGAGCGGTGGTCGTCGTCGGCACCGACCCGATCGGCTACGGCGTGCTCACCCCGCCCGCCCTGCAGGGTGCCGACATCGTCACCGGCGACATCCAGTCGCTCGGCCTGCACCAGTGGTTCGGCGGCGCGCACGCGGGTTTCATCGCCGTGCACGACGACCCGAGGTTCGTGATGGAGATGCCGTCACGCCTGTTCGGACTCGCGTCCACCGACGTGCCGGGGGAGTACGGCTTCGGCGATGTCGCCTACGACCGCACCTCCTTCGCGCACCGCGAAGAGGGCAAGGAATGGGTCGGCACCGCCGCCGCGCTGTGGGGGATCGCCGCCGGCGTGCACCTCGCTCTCATGGGCCCCGCCGGCATGGCCGAGCTCGGTGAGCTGCTGCTGGCACGCACCCGTTATGCGCAGCTCGCGCTCGCCGCGATTCCCGGGGTGACCCTGGGAGACGACGCACTGCACCTGCGCGAGTTCACCATCACGGTTCCCTCGGCGCCCGCCCTCGTCGACGCGCTCCGCGCCGAGGGCATCGCGCCAGGGGTCGTCGTCGACGAGCGCACGCTGCTCGTGTGCGTCACCGACGCCACCCCGGCATCCGACATCGACCGCCTGGCGACCGCGATCGCGGCCGCCATCGACACCGAGGAGGCGTCGAAGTGAGCCTGCCCATCGCCCCCAAGACCAGCCCGCGACGGTTCCACCAGGCCAGCTGGGACGAGCCCATCATCTTCGAGCTGTCCACCCCGGGTGAACGCGGCATCGCGATCTCGCCGGTCGAGCCCGCCGTGCGCGAGGCCGTCGGCGACGTCGTCGCCGCCCTGCCCGAGGGGATGCGGCGCCCGACGCCGCCCGCGCTGCCCGAGATCGCGCAGATGCGCGTGCTCAAGCACTATCTGCGGCTTTCTCAGGAGAATCTGGGCTCCGACCTGAACGTCGACATCGGTCAGGGCACCTGCACGATCAAGTACTCCCCGAAGATCAACGACCAGCTCATCGAGGTGCCGCAGCTGCGCGCGCTGCACCCCGCGCAGGACCCGGCCGACACGCAGGGTGCGCTGGAGATGATCTGGCGGCTCGAGCAGCTGATGGCCGAGATCTCCGGAATGGATGCCGTGTCGCTGGCGTCGCCCGGAGGATCGGCGGGCATCTGGACGAACATCGCGATGATCCGCGCCTACCACGAGTCCCGTGGCGAGGGCGAGCAGCGCGACGAGGTCATCACGACGATCTTCAGCCACCCGTCCAACGCGGCGGCGGCGAAGGTCGCCGGCTACAAGGTGATCACGATCTATCCCGACGCCGACGGCTATCCCGATCTCGCAGCCCTCAAGGCGGCGCTGTCCGACCGCACCGCGGCGATCATGGTGACCAACCCCGAGGACACCGGCATCTACAACCCGGCCATCAAGGAGTGGGTGGACGCCGCCCATGCGGTCGGTGCGCTCGCCTCCTACGACCAGGCCAACGCCGCCGGCATCCTCGGCATCTCCCGTGCCAGGGACGCGGGCTTCGACGTGTGCCAGTTCAACCTGCACAAGACCTTCTCCGCACCGCACGGCAGCGGCGGACCGGGCGCGGCAGCGAACGCCGTCAGTGCGGACCTCGCACCGTTCCTCCCCGGCCCGCGCGTGGAGAAGACCGACGAGGGCTTCGTGGTGCGGGAGCCCGGCGCCCTGTCGATCGGGCACGTCGCTCCGGCGCACGGCGTCATCCTGCACGTCGTGCGGGCGTACGCCTGGATCATGGCGCTGGGCGCGGAGGGCATGCTCGCCGCCTCGCAGATCGCCGTGCTGAACAACAACTACCTGCTGAAGCGGGTGCTCGAGATCCCCGGTGCCTCGGCGCCGTACGCGACCGGTCGCCGCCGCATCGAGCAGGTCCGCTACTCGTGGCAGGAGCTGTACGAGCAGACCGGCATCTCGTCGGAGGAGATCGGCATCCGTATGGCCGACTACGGCTTCCACTACTGGACCAGCCACCACCCCTACGTGGTGCCGCAGCCGTTCACGCTCGAGCCGACCGAGTGCTACTCCAAGACCGAGATCGACGAGTACGTCGCAGCGTTGGCCGAGGTCGCCCGCGAGGCGCGCGAGACCCCCGAGATCGTGCGCACCGCCCCCCACAACCAGACGGTGCACCACACCCACCACGACGACCTCGACGACCCGGAGCGCTGGGCCATCACCTGGCGCGCCTACCGCCGGAAGTACTTCGGCGAGATCCCGGCCGACTTCGCGGCATCCGTCTCGGAGGCCGTAGGCGCGTGATCGGTCTCGTCGTCAACCCCGTCGCCGGAATCGGCGGGCCCGCGGGCCTCGCCGGCTCCGACGGCGCGGACGTGCAGCACTCGGCGCGCGAACGGGGTTCCGCCCCGCGCGCCGGCCTGCGCGCGTTGACGGCGCTCGAGGTCGTCGCCTCCCGGCATCCGGGCGCGGTGATCGCCACGGCATTCGGCGTGATGGGCGCCGACGCCGTGCGCGCCGCCGGCCTGGTGCCGTGGGTCGTGTACTCACCCCCGCTCAGGTCGCAGTCCGTCCCGCATCACGGCGTTGAGAGCGGCGCGAACTGCGACCCGAACGGCACGGATGCTGCGGACACGGCGGCCGCCGTCGCGGCTCTCGCCGCCGCGGGGTGCGAACTGATCCTCGCGGTCGGCGGCGACGGCACCATGCGGGACGTGGTCGACGGGCTGAACCCGGCCTCCACCTTGCAGATGGCGGACGAATCTGCGGATGGCGGACGATCCGTTGGCGTGTCCGCCGCCAGCCGCGAATCGGTCCGCCAGGTGAAAGGGGCGGCCGAGCGGATGCCGGCGGTGCTGGGCATCCCCGCGGGTGTGAAGATGTACTCGCCTGTGTTCGCGGTGAGCCCGCGGGCCGCCGGCTCCGTGGCATCCGAGTGGCTGAGCCGCGGCGGACTGCCCGTGACCGGGCGTGAGGTTCTCGACATCGACGAGGAACAGCTGCGGCGGGTGCGGGTCAGCCCGACCCTGTTCGGCACGCTGCCCGTTCCCATCGTGCCTGGCCGCACCCAGGCGCGCAAGGCCGCGACACCGGCGAGCGAGCAGGCCGCGGTAGCCGCCGCGGCGCGCGGCATCGTCGCCCGACTCGAGCCCGGTGTCCGTTACCTGCTCGGGCCAGGGGGCACGACGGCCGAGGTGGCCCGCGTTCTCGGCATCCGCTCGACCGCGCTCGGCGTCGACGTGATCCGCGACGGCGAGCTGCTGGTCGCGGCGGCATCCGAGCAGCAGCTGCTCGACGAGGTCGCTCAGGGACCTGCGAAGGCCGTCGTCACCGTGATCGGCGGGCAGGGCTTCCTGCTCGGCCGGGGCAACCAGCAGCTCTCCGCCCGTGTCATCCGGGCGCTCGGCGACGACCCGCTGCTCGTGGTCGCGCCCGAGCAGAAGCTCATCGACCTCGGTGGGCACCCGCTCATCGTCGACACCGGCGACGCCGACCTCGACGCGCGCCTGGCAGGCCACGTCGGCATCGTGACCGGCGCGTCCACCACCGCGTTCTACCCCGTCGTCGCCCCCGAGCGGCTCTACGACCTTCCCGACCCTGACGCCTCTCCCGCTCCGGTCTCAACCGTTGCGGGTGCGGGCGCCCGGACACCCGCAACCATCGCGACCGGAGCAGAGGGAACGCCCGTCTCCGGAAACGTCTGAAAGGAAATCATGCGTCTGCAGAACAAGAAGGCCATCGTCACCGGCGGTGCCGGCGGCATCGGCCGCGCCACCTCGCTCGCCTTCGCCGCCGAGGGAGCGTCCGTCGCCGTCGTCGACCTGAACGCGGATGCCGCAGAGGCCATCGCCGAGGAGATCCGCGCGGCCGGCGGCACCGCGATCGCGCTCGCCGCCGACGTGTCCAGCGAGGCCGACATCGAGCGCGTCGTGGCCTCCGTCGTCGACGAGTTCGGGGGCATCGACGTCGTGTTCAACAACGCCGGCATCATCCGCCGCACCACCGCCGTCGAGACCACCGTCGAGGAATGGGACCGCGTGTTCGGGGTGAACGTGCGCGCGATCTTCCTGATGTGCAAGCACGTCGTGCCGATCATGGCGGCGAACGGTGGCGGCTCGATCGTCAACACCGGCTCGGGCTGGGGCCTCAAGGGCGGCGGCCAGGCCATCTCGTACTGCGCCTCGAAGGGCGCGGTCGTCAACATGACCCGCGCGCTCGCGATCGACCACGGCCCGCAGGGCATCCGGGTGAACTCGGTGAACCCGGGCGACGTCGACACCGGGATGCTGCGCGATGAGGCCAGGCAGCTGGGTCAGGATCAGGCCGGATTCCTCGCCGAGGCCGCCGAGCGCCCGCTGAACCGCATGGGCCAGCCCAGCGAGATCGCCGCCGCCGTGGTGTGGCTGGCGAGCGACGAGTCGTCGTACGTCACCGGCTCCGCCCTCGTGGTGGACGGCGGCGGCATCGCCTGACGTCAGGCCGCCACGCTTCGTGCGCCTCGTCCGGAGGTCACTTCATCTGGACCAGCTGGATGAGGTTGCCGCAGGTGTCGTCGAAGACGGCGACGAGCGCGGTGCCGATGTCGGTGGGCTGCTGCGTGAAGTCCACGCCGAGGCCGGTGAGGCGCTCGTGCTCGGCAGCGAGGTCGTCGACGGCGAACTGCGCGAGCGGGATGCCGTCCTCGACGAGCGCGTCGCGGTAGGGCTTCACGGCCGGGTGGTCGGAGGGCTCGAGCAGCAGTTCGGCGCCGCCCTCGGGCGAGGTGACGGTCAGCCAGGCGGCCTCGCCGATCGGGATGTCGTGGTGCTTCTCGAAGCCGAGCACGTCGGTGTAGAACGCGAGCGCCTTGCGCTGGTCGTTCACGAAGATGCTGGTCAGTTCGATCCTCACGGGGTTGTGCTCCTTGTGATCGGCCACCGCTCGGCGATCCGGGCGATGGGCTCGGGGTGGAAGTAGTGGAACTTCGAACGGCCGCGCCGTTCTGTCGAGATGAGCTCTGCCGCCTCGAGCACAGCGAGATGTTGCGACACGGCCTGGCGGCTGGACGTCACGCCGTGCCGCATCGCGAGGGTGGAGCAGATCTCGAAGAGCGTCTGCCCGTCGCGCTCGGACAGCGCGTCCAGGATGAGTCTCCTGGTCGGGTCGTCGAGAGCGTGGAACAGATCGGACACGCGACAATAATAGGCAAGCAAAGCCTTGCATATCAAGAGGAGGATGCCGAGCAGTATCCTGGCCGCACGAGCGAGGAGGCTCTCATGGTTCCCGAGATCAACTATTGGGCGGTGCTGCTGGCGACGGTGTCGAGCATGGTGGTGGGCGCGATCTGGTACGCGCGGCCCGTGATGGGCGACCGCTGGGCGAAGCTCGCGGGTGTGAACCTCGATCAGCCGTCGCGCGGGCCGCTCTGGCCGATGATCACGACCGTCATCGTCAGCTTCATCACCGCGTGGGTGCTCGCCGGTGCGGCATCCATCTCATGGCATTTCTACGAGGGGTCGTTCCTGTGGGCCGCCATCGCGACTGCGATCGTGCTCTGGGCCGGGTTCACCGCGGCCCGCTTCATCACGCACGATGCCTTCGAGGGTCGCTCGACGAAGCTGACCACGCTGAACATCGCACACGAGCTGATCACCGTGGTCGTGATGGCGCTGATCATCGGGGCCTGGCCGCCCGCCGGCATCTGAGCCGGCGTCGATCCGGCATCTCAGGGCGCGCGGATCTCCTCGACCGTGGTCCGCGTCGTGCCGACATCCGTCCTGACCTCGTACCGCACCGGCATGCCCGGATGCCCGGGGGAGAACCAGAAGGTCGCCGGCGGCTCGTCCGCCGCAGCCGTGTCGTAGCGCAGGCACTCCAGGCGCCCGAGCGGCAGATCCACGGTCTCGACCGAGGCGACGGTGCTGTCCACGGGGAAAGCGGCGTGCGCCTGCAGCTCCCGCCAGGTGACCCGGCGGGACGACACCTGGTCGGGGGCATCCGCCCGCCACTGCTCCAGGGTCGCGCCCTCGTCGTCCCCGTCGCGGAACCGGCTGAAGCGCTCGAACGTCGTGCCGTCTGGCTGCTCGACCCGCATCCTGATCTGTTTGCCCGCGCGGCTGGAGGCGGCGATCTGGTCGGCGCTGAACGGCGTCGGAAGCAGACCCGGGCCCAGCAGGTGCGGATCAGCGGCGGTCATGCGTACATTCTGCGCCTCGGTCGGCCCATCAGGGCACGTCTGCACGATCGCGGAAACGCCTGCACGGTCTGGGCGGGGCAGGGGTCGTGCATCCGTCCCGGGCCGTGCATGCGTGCCGGAAGTCGGCGACGAGCTGAAGGTCAGGCCGCGACGCGGGCGACGGCCTCGATGGCCGACTGGAAGAAGCCCAGGCCGTCGACGCCGGAGCGCATGGCCGCAGCCGTATCGGGGCCGAAGCCCGGCTCGGTGGCGTGCTCGGGGTGTGGCATGAGGCCCACGACGTTGCCCGCCGGGTTGGTGATGCCGGCGATGTCGCGCAGCGACCCGTTCGGGTTCACGCCGGCGTAGCGGAAGGCGACGAGGCCCTCGCCCTCGAGCCGGTCGAGCGTGTCCTCGTTGGCGATGTAGCCGCCCTCGCCGTTCTTCAGCGGGATGACGATCTCCTGGCCCTGCTCGAACGCCGAGGTCCACGCCGTCGAGGAGTTCTCGACCGTGAGCTTCTGGTCGCGGCGGACGAAGTGCTGGTTGTCGTTGCGGATCAGGCCGCCGGGCAGCAGGTGCGCCTCGACCAGCATCTGGAAGCCGTTGCAGATGCCCAGGACGGGCATGCCGGATGCCGCGGCATCCTTGACCTCGGTCATGATCGGCGAGAGCGCGGCGACCGCGCCCGAGCGCAGGTAGTCGCCGTAGCTGAAGCCGCCGGGCAGCACGAGGGCGTCCACGCCCTCGAGATCGTGCGAGCCGTGCCAGAGAGCGACGGGCTCGGCGCCGGCGATGCGGATCGCGCGCTGCGCGTCGCGGTCGTCGAGCGAACCGGGGAAGGTGATGACCCCGATACGCGCGGTCATTCGACGACCTCGATGCCCACGACGTCCTCGATCACGGAGTTGGAGAGCACCTCGTCGGCGACGCGCTTGGCCTCGGCGAGGAGCTCGTCGGTGACCTCGCCCTCGACGGCGAGCTCGAAGCGCTTGCCGATGCGGACGCCCTCGAAGCCTTCGATCCCGAGGCGGGAGAACGCGCCGGACACGGCTTTCCCCTGCGGGTCGAGCAGTTCGGCCTTGGGCATGACGTCGACGACGATGGTGGGCATAGCAGGCTCCGAAGGTCGCGGGCGGGGATGCCACAAGTCTAACGTCCGGCCGGAGCGCTCGACGCGCCCGGCAGAGGGGCCTGTCCGGGCGGATGCCGCACCCCCCGATGTGCTTCCGCCCGGACAGGATGAGCGACCCCACGCTCTTCCTTCCGCTGCCTGAGGGATCCGGCGCGGAATGGTCCCCTTGCTCGAGGCTAGAGTCTTCGGCAGGTGTTCGCACCGTGGAGAGCAGGAGGGGCTCGCGCTCTCCAACACTGCAGGGGGAAGCATGAAACTCAGCGAACTCGTGGACCGGAGCGGGGTGTCATCGTCGACGCTGAAGCACTGGATCCGCGTCGGGATACTGCCGTCGGGGCGGCTGCGGAACAAGACGACGGCGGTGTACGACGAGCGGCACGTGGATCGGGCGCTGCTGATCCTGCTGATGCGTGACGAGTATCGGGCATCCGTCGAGCAGATCCGCGCGCTCACCTCGCTGATCGACGGGGGGACGAGCACTCTCGAGGTCATGAACGCCTGTCAGGCGTTCGCGCTCGGCACGCCGCCCGGCAGCGCTGCCGACCCCGCGCTCGCTCCCTACCGCGAGCGCACGTACGAACTGATGCGTCGCCGGGACTGGCGGGGATATCCCGGAGCGGCGGAGCAGGGTCTCGTGCACGCCCTGTCGACGGCCTCGAAGGTGGGGCTCGACTACGACGTGGACGATCTCATGGCATATGCCGACGCTCTGGAGCCGCTCGCTGCGCACAACGTCACGGCCCTAGGCCCCACCGGTTCTGCGGACCAGATCGCCCGGCGGATGCTGACCGCGATCAACGCCCGCGCCCGCCAGCTGGTCGCGGTGAGCAGCCTGGCCCACGCGGCGGTGTCGATCCGCGCGGCGATCGCGCGCGGCGACGCGCCGGAGGACCTGGCGAAGCCGCCGGCGCGGGACTGACGTCGCCGAGAGTGCGCCCGTTCGCGGGGTCCGGCAGGATCAGCGCGGCACGCCCTCCGCCGCGCGAGCCGGCTCGCCCTTCGGAGCCGTTCCCGCCCGTCTCGGGGCGAGCAGGGCGATGAGGATCAGTGCGGTGGCGGCGACGAGCACGGCGGCGACGATGCCCCACAGCAGCGCGGGGTCGTCGACGGCGAGGGTCGGGATGCGCCGCCCCGGGATCAGTGCCGCGAAGGCGCCCGCGGTGACGGTGCCGGCCCAGGAGCCGATCATCATGCCGCGGTGCAGCCGCACGTTCCGGCGACGGATCGCGATGATGCCGATCGTGGTGGTGGTGAAGGTGAAGATCGCCAGGAAGTGGAAGAGCGTGAAGCCGCCGTCCAGCGTGTAGATGAACATGCCCGACAGGCAGACGAAGTACATCATGATTCCGAACACGCGCCCGAGAAGGCGGTGCCTGGCGTCCTTGCGGCGGCGCAGGAACTGCACCGGGCCGATCAGGATGACGAAGGATGCGGCGATCGCGTGCACCGCGATGAGGATGCTCTGGATGTCCATGCCTCATAAGATAGAAGCACTATCCAACTCTCGCATCCTGGATAGTCAGCGCTCGATCCACGATCCAATCGGAGGCCCGCCGTGAAGCTCAGCGAATTCGCCCGCACCACGGGCGCGACCACGGCGACCCTGAAGTTCTGGATGCGGGAGGGTGTACTGCCGGCCGGCGAGCTGCGAAACCAGACCACCGCCGTCTACGGGCAGCGGCACCTCGACCGGGTCGCGCTCATCCAGACGCTGCGCGCCGAGTTCGACATGCCCATCGCCGGCATCCGGGATCTGACTGCGCTGATCGACCGGACCGACGTCGTGCCGCTCGACGTCATGGAGGCCTGTCAGGTGATCGCGACCGGTCTCGCGGTCGGCGAGGCGCACGACGAGTACGCGGAGCTCATCGGTGAACTGCACGACCGGGTCGGCTGGATCCGGTTCGACAGCCTGGCCGCGGGCGTTCTCGCGAACGCGCTCGCAGCGTCGGCGCGGGTCGGGTATCCGTACCGCCTCGAGGTGCTCGAGCAGTACGCGCGGATGCTCGATCCCATCGCCGAGGCGGATCTCGGCGCCATCCACCCGGAGGGCACGCTCGACGTCATGGCACGCAACCTGCTGGTCGCGGCGGCAGCGCAGAACCGGGTGCTCGTCGCGATGAACCAGCTCGCGCACACCGCCGCTGCGGTGCGCCTCGCGACGCGCCCCTGAGGAGTGTCGCTGTGTGCCGCATCCGACCCGCGGATGCGACCACTTGCGACATTCCGCGGAGGGGAAGGTCAGGACCGGAAGACGGTGTGCAGGTCGCCGATGCGGTCCCGGCCACCGAGGCCGTCGATCTCGAACAGCACCGAGATGCCGGCCAGCCGATACCCGAGCCGGTCGACGATCGTGCGGCCGGCCTCGAGCGTGCCGCCGGTGGCGAGCACGTCGTCGATGAGCAGCACGCGCGACCCGGCGGGCAGGTCCTCGTGCATCTCCACGGTCGCCGTGCCGTACTCGAGGTCGTAGTCGACGGATGCCGCAGGTCGCGGCAGCTTCCCGGCCTTGCGGATCGGCAGCATCCCGACCTCCGCGGTGATGGCGGCCGCCGCGGCGAGGATGAACCCGCGCGCCTCGATGCCGGCGACGACGTCGAACTCGCCCTCGAACGGCGCGACCAGCGCCTCGGTGGTCACCCGCAGCGCCTCGGCATCCGCCAGCAGGGGCGTGATGTCGCGGAACAGGATCCCTGGCTTCGGGTAGTCCGGAACGGAGCGGATCAGGGATTCTGCACGGGACAGGGCGTCGGAGGTCACCGCTCAAGGCTACGCGCCCCACGCGGCCGGCGAGGATGCGGGGTCACAGGGCCGCCGGCGGCGAGTCTCCTGGCAGCAGGCTCCGGCCCGCGGGATCCGTCCGCCGATATCCCGCGACGACTGGATGGGAGCGCTCCCATGATGGCATCATGGGAGCATGACTCGTACGTTTCCCGACGGCTTCCTGTTCGGCGCCGCGACCGCGGCCTACCAGATCGAGGGAGCCGCGTTCGAAGACGGCCGGACCGCCTCGGTCTGGGACGCCTTCGCCCGCGTGCCCGGCGCCGTGATCAATGGTGAGTCCGGCGACGTCGCCTGTGATCACTACCACCGGATGCCGCAGGACGTCACCCTTATGAAGAGCCTCGGCCTGCAGACCTACCGCTTCTCCACCTCGTGGTCGCGGGTGCGCCCCGACGGCGGCGCCGTCAACGCGAAGGGCGTCGACTTCTACAGCAGGCTCGTCGACGAGCTGCTCGAGAACGACATCCTGCCCTGGCTGACGCTGTACCACTGGGACATGCCGCAGGCCCTCGAGGAGCAGGGCGGCTGGACCAGTCGCGACACCGTGGACCGCTTCGTCGAGTACGCGCTCACCATGCACGACGCGCTCGGCGACCGGGTGAAGAACTGGGCCACGCTCAACGAGCCGTGGTGCGCGTCCTTCCTCTCCTACACCGCCGGAGTGCACGCGCCCGGCCGCACAGACATCGGCGACGGCCTGCTCGCCGCGCACCACCTGCTGCTGGCCCACGGCCGCACTGTGCAGGAGCTGCGGTCCCGCGACGCAGACCTCGCCCTCGGCATCACCCTGAACCTCACCGTCGCCGACCCCGCCGACGTCGACGACCCGGCTGACGTCGACGCGGCCCGACGCATCGACGGCCAGTTCAACCGCTGGTTCCTCGACCCGATCTTCGAGGGCGAGTACCCGAGTGACATCGTCCGCGACATCCGCGACGTGGACGGCGACGCGATCGTGCGCTGGCAGGCCGCCGTGCACGACGGTGACCTCGACATCATCTCGGCGCCGATCGACGCGCTGGGCATCAACTACTACCACGGCGAGTTGCTGTCGGGGCATCCGCAGCCGGACGGCCCGGCGGGCACGCCGCACGAGACCGAGGGGCAGCAGCGTCAGACGAAGTCGCCGTTCCCCGCCGACGCCGGCATCCACTGGGTCGAGCGCGGTCTGCCCCGCACCGGCATGGACTGGGAGGTCCAGCCCGAGGGCCTCACCCGTCTGCTGAAGCGCGTCGCCGACGACTACGCCGCGGGCGTGCCGCTGTACGTCACCGAGAACGGCGCCGCCTACGACGACGTCGTCGAGGGCGGCGAGGTGAAGGATGTCGAGCGCACCGCGTTCCTGCGCGACCACGCCGCTGCGACGCTGGACGCGGTCGAGGACGGTGTCGACGTGCGCGGCTACTTCTACTGGTCTCTGATGGACAACTTCGAGTGGGCGTGGGGCTACGACAAGCGGTTCGGCATCGTGCGCGTCGACTACGACACCCAGGAGCGCACCGTGAAGGAGAGCGGTCGCGAGTACTCTCGGATCATCGCCGCGCGCGCCGTCTGAGCCCGCGCGTCACAGGGAGAGGACGCCGGATGGCACGACCGACGATCGAACAGGTCGCCACCGAGGCCGGTGTCTCGCGATCCACGGTGTCACGCGTGGTGAACGGCTCGACCGCTGTGAGCCCGGAGGCGCTCGAGGCGGTGCGGGAGGCGATCAGCCGGCTGAACTACGTGCCCAACCGCGCCGCACGCACGCTCGCGAGCCGGCAGACGCACGCGATCGCGCTGGTCGTGCCGGAGGACACCACGACCTTCTTCGGCGACCCGTTCTTCGCGGCCGTGATCTCGGGCATCAACAGCAGGATCACGCAGTCGGACTACATCCTGAACCTGCTCATCGCGAGTGACGACCCGGGCGACAAGATGACCAGCTTCGTGCGCAACGGCGGTGTGGACGCCGCCATGATCGTCTCGCACCACACCAGCGACACGTTCGTCGACCGCATCGCCGAGGCGGTGCCGGTCGTGTTCGGCGGTCGCCGCGCCGTCGAGCGCGACACGGACTACGTGGTCGACGTCGACAACGTGCTCGGCGGACGACAGGGCACCCAGCGGCTGATCGACCGCGGATGCCGGCGGATCGCGACCATCACCGGCCCGCCTTCGATGCCCGTGACCTTCGACCGACTGGCGGGCTTCCGCGCCGCCCTGTCGGATGCCGGGCTCGAACCTGTGGCGGAGGAGGCGGGGGACTTCTCCGAGGCATCCGGTGCCGCCGCGGCGCGGAGCCTGCTCCGCCTGCCGGAGCCGCCAGACGGGATCTTCGTCGCGAGCGACCTGATGGCCAGGGGCGCCTACGACGTGCTGCGTGCCGCCGGCCTGCGCGTACCGGACGACGTCGCGCTGGTCGGCTTCGACGATTCGCAGGTGGCGGTCGAGCTCGATCCGCCGCTGACCACCGTGCGGCAGCCGATGTTCGCGCAGGGGGAGGCGATGGCGTCGGTGCTGATCGACGTGCTCGCCGGCGAGGATGCTCCGCACCACACCATCCTCACCACCGAGCTCATCGCCCGGGCATCCGCCTGACCACGCGGCGTGCTTCGGGTCGCAGAAGTCGTCGGAACTGCGGCGTCGGCCGCGTCCAGGTCGCAGAAGGTGTCGCTTCGCCGTCGCCAGAGCGACAGGAACTGCGACCTGAGCACCCGCGCTCCGCGCGCGAAGAGCCGGGCCCGGTCGTACGCGACCGGGCCCGGCTCCGGGTCAGGGTCAGTTGCCGTAGAGCGCGACCACCCCGGCACGGTCCGTGCTGGTCATCGACAGGTCGTCCGAGGTGCCGTTGCACTGCGGGTAGTGCATGATCGACGACGAGTCGTACGGGGTCAGCGGACGCCAGTTGTTGTCCTCGAAGCACGTGCCCGACTCGGGGCGGGTGTGCTCGTGTCGGAAGCCGAGGGTGTGACCCAGCTCGTGGCCGAGGATGTTGGTCGGAGTCCAGGCGCCTGAGCTCCAGATCGAGTCATCGACGAGCACGTTCATCTGACGGTCGGGGGAACTGGGGAAGAACGCCCGCGCGATGTACTGCGACGTCTGCACCGGCTCGACCGAGAACAGCACCGACTTGTTGCGCGTCGTGCAGCTGCTGTCGGCGCTGCTGACGTAGACGAAGTCGATCTTCGACGATGCGGACTCCCACAGCGCGGCACCGCTGGCCATCGCGGCGACGATGTCGTCGTGGCGCGCGCCGAACTTCGTGCTGACGCAGTACGTGAGGTTGCCGACCTGCGAGAGCGACCACTTGTCGTCGGCACCGTTCACGGTGTTGACGATGAGGCCGTCGGTCGGGGTCTCCGGACTGACCAGGTCGTCGTAGAACGCGCGCAGTTCGCCCTGGTTCGAGATCAGCTCGTCGCCGTTGACGACGTAGCCGCCGTCGACGTCACGGTAGGTCGAGGAGGAGAACTCCTGGTAGCTGGGGATACCGGAGTCGACGTCGACCGGCGCCGCGACGGCGGCGGGGATACCCGCGCCGAGGCTGATCGTGGCTGCCGCGGTGGCGGCGAGCGCGAGTGTTCTGGTGAATCGCATGCACTGCTCCTTCTGGGGTGAGCGAATACCCCTCGCCTGGTCGGCGAGCGGGCTCCGATGCCGAGGGCCGGGCGTCATTGCGCGGTCCGCAGGCTCCGAAGCCCGCTCAAGGTAACGAGCGTTTTTGGACGGTGTCAACTAATAGATTCGGATGCATGGAATGAAACATCCATAGCCGAACGGATGATGCCGCCCGCGGCCCCGCATCCGTAGGCTGTCGCCATGACCTCGCCCGTTCCGACCGATCAGGACGGGGTGCGCGGCATCCTCGCGCCGGTCCGGTTCGGACCCGCGCTGCAGGTGGTGCTGATCGCGCTCATCGTCGTCAGTGCCGTGCGCTACGTGCTCCGGCACGTGATCGGCGAGGCGGAGCAGGGGCCGTCGGGTGCGATCGTGCTCACCGGCGCGGTGCTGCTCGCGGTCGTCGCGCTGCTGCAGAGGTTCGTGCCGCGCCGTGGCGCGTGGCCCGCTGCATGGACGCTGGTGGTGTGCGTGCTGTGGGCGGTGCTCACGCTGATCGCCCCCTCGTTCGCCTGGTGCGCAGTGCCGCTGGCGTTCGCCGTGCTGCAGATCCTGCCGTTCTGGCCCGCGACGGCGGTGGTCGGCGGCATGACCGCCGTCGTGATCGTCGCAGAGCTGCGCATCGCGGCCATCTTCGATCCGACCATCGTCGCCGGTCCGATCGGCATCGCGTTCGCCACGATCGTCGCCTACCGGGCACTGGATCGCGAGGCGACCGCGCGACAGCAGCTCCTCGACGAGCTGACCTCGACCCAGGCCGACCTGTCGGCCGCCCAGCACCGCGCGGGTGCCCTCACGGAGCGGGCTCGGCTGTCGCGCGAGATCCACGACTCGGTCGGACAGGACCTGTCCAGCATCAACCTGCTGCTGCAGGCCGCGGAACAGGGCTGGGAGCGCCGCCCGGGTGCCGCGCGCGACCAGGTGCGTGCCGCGGCCGACACCGCCCGCTCCGCCCTCGACGAGGTGCGTCGCGTGGTGCGCGACCTCGCGCCGACCGAACTCGACGGCACCGCCGGGTCGCTGCGGGTCGCCGTCGAGCGCGTCGTGACGGATGCCGCGCAGCGCGGCCTCGCGGTCGAGTTCCGCAGCCACGGCGAAGCCGGCGACGTGCCGCTGCCCGTGGCATCCGCCATCATCCGCACGGTCCGCGGCGCGCTCGCGAACGTCGCCGAGCACGCGCGGGCGACTCGCACGGTGGTGAGCCTGACCGCGCAGCCGGACGAACTGCGCCTGGACATCCGCGACGACGGCGTGGGCTTCGACGCCCGCCCCGCTGCCCTGCGCGCCCGCGCGCAGCAGCGCCGCAGCGCCGGGCGCGGCCGCGGCATCCTGGGGATCGCCGAGCGCATCGCCGCGCTGGGCGGCACGGTGACGATCGAGAGTGCGCCAGGGGAGGGCACGACACTGTCGGCTGTGTTCCCGGCGAGCGAGGGGGAGAGATGACGCTGCGTCTGGTGCTGGTGGACGACCATCCCGTGGTACGCGCCGGGCTGCGCGCGCTGGTCGAGTCGCAGGACGACCTGCGCGTTGTCGGCGAGGCCGGCGGTGCAGACCAGGCCGTCCAGGTCGTGCAGGCGGAGCATCCGGATGTCGTTCTGATGGACCTCAGTATGGGCGAGGGGCCCGGCGGCATCGAGGCCACTGCCCGGCTGCGGGCGCTGTCGGAGCCGCCGACGGTACTCGTGCTGACGACGTACGACAGCGAGTCCGACATCCTGCGCGCGCTGGATGCCGGAGCGGGCGGCTACCTGCTGAAGGACTCCCCGCCGGACCAGTTGTTCGCCGGCATCCGCGCCGTGGCTGCCGGGCAGCCGGCGCTCGCGCCGTCCGTCGCGGCGGTGCTGATGCGCCGTGCCGCGTCGCCGGAGCCGCGGATGACGGAGCGTGAGGTCGAGGTGCTCGAGCTGCTCGCCGACGGCCTGGGCAACCGCGAGCTCGCGAAAGTGCTGTTCGTGTCCGAGGCGACGGTGAAGTCGCACCTCTCGCACATCTACACGAAGCTCGGCGTCGACACCCGCGCCGGCGCGGTGGCGGCGGCGATCGAGCAGAGGATCATCCGGCGGTGAGTGTGTCGGGGAGCGCGGGGCAAGCGCATGCGCGATCCCACACTTGTTGGTTTTCCGAGATGATGCTTTGACAAAGGACAAGCGCTGACCTTAGGTTGAGAACTCCACTGATGAGGAGTTCGATGATGCATGCCCCCACGGCGACGACGGCGCCGTACCGTGTCGATGATTTCGGGTTCGATCTGCGCCGCGCCGTCACACCGGCAAGCCACATCTGGGTGGGGAGCGGATTCGCGACCGTCGCGCCGGCGGAGCGCAGAGTCCTCGGGGTGCGCGGGCTGCACACCCCGCCGTTCACGGCGCCCGATCTCGCGCTGGACGTCGCGATCGAGGTGGACGGGCATCGGATCCTGGACCAGGGGTCGCTGCAGAAGGGCGACGTCGGTCTTCTGCTCTCCGGCCACGACTGGTACCCGAACCGCTTCGAGCGGCGCGGTACCTTCCACCACCTGGTCGACGGCCGGCTCATCTCCATCGGGATCCGCTCGACACTCGTGCCGCTGCACGACGCGCACGGCTTCGCCCTCGAGGTGCAGCTGACCAATCGGTCCGGCCGCGCTGTTCCCGTCGTCTTCGGGTCCGAGGTCGCCCCGGGCGCCGTCGGCTCGGTGCCGCTCGGCGAGTGGGACTACGGATGGCCTCGTTTCGAGGCGCAGCCGATGGTGCGAACGAGTGCTCATGAATGGAGCAGCGCGCAGCTGCGACTCGTCTCTCTCACCGATGGCGCGGAGAGGCGCTCGCTCGAGGACGGGGCCTCGTGCACAGCGCGTTTCGGTGTCGTCCTCTTCGACCAGGATGACACCGTACCGCCGGCCGACGGCATGGGTGCCGCCGCAGGTCGAACCAGGGAGACGTGGGAGCGACGGGTCGAAGCCGCCACGGCGGCCCTGCCCCGACTGTCGTCGGACGTCCCTGGACTCGAGGCCTACTATCGACGCTCACTCGTCAGCGGTCTCATCTGCCTGTGGGACAACCCGCAGTTCGCGATCCGGCCGTTCCCCGCCGTCTCCGGCATCGAGGGCGCCGGAATCTGCTGCTATCCGTGGGACATCGGCGGTTACGCGGCGCGCGCAGCCGCCTTGATGCTCGGCGCCCAGGGGACACAGGATCTGCTGCACCTGATGGTCTCGTCCGGGATCGACGAGCACTCCCGATTCTCGCCGAACGGCACCGGCAACGATGTGCCCTACGCCTACAGCGTGTGGGCGTTCGTGAACCTCGTGTGGGCGGCCGCGTCTGTCGCCGAACCCGATGCCGAGCTCTTGGCGGCGGCGAGGCGGATGCTGGATGCCCAGCAGGCGGATGCCGTGCACTGGAACGGTCTGAGCGATTTCGGCCCCCAACCCGAGCTGCTCGAGATGCGGGGCGCCGGCTATGAGCACGTCGTCGCGAGTCCGAACGCGGAGCACGCCTGGATCCTGGACCGGTTCGTCGAACTCGCCGAGCTGCTTGGGCTCGCGGAGGAGTACCCGGTAGTCGAATGGGCGCAGCAGGCAGACAGCATCCGCGCCGGCATCCGCGCTCATCTGTGGGATGACGATCGAGGCTGGTTCCGTGCCGTCTATCCCGACGGACATGACGAGTACATCTACTCGATCCAGTACTTCGACGCGCTCCGCTTCGGTGCCTGCACTCCGGCGATGCGCGAGCGGCTGTTGGAGCATGTGCGCGACGGTGCGTTCCTCGGCGAGTACGGCGTGAGCAGCGTGTCCGCCGAGGATCAGCTGCACTACGAGCTCAACGATCCGGACTGGTCCGGAGCCGGGGCGTACACGGGAGACGGCCCGATCCTGGCCCTCACGCTCTGGGAGCAGGGCGAGCCCGACAAGGCATGGGACGTGCTGCGGCGCCATCTGTGGATGGGGGCGCAGCTGCCGTACTTCCCGCAGGAGCACTACGCCGACAGGCCGGTCGTGCCCGAGCACAAGCGTGCCAACGTCATCGCGGGTCTGAGCGGAGTCGAGGCGATCGTCTTCGGTCTGTTCGGCGTGGAACCGCGCCCTGACGGAACCACGGTCGTCTGCCCGTCAGCGGTCCCGCAGCGCTCGGTGCTCTCCGACCTGCGCATCCGCGGTCATCGGATCGACATCGAGCTCGAATCGCACCGGCTGCGCGTCACGCTCGACGATGTCGTCGTCCACGACGGCGAGATCCGCCGCGTCGACCTCGACACCCGCCGGATGGGCTGAGTCCGTCCGGCATCACGACGGCCCCGCCGTCGACAGCAGTGATCACTCGATGAGGAGGAAATTCACATGGTCAGACGATTGCCCACCGCCGTCGCCTCCGGCGCGGCACTGATCCTGGTCTTGACGACGTTCTCTGGGGCGCCGGCCGGCGCCACGGAGAACTCGATGCCGTGGGACGACGCGGCGAAGAGCTTCGGAGATGCCGGGTATCTGCCTGCCTTCTTCGTCGGCGATCAGCCGGAGATCGACGGAGACATCTCCGACTGGCCGGATGCGGCCAGCGCCGCCGTACCGGCATCGGATGCGCAGGTCGAACTCAAGGGATGGGCCGGGACGGACGATCTCTCCGTCGTCGCACGCACGGCGTACGACGAGCGCGCGCTCTATCTGGCCTTCGAGATCACCGACGACACGCACTCGGCCCAGACGGGCGGTTCCATGTGGCGTGGCGATTCGGTGCAGTTCGCGTTCTCGCCGACCGGGGCCTACGGCCCGGAGTACACGGTGGCCGTGGTGGACGGAAAGGCACAGCTCGTCCGCGGCACCGCGGGTACGGCGACGGCGGACGAGTCTCTCGTCGAGCTCGCCGGAACGTCCGATGGCACGCGCACCACGATCGAGCTCGCCCTTCCGTGGGGAACCGTCGCTGCGGAGCGCCCAGGTGACGGCGTGCTTCCGTTCACCTTCCTCGTGAACGACAACGACGGGTCGAGCCGGCGCGGATGGGTCGAGTGGACGCCGGGAATCGGTAAGGCGAAGACACCTGCGCTGCACGGCGAGATCGAACTGATCCCCGAGAAGCGGCAGTGGAGCGCATGGATCACGGGACCGACCGAGCTCACCCAGGGCGAGCGCGGCGTCGCAGTACTGCACATGTTCAACGCCGGCGATGCGCCGATCACGCTGAAGGCCGCCGGGAACGGGGGCGTCGACCTCGCCCAGCAGATCACCGTTCCGGCACGCACGATGCTGACCTCGGAGATCCCTGTCGTCTTCGACGCCGCCGGCAGCAGACGGGTGGACGTGAAATGGACGGCAGACGATGAGATCCGCACCGACGGGATCGCCGTCCAGGTGGCGGCCGCCGAGGCCGACGTGATCGCCCAGCTCCAGGAGGTCGAGGATCGTCTGCCCGACCTCGCGTCACTGCTGGAGAGCGTCGAAGCCGCTCATATCGCGACCGACTACACGCGCGTGACGTACAGCGTGCTCGAGCGCTTCGTCGCGTACGGCCGCGCCGACCTGGACAACGGCCGTATCGCGCGCGCGTCCTATGTCGCCTCGACGCTCACCGAGATGGCGGACCGGATGCAGAGCGAGCTGGAAGCGCATCTCGCCGGAACCATGACGGCGCCGGCCGCTCCTCGCTACCGCACCGGAGACATCACAGTCGACGGCCGTTCCATCGATGCTGACACCGTCGTGAGGAGCACCGGGGAAACGGCGAACGGTCCCGTGTTCTTCACGGGGTACGGCCATTTCGAGCAGGTTCGCGCGGATGTGCCTGCTTTTCAGGACCTCGGCGCGAACATCATTCAGATCGAGACCGGCCCGCGGGACGTCGTCGTGCCCGCCAACGCCGCGATCGACGGGTTCACTGTCAACCGCTCCGGCGGGGTCGACGCGACAGTCGAACGCGATGCGCAGGTCTCGCGCTCGGGCGACGCCGCACTGCGCATCGAGAATCGCTCGCCCTCGGCGCCCAACGTCTACATCAATGCGACGCAGACCGTCGCCGTCCAGCCGAACACGACGTACACCTTCACCGCCTGGGTGAAGGGCGACGCCGTGCGAGCTGCGTGGTTCCCCGGCGGCGCCGGCTGGAAGCAGCGGACGCGCTTCCCGAACGGCACCTACGACTGGACCGAGGTCACCACGACTTACACGACGGGAGCGACGGAGACCAGCTACACGTTCACGCTGATGAGCGAGAACACCGGAACGATCTGGGTCGACGATCTGAACATGGTCGCCGAGGGCAGCACGACGAACCTCGTGAAGAACTCCGGCTTCGAGCGAGCGACGGTGGAGGGCAGCAATCCGGAATGGAGGTTGTCGACGACCAAGCTGCAGAGCGGCATCCTCGACGTGCTCGAGAACGCCGCGGCGAATGACATTGCGGTGAACCTGCTGCTCTCACCGCACTACTTCCCCGACTGGGCGCTCAAGAAGTGGCCCGAGCTGGCGACGACGAACACCGGTGGCATCAAGTACTCCATCGACCAGCCGATCGCGCGTCAGCTGATCGAGGACTACGTCCGCACGGTCGTCCGTGCGGTGAAGGACTCGCCCGCCCTGCACGGCCTGACGATCTCCAACGAACCGACCTATCAGGCGAACAAGGATCCGAACGCTGTGGAGGATTGGACCGCCTTCCTCACCGAGACGTACTCGACCGTGACCGCGCTGAACGATGCCTACGACTCCTCGTACGCTCGGATCGCGGACGTGCCCATGCCCACCGGCGTGAGCGCAGATCTGCGGTCGTACGACTACGTGCGGTTCAACAACGACAGGTTCGCGAGCTGGCACGAGTGGATCGCGAACATCATCGAGGAGGAGGCCCCTGGAGTCGCTGCGCACGCGAAGATGATGGCGGACCCCGTCGGCAGCCTCTCCTGGGGCATCGATGTCGAGCGCATGTCCCGGCTCGGAACGATGATCGGCGACGACAACTGGAACTACATCGACGAGGGGGCGAGCGGCTTCTACGAGGAGCTCTCGTTCTACGACATGCAGCAGTCGTTCGCCGAAGGCCCCGTCTTCAACTCCGAACAGCACGTGATCGCCGACGGTGATCAGTACTACGGTCCGGAGCAGGCCGACCACGTCCGCTCCGTGCTCTGGCAGTCGGCTGTGCACGGTCGCTCCGCCTCGACCATGTGGATCTGGGAGCGCACCTACGACCCTTCGTCCTCGCGAGAGGGCAGCATCCTGCATCGACCGGACGTCGTCGAGGCGATCGGCGACACGAACCTGGACCTCAACAGGCTCGCGGGCGAGGTGACAGCCTTGCAGAACGCCGACTCACGGGTGGCGATCCTGTACTCCCTGGCATCCTCGGTGCTGACGCCGGAATCGAATGCCGTCTCCCTTCGGGCCTATCAGGCGCTCTCGATGAGCGGCGTCGAAGTCGACTACGTGTCGGAGGCGCAGGTCGCCGAAGGCGCACTCGATGACTACGATCTGCTCGTCGTTCCTGCCACGAGCAGAGTCGACAGGCGGACCTTCGACGCCGTCGACGCGTTCACCCGGAACGGCGGGTCCGCCGTGGCGATCGGGTCGCACGCCCTCGAAGTGTCGCCGGAGGGCGGCCCCCATCCCGCGGAGGCCCGTAGGGCGATGCTGGATCGCATGACGTACATCCCGGGTTCGTCGGCGACGGCGGCGGAACTGCGCGAGCAGATCAGCCCGGTGCTCGACTCTGTGATGCCGGATCGCGTACGGCTGACGGGTGAGGAGGGCGAAGCGGTGAGCGACGTCGAATGGCGTTCGGTCACGGTCGACGGTCAGAGGCTGGTGAACGTCGTGAACTACGGAGACGCCCCCGTCACCGTCCAGGTCGCCGATGCAGGAGGAAGGCTGACCGTCGCGCAGGACCTCATCACGACGGCGTCCGTGGGAACGGAGACGGTCGAGCTGCAGCCGCTCACGCCGTACCTGTTCCGGGTGCTCCCGGCAGCGTGGACCACCACTTCCTATGCGAAGGGCACCGCAGTCAGCCACGACGGTGCCGTGTACGTCGCACAACGGCCGGCTCGCGCCAAGGATGTGCCAGGCGCGTCGATCAAGGGTCCTTGGGCGGAGCAGGGCGCTCCCGCCGAATGCGCGGCCGGCGACGGCGCAGCCTGGACGGCATCCGGCATCTACGAAGCCGGGACGTCCGTCATCTGGGACGACCACCGCTGGGACGCGCAGCGGCGAACCAGGGGCACCGAACCCGGCACGGGCAAGAAGAGCCCCTGGAAGGACGCCGGCGTCTGCTGACGCACCAGGGCGTGACTGTGGGCGGATCCTCGTCGGGGTCCGCCCACAGTCACGCCCGTGGTCTTCTCGGTCAGCTGCCGCGGACGAGTTCGACGACGACACCTTCGAAGTCGACGAGGTCTCCGAAGCTCACCCCGCCTGAGGCGACGCTGACATCACCGCCCGTCGAGCGAAGGACACCTGCGACGGACCATCCGCCTCCCTCGAGCGGAACTTCCGCACGGTTCGGTGCGTTCCCGAAGGAGTGCAGCACGATGAGCGCGCGTCGGCCATCATCGCTGAGCCGGCGGACAGCTTGCCACCCTTCCGGCCGACGCCATGAGCGCCCTCGCTGACCGAACCGTCGGCTGGTACCCCGTTTGAGGATCGGCGTCGTCTTCCGATAGAGATCGATCGCTCGGCGTACGAGCGCCCATTGCTCCTCCCCGAGATCGGTGAGCGCTCCGGACAGGCACAGGCGTCCCAGGAAACCGGCAGCGAGGCTGTAGGTGAGTCGCTCCGGAGAGTCCTCCGCATGGATCACGGCCCACACCTGTGCCTGTCGCGGCAGAATGACTCGCTGCACTTCTGCCGCGATGATCGGGATCTCGACGATCTCGTGGGCATCTGAGCAGGACGTCATGGCAGTCCGCCCGACGAAGGACGGCTCCAGCCGATGCCCTCCGCTGGCGCAGTTCTCCACGACCAGATCCGGCATCCGATCCTGGATCTTTCGAAGCAGACTGTGGCTCCCGAGGACCTGCTGCCGCAGGCCTTCCCCGAGTCCGTCCTCGTGGTCGCTGCCAAGGCCGATCGTCTCGTTGTAGTCGATCTTGAGGTAGCCGAACCCGGCGCCCTCGAGCAACTCGACGGCGGTGTCGACCAGATGATCGACGACCTCCGGTCGCGCGAGATTCCAGAACCGGCGTGAACCGACCGTCAGTGGAACGCCGTCGCGGTGGAGCAGCCGATCGACGCATTGGTACGCCATCGAGTCGGCTCCAACAGTCTCCAGCTCGAACCAGAGTCCCGGGACGAGACCGCGCTCTCGAAGCGCGTCTGCTATTCCCTTCAACCCGGACGGGAACTGCTCGGGGTTGGGGATCCAGTCGCCGTGGGCGTTCGCCCAGTCCTTCTCGCCCTCGGGACGGAACCATCCCGCATCGATGACGAGATAGCGGACTCCGGATCCCACGAGACGGTCTGCGAGAGCAACCACGCTCTCATGGCTCGGATCGCCCCAGCTCGAGCACCATTCGTTCACGACGATGGGAAGATCGGCTTCTTCCCCCGGAGCGTCACCAGCGCTCCGGTCCTGCGCCTCGAGCAGGGCGTCGTGGAGCTCGTCGACACCTCCGGACACCACGGCCACGATCGCATCCGGAGAGGTCAGGGATTGACCTGGGGCGATCGTCTTCGTCCAGTGCCCGAACTCCCGGTCCGCCAGGCCGCCGGCGAGCGCGACGTCGTCACCCAGCCGTGCGACCTCGAGCTGCCAGCTGCCTCCCCACGCGAGTTGCGCTCCCCAGGTGATCCCCGCGGCACGATCCTCGACGGCCACGAACGGCATCCAGCCACGCGCAGGCATCGAGCCGACCTGCCCGAACCGCTCGCTCACCCCCGCCACACCGAGCCAGGAGCGCTCGAGATGCAGGTCTTCCAGAGGCTCGGAGACGAGTCGGCCCTCTGCACTCCAGGCGGTGCGCATCCGGTGCAGGACAAGGCGCCCACTGGCGTCGTCTCCGGCGAACGGCGTGATGGCCGACAGGCAGAAGCTCGACAGGGCCTCGATGACCACCGGTTCTTCGGCGAGATTCTCCACGGTGCAACGGAACACGAGCGCGCCTCCGGTGACCAGCTCGACCCTGTGCACGATCTGCAGACCGTCGGGGCTTCGCAGGACGGTGGAGACGGCGTCAACCGATGCTGTCTGCTCGATCAGCGTGAAACGGCTCCCTGCGGGTGCCCAGTGCGTCGAGCGCCCCTGCGTGAACATCCCGGAAGCCGAGTCCCCGCGAAGCTGCAGGGACACCAGAGGATCGATCCTTCCCGCGGGCAGCTCCCTGCCGAATGGCAGAGCGTCCACCGCAGGCACGTCGTCGATCCTCGATCGGCGGGGCCGCCGGTCCCTGCTCCTCGCTGCCGGGATGATCTCCAGCCCGACGATCCCGCTCTGCCGGACGTACCGAAGTTCGGTGGGGCCCAGAGCATGCACCAGAATCTCTTCCCGGTCCTCCATGTCGCTCATTCCGCAGCCGGGTGCACGTGCAGCACGTCGTCGTGGCGCGCGACGAGCGAGGTCAGCAGTCTGTCGCCATCCACGGGCTGATCATCATGCACCGGAAGTGCCTTCCACCGGCGGGAGTGCTGCGGTGCGGCAGAGCTCGGAGTACCAGTACGCGCTCCTCTTCGGCGTTCGCACGAGTGTCTCGTAGTCCACATGGACCAGGCCGAAGCGCCGCTCGTAACCATGGGCCCACTCGAAGTTGTCCAGCAGCGACCAGGCGAAGTACCCGCGGATGTCGACGCCATCCTCGATACAGCGATTCACCGCCGCGAGGTGTCTGTGAAGGTAGTCGACCCGCTCAGGGTCCTCGACACATCCGTTGATGACACGGTCGTCCCTCGCCGCGCCGTTCTCGGTGATCGCGAGCGGGGTGCCCGGATATCGCGTGCTGAGCGTCCGCAACAGCTCATCGAGCCCATCGGGCGCGATATTCCATCCCATCTGGGTATACGGTCCAGCTTGCGGGAGGAACTCCACATCCTCCGCCCCCACCCAGGGCGAGGCACCCGGCTTGTGCCCGTCTTCCCCGAGCCGAGGCGAATGGCCGTCCCACATCCGAACCGACAGCGTCGAATAGTAGTTCACCCCGAGGAAGTCCAACGGCTGGTGGATCGTCACCAGGTCGCCGTCCTCGATGAAGCCCCAGTCGGTCACATGCGATGTGATGTCGAACAGTCGCTCCGGATACTGCCCGAGCAGGATCGGGTCGGCGAACGACCGGTTCGACATGAGGTCTATACGCTCGACCGCCTCGCCTCCGGTCGGGCCCGACGCGCGAGCGCATTGGAAGTTGAGGGTCACGGATACCTCCCCGCCGGGCGCAATGGCAGAGCGAAGCTCCTGAGCGGCGCGTCCGTGCGCGAGGTTCAGATGGTGAAGCGCCTCCAGTGCCGCCAGCGGTTCGGTGATCCCGGGCGCCATCACCCCGGATGCGTGACCGAGATATGCGGCACACCAGGGTTCGTTGAGCGTGGTCCACTGGCGCACCCGGTCACCGAAATGGCGCCCCATGAACCCGGCATATTCCGCGAATCGTTCCGCTGTCTCGCGGTTCCGCCATCCGCCCTGCTCCTGGAGCGCCTGCGGCAGATCCCAGTGATACAGCGTCAGATACGGCGCGATTCCTCGCGCCAGGAGACCGTCCACGAGCCGGTCGTAGAAGTCGACCCCCGCTGCGTTGACCGGTCCGCGACCGTCGGGAAAGATGCGGGACCAGGAAGTGGAGAACCGGTACGCGGGAATATCGAGAGCCGAGAGCAGATCGAGATCCTCGTCGAGGCGGTGGTAGTGATCCGCGGCGACGTCGCCGGTGTCCCCGTTGAGGATGCGGCCAGGCTGATGGGAGTACACATCCCAGATCGACGCTCCCCGGCCGTCCTCCGCGGCCGCCCCCTCGATCTGATAGGCCGCTGTTGCCGCACCGAAGACGAAAGACGCGGGGAACGCGACGTTCTGATCACGGTAGTCAGCGCTGCGCTGTGCGCGCGCCAAGCGGAGATCGTGCATTGGTTCCTCTTTTCCAGACGTGAAGACTCAGGCCAGCAGCGAGCGGTTCCAGCGCAGCTGTGCGCCGCCGCGGGTCAGGTCGTCTTGAAGGTCATCCAGGAGCCCGTCGTCGTCCAAGACCGCATGTGGTTCGCTCTGCGCACCAAGGCAGAAGGCTGCGAGCGCACCGGCCGCCTCGCCGATGCTCCATTCGACCGGATGCAGCCGGTAGCAGCCGTTCGTGATCTGAGTGGTGCCGATGTTCTTGCAGGCCGGGATGAGGTTCCTGACTCGCTGTGGGACAAGAGCGCCGAGTGGTATCTCGAACGGTTGCGGGAGACTCCCCGGATAGCTGTGGCCGCCTGTGGTCGGGTGGCGGTCGATCCAGAAATAGTGGCCGGTGCCGACCGTATCCCGATACTGCACGGCGCCCTCGGGCCGATAGGTGAGCGAAACCTCCTGCTCAAGGATCGTCTTGCGCGCGCGAATGCGACGCGACTCTCGGACATAGGGCATCATCGCGAACCCATCCGCGGTCCCCGCGATGTCTGGTCGCAGCCGCAATCCAGGCCAGCCGGTACCGCCATCGGGTCGTGGTGCTTCGGTCTGCAGCCAGTAGAGCGTCGCGGCACTCAGGTCCTTTGCGCCCTGCCAGTGCTGCTGCGCATCCGGGACACCGAACAGCGGGCCGTCCGTGTAGTCGTTCTGCAGCCAGTTCACCACGACGATGTCACTGGCGAAGAAGCCCGGCGTGAACTGTCGACGTGCGATGACCCGACGATAGTTCCAGAGTTCGGGCGCAGCGCCCATGTGGTGATGGTCGAGGTCGATCGCAGACGGATCATCGTCCATGTCAGGGTGGAATCCGTAGGTCACGGTCGGCGCTCCTGCGGCATCGACCGCGGTGACGAAACTGAGCTGACGGCGCGGGGTCGTGGCATGCGACGGAATCGCATCGCGGAACCGCTCGTAGTTCTTCGGGCGGTCAATCGTGTGATCCTCGCCCGCTCGGTGATCCATCACGAAGCACCACGTCGCGCCCTGCATGTCGGTGGGATCCGCTGTCTCGGCCGCTCCCGGTTCGCCGGTCTCAGCCTGGGCCTCGCGCCCGCTGGTGAACTCGACACCGCCCAGTTCCAACAGCTCGCCGAGTTCGGTCGCGTCGAGGACGTACGTGCCGGTCAGCGTGGTTCGCTCGGCTGTGTCGATCCCCTCCACCACAACTGCGCGCACGATGTCTCCGTCACTCTCCACGGCGACCGGCCGGGTGCGGCGGAGGATCTGCAGACGCCCGCTTGCCTCGTAGGGAAGCAGCATCGACTCGATCACCGAGAGCGCCACTCTTGGTTCGACAGAGACCGGGCTGACCCAGGCAGCGCCTGGGTTCAGATGCGCATCTGCTCTGGCCGCCGGCGTCAGCGGATACCAGCGACGATAGTGATCGCGCAGAGCCTCGCGGAAGTCGCGATAGCTCTGGTTCGCCCCGGTGCGCTCGATGTAGATGTGTTCGTCGGTCGGCACGAGCTGGCTGGTCAGCTGGCCGCCGAGCCAGGCGGTCTGCTCCGTCAGAATGACGCTGTACCCGCGACGGAGCACCGCCAGGGCTGCAGAGACTCCGCCGAAGCCCCCTCCGATGACCAGCACATCCGCATTCGTGTCAAGCATGGGTCTCCATTGGCGCAAGTTTTTCGAAAAGTTATCGGCAACGTTTGCAGAACCTGGGGCATAATGCAAGTCAGTGCGGAACAAGATCTTCTCCACACAGTAAGGACGTCATGAAGAGTCAGGCCGGCCCGTTGAGTCCCGTCGAGCCCCAGCGGAGGCCCTCCCTGGCCGATATCGCGGAACAGACGGGCGTATCGATATCAACGGTCTCCAAAGTGGTGAACGGCAAGTCCGATGTCTCGGAGGCGACCCGCCGGAGAGTAGAGCAGGCGATCCGCAACCGCCAGTACGTGCCGCCTCGTGACCGACGAGGCGACAGTCGCCTGTCCATCGCCGTGCTCGCGCGCAGTATGACCTCGCCATATACGTTGGAGATCCTCCGCGGTGCCGCAACCGCGGCCGAGTCTGCCGATGCGGATCTGGTGCTCTCGATGTACCACGACGGCAGTGATGACCGATCCTGGATCGAGTCGATGGTTCGTGGCGGCCGCGACGCGGTGATCGCTGTCACGTCGATGCTCGACGGCGAGGAGATCGATCGGTTGAACGAAGTCGGGCTCCCGCTGGTGATCGTCGACCCGTTCAACGATCCGCAGCCGGACACCGTGAGCGTCGGCAGCACGAACTGGAACGGTGGGCTCGCCGGGACGGAGCACCTGCTTGCCCTGGGGCACAGTCGGATCGGCCTGCTCATCGGTGTCCGTCACGCGCTGGCTTCACGCGCGCGCGAGCACGGCTATGTCGCGGCGCTGACCGCGGCCGGCATCACCGTGGACCCGGGCCTGATCCTGCCCGGGGAGTACACCTTCGAATCCGGAGTAGAGGGGGCGTTGGAGCTGCTGGCACTGCCTGAGCCGCCTACTGCGATCTTCGCCGCCAGCGACCACCAGGCGCTCGGCGTCATCGAGGCGGCCAGACGGCGCGCCGTCCGCGTTCCTGAGGACCTCAGCGTGGTCGGGTTCGATGATCTCCCGATCGCGCTGTCCGCATCCCCGCCGCTCACGACCGTGCGCCAGCCTCTTTCCGAGATGGGCGCACTCGCCATGCGCACGGCTATCGCGATGACGGAGGGCGAGGAACCTGCGACGCACCATACGGAACTCGCCACGTCTCTCGTCGTCCGGGCATCCTCAAGGAGCACGTCAGGCTGACGATTCGAAATATTTGTCGCAAATTTAGCTTGCGATTATCGGGAACATCGGTACAGTGGATTTCGGAGCGCCGTGATCCTTCGGGAACAGGATGTTTCGAGCGATCACGCTGCTCCACTCGTCAGGCCTCCCGCCTGCGAGGGAGGACAGTACAAAGGAGCACTGATTGTGAACAAGAGCCCTCGTGGCATGCGATACGCGGCCGCGGCCGCCATCGCCTGCGGCGCGCTGACGATGTCAGCCTGCGCCGGCAGCACAGATCCCGCGGCCGACGGACCCGTCGACCTCGTGATGGCAGTGTGGACGACGAACGAAGCGCATCTCGCCCTT
The DNA here is from genome assembly GCF_009758255.1 of Microbacterium sp. MAH-37. Taxonomy (GTDB): domain Bacteria; phylum Actinomycetota; class Actinomycetes; order Actinomycetales; family Microbacteriaceae; genus Microbacterium. The sequence continues at coordinate 426,703 of NZ_WSEN01000004.1, forward strand.
TTCGATGAGATCGCCGACGCATACGTCGCCGAACACGGTGACGAAGTCTCGTCGATCACCTTCCAGCCCCTCGCCGGAAACTACCTGACCACCCTCACCACGCAGATCGCCGGCGGAAGCACCCCCGATCTGGCCTGGGTCGCCGAGGCCAACGCCACTGAGTTCGTCAAGAACGGTGTGCTGCTCGATGTCGCCGACTACTTCAAGGAGTCAAAGGACTTCGATCTCGACGATGTGGTGCCGAGCTCGCTGGAACTGTGGAGTGACGACGGCGGAATCTACGCCTACCCCTTCTCCACCAGCCCGTTCGGCGTGTTCGTCAACCGCGACCTCGTCGCGGCCGCCGGACAGCCGCAGCCGGCTGACCTCCTCGCCGAGGACAAGTGGACGTGGGACGCCGCGGCGGAGATCGCCGCTGCCACGGCCGCAGCCACACCCGGCACCGGCCCGATCGTCATCGGCACCGCCCCGGACAAGCAGTGGGACGGTCTGACGACGGTCTGGGCCGGCTGGGGCGCCGCCCCATGGGATGCGGCCGGCACGACCTGCACCTTCGACTCCGAGGAGATGACGGATGCGGTCAGCTGGTACCACGACCAGATCTACTCCGCATCGGCGTTCGCCAAGCCGGGCGAGACCTTCTCCTTCGGCTCGGGCGGCTCTGCGATGCTCATCGCGCAGATGAGTTCGTCGGGTGGGATCGATGAGTCCATGCAGTGGGACTTCCTCCCACTGCCCGCCGGTCCGGCAGGGCAGACCGACGTCGTCGGCCAGGCGGCCATCGGCGTGATCGCGAAGAGTGCGCACCCGGAAGCGGCCGCGAACTTCCTCACGTACTTCACCGATGCCCAGAACGCTGCAAAGCTCGCACAGTTCTTCCCCGCTCCGCGCACCTCGCTGTTGACGGTCGACACCTTGCAGCAAGCGGCGCCGGCGTTGTCCCCCGAGCAGATCCAGCAGACCGTGATCGATGCGATCCCTGACGCGATCACGAAGGCGAACTCGAGCATCTACAGCCAGGTGAGTCCGGTGATCCAGACCAACTTCGACGCACTCTGGACCCCGGACGCCGATGCGGCTCAGGTGCTCGGCGACGTATGCACGGCAATCCAGCCGGCACTGGAGAAGAGCGCGGGATGACGTCCGTGAAAGCGCCCGGCGTCGGGCGAGCAGCCCGCGCCGGGCGCCTTCTTCCCGATGCGAAGGCGGATCGCGTTCTCGGACTCGCCTTCGTCGCTCCTCAGGTGCTGGGCATCGTTCTGCTGGGGATCATCCCCTTCGGTTTCGTGATCTGGTACAGCTTCCACGACTGGAACGTCTTCCTCGGCTCGTTCGACTTCATCGGCCTGGACAACTACGTCCGCATGTTCACGGACAAGACGGTGGCCCAGTCGCTTCAGGCGACCGGCATCTTCGCCCTGGGGTTGGTCATGACGAACGTCGCGGTCGCACTGGCGCTGGCGTCTCTCCTGAATCAGGGACTGCGTGGGACCGTGGTGTTCCGATCGTTCTTCTTCTCGCCGGTGGTGGTTTCCATCGTCGCGTGGGTCATCATCTGGAACTTCCTGCTCGCGTCGAACGGCGGCATCAACGGTGCGCTCGCCATGTTCGGAATACAGGGACCCAACTGGCTCGCCGAGCCAGGCTGGGCCATGGTCTCCCTCATCGTCGTCCAGGTGTCCAAGGGCGTCGGAATGAACATGATCCTGTTCCTGGCGGCACTGCAGGGTGTTCCGTCGGAGCTGAAGGAGAGCGCCCGCCTCGACGGTGCGAGCCCGTGGCGGACCTACCGTTCGATCACGCTGCCATTGATCAGCCCGACCATTCTCATGGTCCTGATCATCACGACGATCTCCGCCTTCGACGTGTTCGCACCGGTCCAGCTCCTCACCGGTGGCGGGCCCGGAAACTCCACGCTGGTGTTCTCGTACTACATCTACCAGACCGCTTTCGGCCAGCAGCAGTTCGGCTATGGCGCGACGCTGGGTGTGCTTCTCTTCGTGATCACGCTCGCCATCACCGCGCTGCAGTGGAAGGTGCGCAAGACATGGGTACAGGATGAGGTCTGACGTGCTCGACACTGCCACAGACGCAGTCCCCGTCATCGCGGAGGCGCGGCCCCGCACGCGATCGCAGCCGCGACAGCCCCGACAGGCGCGCCCGCAGCGGGACTCGCAGAGCGCACGGCGCCGACGGATCATCAGCAGGGTCATCCTTTACGGCCTTCTCGTCGTGCTGGCCATTCCCTTCCTCTACCCGACGCTGTGGATGGTCTTCTCCTCCTTCAAACCGACCAGCGAGATCTTCGCGATTCCGCCGACGCTGTTGCCGCAGACGTGGACCCTGGACGGCTGGTCCAAAGTGTTCACCGCGAATCCATTCGCGCGTCAGTACGCGAATTCGCTGGGGCTGGCCGCGATCATCACCGCAGGCACCGTGCTGGTGTCCGCGCTCGCCGGCTATGCGTTCGCGCGAATGAAGTTCCCGCTCGCCGGGCCACTGTTCATCCTGACGCTCGCCGGAATCATGGTGCCCGCGGATGTGACCATCATTCCGATCTTCCAGGTGGTGAACTCCTGGGGCCTGGTCGACACCTACTGGCCGTTGGTCATCCTGCCGATCTTCGGCCCCGGCGCCGTGGTCTCGACGTTCATCTTCCGACAGTTCTTCCTCGGCCTCCCCCTCGAACTCGAAGAGGCGGCCCGGTTGGACGGGTTGGGGCGGGTGGGGATCTTCGCCCGGGTGGCGATGCCGTTGGCCGGTCCGGCGATCGCCACGGTCACGATCATGACGTTCTTGAAGAGCTTCAACATGTACTTCGAGCCGCTCATCTTCCTCCGCTCGGCCGAACTGTTCCCGATCGGCCTGGGCTTGACCCGGTACCAGGACGGCTACGGCGAACCGCTGTGGACGACGCAGCTGGGCGCCACCACTCTGAGCGTCATCCCCGTGCTGATCGTGTTCTTCTTCGCGCAGAAGCAGTTCGTCGAAGGACTCACCCGGTCTGGTCTCAAGGGCTGACCGGATCCAGCAACATCCATCTCGCAAGTCACGACAAAGGAGTCATCGATGACCGATCCGTCCCCCTCTGCCGAAGCTCCGCTGCTTCTTCAGCCGATCTCACGCCGTACTCTCCTGCTCGCCGGCCTCGGCGTGGCAGCGGTCACCGCACTGGGCGTCTTCGAACGCTCGCCTGCTGCGTCAGCAAGTGCCGGGACGGTGCTCCCGCTCGTCGCTCCACTGCCGGCAGCACCCGACCGGACCCTGTTCGCTCCCCAGGAGCAGGTGCTCGCCGCCTACCTGATGATCGTCGCGCCGATGGCGAACGACATCGTCGACGACGACCCGGACCGATTCGGGTTCATGGGCGGAGGCTGGTGGCGCACCCCGAGCGAGCCATTCAACGCGCGGGTGCAGGAGCACGTGGCCACGCTCAGCTGGTTCTACGCGAACGAGCGCTCGTGGAACCCGTACTACCTCGACGGCGCTCTGCTCGGTCGGCTAGACGCCGCCATCGGGCACTATCTGCGCATCCAGCACCCCAACGGGTCGTTTCCCGAGTACACGACGACAGAATTCTCCCGTGCGGCGACCGCGTTCGGCATGGTGGCGTTGTCCGAAGCGCTCGCGAACCTCCGAGCCACGAATGCACTGCCCGAGCGTCAGATCGAGCTGGAGGCATCGTTGCGCCGTGCGGCCGTCTGGTTCATGGATCTGACCAACGGCCATTGGAAGATCCCCCTCCCGTTCGTGAACCAGACGGTGGGCGGGCTCGCCGGGATCGCGCGAGCGGCACGCGTTCTGGACGACGCGGATCTGGCGGCCGATCTGAGCGATCGGATCGACTTCATCGCCGAGCACGGGCAGGCGCCAGCCGGGTTCTTCCACGAGCCGTTCGGCTTCGACTTCGGGTACAACTTCTTCGTCATGCTCCCCGACCTCGCCGACCTGCACGCCATCACGGGCAATCCCGTGGTCCTCGACATGGCCCAGAAGTGGACGGACTTCGCTCGACACGCCGTGGTGCGCGAGCCGGACGTGTCCGGCTACATCGCGCACTCCGCCGCGTGCTCGCGGACGGCGGACTGGAACTTCCTGACGAACTTCGCCGACGATGCCGAACGCGGCGCGCTGAGCGCGGCGCTCGCCCCCGATGCCCCGGAGCTCGCGGCCTTCCTCACGACCTTCGAGGAGAAGCTCGCGTCGCGGGGCGCGTGGGCCGCAACACCGGATCCCGTTGCCGCCCGTGCCAAACAGGGGACTTCGCCGCGGCTCTGGATGCACGTCATCGAGCGACCCGATGTGCCGTCGGATGCCGATCGCGCTGCGTCCGAGGCATCGCTGCCATACATCATGTCCGAGAGGTTCACCGAGCGACGGGTGGGCACACTGGCCCAGGACTATGTCTTCGCCCGGCGCCCTGCGTACTACCTCTCTTCGTTCTTCGGTACGCGCTCCCAACCGATGAACCGAATGGGGCCGGGCCTGCTCTGGCACCCGCAGATGGGCACGGTCCTTGCAGCGACGAACACATCGGTCGGTGCGGCCTCATGGGGGTTCGCCGACACCGCTGGAACCGAATCGGCCATGTCCGACATGGCGGTCGTGTATCGCCGCGGCAGCAGCGGTTCCGGCGCGGTGATCGTCCCGGATGCCCTCGTCGCGGAGACGGGCGTCATCACCTTCGACGCGACCAGCTCTGCGAGCGGCGTCAGGACCCTGACCACGCTGCGAGACACAGGGGTGACGCTGCGTACGGAATCCGCCGTCACAGGTACGTTCCGGCTGCCTCTCGTACTACGCGCGACAGACGAGGTCATCTACTCGGATGGTGCGACGGGACAGTTCAACGCAACGAGCGCCGCGGAGGCGACGTGGCTCAGCGTGCAACGCAACGGAGTACGCATGCAGATCTCCTGGGGCACCGAGTCTGCGGTGACGCTCTCCGCTACTCCGATGAGCATGCTGGGCGGCACCCGGCGCGTTCACCAGCTGTCCATCCCTGTGGGTGTCAGCGCCCAGATCGAGATCGAGTTCGCGGCCCCATGGTCGTCGACCAGCACGTACACCACGGGGGACAGAGTGAGCTTCGACGGCAGCTTCTGGGTCGCCCAGTGGTGGACGAGAGATCTCCGGCCAGGGGACCCCACAGGACCCTGGTCGCAGCTGGGCTGCGAACTCGAAACAGCTGACGGCCCGGTGCGGACCTGGACTGCGAGCTGGATCTATGGGGGTGGCGAGAAGGTGCTCCACAATGGCGTGATCTATCTCGCCCGCTGGTGGTCACGCAACCAGGCCCCGGACGGCACCGGAGGCGCATGGCAAAGGGTCGGTGAGATCTGATGGCGGAGGCCGGCCGGGACGACAGGCGCGGAAACGCGATGTGGGGCAGCTCCCGTGCCGGCAGCGACAGAAAGGACGCTGTCGTGCGCCCGCGGGCGGTTCTGTACGCAAGTGACGAGGATGCCGACGGAGCATTCTCGCCCGACCTGCGGGAGAGAATGACGGAGCTCGTCGACTGGGTCCACATCCGTCCCGGCGAAGCTCCGAGCCGCACCGACCACACCTTTCTGCTGACAGGCTGGGGTGCTGGCAGAATCCCGGCGGAGCTGATCATGCCTGGAGTCTCGGCGGTCTTCCATATCGGAGGCAGCCTTCACGGCCTCATCCCGGAGGACGCCTGGCATCCCGACCTGATCGCGGTCTCTGCGAGGAGGGCCAACGCCGTTTCCGTCGCCGAGTACGCCCTCGCGTGCATGATCATGGCAGCGAAGCGCGCTACCCTGTTCGCGCATCGGCTCCGCACGGGGGACGGCTATTGGAGTACTGCGGTCCGACCCACCACCGGACTTTACGGCTCCCGGATCGGCATCGTCGGGCTATCCGCGACGGCTCGGCATCTGCTGACCTTGCTGCAGCATCTCGACGTGAGTATCTCCGTGTACGATCCGACGCTCAGCGAGGGAGAGATCGCGACCGCCGGCGCCGAACCTCGAGATCTCGACGAGCTCATTCGCTGGTGCGACATCCTGTCGCTGCATGCGCCATCTGTCCCTGTCACACGAGGGATGATCGATGCCCGTCGCCTCGCAGCGCTTCGCGACGGCGGAACCGTGATCAACACCGCGAGAGGGGACTTGATCGACACCGAGGCGCTGGCCGCGGAGTGCGCCAGCGGGCGCCTCTTCGCCTATCTCGATGTGACCGAACCGGAGCCCCTTCCCCCGGACAGCGCGCTGCTCACGATGGAGAGTTGCTTCGTCACGCCTCACATCGCGGGCGCTATGGGGCGTGATATCCACCGGATGACCGCATTCATCCTCGAAGAACTGAACAGAGTGATCGCCACAGGGGCGACGCCATATGCCACGAGCCGCGACGAGCAAAGGCTCCTCGCATGATCGCCGCCTCCGCCGAGAACGCACCAGGATCCCGTCGACCGACGATCGTCCGGTGGGGCGACTCGCTCACGCAGCAAGGAGACGACGCTCGGCTGAGCGCGCTGACTCGCGCTGCCGTGCTGAACGCGGGCGTGGGCGGCGAGACCTCGACGACAGTCGCCGCGCGCATGGGAGCCGTTCCGGTCACCGCTCACGTCTCGGCGGGTTCCCGACCCGGTGAGCATCTTCTCTCGTTCATTTCACCCGCGGATTTCCGCCCCCTGCTGCAGGGGAGCGGCACCGCGAACAGCCTTCTGGCCGGCTGGCTGGACGGCGAGCCCGGGGTGGTCTTCCCTCGCGGAGACGTCGCGGGGGAATATGTCTTCGTTGCGGACGACGAATCACGACCACCTCGCGCCGGGCGCGCCGTGTTCATTCCAGATGTGCGCGATGCCCATCTCTCGGGCATCGGAGTCCTTTGGGTCGGCAGGAACAACTTCCGCGACATGGGCACCGTGATCGAGGACCTTGCCGCCATGATCGCGAGGCTGAAGACCGATCGCTTTCTCGTGCTGACCGTGCTGCACGGCGAGGATGATCCTCCGCGGTCGACGAGCGGTCGGGACATCACCGCTCTCAACGCCGTGATCTCGGCAACTTGGACAGATCGCGTGCTGGATGTGGACGGGGAACTGCGTCGCATCCACGCGGCACCGGGAGAGATGGCTTCCGTGGTTCCGGCGCGCATCCGGAAGGACGCCGTGCATCTGACTGCGGAGGGCCAGGCCACAGTCTCTGAGCTGATCGCCGCTGCCTGTCGTCAACGGGGCTGGGTGTAGCCGCGCATCTACCGGTGCCGATGTTCATCGCACAGAGGGGGGTGTCTCTCCCAGACCAGGCAGAGACACCCCCTCTGCACGCGGTTCAGCCTTCGAGTTGGACCGGATGGAACAGCGCCGACGACTTCGAGGTGGCGATGCCGTTGCCCCACTCGGCGAATCCGATCCGGCTTCCGCCATCCGCGTTGTTGACGACGATCGAGGAGGCGATGACGCCGCCCGCCGGGTCGACTCCGAGCGACGCCCACGGCAGCGCGATCTCGTACGTCGTCGTGCCTGCAGTCTCGTCGCGGACGACGGCGGCCTGCACACCCTCGATCGAGACGCGCGTCGGCGTCGCCGTGTCGCGCCAGCGATAGGTGCCGACGCCGTCCGGGGTGAGCGCGACACCCACCTCGTTCCACGCGGTCTGGGTGCCCGGTGCGCCCTGGGCGATACCGATCTGCAGCGAATCACCCTGGTAGAGCGCGCCCCCGGTCCCCTTCGACGTGAACACCGCGTCATCGATCACTGCGGTCAGATACAGATTCGCGTCATCATGGCTGTACCAGGCTCGGCCGCCGAAGCCCTCGGGACGGGGATCCGTGCCGCCGCGCACCGGCGCCCAGGGCGCGTCGTCGAGATCGATCGCCGTCCGGGCCGTCACGGCATCGTCGGCGATTCCGTCGACGACGATCGCTCCCCGATGTCCGGTGGCCAGCCCGTACACGACGCCCTTCACGGAGCGGGTCGTCTCGTCGGCCAGGACGAGCGTCGCCGACCAATCGGCCTTGCCCTCCAGGTCGGCGACGGGCACGGAGAGCTTCTCCATGCCCTTCGCCGGCACCGAGGAGCCCGTGAGGCCCGTGCCGGTCGCTTCTCCGATCTTCCAGTCCACCCGCTCGACGTCGAGAGGGACGCCGGCATTGTTTGTCGTCGAGAGCTGCAGGGTCTGCGCTCCGTCGGCGACGTCGACGCGGCCGGTGAACCCGACCGGATCCTCAATGGCCACCGCGGTGGACATGGTCAGGTACGGACGACCGTCGCGCGTCACCTGCGCCGTGTACGGCGTGCTGCCCACCTTCTTCACCGCCTTCAGCGCGAGGTTGGCGGATGCCGTGGCTCCCGCACCGACGACGAGGTGCTTGCGCACGGAAGAGCCGTCGTTGCCCGTCACCGTGATCTTGTACGAATGCACGCCGCGCGAATCCGTGTTCGCCACCGTGACGGAGCCGGTCAGGGCATCACCCGCGTAGGCGCCGTCGAGCTGAAAGGCGTCCGCGATGGGCACCGGTTCGCCGGTCGCGCCCACGATCCAGACAGGGTCCTCGGTCGCCTGGATGCGGATGACTCCGCCGACCGGGGAGAGCGTGGACTCGGTGCCGGTCATCGAGAGCACCTTCACCGGCGCGGACGCCGTCATCGAGACGGCCTGGTCGGCACCGGCCTCGGTCCACAGCATCTGCAGCGGTGTTCCGTCGGAGGAAGTGAAGCGCAGATCGTGGAGTCCCTCGGCCGTGTCGATCCGCGCACCGGGCTCGGCGCCGGTGAGCAGACGTGTCGTCGTCGCCCAGGACGCGTACGCCGGCTTCGGTACGGAGTCGCCGCGCACATCGTCGGGTGCGTAGATGACGCCGAAGTTGTCTTCCTTGTCGGCGATGTCGCCCGCACGATTGTTGTTCAGCTTGTACAGGTAGAAGCGCTCGACCCCGTCGTGCGTCGCCAGCGCGGTGAACTCGGCGATGTATCGCGCCTGATGACGTTCATCCACCGCCTGCGCGTTGGTCCCCGTCGGCCAGCCGCTCTCGGTCACCCAGAGCGGGAAGTCCTGGCCGTCGTTGTACTGGCGCGCCAGCGCCTGCAGATCCGTGACACGATGCTCAGTCTCGATAGCCGTGTGCGGCTGGTGATAGGGATGCGCGATCATCGCGTCGACGTAGTCGAGCGCACCGAGCTGGAAGGTCTGCTCCGCCCAGCCGTCGGTGAGCGTGCCGACCGCCGGGCCGAGGATGGTGATGTCCGGGTCGACGGCACGGATGGCGGGGGAGGCGACCTTCAGCAGTTCGACGTAGTTCGCAGCATCCGTGACGGTGTTCCCGCCTGTTCCGTTGTTCCACTCGTTCCAGACCTCGATGCCGGAGATCTCGTCACCAAACTCCTCCGCCATCGCCGTCACGTAGTTCGCGTACGCCTGCCGGGCTGCAGGCGTGGTCGGCGCGGTGCCGTTCGCCCCGGTGTAGAGCCGGTTGCCGTAGTCCGCGATGAGAAGCGGCTTCATGCCGAGTGCGACGACGGGGTCGATCCACTCGTGCATCTCGGTCCAGTCGTAGACCCCCTTGGTGGTCTCGACGCTCGCCCAGGTGACGTCGTTGCGGATCGACTGCGAACCGCCCGGAGCCAGAAGGGGGATGGTCTGCGTGTTGGCCGCGTACTTGTAGTGCACGCCCATGCCGAACTGTCCGTAGTCGGGATCGCTCGGGGCCAGCGGCGCGGGGACGACGGCGAGGGTGGTGTGAGCGGTGGCGCCGCCGGACCCCGTAGCGGTCAGCGCGTACCAGCCGTCGGCGAGTGAGGTCGGCAGAGTGATTGTCGCGTCGCCGCTGCTGGGGGTGACCGTGCCCGTGCTGATGACCACGCCGGTCACATCGGTCAGCGACCACGCCACCGAGGCGTCCGCGCTGGAGACGGTGACCGTCCGTGCGGTTCCGGGGGTGAAGACGTTGCCGAGTGTCGTGCTGCCCAGGGCGACGCTCGACTCGGCGGCGGTCGCGGTCAGCGGGACGCCGAGCAGCGCCGCGAGCAGACATCCTGTCGCGGCGGCGCTCAGGGCGCGTCTGTGAACGGTGGGACTCATCCGTGATTCTCCTTCGAAAGGGGATGCCGTCGTCTCGTTGCAGACGGCGCATCCGAGGTGCGACCGAAGTTACACCAAGCGCTTGCCTTAAGCGACCATTTGCCATTTTCGAAGGCTACCCAGCATTTAGGTCTGCTGATAGTGTCACCAGGACAAGCGCTTGAGCAAACGCGCTTGCATCTCGAAGGAGTGGGCACCGTGGTGGAAACGCAGTACGACGTGATCGTGGTCGGCGGGGGCGTAGGAGGTGTCTGCGGGGCGCTCGCCGCAGCCCGATCGAGGGTCAGGGTGCTCCTGGTGGAGGCGGCCCCCGCGGTCGGAGGCACCGGGGTCTTCTCGAGCGTGTCGCTGATCTGCGACTTCCGTGACGATGACGGGCGACCGATCAACAACGGCATCCATCGGGAGCTGTTCCCCGAGGCCTATCTGCGAGTGAACCCGCGCATGGTGCCGACCTATGACGAGCAGGCTCTGCGTGCGCGGTACGAGCAGCTGCTCGCTGCCGAGCCGACTCTCACGGTCTGGACCGGCACCAGAGTCGCCGAGGTCAGGATCGACGACGGGCGCGTCGAGGCGCTGCGCCTCGAAGGCGACCATGAAGGCTGGATCTCGGCGTCCGCATATCTCGACGCCACGGCCGACGGCAACCTGGCGCAGATGGCCGGCGCCGACTTCTGGCTCGGGCGGGAGCAGGACGGTCTCCTGCAGTCCGCGACCGCGACGTTCAAGGTGTCCGGCTTCGACCCCGAGCTGCTGATCGACCCGAGAGTGGAGACATGGGATGCGATCTTCTCGCTGCGCCGGGAGCTCCTGCCCTACTATCGCGAGCTCAAGGACAAGGGACTCACGAGCAACCCGCGCGAGGACGTGACGTGCTTCCCCTATCCCGGCGGAAAATCGCTGCTGTTCAACTCGACGTCGGTGCTCGGGGTGGATCCGACCCGGCCCGAGACCGTGCGTGCGGGCCTGGAGGAGGGGGAGAAGCAGGCCAGGGAGCTGTTCGCGGCGATCACCCGGCATCCGGCATTCGCCGACGCGACACTGGACTTCATCTCTCCGAAGCTCGGCGTCCGCGAGGGCCGGAGGATCGTGGGTGACTACGAACTGACCGGCGAGGACTGCCTGTCCTGCCGTCGCTTCGACGACATGATCGCGGCGGGCGGCTACGACGTCGACGTGCACAACCCGGAGGGCGGCAAGAGCCGGCTGACCAGGATCCCCTCGCCCGGGTACTACCACATCCCCCTTCGCTCGCTCATCCCGCGCGGGCTGCTCAACGTCGTGCTCAGCTCCCGTTGCATCAGCGGGTCGTACGAGGCGCATGCCTCCTATCGCGTGATGTCCTCCATCAGCGGAGTGGGAGAAGCGGCCGGAGTCACGGCCGCTCTCATGCACGTCGGTGGGTTCGGCGACGTGCGCGAGGTCGACGCCGCAGCAGTCAGGTACGTGCTTCAGATGCGCGGTCAGTTCGTCGAGGGCCGGGTGGAGCCGGTCGAGTTGCCTGTCATCTGAGGCATGCGCTTGCTCTCACGACGCCTCGAGTGAATCACAGAGTTGTAACAAGTGCTTTCAGGCTTCGAATGGCAGTTGACAGTATCCGAGTCAATGATCCAATCTAGTTAGGACAAGCGCATGCCCAATACGGAGATGCGACCCGATGTCTACAAGGAAGTAGTGAAGATGACATTTCAGCGAGTCAGGCGCGTGGCGGGCTTCGGTGCTGCGGCGCTCGTCGTCGGCCTCGTGGCGACCGGATGCTCGGGCGCAGGCGCCGAGCCGGACGCCGCTCCCACGTTGGACCCGGATGCCAAGGTCACGATCCGCGTCGGCGACATGCCGACCGAGGCGAGTGCCGCGAACCTCGAGGCCTTCAAGAAGCGGGTCGCCGAGTTCGAGGAGCTGCACCCGAACATCACCGTGAAGGGCGAGGAGACGCGTTTCGATGTCTCCACGTTCAACGCGCTGCTCGTCGGTGGCACGCTGCCCACGACCCTGGTCGTCCCTCGCACCAACATCCAGCAGCTGCTTCAGAACGAGCAGGTGAAGGATCTGACCGCCTTCGTCAAGGACGATGAGCTGCTCGCGCAGCAGAATCCGGTGCTCACCGAGCCTGCGCAGGACGAGGAGGGGAACACCTACGGCATCGCGACCAATGCGTACACGATGGGTCTCGTCTACAACCGGGATCTGTACGCGCAGGCAGGGCTCGATCCGGACGCCCCTCCGACCACCTGGGACGAGGTGCGTGAGAACGCCATCGCGATCAGCAAGTCCACCGGCAAGACCGGATTCATCATCCCGACCACGAACAACGGCGGCGGCTGGGTCACCACCGCACTCACCTACGCGTTCGGCGGCACGATGGAGGACGTCAAGGGTGACGAGGTGACGGTGACGGCCGACAACGAGGGCACCGAGCAGGCCCTCACCTTCCTGCAGGGGCTGCGGTGGGACGATGATGCGGCGGGAGCGACGTTCCTGCTGAAGTACGCCGACGTCCTCGACGGACTCGGCGCCGGCGGCATCGGCCAGACCGTCATCGGAGCCGACCAGTACAACACGCTCGTCGTGTCCCGCGGTATGGATCCTGATGATGTCGGGATCGCTCCGATCCCCCAGGAGGAGGACGGGCTCGGCGCGCTCGGTGGCGGGAGCATCGCGATCGTCAACCCGAAGGCGACCGACAACGAGACGGCTGCGGCGATCGAGTGGAACAAGTTCCTCTACCTCAACCGGTACGTCGACGAGGACGCCGCCGTCGCCTATGCGAAGGCCAACCAGGCCGATGACCTGCCGGTCGGCGTCCCAGAGGTGCCGCTCTTCGACGAGAAGCGGTATGAGGAGTACCTCGGCTGGATCGAGCCCTACCTCAATGTGCCGCGCGAGCACTTCACCCAGTACCTCGACAGCTTGAACACGCTGCCGATCGTGACGGAGCCGGCTGTCGGAGCGCAGAGCATCTACGGCGCGATCGACGCGGTCGTCCAGCAGGTGCTCACTGAGAAGGGCACCGACATCGGGGCTGCGCTGACGAACGCATCCGCGACTGCTCAGTCGGCGATCGACGCGGCTCAGTGAGCTGCCGATGAGAGCGGGAAGGGGCGGGCGCCTGCGCCGGTGCCCGCCCCTTCCCGTTCGGCGATGGATCTCAGAGCAGCAGTTCGAGCAGCTCGTATGTCGCCCGGTCGAATTCGTCCGGATCCGACGCCGTCGACATTCCGGGCACGAGCGACGCCTCGACGGTCTGGAGTCCGGTCGGTGTCTCGGCCCCCTTGAGGGCGTCCACGAGTGCCGCGGCGGCGCGCGCGCCGATCTCGGCGCGATTGGGATCGATCGTGGTGAGCAGTCGCGACTCCTCGGTCGCCCGCTCCCGCGAGAAGTGATCATGGCCCACGATCGCGACGTCCTCGGGCACGCGCCGACCCGCGGCGTGCAGCCGGGCGAAGGCGCCCAGGGCGATCACGTCGTTGCCGCAGAAGATCGCATCGAACTCCACGCCCCGCTCGAGCAGTTCCGCCGTCGCCGCCGCGCCCCAGCGGGCGTTCCAGCCGCCCGTCATCGGAGCCCCGCCTGCGATCTCCAGGCCGGCTTCGGTGAGGGCCTCGATGAGTCCCTCGGTGCGCCGCTGCGCGCCGTACTCGGTTGCCGTGATGTGCGCGATCCGCGTGCGGCCGGAGTCGATCAGGTGCTGTCCGGCGAGCCGTCCCACGGCCACGTCGTCGGGCGTGAACGAGAGGTCGGACGCATCGGTGGAGCGTCCGAACGCGTAGACGACGGGAACGCGGAACCGATCGGAGATCGAGGGGTAGGGGTCGGCCGGTCCACGACTGATCACGAGGACTCCGTCGACGTGTCGCGCCTGCAGCTTGCGGATGAATTCACCGCGCTTGTCGGGGCTGGACTGCGCGTCGTAGACCAGCGTGGCGAGGTCGGATCCGGCGAACACGCTCTCGGCCCCACGGAGCACGATGGAGCTGAAGATCTCGCTCACGTCCTCGACGATGATCCCGATGATCTGGCTCTGACCGCGAGCGAGCGATTGTGCGAGCGCGTTGGGGCGGAAGTCGAGCCGATCGGCCGTCTCGAGGATCTTCGCCCTGGTCTGGGCGGAGACCTTCCCCTCGCCGCGAAGCACGCGTGAGACGGTCGATTCCGATACTCCGACGACCGCTGCGATGTCGCGCAGGGTTACCGCTGGTGGGGACACCCGTGTTCTCCGTTCGTGTCGGCCTGACTGAGTGTATCAAGGCTGTTCACCATCATAGACATGCGCTTGCTCCACATAGTCGTTCCGACAGCAGCGCAAGGCAGGCGTTTCGAATTGACAAGACGGAATCACATGCCGCAGGATGTCGAGAGCAAGCGCATGTCCTGTCGGTGTCGCCGACGTGACTCGACGAGGAGGATCGATGACAGCCGAGAGATATCCGGACGCGCGGAGGGCCCGTGTCGGAGCGCTGCGGCGCTGGCGTCTCGCCGGCGGCCCGTCGACTCTGCTGCTCGCTCTGCCGATGATCGTGATCTTCACCTACTTCAGCTGGTGGCCGATCATCAAGAGCCTCGTCCTGAGTGTGCAGAAGACCAACCTCATCACTGCGCCGACCTGGGTCGGCTGGGAGAACTTCTCGCGCGTGCTCGCGGACCCGCTTCTGGGCACCGCGGTCGGGAACACGGTGATGTTCACCCTGATCTCGGTGCTCATCGGATTCCCTCTGCCTGTGCTGCTCGCGGTCTTCATCAATGAGCTGCGCGGCATGCGCGGCACCGCGAGCGGGCTCGCGTATCTGCCGGTGATCGTCCCGCCCGTTGTCGCCGTCCTGCTGTGGTCCCTCATGTACGACCCGTCGCCCGACGGCGTCTTCAACACGATTCTCGGGTGGGTCGGTCTGGGGCCGCTGCCCTGGTTGCAGAGCCCCGTCCTCGCTCTGCCGAGCATCATCGTCCAGGCGACGTGGGCCGGATTCGGCACGACGACGATCATCTACCTGGCGGCTCTGCGCTCGGTTCCTGCCGAGCTGTACGAGGCGGCTGAATGCGACGGCGCCGGCGTCGTGCGCAAGGTCTGGCACATCACCCTGCCTCAGGTGCGCGGCATCATGCTGCTGATGCTTCTGCTGCAGATCATCGGGGTCTTCCAGATCTTCACCGAGCCCTTCGTGATGACCGGAGGCGGCCCGAACAACAGCACCCTGACGATCCTCATGCTCATCTACAACTACGCGTTCGTGGTGGGCGACTACGGCAAGGCGACGGCGCTGAGCGTGCTGCTGGCCGTGGTGCTGTCGATCGTCTCCGCCGCGTATCTGTGGGCGACGAGGAAGTGGAGCAAGTGATGACCGGGATCCCCCTCGCAGAGGACGCGCCCACGGCGGTCCAGGTGCTCTCCGCGCCGACGAAGCCCGAGTCGCTTCGACGCCGCAGGGCCAGGCGCAGAACGCTCGATCGCGCCGAGAACGAGGAGCGGGGTGTGCTCTCCGCCTTCGACCGCAGACGCCCCGCGACACGGGTGGCGTACCTGCTGCTGTGCGTGCTCGTGCTCGGCCTGCTGTGCATCGCCGCGCTCGGTCCTGTGCTCTGGCTGGCCAAGTCGGCGCTGTCGACGTCCCAGGACATCCTGCGCGACCCGTTCGGTTGGTGGCCCAGCGGCGTGCAATGGCACAACCTGTCGGACGCGTGGAACGATCTGCATGTCGGGCGGTATCTGCTGAACACGGTGTGGGTCGCGCTGGGCTCCTGGTTCTTCGGCCTGCTCGTGGCGCTCACCGGCGGCTACGTGCTGTCGATCCTGCGACCGCGCTACGCCAAGGTCCTCAACGCCGCCGTTCTCGCCACACTGTTCATCCCCGGGGTCATCTCGCTGATCTCGCTGTACGTCACGATCCTCGACGTGCCGCTCATCGGCGTGAACCTGATGAACACCTTCTGGGCCGTGTGGCTGCCGGCCGCAGCGAATGCGTTCAACGTCCTGGTCGTCACCCGGTTCTTCGACTCGCTGCCGCGGGACGTCTTCGAGGCCGCCCGGATCGACGGCGCCGGGCCGCTCACCGTGTTCTGGCGGATCGTCCTGCCGATGTCGAAGCCGGTGATCGGCGTCGTGTCGCTGCTGAGCATCATCGCCGCGTGGAAGGAGTTCCTCTGGCCGCTGCTGGTGCTGCGGGAGACGGCGAGCCAGCCCATATCCGTGGCGCTCTACACGCTGAGCGGGAGTGCCGACACCGCGTTGCTGCTCGCGGCGATGTTCATCTCGGTGATCATCCCGATGGTGCTGTTCCTGCTGTTCAAGAAGCAGTTCCTCGAGGGCGCCGGGCAGGCCGGCGCCCTCAAGGGCTGAGACGCGCGGCATCCGCCGGGCGATGACGAGTTCAGAGAGAAGAGAGTCCTTTGTCCGCACGCATGCGCTACGCCATCCTCGGCACCGGATGGCGGTCGCAGATGTACATCGAAGCCCTGGCCGGGTCGCACGCCGATGACGGCGAGCTCGTCGCCTGGTCGGATCGCAACCCCGGACGGCTGGACTGGTTCGAGGAGCACCTGCGACAGACGGGCCACGAGGCGCCTGCTCGCTTCGATCCGGCCGAGCTGGCGGACGCGGTGCGTCGTCACCGGCTCGACCGGGTGATCATCACGACTCCGGACAGCACGCACGCGGCGTATGTGGCGACCGCTCTCGACGCCGGCGCTGACGTGATTGTGGAGAAGCCGCTCACCGTCGACGAGAACGGCGCGCGCATGATCGCTGCCGCGGCGACGCGCACCGGCCGGCGCGTGATCGTCGCCTTCAACTACCGGTACTCGCCGCGTAACACGGCGTTGCGCGAGGTGATCGCGCGGGGCGACATCGGCGAGGTCACCTCGGTGCATTTCGAATGGGTCCTCGACACCGTCCATGGCGCGGACTACTTCCGGCGCTGGCATCGCGATAAGCGCAACTCCGGGGGACTGCTGATCCACAAGTCGTCGCACCACTTCGACCTGGTGAACTGGTGGATCGCAGACGCGCCGGTCCGGGTGTTCGCGAGCGGAGGCCTGCGCTTCTACGGCGCCGAGAATGCGCGGCGGCGGGGGCTGGGGCCACGGCCGGAGCGCGGATCGGAGGATTCCGCACTGCGGGACGCGTTCAGCTTCGACCTGCGGCAGGATCCGATGCAGCGCGCCCTGTACTACGACCAGGAACGCTTCGACGGGTACATCCGGGATCGTGATCCCTTCGACGAGGGGATCACGATCGAGGACAACCTCTCGCTCGTCGTCGACTACGCCCGCGGAGCGTCCATGACCTATTCCCTCAATGCGCACTCCCCGTGGGAGGGGTACGTCGTCGCGATCAACGGCACTGCGGGGCGCGCCGAGCTCACCGTGGTCGAACGAGGTGCCATCCTCATGCCGGACGGCTCGCAGCCGGTGGTCGATCCGAGTGCGACGCCGGAGGAGACGGGAGCGGAGAGCGGGAGGCCGACGCACGAGGGGCTCGTCGTCCAGCGCCATTTCGGACCGGCGGTGCGGATCCCCATCCCCCATGGCGAAGGCGCCCATGGTGGCGGCGATGCACAGCTGCTCCGCGATCTGTTCGCGGGCGGCGCTGATCCGGTCGGCCGAGTGGCATCCTGGCTCGACGGTGTCAGGTCGATGGCGGTCGGGCTCGCCGGCAACCGTTCGCTCGCGACCGGTCAAGCGGTCGCCGTCGTCGACCTCGATCTCGGGGAGGGGGCGACGGCACTCGAGTACGGGATGGCGACAGCCGGCGAGCGGGTCTCTCCGGCTTAGCGCGGCACGTCGCCGTTCAGCTGCGGCCCATGCGGGCGAATGCGCCCAGCACGGTGCGCTCGGAGCGGATCAGATACTTCTCCAGCTCGTCGGCCGCGGCATCCGGTCCACGCTGCAGGAACGCGTCGAGCACCGCCCGGTTCTTCCGCACGAAGGGCTCGTGCAGGGCGCGGGGATCATCGATCTCGAGGAACGCCAGACGCAGTTCTGCGGCCACATCGCGGTAGGTGCGGGCCAGGCGGGGGCTGTCCGCCAGGGCGACGATCGCGTCGTGGAACGCCATGTTCGCGCTGCCGATCAGGCGCCAGTCGGTGCCGCTCAGATGCGTCTCGGCTTCGTCGACGGCCGCACGCATGAGATCGACGGCCGGATGCTCGGGCTCGGCCTGTCGCAGCGCGGCGCACTCGATCACACGGCGGGCTCGGTAGATGTCGACCACGTCGGCCATCGAGGGGGACGCCACGGAGACACCGCGGTGGGGCACGTGCTCGATCAGGCCCTGCTCGGCGAGCACCCGGAAGGCCTCGCGCAGCGTGTTCCGCGACACATCGAGGCGTTCGGCGAGCGCAGCCTCGGAGAGCCGGGAGCCGGGCGCGAAGTCACCGTCGATGATGCTCTGCCGCAGTACGTCGGCGAGCGGAGCCGCGTTGGTCATGGCTCCAGGGTATGCGCCGGGCGATGAGAAATATTGTTCAACAATCATTCTTCCATTGCCCTACAATCGGGAGAACCCCTACCCGCCCACCAAAGACGATGGGATCCCCATGTCCGACTCCCCACGCACTCCCGCGAGCACCGAAGACGCTGCACGCCTGGCCGCGACCAAGAAGCGCGTCGGCCGCAGCGCCGTCATCGGAGCGATCTTCCTGATGGCCACCAGCGCCATCGGCCCCGGATTCATCACCCAGACCGCCACCTTCACGGCGACCCTGGGCGCCTCCTTCGCCTTCGCGATCCTCATCTCGGTGATCATCGACATCGCCGTGCAGCTGAACGTGTGGCGCATGATCACCTCGTCCGGCAAGCGCGCCGGCGAACTCGCGAACAGCGCCATCCCGTTCTCCGGTCACGTGATCGCCGTGCTGGTGATCATCGGCGGCCTGGCCTTCAACATCGGGAACATCGCCGGCGGCGGGCTCGGGCTGAACGCCCTGCTCGGGATCGACCCGAAGCTCGGCGGCCTGGTCACCGCGGGCATCGCCATCGCGATCTTCCTGATCAAGAAGGCAGGCAAGGTGATGGACATCGTGCTCGTCATCCTCGGCGTCGGCATGATCGTGATGACCGTCATCGTCGCGTTCATCTCGCAGCCGCCGGTCGGCGACGCGCTGCGCCAGACCTTCCTCCCTGACACCATCAACTTCGCGACGATCACCACGATCGTCGGCGGCACCGTCGGCGGCTACATCACCTACTCCGGCGCGCACCGCTACCTCGACTCCGGCAACACCGGTCCCGAGCACGCCGGCCCCGTCATGCGGGCCGCCTCGAACGGCATCTTCGTCACCGGCATCATGCGGTACGTGCTGTTCCTCGCGATCCTCGGCGTCGTGGCATCCGGCGTCACCCTTGACCTGACCACCCAGGCCGCGAACCCCGCCGGGCAGGCCTTCGGCGCGGTGCTCGGCGACGCGGGCATGCGCATCTTCGGCGCGATCTTCTGGGCCGCCGCGATCAGCTCGGTGATCGGCGCCGCCTACACCTCGGCGACGTTCCTCTCCACCTTCCACAAGCGATTCCTCGGTGGCTGGTCGCTGCAGTGGGCGACCGTCGTGTTCATCGTCGTCTCGCTGATCGTGTACCTCTCGATCGGCACCGCGCCGGCCGCGATCCTCGTGTTCGTGGGAGGCTTCAACGGACTGATCCTGCCGATCGGCCTCACGGTGTTCATGTACATCGGGTGGTTCCGCGCCGACCTGCTCGGCGTGAAGCGGTACCCGCGCTGGCTGCTCATCGCCGGCACCCTGGTCACCGCCCTCACCTGGTACATGGGCGCCGTGTCGATCGGCCCGATCTTCGCCTTCCTCGGGATAGGAGCATAGGAACATGGCATCCATCGACCTGAACTCGGACCTGGGCGAGAACGTGCCCGATCGCATCGTGTCGGATGACGAGAGCATGCTGGCGATCGTCACCAGCGCGAACGTGTCGTGCGGATTCCATGCCGGCAACCCGGAGGGCATCCGGCGCACGCTCGCCGCGGCCGTCGCGCACGGCGTCACGATCGGCGCGCACCCCGGGTACCGCGACTACGAGAACTTCGGCCGCACGAAGGTCGTCATCGACTCGGCCACCCTGCAGGCTCATGTGGAGTACCAGCTCGGTGCCCTCGCCGGCCTGACGAAGGCGGTCGGCGGCACGGTCGCCTACGTCAAGCCGCACGGCGCGCTGTACAACACGATCGCCCGTGACGAGCGGCAGGCGAAGGATGTCGTGGCGGCGATCCGCGCGGTCGACCCGAGCCTGGTCCTGCTCGGCCTCGCCGGCGGTGTCGTGCTCGAGGTCGCCGAGCGCGCCGGCCTCGCGGTCGCGGCCGAGGCGTTCGCCGACCGCGCCTACCTGCCCGACGGGCAGCTGGTCTCGCGCACCGAGGAGGGCTCGGTGCTGCACGACGCGAGCGCCGTCGCCGAGCGGATGCTGCGCCTCGCCGAGTCCGGCGTCATCCGCGCGATCGACGGCACTGACGTGCACGTCGAGGCGCAGTCGATCTGCGTGCACGGCGACAGTGAGGGGTCGATCGCCATGGCGGCCGAGACCCGTCGCCTGCTGGAGGCGTCCGGCGTGACGATCGCGCCGTTCGCCGGAGCCTGACGTGACCGTCGTCGCCACTCCCGCCCAGCTCGAAGCGGCGCGCGCCGCCCGCGGCGCCTACCGCGAGGGGCTCGCCGAGCCGACCAGCGGGGTCGCCGCGGGCCTCACGCAGGCGAATCTCATCGCCGTGCCCGCCGACTGGGCGTTCGAGACGCTGCTCTACGCGCAGCGCAACCCGAAGCCGTGTCCGGTGCTCGAGGTGATCGAGCAGGGCGCGGTGGAGTCGCGTCTCGCGCCCGGCAGCGACATCCGCACCGACATCGGGCGATACCGCATCTGGCGTGACGGCGAACTGGCCGAAGAGGTCTCGGACGCGACGGCCGCCTGGGACGAGCATCCCGACCTCGTCGCCTTCCTGATCGGATGCAGCTTCACGTTCGAGACCGGGCTCGCCGAGGCCGGCATCCCGATCCGGCACCAGGAGCTGGGCCGCAACGTGCCGATGTACCGCACCTCGATCGACTGCGAACCGGCCGGGCGCCTGCGCGGCGAGATGGTCGTGTCGATGCGGCCGATCCCTGCTTCCCGTGTCGCCGACGCCGTGCAGATCTCGGGGCGCACCCCGGCCGTGCACGGTGCGCCGGTGCACATCGGCGACCCGGCGTCGCTCGGCATCAGCGACCTGTCCCGGCCCGACTTCGGCGACGCCCCCGAGGTGCGCGACGGCGAGATCCCCGTGTTCTGGGCCTGCGGCGTCACCCCGCAGGCGGCGATCATGGCCTCGAAGCCGCCGTTCGCGGTGACGCACGCACCGGGCTACATGTTCGTCACCGACATCCCCGACGCGGAGTACGTGGTCTGATGCGCATCCTCACCGCCTCCGACCGAGCACTGCTCGTCGAGGCCGCCGACCTCGACGAGGCGATGCGGCTGAACCTGGCGTGGGCCGGGGTGGCCGGCGTCGTCGAGCTCATCCCCGGGGCCCGCACCGTGCTGGTGCGGTTCGACCCCGTGCGCGTGAGCGCTGACGCGCTGGCCGCCGTGCTGTCGTCGACGACGGTGGATGCCGCACACGTGCCGCACGTCGGCGAGGTGACCATCCCGGTGCGGTACGACGGCGAGGATCTCTCCGACGTCGCCGCAGTGCTCGGCGTCTCGGCCGAGGAGGTCGTCGCCCGGCACCTCGCCGCCGAGTGGCAGGTCGCCTTCTCGGGCTTCGCCCCGGGCTTCGGGTACGCGGTCGGCTCGGACCCGCTCTTCGACGTGCCTCGACGGTCCTCACCGCGCACGCGTGTGCCCGCCGGTTCGGTCGCCCTCGCCGGGCACTTCACCGGCGTGTACCCGCGCGAGAGCCCCGGCGGGTGGCAGCTGATCGGGCGCACGGATGCGGTGATGTGGGACATCGACCGCGATCCGCCCGCGCTGTTCTCGCCCGGGACTCTGGTGCGGTTCGAGCGCGCGGAGCGGGAGGTCGTGTCTCTCCCGGCTCCTGAGCGAGGAGCGCAGCGACGAGACGAAGGGCGCTTCGCTCGCTCAGGATCCGCGGAACAGCGAGACGAAGGACCCTCCGCTCCGGGCACGATCGAGGTCCTTCGCCCGGCACTGCAGCTTCTCGTGCAGGATCTCGGGCGACCCGGCCACGCCGCACTCGGCGTCTCCGCCTCCGGCGTCGCCGATCGCACGGCGATGCGCGACGCGAACCACGCCGTGGGCAACGCCGCGGATGCCGCGGTGCTGGAGATCGTCGGAGGGGCCGCGCTGCGCTATCGCGGCGTCCCCACCGTCGCCGCGATCGCCGGAGCTTCGGGCGACATGGCGCTGCATGCCGCGGACGGCAGGGAACGCGGCATCCGTCTCGGTGCTCCGTTCGCACTCGACGACGGGGACGAGCTGAGGCTCGGGCATCCCGGCCGCGGGCTGCGGTATGCGCTCGCCGTGCGGGGCGGCATCCTGAGCGCGCCGGCGCTCGGCAGCGCGGCATCCGACACCCTCGCCGGACTCGGACCCGCGCCGATCGCCGCCGGCGACGTCGTCGCCGTCGGCGATCCGCGCACGGCCCCGCATCCGGTCGATCCGGAGCCGCTCGCCCGTGAGCTGCCCGCAGCGGGGGAGACCGTGGAGCTGCGCATCGTGCTCGGCCCGCGGGAGGACTGGTTCACCGAGGCAGCGATCGTCGCGCTGACCGGCCAGGAATGGGACGTCACGCCGCGGTCCGACCGGGTCGGCATCCGTCTGCACGGCGAGACGCCGCTGGAGCGCGCCGTCGACGGCGAGCTGCCCAGTGAGGGCGCCGTGACCGGGGCGATCCAGGTGCCGCCGGACGGACAGCCGGTGCTCTTCCTGCCCGACCATCCGCTCACCGGCGGCTATCCGATCATCGGCGCGGTCGTCGACCGTGATCTCGACATCGCCGGACAGCTGCCGCCCGGGGCGCGGGTGCGGTTCCGGGTAGACGAAGACGTCTCGTCTCTCGCGGATCCTGAACGAGGAGCGCAGCGACGAGACGAAGGGCGCTCAAAGACCGACGAAGGGGAAGGGACCCCATCATGAAGAGGATCCTGATCGCGAACCGCGGCGAGATCGCCGTGCGCGTCATCCGCGCATGCACCGAGGCGGGCTACGCCTCGATCGCCGTGTACGCCGACCAGGACGCCGACGCACTGCATGTGCGCCTGGCCGACGAGGCGGTGGGACTGGGGGGCTCCACCGCCTCGTCGACATATCTGTCGATCGACGCACTGCTTCACGCCGCCCGCACCTCGGGCGCCGACGCCGTGCATCCCGGCTACGGCTTCCTGTCGGAGAGCGCGGCGTTCGCGCGCGCCGTCGAGGGCGCGGGTCTGGTCTGGATCGGACCGTCGCCGGATAGCATCGATGCGCTCGGCGACAAGATGACCGCACGCCGCATCGCGCAGAAAGTCGGCGCCCCGCTCGCCGCAGGAACCGACCACCCGCTTGAAGGGCCCGCCGAGGCGGTCGCCTTCGCCGAGGAGCATGGCCTGCCGATCGCGATCAAGGCGGCGTTCGGCGGTGGCGGACGCGGCCTCAAGGTGGTCCGCGAGCTGGACGAGGTCGCGGACGCCTTCGACGCAGCCACCCGCGAGGCGATCGCCGCCTTCGGTCGCGGGGAGTGCTTCGTGGAGCGGTTCCTCGAATCGCCACGGCACGTCGAGGTGCAGGTGCTCGGAGACGGTCGCGGAGGCGTCGTCGTGGTCGGCGACCGGGACTGCTCGATGCAGCGCCGCAACCAGAAGCTCATCGAGGAGGCACCGGCGCCCGGCCTCACCGACGAGCAGCGCGAGCGCATCCACGAAGCCGCACGGCGGATCTGCGCCGAGGCCGGCTATCGCGGCGCCGGCACGGTCGAGTTCCTGCTCGCGGCCGACGGCACCATCTCGTTCCTCGAGGTGAACACGCGCCTGCAGGTCGAGCACCCCGTGACCGAGGAGGTCACCGGCGTCGATCTGGTGCGCGAGCAGTTCCGCATCGCGTTCGGCGACGGGCCCTCGCTCAGGGAGACCCCTCGGCCGCTGGGGCACGCCTTCGAATTCCGCATCAACGCGGAGGACCCGGGGCGCGGGTTCCTGCCGAGCCCCGCTCGCATCGATGTGCTGCGCATCCCCGGCGGTCCCGGCGTGCGCTGGGACTCCGGCGTCGAGGCCGGCGACACGGTGCAGCCCGCATTCGACTCGATGATCGCCAAGCTCATCGTGTACGCGGACTCCCGCGAAGCGGCGCTCGTCCGCGCGCGCCGCGCGCTGCGCGAGCTGCACGTCGAGGGCCCGGCGACGGTGGTCGGATTCGATCGCCTCGCCGTGGATGCTGCCGAGTTCTCCACCGACGGCTTCGCGGTGCACACGCAGTGGATCGAGCAGGTGCTGCTGCCGCGCCTCGACCCGCAGCTGCGGCCCGCGCCGGTGGAGGATGCCGGGCTGGCGCGCTTCCCCGTCGAGATCGACGGCCGCCGCGTGATGCTCGGTCTGCCGACGGCACTGCTGTTCGGATTCTCCGGCACGGCGGCATCCGCTCCGCAGCAGGCGGCAGCGGATCCCGCCGAGCTGCGGGCTCCGTCGCCGGGCACGCTCGTGCGCTGGCTGGTGGACGACGGCGCGGATGTCGCAGAGGGCGACGTGGTCGCCGTGCTGGACGCCATGAAGATGGAGACCCAGGTGATCGCGCATCGCGACGGGACCATCGCGCAGCGCGCGGAGGTCGGCTCGGTGCTGGCGCCGGACGGACTGCTCGCGACGATCGCGTGACGGCCGACTGCGAGGAGGAGGAGCGGACATGCGGATCGCCGTGCTGGGCGCAACCGGGCGTACCGGGCGTGCCGTGATCTCGGCAGCGGTCGCCGCGGGCCACGAGGTCGTCGCCTACGTGCGCCGGCCGGAGGCGGTCATCCGTGCAGATGGTGTGCGCCCTGTCGGCGGGGAAGTTGACGACGTCGACACGATGGCCGCGGCGCTGATCGGCTGCGACGCGGTGGTCGTGACACTCGGCACGACGGTCACCCGGCCGACGGCACCGGTCATGTGGACCGCGATTCCGACCGTGATCGATGCGTGCCAGGTGGCCGGCGTCGCACGGGTCATCGTGCTCTCCGCGCTCGGCGTGGGGGAGACGCTCGCCGCCGTTCGATTCCCGTATCGACTCGTCGTCAGGACGGCGCTCATCGCCCCGTTCCGCGATCATGTCGCGGGTGAGAGCCTGCTCGTCGGCAGCGGCCTGGAGTGGACGACGATCCACCCGGGACTGCTCGGAGACGGTGCGGCCACGGCCGATCCGCTGGTGGTCGACGCCGCATCCCGGCGGGCGATGCCCGGCTGGCCGCGCACCGAGAGAGCGGATGTCGCGGCGGTGATGCTGCGCATCATCGACGATCCTGAGACATTCGGCAGGCGCCTCGTCGTGCTGTCGGAGCCGCAGGCTGCATGAGCGGTGGTGTTCGGGAGGAGGGAACGGGACTCCCCATCCCGCCCTCCTCCCGGTGCTGCGGGCAGGGCCCCCATGCCTCGCAGCCACTCCTCGCGGACGTACGCCGAAACGGCCGCGGAGAGCTTCACCGTTCCTCGGAGCACGATCCCGTCGGGTGCCGGGTGGCGTCGGAACGATCGGACGGCGATCCCCATCGCCGCCCATTGATTTGTTGATTGAGGGTCCAATCAATCAACACGATAGCATCATCGGGGAACATTGAGGAGCCGCGATCGAGCATCGGGAAGGAGTCCGAGGATGCCACGTTCCGCAGAGCAGAACCGCGATGCGCGTGAGCGCTCGCAGACCGCCATCCTGCAGGCGGCCTTCGAGGTGTTCGGCGACAAGGGCTACCACGAGGCGAGCCTGGCCGAGATCGCGCGTCACGCCGGCGTCGCGCAAGGGCTCGTGAACTATTACTTCGGAGGTAAGGAGCAGCTCGTCGGTGCCGTGCTCGACGCCTACTTCGAGAAGATGACGGCGATGGCGTTCGGCGACGAGAGCGCAGACGACCGGCTGCGCATGGTCATCGACATGTCATTGATCGGCGCAGACCAGAGCATGCCGCAGCAGCGGATCACACTGGGCCTCTCGATCCTGCCCACCACGCATCGCATCTACGCGGAGTCGGAGCAGCGCAACCTCGAGGCGGTGCTCGCCGCCGGCGGGCTCATGCAGGACCTGTTCCGCGAACGCGGAGCCTCCGATCCGGCGCTTGAGGAGGTCATGCTGCGCAGCGTGATGGAGGGCGTGATCGTCAAGCGCGCCGTGTACGGGCGGACCTACCCGCTGCAGGCCGCGCGCCGCTGGCTGCACCGGATGTACGGGCTCGGCGACCCCGCGGAGCAGCTGCCCTTCGTGGCATCCGATGCACCAGGGATCGCGCTGCGCGCTATCGACGCGTAGCCGGCTTCAGTTTCGGAGTTTCCGGGCGGGTGCCCCGCTCGCTCAGGGACCGGAATCCGCACCGGGTCCTGAGCGAGCGAGAACGAGCGAGACGAAGGGCGCCCGTCAGCCGGTCACTCCTCCGGGTCGCCGCCGATCGGACCGACCGCGGCCAGCGGCTTCGGGTCGTCGGCGCCCGTCTTGCGCAGCCGGGCGATCGCGTTGCCGCCGTGGTAGATGACGATCGCGGCGACCGTGGCGATCACGATGCCGCCCAGCTCGAAGCCGTTCTCGCCCTTGATCGCGAAGCCGCCGACTGCGACGATCAGCGCGACCGCGGCGGTGTACTGGTTCACCGGGCGGGCGAAGTCGACCTTGTTGTCGACCCAGATCTTCACGCCGATCACGCCGATCAGCCCGTACAGCGCGGTGGTCACACCGCCGAGCACGCCGGCGGGCACCGAGTTGATGACGGCGCCGAACTTCGGCGACATGCTCAGCAGGATGGCGGTGATGCCGGCCACCCAGTATGCGGCGGTGGAGTACACCCGGGTGGAGGCCATGACGCCGATGTTCTCGCCGTAGGTCGTGGTGCCCGAACCGCCGAAGAAGCCGGCGAGCGTGGTCGAGATGCCGTCGGCGATCAGTGCCTTGCCGGTGTTCTCGTTGATCTTCGGGTCGTTCACCATGGTCGCGACGCCGCGCACGTGGCCGACGTTCTCGGCGATGAGCACGAGCACGACCGGCAGGAACATCGCCATCGCCGACCAGGTGTTCGGCTCGACGAAGTCGGGGAACTGGAAGGTGGGCAGGCCCACCCAGTCGGCCTTCTCGACCGCCTCGAAGTCGAGCTCGCCGCGGATGCCGGCGAAGATGTAGCCGGCGATCACGCCGAGGAAGATCGAGATGCGGCCGAGGAACCCGCGGAACACCACCGCGAACAGGATGGTCAGTCCGAGCGTGACGGTGGCGGTGACCGGGGCGGCGGCGAAGTTGTTGTGCGCGGCGCCGGCCAGATTGAACCCGATCAGCGCGACGATCGTGCCGGCGAGTACCGGCGGCAGGAACCGGTCGACCCAGGCGACGCCCGCCGTGTGGACGACGACACCGATGATCGCCAGCAGCACGCCGACCGCGACGATGCCGGCGAGTGCCGAACCCGTGCCGCCGACCGCGGTCGCGGCGGTGACCGGCGCGATGAACGCGAACGACGAGCCCAGGTAGCTGGGCAGCTTGTTGCGGGTGACCAGCAGGAACAGGATCGTTCCGACACCGCTGAACAGCAGCGTCGTCGGCACCGGGAAACCGGTGAGGATCGGCACCAGGAACGTGGCGCCGAACATCGCGACGACGTGCTGCACGCCGATCGCGATCGTGGCGGGCCAGTTCAGGCGCTCATCAGGACGGACGACGGCGTCGGGCGCGACAGTGCGGCCGTTGCCGTGGATCTTCCACAGCGACATGCGGGCTCCTCGGGGGTAGGGACGGAGGCTGGGGAAACACTATCGCCAGAAGAGCCGGGTCCCCGAGCTTGTCGAAGGGCCGCGAGCGGCGGCTCAGGCCGTGAGGCGCTCGATCAGCTCACGGTAACGCGCGGCGGTCTGCTCGACGATGTCCTGCGGCAGCGCCGGCGGCTCGCCCTGCTTGTCCCAGTTGGCGGCGAGCCAGTTGCGCACGATCTGCTTGTCGAAACTCGCCATCCGCTCGGCCGGCGTCGTGCCGGTGCGCCACGCCTCGGCATCCCAGTACCGCGACGAGTCGCTGGTGAGCACCTCATCCGCCAGGCGCAGGGTGCCGTCGGCATCCGTTCCGAACTCGAACTTCGTGTCCGCCAGGATGAGGCCCTTCGCCTCGGCGATCTCCGCCGCACGGCGATAGATCTCGAGCGACACGTCGCGCAGCTGCTCCGCGCGCTCCTGCCCGACGATCTCAGCGGCGCGCTCGAAGGAGATGTTCTCGTCGTGCTCGCCCATCGGGGCCTTGTAGGCGGGGGTGAACAGCGGCTCGGGCAGGCGGTCGCCGTCCTGCAGGCCGGCGGGCAGCGGGATGCCGCAGACGGTGCCCTGCTCGGTGTACTCGGCCCAGCCGGAGCCGGTGAGGTAGCCGCGCACGACGCACTCGATCGGCAGCATCTCCAGCGACTGCGCGAGCATCGCGCGCCCGGCGACCGCTTCGGGCACGTCGCCCTCGACGAGGTGATTCGGGAAGTCCAGCTGCTCGAACCACCAGTCGCTCAGCGTGGTGAGCAGTGCGCCCTTCTGCGGGATTCCGGGGGAGAGCACGAAGTCGAAGGCACTGACCCGGTCGGATGCCACGATCAGCCGGCGCGTGTCGCCCGGGTCCTCCGAGGCGTACAGGTCGCGGACCTTGCCCGAGTAGAGGTGCCGCCAGCCGGGGATGCTCAGTGCTTCGCTCACGCGTACATCTTCGCATCCCCGGTGTCGGAGGCCGCGCGTAATGTCGGAGCCGATGCCTGACGAGAGACTCACCGACCGACTGATCCTGCGACGCCCGACCGATGCCGACATCGATCCGGTCCATGAGATCTTCTCCGACCCGCGGGTCTGGGAGCACTTCCCGAGCCTGCGGCACGTCGAGCGCTCGACGACCGCGCACATGCTGACGCGCTGGCAGGAGCGGTGGGATGAAGTGGAGCTCGCGTCATGGATCGTGCGGCTGCGCGAGACCGGCGAGGTGATCGGCACCGGCGGATGCACACTGCTCGCCGGAGCATCCTCTGATGCGGACGTCTGGAACCTCGGGTACCGCATCTCGGCGGATCACCACCGCCGCGGCTACGCCACCGAGGTCTCGCGCGCGGGCATCGCCGCCGCGCGCAACCTGCGCCCCGAGACGCCGATCATCGCGTTCCTCGTCGAGCACAACACGGCGTCTGCCGCGGTCGCCGAGAAGGTCGGCCTCTCGCTCGTGCATCGAGCGCCGGATGCCGGGAACCCCGACCCCGCGGTGATGCGGCTGATCTACGCCGACCGGCCGCTGACCGACGCGCAGCGCGAGACTGCGCTGCGCTGAGGGGAAGCGCTGCCCGCTGCCGCGCCGCCGCACTGTCGCACCGGGCTCGAGGGCTGCGCGAGGTTCCGTCGAGATCCAGATGACGTCCCTGTCCCGGTGCGAGACCCATGTTCTGCGCATGGGTCTCACGCAGAAGTCGGGAGGCCGCGGAGATGTCATCGGATGGTCACGATGATATAGTCCATCTGGACTAACCGGGATGGGGCATATGGTCGCGGATGTGAAGCTCACGCCACTGGGCGTGATGGTGCTCGCGCTGCTGCGCGAGGGCGACATGCATCCGTACGAGATGATGCGCCTGCTGCGGCAGCGCCGTGACGACCGTATGGTCAAGGTGACGAACGGCACGTTCTACCACACGGTGGGGCGTCTCGAACGGGAGGGGCTCATCGCCGAGGTGGGTGTGGATCGCGACGGCAATCGGCCGGAGCGGACGACCTACACGCTTCAGCCCGCGGCATCCGACGTGCTCGAGGCGTGGGTGCGCGGCGGACTCGCGCGCACCGATCGCTCACCCGAGTTCCGGGTCGCGCTCGCCGAGGCGCACAACCTGCCCAGAGCCGAGGTGGTCGAGCTGATCGGTGTGCGCCGGACCGCGCTCGCCACCGAGGCCGACGCCCTCGACGCCGCACTGGCGACCGCCCACGAGCGCGGCGTCCTGCGGCAGTACCTCATCGAGGCCGACCGGCACGTGGCACTGCTCCGCGCCGAACTGACCTGGACCGACGGCTTCCTCGACTCGCTCGCGGACGCCTCCTACGCCTGGGGAGACGACGAGCTCTCCACCGAACATCGCGCCGCCAAGGCGGCCCAGCGAAAGGCAGCATCCGAATGACAGACACGACTCCGCCCGGAGCGGATGCCGCGGCATCCGCTCCCCGTTCCGGCGCGCCGACGACCGGCACCTACGCCGTCGGGCACAAGCCGCGCAGCCCCTGGCCCGCCCTCTGGGCGCTGGTCATCGGCTTCTTCATGATCCTCGTCGACACGACGATCGTCTCGGTGGCGAACCCCGCCATCAAGGCCGCTCTCGACCCCGACACCAACAACCTCGACAACGTCGTGTGGGTCACGAGTGCCTACCTGCTGGCCTACGCGGTGCCACTGCTGATCACCGGTCGGCTCGGCGACCGCTTCGGCCCGAAGAACATCTACCTCATCGGCCTGGTCATCTTCACGCTGTCGTCGCTGGCCTGCGGCCTGTCGACCAGCCTCGAGATGCTCATCGCGTTCCGCGCGGTGCAGGGCCTCGGCGCGGCGTTCATGACGCCGCAGACCATGGCCGTGATCACCCGCACCTTCCCGCCCGAGCGCCGCGGCGCGGCGATGGGCCTCTGGGGCGCGACCGCCGGCGTGGCCACCCTCGTGGGCCCGCTGCTCGGCGGATTCCTCGTGGACGGCCTCGGCTGGGAGTGGATCTTCTTCATCAACGTGCCCGTGGGCATCATCGGCTTCGTGCTCGCCGTCATCCTCGTGCCGCGGCTGAAGACGCATCCGCACCGCTTCGACTACGTCGGCGTGGTGCTCAGCGCCGCCGCACTGTTCCTCATCGTGTTCGGCCTGCAGGAGGGCGAGAAGTACGACTGGGGCCCGATCTGGGGTCCGGTCACGGTGTGGGGGCTGATCGCCGCCGGCGTCGTCCTGCTGATCGTGTTCGTGCTGCAGCAGTGGAAGACCAAGAGCGAGCCGCTGGTGCCGCTCGGCCTGTTCAACGACCGCAACTTCTCGGCGTCGAACGTCGCGATCGCGGCGGTCGGTTTCACGGTGACCGGCATGTCACTGCCGTTCATGTTCTTCCTGCAGCTGGCACGTGGGCTGACCCCGACAGAGGCCGCTCTGCTGATGGTGCCGATGGCGGTCATCTCGGGTGTGCTCGCACCGTTCGCGGGGTCGCTGCTCGACAAGGTCGACCCGCGTCTCATCCTCATCCCCGGACTGCTCTGCGTGGCCGGTGGTCTGCTCTGGAACGCCTCGCTGATGAACGTGGACTCTCCGATCTGGATGTTCCTGCTGCCTTCCGCGCTGATGGGCATCGGCAACGCCGGTATGTGGGGCCCGCTGGCCACCACGGCGACGCGGCGCCTCCCTCCGCGCCAGGCCGGCGCCGGCGCGGGCATCTACAACACCACGCGCACGATCGGGTCGGTCGTCGGCTCGTCGGCGATCGCCGCGTTCATGCAGGCGCGCCTCGAGGCGAACCTGCCCGGACTGGATCAGGCGCCGGGCGGGATCGGCGGAGGTGGCCAGCTGCCCGACTTCGTCGCCGAGGGGTTCTCCACCGGCATGGCGCAGACCATGCTGCTGCCCGCCGCGATCATGGTGGTCGCACTCGTGGCATCACTGTTCCTCGGCAAGTACACGCCGAAGCCGGAGGACCAGCTGCGCTGAGCGCGCTGGCGCGCAGCGCAATGGCGCAGCGCGGCGGAGAAATGCAGAATGTCGGAGGGTTCCCCGGGAATCTCTCCGACATTCTGCATTTCTCCGGGATGCTGCGGTTCTTCGTCCGCCGCGGCTGAGGTCGCACGGCATGGTGAGATGGAGGATGGCCATCGCACTCTCGTCCCCCTCGCTTGATCTCGCCGATTCCTGGGCCGCTGCCGTCACCGAGTTCGGCGGCGCGCACATCGACGGCGCCGGACTCAGCGACGGCATGACGCCGGACCGGACGGCGGCCGAGTCGTTCGTCGCGATGGCGGAGCTGTACGGGCGTCGTGGTGCCGAGCTGCCCGACGGTCACGTGCCCTGCGACTACTACTGGATCACCGACGGCGACGAGGTCGTCGGCTTCATCGCCTTCCGCCGCGAGCTGAACGACTTCCTGCGCCGGGTCGGCGGGCACATCGGGTACTCCGTGCGCCCGTCGCGCCGCCGAGAGGGCATCGTGAAGACGGCGCTCGCGATGGTGCTCGAGAAGGCACGCGCGGACGGCTACGACCGGGTCATGATCACCTGCGACGACGACAACCCCGGTTCGTTCCGCACGATCGAGGGCGCCGGCGGTGTGCTGCAGGACGTCATCGACGCCAGCGAGAACGGTCACCCCCTGCTGCGCCGGTACTGGGTCGCGCTGTAGCCCTCTGTCTTCCGCGTACGGGGCGCCGGCGAGAAGGGCGCCGCTGACCCGCCGAGGCGGATGCCACGGAACGAGCGGACGGGCCGCTGACCCCGACGCGGGATTCGGCGCGGCGCACTCCACTTCCGCGGAGAAAAGCAGAATGCCGGAGCGATGTCGAGCAGGGCCTCCGCGATCTCGCCGATCTCCGCGATGATGCCGGGGCGCCCCGGCTACTCCGCGACGCGGGCCGCGATGTCGCGGCGGAAGTGCCCGCCGTCGAGCGTGATCCGGCCCAGGGCGTCGTAGGCGCGGGAACGGGCGGTGCCGAAGTCCGCCGCCGTGGCGACGACGTTGAGGACGCGGCCGCCGGATGCCACGAGGGCTCCGCCCGGGGCATCCGGGCCCGCCGTCGCGGCGTGCACGAGGCGAACGCCGTCGACAGCCGCGGCATCCGCGAGCCCCTCGAGAAGGCGACCGGTCTGCGGCGCCTCGGGGTAGCCCTCGCTCGCGAGCACGACGGTGATCGCGACGTCGTCGGAGAACGCCGGCTGCGGCTCGTTCTCGAGGGTGCCGGATGCCGCGGCCAGCAGCAGCCGCGACAGCGGCGTGCGCAGCCGAGGCAGCACGACCTGGGTCTCGGGGTCGCCGAAGCGCGCGTTGAACTCGATGACCTTCACACCGGCATCGGTGAGGATGAGGCCGGCGTAGAGCAGCCCGATGAACGGGGTGCCCTCGGCGTCGAGCTGGCGGATGACGGGCAGCGCGACGTCCTCGGTGACCTGGGCGACGAACGCCTCCTCGCCGCCGAACCGCTCGTCCAGCCACGGCAGCGGCGAGTACGCGCCCATGCCGCCGGTGTTCGGGCCCGCATCGCCGTCATAGGCGCGCTTGAAGTCCTGCGCAGGGCTCAGTGCGCGCACGGTGTCGCCGTCGCTGAGGAAGAACAGCGAGACCTCTTCGCCCGACAGGAACTCCTCGATCAGCACCGGGCCGTGCGGCAGGTAGTGCTCGGCGTGCGCGAGTGCCTCGGCGCGGTCGCCGGTCACGATGACGCCCTTGCCTGCGGCGAGGCCGTCGGCCTTGACTACGTGCGGGGCGCCCAGGTCGTCGAACGCCTGCTCGACCTCGGCCACCGTGGCGGCGCGGACTGCACGGCCGGTCGGCACGCCTGCGGCATCCATGATCCGCTTCGCGAACGCCTTCGATCCCTCCATCTGCGCGGCCGCCTTTCCGGGGCCGAACACGGGGATGCCGCGCTCGCGCAGCACGTCGGCGACGCCGGCGACCAGCGGAGCCTCCGGCCCGACCACGACCAGATCGATGCCGTGCTCGTTGGCGAACTGCTCGACGGCCGAGCCGTTCAACATGTCCAGGTCGACGAGCGTGGCGTCCTGCGCGATGCCGGCGTTGCCGGATGCCGCGTAGATCTCGTGCGGAGTGTCCTCGGAGCGCAGGGAGAGGATGATCGCGTGCTCACGTGCACCGGAGCCGAGGACGAGGATCTTCATGCCGTCAGCCTACCGGCGGGGTCCGGAGGCGTCCTCCCGTGCGTCAGAGCTCGATCGGCCGCTCGTCTGCGGCGTCCCAGGGGAGGGTCCAGCCTGCGGCGTCGAACAGGCCGTCGAGCACCATCGCGGTGAAGCCCCACACGATCGTGCCGTCCAGGTCGAACGCCGGGCCGCGGAACGTGAACCCGTCGCGGCTGAGCACCGAGGTGTAGCGCGTCGCGGGATCGAGCAGGTGCGCGACCGGGACGCGGAACACCTCGACGGTTTCGCGATGGTCGACAGCGGCGACCCGTGACGGCGCCCGCCACCAGGCGAGCACTGGTGTGACGACGTGACTGCTCGCCGCGAGCGGCAGCTCGGGCAGCGTGGCGAGAATCTCTACTCCGGCGGGGTCGAGTCCGGTCTCCTCCTGCGCCTCGCGCAGCGCCGTCGCGATCGCGTCGGCATCCTGCGCCTCGCGTCTGCCGCCGGGGAACGACACCTGCCCCGGATGCGACGACAGCGTCGCCGCGCGCCGCTGCAGCAGCACATCGAGGTCTGCGGCGACGGTCGTCTCATCCGACGCCGCGGGGATGTCGTCCAGTCGTCCGAACAGCATGAGGACGGATGCCGGGTGCGCGCGCCCGATGTTCTGCGGATACCTCGCCGCCCAGCCGGCACCGTGCTCGGCGGCGGCGATGAGCTCGGCGCGGGCCCCGGTAACCGTCTTCTGCGAAGTCACCTGTCGAGCCTATGCCCGCCGGGGCGTCGCGGCTCGTTCCCGGGCACAAGCCTCCCCGGTTCCGGTCTCACTCGTTGTGGGTCGTCGGCCCGGGGTACCCGCATCTGTTGAGACCGGAGCAGTAGGGGCTTGAAGCCTCCCCGGTTCCGGTCTCACTCATTGTGGGTCGTCGGCGGGGTACGCGCATCTGTTGAGACCGGAGCATCGGGAAGAATGAGTGTTCCCCCGCGCGTACGCTGAACAGCATGGCCGCACGCAGGATCGACACCGCCGACGGACGCGCCGCGCTCGCCGCGGTCGCGAACGGCGAGGCCGCCCGCCCGCAGATCGCGACGGCGGTGCGCTACCTGCTGCAGCTGCTCGATGAGAAGGCGCCGGGCAACAGCGTCGAGGTGCGCGTGCCGCCGTTCGGCGCCGTACAGGTCGTGCAGGGGCCGCGTCATACCCGCGGCACGCCGCCGAACGTCGTCGAGATGGATGCCGCCACCTGGATCGCCGTGGCGACCGGCGCCGAGCAGTGGGCGGACGCTGTGGCCGCCGGCCGCGTCGCGGCATCCGGCATCCGCGCCGACATCGAGGCGCTCCTCCCGCTGCGTCCGTAGTCCGCGACGGCGGGCCCGCAATGTTCGGGTCATGCGGAGGATGCCGGCATCATCGTGCGCTGACGACGAGTGCATATCCGGACCGTGGGACAATGGATGCATGGCACGCAACGCATCCCGTGAGACCGTCGAGGCGAGGGTCCGTCCTGTGCCGCGCTACGGCGTGTTCATGGGGCTGGGCGCCGTGCTCGGCGTCATCGTCGCGCTGATCCTCACCGCGGTCGGCAGCTACGAGCCGTCCGAGGCCGCCGGGGTGGCCTACCCCGCGGGGCAGGTGTTCGGCTTCATGCTGCTGTGGACGGTGCCGATCGGCATCGCGCTCGGCGGCGTCGTCGCGCTGATGCTCGACCGCAGCGCGAGCAAGCACGCCCGCGTCGTGCAGGTGCAGCACGAGCGCGTCATCACGCCCGAGGCCTGAGTCTGCTCGCCGAGCCGTGCGCTGATCGCCGCGTGCACGCCCGGCTGAACCCGTCGCCGTCGACCTCACCGGTCACCGGCGTCGATGTGTGGTTCGCTCGACGGCAGGTGGTTCACGCGGCAGACGGTGCAGCAGGTTCCTAAGCCAGCTCCCCGATCACCGGTCTGATCGCCGAGTCGAACGCGACGACGTCGCGGCGCAGCCCGTCGGTGACGGCCACCGTCAGAGCGCCGATCCACCAGATCCCGCGCTGCGAGAGCGGCAGCACCTGTACGTTCAGCTCGAACGAGTGGGCCCTCCTCCCGACCTCGCGCTCGAACTCCGCGATCGCGCTGGCGTAGGCCCGGTACGAGTCGCCGGACGAGTTCACCGTCGCGACGTAGCGTTTGTGGGCGTCGTGTGCGAACTGCAGCGCCGTCGCTGCGTGCGGCGCGATCGCCGCGCGCAGCTCGTCGGCGCCGGATGCCGGCAGGGCGACCATGGTGTCGAACCCGTCGACCAGCTCCAGTGGCACGTCGCTGCGATGCGCGCGCGGCTCGACGGTCATGTCCCAGTACGAACGCCACTGCTCCTCGACCGCATCGCTGGCATCCGCGGCATCCGGTGCGCGCACCTCGAGACCGCGCAGTGCGGGTATCTCCTCCGGTTCGCGCACGCCGAGCAGCTGCCGCAGTGCGAGCGCGATCAGCACCGGGGTGCCCGCGTCCTCGCGGATCAGCCACTGCGGCTTCTCGCTCATGGCCCCCATCGTAGGAGACACCTTTCCCGCGGGGTCAAGATCTGCCGCATCCGTCCCCTCCGACCGACTCTTTCCGGCCGCTCAGGCTGGGTGGACGCCCGGACATCACCCATCTCGGAGCCGGTAGGCTGTCCTGGTGGCAGACTCCACCACCAATCCCTACGCAGCAGCAGGCGTCGACACCGCTGCCGGCGATCTGGCCGTCGAACTCATGAAGTCCTCCGTGCGCGCGACGCACGGACCGGAAGTGCTCGGGGGCGTCGGCGGATTCGCGGGCCTCTTCGACGCCAGCGCACTGCGCGACTACCGGCATCCGCTGCTCGCGACCTCGACCGACGGCGTCGGCACGAAGGTCGCGATCGCGCAGGCGATCGACAAGCACGACACGATCGGGCAGGACCTGGTCGGCATGGTCGTGGACGACATCGTCGTGGTCGGTGCGAAGCCGCTGTTCATGACCGACTACATCGCGTGCGGCAAGGTCGTGCCGAACCGCATCGCCGACATCGTGCGCGGTATCGCGGATGCCTGCACGGCGACGGGCACCGCGCTGGTCGGCGGCGAGACCGCCGAGCACCCGGGTCTCCTCGGCCCGGACGATTACGATGTCGCGGGCGCCGCCACCGGCGTCGTCGAGAAGGACGCCGTGCTCGGTGCCGAGCTCGTGCGCGACGGCGACGCCGTCATCGCCCTGGCCTCGAGCGGTCTGCATTCCAACGGCTTCTCGCTGGTGCGGCACATCCTCACCGGCGCAGGCATTGGCTACCAGGACCAGGCGGCCGACCTCGGCGCCACCTGGGGCGAGGCGCTCCTCGAGCCGACGCGCCTCTACACGCTGCCGCTGCTGAAGCTCATCGACCTGCTTCCCGGCGCCGTGCACTCCCTCAGCCACGTCACGGGCGGGGGCATCGCGGCCAACCTCGCCCGCGTGCTGCCGCAGGGCAGCTGGGCCGAGGTCGACCGCGCGACGTGGTCGCCCGACCCGGTGTTCCGCGTGCTGGCGGACATCGCGGGCACCCCGCTGGAGCAGACCGAGGGCACCTGGAACCTGGGAATCGGCTTCCTCGCGATCGTCGACGGTGCGCAGGCGGATGCCGCGATCGCGGCGATCGAGGCACAGGGCATCGCCGCCTGGAAGGCAGGCACGGTGCACATCGGCGCCGTCCCCGGCGAAGGATTCGAACAGGGCGCCAAGGGCGTCGACGGCGGAGCGGTGCGCCTGGTGGGCGGCTACCGGGACGGAGCGAAGTAACACCCCATGTGCGGCATCGTCGGAATGGTCGGCAACGGCCCGGTCAACCAGGACATCTACGACGCTCTCCTGCTGCTGCAGCACCGCGGGCAGGATGCCACGGGCATCGCCACCGCGGAGTCGACCGGCGTCATGCACATGGCGAAGGCGCAGGGGATGGTGCGCGAGGCGTTCCGCACCCGCGACATGCGCTCGCTGCTGGGCAGCGTCGGCCTCGGGCACGTGCGCTACGCGACGAAGGGCACCGCGTCGAGCGAGGAGGAGGCGCAGCCCTTCTACGTGAACTCGCCGTACGGCATCGTGCTCATCCACAACGGCAACCTCACCAACACGCGTGAGCTGACCGCCGAGATGGAGCAGCGCGACCGCCGCCACCTGAACTCCTCGAGCGACACCGAGCTGCTGCTGAACGTGCTCGCGCACGAGCTGCAGACCACCACGTCCCCGGTCGATCTCGACCCGGAGCGCATCTTCGAGGCCGTGGCGAACACGCACAAGCGCATCGAGGGCGCCTACGCCGTGATCGCGATCATCGCCGGCTACGGCCTGCTGGCCTTCCGCGACCCGTTCGGCATCCGTCCGCTGATCCTGGGCCGTCGCACCACGGCCGACCCGGGCGACTCGGACGAGTGGGTCGTCACCAGCGAGTCGCTGGTGCTCGAGAACGCCGACTACGAGATCGTGCGGGAGGTGGCTCCCGGCGAAGCCGTGTTCATCAGCAACGACGGCGAGCTGTTCTCGAAGCAGTGCGCGGAGAATCCCGTGCTCACGCCGTGCGCGTTCGAGTACGTGTACCTGGCTCGTCCCGACTCCGTGATGAACGGCGTCTCGGTGTACGAGTCGCGGCTGCGGATGGGTGAGAAGCTCGCCGACACGATCGCCAAGCACGTGCCGCGCGAGAAGATCGACGTGGTCATGCCGATCCCCGACTCGTCGCGCCCGGCGGCGATGGAGGTCGCCCGCAAGCTCGGCATCGAGTACCGCGAGGGCTTCTACAAGAACCGCTACGTGGGTCGCACGTTCATCATGCCCGGCCAGGC
Organism: Microbacterium sp. MAH-37; assembly: GCF_009758255.1. Classification (GTDB taxonomy): domain Bacteria; phylum Actinomycetota; class Actinomycetes; order Actinomycetales; family Microbacteriaceae; genus Microbacterium. The sequence goes on from NZ_WSEN01000004.1 coordinate 465,497, forward strand.
GGTGCGCAAGAAGAGCGTGCGGCAGAAGCTGAACGCCATGTCGACCGAGTTCCAGGGCAAGAACGTGCTGCTCATCGACGACTCGATCGTCCGAGGCACGACGAGCAAGCAGATCATCCAGATGGCGCGGGATGCCGGTGCACTGTCGGTCACATTCGCGTCGGCCGCGCCCCCGGTGCGCTACCCGCACGTGTACGGCATCAACATGCCCTCGAAGCACGAGCTCGTCGCGCACGGCCGCACGATCCCGGAGATCGCCGAGGAGCTGGGCTGCGACCACATCGTCTTCCAGGAGGTCGACGACCTCAGGGCGGCGATCACCGAGGGCACCGACCTGGTCGACCTCGACATGAGCTGCTTCGACGGTCGCTACGTGACCGGCACGGTCACCGAGGAGTACCTGGACTGGGTGGAGAGGTCGCAGACCTCGTGACGTCGGGCGCATCGCCGGCGGTGCGCCCTCTCTGGCAGGGGCGCGCGCTCGCGGTGCTCGGCATCGTGCTGCTGGCTTTCTCGCTGCGGTCGGCGGTGGCCTCGCTCTCGCCGGTCGTCGACCTGATCGCGGCGGACTTCCCCGTGCCGCCGGTGGTGCTCGGCCTGATCGGGGCGGCACCGCCGGTCTGCTATGCCCTGTTCGGACTGGCGACACCCTGGGCGGAGCAACGACTCGGGCTGGAACGACTGACCGTCATCGCCACGGCGCTGATCACGCTGGGGCTGGTGGCGCGCGGCTTCGCGGTGGACTCGGTCACGCTGATCGCCGCGACGGCGGTGGTGTTCGCGGGGGTCGGCACCGGCAACATCCTGCTGCCCCCGCTGGTCAAGAAGTACTTCCCCGACCGGCTCGGCCTGATGATGACCGTGTACTCGGTCGCGATGGCCGCGTCGACGTTCCTGCCACCGCTGGTCGCGGTGCCGGTGGCGGATGCCGCGGGCTGGCGCGTGTCGCTCGCCGAGTGGGCCGTGTTCGCCGTGGCGTCGATGATCCCGTGGATCGTGCTGATGCTGCGGGACCGTCCTTCGTCTCGCTCCGCGGATCCTGAGCGAGTCGCGGAGCGACGAGACGAAGGCGCCGATCGCGAGCTCGAGTCCGTCACCGGCCCTGTCGTCGTCGCGCCGGCGGATTCCCGCATCCTGAGCCGCCTGCCACGGCTGCCGCTGGCGTGGGCGATGACCTTCGTCTTCGGCGTCTCCGCATCGATGGCGTACGTCACCTTCGGATGGCTGCCGCAGGTGCTCGTGGACATCGGCGGCGTGTCCGCGGCCGAGGCCGGGTTCCTGCTCGGGCTCTTCTCGGTGATGGCGCTGCCCTGCTCGCTGGTCGTCCCCGGTCTCACGGTGAAGTACGCCTGGGCGACGCCGGTGCTGCTGGTCACCGCGGTGGTGACCGGTGTCGCCGGCCTGCTCGGACTGGTGCTCGCTCCGCAGCCGTTCCTGTACGGCTGGGTCGTGCTCTACGGTCTGACCGGCATCATGTTCCCGATGAGCCTGGCGCTGCTCAGCATCCGTGCCCGTACACACGAGAGCGCCGTCGCGCTGAGCGGTTTCGTGCAGAGCGTGGGCTACGGCTTCGCCGCGATCTTCCCGATCCTCTTCGGCGTGCTGCACGGCGCGACGGGAGGATGGCAGGTCCCGCTGCTGATGATGGTCGTGCTGCTGGTGGCCGCCGTGCCGGCGGGAATCGTGATCGCGCGCCCGATGACGATCGAGGATGCCTGGTCCCGCCGCCACGGGAAGTGGTGACGGGCGTTGGGTCGCTGAGCCCGCCGAAGCGTCAGGGCTGAGCCAGGCGCAGGGCGAGGCAGTCGGCGTCGCCCTCGTCGGGGAACACTCCGAGGCGGCCGTCGGCCAGCACGCACGTGAACAGCTCGGGCACGCGGCCGTCTGTCCTGCTGAACTCCCCGAGCCGCCAGGACGCCGCGCACTGGATCTCGGCGGACGTCACGCGGTCCGCCATCGACGGCAGTGCTCCCATGACTCCCTCCGTGGGAGCAGCGGACACCTCGATCGACGACGCGGACGTGTCGGCCGCCTGAAAGCAGACCGATGCCGTCTTCTCGATGTCTGTGGCCTGCACCACGGCGAGTGCGCCGCCGGTGAGCAGCACGGCGGCGAGCGTGCTGCCGGCGAGGGTCACGATGCGCGAGCGCCGGCGCTGAGCGGCATCTCTGAGCGAGATCCGCCTGCGGATCTCCGCGAACTGGGCGGCGTAGTAGTGCTCGTCGACGTCAGCCATCGCCGGCCCCCCTCAGAACGTCGCTCCACCGCGACGGCGCAGCAGCCACTCCCGGATCATGCCTCCGTTCGGCCGCACCTTCCGCACGGCCTCCTTGTACGTCAGCCCGTGCACCAGGCACTGGCAGACGATCTCCTGGTCGACCGCGTCGAGGCGGGCGACCGCGGCTTCGAGCGTAGCGGTCAGGGCCTGCTTCGCAACAGGGTCGATCTCGGTGAGAGGCGCTCGGGCGGGGACGGCCAGCGCCGTGGGGCGGGTCGACGCGCGCGCGGCGGCGTGGATGCGGTTGGCGTTGGCGATCTGCTCCTGACCGATCGAGAGCATCCACGGCAGGGCGGAGCCCCCGGGCATCCGGTTCTCGTCGAGTCTTTCCCACGCGAAGGTGAAGACCTCCTGCAGCACCTCGTCGACGTGGTTCTCATCGGCGAGCTGCGAGTGGATCAGCGCGTGCACCGCGGGCACGTGCCGGTGGAAGAGGGTCTGGAAGGCATCCGCGTCGCCACGACGGAACGCCGCCACCAGGGTGCGATCGGTCGCGAGGTCGGCGGGGGCGGATTTCTCGGGTGTGCCCTCCATCACCTCTATTCTGGCCTGAAATCGGGAAAACGGGTGGCCGAGCTTGTCGACGGGGCCTCGAACACGGCACTCTGAGAGGACGTGCGACAGGGAAGAGGGATGCGATGAGGCGCAGAGCGGGTATCAGGGCATCGATCGCGGCGGTGTTCGGAGCGGCGATGCTGATCGCGTCGGCGCCGGGCGCGGGGGCGGGAACCATCCAGCCAGAGGCCACGGAATCACCGGAGCCGGAACAGCACTGCGTGCAGAACCTCGACACCGGCAGCCTGGTGTGCGCGGCATCCGATGATGCGCTGGGCGGACTCGTCTACGACGAGACGGGGAAGGTGCTGATCTACCAGCCGAACGGAACGCTGTCCCGCGCGACCGTGAGTCCCGCGGCGACCTACGTGATCGGCGTCATCTACTCGTACCCGAACTACGGCGGAAGCACGCGGGTGCTGACCGGCTCGACGCCGTGCAGCTCCGGCGGCGCGTACAACTACCGGGATCTGTCGCTGATCGGCTGGAACAACGACATCGACTCCTTCAAGAGCTACGCCGGCTGCATGACGAAGCTCTGGGACGCCACGAACTTCGCCGGCAACGCCTACGGGTACTACACGAACATCGCGGATGCCGGATCGTGGCGCAACAGGGCGTCGTCGATCCGCTGGCAGTGAGCTACGTCGTCAGCCGCTGACGACCACTTCATCGCCCACGCGGATCACACCGCCGTGGCCGCTGAGGTCGTCGACGTCGCCGCTGACGACGCCGCCCTCGCTCCGGAGCAGCAGCAGAGTGCCGAGAGTCGGCTCGGCCTGACCGACACGGCCGGTGAGCGTGGTGAGCACCTTCGCGTCGCGCTCCCCGGTGTCGGGGTTCGCGTGCGTGGCGAGGCACCGGCCGATCGGCTTGTGCACGGTGAAGCGCACGTCGCCGATGCGCACCTCTCCCGACCACTGCAGCTCGTCCCAGGCATCCACCCCGTCGATCACGACGTTGGAGCGGAACCGGCGGTCGTCGATCGGCTTCTCGAGGGCGTCGCCGAGCGCGGCGATGCTGGCGGTGCTGTGCACCGAGACGAAGCCGCGCGAGCGGTCCTGGAAGCGGGACTGCTCGCCGTCGCCGACGAGGGCGAGCGGCAGTCGCCCCGGGCGGCCGAGGCGCTTGGCATCCGGCGTGGTCAGGACGAACTCCGTCAGTGCCTCGACGAGTTCGGCACGGCCGTCGTCGTCGAGACCGGCGTCGACGAGCACGACGTCGTCGTGGCTGACCTGCACGCGCAGCGCCTCGTGGTCGTAGCGCAGGCGCAACGCGGCCAGTGCGGGGAACGACTCCAGCGCGAGGCCCTTCGACTTCGGCCAGTAGTGCAGGCCCGCGTCATCGAGCTCCGGCGTCGCGGCATCCGCGAACCGGAAAGCGAGCACGCGGTCACCGGCGACACGCCCGTCGGCCTGCACGGTCAGCTCCTCGCACTGCTCAGGGGTGAACCCCTTGACGGGATGACGGTACAGGGCGACGACGCGGGGCATGCGATCCATTCTTCCAGTCAGCGCTCAAGGCACGACGAAACCCCGGGAGGGACAGCATCCTGTCCACCCGGGGCTCAGTCGTTGCGAAAGAGCGGAGCTCAGGCTTTCTCGAGCTCGTCCTCGTCTTCGTCCGCGTACTGGTCAGCCCACTTGTCGACGTACTCGTCACCCTCCGATGCGGGATGACCGAGTTCGCGCTCCAATGCGGAGTAGTTGACGTCAGGACTGTACGCCTTGAGTTCGCGAGCGATCTTCGTGTGTTTCGCCTTCTGACGGCCACGGCCCATGCGCGAGACCCCCTTACGAGTTCAGCAACGGGCTGTGCGGGGCCCGATGTCTTATCCACGGCACCGGCTCGAGGCCGGTAAGAGTAGCATTCAGGATAGCACGCACGCCAGGGCAACAGCCCTCTTGGCGCCACCGGTGAAGGGAGATCGCCATGACAGAACCCGCCTCCACCCCGTCGGATGAAAGCCTCCCGAACGAGGCGCTGCAGAAGGCCGTCATCGTCGGCCTGCAACCCGGGCAGCCCGGGCACGTGCTGGACGAAGCCGTCCGGTACGCGAAGCTGCTCGGCTCGCCGCTGGTCGTGGTGCACGTCGACGTCAGCCGGTTCGTCACCTACGAGGACCCCGACGGATACGTGCACTCCGCGCCCATCGACCTCAACGTCGACCTCGGCGCCGCCGAGTTCGAGGAGGTGCAGAAGGTAGCGGGCGCCGCGCTGAAGGACGCCGGGATCACCTGGGTCGCTCGTCAGCTGGTCGGCGATCCGGCGCTGGCCATCAAGCAGCTCGCGGACAAGCTCGATGCGGAGCTGATCGTGATCGGCACCCGCCGTCGCGGATTCGGCGAGTCGGTCCGGGAGTTCTTCACCGGCTCGGTCGCCGCGCGGCTCGCGCACCGTCAGCACCGGAACATCCTCGTGATCCCTCAGGAAGAGGAGTCCGGCAAGGAGAACAAGGACCTCTGGCCGGAGGAGTGACCCCTCGTCTCGTCGCTCCGGACTCCGGGTCCTGAGCGAGCGCAGCGGGACGAAGGGCGCTCAGGACCCGGATACAACCGACTCCGGGTCCTGAGTGAGCGGAGCGAGACGAAGGGCGCTCAACGACCGGGGATGCCGGCCAGTGCGTTCGTCACGGCCTTCGCCGCGGCATCCATCGCCGACTCGAGGTCGGTGACGACCGTCGTCGGCAGCGCGCCGCCGCGGGCGACGTGGGTGCGCAGGTCGCTGCGCACCCGCGCGCGGAAGGCGTTGATCGAGGCGTCCGCCCGCTGCAGGTTCTCGCGCGCGATCACCCGCTCGTCGTCGTAGCCGGGGGCACGGGACGGTTCGCTCCTGGCCGCCTTGCGCTCGTCCTGTGCGGCGGCGGCGAGGTCGGCCCGCAGGCTCTTCATCGCCTCCTGCACGCTCTGGCGCACCTCGTTCGCGATCAGGCGCACCGAATCGGCCAGGCCGTCCTCGATGCCCGCGAGGTCGTCCTCGCGGGCGGCGAGCTCGGCGCGTCCGGCATCCGTGATCGAGTAGATCGTGGTGCGGCCGTCGACCGTCTTGGTGACCAGACCCTCCTCCTCGAGCTTGGCGAGACGAGGGTAGATGGTGCCGGCGCTGGGTGTGTACGTTCCGCCGGTGCGGTCGGTCAGCGCCTGGATGATGCCGTAGCCGTGCTGCGGCGCCTCGGCGAGCAGCGACAGCAGGTACAGGCGCAGATCGCCGTGCGAGAAGACTGCGGGACTCATGCCCCCTCCTCCCATTCCGGGTCGTCGGCCACGGTGGTCAGCGGCTTGCGGAGCACAGTGATGCCGCCCGAGACGGTGTTCGCGCGCACGTCGACGAAGCTGCCGGCGAGTTCACCGGTGGACCCGGTGAAGTTGCTCGGACCGCTCTGCGAGCGCTGCACGCCGTCGACCATCATCCGTCCGCTCATCGAGCGCAGCACGTAGTTGGCGGGCAGGGTCTCGTCGAGGCGGATCGTGGTGGCGCCGGAGACGGTGTTGAGGTTGATCGTGTTGACGTTGCCGGATGCGTCGACGAGCGTGGCGCCCGAGACGGTGTCGACGGTCGCCTTGCGCACGTTGCCGGTGACGGCCACGTCGCCCGAGACGCTGTTCGCGTTCAGGGTGCCGGTGAGGCTGCGGATCTGCACGTCGCCGGAGACCGAGTTGACGGTGAGGTCACCGGTGAGCGTGTCGACGATGATGTCGCCGGACACGGTGTTCAGGCGGGTGTCGTTGTGGATGCCGGAGATCAGAGCGCCGGCGCTGACGACGCCCAGGTTCAGGGCGATGCCGCGGGGGACCGCGACGCTGATCTCGGCCTTGGGACCACCGGCGCCGAAGTTGCGGAACACCTCGAGGAAGTTGTCCCAGCCGAGCTGCGGGTGGTCGATCTCGACCTGGGTGCCGTCCGACTCGACGCGGAGATCCTTGATGGTGACGCCGTGCACCTCGATGCGGATGCCCGGTTCGTCGTGAGCGACGATGTCGACCTGGCCGCCGACGAGGCCGACCTTGAGACGGGTCGCCGTGGCGATGTCGATGACGCGTTCCTCGCCGGGGGCGATGAGCCACTTCTCGGTCATGTGAGTCTCTCCTGATGTGATGGGCGATATCGAGATATATCGCGTGATTCGAGAGTAACACGATATATCGCGAGTCTGTCAAGGGGCGCACGAAAAGAGGAGGCGCCTCACAGGAATGTGCCGCGCCTCCTTCGTCAGGGATGGCGTGTCAGGGAGTGACGTCCGAGTACTGCACCGCGCTGACCACGCTGTTGTTCGCGGTGTTCGGGTCTGTCATCCCGGGCGCGGCGATGCTGACGATGTAGGGGTTGAGATCCTCCGCCCACGGGAGGGGATCGACGAGTCCCGCGGACACCCGGAAGCGCACCGTGGAGGTGTTGTAGTCGCTGACCGGGATGGCCACAGGGACGGCGTACGTCGAGGTCTGCACGTTGCCGGTGGTGTCGGTGCTCGACGCGGTGAGCGGGGTGTCGCCGAGGGTGACGTCGACTCCGGAGACGATCCGGATGTCGAACGAGACGGTGAGGATCGAACCGGCCGCGACCTCCGCGTCGGAATACGCGGCGAAGGTGCTCGGATGGGTCATGGTCCATTGCCGGGTGCCATCCGGGCTGGTCTGTTCGAGGACGTCCCCGCTCGACATGGACAGCTGCAGATCGGCGGTGTCGCCGCTGGCGGCGTAGGCGGGCACGGCGATGGCGGCGGCGACGACGGGAACCGACCATGCGGCGCCCTTCAGCGCGGTGCGTCGGGTCAGCCCGCGCTGCGCGGACTCGGCGATTTCAGGCATGAACGAGCGATCCTCCGGTGTTGTCGTGAAGCGAGGGTTCGCACGTGCCCCAAGAACCCCAGCCGTTCCCCCGGAGCCACGCTAGCCGAACAGCCGGCATCCTCCGATGGGGAGAACTGCCCATGTCAGGCCCAGATGCGCTCCTGGTAGTCGCGGGTGGCGCGGTCGGAGGAGAAGTAGCCGCAGCGCGCCACGTTCAGCACGGCGGAGCGCGTCCACGCATCCGGGTCCGCATACGCCGCGTCCACGCGCGCCTGTGCGTCGGCGTAGGCGCGGTAGTCGGCGAGCACCATGTACCGGTCCTCGGTGAGCAGGTTGGTGACGATCGGCTCGAACACCGCGCGGTCGCCGCCCGAGAACGCGCCGGACGCGATGAGGTCGACGGCGCGCCGTGCCCCGGCATCCACGGCCTCGCCCGGTCGATAGGCGGGCGCGAGCGCGGCGACCTCGGGCTCGGTCATGCCGAACAGGAAGAAGTTCTCGTCGCCGACCCGCTCGCGGATCTCGACGTTCGCGCCGTCGTCGGTGCCGATCGTCAGCGCGCCGTTGAGTGCGAGCTTCATGTTGCCCGTGCCGGACGCCTCCTTACCGGCCTGCGAGATCTGCTCCGACAGGTCAGCGGCGGGGATCACACTCTCGGCGAGCGTCACGTCGTAGTTCGCCGGATACAGCACCCGGAGCCTGCCCTCGAGCCGCTCGTCGTCGTTCACGACGCTCGCGACGGCATTGATCAGGTGGATGATCCGCTTCGCCATGACGTATCCGGGCGCCGCCTTCGCGCCGAACAGCACGGTGCGCGGCTGCAGAGCGGATGCTGCGACGCGGCCCGAGACCACGCCCTCGTAGGTGTCCACGACGTGCAGCACCTTCAGCAGCTGCCGCTTGTACTCGTGCAGGCGCTTGACCATCACGTCGAGCAGATGGGTGTCGTCGATCTCCGTCCGGTCGCGCACCCGCAGCACCTCGTTCAGACGCTGCTTGTTTCCGGCCTTGACCTGCGCGAACGCGTCGCGGAACGCGGCGTCCTCGGCGAACGGCTCGAGCTCGCGCAGCCGCTCCAGGTCGGCGAGCCAGCCGTCGCCGATCGCCTCGGTGATGAGCGCCGACAGCGCGGGGTTCGCCAGCCGCAGGAACCGGCGCGGCGTGACGCCGTTGGTGACGTTGGTGAACTTCTGCGGGAAGAACTCGGCGAAGTCGGGCAGCACGGCATCTCGCAGCAGCTGCGAGTGCAGCTCGGCGACGCCGTTCACCTTCACACTGGCGATCGTCGCGACGTGCGCCATCCGCACCGCGCGCACCGGGCTCTCCGCGATGATCGACATCGCGGCCACGCGCTCCTCGCCCAGGCGCTCGCGCACGGTGAGCAGGAACTCCTCGTTGATCCGGTAGATGATGTCGAGGTGCCGCGGAAGCAGCCGGCGCAGCAGATCGACCGGCCACACCTCGAGCGCCTCGGGCAGCAGTGTGTGGCAGGTGTAGGCGAAGCAGCGCTGCGTGATCGCCCACGCGGCATCCCAGGTCATGTCGTGCTCATCGATCAGCAGGCGCATCAGCTCTGGCACGGCGATCACGGGATGCGTGTCGTTCAGCTGGAAGATCGCGCGCTCGGGAAGCTCGTCGAGAGGGCGACCGGCGGCGAGCAGATCGTCGACGACGTCGCCGACGGATGCGGCCGCGAAGAAGTACTGCTGCTGCAGCCGCAGCTCCTTGCCCTGCGGCGTGGAATCGTCGGGGTAGAGCACCTTCGAGATGTTCTCGGCGAACGTCTTCGCGCGCACGGCGCGCTCGTAGTCGCCGGCGTTGAAGGCGGGCAGGTCGAGCGGCTCGAGCGCCTCCGCGCTCCACAGCCGCAGGATGCCGGCGCCGCTGCGATATCCGGGCACGATGAAGTCGTACGGCACGGCGCGCACCGCCCAGCCGTCCTCGACGCCGCCGAACCGGATCGTCCGAGCGCGCTCCGGGCGGGGGAACTCCCACGGCGATCCGCCGCGCATCCAGGCATCCGGATGCTCGACCTGCCGGCCGTCCTCGAACGACTGCCGGAAGATGCCGTACTCGTAGCGGATGCCGTAGCCGATGCTCGGCACGCCGAGCGTCGCCATCGAGTCGACGAAGCACGCCGCGAGGCGGCCCAGTCCGCCGTTTCCGAGGCCGGGCTCGATCTCGTGCGCGCGCAGCTCGTCGAGGTCGATGCCGCACGCCGCGAGCGCCTCGGCCGCGATGTCCTCGAGACCGGTCGCGAGCAGGCTGTTGTCCAACTGACGGCCGAGCAGGTATTCGGCGGAGAGGTAGCAGATCGTCTTGCCGTCGCGCGGGGCGCGCTCGGTCTCGAGGCGTCGCGCGGCGAGATGACCGCGCACGGTGCGCACCAGGGCGAGATAGCGGTCATCGACCGTGGAGTCCTGCAGGGTGACGCCGCGGTCCTGGGCGAGGTTGAGGAGGAACTCGGCGACGAAGTCGTCGACGGACGCGGGCGGCGCGATCACGTTCGCGAGGGCGAGCGGATGCCTGGGGCGAGGGCTCTCGGATGCGGTCACCCTATGACCGTAACGCCCGCCCGGCTCGTATTCTTGGTGCGTGCCAGAACGAACTCCGGAATCCCCCGCCGCGCGCCTGCTTCGTGCGAGTTTCGCCACGGAGGAGGCCGTCTACGGCGTGATCCTCGTCGCCGGCATGATCGCCGTCTCGGGGGCGCACGGTGCGACCTCGCTGAAGGTCTTCTGGACCGTGCTGGTGACCGTCGTCGTGTTCTGGCTCGCGCATCTGTACGCCGGGACGGTCGCCGGCCACGGGCTCGATCACGACCGCGTCGTGGGCCTCGGGGAGTCGTTCCGGCACGCGCTGCGGCGGTCGCTCGGACTGCTGCTCTCGTCGTGCATCCCCCTGCTGATCCTGCTGATGGGCAGTGCGCGCCTGATCAACGACAAGCTGACCATCTGGCTGGCGCTGTGGATGTGCGTCGCCGTGCTGGCGGTGCTCGGCTACATCGCGTTCCGGCGCCGCGGCGCCTCCTGGCCGATCCGGCTGCTCGGCGCGGTGACCACGGCGGCGTTCGGCATTGTGATCATCCTCGCGAAGGCGCTGATCCACTAGCGCTTGACATTGACGTAGCGTCAACTTCTACCGTGGAGATATCGACAGAAGGAGGACGCCATGGACTGGTCCATCCAGGAGATCGCCCGGCTCGCGGGCACCACCAGCAGAACACTGCGTCACTACGACGACATCGGTCTGCTGAAGCCCACGCGCGTGGCATCCAACGGCTATCGCCACTACGACGACGCCGCCCTGGTCAGGCTGCAGCGCATCCTGCTGCTGCGTGAGCTCGGGCTCGGGCTGCCGCAGGTGGCCGAGGTCATCGAGCGCGAGAAGTCCGAGGCATCCGCCCTCGAGACGCACCTCGCGCTGCTACGGCAGGAGCAGGAGCGCCTCGCCCGGCAGATCGCCTCCGTCGAGAACACCATCAACACATTGAACGAAGGAGGAACCCTCATGGCAGAGAACATGTTCGACGGGTTCGATCACACGCAGTACAAGGACGAGGTCGAGGAGCGCTGGGGCAAGAAGGCCTACGCGGACTCGGACCGCTGGTGGCGCGGCATGACCGACGCCGAGCGGGCCGACTGGCAGAAGCTGGTGTCCGACCTCGGTAGGGACTGGATCGCCGCCGCCGAGAGCGGCATCGACCCGGCATCCGACGAGGCGCAGGCGCTCGCGCGCCGTCACGTCGAGTGGCTGACCGGTGTGCCCGGCACGCCGGCGGCAGCACCCGGCGGAGACGTCAAGGGCTACGTGATCGGCCTCGGGGAGATGTACGTCGCCGACCCGCGCTTCGGCGCGAACTACGGCGGCACCCAGGGGGCGGAGTTCGTCCGCGACGCCCTGCGCGTCTACGCGGACGCGAATCTGTAAGTGCGAGCGCCCCGCTCACGTCGCGGTTCGTCCCGTTGTGCGCGGCATCCATCCGCTCACGTCGCCGTTCGTCCCGGTATCCACGTCGGATACCGGGACGAACGGCGATCCGAACGCTGCGGTGACCGATGGGCCGACGCTACATCCCGAGCCTGATCGCGACGATACCCAGCGCCGCGGCGACCGTGGCGGTGATGCCCACCGCGCCCGGCTTCTCCTTGAACACCAGCAGGCCGATCAGTCCGGCGGCGACCACCCCGGTCTCGCGCAGCGCCGACACCAGCGCGAGCGGCGCGACCGACTGCGCCCAGATGACGATGGTGTACGCGGCGAGCGACAGCACTCCGCCGATCGCGCCGACCGGTGCGTGCCGGCGGAGACCCGCCACGTGCGCACGACGGTCGCGGGACAGCAGCAGGCAGCACAGCGGAACGGTGATCCCCTGCAGGAAGAACAGCCACGCGGCGTAGCTCAGCGGAGCGCCGGAGGCCCGCACGCCCAGGCCGTCCACGAACGAGTACGCCGTCACGCAGGCGCCGACGGCCACCGCGAGCAGCAGACCACGGCGCGGCGTGCGCTGCCGCCGCGCGAAGGCCAGCGCGAACAGGGCGCCGATCACGATGGCGACCCCGCCGAACTGCAGAGTGGTGAGGTGCTCGCTGAGCAGCGTCACGGCAAGAACGGTCACGCCGAGCACCGCGAGCCCGCGGGTGAGCGGATAGGCCACGCCGAAGTCGCTGTGCGCGTAGGCGGCGGTGAGCAGGATCAGGTAGGCGGTCTGCAGCACGGCGGACACGGCCAGAGCCGGCCAGGATGCGGCATCCGGGAGCGGCAGCGACAGACATCCGATGCCGCCGACCACGAGATAGACGAGTCCGATCAGGGACGAGCAGACCAGCCGATCGGGGATGGCCTTCGCGATCGCGTTCCAACTGCCGTGCATCACCGCCGAGCCGAGCACGGCGAGGAGGACGACGGAGCTCATGAGCTGAACGGGTGCCCTGGCAGGTCGTCGTCGGCGGGCAGCCCCAGCGCCGACAGCACGTGCGGCAGCACGTCGGCGTGATCGACCGTCGGCTGCGCCCCGGGGCGGATGCCGGGACCCGCGGCCGCGATCCAGGCCAGACGCTCCTCGTCGCTGTCGCCGCCATGGTGGCCGGCGTCCCGGTGGCCGTGGTCGGTGAGAACGATGACGGTCCAGTCCTCGTCGCCGCGCATCGGGCGGGCGTCGATCGCTGCGCGCAGCACGCCGAGCTGCTCGTCGCAGCCCTCGATCGCCGCGCGGTAGCGGTCGGTGACCCCTTCGGTGTGCCCGACCATGTCGGGCAGCAGCTCGTAGACGAAGACCGCGGTGTGGTCGTGGGCGAGCAGCTCGCGGGCGACGCGCGAGGTCACCGCGTCGTCCATCGCGGCGATCAGATCCAGGTCGTCCGTGTTCTCGACCCCCGCGGGTATCGGCGGGCGATAGCCGCCCCCGTGGAACAGCGGGCCGCCGGAGACCTCTTCGACGAGCGGCGCCCAGCTTCCGGCCGCGAAGGTCGTCGCGCCGGGCCGAGCCGCGCGCACGCGGCGGAGCACATCGGGATGCCGGTCGAACGCGTTCCGGCGGAAGTCGTTGTCGTGCACGCCGTGCCGGTCGCGGTACACACCGGTCGCCATGGTCGACCAGACGGGACCGGAGATCGTCGGGTTCGCGTCGTGGACCCGCACCGTGGCGAGGAACCCCTCGGCGGCGAGAGCGTCCAGGTGCGGGGTGCGGACCGAACGGAGCACGTCGTCGCGGACGCCGTCCCACCCCACGATGAGCACGTGCTGCGTGCGCGCTGCCGACATGTCGTTCCCTTCGTCGTCGTCCCTCCACGCTAGGACCGGACGCGGCGGCACTTTCGCAAGGAGGGTTATGTGAACATAAGGTGAATTTATGACTCTCGCGCAGCTCCGCGTGTTCGAGGCCGTGGTGGCCGAGGGCGGGTTCGCCGCAGCCGCCCGTGCCCTCGGGGTCAGCCAGCCGGCGGTGTCCGCCCAGCTCGCCGCGCTGGAGAAGGCGCGCGGCCTGCGGCTCATCGATCGCGGCACCGGGGCACCGACGCCCGAGGGGGCCGCACTCCACGAGATCACGCGCCCGCTGTTCGCGCTCGCCGACCGCGCCGAGCAGCACCTCGCGCAGGCCGAGCGCCTCGGCGGCGAGCCCCTTCGCATCGCCGCCGACTCCCCGGGACACCTCATGCCCCTGCTCGCACGGATGCGTGCGCAGCATCCGGATCTGCGGTTCGTGGTTACCGGAGGGAACGCCTCCGAGGCGCTCGACGCCGTGCGCTCGGGGAGCGTGGAGATCGCGATCGCCGCCGAGGTTCCCGAAGATCGAACTTTGCACCGCGTGGTCCTGCGCAGGCAGGATCTCGTCGCGGTGGTGCGCACCGATCACCCGAGGGCGGGTGACAAGACGCTGCGCCTGGCCGAGCTCGCCGGCGAGCCACTGATCGGCCGGGAGCAGGGCAGCGTGACACGCTCCGCTCTGGAGCGCGCGGCGGCGGATGCCGGTGTTCCGCTGCGCTACGCGATGATCGCCGACACCCGCGAGGCGGTGCTCGTCGCCGCAGCCGCCGGGCTGGGGGTGGGGATCGTCGCCGAGGACGAGATGCTCGATGACCCGCGCCTCGTGATGCTCGACCTCAGCGCACCGGAGATCCCCGTCACCGAGTATCTGGTCTGCCGTGCGGGCTTCGAGGACACGGCCGCCTGGGGCGCGCTGATGGCCGCACGGCCCGCCTGATCGAGACATCCCCGGATCCAGGTCGCGAAATTCGTCGGAAAGACACCGCCGGAGCGACGAATTCTGCGACCTGAGCGGAGGGAGGGCCGCCGGAACGACGGATCCTGCGACGGGAACGATGGCCTGGCAGGAGCCGGGCGGGGCCGCGAGCGTGCGGCTCAGCGCACCGGCGGAGCGGCGACCGAGTCGCGGTGCACCAGGTACGTGCCGAGGATGAGGTCGTCCTCCGGGGTGCGCGCGAAGGCATCGTGCTCGGACAGGGCCGCGCGCAGTGCTTCGCGGCCCATCTGCTCGAGCGGCACGTGCACTGTGGTGAGCTTCGGAGACAGGTCGACGGCGAGCGGGGTGTCGTCGTAGGCCACCACGGACATGTCCTGCGGGATGCGCACGCCGGCGTCCCGCAGTCCGTCGTAGACGCCCGCGGCGATCGTGTCGTTCACCGCGAAGATCGCCGTCACGTCAGGGGCGTCGTGGAGCAGCGCCTGCGTCGTGGCGTGACCGGCCGCGCGACCGAATCCCTCGGTGCGGATGATGGTCTCGTCGATCTCGATGCCACGTGAGTCGAGCGCGCGCAGATAGCCGTCCAGGCGTCGTGAGATCGACGGGATCTCGCGCTCGCCGCCGAGGAAGGCGATGCGGCGGTGCCCCTTCGCGATGAGGTGCTCGGTGACTGCGAAGGCACCGCCCTCGTTGTCGTAGGCGACCGATCGGGTTGGCGAGGGGATCGTGAGCGCCGGATGGGCGCACAGCACGAGGCGGCTGCCCATCGCCTCGAGCGATTCGGCGCGCTGCACCAGCTGGCGCTGGTACGGCAGGTCGACGCGCGTGCCGCTGACCAGGATGACGGCGTCGACTCGGCGCTCCTGCATGAGATCGATCAGGGTCATCTCCTGGCCAGGGCGGGACCCGGTGGTCGCGATGATCGCGAGCCGCCCGGACGCCTGCGCCGCCTGCTCCAGACCGCGGACCATGTATCCGAAGAAGGGGTCGACCAATTCGGGCACGATGATGCCGATCGTGCGCGTATCCGAGCGAGCGAGCGCTCTCGCGTTGGCGTTGGCGGCGTAGCCGAGCTTGGACACTGCCCGCAGCACGCGATCGCGGGTGCCCGCCGCGACCGGGTAGTTGGCATTCAGCACGCGCGACACGGTCGCTGTCGAGACGGATGCCAGCTCGGCGACATCACTGATCGTCGCGGGTCGCCGCGTCGCCGGGCGAGACACGTGGTCAGAAGTCGAAGACACGATCCCCCATCCGTGGCCGGTCAGGCCATGATCGCGAAGTCGGCCGGGCGCACTTCATGGTCGAAGGTACCATCTGCCGCAAACCGGCTGACCTCGGCGACGGCGAGTTCTCCGAGGCGCGCGATCTCGTTGCCCAGAGCGCCGGCGATGTGCGGGGTGATCACGACGTTCGGCAGACCGTAGAGCGGTGAATCCGCGGGCAGCGGCTCCGGGTGGACGACGTCGAGGTAGGCGTCCAGGCGGCCGGACAGCAACTCGGCGGTCAGGGCCGGGGTGTCGATGAGTGCCCCGCGGGCGGTGTTCACGATGACGGTTCCGTCGCGCATCAGCGACAGCTCCTCGGCGCCGATCATGCCGACGGTCTCGTCGGTCAGTGGCGCGTGCACGCTCACGACGTCGCTGCGCTGGCACAGTTCGGGGAGTTCGACGAGCTCGGCACCGAGTTCAGCCGCGCGCTCGGGCGTGATGAACGGGTCGCTGAGCAGGACGTGGGCGTCGAGCGTGCGCAGCATCCGGAGCATCTCCCGGCCGACGCGCGAGGCGCCGATCACCCCGATCACGACCCTGTAGGTGCCGAGCGTGGGCATCGTGCGCGCGTCACGGGAGCCCTTGGTCTCGCGCAACTGCGCCACGAAGCGGCTCGCCCGCTTGAGGCCGAAGACAGTGCTGGCCAGCGCGAACTCGGCGACGGGAATGGCATTGGCACTCGCGCAGCTGCTCACCCGGATGCCGAGGTCGAACACCGCCGGGTCGAGGAACAGGCGGACGGTGCCTGCGGCGTGCACGATCGCACGCAGGCCCGGAGCCTTGTCGAGGATGCTCGGGTCGACGCGCGGGGTGCCCCAGCCGGTGATGAGGATCTCGGTGTCGGCCAGCACGCGGAGAGCGCGAGGGGAGTCGAGGTCGGAGAGCGGTTCGGCGTCCACGATGTGCGCGATCCGGCCCAGTTCGGCGAGGGCCGCGGGCGGGAAGGCAGCGGCATGGGACTCGTCGTCCAATGCGAACGCCACACGGGGAAGCCAGCTCATTCGTTCTCTCCATCGAATCGAAAGCAGTAAGCGATTACTATCACGTTACTCCATTGGTACGCCAGTCGCCTGGCGAAGATCTCAGTCAGTTACTGGAACATCGGATCTCTCGTTGACAGTTCCGAGGGTGTTGGGTTACGTTCTGTAGAAATCGCTTACTAGCGACAGATCATCCCTCACCAGAGACGTTCGGAGGATGCGGTGACCTCAGCACCCGTCACGAGCCGGCCCCAAGCGGCCGAGCCCGAGCCGCCGCGCAAGAACACCCGGAAGGCGTCTCGCACAGACCCTTACGGCCCGCGGAAGCTGTCATTCGGCGCCCGGTTCCGCCGTGACCGGATGATGCTCCTGCTGATCCTGCCCGGCTTCCTGTACTTCGTCGTGTTCCACTGGCTGCCGATCCCGGGCAACATCATCGCCTTCGAGGACTACCAGCCCTACCTGGGCTTCATCGACAGCGTCTGGGTCGGCTTGGACAACTTCGTCGCGGCGTTCTCCGATCAGGCGTTCTGGTTCGCGCTGCGCAACACTCTCGTGATCACGCTGATGCAGCTGATCCTGTTCTTCCCGGTGCCGATCGCGCTGGCGCTGCTGCTGAACAGCATCATGTCGCCAGGACTGAAGAAGTTCGTGCAGAGCGTCATCTACCTGCCGCACTTCCTCGGCTGGGTCATCATCATCTCGATCTTCACTCAGATCCTCGGTCCGACCGGCGTGATCCCGAACCTGTTCGAGTCGCTCGGGCTGCCGAGCATCAGCCCGATGACCAATCCCGACACCTTCCCGCTGCTGGTCACCGTCCAGACGATCTGGAAGGACGCCGGCTGGGGCACGATCATGTTCCTCGCGGCCCTGGCCAGCATCGACGACGACCTGTACGAGGCGGCAGCGATCGATGGGGCGGGGCCCTGGCGCCGCACCTGGGCGGTGACGATCCCGGGCATCATGCCGATCATCATCCTGCTGCTGATCCTCAACCTCGGATCCGCGCTCTCGGTCGGCTTCGAGCAGATCATCCTGCAGCGCAACAACGTCGGCGCCGAGGCCGGCGAGGTGCTCGACACCTACGTGTACTACCACGGCATCGTCGACGGGCAATGGGGCACAGCCGCCGCCGTCGGCCTCGTGAAGGGCGTCGTCGGACTGTTCCTGGTGCTCGGCGCCAACAAGCTCGCACACGTGTTCGGACAGGATGGGGTGTACTCCCGTGAGCGTTGAGATGAATGCGCCGACGACGGTCATGCGGCTCGGCACGAAGGGCGCGCGCCGTCTGAAGGCACGGCGCCCGGTCTGGATGGAGAAGCCCAGCATCCCGATGCAGGGACTCAAGGGCCTGGTACTGCTGGCCGTCTGCATCGCGGTCGTCTATCCGTTCCTCACAGTCATAGGCACCAGCCTCTCCACGCAGCAGGAGATCGCCGCCAACAACGGCTTCGTGCTCTTCCCGAAGCACCCGACCCTCGACGCGTACAAGACCATCCTCTCCGGAGGCATCGTCACCGACGCGCTGATCCGCAGCATCGGCATCACGCTGGTGGGCACCGCGCTGTCGGTCGCGCTGACAGTGATGATGGCCTACGGGCTGAGTCGCAAGGGCGTGATGGGCGGCAACTTCTTCCTCATGACGGCGCTGCTGACGATGCTGTTCACACCCGGCATCATCCCGACCTTTCTTGTGGTCAAGGAGCTCGGCCTGCTGAACACCTATGCCGCGCTGATCCTGCCCACCGCGCTGTCGGCGTTCAACCTGGTGATCGTCCGGTCGTTCTTCAAAGGCATCCCCACAGAGCTCGTCGAGGCAGCACGACTTGACGGCGCGGGCGACCTGCGCATCCTCTGGCACGTGATGCTGCCGCTGTCGAAGGCCGTCATCGCCGTCGTCGGCCTGTTCTACGCGGTCGGGTACTGGAACGCATTCTTCAACGCGATGCTCTACGTGAACAGCGACAAGTGGCCCCTCGCGATGGTGCTCCGTCAGTACGTGCTGCTCGGCTCCTCGCTCGATCAGAGCGCCGTCGGCGAGATCGCCGCCCCCACTCAGGCGATCCAGATGGCCGTGGTGGTCATCAGTCTGGTGCCGATCCTGCTCGTCTACCCGTTCCTGCAGAAGTACTTCACGAAGGGCGTCCTCACCGGCGCCGTCAAGGGCTGAATGCGGGCCCGCACCTACCCCCACCCCTCAGAGAGGACTGGAAATGCCCATCAACGAGATCACCGCTGATCGTCGTACATTCCTGAAATACGCCGGGTTCGGCGCCCTGAGCATCGCCGCCGTCGGCTCGCTCGCCGGCTGCGGCACGAGGCAGGAGCTCGTCGTGTCGGACTCCAACTCGGTGAAGCTGCCGACGTTCACGAAGGCCGAGGGCTTCGCTCCCGACCTGGCGGGCACGGCCGAAGGCGTTCCGGCCGCGTACTTCAACTACCCGGCGAATCCGGTGCGCACCGTCACGACGCCGCCGCTGAACGGCGAGACGTTCAGCGCGATCACCAACATCTTCGGTCCGCCGCCGAACGCGCGCGAGAAGAACCCCGCCTGGCAGGAGATCGAGAAGCGCCTGGGAGGCAAGCTCGACATCACCGCCGTGTCGGCCGACGACTTCACGACGAAGTTCAACACCACGGTGGCGGGCAACGACATCCCCGACATGATGCTCAACGACGGCGCTTCGATCCCCGACATCATCGGGTTCCTGCAGGCCAAGTGCCAGGACCTCACGCCGTTCCTCTCCGGCGACGCCATCAAGGACTATCCGAACCTCGCCGCCATCCCCGAGCTGTACTGGCGGCAGACCGTGCGCGACGGAAAGATCTACTTCCTGCCGATCCCGCGCGGCGGCTCGGCAGGCCTCGGGTTCTACAACGCCAAGGCGTTCAGCGCGGCTGGAGTCGCCGACACCTCGAAGATCAAGAACGCCGACGACTACCTCGCGGTCATGAAGGAACTCACCGACGCCAAGTCCAACCGCTGGGCCTTCGGATCCACGGGGTTCGGCCTGAGCACCTTCCACCAGCTGTTCGGGGTTCCGAACCAGTGGCGCGAGGTCAAGGGCAAGCTCGTGAACGCGATCGAGACCGACGAGTACCTGGAGTCGATCTCGTTCGTGCAGAAGGCCAACGCCGCCGGATACATCGCGCCGGGCAGCGATGCGTGGACGAAGTCGCAGATGGTCAACGCGTTCACCAACGGGCAGGTCGCGCAGATCTACGACGGCCTCCCCGCCTTCTTCAAGTCGGACGGCTACGGCGCGACCGTGCCGGACTCCGCGCCGTTCCTGCCGTTCGCCGCGGGCGGCGGCGAGCCGACCGCCTGGCTGGACAACATCATCTTCGCCAGCACCATGTTCAAGAAGAACGACAAGGCCTCCATCAAGAAGCTGCTCGGCATCGCGAATCTCCTCGCCGCGCCGTTCGGCAGCGAGGAGTACCTGCTGATCAACTACGGCGTCGAGGGCGCGGACTACACGTTGGATGCCAACGGCAATCCGCTGCCGACCCCGGCCGCGGCCGGGGACACGACGGTGCCGTGGAAGTACATCGCCGCTCCCAGTCCGGTGCTGTACCTGCCCGGACAGGAGCAGATCATCCGCAAGACCCACGCCACCTACTCCGCACTGATCCCGATCGGCGTGGAGGACCCGACGGGTACGCTGTTCAGCCCGACCAACGCCCAGAAGGGCGGCACCATCAAGCAGCCGGTCAGCGACGCCGCGCAGGACTTCATCGCCGGACGAAAGAGCCTCGACGACGTCAAGGCCGCGATCAAGACCTGGCGGTCGGCCGGCGGAGACAAGATCCGCAAGGAGTACGAGAAGGCGCTGAACAAGTGACCCCCGAGCACGACCCCGCAGACGGCCCCTCAGCCCGAAGGTTCTGGACGGAGACCGCCGATCGGTGGCTCCGCGCCGTGCGCGAGCACGGCGCGGACGATCCGGCCGGGGTCGTGCTTCCCGGCCGCGTGACCGGCGACGGCGTGCGCCGCGAATCGATGGAGACCATCGGCCGCAGCTTCCTGCTCGCGTCCTCCCGCATCGCCGGTGCGCCAGCAGATGACGCCGAAGCCGACGCGCTGGTGGAGTTCTACGCCCAGGCGATCGTGGACGGCACCGATCCCGGGCATCCGTCCCGCTGGCCGCTCGGCGTGACCTGCCGCACCCCGCTCACCGGCATCACGAACTCGATCGTCGAGGGCGCGAACCTCGCCTTCGGGCTGTACACGGCCGGTGAGCGGTTCTGGTCGCGGCTGGATGGCCGGCAGCAGCATCAGGTGCTCGCCTGGCTGCGGCACCACGCGCAGCGCGAGGTGTGGCAGAACAACTGGCAGCTGTTCCCCGCGATGGCCGAGGCGTTCATCCGGCATGTCGACGGCGATGCATCCGGCCTGCGCAACGAGCGCAACGTGGCCCGCGTCGAGGGCTGGTACCTCGGCGACGGCTGGTACACCGATGGCCCCGAGCACGCGATCGACTACTACAACGCCTGGGCCATCCACCCGTACCTCTGGGCCTGGTATCGGATGACGGACCGCACGCAGAGCCTCGAGGGGCAGCGTCACCTCGAGCGCCTCGCCGCGTTCGTGGACGGGCTGCCGTCGTTCGTGGCATCCGACGGTGCACTGCTGCACTTCGGTCGTTCGCTGACATACCGCACAGCGGCGCTCGCGCCGCTGTGGTGCGCAGAGGTCTCGGGCGTCAGCCCGCTCTCGCCGGCGCGCACGCGCGAGGTCGCGACCTCGGTGCTGGACGGCTTCGTGCGGCACGGCGTCGGCGCCGACGGGCAGCTGAGCCTGGGCTGGTACGACGAATACCTGCCCGCCATGCAGGACTACAGCGGCTTCGGTTCGCCGTACCTCGCCGGCATCGGATTCCTCGGGCTGTCGCTGGATGCCGGCCATCGGGTGTGGACGGCGGATGTCGCGCCGACCGCGCGCCCGGCGTTCACCCGCTCCTTCGAGGGCCCCGGGCTGACGCTGAGCACGGCCGGCGGCGACGCTCCGGTGATTCTGGTGAACCATGGCTCCGACCACGCCGAGCTCGCTGTGCAGCCCCACGGCATCCCCGACCCCGATGACCCGCACTACGCATCCTTCGCGTACTCCACGCACACGGCGCCGGAGGTCGGCGACGGGTGGCTGGAGGCGATCGACGGGCACGTCACGCTGTTCGACGAGGCCGGGAAGCCGAGCCGGCGGGTGAAGCTGCGCGGGCAGATCACCGACGGCCCGATGAGCGCGTCGGTGCACTACCCGCAGGTCGACGGGAAACTTCTCGTCGGGGCATGCATCGTCACCGCATCCGTGGTGAACCGCGGCACCGAGGTGCGCGCGCACCTGGTGATGGCGCCGCCGTCGCACGACCGGATCCGCGAGGGCTCCTTCGCGCTGGCCGGCGCCACGGCTCCGTCCTGTCTCGCCGATGGGCTGCAGGCTGAGGTCTCGAACGGCTCGCACCGCGCCGTTCTCACCGGTGTGCACGGGTGGGATGCCGCGGACACGGTCGCGCACCAGGGCACGAATGCGATGGGGGAGCACTCCGCCATCCCCGTCCTCACCGCCGCGCGCGATGCGGACGAGACGGTCCATGTCGCACTGCACCGGCTGGTGCGCGAAGGCGTCGACCCCGCGGCCGACCCGGTCGTCGAGGTGAATGGCACACGACTGACCGTGGACTGGCCCGACGACGGCATCCATGTCGAACTCGACCTGCGCACGGTCGTGGAATGGGACGGTCAGCCGGGTAGGCCTGGCGGTCGCCGGATCTGAAGGTGTCTGCCCCGACGGTGGGTGTTCACCGTCGGGGCAGGCGAACGTTGCGCGCACGAACCACCAGACATCATCGACGAAGACGGAGTGCCACGATGGCTGCGATGACGAACCCCTGGACCACCCGCGCCCGCTCGGGCGATGCGCCGGTGGAGGTGCGCTTCGGGCCGCTCGTCGGCCATCGCGACGACGAGGCGATGCAGCGCTTCCGCCATTACGGCGTCGGGCAGTTCATCCATTTCGGGCTCTACTCGATCCCGGGGAACGAGTGGCACGGCGAGCGCCCGTCGAGCCTGGCCCCGGAGTGGATCAGGGCCTGGTCCGGCCCGAACGCCCCGGAGGACTGGCCGGAGACCTACGACCGGCTGAACGAGGTCTTCGACCCGACCGGCCTGGACGCCCGCGAGTGGGCGCAGCAGGCGAAGCGGATGGGCGCCCGTTACGTGATCTTCACGACGAAGCACCATGACGGCTTCGCGCTGTGGCCTTCGGCGCATTCGGACTACACCGTGGCGCAGTCGCCCTGCGATCGCGACATCGTCGGCGAAGTGGTCGACGCGTACACCGCAGAGGGCATCGACGTGTTCCTCTACTTCTCCGTGCTCGACTGGCATCATCCCGGATACACGACCTCGATGCCGACGGACGAGGCGGGGCGTCGTGGCTGGCGGGAGTTCCTGGAGTACACCAGGGCCCAGCTGCTCGAGCTGCTGGAGCGTTACCCGGCGGCGCGCGGACTGTGGTTCGACGGCACCTGGGATGCCTCCTGGGTCGCCTCGTACGAGTTCACGTACCGCCTCGAGCAGGAGCTGCGTGAGCGGAGGCCGGGGCTGATCATCGGGTCGCGGTTCCGCAACGACGAGCACGGCTCGCGGCATTTCGACTCGAACGGTGCGCTGCTCGGCGACTACGAGCAGGGCTGGGAGCGCAAGCTGCCCGCAGACCACTCGATGCTCTCCGGCAACGACTGGGACGGCGTGATGACGATCGGCCCGAACGCATGGGGGTTCATGCGCGACACGGGCGATCAGTACCAGAAGACCGCGGACGACCTCATCGATCTGCTCATGCGATGCCGCTCGATGGGCGGCAACCTCGTCGTCAACTTCGGGCCCGACGGCGAGGGGCGGATGACGGCTTACGAGGGCGAGATCGCCGATGAGCTCGGGGCCTGGGTCGCCGAGAACGCGGATGCCGTCTACGGCGCCGGGCACGTCGACCTCGGGCGCACGGATATGGGGTGGCTCACCGGCGATGGCGAGCGCCTCTTCCTCACGGTGGTGAACCGCCCGGTCACGGGAATCGCGCGACTGCGGTTCGGCGCGGATGCGGCACGCGTGCCGGTGAGGGCGCGGCTGCTGGCATCCGGAAAGGAGCTGGAACTGCGGCGCACCGACATCGGGTTCGACCTGGATGCCGCGGTCCATTACGACGCGGTCATCCCTCGCGACTTCGCCGCCGACCGTGCCTTCGTGATCGAGTTCGAACTCGGGCCCGCCGGGGCTCGCGCCGCGGACCGCGCGGCCGCCCACATGTGAGACAGCAGACAAGGACAGACATGGATCTCAACATCGGCATCATCGGCTTCGGACTGCGCTCCTCGCTGCGCAAGGAGGTCCATCGTCCGGGAGCGGGGTCGCGGATCTCGGCCGTATGCGACCTCTCGGAGCGCGCGAGGCGAGAGGCTCGCGAATTCGCGCCGGACGCGCTGATCACGGACTCGCTGGACGAGCTGCTGGCCTCCGGCGTCGACGCCGTGATGGTGCTCACCCCCGACGACCTGCACGCGTCGATCACCATCCGGGCGCTCGAGGCGGGCATCCCCGTGTTCTGCGAGAAGCCGCTCGCGATCGACCTGGCCGATGCCGACGCCATGCTCGAGACAGCTCGCCGCACCGGAAGCCGGCTCTACATCGGACACAACATGCGGCACATGCCGGTGATCACGCTCATGCGGCAGCTCATCCAGGACGGACGGATCGGTGAGGTCAAGGCCATCTGGGTGCGTCACTTCGTCGGGCACGGCGGCGACTTCTACTTCAAGGACTGGCATGCCGACCGGCGTCGCACGACCTCGCTACTGCTGCAGAAGGGCGCACACGACATCGACATCATCCACTGGCTGGCCGACGCCTACAGCGAGCGAGTGTCGGCGATGGGCGAGCTCAGCGTGTACGGCGGTGTCGACGACCGCCGCGACCGCAGCGACGAGCGGATGTTCGACTGGTACAGCCTGGACAACTGGCCGCCGGCGTCGATGACCGGCCTGCACCCTGTGGTCGACGTCGAGGATGTGTCCCAGGTGAACATGCGGCTCTCCGGCGGCATCCTCGCCTCCTATCAGCAGTGCCATTTCACGCCGGATTACTGGCGCAACTACACCGTCATCGGAACTGAGGGGCGCATCGAGAACTTCGGTGACTCGTCCGGTGCCGAGGTGAAGCTGTGGAACCGGCGTCACGGCGGCTATGCCACCGCCGACGAGACGTTCATCGTGCCGGCGGTCGCGGATTCCGGTCACGGCGGTGCCGACGGCTTGCTGGTGGCCGAGTTCCTGCGCTTCGTCAAGGACGGCGGGCTGACGGAGACGTCACCGGTCGCCGCCCGCGAGGCCGTGGCGGCAGGTATCCTGGCCACGCAGTCGCTGCGCGGCGACGGCGCCGCGATCGACGTTCCGCCGCTCGATCCCGACCTCATCGCGTACTTCGAGCGAGGGCAGGTGGAAGCCGGCGCCTGAGGGCGAGAGGCCAAGAGATGCGGCATCCGGACGCTCGGATGCCGCATCTTCTGACCCCTGGACGGGTTCTCAGGAACCTCGAGGCGGATAGGCTGACACCACGATGGAGATCACGCGGCGCACTCTTCTCGTCGGTGCCGGAACCGGCGCCGTCGCTGTGCTTCTCGCGGCCTGCACTCCGGAGCCCGAGCCGACGCCGACGAAGCCCGCCCCGACAGCGAAGCCGACCATCCCGACAGGCGCCGTGCCGAAGCCGGCCGACTGGAAGCGCAGCAACTGGTCGACGGACCCGTACTCACGGGGATCGATGAGCTATCTGCCCGCCGGCGCGACGCCGCAGCATCGTGCGGACCTCGCCGAGCCGATCGGCGACCGCCTGTTCTTCGCGGGCGAGGCCGTCGACGCCGAGCGTCCCGGCACCGTGATCGGCGCCATCGACTCCGGGCGGCGGGCCGCAGTCGCGGCGTCCGCCGCGTCTCGTGAGGGGGAGCGCATCGCCGTGATCGGCGCCGGCGCGGCTGGAGCCGTCGCGGCGAAGACCCTCGCCGACAGCGGCCGCGACGTGACGATCTTCGAGGCGCGCGACCGTCTCGGCGGCCGCATCCAGTCGATCGTCGACGACGACTGGCCGATCCCGGTGCAGCTCGGCGCGTGGCTGTCGACCACCGACGACACCGTGTCGCTGCGCGACCGCCTTGCTGCGCTGGGCGTCGAGGACATCGACTTCAGCACCGCCACCGGATGGTCCGAGAGCGGTGCCCAGCCGACCGTCGACGGCGCGCCGATCGCCGACGCGGTCAAGCGCGCCGCGGGAGGCCCCACCGACGTGTCGATCGCGGACGCGCTGAAGGAGGACGGCGCCGATCCGGCCGACCCCGCGCTCGCCGCGGCGCTCGCCTGGCTCTCCGCGACGTCGGGCGTCGACATCGACAAGGCCTCGAGCTGGTACCCGCCGGGGTTCGCCCCTGATGCGCTGGCCGGTGCCACCGGCGACGTCGGCATGATCGTCGAGGCCGCGCTGGAGGGGCAGAAGGTCACGCAGGCGTCGCCGGTGATGCGCATCGCCTATGACGACTCCGGCGTGAGCCTGCGCCTCGGCACCGGCGAATCCCTGTCCTTCGACCGCGTGATCGTCACGGTGCCGCTGGGCGTGCTGCAGAAGCAGTCGATCGAGTTCGCACCCGCCCTGCCCTTCGCGCATCGCGGAGCGATCGCCGCGCTCGGGGCGGGCTACGTGGAGACCGTGTGGCTGCGCTTCGACGAGTCCTTCTGGAACGCCGACGCCGAGATCTGGCACGTCGTCGGCGGCGACGGCCCGATCCGCACCTGGCTCAACCTCGAGCCCGTGACCGGGGCGCCGGTGCTGGTCGGCCTGGTCGGCGGACCGGAAGCCCGGGCGTTCGCGAAGCTGAACGACGCCGACGCCGTGGCCACCGCGCGCGAGTCGCTGATGTTCTTCGCCTCCGAGACGCCCTCGCCTTCGCCGTCGCCGACCGAGACGCCCTGAGCGTTCCCGGACCCTGAGCGAGCGCAGCGAGACGAAGGGCGCCCAGGAGCCAGGGCGGCTCAGAGCGTGGACGCCTCCGTCGTGCGCATCCGGCTCAGCAGCACGAGCCCGCACGCGACCATGGCGAAGATCCCCAGCGCGATCACGCAGGTCAGCACCATCTCGGGGATGCCCGACACCTGCCGCGGATCGAGGAAGTAGTACGGGTACCAGCCGATGATCCCGCCGCGCCAGATGGTGAACAGCCCCCAGACCACGGGGTAGAGCAGCACGTAGGGCACGATCCGCCAGCTCGCGGTGCGGCGGCCCGGACCGAAGATCCAGGCCAGGATCGCCCAGGCCGGCAGGACGAAGTGGAGCACGACGTCGGACCACGGCACGGTGATCGGGATGCCGCGGACGCCGGCCTGCCAGACGATCAGGGCGAAGGCCAGCCCTGCCGTGATGGTCCAGCTCAGCACGATGGCGCGCGCGGTGGTCAGCCAGGGCGGATCCTCCGGCATCCGCAGTGCGATGATCCCCGCGACGACCCCGAGCACCGTGTACGCGATGTTCGACTCGATGGTCAGGTAGGCGAAGAAGTTCTGCCCCGCGATGGTCTGCGAGCCGAGTCCCCAGAACATCCGGTGCACGAGGGCGACGCCGCAGACGGCCGCGGCCAGCAGGCGCGACCATCCGAACGCCGTTCTCGAGATCACTCGCGCGTCGCCCTCCTCGTCCGGGTCGGCGGGAACGTCACCCGGCCGAGTCTACGGAACCCTCGCGCGTAGAGTTGCGGGGTGATCCTCGTCCGCGCCCTGATCGTCGCCGCGGGCGGCACTCTGGGCGTCGCCCTGCGGATGCTGCTGGGGCTGGCGATCCCGGACGTCGGGGGCCTCCCGGTCTCGGTCCTCCTCGCCAACGTGCTCGGTGCGTTCCTCCTGGGAGTGCTCACGGCCAGGCTGCCCGCCACCAAGCGGCGGCTGTTCCTCGGCACCGGCATCCTCGGCGGGTTCACCACCTACAGCGCGTTCACGGTGGGGACGGCCCAGCTCTGGACCGCGCAGCCGCTCCTCGCCGCGGGCTACGCGCTGGGAAGCCTGGTGCTCGGCATCGCGGCGGCGGCCGCCGGTCTGCACCTGTTCCGTCGCGAGAGGGGAGGGGCACGGTGAGCCCGCTGGTGTTCCTGCTCGCCGCGCTCGCCGGAGGCCTCGGTGCGGCTGTCCGCTACCTGGTCGACATCGGCATCGCGAGGCTGACCGGCCCGCGCTTCCCGTGGGGCGTGTTCCTGATCAACCTCACCGGCTCGTTCGTCCTCGGCCTGATCGTGGGAGGGCTGCCGGAGGCCGCCTTTGTCGTCGGCACAGGCTTCCTCGGCGGGTACACGACGTTCAGCACCGCGATGCTCGACACCGTCGCGCTCTGGCGCGACGGTGAGCGCCGGGCATCCGCCTTCAACGCGGTCGGGATGCTGCTGCTCGGCGTCGTCGTCGCCTTCGCGGGCCTCGCCGTCGGCACCGCGCTCTGAGCTTTCACGCGCTCCGGTCTCAACGGTTGTGGGTGTGCAGCCGGTGCACCCGCAACGAGTGGGACCGGAGCTGTTCGGAAGCGACGCCTCCCCCCCAGCTCCGGTCTCAACGGTTGTGGGTGTGCACCCGGTGCACCCGCAACGAGTGGGACCGGAGCAGGAGAAGGAGCGCCTCTCAGCGCAGGCACAGCGGCGAAATGTACAAACGTACATGTACGCATGTCCAGGAGGGCGGATGCAGGAACCCGAGCGTCGCAGACGAGACCCCGAGGCGCGCCGTCGTGCCATCGTCGAGGCGACCGCCGAGCTGATCACCGAGGTCGGCGTCGACGCCGTCACCCACCGTATGATCGCCGCCCGCGCCGCCGTGCCCCTCGGCGCTACCACGCAGTACTTCGACACCCTCGACGATCTGCGGGCCGCCGCGTTGCAGCTCATGGCGTCCCACGTCGAGGAGCAGATGGACCTGCTGCGCGCCGCGGTCGCCGAGCGCGGAGCATCCCCGCAGGTGCTCGCCGGCATCATCCACGCGGCGCTGGTCGACGCGACGTCCGCGCAGGCCGACCGCGCAGTCGTCACCGCCGCCATCCGCGACCCGCAGCTGCGCGAGATGGCGCGCGGCTGGTCGGCACAGCTGGCGTCGTTCCTCGAACCCGCGCACGGCCCGGAACGGGCCCTCGCTGCAACCGTCTTCATCGACGGCATCCTCTGGTACACGCAGATCAACGATGATCCGCTTCCGCAGCACATCATCGAATCCGCCCTCTCAGGCATCCTCGTCCGCCCCTGACCAAGAGAACTCACATGTGGAAACTCTCCGTCCTCAGCCTGCGCAACCGCGCACTGATCGCTCTGATCACCATCGTCGCGGCCGTCTTCGGCGGCCTCGCGCTGACCAACCTCAAGCAGGAGCTCATCCCCTCCCTTGAGCTGCCGGCGCTGGTCGTCATGACCAGCTACCCCGGCGCCTCGCCGGAGGTGGTCGAGAACGACGTCTCGACGCCGATCGAGACCGCCATCCAGGGGGTACCCGGGCTGGAGTCGACGACCGCGACCAGCACGACGAACTCGTCGATCGTGCAGGCGATGTTCACCTACGGCACGAACCTCGCGACCGCCGAGCAGAAGATGCAGCAGGCGATCAACCGCATCTCGCAGCAGCTGCCCGAGGATGTCTCGCCGCAGGTGCTGTCGGTGTCGATCGACGACTTCCCGGTGATCCAGATCGCGGTGACGGGCTTCGACGACGCCGAGACCGCGCAGGCAGACCTCGAGAACGTCGCCATCCCCAAGATCGAGGACGTCGAGGGCGTCAACGCGGCCCAGATCGTCGGCGGCACCGGCCAGCGCGTCACGATCACTCCGGACACCGCGAAGCTCGCCGAGCACCAGGCGACGCCGCAGATGATCACTCAGGCCATGCAGCAGAACGGCGTGCTCTTCCCGGGCGGCTCGATCACCGAGGGCGACGAGACCTTCACCGTGCAGACCGGATCGAAGATCTCGTCGGCGGATGAGATCTCGGCGCTGCCGCTGGTGGGCACGGATGCCACGATCGGCGACGTCGCCACGGTGCAGCAGGAGTCCGACCCGGTGACGTCGATCTCGCGCGTGGACGGCGAGGACGCGCTGTCGATCGCAGTGACGAAGCTGCCCGCCGCGAACACCGTGGACGTGTCGAAGGGCGTCCTCGCGGCGCTCGACGACCTGGAGAAGTCGTTCCCCGACGCCGAGTTCACGGTCATCTTCGACCAGGCGCCGTACATCGAGCAGTCCATCGAGTCGCTGGCGCAGGAGGGCCTGCTCGGCCTGGTCTTCGCGGTGATCGTCATCCTGGTGTTCCTGCTGTCGATCCGCTCGACGCTGGTGACCGCGATCTCGATCCCGACATCCGTGCTGATCACGTTCATCGGGCTGCAGGCGTTCGGCTACTCGCTGAACGTGCTGACGCTCGGTGCGCTGACGATAGCGATCGGGCGCGTGGTCGACGACTCGATCGTCGTCATCGAGAACATCAAGCGGCACTACGTGGAGGGTGCCGACAAGGGGGACGCCATCCGTCTCGCGGTGCGCGAGGTGGCATCCGCCGTGACGGCGTCTACGATCACGACCGTCGCGGTGTTCCTGCCGATCGTCTTCGTCGGCGACATGGTCGGCGAGCTGTTCCGGCCGTTCGCGATGACCGTGGCGATCGCGATGACCGCGTCGCTGCTGGTGGCGCTGACGATCGTGCCGGTGCTGGCGTACTGGTTCCTCAGGCCGGGCAAGCCGCTGCTCGATGAGAACGGCGACCGCATCGATCCGGAGGATCCGGCCGCGCCGCCGACCCCGCTGCAGAAGATCTACCGGCCGATCCTCGGCTGGACGCTGAAGCACTCGCTGACCACCGTCGCGATCGCGATCGTGGTGCTGATCGGCACGCTCGCGATGGCACCGATGATGAAGGTGAACTTCCTCAGCGACTCCGGCCAGAACACGATGACCGTCACGCAGGACCTCGGCCCGACGGCCAGCCTGCAGGCGCAGTCGGATGCCGCGGCGAAGGTCGAGGACGCGCTCGAGGGCGTCGACGGGATCGAGCACGTGCAGGTGTCGATCGGCTCGAGCGGCTCGGCGCTGCGCGACGCCTTCGAGGGCGGCGCGGCGATCACCTACTCGATCCAGACCGATGCCGACGTCGACCAGGAGGCTCTGCGCGCCGACGTCGAGGATGCGGTCGACGACCTGGACGGCGTGGGTGAGATCACCGTCGCCGGCTCGCAGGGCTTCGGCTCGAGCGACATCGAGATCACCGTCACCGCTGCGAACGGCGACGACCTGCAGACCGCGACCGACGCGCTCGTGAAGGACCTCGACGGCCGAGACGGCGTCGGCAAGGTGACGGACAACCTTGCGGCCTCGCTGCCGTACATCGCCGTGGCCGTCGATCGTGACAAGGCCGCAGAGCACGGACTGTCAGAGGTCGCCGTCGGCCAGATGGTGTCGAACGCGATGCGTCCGCAGCAGATCGGCTCTGTCGAGATCGACGACACCGCGCTGACCGTGTACATCGCCGACCCCGAGCCGCCGACGACTGTCGCCTCGCTCGAGGAGATGACGGTGCTCACGCCGACCGGTCCGGTGCAGCTGCAGGACATCGCCACGGTGTCGCAGGAGCAGGGACCGACCTCGATCACCACGCAGAAGGGCAAGCGCACCGCGACGATCACTGTGCCGCCGTCATCTGACGACCTCGCCGTGGCGACCGCCTCGGTGAACGAGGCGATCGACGACGTGAAGCTGCCCGCCGGTGCCGACGCCGAGATCGGCGGCGTCGCGCAGCAGCAGGCCGACTCGTTCTCGCAGCTCGGACTCGCGATGCTCGCGGCGATCCTGATCGTCTACGTGGTGATGGTCGCGACCTTCAAGTCGCTGCGCCAGCCGCTGCTGCTGCTGGTCTCGGTGCCGTTCGCGGCCACCGGCGCGATCCTGCTGCAGATCATCACGGGCGTGCCGCTGGGCGTCGCGTCACTGATCGGCGTGCTGATGCTGATCGGCATCGTGGTGACGAACGCCATCGTGCTCGTCGACCTGGTGAACCAGTATCGCGAGAAGGGCCTGTCCGTGCCTGAGGCGGTGCTCGCCGGTGGCGAGAAGCGTCTGCGCCCGATCCTGATGACGGCGCTCGCGACGATCTTCGCGCTGACCCCGATGGCGCTCGGCATCACCGGGCACGGCGGGTTCATCTCGCAGCCGCTCGCGATCGTCGTGATCGGCGGCCTGGTCTCCTCGACCGTGCTGACGCTGATCGTGCTGCCGACCCTGTACAACCTCGTCGAGGGTGCGCGCGACCGCCGTGCCGCGCGTCGCACTGCGCGCGGCGGCGACGCCGGTTCGGCGCCTTCCGCGGACGACGGACCGGATGCCGGTGAGCCGAGCTCCGGAGCGGAGGCCGAGGTTCCGGCGGATGAGGGCGTTCCCGCGCTGGTCGGTGCTGCCGTCGGGGCAGGGGCGGTCGCCGGTGCGGACGACGATCCGGTCGACGGCGGAGCGCCGAGCGCGGCCAAGCCGATCGGGCATGTGCCGATGGCGCCCGTGGCAGGGGCGCCGGCGCCGGATGCGGGTCCTGCCGCGTCCGAGCCCGCGACGACGGATGTCGCCGTGCAGCAGCCGGCATCGCACCCGACGGTTTATGACGCTCCTGTTGCGCCTTCGGCGGCGTCCTCCTCGGCGATGGCGGCGGCTGCTGCAGCATCCGCCGCCGCGGCGGCCGCAGCCGCTGCTGCCGCGGCATCCGCGATCGTGGCGGCGAACGCGAACCAGGAGGAGCAGGCGCTCACCCGCCGCGAGCTGCGCGGCCGTGGCATCCCGTCGGCGAACGACGTGAATCACGGCTGACCCCGCCACGATGCACTGAGGTATGTCGCAGACGGCCGCTCCCCCCGCCGGGAAGCGGCCATCTGCGACACGCCCCGCCGGTCGTGGTCCCCACGGTACGTCGCGCGGCAGGTCGGTTGCCGGTTGCGATGAGCAGCGCGAGCGTCGTCGAGATGTGCTCAGGTCGCAGTTCTTGTCGGCTGGAGCCGGGCACGCACAGCCCAGGTCGCACTTTGCGTCGCTCTGGGTACGGGATACCGACACGAATTGCGACTCGGATGCCGCCGCCCTCAGGATGCCGGTGGGCTATGCGCGGCTTGCGCAGGTCACAGAAAGTCCTGGTCTACCTGAGCTGTCGCCGCCCAGGTCGCACTCTGCGTCGCTCTGGGCGGGCGATACCGACATGAATTGCGACCTGGATGCTGCGGGGCAGTACCACTGCCACTCGGAAATCGCGGCCGACCGACTCAGGACTCGAGGCGGATGCCCCAGTGCAGCGTCCAGGACTCGCCGGGGGCGAGGTGGCGCACGCCGCGACCGGAGTTGAAGGCCTCGGCGGGCGCGGTCATCGGCTCGACCGCGACGGCGAGCTGCTGCCCGGGGTAGCGCTCGGTCGTATAGACCTGCACGTAGTCGAAGCCCTCGCCCTGCCAGAGCTCGGCGTGCCGACCGTCCGGCGCGGTGAGCGAGGTGCGGGCGAGACCGTCGGCATCGCGCAGCAGGGTCGCGAAACCCGTGTCCAGCTCGACATCGCCCAGGCGCTGTCCCTCACGCAGATCCGTGCCGCCCGACACCGGAGACTCGCCGATGGGCAGCATCCGGTCGTCGGTCTCGAAGAACGTGCCGGCGGGCACGCGCAGCACGAGATCGCGCGGGTCGACGTCGCCGATCGTCAGATACGGATGCGTGCCGAGCGCCACCGCCGCCGGAGCATCCGAGCGGCTCACGAGGGTGTGCTCGACATCGATCCCGGCATCCGTCAGCGTGTACGTGACCGTCGTCTCGATCAGGTACGGATAGCCGGTCTGCGGCACGATGGTCGCACGCAGCTCGAGCCGCTCGTCTGACGAGGAAGCCGTCTCGTACGCGGTGTAGCGAAGCAGCCCGTGGCTGGCGTTGCGCAGCTTCGGCTCGGTGATCGCGAGGGCGCGCTCGGTCTCGCCGTCCTGCCAGATGCCGTCCCGGATGCGGTTCGGCCATGGTGCCAGCACGACTCCCGAGCACATAGGCGTCGGCTGGTCCTCGGGGTAGGGCGGGACGATGTCGACCCCTCCCGCGGTCAGGTGGCGCAGGGAGGCGCCGACCTGGGCGACCTGCGCGGTCACGTCGCCGCGACGGAGGTGGTGCTGGATGCCGGTGGGGGAGGTCACCACGTCATCGTACGGCGGTGACGCGGTCGCGGCGGACGACTTCGCCGGCGGGAGGAGACCTCAGCGGTGCGAGGCAGCGCGCTCCTCGAGGATCGTGGCGTGGTCACTGCGCAGGAGGTAGTCACGGATCGCGTCCCTGCTGCGGCTGAGGCAGGCGATGCGCTCCTCGATACCGTCGAGCTCGGTGGCGAGCATCTCGGCCACGGTACGCGGGCAGGTCGGCTGCTGCATCGCCGCGGCGTCGTCGAGCGCCAGGATCTCCTTGACCAGGCGCGTGGTCAGCCCGGACTGCACCAGCCCGGCGATCCGGCGCACCTGCTCGACGTGCTCCTCGTCGTAGGTGCGGTAGCCGTTCGACTCGCGATGCGGGGAGAGCAGAGACTGCTGTTCGTAGTAGCGGATGAGGCGGGGAGAGACCCCCGCGCGATCCGCGAGTTCGCCGATCTTCATGCGTCTCCGTTCGTTCCTCGGAACAAGGCTTGACATTGACACTAGTGTCATACTTTACCGTCGTCCACATGACCGACAACACCTCCCTTCTCGCCGGCTCCGACACCGTCGGCGTCCGTCCTCCCTCCGCCGATCGCCTGCCCTGGCGTTCGTTGCTGATCCTCGGCGCGGCCACCTTCACCATGGTCACCGCGGAGATGCTGCCGGCCGCAGTGCTCCCGCAGATGAGCGGCGGGCTGGGGGTGAGCGAGGCGCAGGTCGGTCTGCTCGTGTCCATCTGGGCGGCGGCCGTCGTGATCGGCAGCTTCCCGCTCGTGCGCGTCACCCGGAGGTTCGACCGCCGGGCCGTCATCGCCGCCGCACTGGTGGCACTCGCGGCCTCGACCCTGATCACCGCCTTCGCGCCGGCGTACGCGGTCGCCGCCGCGGCTCGCGTGCTCGGTGCGCTCGCGGTCGGGCTGCTCTGGGCGACGACGAACGCCCTGACCGCCGACCTCGTCCCCGGCCGCAGCCTCTCCCGGGCGGTCGCCGTCGTGCTCGGCGGGGCGACCCTCGGCACCGTCATCGGCGTCCCGCTGGCCAGCGTGCTCGCGCAGGCGATCGGCTGGCGTGCCGCCTTCATCGGCGTGGCCGGTGTCGCGCTCGCTGCGGCGCTGGCCGTGCGTTTCGTGACGGTGCCCATGGCCGCGGAGCAGGGCGCCGCCGCTGACGAAAGCGTTGCAGGCGGCCAGACGCCCGTTAACGGCCTTCGGCTGCTGCTGACCGTGACACTTCTGGTGGCGCTGCTGCTCGTCGGTCACTACGGCGCCTTCACCTTCATCACGCGCCTCGTGGAGCCGACCGCGGCGAGCGTGCCAGGCGGCACCGGCACCATGCTCTTCCTGTTCGGCCTGGCATCGGCGGCCGGCATCGCGCTCGCGGGCCGTTTCGGCGACCGCACCCGCCTCGCGCTCGTGATCGCGGCGTTCGCGACCGGCGTCGCGGTGCTCTCCCTCTCCTTCGTCGAGGTGCATCCCGCTGTCGGCATCGTGGTGGTGGTCGTGTGGGCGGTCGTCTCCGGAGCGCTGCCGGCGCTGGCCCAGACGCTCATCATGCGGCTGGCCGGCCCAGAGCGCCGGGGGTTCGCCGGTGCGCTGATCCCGGTGGTGTTCAACCTCGGGATCGCCGCGGGCGCCGCGCTCGCCTCGCTGGTGGTCGCCGGATTCGGAATCGCAGCGCTGCCGATCGTCGCCGCCGTCGTGATCGGCGTCGCCGCCGTCGGGCTGGCGCTCGCTCTCCTGCCGCGCGGTGCAGGAACCTCTAGTCCAGCAGCTGCTCCGGGCCGGCTCCTCCGGCGACCGGCGGCCTCCCAGGTGGCACCGGTACACTGGGGGAGTCGGCTTCGGGCAACCGCGTATCGCGGATCGTGTTCTGAATGTGTAGCCCAGGGGCCGATGGTTCATCACCATCACATGAATGGCCCCCGGCCGACGACTGCCCGGGTATGTCCGCCGCGCGCTGCGCGGAGCGGACGCTGTTCTCGTGTGTTCGAGACAGAGTAGGAAACTCCCCGTGCCCAAGAATCACAAGCCCAAGGGCGGCCGTCCGTCGGCCAACTTCGAGCCCCGCTACGCCAAGAAGACGTCGTTCCGCGACCGTCACGCCGGTGGACGTCCCACCGGTCGCGACGAGCGATCGGATACCGCTGAGCGCCGCACACCCAGCGGTCCCGGCAGCCGTTCGCCGAAGCACCGCGGCTACCGCCCCGAGTCCGAGGGCGCGCAGAAGCAGCGCTGGGGAGCATCCGAGCGCGCGGGACGCGACGAGGCCCGCGGCATCCGCAACCGTGCCGAGTCCGGACGCCGCGAGGCTCCGCACCACGACCGCCGGTCGGACGACCGCGCGCCGCGCAACGATCGCTACTCGGGCGACCGCTCTGGGTACGGCACGCGCCGCTACGACGACGACCGTCGTTCGTCGGGTTCGTACGGTGACCGGGATGACCGTCGCTCGTACGGTGACCGGAACGGCTCGCGCGACGGTGGTCGTCGTGATGACCGCGGTGGTCGTCCGTCGTACGGTGACCGCGACCAGCGTCGTTCCTATGGGGATCGCGACGACCGTCGTTCCTCCGGTTCGTACGGCGATCGCGATCAGCGCGGGTCGTACGGCGACCGGAACTCCTCGGGTTCCCGCGGCTACGACCGGAACTCCTCACGCGACGGTGCTCGTCGTGATGACCGCGGTGGTCGTCCGTCGTACGGTGACCGCGACCAGCCTCGTTCGTACGGGGAGCGCGACGGCGCTCGTCGTGACGACCGTGGCGGCCGCCCGTCCTACGGTGACCGCGACGAGCGTCGTTCGTCGGGTTCGTACGGCGACCGGAACTCCTCGAGTGCCCGCGGCCACGACCGGAGCGCTTCGCGTGACGGCGCTCGTGACGAGCGCGGTGGTCGTCCGTCGTACGGTGACCGCGACCAGCGTCGTTCCTACGGCGACCGCGACGACCGCCGTTCCTCCGGCTCGTACGGCGACCGCACCGAGCGCCCGCGGCGTTCGGGCGACCGCCCGCGGCGCGCGGACGACCGCCACGACGGGGCATCCCGTCGCGAGCGCGACTCCCGCCCGACCCGCAGCGACTGGAACCGTCCGGCGACCGTCGCGGCGCAGCAGCAGGTCGAGGACGTCGTGCACGAGCGGCTCGAGGCGCAGACCGTGCAGGCCGAAGAGGTCGCCGATGTGACCTTCGCGGACCTGGGTCTCGGTTCGAACATCGTCGAGGTGCTCGCGAACATGGGCGCCGAGAAGCCGTTCCCGATCCAGGCCGCGTCGGTCCCCGCCGTGCTCGAGGGCCGCGATGTGCTCGCACGCGGCCGCACCGGCTCGGGCAAGACCATCGCATTCGGTGCTCCGCTGGTCGAGAGCATCCTGCTGTCGCAGAAGGGCAAGAAGCGCGAGTTCGCCCGCGCGCCGCGCGCGATCATCCTCGCGCCGACCCGCGAGCTCGCTCTGCAGATCGATCGCACCGTGCAGCCGATCGCGCGCAGCGTCGGCCTGTTCACCACGCAGATCTACGGCGGCGTGCCGCAGGCCCGCCAGGTGGGTGCGCTGAAGAAGGGCGTCGACATCGTCATCGGCACCCCCGGCCGCATCGAGGACCTCATCAACCAGGGCAAGCTCGACCTCTCCGAGGTGCGCATCGCCGTGCTCGACGAGGCCGATCACATGTGCGAGCTGGGCTTCGTGGAGCCGGTGCAGCGCATCCTGCGCCACACCGGCACGGCTCTGGAGGACGGCGCATCCTCGCAGAAGCTGCTGTTCTCGGCGACCCTCGACCGCGAGGTCGCGTCGCTGGTGGACGAGTTCCTCGTCGAGCCCGCCGTCTTCGAGGTCGCCGGCGAGACCCAGGACTCCGGCACGATCGACCACCGCGTGCTGGTCGTCGAGCACCGCGACAAGGCCGACATCCTCTCGTCGCTCGTCGACCGCGACGGGCGCACCCTCGTGTTCAGCCGCACCCGGGCGTTCGCCGAGATGCTCGCCGAGCAGTTCGAGGATGCCGGCATCCCGGCGGTCTCGCTGCACGGCGACCTGAACCAGGCCAAGCGCACGCGGAACCTGGAGAAGCTGACCCGCGGCAAGGTGAACGTGCTGGTCGCGACGGATGTCGCAGCCCGAGGCATCCACGTCGACGACATCGACCTGGTCGTGCAGGCCGACGCTCCCGACGAGTACAAGACGTACCTGCACCGTGCCGGTCGCACCGGTCGCGCGGGCCGTTCCGGCACCGTCGTCACGCTGATCACCCGGCACCGCCGTCGCCGCATGGAGGAGCTGCTCGAGCGCGCCGAGATCGACGCGCCGTTCGAGCAGGCCGCTCCCGGAGACGACATCCTCGAGGAGCTCGCCGGCCGGCTGCCTTCGGATGCCGAGCTGACCGCCTGACCTCCGGTCTCACTGACGCCCCTCTTGCCGGCAGGCAGGAGGGGCGTCGGCGCATTCAGGCCAGCTCGTGTACGTGCACGGCGGTGGTGAGGGCGGTGCCGTTGAGGTCCAGGTACAGCACGCTCTCGGTCACGGTGAGAGTCATCGTGTTGCGCCGCTCGATCAGCGGAGTCGCCGAGTCGATGAAGCCCGGGTCGAAGCTGTAGACCCGGATGTCCTCGGAGCGGTGGATGCGCTTGTCGGCCCACGGTGCCATGACCTTCGCCGGGTCGCGGTGCGTGTAGACGACGGTGCGTTCGGCCAGCCGGCTGCCGTAGTGCAGGCGCTCGGCGTCAGGGGCGCCGACCTCGATCCAGGCGGTGATCGCTCCGGTGAGGTCACGCACCAGGACGGCCGGCTCCTCGGTCGAGGAGACGCTGCCGCCGAATGTGATCCCTTCTGCGTACTCCAGCCCGTAGGCGAGCACGCGGGTGAGCATGAACGCGTCGGTCTCGGACGGATGCCGCGCGACGCGCAGCGAGAAGTCGTCGTAGACGCCGCGGTCCATGTCCGCGAGCTGCACATCGAAGGTGTGCATGGTCGAGCCGATTGCCATGCTTCGAGCCTACGGGCGTCAGAACAGCATCTCCGCCGCCGCCGGCTTCGCGACAGGCGCCGCGGTGCGCTCGCGCATGATCCCCCGCATCCGCTCGTCGTCCTCCGACTCGGCGTACAGCCCGTGCGAGCGGATCAGCGGTCGCATCCGTCTCGCGAGCCACTTCTTGTAGTCTTTCGGCGCCTCCGCCGCAGCTCCCGGGTACAGCGCGCGGTACGACGAGACCAGGTCGGGTCGGTACTGCTCCAGCCACTGGAAGAACCACGGCTTCACGCCCGCTCGCAGGTGCAGCACGCCGTAGACGACGTGGTCGGCGCCGGCATCCCGGATGCGCGACAGCGCGGCGTCGATGTGCGCGACCGTGTCGGTCAGGTGCGGCAGCACCGGCATGAGGAAGACACCCACGCGGAACCCGGCATCCGCCAGCGCGCGCACCGTGTCGAGCCGTGCCTGCGTGGACGGCGTGCCCGGCTCGATCGCGTGCTGCAGCTCGTCGTCGTACATCGCGATCGACATCTGCACATCCACCGGTACGCGCTTCGCGGCGTCGACGAGCACGGGGATGTCGCGCCTCACCAGCGTGCCCTTGGTGAGCAGCGAGAACGGCGTGCCCGAGTCGGCCAGGGCGCGGATGATGCCGGGCATGAGTCTGTACCGGCCTTCGGCGCGCTGGTACGGGTCGGTGTTGGTGCCCAGCGCGACCGTCTCGCGCCGCCAGGATCCCCGCCGCAGTTCCCGCTCGAGCACCTCGACGACGTTGGTCTTCACCACGATCTGCGAGTCGAAATCGTGCCCGGCATCGAGGTCGAGGTACTCGTGCGTCCCTCGGGCGAAGCAGTTGTGGCTGATCACGCCGTTCGCGATGAAGTCGCCGGTTCCCGTCGTGATGTCGATCAGGTCGCGCTCACCCTCGAGCGGTTCGATCGACATGAGACGCAGGTCGGCGACCGTCTTGACGGCGGTGCCCTCGATCGCCGGATGCGCCGCTCCCATCCCGAACCCCATCAGTCGGTTTCCGGTCGTGAGGTGCGGTCGCTGGCCCCGGTCGGCATCTGTGACGTGTTTCCAGCCGCGCTCGGTGAGGAAGCGATGATCACCGCTCGCGACGAGCTCGGTACCGTCGGCTAGCGTCAGTCGATACGCGGGCTTGTGCGTGTCCCACTTGGCTTCGATGCGCGTGCGCACGTATCGACGATAGGTGCCGCGCTTCTCCGTGCCGATGATCTCGTCCCCGGCCGCGAGATCGCGCAGCGGGCGCTGCCGGCCGTCAGCACACAGGATGAGTGTGTCCGGGGACAGACAATAGACGCAGGCATGCGAGCAGCCGCGATACGGATTGACCGTCCAGTTGAACGGCATGCGCGAAGCACCGGGAACGCGGTTCAGCGCGGACTTCGACAGCACTTCGTGGAAGGTCATGCCGGCGAACTCGGGCGTGGTCACCGAGCGCACGATGCCGGTGCGGTTCTCGAGCCCGGGGAGCGCGTCCGCGTCCGCCTCATCGATCGTCTGTCCCTGCCACCGCATCTCCTCATTCGAACAAAACAACGATGTCAAGTCAAGTGGCATTCGATTATTCGTTCGATGTTCTTGCTGTTCCCCGGGTGCGTCACAATGGAACCCATGAGCGACATGCAGCCCCGGCATGCCGCGTCGTCCCCACGAGCGGTCATCTTCGCCGTGCCCCTCGGCGTGCTCGTGACGGCGCTGGCATCGCTGTGGGCGCTCGCCGCTCCCGCGGAGTCGCCGCAGGCCGCCGCGCTCGTGCCCCCGGCGCCCGCCGCTGTGAGGGAACTGCCCGCCGTCGAGATCACCTCCGTGCCGGTCGTCGACTCCTGCGCGGATCCGGTCGTCACGGCCGCGCTGGCATCGGGTGACGACTCCGCCGTGATCGCCGGCTTCGGCGGAGCCGAGGCCTTCCGCTCCGCCGTCATCTCGGGCGCCGCTCCCTGCATCTCCCTGTCCGACCCGGCGCACGTGTGGGTCGTGGTGAACAAGGCCCGACGGCTGGACCCCGAGAACTACGCACCGGCATCGCTCGCCGGCAGCGGGCTGACAACGACCTCGCGATCCGGCACGGCGCGTGACGACGTCGCCGCCGCTCTCGCCGGACTCGCGTCAGCGGCGGCGGATGCCGGCGCCGGACGCATCGGCGTGAACAACGCCTACCGGTCGTATGCGCTGCAGGTGCGCACGTACGGCCAGCATGTGCGCGATCAGGGGACGGCGAGCGCCGACACGGTGTCGGCGCGCCCCGGGCACAGCGAGCATCAGACCGGACTCGCGGCCGACATCGTCGCCTGTGATCCCGACTGCACCGACATCCACTCGTTCGGTGGCACTCCGCAGAGCGACTGGGTCGCGCAGCACGCCTGGGAGCACGGCTTCATCGTGCGCTACGAGGACGGCCACACGGCCATGACCGGGTACATCGCCGAACCTTGGCACGTGCGATACGTCGGCAAGGAGATCGCCGCCGCCTATCACGCCGGCGGATTCCACACGCTCGAGGAGTTCTTCGGCCTGCCCGCCGCTCCGGACTACGTCGGCTGATTCCCGCCTCGCCTGTCCGAGGAGCGTCGCGTCTGGTCGCTTCCCGGCGCCGGATGCGGCCATCTGTGACATTCCCCGCGAAGGGGGAGAGACACAGGGATCAGGCCGGCACCGCGGCATCCGCCCGCGCGGCCGCCCGCCGCAGCATCGCCGCACCGGCGAGTCCCAGCAGCAGGAACGCCGATGCGATGACCAGTGCCCACCGCACGCCGTCGGTGAAGCCCGTGGACAGCGCCGCGACGGCGTCCGCCGTGTGCGAGCCGAGCGGGCTCGACGAGCCCTGCGCGCGCAGCTGAGCGATGCTCGTTCCCGCCGAATCCCGCGTCGCCGACGTGAGCTGATCCGCGGTGCTGCCGGTCAGGCCCGCCGCACCGAGCGCGGAGGGCAGCGTGAGCGCGAGCGAGATCGACAGCGCGGTGCCGGCGAACGCCGTGCCCAGCGCAGACCCGATCTGCCGCACCGTGCTCTGTGTCGCAGAGCCCTGCCCCGACACGTCCACCGGCACGTCGCGCAGCACCGTTCCGGTCAGCTGGGCGGATGCCAGGCCGAGCCCGAGCCCGTACACGACGAGCGGCAGTGCGATCGCCCATCCCGGCGTCGTGGGCTGCATGATCAGCACCAGCACGAGCACCCCGGCGACCTCGAGTCCCAGGCCGATCAGCACGACGCCGGGCGCCCCGAACCGGGCGGCGAGGTGCCGCGCCGCTGCTCCCGACGCGAACGCACCGAGCGCCATCCCGGCGAGCACGAGGCCCGCGCCCATCACATCCATCGCGAGCGCGTTCATCAGATAGAGCGGCAGCACGAAGATGATCGCGAACTCGCCGACCGCGACCATCGCCGCGGTCAGATTCCCCCACGAGAACGTCGGCAGCGAGAACAGTTTCAGATCCAGCAGCGCGGCCCGCTGCACCCGCTCCCGATGCCTCTCCCACCGCACGAACAGCAGTAGCGTGACCACGGCGATCGCCAGCGCGACCGGGACGGGCGATAGCGGGGCATCCGCCGGCCACGTCCAGCCGAAGATCTGCATCTCCGCCTTGGACGACCACCAGCCGAGGTCCGGCCCCTCGATCACGGCGAACACCAGTGCGCCGAACCCGATCGCGCTCAGCAGCGCGCCGTCCACGTCGACGCCGGGCAGCGGCTCGGCGCCGCGCGTCTCGGGTACCAGCAGGATGCCGCCGATCAGCACAAGCAGGCCCAGAGGCACGTTCACCAGGAAGATCCAGTGCCACGACGCCCACTGCGTCAGCGCACCGCCGGCGAGGGGGCCGATGGCGGCCGCCCCCGAGATCACGGCGCCCCAGATGCCGAACGCGGCCGCGCGGTGCTTCCCGCGGAACACCGCGTTGACGGTGGACAGCGTCGACGGCATGATCAGTGCCGCACCCACCGCCTGCACGGCGCGCGCGCCGATCAGTGAACCCGCGGATGCCGCGGCCGCGGCCAGCACGCTGCCGCCGATGAACACGACCACGCCGATGAGGAACAGCCGCTTGCGGCCCCACCGGTCGGCGAGGCGGCCGGTGGACAGCAGCAACGCGGCGAGCACGACGGCGTAGAGGCTGTTCACCCATTGCGCGTCGGTGAGGTTCAGGTGGATGTCGGTGATGATCTCGGGCAGCGCGACGCCGACGATCGTGCCGTCCAGCACGATCATCCCGAGCCCTGTGGCGAGGACGGCGAGGCCTGCCCAGTCGCGGCGAGAAGGTGCGGTCACCTTCTCATCTCACCACTGCGAACGTCGCGGAGCATCCATCATTCGATCGAAATCGCCGTCTGGTGCCAATCGACAAACCCGGTACCGAGTCCCGCCGAAACTGGGATGCATTCTCACAACGGACTGCCGTCTCGGGATCGCCGACCGTAGACTCGCCGCATCGAAGACGCTGAATCACGCCTGGAGGAGTGACATGGAACGCGACATCTACGAAGAGGACCACGAAGCCTTCCGCGACCTGGTCAAGGACTTCGTCAAGCGCTACGCCACCAATGAGAACATCGAGAAGTGGGAGGCCGCCGGCGAGATCGACCGCGCCACCATGCTCGCAGCCGGCGAGGCCGGCCTCATCGGCCTGTCGGTTCCCGAGGAGTTCGGCGGCGCGGGCATGCTGCAGGACTACCGCTTCCGCACCATCGTGATGGAGGAGGTCATCGCGGCCGGTGCGGGCTCTCTCGCCGGTGCGTTCGGCATCCAGGACGACCTGGCCGTGCCGTACCTCGTGCACATGGGCACGCAGGAGCAGAAGGAGAAGTGGCTGCCCCGCATGGCCACCGGTGAGGTGCTCGGCGCGCTCGCCATGACCGACCCCGGGGCCGGCTCCGACCTGCGAGGCATCAAGACCAACGCGAAGAAGGTCGACGGCGGCTACATCCTCAACGGCGCGAAGACGTTCATCTCGTCCGGCACCACCGCCGACATCGTCGTCACCTTCGTCAAGACCGGCGAGGGCAACCGCCCGGACGCGTTCAGCCTGCTGATCGTCGAGAAGGGCATGGAGGGCTTCGACCAGGGCAAGAAGCTCAGCAAGATGGGCTTCCATGGCTGGGACACCGCCGAGCTCAGCTTCACCGACGTCTTCGTCCCCGACGAGAACCTCATCAGCGGCAAGGAGGGCCAAGGCTTCATCCAGCTGATGATGAACCTGCCGCTCGAGCGCCTCTCGATCGGCGTCGCCGCTGCGGCGGCCGCGGAGGCCGCGACGAAGTGGACCATCGCCTACACGAAGGACCGCGAGGCGTTCGGCGAGCGCATCGCCGACTTCCAGAACACGCGCTTCCGCCTGGCCGACATGGTCACCACCACCGAGGTGATGTGGGCGTACGTCGATCGCGCGCTGCTGGCTTACAAGGACAGCAAGCTCAGCGCCGAGGATGCCGCGAAGGTGAAGTTCTGGGCTACCGAGCGCGAGTGGGAGGTGCTCGACATGGGCGTGCAGCTGCACGGCGGCTACGGCTACATCATGGAGTACCCGATCGCGAAGGCCTTCACCGACGCACGCGTGCACCGCATCTACGGCGGCACGAACGAGATCATGCGTGATCTCGTCGGTCGCCAGATCGCCGGCAAGCGCTGACGCACAGTCCTTCGGAAACGGCCGTCCCCGCGGGGGCGGCCGTTTCGCGTTCCGGCATCCGACGTCTTGCAGATGGCGGACGGTTCTGCGCTCGGCGGCGGGACTCGCCGCGCAGCATCCGCCATCCGCAGATCGATCCGCCGGGTGCAGATCAGAACTGGGCCGGGTGAAAGGGCT
Source organism: Microbacterium sp. MAH-37 (assembly GCF_009758255.1). Taxonomy (GTDB): domain Bacteria; phylum Actinomycetota; class Actinomycetes; order Actinomycetales; family Microbacteriaceae; genus Microbacterium. The sequence goes on from NZ_WSEN01000004.1 coordinate 510,106, forward strand.
GGTGGTCTCGCGAGGGAGCCTGGCTCGCGGATGGCGGACGGTTCTGCGTCCGGCGGCGGGACTCGCCGCGCAGCATCTGCCATCTGCAGATCCATCCGCCGCGCGCGAGCGGCAGAGTCGCGCGCGCCTCAGGCGGTCGGCCGGGCGGCGGCCTCGCGCGATGCGCGGGATGCCGGGGACGCGGCGCCGATCTTCCAGTAGCCGGTGAAGCTGACCCGGGACTTGTCGACCCCGCGCTCGTTCACGAGCAGCCGGCGCCCGCCTGTGGCGAGGGCTTGCTCTCCGGCGACGTAGGCGTGGAACGGAGCGTCCGGCAGCGCGGCACCGCGCAGCGCCGCCAACGCCGCGACACCGGGCTCCTCCGCCCCGGAGCGCACAACCCAGCGCAGCTCCACACCGTCCGGATGCGGGAAGTCCAGGGCATCCGCGGCATCCGGCACCTCGACGATCGCGACGCCCGTCGCGGATGCGGGGAGCGACGCGCAGATGCCGGCGATCGCCGGCAGCGCGGTCTCGTCGCCGACGAGCACGACGCTGTCGACGCCCCGCTCGGGGTTGAACATGACTCCCTCGTCGATGATCAGCACGTGCTCGCCGGCGTGGCAGGTCTCAGCCCAGCGGGATGCGGGGCCCGCAGTGCCCGCGGCCGCCGAGCCGTGCAGCACGAAGTCGACGTCGATCTCGGCGCCGGCATGCGCAGTCGCCGCGCGGTGCGCGCGCACGGTGTAGTTGCGCATCACCGGGCGTTCGCCGTCGGGGATCCGGAGGAACTTCAGGTATCCGAGCATCCCGTTCGCCTTCGCCGGCACCCGCTCGAGGGCGGCTTCACCGCCGAGCGGCAGGAACAGCCGGAACCACTGGTCGTAGCCCATCGGCCGGAATCGGTCGACCTCCCCGCCGCCGAACGTGACCCGCACCCAGTGCGGGCTGAGGTGCTCGGTGCGCAGCACCGTCAGATGCAGCAGATCCTGCGTCTCGGGCTTGACCATCTTGCTCATGAGGCTCCGATCGGGGTCCAGGGGAAGGTCGCGAGGAGAAGGGCGGCGGAGGCGGCGAGCACGGCGATCGCGAACACCGTGTCGCGCACGCGCCACGGCACCAGGTGGCGCTCGGTGCGGGTGGGGTGGGCGCCGAAGGCGCGGGCATCCATCGCCAGCGCGACCCGCTCGGCGTGCCGGATGCCGCCGGCGAGGAGCGGCACGATGTAGCCCCAGCCACGGGCCAGCCTGGCGAACGGGCCTCTGCCGCCGTGGTGACCGCGCACCCGGTGCGCGGCGCGGATGATCGACAGCTCGTACCCGAACCGCGGCACGAAGCGGTAGGCGGCGAGCGCCGTGTACCCGATCCGGTACGGGATGCGCAGCTGCTGCACGCCCGCGCGCACCAGATCGGTGCCGGTCGTGGTGAGACCGCCGATCAGCGCGAGGGCGAGGATCGCCCCCAGGCGCAGTGCGGTGGCCGCACCGATCGCGAGGGCGCCGGTGCGCAGGGTCCAGTCGCCGATGCTCAGGATGCCGGGAGTGCCGGCGACCAGCGTCGGCGACACCCACAGCGAGAAGCCCAGCGTGATCGCGGCCAGGCCCACGGGAACGGCGACGAACAGCAGCAGAGCCATGCGCCGGGTCAGCCGGGTGCCGCTGAGGATCACGAGGTATGAGAGCACGAGGAACAGCGCGGGCGTGAGCAGGTCGCGCGCGAACACCAGGAGCACGATCGCCGGGATGACCGGGAGGGCCTTGGCGAGGGGGTTCAGGTGATGGAGCCAGTGACGCGCGGGGGCGGGGGCTTCCGCGTATGGATCGGTGGAGTGGGACAGCGTCTGGTGGGGGCGCTCCGCGATGGATACTCCTGGGCGAGACATGCCCCCGCGATCCTCCGGGCCGCTGGCGCGTCCCGCAGGATCGCTCCCGCCAGACCCGATGCCAGCTCGCTCAGGAGTATCCATCGCTCCGCTCGACACGTCAGGTGCCCCGGCGGCGGGGAGAAACGGCAGGGGGGCAGGCGCGTGGACGGGCGGAGCCGCTTCGCCGCGCGGTGCCTCTTCGTCCAGGTCGCGATCGGGCACGGTATCCGCGCTTCGGAGCGTGCTGAATCGCGACGCGAACGCGCGCGGCATGAGAGATGCGCGCTCGAGGAGGGGCTGGTCGGAGAGGAGGTCCGCCGTGGGCCCGGAGGCCAGCATCCGGCCGTCCGCGAGGATGACGGTGTGCGTGGCGTGCGCTGCGACGAGGCGCAGGTCGTGCGTGACGACGACGATCGTCGTGCCCTGCTGCTGCAGGCCGGTGAGAAGGCCGAGCAGCTCGGCCGCGCGGGCGCGGTCCTGGCCGAACGTCGGCTCGTCGAGCACGAGCACCTGCGGCCGGGTGATGATCGCGGTGCCGACCGACAGCCGGCGCTTCTCACCGCCGGAGAGCAGGAACGGATGCGTCTGCGCCTTGTGCGTCAGGTCGAAGCGTTCCAGCACCTCGGCCACGCGCGTCTCGATCTCTGATGCCGGAACGTGCTGAAGCCGCAGACCGTGCGCGAGCTCGTCGAAGACGGTGTGCGCGATGAACTGGTGCTCCGGGTTCTGGAACACGAAGCCGACGCGGGCGGCGAGTCTCCGGGGTGACGCGGTGCCGGCATCCAGTCCCGCGATGCGCACGGCGCCCGCGGCGGGCGGCACGACTCCGGCGAGGGCCTGGATGAGGGTCGTCTTGCCGGCGCCGTTCGCGCCGACGATCGCGGTGAACGTCCCGGCGGTGATCTCGAGATCGTCGACCCGCAGGATCTCTTCGCGCTGCTTCACGACGCGCAGGTCGTGGACGGAGACAGCGGGGCCGGAGGCGCCGGATCCCCTATCTCCCCCCTCCAGGATGTGACGTCCGTCGCTTCCGAGCGGAGCGATGGGCACCTCGGCCGGCGGTGGCACCGGGTCGGGCGGGAGCCCGGAGCGAAGCGGAGGGCGAGGGCATGCCGGACGAGGTGCCCATCGCGCAGCGCCCCCCTCCCGCTCCATCGCGGAGCGCCCCCACGCCTCAGCATCCCCGTCGAACACCAGCCGCCCGTCCTGCCCCAGCTCCAGCACCCGCGTCGCGAACTCCAACGCTGCCCCGTACTCGTGCTCGACGAGCAGCACGGCCCGATCGCCCTCGGCGACCAGGTCGGCGATCGCGGCGTGCACGTCCGCCGTTCCCTGCGGGTCGAGGTTCGCGGTGGGCTCGTCGAGTACCAGCATCCGGGATCCCATGGCCAGCGCGCAGGCGATCGCGAGCCGCTGGCGGCCGCCACCGGAGAGCAGGTCGGGGTTCCAGCGGCGGCGTTCCCACAGGCCGACGCGGCGCAGCGCGGTCTCGGCGCGGACGAGCACCTCGCTGAGCGGTAGGAGCTGGTTCTCCAGGGCGAACGCGACCTCGTCGAGCACCGTGCCTGTGACCAGCTGCGCATCGGGATCCTGGAACACCATCGCGACGTGCTCGCTGAGCCGGGCGACCGGTGTGCTCGCGGCGTCGAACCCCGCGACCTCCACTGCGCCTTCGACCTCGGCGGGCACGGACTGGGGGATGAGTCCGTTCAGCGCGAGCGTGAGCGTGGACTTGCCGGAGCCGCTCGGGCCGAGCAGCAGCACCACCTCGCCGGGACGGATGTCGAACGAGACCCCCTGCGGCGACGGATGCGCGGCATCGGCGTGGGTGATGCTGAGGTCACGCACGCGGAGCAGGGGCGCGGATGTGCGCACGGAGGAACCTCGGGGTCAGGGCGCTCGGCGGAGCTGTACCCCTCCAACTTAGCTGAGCCTCACCTTATCTGCCAGCGGGCGGCGGAGCTCAACGGGCTGCGACGCCGGCCCTGCGCAGCGAGTTCCCGATCGCGAGTCCCACGGCGGTCCAGGCCACAGGGCCCAGCACGGCGAGGATCAGGTACACGATCCGCACCCACAGGTCGAGGGCGGCCATGTCCACGACGAACCAGACCACGACGGCGACGATCGCGCCGATGATCACCGCCGAGATGAAGAACCGCCAGGCGCCCCAGGCCCGGTACCGCGTGAGCGCGGCAACGCCCTCCTGGATCGCGCCGAACAACAGTGCAGTGCCGATGAAGCGCATCGCCCAGGCCGGATTGAACGCGCTGGAGATCAGTGCTGCAATGACGTGCGTCATCAGCGCCACCAGGGGCAGCCGCAGCACCTCTTGCGCGATGATGCCCGGCAGGACGTGCACGCCGAGCACCAGACCGTAGATCATCGGCAGGGTGGGGATCACGACAGGCGTGATCCAGCCCGCGATCCCGCCCAGGATGCCGGTGGCGACGCCGATCGCAGCGCAGACGAGCAGGGTGCGCGTGCTCAGCGCGGGTCGGGTGGCCATTCCCCGAGTTTACCGGCGCGGAGGGCGGGTCATCCGGTGCGGGCGGGGCGGACCACCGGTGTCCGCTGCGCGGGCTATGTTGAGGAACGGTGCGGCACTGCTGCCGCGCCGGAACGATCGGAAACAACTCCCCATGAGAAGAACTCCCCTCCGGATGTTCACCGCCGCGGGCACCCTCGCAGCGATGTTCATCGCCTCGACAGCGACAGCAGGAATCGCAGCGGCAGGAGAGGAGGTGACAGCACCGACCCCCGTCGAGGGGACGCCCGGCCATTACATCGTGGTGATGAAGGCGGACCCCCTCGCGACCTACACCGGCGAGACGAAGGGCTTCAAGGCGACCAAGCCCGGCAAGGGCAAGCAGCTCGACGCGCGCTCCGAGAACTCCAAGAAGTACGTCGCGCACCTCGAGAACGAGCAGCGCAAGCTCGCCCAGGCGACCGGCGTCGCACCGGACCAGACCTATCAGGTGACGCTGAACGGCTTCAGCGCCGACCTCACCGGCGCACAGGTGGGCAAGCTGCAGGCTTCGAAGGACGTCCTCGGCGTGTACCCCGACGAGATCCGGCATCCGGATGCCGTGTCCTCGACCGATTTCCTCGGCCTCGGCGAGGACGAGGACGGCTCCGGTGGCGTGTGGGACCAGCTCGGCGGCCTGCAGGATGCCGGCAAGGGCATCGTGGTCGGCGTCGTCGACACCGGCATCGCGCCGGAGCACCCGTCCTTCGCGGGAGACCAGCTCAAGAAGCAGAAGCAGTCCGGCGACAAGCCCTATTCCGACGGCACCTACGTCTACTACGACAAGTCCGACGGTGCGACCTTCCGCAGCAGGATCGTGCAGGGTCAGGAGTGGGACAAGAAGTCGTACTCGACGAAGATCGTCGGCGGGCAGTACTTCTACAAGGGTGCGCAGGCCGCGGGCTTCGACTTCCAGTACGACGTGCTGTCTCCGCGCGACGGTGCCGGCCACGGCTCGCACACGGCGAGCACTGCAGCCGGGAACTTCGGCGTGAGGGCCTCGGTGGAGGGCGTCGACTTCGGCACGATCTCGGGTGTCGCTCCTGCGGCGAAGGTCGCCGCGTACAAGGCCTGCTACGACGGGCCCGACCCCGCCGACAACACCGACGACATCTGCGCCCTGAGCGACCTGCTCGGCGCGATCGACACCGCGGTGGCCGATGGCGTCGACGTCATCAACTACTCGATCGGAGGCGGAGCCGCGACCACGACGCTCGCCCCGGAGGACATCTCGTTCTTCAACGCGGCCGCCGCCGGCGTCTTCGTCGCGGTCAGCGCGGGCAACAGCGGTCCGGATGCGTCCACGGCCGACCATGCCTCGCCGTGGTACACCACCGTCGCGGCATCCACCATCCCGACCTGGGAGGGCACCGTCGAGTTCGAGGGCTTCCAGCAGGCCGGCGCCTCTGTGAGCGTGCCGTTCGGCGAGAAGGTCACCGGACCGTCGATCTACGCGGCCGATGCGGCCGCCGGTGAGAACGCGAATCTCTGCCTGCCCGGCACGCTCGACCCCGCGAAGGTCAGCGGACACATCGTGGTCTGCGACCGCGGTGAGAACGCGCGTGCCGAGAAGTCGCAGGTCGTGAAGGATGCCGGAGGCATCGGCATGGTCCTGGTGAACGTGCCCGGCGGAGCCGACTCGCTAGACAACGACTTCCACTCGGTGCCGACCGTGCATCTGGCCGCCGCGCACCACGACGCCGTCGTGGCCTACGCGCGCAGCGGCACGGACAAGCCGATCACCCTGGTCAGCGAGAACGTCACCGGCAAGGAGACCCCCGTCCCGCAGATCGCCGGGTTCTCGAGCCGCGGCCCGATGCTGGCCGACGGCTCCGACGTCATGAAGCCCGATGTGGCGGCCCCCGGCGTCGCGATCCTCGCGGCGACGAACAACCGCGCCAAGCACCAGCCGACCTTCGGCATCCTGTCGGGCACCTCGATGGCCTCACCGCACGTCGCCGGCCTCGGCGCGCTGTACCTCGGTGAGCACCCGAACGCGGCACCGGCCGAGATCAAGTCCGCGCTGATGACCACGGCGTACGACACGGTGAACGCCGACGGCTCGAACAACACCGACCCGTTCCAGCAGGGCGCCGGTCAGGTCGATCCGAAGCGCTACCTGAATCCTGGCCTGCTGTACCTGAACGGTGCCGCCGACTGGGCGGCGTTCCTCGAGGGCAAGGGCCTGGCGGCCTTCGACGGCGTCGAGCCGATCGACGGCAGCGACCTGAACCTGGCGTCGATCTCGATCGGCACGCTGGCCAGCGAGCAGACCGTCACCCGCACGGTGACCTCGACCGCCGCGGGCAGCTACACCGCCGAGGCGCAGATCCCCGGTGTGGACGTGACCGTCTCGCCGGCGACGCTGGACTTCTCGAAGGCCGGCGAGTCGAAGTCGTTCACAGTCACGTTCGACGCCACTTCCGCTCCCGTCGAGAAGTGGGCCACCGGCTCGCTCACCTGGAAGGGGTCGGCAGGGACGGTGCGCTCGCCGCTGGCGGTGTTCCCCGTGACGGCGGATGCTCCGGCCGAGACCTCGGGCACCGGCGCGGACGGCACCACCACGGTCGAGATCACGCCGGGTCTGAACGGTGACCTGCCGCTGAACCTCAGCGGTCTGGCTCCGTTCACGATGCTCGTCGACGAGGCCAACCCCGTCGACGGCCACAGCGGCGACGAGAAGTCCGGCGACGACAACAAGGACGTCGCGTGGATCGTGGACGTTCCCGAGGGCACCACGCTCTCGCGGTTCGACCTCGACTCGTCCGACGACTCGGGCAGCGACCTCGACCTGACCGTCTTCCGCGTCGTCGCGCCGGACGACCTGCGCTATTACGAGAAGTGGCAGTCGGCGACGGCCTCGGCCGACGAGCAGGTCACGGTGGCGGCACCGACCGCGGGCACCTACCTCGTGGTCGCGAACATCTACAGCACGACCGACCCGATGACCTGGGACATGACCTACGCCAACGTGCAGAAGGCCGGGGAGGGCTCGCTCACCGCGACGCCGAACCCGCTCGCCGCGACGCGCGGCCAGGCGACGAGCTACGATCTCGGCTGGTCGGGACTCGACACGGGCAAGTACCTCGGCGTCGTGCAGTACGGCGACTCCGCGGTGCGGACGGTGCTGACCGTCGACGCGAAGTAGCAGTCACACGGAAGGCCGGGCTCCCGCGGGGTCCCGGCCTTCCGTGTGGGCCCCGGCCCTCCGTCGTGTCCGATCTCTCCCTCGGCTCCGGTCTCACTGCTTGCGGGTGTTCCGTCCCGGACACCCGCAACGAGTGCGACCGGAGCAGATGCGGAAGACGGACGCGGCGTTCCGGTTCGGATGGTTGCGGGTGGTCGGCGGCCGGAACCCGCAACGAGTGAGACCGGAACTGGGGGGAACGCGGCTGTGGAGAACGACGGCCGGCGTCGGCGGCGGTGGTTACCCTGGAGGGATGCCGCAGCACACGCCCTCGTACGACGAGCCGCCGTACCCGGACGAGCCCTGGGGTGAGCCGGAGGACCTCGACTGGATACCGCCGGAGGACGGCTACGAACCGCCGCTGGACTGGGGTCAGGGCCCCATGGCACCGGTCGCACAGGCAGCTCCGCCGGCATCCGCCACAGCGCAGGCCGGTCCCGTGCAGGGCCGTCCCGCGCCCAGCCGCTACCCGACGCCGCTCGAGGCGCTGCGCACCGTGTTCGGCTACGACGCGTTCCGGGGCGATCAGGCCGCGATCGTCGAGCAGGTGGTCGCCGGCGGCGACGCCGTCGTGCTCATGCCCACCGGCGGCGGCAAGTCGATCACCTACCAGGTGCCCGCGCTGGTGCGCGAGGGCACCGGACTGGTGATCAGCCCGCTGATCGCGCTGATGCACGACCAGGTCGACGCGCTGCGCGCCAACGGCGTGCGGGCCGCGTACCTCAACTCCACCCAGTCGCTCGACGAGCGACGCGCGGTGGAGCGCGACTACCTGGCCGGCGAGCTCGACCTCATCTACGTCGCGCCGGAGCGGCTCGCGAACGCGCAGACCACGGCGCTGCTGCAGCGCGGCACGCTCAGCGTGATCGCGATCGACGAGGCGCACTGCGTGTCGCAGTGGGGTCACGACTTCCGGCCCGACTACCTGGCTCTGGGCGACCTCGGCGAGCGGTTCCCCGGGGTGCCCCGCATGGCGCTCACCGCCACCGCCACCCGTGCCACGCACCAGGAGATCACGGAGCGGCTGCACCTCGACGGCGCGCAGCACTTCGTCGCGAGCTTCGACCGCCCCAACATCCAGTACCGGATCGTGCCGAAGGTCGACCCGCGCAGGCAGTTGGTCGCCTTCATCCGCTCCATGGCCGAGGCGGGTCCCGTTGCCGGCATCGTCTACGCCCTCAGCCGCAAGTCGGTCGAGCAGACCGCCGATCACCTGGTCGCTCAGGGCTTCGACGCGCTGCCGTACCACGCGGGTCTCCCTGCCGAGGTGCGCGCGGCGAATCAGGCGCGCTTCCTGCGGGAGGAGGGCGTCGTCATGGTCGCCACGATCGCGTTCGGCATGGGCATCGACAAGCCGGATGTCCGGTTCGTGGCGCACATCGACCTGCCCAAGTCGGTCGAGGGCTACTACCAGGAGACCGGCCGTGCCGGGCGCGACGGCGAGCCGTCGGTGGCGTGGATGGCCTACGGCCTGGGCGACGTCGTGCAGCAGCGCCGGCTCATCGACCAGAGCCCGGGCGACCGCACCTTCAAGATGCGCATGGGGCAGCACCTCGACGCCATGCTCGCGCTGTGCGAGACGGTCTCGTGCCGTCGGCAGAACCTGCTCGAGTACTTCGGGCAGACCCTTCCGGAGGCTCGGTCCCTGAGCGAAACCGGCGGAGCCGGGAGAGTCGAAGGGTGCGGCAACTGCGACACCTGCCTCGAACCGCCCGAGACCTTCGACGGGCTGATCCCCGCGCAGAAGCTGCTGTCCACGATCGTGCGCCTCAAGCGCGAGCGCAACCAGGCGTTCGGCGCAGGACAGATCATCGACATCCTGCGCGGCTCGTCCACCGAGCGCATCCGCAGGTTCGGGCACGAGAAGATCGCCACCTACGGCATCGGCGGCGACCTGTCCGAGCAGGACTGGCGCAGCGTCGTGCGGCAGCTGCTCGCCGGCGGCATCCTCGTGGCGCAGGGCGAGTACGGCACCCTCGCGCCGGGCGAGGCGGCCGCGGGCGTGCTGCGTGGCGAGACGCCGGTGCCGCTGCGCAAGGACATCATCGGGCGGGTGTCCGTGGCGAAGACGCGCAAGTCTGCGGCATCCGATTCGCTGGATGCCGGCGACCGGCCGCTGTTCGAGGCGCTGCGTGCCTGGCGCGCCGAGACCGCCCGCGAGCAGGGTGTGCCGGCGTACATCGTGTTCGGCGATGCCACACTGCGCGCGCTGGCGGAGCACCGTCCCGCGTCGCCCTCGGCGCTCGACGGCATCACCGGCATCGGCGCCAAGAAGCGCGACGCCTACGGCGAGGCGGTGCTCGAGGTCATCGCCGCGAACTGACCGTCGTCAGGCGGTGGTGATCTCGCCGCAGGTGCCGATCCCGGTGAACGGTGGAAAAAGTCCGGCGAGCGTCCCTGGCCATTTCGCCCGTGCCGCGTTAGGTTCGGCACGTATTCATCTTCGGGAGGGGCGAGGCATGTACTACAGCACCGGGAACTACGAGGCGTTCGCGAGGCCGCGCAAGCCGGAGGGAGTCGATCGCAAGTCCGCCTGGTTCGTGGGAGCGGGCCTCGCGTCGATGTCTTCGGCCCTGTTCATGATCCGGGACGGGCAGCTCAGCGGTGACCGCATCACCATTCTCGAGCGTCTGCCTCTTCCCGGTGGTGCGCTGGACGGCATCCGCAAGCCGAAGAAGGGGTTCGTGATCCGCGGCGGTCGCGAGATGGAAGACCACATGGAGTGCCTGTGGGACGCCTTCCGCACCGTCCCCTCGCTCGAGATCGAGGGCGCCAGCGTGCTCGACGAGTTCTACTGGCTGAACAAGGACGATCCGAACTTCTCGCTGTGCCGCGTCACCGAGAAGCAGGGGCAGGACGCCCACACGGACAACCGCTTCGCGCTCAGCGAGAAGGCGCAGCGCGAGGTGCTGCACGTCTACCTCGCCACTCGCGAGGACATGGAGGACAAGCGGATCGACGAGGTGTTCTCGGACGAGTTCCTGAGGAGCAACTTCTGGCTGTACTGGCGCACCATGTTCGCCTTCGAGGAGTGGCACTCCGCCCTCGAGATGAAGCTGTACCTGCACCGGTTCGTGCACCACATCGGGGGTCTTCCCGACCTGTCGGCGCTGAAGTTCACCAAGTACAACCAGTACGAGTCGCTGGTGCTGCCGATGTACCGCTGGCTGCTCGACCAGGGTGTGACGTTCCACTTCGACACGCAGGTGACCGACATCGACTTCGAGATCTCGGATGCCGGCAAGCGGGCCACTCGCATCCACTGGACCCGCGACGGCGAGTCCGGCGGCGTCGACCTCGGCGCCGACGATCTCGTGCTCGCCACGATCGGCGGCCTCACCGAGAACTCGGACGAGGGCGACCGGCACACCGCCGCGAAGGTGGATGCCTCGCCGGCGGCAGGCTGGGCGCTGTGGCAGAACATCGCGGCGAAGGATCCGTCCTTCGGCCGCCCGGAGGTGTTCTGCGGCGACATCGAGAAGACCAAGTGGGAGTCGGCGACGGTGACCACGCTGGACCGGCGCATCCCGGAGTACATCGAGCGGATCGCCAAGCGCGACCCCTTCAGCGGCAAGGTCGTCACCGGCGGCATCGTGACGGCGCGCGACTCGTCGTGGCTGATGAGCTGGACCGTCAACCGGCAGCCGCACTTCAAGAACCAGCCCGCCGACCAGATCGTGGTCTGGGTGTACGGCCTGTTCGTCGACGTGCCCGGCGACTACACCGGCAAGACGCTGCAGGAGTCCACCGGTGAGGAGATCACGCGGGAGTGGCTCTACCACCTGGGAGTTCCGGTCGACCAGATCGACGAACTCGCGCGCGACGCGGCGACGGCCGTGCCGGTGATGATGCCGTACGTCACCTCGTTCTTCATGCCGCGCAAGGCCGGAGACCGGCCGGACGTGGTGCCCGAGGGGGCGCAGAACTTCGCGTTCATCGGCCAGTTCGCCGAGACCACGCGCGACTGCATCTTCACGACCGAGTACTCGGTGCGCACCGGCATGGAGGCCGCCTACCGCCTGCTCGGCGTGGAGCGCGGTGTGCCGGAGGTGTTCGGCTCGACCTACGACATCCGGGCGCTGCTGAACGCGACGAGCCGGATGCGGGACGGCGCCGATGTGAGCCTGCCCGGGCCGGCCATCCTGCGCAACCGGCTGTTCGCCAAGCTCGACGGCACGCAGATCGGTGAGCTGCTCACCGACTTCGGGCTCATCCCCGAGCACGGCAGCACACGTCGGCGCGAGCGAGCGGACGACGCGATCGAGTGACGGCGGTCCGGCCGCGCGGTCACGGCCGGGTGTGGGGTCGCGACAACAGTGAGCGAGGGGGGTGCGGCATCCGATTGGGGATGTTCCACAGTGGAGTTCCCCGAGTGTTGTCGTAGACCTACCATCGAATCATCCCCGGACTCCCTCTCGAGAGGATTCACCATGGTCGACGCCGCCGTTCGCACCTCCACGCCTGCCCCGCAGATCGATGTCGCTCGCCTGGGCGAGCTGCTGATGGGCACCTGGGCCGACACTCGCCGCGAGTCGCGGGAGCTGATCAAGGATTCGGCGTTCTGGCGCGACGACTCGCTCGGCAAGGACGAGCACCGCGAGCGAGTGCTCACGCAGATGCACCTGCTGGTCGAGAACAAGGCCGTGCACCGCGCCTTCCCGAAGGAGTTCGGCGGCGCCGAGAACAACGGCGCCAACATCGCCGGTTTCGAGGAGCTGGTCGCCGCCGACCCCAGCCTGCAGATCAAGTCGGGCGTGCAGTGGGGACTGTTCGGCTCGGCAGTGCTGCAGCTCGGCACGGCCGAGCACCACCGGAAGTGGCTGCCAGGCATCATGGACCTCTCCGTCCCCGGTGCGTTCGCGATGACCGAGATCGGGCACGGATCGGATGTCGCCGCGGTGGGCACCACGGCGACCTACGACCCCGAGACGGAGGAGTTCGTCATCAACACGCCGTTCCGCGCGGCGACCAAGGAATACCTCGGCAACGCGGCCCTGCACGCCAGTGCGGCGACCGTGTTCGCGCAGCTGATCACGAACGGCGTGAACCACGGCGTGCACTGCTTCTACGTGCCGCTGCGCGGCGATGACGGCGTCGACCTGCCCGGCATCGGCCGAGAGGACGACGGCCTCAAGGGCGGCCTGAACGGCATCGACAACGGCCGGCTCAGCTTCGACCACGTGCGCGTCCCTCGGATCAACCTGCTGAACAAGTACGGCGACGTCGCCGCCGACGGCACGTACACCAGCTCGATCGACAGCCCTGGTCGCCGCTTCTTCACGATGCTCGGCACCCTGGTGCAGGGGCGCGTCTCGCTCGATGGCGCCTCGTCGTGGGCATCCGCCCTCGGCCTGTACATCGCGATCACCTACGCCACGCAGCGCCGCCAGTTCGACGGCGCCGACGGGCAGGAGGTCGTGCTGCTCGACTACGGCAAGCACCAGCGCCGTCTGCTGCCGCGTCTGGCCACCACCTACGCGCAGATCTTCGCGCACGACGAGTTCCTGCAGAAGTTCGACGGCGTGTTCTCCGGCCGCACGGACACGCCGAACGACCGCGAGGACCTCGAGACCCTCGCCGCGGCGCTCAAGCCGCTGTCGACCTGGCACGCCCTGGACACGCTGCAGGAGGCCCGCGAGGCCTGCGGCGGAGCCGGCTTCATGTTCGAGAACCGCCTGGTCGGCCTGCGACAGGACCTGGACATCTACGTCACCTTCGAGGGCGACAACAACATCCTGCTGCAGCTGGTCGGCAAGCGTCTGCTCACCGACTACGCGAAGCAGTTCAAGGGCAAGGATGCCGCGGCGCTGGCCAAGTACGCGGTCGGCCAGACCGCCGGCAAGGTGTTCCACGGCGCAGGGCTCCGGGCACTCGGCCAGGCGGTCGCCGATCTCGGGTCCACCGCTCGTTCAGTGGAGCTGGGCCTGCGCGAGGAGCAGCAGCACGAGCTGCTGACCGAGCGCGTGCAGCAGATGGTCGCCGATATCGCAGGGCGTCTCCGCCCCGCCGGCAAGGACAAGGTCCTCGGCGAGAAGCTGTTCAACGAGAACCAGGCCGAGCTCATCGAGGCGGCCCGCGCGCATGGCGAGCTGCTGCAGTGGGAGGCGTTCACCGACGCCGTGCACAAGGTCGAGGACGCCGAGACCAAGAAGGTGCTCACCTGGCTGCGCGACCTGTTCGGACTGCAGCTGATCGAGAAGCACCTCGCCTGGCACCTCATCAACGGCCGGCTCTCCACCCAGCGCGCCGCCGCCGTCTCGAGCTACATCGATCGGCTGTGCGCGCGGCTGCGCCCCTATGCGCTCGACCTCGTGAACGCCTTCGGCTACGAGCCGGAGCACGTCCGCGCACCCATCGCCTCGGGTATCGAGCAGCAGCGGCAGGACGAGGCGCGCGCGCACTACGCCGCGCTGAAGGCCTCCGGCCAGGCTCCGATCTCGGAGAAGGAACTGCGCAAGCAGCAGAAGCGCGCCTGACCCCTTCGAGGAATGTCGCAATTGGCCGCATCCGGACGCCGGATGCGGCCAAATGCGACATTCGCCAGGTTCTCCGCGGGATCAGCGCGGCGGGTTGGCCACTCGCTCGGCCAGGATGCCGGCGAGCGGAGCATCCGTCGACAGCACGATGCGCACATTGGCGCCGGCGTGATCGAACGGGCCGACGCGCTGGCCGCGCAGGTCGGCGATGAGCTGACCGCGCCCGGGGCCGTCAGTCGTGTCGACGGTCACCGGAACGGCGGGCGCGTTCGTCGGCACCACCTGGCCGACCGCGAGCGCCGCAGCGAGCGGATCGTGCAGCGCGGAGCATCGCACGCCGTAGGTCGCGACGTAGAAGTCCATGTAGAAGTCGAGCATCTCGCCGACGGCTCGCGCCACGGGTGAGTCCGAGGCCAGCAGCAGCGCGCGGTGCTCCTCCTCGAAGACGTTCTCCAGGGTCACGTCCAACGGGGCGACGACCACGGGCCAGGGCGCGGCGAGGACGGCCGCCGCGGCTGCCGGGTCGTTGCCGATGTTCGCCTCGGCCACCGGGCTGATGTTCCCTGCCACGAGTGCGGCTCCGCCCATCAGTGTCACCCGCGCCACCCGGGAGGGAAGCGTCGGGTCGAGTTCGAGGGCCGTGGCGAGGTTGCTCAGAGGTCCGACGGCCACGACCTCGAGCGTGCCGGCGTACTCGTGAGAGAGCCGGATCAGCATCTCGGCGGCCGTGCCCTCGGCCGGCGCGCGGGACGGTTCCGGCAGCGTCACGTTCCCGACGCCGTTCTCGCCGTGCACATGCTTCGCCCCGCCGTCGAACGCGTGCGTGAGGAAGTCGTGCCGGCCGACGGCGACCGGCACGTCGTCGCGGCCGGCGAGGGCGAGCAGGCCGAGGGTGTTCCGCGCCGCCTGCGCGGCGCCGGTGTTGCCGCACACGGTGCCGATGCCCGCCAGCTCCACCTCGGGTGACGCCAGCAGGTACGCCAGCGCGAGCGAGTCGTCGATCCCGGTGTCGCAGTCGAAGTACAGCGGGCGGAAGTCGGATGCGGGCAACGGGTGCTCCTTCTCTGCGGTGCTCTCGGTGGAGTGCATGGTCACGGGCGGTCGGTCTTCGGCACGATGAACAGGGTGGCGGTCAGGGCGAGCACGCTGATCCCGACCGAGATCCACAGTGCAGTGGTGTAGCCGCCGATGCCGCCGGATGCGACGAACGGCGCGACGATGGCGATGCCCAGGCTGGCCCCGAAGCCGAACGCCGTGCTGTTCATGCTCGGCAGAATCGCCGGTGCCTCGGTGGGGGACTGCAGCACGCCGAGGCCGTTGGTGGTGGTGAGCACCAGTCCGTTGTACGCCACACCGAGCACGGCGATCATGGCGAACACCATCCACTGGCTCTGCGGTGCGATGGCGATGACGATCAGGGTCAGCACCGAGAGCACCATGCCGATGCGCAGCATCGGGATCCAGCCGAACCGGCCGGCGAGCCATCCGGACACGGGAGCAGCGGCCAGGCCGATGATGGCCGGCGGCGCGAGGAAGAGCAGCGCCGAGGTGGATGCGTTCAGTCCGAAGCCGACGGTCTCGTCCTGGCTGAGGATGACGACGGTGAAGTTGATCACGGCGAACACGCTCGACAGCGTGAGCACGGTGGTCGCGAGCACCGGCCACACCTGGCGCGAGCGCAGGTGGTGCACGGCGATGAGCGGAGTGCGGCGGCGCTTCTCGATGACGACGAAGAGCACGAACGACACCACCGTGCCGGCCAGGAAAGCCAGCGTGAGCGGTGCGAACCAGCCCTGGGCCGAGCCTGTCGAGACGAAGTAGGTGATGCAGATCAGGCCGGCCGAGAGCGCGGCCGCGCCCCACCAGTCCATCCGGCCCGTCGAGGACGGCTCGCCGTCGCGGGGCACGGCGAAGGCCACGCAGACGATCGCCACCACGGCCACGACGAGGATCACGACGAACAGCGATCGGAACCCGAACTCGTCGGCGAGCAGTCCGCCGATCCAGCCATCAACGCCGCCCACGCCGCCGTTGATGGCGGTGAGCACTCCGAGCGTGGTGGGGAAGACCGCGGCAGGCAGGGTCTCGGCCAGGATCACGTACGAGATCTGGAACGCCGCGCTGGAGGCGCCCTGCAGCACGCGGCCGAGCAGCAGCACCGGAAGGTTCGGCGCGAAGATGCACAGCACGGTGCCCAGCACGATGAGGGCCAGCACGATCAGGAGGGCGCGCTTTCGGCCGATGAAGTCGCTCCAGCGGGCGAGTACGACGCCGCCTACTGCGCCGGCGAGGAAGAACAGCGACGACACCTGCGACACGGCGTCCATCGGGGCGCCGAGCTGGGCGGAGATGTCCGGCAGCGCCGGGGTGATCATGCTCGAGTTCAGCTGGAAGGCGACGACGGTGAGGATCAGCGTCGAGACGAGGGCGAGGGCACGGCCGCCGCGGATCGCCGCGGGCCGATCGATGACGGATGCGTCGGGTGTGGTCGGCAAGTCGACTCCTTTGTCCGGGATGAGGGCCGCGGACCGCGGCTCCCAAGCAATATGATGTTATACCTCTCAGGTAGAACATCTGCAAGACCGGTCGGACGTGATTGAATTGCCGGCGAGGCACGATGTTCCGTGCAACCAGAAGGAGGCGCGATGACGGCGACCCAGCAGTTCCTGGACCGACCACTGACGGTGTCCGTCGGCCAGCCCCTCCGCGTCGCGGTCTACTCGCGGCTGGCCGAGGGCATCCGCGCGGGTATCTTCCCCCTGGCATCCGCACTGCCTCGCGAGACCGAGCTCGGCGCAGCGCTCGGCGTGTCCCGCACCGTCGTGCGCGAGGCGCTCATGCTGCTCGAGGAGGACGGGCTGATCAGCACTCGCCGCGGCGTCGGGCGCTTCGTCGCCGACGCGCTTCCGGTGGTCGGGCTGGAGGAGCTCCGCCCCCTCGAGGAGGCGCTGGCGGATGCCGGTGATGACGTAGGCGTGCGCCAGCTGGAGTTCGTGCTGCAGCCCTCCACCGACTTCGTCGGCGGCCGGCTCGGCCTCGACGCCGAGGCCAACACCTGGTTCCGGGAGAGCGTCATCGAGCGAGCCGGTGAGCCCGTCGCCCTGCTGCAGGAGCACCTGCCCGCCGGGCGCTACCTCAGCGACATCAGCACGCCGATCGCCGCCGTGCTCGAGGAGGCTGCAGGCGATGCATCCAGCCTCCTCGCCGCACTCGCGCAGCGCGGCGCGGCATCCTTCGTGTCTGCGGTGTGCGAGGTGACCGCCGGCGTCGTCGGCTCCTCGCGCGGAGAACTGCTCGGACTCGACGAGACCGACCCCGTGCTGATCCTCACCCAGACCGCATCCGTCGCCGCCGGCCCCGTGTACCTTGCCAAGTGCATCGTGTCGGCGAAGGCCGGCGTGCTGTCCGTCGTGCAGACCGCGCAGTGACCCAGAAAACGGCTCCGGAGGAATCATGACCGACCCCGTCTCGCTCGCCGTCGTCGGCAGCATCAACGTCGACCTGACTGCGCGCACCGAGCGGCTGCCAGAGGCCGGCGAGACCGTCGGCGGCGGCAGGCTGGTGCGCGAAGCCGGCGGGAAGGGCGCGAACCAGGCCGCGGCCGCCGCACGGCTGGGCGCCCGCACGCGCATGATCGGTGCGGTCGGCCCCGATGCGGACGGGGAAGCCATGCGGCAGTCGTTGATCGAGGCGGGTGTGGACGTGGCGGACGTGCGTACCGCCGCGGAACCCACCGGCGTCGCGCTGATCGTCGTCGATCGCGCCGGCGAGAACCAGATCGCGGTGTGCGAGGGGGCCAACGGCGCCGTGAGCCTCGACGGCGTCGACTTCGGCGCCGATGAGGCGGTGCTGGCCCAGCTCGAGGTCTCGATGGACGTCATCCGCCGTCTGGCATCCAAGGCGACGGGTTTCTTCGCGCTCAACGCGGCTCCGGCCATGGACCTCCCCGACGACGTGCTCGAGCGAGCCGACCTGATCATCGTGAACGAGACCGAGTTCGCTCTCATCCCCGCGCTGCGCACTGCCAGGCGCGTGGCGGTGACCTACGGCGGTGACGGTGCGGAGCTGTTCGAGGACGGAGTTCGGGTCGCCGCCGCCCCGGCGGTGAAGACCGAGGTGGTGAACACCGTCGGCGCCGGCGACGCGTTCTGCGCGGCACTCACCATCGGGCTCGCTCAGGGCATCGAGGCCGGACGTGCTCTGGCGGGCGCGTGCGCCGTCGGCGCCGCCGCGGTCGCCGACTCGCGCTCGCAGCCGCTGCTCGACCCGCTCGACCGGTACCTGGCCGGTTGAGCCGCGCATCCGCTCGCGTCGGCGGCTCCGGATAGCGTGGGGAGCATGGCTTCCCTCCTGACCGCGTCCGATGGGCGCGCACGCTGCGCCTGGGTCGGCGACGACGACGAGTACCGGCGCTACCACGACGAGGAATGGGGCGTGCCGCTGCGCGGAGACCGTGCGCTGTTCGAGAAGATGTCGCTCGAGGGGTTCCAGGCGGGTCTCAGCTGGATCACGATCCTGCGCAAGCGCCCGCGCTTCCGCGAGGTGTTCCGCGGTTTCGATCCGGCCGTCGTGTCGCGGTTCGATGGCGACGACGTCGAGCGGTTGATGACGGATGCCGGGATCGTGCGCAACCGCGCCAAGATCGAGGCCGTGATCGGCAACGCCGCCCTGGTGGACGCGATGGCCGACGGCGAGCTCGACGAGCTGATGTGGTCGTTCGCTCCGCCTGCCGCCGCCGTGCGGCCGGCGGCGCTGTCGGACGTGGCGGCTGTGATCCCGGCATCCGCCGCGCTGAGCAAGGAGCTGCGGCGGCGCGGATTCCGGTTCGTCGGCCCCACGACCATGTACGCGCTGATGCAGTCCGCGGGAATGGTGGACGACCACGTGGAGGGCTGCTGGCGCGCCGTTTGAAGGATGGGCAGTGCTCCCCATCGTGGTGTGCAGGGTCGATGACTTACGATGGGCGGACGTGCCTGGGGACCGTGTGGACAGCGCCGAGGGCGGACTGACATCGATGAGCATCGCAGGAGAACCGGTATGAAGGCGTTTGGCTGGCTCAGGACGCGGCCGAAGACGTTGGCCTCGGCGGCTGCGGTGACCGTCGGTGCGGTGACGATCACCACGCTGGCGCTGGCGTACGACGGCAACCCCACGACCGAGGTCGATCTGAACGACGGTGGCGTGTGGATCACGAAGTCGTCGGACCTGCTGGTGGGGCACTTCAACAACGAGTCGACGCTGCTCGACGGCGGTCTGCGCACGACCGGCCAGGAGTTCGACATCCTGCAGGACGAGTCGACTGTCGTCGTCGTCAATCGCGACGAGGCGACGCTGACCCCGGTCGACCCCGCCACGGTCGCGCTCGGTGACGCGACGAGCATCCCCGGGTCGGCGAAGGTGGCGCTGGGCGACCAGACCACGGCCATCCTCGATCCCGGCTCCGGCGACCTCTGGGTCGTCCCGCCGCAGAACCTCAGCGGATTCGAGTTCGCGGCCAGCGAGCCGGTGGCGGAGCTCGGCAAGGACGCCGACGTCACCGTCGGTGACGACGGCACCGTCTATGCCGTGTCGCCCGCAGAGTCCGCGGTGTACACGATCCCGGTCAGCCCGCAGGGCGACCCGGGAGAGCCGACGTCGGCCGCCGTGGACGGGCTGAAGGCAGGCAGCGAGCCGTCGATCACGGCGGTGGGCGCGACGCCGGTGGTGCTCGACCGCGAGCAGGGCGTCGTCATGACACCCGGCGGTTTCCGCACGGAGATCGACGACGCCGACTCCGCGGTGCTGCAGCAGGCATCCGGCGACACCGATGCCGTCGCCGTGGCGACCGGTTCCGCGCTGCTGCGCGTGCCGCTGGACGGCGGCGAGGCGGCCGCGACGAGCGTCAAGGGACAGGGCGTCCCCGCGGCGCCGGTCCATGTCGCCGGGTGCACGTACGGTGCATGGGCCGGTTCCGGTGCATTCGTGCGCGATTGCGCGGGCGACGGGAGCGACCTGTCGGAGCGGATCCCTGGTCTGAAGCCGTCGGCGAGTCTGACCTTCCGCGTGAACAGGGACGTCGTGGTGCTGAACGATGTCATCGGCGGCATGGCCTGGATCGCCACCGACAGTCTGCAGCAGGTCGACAACTGGAACGACATCACTCCTCCGGAGGGCGAGACCGAGGAAGAGGAGAACACCACCGAGGAGACGGTGGAGACATCACTCCCGGAGCGCAGCGACAAGAACACGGCGCCGGTCGCCGAGGACGACGAGTTCGGTGTGCGTCCTGGCGGTACGACGTTCCTGCCGGTGCTGGACAACGACACCGACGCCGACGGTGACGTGCTGGTGGCGTCTCTGTCGAGCAAGCAGCCCTCGGTCGGTGAGGTGCAGCCGATCAACAACGGCAGTGCATTGCAGATCGCGGTGCCGGAGGACGCGTCCGGTGCGGCGACCTTCGAGTATGAGGTCGATGACGGTCGTAAAGGCACGGACACGGCGAAGGTCACGGTGTCGGTGCACGACTGGAGTGTGAACGGCGCTCCTAAGCCGAAGCGGAAGAGCTCCCTGGCTGTGGAGGCGGGCGGCACGGTGTCGTACAACGTGCTGCCGGACTGGATCGACCCGGATGGTGACGACGTCTATCTGAAGGATGTGGTCGCCGCAGGGGGCGACGAGGTCGACTTCACGACTGATGGACAGATCACGTATCGAGCCGTGTCGAGCCCGCCCGGCCGCCACGAGGTGCAGGTCGTCGTCGCCGACGGCTCGGGAGAGCTGGCGACCGGTGTGATTCAGCTGGATGTGCGTCCGGTCGGATCGACGCTGCCGAAGACCAACGCGGATCACGTGGTGACCAAGGTCGGTCAGCAGGTGACGGTGTCGCCGCTGGCGAACGACACCAGCTCGAGCAAGGAGCCGCTGCGTCTCGCGAGCGTGGGGGATGTCGACGGCACGACCATCACCCCCGACTACCCCAACAAGACGTTCACGTTCAAGACGCAGGCTCCCGGCACTTACTACGTGCAGTACCTCGTCACGGCCGGTGTGCCGTCGGCGACCGGGCTCGTGCGCATCGATGTCGAGGAGCAGACCGAAGAGGATCGCGCGCCGATCGCGGTGCGCGATGTGGCGCTGCTGCCCACCGGCGGCGAGGTGCTCGTCGGCGTGCTGAACAACGACACCGATCCTGCGGGCGGGCTGCTGGTCGTCCAGTCGGTGACGGTCGAGCCAGGCAGCGGAGTCTCGGTGTCGGTGCTGAACCACGAGACACTGCGGATCGGTGACCAGGGCGGTCTGGACGAGCAGGTGCGGATCAAGTACCGGATCTCCAACGGGTCCAAGACCGCTGAGGGCGATGTGGTGGTGATTCCGATCCCCGCGCCGGACAAGCTGCTGCCGCCGGTGGCGAATGACGACACCGCGGTGGTGCGTGCGGGTGATGTGGTCACGATCCCGGTGCTGGACAACGACACGCACCCCAATGACCTGACGCTGCACGTGCAGCCGGAGCTGGTGGAGCCGTTCATCGATCCCGAGGACGGTGAGGCGTTCGTGTCGCAGGATGCGGTGCGCTTCCGTGCCGGTCCTGAGGCGAAGACGGTCTACGCGACGTACAACGCCGTGGACGAGAACGGTCAGGTGGACGCGGGATACATCACTATCCAGATCCTCGCGGTGGATGAGGAGAAGAATGCTGCTCCTCGTCCTCGGGATGTGACTGCTCGCACGATCAGCGGTACGACGACGAACATCGCGATCCCGCTGGACG